>CBDEFI010000001.1:0-566079 GCA_965237375.1 Acidimicrobiales bacterium
CGTTGGCCCATACGACGAGGTGGCCCGGCCCTCCCTTGTGAACAGGCGTGCCGGTTGTAGAACGCCAGTCGGGATCCCACGGAACACGCAACCACGCCCATCCCGCTGTCTCGGCACGGACCATGAGGCTGTCTCGCTCTGCGGTCAAAGACACACTCGAGGCCGCACGCTCAAGGGGGTAGCCGGCGATGCCTCTTGGCACCAGCACCGGCACGGAGGGAGACCAGTCTCCGGGAATTGCAGCGGCGTCCGCCGCTATCGGCAGCCACCACTCGACTGCGGCTCGATGCCAATCGGCCTCGTCGCTGTGCGGAGCCACCGTTACTCCGCTGGCCATTGTCCCGGGGAGTTCCGTCACCGATACGTTTCCGTCGGTGTCGCAGGACGCGTACCAACGGGCACCGAGCGCTTCGGCCCCGACGACGCTGTCAAGATCCGGACGGCCGGAATCCTGCCAGACCTCGGTCCAGTGCGGGCGAAGACCGATCGTCCTCGACCCTGCGATGTCACCCGAGTGCACACTGAACGCGGCCGACACGAACTCCGCCGCCGAACTCGTCTCCCTATACAAACCGACCAAGGGGCGGACGCGACCGGCGGTGGCGATCGCGCCGTTCCAGGGATAGCCCCGGGCACACGTACCCATGTCGCCGGAGTCGGTGGTGTAGTGGTTGTCTATGTAGACAAAGCCCACCGCACCGGGACCACCTTGCGCTGCCGCAGCCTCCAGCGGCATCACCGGCAGTTCCAGTGGAGCAGGGTGATGGAGCTGACCCCAGAACGGAACGAAGAGGAGGACGCCGGCCCATGCCAGCGCCCCGGCGGCCGCCCAGACGCGCCGCGGCCACCACAGAAGCCACAATGCCACCGGTATGACCTCCAAGCGGACCGTGATCACGACGAACACGATCAGCGACGCCATACCAAGTAGAGCCCAGGTGGGGCGCACCTGCGCCTGCCTGTCGCTATCGCTTGTAGCCCCGAACAGTCCTGCAGCAGCCGCGGCGGCAACAAGTACGGCCAGCGCCAGCCAGCGCTCGGGCCGGAGGTAACCGAACAGATCGGCCAGCAATGTTGCCATCAATCCTGCTGCAGCAGCGAGCGTCAGGCGTCGGGAGGGTCCCCGATCAATACGGGCTGCCCATGCCGCCGCCACGCCCAATGCCGCAAGCACTCCGACCTGCCAGATGCCCCCCAACTCCAATGCCTCGGACAGTGGAACCTCCCAGCGAACCAAACGATCCCAGCCGGCCACAAACGGCACCAGCCACCAAGCGGACACGGCTAGGGCGGCAGACCCCGCCGTTGCCGCCCAGCGAACCGCCTGACGGAACGAGGCGCCGCTGGTTACCAGCAGTGCCGCACACACCACGGCCACACCGGGAACGACCGTGGAGTTCATCAGGATCGCGATGCCCGCCACAATGCCGCACGCCACGGGTTGGCAGCAGCGCGCCGCCCAGGCTGCGCAGAACAGTCCCAGAACCACTGCCAGCATCGCCGGCCAGGAACCGAAGAAGCCGCGCGTCTGGTGGAAGCTAGCGAGAATCCACTGCATGTTCCCGGCCGCCGCGATCAGCGCCAGCACGCTTCCCAGCGCAATGCGCTGGTTGCGCGGCGCGTACCCCAGCGCGCGTGCCAGCCTCACGACGCCCCACGGCAACAGCACAAGCAGACCGAGCGCCACCGCCGCCATCTGTCCATGGACCGGATGGGTAAAGCGCATCCACGCATGGGCCAGAGGCGGATAGTTGACGCCGATGGCCTGGCCCCCGAAGAACCAGTCGGACCAGCCCCGCCAGTCCCACCACGGCAACGTCCGCAACCATTCGGCCGCCGCAGCGTGACCGATCATGTCGCCGCCAGGAGGTTGCCCTCCGTTGCGGACGACCACGTACCAACTGACGGCAACCATGGCCGCCAGCGCGCTACCGGCGGCCAGCCAAACCGCGGCGAGGCGGCGTTGCTGGGTCGGCCGATCCTCAGCCGCTGCCGCTGTCCCTGGTATGCCAGTCGAATCCGCTGACCGCGCAGGATCGCTCCGGCCGACGGCCGGGAACTTGCTCACGAGCATGGCCGCCCACTAGAGGTCCATGGCAATAGATCGCCGGTAATGCGGATCATCCGTGGAACGTCGCAGCACATCATCAACTGCGACGCCGCACGCGTTCAGCGTGGCGACGTGTCCGCCGGCAAGCGCCGTTCGCCCAGCCGTCCACCGTGTCGCCAAACACCGCGAGCGCTTCGGATGCAGGTCTGCGTCTGTCGAGGTCGACTTGAAAACCGCGGCGCCGGTTCACGACCGCAAACAGTCCGATGAGGAGCGCCGCGGCGCCGGTCGTGGCGATTGCGGCGACATCCACTGATCGCGGCACCGACCAACGCAATTCGGTAACGCCTTGGTCGGCCCACATCACGAGATGTCCGGGACCACCCTTCCGCACCGGTGTCGCATTCACCGAGCGCCAGTCGGGATCCCAGGGAATGCGCAGCCACACCCAGCCCGCCGCCTCGACACGGACCGTGAGGCTGTCGCCCGCAACATGCGCTGTCACACCTTGGGCCGCCCGATCCGGAGGGTGGGCGGCACTCTCCCCCGATGACAGGACCGGTAACGGTGCGCGGCTGCTAGCTCCATCTGCCGGAACGTCGGTCGCGATCGGCACCCACCAGTCGACGGCGGCGTGGTGCCACGCCTCCTCATCGGGATATGGAGCAATAGTCGTGCCGACGACTGTGGTGCCCGCGAGCTCGGTTACCGAAATCTCCCCGTCCGGGTCGCAACTCGCATACCAGCGGGCACCCAGGGCTTCGGCACCGGCCGGGCTGTCCATCGAGGCGCTGCCAACAGCCTCCCAAGCCTCGAACCAGTGCGTGCGCTCTTCATCGGACTGACCGAAGGCGCCGCCGCGTAGGGATATCTCGGCCGTCACGAACTCTGCGGTATGGCTCGTTTCCCTGTACAAACCGGTCATCGGCCGGAGGCGCCCGTCGCTATTCGCCGTCGTCTGCCACGGATGGCTCCATGCGCAACTGAGTGAATCTCCCGAAGCGGAGTTGTAGAGACGGTCGAGATACACCAGACCCTCGGCGTCGGGGCCCGCGTGCGCGTAGACGGCCTCCAGAGGTGTCGGGGCCGGCTGCTCGGATGGTGCGGTTCGGATTGATCCCCACAGCGGAACCCACAGGAGGACCGCGGCCCAAGCCAGAGCGCCACCCCATGCCCAAGTGCGCCGCGGCCAAAGCAGGAGCCACACGGCCAGAGGCAACACTTCGAGACGCACGGTGATGACAACGAAGACGGTGAGAAAAGCGAGGGCCAGAAAGGCCCAGGCAGGCCGGACCGGCCGAAGCGTGCTGTCGCGGCGACCAGTCGAGAAAAGGCCGGCCGCACCAACCGCGGCCACCAGGATCGCCACTTGGAGCCAGCGCTCGGGGCGCAGGTAGCCGAACAGATCGCCAAACAAGGTTGCCAGTAACCCGACCGCGGCCGCAATGGCCAAGCGCCGGGACGGGCCGTACCCGCTACGGGCGGCCCACGCCGCGACCACCCCGAGAGCCGCCAGAATCGCCGCCTGCCACTCGCCACCGTTGCCCCATGCGGTAAAGAGTGGAACCTCCCAGCGCACCAGGCGACCCCAGCCGGCCACAAACGGCACCAACCACCAGGCGCATACCGCCAAGGCCGCCGCACCGGCCGTTGCCGCCCAGCGAACCGCCTGACGGAACGAGGCGCCGCTGGTGGCGAGCAACGCCACGCCGACCACGGCCACACCCGGTGCGACCGTGGCATTGAGGAGGATCACCAATCCCGCGACCACTCCACATGCCACTGGCCCGCGACAGCGTGCCGCCCATGCCGCGCAGAACAAGCCACCGACCACTGCCAGCATGGCGGGCCAACCGCCGAAGAACGTCCTCTGCACATGGAATCCCGAGAGGACCCAGTGCATGCCGCCGGACGCCGCCGTCAGCACCAGAACTGCTGCCACGGCCGAACGCTGCTTACGGGGGGCGTACCCCACCGCGCGCGCCAGGCGCAGAGCCCCCCATGGCAGCAGCACCAGTAGGCCCAGCGCCACGGCCGCCATCTGCCCATGAACGGGGTGCGTGAAACGCATCCAGGCGTGCCCGAGGGGTGGGTAGTTGACGCCGATGGCCTGTCCGCCGTAGAACCACTCGGACCAGCCTCGCCAGTCCCACCAGGGCAGCGTCCGCAGCCACTCCGCGGCTGCTGCATGGCCGATCATGTCGCCGCCCGGCGGCTGGCCCCCATCGCGCACGACCACGTACCAGCTGACTGCCACCATGGCCGCTACCGCGCTGCCGGCGGCCAGCCAGACGCCGGCAAGGCACCGTCGCTGCGTTCGCGGATCCTCGGCGGTGTCGTCGACTGCGAAGCCGTCCGTCGGTTTAGGCAGTGCAGACGTTGAATCGACGGCGCTCAAGAGTCGCTCACTTGCCCACCTGCGGTTAGCGAAAGAACCGAGGCTCTCGGCGCGCCAGCATCGCCCGGCCGGGCGGTACTAGATGCCCGGCCCGGACAGCGTCGCCGAATCCATGATGCCGGCCAGGGGCGGGTAGCCCATCAGCATCATGAAGGCGCCGCCGATGAGCGCCAGAGGCGCGCCCATCTTCTCGCCCGCGGAGCCGGCGGCGGCGTCGGCCTCGTGCATCGCCTTGGCGCGGGCCGAGTCCACCTGCGACAGGATCGTCTCGCGCGACCCCGCCCCCGTCGTGCCGGCCAGTTCGAGGGCCGCGCAGAACGGGTCGAGGAAGCGGAGGCGGCGCTCGTCGGCCAGCCTCCGCAGCCCGGTCCAGGGGGGTTCGCCGCGGGCCGCTGCCTCCCGTAGGGCACTCTGCAGCGCAACGAAGACCGGCTGCTCGCTGTAGGAGGCCGCCGTGATGAGCGCCCCGAACGTGTCGGAGCCTGCGGTTACCAGCTGACCGGCCAACTCCAGCCACGACTCGGTGACCTGCTGGAAATAGACGCGCTCCTTCTCGGCTGCTGTTTTGAGCGCAGAGTCGGGCAACCACCACCCCAGGAGCGCGCCCAAGCCGGCAGCCGCCACGAGTATCAGCGGGGGCAGGTCCACGCCCGCGAGACCCGCGAGGTACCCACCGCCGCCCAAGACGGCGGCACCCAGCACCAGGCCGGCGATCTTCGCCAGGGCGTGGCTCTCCAAACTGCGACCCACCATGCGGGCGTCCTGCACCAGGGTGGTCTTGCGCTTCAGTTCCTCCTCCACCTTGCTCATCGCCTTGCGCTGCACGGAACGCTCGGCCTCCTCGGGCGTGCCCGGCAGCGTCGCCGCGTCCTCGTCCTCGGGAGTCTCCTGCCGCCGCACGAACGCCAAGACGACGAGGAGCAGCCCCAACCCGGCGCCGACGCCCAGAACGAGGACGGTCGGAATCATGCGCGCTCCGGTCGGGCCGAGGCGGCCACCTCGCCGGCGGCGTCGCCTGCGTCCTTGCCGTCCGCGTCGTCGAGGGCGAGCAGCCGGATCGGCACACCGGACTCCGACAGCTTGAGGACCCAGAAGACGTTGCCGAAGATCAGGACACCGATCACCAGGAGAATCACCTGGCCCATGGTCGTGCCGAACGGGTCGAAGAAACCCTTGTTGAACACGAACATGAACGCCACGGAAATGAACGTGACGAACAGGATGGACACAACCTGCGTCCACGCCCGGCTATTGGCCACCTCGTTGCGGCGGCGCATGTCGACCTCGGCGCGCATGCCGCGGGCGGTGCTCTCGAACGCCTCGGTGACGCGGGCGCCGGAATCCCAGGCGATCTTCATGCCCAGCACCAAGCGGTCGGCGAACGGGGAGCGCATCTCCTCGGCAAACCAGTCGAGGGCCGGCGGAAGCCCGACGGTGCGGGCCAGGGCCGCCATGTTGACCACAGCGGGGCGCAGCCTCTCCGGAGCGTTGTCGGCCGATAGGGAAACGGCCTCGAACAGTGAACCGCTGGCCCCCACGAGGTCGCGAATCTGTTCGGCCCACTGCGAGTAGGCCTCGATCTCGTCGGTGGCCGCCAGCCGCTTCTTCGGCGCCTGAATCATCATCGGGCCGACGAAACCGGCTGCGGCGCCCAGCAGCGCGGCCACCGGCCAGCCCGTGACGTACCACCCTCCGGCGGCGAAAGCGACGGCCAGAACCACCTGCAGCAAGTTGTCGGCGAGTGCCTTCTTCGCGTCGGCGCGCGCACCCTTGGCCCGGTACTTGCGCAGGCGGACCTGCTGTTCGACCTTCGGCGGCTTGCGCCGGAAACCCAGAGCGATCGTGAGCAGGCCGATGCCCGCCAACGCCCCGAGGAGGATGACGCCCGGGCCGCTCATCGGGGCTGCTCCGGCCCCCTGGGCGCAGGCGGCTGCTCATCGAAGGCATCCGCAGGAGGCCGCGGCCGTGGTGCGGGAGGCTGGGCAGGTTGGGCCTGGGCAGGCTGAGGCTGCGGTTGGGCGGATTGGGCAGGCGGGGATTGCTGGTGCGCCTGGGCGGGCTGCGGCTGAGCGGGCACCGACTGCTGAGGTGCCTGCGTGCGGGGTGTTTGGGTGGGATCCGGCTGCTGATGCGGCTGGGCAGGCATCGGCGGCGCCAGGTGCTGGGCAACCGGCACGGGCTGTCGGGGGGCGGGCGCCGGGGCGGCGGGCCGCCGGGAGGGCTGCGCGGGGGCGGCCGGCTGTTGCGGGCGTGGGCGGGCGGCCGGAGCCGGATGCGCCGTCGGCTGCTGGACGGGCCGGGGCGCCTGCTGCGGCTGCTGCGGACGGGCCGGCGCCTGCTGCGGCTGAGGTTGTGGCTGCTGCAGACGGGCCGGTGCCTGTGCCGGCTGCGCCTGCCGCGGGCGGGGCACCGCCGGCTGCGGCTTGTAGGGCTCACCCAGCGCCGCCGGGTCGAAACCCGAGGCCACCAACCGGGCCAGGGCCTCGCCGTCGGGCTTGAACGGCCGCATGTACACGCCGACACCGTCGGGGCCGGGGCCGAACACCTCCGACGTGAGCACCTTGCCGTCGTCGTAGCCGGTCACCTCCCGGATGGACGTGACGGCACGGCGCCCGTCGGGCAGCTTCTTGATGTACACGAGCAGGTGCAGCACCTCGGCGATCTCGCGCAGCACCGAATCGGGTGTGGGGGCGTCGGGCGAGCGCTGGGCGTAGATGAGCATCTTGTTGATGGCCGCCCGGGTGCTGCCGGCGTGGATCGTGCCCAGCGAGCCGTCGTTGCCGATGCCCATGGCCTGCAGCAGTTGCATGACCTCGCCGCCGCGCACCTCGCCGATGATCACCCTGTCGGGCGACATCCGCAGGGCCGCCTTCGCCAGGTCGTACATGGAGATCTCGCCGGTGCCCTCGGTGTTGGACGTGCGGGTCTCCAGCGCCAGGGTGCGCTCGTGCAGGCCCGACTCCCGCAGGTGCAGCTCGAGGGTGTCCTCGATGGTGACCAGCAACTCCGACTGCGGCACCTCCGACAGCAGCGAGCGCAGCAGCGTCGTCTTGCCCGCACCCGTGCCGCCCACCACCAGCAGGTTGGCCGGGTTGGGGGGATGCACCGCCGCCTTCAGCACCATCGTCATCTGCGGGGTGACCGTTCCTCGCTGGGCGAGGTTCTCCAGCGACGACGTGAGCATCCGGTGGCGGCGGATCACGACGGACGTGCGCTCGGCCACGGCGGTAACGGCGAACAGCCGATCGCCCGTCGCCAGGCGCAGGTCGAGAATCGGCGAGGCGGTGTCGAAGCGGCGGGACGTGTGGCCCGCCGTCGCCGCCAGGTGGCGGATCATCATGACCAGCTCTTCCTCGCTGCCGGCCACCGGCGGCGAGGCAATGCGGTCGCCGTTGGCCAGCGACAGCACGACGTTGTCGTGACCCAGGATGTGGATGTTCTCCACGTCGGGGCGCTCCAGCAGCGGCGCAAGCGACCCGCCGCCCATCAGCCCGCGAACGTTGGCGATGAAGTCCCGCCTGTCGTCCTCGGTCAACTGGTCGCGGCCGGCAATGAGGGCCGACGTGTTGTACTCCCGGGCGATCCCCTCGGCAGTGGCCACCAGTTGCCTGCTGATCTCCTCGGAGGGCAGCTTCTCGCGCTCCATCGTCAGGTACTGCTCGACGAGAAGCTCGTGATAGCGCCGGAACAGCGCCAGGCCCGGAGTTACCTGAGAGCCCGGAGCTACGTCAGACATGTGTTAGCTCTCCCTGCACCGCCGGGCGGTCAGGAAGCTCCCCCGTGGTTGGTGGTCTTGTTGCCCAGCGGCGCGTGGCCGTGCATCCTGGCCGCCCAGTCCCGGAACGACCCCGAGGGGGCGATCTCCGGCTGCGGGGGTGCGGGCTGGGGGGTCGGCGGCGGTGGTGTAGCGGCAGCTTGGGGTGCCGCGGGTTGGGGTGCGGCCTCGGGTGGTGCGGCGTACTGCTGGGCGGCGGCCGCGGGTTGGGGTGCGGCGTACTGCTGGGGGGTGGCGGCTTGCGGTGACGACGGGAGTGGCGCGGCGTACTGAGGGGCCACGGCTTGGGGTGGCGGCGGAGCAGGTGCGGCGTACTGCTGGGGGGCGACTTGGGGTGCCGGCGGAGCAGGTGCGGCGTACTGGGGAGTGGTTGCTTGGGGTGCCGGCGGAGCAGGTGCGGCGTACTGGGGAGTGGTTGCTTGGGGTGCCGGCGGGGCAGGTGCGGCGTACTGGGGAGTGGTTGCTTGGGGCGCCGGCGGGGGTTGCGGAGCCTCGGGCTGCTGCTGGTAGTAGGCCTGCTGCTCGGGCGCCGGCTGCTGCTGGTAGTAGGCCTGCTGCTCGGGCGCCGGTGGCTGCTGCGGGCGTGGTGGCGGCTGCTGTGGCTGCTGGTAGGCCGCGGGGAGTTCGGGTGCCGGCAGATACACCGGGGGCGGCTGATACACCGGCAGCGGCGTCTCGTAGTACTCCCCAGATACCGGTTCCGGCGGCGGCGCGTCGTAGTAGTCGGGCGGCTCCTGATACATCGGCTCCGGCGCAGGCGGCTGGTAGTACATCGGCTGCGGCTCCGGCGGGGGCTGCTGCTGGTACACCGGCTGCGGCTCCGGCTGCTCGTACACCGGCTCGTACACGGGCTCGGCCTCCGGCTCCGGCTCCGGCTCTGGCTCCGCCGCCTCCTGGGACGGCGGCGGGAGGACGAGTTCGGCCGAAGACGGCGCCGATGCCACCACCTCCACGGGTTCCGCGACTACCGGCGGCTCCTTCGCAGACGCGTCCGGGCGCGGCGAGCCCGGCGGCGGCTGGGCATAGGGGAACACCCGCTCGGCGACCTCCTCGAGGCTGACCCGCCACTTCTTCGACTTGCGCTTGTTGCGACTCAGGAACGCGGTGAGGTCACCGGTCATCTCCGCGGAGACCTTGATGGCGCCGCAGAACGTCAGACCGCAGTTCTCGTCCCACTCCCCCGCGCTCCACGGCGAGTCCCCGATGGTCACCACGCCTCGCTCGGGCCCCCCTTCGACGGCGCCCGCCGCCATCAACTCGCCCAGATGTTCGAGGCTCGACGGCGAGCTGTCGCCGCGGGCCACCACGACCACGCCGGCGGCGTTCGCGGTCAACTCGGCAATGGCGGCGTCGGACGTGATCCGGCCGGCGTCGATGATCACCGCGATCTCGTTCTCGGAGATCGTGCGCAGGTCGCCGGCGCGGGCGGCGAACCATTCGACGATCCCCCGCGCACCCGTTGGGCTCGAGGTGGCCGGCATGACGTGCAGGTTCTCGAACAGCACGTCCTGGGAATGGTCGACCAGATTGCTGCTGAGGATCGGCAGGCCCGACGCCACGAACGACGCCGACCCCGGCGTGAACTGGATCCCGAGGTGGTGGCTGAGAGACCCCCCGGCCGGATCCGCCTCGATCAGCAGCACCTCGCGCCCCGTCGAAGCCCAGTGGGCCGCCAGGTACATGGCCGTCGTGGACGCCCCCGGCGAACCCTGAGCGCTGTAGACGGTCAGCACGGCGTCACCGTGGGTCGCCGACGTGCCCCTTCGTGGGGCACCGGACCGTTCTGCGGCGTTGCGAGATTGGTCAACATCATGGTTCGTCTATGGGTTCGAGGCCCGCACCCACGTCGTCGAACACCCCGTCGGCGGCCGCCGGGACGCTCGTCGCCTGACCGTAGAGATCGATCAGATCCTGCGTCGGCAGCTCGAAACCTACCTTCCACATCCGGCGATTCGACGCCGCCATGTAGCGGTCGACCGTGTCCTGGATGTCCTTCGCCACCGCCGGCGTGACGACGTAGGTGATCTTGTCGCCCCGCACGAACTCGAGTGTGAGCAGCCCGATGAGCCCGACGGACGGCTCGCCGCCCTCGAAATCCGACGACTCGGCACCGAACAGAGCCACCTTGTCGCCCGTCTTCAACCCCCCGGAGGGCGCCTCCCCGGCTGGGAGGCTGACCTCGATGAGAACCTTGTCCTTGTCGTCGTCGCTCGACAGAGGCGGGGACTGGAACATGCCCGCCGTCACGAACGTTCCCGCCGGGATCCGGCCGGTGGCCCACTTGCCGACCACGACACCCAGCCCGTCCACGGGCAGCGCAGCCGCCGAGCCCACGTTGGCCTCGACGACCGTGAAATCGGCGGCGGTGGCAATCTCCCAGCGCTCGATGGTGCGGGCCGTCACGAGGTACGCATCGCGATCGTCGAAGCTCTGCAGGACGTACCAGAACCCGCCGCCGGAGGCCACGACCAGCAGGAGACCGAGAAGGAGCAACCCGCCCCGTACACCGCCCTGATTCTGCTTCGCCGCGCCCGGAAGAGCGACCTGTCGTTTCTGGGGACCCGGGACCGCGGGAGTGCGTTGTCTCGGCGGTGCGGGGTTCGTCATTGATCCCTCAAAATGCTCGCGAGACGACACTCGCCCCCGGCGCTGTCCCGATCACCCGCGGTGTACTCTGCGGTGTACTCCTGTGGGTCGCGGTGCCGGTGGGTCGGTGTTCGCGAGCCTGACTACTGTTTGTTTGCGGCCGTACTATACCGCCTGCTCATGCGAAAGTGCACCATACGGCCTACATCACCGCCCTGCATGGCGCGCGGGAGCGTAGCGTGAACTCCCCATTGCCGCGCCGACGGCCGCGTCGTGTCGCAGAGGAGCGCCCCGTGAACCTCCCATTGCCAACGCCAACCGCCTCCGTCGTGTCTCGCCCGAGCGTCGCATGAACCTCCCATTGCCTCCCATTGCCAACGCCAACCGCCCCGGTCATCTCACGCATGAGCGTCGCATGAACCCCCCATTGCCTCCCATTGCCAACGCCAACCGCCCCGGTCATCTCACGCATGAGCGTCGCATGAACCTCCCATTGCCCGCACCAACCGCCCCTGTCGTGTCTCGCACGAGCGCGACATGATCTCCGCATCGCTGGTTGTGGCGGCCCTTGTTGTGTGGGCGGGAGCGGGGGCGTGGCTGGCCGTCACCGACTACCGGACCCGACTGTTGCCGACACGGATCATCTGGAGCACCGCCGGAGCGGTGTGGGTGCTGTACGTGGCGGCCTCGCTGGTGGAGGGAGCGTCGGCCGGACTGGTGGGCGCTGTGGTCGGCGCGGCGGTGTGTGGGGGGGCTCTGGCTGTGATCCACTTCGCACATCCGCCCTCGATGGGCTTCGGTGACGTGCGCCTGGGCGTGCTCAACGGCCTGCTGTGCGGCTGGTGGGGCTGGCGGGCTGCGCTGCTGGGCCTGATGGCCGGTTTCGTGGTGGCCCTGCCCGAAGCTCTCATCACCCTGGTGCGCGAGGGCGCCCGAGCCAGCCGTCCCCTCGGCCACTACCTCATCGTCGGCGCCGCCGCCGTGGCAGTCTGGTCGGCAGTGAGCCAGGGCCTGGTGCCCTTCGCCTAGGCGGCCAAGAGGTGAACAGCGGATTCTCCTGCCTGGGCAAAGAGAAGAAACGCCCGTACACCGCATTGTGCAAAGAGGACGCACGACGGCCCCGCCGCACTGCACAAAGAAGTGGACGACGAGAAGGAGTTGACGGTGTCGCCGAGCGAGCCGAACAGCCCCGACCGGCGACGCCCGCCGCCCGCAAACGGGCCAGGAGGGTCGTTACCCCGTGGTCTGTGCCGCCTCTGCGGGCTGCACCCGTCGGGCGATGTCCCGACCCGATCGGATCTCCGCAACGCGTAGCTCGAAGGTCTTCTGCAGGTTCAGCCAGAACTGTGGTGTCGTGCCGAGATAGCGGGACAGTCGCAGAGCCGTGTCCGCCGTCACGCCTCGCTGGCCCTTCAGGATCGCCGTGATCCGGTTGGTCGGGACGCCCAGAGCGCCGGCGAGCGCGTTGGCCGACAGGCCGCGCTCCTCGAGTTCCTCGCCCAGAATCTCCCCCGGATGTACCGGCCGCATACCGCTGCTGACACTCATTGGCCGTTCCTCGTCTTCCTCATCAGTGATAGTCCACGATCTCCACGTCGTACGGCCCGTCGCTCCCCCAACGGAACAGATCCACCACCGTCGATTGACCCGGATGCTGTAAGTACCCGCCAGGTCGGCGCCTGGGATGGCTCTGTTGGCTGTCGTTTTCTGCCCGTTAGGGCTGTCACAACCCTTTCCTAGGGTGCCGGTCATGGGAATCGGAACCGCTAACGGCGGCCGAAACAATGGCTGACCGGCGAGAACACCCCAGAGCGGAATGCCTGGACATCGCCACCCACCGCACCGCCGGCGAGGAATCGATGTCACACCCCTGTCGTACCGTGCGGAACATGGACAACCCGCTGATTAGCGAGCCGGACAAGGCCACCGCCGTAGACACGCCCGCGGCGGCCGGCTCGGCAGTCCCGACGGACGCGCCCGCGGGGACCGCTGGAGCGGATGCGCCCACGGGGGGCGTCGCCACGGCCACGAAAGCAGTGTCACACCCCTGTCGTACCGTGCGGAACATGAACAACCCACCGCCCGGCCAACCGAACAAGGCCACCGCCGTCCGCTCGACGGGAGAGAAGGGCGCCGCGGAGGAATCGGTGTCACACCCCCGTCGTACTGTGCGAAACATGAACACCCCGCTGATCAGCCGGCCGAACAAGGCCACCACGGCGGACACACCCACGGTGACCGCCCGGACCGATGCTCTGACGGTTGGGAACGGTGCACGCAACGGCGCCGGGCGCGGCATGGTCCCTGCGATGAACACCCCTGCGGCCGCGGCTGCCGGTGGTCAGGCGGCCGGTGGGGTGGCGGCCGGTGGGGTGGCTGGCGCGGTCGTCTCGGGCGATGCGGTGGGACGTGTGGTGGGCCTGTTGGATGCGCTGGTGAGCGGGTTGCGTGGGCTGGATGGTAAGTTGCTGGAGCAGCGTCTGGGGCTGGTGGGTCTCTGCGAGGCCCGCCTGGCGGCGGTGAAGTCCGAAACGGTCGCCAAACTGGCGTGTCGTGATGGGCAGGCGAAGGCGGCGGACGTACTGCGGAACGGTTTGAAGCAGTCTCGCGGCGACGCGAAGCGGGACGTGCAGTTCGCTGGGCGTCTCGGCGAGTTGCCCAACACGAGGCATGCACTCGCGGAGGGTGCGATCACACCGCAGCACGCCAGGATGATCGCCGACGCGTCCGAGCACACAGCCGTCGAGGAAACCGAACTGCTGCCGTCAGCGGAGAACGAGCCGGCCGATGTGTTCGCCCGCACGCTGCGCGATCACGTCAACAACCGCTCCGGCGATGATCTCGAGGAACGCCGGGCGCGGCAGCGGGCGCGGCGTCAGGCGAGCTTCACCCGCCAGTCCGACGGCATGTACAAGCTGTTCGGCCTCTTCGACCCCGTGGCGGGGAACCGCATGGAAACCGCGCTCGCCGCGGCGGCGAGGAAGCTGTGGGCGGCCGAGGACCCGAAGAACCGCGCCACGCCGGCGCAGCGCTTCGCGGATGCCTTGGAGCTGCTGGTCACCCGCAGCGGCGCCGGCAAGGCGCAGGGCACCAACCTGCCGGTGATCGCCGACTACGACACCGTCGCCGGACAACTCACCGATCCCCGCCTCGCCGACGGCACCCCGATCTCGGCCAGCGAACTCATTGAGCTGGCACTCGACGCGAAGATCCTGCCCGCCCTGTTCGACGCGAAGAGCCAACCATTGTGGCTGGGACGGGAACACCGCGACGCCAGCATCGCCCAGCGCATCGCCCTCGCCGCCCGTGACCGGGGCTGCGTCGGCTGCGGTATCACCAACAACGTCTGCCAGCCGCACCACATCATCCACTGGGAACACGACGGCCCCACCGACATCGACAACCTCTGCTTGCTCTGCGGCGACTGCCACCAGAAACAGGTCCACACCAGCGGCGCCCACGTCCGCCAGAATCCCGACGGCAAGTACACCCTCCGACACCCGGCCGAGCCCCCATCCCCGGGATCCTGCAACCGCGTCGGCAGAGGTCGTGCAACCGATGACAGCCCCGGCAACGCCGGCGGAACCCTCAACCACCCCCTCCGACGCTGACACCCGTACCATCGGCATGTCTCAACCAGATCGGTCGCCCGCCCGATCCCGGTGGTGGTCGCGCGGGCGGGAAGTACGCACTCGACCACACGCCCCAACCGCCGCCCCCGGGATCGTGTGACCGTGCCAGCAGACGTCGTGCAACCGAGGCGGCGAAGCCGGAGGATGGAGACGGCGGCTAGGCGGTCGGAGGCGATTGGCGTTCGGCGGCTACCTGGGCGAGAAGCTCGGCGGCGTGGCCTCGGGCGATTCCGCTGCCGGGTGAGCCGGAGAGCATGCGGGCCAATTCCACAAGCCGCCCGGCGTCGTCAAGGGGCTGGGCCTGAATCCGAGCGGCGGCGCCGTCGTCGATCTTCCGCAAGCTGATGTGCGCATCGGCGTAAGCCGCCACCTGGGGCAAGTGGGTCACCACCAGTGCCTGGCGCTTGGACGCCAATCGGGCCAGCGCCCGCCCCACCCAGACGCCGGCCTCTCCGCCGATGCCGGCATCCACCTCATCCAGCACCACCGTCGGGGGCGCCTCCAACAGCACGACGTGCAGCGCCAGCATGGCTCGTGACAGCTCGCCACCGGAGGCCACCTGCGCCAGCGGAGCCGGCGTCGCCCCCGAGTTAACAGCCAATAGGTAGTCCACCTCGTCGCCGGGATCGTCACCCACCTCCAGCCGCAGCCGGGCGTTGGGCATGGCCAACAGCCCCAACTCGGCGGTCACCGCGTCGGCCAGGTCAGGCGCCGCCCGCCGTCGCCGCTCCCCCATGCGGGCAGCCTCGGCCCGTTCGGCAGTGCGTGCCGCCTCCAACTCCGCCGACAGCCGCTCGGCGGCGCCCTCGGCATCCTGCAGCTCGGCGAGGCGGCGGCGGGCCTCGTCGTGGTACGACATCACCTCGGCCAGGGTGTCGCCATAGCGGCGCCGAAGCCCGGCCAGCAGTGCCCGGCGCTCGACGACGTACGCCAGCCGAGCGGGATCCTCCCTGACCTCCTCGGCGAGCTGCCGCAGGTCGGCCGCAACGTCGGACACCTCCTCGGTGAGGCCCCGCAGACGCTCGGCCACCCCGGCAAGGTGGCTCTGGGCGTCGAGGTGGCCGAGGGCCTCCCCCAGAGCCTCACCGGCAGGCCCGTCGCCACCAAGGAGGTAGGCAGCAGCGGTAGCGGCCTCACGCACGGCCGTGGCAGCGGTGAGCAGGCGCTCCTCAGCCGCCAGGGCCGCTTCCTCGCCGGGATCGTCCAGCCTGGCGGCATCCAATTCGGCGATCTGATGCGCCAACACGTCCATCTCACGGGCGCGTGCCCGCTCATCGCCGCCGAGAGCCGCCAGGCGTTCCTCCAGCTCACGGCAACGCCGGCGAGCCTCGGCCAGCGGCGCCGGATCGACCTCGGCGAAACGATCCAGAGCGCCACGGCGCACCGCCGGCCGCAGCAGCGCCTGATAGCGGTGCTGCCCGCAGATGTCGACGAGCCCGCCCACGGCCTCCTCCACGGCACTCACGCCGGCGAGGCGCCCGTCGAGGTAGGCACGCGCCCGGCCCGAGCGGGGAATCACCCTGCGCACCACCGTCTCCGTGCCGTCACCGCCAACGAAGCGGCCCTCCACCTCGGCCTCCTCGGCACCCGGGCGGACAAGACCAGGGTGGCCGCGCCCACCGGCGAGCAGCGACACCGCCTGGGTCAACAGGGTCTTGCCCGCACCGGTCTCGCCGGTGAGGACCGTCATGCCGTCACCCAGCACCAGCGACAACTCGTCGATCAGCGCCATGTTGCGGACAACAAGGTCGGTCAGCATGCCCGCCCTCCGGTGTGCAACGCAGGGTGCGTCGCCGTGATCGCGGCCGTCGCATCCCTCGGAACCCGCCCCCCCGGGTGTGCGGCGGGCCGGCGGACATCGTCCGGCTCGACAGTCGCCAATGGAGCCTGCCCGCCAGTTTGTGTGATGGGCCAGCGGTGACCCGGTCTGTCCACCCAGCCACCGTTGTCGGTCAGCATGCCCGCCCCCGATGGCGGCGGTGTGGGTCTCTGCGTTGTGTACACGTCGTCTCTCCGCGGTCGTTCGCGCGCCGCGGCGGGCAGCCCCGCGCGGCTTCTTCAGCGGTCCCCGAGGCCGAACTTGGCCTTCAAGATGTCATGGAAGTCACGGTGGCCGAAGGTCACCAAACGGGCCGGATGCGGCGAGGCGGTGCACTCCACGACCCCGCCGGGCTGCAACACCCGGCAGATGTCACCGTCGAGCGCCAAAGCGGCGGGCCGCTCGCCCTCCACTTCGATGCGAATCGTGGCAGTGGGAGGAAGCACCAAGGAGCGGTCGAACAAAGAATGTGGAGACACGGGCGTGACGAGCAGCGCCTGATGCGCGGGGGCCACGATAGGGCCTTGCGCGCTGAGTGAGTACGCAGTGGACCCGGTGGGCGACGCCACGATGAGCCCGTCGGCGCGATAGGCGTTGAAGAGGCGGCCGTCGACACTGAGCGCCAGCCGGGCGCTGCGACCCCGGTCGACCTTCTCCAGGACCGCCTCGTTGAGCGCCCCCAGGACCGGGGAGAACTTCTCGCCGCCGTTGCGGGCACGCACCGCCAGGCGCATCCGCTCGACGATCCGGTGCTCGCCTCGCAGCCAGCGCTCGACGGCCGACCGGGCGTCGCCGGGTTCCACCTCGGCCAGGTAGGCCAACTGCCCGAAGTTGACGCCGAGCACCGCCACGGCCTCGCCGTCGCCCGTCGCAGCAAGGCGCACGGCCCGCAGGATGCTGCCGTCGCCGCCCAGGCTCACGATGAGATCGGCCTCGGAGGCTGCCGCCTCGGTGCAGGTCAGGTCCTCCAGCCCGGCGGAGCGGGCATCGGGACCGGGGAGCCGCACCTCGTGTCCGTCGGACAGCAGCCAGCCGGCCAACTCCTGCGCCACCTGCCGAGCCTGCGGGCGGCGGGGATGCACGACGAACGCGAAGCAGGCCACAGGCTCAGGCTAGGAGACCGCCGGGTGATCCATTGGCAACCCAGCCCGGACCGCTGGAAAATGGATTCCGGCCTCCGCCGGAAGGACAGTCCGGGTGCGGGGATGCCAAGGAGTGCGGTGCGATCGGCCTCCGCCGGAATGACAACACAGGCAGCCTGCGGACTTGGTTAGCGGGCCCGTTCAGTACGAGCGGTGGCGGCCTGCACGGCGGCCTCGAGTCGGTCGGCGAACAAGTTGCTCGTGGACTCGGCAACGGCATCGGCTGCGACCCCGGCGACGGCGGCAGACCCGGCGACGGCAGACTCGGCGACGGCGGCGAACTTGGACTTGGTAGCAGTGGAGTCGGCAGTAGCGAGAGACCGCCGGCAGTGGAGGAAGAACTCCGCATTGCCCTGTGCCCCCGGCGGGTCGGCGACCACAACGTTCAGCGGCGCCAGCCCCTCAGTTGTCGCGGCCTGTGCCACCTCGGTCAGAACCCGGCGCCACACCTCAGGAGAACGGATCACGCCCCGACCCCTGGAGGCTTCGCTCCGTCCTGCCTCGAACTGCGGCTTCACCAGAACGATCACGATCGCCGCTCGTGCGTCGCTGAGCGCCGCCAGATGCTCCATCACCAGGCGCAGGCTGATGAAAGACAGGTCGGCGGTCACCACGTCAGCCGGCCCACCCACCTCCGCCGGCAGCAGGTGACGCACATTCACACCATCCACGCACTGCACAGCCGCCGACGCCAGCAGGCGTTCGTGCAGTTGCGCCCGGCCCACGTCCACCGCCACGACATGCGCAGCCCCCCGCTGCAGCAGGCAGTCGGTGAAACCGCCGGTGGAGGCCCCCACGTCGATACAGCGCCGCCCGGCCACTTCCACCGACAGCGCATCCAGAGCGCCGTCGAGCTTTTCGCCTCCACGGCTCACGAACCGGGGGCGCACCAGCACCTCCAGGGCGTCGCCGGGATGCACCAGGCGGGCGGCCCGCTCGGCCACCGCACCGTTGACGGTCACAACGCCCGACTCCACGAGGCGCCGGGCGGCCTCCCGGCCCGACACCAGCTCTCGCCGCACCAACTCGGCGTCGAGGCGGCGGCGCCTGCTCGCTCCCACCGGGCTGTCGCGGCCTAGGAGCGTGCCGCGGAACTTACCGGCGGCACAGGTCGGACCGCCGGGACGTGGATTCGAGCCCGGATCGAAACCCGGGAGGGTCCGCTCCCCGGAATGTCGAGCTCGACGGGCCCTCGCATTTCCCCGCAGTCACTCGCCAGTCACTCGGCAGCCACCCCAAGCACAGCGTCGACCACGCCGGCACGTCGGACCGCCGGGACGTGGATTCGAGCCCGGATCGAAACCCGGGAGGGTCCGCTCCCCGGAATGTCGAACTCGACGGGCCCTCGCATTTCCCCGCAGTCACTCGCCAGCCGCCCCAAGCACAGCGTCGACCACGCCCGCCAGGTCGGTGGCCACGAGCGCGGGGGCCGGATGCACCGGCAGGTCATCCTCCGACGTCACGCCGCTCAACACGAGGGCGAAGTCGTATCCGAGAGCAGTTGCCAGCAGCCCGTCGCTGTCGGGCCGATCGCCGATGACCATGCCGGCACCGGCGCCGAGCCGGGCGCGCACACACGACACGATGGCCTCGTTGGGCTTGCCCGCCAGAACGGGCTCGGTCTCGGCCGCCGTCGCCACAGCGGCCAGGATGGCCCCGCCACCGGCTTCGAGGCCGTCCGGCGTGGGATACGTCGGGTCGTGATTGGTACCGATCAGGCGGGCACCGGCACGCACGGCCCGCATGGCCCTACCGCACGCCGCATAGTCGAACGTCGGATCCATCCCCACCACAACCGCATCCACCGCACCCTCCCGCACTCCCCCGGTCACGCCGCTCCCAGCACCTCCACCGGCAGCTCGGGCATCATCGGCTCCCCCATCATCGGTTCCCCCGCCAGCGACCGCGCCACCGGCCCTCTCGCCGTCGCCGGCGCCGGCCGCAGCGCTGCGCACCACGATGGCGCCGCAGCCGCGCACCGCCTCGACAATGCCCTCACCGCCGCAGACCATGACCCGCTCGCCCGGCGCCAGCAGCGACCCTGCCGCCACCGCGGAGGTGACAACCTCCATCGGTGGGGCCACCCCGCAGGCCGCCAGGCGCTCCTGCTGCTGCGCCACCGTCAGCCGGGACATGTTGGTCACGAAAACCACGTTGCGGCCGGCCGCCGCCAGCCGGTTCACGCCCTCGGCCGCACCAGGCACGGCCCGGTCCCCCACCCACATCACCCCGTCGAGATCAACGACGAAGTTCTGCACGGCACTCACGGTCTCACGTCCCTCCAATCTCAGCCCGAGAGCGCCGCTGGCAGCGCCGGCCGGGCCGCCGGACAGTGGATTCCGGCCTTCGCCGGAATGACGGGGATAGGGCGCCGTGCTGGCAGAAAGGGCGGCGTGACGAGGGAGGTGATGTCGGGGGCGACGGAGACGGCCATACCCAGACCGCCGGAGTGGCACCGGCAGCGCCGCGCCCCGACACGGTACAGGGCCCAGTGGCTAGGAGACTTCCCAGGTAGCCCGTGAGCGCAGCAGGGCGTGCAGATCGCCGGGACCGTTGCGTTCCTGGGCGTAGGCCAACTGCCGGCTCACCTGCGAGGCGTACTCCGGCGCCTCCACAGCCCGGAAGACACCCATAGGCGTCGGCATGAACGGCCCGGACGACAGCCGAGACAAAGCAAACGCCGGCGCCGGCGTATCAAAACGCTCGTTGTGCACCAGCAGGTTCTCCTCACCCACGTCGGCCACGTTCACGATCTGCAACTCGCCGGTGCGGCTCATCATCACGCCGCGCTCGCCGTCCGGCCCGAAGCGGATCGGCTCGCCGTGGCGCAGCATGATCAGCATGCTCGCCCGCCTGTCCTTCTTGGTGATCTCGGCAAACGCCCCGTCGTTGAAGACGTTGCAGTTCTGGTAGACCTCCACGAAGGCGGCCCCCGTGTGCTCCCACGCCCGCCGGAACATTTCCTGCATGTGCTTGCGGTCCAGATCGTGGGTGCGTGCCACGAAGGTGGCCTCGGCCCCCAGCGCCACACTCAGCGGGTTGAGAGGCTCGTCCACCGACCCGAACGGGGTGGACTTGGTGACCTTGCCGATCTCGCTGGTGGGCGAGTACTGCCCCTTGGTCAGCCCGTAGATCTGGTTGTTGAACAGCAGGATCTTGATGTTGATGTTGCGGCGCAAAGCGTGCAGCAGATGGTTCCCGCCGATCGACAGCATGTCGCCGTCGCCGCCCACGACCCACACGTCCAGATCGGGGCGGCAGGTGGCCAGACCGGTGGCCAGCGCCGGCGCCCGCCCGTGAATGCCGTGCATCCCGTAGGTGTTCATGTAGTAGGGGAAGCGGGCAGCGCAGCCGATACCCGAAACGAAGACCGTGTTCTCGGGCCGCACCCCGAAGCTGGGCATCAGCAGTTGCATGGCCGACAGGATCGAGTAGTCGCCGCAGCCGGGGCACCAGCGGGGTTCCTGGTCGCTGGTCCAGTCGGCGCGGGTGGTGGTGGGCGTGGAAGTGTCAGTCGTCATCGACGGCTCCTGCGATGGCGGCGACGATCTCACTCGCCGTGAACGGAACGCCCTCCACCTTGGTGATCGACAGCACGTCGATCAGGTAGCGGGATCGGATCAGCGAGGCCAACTGCCCCAGGTTCATCTCCGGGATCATCACCGTGCGGTAACGCCCCAGGATGTCGCCCAGGTCGGCCGGCAGCGGGCTCAGGTGCGTGATGTGCACGTGGTCGACGCTCAGAGGCTCGTCGGCGGCACGCACCCGCTTCACGGCACTCGTCACGGCCCCCCAGGTGGATCCCCACGACAGCACGGCCACGTCGGCCGGGCCGGCGCTGTCCACCATGGTGGGACCCAACTCGGCGGCGATCCGCTGCACCTTCTCGGCCCGCAGGTGGGTCATGAGGGCGTGGTTGGAGGGGCTGTAGGAGATGTTCCCCGAGCCGTCCTCCTTCTCGATGCCGCCCACCCGGTGCATCAACCCGGGCGTGCCGGGAACGGCCCATGGCCGGGCCAGGGTCTGCTGGTCACGCTTGTAGGGGCGGAACACGGGCTCACCCTCGGCGTCGGTGTCGTTGGGCGAGGTGGCGAAGTCGGTGCTGATGTCGGGCAGGTCGTCGAGGTCGGGCAGCTTCCACGGTTCGGAACCGTTGGCCAGGTAGCCGTCGGACAGCAGGATCACCGGGGTGCGGTACTTGAGGGCGATCCGCACCGCCTCGATGGCGGCGAAGAAGCACTGCGACGGGCTGTACGCCGCCACCACCGGCAGCGGGGCCTCCCCGTGCCGGCCGTACAGCGCCAGGTTCAGGTCGGACGCCTCGGTCTTGGTGGGCAGGCCGGTGGAGGGGCCGCCCCGCTGGATGTCTATGACCACGAGGGGCAGTTCGATGCTCAGCGCCAGGCCGATGGCTTCGGCCTTGAGCGCCAGGCCGGGGCCGCTGGTGGTGGTGACGCCGATGTGGCCACCGAAGGAGGCCCCGATGGCGGCGCACACCGCGGCGATCTCGTCCTCGGCCTGGAAGGTGCGCACGCCGAAGTTCTTGCGGCCCGACAGTTCGTGCAGCACGTCGGAGGCCGGCGTGATGGGGTACGAGGCCAGGAAGAGCGGCAGCTTGGCCTGCTGGGCGGCCGCCACCAGTCCCCACGACAGCGCCGTGGCGCCGTTGATGGTCGTGTAGGTGCCCGGCTCGAGGCGGGCGGGGCGCACCTTGTAGCTGGAGTGGAACAGTTCGCTGGTCTCGCCGAAGGCGTGGCCGGCCCGGAACGCCGTCGTGTTGGCCGCCGCCACCAGTTCCCGCTTGCCGAACTTCACACCGATCCAGTCCAGGGTGGGCTCCATGGGCCGGTGGTACAGCCAGCTCACCACACCCAGGGCGAAGAAGTTCTTGCTGCGCTCGGCATCCCGGGGTTTCACGCCGAGGTCCTTGCAGACCTGCTTCGTCAGGCTGGTCATGGGCACCAGGTAGACGGTGTAGTGGTCGAGCGTGCCGTCGGTGAGCGGGTCGTCGGTGTAGCCGGCCTTGTCGAGGTTGCGCTCCTCGAAGGCGTCGGAGTTGATGATGATCGTGCCGCCGGGATCGATGCGCCCCAGTTCGCTGCGCAGCGCCGCCGGGTTCATGGCCACCAGCACGGTGGGGGCGTCGCCGGGCGTGGTGACGGTCTCGCTGGCGACCTGCACCTGGAACGCCGAGACGCCGTGCATGGTGCCGGCCGGCGCCCTGATCTCCGCAGGGAAGTCGGGCAGCGTGGCCAGGTCGTTGCCGAAGACGGCGCTGGCGCTGGTGAAACGGTCGCCGGTGAGTTGCATGCCGTCGCCGGAGTCGCCGGCGAAGCGGATGACCAGCCGGTCCAGATCCTCAACGGTCCGGGGCGCGACCTGGGGCGCGGACTCTTGGGTGGCGGTGTCGCTCACAAGGGGGTCCCTTCAGTCCTCGGCCGCTCCTCGGCAGTCGCCGCGGCGGCGTAGTCCACGACAGCGGACCGGAAGCGCAATCTAGTACTCCGCCGCTGGGACGGTGCAGCCATATCGCCGTGTGGCAACAGTCTGCGGCGGTTTGCCGGGGTTTGCGGCCGCCGGTGTGACACTGTTCACATCCCGGGTCACATCTCGGGCGCCCCGAGAGCCGGATCGGGGACGCCTCATGCCACGCCGATGGTGGCGTCGAGGTACACGTCCTGGATGGCCCCCAGCAGCTCCACCCCGTCGGCGAGGGGGCGTTGGAAGGCCTTCCGCCCGCTAATGAGTCCGGTGCCGCCGGCCCGCTTGTTGATGACCGCGGTGCGGACCGCCTCGGCGAGGTCGTCGGCGCCGGAGCTGGCACCCCCGGAGTTGATGAGCCCCGCCCGGCCCATGTAACAGTTGGCGACCTGCCACCGGGTGAGGTCGATGGGGTGATCCGACGTGAGGTGGCTGTAGACGAGCGGGCTGGTGCGGCCGAATCCCACCGCCCCGTAACCGCCGTTGTTCTCGGGCAGCTTCTGCTTGATGATGTCGGCCTGGATCGTGACCCCGAGGTGGTTGGCCTGCCCCGTGAGGTCCGCCGCGCCGTGATAGTCCACGCCGTCCACCTTGAAGGCGTCGCTGCGCAGGTAGCACCACAGCACGCAGAACATGCCGAGGCGGTGCGCCCGCTCGAAGGCCTCGCTGATCTCGCCGATCTGCCGGCGCGACTCGGCCGACCCGAAGTAGATGGTGGCGCCCACGCCGGCGGCGCCGAGTTCGTGCGCCCGCTCGACGCTGCCGAAGCTCACCTGGTCGTAGGAGTTGGGGTGGCTCAGCATTTCGTTGTGGTTGAGCTTGACGATGAACGGGATGTGGTGCGCCCAGCGCCGGGCGACGGCGCCGAGCACGCCGAACGTGGAAGCCACGGCGTTGCAACCCCCCTCGACGGCGAGGCGGATGATGTTCTCGGGGTCGAAGTAGGCGGGATTGGGGGCGAAGGAGGCCGCCCCGGAGTGCTCCACCCCCTGGTCGACCGGCAGGATCGACACGTAGCCCGTGCCGGCCAGGCGACCGTGGCCGAACAGCGCCTGGAGGTTGCGCAGTACCTGTGGCGAGCGGTCGGTGCCCGCACAGACTCTGTCCACGAAGTCGGGCCCGGGCAGGTGCAGATCCTCTGCGGGTACGCCCTTGGCGGTGTGCCCGAGCAGGTATTCGGCATCATCTCCCAGAAGAGCTGCTGTGTCGCGCATCGCGCCCGCTCCTGTGTCGTCGGTGTGGCGTGCGGGTCGCCCGACGCGGCCGCACCGGCGGGTCGGTAACCCTCGGCGCGACCATACTCCCGCAGCGCTCGGGATCGCGGTACTGCGAGGGTTAGGCGGAGAGGTCGGCGAGGCGGTCGGAGGTGTCGGCGAAGTCGGGGGCGTGGCGCCCGATCCAGGCGAAGAGGCGCCGGGCCGCCGGCAGGTCGCCACCACGGTCGTACAGGTCGGCGAGGGCGTATGCCCGGCGCAGATGGAAGTCCTGCGGGTTCTTGGGCAAGCGCCAGCCGTCGGACAGCAGAGCCACCGCCTCGGCCAGCAGACCCCGATCGGCAAGGGCACCGGCCGCCACGATGCGGCCCTCCACCACCAGGGCGGCGGACGGACTCCCCCGGCGCAACTCGTCCCAGACTTCGTCCACCTTGCGCCAGCGGCGCATGGCCCGGTAACAGTCGGCCAGCACGGGCGACTGCTCGCAACTACCGGTGAGGGCGGCGAAGGCTTCCAGATCACGGGCCGCCGGCCGCCAGCGCCGCAAGCGGTACAGCACCAGCCCATTGAGTTCGCGCACCTCGGCCACGTCGGCGGCGTCGGTGTCCATGACCGGCCGCAACTGCGCCAGGGCGTCCAGATGGCGCTCGTTCGAAAAGGCCTCGGCGGCCCGGTTCACCCGCCGCAGCGCCCAGTTACCCCGCTCGGTCCCCAGCTTCTGACGCAGCGCCCCCGCCAAGTCGCCGTCGGTTCGGTCACTCACCACCCCAGCCTACGATCGGAAGCGCCGGGGGCATGGCCGCCCATATATCGGTCAAGGTCTTCAGGTGACCGCCGGCGCATCGGACACCGATCTGCATACGGTCGACACTCTGACCACCTTGTCCAGGACAACACGCATGGCATATGCTATTTGATCAGCGGTGAACCGGAAGGCGAAATTGAGGTTGGTGAGGTGATCGGCTATTAGCGGATCGGGCCTGATTCCCGACGCACAACAGGTGGCTCGAGCTGTTGACGATGGGCGCACCGTGTCGGTGGCTGACGCCAGGGCCTTTGTCGGTCGGGCGGCCCGCTTCGCCGGTATGCCCGATGAGGATGTCGTCCGCTTTGTTGACGGCCTTGTCGAAGCCGATCTTCGTGGGATTGGGTCGCATGGCATGGTGCGAGTGCCGCCTTACGTCCGCGCGCTCGCGGCCGGTGTGGTCAATCCAAGACCTCACGTTCAGGACTCGCGCCGGTTCGGCGCGACCGCTCTCCTCGATGGAGACAACGGCCACGGCGTGGTGGTCGGCCAGATCGCCATCGATCGGGCGGTGGAACTCGCCCGCGACTACGGTGTCGGCGTCGTTGCCGTTCGCAACAGCAACCACACGGGCATGTTGGCCGTTCATGTGCTGAGAGCGGCACATCGGGACATGATCGGCTATTTCACCAGCAACGGTCCCGCGATCATGGCACCGCATGGCGGCCGCGAAGCACGCATGGGCAACGCTCCGTTCGCCTACGCGATTCCGAGACAGACCGGTGACCCGCTTGTTCTGGACATGGCATCGTCACAGGTTGCCCGCGGCAAGGTTCGCATGTACGCCGATCGGGGGGAACCGATTCCGGAGGGATGGGCGATCGACGCGCGTGGGGTTCCCACTCGTGATGCCACTGCCGCAATGGAGGGCTCCGTCGTGCCGATGGCCGGCTACAAGGGCTACGGAATCGCCTTCGTCACGGAAATCCTCGCCTCTGTGCTACCGGGAGCAAACCTGTCGATCGAGATGCCGAGAGCCTTCCTCGAGGCCGGCTCGACCATGCTCGACTCGTGGGGATCGGGTCATCTTGCCATGGCGATCAACGTCGAGGCGTTCGCCGACCCGGAGGACTTCAAGACGGACGTTGATCGCCTCGTGACGTACATGAAGGAGACACCCCTTGCGGAAGGTGTCGACTCGATCCTGGTACCCGGAGAACCCGAGTCGAACACGCGCCGCGACCGCCTCGAGAACGGCATCCCGCTGGACGCAACAGTGATGGCCCGGTTGGAGGCGTTCGCGCAGGAGATAGGGATCGGCAGTATCTGAAAGGGGCACCTACCGCCAACCCGGACCTGAGTGAATCGCCCCGGGCCTTCTGGACGCTCGGATCTGCCCCGGGTTTCGCACATCAGACCAGCCTCCTTCCTCGGCGGTTCGACAAGTACCGATGCAAAAAGGCCTCGGCCCATCCCAGCGAACTTCAGTCACACTTCATCCCACAACAATGTGAATGACAATCTGAGCGGTCGCCCGTTGACAGCCAGACATGCGCCGCGGCCCGGTCGTGTTTCGCAGATTCGCGAGCCTTCGCCGAAGCCGGTTCCTGTTTGACCACCGCCGATCCCAACGGTTATGATCAGCCGCGCGAGGGCTGCGAAGAGCGTTCTCGCGCTCGGGTGCGCCAATCAGTGGCCGCGCCACCATGTAGGGGGAATCCATGAGACTCAAAGGCCTTCTAGCGGTATTGCTCGCGCTCGCGGTCACGGCCGCGGCGTGCGGTGGCGACGACGCGGACACAACGGAGGCACCGGCGCCGACGACCACCGCCGCGCCGACGACCACCGCCGCACCGGCGACCACCGCCGCACCGGCGACCACCGAAGCACCCGCGGAAGCGCCGTCCGGCACACCGACGCCGAACAATGGTGAGCAGTTCGTCGTGGCTTGGACGCCGTATAGCGACCCGACCAACGACCTGAACGTGGCCTTCGACAATCAGGTCGAGAACACGATCACAGACGCCGGCATGAAACATGTCTACTGCAGTGGCAAGGCCGAGGCGACAGCCCAGGCGAACTGCATCGATCAGTTCATCGCCCAGGACGTGGACATCATCCTCATCTATCCGGCTGACGTCGATTCGATGGCCGAGACGATCAAGGTCGCGAACGCAGCAGGAACCCCCGTTGCGTCGTTCTTCGGCAACATTCCCGACGTTGGCCAAGAGATTCTCTATACGTTGACCATTCCGGTGTATGACGCCGGCGTCCTCAACGGACAGAAGCTCGTGGAGTACCTCACCGAGAAGAACGGCGAACCCAAGGGCACGGTTCTCGAGATCACGGGTCTGATGACCACCAGCCAGGCGCAGGATCGCAACGCCGGATTCCACTCGATCGTGGATGACTACCCCGACATCGAGGTGACCGTCCGCAACGGCGATTACGACACTGCGAAGGCGGGGACGATCACCACCGACTGGTTCACGGTGAACCCCGATACGGATGCGATCTACATCCACTCGAACTGCGACTACACACCATCGGTTCGGTCGGCTCTCGAGGCGCTGGATCTCTACGTGACCAAGGACGACCCAGGTCACATCGGCATCTTCGGCACCGATGGCTGTAACTCCTCGCTCCACGAAGTACGTTGCGGCTTCCAGGACTACGGGACGACCTATCCAACCGACCTGGCGGCCGCCCAGATGGCTCAGATCGCCGTGAACTACCTCCAGAAGGGCGACTCGCCACAGCCCGGACAAGTCGTCAGCATCGCCGGCCTGGAGGGAGGCTCCACCGCCATGGTGGAGGGTAGCGCCGGACCGATCTACTTCATGGAGTTGATCGAATACACGCAGGAGACGGCCAACGTGCCGACCCTGTTCGGGAACAGCTTCATGAGCGAGCCCAACGGCCTCACCTCGTGTGACGATCGGTAGAACCGACACATAGGACAGATCCTTGCGGGCGGCCCGGCGGCCGCCCGCAAGCGCGTCTGGGGCGACCCGGGAGTCTGCTGCGTCATCAACGGCAGGCGCACGCTGCTCCGCTGGAAAGTGGATTCCGGCCCCGGATCGAGTCCGGGGCAGGCTCTGCGCCGGAATGACGGGAGAACCGGTTCGCAGCGTTGCTCAGCGGCCGGGAACTAGTGGCTCGCCGCGAGGCTGGCCCCTGTGATGAGGTCCACCAGATCGCGCGGTTCGACGTCGGCGATGGAGACGTCCCCCGCCACCTGCCCGTGGTAGAGCACGACGGCACGGTGGCAGACCTCCATCACGTGCTGCATGTTGTGGCTGATGCAGACGACGGCCATCCCCTGCTCGCCGAGCGTCCTGATGAGATCGAGCACCGACTGCGTCTGCGCCACGCCGAGCGCAGCAACCGGCTCGTCCATCAGAACGACGTGACGCCCCCAGGCCACCGCTCTGCTCACTGCAACCGACTGGCGTTGCCCGCCCGACATGTCCTCGACCGGCAACCCGAGCGACGGGATGCGGATCTGGAGGCGTGCAACGATTTCCTCCGCCTTCCGCAGCATCTGCTTGTTGTTCATGATGCGCATCCACCGCAAACCCGGTGGCAGCTTCCGGTAGACCTCCCGGTTCAGGAAGAGGTTCGCCGGAACGTCAAGCACTTCGACGAGTTGCAGATCCTGGTAGACGGTCTCGATGCCGAGTTCCCGCGCTGCCTGGGGGTTCCGGATCTGGACCTCTTCCCCACCCATGCGGATGGATCCCGAATCGGGTTGGAACGTCCCGGAAATGCACTTTATGAGGGTCGATTTCCCGGCGCCGTTGTCTCCCAGAAGCCCGACAACCTCTCCGGCACGCAACTCGAGGCTCACGTCGCGCAGCGCGCGCACCGGCCCGAAGGACTTGCTTATCGAGACCGCCTCCAATACGGGCGGGTCCTCGCGCGGGGCAACCCCCCCATCACCGTCCACAGAGCCAGTCGGATCAGTCATCGGTTCCCCCTGTGCCGGTAGTCCGCTCGACGAGCGCGTCAGGACCGCACTGCCGGCATCCTACAACCTGAGGACATCCTGCGCCGTGCCGCCACGGGCCCACCCTCCGGCACTCTCCGGGCTCAGCAGCCCCCTGGGGCTTGAACATATACTGTCGACAATCCACGACGACCTTGGCGCGTGCAACAACGTCGAGGGATACCACGGGAGTCCGGTCGCAATACCGGGTGTGAGGGGGGTCATCGATGGCCATCGATCAGGGGCCGGCGCCGGGCACCGCGGAACTCAGCGATGAGAGCTACGTGGAACTCACGACGTGGCGACAGATTCTGGCATTCCTGGACAAGAACTCGGTGTGGGTCCTGCTGGCGATTTCCGTCCTCGCCGCGTCGCTGCTGACTGACTTCGAAATCCTCCAGAACATTCTCAACCTCGGCGTGGCGGTCTCCTTCCTGGGCATGCTCGTCCTGGCACAGACCGTTGTACTGCTGACCCGAAATTTCGACCTGAGCACCGAAGCGAACATGGTTTTCGGCTCGGTGCTGGCCGGCGTCCTCATCTCGCCGGTGACCATCCTCGGCGAAGGCACGCCCGACCAGTTGAACCTCGGTGGGCGGGGATGGTCCACGGGTGCCGTCCTCCCGATCCTGCTCATCGTCTGCACAGCGGTGGGTCTCGCCAACGGCCTGCTCATCGTGAAGCTGCGGATGAACAACTTCATGGTGACGCTCGGCATGTCCATCCTTCTGTACGGGCTCACGCTCGTCGTGGGCGTCGGGCGGCAACTCACCACCATCCCCGAGGCCTTTCGTTGGTTGGGCAAGACTCGGATCGACATCGGGGAGGATCTGAAATTCCCCATCTCGTTGATCTTCCTCATACTTGTCTTCTTCATCGCCAACTACGTCCTCACGCGCACTGTGTACGGCCGTCGCATCTATGCCGTCGGCAGCAACCGCAACGCGGCTCGAGCCGCCGGCATCAACGACGGCAACGTCATCATCGGCGCCTACGTCGTATCAGGGCTCCTCTGCGGGGTCGCCGCATGGCTGCTGGTTGGAAGGCTCGGCGCCGCGCAGGCCGGGATCTCCTCCGGCGCGTTGTTCACCTCCTTCGCGGCAGCCGTGATCGGTGGCGTTGCCTTGGGCGGCGGCAGGGGGAGGATCTCCGGCGTGTTCGGCGGGCTGTTGTTGATGGGCACCATCACGAACGCCCTCAACATCTCGAACGTCGAGGGCAAGTGGATCCCTGTGGCGAACGGCCTCGTCATCCTGTTCGCGATCTTCATCGACGGCCTACGGAACATGCGCGCGGCCCGGCTGACCGGCGCCTGATCCGGTGGCGGGAGCCGCCACCGGACCGACACCCTGGCAGGACCCGGAGCGTGTGCTGCTCGGCGTCAACCTGTGGAGCATGCACACGACCTGGCCCGACCTGCTCAGCGCGGCCGTTCGAGCCGACCAACTCGGCTACGAGACGCTTTCGACGTCCGACCACGTCCTCGCGGTCGTCGGTGAGCAGGGTCCGGTCTTCGAGGGCTACCTGAGCCTCGCCGCCTGGGCGCAGGCCACGCGCCGGGTCCGGCTCGGGTTGGTTGCGACGGCCAACACGTTCCGAGAGCCGACGCTCCTCGCCAAGATGGTCACCACCCTGGACCACATCAGCACCGGACGAGCCTTCCTCGGCATCGGCGCCGGCTGGTTCGAGCCCGAGCACACCGGCTACGGCTTTCGCCTCGGGGCCGGCCCCGCTGAGCGGCTGCGTTGGTTGGGCGAGGCCCTTCCGCTGCTCCGCTCCATGCTCGCGGGCGAAGCCGCGAGAGCTGCGGCCGGCCGTTACCGCCCGGCCGACGCCCACAACGATCCTCGGCCGGTCCAGCAACGTGTACCCATCATGGTCGCCGGCGACGGCGAGCGCGTGACCTTGAGGCTCGTCGCCCAGTATGCCGATGCCTGCAACCTCGGGTTTCATCATGGGGTGGACGTACTGCGGCACAAGGATCAGATTCTGCGGCACCACTGCGCGGATGTGGGTCGCGACGAGGGCGAGATAGCACGGACCACAGAGATCCGAGTCGTGATCATCCGTGACACGCGTCGGGAGGCCGACCGGGCCTATGCGGAGATGCGCAAGCTGAACGGCAACGCCCCCATCTGGCCGGAGCAGCCGGTGGGAACGCCCGATGACGTCTTCGAGAAGCTGGAACCAGTCGTGACGCTTGGGTTTCGGCACCTCATCTGCGGGTTTCCCTACCCACACGATGAGGAATCGATGGTGCGTCTCCGGACCGAGGTGCTGCCCCGCCTCCAAGCCGCAGCGGGCCGCTCGCGATCAAACCGAGAGCGGCTTTGCTGAGACCCGGGGGCCGGGCGCGAAAGTTATCGGCAACGTCTTGAGACCCCGCGGACCGTTGCTCGGGTGCCACTCCAAGGTCTCGGTTGCGACCTGCAAGCCCTTGAGCCGCTCCAGCAGGGTGCTGAACGCGATGTCGAGTTCGACATCGGCGAGTGGTGAACCGACGCACAGATGGAGGCCGAAACCGAACGCGATGTGACGGTTGGGGTTGCGCCGGATGTCGAAGACGCCAGGATCATCGAAGACCCGCGGATCGCGATTGGCCGCAGCCAGCACCAGCCGGAGGATTGAGCCCTTGGGAACGTGTACGCCGCAAATCTCGACGTCCTCCGCGGCGAGACGCCAGTCCTGCTGAAAGGGCGGCTCGTAACGCAGCATCTCGTTGATCGCCATCGGCAGAAGGGCAGGATCGTCCCGCAGCAATCGGAGTTGGTCCGGATGCTGGTGCAGGCTCAGGATGCCCGTCCCGATCACGTGGGTGAGCAGCTCATCACCGCCGGAGGCAAGGTCGATGCAGGTGGCCAGTAACTGATCCTCGCTGACCATCTTCCCGCTGTCGTGGGCAGTGACCAGTGCGCTGAGGATGTCGTCTCGTGGCTCCCTGCGCAGATCGTCCACCACGCCGCTGATCCACTCCCGAAGTTCGAGGAGCGCGGCCTCGCTCCGGCAGATCGTCTCCGGCTCGGGTGCACCGGTACCGAGGAAGGAGATGTACTGCAGAGTTGAGCGCTTGAACCAGACCACGTCGTCGGTCGGAAGCCCGAGCAATTCGGCGATGATCGTCGCCGGAAGCGGCGTGGCGATGTCCCGCACGAGGTCTGCCTCGCCTTGCTCGATCACGTCATCGATGAGATCGTCGACCAACCGTTGGACCCGAGGCCGGATCTTCTCCATGGCGCGCCGTGTGAAGAACCGCTTGGCCAGCGTCCTCACCAGCGTGTGATCCGGGGGGTCCGACAGATTGAACCCAGGCTTCGTCCAGAAGTCATGGAATTCACTGAACTCCGCTCCGATTTCCGGAGGCAACTGCTCCATGAACAGCGTGTAACGGCCGGCGTTGACGAAGCGGCGGTAATCCCGCAGTACGGCAACCACATCGTCGTAGCGAGTGATGAGAAAGGCGTTCCAGCCCTCTGACCAATACACGGGGTGCGTTTCCCGCAACTCGTCGTAGAGCGGGTAGGGGTCGGATACCAACTCCAATGATGCGAGTTGGTCCTCGATCGTCGCGTCGACTGCCATGATCCCCATCGTCTAGACGGCTAGTCGAGTGTAGGCGACGGGACGGCATATTGTCGAGAGGTGGCATGGTAGTGTCGCTTCCGGCGTCCGTACCGAACAGCTAGACGGTTCACAACGCAGATGGGGATCACATGGGCACTCAGAAGTTCGTGTTCAAGGTACAGGACGTCCCCCTGTGGGAGACCGCGGATGGGGAGATGCGGGATCAGTTCATGATCACGGACGAGGTTTGCGGCGCGAACGATCTCACCGGCGGTCTGTATTGGATGCGACCCAAGTACCGAGGTCATGAGGACGTCCACACCTACGATGAGGCGTTCTACGCCATCTCAGGGCGAGCCCAGTTCGTAGCGGACGATGAGCCCGTGGACGTGGAACCCGGCGACGTGATCTTTTGTCCCGCAGGGGTCAAGCATCGTTTCGACAACCCCTACGACACCCCGTATCACGGATTCTGGATCATCGGCGCAAAGTGGAGCGACCTCGAGTCGATCCAAGAAGAGGTCAAGTCATCGTGGCGCCAAGTCGACCACGATCAGGGTTGGCATCTGGGCACTTGAACGGCAAGCCCGCCTAGTCGTCCTGGGGCCACCGAGAGTTAACGGCGGGCGAGCACGCGCGGCGTCGGCTCGAAGGCGAGCGGAAGTGATCTGAACCCGTGCGGGCCCACACTGGGAAGGCGTACTGGTGGGCCGTCCAAACGGACCTTGGGTAGCCGACGCATGAACCGTTCGAAGGAGATCTGTAACTCCATTCTCGCCAAAAGTTGACCCACGCAAAAGTGTGTTCCGAATCCGAAACCTAGATGGCGGACCTGGCCGCGCGTGATGTCGATGCGGTCAGGATTCTCAAACTGCTCCGGGTCGCGATTGGCTGCACCAAGGATGAGGCGAACCACTTGTCCCTCCGGAATTACTGCACCACCGATCTCCACGTCTTCGGTCGTCTGCCTGAACACAATCTGAAACGGGCACTCGTATCGTACGAGTTCCTCGACAGCGTCTCTCATCAGGCCGGGATCCTCACGAAGCAGTTCCAGTTGATCCGGATGGTCGAGTAGTGCCTTCATACCGTTGCCGAGCATATTTGTCGTCGTCTCGTCTCCGCCCGAAACGAGATCCACGCACGTGGAAACCAACTCGTCCTCACTGAGCACGTCACCGGCCTCCTCGGCGGCAACCAGGCTGGAAAGGACATCGTCGGTCGGATTGGCTCTGCGCTCATCGATGAGATCGAGCAGCCAGCTTCGGAGAGCCATCAAGCCCGCCTGGCTTCTTCGCATGACGTCGACGTTGAGTCCCCCTGGCCCCAGGAACTCCAGGTACTGGCTCGTCCACTCCTTGAATTGGACCCTGTCCTCTGGAGGCAACCCCACCAAATCGCTGACAGCTACGGCAGGCAGAACATCGGCGTAGTCCGGCGGCAGATCGGTGCGCCCACTCTCCGTCACCTCATCGAGCAAGGAGTCGGCCAGTGCTTCGATACCTCGCCGCATCTTCTCGATGACATCGGGACTCAATGCCTTGGTGACCAGTCGCCGGATGCGGGTGTGGTCAGGCGGGTCCTGCTGACTGAAACCACTTGTCGCCCAGTAGTCGATGAACGACGAAAGCTCTTCCTTGTTCCCCTCGGGGATCTGTTGCATCCAGGTGGCATATACCCGGTTCTGGAAGCGGCCCGGGCTGCGAATGGCTTCATCTACGTGGGCGAAGCGGGTGAGGAGCCAGGATTCCCATGCATCGCTCCAGTACACCGGTGCGTCTTCCTGCAGCCGCCGATAGACGGGATACGGATCTTCCATGAACTGTCTCGAGGTCAGCAGATCATCGATCGTTTCCACCGTCGGCTCCCTCGTGGTTGTCAATGTCGGGGCGAACCCCTCAGCCGGGCGAGACGGTCACCGTCTGGTTGGCAGCGAGGTCGGTCATGATCGTCACCGACCCGTCAGGCCACTCGATGCGCACCTCATCGACCACCGCCTCATCACCCAGGCCGAAGTGAGCCGACAACTCGCTGCTGCTCAGGTAGTGCGGACAGGAGACGACCCACTGATGGATCTGACGATTTCCCACCGATACCGTTATCCGGCTGCCCAGCCCGTGCGGCGCGATCCCCTCGGCGCCGGTCGTCTCGAGGAACACCCTGAGCCAATTGGTGGCTGGGCCGTTGAGATCGTTGCGGTACAGGCGAAAGTCGCCGGCCGGCGAGGTCAGAGCCACGTCCCGGTCGCCGTCTTCGTCGTAGTCGAAGTACAGCAGGCCCAAGCCCTGAAGGTCGTAGAGGAGATGAGCTTCCGTGGCCACGTCTGTGAACGTGCCGTCTCCCATGTTGATCCAGAGCTTGGCGCGCTCACCTTGGTACTCGGGGCGAAGCCAGCCGTTGGTCTCGATGATGTCTACCATCCCATCGTGATTGAGATCGATACCGGCTGTCCCCCATCCCCAGCCACCGTCGTTGACACCAGCTGAGTTCGCCAACTCCTCGAACACTCCGGAGCCCCGATTCATGTAGAGCTTGTTGCCGTCTCCGTAACCCAGATCCGCGTCGTCGAAGATTGCCGTCACATACCAATCCAAACGTCCGTCTCCGTCGAAGTCGGCGACCGTGTTTCCCATCCCTGCCCACGTCTCGTCCAGGCCGGACGCAGATGTCCGCTCGCTGAAGGTTCCGTCGCCGTTATTGACGAAGTAGGTGCTTGTCCCGAAGTCGGCAGCGATGAGAGCTTCGGGGTAGCGGTCACCCGTCATGTCTGCAAGACAAGGCGCAAAGCCTCGGATGCCCTCGCCGTTGATGTCGGCCGCCTCAGTGATGTCGGTAAACGTCGCGTCACCGTTGTTCATGAAGAGCCGATTACCCAACGATCCTTCCTGCCAACCTGTGACCAGCAGGTCGAGGTCGCCGTCCAGGTCGATGTCCCCGAACGCCGACCCGAAACCGTCTCCCATGGTCCGGCTTGCAGTCGCCACGCCGGCCCGGCCGGCGACCTCCTCGAACGTGCCGTCACCGCGGTTGCGATACAACCGGTGGTGCCCCGGTGAAGCGACGCCCGGCATGCCGTGGCTCGTCACATGAAGGTCGGTCCACCCGTCACCATCGAAATCGGCAGCCACTGCACCGGAGCCGAGATGCTCCCAGGCGACGCCCGCCTGCGCCCCCACATCTGAGAAAGTTCCGTCGCCGTTGTTCCGGTAGAGGCGGTCGGGACCGGCATCGGCGCCCACCACGAATAGGTCCTGCCAGCCGTCTCGGTCGAAGTCGAGCACGGCTGCCCCTCCTCGCATTGGCTGTGTTGCGGCCGCGTTGGCAGCGGGGTCACCCATGAGATCTGGCGCGCCTTGCGGTTCAGAGGGGGTCCCTTCTGCTCCTGCGGCCGGGGCCGGTGGAAGCGGGAGGTTCCGAATCAACTCGATACCCGCAGATCCAGCGACGTTGGTAAAAGCCAGCATGTTGCCAGCAGAATCTTCCCAGCCGCTCGATCCTGCCGGCTCCCGGCCATCATTATTCGAGCAAGCTGCGGCGACAAGAGACATCACCAGTGCGAGAACAAGAGGCGTCCGAGGCAGAGCCATAGCGGTGTGACACTCCTTCGTCTCGCCAACGCGGCGCCCGGTGTTGCAGGGGCACCAAACCTTACTTCGGTTCGCTTGGTGATTGCTGACGCTCTAGTGCCCTGTGGCCTCCCCTGCCCTGAGGGGCGAGCCGCGCCGATCCCGGACCTGCTGCGCCACGACTTCGCCGCCGCGTTCGCAGCGACCTGCGGTCGCCTCGGGATAACCCAGTCGATCGGAGGGGTCGGGTGCGCGCTGGGCAACGCCGCAGCCGAGTCATTCTTCTCGACCCTGCACGGCACCACGAGCGCCACTCACGGCGCCGCTACCGCACCCGAGCCCAAGCCCGACAAGATGTCGGCCTGGATCGACACCTGGTACAACCGCCGACGGCGCCACGCCCCCGACAACATGGCCAGCCCAGTACAGTACGAAGCGGCCAACGCGGCCTAGACAACCCTCCAAACTATGGGAGGACGCTCACTTAGGTGAGATACCGTCATCGAGAGGCTGTTCAAATGGCCGATTTCACGAGGAAAGTGGCCCTCGTCACCGGAGCCGGGCTCGGTATCGGACGAGCCAGCGCGCTCGCCTTCGCTGCCGCGGGAGCTCGGGTCGCCGTCGTCGACATAGATACTGAATCCGCGGCCCGCACTGTCGAGTTGGTCGAGGAGACCGGCACAGATGCACTGTTGATCGAAGCCGATGTCTCGACGGCCTCCGATGTCGAGCGCATGGTTGCAGCCACCGTCGATACCTTGGGTGGCCTCGATTTTGCGCACAACAACGTCGGAAATCTCGGTACTCGCGCGCTCATCCACGACTATCCGGAAGATATCTTCGAGCGCGTCACACGCGTGACCCAGGCATCGACGTTCTTGTGCATGAAATACGAGTTACGTCACATGGTGCAGCAAGGCAGTGGGGCGATCGTCAACACGTCTTCCGTCGCCGGGTTCGTCGGACTCCCCGGTGAGTCAGCATACGTGGCTGCCAAACATGCCGTGATCGGGCTCACCAAGACCGCAGCCCTCGAGTATGCCGATCACGGCATCCGGGTCAACGCGGTGTGCCCGGGCGTGATTCGTACTCCGATGACCGAGCTGTTCCTGGACGGAGATTCTGAGGCCGAGAGAGCGGCTGTCGCGAGACATCCCATGGGCCGGCTTGGCGAGCCGAGAGAGATCGGCGATGCAGTCGTGTGGCTCTGCTCGGACGAGGCGTCATTTGTGACAGGGCACCCGCTCGTCATCGACGGAGGCCACCTGCTTTAGGGGGACGGTCGTCCGGAACCCCAGCGGCTACCAAAAAAAGGCACCACCGTTCACATCGAAGGCTTGGCCCACCGAATAGTTGGCATCAGCGGAAGCCAGAAACGCGACAATGTTCGCGACATCGTCGGGCGTCTGGTATCGCCCCAGCGGAATCAAGTCGAGGACTCGTTCGCGCACGGCCTCATATGTCTCACCGGTTTGTTTGCCTACCTCACGGTGCATGGAGCGCAGCATGTCCGTGTCCACGATTCCGGGGAATACGGCGTTCATGAGGATGCCATGGGGGGCGATTTCCTGGCTCATCTGTTTGATGAGCCCCATCGCGGCGTGCTTACTGGCGACATAGGCGGCCACGGGACTATCACGAAACGAAGGGAGCCTGCCTGCCGTAGAGACGATAGTGATAATCCTTCCGCCGTGGCCCTGATCAATCATCTGGTGAGCGGCGGCCTGCGAGCAGAACAGAACACCCTTGGCATTGACCGCGAAATGGCGATCCCAATCGTCTTCCTCGATGTCGATCGCCGGACGTAGACTCAGCACGCCGGAGTTGTTGACCATAATGTCGAGAGTACCGAAGGTCGCGACCGTCTGATCCACCATCTGATCGACTTGCGACCTGTCAGTGATATCGGTCGGTACAGAAATCGCTCGGCCACCTACGTCTCGTATCTCGGCAGCGACTCTCTCCCCGGCATCGGCATCAATGTCGGCTATCACCACCGCGGCGCCCTCATGGGCGAGCCGGTGCGCGATCCCGCGGCCAATGTTGCGGCCACCTCCAGTGACGATGGTGCCCTTGTCGTGCAACTCGTACGTGGGCATGCTTACTTGCTAGAGCCGTGCGGGACGGCGAACCGCCGCACCCGTCCCCGTCACCTTGCGAACAAGACCCGATGTGATCAGTCGAGGTGCCAGCCTGTCGTACCGTCGACCTCGACCCAGTCTGCGACTTCTGCCTTGATATCCGCTAGGTCGGTTGTCCACTTACCGGCGATCAACCAGAAGATATGGAGACTTTCGTCGCTTGTGTAGAAGGTGTGCTCGGTCCCCGCCGGGCAATACACCGTATCTCCCGGCTCAACGTCAATGAACTCCCCATCTGTGTAATACTGGGCATGCCCCGAGATGATGTAGAACGCTTCGTCCTGATCATGTACGTCGACATGCCCCTCAGTGTTGCCAGGAGCAAGCCACACTTGGCCTGCGGAGATCTTGGTATTGGGACCGAAGTTCTCGTCCGTGATCTGAAAAACGTCACGGAACTTGCCATTAGCCATCTCCAACATCGGCACATCTGTCATCTTGACGACCAGACTCTGATCTGCCATCTTCAACCTCCGACCGCTTCGCACCAGAAGCGCCATTGTGAGCCCGGAATACTTCTCGGGCACGCTGTTCCTCTAATTCTACCACGTCGCGAGGACCTCTCGCGTCGCGGCAACGATGTGCCGCGGGGTCAGTCCATGTTTCTCCAGCAGCGCCTCATTCGGTGCCGACTCGATGTTGACGTCACGAACCCCAACCCTGCGCATGAGGGTGGGTCGCTGCTCCGCAAGGACTTCGGCGACCGCCCCCCCGAGGCCTCCGATAATCGAGTGATCCTCGCTGGTCACGACGGCACCAGTGCCGGCGGCCTCGATGACGGCCGCCTCGTCCAAGGGCTTGATGGTGTGCAGATGGAGGTGGTGGACGCTGATGCCCTCGGCTTCTAGGAGGTCGGCGGCTTTGGCCGTGCGAAATGTCTGTACCCCGGTGCTGATTAGAGCCACATCCGAGCCCCGTCGCATCACAACGCCGTGGCCGACGTCAAAGTCGTGGTCGTCGTCGAACAGCACGGGGCTCGCATCGCGCGTCAATCTCATGTACACCGGTCCTGGCAGGTTCTCGGCGGCTGCGAACACCGCCTTGCGGGTTTCGGTGGCATCGGCCGGGGCCAGGACCGTCATGTTGGGCATAGTCCTGAAGACAGCTAGATCCTCAATAGCCTGGTGGGTCTTTCCCGTCAAGCTGGTCAGGATGCCCGAGTAGCCGCCGATGATGATGACATGCAGCTTTGTCTGGCCGATAGTGACACGGATTTGGTCGAGATCTCGATTGGTGGCAAACGCTGCGAATGTAGTTACAAACGGGATCAGGCCGGTTGTCGCGAGTCCCGCCGCAACGCCGGCCATGTTCTGCTCTGCAATGCCCATTTGCAGAAACCGATCGGGGTGGGCATCGGCGAACATGTCCACCCGGGTGGCGTTGCCCAGATCACCATCGAGAACGATCACGCGATCGTTTGCATTGCCAAGTTCGACCAGCGCCTCCCCGAACGCGATACGGGTCGGTATTTCAACGCCCAGTTCGGCTCCAGCGGTCATCGCGCGCCTGTCCTCGTCCAACGGGAATGGATCATGGTGCTTGCCTCATTACTGAAGCTCGCTGAGCGCGATCTCGAGTTCTTCGTCCGAGATCGGCTTGGAGTGCCACAGATAGTCCCCCTCCATGAATGACACGCCCTTCCCTTTTACGGTATGCGCTATCAACATGGTTGGTTGTCCCGAAATATCTTTCGCTTCATCGAGAGCGGTGGCGATCGCGTGGAGGTCGTGACCATCCAGTTCTATAACGTGCCATCCGAAGGCTGTCCACTTCTCGGCGGGCGCCTCCAGAGGGTTCATCCGTTCTGCAGGTTCTTTGCCAGGACCCGCCCAGCCGTATTGCTGAAGACCGTTCCAGTCGAGAATCGCAACCAGGTTGTCGACCTTGTAGCGCGCCGCCACCATCGAGGCCTCCCAGATCTGTCCCTCTTGGGACTCGCCGTCGCCGATCATGACGTACGTCCGGTAATCCTTGTTGTTGAGCCGGGCGGCGAGTGCCATCCCCAGCCCCGGGGAAAGACCCTGGCCCAGCGAGCCGGTCGACATGTCAACACCCGGGGTCACCAGCATGTCTGGGTGGCCTTGCAGACGGGAGTCGAGCCGGTCGAAGGTCCGCAACTCTTCTTTCAAGAAGTACCCCCGCTCGGCGAGCGTCGCATACAGGGCGATGGACGAGTGGCCCTTGGAGAATATGAACCGATCGCGGTCCACCCACGATGGATCCGCTGGATCGATTCTGAGTTCGTGGAAGTAGAGCACGGTGAGCAAGTCGGTAGCCGACAACGGCCCCCCAACATGACCGGCTCCGGCGCGGTGAATCGTGGAGATGATCGATCGTCGCACTGAAGTCGCCACACTTCGCAAGTAGTCGAAATCGGGAGACGTTTGCCCCATGTCACGACTTAGGCGTAGACGGTAGTTCTCGGCTTCGGCGATGATGTAGCCGAAACCTTGCCGCTTGACGGCTTTGATGATCTGCTTCGTGCCTTCGGTGATTCATGATCAGGGGTACAACTGCTCCCCGGTATCGGCATCAGCCACCGAGATCGCCCTGACCGGACAATTGCCTGCCGCTTCGAGAACGAGTACCCCGGAATCACCTCGTGGATCAGTCACGACAGCCTTGCTCAGGTCTCCAATGTCGAACACGTTGGGGGCGATTGCGATGCACATCGCGTTGCCGGCGCACGCAGCGTGATCAATGGTTATCCGAAGACGCCGCATCAAGCTGAAACAGAACTCTCGCTAGCTGCGGTTCCCTATAAACGGGAAGCCGGTTGGATGAACTCGATGGTTGCCCCGTCCAGTGTGCGGAGATAAGCCAACCTGGCACCTTTCGCAGGACCGACCGGCACATCGATAGGGGTGTCGCTGACCGGGCGGGCTCCCAGCGAAACGGCGCGCGACCAAGCGGCGTCCATATCCTCGACCTGCAGACAGAAGTGGACGTTCCCCATGTGGATGGTGTCTTCGTCAACAGGAGTGCCATCCCGATTGAGGTAGTGCACCAACTCCAGCACGGCGTCGCTCCCCGGAAGGTCGATCCAGGTGGCATCGATAACCACGCCCGGGTGGCCCACCGTTGCACCGATGTGTGGTGCGTCAAGAAGGCGCCGTTCATTCGCTGTGACACCTAGAAGTTGCTCCCAGAATCGCGTTGACTCCTCGAGATCGTTCACGGTGATACCAATGTGGTGGAACTGTTTGATGGCACTACCGGCTTGCGCCTCCTTCGAGTGCGTGGTGGATGTCATGAAGCCCCCTAGCTCGGGTAGACGTGGTATCCGGGGATGTTCACCCGGGCCTTGTATAGCACATGCCCTGCTGTCACGTACAGAGTACGTTTGTCGGTCCCGCCGAAACAACAATTGGTGATCACGTCCTGCGGGATGGGAATATGGTGGATGAGTTCGCCCGAAGGTGTGATCACATAGACGCCCGGAGGGTTCAGGGTCGTCTCGGATCGACCCCGAGGGGCGAGAATTCCGGCGCACACGTACAGGTTGCCCTCTACGTCGAGCTCCATGCCATCACCTCCGCGACCAGGTGCGAAGTCGTAGACTTGCCACCGGTCGACGGCGTGGCCAGCAGCATCGAGGCTGAACGCCCACACCGTCCGGTTCCCGTTCATTGCATGGTTCGAGTCGATGACATAAAGAACTCGGTCGTCCGGCGTGATCGCCAAGCCGTTAGGCTTTTCGACATCGGGCTGTCCGATGACGCGCGCCACGGTTCCATCCGGGTCTATGCGGTAGATGCCTTCCACGTCCATCTCGAGATCGGATCGATCGGCGTCGTATCGGGGATCCGTAAAGAAAAGGCGCCCTCGAGTGTCAACCGTCACGTCGTTGGGGCTGTTGAATCGCCTCCCTTCGTACCGTTCCGCCAGCACCTCGACTGCACCGGTTGCGGGGTCGGTCCGGGTGATCCGCCTCCTGCCTCCCCGACCGTGTTCGGCTCCTTCGCATGTGACGAGGCGACCCTGGTTATCGAACACGTTGCCATTGGCCCGCCCTGCGTCCTCTCGGAATACACCGAGTACTCCCTCCTCGGTGAGAGTCATGATCCGATTCCCCCGGATGTCGGAGAAGTACACGGCCAGTTCTAGTGGTCACTGCACGGTGAGGGCATGATACAGCTCTGCGGGGCTGTGGTAGTTGAGGCTGCGTCGGCGCTGGTTGTTGATGATGTGTGCTGCGTGTTCTGCTTGGGCGGGGGTGATGAGGCGGAGGTCGGTGCCGCGGGGGAACCACCAGCGGCATTGGCGGTTGAGGTTCTCGATCTGGCCGCGTTGCCACGGCGAGTGCGGGTCGCAGAACCACACGTCGAGGTTGTAGTGGTCGGCGAGGCGGCGCCAGTTGGCCCATTCGGGGCCTTGGTCGAAGGTGAGGCTGCGGCGCAGGTGCGCGGGGATACCGTCGAGGCCTTCGATGAGGCCGGCGAGGGTCGCGTCGGCGGTGTAGCCGTCGGGCATGGTGACCGGTATGGAGAACCTCGTGGTGCGCTCGGTGAGCCAGATCATGGAGGACCGGTTGTGGGCGCCGATGATCTGGTCTGCTTCCCAGTGGCCGGCCTCGCTGCGGTCGTTCACCTGCACGGGGCGCAGGGAGATGTTCGCCACGCCGGGGCGCGACCTGGGGTTGCGCCGCTGGCGGCAGCGTCGTCGCCGCCGGCGGCTGCGCAGGCACTGCCGGGGTTCCACGTCGAGAACCCCGGCGTAGAGGGCCTGGTAGATGGTCTCCACGCACGGCCGGGCGGCCACGCCCGCCGCGGCCAGGTCCGCCCAGATCGCCTCGGGGGAGCGCCCCAGGCGCAACTCGGCGACGATCCGGTCCCGCAACGGGCCCGGAACCTCCAAGCGGCGCCGCCGCGGCCGACAGCGCGCCCGCTCGGCGCGCCGCTGCGCCATCGCCGGGCGGTAACGGCCACGGCCACCGCCCGCGGTCACCTCACGGGCGACCGTCGACCGATGCCGGCCGAGCGACCGGGCGATCCCCGCCCAACTCGCCGCCGGATCCTCAATCAGCGCCCGAGAAATCTCCTCGCGCTCGTGCAACGCCAGCGGTGCGCCTGGCATGCTGGTACCTCCATCGGTCGGTGCTTGTATTGGCACCGGTCATCATGACCGGCACCGTGCACCGACCGATGGAACTGGCCCACCGTTCCGTGCGCATCCACGGCCGGGCCCTCGAGGAACGACACGAACGTTGCTGTCTCCACCGGTGCGCTGGCGAAGAGTTGGTGGGGGGTATCTCGTTGCATGACTTCGTGACGGGATCTCCGAACATGTTCCGGTTGCAATTGGGCCGGACAGTCGACTTGCTTGCGGCCGAATCGTTGTAACCCACGAATTGTCGATTGTCAACCCGCCGGCCCGGGTGCACTCAGACAATCGACTCGTAGACCGCCTTATTCGAAACCTCCAGCAGCTCCAGCGCCGCGCCCCGGATCAGTCGTTCGAAATGTGGGGTTTCGAGGTGCGCCTTGAATGCATCTTCATCATCGTACTCCTCGTAGAGAAATAAGTGGTCCGGGTTCTCATCGGACCGACTGACGAAGAACTTCCGGCATCCCGGTTCCTGGCGAGCCAACGGAGCGAACTCCTTCTGGATTTCGGCGATGCGATCTCCCTGACCTGCCTTGGCGATCCACTCCACCGCAATGACGTATCCCATCAATCCTCCTCGAGCGTTGGTTGGCTATGGAAATGTGTGCCCATACTGCCTCAGTGAGCGTCTGAACCCGACTTGATCTCGTCGTTCGGACCTGCGGAGGGGACAGCGGAGCGGGTCGCGGGGAGCGATCAGCGGCCTGCAGCTATGCGGCGGGCCCGCATCTGCTCGTGCACCTCGGGCGTGCCGTCGTGCCAGATCCCCATCCACGAGTCGAGGGGAATCAGCCTGCCGCCGTAGTTGCACTCGAAGTACTTGTGGTGCAGGTCGTGGAAGTAGGCACCGCCACCCCAGTCCACCCGCGGGACGTAGTCGTTGGCGTAACACCACCAGCACCACCACGTTGCGCAGGTAGATCTCGGCGATCCAGCGGAACTCGAACCGCTGCATGCGGGCCATGGAGGGGCTGAAGAAGTTCCACGCCACGACGGCGATCGTGATGTACAACGCCCCGTAGGGCCACAGGCTCCTCCTGAGCAGGCCGAACAGCGTCCGCTCGACGACGGTTGGGCTGCGCTGCTGGGTCAGCGGCACCATCGGGATGACATCGGGCACGTAGCCCTTGGTCCGCTCCATCGGCCCCCCCTCAACTCCCGAGGCGCCACCTAGTGACGATCCGATGTTACTCGGGCCGCCCCATCCGGCGAAGCCGATGGGCGTCGGATCCGCACTGGGTTGCTGCTCACTACACGTCAGGCCGCTGGAGAGTGGATCCCGGCCTCCGCCGCGATGACAACTCGGGGAGGGATGACGATGGGGGGCGGGCGGCGATGGCAAGTCTGAGTGGGCGTGGTCGGAGCCAGGTGCGGGACCAGGGTCGTCTGCGCCGGGGTCCGGACCGGAAGCGGTGAGTTCGCGAGCAGCAGGTTCGGAGCGCTGGGCCTTCGGGTCGTCCGTGTGCAGATCGTCCGGGACGAGATCGAGACCCTCGAGCGGTCCCAGCACTCTCAGCCGCAGGACACCCTCGCCGGCGGCTGCCCGAGCCGCCTCACCTCCATCGGGTCCGGTGATCAGCACCCGGGTACCCAGATCCTCGAGATAGAAGCGCAGCTCGTCGGCGCGGTACCGGGGGTTCAGCGGCGCCGCCAACTCCCCGAACGTGATCCGTCGTTCCTGGGCATCCACAACCGCCACCCGCTGGGGGTAGCGCTCCGCAACGGCCCAACAACCCCGGGTCTCAGGCTTGCTCTGGTCGGCCTGCCGGCTGTGAACGTGCTCGTGTCCCGGGTCAACGTTTCTTGTAATCGTTCAAGACCCTGGAGACGAGGGACGGGTCGACACCAGCGAGCGCGCGACTTCTCGAAGGGTCGCTCTCGAAGCGCATCTATCGATCATACGTATCTACTTTCCGTGGCCCTGGTCAAGATAGGCCCCGAACTACTGGCACCGCTGAACGTGCACCGAGTGCCGATCAAAGTCTGCACGCCAAGAAGACCTAACGTGACCACTCAAGCTCCGACGAGTCGATCGCTACTTCAGCGCGAGCTGAGACCGACTCGTAGATCGCGTCCACGATCACTTGTGATACCAATGCCTGTTCACCCGTGACCGGAGCCTCGCGTCCCGCTCGGATCGCGTCGACGGTCTCCGCTATGAGAGTTGCAACCGAAGGTGGAAACGAGACATCACTTACCGTCTCAGGCGGGAGTAGTTCGATGATCTCACCATCGCGTTCGCCGCGCATCGAGGGAGGGTCGAATACCGCCTGGGCGTTCTCGCCGATCGCATCCAGACTGTACGCCCACGAGGGCGAGCCGTCCTCGTGGGACGGAAGATTGTCGATCCAGCTTCCCTGCAGTGTCATCCAGAAGTCGTCTTCGAATCGAAGATGTGCCGAGAGCAGATCCTCCACGTTGTAGCGAGCCGCATGGTCCGCGTCTGGAGCCGTTGACCCGCGCTTTGCAGGAAACAGTTGGGCTGCGCTGGCCGAGGCGGTGCGCGGCCTCGGGAATCCTGCGAACCACAGGGCGAGGTCGAGGAAATGCACTGCCGTGGCAGCCAATGCGCCGCCCCCCGAAAGCTCGTCGCGGTAGTGCTCGCCCCACCAAGGAATCTGTGACGACTTCGCCCATGCATGGGTATACAACGGCCGACCCAGAACTCCCGAATCGATATGACGTTTGATGATCTGCGCGTTAGGAGTGAATCTCATGTTGTATCCAATCGCGAGCATCCGGCCAGCAGCGGAAGCCGCTCTCAGCATTTTCCGCCCTTCCCCGGCGTCAAGCGCGAGCGGCTTCTCGCACAACACGTGAGCGCCGGTAGCGAAAGCGTCGACCGTCATGCGCATGTGATGCACCGGCATCGTGCACACCGTCACGAGATCGAGATCGTGTTGTTCGAGCATCTCGCGGTAATCGACATACCCCCTATCAATTCGGTTAGCCGATCTCACCTCATCCAGACGAGAGGTATTGGTGTCGCAGACAGCAACGACCTCAACGTCCTCTATAGTCCGCAAACACTGCACGTGAAGTCGGCCTTGAAATCCGCACCCGATCACCCCCACTCTCATGACACGCCCTCGGGCATCGAGAACACGCTGCGGAGTCGTGAGGTCCATCCGGCTGCCCGCGCAGTTATTGCCGTCATGGGTGCCGTCCTCTCAGTCGGCATGATGTCGGGCACGTAACCCTGCGTCCGCTCCATCGGCTCACCTCCCCCGATCGGCCGAGGCTATGCCAGGCCGAGGCGCTGGGCGAGGCCGATGCGCTGAAGCTTGCCGGTGGGGCCCTTGGGGAGTTCGTCGCAGAAGACCACCCGGCGGGGGACCTTGAAGGCCGCCAGGGAGCGCCCCAGGAAGGCACGCAACTCCGCTTCGGTCACCGTTGCACCGTCGGCCGGCACCACCGCGGCGGCCACGTCCTCACCCAGCTTGTCGTGCGGCACGGCGAACGTGACGGCCTGGGCCACCGCCTCGTGGCGCAGCAGCACCTCGTCCACCTCCAGCGGCGAGACCTTCTCGCCTCCCCGGTTGATCTGCTCCTTGAGCCGGCCGGTGAGGAACAGGTACCCGTCATCGTCGAGGTAGCCCTCGTCACCGGTGCGGAACCAGCCGTTCGTGAAAGCCGCCTCGTCGGCGGTCGGGTTGTTCTCGTAGCCGCCGATGACGGTGGCGCCCTTGATCGATACCTCGCCTCGGGTCCCAGGGGGCAACTCGGTGCCCGCCTCGTCGAGAATCGCTAGGTCGATGCCGGTGGGCATGCCGACGGAGCGGATCTTGGCCTCGCCGGGTGGCAGCGGGTTGGCGCACATCTGGTGGGTGGCCTCGGTCATGCCGTACGCCTCGATCACGGGCGCGCCGAAGAGTTCCCGCAGATCGTCCAGCACGGGGGCGGGCAGCGACGCCGACGATGACCGCACGAAGCGCAGTCCGAGAGTCTGCGCCTCGTCGGCGTGCCGCGCTGATCGCGCCAGGAGCATCTGGTGCATCGTCGGCACGGCCGTGTAGTAGGTGGGATGCAGCCGGCGCAGCTGCGAGAAGAACTGGAAGGCGTCGAACCCTCCGGTGCACGCCACCGCCCCACCCGCCGACAGCGGCGCCAGCAGGCCGGCCAGCAGGCCGTGGATGTGGAACAGGGGCATGACGTTGAGAGACCGGTCGGCCGCCGTCAGGTCCAGCGAGGCAGCGATCCCGGCCGCGGAACAGCTGAGGTGGCGCTGGCGCAGCGGCACGATATTCGGCCGGGAGGTCGTCCCCGACGTGTGCAACACCAGCGCCACGTCGTCGGGCCAAGGGGCGTCGCGGGCCGCGTCGGGCCAATCGGGGTGGTCGCCACCCGACGTCGAGTCCGGAGGGTCGGGAGCAGGACCGGGGTCGTCCGTGTCGCCATCGGGACCAGAAGCGGTGAGTTTGCGAGCAGCGGGTTCGGAGCGCTGGGACTTCGGATCGTCCGTGTGCAGGTCGTCCGGTACAAGATCGAGACCCTCGAGCGGTCCGACCAATATCAGCCGCAGCACACCCTCGGCGGCCGCCTCCCGAGCCGCCTCACCCCCATCAGGGCCGGTGATCAGCACCCGGGCACCCAGATCTTCGAGGTAAAAGCGCAGTTCATCGGCGCGGTACCGGGGATTCAGCGGGGCGGCGCACCCGGTGACGGCGGCAGCCAGGAACCCCACGGCGGCAGCCGGGCCGTTGGGCAACACGATGGCGATGCGATCATCGACGCCCACCCTGAGGTCGCGCATCCGGTCCCGGAGCCGCTGAAGGTTGCCGCGCAACTCGCCGTGGGTCAGCGCCGAACCGTCCTCGGCGACGATCGCCGGATCATCGTCGGCGCCGGCGCTCAGCAGTTCCCAGACGGTGTCAGCCATCGGCGGCTGCTTGGATGCGGCGGTTAAGTAGCGAGGTGAGGGCGTACACGGCCGAGATGGCCGGCGTGGCGACGCCGGTCAACTCCCCCAGTTCGGCGAACACCCCGACGAGCGGATCGACCTCCAGCGGCCGGCCGGCATCGACGTCCTGCAGCATCGACGTCCTGTGCTCGCCCACCTTCTCGGCGCCCGCGATCCGCTGCTCGACCGTTATGCGGATCCGCACGCCAAGCGCACGGGCGATCTCGGCCGCCTCGGTCATCATCGTGGCGGCAAGGCCCCGGGTGGCGTCATCACGGCAGATCTGCGCCAAGGTGGCGCCGGTCAGGGCGCTGATGGGGTTGAAGGCCAGATTCCCCCACGCCTTGACCCAGAGGTGCGCCCGAACATCGGTCAGCACACGGGAGGTGAAACCGGCCTCGGTGAACGCCGCAGCCACCGCGCCGGCCCGCTCGGAGCGGCTGCCGTCCAGTTCGCCGACAGGGAAACGGTCGCCTTCGGTATGAGCGATGACTCCGGGGGCGACCTTGGCGGCCGCCGGGTAGGCGATAGAGGGGACGATGCGGGAGGCAGGAACGGCTCGGGCCAGGACGCCGTCGGGGTCGAGGCTGCGCAAGCGCCGCCCGTCATGCTCGCCGCCGTGGCGCTCGAAATACCACCAGCCGATCCCGTTCTGCACGGGCACGACCACGGTGTCGGGGCCGTAGAGGTGCTCCAGCCGGTCGGCCACGGCTGCGATCTGGTGGACCTTGAGCGCCAGAATGACCGCGTCGTGAGGCCCAAGGGCGACGAAGTCGTCGGAGGCATCGATGTCGCGACTGACGATCTCGGTGCCGTCGGCCTCCACGAGTCGCAACCCGCTCCGCCTGATGGCGGCCAGGTGGTCGCCCCGGGCGACAACGCTCACTGGTTGGCCGGCGGTGGCCATCCGCACAGCCAACAGGCCGCCGATGGCACCGGCCCCCACCACACAGACCCGCATCGGCGCAGTCTGCCACGAAAACGAAAGAACCCGTCCGGTGCGCAAGCACGGGACGGGTTCATCGATAAATCCGGCGGCGACCTACTCTCCCAGGACGTCTCCGTCCAAGTACCATCGGCGCTGGTGGGCTTAACTGCCGTGTTCGGAATGGGAACGGGTGTGGCCCCACCGCTATGACCACCGGAGATCTGTTAACCGAGGCTCCCCTCGAGAACTCCACAACGAGCACGAACTTTTACCGCAGCAGTGGTTGAAACCAAGCCCTCGGCCGATTAGTACCGGTCAGCTGAAGACGTTACCGTGCTTACACTTCCGGCCTATCAACGTGGTGGTCTACCACGGGCCTTACCCGGTTAACCCGGTGGGAGATCTCATCTTGGAACAGGCTTCCCGCTTAGATGCTTTCAGCGGTTATCCTTTCCGCAGGTCGCTAACCAGCCGTGCCCTTGGCAGGACAACTGGCACACGAGAGCTGCGTCCGTCCCGGTCCTCTCGTACTAGGGACAGCTTTCCTCAAATCTCCTACGGCCACAGAGGATAGAGACCGAACTGTCTCACGACGTTCTAAACCCAGCTCGCGTACCGCTTTAATGGGCGAACAGCCCAACCCTTGGGACGTGCTACCGCCCCAGGATGCGATGAGCCGACATCGAGGTGCCAAACCTTGCCGTCGATATGGACTCTTGGGCAAGATTAGCCTGTTATCCCCGGGGTACCTTTTATCCGTTGAGCGACGGCGCTTCCACACGCAACCGCCGGATCACTATGCCCAGCTTTCGCTCCTGCTCGACTTGTAGGTCTCACAGTCAAGCTCCCTTGTGCCATTACACTCGCCGCCTGATTGCCAACCAGGCTGAGGGAACCTTTGGGCGCCTCCGTTACCTTTTAGGAGGCGACCGCCCCAGTCAAACTACCCGCCTGACACTGTCTCCGATCCGGATTACGGACCTGGATTAGGTGCCCAGCATACAAAGAGTGGTATTTCAAGGTTGACTCCACACAGGCTAGCGCCCATGCTTCCCAGTCTCCCACCTATCCTACACAAGGTATACCAAACACCAATATCAGGTTGCAGTAAAGGTCCACGGGGTCTTCTCGTCCTTCTGCAGCTAACGAGCATCTTTACTCGTACTTCAATTTCGCTGGGTCTATGGTTGAGACAGCGGGAAAGTCGTTGCGCCATTCGTGCAGGTCGGAACTTACCCGACAAGGAATTTCGCTACCTTAGGACCGTTATAGTTACGGCCGCCGTTTACCGGGGCTTAGGTTCAAAGCTTCGCCCATAAGGGCTAACCTCTCCCCGTAACCTTCCGGCACCGGGCAGGCGTCACAGCGTATACATTGTCTTACGACTTCGCACGCTGCTGTGTTTTTAGTAAACAGTCGCTCTCCCCTGGTCTGTGCCACCTCCGCAGGCTCCGGACGCGAAGTCCTTCACCCAAAGAGGCCATCCTTCTCCCGAAGTTACGGATGTAATTTGCCGAGTTCCTTAACCATAGTTCACCCAATCGCCTTAGTATTCTCTACCTACCCACCTGTGTCGGTTTGGGGTACGGGCACCGTAAGAACTCGCTAGCGGCTTTTCTCGACAGTATGGGATCAATCACTTCACCTTGTGGCGGTTCGGCATCACGTCTCAGGCTTTGATGGGGAGCGGACTTACCTACGCCCCGCCCTACACGCTTACCCCGGGTCTACCATCGCCCGGGTTGATCTACCCTTCTGTGTCCCCGCTTCGCTGGCTTCCCTGATGTGGGTCGGTTTCTCCAGGCCTCGAAAGGCCCGGCAGCCCCTTAGCAACAACAGTTCTACCTTGACGCGCTCATGGTGGTACCGGAATATCAACCGGTTGTCCATCGACTACGCCTCTCGGCCTCGCCTTAGGTCCCGACTTACCCTGGGGGGATTAGCCTTCCCCAGGAACCCTTGGGTTTTCGGCGGAGGGGTTTCTCACCCCTCTCTCGCTACTTATACCAACATTCTCACTCGACCACGCTCCACGTCCGTTCACACGGCCGCTTCACTGCTGAGATCGACGCTCCGCTACCGCTCCTGCCTCATGGCAGAAACCCGCGGCTTCGGCTCTGGACTTGAGCCCCGTTAAATTGTCCGCGCAGGATCACTCGACCAGTGAGCTGTTACGCACTCTTTCAAGGATGGCTGCTTCTAAGCCAACCTCTTGGTTGTCTGGGCAATCCCACCTCGTTTACCACTTAGTCCAGAATTAGGGGCCTTAGCCGGCGGTCTGGGCTGTTTCCCTTTCGACCCCGAAGCTCATCCCCCGGGGTCTCACTGCCGCGCTGTGGAGCCATGGCATTCGGAGTTTGGCTGGGTTCAGTAAGCTTGTAGGCCCCCTAGTCCATCCAGTGCTCTACCTCCATGGCTGAACACGCGACGCTGCACCTAAATGCATTTCGCGGAGAACCAGCTATCACCGGGTTTGATTGGCCTTTCACCCCTATCCACAGGTCATCCGCCCAGTTTTCATCCTAGGTCGGTTCGCGCCTCCACGGAGTCTTACCCCCGCTTCACACTGCCCATGGATAGATCACCCGGCTTCGGGTCTACGGCATGCGACTGTACGCCCTATTCAGACTCGCTTTCGCTCCGGCTCCCCCTCACGGGTTAACCTTGCCACATACCGTAACTCGTTGGCTCATTCTTCAAAAGGCACGCCATCACGGCTCTGAAGCGAACTTCAGAACGACGCTTTGACTGCTTGTAGACCATCGGTTTCAGGTACTATTTCACTCCCCTCCCGGGGTACTTTTCACCTTTCCCTCACGGTACTAGTTCACTATCGGTCGCCTACGTATACTTAGCCTTACGAGGTGGTCCTCGCAGATTCACGCCGAATTTCTCGGGTACGGCGCTACTCGGGATACTCGATCGGAGGCTATCAGCTTTCGCGTACAGGGCTCTTACCTTCTGTGGCGTGCCTTTCCAGTACACTTCCGCTAGCCGTCAGCTTTGTAACTCCGTGCCGGTTCCGGTGATCCGGCCATCGAGTCCCACAACCCCATACTGGCAACGCCACCGGGCTATTACACCAGTACGGTTTAGGCTGGTCCCTTTTCGCTCGCCGCTACTCAGGGAGTCGCTGTTGCATTCTTTTCCTCGGGTTACTGAGATGTTTCACTTCACCCGGTTCCCTCTACCGGCCCTATATATTCAAGCCGGAGTGACACCCGATTAAAGGTGCCGGGTTTCCCCATTCGGACATCCCCGGGTCGACACTTACTCGACAGCTCGCCGGGGCTTATCGCAGCCAGTCACGTCCTTCATCAGTAGTAGGCGCCAAGGCATCCACCGTTGGCCCTTAGTAGCTTGGTTTTTCAGTACTTCTGCTCGTAACTTCTCGTAAGAAGTTACTGCGGAAAAATGCTCGTGCTCGCAATGCAGTTCTCAAGGGGCCACCTGGGGACGTCCACAGAACGGGACGGTGCCTCGGATGGGGAACCCCGCAGGGCCCTCCCTCAGAGCGGAAGAGAAGATGCGATACCAGTGCATCAACTGGGAGTCTCTCGTACATGGCCCCGAAGGGCCAGTAGCAAGAGTATTACTCCTTAGAAAGGAGGTGATCCAGCCGCACCTTCCGGTACGGCTACCTTGTTACGACTTCACCCCAGTCGCCAACCCCACCTTCGGCAGCTCCCTCCCTTGCGGGTTGGGCCACTGACTTCGGGTGTTGCCAACTCCCGTGGTGTGACGGGCGGTGTGTACAAGGCCCGGGAACGTATTCACCCCGGCGTTGCTGATCCGGGATTACTAGCGACTCCGGCTTCATGGAGTCGAGTTGCAGACTCCAATCCGAACTGAGACCGGCTTTAAGGGATTCGCTTCACCTCGCGGTGTCGCAGCCCGTTGTACCGGCCATTGTAGCATGTTTGCAGCCCTGGATGTAAGGGGCATGATGACTTGACGTCGTCCCCACCTTCCTCCGAGTTGACCCCGGCAGTCTCCTACGAGTCCCCGGCATTACCCGCTGGCAACATAGGACGAGGGTTGCGCTCGTTGCGGGACTTAACCCAACATCTCACGACACGAGCTGACGACAGCCATGCACCACCTGTGTAGGACCCCTAAGGACACCATATCTCTATGGCTTTTCCCTACATGTCAAACCCAGGTAAGGTTCTTCGCGTTGCCTCGAATTAAGCAACATGCTCCGCCGCTTGTGCGGGCCCCCGTCAATTCCTTTGAGTTTTAGCCTTGCGGCCGTACTCCCCAGGCGGGGCACTTAATGCGTTAGCTACGGCACGGAACCCGTTGATTAGGCCCCACACCTAGTGCCCACCGTTTACGGCGTGGACTACCAGGGTATCTAATCCTGTTTGCTACCCACGCTTTCGCTCCTCAGCGTCAGTTTCGGCCCAGAGCGCCGCCTTCGCTGCTGGTGTTCCTCCCGATATCTGAGCATTTCACCGCTACACCGGAAATTCCACGCTCCTCTACCGAACTCTAGTCATAGCAGTATCAGATGGCTTCTCAGGGTTGAGCCCTGAGATTTCACACCTGACTTACCAAACCGCCTACGAGCCCTTTACGCCCAATGATTCCGGACAACGCTCGCTCCCTACGTGTTACCGCGGCTGCTGGCACGTAGTTGGCCGGAGCTTCTTTTGCAGGTACCGTCATTTTCGTCCCTGCTGAAAGGGGTTTACAACCCGAAGGCCTTCGTCCCCCACGCGGCGTGGCTGCGTCAGGCTTTCGCCCATTGCGCAAGATTCCCCACTGCTGCCTCCCGTAGGAGTCTGGGCCGTGTCTCAGTCCCAGTGTGGCTGATCGTCCTCTCAGACCAGCTACCCGTCGATGCCTTGGTGAGCCGTTACCTCACCAACTAGCTGATAGGACGCGAGACCCTCCCGAAGCACCTGAGTATTTCCTCGTCGCGGCATGCACCGCAACGGGGGTATCGGGTATTAGCCACAGTTTCCCATGGTTATCCCCGTCTTCGGGACAGGTTTCTCACGTGTTACTCACCCGTTCGCCACTAGATACCGGTGCAAGCACCGATATCTCGTTCGACTTGCATGTGTTAGGCCCGCCGCCAGCGTTCGTCCTGAGCCAGGATCAAACTCTCCGTCAACATCTCAGACCCGAGTAGGCGAACCTTCTCGAGCCGTCGATCATTTGCCTCGCCCGCATATTCCTTGAGCGGACTCGGCGTGGAGAGCCGGACGTGGGCGCCAACCCGCGTCCGACAATCCGGAATTGCAAGGTAGGCCGCGTCGGACAAGGAATCCGACGAGGCCACCCGCACTGGCATTCATCTTCTCTTCCGTTCTCAAGGAGCGCACCGGCCGCCATGAGACCGCGGGCGAACCCGTCGGCGACACTTGCGAGGTGGTGCCCCTCCTCCTCGACTCGCTGGACCATCTGCGCAGTCACTGACCGGCGGATGCTTCCGAGCCCGAGGTTGGGACGGTCACGTTACCGGTGGGCAACCCAAACGTCAACCACCCCGGACATTTTGCGACCGCCCGGTTCCGGAGCCGGCGCTGTCGCCCGCACGGGATTGCGCACCGAAGCTCCCGCGGGGGTTCCGGCCGGAGTGGTCAGGCGTCCACGACCACGAGCCGGCGCTCCCGTCTACCCCGCTGCAACAGCAGGTAGCGGCCGTCTATCAGCCACTCGGGCGCCACGTCGGACTGCGACACCCGCGCCCGGTTCACTGAGACGGCCGACTGGCCCAACTGCCGGCGGGCGTCGCCACGCGACGAGCACAGTCCGGAGGCCACCAGGAGACCCAGCAGGGCCTCGGGCCCGGCAAGATCGGCTGCGTCGAGACGCGTCTCGGCCACGATGCCCCCCAGCGCTCCCAGCATGTCGCCGCTGAGATCTCCCGAACCGTAGAGGCCCTCGGCGGCCAGGTTGGCCTGCTCGACCGCCTCGGGGCCGTGCACGAAACGGGTCACCTCGTCGGCCAGGCGCTGCTGGGCGAGGCGGCGCTCGGGGGCACGGCCGTGCTCGGCTACCACCTCGCGCACCTCGCTCATCGGCAGCAGCGTGAGTTGCGCCAGCAGACCCGCCACGTCGGCGTCGTCGGTGCGCAGCAGGTACTGGTGCATGTCGAAAGGCAGCGTCCGGTCGCCGTCCAGCCATACCGTTCCCTCGGCGGTCTTGCCGAATTTCCGGCCGTCGGCCCGTGTCAGCAGCGGCCAGGTGAGGCCGTGCGCCACCCCGCCGGAGCGGCGGCGGATGAGGTCCACCCCCGCCACGATGTTGCCCCACTGGTCCGAACCGCCGACCTGCACCCGGCAGCCGCGGTGCTCGTGCAGCCACCAGAAGTCGAAGGCCTGCAGCAGCATGTAGCTGAACTCGGTGTAGGAGATGCCCTGCTCGCTGGCCAGGCGGCTGCGCACCGACTCGCGGGCCAGCATCTGGGCGACGGTGACGTGCTTGCCCACGTCGCGCAGGAACTCGATGATGCTCACCGGGGCGGTCCAGTCGTAGTTGTTCACCACGTCGGCGCCGGCCACGTCGGCGAAGGCGCCAAACTGTCGGCGGATGGCCGCCAGGTTGGCTTCGAGGGTTTCGGCGTCCAGGAGGTTGCGCTCGTCGGAGCGGCCGCTGGGGTCGCCCACCATCCCCGTGGCACCGCCCACGAGGGCCAGAGGGCGGTGGCCGGCCTCGGCGAAGCGGCGCAGCACCAGCACGCCGATGAGGTTGCCGAGATGCAGGCTGTTGGCCGACGGGTCGATGCCCAGGTACAGCACCACCGGCGGATCCTCCAGCAGCGCCCGCAGCTCGGCGCGATCGGTGCTGTCGTGGACGAGCCCCCGCTCGACGAGGTCGTCCAGCACCCCTGCTCCCGCCATGCTCATCGGTATCGCCGTTCCTGTCCTGTGTGTCGGTGCCGTTGCCGGCGCCGCCGTCGGTGTCATTGTGGTTGTCGTGGGGCTCGCCGGGGCGGTCGTGCCGCCGGCCGGCCACCGCCGGTTCCGGTACGTGGGCCCCGGGGTCACGGCCGTGACCCCCGCCGTCAAGTCTGCCGCCCGATTCGCTCATCCGGTCGTTGCCGTGGCGCACCGGGCGTGCTCTCCTAGGCTCTGGAGGTCGCCGTGTCCCCCATTTTCGCACGCCGTTGCGCCTTCGTGCGCCTGGGTTCCGTGGCCGTCGCCGTCGTCCTGGCCGCCACTGCCTGCACCTACGAGACGCGCGACCTCCGGGTGTCGCTGCCGTCGGTGGCCCAGTCCTCGTTCATCTACGACACGAACGGGCAACTCATCACCACGTTCCGAGGCGAGCAGCACCGCAAGAACCTGGTGTCGCTGGACGACGTGCCGCGCATCCTGCAGGACGCCGTCGTGGCCATCGAGGACGAGCGCTTCTGGCAGCACCAGGGGGTGGACGTGCGGGCTCTCCTGCGGGCCGCCCGCTCCAACATCGCCGTCGACGGCGTTTTCCAGGGTGGCTCCACGATCACCCAGCAGTACGTCGGCCGGGCCTTCCTGGACCGCACCGAGATCTCGGCAAGCCGCAAGATCGAGGAGATCGCCCTGGCGCTGCAGCTGGAGCGGGCCTACACCAAGGAGTTCATCCTCCTGCAGTACCTCAACACGGTGAACTTCGGCGAGGGGGCCTACGGGGTCCTGACCGCGGCAGCGGAGTACTTCAACAAGGAACTCGACCAGTTGACGCTGGCCGAGGCAGCCCTGCTGGCGGGTCTCATCCAGGCCCCGTCGGCCCGGAACCCCTACGAGAATCGCGAATCGGCCATCCAGCGGCGCACGGCCGTGCTGGAGAGGATGCTGGCCAACGAGTGGATCACCCCGAAGGAGTTCGAGCAGGCCCGCACCGAGCCGCTGCATCTGGCGACCCGCGTCGAGACCCCCGACGAGCAATACGAGTACGGCTACTTCGTCGAGGAGGTTAAACAGTGGATCCTGGACGATCCACGCTTCGGCGCCACCGCCGAGGAGCGGGTGCAGTTGCTGTTCGAGGGCGGGGTGCACGTCTACACGACCCTCAACCCCGACGTGCAGCGCAGTGCCGAGGCGGCACTGGCGACGATCCTGCCCTGGGAGCAGGGGCCCTCGGCGGCGATCGTGGTGATCCGCAATGACACCGGCCACGTCGAGGCCATGGTCGGCGGGCGCGACTTCTTCGGCGAAGCGGCCTCGGCCCGGTTCAACCTGGCCACGCAGGGCGGCCGCCAGGCGGGTTCGGGATTCAAGCCGTTCGTGCTGGCCGCCGCCCTGGAGCAGGGCATCCAGATGAGCACCCTGTACCCCGCCCCCAACAAGATCGAACTCCCGATCCCCGGCCTGGAGGAGACCTGGGAGGTCGGCAACTTCTCCGACACCGGCGCGGGCGGGCTCGTGACCCTGCGCGAGGCGCTGGTGCGGTCCACAAACACGGTCTTTGCGCAGCTCATGGAGGACGTGACGCCGCAGGCCGGCGTGGCCATGGCGCAACGGCTGGGCGTGGCCTCGCCGCTGCAACCGGTGCTGGCCGCGGTGCTGGGAAGCGAGGACGTGACGGTCCTGGACATGGCCGCCGGCTACTCCACCATCGCCCGCCGGGGCATCTACATCCCGCCCACGATGGTCACGCGGGTCACCCGCCTCGATGGGACGGTGCTCTACGAGCACCAGCCCCAGTCGATCAGAGTGTTGGACAATCGCATCGCCGACGAACTGACAGACGTGATGGTGGAGGTGGTGGAGGCCGGCACAGGGCGGCGGGCGCAGTTGGAAGGCAGGGAGGTGGCCGGCAAGACCGGAACCGCCGAGAACTTCGTGGACGCCGGCTTCACCGGCTACACGCCGCAGTACACCACGGCCGTGTGGGTCGGCTTCCCCGACGCGCAGATTCCCATGGAGCCACCCACGACCGACCGGGACGTGACGGGCGGGTCCTACCCGGCGGAGATCTTCCAGTTGGTGATGGCCGGCGTGCACGAGGGGGTTCGGGAGCGTCCCTTCCCCGTCAGCATTCCCACCACGACCACCACGCAGTACCCGGTGCGGGTGGAGGTGCCGTCGGTGATCGACCTGCCGCAGGACGAGGCCGAGGACGCCATCGAGGAGGCCTACCTGCACTTCCGGGTGTCGGAGGTGGTGCGGGCCGGGGTGGAACCCGGCACGGTGGTGAACCAGTTGCCGCGGGCCACCGAGGTGGCGTCGGGGGGCAGCACCGTAATCATCGAGGTGGCCACCGAGCCGCCCGAACCGGAACCTGAGCCGGAGCCCGAGCCCGAGGTCGAAGGTGAGGTTGAGTCCGGCGAGCCGGGTGGAGCGGGCGAGCCCGGCGACGGGACGACCGAGGGCGGGAACGAGCCCGTGACTCCCGGCGGTGAGGGCACCCAGGACGGCACGACAACCGAACCGACGACGCTGGACGGTGAGCAATGACCCGCTCGGTCGGGCCGCGGCACGAACCGCTGCCGGACAACATGACCACCGACGGCCCGATCGGAGAGTCAGCGACCCCTGACACGACCGTGTCGCGTTGGCGGCCCAGAAGCCGCGCCGGCACCATCGTCGCAATTCTTGTGCTGGCGGCCATGGCGGGGTTCTGGATCTGGGCCTTCTCCCCCCTCGCACCCAGAGGCCATCCCGACGCACTCGAGGACGAGACCTGGGCTCGCGATGCGGCGGCAACCTGTACCGGCACGGTGGACCCCATCTATTTGCGGCCGGGGGCGGCCGATGCCAGCGGACCCGCCGACCGGGCCCGGCAGATCACCGAGTCCACGTCGCTGCTGGAGGAGATGGTGGCCGACCTGCGCACGTCCGCCGGCGTGCTGCTCGGGCCCGACGCCATCCTCGTGGGCGCCTGGCTGACCGACTGGGACACCTACCTGGGCGACCGCAGGGCCTACGCCACCACCCTGCGCGGCGGCAGCGACCCGCCCTTCACCGTGACCGCCCGCGACGGCAAGGCCGTCACCAAGTACATGAACGCCTTCGCCGAAGCCAACAACATGCCCAGCTGCTTCACCCCCGGCGACGTCTGAAGCCGGCCTCAGCTCCCTGCGAGAACCGCAGGCGGGGCTGCTGGGAGAGTGCTGAGTAATCCACCTGTAGCGCAAGCCGATATGACACCCACACCATCGCCCGGAGGGCTCACCTCAACGGTGGACCCTCAATCCCATCCACCCAGGGACAACCTCCCCGGTTGTCACACCAGGGCAGTGCCCGGCTACGGCCGTTTCGAGGCCGTCGGGTTCCGTCGGCGGCGCCGCTCGGGGCGCCGGTTAGGTCTCTACCTGGCCCGGAGGTAGAGACGATCGAGGTCGAGGCCGAGTTGGACCTGGCGGGCGATCCTGGCCTCGAGGTAGCTCTTGATCGACGGGCTGACGGCGTCGACCTCCAGTATGCGCTGCGCCCCCTCGTGGTCGTTGCGGTCGACGTTGACGATCCGACCGGCCTCGGCCACGGTGATTGCGTGTGACGTGTCCCGGTCCACGAGCGTCATGGCGTCGCCGGCGGCAACGTCACCCTCGCGGAGCACCCGCATGAGGTAGCCGGTGAACCCGGTTTCCTGCACCACGATGGAGATGTCCTTGCGGCCGTAGCGGGCGGCGATCTTGTAACACGGCGCCCGCGGCTGGGTCACCTGCACCACACATGACCCGACCTCGAAGACGTCGCCGAGGCGAACCTCGGCCTCGGTGAGGCCAGTGACGCTCAGGTTCTCACCGAATGCCCCGACATCGGGCACGTCGATTCCGAGGTCACGCCAGAACGGGTAGTGGTCGACCGAATAGGCGAGCACCGCCATGTCCTCGCCGCCGTGCCCCTCGTAGACATGCTCGTCGCCCTCGAAGCCCAGACTGCTCAGCCGCACTCGCCCCGTCACGGCTTCCTTGACGAACGCACTGGCGATCCGCCGTTGACCGGACATCAACTCCCCGGCAGTCCCAACACACACCGCCGCCACCCGGCCCCGAAGCCCCTCAATCATCCGGCCAACCTACCTTCGAGACCGCGGGCCGGCGCAAGCGGCGAGAACCTGCGGCGCCACGGGATGATCCCGTTGAGGAAATCGACATGATATTAATGTCGTTTCATTATGTTTCTATCGATATAGTAGTGCAGCGTGAGAAAAGGTAAGGGTTGCGAGGCCGTGGAGGTCGGAGGCGGCGACTCCGAGACCTCGGCGCCTCCGTTCTAGACTGGCCGGCGTGGACGCTGCGATTCTCGGCCCGATCCTCGGCCTCCTCACGCTGGTGCTGATCTGGATGCGCCAGGATCTCGTCGGCGTGCGTGAACAGCTCACCGGCGTGCGAGAGCGCCTGGCGCGCATCGAGGACCACCTCGGGATTCGCGAGGACACGGCCGCCAACTCCTGATCCGCCGCGCAGAGCCCGCGTTGCGCGGCCACCGGGGTCAGCGGGGTGGTCGGGAGATGTTTGGGTCGCCTGGGACGTACCAGCGCCAAGGGATGTCGGTGGCAGCGGTGATGCCGATGCGGGTGCCGGTGGCGCGGGGCGGCGGGCTCTGGTCGTGGTGGTGGAGGGTGACCGGCGAGTCGGATTCGGTGAGGTCGGTGCCGTTGTGACGGCCGTCGATACCGAAGGCGGCAGTGAGCTTGGCGGGGCCGCTGCAGAGATCACGCTCGCGCCGAGCGGCGGGGCGGTCGGCCCACATGGCATCGATGCCGCGCACGGGCGCCAGGGCGCGAATGAGCACGGCGGCGCAGGTGCCCTCGGGCTCGCAGACCACGTTGGCACACCAGTGCATCCCGTAGGTGAAGTAGACGTAGAGGTGTCCGGGCGGGCCGAACATGACGTCGTTGCGCGGCGTGTGGCCCCGGTGGCCGTGACTGGCCGGGTCGTCGGCGCCCCCGTAGGCCTCCACCTCCACGATGCGCCCGGCCCGGTCGCCGCAGGCCAGCACCATGCCCAGCAACTCGGGGGCAACGACCGTGACGGGGCGGTCGAAGAACGACCGGTCAGCGCGGCGTGGCACGCTCAGCGGGTGTCGAGGGTGGCGAGGGTGGCGAGGCGGGCGGCGTCGGTGGCGAGGCGGGCGGCGAAGCGCTCGCTCTGGACGGCCACCGGTTCGGGACCGCCGCCGCCGGGGCTGGTACGGCGCTCCAGGGCGGCGCCGGGCACCAGCAGTTCGGCCGCGTCGGGACCCACCTCGGCAGCGACCAGGTCGGCGAAGGTGCCCTCACCCGCCAGCGACGCCCGCACGCACCCGGCGATGCGCTCGTGCGCCTGTCGGAACGGCACACCCCGGCTCACCAGCAGTTCGGCCAGATCGGTGGCCACCAACAGTGGGTCGTCGGCGGCTCCCCGCATCCGTTCGGTGTCGAACGTAGCGGTGCGCAGCAGGCCCGCCAGAGCGGCGAGGGCGCCGCTCACCTGGGCCAGGGAGTCGAAAAGCGGCTCCTTGTCCTCCTGCAGGTCGCGGTTGTAGGCCAGCGGCAGCCCCTTGAGGGTCGTCAACAGCCCGGTCAGGTTGCCGATGAGGCGCCCCGAGCGGGCCCGTGCCAGTTCGGCCACGTCGGGATTCTTCTTCTGGGGCATCATCGAACTGCCGGTTGCCCAGGCGTCATCGAGGCGGACGAAACCCACCTCCTCGCTGGCCCACCAGACGATCTCCTCGCCGAGGCGCGACAGGTGCACCCCCAGCAGGGCCAGCGCGAACAGGCTCTCGACAACGAAGTCGCGGTCGCTCACGGCGTCGAGGGAGTTCTCGAAACGGGCGGCGAAGCCCATGTCGGCGGCGGTGGCATCGGGATCGATGGGCAGGGAGGTGCCGGCCGCGGCACCAGCGCCCAGCGGCGACACGTCGGCACGGCGGCGGGCGTCCAGCAGGCGGTCGAGGTCGCGGGCCAGCGCCCAGCCGTGGGCCAGCAGATGGTGCGCCAGCAGCACCGGCTGCGCCCGCTGGAGGTGCGTGTAGGCGGGAAGCCTGGCGTCGGCGGCGTCAGCGGCGCGCGCAGCCAGCACCTGCTGGAGGGCGAGCACGCCACGCCCGACGGCGGCCAACTCGCGCTTGACGAACAGGCGCAGATCACAGGCCACCTGGTCGTTGCGGCTGCGTGCGGTGTGCAGCCGGGCACCCGCGGTGCCGGCCAGTTCGGTGACGCGGCGCTCGACGGCCGTGTGGATGTCCTCGTCGCCGGCGGTGAAGGCGAAGTCACCCGCTGCCAGCTCGGCCGCGGTGACGTCCAGCGCGTCGGCCACAGCCTCACCGTCGGCCTCGTTCATCAGGCCGGCGCGCACCAGGCCTCGCACGTGGGCGCGCGAGGCGGCGATGTCGTCGGCCGCCAAGCGCTGGTCATAGCCAATGCTGGCCGTGTACTCCATGAGCACCTCGGCGGGTGTCACCTGCAGGCGCCCCGACCACAGCGTGTTCCCGCCTCCGGCATCGACGTCAACCTCAGGGTTAGAAGAAGGGGCTTGGTCATCGGGAGTCATCGGCTCAGGAGGCATCGGTATCGCCTCCCGTTCCCCGGGCCGCGGCGGTCCGCAGCCGCAGGGCGTGCAGCTTGATGAATCCGTCGGCGTCGCCCTGCTGGTAGGCCCCTTCGTCCTCCTCGAACGTGGCCACGGACTGGTCGAACAGGCTCTGGGGCGAGCGCCGGCCGACCACGGTCACGTTGCCCTTGTAGAGCTGCAGGCGCACCACGCCGTTCACGCGCTGCTGGCTGTGGTCGATGGCCGCCTGCAGCATGCGCCGCTCGGGGCTCCACCAGTAGCCGTTGTAGACAAGGGTTGCGTAGCGGGGCATCAACTCGTCCTTGAGGTGTGCAACCTCCCTATCGAGGGTGAGCGACTCGATCGCCCGGTGCGCCCGCAGCAGGATGGTCCCGCCAGGCGTCTCGTAGGCGCCACGGGACTTCATCCCCACGTAGCGGTTCTCCACGAGGTCCAGCCGGCCGATGCCGTGGGCCGATCCCAGGCGGTTCAACTCGACCATGACCGCGGCAGGCGACAGCGCCCGGCCGTTCAGCGCGACCGCGTCGCCGCGCTCGAAGGTGACCTCCAGGTAGGCCGGCTCGTCGGGCGCCTCGGCGGGGGCCACCGTCCAGCGCCACATGGACGGCTCGGGTTCGAGCCAGGGATCCTCCAGGCGCCCTCCCTCGTAGGAGATGTGCAGCAGGTTGGCGTCCTCGGAATACGGCGAGCCGCCGCCCTTGGCGGCCGCTATGGGGATGCCGTGCTCGGCGGCGTAGGCCAGCAGCCGCTCACGCGAAGTCAGATCCCAGACGCGCCACGGTGCGATGACCCTGATGCCCGGCGACAGGGCGTAGGCGCCCAACTCGAAGCGCACCTGGTCGTTGCCCTTGCCGGTGGCGCCGTGGGCGATCGCATCGGCGCCCGTCTCGGCGGCAATCTCGACGAGGCGCTTGGCGATGAGCGGCCGGGCGATGGACGTGCCGAGCAGGTATTCGCCCTCGTAGATGGCGTTGGCGCGGAACATGGGGAAGACGAAGTCCCGGGCGAACTCCTCGCGCAGGTCCTCGATGCGAATCTCGGTGACGCCCAAGGCGGCGGCCTTGGCCCGGGCGGGCTCCAGCTCCTCGCCCTGACCGAGGTCGGCGGTGAAGGCCACCACCTCGCAGCCGTACGTGACCTGCAGCCAGCGCAGGATCACCGAGGTGTCCAGGCCGCCGGAGTAGGCCAGCACCACCTTGCGGGGGGCGCCCGGTGGCACCGATGCGTGCGTCATGGTTCAACTCTCCTGTTGAGGTTCGAGATCGGATGTCGGCTCGGGGGGCAGGCCGGCGCGGGCGCGCAGCCGGTCGGCGAGGGCGCCGGCATCGCTTCCCTCGGTGGCCACGACCAGGACGGTGTCGTCGCCGGCCAGCGTGGCGAGCACGTCCGGGAGGCCGACCCTGTCGAGGGCTGAGCCGACCACGTGGGCCGAACCGGGCGGCGTGCGGAGGCACACCAGGTTGGCCGAGCGGCCGACCTCCACGACCCAGTCGCCCAGCACCCGGCGCAGGTGGTCCTCGCCCACGGTGCGCTCCTCGGGGGGGTTGGGCACGGCGTAGACGCTGCCCGCTCCGGCGACCCGCACCTTTATCGCACCCAGGTCTTCCAGGTCGCGCGACACCGTGGCCTGCGTGGCGCCGACACCGCGGGCGGCCAGTAGGTCCACCAACTGCTCCTGGCTGGTGACCGCCTCGTCGCTCAGCAGGCGCTCGATGATGTGCTGACGCTGGCGCTTGCCGACGTTGGTCATCGTCATCCGTGCTCTCCTTCGGTGCTCGCTGCGTTCATGGCGTGGCGACCTCCGCTGTTGCCGACCGGGCGAGCCACCAGAACAACCCCCGGGCGGCGTGCATCCGGTTGGCGGCCTGCTGCCAGACCCGCGACCGGGGGCCGTCGATGACCTCTGCGGTCACCTCCTCGCCGCGGTGGGCCGGCAGGCAGTGCAGGAACACGGCATTGGGACCGGCGGCGGCCATCACCTCGGAGGTCACGGTGAAGCCGGCGAAGTCCCGGCGCCGCTGCTCGGACTCGTCCTCCTGACCCATCGAGGTCCACACGTCGCTGTAGACGGCATCGGCACCCCGCACGGCCACGAGAGGATCGTCGAAACAGGCCACCTCGGCGCCGGCGGCACGCAGGCGGGCCACGTCGGCGTCACCGAAGCCGTAGCCCCCCGGCGCGGCGATCCGGAAGGCCACGCCGGCCAGACCGGCACCGAGCGCCAGCGAACTCGCCACGTTGTTGGCATCGCCGACGTAGGCCACTGTGCGCCCCGGTAGCGCGCCGAACTCCCCGTGCAGGGTCAGCAGGTCGGCCAGGGCCTGCAGCGGGTGCGCCCTGTCGGAAAGCAGGTTCACCACCGGCACCGGCGACGCCGCTGCCAGCCGCTCCAGCAGGCGGTGGTCGAAGACCCGGGCGCCGATGATGGCGTGGTAGCAGCCGAGGGTGCGGGCCACGTCCTCGGCCGACTCGCGGCTGTCGATGCCGACTTCGTGGCCGAGGATGTAGACCGGATGCCCCGACAACTGCACGACCGCCATCTCGGCGGAGTTGCGGGTGCGGGCCGACGGCTTCTGGAAATACAGCGCCACGCCGCGCCCCTGCAGCGCCTTCGCCGGGCGTGGGTTGGCGGCGCGGTCCAGCACGTCGGCCAGTTCGGGCGCGCTCAGGTCGTCAATGTCGAGCAGATGGCGCACCGCGAGGGGCACGGCGTGCACGGTCTCCTCGTCGGTATCTCCACTGGCTCGGGAATGGTGCGTACCGTTACCGACGCTCATCACTCCCCCTCGCCGGTGGCGGGCGGGGCGAGCACGGCGGCGAAGCGCGCCACCGCCTCGTCGATCTCGTCATCGGAGACCACCAGCGGTGGGGCGAAGCGCACCGCCGTGGCGGTCACGGCATTCACCACCAGGCCCGCGGCCAGGCAGCCTGTGGCCACCTCGCCGGCCGTGCGCCCCGACCCGGGAGCCAACTCGGCTGCCAGCAGCAGACCCAGACCCCGCACGCCGGTAACGCCCGGCAGCGCCTCGAGGCCGCGGCGCAGCCTGTCGCCGGCGGCTGTGGCGCACGCCGGGGCGTCGATCTCGATCATGGTTTCCAGGGTGGCCCGGGCGGCGGCGGTGGCGAGCGGCTGACCCCCGAAGGTGGTGGCGTGGTCGCCGGGGCGGAAGGCACCGGCCACGTCGGCCCGTGCCCAGCAGGCGCCGATGGGCACGCCGTTGCCGAGCGCCTTGGCCATCGTGACAACGTCGGGCGTCACGCCAACGTGTTGGTGGGCGAACCAGCGTCCGGTGCGCGCCAAGCCGGTCTGCACCTCGTCGAATATCAGCAGCAGGCCACGCTCGTCGCAGAGCGCCCGCAGCGACGGCAGGTAGTCGGCAGGTGGCACGTTCACCCCGCCCTCACCCTGCACCGGCTCCACCAGCACTGCAGCCGTCGTCTCGTCGATGGCCCCCTCAACGGCGGCGACGTCGGCGAATGGGACGTGGCGGAACCCCTCCGGGAGTGGCTGGAAGACCTCGTGCTTCTCAGGCTGGCCGGTGGCGTGCAGCGTTGCCAGCGTGCGGCCGTGGAATGACCGCAGGGTGGAGATCACCGTGTGGCGTCCCCAGCCGGCCCAGCGGCGCGCCAGCTTGATGGCGGCCTCGTTGGCCTCGGCTCCGGAATTGCAGAAGAACACCTGCCCGCCCCCGCCGAGTAGTTGGTCGAGGGTTTGCGCCACAGGGGCGTTGTGTTCGGTGGCGAACAGGTTGGAGACGTGCAGCAGGCGCTCGGCCTGCGCTGCCAGGGCCGCGGCGACGTGGGGGTGGCTGTGGCCCAGGCTGGTGACCGCCAAGCCGGAGAGGAAGTCCAGGTACTCCCGCCCCTGGCGGTCCCACAGGCGCGCCCCCTCGCCGCGCACGAACATGACCTGCGGCGGCCCGTAGGTGGGCATGAGCGGGCAGCGTTCGAGCCCACCGGGGGCGCCCACAGCGGCGGCGTGGCCCGCAGCCGGGGACGGGGCAACGGCTGAGCTGTTGGGCTCGGTGGAACTGTCGGATGGAGAATTCATGGCCTGTCCTCGATGGTGTTGGCCTCGTGGGGATCGGGGCGGATCATGGTGCCCACGCCGGCGTCGGTGAACAGTTCCAGCAGAAGCACGTGGGGTTGGGTGCCGTCCAGTAGGTGGGCCGAGCCCACGCCATTGCGGACCGCCTGCAGGCAGGCCTCGGCCTTGGGGATCATGCCGCCCTGCGCGCCGCCACCGGCCAGGATCGCCGCCAGCTCCCCTGCCGTCACCTCCGACAGCACGCTGGCGGGGTCGTCGGCGTCGGCCTGTAGCCCGCCCACGTCGGTGAGCACCACGAGGCGCTCGGCACCCAGGGCAGCGGCGAGGGCGCCCGCCACGGTGTCGGCGTTGATGTTGTAGGCCTGCGCGCCGGCGTCAGCACCGATGGTGGACACCACCGGGATGTACCCCAACTCCTGTAGGTGCTGCACGATGCCGGGGTTCACCGCCGCCACCTCACCCACGAACCCCAGCGCCGGGTCGCGTGGTTCGGCCCGGATCAGCCCGGCGTCCTCGCCCGAGAGGCCCACCGCCAGAGGGGCGTGCGCGTTGATGGCCGACACGATGTCGCGGTTCACCTTGCCCACGAGCACCATGCGGACGATCTCCAGGGTCTCGGCGTCGGTCACCCTGCGGCCGGCCACGAAGGCGGGCTCCTTGCCCAGGCGGCCCATGTAGTCATCGATCTGCGGTCCGCCGCCGTGGACGATCACCGGCCGGATGCCAACGGAGTGCATCAGCACCACGTCGGCGGCCACCGAGCGGGCCACGACGGGGTCGCTCAGCGGGGCGCCGCCGAACTTGATCAGCACCGTGCGCCCGGCGAAACGCTGGATGTACGGCAGGGCCTGGGTGAGCACCTCGGCGGTGACCTGCGGCACGGGCGGAGCCGGCGAGGGCGCGGCGGGCGCGGCCGGAGTGGAGGGAGAAGAAGTACTCATCAGCTCGTCCGGGAGTTCTCGTCGATGTAGTCGTGCGACAGGTCCACGGTGATGATCTCTGCTCGCCCGTCACCCATGCCGAGATCGACGTTCAGGTGCAGCCTGCGGCGGCGCATGTACGCCCCGATGGCCTCGGGGTCGGGGCGCTGGGGGCGCCCGTCGCCATAGACGAGGTAGTCACCGTAGGCAATGCGCAGGCGTTCGGGGTCGAAGGCCACACCGGCGGCGCCGAACTCGCTGGCGATACGGCCCCAGTAGGGGTCCTCGCCGAACCACGAGCACTTCACGAGCTGACAGTTGGCGCAGTCCCTCGCAGCAGAGGCGGCCTCGGCGTCGCTTGCGGCCCCTGTCACCCGCAGCAGCACGGTCTTGGTGGAACCCTCGGCATCGTCGGCCATCTGCAGGGCCAGGTCGCGGCAGGCCTCGGCGACCGCAGCGGCCAGCGCCCCGGGCGGCGGCGTGCCGGCCCGGCCGTTGGCGAGCAGCAGCACGGTGTCGTTGGTGGACTGGGCGCCGTCGGTGGTGAGGCGGTTGAAGCTGCCGGCCACGGCGTGGCGCAGGATCTGTTGCAGTTCGGCCGGCTCGGCGGCGGCGTCGGTGGTGAGGACGGCCAGCATCGTGGCCATGTTGGGCTCGAGCATCGCAGCGCCCTTGGCCATGCCACCAACGGTGATGCCGTCGGCCGTCACGACCACCTCCTTGCGCACGGTGTCGGTGGTGAGCATGGCGTCGGCCGCATCGGTGCCCCCGTCGGGACGCCGGGCCGCCACCACCCGCCCGATGCCTGCGGCGATGACATCCATGGGTAATTCGAAGCCGATGAGGCCCGTGGAGCACACCAGGACGTGGTCGGCATCGCATCCGAGCGCGGCGGCGGTGAGGTCGCACATCGCTTCGGCGTCGGCGAGGCCCTGCGCGCCCGTGGCGGCGTTGGCGTTGCCGCTGTTACAGATGACCGCGGCGGCGCGCCCCCCGGAGCGCTGCAGGTTGCGGCGGGTGATGAGCACCGGGGCGGCGGTCATCTTGTTGGACGTGAACACGCCCGCGGCAGCCACCGGGATGACGTCGGCCGTGGCCACGACGGACATGTCGGGACCTCCGGAGGGTTTGATGCCCGCAGCGAGGCCGGCCGCGGCGAACCCTGCGACGGCGGTGACGCTCACGGGTACACCCCCACGCTGCTCAGGCCGGTGGCCTCGTCGAGGCCGCACAGCCGGTTGGCACACTGCACCGCCTGCGCGGACGCCCCTTTGCCCAGGTTGTCGATGGCGCACAGGGCAACGATCCAGCCGGTGCGGCGGTCGTGGCGTGCGGTCAGGTGGGCGCTGTTGGAACCCAGCGTGGCCTTGGTGGACGGCGGGTTGTGCCCGACCGTCACGAACGGCTCGCCGGCGTAGGCCTCGGCGTAGAGGGCCAGGAGGTCGTCGGTGTCGCCGGCGCCGGTCGCTCTGGCGTAGCAGGTGGCCAGGATGCCCCTGTTCATGGGCGCCAGATGGGGGGTGAACAGCACGGCGGCGCCACTGGCCTGCTCGATCTCGGGTGTGTGGCGGTGGTCGCAGAGGCCGTAGGCCACGAAGTCCTCGTCGACGGCGCAGAAGCTGGTTTGGGGCTTCGGCGGGCGGCCGGCCCCGGAAACCCCGCTGGCGGCGTCCACCACGACGCCGGAGGGGTCGATGGCCCCCGCGTTCACCAGCGGCGCCAACGCCAGGGCGGCGGCCGTGGGATAGCAGCCGGGAGCGGCGATGGCTGCGGCGCCGGCAAAGGTGTCCCTGTACAACTCGGGCAGGCCGTAGGCGAAGCTCGCCAGATGGTCGGGTGCCTCGTGGGGTTGGCCGTACCACTGCTCGTAGGCAGCGGGGTCGCGCAGCCGGAAGTCGGCGGCGAGGTCCACGATGCGGGCGGCGGTGCCGCCGTCGAGCAGGTCGGGCAGGATCCGCTGCGACGCCCCGTGCGGCAGGGCGCAGAACACCACGTCGGCGTCGGCGACGCCGGCGGCGTCGTACGTGGCAAAGACCAGTTCGGGGTAGGCAGGGCGGAGGTGCGGGTAGAGGTCCCCCACCGCCACACCGGCCTGCGTGTCGCCGGTGGCACAGACGACCGACATGGCCGGATGTCCGGCCATGATGCGCAGCAGTTCGGCCCCGGTGTAACCCGACGCCCCGATGATCGCCACGGAGAGCATCGTAAGACTATACAGATCTATGAATCAATATGCAATACTGCCGCCTTGCCCGTTCGCGGCCGGTCGCCAGGCCTCGCCACCGATGGCGGCGCGGTGCGCGAACATTCGCCTCGGCGAGGGCTGGCCCGACTTCGACGACGCCGGCAATCCGAGCCGCACGATGGGTTGAAGGCTCAGGTCACGCAGATCTCGAGGATCGGCACCACCATCTTTTCGATCGCCGCAAGGTCGAATTGCGCCGTTCCCACTTCTGCTCCGTCGTGACCGAAGACTCTGATCAGGAAATCACCCTCGGAATTGTCCCCGAGCAGTTCCATGAAGGTACTGGTGAACCACGGGGGCAGCGATACGCCCGCTCTGCGACTGTGGCCCGTCTCGACTTCGTTCCACTCCTCGAATCGGATTGTCTCGCCGATCCGGTAATCGACCGGTATCCCGCGCCCATACGTGGCGACGACAACGCCACCGGTGTGCACGACCACGCTCAGCTTGCCGGCGGCGCAGTGCACCAGGAGGGACGGCGTCTCGACGGCCGCGTGGTGGCGGACACCCAGCCAGGCGCCGGCGGCTCGGCCGCCTGCGGTCACAGCGCCGGTGATCGGGTCCTGGCGGGAGTACTGGTACCAGGTTCCCGGGGGCCACGGTGGGCCACACGGCTCGTCGGGAGCAACAACTGCGTCGGTCATCTCTCCGAGATCGGCGGGTGCATCCGTAGTCTCGTCGGGACCTAACGCGAGGTCGGGGATCTCGTCGAGATCGGATGCCACGTCGGGGATCTCGTCGAGATCGGATGCCACGTCGGTGATCTCGTCGAGATCGAGAGTGAGTTCGCTTATCTCGTCGGGGCCTAACGCTGCCTCGGCCGTGTCACCGAGTTCGAACGCGGCACCGCTCGTCTCGTCGAGTTCGACAGCCGGGTCGGTGATCTCGTCGCCACCTCGGGCAGAGGTATCGGACAGACCCGCGGCAGGCTCGGTTGGGGGGCATTCGCTGATGAGATCGGCGTAGCCGCACAGGTCGTACATCACCAACTGAGGGATAACGGGGGGTTCCGTATCGAAGCGCACCGTCTGCCCCGCGTTGGCATGGGTCGAGCTGCAGGTCACCTCGACAATCCAGTACTCGGCATCGAGGCACCAATCGTCCCAGCTAGGAACATCCGCGTGATACCTGCTGGGCGGCCGTTCTGGGCATCCGTAGTGTCCGGATGTCACGGAGTGAGATTCGTCCGGTGCCGGGGTGTCGTCCGTCGATGTTTCCTCCGTCGGCGTGTCCTCGGGCGGGGTTTCTCCCGTCGAGGCATCCTCCGTCGGCGTGTCCTCGGGCGGGGTTTCTCCCGTCGAGGCATCCTCCGTCGGCGTGTCCTGCGGCGGGACATCTTCGGTAGGGGTGTCTTCCGGCGGCGCCTCATCGGTAGGGGCATCCTCGGTCGGACCGTCCTCCGTCGGGGCGTCCTCCGTCGGAGTGTCCTGCGCTTGGGCGCCGGAGTCGGTGGCAGCAACGAACAGCACGGAGCCGAGAAACGCCATAGCGACGAAAGCGGCCAGGAGGGCACCGGCACCCGGCCTGGACCGATGAACCGGTCTGTCGGATCGGTCTCGCTTAATGGCGCTCTGTCCGGGCTTCCGCAATGGCGATGTCATGGCGCTATCCCTCGCCGCCCGCCGGCGCGGTCCCGTCATCCTCCGAAGCCGTCCCGTCATCCTCCGGCGCGGTCCCGTCGTCCTCCGAAGCCGTCCCGTCGTCCCCCGAAGCCGTCCCGTCATCGTTCGTCGGCGGCTCCTCCTCGGAGAGTTCCGCTTCGTCGGCTTGTGAGGGCGGCGTGTACAGCGCCGGATCGATGGGCGCCGTCCGGCGGCCGATGGCGTCGGGGTCGTTGGCGAGCCGATCAAGTAGCTCGGGGCGTGCTCCCGGGTTGTTCGCCGCTCGCCAGCGGACCTCGATGTCGTCATCCTCGACGAGTCGCTCGAGCGCCTCGGGCGGTGTCGACGGATTCTCCGCCACAGCCAGCCGCACCAGGAACTCGCTGTCGTCGGCGAGGGTGTCCAGTGCCGACGGGGGTGTCATCGGGTTACCGGCCACCACGATGCGCACAGCGACGTCGCCGGACTCGGCGAGGATCTCGAGAGTCTGCGGCAAGGTCGTCCGGTTCCGGGCAACCCCCCGACGCACGCCTTCCACGTCATCGCCGGCCAGCTGAGCCAGGACGGGAGGTGGCGTCGCCGGATTCTCCGAGACAGCGCGGCGCTCCACGGGGTCGTCGCTTCGGGCGAGAAGTGCGAGCGCTTCGGGCGGCGCGTTCGGATTCGAAGCCACCCAGACCCCGACCTCGCCCCGAGGGTCGCCCGCGAGAGCAAGCAGTGCCGCGGCCGGCGTCCCTGGATCGGCGGCAGCGCGTTGGCGCGCGAAGGCGTCCGCAGTGAGGATCGCCAGAATCTCGGGCCACGGCGCCGGATTGTTGGCAACGTCGAACCTAGCGAGGGGCTCTTCGGGGGACAGGGGATCCGCGGGAATGACTCGCAGCTCGGGCCAACTGGATGGGTTGGCCGCTGCCACCCAGCGCACGGCAGGGTCTCCGTCTCCGGTGAGGGCGGCCAGCGACTCCGGCGGTGTCGCCGGATTACCCGCCGCGGCGCGACGTACGGCGGCGTCGGGGTCGGCGGCGAGAAGGGCAAGCTCCTCGGGCGGCGTCGAGGGATCGGCGGCGCGCTCGAGGCCGCGATCGGACGAAGCACCGTCGTCGGTACTCGCATCGAACGGGTCGGCTGGGGCAGCGGACTCCTGGTCGGCCTCCTCGACCGGTTCGATTTCCGGCGCCGGTTCCTGGTCGGTCTCCTCGAACGGCGGGAACTCTTCGAAAGAGGGCGGATCGATCTCTTCGAACGGCTCGACAAGAGGCGACTCCAGAAAGTCGGCACTCTCGAAGGGGTCAGGCACCGTCGTTGGCGGTGTCGCCAGCGGAACTTCGAGGACCAGAGACGGCTCGGTGGTCGTCGTTGTGGCCACTTCGTCGGCAGGGGCAGCTGCCGGGGCAGCTGCCGGCGGAGGCGCCGACGAAGTCGAGCCGCCGAGCGCGCACGCAGTTCCGAGACCGACCAACGCCAAGACGATGCCGAGGAGCTTGCGGGGTACGGGCACGCGGTCTCCTTGAGGATGGTGGTCGGAGCGAAGGTGCTGCGGCGCGGGCGGGAAGGGCTGCATTTTCGCCGATGCCGCAGTATGGATTCGGTGGTAAGGGCGCTGCGGAGGCTACTCGGACATTTAGCGGATAATGGACTATCTAGGGCAAGTAGCCAAATAGACATGGCCAACCGGCCGAAACGCCGCGATTCCGGTTATCGGATCTCGGCGGCAACCCTTCCGCCGACAGCCCGACACCCCAAAGAGCACGGCGGTTTCATGCAGATTTCTATATTAGTATGCAACCACTGTTGGCGTTGTTGCAATCGCCGGGTGTTGTTCAGAGGCCGGACCGGAACAGGTGCCACATGTCCGCCGGCAGTGTCTCCGGGCAAACCACCCGCCGGGATCGGCGCAGGCGCGGTAGGTACGGACTCACGTCGTCGGCACGCTCCCCCAGCATCCACACCCGCACCCGCCGCGTGCCGTGCCGCCACGGGATCGTCCGCACGGCCACTTCGACGTAGCCGTCGGACTCCATCTCTCGCAGCACGCGCTGGGCGTGACGCCGCGTGATCCCCGCTGTCTCGGCAAGCACTGCGGAGTCGGCTCCGCCGAAGTGCGAGTGCAGCACTGTGAGGAGCAGCACTTCCGACTCGGTGATGTCCGGCCGGGGATGCGGCGGCGGTGTGACGGCCAACTCCCAGACCGGTCGTGGCGGCGTGAGCGGAGGCTCTACCGGCAGCGGAGGGCGGCCCCGGTGCGATTCAGGTGCGGAGGGCTGCGGAGATAGACGCCCGGACGTCCTTCATGAGCAGGTAGAGGTGGTGAGGGTTGCCGGGGAGTGGGGTGAACCCGAAACGGCGGTAGAAGTTGGCCACCACGTCGTCCTTGGCATGGACGACGATAGCCCTCCCCCCGACTTCGGCGGCCGCTGCGGAGCAACGGGAAAGGGCATCCCTCAAGAGGGCGGCACCCAGCCCCGTCCCGTGCTCGGACCTGTCGAGGCCGAGCCGAGCCAGTAGGAACACCGGGATCGGTCGCCGCCGAGGCAGGCCGGCGCTGAGTCGGATGGCGGCGTCGTCGGGTTCGATGACATGCGGCGCGAGGGTGTAGAAGCCGACAACCCGTGACCCGCTCTTGAGGACGTACGTCGCCGAGGAGCCGGCACGCTGATCCGACAGGGCGAACCTGACGAGCCACTCGTCCAGGACCGCCACGCCGCAATCGAAGGCGGCCAGGTCATCATCGCCGCGCAGCCGGCGGGTCGACCCGGGGTCGGGACGGCTCAAGACGACGGGATCAGGCTCGGGCGTTCGAAGAGCTCGACAAGTTCTGGAACGGCTGTGGGCGCCGCATCGAGAGAGTCGACGAATCGTGAGAACTCCTCAGCGCTGAGCGTGATGCGCTGGTGTTCGGCGATCACAGCCTCGGCACGCTGCACCGCGCTCTCCTCAACGAACGCCGTCTTCGACGTCCCGAGAAGCGTGGCTGCTTCCCTCACGAGGGAGTCACTGCGCGACTCCACGCGGAAACTCCACCGGTTGTCACGCTGGGTCCTGGGCACCGTTCGCCTCGCTGCTCGATCCTCGTTCAATACGTACACACATTGTACAGACATCTGTGGTGCCGTCAACGCCGTCAATCGGCGGGGCCTGTCAGTCGCGGAGGGTGGCTCCGGTGGTGGTGGCGGCTTGGATGCAGGCGGTTCGGATGTCGCCCACTTCGGCGTCGGTGAGGGTGCGGTCGGGGGCTTGGAGGCGCAGGCGCCAGGCGACGCTGCGGCGGTCGGGGCCGAGGCGCTCGGGGCTGCGGAACACGTCGAAGAGTTGGAGGGAGACCAGGGTTGAGCCGGCCGCTCGGCGCAGCGCCGCTTCGACCGCCGATGCCGGGTTGGCGTCGTCGATGACGAAGGCCAGATCGATGTCGCTGGACGGGAAGCGGCTCGGCGGGCGGTAGACGGGGCGGTCCTGGTGGGACGCCAGCAGCCGACCCAGATCGCACTCCAGCCAGGCCACCCGCTCGTTGATACCGAATGCCTCGGCCACCGCGGGGTCGATCTCGCCCAGGCAGCCGACGATCTCGCCACTGTCAGTCCCGTCGACCGTCTCGCCGGCGACCACGAGCACAGCGGCTCGTGTGGGGTGCAGGCCGGCCACGGGCTCGTTGCGGACCTCCGTCGGGGCGAACGGCATGGCACGGCGCAGCCTCTCCCACAGGGCTGCGGCAGCGGGGGCCTCCCGGCCGGCAAGAGCCACCGCCACGTGGTCGTGCTCGTTCGGCAACGGGCCTCCACCGCGCACCGAGAAACCGGGCAACAGCGCAGACCCCGACGACGACGGCTCGTCGGCCAGCGAGCCTCCCCCGGGCGTGTGGACGTGGCCGACCTCGAACAGCGCCACGCCGGGCTGGCGGCGGGCAGCGTTGTAGGCCACGGCCTTCAGCAGGCCAGGGCGCAGCGAGGTGCGCATCACGGACTCCTCGGCCACGAGCGGGTTGGTGACCGTGATGCCGTCGGCCGGCAGGTCGCAGCGCTCCAGATCGCCCGGCGCCAGGAACGGCAGCGGCATCGCCTCCATGAGGCCGAAGCCGGCCAGCAGTTCGTGCACCCGCCGACGCGCCCGCTGGAGACCGGTGAGGCCGCCCGGGAGGCCCGACTTGGGCACTGTGCGGGCGATGCGGCTGTAGCCCCAGAGTCGCCCCACCTCCTCGATCACGTCGATCTCGGTGGAAGCTATCGGGCCGCCAGGACGGGACGGTGACATCCCAAACCTCGCCGGGGTAGGCACGAACAGAAGGGTCGGCAGGAGCGGGAGTTGCCTCGAAGCCAATGGGGGTTAGGCAGGATCGCATCTCCTCGGTGGTGAGGTCGGTGCCCAAGATGGCGTTGACGCGGCCGGTGCGGACCCGGACCGGGGTGCGCGACGGCAGGTGGCCGTGGGCCTGCACCAGATCGGGAGCCAGCGTCACTCCCCCGGGCGCGGCCAGTTCGGCGAAGCGCTCCAGCGCCCAGGCGGCAATCTCGGGATCGACCCCGGCCTCGAAACGGGTGGAGGCCTCGCTGCGCAGCCCCAGGCGCCGGGACGTGCGGGCGATGTCGGGCGGGTTCCACCAGGCAGCCTCCAGCAGGATCGTGCTGGTGGTCTCGGAGATCTCCGTGGAGGCCCCGCCCATGACGCCTGCGATGCCGATGGCCCGGTCCTCGGCGTCGGCGATCACCCCGTCGCCGGCGCTCAGCGTCCGCACGACCCCGTCGAGGGTCTCCACCTGCTCGCCCTCGGCGGCGCGGCGCACCCGCAGCAGCCCGTCGGGCACGAGTTCGGCGTCGAAGGCGTGGCTGGGCTGGCCAATCTCCAGCATCACGTAGTTGGAGACGTCAACCACGAAGTTGACCGGTCGCATGCCCAGCGCCAGCAGGCGGCGGGCCAGCCGCGCCGGTGTGCGGGCGGCAGAGGTGCTGTGCAACAGGCGCAGGCTGAAGCGCCCGCACAGGTCGGGGGCCACGATCTCCACCGCCGCCGACGCAGAGGCCGGCGGGCCGGAGGTCTCCACCCGGGGTTCGGGCAGGGCGAACGGCGCACCCCGCCGGGCGGCCAGATCGCGCGCCACGCCGGCCACGGACAGCGCGTCGGGGCGGTTGGGGTTGACCTCCAGGTCGAACAGCACGTCGCCGGCCACGCCCAGGGCCGTGGTGAGGTCGTCGCCGAGGCGCAGGTCGCCCGGCAGGATCATGATGCCCTCGCCGTCGGTGCCCATGTCCAACTCAACCGGCGAGCACAGCATCCCCTCGGAGAGTTGCCCGCGCATCCGGCGGCGGCCGATCTCCAGGCCATTGGGCATGGTCGTGCCCACCGTGGCGAAGGGGACGAGGTCGCCGGCGGCCATGTTGAAGGCCCCGCAGCAGACCTGCACGGCCTCGCCGTCGCCGGGGTCCACGTCCACGAGCTGGATACGGTCGGCATCGGGGTGGGGCCGCAGGTCGAGCACCCGGGCCACGACGATGCCGTCGGGTGCGCTGGCGAAGGTGACCATCTCCGCCACCGCCAGGCCGAGGTCGGAAAGGTCCTGGGCGATGCCCTCCGGCGGCCCCTCCATCGGGGCGAACTCCGCCAGCCAGGACAGCAGAACCTTCATCAGAACCGCCCCCCCATCAGAACTGCTCCAGGAATCGGGCGTCGTTGGTCCAGAGGTCGCGCAGGTCGTCGATGCCGTAGTGGATCATGGCCAGGCGGTCGATGCCGAAGCCGAAGGCGAACCCGCTCCAGCGCTCGGGGTCGACGCCGCAGACCTCCAGCACCGACGGGTGCACCATGCCGCAGCCGCCCAGCTCCAGCCAGGTGCCGTCGGGGCGCTGCACGTCGAACTCCGCCGACGGCTCGGTGAACGGGAAGTACGACGGGCGCAGGCGCGACGTGAAGCCGGGGCCGAAGTAGGCGGTGGTGAACGTCTCGATGGTGCCGGCGAGGTCGCCCAGCGTGATGGCCTCGTCCACCACGAGACCCTCTATCTGATGGAAGACCGGCATGTGGGTGGCATCGGCGGTGTCCTGGCGGAAGCAGCGGCCCGGCGCCACGACGTACAGCGGCGGTGGCTGCTCCTGCATGACCCGCACCTGCACCGGCGAGGTGTGCGTGCGCAGCAGGGTGCTCGCCGGCGGCCCGTAGTCCACGTACAGCGTGTCGTACATGTCGCGGGCGGGGTGGCCGGGCGGGAAGTTGAGCGCCCCGAAGTTGTGCCACTCCGTTTCGATCTCAGGGCCCTCCGCCACGGTGTAGCCCATGCCGGTGAATACGTCTTCGAGGCGCTGCTGCGTCTGGGTGATGACGTGCCGGCGCCCGACCTGCGGGGGCTCGGACATCTCGGTGAGGTCGAGGCGCTCGGCGTCGAGGCGGCGGACGCGCTCGGCTGCCCGCAGCTTCGCCAGGTGGGCCTCGTAGCGGGCCTCCACCTCGGCCGTGGCCGCACTGAGGGCCCTGCCGGCTTCCGGACGCTGCTCGGAGGGCAGGGCGCCGAGGCGGCGGCGCAGACCGGCCAGCGCCGAGCCCTTGCCCAGTAAGTCGGGCCGGGCCGCGGCGAGTTGCTCCACGCCGGCGACGGCGGAGAGGGTGGCGATGGCCTCGGTGGCCAGGGCGTGGGCCTCGGCCGCGAGCGCCGCGGCGTCCGGGGCTGGGGCGTCGGGGCTCATCGGGCGGTACCTGGGTGATGGTGCCCGGGCAGGGTTCTGAGGGGTGACGCTCGCAGCGGCGTGGGCGGCGGCTGGGAATTGGATCCCGGCCTCCGCCGGGATGACGACGGGGAGGATGGTACGGGCATCGCGGAGTTCATCAGCCGGCAAGCGGGTCAGGCGGGGCGGGCGCGGCGTGGCGGCGTTGGCGTTGGACCTCGAAGCAAAGCACGGCGGCAGCCGCTCCCACGTTCAGGGACTCCGCCTCGCCTCCCAGCGGGACGTGCACCCACTCGTCGATGCCGCCGGCCAGGGAGTCGGGCAGGCCGTGCGCCTCGCTGCCCACCACGAGCGCCAGCGGACCGGACAGGTTGGCTCGGTCGTACGCCGAGCCGCGCCCGGCGGCGGCGCCGACGGTGCGCAGGCCCCGGCCGGCGACGTCCGCGAGCACGGCGCCGGGGTCGGCAACCGACAGCGGCGGCAACCGGAACACCGAGCCGGCCGAGGAGCGGACGGCCTTGGGACCGTAGGGGTCGGCCGTCTCGCCGGTAAAGATCACCCCGTCGGCGCCTGCGGCCTCGGCGCAGCGCAGCAGCGTCCCCGCATTGCCGGGATCGGCCACGGACACGGCCACCAGCACGAAGGCGGCGTCGGCCCCGAGGGCTACAGGAGCGGGCCGCTCGGCCACGATCAGCAGCGGCTGAGGGGTCACTGAGGCCCCCACCCGCCGCAGCGCCCCGATATCGAGCTCCACCAGCGCCGCAGTGCTGCCGGCCAGGTCGCCGGCGAGGCGCCGGAGGTGCTCGTCGGCACGGGCCGTCTCCAGGTAGACCTCCCTGATCCGCAGACCCGCAGCTGCCGCCTCGGCACAAAGGGTTGCCCCCTCCACCACGAGGACGCCCTCGCTCCGCCGGGCGGAGGCCGACCGGGCCAGCCGGCGCAGACCGCCGAGGCGCGGGCGAGGCGATGTCATCGACACCAACGCCGTGCTCTCCGGACGCGTGCTCCGGGCCGCCGGCGCCGTCAGGATGCGGTGGTAAGGGTGGTGGTCCGGGCCTCGGCCGCCAGAGCCACCAGGGCGGCGAAGGCGTCGGGGTCGTGCACCGCCATGTCGGCCAGCGCCTTGCGGTCCACCTCCACACCGGCGGCGGTCAGCCCCGCGATAAAGGTGCTGTAGGTGGAGCCGTTCTGCCGGCAGGCGGCGTTGATCCGCTGGATCCACAGGCGCCGCATCTCGCCCTTGCGTGCCCGCCGGTCACGGAAGGCGTACTGGCCCGAGTGGAGCAGCTGCTCATTGGCGCCGCGCCAGGTGCGGCTCTTGTTGCCGTAGTAGCCCCGTGCGCGCGCCAGCGTGACCCGGCGCCGCTTGCGGCTCTGAACGGAACTCTTGGCTCTGGCCATCGTCTTTGGACCTCCCGACCCTGCGTCCCAGCTAGATACCGAGCTGGCGGCGCACCGACGGGGCGTCGGCGCTGCTCACCGAACCCGGACGGCGCAATTGCCGCTTCCGCTTCGGGGCCTTCTTCTCGAGGATGTGGTTCTTGTAGGCGTGTCGCCGGGCGAGCTTGCCCGAACCGGTCACCTTGAAGCGCTTGGCGGCGCCCCGGCGGGTCTTCATCTTGGGCATGGGTCTTCTTCTCCGGATTCGGTTCGGGGCGCTCTCCAGGTTCGGGGTTGGAGGCGCCGATCACAACCCCGGCGTGCGGGGTACGTGCTGAGCGGCTGAGCGCGAGCCGTGCGGGCGGGCGCCCCGGTGCGACCTACGAGGCGCTGCGGTTGCGGCGGTCGGGTGCCAGCACCATCACCATGTTGCGGCCGTCCTGGCGGGGCGGAGCCTCGATCTTGGCCAGGTCACCGGTGACCTCGGACACCTCGTCCAGGATCCGCTGCCCCAATTCGGGGTGCAACGTCTCCCGGCCGCGGAACATGACCGTGATCTTGACGCGGTTGCCCTGGGTCAGAAAGTCACGCACCTTGCGCGTCTTCGTCTCGAAGTCGCCGCGCCCGATCTTGGGGCGGTACTTCATCTCCTTGACGACGACGTTGGTGCTCTTCTTGCGCGACTCCCTGGCCCGCTGCGCCGCCTCGTACTTGTACTTGCCGTAGTCCATGATGCGGCAGACGGGCGGCTCGGCCTTGTCGGCCACCTCCACGAGATCCAGACCGTGCGCCTGGGCGATGGAGAGGGCCTCGGGCAGCGGCCGGATGCCGATCTGAGCCCCGTCGGGGCCCACCAGGCGCACCCTGGGGGCCTGGATGTTGTCGTTGACAAGCGGTTCGGAACCCGCCGGTGCAGCTATGACCTATCACTCAGCAATCGTGACTTCCCCTCTCTCGGTCGCCGGTGCCACCGATCCGATGTGCTCGGTTCGGTGTGCCCGCAAGCATATTCCTCACCCTTTGTACCGACCGTGGGCGGCGGGTGAGGCAACGCCGAAGCGGGGCCGACGCCGACTCCGCCTCTCCGGGCGGGACATAGAGTACCAGGCAGCGCCGGAGAACCGAAGATAGTCACCAAGAGGAGTTGCGATGACACTCTGGACCCCAGGCGGCGAGCACCAGGTGCCGCGCGATGAGCAACCGCGCGGCGATGCGGGAGCGGCGCCGGCGGGCGGCGCCACGGAAGCGGCTCAGCTAGGTAGCGAGGAGTTCGACCTTGACGACCTGAGCCCCGAGGAGCGGGAGAACGCCGAGGCCATGCTGGCGGAGTTGGCGGCGGCCAGGGAACGGCTGGCGTCCGCCCCCGCCGAGGTGGTGGTGGCGAACCACGCCATGGGCCTGTACGAGTTGGGCGCCATCCACCTAACGGCCGATCCGCCCCGGACGGCGGCGGCCCGGCTGGCCATCGACGCCATGGGGGCGCTGGTGGAGGGATTGCACGGTCGCCTCGGCGACGCCGAGCCGACGCTGCGCGAAGCCCTGCAGAGCCTGCGCATGGCGTACGTGCAGCAGTCCTCCGCCTCGGAGTCCGAGGCCTGACCCTTCCGTCGCCAGGTGCCGCCGGCGGCTGAGGCGTGCAGCGGCGCCGGTAGCGTGGAACCGATGTTGCGTCTGGTTCTTCCCAAGGGGTCGCTGGAGCGAGCCACGCTGGAGCTGTTCGCCGAGGCCGACCTGAACGTGGCGCGGCTGTCCCGCGTGGACTACCGGGCGACGATCGACGACCCGCGGGTGGACGACGTGCGCATCCTGCGCCCCCAGGAGATCCCCCGGTACCTCAGCGACGGCATCTTCGACCTGGGCATCAGCGGGCGGGACTGGGTGGAGGAGAGCGGCGCGGAGGTGGTCTCGCTGTGCCGGCTGAGCTATTCGAAAGCCACGAACCGGCCGGTGCGCATCGTGGTGGCGGTGGCCGACGACGCGCCCTACAACAGCGTGCGCGACCTTCCCAACGGCGTGCGTGTCTCCACGGAGTACCCCGCGCTGACCGCCCGCTTCTTCGCCGAGCAGGGCATCGAGGCCGACGTGCAGCTCTCCTACGGGGCCACCGAGGCCAAGGTCCCCGAGATCGTGGACTGCGTGGTCGAACTCACCGAGACCGGCGGCGCCCTGCGTGCAGCCGGCCTGCGCATCATCGAGACCGTGCTGGTGTCGTACACCGAACTGCTCGCCAACCCTGCGACGTACGCCGACCCGGAGCGGCGCCACGCCATGGGTCAGATCGCCACGCTGCTCACCGGCGTGCTGGAGGCGCGGGGGCACGTACTGGTGAAGCTGAACGTGAGCGCTGCCGCCCTGACGGCCGTGATCGACCTGTTGCCGTCGATGAAGGCCCCCACCGTCAACGAGTTGTACCGCGACCAGGGCTTCGCCGTGGAGACGGTCGTGCCCAAGTCGGTGATCAACACGCTGATCCCCGCCCTCTCCGACGCCGGGGCCACCGACATTCTGGAACTACCCCTCGCCAAGATCGTCCACTAGATGAGTAGTTCCAAGGGGTGCGGGGTGCGGGGGGTCCGCTGCTGGGTGGTTGAGGGTGTCCAAAATCTGGGGGTAACAATCCCTGATCTTGGAGGATCTCGGCATGAACCCGGACTTGGACACCCTCGTGACTGCACTGTATGTGAGGATCGATGATTTGTTGATGGCGCACCCCGAGTGGGCGCCGCGGCGGCCCGCGGTGGGGTTCGTCCCGAAGCTCACCGACGCGGAGTTGGTGACCTTGGCGGTGCTGCAAGCCTTGTTGGGGTTCGACTCTGAGGCCCGCTTCGTGCGCTACGCCAAAGCGCACCTGCGGGCGTGGTTCCGGTATCTGCCCCAGCGCCCCGGCTATAACAAGCGTCTGCGCCGCAGCGGCGAACTGCTCCCCCACGTGCTCGCCGCCCTGGCGCGGGACTGCCCGGCCTGGCACGACGACGTCTGGGTCGTGGACTCCACACCGGTGGAGTGCGGGCGCAGCCGCGAGACCCAAAAACGCTCCGACCTCGCCGGATGGGCCGCCTACGGCTACAGCGCCTCGCACGCACGGTACTTCTGGGGGCTGCGCCTGCACCTGCTCGCCACCCCCGCCGGACTGCCTATCGCCTACGCCCTCGCCGGCGCCAAAGCCGACGAACGCGACATCTGCTTGGACATGATCGCCCACGCCGGCGTGGCCCGGCGGGGCCAGACCCTCATCGCCGACAAGGGCTACCGCAGCGCCGCCTTCGAAGCCCAACTCAACGACGCAGGCATCACCTTGATCCGCCCCGCCACCAAATCAGAGCCGCCCCGGCCCGGCCAGCGGTTCCTGCGCCCGCTGCGCCAGATCATCGAATCCATCAACCAGACCCTCAAAGCCCAACTCGGCCTCGAACGCCACGGCGGCCGCACCCGCCCCGGCGTGGCCGCACGCATCCTGCAACGCCTCCTCGCCCTCACCGCCGCCATCTGGCACAACCAAACCACCCAACAACCAGGACCCGCCCGATCCCTCATCGCCTACGACCACTGACCCCTTGGAACTACTCATCTAGGAGACCGCCCGGCCCGTGCCGAGGCGCGGCGCGGGGCTCTGTTGGCGTCAGTGAGCCGTGGACTCGTCGCTCAACAGGCGCAGCGCGTGAGGCAGCACGTCCAGCACCGCGTCGGCGCACTCCACCGCCCCTTTGGGGGACCCGGGGACGTTGAGGATCAGCGCCTGACCCGTGGTGCCGGCGATGGCCCGTGAGAGCCGCCCGAGCGGGTTCACCAGGCGCATCGCCTCGGCGAGGCCCGGCGCCAGGCGCTCGACGACCTCCCGGGTGCCCTCCGGGGTGAGGTCACGGGGGCCGAAACCGGTGCCGCCCGTGGTGATGACCAGACCGGCGAAGCCGGCGGTCAACTCCGCCAGGGCGCCGGCCACCGATGCCACCCCGTCGGCGACGGCGCGACGCTCGACGACGTCATAGCCGGCCCCGGTCAGCAGGGCCCCGAGCGCCTCGCCAGACGCGTCGACGCGGGTGCCGGCGATCACCCCGTCGGAGACAGTAAGAACCTTGGCCCGCAGTCCGGCGGGGTCGCGGTCGGACACGCTGCGACCCTACCCTGACGGTCCGCCGTGCGGTCGGGACCAGGGAGCGCGTTGAGGAATCCATTCGCAGTGCCCACCTGGCCGCCCCGGCAGTGGATTCCGGCTTCCGCCGGAATGACGATCAAGTGATCCGTTCCAGTACGGAGCAGGCACTCAACTACCGAGGCGGCAGGTTGCGGCGAGTCGGGCGCCCCGATGCCACTCCCCCGCCGGCAGGGCTCGCCGGCCGGGCGCCTGCACGTCATCGAGCAACAGACCCCCCGCCCCGGTCCCGACGACGAGACCCTCGAGGACGCCCGGCGGTCCCGTGTGGCCAGGCACGATCGTGGCCCGAAGGATCCGGAAACGCTCCCCCTCCAGCGTGGTCCAGGCCCGGCTGAGGCGGACCTGCCGGTGCAGTTCGGTTGCCGGGCGATCCCAGTCGAGGTACAGGTCCTCATCGGTGATCTTGTCGGCCCAGGTGATCTCGCCCTGCTGCGGGACAGGGTCGCTCGGCCCGTCCCGGAGCACGTCAACCAGCAGCGGGCAGCTGAGGGCCACGAGCCGGTCCCGCAGCTCATCGAGGGTCTCCTGGGGACCGATCGGTGTCGCCGCCCGGGCGTAGACCGGCCCGGTGTCGAGGGTTGCCGCCAGCGCCATCAGGCTCACACCGGTGGTCGCGTCGCCGGCGAGAATGGCCCGCTCCATCGGGGCGGCGCCCCGCCAGCGCGGCAGCAGCGAGAAGTGGACGTTCACCGCCGGCAGCACGTCGAGCACGTCGGCGCCGATGAGGCGCCCGTACGCCACCACCACGGCGCCGTCGGCCCCGCCGGCGACGGTGGCCGCGTCGGCGGGATCGTGAGCCACCGGGATGCCCAGACCGGCTGCGGCCCGGCCCACCGGGCTGGGCTGAGGCACCCCCCGTCTCCCTCGCCGGTGGTCGGGACCGGTGACGACCAGGACGATCTCGAATCCGGCGTCGTGCAGCGCGCACAGCGGCGCCACCGCCATCTGCGGCGTGCCGAAGTACACCAGCCGGCGGACCGACGCCGGCCACCGGGTCACGGGATCACTCGTCGTCGGCGCCCAGGGAGGGGAACAGTCCGGCCCCGACGGCGGACAGGCCGCGCCGGCGCAATTCGACCAGAGCGGCACGGCGGCGGTCGGGGTCGAGACGCTCGGTGAGCAGCACACCGTCGAGATGGTCTATCTCGTGCTGGATCAGCCGGGCGAACAGGTCGTCGGTCTCCACCGTCACCTCGTTGCCGTCGAGGTCAACGCCACACAGCGCCACCCGCCGGGGCCGCTCGATCTCCCAGGAGTAGCCGGGCACCGACAGGCATCCCTCCTCGAATGTCCACGTGCCGTCACTCTCGGTGACGACGGGGTTGAGGATCACCCCCCGCCCGCAGCTGTCGGGCTCGTCGTAGACAAAGAGCCGCTTCCGCACACCCACCTGCGGGGCGGCCAGACCGATGCCCCGCGCCGCGTACATGGTGTTGAACATGCTGACGCAGAGTTGGGCCACCCGGCCGTCGATCTCGGTGATCTCCGTCGCCTCCGTGCGCAGAACGGGGTCGCCGTACAGCCGTATCTCCACGCTGTCGAGGTTAGCGAGGCTGCGAACGACCGGGGTATCGTCGGCACCGTGGCCGGGGTGGAGCACTACTTCTCGCCCGAGCCCCGCTCGGCGCACCGGGAACGGACCGTCCCGCTGCGCCTTGACGGCATCTCGGCGGATCTGCGGACCGACCGGGGGGTGTTCTCGGCGAACCGCATCGATCCCGGTACCCACCTGCTGCTGCGCCACGCACCGCTGCCCGACAGGGACCCCGGGACGGTCGAGGGTGCCACCGGCACGTCGGGGCCCGAGGTGGGCACCGGCATGACGCTGGCCGACGTGGGCTGCGGTTACGGCCCCATCGCCGTGACTCTGGCGCTGCGGGCGCCCGGTGCCACCGTGTGGGCCATCGACGTGAACCGCCGGGCGCGGGAACTCACGGCCGCCAACCTCGCCGCCGCCGGGGTGACCGTGGTCGAGGGCGCCGACGGGTGCGAAGGGGGCTCGGCGCGGGTCTGCGCCCCCGAGGACGTCCCCGCCTCGCTCCGCTTCGACGGCATCTACTGCAACCCGCCGGTGCGCATCGGCAAGGACGCCCTCGACGAACTGCTGGCGCACTGGTTGGGGCGCCTGCACCCCAGCGGGTTCGCCGTCCTCGTCGTGCACAAACACCTCGGCGCCGACTCGCTGCGACGCCGCCTGGAGAGCCGGAACCTGCTGGTGGGGCGTCTCACCACCCGGGGCGGCTACCGCATCCTGCAGGTGCGGCACCACCAGGGCGACTGAGTGCATGACCGACGCCGAGCGACCCCGCGCCACGATCGCCGGTTCGGCGGTGTCGGTGGACCACTACGTCGGCGGGCGGCGGGTCTCCTCGCCGGACACCTTCGAGGTGCGATCACCGCTGGACTGGTCGCTGAAACTTGCCGACGTGTCCGCAGGCGACGCGGCGGTGGCCGCTGCAGCTGTGGGCGCGGCCTGCGACGCCGCCGCGGACTGGGCGGCGCTGGGGCCCGCCGGGCGTGGTGCCCGCCTGCGGCGCCTGGCCGCCGGCATCGACGAGGCCGTCGGGGCTCTGGCCGAGATCGAATGCCTGGACATGGCCATGCTGCTGGAGAGTCTGCAGAAGCGGGTCATCGCCCGCGGCGCCCGGAACTTCCGGGCCTACGCCGATCTGGCCGAGGCGTACACCGAGCGCGACTGGTCGTCGAACGGGACGGCCAACCGGGTGGTGCGGATGCCCGCCGGGCCGGCGGTGATCATCACCCCGTGGAACGCCCCGTTCATGCTGGCCACATGGAAGGTGGCCCCTGCCCTGGCCGCCGGCAACACGGTGGTGCTGAAACCGGCCGAATGGTCGCCGCTCTCGGCGAGCGTGCTGGCCGACCTGGCCGACGCCGCGGGCCTGCCGGCGGGCGTCCTGAACGTGGTGCAGGGTCGCGGCGCCGAGGTGGGGGCGGCCCTGGTGGCCGACCCGCGGGTGCGGCGCATCTCCTTCACCGGATCACCCGGCACGGCCCGACTCATCGGCGCCGCCGCGGCCCGCAACATCGTCCCGTTCACCGCCGAGTTGGGCGGCAAGGGCCCGCTCATCGTGTTCGAGGACGCCGACCTCGACGCTGCGGCCCGCATGGCCGCCGGCCAGTTCGACGACTCCGGGCAGGTCTGCCTGGCCGGCACCCGTCTCCTGGTGGCCGACGCCGTGGCCGACGCGTTCGGAGAGCGCTTCGACGCCCACACCGACGCGCACGTTCTCGGCGACAGCCGGGATCCTGATACGACCATCTCTCCCCTCATTCACCCCGAGCATCTGGCCCGCGTGGAGGGCTTCGTGGCACGGGCCCGGGCGCACGGTGACGTCGTGCTGCGCGGCGGGCGTCGCAGCCGCCCCGACGGCCTGTGGTACGAGCCGACGCTGATTCGCCCCTCGGGCAACAACAGTGAGATCGTGCAGCGGGAGGTGTTCGGGCCGGTGCTGACGCTGCAGACGTTCGGCGACGAGGCGGAGGCCGTGCGCCTGGCCAACAGCACCGACTACGGGCTGTCGGCCGTCGTCTACACCACCTCGGCCGAGCGGGCCGAGCGGATGGGGCGGGCGGTGCGGGCCGGGACCGTGTGGGTGAACTGCTTCCTGGTCCGCGACCTGACCGCACCGTTCGGCGGCTGCGGGATCAGCGGGCTGGGCCGCGAGGGCGGCGACTACGCCCTGGACTTCCACAGCGACCTGAAGACCGTGCAGATCCGCGACGCCAGCACCCGATGAGTGAGAGAAGAGGCATGACGGCATGATCTCCTGGCCCACCCCGGCCGGCCACCGAGCCGTGCCGCCTACCGCCGGCCGCTGAGCCATGACCCCGTCCCACTCCCCCATCCCCGCCGACCGCCAACGGGAACTCGTGGCGCTGGCCGCCGACCTCGGGCCGACGTTCGCCGAGCGTGCGCCGCACTACGACCGCCACGCAACCTTCCCGCACGAGAACTACGCCGACCTGCGCGCTGCGGGGCTGCTGACCCTGTGCGTACCGCAGCAATCCGGTGGCCTCGGCGCCGACTTCGCCACGTACGGGCTGGTCTCGGAGGAACTGGGCCGCCATTGCGGGGCGACGGCGCTCACGTTCAACATGCACACCGCCACCATGCTGCTGTGCGGCCAGATCGCCGACGACCTGACCATGACCCCCGACGAGCGCGCCGAGCACGAGCGTCGGCGGGCGACCATGTACGCCGGAGTGGTGGACGAGGGCCACATCCATTCCCAGCCCTTCAGTGAGGGAAACGCCGCCGGAGCGACCGAGGGCGTGAAGACGCTCGCCAACCCCACCGAGGGCGGCTGGCTGCTGCGAGGTCGCAAGATCTTCGCCTCGCTGTCCGATGCCGCCGACCGGCACAACGTGATTTGCATGACCCCCGGCGATTCGAGAATCCGGTTCATGAGCGTGCCCGCCGGCGCCGACGGCGTGCGTACCGAGGGCGACTGGGATCCGCTGGGCATGCGCGGCACCGTCTCGCGCACGCTCGTGCTGGACGACGTGTTCGTGCCGGCCGACGCCGAACTTCTGCCGCCGGGGGTCTTCGACCAGGTGGCATTCCGCTGGCCGCACTTCTACCTGACGCTCTCGTTCACCTACCTCGGGATCATGCGCGCCGTTATGGACTTCACCCGCGACTACCTGGGAGGTCGCATCGGGCCGGGGGCGCGTTGGCAGAACCCGCAGAAGCAGGCCGGCTGGGCGGAAATGCATCTGGCCTACGAGCAGAGTCACGCGCTGGCCCGGTGCGTGCTGAGCGAGGCCGGCCCCGACCCCACGCCGGAGCAGGTGCGGCGCGCCTGGGCGGCCGCCGTGTCGACGATGGAGACGGCCCCGCAGTTGGCGTCTCTGGCCGTGCGGGTCTGCGGGGGGCGATCGCTGCTACGCCCGGCGCCGCTGGAGCGCCTCTACCGTGACGCCCGCTGCGGCGCCACGATGCTGCCCTGGAGCACCGAGGCGTGCCTGGAGCGTCTCGGGCGGGCCGGGCTTGCCGAGGGCGACGACGAGCCCTACGCCTGAGCGACCGCCGCCGGCGCGGTCAGGCTCGCCGCACCCGCACCGGCAGGTGCTTCACGCCGTTGATGAAGTTGGAGCGCAGCCGCTCGGGCGGGTCCGCCGGCTCGATGGACGCCACCCGCGGCAGCAACTCCTCGAGAGTCACCCGCACCTCCATGCGGGCCAGCCACGCCCCGAGGCACAGATGCGGGCCGTTGCGCCCGAAGGCCACGTGGTCGTTGGGTGAGCGACCGATGTCGAACCGGTAGGGGTCGGGAAACACGTCCCCGTCATAGTCGGCCGCCACCCACCACAGCACCACCTTGTCGCCCTCGGAGATCTGCCTCCCGCCCACGACCAGGTCCCGGGTGGCGGTGCGCCGGAAGTGCATCGTGACCGTCGTCCAGCGCAGGATCTCCTCGACCGCCAACGGGATCAGCGAGGGGTCGCTGCGCAGCCGGGCCAGCTGCTCAGGGTGGTCGAGCAGGGCCATGAGGCCGCCGGTGAGGGTGTAGCGGGTGGTGTCGTTGCCGGCCGCCACCAGCAGCGCGAAGAAGTTGTTGAACTCCAGGTCGCTCAGCGGCGAGCCGTCGGAGGTGGGCGCCAGTAGGCGGCTGATGACGTCGTCGGTGGGTGCCCGCCGCCGCCACGACGCCGCCTCCTGGGCGTAGCGGAACACCTCCACGCCAGCCGGGCTGCGGAAGGGGATCAGCCGGAACTCCTCGGTGTCCACCTGGTCCACGACGTGGTCGGTGTACTCGGGGTCGGTGTTGGCCAGCAGTTGGTCACCCCAGACCACCAGTTGCTCGGCGTCGGCGTCGGGCACGCCCAGCAGGCGGCCGAGCATCCGCATGGGCAGCTGCCGGGCGATCTCGGTGACGAAGTCGAACTCGTCGTGGCGCAGCGCCTCGACGATGACCGAGCGGGCCAGGTCCCGGATGGCCTCCTCGTAGCGAGCCACGGTGTTGCGGGTGAAACCCCGGTTCACCAGCCGGCGCAGGCGGGTGTGGTCCGGCGGGTCGAGCTCCATCATCGTGCGCCGGGCCTCGGTCTCCTCGGCGTCCATCTCCTCGAGCCGGATGCCCTGCCGTGAGGTGAACGTCTCCCAGGCGTGATTGGCCCGGATCACGTCGGCGTAGCGGGTCAGCGCCCAGAACCCCGAACCGTCGGACTCGTCGCACCACGACACCGGATCCTCGGCGCGCAGCCGGTGGAACGTGGCGTAGGGCACCCCCGCCACGAACGTGTCGTGGGCGGCGAGGTCGGCGTGACCGTCGTCGCTGTCGGGCGTCCAAGGGTGCCGGGGGATCATCGGGTCACCGTCCGGTCGGTGTCGATCCTTCGGACCGTCGACGGATGGATCGCCCCCGCGGTCACCGAGGCGTGGCCTGCAGGGTGGTGCCGCCGGCCCAGGACGTCCCCACGCTGCGCCAGTAGCCGCCGATCATCTCCTGGGGCGCCAGGCAGGTGAGTTCCTCCGTCGGGGAGTCGAAGACCTCCAGCGTGGCCTCGCCACCGAAGGCCGGGCCCAGTTCGGTGTCGTAGCCCCGCATCGTGACCAGTTCGTGCAGCGAGTCCGAGCCGTCGGCTTCGATGGCCGGGAAGAAGCGGTGGTGCAGCATGGGCAGGGCGTTCACGAACCCGGTCGTGTCGCTGGGACCGCTGATCACGAAGTCGGCCTCGATGAGGCGGCGTCCGGCGGCGGCGCACGTGGCCCCGAACCGCCCGCCGGGGCGCAGCCGAGGCCCCGCCCGCCCGACCGTCACCGGCCGCGTCAGCCAGATGTCCCCCAGCTTCTTGGGGTAGCCCTGCACGTGACCCCGCAGCATGGCAAAGTCCTTGTCGACCCAGATGTAGACGCAGCGGCTGAAGGTCTGGTCGCGGTACCCGCAGCGCACCACCACGAAGCACTCCTTGTACTGCGCCCGTACCGGGTCGGCCAGCTCCTCGAATCCGTCCGAACAGGACTGCCAGTCGGCCCACACCACGGCTACGGCACCAGGGTCCTCGGCGGCGGGCAACAGGGGCGGCGGGAGCAGCTCGGCCACGGCCTCCGGGCTCGTCCGGTACTCGATGGTGAGCATGTCGCCGGAGTAGTGCCAGGGGGGAGGCGGGACGAGCCCGGCATCGCCCGTGGCGGACCGGGGGAAGGTGAATCCCTGGAGTTCGGAACCGGCCACGTCGGCAAGTATATACTTTGGACCCTAATGATTTCTGTGGAGACTGCCCGGCGGCTGTAACCAGGTCAGCCGGGGTGCCTCCGCGATGGTCCCGGTCGACGGTGTGCGAGGCTTGCCGGAAGCCCCGCGGACGGTGGAAGGAGACCCCATGAGCGAGCGGCGCAGGATCCTGCTGGAGGGCTCCCCCACCACAGTCACACCCTCCGGCGACCGCCTCGCGGCTCCCGACGGCAGATCGGTGGCCACCGCCGACGCGATCCACCTGCCGCCGTGCGTCCCCACCAAGATCATCTGCGTGCACCTCAACCACACCAGCCGGGTGAAGGAGTTCATGGTCACCCTCCCGGCGGCACCCACGTACTTCCACAAGCCCACGTCGTCGCTGCTGGGCCACCGGGGCCAGGTCGTCCGCCCCGAGCGCTGCCGCTACCTCAACTACGAGGGTGAGGTGGTGATCGTCATCGGTCGGGCGTGCCGCAACATCAGCCCGGCGGACGCCGGCGACTACATCGCCGGGTACACCATCGGCAACGACTTCGGGATGCACGACTTCCGCGATACCGATGCTGGTTCGATGCTGCGGGTGAAGGGCTCCGACACGATGTGCCCGGTGGGGCCGGGCCTCGTCGAGGGATGGGACTTCCGTGGCAAGCAGTTGCGCACGCTGGTGAACGGCGAGGTGCGCCAGGAGGGCAACACCGCGGAGATGACGTGGGACATGCACTACCTGGTTGCCGACCTGGCCCGCACCATCACGCTGCTGCCCGGCGACATGGTCTTCTCCGGGACGCCAGCCGGCTCACGGCCGGTGGAACCCGGCGACGTGGTGACGGTGGAGGTGGAGGGCCTGGGGGCTCTCACCAACACCGTGGTGGCCGGGCCGGTACCCGTACGGGAGGACTGCGGCGCCCAGCCGAGCGCATCGGAGGAGGTGATCTCCACCGCCTACGGGGGCGACTGGGAGTTCCGGGGCATCCGCCCACCCCGACGGGGCTGACAGCGCCGGCGTTTGACCGAATGCCCGCCCCGGAGTCCGATCCAGGGCCGGAATCCAACAACCGGGGACTCGACGCGCAGCAACCGTCGCCCCGTTTGTGGACTAATCGTTTGTATCCAAACAAAATCTGTGGCAGTGTTTGTACGGACCCGCACCAAGGACGCGTGCGGGCACGGGGCAAGGAAGGGAAGACCGACATGAGACGTGGATTCATGTGGCGCAGATTCTTCGTACCTGTCGTGGTGGCGACGCTCTTGGTGGCGGCCTGCGGCTCCGACGACGAGGAGGCAGCCCCCGCTCCTCCCCCACCCCCGGCAACCGAGGCGCCGGCTCCCGAACCCGAACCGCCTCCACCCCCGCCGGAGCCGGCGGAGCCCGAGGAGCCATCGCCTGAGCCACCGACCGCACCCGAGCCCGAGGCCCCGGCCCCGGCAGGCTTCGACATCGACGCCGTCCTGGCAGCCGACCTCAACGACTGCGCCGCGGCACCGACGGGCGACACGTTGAAGATCGGATTCGCGGCCGACCTCTCCGACCTGGGCGGCTTCGCCGACGCCCCGGCCAGCCAGGCCGCGGAGTACTTCATCGACCTCATCAACTGTACCGGCGGCGTGAACGGCACGCCGCTGGAGTTGACCATCCAGAACATCGAGGGTGACCCCGACGTGACGCAGCGAGCCGCCCAGGATCTGCTGGACGCCGGCATGTCGGCGATCCTCGGACCGCCGTTCCCGGACTTCGGCTTCCCGCTGCTGCAGGTCACCGCCGGGCAGGTGCCGGTACTGTTCGTGGCGTCTACCGAGCCCACCCTGTCGGACCCGGGCCAGTTGGCGTTCCTGGTGGCCTTCGACGACACGGCCCAGGCCACCGCCGCGGCCGAGTTCGCCCTGGACCAGGAATGGAGCACGGCCGTCACGTTCTCCTCCCCCGGCCCCTACTTCGGCTACAACCCCGAGATCTTCACCGAGGTCTTCGAAGCGGGCGGCGGCACCGTGATCGCCGACTACAACTACGTGCCCATCGAGGACGTGGACTTCTCGACGCAGGCCAACGAGATGGCCAACCTGGACGAACCCCCGGACGTGGTCTACAGCGCCATGCTGGCCTTCCAGGCCGCCATCCTGCGCGGTCAGCTGGACGGTGTTGGGGTGGAGACCCGGTTCCTCATCACTGACGCCTTCGAGGCCACCGGCGGGTATGCCGAAGGGGAGGCCGTGGAGGGCTTCTACCACACCACCCACTCCTTCCCCGCACCCGGCAGCCGGGTGGTGATCCTGGACGAGGGCTTCGAGGCCGCACGCGGCCAGGCCCTGGAGAACCCCTCCTTCGGAGGCCTCGCCGCTGACGCCATCGCCGTGGTGATCGACGCCTTCCTGCGCACCGGGTCGCACGATCCTGCGGTGCTGGGCGCCGCCATCGCCGAGGCGCAGGACGTCGAGGGTGTAACCGGCGTGCTGTCGTACCCCAGCGGCAGCGGCTCACCCACCAAGCCCGTCTACGTCCACCAGGTCGTGAACGGGCAGCCCACACTCGCCGTCACCATCGGCTGACAGCGAGGTCGCCGGAGCGGTTGGCCGGCGAGCGCGACCTCGCCAGGAACGAACCACCCGGCAAAACCGTGTAGACAATCGAATAGATGCTCGAGATCGAGGAGCCATCCGCGGCGGGCGACCGCACCCTGCTGGCCGCGGCGCAGAACCCCCGCCGGATGCTGATCGCCTACGACCCTGCCCACGTCGTGCGTTCGGACGCCATCGCCGCCGGCGGCACCGGCCAGGACCTGCCGGAGCGGAGGTGGGCCTTCGACGCCTACCGGGGCGCCTCCGGGGCACCGCCATGACCGAACTCGTGCAGCAGCTCGTCGACGGGATCGGGCGCGGCAGCATCTACGCACTGCTGGCATTGGGCATCGCCGTCATCTTCGGCGTCATGCACCTCGTCAATTTCGCCCACGGCGAACTCATCACCGTGAGCGCGTACGTGAGCTACCTGCTCTTCACCCACGGTCTGGACTGGTGGGCCCTCGTGCCGGCGATCCTGGCGGCCTCGATGCTCACGGCGCTTGCGATCGAGTTCGCGGCGTTCCGCTGGGTGCGCAACTCCTCGGACTTCACGATGGTGCTCACCTCCTTCGGCGTGCACTTCGTGGTGCAGGCGCTGTTCGTCATGAGTGTCTCGGCCAACCGGCGCACCTTCGCCCGACCCAGCTGGATCTTCGAGACCATCAGCGTGGGAGGGGTGAACCTCGAGGTCTACGACCTGGTGGTCATAGCTGTCACACTCCTCACGCTGGCCGGCACCGTATGGCTGGTGCGCCGCACCATGTTCGGGATGACCCTGCGGGCCGCGGCCGAGGACTTCGAGGCCGCGCGGCTCATGGGCGTGCGCAGCAACCGCGTGATTCGCGGGGCGTTCGTTCTGTCGGGAGCCCTGGCCGGCGTTGCGGCAGTCTTCTGGCTGATGCGCACAGGGCAGGCTGACCCCGCGACCGGGCTGAACCCCATGCTGAAGGGTGTGCTGGCCGCCCTCATCGGCGGGCTGGGCAGCCTCGGCGGCGCGGTACTGGGCGGTCTGGCTCTGGGATTGGTGGAGGTTCTCTTGCTGTCGCGCCTGCCCGACGGCCTGGTGGGTCTCACCGACGGGCTGGTGTTCGTCTGCATCGCCCTGCTGTTCGTGTTCCGCCCCCAGGGGATGGTCACCATCCGCCGAGCCGAGCGGGTGTGAGAATAACGATGGGTCGGAGGAGCGGAGCGGCACCCCGGCGCCTCCCGGGCGACCGCGCCGGCGGCTGCGGGATGCGCCGCGACCCGGCCCGGCACGTCCTGGGGCCGATCCTGGGGACGATCCTCCTCTTCGGACTACTGATGGGCGGCGCCCTCGCGTACACGGCGACCGGCGGGGCGGCCCGCGACGACCTCGTCACGCAGATGCTCATCAACGCCATCATCGTCGTGGGCATCGGGGTGTACGTGGGCAACACCGGCGTCATGTCGTTCGGCCACATCGGGTTCGGCGCCATCGCCGGCTACACCTTCGCCGTGCTCGCCATCTCGCCGGAGCGCAAGGCGCAGATCATTCCCGACGCGCCCTTCGGCCTGGCCAACGTGGGCCTGTCGCCGCCTATCGCCACACTGGTCGCGATAGGCGTGACGCTGGTAGCAGCGGTGATCATCGGTCTGGGCCTCACCCGCTCCGGCGCCCGCACAGGGGCCATCTCGGCCGCCGTCATCACCCTCGCTCTCCTCTTCGTGGTGCACGAGGTGGCCCGTAACTGGACGGATCTCACCGGCGGCGGGCGCTCGGGCATCTCCTTCAGCATCGGCAACAAGCTGGAGAGCCGCTTCTGGATCTACGTGCTGCTCTTCTGCTCGATCCTGGTGGCCCGGCTGTTCAAGCAGACCCGCTTTGGCCGGCTGGCGCAGGCGGCGCGGGAGGACGACCTGGCGGCGCGGGCCGTGGGCATCGATCCCGCCATCCAGCAGATGATCGCCCTGCTGCTGTCGGTGGTGCTGGTGGCGATCGGCTCGGCGCTGCGCATGTACGTGCTGGGCGTCATCACGCCGCGCTTCTTCTTCTTCGAGTACACGCTCCTGACGCTGGCGATGCTCACCGTGGGCGGGCGCAACAGCGTGGCCGGGGCCCTCCTCGGGGTCGTCGTCATGACGATCGGCCTCGAGGGCACCCGCTACCTGGCGGGCCCCGACGTGAACGTGGCTGCGCTGGACTGGCTGCTACGTGACGGGCTCACCGGCATCTTCCTGGGCGGCGCCATGCTCGGGTTCATGATCTTCCGCTCGTCGGGCCTGGTGGCCGACTGGGAGCTCGACACGTGGCTGCTGCGCCGGTGGCGGCGCCGGCACTCGACCCGACAGGGCTCCCCACCCCCGGCGGGAGAACTCCCGCCACCGCAGGCGAACACCCTGGCCGTGACGGACGTGACGGTGGACTTCGGCGGCTTCCGCGCCCTGGAGGATGCCCACGTCGAGGTCAGCGGTGCCGAAGTGGTGGGCCTCATCGGACCCAACGGAGCGGGCAAGACCACGCTGCTGAACGTGATTGGCGGCATCGTCACCCCGGGCTCGGGCCGCTGCACCGCGGCGGGGCAGGACCTCACCGGGGCCGCCGCCCACGTCGTGGCCCGCGGGGGCCTGGTGCGCACATTCCAGAACCTGCGGCTCTTCGGCGCCCTGACCGTGCTGGAAAACGTGGAGGCTGCGGCCCTGGTGGCCGAACGGCATCGCCGGGGCAGGCCCGGGCCGGACGTGGAGACCCTGTTGAGGGGCGTCGACCTCTGGGAGCACCGGTACCGCCGCGCCCGCGAGTTGGACTACGGCAACGCCAGGCGCCTCGAGCTGGCCCGGGCGGCGGCGGCCCGCCCCGACTTCCTGCTGCTGGACGAGCCGACGAGCGGCATGAGCGACACCGAGTCGTCGGCAATGATCGACCAGGTGCGCTCGACGGCCGCCGCCGTGGGCGCAGGCGTCCTGGTCATCGACCACGACCTCAACTTCATCGTGGGGATCTGCGACCGGGTCTACACCCTCGATCAAGGGACGGTCATCGCGGTGGGCACTCCGGCCGAGATCCAGGCCAACCCGTTGGTACGGACCGCCTACCTCGGCTCGGAGGTCACACCCCCGGGCGCCGACGGGGAGGGGGACGAACCATGACCACGGCCACCGCGGCGGAGGTGACCGCAGCGAAGGGCTCCCAGAACACCCACTCGCGAGCCGCGGCCGGCGGCGCGCCGGAGGTGACAGCACCGGGCCTGTACCTCGACGGCATCCCGCACGACCGCTTCGCCGCCATGCGCGCCACACCGGGCCTCCTGTGGCATCGGTACGAGTCCGGCGGCTTCTGGGCGGTCACCCGCCACGGCGACGTGCGCAGCGTGTCGCGGCACCCCGAGATCTTCTCGTCGGGGATCGGGCACACCAACCTCTGGGACCTGGAAGCCGACGCGCTGGAGGCCCGCCGCTCGGTCATCGACACCGACGCACCCGAGCACAGCCGGCTGCGGCGGATCGTGAGCCGGGAGTTCACGCCCCGCAACGTGGCACGCTTCACCGCGGCCACCAGAGCCATCGCCGCGGAACTGCTGGACGACTTCGTGACGTCCGGTGGCGGTGACTGGGTGGCGGCAGTGGCGGCGCCGCTACCGATCCGGGTGATCATGGCTGATGCTCGGCGTGCCCGCGGCCGATGGCGGCTACCTCGTGGAGCTGTCGGACTACCTCGTGGAGGGCACCGGCGACCGGCCCACGCTGGCCCCCGACGCGTTCGGCAACACCACGCCGCTGCGCCTGCTGCCGTTCGGTAGCCCCGCCAGCCATGCGCTGTACGTCTACGGCGAGGACCTGGGGGCGCTCCGGCTCGCCGAGCCCACCGACGACGTGGTGACCGGGCTGGCGAGGGCCACCGACGGCGGGGCGCTGTCCGCGGCGGAATACCGCAACTTCTTCCACCTGCTGGTGTTCGCCGGCAACGAGACCACACGCACCGCCATCGTCCACGGCGCTCTGGCCCTCGCCGAGCGACCCGATCAACTACGGCTGCTGCGCGACCGCCCGGAGCTGATCGACCAGGCCACCGAGGAGGTGCTGCGCTGGGCCACGCCGGTGCTGCACATGCGCCGCACGGCCCGCCACGACACCACCCTGGCCGGTACGTCCATCGGCGCGGGTGACAAGGTGGTGATGTGGTACGCCTCGGCCAACCGCGATCCCGACGTCTTCGTCGACCCGTTCACGTTCGACGTGACCCGTTCGCCCAACGACCACTTCGCCTTCGGCGGCGGCGGGCACCACTTCTGCCTCGGCGCCTCCCTGGCGCGCATGGAGATCAGGGTGCTGCTCACCGAACTCATCGAGCGGCGCCTGGGCCTGCGCCGCGCCGGCGAGCCGGTGCACATCGCCTCCAACTTCGTGCACGGGGTGGCGTCGGCGCCCATGGAACCGGTGGGGATTAACCGGTGAGTGCCCCGCTCGACGGCGTGCTGGTGGTGTCGCTGGAGACGGCCGTCTCGGCGCCGCTGACGACCCGGCATCTCGCCGACCTGGGCGCCAGGGTCCTCAAGGTGGAGCGGCCGCCCGGCGGCGACTTCGCCCGCCACTACGACAGCCGGCTTTCGGGAGAGTCCACCTACTTCGTGTGGGGCAACCGCGGCAAGGACAGCCTGGTACTGGATCTGCGCGACCCGCCGCAGCGGGAGCGTTTCGACGAGCTGGTGGCGGGAGCCGACGTGTTCGTCCAGAACCTGTCACCGGGCGCGGCACGCCGGGCCGGCGTGCTGGCCGCCCAACTCGTGGCCCGCCACCCGCACCTCATCGCCTGCGACATCTCCGGCTACGGCACCGACGGCCCGCGCGCCGACGACAAGGCCTACGACCTGATCATCCAGGCCGAGGCCGGCGCCATCGCACTCACCGGCGACCCCGACCGGATGAGCAAGGTGGGCTTCTCCGTCGCCGACATCTGCACCGGCATGTACGCCCTCAGCGCCATCCTGGCGGCGCTGCACCGCCGGGCCGTCACCGGCGAGGGCGCGGTGATCTCGCAGTCGATGCTGGAGTGCCTCACTGAATGGACCGCCGTGCAGGTGTACGCCTCGGTCGCCGACGGCGCCGAACCGGTGCGCTCGGCACGGCGTCATGCACTCATCGCCCCGTACGGCCTGTTCGAGTTGGCCGACGGTGCGGTAATCATGCTGGCGGTGCAGTCCGACGGGGAGTGGGCGGCGCTCGCGGCCGAGGTGATGGGACGTCCCGAACTTACCGACGACCCCCGCTTCGCCACCAACGAGGCCCGCGTCGCCAATGTCGACGAACTCGAAGCCGCCATCGGCGCAGCCTTCGCGGCCGACCCGGCGCCAGAGGTGCTGGCGAGGCTGCGGCAGGCGCGCATCGCCTTCGGCAGGGTGAACGGGCCGTTGGAGGTGGCAAACCACGAGCAACTCCAGGCGCGCCGGCGGTTCGCCGAGGTGGAGCTTCCCGACGGCCGGGCAACGATGCTGCGCCCACCCTTCAACATCAGCGACGCCGGCGAACCGCGCCCCCGGGTGCCGGCGCTCGGCGAGCACGACCCCGCTCTCGTGGCGGAGCTGCTGGACCGAGCCCGGCGCCGCGCCCCGTCCGGCGAGACCACCTAGCGAGTCGAAGATGCTGGAGATCGAGTCGCTCACCACCCGGTACGGATCGATCACGGCGCTGCGCGCCGCCACCCTGCGCGTCGGCGCCGGGGAGATCGTGGGGGTCATCGGCCCCAACGGCGCCGGCAAGACCACCCTCCTGAACTCCGTGGCCGGCCTGCTGAACCCCGCCGAGGGGCGGGTACGCCTCGACGGCACCGACATGACCGGCGCAGCGCCCGACAAGATGCTGCGCGCCGGGGTGGCCCTGGTGCCCGAGCACCGCCGCCTCTTCGCCGACCTGACGGTGCGCGAGAACCTGCTGGTGGCCGGCATCACCGCCACCGCCCGCCAGCGTGTCGAGCGTCTCGAGGAGGTGGCCGAACTGTTCCCCGTCCTGGGGGACCGGCCCGACACGCCGGCCGGCTACCTCTCCGGTGGCGAGGCCCAGCAGCTCGCCATCGCCCGAGCCCTGATGAGCGCCCCCCGGATGCTGCTGATGGACGAACCGTCCCTGGGCCTGGCGCCCGCCCTGGTGGACCTGGTGTTCGACCTCATCGGCCGGCTGGCAGCAGGCGGCCGCACCCTGCTGGTCGTCGAGCAGAACGCCCACCGCATGCTGGGTGCCTGCGACCGGGCCTACATCATGCGCTCGGGCACCATCGCCGCCGAGGGCCCCGGCCGTGATCTGCTCAGACGCAAGGACCTCTTCGACACCTACCTCGGCCCGTCGGGCTAACACCTCCGATACACCGCGGCGACCGAAACTCCCGCGTTGCTCGGCCCCGTATCGATCACGATGCTTGACGTGTGACGTCTAGCGTCTATATGCTGGCTCTGGCATGATTCTCGGATACGGGGACAAGAGAACCGAGGTGTTCGCCGGTGGAACATTCGTCCCGACATTCCAAGGCATCGAGAGACAGGCGGCAAAACGGCGCTTCGGAAATTAGCGGGGTGTGATGGTGGCCAGGAGCGTCCAGTTGGGTCTGCCGGCGTAGAGAAGCGACCGAATTCGGTAGTTGGCGAAGTTGCGGAATCCGAACGCGATGCGTTTGACGCGTTTGATCAGGTTGTTCACGGCTTCGGTGGGTCCGTTGGAGACGCGTGCGCGGTGCCAGGCGACGATCTGGTGTGCCCAGCGGGCGATGGTGCGGCCGAGCTGGCGGGTCTCCGGTGGGCAGTCGGCGTCTTGGAGGTCGACGCTGAGGCGCGCCACGAACTGTTCGGCGAGGGTGGGATCGTCGATGGCGTAGATCGACCGGAGGACTTCTTTGGCGTGTGACGCCATGGGGACCTCGCCGTGGGGGTCGCCAGCACCGAGCAGGCCCAGCAGCTTGGCTCGGCCACCGTCGGTGAGGCGTTCGTCGGCCTTGGTGAGTAGCCGTCGGCAGCGATACAGCGGGTCGTCTTTGCGTCCGCGGTGGCCGAGCGTGTCGTTCTGCACCCGGCGGCGGACCTCGTCGAGGCGCTGGTTCGCCAACTTGACGAGCCCGAACGGATCGGCGACCTGTCTGGCGTCGGCCAGCATCGTGTCGAACGCCAACCGCCACGCACCGCGACAGGTCCAACACCGCCCACAAGATCGCATCTCGCCACTGTTCTGGCTGCTCAGCGAACCATGCGCAGGCGCCGGCGGCGGTGCGTCCCTCGATCACGTCGAGGAGTTGGCCGGCCCCCACGTCGACGATCGACGTGGACCACGCCTGGGTCCGCCACTGCCCCTGGCGAGCGAACAGCACCTCACCTGACCAAGCGCGGTAACAGTCCCGAATCTGCTGGCGTCGTCGATGAGCGGTGTCCCGTAGGCGACCACGGCGTCGTTGACCGTGTGCCAATCAGCTCCAAGGTCCGCCGCTACGTCTTCGATCGTGCGGCCGCAGCGACCGGTCTGCTCGGTCGCCCACCGGCCGGCACGGTCCGTCATTGCCAGGCGCGCCGCGGCGATTGCGGGCACCTCCTCAGTCCACGACCCGACCGGACACGACCCGCTCGGGCAGCGCCAGCGGCGCTTGCGCCACACCAGGCGTGTCCGCCGCCCGAAGCACGGCAGGTCCACCAACTCCACGACCGGACGGTCCTTCACCCACACCCGACCGCCGCAGCCGTCGCAGCGAGGCCGCTCCGCCGCGGTCTCGACATGCACCCGCAACAGGTCCGTCTCCTCGACGCCGAGCACGTTCACAGCCGGCAAGCCGACCAACAACTCGCACATACGCGTAGGGTCCAGTTCCACGAGGGCTCTCCATTCTGACGGCGGCAGTTACCGTCAGAATCGCAGAGCCCTCGTACCCCACAGCGGACCTACACCCCGCTCAAATCCGAAGGGCCGCCAAAACGGCTCGCGATTCTCAATGCTGCGCCATCGCTGGACACGCTGAGGGCTTTGCCGAGCAACAGGCTGGAGACCCTCAGGGGCGCGAGAAAGGGCCAGTACTCCATCCGGATCAACCGACAATGGCGCATCTGCTTCACCTGGTCCAGCGGTCCGGGACCAACCGATGTCGATATCGTGGACTACCACTAGCAGCAGGGAGATCCGACCATGTTCAAACGTGCCGTTCATCCTGGAGAGGTTCTGAAGGATGAACTCGAGGAGATGGGCGTGACCCCAACCGCGTTCGCGCGCCAGATCGACGTGCCGCCGAACCGCATCGGCCAGATCATCGCCGGCAAGCGTTCCGTGACCGCCGACACTGCTCTGCGATTCGAACGCTGGTTCGGCGTCGACGCGCAATTCTGGCTGAACCTGCAGACACAGTTTGATCTCGTCATTGCCGAGCAGGAAATGCAGCGCGGGGGAACGGCTCCGACGGCGGGCGGATTGGGCATGGGCTGACGAAGGACTCCTTCGCTGCTCAGAGGTCCACCCCGCCGCTGTTCGGCCGGGGTGCTTCGGATATCCGGGCGACGACACTGCGAGATCGCTCGGGGTGGTACCCGCCCTTGGCTTCCGGAATTGGATCACCGAACTCTTGAGCGGTCTCGATCCAGAGATCCATCGCATGCTTGGCGTTCTCCAAAGCGGCCTCTCGCGTGTCGCCGTGCGCCATGCATCCGGGCAGTTCGGGCACCTCGGCCACGAACACACCGTCGTCATCGCTCCAGCCGAGAACCACCTCGTACTCTTGCATCACTCTTCTTCTCCCAGTCGGTACTTCAAGATCGCCCGACGGACCTGTCGGATCTGATACGGCTTGGCGTCGCTGCCGTCGCGCTGCAAGTTGATGAGTTCAGCCACGCCATCCTTCCTGAAAATGTGATGGCTCCCCCGGATCCTCTCAACGAATCCTAGGTTCTGGAGCAGGCCACGCAAGTCATCAAAACGGACATTGGCACCTGAGCGGCCATCGCGGATCCTCTGCCGAAGTCGCTCATTATGGTTCATATTCTATCAATATATATCAATGCCATAGAAGATCAATACCTCTGCGCCGTCGAGCGGGGCCGACGTGGGCACTCAGAGGTAGGGCAGGTAGGTGTCCAGCTCCCAGTCGGTGACGTGGGCGGCGTACTTGGCCCATTCGGCGCGCTTGACGGCCGTGAACTGAGCCACCGTCTCGGCGCCGAACGCCTCGACGAACGTCGCGTCGGCCTCCAGTTCGTCGAGGGCCTCGGCGAGACTCTCCGGAACGTGCACCTCGCAGCTCACGTTCTCCAGGCCGTCGAGGGTTTCCGGCGGTGGGCACTCGAGCTCGCCGGTCACGCCGAGGCGGCTGGCCGTCAGGACCGCCGCCAGGGCGATGTGCGGGCTCGCCGCCGGGTCGGCGAGGCGGTTCTCCAGCCGCGTGGATGCCCCCCGCTCGGGGTTGACCCGCACGGTGGTGCAGCGGTGGTCGTGCCCCCAGTTCTGCCAGTAGCCGCAGAGCTGCGCCGGCGCCAGGCGCTTGTAGGAGTTGACAGTGGGGCAGCACAGCGCGGTCATGGGTCGCAGGTAGGCCAACTGCCCGGCGATGCATTGCCTGGCCAGCGTCGAGAGACCGTCGGCGCCGGCGGGGTCCACGAGGGCGAACCCCCCGGAGGTGTCGACGAAGCTCAAGTTGACGTGCAGCCCATTGCCGCCGCGCCCGCCGATCGGCTTGGGAAGGAACGTGAGTAGATGGCCCCGCTCGGCGGCCACCTCCCGCGCCATGACCCTGAACAGGAAGGCCTCGTCACTCGCCGCCAGGGCGTCGTCGTAGACCAGCGTGAACTCGAACTGGCTCTCGTCGTACTCGGCGTTCACCGACTCCAGGCGGAAGCCGCAGTTCAGCGCCCTCCGGACGATCTCGGCGGTAATGCCCTCGGGGTCGCTGAAGCGCCCGGTGCCGTAGACGAACGAACCCGGCGCGCTGTACGGCACCCAGCCGCCGTCGCCGTCGGGCGCCATGAGGTAGGCCTCGTACTCGAAGCCCACCTTGGGCGTGTAGCCCAAGGCCTCCCAGGCGGCCACGGCGCGCCGCAGCACCTCTCGGGGAGCGAAGGGCACTGCCTCGCCGCCGTGGCTCAGGTCTCCGACCACCACGCCGACCCCGTCCTCCCACCCCGGACGGACGTCATCGAGGCTGAAGTCGCAGTTGATGTCGGGCATGCCCTCCAGGAAACCCGCACCGGGCGTGGGCAGCATCTCCCGGTCGTAGCAGAGCGCGAAGACCGTGAGGCAGTGCCGCGCCCCACCCGCCGCCACGGCGGCAGGCAGGTACTTGCCGCGCGGCAGGTTCAAGTGATCGGGCCAGAGCACCCGGATCTGCTGGTACTCGTGGGTCACGACGCACCTCCTGCACGACTCGCATACCCCGGGGAGACTCCGGCGTCATACCAGAGGTAATCCCTCACGTCGAATCCGGTACCGCGGCCAGAAGCGGAGCGACGGGCACGGTGTGAGGGTCGACGGCACCGGTTCCTGCCGAAGTCCTCACCTCCGGGCACAGCGGATAACCCGGCCCCCGCCGGAGACCGGCGTATCGTTGGCGGCATGCCACGAGCCTTTGCCGCCGACGACCACGAACTCGTTGAAGCCGAGCGCCTCGTACGCGCCGAGTTGGGGACCCTCGACCTGGACTTCCAGGCACTCGCGGCCGTGTCCAACATCTTCCGCGCCGCCACGGCGGTGCGCAACCACATGGAGCGCGGCGTCCTCCGCCAGCACCGTCTCTCGTGGAGCGCCTTCGTGGTGCTGTTCGTACTGCGGGTGTGGGGCGAGCAGGAGTCCCGCAACCTGGCAGCCGAAGCCGGCATCACCGGCGGGACGCTCACCGGGGTGCTGAACACCCTGCAGGCCAAGGGGTACGCCGAGCGCTCGCCCCACCCCACCGACGGTCGGCGCATGATCGTGCGCACGACCGAGTCGGGACGCCGGGTGGTCAATGAGATCATGCCCGCCTTCAACAAGCAGGAGGCGCTGGTGACCCGCGACCTCAGCGACGACGAGGCCACCCGACTGGCCGCCTCCCTGCGGACGTTGCTGCGCACCGTGGCCGATCTGGACACGCCCTGAACCTCGGTCTCGACAATTCCCCGAATATTTTGTTAGGGTCCAAACGATTCTAGACGCCCGTGCCGGTTCGTGACGGCACGCAGACCGCAGGGAACGAGGCGAGAGGTATGGGAGAGATCGTCGGCGCGGGGCTCGTGTCGCACGTTCCTCCCATCGTGATGCCCGAGGCGGAGCGGCTGCTGCTCAACGACGGCGAGGACTTCAGCCTGTGCGCCGGCCTCGACCGGCTACGGGCCGAGTGCCTGGACCAGCTCCGGCCCGACACGATCGTGGTGTTCGACACCCACTGGTTCAGCACCTTCGAGCACATCTGCACCGCGCACGAACGCCGCCGGGGCCTGTTCACCTCCGACGAGTTGCCGCGGGGCATGAGACAGATGCCGTATGACATACCCGGCGACCCGGAGCTGGCCTTCGGCCTCGCCGCGCAGGCCGAGGGGCGCGACGACACCTGGGTGCTGGCCTGCGACGACCCCTACCTGCCGATCCACTACCCCATCGTGAACCTTCTCCCGTATCTGCAGGGCGACGAACGCTGGGTGTCGGTGAGTATCTGCCAGACCGCCACACCGGAGGACTTTCTGCTGCTGGGCGAGTTGCTGGCGGCGGCGGTAGCAGGGCTGGACCGGCGGGTGGTGCTCCTGGCCTCCGGAGGGCTGAGCCACCGGTTCTGGCCGCTGCGGGAGCTGCGCCGGCACGAGTCCGCCGATCTCGCCAACATCGTCAGCCCCGAGGCGCGCGCCGCCGACGAGCGGCTCATCGCGCAGTTCGCCGCCGGCGACCACGCTGCGGTGTTGGACGGCATGGAAGGGTTCCGCCGGCACGCCCCCGAGGGGTTCTTCGGCCACTACCTCATGATGGCGGGCGCACTGGGCGGATCGGCCTGCCAGGCGCCCGGGCGGCTGTACTCCGACTACGAGGCAGCGGCCGGAACCGGGCAGGCGCACGTTTGGTTCGACCGTCCCGCCGGCGGCTGGCAGGGCTGAGGGCCACGGCGGCTCCGGCCGGCCATCCGGAGGCCGAGAGCCTGCGGGCAACCCGGGAGCGGCGCCTCGGCGTCGCCTCTCCAGCCACGCACGCGTACCCTCCTGCACGAACCGAGCAACAGCCCCAACAAACCCGAGGAGGGTTCCATGAGATTCGCCAACGTGTCCGGGAGGGCATGCCTCGTCGTTGACGGCCGGGCAGTGGACATCGGCGAGGCCTCCGGCGGCGCCCTCAACTCCGATCCGATGATGACGGCCGACCTGGCGAACCACGCCCGCCTGCAGGCACTGGCCGCCGAGGTCGATCCGTCGGCCTGGCCGAGCCTCGCTGGCGCGGAACTTGGTCCACCCGTGCCGCGCCCCGGCAAGATCATCGCCCTCGCGCTGAACTACCGCAGCCACGCGGAAGAGTCCGGCAGGGCGATCCCGACCGAGCCGCACATCATGGCCAAATTCCCGACGTGCATTTGCGGCCCTTACGACGACGTGCCCATGCTCGATCTGCAGATGGTGGACTACGAGGTGGAGTTGGTGCTGGCCGTCGGTCGGCGCTGCAAGGGACTGGCCCGGGCCGACGCCTGGAGTCACGTATCGGGCCTCACCTGCGGCAACGACGTGAGCGACCGGAACGAGCAGTTCCGCCCGCCCGTGCGGCAGTTCTCGCTCGCCAAGAGCTACGACGCCTTCGGGCCAGTCGGCCCGACGATGGTCACGGCGGACGAGGTTGCCGATCCCGACGACCTGGCACTCAGCTGCCGGGTGGACGGCGAGGTGCGCCAGCAGGCCCGCACCAGCGACTTCATCTTCGACGTGGGGTTCCTCATGTCGTGGCTGTCGCGCTATGTCACCCTCGAGGTCGGCGACCTGATCTTCACCGGCACGCCCGGCGGCGTCGGCGACTCCATGGACCCGCCGACGTACCTGCGCGACGGCCAGGTGGTGGAGATCGAGGTCGAGGGCATCGGCAGCCTGCGCAACCGCTTCGTTGCCGGGGAGGGCTGAACCGTGCGGGTCGTGGTCAGCGGCGACAGGAGCTCCACCTACGGCGGCCTCTTCACCGGCCGGGTGGATCTGGAAATGCTCAATGCCACCGAGAGCGACGACGAGCCCGACACGGCGCTCGTGCATTTCGCCGACGGGGCGGTCACCAACTGGCACAGCCACCCCGGCGGGCAGCTGCTGTACGTGGCGTCGGGGCGCGGCAGGGTTGGCACCGACGCCGACGGCACCGCGATGCTCGAGCCGGGAACCCTGGTGGTTGCCCCTCCGCATGAGCGTCACTGGCACGGCGCGGCGGGCGGCGGCGACTGCACGCTGCTGTGCGTCACCTGGGGCACGACCTGCTGGTCAGATGAGGCACCCGACCAAGGCGGCTGACCCCCCGGACGAAACCGAGGTGGCGGTCGTCGGCTACGGGCCGGTCGGGGCCACGCTGGCGAACCTGCTGGGCCAGGCCGGCATCCGCACCTGCATCTACGAGCGGTCCGTCGAGCCGTACCCGCTGCCGCGGGCCTGCCACCTGGACGCCGAGATCATGCGCATCTTCCAGGGGATCGGCCTGGGCGACGAGATGGCGGCACTCACCGAGCCCAGCAGCGGGATGCTGTTCACCGATGCCGAAGGCAACCCGCTGTTCGACTACGAGGACTTCATCCGCGACCCGATCCTGGGCTGGGGAGAGGACTACGTGTTCATCCAGCCCGAACTGGACGCCGCGCTGCGCGCCGGCGCGGAACGTTTCGACTGCGTGGAGGTTCGGCTGGGTGTCGACGTGGCCGACTGGCGGGCACTGCCCGGCCGCTGGGTGGTTGCCTGCGACGGCGCCGCTAGCGGATGCCGCCGTCGGGCCCGCGTCGATCTCGTGAACCTCGGCTACGACCAGCGCTGGCTCGTGGTGGACGTGATGCTGCGTCGGCCCGTGGATCTTCCCGACATCATCCATCAGGTCTGCGATCCGCACCGGCCCGCCACGTTCGTGCCGTCGGCCCGCAACCACCGCCGCTGGGAGTTCCGCCTGCTCGACGGCGAGACCGACGAGGAGGCCCAGGACCCCGAGAACGTGTGGCACCTCCTGGCACCCTGGCTGCAGCCCGGCGACGGGGATCTCGTGCGGGCCGCGGTGTACGCCTTTCACGCCACCGTCGCCGCGACCTGGCGCCGGGATCGCCTGCTGCTGGCCGGCGACGCCGCCCACCAGATGCCGCCGTTCATGGGACAGGGCATGTGCTCGGGCATACGAGACGCCGCCAACCTGGCCTGGAAGCTGCAGGCGGTACTGCGCGGCGGCGCCCCTGAGGTCCTGCTGGACACCTACGAACTGGAGCGGCGCCCCCACGTGGAGCGCTGCATCGAGTTGTCCATCGAGGCTGGGCGCCTGCTGGACGAGCCGGCCTTCCCCACACCCGACAGCGACGACGGCGAGCGCTGGTCGCGCCTTCCCCCGCTCACCGGGCTCTTCCAGGACACCGGCAGCGGCGCCGCCGCGTTCCCCGTCGGCCACCAGGCTCGCCAGCCGACCGTGGAGGTGGACGGGCGGCGACGCCTGCTCGACGATGTGGCCGGCCCCGGTTGGTACCTGCTGAGTCGCGGGCCCGCCGATGGCGCCGGCTTGGCGCGGGTACTGGATGCCACGCAACTCGGCGACCCCGAGGGCTGGCTGGCGCGTCTGCTGGGCGGGGCCGCAGCGGTGCTGATCCGCCCCGACCGCTACGTCTACGGGACGGCGCCAACAACGGCCGACGTCGGTGGTCTGCTGGCCGCAGCCCGCCGCCGCATCGGGCTGCGGCCCGCCTGAGGCGAGGTCGCGGCCGCCGCGGGCTCAGCCCGCCGTGACGTGCAGCGGCAACTGCTTGAGGCCGTTGATGAAGTTGGAGCGCACCCGCCGCACCTCGCCGCATACCTGCATCCGCACGTCCCGGCGCAGCAGCTCCTCCAGGAACACGCGCACCTCGAGGCGAGCCAGCCACGACCCGAGGCAGAAGTGCGGCCCTCCCCCACCGAAGGTGACGTGGCGGTTGGGGTCGCGACCCAGGTCCAGCGTGTAGGGATCACTGAACGCTTCCTCGTCGTAGTTGGCCGACAGGTACCAGGTCACGACCTTGTCGCCGGCCACCACCGGAACCCCGGCTATCTCGGTGTCGGTCATCGCTGTACGCCGGAAGTGGATCTGCGGCGAGGCGAAGCGCAGGATCTCCTCGGTTGCGGAACTGAGCAGGGCGGGTTCGGCCCGCAGGCGGTCGAGAGCGTCGGGTCGCTCGGCGAGCGCCAGGGCGCCGTGGTTGAGTGCGTGGCGCGTGGTCTCGTTGCCGGCGATGACGAGCAACAGGAACAGCGTGTTGAAGTTCTGCGACGACAGTTCGTCGGCAGCCACCAGCAGTGACACCACGTCGTCGGCGGGGTGACGGCGCTTGCTGTCGGCGAGTTGGCGGGCGTAGGCGAACACCCTGGCCGAGGCCGGGCTGCGGAACGGCAGCAGCCGGTAGGGGTCGGTGTCCTCCCGGTCGAACACCACGTCGGCATAGTCGGGGTCGGCGTGGTAGATGATCTTGTCGGCCCAGTCGAAGAGGCTGCCGGTGTCGCGGTCGGGCACCCCGAGGATGCGGCTGATGAGCAGGATCGGCAGCTCCCGGGCCACGGCGCCCACGAACTCCACCTCGACGCCTCCGGCCCCCCTCCCGACGCCGCCCGCCAGGGCCTCCTCGAACGTCTCCGCCATCAACGCCCGGGCGGTGTCGCTCCAACGGTCCATGCTGCGGCGGGTGAAGTTGCGCGACACCATGCGCCGCAGGCGGGTGTGCTCCGGCGGATCGGTCTCCAACATGGTGCGCCGGGCCTCTCGGGCCTCGGGATCGCGCTCCAGTTCCTCCAGTTCGGTTCCGCCGACCTGCGAGGAGAACGTCTGGTGGTCGCGGTGGACCGCCACGAGGTCGGCCCAGCGGGTCACGGCCCAGAAGCCGGCGTTATCGCCCGGCTCGTCGTGCCAGGCCACCGGCATCTCCCGCCGCAGGCGGGCGAAGGCGGTATGGGGCACGGCCCGCTCGTAGACGTCGTGACTGAGAATGTCGACCGGCGAGATCGGCCGGGTGTTCACCCGCACAACCCGCCCCGCCGGAGGTGCCGGCCGGGAACGTGTACCAGCAAGACCGGTCGGGAGCTCACGGCCCGGATGCTGACAGCCCTGCGATGTCGTCGAGGAACCAGTCAACCAGCCGCTGCGTGCGCGGGGACACGGACGGCTCCCGCCGGGCGGTCTCGGCGGCCAGGACGTCGGTGTCGATCCCGTGGGCACGCAGCATGTCGCCCCCCACCTCGATCCACTCCGCCAGCAACTCGCTGTCAACCTCTGGATGGAATTGCAACCCGAGGCTGCGACCCTTGCGGAAGGCCTGCGGCCCGCTGGCGTTGCGGGCGATCTCGGTCGCCCCGTCCGGGACCGTGAACCGGTCGTAGTGCCACTGGAACCACGGACCCGGCGAGAGGTCGCCGGGCCGATCGGACTCGAGTCCGTGCCAGCCGATCTCGGGCGCCGACGCCCGCGACACCGTGCCCCCCAAGGCAGCGGACAGCACCTGGGCGCCGAAACAGATGCCCAGCGTGGGCCGCCCGGCGTCGTGGGCCCGCCTCACGAAGTCGATCTCGCGGTGGATCCACGTGCCGATGGTGGCGTCGTCGTACACCGACCACACGGCGCCCAGGACCACGAACAGGTCGTAGTCGCCGGGGTCAGGGAATTCCCGCATGCTGGTGGGGTCGTCGACGTCGTCGACCACTCTGAACGTCTCCATCTCGACGCCCCGGTGGGCGAGGGACCGCCCCACCAGCGCCGCATGCCCGTTCGGGTCGTGCTCGACCGCCAGCCCCCGCACCGCCACAGCATACCGGCGACCCCGCGCGGGCTCCGAGGGCGGGGGCGCTGCCGCGGTCCGGGCGGGGCGGCCGGCGACATCGCGCCGGCGCCGTCGCCCGGCGTCCCGCCTCGCCCCTTCGTCATTCCGACCCCTCTCTCGTCGTTCCGACCCCCTTCTTCCGATGCTCCTATGAGTGTCATTCCGGCGGAGGCCGGAATCCACTTCCGGAGGGGATCGGTCGGCGCTGACGGTGGTGTTCCGGCGGTCTCGAAACGGTCGGCGATGGCACCCCCGGCACAACCGCCTCGGGTACCGGCGGCCGGCGGTGTCAGAGACGCAGGGGATCCACAGCGAGGCGGAGGCGGCCGGGACGACGCTCGGCAGCGCCGAGGGCGTCGAGGAGTGTGGCGCGGTCGGCTGCCCTGACCACCCAGCGCCCCTCCCCCACTGCGGAGACCTCCAGGCCGGCAGGGCGGCCGAGGCGTTCCACGAAGGCGGGCGCCGCCGATCCGGCTATCTCGGCCAGCGCCCCGAACGGGGGCAGCCCGAGTTGCTCGCGCTGCCGGCGGTCGTGGCGGCTCAGCAGGTCGGGGTCGGCCGTCCGGGCGGCCTGCACGACGGGGTGGTCCACCAGGCGGGTCTGCACGAGCACGCGCCCACCGCCGCTGCGCGGCCCGACCAGCCGGGCGGCACGGGCCAGCAGCGCCATGGCCTGCTCGTTGGCCCGGTAGCGCGGCGCCGACAGCTCTTGATCGAAGTCCAGGAACGCCACCAGATCGGCCTCCGGGACGCGGTGCAGCGCCGCCTCGGTGCCGATCACCACTCGGGCGTTCTCCGGGGGTACTTCCCGATCGGAACCGGATCGGGCGGTGCCGGCGAGTTCGGCCACCGGCTCGCCCAGCAGCACCTCCAGTTCCCGGCGAACCTTGGCGATGCCGGGGCGCAGGGTGCGCAGCCGAGCGGCGCCGCAGCCGCTGCAGAGCCGTGGGCGGCGCGCACCGCAGCGCCGGCAGGCCAGCTCGATACGCTCGGTGTCGTCGGCAGGGGTTTCGGCGGCGTGCTCGCCCACCGCGGCACCGCAGGAGTCGCAGACCACCAACTCGCCGCAGCCCCCGCAGGCCAGCAGACGTGCCCGCCCCTTGCGGTTCAGCACGCAGACGGCCCGGCCGCAGGCGCGCAGGCGGGTCGCCAGCGTCTCGGTGAGCAGTCCGTGGCGGCCGACCTCGGGGTCGCGCTGGTCGATCACCTCGACGTGCGGCCAGCCCTCCCGTTCGGCGTGGCGCGGCGGCGCCAGGGGCTCGGCGGACGCCAGCAGTTGCGCCTCGAGGGTGGGGATCGGCGAGACCAGCACGCAGGGAACGCCCGCCCGGCGGGCCCGCTCGGCGGCCACCTCGCGGGCGCTCCAGGTGGGCGAGTCCTCGGCGACCAGGGCCTCGTCGTGCTCGTCGAGGACGACGACGGCGCCGAGAGCGGCGGCCGGGCCGAAGGCCGCGGCCCGGGTTCCCACCACCACCCCGCCGGCCGCGGCCTGCGCCCAGCCGTCGGGCAGCAGCGCCACGGGGACGCCGCGGCGGCGCACCCAGCCCGCCAGGCGAGCCGCGTCGGCGACGTGGGGCGTCACCAGGAGAACGTTGCCGCGCCGCAACGCGGCAGCCAGCAGCGGGCCGCGGTCGCCCGCAGGCGGAATGCGCACCACTGAGACCGGGTGGCTGAAGGCGGCGTCCCAGAACTCCGACGCGGCGACGTCGGGCAGCGCGGCGAGGGCGGCGTCGGGCAGCGGCGCAGGGGGCGCGGCCGGCAGCGCAGGCACAGCCTCCACAACGCGAGGCGGCGAGGCAGTGCCGCAGAACGTGGCCCGGCGGCCCGCCCAGCGCCACGCCGCCCAGCGGGCCAACTCCAGCAGCTCCGCCGACGGCCCCGCGCCCACCAGCTTCGCCAGGGGCCGCAGTTCGGACCCCGGTTCGACTCCTCCATCCGGAGGCGGTGAGAGCCCGGCCACCGCGCCGCGCAGGGCTTCGTCCTGCTCCTCGAACACGAGGTCGAGCCTCAGGTCCGGCGCCGAATCGTGCCCCGTGTCCGCCCGCCCGCCCGGCAGTGGCGTGGGTTCGTCATCGCGGATCCGGCCGCCCCCAACCGTCGCCGGCGGACCGGACGGCATGTCGGCCAACTCGGAGACGGGATTGTCGGGCGCCACCTCCGGGGCCGGGTCGCACTCGGTCACCCACGCGCCCACGCGGCGGCCCTGCAGCGCCACCCGCACCATCGTGCCCACGGCCAGCCGGGCGGCACGGCCGTCGCGATGCCAGGCGGCGGGAACGTGGTAGTCGAACTCCCGATCTATGGCCGCAACGTCGGTGAGCACGCGCACGACCCGGGGGCCGCGCTCAGGCGGCAGGTCGGGTTCGGTTGAGGGGGACGGCCCGTGCGGCGTCCGGCTCAGAGGCCGAGCTCCGAACGCAGGTCGTCGACCCGGTCGGTCCTCTCCCAGGTGAAGTTGTCGCCGTCCCGACCGAAGTGGCCGTAGGCGGCGGTGTCACGGAAGATGGGCCGCGCCAGGTCGAGGTCGCGGATGATGGCCGCCGGGCGCAGGTCGAACACCTCCTGCACCGCCGGAGCGATCAGGGTGGGATCGACGTGGTGGGTGCCGAACGTCTCGACCATGAGCGAGACCGGCCGGGCAATACCGATGGCGTAGGCCACCTGGATCTCGCAGCGGTCCACCGCGCCGGCGGCGACGAGGTTCTTGGCCGCCCAGCGCATGGCGTACGCCGCCGAGCGGTCCACCTTGGTGGGGTCCTTGCCACTGAAGGCGCCACCACCGTGACGGGCCATCCCGCCGTAGGTGTCCACGATGATCTTGCGGCCGGTGAGGCCCGCGTCGCCCACCGGGCCGCCCACCACGAACCGTCCCGTGGGATTGACGAGTATCCGGGGATCGTCGTCGGGAAACAGCGGCCGCAGCACCGGCTGGATGACGTGCTCGACGATGTCCGGCTCGATGGTGCGCTTCAGGTCGATCCCTTCGGTGTGCTGGGTGGACACCAGCACCGTCTCCACGCCCACGGGGACGATGCCCTCGTAGCGCACGCTCACCTGGGTCTTGCCGTCGGGGCGCAGGTAGGGGACGGCGCCCGCCCGGCGCACTTCGGCCAGCCGTTCGGCCATGCGGTGCGCCAGATGGATCGGCAGCGGCATCAGGGACTCGGTCTCGGTGCAGGCGAACCCGAAGATCAGACCCTGGTCGCCGGCGCCGACGTTGTCCAGGTTCTCGCCGGAGGCGGTGTCCACGGCCAGGGCCACGTCCGCGGACTGCTCGCCGATGGCCGACAGCACCCCGCACACGTTGCCGTCGAAACCGAGGTCGCCCCGGTCGTAGCCGATGCCGCAGATGGTGTCGCGCACGATCCGAGGGATGTCCACCCAGGCGTCGGTGCGAATCTCGCCGCTCACCAAGCACAGACCCGTGGTCAGGAACGTCTCGCAGGCCACCCGGCTGTTGGGGTCCTCGGCGAAGAGGGCGTCGAGGATGGCGTCGGAGATCTGGTCGGCCATCTTGTCGGGATGGCCCTCGGTGACCGACTCCGAGGTGAAAATGTGGGTGGCGCTCACAGTGCCTCAATCATCGTTTCCGGCGGCTCCGGGTTCGCCGCGCCGCCCTTCGTCGTGCTCCGTTCGGTGCTCCGCCCCGTCGGCAGGATTATACCTGCCCGCCTTCCGGGGCAGCCCCGTCGGGGGTTCCCGTTGCGGTGATGTCCGGGCGATACGTGGCGAGCCTCACGCCGCCCCCGGCCGTTGATGGCCGCCGCCGTCGGGGAACGCCTGCTCGCGCCAGAGGGCGAGCTTCTCCATGACGGGGAAGTCGTTGAAGCTGAACAGGCAGGCGTCGTCGGAGGCCGAGGCGTTGGCGTGCTCGTGCCAGGTCCACGACGGCACGCAGAAGATGTCCTTCTCGGTCCAGTCGAACCGGCGCCCGCCCACCACCGAGTAACCCGACCCCTTCGCCACCTGGTAGACGACGTTGCCGGTGTGGCGGTGCGCCTGCGTGGCCTCGCCGGGGCGCAGCATCTGCATGGCGGCACCCATCGTCGCCATGACGTGGCCCCCGCTGTGCGGGTTGGTGAAGCGCAGCATCACACCGTCGAAGGGCGTCTCCACGCCGGCGGTGGCCGCCTTCTGCAGCGACTCGTAGGTGGCGTCGAAGCCGTAGCGCAGCAGCGGCGAGTAGGGCCGGTCCCAGGAATAGGTGGCCGGTAACAACGCCGGCCCTCCGAAGGCGTGCGCCGAATCGTTCACCGGATGGGCGACGCTCTGGTAGTGGTCGGGATGCACTTCGTACCAGTTGGCTTCGAGAGCGTTGCTGAGCGGGATGTCCAGGCCGTCCTGCCAGAGGCAGATCTCGCCGTCACCGTCCACGCCGTGGTCGTGCCAGGTGCCGCCGGGCGTGAGCACGAAGTCCCGCGGGTGTAGGTCGACGCGGTGACCGTCCACGACGGTGTACCCGCCGGTGCCCTCCATGATGAAGCGCAGGGCCGATGCGCCGTGGCGGTGGGCCGAGGCGCGCTCGCCGGGTCGCATGACCTGGATGCCACTGAAGAGCAGGCCGCACACGGCGCTGACGTCCCCCCGCTCGGGGTTGCGCAGGTAGACGACCCGCCGGCCGGCGTCGGCAGGGCTGACCAGATCGAGGGAACGCAACGCCAGGGGTCGCAACTCCGACCACCGCCAGAGGGTCGGCACCGAGAACGGGTGGGGCTCCCAGGGTTCGATGTCGTTGGCGACCGTCCAGAGCGCGTCGACGTCGAGGCGTGCCAACTCGTCGTAGTACTGGCGGAGGTGGGCGCTGTCGGCGACGCGGGCGCGACCCAATTGACCGTCGCGCCCGCCGTCGAGGGTGCGGGTGTTCACAGCGGGGCCTCCTGACTGCCGGGACCGCCATCGGGGTCGGGATCGAGTAGGTGGATCGGGCCGCAGAAGGGCTCGTCGGGACCTCGTGGGGTGCGGTCCACGGAGAAGGAGAACACGTCGAACCGGTTGTAGTGGCCCGTGATGTTGTGCATCTGGGTGGGTTCGATGCAGCGCGCCAGGTCGATCTCGGCGTACACGATCCCCTCGGTGTCGATGAGCGGATCGCCGATCACCGCCCCGTCGGGGCCGGTTATGCCGCTCCAAGCGGCGCCGGGGCGGCGCAGGAGTTCCTGCGCCTCCGCTCCGGCGGGCGCCATGGCCGCGACGATCTCGTCGCTGATCGTCGAGCAGGCGGTGATGGTGAAGACCTTGCCCTCGAAGGAGTGCGCTGCGGAGCGGATCCCGATGGCGGCGGCCATGTCGTAGTCCGCCGGGGCGGTCGGGAGCGCGATGTAGCCGGCGACGTGGACCAGTTCACCCTGTTCGAGCAGGGCGAACCGGGCCAGAGGGTTCGTATTCTCGCCGCAGGCGAGCACCCCGAGAGGACCGAGCGGGGTGTCGTGGACCACGAGACTCGAACCGTCCCCGCCGGTCCAGGTGAGTTTCTCCGCCCACGTCGGGACCAGTTTGCGGTGCCGCCCGACGAGCCGACCGCGGTCGTCGATGGTCAGCATCGTGTTGTAAATCGTGCCGACACCCCGCGGGGAGCGCTCGTTGATCCCGATCACGACGTGCACACCGTGGCGGCGCGCCGCGGCGGCGACCGCGGCAACCTCGGGGCCCCGTAGGAGGACCGAGGCGTCGTGCAGCCGCCTGAACCAGGCGCTGCCCGCCAGCGGCGTCATGATCCAGTTCCAGTACGGGTAGCCGGCAACGAAGACTTCGGGGAAGGCAACCAGCGCTGCGCCGTTGCGGGCGGTCTCGGCCACCAGGTCGGCGGCGCGGTCAGCCGTAGCCCGGGGTTGCAGGTACACGGGGGCGGCCTGCACGGCCGCCGCCACCCAGGGCGCCGGGCCGGCCGGTCGGCTCGCCTTCGCTCCGACCGCCCCGCCGGACGTCTCCCCCGCCGGGTCGCGCCTCGTAGCGCTCATCGGTCGGCCACGAACGTGAGGGGAAGGTGCTTGATCCCGTGGATGTGGTTGCTGCGCAGCCGGTCGGGCGCGCCGGCGAGTTCGAGTCGCTGCACGTGGGGGGCGAGTTCCTCCAGCACGACCCTGATCTGCAGGCGGGCGAGGTGGGCACCGAGGCAGAAGTGAGGCCCGCCCTTGCCGAACGCGACGTGGTGGTTCGGCGAGCGGTCGATGATGAAGCGCTGCGGCTCGTCGAAGTGTTTCTCGTCGCGGTTGGCCGAGGCGTAGTACATGACCACCTTCTCCCCGGCGCGGATCTCCGCGCCTCCCAGAGTCACGTCGCGGGTGGCGATGCGGCGCACGAAGTGCACCGCGCTGGCCCACCGCAGGATCTCGTCGGCCGCGAGGTGGGAGTCGATCCCCCCGTGGCGGAAGCGGCGCCACTCCTCGGGATGCGTGGCGATGGCGTGCAGACCGTGACTGATGGAGTGGCGGGTCGTCTCGTTGCCCGCTACGACGAGCATCAGGAAGTAGTTGCAGAACTCGCGGTCGCTGAGTTCCCGCCCGCCGGCCCGCCCCAGGGCCAGCGCGGTCACGATGTCTCCGATCGGCACGCGGCGCCGCTCGGCGGCCAACTCCCGTCCCAGTGCGAAGGCCTCCAGCGACGCCGGATGGCCGAAGGGCAGGAGGCGCCGCTGCCCGGCCGGCACGGCTTCGATGTCGGGGTCGACGTACTCCGGATCGTCGGTGCCGATGACGGCGTCGCTCCAGCGGATCATGTCGTCGCGGCGCTCGGGGGGGATGCCCATGATCCGGCAGAGCGTGCGGATGGGCAGGCGCCTGGAAACAGCCGAGACGGCGTCGCATGTCCGCCGCCGGAGCGCATCGTCGACGAGGTCGGCGGCGGTGGCACGTGCGAAGTCCTCGAACGCCCGGACGGCGCCGGGTGTGAACTGCCGCGACGTGATCCGTCGCATCGCCGTGTGTTGCGGCGGGTCCATCTCGAGGAGGGTTCGCCGCACCTCGGACTGCTCGTCGTCGAAGTCGTCCAGGCTGATCACGCCGTTGCGGGAGCTGAAGCACTCGGTGTTGCGCGAGACCGCCACGACGTCGTCGTGGGTTGTCACCGCCCAGAAACCTGCGTGGCCGTCCCGGCGCTCGTTCCAGGCCACCGGGCTGGCGCGCCGCAGGCGGGCGAACTCCTCGTGCGGCACGCCGCGCTTCCACAACTGCGGATCGGAGAGGTCGAGCGCCGTGCGCGGGCGGGTCGGACTTCCCACTCTCATGTCCACTCACCCACAAACCCATATATAGCGTACTATTAGCGATCAGTGCAAATACAACATGTAGCCACCGTACCGTTGCCGCATCGAGGCGCCGTAGGGCAATTCCGCCTCGGTTGTCGAGCGCTGTACACAAACCGCGGTTATTCGGTATTTAGGCGAGATCCTGCAGCGCTCTACCGTGGGACTGCAACGCCGTCGGCGCAATCTGACAGCCTCCGACATAGTTGTCACTGCATACTGTGCAGCTTGCGATCATTATGATCCCGACCTAACATGACCGGCATGCGCAACCCGCGGGAGTCGATCCTCGACCTCTACGGATCCTTCGTCCGCGACTTCGGGGGCTGGATCGCGGTCGCCGACCTGATCCGTCTGCTCGACACGCTGGGCATCGAGCAAACCTCCGCCCGCTCCGCCATTTCGCGCATGAAACGCAGCGGTCACCTGCAGTCGAGCCCTCGGGGCGGGACTGCGGGCTACTCCCTCACCGAGGCGGCCGCTGCATGGTTCGCCGACGGCGATCAGCGCATCCTGCACCGGCGAGGGGCTGTCGATCACACCGGATGGGTGCTGGCCTCGTTCTCGGTACCCGAGGGCGAGCGGATGATGCGGTATCGCATCCGTGCCCGCCTCGGCGCGCTGGGATTCGGTCAGGCCGCAGGTGGTCTGATGGTCGCTCCGGTCGCCGTGATGGCCGAAACCGAGCGAACGTTGCGCCGTGAGGCTCTTGAGTCCTACGTAACGCTCTGGAACGCAAGCCATGCGGGATTCACCAGCACCTGGGACATGGTGGCGTCGGCCTGGGACCTGGCGGCGATCCGAGCCGCCTACGACGCCTACATCGCCTCGCAGTCACCCGTGCTGGCAGTGCTCGATGCAGCGGTCTTCGATGATCGGGAGGCGTTCCGGCGCTACGTAGCCAACGTGGGCGCCTGGCGGACCCTCCCCTACCTGGACCCCGGCCTGCCGCTCTCCGCCCTCCCCGCCGGATGGCCGAGCGCCACCGCGGCGGAACTCTTCGACTCCCTTGCGGCACGGCTGCGTCCCGGTGCCTGGCGCTGGTTCGTGGGGGTGTGCTCGCGGAACGACCGGGCATGGGCGAAGGCGGGATGATCGACCACGACCGCCACCCGATCGCCTGGCGGGAGGCCGGCGAGGGGCCACCCGTGGTCTTCCTGCACGGGTTGGGCGGCACCCGCACGGCCTGGGAGCCGCAACTGGCCGGGCTGCGCGACCGGTTCCGCTGCATCGCCTGGGACATGCCCGGCTACGGGGCGTCCGCCCCCCTGACGGCGTTGACGTATCCGGCCATCGCCGACAGCCTCGTCGACCTCCTCGACACTCTCGACATCGACGCCGCCGACCTGGTGGGTCTGTCGTTCGGCGGGATGCACGCCCTGCACACGGCCATCCGCCACCCCCGCAGGGTGCGCCGCCTCGTACTCGCCGACACGAGCCCCGCGTTCGGCCTGGACGGGACCACGCCGGCGGCATGGAAGGCGGCGCGACTGGAACCCATCGAGCAGGGCCGGACACCGGCGGACATGGCGGACGGTGTCATTGCTGCGATCTGTGCGGAGGTTCTCGAACCGGGAATACACGGCGAGCTCGTGGAGTCGTTCGGTCGGATCTCCGCCGCAGGGTTCCGTGCGGCCGTCGAATGCCTCCCCGACCACGACGTGCGCAGCGATCTCGGCAACATCACCTGCCCGGCGCTGGTGATCGTCGGCGAAGCCGACCAGGAGACGCCCGTTGCCTACGCCGAGGCGCTGGCCGCGGGCCTCCCCCAGGCCACCCTCGTGGTGCTCGAAGGGGTCGGCCACCTCTCCCCCTCGGAGGCGCCGGAGAGATTCAACCGACTCGTCGCTGAGTTCCTCGGCCGCCCCGATGCAACCGTCGCCGACAAGGAGTGAGTTCCCGATGAGCGAGGCCATCCGAACGCCTGCCCGCATGGAGATCGTGGACCGCGTCAGCAGGCTCGGCCCACTGTTCGCCAAGCGCACCGCCGAGTACGACCGCGAGGCCCGCTTCCCGTACGAGAACTGGGAGGACCTCCGCAGCGCCGGCCTGCTCGGCATCACCATCCCCGTCACCGACGGGGGCCTGGGGGGCGATTTCGTGGCGTATGCCCTGGCCTCGGAGGAACTGGCGCGGCACTGTGCGGCCACCGCGCTCACGTTCAACATGCACGTGGCCACGACGCTGCTCGTCGGGGAGATCGCCGATGCGCTCGACCTGGGCGACGCCGATCGGGAACTGCTCGGCGAACGCCGAACCCGGCTGCGGCACGGCATCGTCACCGAGCATCACATCCACAGCCAGCCGTTCTCCGAGGGACGTTCCGCCGCCGCCACCGGTGGGTACGCCACTCGAGCCACGCCGACGGACGGCGGCTACCGGGTGACCGGGCGGAAGATCTTTGCATCGCTGGCCGGGGCGTCCACCTACCACAACATCCTGTGCCTGGTGGAGGGCGACCCGCGGGTGCGACTGCTCGGCGTGCCCCACGATGCCGAGGGCGTGACGATCCAAGGTGAGTGGGATCCACTGGGGATGCGGGCGACCGACTCGCGCAACCTCGTGATGGACGGCGTCTTCGTGCCACTGGAGAACGAATGGCTGCCACCGGGCGCCTTCGACCAGGCCGTCGCCAGGTGGCCGTACTTCTTCATGACGCTGTCGTTCACCTACCTCGGGCTGATGCGGGCCATCAGAGACTTCACGGCCGAATATCTTCGGGACAGTGGACGCGCGAACAATCCCATCAAGCAGCAAGGATGGGCCGAGATGAACCTGGTCTACGAGCAGGCGCAGGCGCTGTGCTACCGGATCCTCGGCGACGTCTGCGTGGATCCCGAACCGGCGAAGGTGCACCGCGCCTGGGCGTCGCTCATCACGACCATGGAGGGCGCACCGGCGATGGCGTCCACGGCCATTCGCATCTGCGGGGGGCGATCCATGCTGCGCCCCAGTCTGATCGAGCAGGCCTACCGGGATGCGCGCTGCGGCGCCGCCATGCTGCCGTGGAGCGTGGAGGTGTGCCTCGAACGACTCGGGACCGCCGGTCTGGGTGTAACGGAGGATGAGTCATGAGCGACGCCGCCACCGAGTGGCGCTGGGTGCAGCGCTATGCCGAGCAGTTCAGGGCGTGCAACCTGCGGACCGGGGAGGTGGCCGTGCTGCTGTCCGAGGCCGCCAGCAGCCCCCTCATCGTCGAGACGGCCCGCATGGCCCTGGAGTCGCTGGGCGCGGCCGTGGCCGACGTGCGCATGCCGACACCCGCCAACCCCGGACCGGTCCCCATCCGCTCGACGGGGGCGTCGGTGGCCCTCGCCGGTCACCGGGCCGCCGTCGCCGCTTTGGCGGCCGCCGACTTCGTGGTGGACTGCACAGCGGAGGGCCTGCTGCACGCCCCCGAGCTGGGGGAGATCCTGGCCGGCGGCAGCCGCGTCCTCATGATCTCCGCCGAACATCCCGAGAACGCCGAGCGCTGGCCCCACGATCCCGCGCTGGCCGAGCGCGTGGCGCTGGGCGTGTCGCTGCTCGAGGACGCCCAGATGATGCAGATCACCAGCGCCGCCGGCACCGATCTGCGGGTACTGCTGCCGGACGCCATCAAGGCCGGTTCCCACGGCTGGTGCACCGAGCCCGGCACCATCGCCCACTGGCCCGGCGGTCTGGTGCTGGCGTTCCCCGCCGAGCGAACCGTGAACGGCACGCTGGTGCTGGCGCCCGGCGACATCAACCTGACCTTCAAGGAGTACATCCGCGAGCCCATCACCATCCGCATCATCGACGACTACATCATCTCCATCGACGGCGACGGCCACGACGCCGCGCTGATGGCGTCCTACCTGGCGTCCTTCGAGGAGCCCGACGCCTACGCGGTCAGCCACGTGGGCTGGGGCATGAACCCGGGCGCCCGCTGGGAGGCCCTGGCCATGTGGGACAAGTCCGACCTGAACGGCACCGAACTGCGGGCCTTCGCCGGCAACGTGGTCTACTCCACCGGCGCCAACGAGACCGCCGGCCGCTTCTGCCGGGGCCACTTCGACCTCCCGATGCGCAACTGCACCGTCACCCTCGACGGCGAAGTGGTCGTGGACCAGGGCCAACTGCGAGCGGATCTTCGCTAGCCGCCGCGCACCGCAACACTCGCACAAGCCAGTGTGGGATACTACATGACAATGCTTATAATCAGCTAGAGTTGCTCCGATGGAGCTTTCCGAGTCGGCATATCGACACGGTCTTGCCGATGCTGAGATCCGTCACGCCTGGAGGAACGCTCCCGCCTCGTACGACATCGAACCGGACCACGATCCGCCCTCGGAGATTGCTGAGCAAGTCCGCGGTTCACCTATTCTGTCATTCCGGCGGAGGCCGGAATCCACTGTCCAGCGGCCCGACGTGCGCTGCCGATGGACAACGCAGCAGTCTCCTAGAGCCTCTGTAGTGGTCCCGATCCAACGGGTAACCTGCTTGAAGTGCTCTATCTGCGGTTCGCAAGCGACGATGTGATCATCCATGCCATGCCGCTGCGACCCGCGTTCCGGCACTATCTCGCCGGAGGACGCCCATGAGGCAGGAAACAAACAAGACCCTTAGCACCGAGGAGATGGCAGACATCGCCGTCGAGTTCGAAAATCGTGAGTTCACCGCTGACGAACTCCTGCGGATCAGGGCAACCCGCCGCACTGTGGCGCGGATCGATTCGCCGGAAGCAACGAGGGAAGCCCAGCGATCGCAGCACGACGTCGGTGGAATGTCGCTCTGACTCGGCCGAAGTTCGTCTGGACGGCGCGATCAAGGGCGGACCTCTCGCATAGTCCTCGGTGGGATTCACCCATGGCTCGCAAACACTCGGAGGGCGGCGCGAGTCGCGTGGGAAAAACGCTCGTCACGTTCGCCGCCCTCGCCCTCGGCATGGCGTCAGCCGGTGGCGCCGTGAGCGCGCAGGTCGAGGCGCCGCAACGTGGGGAGCCGCTCGAGATCGCGTGGATGACCGTCGGTGATCGCTTGGAGATCGACGCGTCATCCGCATTCGTCGGCGCGGTGGATTCCTACAGCGCCCGCTCGGACAACGAGTCGGCGGTGTACGCATCGGCAGCCGGCTCGATCGTGTCACTGACCGCGGTGGCCGAGGGAGTCGCATTCGTCGAGGTCACGGCCACCAACACCGGCGGGAATGCCTCGCAGTGGATCGCGGTCATCTCATCCGCGGCGGCAACAACTGACGGCAACGGCAAGACGACGGATGCCGCTGACGACTCGGATCCTGACGGGGATGGCGCCCCGGAGGACCACCAACCGCCAACCGTCGACGACTCGCAGCCGCTGGGGATCGCCCTGGCGTCCCAGGCGTTCTGCTGGGGATCTCAGATAGGGCACATGCGAACGCTCGAGGAATACGAGACCGGTCGGATAGATCGCAGCCAGGTTGGGAGCTTCGAACTCTCCTACACGGTGGTCGGAGGGCGACCGCCGTATGCCGTCACGAGCGCCGACGCGGTCGGGACGGCGTCCTCGCCGTCGGGCGTGCTGGAGTTGGCGTGCGGCGTCCCCGCGGCGGGAACCGGCACCGGGAGTGAGCGTGAGTATCAGCATGACAAATCGGGTCCCGTCACGATCACCGTGCAAGTTGGCGACGCCGCCGGCGCCGCGGCAAGCACAGAAGTGGTTGTGTGGGTGTCCTCCGGCATGATCGAGGTGGACGACGGCGACGGAACGATCAGCGTCCTGATCCGGGTTCCCGAACTGGAGAAACCCGGGCACACCTATGTCCTGGGAACTCCGACCGCGTGGACCCTCGTCACGCTGGCGCCGAGCCTGGATCTGCGTTTCGAAGGGCTCGGCGAGGACGGAGCCGCCTACTTCGCAGACAGGGATACCGGCTGGGAGGTACGACTCGACTGGGTGACGGGTGCCGAGGTCGGCCGAACCGGCGGAGTCATACCCGAGACCAATCCGCTGCTGCTAGGCACCCGTCCGATAGATGACGGGACCAGTGAGATGATGAGCGAAGGATGACGGGACCGGTGGGATGATGAGCCACATCGAGCGGGTTTCGGCGCAACGGATCCCGCCCGACTGGACGTTTCGCGCCAAGACGGAGGTGCTCGTCGGCGGCTACCGGGTCGACATGCCGGCAGAGATCACGTCGCCGGCGGCTGAGACCGTCGTGCTCGCCGTGGAGATCAAGCGGCTCGTCGAGCCCCGGCGCATCCCGGAGGCGGCCCAGCTGATCCGGGCGATCACAACCGAACAACTACCCCGCGCCGTACCGGTCGTCGCCGCCGCCTACCTGTCCCCTCGGTCACGCGAGCTGCTTCGCGATCTCGGCGTCGGCTATGTCGACACCACCGGAAACATCGCAATACGAGCGACCACACCGGGACTGCTCATCAGCGCGGACGGGGTCGATCGGGATCCCTGGCCCCAGCGCAGCGGGCTGCGGTCGTTGCGGGGTCGTGGAGCCGGTCGCGCCGTTCGGGCCATCGTCGACACGGTCCCCCCGTTCGGGATCCGCGAGCTAGCCCTGGAGACGGGCGCGTCGGCGCCGACGCGGCGCGGGTCGCCGAACGCCTCGACCTGCGCGAGACCGACGCCGGCGCGAACGTCATGCTCCTCGAGCCCTTCGACCCGGTCGTCTTCGATCGGACCGTCGAGCGCGACGGGCTCCGATGCGTCGCAGCCAGTCAACTTGCCGTGGACCTGCTCACAGGTCCGGGCCGCGAGCCCTCGCAAGGCGAGGAACTGCTGCGATGGATGCAGGAGAACCAAGATGTCGGGCGCGCCTGACCCGCTGTACGTGCGCGCCCGCGCAGCACTCCTCGACGCCGCCGACGCGCTCGCCGCGCACCTCCATGCAATCGTGCTCGTCGGCGCTCAGGCCGTCTACGTCCACACCGGCGAAGCGGACCCTGGAGAGGACATCAGCGACCCCGCCCCAACCACCACCCGCAGCGCCAAGCCGAGCCGCTGCGGCAGTGGATTCCGGCTTTCGCCGGAACGACGGAGGGGGACGTGCGAAACGGGCGACGTGGAGAGCATCCCCCGAGGGTGGGGATGTCGGCGGCGACGGAGGCCGCCATCCCGGAGCCGGCGGAGCGCCACCGGCAGTACTGCCCGGGCCGCTCGGCAGTGGTTCCGGCCCCGGATCAAGTCCGGGACAGGCTCTTCGCCGGAATGACGGATGGGAGGTTCGACGGTGGCGATGTACGGGCGCTCACGGCGCTCAGTGGATTCGGGTCTCGGCCGGAATGACGGCGGAAGGGGTGCCGGAGAGCTAGGACCCGGTGGCGCGTAGGGCTGTTACCCGGTCCAGGATTGCTCGGGCCACTTGGCGCTTGGTGGTGAGGGGGACGGTCGTGTGGTTGCCGGAGGCGTCGAGCAGGACGACTTCATTGGTGTCGTGGTCGAAGCCGACGTGCGGGGCGGAGACATCGTTCACGACCATGAGATCGGCGCCCTTGTTGCGCAGCTTGGCGCCGGCATTGGCCAGCACGTCGCTGGTCTCGGCGGCGAAGCCCACCAGAGTGCCCACCTCGCCACCGCGGCCCAGCCCGGCGAGGATGTCCGGCGTGGGCTCCAGGGTGACCGTGCGGGCGTCGCCGGTCTTCCTGATCTTCTCCGCGGCGGGTGCCACCGGCCGGTAGTCGGCCACGGCTGCGGCCATGACCACCACGTCGGCAGGGAGGCGGTCGGCCACGGCGGCGCGCATCTGCTCGGCCGTCTCCACGAGGACCAGATCCACGCCGGCAGGAACCTGGCGGGAGACGGTCGCCACCAGCGTCACCTTGGCGCCGCGGGCCGCGGCCTCGGCGGCTACGGCGTAGCCCTGCTTGCCCGACGAGCGGTTGCCGACGAAGCGCACCGGGTCGATGGGCTCGCGCGTCCCCCCGGCCGTCACGAGGACCCGCAGGCCGGCCATGTCCCGTGCCGGGCCGTCGCCTGCCGTCGCCAGTGTCTCCGCCGCTGCGGCCACGATCTTCTCCGGCGCGGCGAGACGGCCGGTGCCGACATCGCCGCCGGCGAGGCGCCCCTCCTCGGGATGCACTATCACCACGCCCCGCTCTGCCAGCAGGCGCAGATTGTCCTCCACAGCGGGGTGCTCCCACATCTCGGTGTGCATCGCCGGGCACACCACCACCGGCGCCCGCGTCGCCAGCAGGGTGGCGCTCAACAGGTCATCGGACAGACCGGCGGCGTACGCCCCGATGACCCGCGCCGTGGCCGGGCACACCAGAACCAGGTCGGCCTGGCGGCCCAGGGTGACGTGCGGGATCGGATCGTCGTCGTCGAAGAGCGACAGGCGTGCCCGCTCCGACGCCAGGGCCGAGAAGGTGACAGGACCGACGAAGCGCTGTGCCGCCGCCGTCAGCACGGGCACAACGTGAGCGCCGGCGTCCATCAGCCGCCGGCAGACCTCGACCGCCTTGTAGGCAGCGATCCCGCCGCTGACGGCGAGAATGATGCGGCGCCCTTCGAGGGGGTTCATGGTGACTCCGGAGGCGCCGCGGGCGGGCCTCTCAGCCGGCGTCGTCGGTTGGCTGCTCGTCCGGCGAGGCACCGAGCAGGGACGTGGCCTGCTCCTCCTCCTCCTCGGGGACTTCCTCGACGTTCACCGCCACGATCTTGCCCTGCGCGATCTCCTGCAGGGAAATCGACAGCGGCTTGCGGGCCGTGGAGGAGACCTGCGGAGGGATCATCCTCCCGAGGCCGTCGCCGAGTTGGCCGTAGTACGAGTTGATCTGCCGGGCGCGCTTGGCGCTCAGCGAGACCAGGCGGAACTTGGACTCGGCGGCCTGCGTAAGGAGATCCTCCACCGGAGGGCGGATCATGCTGTTGCTGTCGTCGCCGATATCGGTTCCAGGCATCGTCGCTCCCCGAAGTGGTCGTCGAGTGGATCGTCAGGCGTGGCCACCTGCGCTGTTGCTGCGGGACGGTTCGTAGCGCAGCCACGGACGCAGGGCACCAGCCTACCGGTCGCCGCCGGAATCTATGCCTGCGAGGGCCTACGAACCGGTATCTGGATCACCGCCGGCATCAGGGTTCGAACCGGCATCTCAACCGCTGCCGGCCGGTCCGGCCCCGGACGTCGTCGCCGTTTCGAGGTGGTGCCGGTGCTCGTCGATGATGCGTCCCATCTCGGCCACCGTCTCGTCGAGGTCGGAGTTCACGACCATGACGGCGCCCAGTTCACGGGCCATCTCGCGCTCGCCGGGGCCGTAGGACAGGCGGGCCTGCACGTGATCCTCGCTGTCGCCCCGCCGGCGCAGGCGGCGCTCCTGATCGGAATGCGACGGCGCCTCCAGAAAAAGCAGCAGGGCCTCGGGGTGCCGACGGCGCACCTGGCGCGCCCCCTGCACGTCTATCTCCAGCAGGATGTCGCGTCCGGCCGGGGGGACCTGCTGCGGCGTGCCGTAGAGATGCGGACCAAACGTGGCCCACTCCAAGAAGTCTCCCGCCTCGATGGCCGCATCGAAAGTGGCTCGGTCCACGAAGTGGTAGGCGTCGTCGGACTCACCGGCGCGCTGCGGCCGGGTCGTCCAGGATCGGCTGAGCCAGAGCTGATCATCCTTCCCGACGAGCAGGCGCGCAAGAGTGCTCTTGCCAGACCCGCCCGGACCGGACAGGACGATGAGCAAATGAGGTGTTGTCAGTCTTGATGCCCTCGAAGGCCGCTGTCAGCCCTCGAAGGAGACTACGACAGCCTGGCTAGAAGTGCCTCGCGCTGCTTGACGCCGAGACCTCGCAGTCGCCGCGTCTCGCTGATTCCGAGTTCCTCCATGAGCCTTCTGGCGGTCACCTTGCCCACACGGGGAAGCGACTCCAGAACGGCCAGTACTTTGGTGCCACCGGCGATCTCGTCGTCGGAGGCTTTGTCAAGCACGTCCGCAAGGCTCAGAGCACCCATTTTGAGTTGCTCTTTCAACTCTGCCCGCTGGCGGCGAACCGCAGCAGCCTTGGCCAGAGCTTCCTTACGTTGTGCATCACTGAGAGTTGGGGGTAGTGGCATGGCGGGGACTGTAACCGTTACTATGAGCCGAGCGGTGCATTTTGGCGATTCGGTACCTCCCGCTGTCGTTGTCCCGGCGAGCGCGTGCCTCCTGCCGAACCGCCCGTTCCTTCCTGCGGCGGGCCGTCCGGTAGGAGTGTGGTGAGTAGTTCATCGGCAGCGCAGGCCCAGCTGCTGGACAGTGGATTGCGCCCCGGATCGGGGTCCGGGGTGACGTTGCTTCCGCCGGAATGACGGAACAGGTGAACTGGCGACTTGCTCGGCCGTCCGGTACGGGTTCCGCGGAGGCCGGCCCGGCTAGGGGGCCAGGAGGGATGCGGCGGCGGTTGCGGGGTCGGGGGCTGCGGTGACCGGGCGACCGATGACCAGGATGTCGGCGCCCGCAGCCACGGCGGCAGCGGGGGTTGCGACACGGGCCTGATCGTCGGGGCCGGCGCCGGGCGGGCGGATGCCGGGAACGACGCGCAGCAGCCCGGGTGCCGCCGCCCCCACGGTGGCCAGGTCCGGCGCCGCACAGACCACGCCGCCGCAGCCGGCGTCGGCGGCAAGCCGGGCCCGGCTCCTCAGCACCTCCGGCGTGGCCTCGGGGTCGCTGGTGAGGACGGTGATGGCGAGGGCCACCGGTGCTGGCGCGCCAGGCGGCCTCGGCGCGGCGGCGAGGCCTTCCACGCCGGCACGCAGCATGTCGGCGCCGCCGGCGGCGTGCAGCGTGACGTAACGGGCGCCGAGCGTTCCGAGCGAGCGGGCGGCCCCGGCCACGGTGTTGGGGATGTCGTGCAGCTTCAGGTCCACGAACACCTCGAAGCCCTCGTCACGCAGGGCGCGCACGGCCGGCGGCCCGGCGGCGCCGAACAGCTCGAGGCCCACCTTGGCGATACCGAACCAGGGGCGCAGCTCGCGGGCGAGTGCCACCGCCTGCTCCACGTCGGCCACGTCGAGCGCCAGGGCACAGCGGGCGCGGTCCATCAGCGGACCCCGCCGGTGGGCGTTGGGGCTCCGGTCGGCCCGTGGAACGTCGGGCCCATCAGCGGGCCTTGCCTGCCGACAGCAGGGGTGGTGCCGCGTTGGGGAGCGGCGCGCCGGCCGGGTCGCAGCGAGGACGGCGCCTCACGATGTCCTGCTTGTCGAGGCCCGGTCGTCCTCAGCAGCGGTGCGGCTGTGATCGTCGGCGCCGGCACGGCTGCGGTGAGCGGCGCCGGTGAGGCTGCCGACCTCGGTCACGCCGTGGCGGCGGCACCAGCGTGCGAGTTCGTCACGGACCCGTTCGGCGGCGCGGGGCCACGCGAACGTGGCCGTGCCCACCTGCACGGCCGTCGCACCCGCCATGAGCATCTCGACGGCGTCGGCACCGCGAGCCACCCCACCGACGCCGAGGATCGGCAGGTCAGCGAGGGCCGCGTGGCACTCCCAGATCGCCCGAACGGCCAGGGGGCGGATCGCCGGGCCGGACACGCCGCCCGCCCCGGCGCCGAGGGCGGGGCGCCGTTCGGTGATGTCGATGACCATCCCCGGAACCGTGTTGACGAGCGTCACGGCCGCGGCGCCGGCCTCGCGGGCCGCCGCAGCCACCGCCACAATGTCGGCGGCGACCAGGCTGAGCTTGGCCCAGCGGGGCAGGCCCGCCGCGGCGGCGGCCTCCACCACGGCGGCCGTGGATTCCGGCGCCCGGGCGAAGAGGTGCTCGCCGTCCTCGAGGTTGGGGCAGGACACGTTCACCTCGACGGCCAGGAGGTCGTCGCTGTGCGGCGCCAGCAGTTCGGCCGCCCGTCGGTACTCGTCGAGGGTGCGCCCCCAGATGCTCGCCACGACCCGCACCCCCGCCGCCCGTAGCGCCGGCAACTGCTCGTCTGCCCACGCCGCCACGCCCGGACCCTGCAGGCCGACGCTGTTGATCATCCCCCCCGGCGTGGCGTCCACGCGGGGCGCCGGGTTGCCGGCCCACGGCTCGGCGGAGAGCGACTTGACGACAATCGCCCCCGGCGCCGTCAGGTCCATGACCCCGCCCAGTTCGGTGCCGTAGCCGGCGGTGCCCGAGGCGCACAGCACCGGATTGGGCAGTTCGACGTTGCCCACCGAGACCCGCAGGTCCACCGGAGGCCGCGCTCTCACGCCCGCTCCCTCATCTCCTGGTGGTACTCCTGCAGGGTGCGCACCTCCATCGGGTGGTTACGCCAAGCGGCGATGCCCTCGGTGGCCGCGAGGGCCGCAGCAGCCGTGGTGAGCAGGGGCACGCCGCGCTGCGCCGCCGCCCGGCGGATGTGGGATCCGTCGGCGCGGGGGCCGCGACCCTGCGGCGTGTTAATGACCAGATCGATGCGACCCTCGTCCAGCAGCGCCACGGCGTGCGGGCCGTTCGAGTCGCCCAGCTTCGCCACGACCACGTCCACCGCCACACCCGCGGCGGCAAGGCTGCCGGCGGTGCCCTTCGTGGCCAGCAGTGTGAAGCCCATGCCGGCCAGGCGCCGGCCCACGGTCACGCCGGCGGCCTTGTCCCGGTCGGCGAGTGACAGGAACACCGCTCCGCCCACGGGCAGCGCGGCCCCAGCGGCGATCTGGCTCTTGGCGAATGCCAGGCCGGGGCTGCGGTCGATGCCCATGACCTCGCCCGTGCAGCGCATCTCCGGACCCAGCACGGCGTCGACGCCGGGGAAGCGGTTGAACGGCAGCACGGCCTCCTTCACCGAGTTGTGCTCCGGTGCCCGCCAGCGGGCCGGCGCGGCGCCGGCGACGGGAGCCGGCCCCGTCCAGCCGTCCACAGCGCCCGAGGCGGCGATGTCGGCCAGTGTCTCACCCATCATGGCGAGAGTGGCGAGCTTCACCAGCGGCACCCCGGTGGCCTTGGCCACGAACGGCACCGTCCGGGAGGCCCGCGGGTTGGCCTCCAGCACGAAAACCTGGGCGCCGGACTCGGGCAAACCGGTCGTTCCGCCAAGGGATTCAGCACCGTGCCCGGCGCCGCCGAGCGTGCCGTCGGCGCCGCGGGTCACCGCGTATTGCACGTTCAGCAGGCCGACCACCTGCAGTTCGGTGGCGATGGCACGCGTATGGCGTTCGAGGGTGTCCAGCAGGTCGCCGGAGAGGTTCACCGGCGGCAGTAGGCAGGCGCTGTCACCGGAGTGCACACCGGCCTCCTCCACGTGCTCCATGATCCCGCCGATGAGGACGGCGCCGGTGCGGTCCCGCACGGCGTCCACGTCCACCTCCACGGCGTCCTCCAGGAAGCGGTCCACCAGCACCGGGCGCTCGGCCGACAGACCGCCCTCGCGACCCAGCGACCCTTCGCGGCTCATCTCGGCCATGGCGGCCGCCAGCTCGTCGTCGTCGTGCACGATGACCATGGCCCGCCCGCCGAGCACGTAGGACGGGCGCACCAGAACGGGGTAGCCGATGCGGGAGGCGACCTGCATGGCCTCATCGGCTGAGGCGGCCACCGCGCCGGGCGGCTGCGGGATGCCCAGGCGTCGGCACAACGCCCCCCACTGCTCACGGTCCTCGGCGGCGTCGATGGAGGCCGGGGAGGTGCCCGCCACCAGACCCGCCGGGAGTTCACCGGCCAGCTTCAGCGGCGTCTGCCCGCCGAGACCCACGATCACCCCTGCCACGCCCGGCCCCGAGCCCCGCCGCGCCGAACGCTCCTCGGCGTCCAACACCGCCAGTACGTCCTCGGTGGTGAGAGGCTCGAAATAGAGCCGGTCGCTGGTGTCGTAGTCGGTGGAGACCGTTTCGGGGTTGCAGTTCACCATGACGGTCTCGTAGCCGGCGGTGGCCAGCACCTGCGAGGCGTGTACGCAGCAGTAGTCGAACTCGATGCCTTGGCCGATGCGATTCGGTCCCGACCCGAGGATCACCACCTTGGGCCGCCCCGAGGGGGCCACCTCATCGCTGTCCTCGAACGTGGAGTAGTGATACGGCGTCTCGGCTGCGAACTCGGCGCCGCAGGTGTCCACCGTCTTGAACGTGGGCGCCACCCCGGCCGCCACCCGCAGCCGGCGCACCTCGGCCTCCGGGAGCGCCCAGAGGAACGCCATCTGGGCGTCGCTGAACCCCAGACGCTTCAGGCGGCGCCAGTCCCGGGTCGTCAGCTCCTCGGCTCTGGCGTCGCTCAGGCGGGCGCGCTCGGCCACGATGAGGCGCATCTGCTCCAGGAACCAGGGATCCACGCCGCTGGCGGCATACAGCACGTCGGTGCCGATACCCCGGCGCAGGGCGGCCTCCAAGTGGAAGACCCGCTCGGGGGTGGCCACGGCGCACGCCTGTGTGAGAGCGGCGTCGTCGAGCCGGTCGTAGGTGGCCTCGGCGGGGTCGCAGTTGAGGCCGGCGCGGCCCAACTCCAGGGAGCGCAGCGCCTTCTGCAGGGACTCGCAGAAGGTGCGACCGATGGCCATGACCTCCCCCACCGACTGCATGGACGTGCCCAGTTCGGCTTTGGCACCGGGGAACTTCTCGAAGTTCCAGCGAGGCACCTTCGTGACCACGTAGTCGATGGTGGGCTCGAAGGCGGCCGGTGTCTTGAGGGTGATGTCGTTGGGGATCTCGTCGAGCGTGTACCCGACGGCGAGGCGGGCGGCGATCTTGGCGATGGGAAACCCGGTGGCCTTCGAGGCCAGCGCCGAGGAGCGGCTGACACGGGGGTTCATCTCGATCACAACCTGGGAGCCGTCGGCGGGGTCGAGGGCGAACTGGATGTTGGAGCCGCCGGTCTCCACGCCGATGCGGCGGATGCAGGTGAAGGCGGCGTCGCGCATCGTTTGGTACTCCACGTCGGAGAGGGTCTGGGCGGGGGCCACCGTGATGCTGTCGCCGGTGTGCACGCCCATGGCGTCGAAGTTCTCGATGGAGCAGATGACCACGCAGTTGTCGGCCCGGTCGCGCATGACCTCCAACTCGAACTCCTTCCAGCCGGCGATGGAACTCTCGATGAGGATCTCGCCGATCGGGCTGGCGGCGAGGCCCTCTGCGGCGACGGCGGCGAGCTCGTCGGTGGTGGCGGCCATACCGGTGCCCCGCCCGCCCAGGATGTAGGCGGGACGCACGATGACCGGCAGACCCACCACCTCGGGGGCGGTCATGGCTTCGGCCAGCGAGCGAGCCACCATCGAGGGAGGCACCGCCAGGCCCACCTCCACCATGGCGGCCTTGAAACGCTCACGGTCCTCGGCGCAGGCGATGGCCTCGGCGGAGGCACCGATCATCTCGCAGCCGTTGGCCTCCAGCACGCCGGACTCCACGAGCTGCATGGCCAGGTTGAGTGCGGTTTGCCCGCCGAGGGTGGGCAGCAGGGCGTCGGGGCGCTCCCGCTCCACGATGCGGGCCAGTACGTCGACCGAGAGCGGCTCGACGTAGGTGGCGTCGGCGAAATCGGGGTCGGTCATGATCGTGGCCGGGTTGGAGTTGGCCAGGATCACCCGGTAGCCCTCGGCACGCAGCACGCGGCAGGCCTGGGTGCCGGAATAGTCGAACTCGCAGGCCTGGCCGATGACGATCGGGCCGGAGCCGATGATCAGGATGGATTCGATGTCAGTCCGGCGGGGCATGGGTGCCGTCGGCGAAGGTGGTGTCGGACAGGTCGGGGCGGGCGAAGTCGGCACCGTCGGGACCGCCGGGGTGCAGGTCTGCCAGCCGGGCGTCGAACTCTGCGAAGAGGTAGTCGCTGTCGTGGGGGCCGGGGCCGGCCTCGGGATGGTGCTGCACACCGAAAGCGGGCACCATGCGGCTGCGCATGCCCTCCACGGTGCCGTCGTTGAGGTTGACGTGGGTGACCTCGACGCCGGCGACGCCCGTGTCGGCCACACTGAAGTTGTGGTTCTGGCTGGTGATCTCGACGGTACCGCCGGCCAGGTGGCGCACCGGGTGGTTGCCGCCGTGGTGGCCGAACGGCAACTTGAAGGTCTCAGCGCCGAGGGTGGCGGCCAGGAGTTGGTGGCCCAGGCAGATACCGAAGACCGGCACGGCACCCAGCAACCCGCCGATGACCTCTGTGGCGCCCACCACCGCAGCGGGGTCGCCGGGGCCGTTGGACAGCAGCACGCCGTGGGGTCGCCGGGCCAGGATTCGCTCGGCCCCGAAGCCTGCCGGCACCACCTCGACGTGGGCGAAGGGTTCGAGGCGGCGCAGGATGGAGGTCTTGACGCCGAAGTCCACGACCGTGATGCGCCACGGGTGGCGCCCGTCGGCGCGGGTCGTGGCCCGCCGGTAGGGGGTCTCGCAGGTGACGGTGGCGACGAGGTCGACGCCGTCGGTGCCGGGTTCGGCGGCTGCGGCCGCTCGCAGGTCCGGCTCCGGCGCCGTGCCGAAGGCGCCCACCATGGCGCCGGTGGAGCGGATGTGGCGGGTGAGGCGGCGGGTGTCCACGCCGGTGAGGCACGACAGCCCGTGGCGCACGAGGAAGTCGCCGAGGCTGTCGGTGGCCCGCCAGCTGCTGGGCGTCGTCACCAGGTCGCGCACCACCATGCCCCGGCAGAACGGGTGTCGGCTCTCGGCGTCGGCGGGGACCACGCCGTAGTTGCCGATGTGGGGGTAGGTGAAGGTGATGATCTGCCCGGCATAGGACGGGTCGGTGAGGACCTCCTGGTAGCCGGTCATCACGGTGTTGAACACCACCTCGCCGGCCACGACGCCGCCCGGTGGCTCGGCCCCCGTCACGTCGCCCTCGAAGACCTCGCCGTCGGCGAGCACCAGGGCGCCGGGACGCAGCGGTGTCGCCGTCACCGCTGGGCCTCGCCGTCGATGACCACCGGCTCGCCCGCCAGCAGGGTGTGGCGCACCCTGCCCCGCAGCCGGCGCCCCACATAGGGCGTGTTGCGGCTGCGGCTGGCACCGCCGGAGGCGTCCACCGTCCAGGTCGCCGCCGGGTCGAAGACGCAGAGATTCGCCTGACGCCCCGGCGCCACCGGACCGCCGTGGGTCGTGTCGATCCCGGCGATGCGCGCCGGCCGCCAGGACAGCAGCGCCAACACGTCGGCCACAGGCATGTCCAGCTCGGTCAGGGCGAGGGCCAGCGCCGTCTCGAGGCCCAGCATCCCCGGCGGCGCCTCCTCGAAGGGACGGTCCTTGGCGTCGGCGGTGTGGGGGGCATGGTCGGTGGCGATGGCGTCCACCCTGCCGCCGGCCAGCGCGGCGCGCACCGCTGCGACATCGGCCTCGGGGCGCAGTGGCGGGTTCACCTTGAAGGTGGCGTCATACGAGGCGCAGCATGCGTCGGTGAGCGTGAAGTGGTGAGGCGCCACCTCCGCCGTGACGGCCACGCCGCTGCGGCGGGCCGCGTCCATGATCGCCACCGAGCCGGCCGTGGAGAGATGCTGGAAGTGCACCGGCACCCCGGTGAGGCGGCTCAGAGCCACGTCGCGCATCACCATGATCTCCTCGGCCTCGGCGCAGATACCGGGGATGCCCAGCCGCGACGACCACTCCCCCTCGTGCATGTGTCCGCCGTCGGCCAGGGAGTCCACCTCGCAGTGCTGCGCCAGGCGCACGTCGAGGTCGGAGGCGTACTCCAGGGCACGCCGCATCACCCCGTCGTCCTGCACGCCGCTGCCGTCGTCGGTGAACAGGCGCACGCCGAGCGCCGCCATCTCCCCCATCGGGGCGAGTTGCTCGCCCGCCCGGCCCACGGTGATGGCACCTGCCACCTCCACCCGGCACGGGGCGGTCCGGCCCAGTTCCTGCACCTCACGCACCAGGGCCGCGGAGTCGATGGCGGGGCTGGTGTTGGGCATCGCCACCACGGCGCAGAAGCCACCCAACGCGGCGGCGCGGCTACCCGACTCCACGGTCTCGGCCTGCTCGCCGCCGGGCTGGCGCAGATGGGTGTGCAGGTCCACCAGACCCGGGGCGACGATGCAGCCACGGGCGTCGAGCGTGCGGAGGCCGGCGCCCGCGGCCAGGCCCTCGCCGACGGCGGTGATGTGACCGTCGCCGTCGATGATCACGTCGGCGAGCCGTTCGCCGGTGGCGTCGACGACGGTGCCACCGGCAATGGCCAGCCTTTGCCGCTCAGCCACGTGGGACTCCGGTCGGTGCATCGGTCGTGGTCCCTCCGTCGGCGGCGGTAGCGGGTGCGATTGCCCCCTCGGCGGTCGCGGCACCGGCGGCGGTGGAGATCGTCGTGGTACCGCCACCGGTGCCTCCGGCCGCGCCCAGCAACCAGAACAGCACCGCCATCCGCACCGACACGCCGTTGGCGACCTGCTCGGTGATGGTGGCGCAGCGCAATTCGGGCACCTCCGCGCCGATCTCGACGCCCCGGTTCATGGGGCCTGGGTGCATGACGATGGCGTGATCGGCCAGGCGTCCCACCCGCTCGACGCTGAGCCCGAAACGGTCGTGGAACTCCCGCAGGCTCGGCAGCAGTGCCCGGTCCTGGCGCTCGCGCTGCAGGCGCAGCAGGTACACCACGTCGGCACGGGGCAGCACGTCGTCGAGGCGGCTGCTGACCGTGACCCCCCACGTGTCCACCGCCGGGGGCAGCAACGTGGCCGGGGCCACCAGAGTGACGTCGCCGCCCAAAGCGTGCACCGCGGCGGTGAGGGAGCGGGCCACCCGCGAGTGGGCGATGTCGCCCACGACCACCACGCGGCGCCCTTCCACGGCGCCCAGCCGTTGACGGATCGTGTAGCAGTCCAGCAGGGCCTGCGTGGGGTGCTCGTGGCGACCGTCGCCGGCGTTGATCACCGAACCGTCGATCCAGCGGGCGAGTTGGACGGCGACGCCGGCGCTGCGGTGACGCACCACCACGCAGTCGACCCCGAGGGCGGCCACGGTCTGCACAGTGTCACGCAGCGACTCGCCCTTGCTGAGCGAGGAGCCGCCGGCGCTGAAGGTGACGGTGTCGGCGGAGAGGCGCTTCGCCGCCGTCTCGAACGACAGGCGGGTGCGGGTGGAGTCCTCGAAGAACAGCGAGGCGACCGTCCTGCCCCGCAGGGCCGGGACCTTGGGGATGGCCCGGGTGTTGACCTCGGCGAAGCTGTCGCTGAGCCGGAGGATCTCGCGGATCCCGTCGGGGCCGAGATCGCCGATCGAGAGGAGATGCCGCGGCCCACCGGCAACGGCGCCGAGACTCATCGGTCGTCCACCGTCGCGCCGTAACCCAACGGCGGTACGGCCACCAACAAACCGGCCAACGGCAACGCGTTCACGGGGTGGCCCCGCTCATACCGTCACACCCAGCACGACGCCGCCGGCACTCACGTCCACCATCTCATCGGAGCGGGTGGGCAGGTTCTTGCCCACGTAGTCGGCCCGGATGGGCAGCTCCCGGTGCCCCCGGTCGACCATGACCGCCAGTTGCACGGCGCGGGGGCGCCCGAAATCGCACACCGCGTCCAGCGCCGCCCGCACGGTGCGGCCCGTGTACAGCACGTCGTCCACGAGCACCACGGTGCGGCCGGTGAGATCTTCGTCGATGGAGGTGGGGGCCTGCACCAGGACGGGCCGCAGCCCGATGTCGTCACGGTGCATGGCCACGTCCAGCGAACCGCACGAGACCGTCCCGCCGTCGATGTCGCGCAGCAGCGCGGCGAGGCGCTCGGCCAGGAACACGCCACCGATCTGCAGGCCGACCAGAACCAGACCCTCGGTGCCGTCGTTGCGCTCGATGATCTCGTGCGCCATGCGCCGCAGCGCCCGCTCCAGGGCCGCGGCGTCCATCACCTCCACGCGAGGGACAAAATCGCCCGAGGTCGCCGCGTGCCGGCCGGCCGCGGCCGAGCCACCGGCATCGCCGGGAACGACCGAATCGCCGGCACCCCCGGCGGTGGGAGAAGGCTCCGCCGCCCGTGCCCTGCGCTCGCGGTCTGACAGCGTTCTACCTCCGGTCCGTGCGGGCCTCACCGGACCCGCTTAACGGTCGGGCGAGGTTACCACCGCCCCCGCGCGCAACGAACCATCCTCCGCCGAGCGAAGCCCACCGGAGCCGGGCGGCGCTGCCGGCGGCACTCCGGCGGCTTCGGAACGGTCGCGTACGCAGCCTCGGCGTCCTTGATCTCTTTATATCTATATTATTGAGTATTATGTATAATACTAATCTGTTATATATCGACAATGTTGCACGTTGCGAGTTGGGCATCTCGCCCAAGGCACCGCTCAAGTCCGTTACAATTCACAGAGGTTTCGATATGGAAACAGCAATCCTCCCCGTCATGGTCAGCCTCGCCGCCCTCGGCTTCGGCATGATGGGTCTGATCTGGCGGGCACTCGACGGGCGCATGGACCGCATCGACGACCGACTGGGCCGTATCGAGAACCACTTGGACCGCATCGAGGCCGGGCAGGGCGACCACGGGCAGCGAATTGCCCGCCTCGAGGGTCGTGAGGAGGCCTTGGCCGGCACCTGAGCCGCCCAGGAACGCAAGGGAGCGGCTAGTTGCGGAGGTGGCGGGCGATGGTGGCGAGGACTCCGTTGACGAAGCGGCCCGAGGAGGCGGTGGAGTAGAGACCGGCGAGTTCCACAGCCTCGTTGAGGATGACCGCCGTGGGCACCTGGGGTCGGTGGGCCAGTTCGTAGACGGCGAGGCGCAGAATGGCCCGGTCTACGGGCGCCATGCGGGGCACCGACCAGCCCTCCGCCGCCTCCTCGAGGAGCCCGTCGATGGCCTCGCCGTGGCCCGCCACACCCTCGATCAGCTCCGCCATCAGCGGCGGGGGTGGCAGATCCTGGCCGCGCAGCAGGTCGAGGAGGTCGACCTCGCGAGCCTCGGCCTCATAGAGCAGTCCGAGCGCCCGCTCACGCGCCCCGCGGGCGCCGCTGCGGGCGCCGGGAGTGGCGTCGGGGTCACCGCCCGGCGACGCGTCGAAGAGTTCGGGGCCGAGCGCGGTCACCAGCACCGGCCGCCTGTCGGCCCGTTATCGGTCGCCGGTGACCGGTTGGCCGTCGATGGCCACCAAACCGCGGCCCGTCGCCCGGCCAACCGAAGTCGCACCGCCATCAAACGGTCGGCCCCCACTGGTTCACACCCGGGAAATGCCGGCTTCAACGCGTCGGCGATGGCGTCCATGAGCCCCACCGGTTCACGCCCGGGCGATGTACTGGCCGCTGCGGGTGTCGACCTTGATGCGCTCGCCGGGTTCGATGAACAGCGGCACCGCCACGACCAGGCCCGTCTCGGTGACCGCGGGTTTGGTGGCGCCGGACACCCGGTCGCCCTGCATACCCGGCTCGGTCTCGGTGACGGCGAGGGACACCGCTGCGGGCAGGTCGGTGCCCACGATCTCGGTGCCGTACATCTGCACGATCACCGAATCGCCCTCCGTGATGTAGTTGCCGACATCGCCCAGCGTCTCGTCGGGCACGTAGATCTGCTCGTAGCTCTCGCTGTCCATGAACACCCGCATCTCGCCGTCGCGGTACAGGTACTGCATCTCCCGCTTGTCGATGATGGCCCGCTCCACCTTCTCGCCGGCCCGGAAGGTGCGCTCCAGCACTGCCCCGGTGCGGGCGTTCTTCAGCGTGGTCCGCACGAAGGCAGGCCCCTTGCCGGGTTTGACGTGCTGGAACTCCACCACCGAGAACAGCGCCCCAGCCAGCTCCAGGGTCATGCCCCCCTTCAGGTCGTTGGTGGTGATGGCGACCATACGTGCCTCCCTGATGCGACGATGTGATGTTGTGTGACGAGTGTGCGACGGTTCGAGCCTGCGCCGGTTCGACGTCCGGGCAGCGATCCCGCTGCGGCGGCCCGGCGGCAACGCCTCGGTCTCAGCCCACGACCAGCGTCTTCGGCGCGCAGGTGAGGCGGCGGCAGCCGTCTTCGGTCACCACGACGGTGTCCTCGATGCGCACGCCGCCCTGGCCGGCCAGGTAGACGCCCGGCTCGACGGTGACCACCTCGCCGGCGGCCAGCACGTCGGTCGAGCGGGTGCTGAGGGTGGGCGCCTCGTGGATGTCCAGACCCACACCGTGGCCGGTGCTGTGCAGGAAGGCCTCGCCCCAGCCGGCCTCGCTGATGACCTCGCGGCAGACCGCGTCAACCTCCGCGCAGGACACACCGGCGGCGACGGCCTCGGTGCCGGCCTGCTGGGCCTGCGCCACGACCTCGTAGATGCGGCGGCCCGGCGGGTTCGGCTCGCCGACGCAGACCGTGCGGGTCATGTCGGAGCGGTAGCCGTCCACGATGGCGCCGAAGTCGATGACCACCAGGTCGCCGGGTTCGATGCGGCGCGGGCCGGGGCGGGCGTGCGGGCGTGCGCTGTTGGGGCCTGCGGCCACGATGGTGTCGAACGCCGAGCCGGAGGCGCCCCGGCGGCGCATGAGGTGGTCCAGCTCGGCGGCGATCTCGCCCTCGGTGGGGCGCTCGGCGAGGCGGGGCAGCACCTCCGCCAGGGCGCCGTCGGCTGCTGCGGCCGCGGCGGCCACGCGGGCGACCTCCTCGGGGGACTTGCGACGGCGCAGGCGCTCCACCACGCCGCTGGTGGGCACCAGTTCGGCGTCGGGGAACCAGTCGCCGGCGAACGTCCGGTGGCGCGACCAGCTCACGTGGTCGGCCTCCAGGCCGATGCGACGCAGCCCGCCGGTGGCCTCGGCAGCAGCGTCCTGCTGGTCCTCGCCCCGGTTGGCGATCACCACGCGCCCGTCGGTGCCGGCGGCCTCCATCTCGGCGGGGGCCTGGGCGGCGTAGCGCCCGTCGGTGATGACAAGCAGGTCGTCTCCGGTGAGCACAACGATCATGGCGGAGCCGCTGAAGCCGGTCAGCCAGCGCCCGTTGGCCAGGTTGGTGATGACGAGGGCATCGCAGGGATCGTCGGTGGTGCCGTTGCCGTCGCCGGCGTCCGCATCGGCGTCGGCGGCGATGCCGGCGCCGTTGGCCAGGGCGGCACGCAGCCTGTCGGCCCTGTTGGCGATGTGCAGCGGCGGCAGCGACATCGGATCGGTCGGCGGCGCGACCCCCTCGGTGACGCCCATGTCAGACTCCCCGAGCTCGGCCGAGACGGCGAGCGCGACGGCGATTCACGGCCTGCAGGGCCTCGCGACGGCGTGCCGCTTCGGCGGCGACAGAGCCGGCGCCCATCTCAGGCACTCGCCAGTTCGGCGGCGGCCTCGACGGCCAAGCGGTAGCCGAGGCCACCGAACCCGCAGATCACGCCGGTCGCCAGCGGGGCGACCACCGAGTTGTGCCGCCAGGACTCCCGGGCATACGGGTTCGACAGGTGCAACTCGACGACGGGGCCGTCGAACGCGGCCAGAGCGTCGTGCAGCGCCCGTGAGTAGTGCGACAGGGCGCCGGCGTTGACCACGACAGCGGCGGCCCGTCCCAGAGCCCCACCGACGGCGTCCACGAGGTCGCCCTCGTGGTTGGACTGCACGTGCTCCAGGGCGAAGCCTGCCTCGGCGGCGGCGGCGGTGGCCGTCCGCACGTGGTCGTCGAGAGTGTCGTGGCCGTAGATCTCCGGCTCGCGCCGGCCCAGCAACTGCAGATTGGGGCCCGAGAGCAGCAGGATCACCGGCGTAGCGGACTCGTTCATCTCATCGCCTCCACAACTCGCGGCACAACCCGCACCGGCCGGCGGCGACCGCCGGGGTGAGAATCTCGTTCATCTGATCGCCTCCAGGGATGCGGCCAGGACATCCCGGCCGACGCCACGCACCGGCTCCGGGCCGCGGGGGCCGTCGAGCACCAGGGTGAGGCCGCCGACAGCCTTCTTGTCCCGACCGAACAGATCGAGAAGCTCCGCCGTGTCCACCCCCGCCGGCAGCGTGGAGGGCAGACCGTAGGCGCTCACCACCCGTCGGTGCTCGGTCACCCTACCGGCGTCGATGCGGCCCAAGTGCCGGGCCACCTCGGCGGCGTAGACCAGCCCCACCGCCACCGCCTCGCCGTGGCGCAGGTCGAAGCCTCCGGCGATCTCGAGGGCGTGGGCCAGGGTGTGGCCGTAGTTCAACAGCATGCGCCGGCCGGACTCGCGCTCGTCGGCGCCCACGATCTCGGCCTTGAGGCGCACGCACCGGGCGATGCGCTGCTCGAGGGGCAGGTCGGCGAGGTCCGCGGCACCGAGGAAGTGGTACTTGGCCATCTCGCCGAGGCCGGAGCGGTACTCGGCCTCGGGCAGGGTGGCCAGCACCTCGGTGTCGCACAGCACCGCCGAGGGCTGCCAGAAGGCGCCCACCAGGTTCTTTCCCTCGGGCAGGTTCACGCCGGTCTTCCCGCCGATGGCTGCGTCGATCTGTCCCAGGAGCGTGGTGGAGACGAACACGACGGGCACGCCCCGGTGGTAGACGGCGGCAGCGAACCCGGCCACGTCGGTCACCAGGCCACCGCCGACGGCCACCACCGCGTCGCCACGGGTGAGGCCGAAGCAGGCGAACCCCCGGCAGAGTTCCTCGACGGTGGCGAGCGTCTTGGACCGCTCCCCCGCCGGGATCATGAACGTCTCGACATCGCCGACCGCTGCGCCGGCGTCGACGTCCACGCCGATGCCCTCGCCGGTCACGAGGGCGACGCGGCGGGGCACGGCCGGCAGGGCCTCGGCCAGAACATCCGCCAGACGGTGGCGCATCCCCGGCCCCACGAGCACGTCGTAGGAACGGTCACCCAGCCCCACAGGAATACGGATCGGGCCGCTCACGGTGCCACCTCAACGGCGCCGGAGGCGGCGAGGTCTGCGACACGGTCCGCCAGGGCGGCGGCGGCATCAGCCACGGACAAATCGTCGACGTCCAGAACGATGTCGGCCACCTCGCCGTACCAGCCGTTGCGCTCGGCACTGATCCTGGTAAGCCTGTCGAGCGCTCCCTCGGCGTCGGTGGCAGTCGCCAGCAGGGGGCGACCGGGGTCGTTGCCGACGCGGGCGGCCAGCACCTCGGGCCGGGCGCGCAGCCAGCAGACGGTGGCGCCGCGCAGCAGGCGTCGGTTCCCGGCGTCGATCACGACCCCGCCGCCGCCGGCCACCACCGCAGCCGGTCGGTCGGCGAGCACGGCGGCGAGCGTCTCGCTCTCCCGGCGGCGGAATCCCGCCTCGCCCTCGGCGGCGAAGATCTCCGGAATCGAGCGCTGCGCGGACCCGGCAACCAGTTCGTCGCAGTCCACGAAACGGCGTCCCAGCAGGCGCGCCAGTTCGCGTCCGGTCCCGGTCTTGCCCGAACCCATCATCCCGACGAGCACCACGTGCCGCATGAATCCGAGGCTACCGGTCACGCCCCGCAGGCCCGGTGACACCCGCGGCCGGCGTCGGTGCATCGCTGGTCACTCCGAGCCGGCTTCACATCCCAAGCGCCAACCAGCCGTGTTCGGTAGCAACGTTGGCGCACCCGCCCGCTGGCTGTGTGGTCTACTCAGTGGATTCGGGGTGGCGGAGCCAGTTGCGTAGACGGTCGAGGTCGTTCATCGCTCGGTTCAGACTGAGCGACCTCCGACGTGCCCGCTGAGGACTCCATTCCTCCCGGCAAAACTCGCCCACAATGGCGACGTACTCTGGGCCACGCCTTCGGCCGCTGCCCGGCCGGGGCGGGACTCCCGCTTTGATATCACCCTTTCTGGACCTTCGGCAACGGTTGATCAGGTCCGTTTTGGGGTCTTCGATCCCGTCGACGTCGTTCGGCAGCCCGCCACTCAACCCGAAGTAGTCCCGGAACCCCTCGTGGTCGGCCATGAGCCAGGCCTCAACCGAGCGGACGGCCAGCCGGAAGCACATGCCGGACCGGGCCGAGCCACCCAGCAGGCGCGCACGGAGTGCCGGGATACAGGTTCCCCGGTCGTCGTGGTCCAGATCGCGGATTGTGAACCATGGCTGCCACGCGGCGCCGGCGTTCCAACCAGGCAGGCCGGCGTCGATCTTGCTCTTGCCGCCCACCTCTCGGGCCGGACCCACCAGCAGCCCGGCCCCAAGCAGGAGCCTCTTGGCGACCGGTTCGTCCGTCACGCCCTCAACCGCGTACACGACCGGGATCATCAGTTCAGCAGCGGCAGTTTCTCGATGCCATCCGGCCGAGTTAGGGGCTCCAGAATCTCGTCCAGGTTCAGACCGGCGTCAAGATATTCCTGGACACGATCAACATCCGTCGCCATGACCGCCGTCGTGCCCTCAGTGTCCGGGCGGAGCACGACCACCTCGTCGATACCCAGGCCGGGGTCTTTCAGGATCTCGACGGAATGAGTGGACAGGATCACCTGGATGCCGCTGTATCGGATCGACCGACTCAGCAAGGCCGGGAGTTGACGCACGACGGCTGTGTGCAACGACAACTCCGGCTCCTCGAGAAGTACTACCCGATTGGTCCGAGAGGACTTCTCCTGGAGCATCCAGAGCAGGCCTATCAGCCGGAGCGTGCCGTCGGAGAAGTCGCGCTCGTCCTGATGGGCACCGTGTTCTCGCCAGTGCAGGTAGCGGGCCCGTAGGTGCGGCGTCCCGGCACCGTCGCGGGTCAACTCCAGATCCTCGATCTGCGGTACGGCGAGGCGGAGTGCCTCGTTGACCCTACGGAGCCCGGTTGTCTGGCTCTTCTCCGGTGTCTCGGCGATGCGGACCAGGAAATCCCTGCCGAACGGGTCCGGAATCCGGCTCCGACCCCGCTCCGGGCCCGGCTCGGGATCGCGAATGTTCTGGGGAACGAGGTGCAGATAGCGGATGCCGGTGAGATAGTCCACGACGCCACGGAAGTCACGGTTGGAGTTGACCTGCTCCAGCGCGGTCTGTGTCAGCCGTTCCCTGTCATCGCGGTCCAGATCGCTCGGTCGTTCCAGAATGATCTCGCCGTTCTTTTTGACGATCTCAGACTTGACCGCCGGGCGGTTGTGAACTCCGACCTGACCGGCAAAATGGAGTTCATAGCCCCATATCGTGTCGTTGCCGGGGTCTTGCAACGTGATCGCCAAACCAACTCGACCATAGTTGTAGTTCCGGGCGGCAAGACAGCGGACCCGCTTGAGTCCACCTCGCACCGTTACGGCGTGTTCCAAGCCGCCGCCGGTGCCGGCGACATCGCGCAGGAATCGCAGCGCGTCCAGCAGATTCGACTTGCCGGAGGCATTCGGGCCGATGATGAACAGGCGATCCCCGACCGGGATGTCCACCGACTTGAAGTTCCGCCAGTTCTTCAGAGACAGGTGGGTGATGCGCATCCGTACCCTGTGCCTTTCGGGACTTTGACCCCACTCAGCCTACCGGCCATGCCCGACAGGCTCGGTGACTCCCGGCGGCCGTTACCCGGTTCCAGGGGCCGGGCGCGGTACCGTCGGGTTCGTGCGGGCGTTGGGTATCGACCTCGGGACTCGGCGGGTGGGCCTGGCGCTCAGCGACTCCGACGGCCTGCTGGCCACGCCTCTGGAGGTGCTGGCACGCTCCGGGTCCGAAGCGCAGGATCACGCCGCCATCGCCGCCATCGTGGCCGAGCGTGACGTGGAGGTCGTGGTGGTGGGCCTGCCGCTGTCGCTCGACGGCTCGACAGGCGTGTCGGCCCGGGCGGCGCAGGCCGAGGCCGGCCGGCTGGCCGGCGCCGTGGGGGTTCCCGTGGAGACCCACGACGAGCGCCTCACCACGGTGTCCGCCGAGCAGCACCTGCGGTCCGGGCAGGTAAAGGGACGGCGTCGGCGCCAGGTGGTGGACATGGTGGCAGCCGCCGTGCTGCTGCAGTCGTGGCTGGACGCCCGCCGCAACACCGTCGGTCAGCCGTGAACGACGTTCGAGACCAGCGGCCACCGCCCGAGGAGGGGCGCGGCCGAGGGCACGAGGCGGCTCGGGACCCGGGTGGCGGCCCACCTCCCCGGCAGGCGGAGACCGGCGACGTTGGGCTCCCCGCGCCCGACGACACGACCGGCCACCGACGGGAGGCGTCCCCGCCCGGTCGGCGCGGCAGGGGGCGTGATCTGGCGAGGATCATGGGGATCGATCCGATGTTCCGCCGGCCGGCCGCTGGGATCGACCCGATGATCAGCTCGCCGGCCGACGGGATCGACCCGATGATCGGCCCGCCGGCCGGCGGAACCGGTGAGGGGGATCCTGAGCGGAGCGATACGACACAAGCGCCCCCCGACGGCCGCCCGCGGACCGCCCCGACCGCTCCCCCACCCCGTCGGCCGACCTCGGCGGACCGGCCCCAGCCCGGCGAACCCACCGCCGATCGCTCCCCGGCCCCCGGCGACATGCTGCTGGACCCCGATGCCCTCGCCGAGGACGAGGCTCTGTTCTTCGGCGACGACGCCTGGATCCGCTTCCGGCGGCCCTGGGGCTTCTGGCGCCGCATGGTCGTGCTGTTCGGGGGGGTGGCGCTGGTGCTCGGCGGCCTGTTCTGGTGGGGTTACTCCTGGGTGCAGGACCAACTCGACCCGCCCGGCGAGCCGCACGGCAGCTTCATCGTGGAGGTTCCCCCCGGAGCCGGCGTCAACGACATCGCCCGCATCCTGGCCGCCGAGAACGTCGTCGCCAACGCCACCATCGCCCGCCTGTCGTGGCGCGACGCCGAGGACCTGCAGGCCGGCAATTACGTCTTCGCCGAGAATATGTCGGTGGAGCAGGCCCGCTCGGTGCTGGAGGCGGGGCCGATCCCGCCGGTCTACGAGAGCCTCACCGTGCCGGAGGGACTGTGGCTGTCCGAGATCGCCGACCGCCTACTGGACTCCCTGCCCGAGTTCGACCCCGTCGAACTGCAGGCGGCGCTGACCGACGGCACGATCCGCTCCAAGTACTCCCCGCAGGGATCCAACAACCTGGAGGGGCTGCTCTTCCCCGACACCTACCAGGTGGACCAGGTCGGGGTCAGCGACGAGCGTGAACTGGTGCTCCGCATGGTGGAGCAGTTCGACAAGGTAGCCACCGAGATCGGCTACGACACCGCACCCGAGCGCATCGGCATCACGCCCTACCAGCTGCTGATCGTGGCCTCCATCATCGAGGAGGAGGCACTTCTGACGGGCGACCGACCCAAGGTGGCCCGCGTCATCTACAACCGGCTGAACGCCGGGATGACCCTGGGTATGGACGCCACCGTTCTGTACGCCATCGGTGAGCGCAAGAGTGAACTGACGGGCCTGGACCTCGACGTGGACTCGCCGTACAACACTCGCAAGTTCCCTGGCTTGCCGCCAACGCCCATCGCTGCGCCGGGCCGGGCGTCGCTGCAAGCGGCGCTGAATCCCGAGGAGGGGTCGTGGCTGTACTTCGTGCTGGCGGAGCGCGACGGCACCATGTTCTTTACCGACGACTTCAACGAGTTCCTGCGCCAAGCCGCCGACGCCCGTCGACGAGGAGTATTTTGATGGCGTTGCCGCGCGCCGAACCGGAGTTCACGGGCCGATGCGAAGCGCGGCAAGATCGCACCCGGGAACCGGCTCGATGATCGCAGAGGTGCTCCGGTGACAACACGCCACGACGCACCCGACGGCAAGGACCGAGGGCTCGACCTCAGTGGCCACACCCGTCTAGCGGTGGTGATCGGCGACCCGGTGCGCCACTCGCTGTCGCCGGCCATCCACAACGCCGCCTTCGCGGCCTGCGGCCTCGACTGGGTGTTCCTGGCCTGCGAGGTGGCGGAGGGCCGGGTGCCGCAGGCCCTGGCCGGAGCCGTGGCGCTGGGCATCGAGGGCCTGTCGGTGACGATGCCGCACAAGGCCGCCGTGGCGGACGCCGTCGACGAGTTGAGCCCGACGGCACGCCGGCTCGGTGCGGTCAACTGCGTGGTGCGCACCGGTGACCGGCTCGTGGGCCACAGCACCGACGGCGACGGCTTCGTGGACGCGCTGGCGGCCGAAGCCGGCTGGGAACCGGCGGGGGCGCGCTGCCTGGTGTTGGGCGCGGGGGGCGCGGCCCGCGCGGTGGTGCTGGCTCTGGCCGACGGGGGTGCGGCAGAGGTGGCGGTGGCGAACCGCACGCCGCAGCGGGCCGTGGCAGCGGCCGCACTGGCGGGCGACCGGGGACGTGTCGCCGCAGCCTCCGAAGCGGGTGGCTTCGACCTGGTGGTCAACGCCACGCCGCTGGGCATGACCGGCCACGGCGGCAATGCGCTGCCGGTCGATCCGGCGCTGCTGGGTTCGGAGCAGTTGCTGGTGGACCTGATCTACGAACCCGCCGAGACCGCCCTGCTGGCGGTGGCACGCTCACGGGGCGTGCGTGCCTGCAACGGCGTGAGGATGCTCGTGCACCAGGCCGCCCGAGCCTTCGAGCTGTGGACGGGCACCGATGCGCCCACCGACGCGATGACGGCGGCAACCACAGAGGCCCTGGCCCGCCGCTGACGCCGGGCGCTGGTCAGGCGTTGGCGCGTTGGCCGGCGGCTGCCTGGCGTACCAGGTCGAGGGCTTCGTCGAGGCGGGTGGCGTCCTTGCCGCCGGCGGTGGCGAAGTCGGGATTGCGGCCCCCTCCCCCGCCGACGAGCCGGAGGGCGTCGCCAAGCAGGTCCGAGGCGTGCCAGCCGGCGCCCGGCACGACCGCGGACGCGAATGCCACGCCGCCGCGGGCCGGCGCCGTCGCCAGCACCACGGCGGACACCCCGTCGCGGTCACGCACCGCGACAGCCAGATCACGCAACTCGTTGCGATCTATGTCGTCCACGCGGGCCACGACAAGGCCCCCGTCGGCCGTCGCGGCGAACTCGGCTGCCTGATCGCCTGCCGCCTTGCGCCGCAGCACCTTCAGCTCGTCCCGTAGGGCCTTGATTTCCCCTGCCCAGCGACTCGCACCCTCCACGACGTCCTCGGGCGGGACACCCAGCAGCCCGGCGGCGTCGGCCAGGCGGGATTCGGCGCGGCGCAGCCGCTCGATGGGACCGTGCCCGCACACGGCCTCCAGCCGGCGAATGTTCGACCCGATGGACCCCTCGGAGACGATCTTCAGCGGCCCGATGTCGCCGAGAGCCCCCACGTGGGTGCCGCCGCACAACTCGACGGAGTTGGGGCCGGCCTCCAGCACGCGCACCACCTCGCCGTACTTGTCGCCGAAGAATGCGATCGCCCCGAGCGCCTTGGCCTCGTCCATTGTGGTCTCGAAGTGCCGGCACCGGGCGTTGGCGAGGATCTCGGCATTGCTGAGATCCTCGATGGCCGCGATGTCCTCGGCACTGAGACCGCTGTAGTGGCTGAAGTCGAAGCGCAACCGGTCGGGCGCCACCAGCGAGCCCTGCTGCTTGACGTGCGTGCCCAGCACCTCGCGCAGCGCCCAGTGGAGGATGTGGGTGCCGGTGTGGTGGCGGCGGATGGCGGCTCGGCGCTCGGCATCGATGACCGCCCGCACGCTCTGGCCGGGCCGCAGCCGCCCAATCGCGCCGTCGACGTGATGCAGGTGCAGGCCGGCCACGATGTAGGTGGTGTCGGTGACGGCCAGGACGCCGTCAGCGCCGTCGGCCCCGGCACCGTCAGCGCCGTCGGCCCCGGCACCGTCCCCCACCGCGCCGTCGAGGTGGATGTGGCCGGTGTCGCCGATCTGCCCGCCCGCCTCGGCGTAGAACGGGGTGCGGTCCAGCACCACGCCCTCGGTGGTCACCGCCAGAACCCGGGCCGTGGCCTCGGTGCGGTCGCGCCCCACGAACTCGGTGTCGCCGAACTCCTCCAGCACGTCCAGGTAGGCCGTCAGGTCGCCGGCGTCCACCGACCGGGCGGCGAAGTCCTCTCTGGCCCGGCGCCGCTGAACTGCCAACGCGGCCTCGAAACCGTCCCGGTCCAGCGCCACGCCCCGCTCGCGGGCAATCTCCTCGGTCACCTCGAACGGGAACCCGTAGGTGTCGTGCAACAGGAAGGTCACGTCGCCGCCCAGCGGGGCGCCGTCGTCGAGGTTGGCCACTGCCTCGTCCAGCAGCAGCGAGCCCCTGCCCAGTGTCTCCCGGAAGCGCACCTCCTCCCGCTCCACCACGTCACGGATGAACCCGTGGTTCTCCATCAGCTCGGGGTAGTCGGCACCCATGACGTCGACCACCTCGTCGATGAGCAGCGGCGTCGTGACCGTGCTCACGCCGAGCAGGTAGGCGTGGCGGATTGCCCGGCGCATGATGCGGCGCAGCACGTGGCCCCGCTCGGAGTTGGACGGGAACACGCCGTCGCCGATGAGGAACGTCATGGTGCGGGCGTGCTCGGCCAGGATGCGCAGCGACACGTCGGACGCCGCCGAAGCGCCGTGCCGCACGCCCGACAGCTCCGAGGCCTTCGCCACGAGCCGGGCCATCTCGTCGATCTCGAAGACCGAGTCGACGCCCTGTAGCAGGGTCAGCACCCGTTCGAGGCCGGCGCCGGTGTCGATACTGGGCTTCGGCAACAGCACCATCGAACCGTCGGACTGCTGCTCGAACTGCATGAACACCAGGTTCCAGAACTCGACGTAGCGCTCGTCGCCGCCGTGGGCCGGCCCGCCGCCGGGGCCGTGCGCCTCGCCCTTGTCGTAGAAGATCTCCGAGCAGGGGCCGCACGGTCCGGTGTCGCCCATGCGCCAGAAGTTGTCCTCGTCGAGGCGCTGGATGCGCTCGGCGGGCACCCCCACCTCGTCGTGCCAGATGTCGGCGGCCTCGTCGTCGCCGACGTGGACGGTGATCCAGAGGCGGTCCGGGTCGAAACCCAGGCGCTCGGTGGAGAGTTCCCATGCCCAGGCGATGGCGTCGGTCTTGAAGTAGTCGCCGAAGCTGAAGTTGCCGAGCATCTCGAAGAAGCTGAGGTGGCGGTTGGTGCGGCCGATCTCGTCGAGGTCGTTCTGTTTGCCGCCGGCGCGGACGCACTTCTGCACGGTCGTGGCCCGCCGGTAGGGCGACGGCTCGGTGCCCACGAAGTACGACTTGAACGGGACCATGCCGGCCACGGTGAACAGCAGCGTCGGGTCGTAGGGGATGAGGCTGGCCGACGGCACGACCGTGTGGCCGCGGTCGGCGAAGAAGCCGGTGAAGATGCTGCGCAGTTCTCGGGCGGTGGTTCCGGGCATGGTGGGGGGCTCGCGGTGGGGGGCTCGGGGGTAGTGCTCGGGGGCTGGGGTGCTCGGCGTGGGCCTACTCGGGGGAGTCCTCGGCCTTGCGGTCGGCGCGCAGGGCTTCGCGGCCCTCGGCCAGGGCGGCGGAGATCTCTTCGGTGACCTCGCGCACGGCGTCGAGCAGTTGGCGCCGCAGCGGGGAGTCGGCGCCGCCCGGAGCAGCGTCCGGCTCGGCCCCTGAGGTGCCGGTCGCACTACCGCTGCGGTTGGCCCTCGCCGCGGAGGTGGATCCGGTACGCGAGCCGCTGCGGTCGGCTCCTGCTGACGCGCCCGTGGCGGTGCTGCCGCGGTCGGTCCGCGTGGCGGTGGCGGTGCGCTGGGCCTGCGAGGCGGCCAGACGGGCGGCAATACGAGCGGCTGTCGTGCGGTACCCGGTGCGCAGCAGGTACGTGGTCGTACGGCGCATCCAGGAACCCCGCCGCGACGCCACGGAGGCAGCGGCAGGTCGGGTGGTTCCGACAGATCCGGTGGCGGCGCGGGTGGTTGCGGCGGATCCGGCGGCGGCACCGGTGTCCGGCTCGGCGGGGCCGCCCCTGCGGAACAGCGAGGCCACCGCGCTGAAAGGCTCGACCACGGCCCGCAAGGTCATACGAGAGAGCTCCTCGGCTCGTTCGGACACCCGCTCGGCCACGTCCAGCAGCCCGCCGACCCGCTCCACTTCACCGGTGACCTGCCCGGAGACCTCCTCGATCCGCCGCACGGCGGGCAGAACGTCGTTGCGGATCTCGGTCATCAGGCGGCGCAAATCACGCAGCGACCGGTTGAGGCTCACGCCAACGGCCCCCAGTACGGCCACCGCCACCACAACGGCCACGCTGGCCAGCACCACGGCAAGCTCGCCACCACTCACGACCGGGGATCCCCCTCCCCTGCTTCGGGATCGGGTGGGTGCGGGTCCCGCCGGCGGGTACGGCGCCACCGGTCGTAGGTCTGTTGCTCGGTGCCGCGGGCTGAGGGCTCGTAGTACACGCTGTTGCGCACCTCGTCGGGGCGGTACTGCTGAGGACGCCACCCTCGGGGATCGTCATGAGGATACTCGTACCCCTCCCCGTGGCCCAGCCCAGAGGCCCGACTATCGGGCCGCTGACCGGGCCTCGCTGAAGAAACGCGCTGGCACAACGCGGACGTGCCTCGACCGCGTTCGCCGGGGTGACGCAACACCAAGGGCAAATACCGGTGGCGTTCGGGCTCGATCAGGACGCACCGTGCTCGGCAAGGCGTGTTCTGGCATCTCGCCACGTCGGGAACTTTGCGGCCAGCACCTCCCACCTCAGGAACGCCGAGGTGTCGCGGTCAGCGACCTCGTCGAAGACGACCATCGCCTCCAGATGGGCGCCGGTCCTGACGAAGTCGTCAAGGGCCGCAGCGTCTCGCCAGATGGACTGCGTGAAGAAGTGCAGGCGCAGGAAGTTCGCCCTGCGCCGGTAGCGGACCAACCCCGGAGCGCCCCTGAGTTGGCGTTTGATGCCACTGTTGAGCCGGAAGAACCTCCGAAGCTGGCACCAATTCCTCAGTGCGAGCCTGGTGGCGACCACAACGACCGGCTCTTGCTGCTGATGGGCCCCCGCCGAGCCGATTCTTCGCGACGACGCCTCGCGCACCATGGGTTGTCCTTCCGCGGGCCGGGCGCCCCGATTTCGATCAGAGTAGCCGTCTCACAAGAACGGGGTCCGCTCCGGCTCAGCCGTCTGCCGATCGGAGCAGTCGGCTACGGCTCGGGCTCCGCGCGGGCCCCGGGGGCGGGCGGGTAGTGGCGGCCAGGTTCCCGCAGATCGTCTGATCGATGAGCGGCGTGGTGACCGGGCCAGCCGATTCGCTGAGCATCCTCATCGTCTTTCGCTGCTCACTCGCGGGCGTCGCGGGGGTCGATACCCATGTAGGCACGCTCGAGGACGGTCGGGTCCTTGACGAGCACGTCCACACGCTCACGCAAGACAACCTCCCCACGGACGAGCACGATGACCACATCGGCGAGGCCGAGCGCGACCGACGTGAACTGCTCAACCAGGAGCACCGCTGCCCCCGCCTGCGCCTCGTCCTTGATCACCTTCATGAGGCGTTGCACGACGAGCGGAGCGAGGCCGAGGGAGATCTCATCAATCAGGAGACACGACGGTCGGGCGATGAGCGCGCGGGCGAGCACAAGCATCTGCTGCTCGCCGCCGGAGAGTTCGCCGGCCCGTGTGCCGGGCCGCTCGCGCAGTTCGGGGAAGAGTTCGTAGGCGCGCTCGGAGTCGCCGCCGGTGACCCGCAGGTTCTCCTCGACGGTGAGTTCGGCGAAGATGGCGCGTCCCTGCCGGACGTGACGCATCCCTCTCCGGGTGCGACGCCGCCTCGAGTCCTTGGTGATGTCGGTGCCGTGCAGCGCGATGGAACCCTTCGCCGGTCGCACGACGCCGGAGGCGGCTTCGAGCAACGACGTCTTCCCGGAACCGTTGGGACCGAGGATCGCCAGCACCTCCGAGGCCCGGACCTCGAACCCCACGCCTCGCACGATCGGGATCCCATCGCGCTCGACGACCAGGTCCCGCACCGCCAGCACCGGCCGGTCCACGGGACTCACTCCATCTCCCGGGGGACACCGAGGTACGAAGCGATCACACGGGGGTCGGCGAGCGTTCGCTCGGCCGGACCGTGGGCGATGACCCCGCCTTGGTCAAGAACGATGACGGACTCGCAGACCTGCCGGACGAGGCGGAGATCGTGGGAGATCAGCAGGATGCCGACACCCCACTCCGCTGCCACGCGGCGCAGCGCCGAGCCGAGCCGGGTCGACTCCCGGTCGGTGAGCCCTGCGGCGGGCTCGTCGAGCAGTGCCACGGACGGGGCGGAGCAAAAGGCCGCAACCAACTCCAGCCGGCGACGATCGGCGGTGCCGAGTAGAGCTATGGGCGTCTTCGGAACCGGCAGGTCGAAGAGGGCGAGTAGCCATCCGCGCTGGGCGATGGAGGTCCGGCCGCGGGCCGCGACAGAGAGGAACTGCCCGACCGAGAGGTTCGCCGGTGTCCGCTCGCGCTGGAATGTCCGCGACAGCCCGGCACGGAAACGCCGATGCGCCGGCAGCTTCGCCAGCGGGCTCGGCCCCAAGCACACGGTGCCGCTCTCGGTTGCCACGTACCCCGTTACGGCGTCGACGAAACTCGACTTGCCGGCGCCGTTCGGCCCGATCAGACCCACCAACTGGCCCGAGCCCACGTCCGCAGACACCCGGTCAACGGCGCAGATCGACCCGTAGTGCACCGTCAGGTCTTCGACGACCAGCTCATGCCGCTGTCCAGGGGGCGGTTTGCAATCGGCCACCTGCTGCCGGCGCGGGCGCCCGGTACCGCCGCGACGCCGCCACCTTCCCGCGAGTGCGATCCACTGACCGGCGATCCCGCCGCCTCCCTGGCTCAACACCTGCGCCGCGCCGACCGCGAAGACCATCGGCCCGATGTCCTGGGACCAGCCGAGCACCCGCAGCAGCTCGGGCATCCAGGCCCACAGTCCACCTGCGATCGCAGCGCCGAGCACGCTCGTCGATCCCGCCATAATCGCCACGGCGAAAATCACCAGGGAGTCGAACGGTTCGAGTTGGCGCGCGGACATCCTCCCGATCTGCACGGCCAGTAGGCCTCCGGAGATGCCGGCCACGAAGGCACTGGCTGCGAACGCGGTGAGTTTGGTGACGACGACCGACCGACCGGCTGCGGCAACCACCCGCTCGGATTGCCCGACCAGCGCCCACGCCCTCGCCCCCGTTCGCCGCCGCACAACCCGCAACGCCAGCTCGAGAACTATCGCCACCGCGAACGTGAACCAGAGGAAGCCGGCTTCGGAACCGGCGATGCCCGGCCGAGGTACGGCGAAGTTCGAGCGGGAACCCGGGAAGCCCCTGTTGAACAGCACTACTTGGATCGCCGCCGCGAAGCCGAGTGTCACCACCGCCAACTCGACGCCGCGCAGGCGCAGCGCCGGAAGGCCGACGACGACGCCGAGAGGAACCGCCACGATCCCGCCCGCCAGCAGGGCCACTTCGACCGGGATCGCCGTGTTGAGCGCGAGCCACCCGACCGTCCATCCGCCGATTCCGGCGAAACTCACCTGGCAGAGCGACACCATCCGGGTGTCGGCGTACAGGAACCCGATGGAGCGAGCGATGATCGCCGCGATCACGGCGCTCGTGGCGAGGAAGACTCGGAACTCGCCAAGGGTGGAGAACGCCGCGCACGCCGCGCACGCCACAGCGACGAACCGAACGTCAGCGCGCGTCATCCCACACCTCCGAGCGGCGCTGCCAGAGCAGCAGGACGAGAATGAAGAAGAACGGGATGGTCGTTCGATACTTGCTGATCGCCGAGAACAGGGCTGCGTACGTCTCACCGAACGCGATCACGAACCCGGTGAGGAGCGTCGGCCAGATCCGCGCGAAACCACCTGCGAGGCCCGCAGCTAGCCCCGGCAACAGGAGGAACACCAGCGGCGCGAAGGCCGCGGGCCGGCTCGGCCCCACCAGGACCGCACCGAGCACGGCTAGACCCCCCGCCACTCCCCAGACGGCCACCGTGAGAGCGCCGACCGGGATGCCGGTGAGTTCTGCGGTGACAGGATCTTCCGCCATCGCCCGGAGGCGGACGCCGACCTTGGTGCGGTACAGGACAACGCTCGCCGCCACTCCCACCGCCACCGCCAAGACGACGGCCATGACGGTGTCGTGACTGACGCGCACCCCACCGAGTTCCTCGAAGCGGCCGGGGAAGAACGGGCGGGCCGCCCGCGGCTTGTCCCCGAAGATGCGGAACCCAGCCGCCAGCAAACCGAGCAGAAGAGCGATGGTGACGGCGCTCTTGGTGAGACGCGGCTTGTCGCGAAACCACGTGACGAAGACCGCGCCCATTGCGGCGCCGATCGCTGCGCCCATCGCGACTGCGGCGAGCGCCGCTGAGGCGCTCCCGGTACCGCCGTCGACGAGAGACAGCATCGTGAAGGCACCGAGAGCACCGATCGCCGTTATTGCGAAGTGGAGCGTGCCCGAGGCGCGGTACACGAGCACGATGCACACTCCGAACAGTGCATAGGCGGCGCCGGAACTCAGCGATGCCGCGAGGGCGCGGACCATCTCCGGCTAGTCGACCGCGCCGGCCCGCTGGTTCAGGATCACGGGACGATTATCCACTCCGGTGTCTTGACGACCCACGCACCGTCGAGCAGTTCGACGAACTTGGCGGCACGGTTCGATCCGTGAGCCGGGGCGTTGCCGAAGTCGTAGGGGGTGCCGGTCAGGTCCGTTTCGATGGGATCGAGGTCGAGCAGGGCCGCTGCCACGGACTCGCGGGTGATCTCGCCCTCAATTCCCTCCAGGACGGTCACCATGATCGTGGCCGCCAGGTAGCCACCCTCAGCGAACGACGTCTGGGGAACGCCCGCCTGGTCCATGAGGTCCCGCCAGTCACGCAGTGCCTCGCTGCCGGTATCGGTGAAAGGCTCGAACTCCGACGCCAGGAGCAAGCCGTTGCCGGTCGAGCCGAGCTGCTCGGCGACATCCGCTGTGTACCCCGAGGTCAAACCGAGGATCTGCACGTCAAGACCCTGCGCCTCGCGAATCTGCATCATGGCCACGTAGTGGAAGTCGTTCGCCTGGACGACAGCTGCGTCGCACCCGTTGCTGTCCAGTTCGAGCACGAACGGTGTCAGATCGCCGTCGAATATGAGCGTCACGTCGCTGTACGCAAGCTCCTTGCCGGTCGCTGCGGTCCATTCGGCGATGGCGGCGTCGTAGGCGGGCTGGAAGCCCGGAACGTCGAAGGCGCCGAAGCAGACATTCTCCGCGCCGAGTTCCTCACTCGCATAGAAGAGAGCCACAGCGTCGGACAAGAACGGCCCGGTGTTCACCGGCGAGATGTTGGATGTGGCGAAACAGACCGGGTCGATGCCGGTGCCCTGGATGGCGTACAGGCCGACCTCTGCATAGAACTGGGAGTTCACGGCGCATTCCAGGAGGCTCGCCGAGCCCACCATCGCCACAACGCCAATCTCGTCCACGAGACGGCGGGCGGCCTGCGAGGCCAGGGCCGGGTCGAACCCGTCATCCTCGACGGTGTATTCGATGAGGCGCCCGCCGACGCCTCCCGCGGCGTTCACCCGATCGAAGACTGCCTGGGCGGCCGAGTGGGACTCCGGGAAGGAGGCCGGACCGGTCAGCGTCGAGATGGCACCGAGCCTGATGGGCTCCGTGTTGGCCGGAGCGGCCTGCTCGGCCGGTGGGGCCTCGGGCGGAGCCTCCGGTGCTGACGGCTCTTCGGCCGGTACCGGCGACGGTGCACTCGCCTCTGCAGTGGCCTCCTCGGTGACCGCCGACGCAGCAGCGTCCCCTACCGTGCCCTCCTCGTCGGCATCGGGCGCGGCCTCTCCGGGTGGTTCAGAACTCTCTACAGGTGCGGGAGCCGGGATTGTCTGCGCTTCAGCCTCCGACGCAGAATCGTCGTCACCGCACCCGGCTGCGACGAGAGCCAGGACCGCCACAAGTAGCAGTAGTCGCTTCATTTTCTTCCCTCCATGCGGTAGTCGCTTCATTTCGTAATCTCCATTCCTTTTCCCGGTCCGATTCTCAGCGACCTGCCCCTTCGGGGAATCCGCCGAAGACAACGCGTCCGTCCACAACGGTTGCGGCAATCGGGATCTCAGCGATCCGCTGCGGATCGACATCGAGAATGCGGCCGTCCAGGACGCAGTAGTCGGCGACCATCCCCGGCATCAGGCTGCCCTTCCACCCCTCCGCTCCGTCCTGCCATGCGCCGTTGACCGTGAAGGTCTGGATCGCCTCGAGCGTCGTGATCCGCTCCTGTGGTCCGTGCACCTCGCGGGTTGCCTTGGATTCGCGAAGGACGGCGGTGGCCACGCCCTGGCGCCAGCTCGGATAGGTGATGGGCGCATCCGAACTCGATGTAACCCGCACCCCGGCATCGAGTGCGCTTCGCATGGGCCACTGGTAGTCCGCTCGTTCGCGGCCGAGCATCTGCCGCATGAGATCGGCGATCGTCCACTTGATGGCCGGCTGCATGCTGGCGCCGAAGCCATGCAACGCGAGCAGGTCGAGGGATTCGACGCTCGCGAGGTCGGCGTGGATCACGTAGTGCCTCGGATCGGGGCGAGGGTTGCGACGCTGCGCCCTGACGAGAGCCCGGATCGTGGCATCAATGGCGCGGTCGCCTGTCACGTGCACACCGATCTGGCGACCTGCGTTGTGCGCGAGTTCGATCATGGCGTCGAGTTCCGCCAGCCTCTGCTCGTCTGTCTCACCGCCGGTGGTCAGGCGACCACAACCGCCGCCGGCATACTGCTGGCTCACCCAACCGGTCTTGTTGGGCGGCACCCCGTCGGCGAAGAACTTGATGCCGGCAACCTTGAACCACCCCGGCGCGTCAGGGGGCGGCTCGAATGCGTAGAGGTGTTCCTCGACGTCGCAAAGACTTGAGGTCGTAGGGGGGCTGAACACCAGCAGCACCGTCGTTCGCAGAGCGAACTTTTCTCGACCGGCCCGCTCGGCCAGGCGTTCCAGGAATCGCTCGCCAGCTGCGCCTCCCTCGAATGCGTTTCCACCTGGACCGAGCGCCGCGTCGGTAACCGACGTGATTCCCTCGGCGTGCAGGAGATCCCGCACCGAGCCCAGCGCCTGATCGAACTGCAGGCCTGTGAGGGGTGGTAGGAGCCGATCAATGAGGGCGGCTGCCGACTCTTGCAGAATCCCCGTTGGATGTCCCTCGTCGTCGCGGACGATGACACCGCCGTCGGGATCTGACGTGTTCTCGTCGATTCCAGCGAGGTCCAACGCCCGGCTGTTGACCCACATCTGGTGTCCGGAGAAGTCGCGCAGCGCCACCGGGACATCGGCGCTGACCGGATCGAGGTCCTCGCGGTGCGGCAGGCGCCCGGGGTGGGCATCTTCGAGGTAGCCGATATCCCATCCGTTTCCCTTGACCCACCCGTTGATGGGATCGGCGGCCCCAACCGCTTCGGCCACCTCGGCGATGGATCGAACGGCGGGAAATCCGACGCTCACTGCCAGAGGTGGAAGCACGGCACCGAAGTAGCCGAGATGGACGTGCGAGTCGTTGATGCCGGGCAGGATGCTGCGCCCGTCGAGGTGGGAAACTTCGGTGCTCGGCCCGGCCAGCGACGTGATCTCGTCGTTGCCGCCAACCGCTGAGATGCGATTACCGCGTACCGCCATCGCCTCGACGACATGGGCGCCGCACGCGGTCACGATCTGTCCGTGCGTCAGCACGAGGTCGGGAGAGCCATCCCTCTTGGCCATAAGGCGATGGTAAGAGTGCTCGCTAAGTCCCGTCTATCGGCAGATCTACCGATTTTCGGACTGTGCGCGCCGGCGGGCGGGGCCCTCCCGCACTAGCCCTGATTATTCACCGGGACTGTGGGTGGGGGTGTGCGCGTCCGCGGGAAAGCCCTTCTGATCTGCGACGATGTGTGTCGTGAGACGTATTCGTTACAGAAAAGAAAGGCATCTCCGAGGTGAACGCTAACAGTGTCGCGAAGTTGAAGGTGACCGGAGGCGCGGGGCGGGTCGCGGCTCACGCTGGTTTGTTCGTTCTGGGCGGTTTCGCTGACTCGCTGGGCGTGGGCGCGGCGCTGTCGGTGGCGGTGGGCCGCGGCGGCGAGCGGGCCCGTGTCCATGACCGGGGCAAGGTGCTGACCCATGCGCTGCTGATGCTCGCGGGCGGCGGCGAGTCGTGCAGCGACATCGAGTATCTGCGCGCGCAGCGGGATCTGTTCGGGGAGGTCGCGTCGGACTCGACGCTGTATCGGGTGCTGCGCGGCATCGACGCGTCGAAGCTCGAGGGCGTGTGGGCCGCGGTGGCGGGTGTGCGCGCCCGGGTGTGGCGCAACCGTGACGGCGACGACGCCGCTGCGGCGGCGCCGCTGGTGCTCGACATCGACGCCACGCTGGTGGAGGTGCACACCGAGACCAAAGCAGGCGCCGCGGCGCATTTCAAGGGCGGCTTCGGGTTCGGGCCGATGCTGTGCGCGACCGGCGACGGGGAGCCGCTGTGGATCGCTCAGCGTCCCGGCAACGCCGCCGCGAACCACATCTCCGATCACCTCAAGGTGCTCGACGGCGCCATTGCGCAGCTCCCCGCCGCGGTCGCTTCGGGGCACCAGGCCGGCGACGATGCGGCCTCGGCGCGTCGCGAGATCTGGCTGCGCGTCGATGCCGCGGGCTGCTCGAAGAACCTCGCACAAGACCTGCGAGACCGCAACGTCGTGTATTTCATGGCTGCGCGCTCCAACGACGCGATCACCGCAGCCATAGCGGCCGCCAGAACCGATCCCGACATGTGGCAGCGCGCAGCCAAGAACGCCGAACAGCGCAACAGCCGCGCCCAGGTCGCCGAGCTCACCAACAGCATCGACCTCACAGGCTGGCCTGAGCACACACGACTCATCGTGCGACGCGAGCCGCTGCACCCCGGAGCGCAGCGCACCCTGTTCGACTCCCCCAACTGGCGCTACTGGGGATTCCTCACCGACGCCGCCGGCGACGCCGCCGAACTCGACAAGACCATGAGAGGCCACGCCCGCGTCGAGGACACCATCAAACGCCTCAAAGACTCCGGACTGGCCCGCATGCCCTTCACGGACTGGGACGCCAACGCCGCCTGGGCGGCGCTGGCGGTCATCAGCCTCGCTTTGGTCGCCTGGTTCCAGCAGCTCCGCCTGCACGGCGACCTCGCCAAAGCAGCACCCAAAAAGCTCCGCTGGCAGCTCTGGCACACCCCAGGACGCATCACGCGCTCCGCGCGGCTGTGTTGAGGCAGAGTTCGTGTCGTGTTTTGGGAAGAGTTTCAGACAGCATGTGGGGGTTGTGGATCGAGCCTGAGGAGGGCGTTTTGAGCATTGAGCATGCCGGGAAGAAGAAGCGGGTTTTGGCGCCGCAGGAGAAGTACGAGATCTGGATGCAGCTCGTGCGTGGTGAGAGCACCGTTGGTGACGCGGCCGAGCGGGCACGCGTTGACCGGTCCACGGTGGCGAGGCTGCGCGAGGTCGCTCGGCAGGGCGCGTTGGATGCGTTGGCGCGGTCGCGCCCGGGCCGGCGGGACAAGCAACGCGACGTGGAGTTGGAGGCGGCGCGCGCGGAGGTGCAGCGGCTGCGTGCAGCGCTGGCGGAGATGGCGGTGAAGCTCACGTTGGCGGAGGGAAAAGAGCTATGGGGCTGAGCGGCCAGGTCCCACAGCGAGTAGACGCGGCCGCCAAAGCCGGATTGATCGGCCTCGTCGACGGCGCGGTCCGAAGCGGCTGGTCCGATGCGCAGGCGTGTCGGTACCTGGAGTTGTCCCAACGCCGGCTGCAGCGCTGGCGGTGCCGCGTGGCCGCCGGTGTCGGTCTCGACGATGAGCCTCCGGGGGGCAGCGCGCTGCACGCGCTGACGCCGCAGGAGGCCGAGGAGATCGTGGCGGTGTTCGACGAGTGGGCCGAGGTGGATCGTTCGCATCGCAAGCTCGCCCATCGGGGGTCGTGGTTGGGTCGCTTCTGGGCGGACCCCTCGACGGTGCGCCGCGTGCTTGAACGCCGCGACCTGCGGTTCGGTTCTGTGAAGCGCCCGGGGCGAGCACAGCGGCGACCGTGGCCGCACTGGGTGGAACAAGCCCCGAACCGGATCTGGATCTACGACACGACGCACTGGAGTGGCGCCCAGGCCGCGACCACGGTCATCTCCGATGTCGTGTCCCGCAAGTGGATCGCGGAGATCACCTCGGCCGACGAGACCAGCGTCGAGGTCCAAGCCGTCTTCAACCGGGCGCTGCGCGTCGAAGGCCTCAACGAGGCAATCGACGCCCGCAACCCCGACAGTGTTCGCTGGCACCCCGACGCCGACGAGGCGCCGGTGTTGCTGGTCATGTCCGACAACGGCCCGCAGATGACCTCAGGATCCACCCGGGAGTTCATGGCGCTGTGCTGGCTCGCCACCCACTACGGCCGCCCCCACACCCCCACCGACCAAGCCTGGATCGAATCACTGTTCGGACACCTCAAAACCGAACACCCCCACCTCGACCTGATCGAAGACATCGACGTGCTACGCCGCGAACTCGACATCCGCCGCGAGCACTACAACACCGTCCGCCTCCACGCCGGCATCGGCTACGTCACCCCCGACCAAGAACACCGAGGCCACGGCGACACCATCCGAGCCGCCCGCCGAGACGGACTCATCCGAGCCCGCCAACAACGAATCACCTACAATCGCAACCAAACCACACAACCCAACCATGCGGCCTGAAAAACCCCACAAAACACGACACAAACTCAGACACACCTCACGGCGCACCACCCTGCGGCTCCCCGACCGCTGGCCCACCGCCCGAGCCCTCCTCGCCGCCCACGCCCACAACTGACACCCCCGCCGCGACCAGATCTGACCGCCGAGCGGTGACCCCGCACGCCCCCACACGCCCCACACCACCCAGCCCAACCCCGACCAGCCCGCCGAACCCAAAACACAGCCCCCGCCGGCCCCAAAACACACCCCACCGGCACGCCCAAACCACCAAAACACCCGCCCAGGCATTCTCATGAATAATCAGGGCTAGTTGAAGAAACGTGTTAGTGCTCACAAAACGAGCCGTGATAGGTTCCCGCCGTGAGATCGTTGCCTGCAGTTGCTCAGTTCGTGAGTTCTGTGGCCGCGATCGCGACGTCGACCGCACCCCGCAGGGATCGCATCGAGGCGATCGTCGACGAGATGAGCCACGTCCTTCCGTTCGTCGGCTTGTGCATCAGCGCGGCACCCGACTCCCGCGGGCACAGCGAGATCGTGTGCAGTCGGGGCTACCCCGACACCGTGCTCAACCGACTCGGCTGCAAGGCATTCCTCAACGAATGGCGCGGCCTCCGGCCGTCCGCGCGAGGAACCCGGCTCGAAGAGACCTGGGAACTCGACCCATTGCCCGAGACCGTACGGGAGTACGTCGTGCCACTCGGGTTCGGCGGCGGTGTATCCATTCCGCTGCCGACAGCAGAACCCGACGCATTCGGGGGCATCCACATTTCCACAGAGTCAGCCACCGATATCACTGAACTGACTCACGAAGGACTATGTCTCATTGCGCCAACACTGAACAACCTGATCGGGTCAGCCGAGGAGTTCGGTGCCAGATCCGCTCTCACGTCCCGGGAATGCGAGGTCCTGGAACTCATCGCACGCGGCAAGTCAAACGCAGAGATCGCGGCCGATCTGTTCATAGCGTCGCGGACCGCAGCCACCCATGTCGAGCACATCCTCTCGAAGCTCGGTGTCGCGAATCGCGCCCAAGCTGCCGCGCTCGGCGTGCGACTCGACCTCATCCCGCTCGACCGCGTCTAGCGCCGGCCCGGAAGTCGTCGCCCAGCGGGCGGGCGCGTACGGCGGCGGACTCGGTCGTGACACACCACGACCCGGTGAGGCGCATCGCCTGTGCGGGATGGGCGCGCCGGTAGTGTGAGAGGGCGATTCGCCGGGACGTCAAGCCCCTAGTTGTGACAACCGGGGAGGTTGTCCCTGGGTGGATGGGATTGAGGGTTCACCGTTGAGGTGAGCCCTCCGGCGATGCTGTGGGCAAGTAACCAGCTCACACCCCGCAAGGAGGGCTCATGGCACAGATTAGGACCCAGCATCTGAACGCGAAGCTGACGCCGGCGATGCGGCGGCGGATGGTTGATGTGCTGATTGTGGAGGGCTGGGGTGTCGCGGCGACCGCGGAGCGGTTCCAGGTGGACCCCAAGACGGTGCGCAAGTGGCGCGACCGCTACCTCGCGGAAGGACCCGACGGTCTGTTGGACCGCTCCAGCCGGCCGCGCCGCAGCCCGGGGCGTACACCGCCGGAGGTGCGCGCCGAGGTGATCCGCCTGCGTCGCTGTCGGCGCCGCGGCGCCGGCTGGATCGCCCACAGGGTCGGCGTGGCGCCGTCCACGGCGCAGAAGATCCTCGCCGACGCCGGCCTGGGGCGCCTCGACCGCGGCGACCGCGCCACCAAACCGGCGCCGGTGCGCTATCAGCGCGAAAGGCCTGGTGAACTCATCCATGTGGACATCAAGAAGCTGCCCGCCATCCCTCCCGGCGGCGGCTGGAGGGTCCACGGACGCGGCAACGCCCCCACGCCGGGCGCCAAGGCCGGCTACCGCTACCTGCACACCGCCCTCGACGACCGCAGCCGCCTGGTCTACAGCGAGCACCTCGACGACGAGTGTGGCCCAACCGCCGCAGAGTTCTGGTTGCGCGCCCACGCCTGGTTCGCCACCTGGGGCGTGACCTGCGAACGCGTCATTACCGACAACGGCGGCTGCTACCGGTCCAAAGACTGGCACAAAGCCTGCAAACGCACCGCAACGAAGGTCAAGAAGACCCGCCCCTACCGGCCCCAGACCAACGGCAAAGTCGAACGCTTCCACCGCATCCTCCTCGAGGAATGGGCCTACATCCGCCCCTGGACCAGCGAAACCGAACGCGCCAACGCCTACCAGGGCTTCCTCCACTACTACAATTGCCACCGAACCCACGGAGCGCTCGGCTGGAAAACACCAGCCTCAACCCTCGGGGACAACGTCCCCAGCATGCACACCTAGTCGACGGTCCCGGCTGGTCCGGCACGGGAGGGGCGCCGCATGAGCATCTACCTGACCGGCAGCCTGTACAGCATCGAGGAAACCGGCCGGTGGGTCGTCTCGAAGGTCGAGGAGCTTCAGCAGCGTGCGAACCTACTGCGAGACGAAGGACGCCTGAGCAAGCAAACCCTGCAGGCCTACTTCGGCGACAAGCGCTTCGAGCAGATCGCCGAGTCGAACGCGATCGAAGGCAGCACCCTCAGCGTCCACGAGACCCAACTCGCGGTGGAGCGAGGCATCCCGATCACGGGACACGACCCGGCCTACTCGAAGGCCGCCGTCAACCTTTCGAAAGCCTTGCAGCACATGGTCGAACTCGCTCGGGACAAGGCTCCGACGGACGTCGGGCAGGTGAAGGAACTGCACGCTCTGATCCTCGGTGGTGCTCGGGCAGCGGGCCTCGTCCGATCCGAGCCCGTCCTGATAGCAGGCTCACCCCACGTTCCTGCTGGTTCGTGGCAAGAGGTCATGTCCGCTATGGAGGACTGGGAACGCTGGTCTAGCGAGAACGCCGGGGCGCCCGCCCTGCTTCGGGCAATCGTGCTGCACACGTGGCTCACCCACATCCACCCGTTCATCGACGGCAACGGCCGAACCTCGCGGGCTGTGATGAACCTCGAGCTGATCCGAGCCGGTCTGCCCGTCATCATCATCCGGCGCAAGGACCGTTCGAGGTACTACGAGGCTCTGGCCGAATCCGATCTCGGGGGGGATCTCGGGCTGATCGCAGAGTTGATCCTGGCGCGGGCGGAAGATGCCCTGCGACATCTCGAACGCACCGCGGCAGCCCAGCAGGACTACGACCTAGCTCGGGAGAGACTGCGCACGGAGCAGGCGCGACAGGCCGCGATTTGGAATGACGCGGTCCGGCTGCTCTTCACGCTCGTGGACGATTCCCTCAAAGCGGCCGTGGGTGAGACGGGGCAGGTTGTCACGCACTGGTACGACGACAGACTTGAAGTTGACGACTTCGTCGCGCTGTCTCTGGACAATCCTGAGGGCAACTCCTGGTTGTGCCGCCTCGAACTCGATATCCCTGGTGCAGGGACCAGCCGCTACCTGGCCTGGACCGGATTCCGCAGCCACGAGATACGCCAGGGAGGTGAGATCGGACCCGGCCCGTCCATCTTCTGGTCGATCCCGGATCCGTCCGGCTACCGGAAATGGACAAGGGACGACTCGCAATCCCCTGGTGTCGCGGAGTTCACCCTCTCTCTGCCCAAGGCGGACAGGTGGATCGCAAGGCTCCCCGACGGCGAGATCAGGCCATTCCTACCGAGTGGGATCGCTCGGCGGGTTGTGAACGCGGCCGTCAATTCGATCAGCAGTTCGTAACCCCGGAGAGCCCCTTCAGGAGCCAGACGGCGGCGGGTCTGCCTCGCGGGTGCGGCGCCAGCGGTCGTAGGTCTGTTGCTCGGTGCCGTGGGCTGAGGGCTCGTAGTACACGTTGTTGCGCACCTCGTCGGGGCGGTACTGCTGGGGACGCCACCCTCGAGGATCGTCATGAGGATACTCGTACCCCTCCCCATGGCCCAGCCCAGAGGCCCCGGCGTAGTGGGCGTCGCGCAGATGCGGCGGCACCTCGCCCCGGCGGGCGCGGACGTCGGCGCGAGCCCGGCTCAGCGCCACTGTGACCCGGTTGGACTTGGGGGCCGTGGCCAGATACACCACCGCGTGCGCCAGGTTCAGGGCGGCCTCGGGCAGCCCCACGAACTCCACCGCCCGGGCGGCGGCGTCGGCCACGAGCACGCCCTGCGGGTCGGCCATCCCCACGTCCTCCGATGCGAGGATCACCAGCCGCCGGGCCACGAAGCGTGGGTCCTCGCCGGCCTCCAGCATCCGGGCCAGCCAGTAGAGCCCGGCATCGGGATCGGATCCCCGGATGCTCTTGATGAAGGCGCTGGCCACGTCGTAGTGGTCGTCGATGCCGTAGCCCAGGGCGGCGGCATCCACTGCGGCCTCGGCGTCGGCGAGGCGCACCTCGGGTGGTTCGCCCCGTTCGCCGGCGAGCGTGACCGCCACGTCCAAAGCGCCCAGCACGGCCCGCCCGTCGCCGCCCGCCCGGGCAACGAGGTGCTCGAGGGCGTCGGGCTCGGCGGTGGCACCGGTAGCCTTCAGGCCCCGTTGCAGCAGAACCCCCAGGGCGTCGTCGTCGAGGGGGTGCAGCCGGAACAGCGCCGAGCGGGACAGCAGCGGTGGGTTCACCTCGAAGTAGGGGTTCTCGGTGGTAGCCCCCACCAGCACGATCAGCCCCGACTCCACCGCCGGCAGCAGGGCGTCCTGCTGGGCCTTGTTGAAACGGTGCACCTCGTCGAGGAACAGGATGGTGCCCTGGCCCTGCTCACCGAGGCGCTGCTCTGCGGCCGCCAGTTCGGCGCGCACGTCCTTGACAGTCGCCGACACCGCGCTGCGGGCCACGAACACCTTGGCCGTGGTGGCGGCGATGACCTCGGCCAGGGTGGTCTTGCCGGTGCCCGCCGGCCCCCACAGCAGCAGCGACGACACCCGGTCGGCCTCGATGAGGAGCCGCAGCGGGGCGTCGGGGCCCAGCAGGTGGTCCTGGCCGACGATGCCGTCCAGCGTCCGGGGCCGCAGCCGGGCCGCCAAGGGTTGGCGGCGCTCCAGGTGGCGCCCGGCCCGCTCGGCAAAAAGGTTGTCGGCCATCACCCCGGAGTCTGCCCAGAATTCACCCGCGGCGCAGGCCGGTCCGCTCGGAAGCGGGTTCCGGCCCCGGATCATGGCCGGGGCAGGCTCTCCGCCGGATTGACGGGATAGGTCGTACGCAGCACTACTCAGTAGCCACCTAGGAGGGGCGCAGGCGTAGGCCTAGTTCGGTGAGATGGAGGGGCTCGATCGGGCCGGGGGCGCCGGTGAGTGGGTCGGCGCCGGACTGCGTCTTGGGGAAGGCGATGACCTCGCGGATGTTCTCCTCACCCGCCAGCAGCGCCGTCAGGCGGTCGACGCCGAAGGCGAACCCGGCGTGGGGCGGCGCCCCGTAGGCGAAGGCGTCGAGCAGGAAACCGAAGCGGCGCTCGGCAACGTCGTCGTCGATCCCGAGGGTGGCGAAGACCTGCCGCTGGATGGCGGCGTCGTGGATCCGCACGCTGCCCGAGCCGAGCTCCCAGCCGTTGATCACCAGGTCGTAGGCCTGCGAGCGGACCTTCAGCAACGACTGCCCGCCGCCGCGCACCAGGTAGTCCAGGTCCTCGGGGTGCGGCATGGTGAACGGGTGGTGGGCCGCCTGAGGGTTCCCGGCCTCGTCGATGTCCTCGAACATAGGGAAGTCCACCACCCACAGCGGCGCCAGGCCGCCCTCGCTCACCGGCGGACGCCCCAACTCGACGCGCAGCAGGCCGAGCACCCGGTTGACCAGCCGCCGCTCGTCGGCAATGAGCATGATCATGTCGCCGGGGGCGGCCTCGAGGCGTTGCAGCAGCGCCGCCTGCTCGGTCGCCGAGAGGAACTTGGTGAGAGCCCCGTCGAGGGTCGGGCCACTATCGCCACCGTCGTCCTCGCCGTCGGCGGCGCCGCCAACCCGGAACCAGGCCAGACCTCTGGCGCCCCAGCGCTTGCACATGGCGGTCAGTTCATCGATGCGGTTGCGGCCCATGCTCTCCGACGCGCCCGTCACCGTGATGCCCTTCACGCACGGCACCTGGAACACCCGGGCCTGCGTGTCGGCGAACAGGTCGCTGCACTCGGTCAGCTCCATGCCGAAGCGGATGTCGGGCTTGTCGCTGCCGTAGCGCTCCATGGCCTCGTCCCAGGTCATGATCGGCACGGCCTCCAGCGGCGAGCCCGTCAACTGCTCGACGGTGTGGCTCACGGCCGTGGTGATGAAGTCGATGACCTCGTCGGCGCCCACGAAGGCGGCCTCGGCGTCGAGTTGCATGAACTCGAACTGCCGGTCCGCGCGCAGGTCCTCGTCGCGCAGGCAGCGGGCGATCTGGTAGTAGCGGTCGAGGCCGCCGACCATGCAGAGCTGCTTGAACATCTGCGGGCTCTGCGGCAGGGCGTAGAAGTTGCCCGGATGCAGCCGGGACGGCACCACGAAGTCGCGCGCCCCCTCGGGGGTGGAGGCCACGAGCATGGGGGTCTCGACCTCGACGAAGCCCTGGGCGTCCATGGCCTGGCGTATGGCGGCGTTCACCCGGGCACGGATGCGGAGGTTGTGCTGCATGCGCTCCCGGCGCAGGTCGAGGTAGCGGTAGCGGAGCCGCAGGTTCTCGTCCACGTCGCCGTGCAGCGGGACGGGCAGCGGTTCGGCCCGCTTGAGGACCTCCACCGTGCACTCGCCGATCTCCACCTCGCCGGTGGCCAGGGAGGGGTTGGCGGTGCCCTCGGGGCGCAACCGCACCACGCCGCTGATCCGCACCACGTACTCGTTGCGGGCGTGGATGCGCTCGTCCACCACGCACTGCACGACGCCGGTGTGGTCGCGCACGTCGAGGAAGGCGAGGTGCTCGCCGTGGGTGCGGCGGCGGTCCACCCAGCCGCAGATCACGACGTCGGCATCGACATCAGCCTCGCCGAGTTCACCGCAATAGCGGGTACGCATCCCTCGCGGCTCGCTCATCGTGTGCTCCTCTCCGAGAAGTGTGCTGCATACTCGAAGGCGGTCGCAGTCGGAGCCGCTGGACAGTGGATTCCGGCCCCGGATCGAGTCCGGGACAGGCTCTCCGCCGGAATGACGAATGGCGCGTTGTTAGACATCACTCGGCACTCTCCCGGTTGTCCTCCGCTGTCAAGCGGACCATCTCGGCGACCACGGCCGTGCGGGGGACCTGCGTCTGGTTCGAAGCTCCACCGCCACCCACACCGGCGGCGGCGCCGGCGTCGGCTGCCCGCGGGCCGCGCAGATCACGCAGCGTGACGGTGCCGTCGGCCAGCTCGTCGGACCCCACCAGCAGCGCCCAGCGGGCGCCGGAACGGTCGGCGGCCTTCATCTGTGCCTTCATGGACCGCCCCCCGAAGGCCCGCTCGGCCCGCAGGCCCGCCCGGCGCAGCTCCTCGGCCAGCAGGGTGGCCTCGGCGCCACCGGTCACGTCCACCACGTACACGTCGGCCATCGCCGGCGGTGCCGGGAACACGCCCTCGGCGTCGCAGGCCAGCAGCAGCCGGTCCACGCCCAGCGCGAAGCCCACGCCCGGGGTCTCCGGGCCGCCCAGATCGGCCACGAGGCCGTCGTAGCGGCCGCCGCCGCCCACCGCGTCCTGGGCGCCGTCGAGGGCGTCGGAGGCCAGCTCGAAGGCGGTGCGCCGGTAGTAGTCCAGGCCACGCACCAGCAGCGCGTTGCGCTCGGCGGGAATGTCCAGCGCCGCCAACCCGGCCAGCGCAGCTGCGAAGTGGTCGGCGGCGTCGGCGCTCCAGTAGTCGTCGATGCGGGGCGCTTCGGCCACCACGGCGCGGTCCTCGGGGCGCTTGGAGTCCAGCAGGCGCAGCGGGTTGCGGGCCAGGGTCGCCCGACCCTGCGCCGACAGCTCGTCGGTCCGCCCGCCGAAATAGTCGGCCAGCGCTTGCAGGTAGGCCTCCCGGTCGGCCCGGTCGCCGAGAGAGTTGACGGCCAGGCGCACCCGCCGCAGGCCCAGGGCGCCGCAGAAGCGCCAGGCCAGGGCGATGACCTCCACGTCGGCCTGCGGGTCGTCGCTGCCGAACAGCTCGGCGCCCACCTGGGTGAACTGGCGGAAGCGACCCGCCTGCGGTTTCTCGTAGCGGAACTGCGGCCCCTCGTACCACGCCTTCCACGGCACCGGCGGGCGGTGCTGGACGAAGGCCCGGGCCAGGGAGGCGGTCAGCTCGGGGCGCAGCGCCAGGTGCCGGCCGCCGGGGTCACGGAAGTCGTACATCTCCTTGGAGACGATGTCGGTGTCCTCGCCCACCCGCCGGAATACCTCGATCTGCTCGAACAGGGGCGAGACGACCTGCCCGTAGCCCGCCACTTCGGCCTCGGCCGCGAAGGCGTCGATGAGGGCGCGAAGCCTCGCCGAGTCGGGTGCCAGGATGTCGCGGGTGCCCCGCGGGGCCTGCAGCGACACGGCGTTCACAAGTCCAGATCGGGAAAGAAGATGCCGATCTCGCGGGCGGCGGAGGCTTCGCTGTCGCTGCCGTGCACCAGGTTCTCCGTGACCTCCAGGCCGAGATCGCCACGGATCGTGCCGGGCGGGGCGGTGGCAGGGTTGGTCGGCCCCATCAGGGTGCGCACGATGGCATAGGTGTCATCGGGTCCCTCCAGTACGAGGGCCAGGGTGGGCGACCGACCGATGAAGTCCGCCAGTTCGGGGTAGAAGGGCTTCTCGACATGCTCGGCGTAGTGGCGGGCGGCCAGGTCGGCGTCGATGCGCAGCAGCCGGGCGGCGACGATGCGCAGACCCTTGCGCTCGAAGCGCGTCACGATCTCGCCCACGAGCCCGCGCTCCACGGCGTCGGGCTTGCACAGAACCAGCGTTGCACCCATCAATCCCGCTCCGATTCGCTTCGAGTCATCCATCGGCGCCCGCATCCCGCAGGCTGAACACCACCCCGATCAGGCTACCTGCCGGATCGCTGGGCGGCGGTTGGTCAGGGGGTCCAGACGGCGGTGGTGGGCTCGGTCGTGCGGGCGGCCCGGGCGGCGCCGACCACGTACAGCGAACCGGACACGAACACCAGGTCGCCGTCGCCTGCCAGGGCGGTTGCCCGCTGCACGGCGGCGGCGGGATCGTCAACGGCCTCGCACGCGATGCCGGCCTCGGCGGCGGCTCGGGCCAGGTCAGCGGCCGGGATGCCCCGCGGCGAGGGCGCCGTGGTGGTCACCAGCAGCTCACAGTCACCGGCACCGATCTCGTCGAACATGCGCCGCGGGTCGCGCTCGCGCATCATCCCCATCACCATGAACGTGCGCTTCGCCCCGGCGAAGTCCTCCTGCAGGGCAAGGCAGGCGGCGGCGGCGCCGTCGGGATTGTGCGCACCGTCGATCACGACCAGCGGCGACCGACCGATGATCTCCAGGCGCCCCGCCAGTTCGGCGTCGGCGAACGCCTCGGTCACCACGTCGGCGGGCAGGGGTGCGTCGAAAAAGGCCTCCGCTGCGGCCACGGCCACCGCCGCGTTGTCGCCCTGGTGCCGCCCGTGCAGCAACAGGAACACGTCCTCGTAGCGACCCTCGCCGGCCAGGTCCAGCATCCGGCCGCCCACGGCCAGGTCGTTGCGAGCGCAGTCGAAGTCCTCGCCCCGCACCAGCGTCCGTGAAGGCCCGGCCTCGCAGAACACGTCCCGCAGTTCGGGATCGGTCTCGCCGAGCACCAACCGGGCGCCCGGCTTCACGATGCCGGCCTTTTCCCAGGCCACGGCCCCTCGCCATCCCGGCCCACCGTCGGTGTGGTCCTCGCCCACGTTGGTCACGACGGCCACCTCGGCGTCGACCACGTTGGTGGCGTCGTAGCGGCCCAGCTTGCCGACCTCCACCACGGCCACGTCCACCGCCGCGTCGGCGAAGCAGCGCAGCGCGGCGCCGGTCATGATCTCGAACCACGAGGGCACGATCCCCGTGGCCTCGGTGACCAGCCGCACGTCGCCCAGCAGTTCGGCCAGCGTGTCGTCGTCCAGCGGCCGGCCGGCCAGGCAGATCCGCTCGTGCAGGCTGTTCACGTGCGGGCTGGTGTAGGTGCCGACGTAGAGGCCCTGAGCCCCGAACAGCCGGCTCAGCAGGTGCGCCGTGGAGCCCTTGCCGTTGGTGCCGGTGATGTGCACGGCCGGGAAGTCCCGCTGCGGGTCGCCCAGTGCAGCCGCCAGCGAGCGCATCCTCTCGAGCGACAGGCCGTGCACCACCCCGGCGGTCGCCTCCAGGTTGACGTGGCGGTCCAGCCACGCGACGGCCTCATGCAGCTTCATCGGTACAGGTCGCAGCTATCCAGCCGCACCACAGCGTCGTGGTGCATCGTCGGTTACGGAAAGGACTGGGCCGGACTCTAGCGACCGCCGGCTCAGGAGGCGGCGCGCCGGGACGCCTCGGCCGGCATCAGGCGGGGCACCAGCGTGGGGTTGGCCTTGGCCCGCACCGTGGCCGCATCGATCACGCATCGCTCCACGTCCGTGCGCCCCGGAAGTTCGTACATGAGGTTCAGGAGCACCTCCTCCAGCACGGCCCGCAGGCCCCGCGCGCCGGTGCCGCGCGCCATGGCCACCTCGGCCACGGCATGCAGGGCGTCGCTGGTGAACTCCAACTCCACGTTCTCGAACTCGAAGTAGCGGGAGTACTGCCTGGTCAAAGCGTTGCGAGGCTCGACGAGGATGCGCACCAGGGCGTCCTGCTCCAGGTTGGACACGGCACCCATCACGGGCAGGCGGCCCACCAACTCGGGGATCATGCCGAAGCGCAGCAGATCCTCGGGCTGCACCTTGCTGTACAGCTCGCCGAGATCCTTCTCCTCGATGGGACGCACGTCGGCGCCGAAACCCACGCCCTTGCGCCCGATCCGGCTCTCGATGACTGTGTCCAGCCCGGCGAAGGCCCCGCCGCAGATGAACAGGATGTTGGTGGTGTCGATCTGGATGAGTTCCTGGTGGGGGTGCTTGCGCCCGCCCTGGGGCGGCACCGAGGCGGTGGTGCCCTCCAGGATCTTCAGCAGCGCCTGCTGCACGCCCTCGCCGGAGACGTCCCGGGTGATGGACGGGTTCTCGCTCTTGCGGGCGATCTTGTCGATCTCGTCGATGTAGATGATGCCGGTCTCGGCCCGCTTGACCTCGTAGTCGGCGGCCTGGATGAGCTTCAGCAGGATGTTCTCGACGTCCTCGCCCACGTAGCCGGCCTCGGTGAGGACCGTGGCGTCGGCGATGGCGAACGGCACGTTCAGCATGCGGGCCAAGGTCTGGGCCATGAGGGTCTTGCCGCAGCCGGTGGGGCCGATGAGCAGGACGTTGGACTTGGCCAGCTCCACCTCGTCGTCGCCGCTGCCGGAACCGAGCTGGAGGCGCTTGTAGTGGTTGTAGACCGCGACGGAGAGGATCTTCTTGGCCCGTTCCTGGCCGATGATGTAGTCGTTGAGGAACTCGCAGATCTCCGCCGGCTTGGGGAGGTCGCCGATGTTCACCTCGGGGGCTTCGAACTCCTCACGGATGATCTCGTTGCAGAGATCGATGCACTCGTCGCAGATGTACACGCCGGGGCCGGCGATGAGCTTCTTGACCTGCTTCTGGGTCTTGCCACAGAAGGAGCACTTGAGGAGTTCGCCCTCACCCAGTTTGGCCAACGATCCTGCTCCCGCTCCTGCTCAATCCGGTCCCTGTGCGACGCCCCGACTAGCTCACCGCGCTGATGCGAGGTGTGTCATCGGCGCCCGTCGTGAGTCCCCGAGACTCGATGATCTCGTCGATTATCCCATATTCCTTGGCTTCGGCTGCGGTCATCACGAAGTCCCGGTCGGTGTCGCTCTGGATCCTCTCGACGGCCTGGCCGGTGTGTTGGGCCAGCACCTCCTCCAACTGCACCTTGAGGCGCTGGATCTCCCGGCTGGCGATCTCGATGTCGGAGACCTGGCCGTGCGCCCCGGCGTAGGGCTGGTGGATGAGGATGCGGGAGTGGGGCAGGGCGAGGCGCTTGCCGGGCGTGCCGGCGGCCAGCAGCACCGCCGCCGCCGAGGCGGCCTGACCGAAGCAGATGGTGGTCACGTCGGGGCGGATGTACTGCAGCGTGTCGTAGATGGCGAACAGGGCGTTGATGTCGCCGCCGGGCGAGTTGATGTAGAGGCTGATGTCCTTGTCGGGGTTCTCCGACTCGAGGTGCAGCAGCTGGGCGCAGGTGAGGTTGGCGACGGTGTCGTCGATGGGCGTGCCGAGGAAGACGATGTGCTCCTTCAGCAGGCGGGAGAAGAGGTCGAATGCTCGCTCGCCTCGGGAGGTCTGCTCCACGACGGTGGGAACCAGATAGTTACGGGGTGCAATCACGGACGGACTCCTGGAACTGGCGATGCCTCGGTGCCCGGCGTCGATGGCGGGTCGGCGTCTGCTGTCGAGGATAGGGGTTCGGTGGTCTCCTGCGGTACATCGCCGGCGGTGTCGGCGCCGGCGGACGCGGGGCCTGCTCCGGCGTCGGGATCCGGATCGAAGTCGTCGTCGAAGTCGTCGTCGAAGTCCGGGTCGAAGTCGCCGTCGAAGTCCGGGTCGGAGTCGGGGGTCGGCTCGGGTGCCGCCAGCAGTTCGGCGGCGATGGGGGCGCCGTCGGGGTCGGTCACCGTGACGTGGTCCATCAGCCAGTCGAAGGCCATCTCCTTGCGGCGCTCGGCGCGCAGGGTCGACCAGCCGCCGCTGCTGTCGAGGAGGCTGCGCACCTCGGCGGGGTCGAGGTCCATCCGTTCGGCTGTCCGCCCGGCGTCGGCGGCCAGGTCGGCGTCGTCGACCTCCAGGTTCTGGGCGTCGGCCACCGCCCGCAGCCCCAGGTCGAGGCGCACGTTCTGCTCGGCGGGTTCGCGCATCTGCTCGCGCAATTGTTCCTCTGTCTGGCCGATGGCCTCCAGGTATTGCCCCAGGTCGCCGTTCTGGCGCTGCAACGCCTGGTGGAGGTCGTTGAGGCGGCGGTTCGTTTCGGCCACGATGAGAGCGTCGGGGACTTCGGCGACGACCAGCCCGGCGAGGGCTTCGGAGATTTTCTCGCGTAGCGCCATCCGCACCTGCATCCGTTTGGCGTTGCCGAGGCGCTCCACGATGTCGTCGCGCAGTTCGGCGACCGTGTCGAACTCACTGACCGACCGTACCAGGTCGTCGTCGAGGTCGGGCAGGCGCCGGGCCTGCACCTCCTTGACGAGGATGCGAAAGCGCAGCACGCCTTCGGTGTCGGGATCGGGATGTTCGGCGTTGAACTCCAGGATGTCGCCGGCGGTGGCGCCGCGCAGGTTCTCGTCGATCTCGGGCACGACCGCGCCGGAGCCCACCTCGTAGGCGTAGTCGGACACGCTGAGCCCCTCCACCTCGGTGCCGTCGTGGCTGCCGTGCACGTCGATGGTCACGTGGTCGGTGTCGATGGCGGGCCGGCCGACCGTTTCGAGGTCGGCGAACTGTGCCCGCATGGCGTCGATCTGGGTGTTGATCTCGTCGTCGGTGGGCAGCGGGCTGGGCACCTCCACGCCCAGGGCGTCGTAGCCGTTCACGTCGACGGTGGGGCGTACCTCCACCATGGCCTCGAACGCCACCGGCCCTTCTGTTTGACCTGTGATTATGTCGATCTCGGGCATGGCGATCACGTCCACGTCGTGGCGGACGACGGCCTGCTGGTAGTAGTCCCCGAGGGCGTCCTGGAGGGCTTCGGCGCGGATGTAGCCGGCCCCCAGGCGCGCCTCGAGGACCTTGCGGGGCGCTTTGCCGGGACGGAACCCCGGCAGGTTCACCTGCCGGGCGATGCGACGGTAGGTAGCGTCCATGGCCCGACCCACCTCGTCCTCCTCGATGCGAACCGAGATGAGGACCTTGCCGTTAGTGGCCGGCGCCAGAGTGCTCTCCACGCCAAAAAGGCTACCGGTGAGGTCGGTTTTCCGGTTGGGCATCGTCGACGCCGACGCGCCGCTGCTGCACCGGGATGCCGCCACCGGATCGATGCCGCGCGCGCCGCGGCCACACCGGGGTGTTACCGACGGGCACTCGGGTGCCGGCCGCGTCGCTACCCTGTTCTGCACCCGGCGGGCGTAGTTCAGCGGCAGAACCTCAGCCTTCCAAGCTGATGACGGGGGTTCGATTCCCCTCGCCCGCTCACATTGGTCAACGGCGGCCGATCCGCAATCGGTCGCCGCCCCGGCTCGTCGCCGGAAAGGCCGCCCCAACTCCCGACCCCACGGTGACCGGACGAACCGGCACTCTCCTAGGATCGGATGCGATGAGTTCGCAGATCACCAGTCTCAGCGATGCCGTGCTTGCGTACATGGACGCCCATTCGACCGCTCCCGACGATGTGCAGCGGGACCTCGTCGCCGCCACCGAGCCCCTCGGCGATGTCCGGCGGATGCAGATCGGCGCCGTGCAGGGGTCGTTCATGACGCTGCTGGTCGGTCTGCTGCAGCCGCGCTTCGCGGTGGAGGTCGGCACGTTCACCGGCTATTCGGCGCTGGCGGTGGCGAAGGCCCTGCCGGCGAGCGGACGGCTGCTTTGCTGTGACGTCTCCGAGGAGTGGACGGCCATCGCCCGCGACCACTGGGAGCGTGCCGGCGTGGCCGCCCGCATCGATCTGCGCATCGGCCCGGCCCTGGAGACGCTGGTGGCCCTGCCGCCCGAGCCCTCGGTGGACTTCGCCTTCATCGACGCCGACAAGGAGAACTACGTCAACTACTACGAGGAGTTGGTGTCGCGGCTGTCGCCCCGGGGGGTGATCCTCGTGGACAACGTGCTCTGGGACGGCCACGTGGCCAACCCCGAGCGCGACGACCCCACCACGAACGCCCTCCGTGCCTTCAACGCCCACGTGATCGCCGACCGCCGTGTGCTGGTGTCGCTCCTGCCGGTGGGCGACGGGCTGACGTTCATCACGCACCGCTGAGCCCCGGCCGGCGGGCCGTAGGATCGACAGGGCATGGACCGGCCCGATTTCTCCCGGTTGCGCACGCTCTGGCGCGGGGCCCTCGGGCTGGCCGAGGAGTTCCGCCGCCACTGGTTACGGGTGCGGCTGAGCGGCCTGTCAGCCGAGATCGCGTTCTTCGCATTGCTGGGGCTGTTCCCGGCGGTCATTGCGTTCACCGCAGCCCTCGGCTCGCTCGACGTCATCATCGGCGCGGGGGCCGCCGCCGACATCCGGACATGGCTCCTGGACTGGATCACCACCACCTTCGGAGCCGACAGCACGCTGCACCGCACCGTCGCCGATCTGTTCGCCGGGTCGAACGCCGGGGCGGCGACCGTGGGCGCCATTCTCACGCTGTACACCGCATCCCGTGGCTTCGTCGCGGTCGTGCGGGCCCTCGATGTGGTCTATGACGACGAGCACCGGCGGCGCTGGCTGTCCACCCGGGTGGTGGGCTTCTCGATCACGGTCGTGACGGTGGTCGTGTTCGCGCTGATGACGGCCATGGTGGTGATCGGACCGCTGCTGGGCGGCGGCGACGAGGTCGCCGAGCGTCTCGGCAGGGGCGGAGGGTTCGCCACCGCCTGGGTGTGGCTCCGCTGGCCGGCGACATTCTTGGTCGTCGTGGCCTGGACCGCATCCATCTATCGCTTCGCACCCCGTCGGCCGACATCCTGGCGCCGGGAATTGCCCGGCGCGGTGGTGGCGACCGTCTGGTGGCTCGTCGCGTCGACGGGCTTCCGCGTCTACCTCGGCGTGGCTTCCGGCGGCATGAACACAGTGTTCGGTGTGCTGGGTGGAGCGCTGATCCTGCTGTTCTGGCTCTACCTGCTGTCGATGGGCCTGCTGGTCGGCGCCGCCCTCAACAGCCTCCTCGCCCGCCACCGGGAGAGCCGCCCGCCGGACCGGGGGGCGCTGGACCCCGGGGCGCCGCCCACGCCAACCGGCCGCCCGCCGAGCCACACCCCCAACCCGTAACCCGCCGGCCGAGCCACACCCCGCACCTCTTGCGGGGATCCTCCTACGCGGTCAGACTGAGAGGGTTCCCGGTCGGGGATGGGTCTGACTCAACTCGTGGATGGCCTTCGGGACTGAACATCCTCATGTCGACCCGTTCCCGGCCGGGGCACTCACCGAGCGGTCGGCGCCTCATGCCTGCTGGGCGGCAGGCAGGCGCTTTCAGCCGGCGAAGATCGCTTCGGTTGTGAACGACACTCGCCGTTCGAGAGTCCTGTGCACGGGACAGCGTCGGGCGATGTCAGTGAGGCGGGCCCGCTGCTCGTCGTCGAAGTCGCCCTCGATGAAGATCTGGCTGCGGATCCGGTCGATGTAGCCCGAGGCGTCGGCCTCGCAGTCGCCGCAGTCCCTGGCGTGGACCCGGTCGTGCTCGTAGCGGGCCGATATCGAATGGAGTTGCCACCCCTTGCGGCGGCAGTACATCGACACGGTGATGCACGTGCAGGCCGCCACCGACGACAGCAGGATCTCGTACGGGTTCGGGCCGGTGTCGCCGCCCCCGAGGTCGGTGGGCTCGTCGGCATGCCACACATGCGCCCCGGCCCGCAGCTCCACGCTGTACTCGGCGCCAGTAGTGGCCTTCAGGTCGGCGGTGACAATGGTCATGGCCCGAGCCTACGGGCGGGCGATCCCACCCCGAGCTACCCCGACACTGCGGGTACCTCAATCTCGCTGCTACCGAACCTGACGCCGGCAGGAAGGTCGGCCGGCAGGTGGCGGACGTTAGGGCCAATGCGGTGGCAGGAAGCCCCGCTCGGCGAGCCGGCCTTGGACGTCGATCGCTCGACGATGGTCGCCATCGGTCACCGGCACCGACTCGAACGCGTCCAGCCGACTCATGAGCGCTTCGTGGTCCACAGCGTTCCGGGCAGTGAAACCGAGTTCGAAGACCACCGGCGCGCACACCGCCACGTGACCCTCGGCGATCAGCGGCGCCACCGCAGGGGCGACCGCCGGCTTCGACAGTCGGGCGAAGACGCTCGTATCGGCCAGCAGGGTGGCCCGTGCCACCTAGCGGTCACCGCCCCAGGCCCGCTCGGCCGCATCGAAGTCGAACCGGCCCTCCTCGCCGAGAAGCGCCACGAGTTCCAGCCGGCGCCGCGCGTTGACGACCTCTCGCAGCGACGCATCGATGGTGTCGCGCAACGTCGTGGTGCCGAGAATCTCTGCTGCCCGATCAGCAATATCCCGATCTACGTCAACTGATGTCTTCACCATGTCCAGAAGATATCGCACGACCTGCCGACCGGCTCGCCGGTGCGCAGATCCGCCGGTACAACGACAGGGGCCACCTCTTCCGAATCGACATCTTCTCGCAGCCGGAGATCGAGGAGATCCGGGACTACTTCGACGACCTATTGCCCAAAGCGCTGGACGCCGGGTGGCCCAGCTACGAGCTGGTGTTCCCCGGGTTTCGCGCGGTCAGCTTGCTTGATCTCCGGCTGTGGGGTCCGAGGATGTCAGGTTGGGGCTGTCGCCCGGTCCGACCGGTTGTAGTTGGACCCAGATCGACGCGTACGCTTCGGAGCGTCCGCGGTGCATGGCGAACATCGGGCCACTGTGCAGGTCGTGCTCCGCCGACAGCCGTTTGACGGCCTCGGCGAACGCACGGTCGCCTTCGCCGGCGGATTCGCTCCGGGCCTGGCGGACGAGCGACTCGTACCGCTCCACCAGTCGGTCGGCGGCGTTGCGGAACTCCTCGACGCAGGCGTCGTACCACGGCCAGAACTCCTCGGGCAGGTCGCCTCGCACACTGGCGACCGGGTCGGGGCCGCGATTGAACAGCGTGTCGACCGTGTCGGGACCCAGGCGCAGCCGCCGCGCCGCCGCCCCGCTGCTCAGGCCCCGACGCGCGGCGTCCGCCACGGCGACGATCTCCCAGACCCGCGCGGAGGTCAGCCCGGTGAGCATCCGATGCATGACCACGTACTCGGGGAACTTCAACTTCAGGCGGACGTGCGGGCGTTCGGGACCGGTGTCGAAACGCACCACATATCCCTCCCTGGCCGCCTCCGAGCTGCCCGCAACGTGGTCCATCAGATTGGCGAGCGACTCGAAGTCGTGCACCGGAGCGCGCGGCCCCGGCCAGTCGAGGGTCTCGAGCGGTAGGTCCGCGCCGGTGTGCATGTCGATGACGGCGAGGAGCACCAGGTCCCGCGTGTCGCCGTAGTCCGTCACCACACGGTTGGCCGGGTAGATGATCTCGAACAGCGGGGACACACCGTGCCCGAAGTGGACGTGGCGGTACTTCTCGCGCCAGATCCTCGTCGCCTCGACGGCCTGGGGCGACGACAGCGACCCGCGCGTGGCCAGGCGGATCCCGCCGTCGGGATGGTGGTAGGCGATGCCGAGCGAGCCGTCCAGCTTCTCCGACACCACCATCGGCCGACCCTCGGGCACCGGCGGCGCGTCCGGCTCGGCGGCGCCGAAGAACTTCGGGAACGGCCGTGCCACGACCCGGTCGGCGTCGTCGACGACGAGGCCCCGGCAGGTGAGCGTCGCCTGGTTCCAGGCCCGTGCGTACGTCGCCCGCGGCGTGTAGTTGAGGATGCGGAGAGAACCCTCGGCCCGAACCGACACCAGGCCCTCGTCGATGGCGACTGACAGCAGCGACCCATCGATCAGGCGGTGGAGCTCCGGGCCTCGATGCGGGGGCGACGGCTCGGCGGGCATGTCGATGGGCCGCGACGAGCTTGCAGATCAGGCCGGGGCGGAGACCGGTGCCCCGTAGGTCCGGGCCACGGTGGCGAGCCGCTCGTCGTAGGTGACGATGCCGTCGAGGTCGTCGCCCAGATGGAGCGCCGCGGCCAGATGGACGGCATCGAGGCTCCGCACGGCGGCAGCGTCGAACCGCCCGGCCTCCTCGAAAATGGCGGAGGTGACCTCTAGGAGAACGAGGCTGTCGAGGACCAGCCTGGCCATCACGACCCTGTCGGGGGCGCCGCGCCGCACCGCCCGCAGCAGTTCGGTGCGGGCCAGGTCGCACGACACCGGAGGCTGGGGCTGGGCCGCCAACCATTCCCGCAGCGCCGCCGTCTCGGCCTCGGCGACCACCAACTTCACGAGAGCCGACGTGTCGAGATAGTGGGCCAACGTCAGTAGCGCTCGTCGTCCCGCATGGCGGCGAGCACGGCGGACAGGCTGGGGCCGTCCTCCGGCGCCGGCAGGTCGGCGAAGCCGCTCCGGGCGGGACGCGCCCGACCGGATTCCAGCAACCCTTCAAGCCGAGACGACGGAATTGCCGTCATCAAGGCGACCGGGCGCCCCCGATCGGTAATCGTGACCGTCTCCCCCGCCACCACGCCGGCTACAACGGCCGAAGCGTTCTGCTTCAGAGCCCGTATCCCCACCTCAGACATGTTCTACATCGTAGCACATCGGCTCGTCAGCTATGTCGCTGTTCCAGGACGCCTGTTTGAGGACTTCGCCCACGACGAAGGTCCCGAGCAGATGCCCGAACTCGCTCAGCCAACTTTCGTAATCTGAGGGCTCCTGCCTTCGTAATCCGAGCGCCCTCACGTTCGCAATCCGAGGAGGTTGTCGTTCGTAATCCGAGGACCGCACCGCCGAACGCGCTGCCTGCTTCCTCGTCCTAGCCGGCGCGACCCGGGGCGGTACGCTCATTGCACGAGCCGGCGCGACCCGACGAGGAGCGGCGCGAGTTGAACCAGCGCGACCGACGTGCTCGACGCCGAGGTGTGGGCCTACGGCAGCCGCGTCAGGAGAGCTTCCACCGAGAGATCGAACAGAACTACGTGGTCCTCCAAGAGGCCCCGAGAAACGAAACCCCTGCCGGGCCTTGAGTGGCCTAAACACGTTGCGCAGGGCCTCGGCCCGGATCACGCCCCATGTCCTAGTCCAAACCGTCGGTTTCGAGACACCCGACCACGGTCGTCACGTCGCGACGCAGCCGCCGGGACTCGGCGCAGGCCTCGTAGGACTGCTCGTAGCCGTCGATGGCCAGGATCGCCACGGCGAGGGTGTGGCGGGCGAGGCGTTCGGTGTAGCCGGCGGTGGCAAGGGATGCCCGCTCGGGTCTGTCCGCCGGATAGTCGGCGTCCTCCCGCCAACGGCTCACGGTGCCCCACGTCTCGTCGTCGAAACACCGGCGCACCGCGGCCCAGTGCCTGTCGGGCAACTCTTCGGCAAGTTCGGGGATCGTGTGGATACGCCGCGGATCGTCGCCGCAGACCACGTGAATCAGCGCCTTCACGGCGTTCTCGGCACACATGTGCGCCGCCCCGCACATCGCCCACAACCGATGTTGCCGGTAGAAGGCGAGCACTTCGAGATCGCCGTCGGCAATGGCGCCCTCCTCGGCCGGCCCCCTATGCATCGCGTTCAATATCTGCGTAACCTGCGTCGCCAGATGCAGCAACCGGCTGAGAGCCTCGCCGGCATCGCTGTCGGCCATTCCGATCTCCTTGCCCCAGTCCACGCCCCGCTCGGGGCGTTCCACCAGAGGCACCACTTCAGGTGCAATACGACGCTCAAGCGTCCATCGGAGACGTTCGGACCGGATCCGCCACTCCGGACGGTCGGTCAGAAGCACCTGGACCGGCCAGCCGCAGGCCTCACTGGCTTGACGGCGGAGAGTCCACTTGCGCTCCCATCGGTCGGCGTAGTCGCCGAGATCGTCGAAGATGGCGACGAGGTCGATATCGCTGTCGGGGTTCTGCTCACCGCGAGCGACCGACCCGTACAACAACACGCGGCCCGCCCCGGCGGCAGCCAGCACATCGGCGGCCAACCGGGCGTCCGCAATAGTGGGGACTCGGGAATCTACCCTCGCGACCGGCGCATCCACCACGCAATCCAGACTACCTAGATGTGACAACCGGGGAGGTTGTCCCTGGGTGGATGGGATTGAGGGTTCACCGTTGAGGTGAGCCCTCCGGCGATGCTGTGGGCAAGTAACCAGCTCACACCCCGCAAGGAGGGCTCATGGCACAGGTTAGGACCCAGCATCTGAACGCGAAGCTGACGCCGGCGATGCGGCGGCGGATGGTTGATGTGCTGATTGTGGAGGGCTGGGGTGTCGCGGCGACCGCGGAGCGGTTCCAGGTGGACCCCAAGACGGTGCGCAAGTGGCGCGACCGCTACCTCGCGGAAGGACCCGACGGTCTGTTGGACCGCTCCAGCCGGCCGCGCCGCAGCCCGGGGCGTACACCGCCGGAGGTGCGCGCCGAGGTGATCCGCCTGCGTCGCTGTCGGCGCCGCGGCGCCGGCTGGATCGCCCACAGGGTCGGCGTGGCGCCGTCCACGGCGCAGAAGATCCTCGCCGACGCCGGCCTGGGGCGCCTCGACCGCGGCGACCGCGCCACCAAACCGGCGCCGGTGCGCTATCAGCGCGAAAGGCCTGGTGAACTCGTCCATGTGGACATCAAGAAGCTGCCCGCCATCCCCCCCGGCGGCGGCTGGAGGGTCCACGGACGCGGCAACGCCCCCACGCCGGGCGCCAAGGCCGGCTACCGCTACCTGCACACCGCCCTCGACGACCGCAGCCGCCTGGTCTACAGCGAGCACCTCGACGACGAGTGTGGCCCAACCGCCGCAGAATTCTGGTTGCGCGCCCACGCCTGGTTCGCCACCTGGGGCGTGACCTGCGAACGCGTCATCACCGACAACGGCGGCTGCTACCGGTCCAAAGACTGGCACAAAGCCTGCAAACGCACCGCAACGAAGGTCAAGAAGACCCGCCCCTACCGGCCCCAGACCAACGGCAAAGTCGAACGCTTCCACCGCATCCTCCTCGAGGAATGGGCCTACATCCGCCCCTGGACCAGCGAAACCGAACGCGCCAACGCCTACCAAGGCTTCCTCCACTACTACAATTGCCACCGAACCCACGGAGCGCTCGGCTGGAACACACCAGCCTCAACCATCGGGAACAACCTCCCCAGCATGCACACCTAGAAGCCTCCGACCGAGCCCGCCGGCGCCCCATCAAGAACCGTTGATTTTCCCCGACGGCCTGCTGTCGCTCGGCCCGCCGAGGCGATCATCGGCCACGACGAGTACGAATCGCTGCTCGAAACCCTGAACATCCTCGCCGATGCCGAGACCATGACCGCCCTCGCGGAGGCCGAGGATGACCTCAGCACTGCGCAAACGAGCCAACGGGGACTCGTTACATGTAACATCTGGTTCGTGGCGATTCCCGAGGACCACACGACGGCTACCGGGCGTGTTCGCAGTTACCGCGAGCGGATGCGCAAGCAGGGCATGCGCCCGATCCAGATGTGGGTGGCCGACGTACGGGCCCCGGCGTTCGCCACCGAAGCGCGCAGGCAGTCAGTCGCCGTCGCCGCCGGCGATCACGCAGCCGACGACGAGGCGTTCATCGACGCGCTCAGCGCCGACGACGCATGAGGCGCGGCGAGATCTGGACCGCGGCCGCCGGTCGCGGCTACGCGGGGAAACCCCGGCCGGTGTTGGTCATCCAGGACGACCGTTTCGACGCCACGAACTCGGTGACGGTGTGCGCCTTCACGACCGATCCGACCGAGGCGCCCCTGATCCGGCTGCCGGTCGCTCCCGACGAACAGAACGGTCTGCGCGAACCGTGCAGCCTGATGGCCGACAAGATCACGACCATGCCGCGCTCGAAGGCCGGCGAACGCATCGGCCGCCTCGCCGAGGGGGACATGACGCGGCTGGGACGGGCCGTCGTCGTCTTCTTCGGTCTCGCCGGCAGCTGAGCGCACAACCCGACCGGGCCTGTCGGGCGGATCAGGTCTGCATCCGACAGAGCGGCGGCCCGCGGCCAGAACGACACCTCCACCGGGCGATCCGCTGCGACGAGCAGAAGTGCCTATTTATGGGAGTATTAAGTGCCCATATGCGGATAGTCAGAGCTACACTGAGCGCATCATCACTCGACGGAGTTCCTGCTGGGTTGCCCTGTGAGCGAGGGGCCGGCACCGACGGAGTATCGGCCGCGTGTGGTGGACGCCGAGATGCGCGACGCCCTGGCGGCCTCGCCCGCGGTCCTGATCGAAGGGCCCCGTGCCTGTGGGAAGACTTGCACCGGCAAGCGGTTCGCTGCCAGCGAGCAACTACTCGACGCCACAGTGAGCGCTCGTCTGGCAGCGAACGTCGACCCTGCGGTGCTGCTGGACGGATCGCCGCCGCGGCTCCTGGACGAGTGGCAACTGGCGCCCGACATCTGGAACCCGATGCGACGCGCATGCGACGACCGCGGAAAGCCCGGACAATTCATCCTGACCGGGTCCGCCAACCCTCCCGACGACATCACGCGACACTCCGGCGCCGGGCGGCTGCTGCGGGTGCGGATGCGTCCGATGAGCCTGTTCGAGTCCGGCGAGTCCGCCGGCAGCGTGTCGCTCGCAGGACTCTTCGAACCGGGGAGACGAACCGCCGGCGACTCCGGGCATCGCCTCGGTGACATCATGGAGATGGCCTGCCGCGGCGGCTGGCCGAACCTGGTGAGCACCGCCGCCGGCCAGGCGACAGCGCTGCGGGTGACACGGGGCTATCTGGACGAGATCAGCCGCACCGACGTCTCGCGTGTCGACGGCGTCGCCCGCAACCCCGCCGGCGTCCGGCGACTGCTGGCGTCGCTGGCACGCAACACCGCCTGCGAGGCGAGCTTCGCAACCCTCGCAGCCGACACCGCCGGCGAGGCCGGAGAGGTGGGTGCCGTGCACCGCCGGACGGTCGCGTCGTACGTGGCGGCCCTGGAGCGCCTGTTCGTGGTCGATGACCTGCCGGCGTGGAAGCCGCACATCACCTCTCGCGCCCACCTGCGCGGCACCCCCAAGCGCCATCTGGCCGACCCCTCCCTCGCCGTCGCCGCGCTGGCCTCGACGAGCAGCGCGGTGATGGCCGACCTCAGGGTTGCCGGACTCCTGTTCGAGTCGCTGGTCGTGCGCGACCTGCGCATCTACGGCCGGGCCACGGGCTGCGAACTGTCGCACTACCGGGACAGCGACGGCCTCGAGGTCGACGCCATCGTCCGGCGACCCGACGGCCGTTGGCTGGCTGCGGAGGTCAAGCTCGGTGGCGAGGCCGGCATCAACAGGGCCGTCCGATCACTCAAGCGCCTCGCCGGCAAGGTCGACGCCGACCGCACCGGCCCACCGGCCCGCCTCGTGGTGATAACCGCAGGCGGCTACGGCTACGAGCACCCCGACGGCGCCACGGTCGTCCCCATCACCGCGCTGGGCCCCTGACCGCTAGGGTCCGCGGCGTGGGTGAGTGGATCTCCCGCAGCGCAACTTCTCTTGGCGGACGCGGGCACGTTGGTCTGCGCCGCTCGTGTTGTTGAGCGATCGGCATGACTGTGCGTCGCGGCTGCGTTACGCAAGTTCGGCGCGCGACGTGGCGTGGCCGCCGTGGTGTCGGCGCGGTTGTGTTGGCGTGCGCGCTGGTTCTGGCGGCGGCCCTGGCCTCGTGCGGCGACGACTCCGATGCGTCGGGTGGGCCGCCTGCGTCGCTCGAGGAGTACGCGTCCTGGTGCGCCGAGTCGTCGCTGCTCGCTGTCGCAGGACCGCAGAATCGACAGGGCCCGAGAACCCGAACCACCGACCGCGAGGAAACAGCGGAGACATTGGAAGCATTGGTGGCGAGCTACGAGTCGATTGTCCCGCCGGCGGAGATCGCCGAGCTGCATGACCAGACGCTGGAGAGTCTCCGTGCCGCCGCTCTCGCGGTCGATGCGATGTCGAGCTTCGAGGATGTCTCGTCGGAGGAGGAATACGAAGAACTGCCGGAGTTGCTTGGCGACATGGAGCATGTCATGTGGGACATCGGCGAGGACCTGGAAGACGGAGCGAGCCGGCTCGCGCTGTCGCCTGCTGTCCGGGAGTCGCTGACGGCGGGGGGTTGCCTGCCTCTGCTACAACCGACGCACTGGCAGTACGCACCGGCGGGTTCGGCGATTGTCGTCAGCTGGGAGCCGGTGCCTGGTGCGGATTCCTACACCGTCTACTACGACGAATTCTCCGCCTCACGTTGCCGCGTGGATTCCGATGGCTATGCCGCGTTCTGTCGCAGACTCGCCGACGTGATCATCACGAGATACGTGCGCACTGACCCCGCGGCGGGCCGCAACCACTACTGGGTGAGCGCCTGCAACAGATGGCACTGCACGACCATCGACGACGAGAACCCGGCCGGACCCATCGAAGAGCCCTCGCCCGCTGCGGCCGCCGGTGATCTCGAACCCTCGCCGGCGCCTGCAACATCGACCGTCACTGCTGTCTCCCGCACGGACATCTCCCGCACGGACATCTCCCGCACGGACTTCGACGCCTCCGCCCCGGAGGGATATGTCGCCGTCACCGTGCGCGAGTCCGGGACGGTCTGGGGAAGGCCCGCCCGCTTCACCAGTGATTCCCGCGCCGGCGCGGTGGCGTACATGCTGCTGGGAACCGTGGGTGGTTGCAGCGTCGCCGACTCCCAAGCGGCGCGGGGCGCGACGGCCTACGTGCGCACAGCGGAGCTGGGGTACCTCCCTGGCTTCGAGTCCGCGACAGCGTGCCGCAAGACCAGCGACACATGGGAATCCGGCTGGGACGGACTGCGCATCACGCACTTGCGCGTCTTCGACGAGAGCAGCCCGACGAACGTCACGGAGTATGTCTACGACGACGAGAGCGGACTGTACGTCGGCACATCACCCGCTCCGGCAGCACGTCCGACCGGGACGTCGCCGGCGACCGGAACGCAACAGGAGTGTTCCCACCGGTGGGCAGACCAGCCGACGCTTCCATTTGCCGCAGTGATCGAGATGTGCGGCGGCGACGTGGAAGCACTTCAGGCCGCACATGTCGAAACGTGCGCGACTACCGACGCCGCGGAAGCCGGCCTCGGGTGGCGCACCTACGCCGACTTCGCGCGGGACAGCGAGATCGAGGCCAGAGCACGCTCCGGTGGCGCCCGCGCCGCCGGCGACGAAGACGAGGCCGCATACTTCGAGGAACTGGCGGCCCACTACGCCGACGAGGCTGAGCACACCGGGAACTTCGCACACGGAGCCACGACCATCGAGAGCGACCGGCGAGCGAGGATTGTCACAGCGCGAGGCGTGACATCGTGGCGAGAAGCCTGCGAGCAAATGACAGACGAGTTGTGGCGAGTCGACTACTGGGGCCTGGCGACTGTGGAAGCCGAGATGGCGGCACACTTCGGCGAACTGGCTGACGTGGTCTGCGGCGGGTACACCGCCGGCCTCAGCGACCTCTGCGGCGGCATAGATCTTCTCGACGTTGGCGTGGACGCTCTCGGCACGGGTGTCGACGCCTTCGGCACCGGCGTGGACGCCTTCGCGACCGGCCTGGAAGCCTTGTTCAGTATCTTTGACTTCTAGGCGTGGCCCCCAAGGCCCGCCGGCACACCATCCGCCGCCGGGCACACATCGAAGCTCCGCCCCGCACGAGTCGTAGTCGTCTGTATTACACTCCAACTGGTGGAGGACCTGTTCGACTTGGATCTACTCGACGAAGCGGATCCGTTCGAGATCACAACCCAGACCCCACACCTGTTCAAACATGAGATGCACCGATGACACCCGCCGAAGAGCACGAGTTCTACAGCAGGCCCGAGAACCAGATGCCCCAGGGGCCGCCCCGGCGACGCAAGGAGCCGATGACCGATCCGGTACCGGTGCGGTTCCCGCCCGACGTCCTCGAACAGGTCAGAGCCGCCGCTGAGGCCGACGACCGCTCCGTGTCGTCGTGGATCCGTCGAGCGGTCTCCCGCACCCTCCAAGCCGAACGCTCCTGAGGCGCCCGCTCGATCCGGTCGCGAGCGACCCCGACGGGGACGATCTCGCGGCTGCTCCTGCCGCTTGCTAGGCCCAGCTCCTCGTGAGCTGCTCCGCCAGTCGGGCACGTTCGGGTTCGGTGACGAATGCCGCTTCGAGCGCATCGAGCTGGCGGCGTATCAGGACCTTTCGATCCCACCCGAACGCGCCGATCAGGTGGCGCATCTCATCGGCGAGGGTCGTGTCGGTGATGGCTCGCTGGTCGGTCGAGATCCCGATCGATACGCCGGCGTCCGCGAGCGCTCCGATCGGGTGCTCGGCCATGGAGGCCACCACGCCGATCTGAACGTTGGACGACGGGCAGGCCTCGAGATGCACGCCCTCGCGTACCAGACGTGCGACGAGGTCGGGGTCCTCGACCGCCCGGATTCCGTGACTGATCCTCCGGGGCGCGAGATGATCGAGGACCTCACGAACGCTCTCCGGTCCAGCCGACTCGCCTGCGTGGACCGTAAAGGGAACATCGGCCCCACGGACGATCTCGAACGCCGGCAGATGGGTCGTTAGCGGATAGCCGGACTCGTCTCCCGCAAGATCGAATGCCACCGGGAGATCGTCGGCGTGCAGCGCCGTGCAGAGCTGCGCCACCTCGATGCTCTGGCCCTCGGTGTAGTTGCGGAGCGAGCAAAGGATGACCGCGCAGCTGAGCCCATCCCGCTGCCAGGCGCAAGCCTCTTCGAGAACGATCTCGCACACCTCACGGGCACCGAGATCACCCACCGTGTGCCGCAACGGAGCGAACCGGGGCTCGGCATGCAGCGCATTGTCGGCCGCCAGTTGGGCGCGAAGATCCCTCATGCAGGTTCGCAGGCCCCCCTCGGTCTGCAACAGATCCACGTGACGTTCGGTCGACGCCAGGAACGCGGTGAACGACTCGAAGCGGCGCGGACCGACGAACTCTCGCCGGTAGGTGTCGATGTCAACGGTGGGGTCCAGCAACGCCACCGCCTCGAACGACATGCAGATGTCCATGTGCAGATGGAGCTCAACCGTGCCGCCGAACCTCACCGGGGTTCCCTCCCTGTGACCTGGCGGTCCAGGCCCCCGATGTCCATCACCCTGACCACCGCAACCGCCGCTAGATGGAGGTTCAGGCGACGTCCAGGAAGCGGCGCAGTGCCTCTCGGATGATCTCGCTCGTCGTGGTGTCCTCGGCGGCGGCCCGAGCCTCGATCGCCGCACGCATTTCTGGAGCGAGCCGCACCGCCACGACATCCGCCGGCCCTGACCCCATCGCCGGGCGGCCTCGCCGACGCCCCTTGAGCACTTCGACGTCGTAGTCGGCCTTCTCCGCCTCCTCGGCGATGGCGTCGAGAGCACCGTCGGTGAGGACACGACCGGTACGAGTGCGGTGCCGGTCAGCGTCGGTCATCGCAACTCCTCCTCCGAGCTTGGGAGCAGATCCCAGAACACCGTTCGCAGAGCCATGGTGTGAATCACGATCTCGGCGTCTCCGGCCAACTCCAGCCAGATGACCTCCAAGAGGCTCCCCGCACTGTCGTGCCCGATGGCAAGCACTTTGGGCGGGTCGGCATCGGGCGCCAAGTCGACGACGGCGATGGCATGTCTGATCGCATGGCGGATCTCGGCCTGGCCCACGCCGTGTTTGTGGGCGGACCGGTGAATCTCCACACATCAATATCGTAATACACAATTGACTCATCTGGGCTCGGCGAGCGCCGGCCAACGCCGCGAGAGCAACGAGGCGGAATGAGCCGGCCAGCCAGCCGGCCTAGGATCAGAGGGGAGGAAGCGATGCCCGAGATGCCCGTTCCCCCGCGCGAGGACCCCCCGCCCGAAGACCTCGACGAGGACTACGACCCCGCCGAGAAGTACCAAGCCTTCCCACTCCGGAGGGTCACGATCGACGAGGCGTTCCTGACAGTCGTCGCGAACGATCTCTGGGAGGAGTCAGGCTTCGACATCGCGGTCGGCGATGCTCTGAACGTCTTCGGCGAGCGCGGCCCCAACCCGATCCTCCCCGACGACTTCGACGAGGAGGAGTACTTCCGCAAACACGGCCTCTAGGACTCCTCCGGCTCAGGAGTCACCGATGACGATGCGCAGGCGTTTGTTGGCCTTGCCCTTGGATTCGGTCTTGACGAGCTCGAAGCGACCGACCTCCCCGGTGGAGGCCACGTGCGTGCCGCCGTCGGCCTGGCGGTCCAGGCCCACGATGTCCACCACCCTGATCTCGGTCACCGACTCGGGAATCAGATTCACCTTGGTGCGGATCAGATCCGCATCCGCCAGCGCCTCCGGCCGCGGCCAGAACGACACCTCCACCGGCCGATCCGCAGCGATCTCGGCGTTCACCAACTCGGTCACCTGGGCGCCGAACCCCTCCGGCAACGCACCGAACTCCAAGTCCATGCGAGCCCGCAGCGACGCCATGTTCCCCCCGGTCACCGTTGACGCCCGCGCGAATATGTGCGCAGAGGTCGAGTCGGGCTCTCAGGCTGGCGGCGATGGCGGTTGGAAGAGGCGCTTCGACGGCTGCTGACCCACCGGGTCGCTCACAACCATCCCTCCCCGCGTCCTGCCCGTTGAGTCCTCGTAGAGATGCTGCCTTGATCGCAGGCGGGCGGCGTACCGCCTGCGTAATTCGTCGAAGCTCGGATCCGTGTGAGATCCGCTCGCTCGGTTGGCGCAGTAGGCGCGGGCCGCCATCGGGAACAGCAGTCCTGACACCACGATGTCCGCGAGTTGGAGCCCGACGTGGTTCTCGCTCCTGCCGAAGACAGCCGCCTCGACCAGATGCGGCAACTCGTCGCCGCCACGCTTGTGCTTCAGCGTGAAGATCGAATGGGCGACCTGAGCGTCCTGGTTGTGAGCCCTGCCATCACACAGGAGTAGGCCTAAATCGTCGCGTTGGGCGAGGAAGTGGCTGAAGTGCCGAGCGATGTCTTGAATCGCGAACGTGTAGCTAGCCCTCGGCTCCAGTGCTTCCGTCGGTGCCTTGATCCAGATTCGGCCGACCAGCCGAAGGTCGTACTTCTCGATGAGTCCAACCACGCCGTCCAACACTCCGATCGTGTGCCGCGGCTTACTGCGGCCCGAGGATCGCAGCCCTCGCCGAAGGTCCGATCCCTTCATCTCCGTCAGCACGTCGTCCAAGCGTCTTGTCGTGGCCCCCGGGAAAAAACGCCGCTTCAGGTCCAGGAAGTCTGCGGTCAGCGGAGACAACACGTCGGCGCGGATGACAAGTCCGGCGAATGCCATGAGCGGAGTAGCGGCAGACCCTGTGTTGGGCGCTTCAAATCCGCCTGACTCATCGACGTAGCAGATGTACACATTCCTGCCTAAAGGGTGCGGCTGTGGCGGGCCCGACCTGCCTGCGCTGCGGTTGTCCGCCCAAACGGCCCCTGCCTGGGTCAGACATCCCTGTCGCGAACACAGCTACGGCCGCCCGAGGGCGGCCGTAGGAGACGGCGTTCGGCCCAGTGCCCACGATCGGACTCCAAGCCTAAGCGCCTTAGTATTTGGTACTAGCACATGCTAGCCCTATGCCAAGCGGTGTCCGCAACCAGGAAGTGGGTGTCGGCGTCCTGCTTTACTGGATGGTCCCAGAGTAGCCTCTGAACTGGGATTATACGATGGAAGTGGAAGTGTCGACTGGCTAAGAGCCGCGCCATCCACATCGGCCGCCCGCCGCGTGCCCCTGTCAGTCGTCGCCGAGGGCGATGCGCAGGCGCTTGTTGGCTTTCCCCTTGGATTCGGTCTTGGTGACCTCGAAGCGGCCCACCTCCCCGGTGGAGGCCACGTGCGTGCCGCCGTCGGCCTGGCGGTCCAGCCCCACGATGTCCACCACCCTGATCTCGGTCACCGACTCGGGAATCAGGTTCACTTTGGTCCGGATCAGGTCCGCATCCGCCAGCGCCCCGGCGCGGGGCCAGAACGACACCTCCACCGGCCGGTCCGCGGCAATCTCGGCGTTCACCAACTCGGTCACCTGGGCCGCGAACCCCTCCGGCAGCGCACCGAACTCGAAGTCCATCCGCGCCCGCAGCGGCTCCATGTTGCCCCCGGTCACCGCCGCTCCCCAGGTGTTGTAGATCACCCCGCACAGGATGTGCAGCGCGGTGTGCGTGCGCATCAGCGCATAGCGCCGCTCCCAGTCCAGCGTGCCCCGCACCCGAGCACCCACGGTGTGCATGCTGGGGACGTTGTCCCCGAGGGTTGAGGCTGGTGTTTTCCAGCCGAGCGCTCCGTGGGTTCGGTGGCAATTGTAGTAGTGGAGGAAGCCCTGGTAGGCGTTGGCGCGTTCGGTTTCGCTGGTCCAGGGGCGGATGTAGGCCCATTCCTCGAGGAGGATGCGGTGGAAGCGTTCGACTTTGCCGTTGGTCTGGGGCCGGTAGGGGCGGGTCTTCTTGACCTTCGTTGCGGTGCGTTTGCAGGCTTTGTGCCAGTCTTTGGACCGGTAGCAGCCGCCGTTGTCGGTGATGACGCGTTCGCAGGTCACGCCCCAGGTGGCGAACCAGGCGTGGGCGCGCAACCAGAATTCTGCGGCGGTTGGGCCACACTCGTCGTCGAGGTGCTCGCTGTAGACCAGGCGGCTGCGGTCGTCGAGGGCGGTGTGCAGGTAGCGGTAGCCGGCCTTGGCGCCCGGCGTGGGGGCGTTGCCGCGTCCGTGGACCCTCCAGCCGCCGCCGGGAGGGATGGCGGGCAGCTTCTTGATGTCCACATGGATGAGTTCACCAGGCCTTTCGCGCTGATAGCGCACCGGCGCCGGTTTGGTGGCGCGGTCGCCGCGGTCGAGGCGCCCCAGGCCGGCGTCGGCGAGGATCTTCTGCGCCGTGGACGGCGCCACGCCGACCCTGTGGGCGATCCAGCCGGCGCCGCGGCGCCGACAGCGACGCAGGCGGATCACCTCGGCGCGCACCTCCGGCGGTGTACGCCCCGGGCTGCGGCGCGGCCGGCTGGAGCGGTCCAACAGACCGTCGGGTCCTTCCGCGAGGTAGCGGTCGCGCCACTTGCGCACCGTCTTGGGGTCCACCTGGAACCGCTCCGCGGTCGCCGCGACACCCCAGCCCTCCACAATCAGCACATCAACCATCCGCCGCCGCATCGCCGGCGTCAGCTTCGCGTTCAGATGCTGGGTCCTAACCTGTGCCATGAGCCCTCCTTGCGGGGTGTGAGCTGGTTACTTGCCCACAGCATCGCCGGAGGGCTCACCTCAACGGTGAACCCTCAATCCCATCCACCCAGGGACAACCTCCCCGGTTGTCACACCAGCGGCGGGATGTCGGCGTCCAGCGTGTGCCACACCACCTCGCCGTGGCCACGCACATCGGTCACCGGCGCCGAACCGCCCTCCCACGCAAGTGTCCCCGTGTCATGCGGCTGGCCCCCGCCGGTGGCATAGAAGGCCGTAGCATCGAGAGCCACCCGACCGCTGTCGTCAACCGCCACAACGGTCGCGTCGAACGCACGGCACTGGGCATCACGCAGGTAGATGCGATCGGTATCGGCCCCGGCACTCATAACACCTCAAGTCTGGCCCGCCATCCGCGTCGCAGCGAAACAACCCACCCACCACATCACCGAGGCGGCCGCAAACTGCCCCGAATTCTGGCGTGATATTCTGCCTCGAATTCTGTACAGTGCAGCTACGAGCCAGCACGCCACCGATGGCAGGAGCCATCCGATGACCCCACTGACCGAAGCCCGCAACCGCCTCAGCGAGATCGTCGACGACGTGACATCCACGGGGTCCGAGTTCGTGATCACCCGGCACGGACGACCCGCCGCCGTCGTCATCGGTTACGAGGAGTACGAGTCGCTGCTCGAAACGCTCAACATCCTCAGCGACGCCGACACCATGGACGCCCTCTCCGAGGCCGAGGCCGATCTCGCCGCCGGCGATCTCACCGCGCTCGACTGACCGACCCGTGCCCCAACTGACCCGTCGCGCCCGCAAGGACCTCACCGGCCTGCCCCCGGCTCTTTCGAACAGGGCCCGCGAACTCATCAGGCGTCTCGACAACGAACCGCACGTCGGAAAGAAGCCGATGGGCCCCTTGCAATGCAAACGCTCCGCACGCCTCGGACGCTCCCATCGCATCATCTACACGGAGAGCGAAGGCGGCATCGTCGTACTCACGATCGCCGCACGAAAGGATGCCTACCGCTAACGGCCAGCCCGACGCCGACCGGCGAGGGGGTCTCCGAATGCAACTTGGGGAGCCGACAGGAACGACTGCGACCGAAACGCTGAACTCACGGAGCACACCAGTACCTGCTTGAGCACCCGCGAAGAGTCGATAGGATCTTGACATTCCTCCCCGCCATTCCCGGCTACCCGGGAATGGCGGGGCTTATCGTTTGGGGCGAGGTGACGCGAAGAGCCGCCCGAACCTGCAGTCTGAGCGTCGGATTAGCTGCACCGATTCCGGGAACCTGCGTTCTCCTTGTGCCCCGCAGTTGTCGCGGCGGATGTCCTAGCCGGTGGTCGGCTCCGGGTTGAGCCAGGGCAGGTTGGCGGACTTCTCCAGCGAGAAGTCCGTCTCGAAATAGATCGCGTGTGTGACGCGGATGGCTTCCTCGGAGTCGGCACCCAGCAGCACCACCTCGATGTGCGGCTGGTCGGCGAATTCGTGTTCCCGCTCGTCATACGCGTCGACGGCTTTCCTGCCGTTGTGGAACCGCTCCATGTTGACCAGTCGCCGCTCGGAACGGTCGTAGGTGAGAAGGAAGTGGATGGTCTTGCCCTTGGCCATGGTTCCTGCCCTGTCGTGACGCTCCGCCGCGGATCGGAGCCGCCGCGAGTCCGAACATCTCAGCGTACGGGTCTGTGGCAACAGAACGATCCCGCCCACACGGGACTCAACTCGACACGTGGTTGCAAGACTTACAACACAGGTTTCAAGTCTCCCAACTCGCTGACATTCCGGCAGCGTCCCGGCAAAACGGCCAGCGTCCGGCGTGGAGCGTTGTCAGCCGCGCTCGCTCCAGAGCACGTCGATGGGCGCGACGATGATCCGGTCGTCAAGGCGATACGTGAGTTCGCCGGTGTGGAGGACGATGCCGATGTTGAAGCCTTCCCCCAGAGCATCTCGGAGGGCTCGGAGGCCGCGGGCGTCCCGTGCGGTGACCCGGGCGGCGGATTTCACCTCGAACGCGGTGACCGCTCCGTCGTGGCGCTCGATCACGAGATCGACCTCGTGGCCGTCATGGGTCCGCCAATGACCGACGCCGGCGATGTCGCTGTTCCAGGACGCCTGTTTGAGGAGCTCGCCCACGACGAAGGTCTCGAGCAGGTGCCCGAACTCGCTCAACGCAGCCGGATCGAGCCGCCCCAGCCTGGCCGGGCTCAGACCCAGCAGCCGTGCCGCCACGGCGCTGTCGAGGACGTGGATCTTCGGGGTGGCAGCGGTGCGCGCCCGCAGTGTGCGCCCCCACGCGCCGAGGCGCCGCACCAGGAACAGGTCCTCCAGCAGCTTGGTGTAGGTCTCGGCGGTGCGGGGCTCGAGGCCCGCACTCCTGCCGGCAGCGGCCATGTTGAGTACCTGCGCGGTCTGCGCGGCGAGGCGCCGCAGCAACGCCGGCAGCAACGCCCCCTGGCGGATTCTGGCCATCTCCGTCACGTCGCGGGCCAGAGAGACGCGTACGTAGTCGTCGATCCAGCGATTGCGGGATTCCTCCTGGCGGGCGACGGCCAGCGGCAGCCCGCCGCGGCAGATCCGTTCGACGTAGTCGTTGCGGCTTGTCGCCGAGCGACGGGAACTCACCAGCAGGTCGGGAGCACCCATCGCCGCTGTGAGGAAGTCCTCGACGCGACCGTCGATCTCTCCCTGCGAGAACGGCAACAGGTCGATCACGTGGATGCGACCGGTCAGAGCCTGCGCGGCACGGGGTAGCGCGTCGAATCGGGTGGAGCCGGTGATCACGAACCGGCCGGGCTCCAGACGCCGATTCAGTTCGGCCTTGATGGCATCGAGCACCACCGGTGCCTTCTGGAACTCATCGATGCACACGGGCGGCGCAGTTGCCACGAACGTCGCCGGATCCGCCATGACAGCGTCTCGCACCGCCGGCTCATCGAGATCGATCACCTCGGCCCCGTGGCCTCGGGCGACCTCACCCAACAGCGTCGACTTGCCGACCGTGCGCGGCCCTTGCAGCGCCACGACCGGCTCCTCAGCCAGCCGAGCCAGAACCAGCCCCAAGGCACGGCGCGACACACGGTCCATCACCGAGCAACCCTACCACCTAACTTTCGCAATCCGAGCGCTATTACTTTCGTAATCCGAGCAGCCTTTCCTTCGCATTCCGAGGACGGCCGCGGTTCGCACAACAAGCCCCCGAGGTCCGTAAGCCGGCTCCCCTGGTCAGACGCCAGAACCGCCACCGTGCAGCCGGCAGCACGGAAACCGCTACCGCGATCCCCGCGACACGGCGTCGACGATGTGCTGGCTCGACGCCTACCGGCGAGGGGGTCTCCGGATGCAGCTCGAGGGGCCGACAGCCGCCGGCCTCATGTATTCCGACACCGGCGGCGACGGGCCGGTCGTGGTGCTGCTGCACGGGGTGTTGATGAGCGGCACCCTGTGGGACGAGGTCGTCGGGGGCCTGCGGGATCGCTACCGCTGCGTCGTCCCGGAACTGCCGTTCGGCGCGCACACCACGCCGATGCCCGACGACGCCGACCTCTCCCTCCCGGCGCTCGCCACCATGGTTGCCGAGTTCCTCACCGAACTCGACCTGCACCACGTCACACTCGTCTGCAACGACTGGGGCGGCGCGCAGCTCGTCATCAGCCCCGCGGCTCTGATCGTGTCGCCAACTTGGTCCTGGTCTCCTGCGAGGCCTTCGACAACTACCCGCCCGGCCTGCCCGGCCGGCTGCTCTGCCGCAACGCATCGCTGCCCGGCGGCACCTTCCTGACGGCCCAACTGTTGCGCCCGCGCTGGATCCGCCATCTCCCCCTGACCTTCGGCGCCCTGTCGAAGCGGCGGGTTCCCGACGACCTGGTCATGAGCTGGATCCATCCGCTGCGCCACAACCGCAAGGTTCGCCGCGACCTCAACAAGTACCTCCGCAACGTCCCCAAGCCCCAGCAGCTGCTCGAGTGGGCCGATCAGCAGCGCACCTTCGGCGGCCCGGTCCTCATCGTCTGGGCACGACACGACAAGCTCATGCCCCCCGCCCACGCCGAACGACGAGCCGAACACCCCAGAACGTACAACTGGTCTGGGTCGACGACAGCCGAACCCTGATCCCCATTCTTGGTGACGTTCGCGAAGGGTGCCTCTCTGTTCGATCTGGCGCACCTCGAACTCGCCCTTGAGGCGATGCTGGGCGTCGATGTGGACGTGATCTCCGCCGGGAGCCTTGAGCCGAAGCACGCGGACATGTTTCGCGAGGCCATCGCACTGTGACCGACCGCGAGGCCCACGGATTGGCCCTTCGGCGCAAGACCTCTCTATTCGCGTTCTATTCGAGGGGGGTGCGTTGGCCCAGTGAAACCCCTCTGAACTGCAGTTTCACATCACGGGCTGTCTCCCCTCTCTCAATTCGCTCCCTATTGGCCCCCAATTCGAGGGGGTAGGTCGTCCGTCGCCGGGGACGCGGACACTCACACCCGGTCCCCTCACCTTCGGCGCCCTGTCCAAGCAGCGGGTTCCCGACGACCTCTTCCTGAGCTGTTCCGCAAGGTTCGCCGAATGGAAGCGTCGCAAGAATCGCGATCTTGTCGATGAAACGCTGCGAATTCTCAGACTGCTCGCGTGCACCGTCTACACGGTGAGCATCAACAAGAAGCGCATGACTCACCCGATGGCTCTGGAGACCACGGCGCCGTTGCAGATTCAGGCGCTCGTGGAGCATTTCGCGGTCGAGGGCGACCACCGCCTCGCCGCGCTCTGAGGTGCTTCTGAGTGAATGTCCGCTTGGGGCGGTTTGATTAGCCCACGTTGGGGGTGGGTGGTCATGGCTGGGTTGGTTTGTTTTTGCGATGGTAGGCGATGCGGTTGCGGCGGGCTCGGGTGAGGCCGTCGCGGCGGGCTTGGCGGATGGTGTCGCCGCGTCCTTGGTGTTCGTCGTCGGGGGTGACGTAGCCCAAGGAGGCGTGCAGGCGTCGGGTGTTGTAGTCGTCGCGGGCGATGTCGAGTTCGGCGCGCAGCGTGTTGGGGTCGGTGATTTTCTCCAGGTGCGCCCATTCGGTATTGATGTGGCCGAAGAGGGTTTCGATCCATGCTTGGTCGGTGGGGGTGCCGGGGCGGCCGTAGTGCGCGGCGATGGAGCACATGGCGAGGAACTCTCGTGTGGTGCCGGCGCGCATCTGGGGGCCGTTGTCGGACAGGGCCAGCAGGATCGGCTCGGCGGGCTCGGCGCCGTCGCGGTCGCCTTGGCGGGCTTCGATGAGTGGCCAGAGTGCTTCGGTGTCGAGGGCGTCGCAGAAGACGACCTCGACTTGTGTGGCGGTCTCTTCGACGCTGACGAGGGTGGCGAGCCATTTGCGGGTGACGACGTCCAAGATGGCGTAGGCGACCCGGTTCGCTCGGGGGAAGTGGGTGATGTCATAGATCCAGATTTGGTGGCGTTCCCAGCGCACCCACTCGGGCATCGGGCGCGCCGGAACGGGACTGCGCTGAGGCCGCGCCGGTAGGACGAGCCCTTCACCTGCCAGGGTGCGGTACAACGTCGACGGTGACACCCACACGAGCCCCTCGTAGGAGCCGCGGTGCGCGAGCTTGCGGTAGCCGCCGTCGATGTCGCCCCAGGTGTCGAACAGCTCCAAGATCGCCTGCCGTTCGGCGGGCGTGATGGCGTGCACAGCGCCGCCGCCGGCGGCGCTGTCGTCGAGGCGGCCGACCTGCCGGCGGTGCCGCCACCGCCGCCAGCGGCGGGAATCCAACTCCAACACAGCGCACGCCCGAGACGCCGCCCAACCGTCGGCGACGGCACCATCGACGAGGTCCAACAAGGCGGCCTTGACACCGGCGTCGACGCGTGGGGGCACGCCAGCGGTCACCCCCAACGCTGTTTTCCCTCCAACAAGGTGAGCTTCACCGCCATTTCCTTCAGCGCCTCGCCCAGCCGCGCCACCTCACCGCGGGCCATTGCCAGCTCGGGGTCCTCACCGCCCGAACGCACCCCCGGCCGCGACAACGCCAACGCCTCCAGGGCGCCCCGCTTGGCCACCTCGCGGGCCTTCATGACCGTCGAACGATCCACCCCCCAATGATCCGCACACGCAGCGACGGTCATCTCACCGGACAACACCTGCACGAACGCCTCATACTTCTCCTGCGGCGACAAGAACCGCCGACGGCGCCTGCCACGCTCACCAGGACTAGAAGAACTGCTCATCTGACGCTCCCTTCACAACGCCACACTCCCACCCCCAATGCGGGCTACCACCCAACACCGGACACGAACTCAGAACCAGAACGATCTAGTGCCCGGTTGTCCAGTACTGCTGCGCTCGCTCGATTGCTGTTTGCCTGCTCATCTCGGCGATCTGATCGTCGGTCAGGCCGACCCGGTTCTTGAGCAGGTACAGCAGGTCGGTCGGGATAGCCCCGGCCGGCGCCAGGGGCGCGCCCCGGTCGGGCGGGGCGCCGAGTTGCACGCACTGCCAGAACTCGTCAGGGCCGGTCTGGAGCTGGTCACGCAGGATGTGCGACCAGAGGGCTGCGCCGTAGGCGCTGCGGTCCGGCGGTCTGGATATCCGGGTCCGCAGAATACTGCCGGAGGGGAGTTCGAGTTCATAGGTCTCGTGATGGGTGGAGCGCTTGCCAACAACAGACCTGACGAGGTGCCATCCCTCGATGTCGCAGAAGCGCAGGTGGTCTCGTCGCGTGGACGCCGGATGGCTCACTGCCCGCTGCCGCGCGCCCATGCGGCCATGTCGGCGTCGGAGTTCAGCGACACGAACTGCACGAGCAGCCAGTGGTGCTGGTGGTTGGGTGCGAACCGAAGCCGCGTCTCCCAGTCCTCGGCGTATTCCCGCAGGGCACAGACGAACTCGTCGATCGCCTCGTCCAGATCGGCGCCGTCGGCGGCGATCGGCGTCCCCGGCAGAAACACCGACCACCCCCCCGCCTCGGCGACCGCTTCGGGCCGGCGCAGCCGCCGGGAATCCAACAGGACTTCTCGCAGTCTTCCGCTCTCGATGAGGGCGACCTGCTTTCCGTGGCGCTGGATGCCGATCGGCAGCCCCGCTTCTGCGGTGTCGAGCACCTCTCGAAGTTGACTGCGCGTGTCGGTGTATGAGAGGTATTCCATCGTTCGTCTCCTGATCGCCGACAGCAACGTACATCACGTACGCAATGTACGCCACCCGACGCCAGATCGAGCAGGTGCCGGTTGATGACACCGTCGCGTCCGCCGGGCCGGAACTCGGGAAGCTTGTCGAACGGAGCGAAATCTATGGCCGGGGGGCCTGGGCGTCACCGTTGAGCCATCGCAGTGGGCTGATGCAGCTGATGATGTCTCGCTCGCCCTGGGTGACCCGCGGCGCGGCAGCGAGAGAGCCGATCGGATCGGCTTCTTCGACATCGAACGGGCAATCGGTGCCGAGCACGACGTTCCGGGCACCCATCACCTCGACGAGGTAGGACAGGGCGACCGGGGAGTGGGTGAGGGTGTCGCAGAAGATGCGATCGAGGTGTGTCGTAGGCGGTGTGTCGATATCGGTCTTGGTCTCGGCGCGGACCTTCCATCCTCGATCCCACCGGCCGAAGAGATATGGAGCAGCACCCCCGCCGTGCAGGAAGCAAACGCGCAACTCGCCGAACTGTTGCATACAGCCGGAGAAAAGAAGGGTGCCCATGGCGATTGCCGTGTCGACAGGCATGCCGAGGAGGTTGATCAGGTAATGGCTGGACCAACGCGGATTGGGGACGAAGTCGGGATGAACCAGGATCGGGGTACCGGTTTCGTTCGCGGCCGCGAGGAAAGGTCGCCGCGCCTCGTCTGCGATGTTGCCACCCGCAACGTTGGTGCCCAGAGTCACACCGACCAAACCGAGCTCTTCCCGGGCGCGGCGCAACTCGGCGACGGCCAGGTCGGTGTCCTGTAGCGGGACCGTCGCCAGGCCGACCAGGCGATCCGGATGTCTCTCGACCAGAGCCGCTGTGGCGTCGTTGAGATGGCGGTGCAGCTCCAGCGTCGCCTGCGGATGGTCCCAGTACCGGTACGTGAACGGCGGCGGTGACATGACCCGGCGGTCGAGGCCGGCTGCGTCGGTCTCAGCGATGAGGCGTTCAGGATCGGCAAGCTGTTCGATCGTTGATCCCACGGGCATACCGTTCACGGTGATTGAGTCGACCACCCCAGAGACCGTCTCGAGCTGTACAGAAGCGAGGCCAGAGCCCATCGGCGCGATGGCGCTCTCGGGCAGATGGTGAGCATGCACGTCCCACGTCCGCTCAGCCAGGTTGGTCGACTCGCCCATCGGACTCGGCTCCTCGTGTTCCGCGCAGCAAGTCTTCCCTGGTCACACGGGTGTGGACCGTTTGCCCCACTCCGAGCGGGAAGTCTAAGCTGCGAGCGGCTCAGCAGAAATGCGATGCCGCTCAATCAAACTCGTCGGGGGGATGAACCATGCGATTCAGGAGTACACATTGGCGGTTGATCGCGGCGGTGCTCGTCGTCGGTCTGCTGGGCGCGGCCTGCGGGGGCGATTCCGATGACGCTCAGTCCGACGAGACCATCAACCTGGTCGCGGTCGCCGGTTCGAGCGAGGACTTCATCTCACTCGTCGCCACGGCTGCCTGGGAGATCCTCGCCGAAGAGGGCATTGTCGTCGAGCAACGGTTCCTCGAGGATGCGTCGACCGCCATCCAGGCCGTGACGCGGGGGGACGCTCAGATTGCCAACAACATCGGCGTCAATGTCGGCGTTCCCGCCGTGGAAGCGGGGGCGAACATCGTCGACGTCGTTGCCACGCAACGACCCACATGGGCCCTTGCCGTCGCACCCGACATCAACTCGTTCGCCGATCTCGAAGGCAAACGCCTGGCCGTGCACGGCGAGGCCTCGTTCACCCGAGCCGTCTCGCAGTACTTCAGCAGGCTTCACGGCTTCACGTACGAAGAGCTGATCATCCCAGGCTCAGAGGTGCGTGCTGAAGCGCTCGCACAGGGTCAGATCGACGCGTCCGTCATCGACCTGCCCGACATCGTTCAGCTCGCGAAGACATACCCCGGCAAGTTCAAGGTCCTCAGCACCATCGGCGAGGAGTTCCCCGAGCTCATCGAGCAGGACATGTGGCTCGATCGCGACTGGGCCGAGGCCAACCCCGCGGTCGCCACCAGAGTCGTCAAGGCGGTCGTCGCGGCAATGCGCAAGCTCACCGCCGATAGCGACTACGCGCTGCAGTTGGCAGAGACACGACTCCCCGAGATGGACAGCGATGTCCTCGAAGAGCTCGTCGTCGAGTACTCCGAACGAGGCCTCTGGCCCGCTGACGGGTTGCTGAACCCGGACCGAGCGCTGGAGACGCTGCAGTTCTTCAACGACGTGGAGGAGATCGACATCGCGGTGCCAACCGATGACGCCGGCCTGTCGAAGTACTTCGACTTCTCGTACCTCCAGGATGCACTGGACGACCTAGACGGCTAACCCAACAAAACTCCGCTCCGTGGCCGACCAATCGACACAACTTCCCGGCCCGGCCACGGCGCAGAGGCCGCGTGCGACGGCGCTGCAACAGCGCGTGTCCGGCAACTGGCCCCGGCTCACCGTCGGGCTGCTGTCGGTGTTGGCCGGGCTGTTGGCGTGGGACATCTACACGCGAACCGCGGGTGATCAACTCTTCACTCCCACGATCCCGTCGATTGCGTCTTCCTTCTGGGACATGATCCGTGAACGCGAGTTCTGGTCGTCGTACGCCACCACGCTCGAGCCGTTCTTCTACGGGTGGGCTGCTGCGCTGGTTCTGGGCCTGACGCTCGGCCTCGTCATGGGCCTGAACAGGGCCGCCACAACAGTGTCAATGCCGCACCTGTCCTTCTTCAACACCCTCCCCGTCTCCACGTTGGTACCGGTCGTGGTGATCGTGTTCGGCATCGATCTGGTGGCTCGTTCTGCTGTGGTGTTCCTCTTCGCCATCGTCGAGGTCGTGCTCACCACCGCCTCGGGTGTGCGGTATGTCGATAGCGATCTCATGGACATGGGTCGATCGTTCGGCCTGAGGCGGATCAGACGGCTGACGCGCATCATCCTCCCCGGAGCGGCCCCGGGCATCGTTGCCGCCGTCCGGGTGGGTACCGGTCGCGCTGTCGTCGGCATGGTCGTCATGGAGTTGCTGCTGGTCTCGGTCGGCGTGGGCAAGCTCATCAGCCGGAGCCGAGACCTCTTCGAGGCGCCCCGGCTCTACGCGGTCGTGTTCTCTCTGGCGATCTTCGCGCTCGCCGTCCAGGCACTCATGAAGGCGCTCGAGCGACGCTCGCAACGATGGAGAGGCGAGGCGGCGACATGATCGAGCTCCGCAATGTGGGAATGACGTTCGAGAGGGACGGCGTACCGTTTCAGGCTCTCGACGACGTGACCTTCACCATCGACGACGGTCAGTTCACCACGATCATCGGCCCTTCGGGATGCGGCAAGACCACGCTGCTGAAAATCATCGCCGGTCTCATCAAGCCCACCAGTGGCACGGCCGTCGTCGACGGCGAGGTCGTGGATGGACCCGGGCCCGACCGGGCCCTCGTGTTTCAGAACTTCGTGTTGCTCCCCTGGGCGACGGTTCTCGACAACGCGGCCTTCGGCCTCGAAGCCCGCGGTATGAAGAAGGAGGAGCGCCACCGCGTGGCCTCCGAACAACTGGCCCGAGTGGGCTTGGTCGGTTTCGAGGATCACTACCCGCGGGAACTATCGGGCGGTATGCAGCAAAGGGTTGGCATAGCCCGCGCGCTGGCGGTCGATCCTGCCAACCTGCTCATGGACGAACCCTTTGGGGCACTCGACGCCTTGACCCGTCAACTGATGCAGAAAGACCTCCTCAGCCTCTGGCAGGACTCCGAACCGAGGACGGCTGCGTTCGTCACCCACAGCATGGACGAGGCGGTCTACCTGTCGGACAAGGTTGTCCTGATGAACACCCGGCCCGGGCGCATTGAAGAGATCATTGACGTTCCGTTTGGGCGCCCTCGCCAAGACGACGTCACCTCGAGCGCCGAGTACAACGAGTTCACCAGCTTGCTGTGGTCCAAGCTCGAAGGGATGCAGCGCGTTGATATGGCGTCGAGGGAGGGTCAAACTTGAGTCGGCGTCGCAGCCGCATCCTCCAGATCGCATCAGTCGCCGTCGCACTGGCGGCCTGGGAGATCGTCGGCCTTCTCGGCGTTTCCTCGGCGCTGCCGCCATTCCACTCAGTAGCCGCCGCCCTCCGCAACCTCGTCACCGACGAGCGCTTCCGCGACGGGGCGGTCTCGACAGCCACTGCCATCGTGATCGCATTCCCTCCTACCGTTGCGGTCGGAATAGTGCTCGGCTCGGCCATGGCCGTGCTGCGACCGGTCCGCTGGTCACTGGACCCCTACCTGACTCTGGGCCTTTCACTCCCGCTCGTCAGCGTGATTCCCGTGATCATCAGCGTCTTCGGTTTGGGCCGGCCGACCATCATGGCGGTCATCGTCGTCTACACGCTGCCCGTGCTCATCCTCAACACCGCAGCCGGTTTTGGGGGCGTCGACCCCGAGCAGGTGGCCATGGCCCACTCGTTCGAGGCGCGATGGCCCCTCTTGTTGCGCCGAGTGATGCTCCCGGCCGCGGCGCCACTGGTTGTAGCCGGCATCCGCCTGGCGGCGGGTAGAGCTGTCAAGGGCGCGATCATCGCCGAGCAGATCGTGGGCCTCATCGGCTTGGGTGGGATCATCCAACGGTACGGCGGTGCGTTCGCCGTCGAGGAGCTGTATGCGGCCATCTTGTTCGTCGGAGTGGGAGGGGTGGCCGTCGTCTTCCTCATCGGACGGCTCGAGCGACGGGTTGTGGTGTGATGGACGAGGGCGAAATCGACCGGCCAGGACCTCGGAGAGCGGCGGTGATCGACGCCCCGGTGATCGACCTGCATGTGCATTACTACACCGACCAGTACATCGACGCGGTCAAAGCCTCGAAGCACATCGACACTTATCGGCGCGCAGACGGACGGCTGGTGGCTCGGTGGCGCGGCGGCGTTGCGTTGACTGTGGTCGACCCCCATCCGGGTCCCGCCCAGCGCATCGAGATGATGGACGAACTGGGCATCGAGATGCAGGTGCTGTCGGTGCCGTCGCCCAACGCCTATTTCCTCGAGCCGACCCAGGCCGGCCGCCTCTCCCGGGGCACCAACGAGGCGTTCGCAGAGATTGTGCGGGCTCACCCCACCCGGTTCTCGTCGCTCGCCATGGCTCCGCTGCAGGACACCGATCGGGCGTTGAAGGTGCTCGATCATGCGATCGACGAACTCGGGATGGCCGGCATTCACATCTTGTCGAACATCGACGGCATGCCACTCGACGACCCGAAGCTCGACCCGTTCTGGGAGTCGGCCAACGATCGAGGCCTGCTGGTCTATGTACATCCGACGGTCCCCGACGCCCCACATCACGACACTTACTCCCTGTCGATCGCCGTGGGGTTCTTCAACGAGACGCCGCTCGCGGTGGCACGGCTCGCCTATTCCGGAGCGTTCGAGCGGTGGCCGCGCATCCGTTGGGTGTTCTCGCACCTGGGCGGCACGCTTCCGATGATGGTCGGACGGCTCGACAGCTACTGGCGACAATTCGAGGACTGCCGCGAGCATGCGCCCAGGCCCCCGTCGGAGTATTTGCAGGATCTGGTGTTCGACACAGCGTCGAAGTCCCGGGCCGCGCTCGGTTGCGCCGCCGAGGCGCTGGGAACCGATCGGCTGGTGTTTGGCACCGACTATCCCCACATCCCCGGTGGTTCCGGCCCCTACCTCGAAGCTCTAGAGGTCCTCGACCTCGACCCCGACGAGCTGACCGGACTGCTGGGTAGCCGAGCCCGACATCTGCTCGCCGGACGGAGGATCTGAACATGCGTTGCGTCAGCTTCGTTGACCCCGCGCTGGGTTCTGTGGAGGTCTGAGGTGTGCCCCGGCTAGGCCCAGCTCCTCGTGAGCTGCTCCGTCAGTCGGGCACGTTCGGGTTCGGTGACGAATGCCGCTTCGAGCGCGTCGAGTTGGCGGCGCAGCAGGACCGCTCGATCCCACCCGAAGGCGCCGACCAGGTGGCGCATCTCCTCGGTGAGGGTCGTGTCGGTGATGGCTCGCTGGTCGGTCGAGATCCCGATCGATACGCCCGCGTCCGCGAGCGCTCCGATCGGGTGCTCGGCCATGGAGGCCACCACGCTGATCTGAACGTTGGACGAGGGGCAGGCCTCGAGGTGCACGCCCTCGCGTACCAGACGTGCGACGAGGTCGGGGTCCTCGACCGCCCGGATTCCGTGACTGATCCTCCGGGGCTCGAGATGATCGAGGACCTCGCGAACGCTCTCCGGCCCGGCCGCTTCCCCTGCGTGGACCGTGAAGGGACCATCGACCCCACGGACGATCTCGAACGCCGGCAGATGGGTCGTGAGCGGGTAACCGGCCTCGTCTCCGGCAAGATCGAATGCCACGGGGAGATCGTCGGTGTGCAGCGCTGTGCAGAGCTGCGCCGTCTCGATGCTCTGCGCCTCGGTGTAGTGGCGGAGTGCGCAGAGGATGACCGCGCAGCTGAGGCCATCCCGCTGCCAGGCGCGAGCCTCTTCGAGAACGATCTCGACCACCTCGCGGGAGGTGACGTCGCCCTCTATGTGCCGCAGGGGCGCGAACCGGGGCTCGGCATGCAGCGCATTGTCGGCCGCCAGCTGGGCGCGCAGATCCCTCATGCAGGTTCGCAGGCCTTGCTCGGTCTGCAACAGATTCACGTGACGCTCCGTCGACGCCAGGAACGCGGGGAGCGAATCGAAGCGGCTCGGGCCGACGAACTCGCGCCGGTAGGTGTCGGCGTCAACGGTGGGGTCCAGCGACGCCACCGCCTCGAACGACATGCAGATGTCCATGTGCAGATGGAGTTCAACCGTGCCGCCGAACCTCACCCGGCGCCCCCTGCACTCCCCAGGGCGATGCGCAGGCGCTTGTTGGCCTTGCCCTTGGACTCGGTCTTGGTGACCTCGAAACGGCCCACCTCCCCGGTGGAGGCCACGTAGGTGCCGCCGTCGGCCTGGCGGCCCAGGCCCACGAACTCCACCACCCGAATCACCGTCACCGACTCGGGGATCAGGTTCACCTTGGTGCGGATCAGGTCCGCGTCCGCCAGCGCCTCCGCCCGCGGCCAGAACGACATCTCCACCGGGCGATCCGCGGCGATCTCGGCGTTCACCAACTCGGCCACCTCGGCGCCGAACCCCTCCGGCAGCGGACCGGACTCGAAATCCATCCGCGCGCGCAGCGGCTCCATGTTCCCCCCGGTCACCGTCGCGCCCCACGTGTTGTAGATCACCCCGCACCACCAGTCAGCCGGCTCAGCGCGCCCCGCCGGCCAGCCGAACCAGCGCACCTCGCTGGCTCAGCGCGCCCCGCCGGCACAGCGCACTCAGTCACCAGCACCGGACCGACCGACACCACCGCCCGAGCGCGAAGCCTCACCGCCGGACTCGGTGACACCGTTGCGGCGCCGAGCGACACCACCATTTGACCGAGCGGCAGCACCACCACCCGAGCCGACGGCACCACCACCCGAGCCGACGGCACCACTACCGCCAGAACGGACAGCTCCACCACCCGACCCGGTGACACCGCCCGACCCGGTGACACTGCCATCGGACGGAGTGGCGCCGTTGCCGCTGGGTCGGGATGGTGGGGGTGGGGGGCGTGGAGATGGTTGGGGCTGCTGGAGTTCGTATTTTCCGTCGGGCCTCTGGACGATTTGGCCGCCGTATTCGTGGACATCCTTGTGGTGACAGTGGATGCAGAGCATGCAGAGATTGTCGATGTCGGTGGGTCCACCGTCGGCCGCATGGACGATGTGATGCGGTTGGCACCGGTTGTGATTGCGGCCGCAGCCGACGCAGCCCTTGTCTCGTGCGGCGAGCACGGCGCGCTGGCCGTCGCTGGCGTGGCGGTACTCGCGTCCCAACCAGAGCGGTTGGCTCTTGGCGTCGAAGACGGCCGGCAGGATGGCGGCTTCACAGGCGAGGCGCACGAGTTCCTCGGCCACCAGCGGGGTCCCGTCGGCGAGCCGCGGGGTCTGGAGCCGGCCGGCGGTGGTGTCGTAGTCGGCGATCACCAGGAGAGTGGTGCTCTGGGACTTGCCCGAACCGTCGCGGGTGATCAACGTCTCCAGGGCGTCGGCGAAGCGCTGCTGCGGTGTGGCGCGGTTCTTGGCGTCCTCGGCGCGCCACATCCTGCCGGCCATGGCGGCGAGCGCGGTCTCGATGCGGGCGCCTGCGACAGGATCGAACCTGCCGAACAAGTTGTACATGCCGTCGGACTGCTGCGTGATGCTCGCCTTGCGTTGCGCCCGCTGACGTTTGCGGCGCTCCTCGAGGTCGTCGCTGCTGCGGTCGTTGACGTGATCGCGCACCGTGCGGCCGAACACGTCCACCGGCTCGCGCCCCGCCGCCTCCACCAACTCGGCCTCGTCGATGGGGGTATGTTCGGCGGCATCGGCGATCATCCGGGCGTGCTGGGGCGTGATCGCGCCGTCGCTCAGCGCTTGGGCGGTCTCGGGCAGCGCAGCGAGACGCTCGGCGAATTGCACATCACGCTTGGCACCGTTGCGGGACTGCTTCAACTCGTTGCGCAGCAACTCGGCGGCGTTCGCCTCGCCCCGCCGGCGGGACAACTCGGCCACCGCCTCCGCTTCGAGAGCCACAAGGTGCGACTTCGCCCGGCCGAGCACCACCAGGCGCCGCGCCAACTCCTCATCGCTCAGCCGGCGCACCGCCACGACCGAAGTGAACAACCCCGCCAGCGCCTCCCGCTCCCCCACCCCGGAAGCAGCAGAGCCGTGGGCGGAGGGAGGCCTGGTCGCGGCGGCGGGCGGGATGAACGAGCACCCGACGGCAGCACCGGCGACCGCCCCGGCACAGGCAGGACGGGCGGCGGAGGGCGGGGCGGCGACGGGCGACGGGATGAGCGAGGACCCGGCGGCAGGACCGGCGACCGCCCCGGCACAGGCAGGACGGGCAGCGGCGGCAGGACGGGCAGCGGCGGCAGGACGGGCAGCGGCGGCAGGACGGGCAGCGGCGGCAGGACGGGCAGCGGCGGCAGGACGGGCAGCGGCGGGCCGACTGGCCGCGGCAACCGCCCCGGCGCGGGCAGGGCGGGCGGCGGCGCTCGGTGTGACTTCGGTTTCCATGGTCGACACCGTACGAGGGGGGTGTGACAGCCCTAGTCGGATAGCAGAGCCTGACCAGGAAATGGGCTGGACATCCTTGGTTTGACAGGATCCGTCACGCCCGGAACTCAACGCGAACGACCGAAGCAGCGGGCCGGACCATGGCGGAGACGATCACAGCAGACCGAGCCGCCGGACAGTGGATCCCGGCCTCCGCCGGGATGACGGACGCGAACAACGACCGCAGCAGCGGGCCGGACGATGGTTCGGTTCCGGTCAGTGCTCTGGTCGGCGCCCTCGTCGGCGCCCTCGTCGGCGCCGCTGCAACAGCGGTTCCTACCGTCTCGGTGCTCATGGTGCGTCGGCGGAGGCGCCGACCGCCTCCGGCCGCCTGATCCCCGAACCCGGCGAGACCCCCACACCGAGCCGCACATCGCCGGCAGGTGCGCAAGACTCACCCTCGTGAGCGACAACCCGGTGGAGTTGAATGCGGCGCAGCAGGAGGTGCTGGCGAGGCTGCGGCGCCCGGCCGGCGAGCGCCCCGTGTTCGACGCCGGCCTCGGCGGGCGGCCGCGGGAGGAGTTGGAGAGCGCCCTGGCCGACGTGGCCGAGGGGATCGACCCGTCCAGGCCCCTGTTCGTCAACAAGCACACCCTCACGGGAGTGTTCGGCTGCGAGGCATCGTTCCTGCACGACGAGCGGCAGGGATTCGCCTGGGACCCGCCCAAGGCCCGAGGCTCGGTGGCGCACAAGGCGATCGAACTGGGGATCAACTGGCGGTCATCGCCCTCGCCGCCCAGCCCGCCGGACCTCGTGGACTCGGCCCTCGAATCCCTGACGGCCGCCGAGAAGTCCCTGGGGATCTGGCTACACCAGTGCCCCGCCGCCGAGCGGGCCGATCTGCGCAGCCTCGCCATCAGCCGGGTCGCCGCCTTCTTCGAGAGTTGGCCCCCGCTGAAGTCCCGGTGGTATCCGGTCACCGAGTCGGGTTCACGGATCGAACTCTGCGACAGCAGGATCCAGCTCGCCGGCAAGTGCGACCTGACGCTGGGCCGCTCCGACGGCCGGCGAGCCGGCAAGGTCATCGTCGATCTCAAGTCGGGCCGCCGCTACCCGCACCTGCACCGCGACGACCTACGCTTCTACGCCCTCCTGGAGACGGTGAAGCTGGGCACCCCGCCACGCACCCTGGCCACCTACTACCTGGAATCGGCCCACATCGACACCGAGGACGTGACCGAGGCCCTCCTGGAGGTGGCCCGGACCCGCACCATCGACGGCGCCCGCCGCTACGCCCAACTGCACGGCCACCTCGGCCCGCCCCCCGACCCCCTCAAGCGGCCCGGCCCGCCGTGCAACTGGTGCGAACTCCTCGACAACTGCACCGAAGGCCAACAGCACCTCGCCCAGCACCGCGACACCTGAACGCCTCGGGCGCCGCACGGAAGAACGCCTCCGGCTGAACGCAGCTCGAGGTGTCCGCGACGGTGCCTCGACGCCCAATCACGCGAAGGCTGTCAGAGTGTCATCGGCCTTGGCGGCGCGGCCAACTCGCTGAGAAGCCGGTAGCGGACATGCTCGGGGACCCATCCCTCCCGGATCGGGGTCGGAACGTTCCGGTCGTGACCGAACCATATGTCCAGCCTGTGCGTGGTTGCGGCGGCCACGTACTCCGCCGCGAGCAGGTTCAGATGGATCCCGCGGGATGCGGCCGCGGCGCGCGCGTCCTCGACGCCCTGCGCGATGTCATCCTCGGGGATCACCTTGAACACATCAGGATCGGCATCGAACAGGGCGTCGATCGCCCTGTCCGAGAGTGCGCGCAGCCGGCGGGTGATCTGTCCCTCTCGCCCAGACAGGGGGTGTTTGGGTCTCAAGTTGGCCAACACCGCCGCCTCCGGCCGAAAGGTAGCTTCGCCCAACTTCAGCCTCAGATAGGCGGTGGGGACTATGAGCGGGTACTCGTCGGCCAAAGCATCGGGGAGTGTGCCGGCCACAGCACGAATAATCGTGTACTCGTCGCCGATGATCATCGGCGCAGTATCAGTGGTTGCTCAGGTCTGGATACCGCTCGCCGACCTCGTCCAGCAGATCCTGCAACTCGTCCCCCTCGGTGAGGGCGTGGAGAGCGGCGCGATCCTCCGGGGTCAGTCGCGGGTCACCCCGTTCTGAGGGCATCGTCCGTTGCGTCCCCGACGTGTCGCTCATGGCGCCGATTGTACTCACCCGGGCGGTGGTGAGCACTCGGGTGGTACGGCGACTCGCCGGGATGCATACGCACCACCTCGGCAGGGCTGCTGCTGCGCCTCGCCTAAGGAGGCCGACCCTGCGAAGGAACAAGAACACACGGCGCCACCCGCCGGCTCCGAGCCGATCGGGCGCTCATCCAGCTGAGCCTCCGCAGCCTGCAGGATGTCGAGAACCTGGCCCGTGAACCGGCGAGCAGGCGATGGCCGGTCGCCAAGAGCCTGCGGCGGTGTCAGCGGCCGGCTGATCCTCCGTGACGGACGTCGACACGGTGCAGGTCGCCGGGCCAGGCGAGGATCTCCCTGTCGGTCGTGAGCAGCGTGTGTCCCCCAACGAGCGCGGTCGCCACGATGAACCTGTCCGCCGGATCGTTGTGAAAGCCCTCGCGGCCGAGCATGACGGCGCGCACCGCCTCCGGGCCGTGCAGGGGCAGCTCGCGCAGCCCACCCTCGATGCGATCCGAGCGCCAGCGGGCGGGGTCGCAGCCAAGAAGGAGTTTCCGCTTCTCCGCCAGGACGGCGATCTCCCAGAACGTCACCACCGATACCGCCACCGAACCGACGGCCCACCCGTCGTCGATCATCTGGCGTGCGGTGGGGCTGAGCCGCGGGTTGTCCTGCAGCGCCCACAGGAGCGTGTTGGTGTCGAGCAGCAGCATCAGGCGACGCCCGGGCCGTCGTCACCCCGATCCAGCTCCGCCTCCCAGTCGACCCACTCGTCTGTCGTCGAGGGAACCAGGTCGTCGTCGTCGAAGATGATCAACGTCTCCTTGCACGAGCCGAGGAGCGACGGCTGCGCCGTCCTCGTGCCCACCGGCACCAATTTGGCGACGGGCCGACCGTGCTTGGTGATCGTCACCTCCGCGCCGGTCTCACTGACGCGATCCATGATCTGCAAACAGCGCGCCTTGAAGGCCGCGGCGCCGATGGTGCCGAGGTGGACCCCCGCGGGGGAAGGATCCTCGAAGGAAAGCTCGTCAGAAGGATCAGGTGCCATGTCTTCCTCCTACGGCAGCCGACTGTGACCGGCCCATAAGACTGGTCGCAGTCTAGTCACATTAACTTATCGATCCGCAGCCCACCCCGGTCACCGCCGCCCGCGGCATGGTGGCTACCGCTGCTGGCCTGTGTCACAGTTCCAGGACACGGACGGCGTGCTGCTGCGATGCGAGATCCAGGATGCAGGAACGGTGACATTCGCGGTGCAGGCGCTCGTAGCACAGCAGCGCAATCCGGACGGACCTGGCCAACTCCATGAGCTCGGCGTAAGCCGCTGATCCGCCCTCCCGCAGGTGTGCCTCGTACCGCTCCTGGTGGAACGGGTCACGGTTCTCTCTCGGATTGCCGAGTTCCCGCTCGTGGCGGTACCCGATGCCGGCTTCTGCGAGCGCCTGGCTCAGCGGGTTCTTGGAAAAGCCCGGCTTGCGGGAGATCGGATTCAGGCGAACGTCGACCAGCACCTCGACCCCACCCTGCCGGAGCACGTCGATCAACTCGCCGACGCTGCGCCCCTGGTAGCCGACGGAAACGATCGTCACGGACACGTCGGCCATGGCTGCGCTCCCCGTCCAGCGGCACCGGCGATCACCCCGGCGGAGGCGCTGGCTCAGCGGGCGACGCCTCAGCCGGCCGCAGCTTCGATGGCGAAGCCGGGCAGGTCGGCGTACCGATCCGTCGAGAACGGCTCCGTGTGGAAGTAGATCGGGTGTGTACCCCGGATGGCATCCTCGGAATCGGCGCCCAGCAGTACGACCTCGATGTGTGGCCGGTCCGCGTGCTGCCGCTCCCGCTCGCCATAGAGGTCGACGGCCTTCTTCCCATTGTGGAACTGCTCCATATCGACCAACTGGCCCTTGGAACGGTCATACGTGATGAGGAAGTAGATGGTCTTGCCTCTAGCCATCTCGCCCGCCTTCCTACATCGTCTCGCCGGCGATCCGAGCCTACGGGTGATCCCATAAAGGCAACGCAGGGATGCCCCAACGGGCCCGGCGGTGACAGCGGATCCGCGACCGGGGTCGAGCGTCACTGAGGCCGGAGACGAAACACTAAAGAACACAAAACGAATAAAGGCTACAAAACTCATAAAGCCTGCAAACGGCTAGGCTCGTGTTGCACCGCACGCAAGGAGGAGGACAGGTTGAGCACCCGCAACCCATTCTCGCCCAGCTTCGGGACGTCGCCACCGGTGCTCGCCGGGCGGGACGCCATCCTCGACAGCATTGGCGACGCCCTCGCCACCGGTCCGAACCACCCGGACTACACCACCCTGTTCACCGGCGTGCGGGGCGCCGGCAAGACGGTGATGCTCAACGCCGTCGAGGACCTCGCCCGCAGCCGGGGATGCCTCGCACTGCCCGAGAGCGCCTCGTCGGCGGGGCTCCTCGATCGCCTGACCCACGCGGCAAACGACCTCCTCGACGAGATCGCGCCCGCCGAACCCAGGCGGCGCCCCAGCAGCGTGACCGTGGCCGGGGTCGGCGTCGGATTCGAGACGGTCCCCACCCCCCAGAGTGCCGACGACCTCCGTACGGTGCTGGCCGCCCTCGGCGACGTGCTCGCTGAGCATGGCACCGGCTTGTTGATCACCATCGACGAACTCCAGAGCGGCGATGTCGACGAGATCCGCCGGTTCGGTGCGGTCCTCCAGCACGTCTCGCGCCGCGAGCAGCGCCCGGTCGCCTTCATCGGCGCCGCGCTCCCGCAGATCGAGGACACCCTGCTGTCCGATGACGCGCTCACGTTCCTGCAGCGCTGCTCGCGCTACGACATCGACCGGCTGGACCGGCGGGCGACACGGCGTGCCATCGCCGAACCGATCAGCGAGCACGGTCGCAGCGTCGACCTGTCAGCCCTCGACCGCGCCGTCACCGCAACCTCCGGATACGCGTTCATGGTTCAACTCGTCGGCTTCCACAGCTGGCAGGCAGACACCAGCTCCTCGCACATCACCGCCGAGCACGTCACCGCGGGAATCGCCGAAGCGCAGCGGCGCATCGGCCGGATGGTCATCGCCCCCACCTGGAAGACGCTCTCGGACATGGACCGACGATTCCTCCTCGCCATGGCCCAGGACAACGGCGATTCGGAACTCACCGATATCGCCGACCGTCTCGGCGTCACCACCAGCTACGCCGGCGTCTACCGGCACCGGCTCCTGCACGCCGGCATGATTCTCCCCGCAGGTAGAGGCCGTGTCAGCCTCGCCCACCACGCCGCTCGCGACTGGCTACGCCAGCAGGCCACCGCAGAAGACTGGTAGCCGACCCGTCAGCTCGAAACCCAGTTGTAAGACTTCCAACCCTGGTTTCGAGTCTCACAACTCGCTGCCATCGTGTCCGTGGAGGCGCCACCGCCGGCGAGACCCGCACAACACCCGAACTCCGACTTCAGGAACTGCCGAAGATGGAGGACAGCGGAGAATAGGACAGCCGCCGGGCCGATCTTCAGGCGACCTCGAGGAAGCGGCGGAGTGCCTCGCGGATGATCTCGCTCGTGGTGGTGTCCTCAGCCGCGGCCCGGGCCTCGATCGCAGCGCGCATCTCGGGAGCGAGGCGCACCGGCACAACATCCGCCGGCCCCGAACCCATCGGCGGGCGACCGCGCCGGCGCCCCTTGAGCGCCTCGACGTCGTAGTCAGCCTTCTCCACCCCCTCGGCAAGCGCGTCGAGTTCTTCATCGGTCAGTACACGACCGCTGGGAGTACGGCGAACGTCGGCGCTGCTCATCGATGTTCCTCCCACGGGCTTGGTGGCAGGTCCCAGAACACAGGTCGCAGGTCAGGCGTCGCTGAGCGCGATGCGCAGGCGTTTGTTGGCCTTGCCCTTGGACTCGGTCTTGGTGACCTCGAAGCGGCCCACCTCCCCGGTGGAGGCCACGTGGGTGCCGCCGTCGGCCTGGCGGTCGAGGCCCACGATGTCCACCACCCTGATCTCGGTCACCGACTCGGGAATCAGATTCACCTTGGTGCGGATCAGGTCCGCATCCGCCAGCGCCGTCGCCCGCGGCCAGAACGACACCTCCACCGGGCGGTCCGCGGCGATCTCGGCGTTCACCAACTCGGCCACCTGGGCGCCGAACCCCTCGGGCAGCAGACCGAACCCGAAATCCATCCGCGCCCGCAGCGGCTCCATGTTCCCCCCGGTCACCGCCGCCCCCCACGTGTTGTAGATCACCCCGCACAGGATGTGCAGCGCCGTGTGCGTGCGCATCAGCGCATAGCGCCGCTCCCAGTCCAGCTTCCCCCGCACCCGATCCCCCACCGCCGGTACATCACCCTCCAGGGTGTGCCACACCACCGGGCCATGACCCCGCACATCGACCACGGCCGCCGAACCGCCCTCCCAGACCAACGTGCCCGTGTCGTGCGGCTGCCCACCACCGGTGGCGTAGAACGCCGTGGCATCCAGAGCCACCCGGCCGTCGTCCTCGACCGCCACAACGCCGGCGTCGAACGCCCGGCACTCGGCGTCACGCAGGTAGATGCGATCGGTGACGGGCTCCGCACTCATGAGACCCAAGTCTGGCCCGCCAACCGCAGCGCAGCGAGCCGATACGCGAACCGAATCTCCGGGACGCCCGCAAACGGCACCGAGAAGCCATCACTCTGTGAGCAGAACCGACGAGGATCGCCTGGAGGCCATCCTCGAGGCACCCCAGAAGCTCGCCGAGACCGTCGCGCGGGGACGAGACGAATTCCAACTCACCTGACCAGGGGACGCGACTCCCGATCAATAGGGGATCGCTTGGTCCGCAACCCGAGGCCCGTCTCCACCCTCGACGGACAGTCTCCGCGAGGTGCGCCGTGGATGTCTCAGCCGGTAGCGGCCTCAGCGGCGACGCCCGGCAGGTCGGCGAACTGGTCCATCGAGAACGGGGTCGTGTCGAAGTAGATCGGGTGGGTGACGCGGATGGCCTCCTCGGAATCGGCGCCCAGCAGCACGACCTCGATGTGCTGCTCCTGCGCGAACTCCCGCTCCCGCGCACCATAGGCGTCGACGGCCTTCCTGCCATTGTGGAACCGCTCCATGTTGACCAACCGGCCCTTGGAACGGTCGTAGGTGATGAGGAAGTGGATGGTCCTGCCCTTAGCCTGAATCCACCGTTTTGGCGGGTTGGTGGGTGTTGGTCGCTTGCGGTGGGGGTCTGGGAGGGCTGGGAGAGGGTGTTTGGTTCGCGGAGGGCCCGGTTCGCGGCGGTTTGGGCGGCGGCAGGTGTCGGTTCGGGGGTGTCGGCGGTTTCGGGGCGCGTAGAGCCGGTTGGGGGGCTGGTGTGTCGGGGGGCTGGGGCGGGGTTAGCAGAGTTGGGGCAGGGCGCGGATGTTGGTGAGGGTGGTGTGGAAGGTGATCGCCCAGGGCCAGCGGGCGGGGAGGCGCAAGATGGTGCGTCCGCTGTGGTTGACGAGGCGTCCGGGTAGGGCGAGGAGTTGGTTGGTGATGGTGCGCCCGGCGGTGAGTTGGCCGCGCCGGCGCCGGGGGGTGTGCGCGTTGATCCAGCGGTAGAGGTTGTGGGCGAGTGTGGCGCAGGTCAGCCAGGCGGCGTTGGCGGCGAAGCTCCCCGACGGTAGATGCGCCAGGCCGGTGGAGTTCTTGAGGTCGCGAATGGCGAGTTCGACGGTGGCGTGTTGGCGGTGGAACACGTCGGCGGCGGTGGCGTCAGATGTGGTGTTGGTGACGAAGGCGTGGTAGCGCCAGTCGGGCCATAGCGCCCGTTGGGTTTCGTCGGTGAGGCGGCTGCGGCGCACGACGAGGCGCAGCTTGCGCTGTTTGCCGCGGGAGCCGGCGACGAGGGTGGTCTCCGCGACGTGCGCTTCGCCGCCGGGGGGATAGCTAATCGGCGTCCAGTCCGCGTCGGGAATGCTGCCAATGGCGGCTCTGACGTGGGCGTACAGCGGCATCGTGATCGACCAGCGCACCTTGAGGCGTTCGAGGCGGTCGAGGAGGTCATAGGACCAGAATCCCGCGTCGGCGCGCACGGTCAGTTCGCCCGCCGCGCCGGCGCGTCGGGCGCGGTGGACGGTCTCGGCGACGAAGTGCACCTGGCCGCTCTGGGAGGACCCGCGGCGCAGGCGGGCATGCAGCACCTCGCCGGTCTCAGCGCGGGTCGCCACCAAGGGGTGATAGCCCAACTCGCCGGTGTGGCCGTAGGCGGCGCCGGCTTTGGCCTTCCCCGACACCGCACAGACCGTCGAGTCCACGTCGATGGTCATCGGATCGTCACCCGGACCGGCGCCGGCCGACCACGCCCGACCGAGCACCACACCGGCCGCCTTGTCGAGCTGGCAGACATGACCCCACGTGAACGAACGCAGGAACGTCCCCAACGTCGACGGCGCCGCCGGCGCGAACCCCAACACCGCCCCCGTCGCGCCGGCACGCAACCGATCGGCGTGATCAATATGCGTCGCGCCCACCAGCATCGACGCCACCAACGTCACCACCTTGCGCCCCGGACCCGCACCACCCGGGCGCCCACCCAGGCGCACTGTGCGATCCACCACCTCACCCACACCCAGGCGGGCCAACAACGTGCCCGCCGCCACCAAACCCGCATCAGCGACCAACGACTCATCATCGAAAACCACCGCCAACCGGTCAATACTGCGCGATACTCCACTCACAGGAAGTGCCTCCTCACCCGGGCCAACGGCCGCTCTTGTACACGGCCATTCTCCCAGGTCAGCGAGGCACTTCCGCGCACCCCCAACACCCAACACCCCCACCCCAACGGTGGATTCAGGCTTAGTAGCCATGGGCCCTGCCTTGATGTCGCCTCGGTTCCGCGAGGACTTGATCCCATGCGGCATCCGCTTGAGGCGCTGGCCGGATTCGACGGCCAGGAGCCCCTCGGAGGCAATGCAGGAACGTACACCCATTCGGGCGGTCAGCAGCGGCGTGCGGTGAACCGCTCGGAAGGCTTCCACCACGGCGATCTCAGCAGCGAGTTCGGCGCGCGAAAGAGGCGAGCCCTCACCGACCAAGTGTCGGCACAGCGCCCGACCGGCCCGGTCGATGCGACCCTTCGAGAACGGCAAGTCGTCGGGCACCACCGCAACCTATCGGCAACACGGCAACCAGTACCGTGATCCTCGCGGCGCAGCGTGGACCAGGGGCCGTCTCAACGCCCACCGGTGATGAGGTCTGCGGATCCAGTTCGAGGGGCCGCCGACCTCATGTACTCCGACACCGGCGGACAGGCCGGTCGTGGTGCTGCTCCACGGGGTGTTGATGAGCGGCACCCTGTGGGACGTAGTCGTCGGCGGCCTGGGGGATCGCTACCGCTTCATCGTCCCGGAGCTGCCGGTCGGCGCGCACACCACGCCGGATGATTCTCCGAGCAGCCGAACCGGTTCCGCACACCCACCACGGCAGAAGGGCTGAGGCCGCATCGGCGAGAATCCGTCATGTCGCCTTTGCCGATGGTCGCCGTGAACCCCGTAACGTGTATGGCTCATGAGTGCTCGAGTGCTGTTCCTGGACGATTCGGGCAAGCCCGCCGCCGGCGGCAGCTCGGGTGCAGTCGTGATCGGCGGTTTCTCGATCCCAGCGGCGAGCGCCCCGCGCTGAGCCGCAAGGTCGCGGGAGCCAAGGCGCACTTCTTTCCGACGCGTGGCGATCCGGCGAAGTGGGAGGTCAAGGCGACGGAGACGATCAGGCCGAACCCGTGGAAGCGTCGCAAGAACCGCGATCTCGTCGACGAGACGCTGCGCATCCTCCGACTGCTGAATTGCACCAAGACAACCACGCACAGCGGGCGCCGCTACACGAACGAGATCCTCCTATTCTGAGCGGGCCGGGTCGTTGCGGCCGCCGGCCCGCGCGCCTATCGTGGGAGGTGCCTGTCGGTTCGGCTAGTGCGGTGACCGGAAACGTTCGCGCGGGTGTGGTTTTATGCGGCTTGGGTTTGGGGTCGGCCCCATTGGTGGCCTTTCTCGGAGCGGATTGGGGCTCGTTCTCGGCGTTGAGCTAGCAGGAGTTCGGGGCGGCTGCCGTCGGTGTTGCGCCAGCGGAGGTAGTGGTGGAGTCGGCGGGTCAACACGACATGGTTGGGGTGATTGGAGTTGTTGAGGACGAACTCTCGTAGCGGTCCGAAGTGTGCTTCGATGGGGTTCGCCCACGAGCTGTAGGTAGGGGTGTAGCACAACTCGACGTTGTTGTTGTGGGCCCATGTGCGGATGGTTTTGGCTTTGTGCGCCGAGAGGTTGTCCAAGATGATGTGGATCATGTCGCCGTCAGGGCGTCGATCCCGGATCGTTTTCAATGCTCTCAACGTGTTGTCGGCACCTTTGCGGTGCCGGACCGTGCCGAACAGTTGGTCATCACCAATCGAGTAGCAGCCGTGGAACTGGCGCACGCCATGGGACTTGGTGTAGTTCGCGGGTAGACGCTGGGGGCGATTCGAGGGCGTCCACGATGATCCACCGGTCGGTCGGATCGCTAACGGTCCGAACTCGTCGAACGCGAAACACCTGCTAGCAGCGGTGTTGAGTACCTCGTCGATCCCGTCGAGCTTGGCGTCGCGATCGGCGTCGTTGGATTCCTTCCACGTCCTTGTGCGTTGCAACGTGATCTGGTTCGCCTTGAGGATCTCTCCGAGCCGTTCCCGGCCAATCACGACGACCCGAGACTCGTTGTCGCCGAGGAACGCAACAAGTTTACCGATACTCCAGCGAGTGAACGGCCGCCTCAACACTTCAGGACGCTGACTGGCTGTCGCAACGATGAATGCTTCATCGTCAGTCGTGATCCGGCGGGGACGGCCACCCGCCCACTGAGGGTCCAGCGACGCCATCCCCAACTCGTTGAACCGGTGAATCATCTCCCGGACCCGGTCCTCAGACGTCGCGACAAGCTGAGCGATCACCGGCACCCGGTTCCCGCCCGCCGACGCCAACACAACACTCCCACGCCGCCATCGCACCACCGACGACTCCGACTTCCCACTGCCACGGCGCACAATCCGCTGCAACTGCTGACCTTCGTGATGCGCCAAACGACGCACAAATATCGGTTGCGACATCCCCCCATCAAAACACACCCCCAACCACACACAACCGATACCCCCACCCATGCGAACGTTTCCGTGAGGTGTGTCTGAGTCTTCCGCGGAGATTGGGGTTGGTAATTAACCAAGTTGGGGGGTGTTCTCGGGTGTGGTTGTTGTTGTCTGGCGGTTGTGGTCGAGGCGTTGTTGGTGGGCTCGTTTCAGGCCTTGGCGTCGGGCCTCGCGGATGTGTTCTCCTCGGTGGTGGTGTTCGTCGTCGGGGGTAACGTAGCCGATTGCCTGGTGGAGGCGGACGGTGTTGTACTCGACGCGGACGCGGGCCAGCTCGACGTCGAGCTGTTCGGCGTCGGTGATCGTTGCGAGGTGGGGCCATTCGTGTTTGATGTGTCCGAAGAACGACTCGATCCACGCCTGGTCGGTGGGGGTGTGTGGTCGGCCGTGGTGCTGGGCGATGGCCATGAGTGTCATGTAGGCGCGGGTGGCTGTTGAGGTCATGGCCGGGCCGTTGTCGGACACGGCGAGCAGGATCGGCCGGTCGGGGTCGTCGGCGTCGAGGTCGAGGCGTTCGTCGGTGAGCAACTCGTCGAGTCCTTCGGTGAGCAGGGCGGCGTCGAAGACGACGCGGACCTGTGTGGAGGTCTCTTCGGTGGAGACCAGCGTCGCGATCCAGCGTCGCGAGACCATGTCGACGATCGCGAACACGACCCGTTGGGCGGCGCCGAAGTGGGTGACGTCCCAGATCCAGATCCGGTTGGGTTCCCACACCAGCCAGGGCGGCCACGGTGTGCGAACTCGCCGTGGCTGCGCCGGCTGTTGGGCCAGGACGAGGCCGTGAGCAGCGAGAACACGCCGAAACGTTGACGGCGAGACCCACACCTTGGACTGGTAGGAGCCGCGGTGCGCGAGCTTGCGATGCGACCGGTCCACCGGACCCCACTCCTCGGCGGTCTCCAAGATCGCCTCCACCTCACCGTCCAACAGGCGATGCACGGCCGTCGCGCCGGCGCTGCGGTCCTCCAGATCGCCGTCGCTGCGCCGGGCGCGCCAGCGGTGCACCCGATCATCGGAGACCTGCCACAGGCCGGTTGCCCAGCGGTGCGCGAACCCGCCGGCGACCGCGTCGTCGACAGTGCAAAGAACCAGTTCCTTCACCTCGGCGGGGACTCGCGCCGGGACCGGTCCGCTCAGCCCCATCCCGATTTTCCCCGGATGATCGCCAACTCGATCGCTTGCGCCTTGACCGCCTCGGTCAGCTGACCAATCTCGTTGCGTGCCGCCTCGAGCTCCCAGTTGCGTTGGCTCGCCGGCCGACCAGGCCGGCGAGCCAACGCCGCCAACGCCGCGTCCTTCACCGTGCGGCGGATCGTGATGATCGTCGACACGTCCACCGTCCACTTACGGGCCGCCTCGGCCTGGGTCACCTCCCCAGAGGTGACCTGCAGGAAAATCTCCCACTTCGCCTCCGCGGACAACTTCGTCGGCCGACGCCGACCGTCTCCAGTAGTCATCTGATGCTCCTTCGCATGTCAGCGAGAAGACCACCAAACTAGGTTAATTATTCAACACCATCTCCGCGGTGAACTCAGACGCAGCACATCCGGTCACCGCACTAGTAGGCGACAGCCGAATGCAGCCGAAATACCGCGGCAACGGGACCCCGGAACGCACGGGGTCCCTTTCTTTTGTCCGACACGCCGTTCCGGATCGACGCCCTAACCCTCTTCAAGCAGAGAATGCTCGATGGCGACGACGTTGTCGATGCGTGGCGCAGTGACCCGCGGATCTATCCGGCGAAGCCGCGGCACAGCACCGCTCTATTCGCGTTCTATTCGAGGGGTATGCGCTGGCCCAGTGAAACCCCTCTGAACTGCGGTTTCGCGTCGTGGGCTGCCTCCACCCTCTCAATTCGCTCTCTACTGGCCCCCATTTCGAGGGGGGTCGTCCGCCGCCGAGAAACCACTCCGGTACCGTGATCCCCGCAACACGGCGTCGACGGTGAGCCAACACGACGCCCACCGGCGAGGGGGTTCGCGGATGCAGCTCGAGGGGCCGACGGCCGCCGGCCTCATGTATTCCGACACCGGTGGCGACGGGCCGGTCGTGGTGCTGCTGCACGGGGTGTTGATGAACGGCACCCTGTGGGACGAGGTGGTCGGCGGCCTGGGGGATCGCTACCGCTGCATCGTCCCGGAGTTGCCGTTCGGCGCGCACACCACCCCGATGCCCGACGACGCCGACCTCTCCCTCGCAGCGATCGCCACCATAGTCGCGGGGTTCCTCACCGAACTCGACGTGCGCCACGTCACACTGGTCTGCAACGACTGGGGCGGAGCGCAACTCGTCATCAGCCCCGGCGGCACCGATCGTGTCGCCAACCTCGTCCTGGTCTCGTGTGAGGCGTTCGACAACTACCCGCCCGGCCTGCCCGGCCGGCTGCTGTGCCTCAACGCATCGCTGCCCGGCGGCACCTTCCTGACGGCCCAACTGTTGCGCCCGCGCTGGATCCGCCATCTCCCCCTGACCTTCGGCGCCCTGTCGAAGCGGCGGGTTCCCGACGACGTCTTCGGGAGCTGGATCCATCCGCTGCGCCACAACCGCAAGGTTCGCCGCGACCTCAACAAGTACCTCCGCAACGTCCCAAAACCCAAACTGCTGCTCGAGTGGGCCGACCAGCAGCGCTCGTTCGGTGGCCCGGTCCTCATCGTCTGGGCACGACACGACAAACTCATGCCACCCGCCCACGCCGAACGACTAGGAGACTGCTGAGTTTTTGGGCTGTGGGGCTGTTGGGGTGGCGGGGCTGGGGTTGTGGTGAGGTGGGTGTGCTGTTGGTGGAGCTTTTCGGCTCTGTTTTTGTCGTGTCGGGGGTGGCCGCGGGCGGGTTGGGGTGTCAGTGGGCGCCTTGGAGGTGGAAGTGGCCGCCGGTGTGGGTCACGCCGAGGTTGACGAGGCGCGTGAGGTTCACCGCGGCGGCGCGGGTGGTGAGCCATTGGTGGTTGGCGGCGACGCCGCGGTAGGGGACGCGTCTGGCTTTGTTGCGGGTCAGCCAGGCGATGGATCGTTCGACCATGGGGCGGTGTCGGCGGTAGGCACCCTGGGTGGCGGGGTCGGCCCAGCGGGCCTTGTTGGCGGCGCGGTGGTCCTCGAAACGGTCGACGCCGACGGTGCGCCCGCGGGCGCTGGTGGTGCAGCGGCCGCGCTGGGGGCAGGCGCCGCACAGCGCGCCGAAGCGGGCGATGCCGCGGTTGTTGGCTCTGGGCCTGATGGTGACGGTGTGTCCGGCGGGGCAGGTCACGGTTGCCGCCGCGGTGTCGATGGTGAAGTCGCCGCGGCGGAAGCCGCCGGCGATGGCGGGGCGGCGGTCGATGGGTTTGATGGTGGTGGTGTGCCCGGCGTCGGCGAACGCGGCGAGCGCCTCACCCGACGCGTACGCCGAGTCCGCCAGAACCTCCACACCCACGCCGGTCGCGGCGGCGTCGGCGGGAGTCGCGGTGTCAGCGGCGATGGTGGTGTCGGTTGTGAGGAGTTCGGCGCCGACCGTCGCGTCGGAGACGTTCGCAGCTGTGAGCGCGGCGGCGGTGATGATCCCGGTGTCGGGTTCGGCGGCGATGTGGGCCTTGTAGCCGTCGCGGCGCGCCGAGCGGGACTTGCGGGCGTGGCGCGCCTCGGCGTCCACGGTGGAGATCGTCCGATCCGCCGCCACGTTGCGGGCGATGAGCCAGCGCCCGGGCACCTCGGGATCGGCTTCGACGTCCTGGCCCGCCACGACGCCCAACAAGCCCACCGCCGCAGCCGCCTCGTCGTCGAGATCCACCCCGTCCACGGCGGCCAACACCGCCAACGCGTCACCGACGAGGGCGTCGATCAGATCCGCCCGCGCCTCGGCGTCGGCCCAGTCGCACGCAGGCTTCGCGCGCCCCCCGTCATCATGCGCCGACACGTCCACCGCCGCCGCCGCCGGCACCAAGCGGCGCACCCGGCGCATCTGCGCGCAGATCATCGTGACAGTGTCCTGCGTCGCCACCGCGTCGTCGAGCAGCGTCGAGTCCAACGCCCGGCGACCCTTGGCCGCCACGACGCCGCTCTCGGCGATCACCGCCCGGACCGCGTCGAAGATCCGCTCCGGGCGGGCGCTGCTGCGCAGGCGCGCCCGCCACAGTGTCAACACGCTCGGATGGAACGCCCCGTCGGTCAACGACAAACCCGCCGCGGCCTTCCAACGCAGATCACACCGCAAACGCTGCACCGCTTCGCGGTCCGACAGGCCCTCCAAGGCTTGCAACACCAACACCGTCGCGATCAGCGACGCCGGCTGCGACCGCCGCCCCCGCCCACCGAAGAGATCCGCGAACAACCCGTCAGGGAACACCCCCAGGCGATGCTCAGCCAAGAACCGATACACCGACCCCACCGGAACCAGATCACCGCACAACGCGAAGACATCCAACAACTCGCGATCAGAACGCTCAGAACCCTGCATACCCCCATACTCCCAGAGCCCGACCCAAAACGCGAGCCTTTCCCCACCGGCGCCGCAACGAATTACTCAGCACTCTCCTAGCCGAACACTTCCAGAACACACACCTGGTCTGGATCGACGACAGCCGAACCCTGATCCCGATCGACCAGCCGAGAGCTCTGACAGGCCACCTCCGCACCTTCCTCACCGCCCACACGTGACGCTGGCAGGGCCGACGTACACCGCTTACTCCGACGCCCCGCACAGCGGACCGGGCAGCCATGGGCTGCTCACGGCGCAGCACGCTAAACGCGACCCGCAGCAGCGCGTCGTCCCGCAAGCAGCCTGACGTCCTCTCAGCAGCTCGGCCGAGCGTCGGCCATCGCCGCTCTGTCATAGCTCCATCCTCTCAAGGGTCAGAGCCTGCGTGAAACCCGGGGAGGTTCAAGCCGGCGAGGTCCGCGTGGCATGGCACGTGACCCGGGACACCATGACGCAATCGTTCAAGTCAAGGCTCAACCGTAACGACAACGTCGATTTCCGTTATGGAGGGACAAGGCGGCCGGATCTACCCAGTCGGGTTTGCAACTATGACGCAACCGTTCCAGTCAACGACTGACCATAACGACATCGCCACTTTCCGTTACGGTCGCTAGAATCAGCGCATAGACGCCACCCACTACGCAACGACGATGTTCGGGCGGGCCAGGCGAACTCTCGGCGCGCACTCCTATGTCGCCTACTTCCCCGAGATGCTGCCCCGCATGCTCGCACTGTCCGGCGAGAGCATCATGCGCACGGCCGACGCCGAGGCGGCGCTGGGCCGGCTGGCGGGGTCGGGACGGCTGTTGGCCAACCCCCAACTCCTCGTCTACCCCTACCTCAGGCGAGAGGCGGTTTCATCGGCGCGCATCGAGGGGACCCAGGCCTCCTTGAGCGATGTGTTCGACGCCGAGGCGAGCGGGCGGCCCCTCACCCCCGATGTCGAGGAGGTGGTGAACTACGTCCGAGCCATGGAGCAAGGCATTGACCTTCTGCGGTGCCTGCCGCTGAGTGTCCGCCTCGTCTGCGAGATGCACTCGGTGATCCTCGCCGGCGTGCGCGGTGCGGAGCGCCGCCCGGGAGAGATCCGGCGGACGCAGAACTGGATCGGCACACCGGGCGCCACCGTCGAGACGGCTCGATTCGTGCCGCCACCACCGGATGAACTCAGCTCTCTGCTCACCGATCTCGAGCTGTTCATCCACGACAACCCCCAGCTTCCTCCGCTCGTGCAGGCCGCCCTGGTGCACTACCAATTCGACACCATCCACCCATTCCTCGACGGCAATGGGCGGCTAGGGCGGCTGCTGATCATCTTCTTCCTGATCCAGCGGGGGCGGCTGCAGACGCCACTCCTGTACCTGTCGTCGTACTTCGAGGCCCACCGCCAGACCTACTACGACACACTCCAAGGGGTGAGGGAGAGCGGCAACTTCGAAGCATGGCTCAACTTCTTCCTGCGCGGCGTGGAAGTGCAGGCCGGCGACGCCATCACCCGGTCGGAGCGTCTCATGGATCTGCGCGAGCACTACCGGCAGGCCGTGCGGGCCGACACCCGCGGCGCACCCAACGCGCTCGTGGACCTGGTGTTCCAACGACCGTTCCTCAACGCCCGCATCGTGGAGGACCACCTCAACATCACCCGACCCAGCGCCTTGCGGGCTCTTCGCCAACTCGAGGAACTCAACGTGCTCGACGCGGCGCACGATGGACCCCGCGGCCAACTCCGCTGGCGCGCCACCGAAGTGCTGGAGATACTCACCGACGAACCCGATCCGGCCGATTCGTAGCCCACACATCCGCGGACCTATCCGCAGATTGGGACGAACAGCTACCGGGGTCGGGCGGCCGTTGGATTCGACGAAGGGCAGCGTGTCCTAGGTGCAGGCCACAGTCATGCCCCGCAGCCCGACGGACTGCACCGATTGCGGACACTTGCCATCTGCCGCCGCGCCGCGGATGGCGCGGCGCGGTCTTAGCCGACGGTCGGCTGGGGGATGATCCAGGGCAACCGGCCGTACTTCTCAAGCGAGAAGTCCGTCTCGAAGTAGATCGGGTGGGTCACACGGATGGCGCGTTCGGAGTCAGCGCCCAGCAGCACGACCTCGATGTGCGGTCGATCGGCGAATTCGCGCTCCCGCTCGCCATAGGCGTCGACCGCCTTCTTGCCGTCGCGGAACTCTTCCATGTTCACCAGCCGCCGCTCCGAGCGGTCGTAGGTAAGGAGGAAATGGATGGTCTTGGCCTTAGCCATCAATCCGGTCTCCTTGCTCAGTGTCGCTGCCGATCTGCGCCATAGCGGCTTCCTCCAACGCATCGTACTCCTCGTCGAACTCCGCCCCGCCGGGCTGGCCCGCCTCGGCGAGCGCGCACCGCTCGGAGAGGTTCTGGAGCCACCGGTGCACGACGTTGGACCCATCGCCGCTCTTGTAGTCGGTGCCTGTGACCACGACGAGTTTCTCGACGAGCTTCGCCCACTCGTGCTGCGGCTCCGTGCGAAGTTGAACCTCGATGCGCCGCCCGTCGTAGCGGGTCAAGACATGCACCCCTCGGTAGCCAGAGGAACGAGGCTTCGTGATGTAGTCGCGTACGGCATCGTCGGTCCCGTTGCGCCTCAAGCTGTTGCGCATGAACCGCTCCTGCACACGGGCGACCTCCGCCTGCGCCGAGAAGACCGCCCGGCAACCGCCGATGTCCTGCATGCTCGAGAGTTTCATCGTCGGAAGCCGTCGCAGCTTGTCGATGATCGTCGGCATCCGCTTGAGGCGCTGGCCGAATTCGACGGCCTCCAACCCCTCGGCACGAACGCACGACCGAAGGCCCATCCGAGCCTTCAGCAAGGGGATGCTGTGGGCCGCTCGGAAGGCTTCCACCACGGCGATCTCAGCAGCGAGTTCGACGTCCGCCAGGGCCGGACCCTCCCCAACCAGGTCGCGGCACAGCGCGCGACCGGCCCGGTCGATACGACCCTTCGAGAATGGCAAGGCATCGCGCACCACCGCAACCTATCGGCAGCACGGCTACCAGTACCGTTGCCCGGCGACGCCGACCTGCATCGATCTCCATCATGATCGCCGAGTTCCTCACCGAACTCGACCTGCACCACGTCACACTCGTCGGAAGCGGACCATCCTCGATAAGTTGCGATGATGGCCGGAGCGGGAACTCCCACCGTCGTCGACTGGACCGTCCGATGAGCAGGGAGAAGAACCGGGCTGAGCAGATCGCACTCGCGATAGCGCTCAGCGTGGAACGAGGCGCTACCCACCAGCGGCCGCAGCCGCAGAAGGGCCAGCGCACGCCTGACTGGTTGCTGTGCCTCGCCGACGGCCGGCAGATCGCACTGGAGGTCACCTCCAAGAAGACCGACTGGGCCTACGAGAACCACACCGTCGACGGTCAGACGTACCGGCAGGGGACGTGGAGCAAGTCGCTTTCGCACGGCGACACGGGCAGCTTCTACAAGACGTTGATGCGCAAGATGAAGGACAAGGCCGAGCACGGTCAGCTCGACGGTCTTGACCGGGAGAAGTGGCTGTGCGTCCAGCTGGACGAAGACGCTGGCTCTGAGCTGGAATTTCTGTTCCGGCCTGTGCCGACCGTAGTGCTCAACGTAACGCCGGGCCGACTCGCCGCGTTCAGTCATGCCTACAACGAAGTCCGAATACCAAGCTTTGATTGCCTGCTCGATCACGCAGCAGCGTTCGGCTACGACGAGGTCTGGTGTCTCACCCAATCCGTTCATGGACCGGGCACGACTCTGGTTCTGCGAGTCTTGGCCAACGCGAGGCAGTGGCACTGCTTCAGTGTCTGGAAGCAGTATCTGTTTCGCGAGGGGGGCATATCGCAGCTTCTCGTCGATGAGCGATGTCCTTGATATGGGTGCGCCCGATGCTCAGAACGCCGACCGTACCGATCCCGCGCCCCTGGGGCGCTCGAAGTGGCCGCTCGCCGCCGCGACCTCGGCGGCGAGGGCGGGACCGTGGAGGATCACGAGAAGGTCTCGGGCTCTGGTCATCGCAACGAAGAGTTGTGAGATGGCCAACTCGCGGGCCTCTACCGCCTCATCTTCGCTGAGTCCCCTCTGCGGGAGAGGAGGGAACCGGTCGAGTTCAGGCAGGAAGACAACTTTGAACTCCAAACCCTTGCCCCGGTGGAAGGTGCCGACTTTGATCTGATCGTTGGGTCGGCCGTCGTAGTCGTCCAGCGGCTGCACCCCGAGACCGAGGGTCTGCAGGCGGCCCCGCACTCGGTTCACGGCGGCATTGGACGGCGCCAGCACGGCCATGTCGCCCGGACCGAAGCCGTCGCCCGTGCCCACGAGATTGCCGACGTACCGTGCAATCTCGTCGATCTGGGCGTCCAAACCCTCGATCTTGATGAGAAGAGGACGCGGACCCCGTCGTACCGTCGAGATCGACTCGGCCCCGCGGTCGAACACCTCGCCGAGATCCTCGATCCGGTGGTCTCCGGCGACGGCCATCGCCGCGTCGACGATCTCGCTCGTGTTGCGATAGTTCTCCGTGAGCACCGTGGTGCGGCCCCGCACCTCGACGCCAGCCTGGCGCAGCGTGAACCCGCCGGGATAGATGCGTTGGGCACCGTCGCCGAGGATGAACAGCCCGTCCGGGCGGTCCGCCTCACGGTCCGGGGCGTTGACCAGTGCACGCAGGAATTGCAGTCCGGCCAGGGTGAGGTCCTGCGCTTCGTCCACGATCACGGCTGAGTAGCTGGGCCTGCTTCGCCGGCGGGCATGCTCGAGCGCTCGTAGGGTCACGTCAGCGAAGTCGATGGTCCCGTGCCGTGCCATCTGTGCGTCCCAGCACTCCATCAGTTCCCAAACCTGGGTGCGCTGGAGCCGGCCCATGGGCGCGCGGCGCCCGGTGCGAGCGAGTTCAAGGTACGTCTCGAGCGACTCGACGGCCCGGCCCTTGATCACGCGGGTGATCTCGTCTCGCAGGTACTGCCGGGTGAACCTGCCGTGGAGGGGTGTACCGGGAACGATGATCTGCCGGAACGCCTCGCCGTACCCTTTCGTCACCTTGCTCGAGTTGATGAACGGCCTATCGCGCTCCTCGATGCACACCCGCCGGGCCAACTTGTCAACGTTGATGAATTCGACCTCACCGGCCCTGGTGCCGGGCATGCGCAGGTAGAGCTCCTCGAACACCGGCGGCAGTGTCCTGATGTACGTCGTGAACAGCACTGGGGGCACCGGCTCCGGATCAGCCAGGAGTTGATCGCTGCGCTCGGCGAGGATGGCGCGGCTTCGGGCAGCGAGGTCGGCCGCGCGGTGCAGGCCAACGACGGTCTTGCCCGTTCCGGCGGCACCGCGCACCCGCGCCGGACCCTGGTAGCGGCGCGTCGCCGCGCTCCGCTGGTCGGGGTGCAGGAAGATCATCCAGTCTTCGATGGGTCGGCCGATTACCTCGGCCAGGAACTCCGGCTCGACCCGGGTGAACCAGGCGCCGGTCCGCTCATCGTTCAGCAGCCGTTCGAGTTCAAGATCCTCGGCGGTAACAGCGGGCGGAGTGGCCGTCGGTGGAGTCTCCGCCGCTGGGGCGGCATCGGTAGCACCCTTCACGTGGATGACGCCCGGTGCCTCAGGGTCAGGGAGTTGCTCGCTGCTCCGTGATGACTCGTCCGCGGTGATCAAGCTGAACGCGCTCTCCAGGGATTGAGACCCGAGATACTGCTCCAGATCGAAGAGTTCATCGACGGTGTTCAAGCGACGCAGGTGTTCAACGGTGGGCTTCGGGAAGCCGAGGTCGAGCAATTCGTTGTTCGTCCACGCCATGAACAACTTGCCGGCACGCGTCCGCTGCTCCTGATAAGGCCTCTCGACATCGGAATCGGGCGCCAGTTCATAAACCTGAACCAGTTGCCGGTCCTGATCGAAGGCGACCTGCATGCGCATGGCTCGGTCCTGAATCTTGTGGGCACCGTAGAGGAGCACGACGATGGTCCGGTTGAAGAGTTGCCAGACGATCCGGCGGTTGCTGGCTCGCCCACCGACGTCGGACGAGAAGAGCTTGCGTCCGTTTCGGGCCAAGCCGATCTCGTGCGTGCTCAGCTGAGGGTTACGGAACGGTTGGCGCCGCAACTCCGACAGCGTGTCCACCAGATGGCCCTTGTACGCGTCGTCGCGGCGGAGCGAGTCGATGCAGTCCCAGTAGGACTCTGCCTGAATGATCTGGTAGGTCACATTTGGCATCTCCTGAAAGCACCGGCAGTTTCACCATATCCCCCCGTTGTGACATGCGATCGCCTGTTCTCAGCGATAATCGATCCCACGCGGCTCGGGTCATCGCCGCGCACAACGGGGCCGTCACTCGGCGCCGCGTCACCACCTCGCCGGTCGACTCGGTGCAGCTGCCAACACAGCCCGGCGTGTCGCAACGGAACCGCCGCTTGGCCCACACCAGGGTCGTCGGGCGCTCATAGCTCAACCCGTCGCGCACCCGGCAGGTCCGATACTCCTTCACCCGAGACCTGAACGTGCCACAGCGCACACACGCCGCATCGGGGCGCGCCACGCGCACAGACACCTCTCCAAGGAGGCGCCCAGTGGAGGAGAACCCTACGCGCGTCTGCGAGTTGATCGTCGGTTCGGGCGATGTGGAGGTGATGTCATCGATGCCATCCACGGGTGACCTCGCGCAGGACCCCGCATCTTCGAACGCTCGCCGCACCGAGGCGCCGACCGCCCTTCATGAGGCCTCGTTGGCCGGTGGCTCGTCTCCCGTTGGGTGGTCTGGTGTGGCGGGCGCCCAGTGATAGTGCCCCCGTTGGCCGCCGACGCCGCGAAGTTCGACATAGGAGTTCCGGGCATCAGCACCGCTGCAGTAGCCGCTGCTCGTAGTACCCGCCCAAGACCCCAGATCCGGATCAAGCACGACCGCCCGACACGCAACAGACGAGCGCACAGCCACCGCCCACACCGCCTCCGCGCCGCTCTCACCGGGGCTCGGCGCAAGCACCGACACCACCCACGGCGTCACCGCCGGATGGGTGACAAACATGAGAGCGACATTCTCCTCCCCGGTGGCCTCCGACAATTCCGCCGTGGCCGGAATCGTCAAACCCATACCCTCCAACACCGCGATACCCGCACCCGCAAAACCGCCCTCCGCCTCATACACCGACCGCGCCGCAGCGACGACCACCGACAACGCCACCACCGCAGCATCGTCCAACTCGCCGGCCCGCCCATCACCAACCCCCTCCACACCGACGGGATCCACCGTCATGCGCTCTGGTGTGGCGGGCGCCCAGTGATAGTGCCCCCGTTGGCCGCCGACGCCGCGAAGTTCGACATAGGAGTTCCGGGCATCAGCACCGCTGCAGTAGCCGCTGCTCGTAGTACCCGCCCAAGACCCCAGATCCGGATCAAGCACGACCGCCCGACACGCAACAGACGAGCGCACAGCCACCGCCCACACCGCCTCCGCGCCGCTCTCACCGGGGCTCGGCGCAAGCACCGACACCACCCACGGCGTCACCGCCGGATGGGTGACAAACATGAGAGCGACATTCTCCTCCCCGGTGGCCTCCGACAATTCCGCCGTGGCCGGAATCGTCAAACCCATACCCTCCAACACCGCGATACCCGCACCCGCAAAACCGCCCTCCGCCTCATACACCGACCGCGCCGCAGCGACGACCACCGACAACGCCACCACCGCAGCATCGTCCAACTCGCCGGCCCGCCCATCACCAACCCGCTCCACACCGTCCGGTGCCGTATCGGCTACCGATCCGTCTATGGCAGCCGCAGCGTTCTCGCCCTGTTCGGGTTCTTCGAGCGACGGACCGCTCTCCGACACCGTCGGCGGGGGAACTGTCTGCGCGTCCGACTCGCTGGGGCCGGGCTTCGGCTGCTCCGATTGGTCGGAGATCGGCGAATTCGTCGGCGGCGCACCCGGCCGTTGCGGTTGCTCTGGCACCTCTGCCGACGTTGCGCTCGGCGACCCGGGGAGCGCGGCAGGTTCAGTGCTGGGCTCCGCACGGTCCCTGATCGCGGTGCATAGACCCGCCAGCAGGAGGATCACCACCAGGACTATTCCGAGACCGGCAAGCGGAGTCCGACGGGATCCCCGACCGCCGCCTCGTCGTTGTGCCGGTGGACGGCCTCGGCCTGAATGACCACCGGTCGGCACGGGGCGACGCAGTGGTGTCATTGCCGATCGGTCGTTCGGCTCACTCGTGGTGCGGCCAGGGGCCTGTCGTTGCTCACCGTCGGCATCCCTGATGTATCCAGCGATTCGCTCACCGGCAGGACGTCCTCTCGTACAGGTGGCCCGAACCTGGTGCCAAACATCGGGAACCTCCTCGCGAGCAACCGTCACAACGGTCTCCTCGTTACGAAAGAGCCCGGCATCGGTGAGATTCGCCGACCCCGCAAGTCCCGCCATCGCTTGGTCACCGTCGGGCGACGCGACGACGAAGACCTTCTGGTGGACGAGCGGAGCTCCTTGCCGGTATCCCGACAGGACGTCCACATCTGTACGCGCCAAGAGGTCCAACGCCGCTCTACGGTCCTGTGGCTGCCCCTGGAAGAGCCGTCGTCGGGTGTCGCCGATCAACAGGGTTACCGGCCGCTCGGCGGCATGCCGCTCTAGCCACGCGAGCCCTGTCACGTCGGCGTAGCCGACGACCACATAGAGCCGCCCCGGAGGGGCGTTCCTCAGGAACTCCTCGATCTTGCTCGCAGTCGGCATCAACAGCGCCTCTCGACAATTTCGGACCAGCTGATCATCCTCGTGTCAAGCATGCCTTCGTCGTGTGACAATCCAAGATGTCGCCGTATCGTCGGTTCGTGCCGTCGAGGAGGTACGAGCAGAGTCCGCGGATGCAGCTCGAAGGGCCGACGGCCGCCGGCCTGATGTACTCCGACACTGGCGGCGACGGGCCGGTGGTGGTGCTGCTGCACGGGGTGTTGATGAACGGCACCCTGTGGGACGAGGTAGTCGGCGGCCTGGGGGATCGCTACCGCTGCATCGTCCCGGAGCTGCCGTTCGGCGCGCACACCACCCCAATGCCCGACGACGCCGACCTCACCCTGCCAGCGCTCGCCACCATGATCGCCGAGTTCCTCACCGAACTGGACCTGCGCCACGTCACACTCGTCTGCAACGATTGGGGCGGCGCGCAGCTCGTCATCAGCCCCGGCGGGTCCGATCGTGTCGCCAACTTGGTCCTGGTCTCCTGTGAGGCCTTCGACAACTACCCGCCCGGGGCGCCGGGCCGGCTGCTGTGCCGCACCGCCGCGCTGCCCGGCGGCACCTTCCTGACCGCCCAACTGTCGCGCCCCCGCTGGATCCGCCATCTCCCCGTGACCTTCGGCGCCCTGTCCAAACAGCGGGTTCCCGACGATTCCTACAGTTCCAGAACACACAACTGGTGTAGATCGACGACAGATGCCCTACCGTGCCTTGCCTAGGTGTGCATGCTGGGGACGTTGTCCCCGAGGGTTGAGGCTGGTGTTTTCCAGCCGAGCGCTCCGTGGGTTCGGTGGCAATTGTAGTAGTGGAGGAAGCCCTGGTAGGCGTTGGCGCGTTCGGTTTCGCTGGTCCAGGGGCGGATGTAGGCCCATTCCTCGAGGAGGATGCGGTGGAAGCGTTCGACTTTGCCGTTGGTCTGGGGCCGGTAGGGGCGGGTCTTCTTGACCTTCGTTGCGGTGCGTTTGCAGGCTTTGTGCCAGTCTTTGGACCGGTAGCAGCCGCCGTTGTCGGTAATGACGCGTTCGCAGGTCACGCCCCAGGTGGCGAACCAGGCGTGGGCGCGCAACCAGAATTCTGCGGCGGTTGGGCCACACTCGTCGTCGAGGTGCTCGCTGTAGACCAGGCGGCTGCGGTCGTCGAGGGCGGTGTGCAGGTAGCGGTAGCCGACCTTGGCGCCCGGCGTGGGGGCGTTGCCGCGTCCGTGGACCCTCCAGCCGCCGCCGGGAGGGATGGCGGGCAGCTTCTTGATGTCCACATGGACGAGTTCACCAGGCCTTTCGCGCTGATAGCGCACCGGCGCCGGTTTGGTGGCGCGGTCACCGCGGTCGAGGCGCCCCAGGCCGGCGTCGGCGAGGATCTTCTGCGCCGTGGACGGCGCCACGCCGACCCTGTGGGCGATCCAGCCGGCGCCGCGGCGCCGACAGCGACGCAGGCGGATCACCTCGGCGCGCACCTCCGGCGGTGTACGCCCCGGGCTGCGGCGCGGCCGGCTGGAGCGGTCCAACAGACCGTCGGGTCCTTCCGCGAGGTAGCGGTCGCGCCACTTGCGCACCGTCTTGGGGTCCACCTGGAACCGCTCCGCGGTCGCCGCGACACCCCAGCCCTCCACAATCAGCACATCAACCATCCGCCGCCGCATCGCCGGCGTCAGCTTCGCGTTCAGATGCTGGGTCCTAACCTGTGCCATGAGCCCTCCTTGCGGGATGTGAGCTGGTTACTTGCCCACAGCATCGCCGGAGGGCTCACCTCAACGGTGAACCCTCAATCCCATCCACCCAGGGACAACCTCCCCGGTTGTCACACCTAGCCCTGTCACGCACTGGCCTGGCGAGCCAAGCCGAGCCATTCCTTGCCGAGATCCCGAGTCTACGACTTCAAGTCACCGCCACTTGTGGCGGGGTGGTCTAATCGGAACTTGCTCCGCGTGCGAACGTGGTCTCGATTCGATGGGCCATAGCCGTCATTGAGGCACGCCCGGAAGACTTGCCCGAGGTGATCGCAGGGATGGCGGCTTCCGGCGTAATACACCTTGACATGCCGGACAGAGCAGCAGCCGAGGAGCCTCACAGGCAGGCCCGCGCACGCTGGTTTGAGATCCGAGCGAACCCAGCGTTGATCCTGTCGTCGTGACCCTTGCCCTGTGAGGCTCCCCCGACGCGCTCGCGGCTGGGGCGGATGTTCAGCCGGTGGCCGGCTCCGGGGCGAGCCAAAGCAGGTTGGCGTATTTCTCGAGCGAGAAGTCGGTCTCGAAGTAGATCGGGTGCGTGACGCGGATGGCATCCTCCGATTCGGCGCCGAGCAGGACCACCTCGATGTGCGGCCGGTCGGCAAATTCGCGCTCCCTCTCGCCATATGCGTCGACAGCCCTTCTGCCGTCGCGGAACCGCTCCATGTTCACCAGCCGTCGCTCGGAGCGATCGTAGGTGAGAAGGAAGTGGATGGTCTTGCCCCTAGCCATGGATCCCGCCTCCTTGCCCGGCATCGCTGCCGAGCAGAGCCCACGCTGCTGCCTGCAACTCATCGTACTCCGCCCTGAAGACCCTGCTGACCGGCCGGCCGGCCTCGTTGATCGCATACCCCTCGGACAGCCGCCGGAGCCAGTCGTGCACGACCTCATGGCCGTCACCGCTCTTGTAGTCGACGCCGCTTATCACCACGAGCGTCTCGACGAGCTTCGCCCACTGGTGCTGCAGCTGTGTACGTAGTTGCACCTCGATGCGCCGACCGTCGTAGCGGGTCCAGACGTGGACGCCGCGGTAACCGGAGGGACGAGGGTTCGCCGCGTAGTCGCGAATGGTGTCCTCGACACCGTTTCGGTTGAAGCTGTTGCGGGTGAACCTGTCCAGCACGTGCGCGACCGCCGCCTGCGTCGCGAACACCGCTCGGCAGCCGCCGATGTCCTGCATGCTCGACAGCTTCATCGTCGGAAGCCGCCGCAGCTTGTCCACAATCGTCGGTGTCCGCTTGAGACGCTGGCCGAACTCGACGGCCTGCAAGCCCTCCGTGTCCACGCACGACCGGAGGCCCATCCGGGCCTTCCGCAACGGATCACGGTGCTCAGATCGGAACACCTCGACGACGACGATCTCGGTGTCGAGTTCGGCTCTCGACAGCGGTGGGCCGTCGCCGGTCAGGTGACGCCGCAGGGCCCGACCGGCCCGGTCGATGCGCCCCTTGGAGTACGGCAGGTCGTCGGGCACCACCGCAACCTATCGGCACGACCGCAACCGGTACCGTGACCGCCACGACACGGCGTCGACGATGAGTTGTGTCGACGCCAACTGGCGAGGGGGTCTGGGGATGCAGCTCGAGGGGCCGACGGCCGCCGGCCTCATGTACTCCGACACCGGCGGCGACGGGCCGGTGGTGGTGCTGCTGCACGGGGTGTTGATGAGCGGCTCCCTGTGGGACACCGTCGTCGACGGCCTCCGGGATCGCTACCGCTGCGTCGTCCCGGAGTTGCCGTTCGGCGCACACACCACGCCGATGCCCGACGACGCCGACCTCTCCCTCCCATCGATCGCCACCATGGTCGCCGAGTTCCTCACCGAACTCGACCTGCGCCACGTCACACTCGTCTGCAACGACTGGGGCGGCGCGCAACTCGTCATCAGCCCCGGCGGATCCGATCGTGTCGCCAACTTGGTCCTGGTCTCCTGCGAGGCCTTCGACAACTACCCGCCCGGGTTGCCCGGCCGGCTGCTGTGCCTCAACGCAGCGCTGCCCGGCGGCACCTTCCTGACGGCCCAGCTGTTGCGCCGCGCTGGATCCGCCATCTCCCCCTGGTCTTCGGCGCCCTGTCGAAGCGGCGGGTTCCCGAGCGCCTGTTCAGGAGTTGGATCCATCCGCTGCGCCACAACCGCAAGGTCCGCCGCGACCTTACCAAGTACCTCACCAACGTCCCCAAACCGCAGCAACTGCTCGAGTGGGCCGACCAGCAGCGCTCGTTCGCCGGCCCGGTCCTCATCATCTGGGCACGAGACGACAAGCTCATGCCCCCCGCCCACGCCGAACGCCTAGCCGAACACTTCCAGAACACCCAACTGGTGTGGATCGACGACAGCCGAACCCTCATCCCCATCGATCAACCGAAGATCCTGACCGACCACCTCCGCACCTTCCTCGCCGCGCACACACGACGCCAATGGTTCCCAGGTCCCAGCGAGCACGAACCCGTTGCCGCGTCTCCCGAGTTGCGTCGACCGGTGCTGGCGGCACAGGCTGAGTGGCGCACTCCAATGACATCATGGGCTTGACCGGAAGGAGGGCCGATGGCCGTCGAAATGGCAATCTGGCGAATGACCGACGACGGACCGCACCCGTTGGTGTCGTCGCCGCTGGACTCCGAGCAGCGCCTCGAGGACATGATCGCCGAGGATCCCCGCATGAGCGGAACCGATCTGCTCATCATCGGCAGGCAGGTACACACCGGGTTCGGGGGATTCGTCGATCTCCTCGCCCTCGATGCCGAGGGACGCGTCCACGTCCTCGAGCTCAAGCGTGACAGGACTCCTCGGGACGTCGTCGCCCAGGCGCTCGACTACGGGTCCTGGGCGAAGGATCTGAGCCTCGAGGGCCTGGAGCAGATCTACCTCGACTTCGGAGGCAGCAAGGCGCACCTCGACGAGGCCTTCGCCGAGCACTTCGGCGGTCCGCTGCCCGACGTCGTCAACGCCGAGCAGCAGTTCACGATCGTGGCCTCGGAGCTCGACCCGACGTCGGATCGCATCATCGAGTTCCTCGCAGAGTCCTACGACGTGCCGATCAACGCCGTCTTCTTCCGCCACTTCGCCGACGGCGGCCACGAGTACCTGGCTCGGACGTGGCTACTCGATCCCCAGCAGGTCGAGGACAAGGCAGCTCGACCGTCGCGCCACAAGCTTCGCCCGTGGAACGGCCGGGACTTCTACGTGATCCTCGGCCGGGCCGAGCCGGGCGATCCCCGTTGGCCGATCGCCCACAAGTACGGCTTCCTCAACGCGGGCGGCGGATCTTGGTACTGGAAGCCGCTGCGCAACCTCGAACCGGGACATCGGGTGTTCGCCTATGTGAGCGGAGCCGGCTACGTGGGCATCGGCCGGGTCAGCGGCAAGATGATCCCCGCACGAGATGCCGAGGTCGAAATCGAAGGTCGGCGTCAACCGCTCCTCGATCAGCCAGATGTGAGCGCGGCGTGGAAGCAGGGCGCAGCCTCGGAAGACCCGCAGGTGATCGAGATGGTCGTGCCGGTGGAGTGGCTGGCCGCGCGGCCCGTCGACCAGGCCTTCTGGGAGAAGGGACTCTTCGCCTCGCAGGTCACCGCCTGCAAGCTGCGCGACGCTCACACAATCGAGACCGTCGAGTCGGCGTTCGGACTCAACACAGCGATCAGCTAACTGGGGCGGCGCGCAGCTGGAGAGCCTGGTCGGAGGCCTTCGATAGCTACCCGCCCGGCTGAAGTGCGCCAACGAATCGCTGCCCGACAGCACCTTCCTCTGCAATCTGCGCACCCACTTGCGCACCGTCTCAGCTGTCGGACCCAGCTTCTCGGCAACCGAACAGATCGCCTCCCACTGCGAACCGCACCGCCGCTGGGCCTCGAAGACCATCCGCACCGCCCGCTCGCGCATCTCCACCGGGTACTTCCCCGGCCGTCGCTGTTGTGTCATGGATCCATCCGCTCAAGGGGCAGAGCCTGCGTGAGACCCGGGAAGGTTCACACTCCTCGTGACATGATCAACCCAACCGACACCAGCGGACCCAAAACCCACGTTTCCGCGAAGCCTCAACAACTCGTGGCGGGCCTCAGCGTCGATCTTCAGGACGCCGACTGCCCACCGGATCCGGTCACTCCTCTACGCCGGCAAACCCAACTGCACACTCCTCGCCACAATCACACCTCGCTAATTTCCGAATCGCCCCCAAAACCCACGTTTCCGCGCAGGCTCAACTCATCAGAATGGTGGTTCGGATTCGTCTCTTGAGTCCACTGCCTCTGTCGGATCATCGTTGTGGCCCAGCCAATCGTTGGCGATGTCTGTGCAACTCCAGGTTGGCCCCACTTTCCCGCTCCACGTGTCTGCGAATTCCGGATCCGCCGACATCGGCTGGAATTCGTCATCTACATCACACATCCGAACTATCGCCGGAATCTCAAGTGCCCAACCGACAAGAAGAGCGGTCTGCGTAGGCAAAGTCGGGAGTTCCTCCGCGAGACCGGCAAAACTGTCCGGCATCAGCCTGCGAACAGTCGACTGATCATGCTCATTGGCTATCCGGTGGACGATCAGTGTGTTGCACTGTGAGACAACTGTTTCGGACAATTCGCTCGGCCGCTGAGAGGACACGACGAGCGACAGGCCGAACTTCCTTCCTTCTCGCGCAATCCGTTCAAACGTCCTCCGACAGAGTTGCGTTGGGGGCTCTGCCATATTGCTGATTCCTAAGGAGTTTTGTCCACCCATGAGTGTGTGCGCCTCTTCGACAACCAAGATCCTTGGGTTCACCTTCCCTTTTGCGAGCCGGTGGTAACGCTGCATCGACTCGATAAGGACGCGAGCGAATACTGCGACCACAATTTCCAAGATTTCACTGGGCACAAGACTCAGGTCGATAACAGTGATCTGATTGGCCGGGCTGTCTGGCGTATATGTCGTGAGCCACTGCTCCAAATCTTCACCATTGCGCTGCCCACACACTGATGACATCCGGGGATCTGCCACGCCAACCCTGAGCCGCTCCACGAGAGTACGGAGATATCCTCCACCCTCACCCTGTTCAGACTCTTGCTCAAGTTGAGACAAGAGTTTGCTTTCATTGAATGGGATCGGCAAGTCTGGTGAGATCAAGCTGACCTCAGTGTGCCTTCCCCCCAAACCCACCGTCTGTTGAGGATCCTTCGAGCGGAGACCCTGAATAACGCGGCGTAACCGAGGAGCTTGCACTCCGCTACTGGCTTGGCCGAATGACAACCATTCTCGATAGTTCCAAAGCCAGTACGGGAGCCGGAACTGGGAGATACCGGGTTCACTAGGTTCCACAGCAAAATGACGAACCGCAACAGACGGCGGCAGGCGATCGAATACCCCCCGATATTCACCACTCAAGTCGAGCACAATCGCGTTGAACCCCGATATCTCGGGGACTGACTCGGCGCATTCCCGGAGTAGATGAGCCACCGAACACGACTTGCCGCTCCCTGTGCTGCCGAGCACAGCAAGATGTCGGCCAAAAAGGCGATCAGGGCTGACCGCGACTTCAGCATTTCCCATGTGAGCAGCGTGGCCGATCCGGATCGTCACATCGCCGTCAGGACTTCCCGGCAGCGCCGCCCTCGCCTCCGCACCGGTCGGCAGACGCACGGGATCACCGACGGTCGGAAACTGAACGGCTCCGCGCTCAAGTCTCACCACGTGTTCGGCAGCTGACGCACTTGGGGCGCTGTATGTAAGTGAACCTAACGGAACGGCACGAAGACGTCGCTCCGGGAACGGTAGGCCGATCTGGTCGGAGGATCGATGCTGACCTGGCATTCGATCAATAACAATGCCCACCCACACCACGACCGCAAGAACACTGCTAGGTCCCGACGGGATCACGACAAAGCTGTTGATCCGCGGAAACTGCTGGAACGTGCCTTCGCGTAGACCTACCCCTCGTGGCGCCTCTCGAACAATCCCGACTTCAATGCTGTTCGACGACACCACCTCGACTATTCCGACAGTCGCTGTATTCCTCTCCTCCCCCGGTTCGACAATGGCAATTCGCTCACTCATCAGTCTCTCGCTGGTCGTCAAGTATCGCGCTTGCACTGCTGTTCCGATTCCGCTCGCGGCGAATCTGCGCTTCTGTCCGGGCGAGTGATTCGCCAGACGGTCGCGGCAGGAACTTTTCTACCAGCACTTCAAGATCTGCCAGGCTCGAGCCTATGAGATAGCCGATCTGGCCCAAGCGTTGATTGTCCGATATGAAATTCCGAATCCGTTCAGATTCGTCGCCGAAACTGATCACGAGCAGGTAGGTACTCGGAATGGTGAGCATATCTTTGATGATCCGGTTGATGTGGTCATCGCCGAAGCCGTAGCCGTATGTAACCAGTGCACTGTGGGGACGGCAAAGTGCAGCGGAGAAGTCGCGAAAAAGATCTCCATACGGGTAGTAAATCGTCTCAACATCCTTTGACGCTTGTGGATAGATCAACAGTTCATCCACACCACCACCTTGAGATTCGCCGAATGGCAATGCGGCACGTACGACTCGTCGGGCAGTTCCGTCAATTCGCCAGTCCAAGGATCCATGAAGCTTGGTCAGCCGAATAACGCCGTCAAGGTACCGCGGGTCCCGCACGGATCCTGGCGGTGTGTAGTGATAGTCCACTTCGAGCCGCGAGGATCGGAACACCGGTTCGAGCGTACCCACGAACCGGTCGATGATTCGAAGTCCCGCCAACTCGGCTCCCCACTCAATTACTCGGTCATAGTTCGTCGTGAACATATGGAGTCGGTCATGAGTGGCTGGCCTGCTGGCGAATGCCCCGAGGAAATAGCGCAAGAGGTTTCTGGCCGATACGGATTCTCGTTCAGGGGCTACTTGACTCGTTAGGAGTTCGGCTTCAATACCGCAGATTTGTTCTCGTAGCTCGCTGAGAGCGTCGTCGATGGCCTGTCGGATCCCTTTGGCGCGGCAATCGCCAACGACACCAAGACCATCGGCGGCAGCGATCGCAACCCTCAACCGATCCTCGATATTTGGTTCCCCGCGACCGGCTTGCTCAGCCGACGCTTTCGCAGCGTTCTCAAGTGCACACGCCACGGATGCGAGTTCTTCGCCGTCGAACGGCAGGCGGACTTGCATGACGCTCGAAGCGTCGTGATCGACGAGCTTCGCAAGTGCCGTCGTGAGGCCCGAACCGACCAACAAGTTCAAATGCTCTACTTGCAGAAGTGCAGACAAGAAAGGTTCCACGCTGTCCCGTGGCGGCACAGCGTCACCAGGTCCAAGCTCAAGTGCTCCGAGACATGCCATCTCACCAACCCCCAGGTTGCCTGCAGCATCGTCCAAGCCTGCATCGTCCTGATGTGACGGTAAGAGGCGACCACCCGACATGAACCCCTCCTCCAACTGACTATGGGGTCGTCGAAGCCTAGCGAGGACATCATCACCGTTGGCGGCGCTTGCGCCGACAAGGCTCTTCGGATTTGAGCGGGGTGTCGATCCGCGGTGGGGTACGAGGGCTCTGCGAATCTGACGGTATCAACCACCTTCAGATCGGAGAGCCCTCGTGGAACTGGACCCTACGCGTATGTGTGAGTTGCTGGTCGGTTTGCCGGCTCTTCGGATTTGAGCGGGGTGTAGGTCCGCGGCGGGGTACGAGGGCTCTGCGATTCTGACGGTTACAACTGCCTTCAGAATGGAGAGCCCTCGTGGAACTGGACCCTACGCGTATGTGTGAACTGCTGGTCGGCCTGCCTGCTGTGAACGTGCTCGGCGTCGAGGACGCGGACCTGTTGCGGGTGTCTGTCGAGACCGCGGCGGAGCGGCCCCGCTGTCGAAGCTGTGGCGGTCGGGTGTGGGTGAAGGACCGCCCGGTCGTGGAGTTGGTGGACCTGCCGTGCTTCGGGCGCCGGACGCGCCTGGTGTGGCGCAAGCACCGCTGGCGCTGCCCGGAGAGGTCGTGTCCGGTCGGGTCGTGGACTGAGGATGTGCCCGCAATCGCGGCGGCGCGCCTGGCAATGACGGACCGTGCCGGCCGCTGGGCAACGGAGCAGACCGGTCGCTGCGGCCGCACGATCGAAGACGTAGCGGCGGACCTTGGAGCTGATTGGCACACGGTCAACGACGCCGTGGTCGCCTACGGGACAGCGCTCATCGACGACCCGGACAGGTTCGGCGCTGTCACCGCGCTTGGTCTTGATGAGGTGCTGTTCGCCCGCCAGGGACAGTGGCGGACCCAGGCGTGGTCCACGTCGATCGTCGACGTGGGGGCCGGCCAACTCCTCGACGTGATCGAGGGACGCACCGCCGCAGGCGCCTGCGGATGGCTCGCTGAGCAGCCAGAACAGTGGCGAGATGCGATCTTGTGGGCGGTGTTGGACTTGTCGGGGCCGTGGCGGTTGGCGTTCGACACGATGCTGCCCGACGCCAGACAGGTCGCGGATCCGTTCCATCTCGTCAAGTTGGCGAACCAGCGCCTCGACGAAGTACGCCGCCGCGTCCAGAACGACACGCTCGGCCACCGCGGACGCAAGGACGACCCGCTGTATCGCTGCCGACGGCTACTCACCAAAGCCGACGAACGCCTCACCGACCGTGGCCGGTCGAAGCTGCTGGGCCTCCTGCAAGCGGGCGACCCCCACGGCGAGGTCCGCATGGCGTGGCACGCCAAAGAAGTCCTCCGGTCGATCTACACCATCGACGATCCCACCCTCGCCGAACAGTTCGTGGCGCGCCTCAGCGTCGATCTCCAAGACGCCGACTGCCCGCCCGAGACCCGCCAGCTCGGCCGCACCATCGCCCGCTGGGCAGCCCAGATCGTGGCCTGGCACCGCGCACGCGTCTCCAACGGGCCCACCGAAGCCGTGAACAATCTGATCAAACGCGTCAAACGCATCGCCTTCGGATTCCGCAACTTCGCCAACTACCGAATCCGGTCGCTTCTCTACGCCGGCAGACCCAACTGGGCACTCCTGGCCACCGTCACACCCCGCTAATTTCCGATGCGCCGGTTTGCCGGCTGTGAACGTGCTCGGCGTCGAGGACGTCGGCCTGTTGCGGGTGCATGTCGAGACGAACTCAGAGCGGCCCCGCTGCGGCAGTTGCGGTGGTCGGGTGTGAGTGGCCGACTGCCTGGTCGTGGAGTAGGTGGACCTGCCGTGCTTCGGACGAAAGACACGCCTGGTGTGGCGCAAGCACCGCTGGCGGTGCCCAGAGGGGTCGTGTCCGGTCGGGACGTGGACCGAAGAGGTGTCCGCAATCGCGCCGGTGCGTCTGGCGGCGGCGGACCGCGCCGGGCGGTGGGCGACCGAGCAGACCGGTCGCTGTGGCCGCACGGTCGGCCACAGCGGACGCGCCGACGATCCGCTGTATCGCTGCCGACGGCTACTCACCGCCGCCGACGAACGACTCACCAACAGCGGTCGGGCCAAGCTGCTGGGCCTCCTTGAGGGGGATCCCCACGGAGAGGTCCGCATGGCTTGGCACGCCAAGGAAGTCCTCCGGTCGATCTACGCCATCGACGATCCCGCCCTCGCCAAACAGTTCGTGGCGCGCCTCAGCGTCGACCTCCGAGACGCCGACTGCCCACCGGAGACCCGCCAGCTCGGTCGCACCATCGCCCGCTGGGCCAACCAGATCGTCGCTTGGCACCGCTCACGCGTCTCCAACGGACCGACCGAAGCCGTGAACGCACATCCACTATGAGTGCGTCAAACGCGTCGCGTTCGGATTCCGCAACTTCACCAACTACCGGATCCGGTCACTCCTCTACGCCAGCAAACCCAACTGGGCGCTGCTCGCCACCATCACACCCCGCTAATTTCCGAAGCGCCACTTAAGTCCGAAACACCGCTTCCTTCCTCCTGCTTATAGTCCGGTCTCTAGGGAGGCTCCGGATTTGAATCGCTTGACAAGACTATCGTTCTGACTGCATCGTTCGCCTATACCTCTGTCGAAGACGACGTCCGTCTTTCCACGAGACTTTGACACCAAAGAGGCGTGGATCTACTGATCTTCCGAGTTTAACCTCTAAGGTGTCGCCTCGAGCAAGAAACGTGGCCTGAGCGTTCCACCTCTCTTTGCTGTCAGTAGCGGTTACGACGAGCTCGACATCCTTAGCCTCAACGCCGCCCATGTTTTCAACAAAGACGCACGGGTACACGACTGCATCATCACAGGAACCCTCAGCATATCTATCCAGATTGTAGATCATAATCCTGAAGAATGTGGACCGTGGAGCATCAGTCTCATCGCGGAGTCGTCGCTCAACTGCGACGGCTTCGCGGGCGGCATATCCAGCCGCGATAATGGAGACCGCAAGGGCGACACACGAAATCACGATTGCAGTCATATCGACCTACTCGAATTCGGAGGCCTGAGCCCCAAGGTTCGTCGCGTTCTCGGAAACGATTCGTTGGGTGCCATCGTCGTAGCCATCGGGGTTGTTGGCCCGAATCTCGAGGGAGAGTTCGATGTTCGGACCGAGGCGGGCGCTGACGTTCTCGAGGATCTGGCCTAGTTGCTTTATGCCGCGGACGAGATCGAGGTCGAACTGTGCGTAGAACTGGGTGACGCTTGGTGGAGTCGGCACCGGCGTAACGGCCGGGGGCGGGCCAGTGCCAGATCCGCCTTCGCCGGTGCCCCCCTCCCCACCGTCGCCCGAGTCATCGCCACCGGCGTCCGACTCGCTGCCCTCTGTCTCCGCTGCGGCCTGCGCAAAGTCCGGTTCCACCAGGAGGCCGCCTGCGGTCACCGTCACATGTTGGGCGGTGTGCATGCCCACCCATTTCTCGCCGTCGTGCGCATCGGCGTACGCGAAGGTCTCCTGAGCCCAGTTCATGTTGGCGGTGCCATCGCTGATCGCTTGGGCGAGCACGTCGAAGGAACTCAGGCGGGCCATGTACGGGTAGCGGGCGTAGGTCTCCCACAACTGACGCACCGATATGTCGCCCCGATCGGACCACAGGTCGTAGCGGTCGATGTCCATCTTCACCCGCACGCCGCCCAGCTTGGCAATCAACTCCTCGCTGCTGGCCAGCTTGCGACTCACTCGAGCGCCGATGTCGCCTTCGGTGCTTGCCCTGGCGGTCTGCCAGTCCAGATCAGGAGTTCCCGGCTTCTGCGTTGGGATCAGCACCTGCGTGAACGTCTCAGCGATCAGGGCGTCTACCTGCAGAGAGGTGTCAGACATTTTGGTCTGGGCCTGGCTCGCCTGATGTGCCGTCAGATCGAGAGACGCGGAATCGTCGACGATCGAACACCACGCGAGGTACGACCTAGTCGCCCCCCGCAGTTCTCCCAGCCGATTCGCTGCTGCTGCCGCGAACACCAGCATGTTGCGATTCAGCCGCGGTCCGGCCTCCCGCTGCGCCAAGATCCGCCCCGCCAATGCCACCGCAGGCGAATTCTCATCACCTGCCGAGTGGGTCGCTCCAGGTGTCAGCACTACGAGCCGCACGCCGTCGTCGTTGTCGGGCACGTCGCCGGGTCCATCGGCGAACACCTGCACCCTGGCGAAGTTCCCTCGATCATGCTGGCGATCGAGCCGCCACTTCACCTCGTCGTCGGCGTCACGGTCGCTGTAGTTGGAGGCGGCCCGATCGGCGGCCATCCGGGTGACGTTGGGCTGCAGCGAGTACCAGTACTGGTTGCCGTCCACGTACAGGTGGGTCGCTTCGCCTGATAGCCGCTTCAGCGCATCGGCGAACTGACCGGGGGACTCTCCGGGCTGCACGCAACCCAGCACTACCGACTTCAGGTCCACGCCCCGCTTGGCGTCGGGCCGCGGTGCCGAGCCCATGTAGACGGTGCGGGCCGCCCGCCGGGTGGCCGACAAGCGCCCGAAGTGCGGCGTCTCGTTGTCGATGCGCAGCGGCACGGAGTTCGGGCCGTCCACGTCGGACTTGATGACCGGGTCCCAGCCCTCCTCCAGATACTTCTTCATCTCACTGACGAGCGTGCCGGAGTCCATGGGCAGGTTGGAGGGCATGATCAGCAGCGACCGGTCACCACGCTGCCAGAGCTGCGAGATGGCCAGCGCCATCAGCCGCAGCACGCCGCGGGTGCGCTGGAACTTGTCCAGCGCCGACCAGTCACCGAAGAGCCGATCGAACAGCGCCGGATGGATCGGGTAGGACAGTTCCATCCGCCGCCGGTACTCGGCCTCGCCCACGCCCGACGGGAAGTCGCCGGCCCGGTCCCGGTACATCTCGCTGAACGCCCGGATGACCCCGTCACGCACCTTCGCCCGGTCCGGCGGGATCGGATCGAACAGCCGCCGCCGCACGATCTCGAACGACTCGTCCGGCGATGCCGGTTGCCACTGCGCCGCCGTCCGGGTAACCACGTTCTTGAGCCGCTCCAGTGCCGTCCGACCCCGATCGCCGCCCACTTCGATGTCCGACGCCGGGATCGTCACGAGAACCACCACGTTCGGCACTGCCGCTGCAGCCTCAGTGAGCGCCTGGGCGAACGTGAACTGTGTGTCGAAGTCGCCGCCGGGCAGGCGTCGCTCCCCATCGCCGTCCCGGAGCTGGCGGGCATAGGCCACCCACTCGTCGATCAACACAACCGCCGGACCGAACAGTTCGAACAGCTCCCGCAGAGCCACACCGGGGTTAGTACCAGCCTCGTCGTCGGTGCGCACCATCTCGTAGCCGTCCCGACCTCCGAGTTGATAGGCGAGGTGGCCCCACATGGTCCGCAATTCGACACCGTCCTCCACGAACTGCGGCGCTGCCGGCGAGATCATCTGGCCCGCTAGCACGGCCCGGGCCACCCCGTCGGGCAGCGATACGCCCGCCTCGCCGAGCATGTCGCCCACCCCCGGCAGGTCCTGCGCCGCCACACCCGACGCCAAGTGATACAGGGCGATCATGCTGTGGGTCTTGCCCCCGCCGAAGTTGGTCTGCAACTCGATGACGGGGTCGCCGCCACCTCCCGACAGCCGCCGCGCCGCCCCTGCCAGCAGGTCACGCAGCCCCTGGGTCAGATAGGTGCGGTCGAAGAACTCCTGCGGATCCTGGTACTCCGCGTCCGCGGTCCCCTGCAGCACCTCGAAAAGATCCGCAGCGAACTCCGCCTGATCGAAACGACCCGCGGCCACATCGGCGTGCGGCGCGATGATCTCCCGCCAAGGAGTCAGACCGGCCTGGGGGTGGCCCTCTGTGGGTTTTGCCGCGGTCTTGCGCCGCTCGGCGCGGGACGTCTCCTCAAACACCTGCCTCAGTAGGTCGTGGCGGAGAGCCCGGATCTTGCGCCGCTCGTCGACGTTGCCGAAGGCTTCAAGCACGCGCTCCATCGAGTCGAGCGCACGCAACGTGTCGTCGCCTGTGAACACCTCCTGGTGTGCCCACTTGTTGCGGACCTCGGCCACTTCGAACACCAGCGAGCGAATCGCAGGCGAGAACCCGTGACCGAACACCTCGCTCCAGGTGCCCTTGATGCCCTTGAACAGGAACGACGCATCGCTCATGTTCGGACTCTGCGCTGGGCTGTGCAGCCGGCTGTTGACAACCTCCAGCCAGTTCGACCCGAAGAACCCCTCCCACGTCGCCGCGCACTTCGGCGCTAGCCCGTCGCGCAGCAGGTCGAGCGAACGGGATATGCGCTCCTTGTTGGCCATCACCATCGGTCTCGTCCCCTCGTCAGCATCGATCTATCTGTCCGCAGGTCGGCACCCACCAAGGGTCCTCGTCGCTGCCCGAAGAGACTATGACCGGGGGATGTGACAGTGCTTGCCGCCCTCTTGGCATTCTCGTCGCCTTCTCCAACCCACTGCCAGCAGGCCGGCTGCGGTCGGCCCGTCACCACAATTGGGGGGCCTCGGCTCCCGCGTCGGCTGCCCGCAAACTCGGCCATGCGGTGATCAGAGCGTTGTAGACGCCGGCCTCGCCCGCCCAGCTGTTGTCGCTGGCCTTCTGGAACAGCAGGTAAGCGAGTTGCCTCGCACGGTCGCCGTAGCCACCGAGACGCTGCAACAAAGCCGCCGCCTCCGTCTGCGATTGCTCCAGGGCGATCACCAGGTACTGCGTCGCCTCCCACACCGTCAACCGGGGATCAGCCGTCGGAGACCAGCCCTCGGCCAGCTCTGAACGCTCGTACAGTCGGAACTCGCCGGCCCGCGCCTCCCCTACGCCCGCTTCCTCTATGCCTATGAGGGACGTGTTCTTGGCCCGCGCCACGCTGTCGGCATCGCCCGAGGGCCCCGCGTTGTAGCCGTACTGAGAGAACCAGGTCAGGGCAAACCGAGTTGGAGCGTCGAGTTCGGCCTCCTCACCGTCAACGAGCTCACCGAGGACGTCGTTGATGATCGCCAACGCAGCCGACACCGGCATGGACGAGCCGTCGGCCTCGATGACCTTGGCATACCGCGAGAACACCTTCATGCCAGGCCCAATCGTGGACTGCGCCATGTCCACGGGTGCGATATTGCCGGACTGCAGGATGCGCACGGCCTCGGGCAGTTCCGCCCGGAGTGCCGCTATGAACTCGCCCCGAGTGGCCAGCGTGGCCGACACTGGCCGAGGGCGGCACACGAGCACGATCGACGACGCCAGCGCGTTGCTCCTCGACGCCAGCAACCGGTTGCCGAGTTCCGTGCGCATGGGCCAGGTGCGAATCACCTGGAGTCCGGCGTCCAGAACGGCTTGCAGGAATGTGTCCCACCCCGTCGTCCGGATCTCCCCCTCCTTGGTCTCGGTGGCCTTGTACGCGTAGTAGATCGTGGCCGGCACGGCTGCCGGCTGACTATGCGCCAATTCGGCCATGAATTCGGACATTCCCGACTCGAAGTGCTCCTCGGCCTGCTCCTTCGAGCCGGCCCGGTACCGGTTCGCGATCATCTCGTCCGCCTTCGGTGTCAGCAGGGTCGCGCATTCATCAGGCCAGATGTCCGACAGATTGCGTCGAAGCCACACGAAAAAGAAGTCGGACAGATCTGCGTAGGAGATGTTGTCGTAGTACGGCGGGTCGGTCGAGACCGCAGAGCCCGCCGACTCGCGTACCCGGGCTCGCGCATCGCGCTGTACTGCGCCGCCTGCGCCACGCGCTGGAAGATGCTCCAACGCCTTGCGAACCCAGTCGACCATCGCCATCCAGTTCCCGGTCGAGTTCGAAAAGGGATTGCATTCCGCGAAGTCCCAGGTCATCGGGATCGCCTGACGTCCGAATGTATTGCGGATGAGTTCTCGCGAGTTGTGCCAAGTGCAGATCGTCGACCAGTAGTCGGTGCACTTGTCGACAACGAACGCGAGATAGGTCACGACAGCGTCGGCGTATGCGACTGTCCCCGAGCCGCCATTCGCCAGCCTCTGTCCGTCATCGGCAATCCCAGCGGATTTTGCGTCGTCAAGAACTTCTCGGTGGACCTCGGAGAGCAGCGTCGAGAACGTCGTCAGCGCTACCAACTGCCGCGCTAAGAACAGATCCTCCCATTCGCTCATCCCGTATCCGGGCGTCTTGAAATCGCGAGGATTCGAATGAATTCTTCCCAAAGACAACTCGATCTGGAAATTGATCGCGAGCAGATCACTAGTCGCTGGGACACAGTAGCTACGGCCCTGCTGACCCTCTCCAACGATCGCGAGGAGGGATCTTCCATGTCTGCCGGCCAACCCCTCGTCCCTTATGTATCGGAATGGAATTGCTGCTCCCGATGCGATGCAGAAGCCACCACCACGATCAACCGTGCCTCGTGACCTAGGGGCTCCCCCCTCCCTAATTCGGTAACTGATCGTCTGGGTCATATGGTCGATGCTGGGATCTATCCACACAGCTGGCTTCTTCGGTGTTGCTGCCAGTGTCCACGACGCGACAAGCGGCACGTGTCCCGACCAAGCCGGATCGGGCGATTCCACTGTCCGAGCCCAGATCCACGCGATTGGCGTGAGTTTCTCCCCACCGGCGCCGGTGGCATCCGGGTACAGGTGTCCGATCCGCCGCTCAGCTTCGTCTCGCATCCACCTCCCGTAGGCCTTCACGTCGGCAGCCAAGCCCTGCGCTTTGTCAAACGTTGTGAACATCTTGTTGATATCCGGATGTACCGGTGACCAGCCAGCGAACCGCGGCGGGATCTCGATCATCGCCTTGTTGATCAGCACTGCCACCGGGTTCAGGTCCCCAGCGAGCGCAGTCAGGCCAAGCCGCTGCGCCTCCAGCGGGATCGCCCCACCGCCGGCGAACGGATCCAGGATCGGCGGCGGACCTTCCGGAAAGCACCGCTCGATCTCCGCCCGAGCCGCCGCCAGCACATCCGGATTGTTCGAGTTCTCCCACTTCACCAGGCGCTCGAGGATGCCGAACAGCCGCTCCCGCTCAGACTCCTGCTCTGCCTCAGTCAGCGACTCGTCGCCGGACGGGTCATCCACCAGCGACGCCCAGATCACCGCCCGCGCCGCCGCCAACGGCCGCCGCGCCCACCACAGATGCAGAGTCGACGGATGCCCATGCCGAATCGATTTCTCCCGAGCCGCCTCGGCATTGATCGCCGCCAGGGGCAGCGCCACTTCAATCAGTTTCCGCCTGTACCCCGCCACGGCCGCCCACCGTACCAACCCCATTCCTTACCCTGCGGTCAGTGCACGAGGCTCTCGAACTCTTGGGAACGGATCCAACCTTCCGGCGGCGGCTTCAGTCTGATCGTCGATCCAACGCATGAGTCGCATGCCGATTGCTGGCGAGTGTGCGAGTTGCCGCTGGTGCTCGGCTTGGCCATGTCGGTCCGTGACGCCGGTCCGCTGCTCCCCGCCTGGTTGTTCGGACTCGCTGGGACAGTCGGGGCGGGCGGTGTGGCCGAGGCGCTCGAATTGGTGTGTGCTGAGCGTGTATTGGAGCGGTCCGGGGTCGTCGAAGCCACCGGGCGCGACACTGAAGCCAAGGTACTGGGCCAGCAAGCCGGCGGCGGAGGAGATCGACCGCGGGGCAACGTCCTGGTTCGCCGGCAGGGACGGCCGATCAGAAGTCAAGATGTCGCAGCGACCCTCGCGAACGCGACGCGCAGAGGCGCCCCCGCCAACTCTGAGTCACGGCTTACGAGCGCACGTTGGGTCAGCAACTTGCCGACGACACTGACAGCAACGAGATTATCGCGATGCGGCAGTCGGGTAACTAGCCAGTGCTCTTCCCATGCGCTCTCTGCTGGCCTTGTCGATTCGAATTGGTGGTCCCTACACCACGTCTTTTTCGCGCTCCATACGAGGTTGACGCGTCAGTAGCCGATCAGTCAGCTGGATCGTCGCCAGGTACCAGTAGAAAATCCACTCAAGAAACTCACTACCATAATCACCATGCTGGTCGGATCCTCGGTGGCGCAACTCGAACTTGTTGGCAATCTCGAATATTGCCTTCTCTGCATCGGTGAGTGGTTTCTCCTTCAGGATGTCACGACGTTCTTCCAAGATTCCAGCAAGACTAATCACTGCGGACCGCTTCTTCTCTCTGGACTCATCACGGTCACGAAATAGAGCGATAGCATGGCTCACACCGGTCTCGGATCCATCCTCCGTATCAAGCATCACATCAATAGTCCGTCCAAGCTCACCAGACATCGCTCGCACCATACGGCCAATATCCTCGCCAGAGCCAGCCAGCCTGTAACCAAGCGCCGTCTGATCGAGCAGTCGATTCATGCGCCAGCGATATAGTACCTGCCCGGAGGTCCTAGAGAATGTCGACGGATGCCATCCACAGTCATCGTAGTCGCAATGCCAGCCCGTAGTCGGCCGTGCTGCAAGATCATGGAATACTTCAACAAAATCGCATAGATCCGGCTCAGTCCAACTCTCCGGCTCAGCTAACCACAGATGCGGCTTACTAACACGTTGTTCGAGTTCATGTTCCGGTGAAGAACCGGACTTACCGTCTCCAATCTCGCAGGCAAAGCCAAGCGTCTGGGCAAAGTAGTGACTAGCGTAAAAGTCTTGGGTCAGTAATCGCGCTTGCCCTACAACAAATGCAAGCGCCTCTGAATCCCTCTGCGCGGCAGTATTGCGGCGGGAGAAGTAGGGCGCTGGTTCTCGCTCTAGGGGCAGAGTGTCTACAACGCTTGCCAATTCACCCAACCACGTCAAAGAGCTAGAACGGCTCATAGTCGAGTCTTACTCGGTCGGTCTGCCTAAAGTCATCAACGGGCACAGAAGAGTCGAACGCTTGCTGCAGTAGCACGACAACCTCTTGGGTCCACTCATGTCCAACACCAAACACCTCGCCACGTTGGCGCAGGCGACTAACCTGCTCTGCGAACAACTCGGCGGGCCATCGCAGCGTGTAGTCGGGATTGTTCAAGAAGTAGTCAGCAGACAAGAATTCCTCCCTCCAAGTCCGATCCGGCAAGGCAGCGCGCGTGCAGGGCTAAACATTCTGTCTCCCGGGACCCCTCAGAATCGTCAGTCGAACGTCAACCCTGCCACTTTCTTCATTGACTCGGAGCCAGCTCTGCACAGAGTCCGGTACACCGCCGTTCATGTCTTGCGCCGCGTCTATTGACAAGACCCGCCGGGGCGACCGGAATCCAAAGCAATACGTCATTGTGATGATGCCGAATTCAATCAGAGTTGATCTCAGATCGCTCAATCGCTTCAAGGAACTTGTGCATTCCGGATGACGGGTTATCGCGCGGGAAGTCCGTTCCGCCGTCGAGATGTCGCGCGGCCAGGGAGCGAGCACGGCGCGCTGCATCTGCTCGCCGAGGCATGTACGTCGCTCCTTCCACACCCTTGCCCGAACTTCCGTCGAGCTTGCAGCGTAGGCGCGTCGCATCAGCAGTGCTAATCGCCGCGCCTTGGTCCGCGAAATGCAGCACTAGCCACACCTCAAAGCATGGGTTCGAAATGGCAATCTTGACGTCGTTGGCAATTGCAAGAGCGATGGCATCATGAAGCCTGGGATGATTCTTTGGCCACTCGACATCAAAGAGGCACCAGACCTCGTCAATCTCGCCCTCCTCATCGAACGCGCGGACCCGGGCTCGGACTGCCGCCGTTACCAATGTCATGGGCGCGGAGCCAGTGGTTTCTTTGTTTACCTGTATGTCGACCGATGCAACGTCGCGAACCGCAGGCTCTCGCTTCAGCGCATGTAGATACTCTGGTTCGGTTCGCTTGCCTTCGCAGAAGACGAGAACGGTCCGTCTGGTGGCGCGACTCTCAACTCGTCGGCGGAGGGATCCCCGGTCTCGGGGCCTTCGTCTAGGGGCCATCAGAGCGCCTGCAGCGCGAGTCTGACTGCGCTGTGCGCGTCGACCTGGTCGATCTCAGGGATAGCGCCGAACCGACCTTGCAAATAGGCTCTTTCGAGATTCAAGGATCTTCTCACGCGATCTCCACCGAACTCGGCCAGAGCGACGAGACGTGTGGCGCCATCCGACTCCTTCTCGGTGAACCAGACCTCGTCGCGATTCAGGGAACTAAGCAGAGACGTGTCGTGGCTGTTAAAGACGAGTTGAGCCCCGCGTGGATTGGTGCGCGGATCCTGGAACAGTTCAAGTAACCGTGCAGAGAGCCGCGGGTGCAAACTCGCGTCAATCTCGTCGAACAGAAGGACTCGACCCCGCTGGAGTGCCCCGAGCGCTGGTCCAAGCAGGTGGAACCAAGTCTGCGTCCCGGCCGATTGATCCTCAAGTTCAAAAGCCACCGGTTCGTCATCGACCTGGTGCACGAAACGTAGCCGACGACGAAGAGGCATGCGATCGAGATCGCCGCTCTCAATTATCTCGACTTCATCGATTCCCGGGTCAGCGAAGCGCAGCAGTTCCAAGAATGAGGCCCGCGTCCTCGAAGCATCTGGTGCTGGCTCCTCGCGAGAACTGTGCTCTCCGAGGAAGACTCGCATCGACGAGTCGTGCACGATTGGGAAGAACCGACGACCCCACCGCCGATCGAATCCGAGAGCACCTATTCTCGCGAGCGCGCGGCCTGGGATTCGGAGTGTGGGATCTCCCAAGCGCACAGCGGCCGACAGAGCAAGCGTCGTTGGCGTGAGCAACTCCTGAGTCCCACCTGTCCTGGAGAGCCCGCGACGAAACTGGATCTCATCCCCCTCGCGCTCGAAGAGCATACGCCGTCGGCGCTCGGGGTAACTCTGGAGGCTCTCGTACAGCACGGCCGAGTCATCGACCTCAAGCCGGTATCCGTGCCGGATGCCGTCGACAACGAAGTCCACGTCGAACACGGAAGGCGAGTCGGGGCCTCGCCCGAATCGGTGTGGATCGCGGGGAATGAATTCGTCCCAGCCCTTCAGCGAGACTGCAACTGCGTGAGACAACCAGGCGATCGCCTCCAGTACGTTGGACTTGCCCGAGGCGTTCGCCCCATAGATGCCGGCAACTGTCAGCACACGCTCCGACAGAAGATCGAAGCCACGCGTAGCCGCCCGATCTTCGTCGACGGCGATCATCGAGAACTCCACCGGGTCGAGAATCGAGCGGTGGTTGGCAACCTGGAATCGCAGCAACATGGCAGACCTCCTTTGCAGAGCATAGCATGTTCGAGATCAGATCCGTAAGAAGCCTACGGATATTGTAGTGAAGATGTGGATCTCTTGCTAGCAATCTATGGCAGACGAACACCAACACTAGATCCAGCGTGCCGTTGTGCGGTGGCCGCTCGGGACCACGAGTGGAAGGTGGTCAGCGGGGATCGCGGGCGGCGGTGAGGAGGTTGGCGACGTTAAGGGTGAGTTTGGTCTGGGCGAAGTGGAGGGTGACATCGCGGAAGGGCTCGACGAGATAGCGCACGTCGGGCTCGGCGTGGGGGTCGTCGGGGACTGAGACGACGGCGAGGCGCCAGCGATCGGGGTTGGAGCGGGCCTTTTGGACCTGTTGGGCGCTGATGCTGATCTCGGTGGTTCGGGGCAGATGGCCCTTGACCTCGATGAAGTAGTGCGTGCCGGTGGCGGGATCGATTGAGAGGACATCGAATCCCGGATTGGAGTGGGCTTGTGCTTCAGGCTCGCGGCCGAGTGCCTGCTCAGCGGCCAGGACGGCGGCGACGGCGCGGCGGTCGGTTTCCATCTTGTCGGCTGTCTCGTTCGGGTCGGGTGGAGTGCCAGCGAGTTCCGCGAGCAGGCCCTGGGGGATGATGAGGGCGGCGGCGATGATGTTGGGCGGGCTGCTGTGGAGGTCGGCCTCCATGTCGAGTTCGAAACGGCGGCGCGCCAGGCGGGTCTCGAGTTCGTCGGCACGGGCGCGGGCGCGGCCGGAGCTGATTCGGGGGCGGCCGCCAGCGAGTTCGATTGCCTTCATCTCCTCGGTGCGAGCGTCCCAGTAGCGGATCTCGGACTCGAGGCGTTCCCGGACGGCCTCGCGGACCCTGTCCACCCGGGCGTTCGTGACGGCGGCGGTCTCCTCGAGGTGCGGTCCCGCGAGGTGTTCGATGGCCCAGTTTCGGGCGGTCGACTCGGCGGTGTGACCGACCCAGTCGGCCTTGAGGTTGGTGTCGATGAGCGCTCGCTGCTCGTCGGTGAGCGGCTGGTAGCCGATATAGGGCTCGCCGCCTGGGTCACAGGCGGTGCCATGCTGGTCGATCTCCACGTACTGGAAGCTCCGGGACACCACCTGGCGGTGGCCACCGACGTGGCGGCCGTCGGTGATGGCGTGGTCTAGGTACACCAGCAGGCGCGGCTCGGTTGATAGGTCATCCGGGTCGACGAGGGTGGCGCCACGGTCGAGGGTGTGGCCATAGTCGGCGAGGACCTTGTTGACCACGGCGGTCAGCAGTGGGGTGCCGGGTGAGATCAGTTCGGCCCGGTCGGCACCCTCGAGACGGACGTGGTCCTTGTCGAAGGTGACTCTGCTGTAGCGGTCGTGCACCGGACCCTTCGCGGTGTCGGCATGGGCGCGCACCGTCGCTGGCACCCGGGTGATTTCGAAGCGGCCGCTCTCCCGTCCGACGATGCGCCCGCCATAGCCCTTCAGCGCCTCGGAGAAGAACGCCTCCACGAACCAGGGCTGCAGCTTGCGGGCCTTGGAGAGTTCCATGAGGTTGCGGATCTTCTCGTTGGCGGCCGGGTCGGCGAGGTTGGCCACGAGCGCCCGCTCCTCCAAGACGACCTTGAGTTGCTCGCCGATCTCTCCCTCGATGATCTCTTCCATGTAGCGCAGGTGCGCCGGGTCGGCGTCGGCGCGGATGGCGTCGAGCAGCAACTGCTGTAGCGACGTGTTGATGTGCGAGTCGCCGAGCACGTCGTAGACCTGATCGCCGTAGGCATCTTTCTGCTGCTCAATCTTCTCGAATAGCCGGGTGAAAACCTGGCCCTCCCTGGTCTCGTGGGCAACGAGGTTCCACAGGTGGCAGGGCCGCTGCTGGCCGATGCGGTGGATGCGGCCGAACCGCTGCTCGATGCGGTTGGGGTTCCAGGGGAGGTCGTAGTTGACCATCATGTTGGCGACCTGCAGGTTCACGCCCTCGCCGGCCGCGTCGGTGGCCACCAGGACCTGCACCGTGGGGTCCACCCGGAACCGCTCTTGCAGCTCGCGGCGGTCGTGGCGCTTGACGCCGCCGTGGATGGTGATCACCGCCTCGGGGCGGCCCAACTCGGCCCGGATGCGGTCGGCGACGTAGTCGAGCGTGTCCTTGTGCTCGGAGAACACGATCAGCTTGCGGGGGCCTGTGGAGGCGGGGGTGGTGTCAGTTGGGTCGGAGGCGTCGCCGCTGCCGTCGGAGCCGTTGGCGGGAGCGGTGCGGCCGAAATCGCCTTTGCGCAGCAGGTCGCGGAGTTCGGTCCACTTGGTGTCGGTGCCGCTGGATCGGACCTTGTCAGCAAGCGCCACCAACCCTCGTAGCTCCTGCACCTCGGCCTCGAGTTCTGCGGCGGTGGCCGCGGCGGTCGCTGAGTCGATGAAGACGTTCTCAAGTTCCTCGAACTCGGCGTCGTCGTACTCGTCGTAGTCGAAGTCCTCCAGGTCGGCGAGCCGGACTCCCGGGGGCAGGTTGACGACCGGCACCGGTTCGCCAATGGCGGCGAGGCGGCGCAACTCCTTGGCCTGAGCTTCGAGACGTTCGCCGCGGCGGCGCAACGAGTGGTAGATGGCAGCCGGAGAGGATGCCAGGCGGCGCTGCAGGCCGGCGAGGGCGAACCCGATGATGATCCCCCGCCGGCGGTCGGCGGCATCGGAATCCGCCATGTCGGCTGCCCGGGCCATGCCCGTTCGCACGTAGTTGGTGACCGACTCGTACAGGTCGGTCTCCGGCTCGGACAGCTCGAACTTGACACTGTCGGCAAACCGCTTCGGGAAAAGACGCTTGCCCTCGAAGGTGCGGAGATTCTCCTTCACCAGTCGGCGCATCACATCGCTCACATCCGGCATTGGGCGGCCGCGGAGTTGGCCGGCGAACCGATCCGGGTGCACGAGCGACAGGAACGCCAGAAAGTCCTCGTTCTTGCCGTTGTGGGGCGTGGCCGTCAGCAACAGCAGGTGCCGGGTGCGGTCACGCAGCATCTCGCCGAGAACAAACCGCTTGGTGCGCTTCAACTCGGCGCCATAGCTGTGGGCGGCCATCTTGTGCGCCTCGTCGACGATCACCAGATCCCACTCCACGGCGCGCAGACGGGCCTGCAGGTCCTCGGCCCGGGCCAGTTGATCGAGACGGGCGATGAGCAGGTTCTTCTCAGCGAACGGGTTGCCGGTGTACGACGCCTCCACCGTCGCCCGTGACAGGATCTCGAAGCGCAGCCCGAACCGGTCGGCCAACTCGTCCTGCCACTGATCCACCAGACTGCCGGGCGCCACGATCAGGCATCGCTCCACATCACCGCGCAGCATCAACTCCCGGATCAGAAGCCCCGACATGATCGTCTTGCCCGCACCGGGATCGTCGGCCAGCACGAACCGCACCGGGCGCTGGTTGAGCAGCCGGTTGTACACAGCGTCGATCTGATGCGGATACGGCTCGATACTCGACGTATCCACCGCCGCGAACGGATCGGCCAAGTGGGCGAACCGCATGCGGCGCGCCTCGGACGCCAAGCGGAACAACTCCCCGTCGGCGTCGAAGGTCCAGCGGGAGGTTGGCGCCGGAGCGAGGGAGTCCAGATCAGCGGCCGAGAGCAAGCGTTCGCCCAGCCCACCCTCGGCGGTGCGATAGGTGAGCGTCGCCGAGTCGGGCCCGTGGACTTGCAGCGCCACCACGGTCACAGTGGCGTTGGGCACCACCCCCGCCAAGCGGGTGCCAGCGGTGATGTCAGTAAACGCCAACGGCGACGGCGCGCTCATCGCACGCTCATCGCGGATCGCCGAATCGACTGCGCAGCCACAGAGCGAGCGTAGGCCGCAGGTACGTCGGTGGGGAACATGCAGCCGGCATGTTGGAGATTCGCAAGAGGCGCTGCTCACCGGCGAGTTGGTGGGATTCCGACCACCTCCTCGTATGTCCCTGAATTGCTCAGGTCCCCTACGAGCTTCTCCACCCAGGCCCGCGTGTACCCGTACCCGTTCGAGAGCCGATCCCATCGGCAGTATCGCTGATCCGTGGCTTCCGGCTCCGGCGCGCCTTCGGGCGGACGGACCCCGAAATGCTTCCAGCACTTGATGTGCGTGCGCATCGTGAAGCGATGAGGCAAGCGTTCGGCTACCAGGTTGACGACCTCCTTCGGTTTGAGCAGGTCGGCTGATGCCACAGGGGTGATCTTTCGCTTCGTGACGACGCCCAACTTTGCGAGTTCAGCCTCCAGCCCGGGCGTTGCCGTGCCCGGAGGCACAAATCGAACAACAGCGTCCGCAGACCGCTCGCGGTTCGCGGTGACCGGGACGAAGAAAACCTGTAGGCAGTACTTTGGACTGGTCAACACCTCGTCGTCCACCCCCGCTCGGTGCCGAGCGAGAAAGTCCGACACATTCACCGGTAGGCGTGCCTGCGCCCTGCGGAGTGACGCCAACGAGCCGTCGCTCCTGAAGCCGCTCAACTGCAGCGGGACAGCCAACTGCTCCCCGAGAGCGGCCTGCTTGCCGAATGCGGCAAGCAGAAGCTCTTCGAAGTTGAGCAGCATCGCCTGAGCCTCACCGGCAATCTCTGCATCGAGCGCCGGCAGGTAGCGATGCGCGATCTCGTTCCGCAGCCTCAGGAAGAAGTCGAGATTCGCTCGGACGGCTCGATGCTCATCGTCCGCGAGAGCCAGGCCCACGAGTGTCGATGTGCCCAGAACCTTCGCCCGGCCGTCGATCAGTGTCTGGGCGCCGCTCTCGTCGCGCTGGTAGTAGTCGATACCAGAGCGTTCCAAGATCGCTTGGAGCAGCGAGTTCCAGGCACCCACCATGAGAACGATGAAGGTCTCGGTCCTGTAGCCCGCCAACGGATCGTTGTAGATCCGCACTGCGGCCAGCGCGCTCTCCCGAGCGTTCGCCAGGAGGCGGTACTCCTCGGCAAGGTCGCCGGCGGCGGTCGGCGAGACGCCTCGGGCGCGTAAGAGCCCCTCAAGTTCCTCGATCCGAGACGTCTGATGTGACTTGCTCTCGGTCTCGACATCCAGCCACTTCTTCACGTAGCCGGTGAACTTCTTGCCGTGCGCGGTGGCATTCCCCCAATACTCGATCTCAAGGCGCGACTTCGGCTCCCCGTGCTGCCAGCGCTCGTACATCTCGGTCGCGATCCGGATGTGCTCTTCGTCGGGCAGTTCTTCGTCGTAGCCGTCCATCCCCGCACCCCACTTGTCTCATCTGCTCTATCGGGTCGTTTGTGACTCTTCTGCCCGCTCAGAGTCGCACGTCAGGACACTCGGTGAGAGGCTTTTCGACCCAAGCGCGTCTCGTCGTGACTTGCGACACTCGCGGCTAGTTTGCGGGGCGCCCCCGCCCGTCGGACTGTGGACATGACGCAACGCACCAATGCCTTCCCGGAACTCGATCGTGACCTGCGGTTCATCCCGCTCGGTGTGGACGAGCCGCGGTGTCTCAGCGCCGACCAGGTTCGCCGGTACAACAAAGCGGGCCACCTGTTCCCCATCGACATCTTCTCGCCGGCTGAGATCGCCGAGATACGGGCCTACATCGACGACCTGCTGCCCCGGGCGCTGGACGCCGGGTGGGACAACTACCAGGTGGTCAACTGGCACAAGCACTGCCGGGGCATCTGGGACATCGTGACCGACAGCCGCATCATCGACGTCGTTTCGGACCTGCTGGGCGACACCGTGGTCCTGCGCCACAGCCACCTGTTCGCCAAGCTGCCCGGCGACGGAAAGCGGGTCAGCTGGCACCAGGACGCCTCCTACTGGCCGCTCACACCCAGCAGGGTGGTCTCGGCCTGGCTGGCGATCGACGACGTCGACGTCGAGAATTCGGCGATGCAGGTCATTCCCGGCTCGCACCACCACGCCCAACTCACCTTCCGCGACAGCACCGCCACCGAGAACAACGTGCTGGTCCAGACGGTGGACAACGCCGCCGACTACGGCGACCCGCCGGTCGCCCTGGAGATGCGGGCCGGTCAGATCTCACTGCACAGCGACTGGATCCTGCACGGCTCGGAACCCAACCGCTCCAACCGCCGCCGCTGCGGGCTGGCGATGCGCTACCTCTCCGCCGACGTGCGCGCCTACGACGGCTGGAACGCCAACTCCATCTGGTGCCGCGGCACCGACCCCACCGGCCACTGGGCCAACCACCCACGCCCCGACGGCGAACTCATCCCCACCCCCGACAGCGCCCCGGCGGACCCCGTCAGGGACGCATCCCTCAGCCGCTAGCGCCGGCGGTGCCCGAGGGGGTCAAGTCCACCACGGCGCCAGGCCGGCAACGCCCCGGCGCCGGTGCTTCACCGGGCCAGCAAAAGAAAGGCCCGGCCCTCGTAAGGACCGGGTGGGTGGTCCGATTATAGCCAATTGGCCGCATTCGGCGCAAGAGTCCGAGGACGGCCGAGACGGGGCGCTCGGCACCGGCCTGGCCGCGGTCAGCTGCTCGGCTCGACCCCTTCGATCGCTTCGAGAAATCTGAACATCCCAGATGACGGGTTGTCGCGGGGAATTCGGTTCCGTTCTTTCTGTGGCGCTCTTCGAGCGAGCGGGTTCGGCCATCAATCGCGCGCGCAGCGGGCTACGTCGAGCGCGGACCCGATGGCGTTGCGGAGGTCGGCTTGATCCACGTCCGGGATCGCACCGAACCGGCCCTGCAGGTACGCCCGCTCGAGGTTCAGCGACCTCCGAACACGGTCACCGCCGAATTCGGCCAGGGCGATGAGCCGGGTGGCCCCGCCGGGCGCCTTCTCGGTGAACCACACCTCGTCACGATTCAGGGCGTTCAAGAGCGACGTGTCGTGCGTGGTGAAGATGAGTTGCGCGCCGTGCGGGTTGGTCTGTGGATCCTGGAACAGTTCGATGAGCCGGGTCGACAGCCGCGGGTGCAGGCTGGCGTCGATCTCGTCGAACAGCAGAACCTGTCCGCCCACCAGAGCCGAAAACGCCGGCCCGAGGAGGGTGAACCAGGCCTGGGTTCCCGCCGACTCCTCGCCGATTTCGAAGAGGATCGGATCGCCATCATCGTCACGCACGAAACGCAGGAGACGCCGCGGCTCAGAGGGTTCGGGATCATCGCTGCTGAGGATCGCCACGTCATCGATTTCGGGGTCGGCGAAGCGCAGCAACTCCACGAACGCTCGCCGGGTGGCGGGATCAGGACCGGACGCCGTCATGCAGTGACCTGGCTGCGCCATCAGCATCGTCATCGACGGATCGCGCTCGGACGGGAAGAACAGCGCTGCTCCCTGCTGTCCGGGCCCGAGGGCGTTCATCCACGACAGGGCGCTACCGGCGCTGGCGATGACGGGGTCGCCAAGTCGCATAGCGGCCGAGAGTGCCAGCGTCGTGGGCGTCAGCAACTGCTGAATCCCTCCGACCCTGCTGAGGCCGCGGCGGAAGCTAATGTCCTCGCCCTCGCGCTCGAAGAGCGTCCACCGGCGCCGCTCGGGGTAGCTGTGGAGGCTCTCGTACAGCACTGCCGAGCCGTCGACCTCCAGCCGGTACCCGTGGCGAACACCGTCGACCTCGAAATCCACCTCGAAGGCGAGGCCCGGTCCGGGCCGTCGCCGAACCGGTGTGGGAAACGGGGGACAAAGTTGGACCAGCTGTGCAGTGACGCGCGAACGGCGAACGACAGCCAGGCGAGGGCCTCCAGCACGGTGGACTTGCCCGAGGCGTTCGGGCCGTAGATGCCGGCGACGGCCAACACCCGCTCCGAGAGCTGCTCGAACCCCCGGGCGGCGGCCCGATCCTCGTCCACGGCGATCATCGACAACTCCACCGGATCGAGGATCGAGCGATGGTTGGAGACCTCGAATCGTAGAAGCATGGGGCCCTCCTGGACCTAGCTTAGCAATTTGAGCGCCGATGCCGTAAGAATTCTACGAAATCATTCGTTTGTACGCGAACACTCGGCTCGTAGATCGGCAATCGCACAGAGAGCCGCCTCCGAGATTCGCTGTCGGTGATGATGCGGACCTGCGGACCCGCGTCCGGCAGAACTGCGGGGCGCCCGACCACCGACCGCCGCATCATGCCTGTCACACCCCCTCCGTACTGTGCCGAGCAGGGACGAGGAGTTCTCCGTCCACCAAAACCGGAGCCACTCCTGTAACAGAACAGCCAGAGACGGACGAAACATGAGAACTGGTCTGACCCCGCAAGAGGTACGAGGACCTCAGCGAACTGAACCACTGGCGATCAGGGGCGAAGAACGCAGCGGCAACCCGATGGGACTTCTCGGACTCGAGAACTCCATTGCGGCGCTTGATCGGAGTCAGAGCAAGGCAGTGATCGAGACCGTGGATGGCGTCCAGCGAATCAGAGGTCTTGCGGGCTCGGGGAAGACGATTGTCCTCCTCGAGGCCATCGATGCGAGCAAAGTACTATCAATATGCTAGCCTTCTGCGACATGAGGACTCTGTACCTGCGCAATGTGCCCGAAGACGTGGTGCGACGACTGGGCCGTCTGGCCGAGCGCGAGGCGATGTCGGTGTCGGCCTTCGCCGTGCGGGAGTTGGCCGTCGTGTCTCAGCGAGCGGATAACGCGGCCCTGCTCGGTGATCTTCCCGACCTGGACGTGACGGCCTCCGACATCGTCGCCGATTTGCACCGGGGGCGCGCCGAGCGGTGATCGTCGTCGATGCCTCAGCGGCCGTGTTGGGACTCCTCGACGACGGCGACGCCCGCCGGCGGCTGGCAACCGACCGCCTGGCTGCGCCACACCTCGTCGATGCCGAGGTACTGCACACCGTCGGCCGCCAGGTGCGGCGCGGCGTCATCGAGGCCGCCGACGCGTCGCGGGCCGTCCGCAGCTGGCAGCGCCTCGGCGTGCAACGCTTCCCGGTAGTCGGGATGCTGGATCGCGTCTGGGAACTGCGCCACAACGTCACCGCCTACGACGCCACCTACGTCGCCTTGGCCGAGGAGCTGGACTGCCCGTTGCTCACCGCCGACGCCCGACTGGCCAACGCCAGCGGACCGAGGTGCACCTTCACCATCGTCTCCCACTGAGGACAACCCGAGCAGCGCTCAATAGGCGATCCGGCGGCCGCAAGGAGGTCGACGACGTTGAGGGAGAGCTTGCTGTCGTCGAAGCAGCGGCATCATCCGGCGAGTCGTAACAGCACAACCCGTAACAGCAGTTGGTGGAGGACTGCGAGCGGCCGTAGGCGGCTCGACGGGGAGAAGACTGACCTTCTGCCTACAGCCACCAGGTCCAGGAGTCGCCGGTGATCGGCGGGTCGTCCAGGAAGCTCCCCAGCGCGGCAATCAGATTGCCGGGATAGGCGAGGGTGGCGCGGTTGAAGCGGTTCGGGTTCGTGAAAATAAGACCGGCGTGGGGCTCGCCGTCGACCGCCCGGGCGGATGCAAGCACCGAGAAGTCGCCCACGTTCTCGGTCACCAGAGCCCGGCCAGCGGTGGTCGCGAGAGCCAGCAGGTCGGCGTCGGATGATCCCCGCAGCGACGGGTCGGCGGCGGTGGCAACGACATCGAAGCCGGCCTCGGCGAGCGCGGCGGCGATGGCCGGCGCGTGCATCTCGTCGAGCAGCAACCTCACGTCTCGAGCAGCGCCCGCCCGCGTCTCCAGGCCGCCTCGGCCTCGTCGGCCACCCGAGCCCGCTCTGCCAGCGCTGCGTCGATTTCGTCGGTGAACTCGGCGTAGTAGGCCAGCGCGGCGTCGACCATCGCCTCGCTCAGCCCCAGAAGCTCTGCCGCACGGGACCGCCGCTGCGCCGTCGGCACATCGCCGCCGATGAGACCTCCGATGACATCGGCCACCTCGGGACCGCCGACCAGCACGGCCCGCCGACCCGCCGGACCGTCCCGGAACAGCACCGCCGGGTGGGCGTCCATGCGCAGGCCCTCGTCGATCAGCCGCTCGGCGAGCGGCGAAACGCCCTGGCCGCGGCGACGGGCACTCTCCTTCAATCGTCCGTGCAGCGGCTCGTCGGAGAAACGGATGGACACAACAGCCATGACTACAGTGTAGTTACCTGTCGCCGTACTCTGGCCGAGCGGCTCGGTGCTGTCGCGGCGGCCGGCCGCGGTGCGACAGGTGAGCGCCGGGGCTGTCACGACCGGGACGAGCTGCGTTCAGCGCTCCACATGGCCGCAGCAGCTAGTTTTCGGGGCGTTCCCGCCCGTCGGACCGAGCCCCATGACGCAACACACCAACGCCTTTCCCGGACTTGACCGTGACCTTCGCTTCATCCCGCTGGGGGTGGACGAGCCGCGGCATCTCACCGGTGACCAGATCCGCCGGTACAACGACAAGGGCCACCTCTTCCCCATCGACATCTTCTCGCAGGCCGAGATCACCGAGATCAGCGACTACTTCGACGACCTGTTGCCCAAGGCACTCGACGCCGGGTGGAGCAGCTACGAGTTGGCCAACTGGCACAAGCACTGCCGTGGCGTCTGGGACATCGTGACCAACAGCCGCATCATCGACGTCGTCGCAGATCTGCTGGGCGAGACCGTCATCCTGCGGCACAGTCATCTGCTCGCCAAACTCCCCGGCGACGGCAAGCGCGTCAGCTGGCACCAGGACGCCTCCTACTGGCCGCTCACGCCGAGCAGAGTCGCCTCCGCCTGGCTCGCGATCGACGATGTCGACATCGGTAACGGAGCGATGCAGGTCATTCCCGGCTCGCACCACAATGCGCAGCTTGCGTTCCGCGACAGTGCCGCGGATGAGAACAACGTGCTCTTCCAAACGGTGGACAACCCCGAGGACTATGGCGATCCACCCGTCGCTCTGGAACTGCGCGCCGGCCAGATCTCACTGCACAGCGACTGGACCCTGCACGGCTCAGAGCCGAACCGCTCGAATCGACGCCGCCGCGGGCTGGCGATGCGCTACCTCTCCGCCGATGTGCGCGCCTACGACGGCTGGAACCAGCACTCCATCGTGTGCCGCGGCGTCGAACCCACCGGCCACTGGGCCAACCACCCACGCCCCGACGGCGAATTCATCCCCACCAGGGACAGCGACTAGACGCAGCCGGCCGACGGGCACACCGATCCCGAGCCGAGTGCACGCCGCGGGTGGGCAGGTCGAGGCCACGACAACGGCAGGTCGGCCAGTTCTAGGCTGCTGTCAAGTCGAAGTGCTCTCGCCGCGGGGACGCGGAGGTCGGGATGGTTACAACAGTCGTCAGCTGGAACATCGCCAAGCGGCACAAGCCGTGGCGCCAATTGGTGGATATGGACGCCGATGTCGCCCTGCTGCAGGAAGCGGGCATGCCGCCGGCGGACGTGGCCGAGAACGTCGACACGGGTCCCGCTGCGCATTGGGACGGCCACCTCTGGAACACGGGTTGGTGCGAGAGCCGGTGGCCGTATCTGTACGAGCGGTGGCCGAAGGTTGTGAGGCTGTCGGACCGCGTCGAAATCGAGTGGTTCAAGCAGGTCGGCTCGATAAGCGAGACGGCGGAAGACGAGATCGCGGTCAGCGGCATTGGCACGATCGCGGCCGCCCGCGTCACACCGAAAAACGGATCGGCGCCGTTCATAGTGGTGTCGATGGCCGCGTCATGGATCAAGCCGCACCCGTCTGTTCAAACCGACTGGTGGGTGGGGTATCAGGACGGCTCGGCGCACCGCATCATCTCGGACATGTCGGCGTTCATCGGCAGCACCGATCCCAGCACACACCGCATCCTCGCGGCGGGCGACCTCAACATGATCTACGGCGCTACCGACGACAGCACGTTGGCGCTGCCGGCCCGCGACCGCACCGTCACCGCCAGGATGGATGCGCTCGGCATGGAGTTCCTGGGGCCACAGCACCCCAACGGCCGGCAGGCGAGCCCCACACCTCACGGCTTGCCGCCCGACACCCTGAACGTGCCTACCTACTACTCCGTCCCCGCCCGCCAGACCCCGGAGACTGCCCAGAACCAGCTGGACTACGTGTTCGCCTCGCGGGGCTTCCACAAGGGTGTCAAGGTGCGGGCCATGAACGGCGTCGAAGAGTGGGGAGCCAGCGACCACTGCCACCTGCTGATCGAGATCGGCGACGATGCCGCATCGCTGCCATCGGGGTGAGTTCGAGGCCTCACACGACGTGCTCGCCGCCGGCGTGGACGGCGCTTGGGCCGGCCGGGTCATGGCTGTCAACGTGGCCTCCGGCTCGTCCGTCTCGACGCGAGCCGCCCGCGGCTCAGGCGACTTGCGTGTCCCCGGTGGTCTCTTCGGCCAAAGGACCGGCGGTCGGCGTCGAGACCTCGGTCTCGCTCCCGTGACGGTTGGTGGCCACCATGTCGTGGAACCGGGCGGAGACGAGCGATGCGTCCGGGACGTTTCCAGCGAGGAGGCCCGTGACGTGCGGGATCCAGCTCGGATCGGTGACGGTGAGCACTTCGATGCCGACAATTTTGTCGTGTCCGTCGCGGTCCACGTGGAGGGACGCGGTGAGTGACTCGGTGCTGGCCACGTCGCCGTCGGCGATCCGGATGTAGCCGCAGTCGCTCTCGCTGTCGTAGGAGTACCGCACAGTGCTCACGTGGCTCAACTCCACATCGCTGTGATGACCAGGATCGTCCGTCGGTCGGGGTCCGCAGGCGCGGTCACCACTCTAAGCCTGAATCCACCGTTTTGGCGGGTTGGTGGGTGTTGGTCGCTTGCGGTGGGGGTCTGGGAGGGCTGGGAGAGGGTGTTTGGTTCGCGGAGGGCCCGGTTCGCGGCGGTTTGGGCGGCGGCAGGTGTCGGTTCGGGGGTGTCGGCGGTTTCGGGGCGCGTCGAGCCGGTTGGGGGGCTGGTGTGTCGGGGGGCTGGGGCGGGGTTAGCAGAGTTGGGGCAGGGCGCGGATGTTGGTGAGGGTGGTGTGGAAGGTGATCGCCCAGGGCCAGCGGGCGGGGAGGCGCAAGATGGTGCGTCCGCTGTGGTTGACGAGGCGTCCGGGTAGGGCGAGGAGTTGGTTGGTGATGGTGCGCCCGGCGGTGAGTTGGCCGCGCCGGCGCCGGGGGGTGTGCGCGTTGATCCAGCGGTAGAGGTTGTGGGCGAGTGTGGCGCAGGTCAGCCAGGCGGCGTTGGCGGCGAAGCTCCCCGACGGCAGGTGCGCGAGGCCGGTGGAGTTCTTGAGGTCGCGAATGGCGAGTTCGACGGTGGCGTGTTGGCGGTGGAACACGTCGGCGGCGGTGGCGTCAGATGTGGTGTTGGTGACGAAGGCGTGGTAGCGCCAGTCGGGCCATAGCGCCCGTTGGGTTTCGTCGGTGAGGCGGCTGCGGCGCACGACGAGGCGCAGCTTGCGCTGTTTGCCGCGGGAGCCGGCGACGAGGGTGGTCTCCGCGACGTGCGCTTCGCCGCCGGGGGGATAGCTAATCGGCGTCCAGTCCGCGTCGGGAATGCTGCCAATGGCGGCTCTGACGTGGGCGTACAGCGGCATCGTGATCGACCAGCGCACCTTGAGGCGTTCGAGGCGGTCGAGGAGGTCATAGGACCAGAATCCCGCGTCGGCGCGCACGGTCAGTTCGCCCGCCGCGCCGGCGCGTCGGGCGCGGTGGACGGTCTCGGCGACGAAGTGCACCTGGCCGCTCTGGGAGGACCCGCGGCGCAGGCGGGCATGCAGCACCTCGCCGGTCTCAGCGCGGGTCGCCACCAAGGGGTGATAGCCCAACTCGCCGGTGTGGCCGTAGGCGGCGCCGGCTTTGGCCTTCCCCGACACCGCACAGACCGTCGAGTCCACGTCGATGGTCATCGGATCGTCACCCGGACCGGCGCCGGCCGACCACGCCCGACCGAGCACCACACCGGCCGCCTTGTCGAGCTGGCAGACATGACCCCACGTGAACGAACGCAGGAACGTCCCCAACGTCGACGGCGCCGCCGGCGCGAACCCCAACACCGCCCCCGTCGCGCCGGCACGCAACCGATCTGAGGTGCTTCTGAGTGAATGTCCGGTTTTGGCGTTTTGATTACGCAACATTCGGTGGGTGTGGTCATGGCTGGGTTGGTTTGTTGTTGCGATGGTAGGCGATGCGGTTGTGGCGGGCTCGGGTGAGGCCGTCGCGGCGGGCCTGGCGGATGGTGTCGCCGTGTCCGTGGTGTTCGTCGTTGGGGGTGACGTAGCCCAAGGAGGCGTGTAGGCGGCGTCTGTTGTAGTCGTCGCGGACGATGTCGAGTTCGGCGCGCAGCGTGTCGGGGTCGGTGATTTTCTCGAGGTGGGGCCATTCGGTTTTGATGTGGCCGAACAGCGTTTCGATCCATGCTTGGTCTGTGGGGGTGCCGGGTCGGCCGTAGTGCGCGGCGATGGAGCACATGGCGAAGAACTCTCGGGTGGTGCCGGCGCGCATCTGCGGGCCGTTGTCGCTCATGGCCAGCAGGATCGGCTCGGTGGGATCGGCGCCGGGGGGATCGGCGCCGTCGAGGTTGGCTTGGCGGGCTTCGATGCGTGGCCAGAGTCCTTCGGCGTCCAGCGCGTCGCAGAAGACGACTTCGACCTGTGTGGCGGTCTCCTCGGCGGTGACGAGTGTGGCGAGCCATTTGCGGGTGACGACGTCCAAGATGGCGTAGGCGACGCGCCCGGCGCGGGTGAAGTGGGTGATGTCATAGATCCAGATCTGGTGGCGTTCCCAGCGCACCCAGTCCGGCATGGGGCGCGCCGGGACCGGTGCACGCTGAGGCCACGCCGGCAGAACAAGGCCCTCACCTGCCAGAACGCGGTACACCGTCGTCGGAGACACCCATACGATCCCTTCATAGGAGCCGCGGTGCGCGAGCTTGCGGTAACCGCCGTCGATGTGACCCCAGACGTCGAACAGCTCCACAATCGCCTCGCGCTCCGCGGGTGTGATGGCATGCACCGCGCCACCGCCACCAGGCGAGTCGTCGAGGCGGCCGGCCGCCCGGCGCTGGCGCCACCGCCGCCAGCGGCGACCGTCGAGCTCCAACACAGCGCACGCCCGAGACGCCACCCAACCGTCAGTCACGGCACCATCGACGAGGTCCAACAACGCGGCCTTGACACCGGCATCGACACGCGGGGGCACGCCGGCGGTCACCCCCAACGCTCTTTTCCCTCCAACAACGTCACCTTCACCGCCATCTCCTTGAGCGCCTCGCCCAGGCGCTCCACCTCACCGCGGGCCATCGCCAACTCGGGATCCTCCCCACCGGTCCGCACGCCGGGCCGCGACGACGCCAACGCCTCCAAGGCTCCCCGCTTGGCGACATCGCGGGCCCGCATAACCGTCGAACGGTCCACACCCCACCGGTCCGCACACTGCGCCACGGTCATCTCACCGGTCAACACCTGCACGAACACCTCATACTTCTCCGCCGGCGACAACAACCGCCGACGGCGTCTGCCACGCTCACCGGAATTGGAAGAATTGGTCATCTGACGCTCCTTTCACAGCGCCACACTCCCACCCCCGACGTTGCGTAATCAACCACCCAAAACCGGACACGAACTCAGAACCAGAGCACCACGTCGATGGTCATCGGATCGTCACCCGGACCGGCGCCGGCCGACCACGCCCGACCGAGCACCACACCGGCCGCCTTGTCGAGCTGGCAGACATGACCCCACGTGAACGAACGCAGGAACGTCCCCAACGTCGACGGCGCCGCCGGCGCGAACCCCAACACCGCCCCCGTCGCGCCGGCACGCAACCGATCGGCGTGATCAATATGCGTCGCGCCCACCAGCATCGACGCCACCAACGTCACCACCTTGCGCCCCGGACCCGCACCACCCGGGCGCCCACCCAGGCGCACTGTGCGATCCACCACCTCACCCACACCCAGGCGGGCCAACAACGTGCCCGCCGCCACCAAACCCGCATCAGCGACCAACGACTCATCATCGAAAACCACCGCCAACCGGTCAATACTGCGCGATACTCCACTCACAGGAAGTGCCTCCTCACCCGGGCCAACGGCCGCTCTTGTACACGGCCATTCTCCCAGGTCAGCGAGGCACTTCCGCGCACCCCCAACACCCAACACCCCCACCCCAACGGTGGATTCAGGCTAAGGGTGCCCCGCCTCACGGCGCCAACATGGACGATGTTGCCGTGGTCGCCGGCATCGTGGCGCAGGCAGTTCTGCAACGCTGATTCGATGTCGGCCAACGTGATCCGGCGCTCCTTCAGCCGCTGGCGCGCATGATCCGTGATGGCGAGGCTCCGGTCCAGGCACCCCATTTCAGGCAGCGCGCTTGAGTCCCGACATAGTGATGTAACAGTATAGATCTATTAGTTTTGATAATTGTTATTATATACTGAAGACACTTATGAGTTCGTATCGGCCGGCCGGTTGCATCCGGTCAGCGCGCCGTCCAATCGAAGAGCGCAGTGACCACATTCGATCCAACCTGGTCGTAGTCCTGCACCCACCGGCGAATCACCCCTTCCCAGGCCACGGCCACCACCTGGCCGCGAGTTTGCCGGGCTACCACGCCCTCGCGCTCCAGCAACCCCAGCACGCACGACACCCTCGGCGCCGAGGCCCCCGTCTCTTCAGCCAGTTCCCACACCCCGAACGGGGGAACATCCACGATGACCCACACAGCACGGGCGGCGCCGCGGCCCCACACCGACTGCAGCCCATCGCGCCGCGGCCAGGAACACAAAGTGTTCTCGACCAGCCTTTGCGGACACGATCAAGAACCTCGTCAGCATCGCCGAACTCTGGTGGAGGTCGTCTCCCGCTACCGACTCGAGCGACCCCGGCCGCGATCGGCGAGCCCGGCCACCGACCGCCACATCATGGCTGTCACACCCCCTTCGTAGGGTTCGGGGTACGAACGAGGAGTAACCCGTCGAGAGCGCCGAGAGGGCCGGCGGGGCGCCAACGAGCCAGGAGCCTGCTGTCATGCCACTAGGAGCAATTGGAAATGCCGCGACCGTCTGTTCCCTGCTGATCCTGGTCTACGTACACACCAAACCAGCCGCCAATCGTTGGGCGACAGTCAAGTTCCTGCGCACCTTGTCCGAACTCCGCGTTGAAAATCTTCTCACCCGTGAACAAGCCCGGAGTCTTCAATGGCCACGAAGACTCCACCGCGCGAGACGACAGTTCGTGTTCCGCCTCGTGCAACGCCTGATGACGCGAGCCCACCGCATCGCCCAAGACGAACTCCTGAAACAGATGAATGCCGCCTGTGAACGTTCGGAGTTCCTACCGGCGCCGGCCGACTGCCACCCGCTGGCCATCGAGGCGGCTGCCCTGTCAAGGCACCGCCGGGAAAGGCAAGAGACTCACCGACGGGCACGTGTCCACAAGAACGTGCTGTGCGCCGGGGGCTGTGGCACCAGGTACGGCAAGCGGCGACACGACCACAGCTTCACCGGCGGCGGCGTCGTCGAAGGGGGATGGTTCTGCCCGACGAACGTTTCCTGTGTCCGAGAGCCGACCGGAGAGCACTATTGCGGCATGTGCGGGCTAGGGGCTCATCTCCCGACTATCCGACAGCACACCGAACAGGTGAAAGAGCCGACCGCCTCCACCGAGGATGCCGAGAAGGCCATCACAAACCATCAGGGCACTCCAGAGGCCGCCGACGAGCGGGCGCCCGAGCAGGACAGCTACGAGTCCACGCCGAAGCCTGAGGAACAAGGAGCCGCCAGGCCACCGACTGAGGACAGTGACGCGACGCCGGCCCCGCCACCTGCGCGGAACACCCCTGAGAACCGTCGAAGGTAGGGTGAACTCGATGCAGAACGGGTTCGCCGCAGGGCGCCTTAGCCCACGACCTTGGCAGGGCCAGTGATTTCGCCCGCCACACCCTCTCCGCCACGGATCGAGTACCTGAAGGTGCGGAATTTCCGTGCTCTCCGCAATGTCGAGTTCAAGAAGCTGACGCCGCTCACGGTGCTGCTGGGCCCCAACGGCAGCGGCAAGTCCACGGTGTTCGACGTGTTCGCCTTCCTTGCGGAGTGCTTCGACTCGGGCCTGCGGCGCGCCTGGGACCGCCGAGGGCGAGCGCTGGAACTCAAGACCCGCGGCTCAACAGGTCCGGTGACGATCGAGATCAAGTACCGCGAGAGCACACAGCCCAAGACACCGCTGATCACCTACCACCTATCCGTCGATGAACACCGCGGAAGGCCGGTCGTCGAACGCGAATGGTTGAGCTGGACCAGGGGGAGCCGCGGCAGGCCGTTTCGTTTCTTGGAGTACGAGCGTGGCTCTGGTCATGCGGCCAGCGGCAATGAGCCCGACCAGAAGGCCCAGCGAGTAACTCGCCGACTTAGTTCGCCCGATCTGCTGGCTGTCAACGCCCTCGGCCAGTTCCAGGAGCATCCACGCGTAGCCGCTCTTCGCGATTTCATCAGTGGCTGGTACGTGTCCTACCTCGCTGCCGACAGCGCCCGCTCGCAGCCGGAGGCAGGCCCGCACGAGCGCCTCAGCAGAACCGGCGACAACCTTGCCAACGTCATCCAGTATCTGAACGAGCAACATCCGCGCCGGCTCAATCGCATCTTCGCCGTGCTGCGTCGCCGCGTGCCGCGCATCGAGAGCGTCTCCGCCGAGACGATGGCCGATGGCCGGCTCCTGCTGAAGATCAAGGACGCGCCCTTCGACGATCCGGTACTCGCACGCTTCGTCTCCGATGGGACTCTCAAGTTGCTGGCGTATCTGGTCCTGATGTACGACCCGGAGCCACCGCCCTTCATTGGTATGGAAGAACCAGAGAACTTCCTGCACCCGCGGCTGCTGCCGGGACTCGCCGAGGAGTGCCGCGGTGCTGCCGAACGCACGCAGCTTCTCGTCACGACCCACTCCCCGTTCTTCATCAATTCGCTGGGGCCCGACGAGGTGCGGATCCTGTGGCGCGACGAGAATGGTCACACGCAGGCCCGACCCGTGTCCGACCTGCGCGGTGTCGTCGAGTTCATGGCGCAAGGAGCTCAACTCGGCTCCCTCTGGATGGAAGGTCACTTCGGCGTCGGCGATCCGCTAACTGCACACGGCGCACCGATCCACGCTCTCGACTGACGCCAACGATCATGGCGGGCCATCTTGTGCTGCTCGTCGAGGAGCCGTCCATGGAGGCATTCCTGCAGACGCTGCTGCCGCACATGATGCCGGAGGGCACTACCTTCGAAATCCACGCCTTCGGCGGCAAGACCGATCTCCTCGGGAAGCTGGACCAACGGCTGCGGGCCTACCGGCAGTGGCTGCCCCCCGACTGGCGCTTGGTGGTCATGCTGGATCGGGACAACGACGACTGCCACGAACTCAAGGCACACCTGGAGGGATCGGCCACGAACGCCGGGCTGCGCACGCGGTCCCAAACCGAAGCCGGCGCCTGGCAGGTCGTCAACCGCATCGTCATCGAAGAACTCGAGGCCTGGTACTTCGGCGACTGGAACGCCGTGCGCGCCGCCTATCCGAGAGTGAGTTCAAGTGTTCCTCGACGGAGTGTCTATCGCGACCCCGACGACATCCGGGGCGGAACCTGGGAGGCATTCGAGCGGATCCTGAAGCGGTACGGCTACTTCACGACGGGGCTGCGCAAGATTGAGGCGGCTCGGGCTATAGCAGCCCACATCGCGGCCGATCAGAGTCGCTCGCGCAGCTTCGGCCACTTCCGGGACGCCATCGCGGAGGCAGCTGCCTGAGCGGCAGTAGGAAAGGCGGAACCGTCGGGGTCGGCGAACCAGCCGCTGAGATCTCCTCGGCGGTCTGGCTTGACCACGGCGTTCCGTTGCTTGCTCGAAACGGAAATGGATCCTGTGCGTCGCACTTACAGCCACCAGATCCAGGAGTCGCCGCTGATTGGCGGGTTGTCCAAGAAGGCCCGCAGCGCGGCAATCAGGTCGCCGGGATAGGCGACCGCCGCGCGGTTGAACCGGCTGGGGTTCGTAAAGATGAGACCGGCGTGGGGCTCGTCGGCGACCGCCCGGCTCGCTGCGAGCACCGAGTAGTCGGCCACGTTCTCGGTGACCAGCGCGCGGCCGGCGGCGGTCGCGTGATCCAGCAAGTCGGCGTCACTGGATCCTCGGAGCGACGGTTCGGCGGCCACAGCAACGACGTCGACGCCGGCCCCGGCGAGCGCGGCTGCGATGGCCGGCGCGTGCATCTCGTCGAGCAGCAGCCTCACGTCTCGAGCAGCGCCTGCCGGCGTGCCCAGGCGGCCTCGGCCTCGTCGGCCGCTCGAGCCCGCTCGGCGAGCGCCGCGTCGATCTCGTCGGTGAACTCCGCGTAGTAGGCCAGAGCGGCGTCAACCATGGCTTCGCTCAGCCCCAGCATCTCGGCTGCTCGGGACCGCCGCTGCGCCGCCGGCACATCGCCGCCGATGAGACCTCCGATGACATCGACCACCTCGGGACCGCCGACCAGAACAGCCCGGCGACCCGCCGGACCGTCCCGGAACAACACCGCAGGATGGGCGTCCATGCGCAGACCTTCGTCGATCAGCCGCTCGGCGAGCGGCGAGACGCCCTGGCCACGGCGACGGGCGCTCTCCTTCAATCGCCCGTGCAGCGGCTCGTCGGAGAAACGGATGGACACAACAGCCATGACTACAGTGTAGTCACTTGTCGTTCTGCTTGAATCCTCGGACGGCTCTCCCAGGAGGTTCACGACGTGGACGCCGGCTCTGCACTCCTGCCGGTCCACAGCCGCCGGAGACACTTCGATCGACCGCGAGCAACAGGACTTGTCTCCCGACCACCACGTCATGACTGTCTGTCATACCCCCTGCCTATGTTGTCCAACATGATGATGCAGTACCTCAGCACCTGGCACCGGCGACCGGCGGTTGCCGTGACGATGACTACCCGTCAAGCAGCACCCGGTCTCGAAGTGCCGTCACCCTCAGTGTTGGGGCATTCATTCGAACGGAGGCGGAGATGGACGGAAGGACCGAGATGAACCTGAAGAAGCGCTTCGACGAACCCAGGAAGGTAGGTAGGGCCGTTGTCAATCCGCACAACAAGTCTCGAGGAAGGGACCGTTCGCCCATGCGCTACTTGGTAAGCGTCGCTCTTCTTGCGGTCATCGGCGCGGCTGCCTGCTCGAGTGACGCCCCCGAGGCGGCCGAGACAGTCGGGCGGTCGGCTGGAAGTGACCCAAGCGACTGCTACACCACTGACGCCGACCTTCCGCAACATCCACGCGACACCAACCGCTATGTGGTGGCGCTTACCGAAGGCGACGCCGACGCCGGCGCTCTGGACGAGTACGCGCACTGCAAGTACTTGCCTGCGATGAATCCAAGTTCGGCCGACCCCGATTGCTACAGCAAGGGCGACGACAACGCCTGGCACCTGCGGGGTGTGAATCTCTATTCCCTGGCACTGCTCAAGGGTGGTGCTTCGGCAGGGGCCCTGGACGAGTACGCGAAGTGCGCGTTCATGCCTGCAGTGCTTGCCGACACCGGCGGTTGAGGCGGCCCGAGCGGGTGACTGCGGGAGTCGAGGACTCAAAGCCGGCATCACTCGGCTGATTCCGCGCCTGAGGCGCGGACACCACCCGAAGGGTGCCCCGAGCTGCGGCGCCAACGTCGGACAGCAGCGATAGACACGGCTCACCGGAGCAACAAAAAAGGCCCGGCCCTCGAAAGGTCCGGGTGGGATAGGGCAATTCTAGCCGCCAGCAATTCTCCACGCAATGCCATGCGCTCGAGCCGCGGAGCCGACCGCGACCGACACCTCCGGCGGCTACCAGCCCACCGGCCTGCGCACGCCACCGATGATCTCCGGAAGCTGGCAGGAGTAGAGGTCGCGAGGCTCTACCCGATACCACCAGTGACCGCCCGCACCATCGTCGGACTCGCCGCGGAGGTCAGCCGCGGTACTATTGCCCCGCGGATTTACCGTTCCACGAGGGGGTGGTGAGATGGGCGAGAAGCGGCACGTGATACCGAACCGCGACGGGGGCTGGGACGTGTTGGTGCCCGGCGCGCACAAGCCGTCCTCCCAGCACAGGACGCTCACGGAGGCCAAGCGGGTGGCCAAGGAGATCGTGGCCAAGGCCGGAGGCGGCGAGGTGTGCCTCCACCTACGAGACGGGGACTTCCGCGACGTCGACTGCGGCCCCGAGTAGTCCGGCCCGCCGAGGAGGTCATCCCCAACGGAGCGGTTGCAGGTGGGTTGGCGTGTCGTATCCTTACAGTCTGTGGCCATCGGTTGCGTGCAGCGGGACTGGTTCGAGCGGCTGCCTGCGGGGACCTGCTTCCGGGCAGACGACGTTCCGGGGACGACCCGGGGGGCGGTGTATGCGTTCCTGAGCCGGGAGGCGGCGAAACCGTCTTCGTCCGCGGTGTGCCGGCGTGTGGCACCGAACCTCTACTGGAAGCCGCCGCGCAACGAGCGCGGCACACCCCTCGAGCCCGGCCATCTGGACATTGCGCGGGGAATCGCCGGTGCGGGCTGCGGGGTGACGGACCACCACGCGGGGAAGATCACCGGCTGGTTGACGCACACGACGACGAGCACCGCGGCGGTGGCGACCGTCGGGGCGCCGAGTGTGCGCCGACCGCGGCCCGGGTTGGTGCTGCGCGCCCGTGCCAACACCGCCCGGCGCAGCCTCAGCGCCCTGGAGGTCACCTATCTCGAGGCGACCATGGGGTTCGACGCCTGCGTGGAGGTCGACTGGCCCGCGGCGCTGCGCATCACGGCCCAGCGGGACGACCACCGACGCAGGTTGCGCGCCGACCGCCTGCTGGAGGTCGCCGATTCCGAACGCGGCGCGGGCGCAACCCTGCTGCGCTCCCGCATGCGGCAACTCTGCGAGGTGATCGACGGGGCGCGGCCTCCCGCGGCCTCCGACCGTCCGCACGCCCCGCCACGACGGCGCGGCGAGCCGCTGACCGCGGCGCACCTTCCCGCACCGATGGCCTCGGCGCCGGGTTCGCGCATCGCCGCACTCGCCGGCTTCGTGAATCACTGGGCGCTGTATCCCGAACGCCGCGCCGCCATGTGTGCGGTGCCACCGGACGGTGAGAACCGGCTCGACCTCGCCCGCATCGCCGCGACCGTCCACGCTCTGTGCGACCGCGACGGCATCGAGGTGCCGGACTGGGTGCGGCGGCGCACGTGGCACGAGGACGTGCGGATGTACGACGTGGGCGAGGCGACAGCCGCTTTCCGGCGTCTCGCCCTGCCCGCCTGCGCCCACCACCGCGTGTGGTTCCGGGAGGACCACATCACGTGCATCCGCGTGCACGGCTTCTGGACCGACAAGCGGGCCGCATGAGCGACGGGCCGGGCTTCTCCCGCCGGCGGATCCTGGAGTTGCTCGTCGCCGTGGACGCGGAGTTGCCCGAGGGGCCGCCCATCGAAGTCCCCGTCGGCGGTGCCGTCGCCATGATGGCGATCCGGCCGGAGCGCGTGTCCGAGGACGTCGATGCATACGGAGCGTCAATCGATCCCGAGCTTCAGGACGCGATCTGGGCGGTGACCGAGCGTGAGGCCCTCGACCCCGGATGGTTCAACAACACCCCCGCGCAGATGGGGCTGCCGAGCTTCGATCTCTCCCCCGAACCGTTCTACACCGGCCGGCGGCTGATCGTGCGGGTGATGGAACCGGTGACGATGCTGCTGCTGAAACTCAACGCGGGACGCGACAAGGACCTCGACGACATCCTGGCGCTGATGACCGACACCGGATTCACCACCGAAGCCGACCTGTCCATGCTGATCGACTCGTACTTCGACGAGCACCCCACCTCGAACCTCGACCGCTCCTGGATGGAAACCACCGCCACCGAGATGGCGGCCCGCTACCGAGCGCAGCACTGGGGGGCCGGACTCGACCTGCCCGATCCGCCCCGGCCGGAACCGCCGGACCACGACCGGACGGCACCGGACAGCGATCAACGCCGGCCTGACTCGCCCGGCGTGTATCAGCAGGAGCGAAACCCCCAATATTGTGAAGCAGCGGTGCCCTCGAGAGTTGGAACGGATCCTGTGGGTCCCGCCTACAGCCACCAGATCCAAGAGTCGCCGCTGACTGGCGGGTTCTCCAGGAAGGTCCGCAGCGCGGCAATCAGGTCGCCGGGATGGGCGAGCGCGGCGCGGTTGAACCGGCCGGGGTTCATGAAGATGAGACCGGCGTGGGGCTCGTCGGCGACCGCCCGGCTCGCTGCGAGCACCGAGTAGTCGGCCACGTTCTCGGTGACCAGCGCGCGATGACTGTCGCACCCCCTCGTTATGTTGTCCACCATGACAACGCTGTACCTCTCGCCGAGGCGCTGGTTGGTGGGGGTCGCCCTGGTCGTGGTCGTCGTGGCGGGGGCCTGCTCGGGTGATGCTCCCGAGGCGGCCGAGACAGCCGGGCAGTCGGCTGGGGGCGACGCGAGCGACTGCTACACCACCGACGCCGACCTCCCACAACATCCGCGTGACACCAACCGCTATGTGGTGGAGCTGACGGATGATGACGCCGACGCCGGCGCTCTGGACGAGTACGCGCACTGCCGGCACCTGCCGGCGCAGAATCCGGAGTCGGCCGATCCCGGCTGTTACAGCACCGGCGACGACAACGAGTGGCACCTGCGGGGGGTGAACCTCTACGCCCTGGCGCTGCTCAAGGCCGGCGCTTCGGCCGGGGCACTGGACAAGTACGCCAAGTGCGCGTTCATGCCTGCGGTGCGTGGCGGCAGCGGTGGCGGTTGAGGCTCCTGGGCCTGCAACTGCGGGGCGAGTCAGGGGTCGGTAATTTCGTCGACAACACAGGGGTCGTGTCCACGCCCCGGCAGACGCTCGTGGACCGCTTCGAGACGTAGTCCGGCTCCGAAGAGGGAGTAGCGCAATGAGCAAAGTCGTCCTGATCACCGGCGCATCGTCGGGCATCGGCCGTGAGGCGGCGATCCTGCTGGGGAAGCAGGGCCACACCGTGTACGCCGGCGCCCGCCGGGTGGAGCGCATGGCCGACCTGGCCGACCTGGCCGGCGGTGGCGTCACCGCGGTCGAGATGGACGTCAGCGAGGCCGATGACAACGAGCGGGTCGTGAACCGGATCATCGAGAGCGAGGGGCGCATCGATGTCCTGATCAACAACGCCGGCTTCGGGCTCTACGGACCCGTCGAGGACATCTCGATCGACGACGCCCGCTACCAGTTCGAGGTGAACCTCTTCGGCCTGGCCCACCTCACCCAGCTCGTCCTGCCACACATGCGCGCGCAGGGCTCGGGCCGGATCGTCAACGTCTCATCGATGGTCGGCAAGGTGTACACGCCGCTGGCCGCCTGGTACGACGCCACCAAACACGCCCTGGAGGGCTGGTCGGATTGCCTCCGCTACGAGACCGCGCCCTTCGGCATCCAAGTGGTGCTCATCGAACCGGGCGCCATCAAGACCGAGTTCGACGACGTGAGGAGCGTCCAGCTGCAGCAGCTCCCCGCCGACTCTGCGTACCGGGCTCAGATAGACGTGTTCCGCAACCTGGTGGACAATCCGCGGGACCTCAACCGTCGGACCGAGGCCGCAGCGGTTGCCAAGGTGTACGCCAAGGCCGCAACCGCCCGCCGGCCACGCCGCAGGTACGTCACGGGAGCGCATGCGCGACCAGCGATGTTCGTCAGGAAGTGGCTTGGCGACGGGGTCTACGAGTTCATGCTGCGCCGCGTCTTCCGCTGACCGATCGCCGCAGCGGTTGGGCGGGGCGGCGCGGTTGGGCGGGGACGGCAGCCTCTGGAAGGCTGCTGAGTAATTCGTCGGAACCACACGCCGAGCCGCTGGACAGTGGATTCCGGCCTTCGCCGGAATGACGAAACGCCTTCGCCGGGATGACGAAATCGGAGAACTGCGGATTCACGCAGCACTCTTCTAGGGCTGGTTGGCGGCGCCCGGGGTGGGGTTGTCCACGGTCTGGAAGTCGCCGGTGGCGTCGGGCACGCGGGCGTAGCTCTGGCCCTCCGGGGACTGGCCCTCGTCCCAGTCGACACTGTCGACCGGGGTGCCGTCCAGCAGCCAGATGCCCAGCTCCTCGTCGCCGCCCAGGGCGAAGCCGGGCCAGCCGTCCTTGTCGGTCTGGAACTGCACGTACGCGCCCGGCTGGATGGTCGTGCCGGCCGGGAAGGCGACCCGCTCGGCGGCGTCGGTAAGGCTGTCGGCCACCTCGAAGCCGTCGAGTGCTACCGGGTCGGGCGACGTGTTGTGCAGCTCGAACCAGTCCAGCGGGTCGCCCTTCGCCGCCACTTCGTTGATCACCAGGCCAGCGGCGCTGGAAGCGCTGACCGCGTCGTCACCACGCGCCGGCGGCGGGGGACCCCCGTAGGTGCCGGAGAAGCTGCCGGCCAGGGGGGCACCGGGGGCCGCTCCCGCGCTCGACAACTCCAGGGTGCCCTCGGTGAAGGGCGAGAAACTGTCCGGCGCCGCCGCTCCGGGCGGTATGGAGAAGATCCCCCCGGCGATGGGATCCGCGCCGATGACCAGCGTGGCGCCCGCCACCAACCGGTCCAGGGCCACAGCCACCACCATCCCGTTGACCGAGCCGTCGTCCTCCACGTTCACGACGACGATGGATGCGGGCTCGGCGATGTCCGGCAGCAGAGGCGCCTCCGCCGGGGTGGAGTGACCGGCCGTGACCACCAGGCCCTCCACCGCTTCGGGGGACCCGTTCAGCAACAGGCTGGTGACCGACCCGTCCTCCAGGGGGTTGGGGCTGAGGTTGCTTCCCCACGTCGTGTGGAAGGCGACCTCCAGGGTTCCCGACAGCAGCCCGCCGAGAGGCGGGTCGTATGTCTCTCCGTCCGGCTCGGGCCAGTCGGGCGGCCTGGGGGTGAGGTCTACCAGGATCTCGCCCTTGCGCTTCAGGATGAACTTGCGCACCCGCTCGGTGTCGGACGCGGCCTCCACTGTGGCCTCTGGGAGGGAGTGCTGTTGCACGACGGCGGCCATCTCGTCCACAGCAGCCAGCAGGGCCTCCTCGTCCCAGACGGTGTCCAGGATTTCCTTCAGCCGGGCGACGTAGCGGACCCGCCAGTCGGGGTTGTTGTACAGGCGGTTCGGGATGGCCGTGAGGGCCAGCACCGACGGGGGCGGGTTGCTGATGTTGTCGAAGGGATTGGGGTCGTCCGACAGGTGGAACGTGCCGTCGGGGCCCCAGGGAATGAACACGAAGGGGCCGTCAGGCTCCCGGTAGAACCAGTAGTTGTTGCGGTCGCCGGCGTACCCGTCCCAGTGCCCCACCAGCACCTCCGTTGCCCAGAACGAGAGGAACCGGTCCAGGTCCACGATCTCGCCCAACGCCTGCAGGCCGGCATCCGACGGGTCCTGCAGGGCCGCCACCACGGCATCTATGTCCGACCAGTCGGCGGCGTCCTCGTTGGTCTTCTTCTCTATGGTGCCGCGATAGGTCGGCGTGAAGTCGCTGACCGTGCCCTCGTACAGGTTGCCCTCTGCGCTCTCGAAGTGGCGCGCCAGGAACGGGGCCTTGATCTCCTCGACGTGAACGTACAGCCCCAGGTCCTTCCCGTTGACCGACACGGTGGCGAAGTTGCAGCGCGACGCGGGAGTGCCGGCGGCGGCGAAAACCCGGTACGCCAGGCAGGTGTTGACCATGGAGGGGTCCTGGATGCTGTTGTTCAGGGTCATCCGCTCCATGACCCCGCCGAGGGACTGGCCGTCGGTGTACTTGTCGAAGCGGAGCTTGAGGGACGGCTTGGTGTCGCTCTGGGAGCCTATGAACCCCTTCTTGCGCACGCCGACGTCGCCGTGGGTCTCGCCGTCCACGGTCACCGTGCCGGGGAACCAGGTATAGATGTCGGCGAAGGGGCGGGAGAGGCCGTATTCCTCGATTTCCGCGATCAGGTCCTCGAAGGTCCGGGTCTGGTGGCGCAGGGTGTCCCAATCCTCTGCTGCGATTTCGATGCTGATGTCCAGCACGCGGTCGAGGGCGAAGTAGGCGTCGCTGGGGTGGGCTTGGGCGTCGTCTTCCGGTGGCGGGACAGGAGTGGCTGTGGGCTCGGAAGGTGGTTCCGGCGTGGGAGGTGGTTCCGGCGTAGCCGGTGGCGGTGGCGTGTCCGTGGTGGACGGCGCTGGCGTGGGCGGCGGCGTGTCCGTGGTGGACGGCGCGGGGGTTGGCGGCGGCGTATCCGTGGCAGACGGAGCGGGACCCGGGGCTGCCGTAGCGGCCGGGGGCGGCGTCGGCGCGGGTGTGGCCGCTCCGTCCGACGTGCAGCCGGCGGCCAGGACTGCAAGCAGCGGAATGCCCAGCAGGCCCGCCGTCACCAGTGTGCTGCGGCCATAGAAACGGGACTTCGCGGGAGTGCCGGATAGGCCGCGTGGAACCGTGCCCATGCTGGTGTCCTTTACGTTCTGGATGTGAGTGCTCATCGGCAGTGACGTTCGGTGCTGGCCGAATGCCCGGAATGGACGCCGAGAAGGCGACTCTACCCAGCTCGATGCCGTCTACCGTCAACAACGGTGGAGCCGGGATCGACGAACATTCGGCCCGAAAATGCCCCAGCGGCGGCACGGTCGGCACCGGTCACCGATGCCGTCAGCGACGGGCCGACACTGTTCAATGTCGGTTTTCGACACCGTTTACTACCGGTTTTCGACACCTTGCGATGTCGGTTTGTGACACGGCGCGATGCCGGTGCTCGGCATTGTCGGGGGGCGACACCTACGTGGGCCGGTGGTGTTCAGGGCCAGTGGGTTCCTGGGTAGGGCTCGGGGTTGTCGGTGGCCCACTGGTGCAGCCGCCGCGCCAGGGCCGCAGCGAGCGCCGAGCCACGGGGATGGTCGCGCTTACGCACGAAGACGACCGGCACGCACGGCTCCTCGTTGGCGAGACGGCGGGCCACGAGGCCGGCAAAGTCCGCGAAGTTCTCCGTCACCATCACCCGTCGTTGCTCGGTGGCCGCGGCATACACGGTGGCGTCGTCGCAGGAGCCGAGACCGGCCGCGGCGACGGCGACGGCGTCATGGCCCAAGGCGTTGAGGGCTTCGGCCGTCGCGGGCGGCAACATCTCGTCGATGAGCCACCTCACCCCGACAGCAGGCGCTCGCGCCGGTCGCCGAGCCGCCGGACACGCTCGGCGGCCTCGTCGTCGACCCCGATCAGGGCGTCAACCTCATCGGCGAAAGCGGCGTAGAAGTCGACCGCCAGGCAGATCCGCGCCGCGGGCAGGCCGACCTCGGCAGCGAGATGCTCGACACGGGCCGTCCCCTTGCCCGGCGTGTGGCGCAGGTCTCGGACCACCTCCCACACGTCGGGGCCGTCCAGCAACGCGGCACGCCGCCCGGCAGGGCCGTCCCGGTACACGATGCCGGGGAACCGGCGCGTCTTCAGGCCCTCGTCGAGCAACGCTGCCACCAGCGAGGTCACCGAGGTCTTGCCGGCCCGGCTCGCCGCGTCGAGACGGTCGAGCAGATCCTCAGGCAGCCGGAACGATGTCGGACGGGGCACAGCACACCTCGTAGTTGTCTCGCGCTACATCGTAGCGAACAGCCGAGCCCTCGCGAACGCGTCGAAGCTGGAGAGGCTGCGACGGGCCCGGAAAACAATAAAGGAAACAAAAACAATAAACGCCGCAAAACGGTTGGACTGCCTGCGCGGCACGTCGAAGAGAATCGGATGGCTGGTCGCAATCCCTTCTCCCGCCGTGAGCAACACCCCATCGCCTTCACGAACGCGGCCCTAGCCCTCGCGGTTCGTTTTCGTGAGCGTTCAGATGACGACCGGCCGTTCCAGGACCTCGGGATCGATCCGACGGGGTTGCCACTGGCCGTAGCCGGCGCCTACGTGCAGTTGGCCGTCCGACACTATCGTCCTGCCCCGCAGGATGGTCGTCACCGGCCAGGCCGTGACGTTCCAGCCCTCCCACGGGCTGTAGTCGCCGTCGTGGTGCAGGTCGTCGAGGGTGATTGTGCGCTCGCCGCTGAGATCCCAGATGGCCAGGTCGGCGTCGGCACCGGGTTGGATCACACCCTTGCGGGGATACAACCCGAAGATCCGGGCCGGGTTCGTTGCGAACAGCTCGACGAACCGTTGCAGTGATAGCCGGTTCTTCTGGTAACCCTCCGACAGGAGGATCGTGCCGCGTGTTTCGATCCCGACGTGGCCGCCGGGAACGGTCTCGATGTCGTGGCCGCCCAGCTTGACCTTCAGCGATGTCGTGTACTCGTCGGTGGCGACCGTCGCAATGGCACCGGAGGCGGCGCCGGCCCAGAGCTGGGCTCGATCCTCGGGTGACGGCAGGCCCATGGCGATGTGGTACCTGGCGCCGTCGGGCTTCAGGTAGTCATCGTGGGAGAAGCACAGGAGGTTGTGCAACGTCTCGGCGTACACGGGCCGGCCCTGGCGCCGCTCGGACGCCACGACGTGCACCGACTCACCGGCAGTGGTGTGGACGAAGTAGACGGCTGATCGGGCCTCGGCCGCCAACGCCGCCACCTGGCGGAACGCCAGCGCCTCCCCGAACGGCGTGTGCGCGCACCGGATGTTGCGGAGCTGGTTCGTTCCCTCACGCTTCAGCCTGGCCTCGTTGTACTTGATCAGGTCGTCGTCCTCGGCGTGGACCATGATGATCCCCCCGGCGTCCTGGGCCGTGCGCATGGCGGCGAGGACCGAACCGTGATCGATCCGGATGCCCGACTGTCCGGTGGTGACGTCCGTGGTGAACACCTTGAACGACGGCGTGCCGTCGTCGATGGCGGTCGCGATGGTCGCCAGGGTTTCCGGCGAGGCGGACCCGGTGAGCACCGGGTGGAACGCGAAGTCGACGAACGACCGGCCCGAGAAGATCTCCCGACGCTGGTCGACCGCCTCGGTGGTGTCATAGGCACGATCGGTGACGTGGACATCCAGGAACGCGAACGACAGCACCGTCGTCGTGCCCCCGTGGGCGGCGGCCCGGGTGGCCCCTTCGGGGGGCTGCAGCCAGACCTCCTCGCCGCCGCTCCAACCCCGGTACATCGGCTCGTGAATGTGGGCGTGCGCCTCGATGCCGCCCGGCGTCACGACCCTGCCGGTGGCGTCGATCACTGTGGTGCTCTCGGGGACGGGCACCACGCCGGGTTCGGAGACGAAGGCGATCCGCTCGCCGGTGATGCCGATGTCCATGCCGCCTTCGGTGTGCGGCGTGACCACCCAACCCCCGCAGACGACGGTGTCAATCATCGCGACCTCCGTCGAAGCGAGGCAGGACCAGGTCGGCCCATGTGGTGATGCGGCGCTTGTGCTCGTCGAGGTCGGCATCGATGGCGCCGTCGAAGTTGGTGGCGCCGGCCGCCATGGCCGCCCTGATCTGGGTCTCCACCTCCGCGGGTGTACCGCAGAACATGAAGCGGCTGCGTATGTAGTCCCCGATGCCAAGGGCGTCGGCACGATCCACGTACTTGCGCTTCAGGTCGTCGGAGACCCGCCCGTGCGCCACGAGGTCGTACTGCTTGCCCAGCTGCGCGATGCCGTCGCGGTACTCCTCAGGCACGAACTTGCCCTCCACCCGCCCCCGGGAGAAGTGCAACGCGAACGCCGTCGCCGCCCATGCGCCCTCGGCCAGCGCCGCACCCGGCTCGTCGTCCACGAACCAGAAGCAGGTGAACCACACCTCCAGGTCGGCGAGTGATCGGCCGGCCGATTCCGCTCCCTCGCCGATCAGGTCCAGGCAGCCGGCGACCACGTCGGGTGAGATGCCCAGCCCGCAGACGACACCGTCGGCGATCTCGCCCGCCAGGCGCAGCGACCGTGGTCCGTGCGCCGACATGATGATCGGGGCGGCAACTCCCCGTCCCCACTCCATGCGGGACTCGGCGCCTCGATAGGTGGTCTTGCCGGTGTGGAGCAGGCGGCGAACGGCGGTCACGTACTCACGCAGGTCGGCGAGCGGCGCGCTGCGGTGGCCCAGGTGCCAAACGCCGGTGCCGCCGGAGCCGATGCCGAAGTACGTCCGGCCCGGCGCCAGGTCCTCGAGTGTCGCAATAGCCGAGGCGGTCACGAGCGGATGGCGGCTGACCGGGTTGGAGACCCACGTGCCGATCCTGAGACAGGTGGTGTCCCGGGCGACCGTCGCCAGGGTCATCCATGGCTCCCGGAACAGTGCGGGCGAATCCCAGATCCCGATCCGGGAGTAGCCCAACCCCTCGGCGAAACTCATCTCTGCGGCGACCCCGCCGGGCGGCCCGGGCGTGACGCTGAAACCGAACGAGGGCGTGTTCACAGGTCCACACCGGGGGCTGCCAAGAGATCCGAACCGTTGATCCGACCGAAAGCCACCACGACAGGCCCGCTCACAGGTCCAGACCGCGGTTCGACATCAGGTCTCTGACCCGCTCCACGGGCAGTTCGTACGCGGTGATCCCGTCGCGCCCCGTCATGGTCTCCGCCGCGAACAGGGCGTTGACGATGGCCTCCTCGGTGGCGTCGACCGTCGCCTCGTAGAGGGCGGTCAAGGTGTGCGGACCGGCCATGCGCAGATCCGTAGCGGTGTGGTGGGGCGGGCGGGGTCCGTCGGTGGTGAGATCGGAGTTTCCGGTTGCGAACGCGATCGTCAGATCGCCCGACCAGCACTCCCCCACCCCGCCGACGCGGCCGATCCCCAACGCCGCACGGGCCGCCAGGCTGCGGCACTGGTGCGGAAGAAGCGGCGCGTCCGTGGCGACCACCGAGATGATCGACCCCGCGCCGGCCGGCAGGACTCCCCCGGCCGGCAGATCTCCCCCGGCTGGCAGAACACCCCCGGCCGGCAGAACTCCCCCGGGCGGCAGATCTCCCCCGGGCGGCAGAACTCCCCCGGGCAGCGGGACCTCCCTCTCGTCGAGATGTCGCCCCACCGGACAGCCGTCGATGACGAGCCGCCGACGCGAGCCCTGGTTCGCCTGCACGAGCACGCCGACCGTGTGCCCACCGTCGGCCTCGGCGACGACACGTGACGACGTGCCGATGCCGCCTTTGAAGCCGTGACAGATCATGCCCGTCCCGCTGCCGACGTTGCCCTCCGGAACCGGGCCGCTGCTCGCCGCTTCGAGCGCCGCCCACACGTCCGGTGCGCCGATGTGCGAGCCGTTGATGTCGTTGAGCAGCCCGTCCCACGTCTCGGCAACCACGGGAAGCGACCACCAGTCCGAGCCGGAACGGTACGACCGCTCGACCTCGACGAGCGTGTCACGCACAACGCCGACCGAGTGGGTGTTCGTGAGCGCGATCGGCGACGTCAGCAGCCCCGACTCTTCGATCCAATGGCTGCCGGTCATCTCGCCGTTGCCGTTGAGCCGATGGATGCCGGCGAACAGCGGGTTGAGCGCCACCGGATCCTCGCGGGGAACAACAACCGTCACCCCGGTGCGCACCGGACCCTCGCCGACGACCAACGGACCGTCGCCGGTGATGCGGGTCACATGGCCGACCGTCACGCCCGCCACGTCCACGATGGCGTTGAGTGACCCGGTAGGACCCGAGGCTGCGAACAGTCCGATGTCGCGCGCTCGCATCTCAGTGTTCGAGTGGAGTTGGCATGCTTCTCAGCAACTCCGGGGATATTTCACACTGTTTGATCCCATCACCGGCACACAATACTCCGACAGCACCACGTGGGAGCCACGGATCGGTCCAAGGCGGCGATCCCCGGCCGGCCGAGATGGTTAGCGCGGCGGTCCCCCGCTGGCCGAGCCCGCAGACGGCTGCGACAAAGGACCGCTGTCACACCCCCTCCCTACTGTGACGGACATGGCGCACGTGACCTCGATCGGGCGAAGCAGCGGGAAGTCGACAACTCCTGCACAGGCCGTCGCGGCGGTCCGACCGGCCGAGCCCGCAGACGGCAGCGACAACGGACCGCCGTCACACCCCCTCCGTACTGTGGCCGACATGGCACACGCGACCACCATCGGGCGCAGCGACCGGAAGCTAACAACTCCCGCACAGCCAGCCGCTGCTGTCCAGCCAGCCGAGGCAACCGGCGGCCACAGTGGCAACGGACCGCTGTCACACCCCCTCCGTACTGTGGCCGACATCGAGAACGTGACCTCCATCAGGCAGAACGGCGGGAAGTCGACGGCTGCGGCACCGGCAGCGGCGGTGGTCCAGCCGGCCAAAGCGGTGCGGCGTGTCGTGAGGCTGCTGGCAGGGGTGGAGGTGGAGAGTCTTGGTCGGGGCGCGCTCGGGGCTCTGATCGCGGCGCTGGGTGTGCTGCGGGCGGCTGTGGACGCTCTGGAAGCCCGCGCTGCGGCGGCGGTGGACGGCCTGCGCGACGGCGGTGTGGGGGCAACCGAGACGATCCGTCGGACCACCAACAGCTCCACCCGCGAGGCCCGTCGTCGTGCCCGGCGCGGCACCGGGCTCGCCGCCATGCCCATGGTCGCCGACGCGCTCGCCTCCGGTCGCATCACCGGCGAGCACGCCGACGCCCTCGCCCGCGCCGCCGAAGCGACCTCTCCTGAGGCCGTGGAGGGTGACGGCACGCTGCTGGCGCAGATCGTCGGACGGCCCGCCGATCTCGCGGCCCGCGACATCGAGGACTGGACCCACCGGCAGCAGAGCGAGTCCGACCGCAGCGACGAGCACGCCCGCCAGCGTCGGCGGCGCCGACTCCGCATCTTCAATGGCGACGACAACATGGTCGTGGCCCACGCCCTGTTCGACCGCGTCCTCGGCGGGCAGTTCGCCGCCGTCATCAACAACATCGCCGAACAACTCCGGTCCGCCGACGCCAAACGCCTCAAGCGTCGTCCCCAGGAAGCCGTTCGCACCCCTGAACAGCGCCAACTGGACGCATTGGCCATCGCCGTGGGGCTCGAACCCGCGCCCCACCACATGGAGAGCGCCGACGGCGCCGAGGCGAGCAGCGAACAACCCCCTGACGACCACACCCACCACAGCCCGCGGCGAACGGACACGACGCACAATCAGGCCGCCTGCCACCACCGGGACACCGACGGCCACGACCGGAGCGGTAACCGTCCCGACTGCGCATCACCGCGCCCCGACACCGCCGACATCGTCGAGCGGGCCGCGGAGCGTCGACGGCACACCGCTAGCGACGACCGGACTGGTGACCGACCCGACCGTGCTCCACCGTCCCCCCACGCCCCCGACGACACCGTCGAGCGAGCCGCGGAGCGTCGAAGGCACAGCGCCGGCCACGACCGGATGGCCGACCGCCCCGACCCTGAACCAAAGCGCCCCGGCACCACCGACGACGCCGTCGAGCGGGCCGCGGAGCGTCGGCGACGGCGGGACCGCAACCGCGGCCGGGACGACGACGTCTGGCGGCGGGGCGGCCATCGCAACCAGATCGTGATCTTTGCCGAAGCCGGCCTCGTCACCGGCGCCGATCCCGATGGGCGCTGCGAGATACCCGGCGTCGGTCCTCTGCCCCAGAGCGAACTCGAACGCCTGGCCTGCGATAGCGAACTGTTCGGCGTCCTGTTCTCCGGCGACGGACTGCCGCTGTTCCACAGTCGGGTCAAACGCACTGTGAGCGACCAGCAATGGCGCGCCCTCCTACAGCGCGACCGCGGCTGCGTGCTCTGCGCAGCCAGTCCGGCCTGGTGCCACGCGCATCACATCGTCCCGTGGGCTGCGCCCGCCAAGGGCGCGACCGACATCGACAATCTGGCCCTGCTGTGCACCCACCATCACCGCACCCTCCACCAGCAGAAACACACCCTCACCCAAGAACTCGACGGCACCTGGATAACTCAACCCACCGCCAGTCGCAGCCCCCCAACAACCCAGGCCGCCTAGCCCTCCGGGGCCGGTGCGCCCGGTGCGAGGTCGGCGAAGCTCGGCCGCGGCAGCAGCGGCAACGGCGGCAACGGCGGCGGCTGCGGAAGGGCCCCGCGAGGTGACCGGCACTTCGAGTCGTGGCCCGCATGGGGCCGCGGCAACGGCGGCGGCTGCGGAAGGGCCCCGCGAGCAGTGGGTTCGAGCGTCGGGTGTGAACTGCGGTCAGTGCCTTGAGATCGCGGTCGTGACCAGGCGGGTGCGCCGGGCGGCGTCGGCGGGCCTCGACGTGCCGATAGAGAGGCGGTTGTCGACGCCTACCTCACAGCCGGGTGCGCCGGGTGGGGCCAGCGGGTGCCGGCAGGCTTCTCCCAGCGGCGACCGCCAGCTAGCTGCGGATCATGCCGGTGGCCCCTTTGGGGGTGAACCGCGCGATCAGCCGGCGCTCGTCGACCATCGCCCGGCGGTACTCCGCCCAATCCGGATGCGCCTTACCCGAGACCCGCTCGAAGTACCCGACGAGTGCGTCGCAGGTGGCATCGTCGGGGCTCGTCGCGGTCGGCAGCAGTTCGACGGTCCCGTCGAAGGAAACGTACGACCACGAGGCCGGATCGGAGACGTGCAGCACCGCCCGCGGGTCGCGGCGAAGGTTGGCGGTCTTGGCCCGCCCCTCGGTGACCGAGATCGAGAACGCGCCACCGTCGAGGTCGTAGACGATGTCCGACGACTGCGGCCGGCCGTCGGCTCGGATGGTGACGAGCACGGCGAGACTCCGCTCGCCAGCCCATTCGATGGCGTCAGCAATGTCCATATCCATGTCCTCGATCGTCCGATGCGCCTCGGCAACGATAGAACGAACCTGCTCAGACGCCGACGACGGCGTTCACCCAGTCGGCCACGAATGCGGGGCCGTCCGCAGCGACGCAGACGCGCATGTTGGGCGGGCGTTCGGGGTGCTCGATGGTTCGCAGGATCTGTCCCTCGTACTCGACGACGACGTGGGCATCCCGCAAGGTGGCGTGGCTGCCCCCGAGTGCGACGTGCACAGCGAGCGGGTCGTGCATATAGGTGCGCTCGTCGAAATTGGAGCCGTCCAGGCCGTACTTCTCGGCGAAGCCGAGGAACGGCTCACGCATCTCGTCGATGAGCCGGACAATCTGCTGGGAGACCGGCCCGCCGTCCCGGGCGAGGCGCTCGAGGCCGGCTCGGCCGAAGTACACCTGCAAGGTGACCTCCAGCGGCACGAGGGTGATGTCCAGCGACGATGCGAGCACAACCTCGGCGGCAAGCGGGTCGGAGTTGAGGTTCGTCTCGAAGGACGCCGGCCAGGCGACCGCAGCCCGATCCACGATGCCACCCATGATCGTCACCGGACCCAGCACCTCCGCCAGCCCGGGCTCCATCCGCAGCGCCAGGGCGAGGTTGGTCACCGGGCCGACGGTCACGAGAGTCAGGCGACCCGATGCGCGCTCCGCGGCGTCGAGGATGAACCGCGCCGCATCCTCACGGGCCGGCTCGTCGTCGGCCACGCGCCGCTCGGCGTCGGTCAGCACACCGGCGCCCTCGTGACCCCACATCTCGTTCCAGTGGAAACCCTCGACGCTGCTGCGCCGCATCGGCGTGGAACACCCCGCCACGACGGGGACGTGCCGCTTGTCGGAGGCGTCGAGCATCGCCCGGGCGATGGCGGCGCGCAGCGGCGCGTGGGCGTGAGTGGTGGTCACCCCCACCAGTTCCACGTCCCGCTCGGCAATGAGCAGCGCAAGTGCCAGCGCATCGTCCACGTCGGTGCCGATGTCGGTGTCCAGTAGCAGTTGTGTGGTCACATCGCATCCTTCCATCGGGTGTCGTGTGTTGTTTCGGACTGAGACTCGGATCGGGACCGGCTGCAGAACGATGATCGGCGTGCGGCGCCAGGCCCCGGGGTCGTTGTAACGCCGGCGCGCCCCCGGATGGGTCGTGGGATCGTGGCCGGCGACGAACCCGAGACGTACGGCCACGCCGGCCCCGGACGAGAGTGTCCGCTTGGCCCTCTTCCCGCCCGGACATACGTCCCGCTCATCCCTTGACCGCCGAACCCACGATCGACGCCGTGAACGTGCGCTGAAACGCCAGCAGGATGACCGCCGGGACCAGGCAGAGCACCGCGGCACCGGCGAAGAGCAGCCCCCAGTCGACCCCGTACTGCCCGAACAGCCGGGCGAGCGCCACGGACCCGACATCCATGGACGGGTTGGTGGTAAGCAACAGCGGCAGCAGGTACGCCTGCCACTGGAAGACGAATATGATGATGCCGGCGCCCACCATGGCCGGTCCGGTCAGCGGCACGTAGACGTGCCAGAACACCCGCCACGCACCAGCCCCGTCGATCGAGGCGGCCTCGGCGAGTTCACCGGGGATGTCGAGGTAGAACTGGCGCAGCAGGAAGATCGCCAGCCCGTTCCCCAGCCCCGGCAGGATCAGGCCGATATAGCTGTTGTCCAGCCCCACAGTGCGTGCCGCGTCGGCCAGGGGGATGGCGAGTGCCTCGAACGGCACCATGAAGGCCAGGACGACCACGGCGAACACGACTCCGCGGCCGCGGAAGCGGAACGCAGTGAGCGCATACGCCGCCATGGCCGACATCACAAGACCCACGACCACCGTCGCGCCCGCCACGATGAGCGAGTTGCCGATGGCACGCCCCAGCGTGCCGCCGGTGATCGACGTGAGGTTGTCGATCGTGACCGAGTCGGGAATGAACGTGCGCCAGCTCAAGCTCCTGAACGAGCGGAAGACATCCTCGCTCGGCCGCAGCCCGGCCGCGACGGTCCAGGCCAGCGGAGCAAGCCAAAGGATCGAAACGACCGGCACAAGCACGACCAACGGGACACGACCCCAGCGCGACAGTTCACGACGCATGGCGGGTTCGCTCCCCCGAGCCGCTCAGCAGCCGGAACTGGACGCCGACAATCGCGGCCACCAGCACGACGAGGATCGTGATCTGGGCGAAGGCCGGCCCCGGGTCGTTGAAGATGAACGCCTGCGTGTAGGCCTCGTACATGACGAGGTTCGTGCTGCCGGCGGGACCACCGCGGGTGAGGATCTGCACCGGCACGAAGAGCAGGAAGTTCGCAACGGTTGCGGCCACCAGGACGAAGCTCAGTTGCCGCCGGACCGTCGGGGTGACCATCGTGACGAGTCGCCACCACCAGCCGGCGCCGTCGATGGCGGCGGCCTCGAGCATCTCCGGCGGGACGTTCTTGATGCCCGCCACGAGGAAGGTCATCCAGTACCCAACCCCGATCCACGACGCGATGACCATGATCACGTACAGGGCCTGGCCGGGCGACGTGAGGAAAGGCTGGTCGGGTAGGCCCACGATCCCCAGCAGGCTGTTGACGATCCCGTCGCCGGGGCGGAACCACACGCCCCACACGATCGTCGACACGGCCGGCGGCACCGCCATCGGCAGGAAGATCAACGTGCGCCACAACCCGACGGCGGGCAGGCGCTGCGAGAGCACGACCGCCAAGGCGTAGGAGACCAGCACCTGCGCCGGGTTGATGATCACGTTGAACACGACCGTCGTGACGACCGAGTCACTGAAGGTCGACGCGCCGAGCTCGGCGTAGTTGGCCAGGCTCCACGCCCCGCTGTCACGGAAGCTGCTGAGGAGGGTGTCGACCGCCGGGGCGACGCGCGTGAGGATCAGCGCCACCAGGGCAGGCGCCAGGAATACCATGGCGGTCGGACCGCCATGCCGCAGGCGGCGTCGTCTGCGCAGCGACGCCGCCTGCGGCCCTGGCCGGCTCATCGGGACCTGTTTCTTCGCTCGGGTCGGGGTCATCCCAACGGTGGCGTCACCCCGCCCTCGACCCTCCGGAGTTCGTCGTGCGGGTTCGAGTTATCCACCGCTGGGCAGGGCGCCCGCCAGTTCGGATTGCGCACGCTCGAGCGTTTCCCGCACGTCGAGGCCGTTGCGGATGTCCTCGAAGGCCCGACCCATGATCTCCTCGAACTGGATGTAGCCGATGCTCCTCGGCCGTCCGACGGCGGTGTTGGCGAGCTCGTACTCGACGAGTTGACCGCCTGTCGTGCCACCCTCGCCGGTGTTCCACGGCGGGGAGCTGATGAAGGCGGGCAGCGCACCCGTCAGAGCCGGCGGGGCGACGTCGACCGTCAGGAACACGTCCGTGCCCGTGTCCGACGTCGTGACCCATTTGGCGAAGGCGGTCGCCGCCTCGGTGTTCGGGCTGTTCGGGTTCACGCCGAGCGACAGGGCACCCGTCGGCGTCACCACGGGACTACCCGGGAAGTACGGGTGCGGCGCGAAGCCGAGCTCGAAGTCGAGGGGAGCGAAGAGTTCCCAGATGCCGCCCCAGTGGGTCCCGCCGAGATAGAAGGCGATCTCGCCCGCCGAGAAGGCGGCGGGAGTCTCCCCCGGAGGCATGCCGCGGGGCGCCACACCGCCGTCGGCGAACAGGCTGGCGTAGAACTCCATTGCCTGGATCCAGCCGTCATTGACGAGGGCCGGCTGGAGGTTGCCCGCGCCCGACAGCCCGGAGCCTCCGCCGAGCGACTCCGCCAGCGGCTGGAGCTGGTAGTAGCGGCTCACCTGGTCGAACTGGAAGCCGTAGGTGGCGCCGCCGTCCTGGGCCTGCCCCGCCAGATCCACCAACTCGTCCCAGGTCATGCGGTCGTCGGGCGACGAGGAGGGGTAAGCAATCCCCGCCTGGTCAAGCAGCGACTTGTTGTAGTACAGGATCTGCGTCGACGTGTTCAGCGGCATCGCCATCAGCTTGCCGTCGACCGTGGACGCCGTCAGCGCCGTGTCGACCCAGTCGTTCTTGGCGTCGCCGACGGCGTCGGAGACGTCGTGCAGGAACCCCTGTGAGGCCAAGGCCGCCACACGCGGCTGGTCCGCCCGGAAAGTTAGCTGCTGCCGCGACGGCGCGACGGGCGACCACGAGTTGCACCGGGCCCATGTGGGCGAGCGTCAGGGCGTGTCAGGCCGCTGGACGGTGGATTCCAGCCTCCGCTGGAATGACGGAATAGCTGGACTGCGGGTCAACACTGCACCCTGCTGGCGGGTGGTGCCGGCCGGCGAGGATGCTGCCCCTACGAATAGGTGGACTGCGAGCTAACTCGGCACTCTGTTACGTCTGCGATTGGCGGCGCTTTTGGATGTTGGCCCATTCGTCGCGCAGGCCGACGGTGCGGTGGAACAGCGGAGGGGCGTCTGGGTCGGCGCCGGCATTGTCGCGGGCGAAGTAGCCGAGACGCTCGAACTGCACGACCTCGCCGGGCGGTGTGTCGAGCAGCGCCGGCTCTATCTTGGCAGCAGTGATCAGCTCCCGAGAAGCCGGGTTGTACGACTCGAGCAGGTCGCGGCCGTCGGCGCCGGGCACCAGGTCGGTGAACAGGCGGTCGTAGAGAGCCACCGTGGCGTCGGCGGCGTGGTCGGCCGACACCCAGTGGATCGTGGCGCGCACCTTGCGGCCGTCGGGCGCATGCCCACCGCCGGTGTCGGGGTCGTAGCTGCAACGCAACCGCACCACCTCGCCGTCGGGGCCGGTCTCCACGTCGTCGCAACGCAGGAAGTAGCCGGCCCGCAGGCGCACCTCGCGGCCGGGGCCGAGCCGGTAGAACTTGCGGGGCGGGTCAACCATGAAATCGTCACGCTCGATCCACAGCCGCCCCGAGAACGGCACGTCCCGTGTACTGGCGGCGGGGTCCTCCGGATTGTTGACTGCCGGGCGGTACTCCACGTTGCCCGCCGGCCAGTTGTCAATCACCACCTCGAGTGGCCGCAGCACCGCCATGCGCCGCAGCGCCGAGCGGTTGTGGTGGGTCCGCACGAACGACTCCAGCAACTCGATCTCGTGCACGCCGTTGACCCGGGCCACGCCGATGTGCGCGCAGAACGCCCGGATCGCCTCCGGCGGGTAGCCCCGGCGGCGCAGGCCCCGCAGGGTCGGCAGGCGCGGGTCGTCCCAGCCGTCCACGAGCCCGTCGTCGATCAGCGCACCCAGAGCCCTCTTGGACATGACCGTGTGGGTGAGGTTGAGGCGGGCGAACTCGCTCTGGCGAGGGCAGTCGCCGGGCAGCGGAAGGTGCTCCAGATACCAGTCGTACAGCGGACGGTTGACGTCGAACTCCAGCGTGCACAGCGAGTGGGTGACGCCCTCGATGGCGTCGCTCTGACCGTGCGCCCAGTCGTAGGTGGGGTAGATGCACCAGTCGTCGCCGGTGCGGAAGTGGGTGGCGTGGCGGATCCGGTACATGACCGGGTCACGCATAGCCATGTTGGGGTGGGCCATGTCGATGCGGGCCCGCAGCACCTTCGCGCCGTCGGCGAAACGCCCCGCCCGCATGTCGCGCAGCAGGCGAAGGTTCTCCTCCGCGGTGCGGTCGCGCCACGGACTGGCCACTCCCAGGGTGGTGAAGTCGCCCCGGTTGGCGGAGATCGTCTCGGCGTCCTGGTCGTCGACGTACGCCAACCCCTGGCTGACCAGGTGCTCGGCCCATGCGTAGAGCTGTTCGAAGTATTCGGAGGTGTGCGCGGGTGGGCCGGGTTCGAAGCCGAGCCAGGCAATGTCCTCCTCGATCCCCCGGGCGTAAGCGGCGTCCTCGCCGGCGGGATTGGTGTCGTCGAAGCGCAACCGGCACGTCCCGCTGTGCTCGGCGGCCACACCGAAGTTCAGGCACACCGCCTTGGCGTGGCCGATGTGCAGGTAGCCGTTGGGTTCGGGCGGGAACCGGGTCTGCACCCGCCCACCGAACGTGCCCGCCTCGCCGTCGGCCACCACCTGCCTGCGAATGAAATCCAGCGGCCTGTCGCCGGCAGCGCGTGAGGACTCGTCGGACGGATCGGCCACGGGGCTGTTTCTACCAGCCACCTGCCCGGCCTCCACGACACCGCAGGCGCCCGCCGCCCGCCTGCGGACTCGTCCTCGGGAAGGCGACGCCATAGCATTCATAGGCGTGGATGGTCTCGACGCCGAGCGGGTGAACGAACTCGTGGACCGCTTCGACGACCGCGTCGACGCCCTGTTCGACAAGTTGCGGGGGCGGCCCTGGGCGGATCGGGTGTTCTACACGGCGTCGCAGCTCGGCGACTACGGGCTGATCTGGCTGCTGCTGGCGGCACTGGCCGCGCTCGGCGGCTCGTGGCGGGCCGAGCGGAACCTGCTGCGCCTCGCCGCCGTGCTGGGGTTGGACACGATGTTCGTGAACGGCCTGCTGAAGTCGCTGATCAAGCGCTCCCGCCCCATGGTCGACGATGGTGAGCGCCCCCTCTACCTGCGCCGACCCATCACGACCGCCTTCCCCAGCGGCCACTCCTCCAGCGCGGTGGTGGCCGCGACCCTGCTGGGCGAACTGGGCGGGCGCCGCTGGCGGGGCCTGCTGCGGCTCCTGGCGGCGACGGTGGCCCTCAGCCGCATCCACGTGCGCATTCACCACGCCTCCGACGTAGCCGCCGGGGCCGCCGCCGGCATGCTGCTCGGGCGCATGGCCCGCCGCATCTGGCCCCTGCGCTAACGGCCGCCCCGCCATCGGAGGGGGGCGGTATCGGTGGCTCGTTCAGTTCAGCGTTGCAGGCCCAACGGCCGGCGCGCCACGAGCCCGGACCACGACATCACCCTGCAGACCCCCAGGTCACCAAAGAATGTCCGCCGTACGGTCGACGCTCCCCGCCAGCATGGGCGCGATCTTGGGGCCGAAGGCGGCCAACCGTTCCGAGGAACTGTGCAGATCGAGATCGGCCTGGGTGAGGTACTCCTCGTACAGGCGGACAATCGCAGGATCGTCGCGGTCGCGAGCCACCCGGAACGTGACGCACCCATCCTCCTCGACGGGACAACTCGTGGCATGGACGTTCAAGAGCGCCAGGAACTCGTCCATACACTCCGGCTTCACGGCCAACTCGCAGAAGATCCCAACTCTCATCTCCGCTCCTTCAGGACCTCGACCCGAGAGGTCCTCGGCCGGATCGTAGACGCTCGGCGGGCAGCGGCCCGGCGTCCGCCCGAGGTTGCGGGCGAGGACGCTGTCCGACCCACAGGATCTGCGCCGGTCGAAGCAGCGAGTCCGCCGGCAGTGTGAGCGGTGCGGCAGCGGACCGCGCCGTGTCAGCTGAGCGGGTCGGACTCGAACTCCCCGATACTGATGTCATCGGCCGGGTCCATGAACGAGCGATCGAAGCCGACACTCCACAGGCCCGTCCGCAGGAGGGCGCCGTCGTCGACCATCTCCAGCGGTGTGAAGGGGGGTGATGGTGCTTGATGGTGGGGTTGTTGTCGGCCCGGTTGTAGGCACACAGCAGCAGGTCCCGATTGCGATCCGACATGTTCGGCGCCGAGGTGTGCAGCATGTTGCAGTGGAAGAAGCAGGCGTCGCCCGGCTCGGCGACGAACGACACCTCCTCGAGGTGCTCCTGCAGGACCGCCACCCTGGACACGTCGGCCCCGTTCTGGCCGCCCATGACGCTGTGCTCGAGGCGCCCACACAGATGGCTGCCGCGCAGCACCCGCATCGTGCCGTTCGCCTCGGTGAGTTCGCTGACGGCGATGGCAACGGTGGCCAGGTTGGGGAACAGGACGCCGTTCTTGTACCAATAGCCGTAGTCCTGGTGCCAGTCCCACGTGCCGCCGCCGGGCGCCTTGGATGTGATCTTCGAGTGGTAGTGGTACACCTCGCCGCCCAGCAGCGTGGCCACGGCGCCGCCGACACGCCGCAGACGCGGCACGATACCCAGCGTGTCGTCGCCGGGATGGTTCCACACGGCGACGGTTGTCTGCCCGCCGTAGCCGTCATCCAGCCCGAAAGCGCTGGACTGCAACGCCTCATCGGTCGCCAGGGCCTGCTGCAGCAACCCCACCTCGGCGTCGCCGAACAGGCCTCGCTTGATCAGGTACCCGTCGCGGTCGAACGCCGCGCCGTCGGCCGGTGTGATCGTGGCGATTGCAGCAGCGGTGGTCATCGGTCACTCCCGCCGGCGGCGCGTGACCGCCAACGCCCGCAGGCTACCAACCGTGCCGGCCGGGGTAGGAGCCTCCGGAGCGGTGCGAGCCTCCGGACGGGCCGTGGCCCGTCTAGCCCGACGCTACGGACTCGGCGGTCAGCGGGGCGTCGCGGTAGTTGAGTTCGAGACGGATGCCGTTGGGGTCGTGCAGGAAGATCTGCCGCAGCGGGATCTCGGGCCGGCTGTCGTTCACGTCGAAGGGAAGCCCCCGCTCGGTGAGATTCGCCTGCATGGCCTCGAAGTCGCCGGGCCCGTTGGCGGTCTCGAACGCCACGTGGTTGATGGGGCCGGTGGGCCCGGACCGGTCGTCGTCGATCACGTTGATGTGGACGCACGGCCGGCCGCCCGCGTAGAGCCACGCCCCGGTCCCACGGACCCCCGGCCGGTAGCCGTTCGAGAACCCGAGAACGTCGACATAGAACGAGATGGTCTCGTCCAGCCGCGCCGTCTGAATGTTGTAGTGGTCAAGTGCGTTGATGGTCATGTCGCTCCTCACCAGGGGGGGTTTCCGAACCCTAAACCCGCCCCCGAGGGCGGTCAATCGGCAATCCGACCCGCTGTTTCGACCGGCGATCGATCCCCCGCCCGATCCAACCGCCGACCCGACAAGCGATCCCCCGCTCCAACCCAACCGCCGACCCGACAAGCGATCCCCCGCCCGATCCAACCGCCGACCCGTCAATCGACGTCCCCGCCCGCTCCAACCGTCAGTCCGGTAGTCGATCCCCGGCCCTGTCCAGTGTCAGTCCGGGGCACGGTCCGACATGGCATCGAAGGCCTGCAGGTAGCCGGGAGCGACGGGATCAGCGCATCACTCCGGCACCGGGTCCGACATGGCGTCGAACGCCTGCAGGTAGCCGATGGCCCGCTCGGCGCGGGGGAAACGGTTGACGAGCGCGTGGAAGGCGGGGGTGTGCCCGGTCTCGGTGAGGTGCGCCAGTTCGTGGACGATGACGTAGTCGAGCACCCACGGCGGCACCTCGGCGAGCCGGTGCGAGATGCGGATGTTGCCGGCGAGGACGCTGCACGATCCCCATCGTTGCCGCTGGCGGATGGACCAGGTGATGGAGCGGGGCTCGGGAAGGTCATAGGTGGCGGCGAGGTGGCGGGCCCGGGCGCCGAGGTCCACCTGCCAGCAGCGACGCCGCTTCTCGAAGTTGCGCATGAAGTTGTCAACGACACGCTTCTCATCGGCGGGCGGGAGCCACGACGGGATGCGCACCTCGATGACGCCCCCAACGACGCGGGCCGAGACGGTCTTGCGCCGGTTCTCGCTGCGGATGACCGACACCCGGTACGGCGCCGGGCCGACGAGCGGCGGCTCGCTATCGGCCGCGTCGTCAAGAAGCAGCAGCCCATCGTCGCCGGCCGGACCCGCGGGGTCATGAGCGCCGTTGGACGCCGCCGCGTGGTCGGGGATGGTGGTACCGATGTCGCCGGCCAGACCGGCATGGTCGTGCGTGCCGTTGGACGCCTTGGCGTGCCTATGAGCGCCGTTGGGCGCCGTGGCGTGGTCAGCGGTGGCGGTACGGGGGTCGCCGGGCAGAGCGGCGTGGTCGTGAGAACCGTTGCGGGTGGTCGGATCATTCGGTGGGGTGCGCATGCGTCTCCCTGCGTGTCTTGGGGCCGGATGGGCGCCGCGCGGGCGCGCCCCGGTCTCATGGATCATCATCGTCGGTCCTCGCCCCCGATCGGCGTCAAAGAGAAGCCGCCGGCGGGAGGCAACAGGGCCCGGAAGGGCAAGAGGATCGGATCGGCGCCGGTCGGGCGTCCTCGAGTCCGAACAAATCGACGACATCGCCAGAGAACACCCCGGGAGTCGCCGCTACCCGATAGTACCCGCCGCCACCGACAGCCAGACACCCCGGGACCGCCAAGCGGCAATCCTCCAGGAGGCTGCTGAGTAGTCCCCGTGTAGCGCGGCCCGGACCGCTGGAAAGTGGATTCCGGCCTTCGCCGGAATGACACTCATACTGTTGGGGTTCCCGATTGGTGGTGGGTCTGACCCTCCGGAATGTTGGCCTTGGTGCCTTGTTTCCGATCTGTCGGCCTGTTGCTGGTCGGGGATGCGCACCGACCGGTCGGGCGGACGTGACCTGATAGGAGCTTTGAGTTGAACACCCTGAGTGTCCTGTCCGCCGTCCCGGCCGGTGGTGCCCTTGACCCATTGGTTTGCTCGAAGGAGGGCAGCACCATTATGTCGGAGAAACCTGTTGAAGTGATCGGTGGGGTGGACACCCATCGTGACAACCACGTCGCCGCAGCCGTGGACGGGGCGGGGCGGATGCTGGACACGGCGTCGTTCGCGGCGACTGTGGCCGGCTACGGCGAACTCGTCGCCTGGTTGAGGTCCTGGGGTCCGCTGAGGCTCGTCGGCGTGGAAGGCACCGGCAGCTACGGCGCCGGCCTGGCGCGTCACCTCGCCGCGGTCGGCGTGGCGGTGGTGGAGGTGAACCGTCCCAACCGCCAGGCGCGGCGGCGCTACGGCAAGTCCGACACCGCCGACGCCGAAGCCGCGGCGCGCGCCGCGCTGTGCGGCGAAGCCACAGCCCAACCCAAAAGCGGCGACGGTCCGGTGGCAGCAATCCGGATGCTGCACGTCGCTCGACGCTCGGCGCTCAAGGCCCGCACCAGCGCCATCAACCAGATCCACGGCCTCCTCGTCACCGCCCCCGAACAGCTCAAAGACCAGCTCGGCGGGCTGCGCCCCGGCGCCCTCGTCGACGCCTGCGCCCGCCTGCGCCCCAACTCGACCACCGGGGAGGTCACCGCCGCTGCGAAACGGGCGCTGCGCACACTCGCACGACGCCACCAGGCGCTCAGCGCCGAGATCACCGAACTCGACGCCGAACTCCGACGCCTGTGCGCACAAGCCAACCCCGCCCTGCTCGCCGCAACCGGCGTCGGCGCCGACACAGCCGCCACCCTGCTCGTCGCCGCCGGCGACAACCCCGGTCGCATGGCCACCGACGCGTCCTTCGCCGCGCTGTGCGGCGCCAGCCCCGTCCAAGCGTCCTCGGGCCAACACACCCGCCACCGACTCAACCGCGGCGGCAACCGCCAAGCCAACAACGCCCTCTGGCGCATCACCATGGTCCGCCTCACCTGCGACCAACGCACCCGCGACTACGCCAACCGGCGCAGCGCCGAAGGCAAAACCCGCCGCGACATCATCCGCTGCCTCAAACGCTACATCGCACGCGAAATACACCAACTCCTCACCAACCCGCCAGACACCCCTGTGCTGCGTCTGAGTTCACCGCGGAGATGGTGTTGAATAATTAACCTAGTTTGGTGGTCTTCTCGCTGATATGCGAAGGAGCATCAGATGACTACTGGAGACGGTCGGCGTCGGCCGACGAAGTTGTCCGCGGAGGCGAAGTGGGAGATTTTCCTGCAGGTCACCTCTGGGGAGGTGACCCAGGCCGAGGCGGCCCGTAAGTGGACGGTGGACGTGTCGACGATCATCACGATCCGCCGCACGGTGAAGGACGCGGCGTTGGCGGCGTTGGCTCGCCGGCCTGGTCGGCCGGCGAGCCAACGCAACTGGGAGCTCGAGGCGGCACGCAACGAGATTGGTCAGCTGACCGAGGCGGTCAAGGCGCAAGCGATCGAGTTGGCGATCATCCGGGGAAAATCGGGATGGGGCTGAGCGGACCGGTCCCGGCGCGAGTCCCCGCCGAGGTGAAGGAACTGGTTCTTTGCACTGTCGACGACGCGGTCGCCGGCGGGTTCGCGCACCGCTGGGCAACCGGCCTGTGGCAGGTCTCCGATGATCGGGTGCACCGCTGGCGCGCCCGGCGCAGCGACGGCGATCTGGAGGACCGCAGCGTCGGCGCGACGGCCGTGCATCGCCTGTTGGACGGTGAGGTGGAGGCGATCTTGGAGACCGCCGAGGAGTGGGGTCCGGTGGACCGGTCGCATCGCAAGCTCGCGCACCGCGGCTCCTACCAGTCCAAGGTGTGGGTCTCGCCGTCAACGTTTCGGCGTGTTCTCGCTGCTCACGGCCTCGTCCTGGCCCAACAGCCGGCGCAGCCACGGCGAGTTCGCACACCGTGGCCGCCCTGGCTGGTGTGGGAACCCAACCGGATCTGGATCTGGGACGTCACCCACTTCGGTGCCGCCCGACGGGTCGTGTTCGCGATCGTCGACATGGTCTCGCGACGCTGGATCGCGACGCTGGTCTCCACCGAAGAGACCTCCACACAGGTCCGCGTCGTCTTCGACGCCGCCCTGCTCGCCGAAGGTCTCGACGAGTTGCTCACCGACGAACGCCTCGACGCCGACGACCCCGACCGGCCGATCCTGCTCGCCGTGTCCGACAACGGCCCGGCCATGACCTCAACAGCCACCCGCGCCTACATGACACTCATGGCCATCGCCCAGCACCACGGCCGACCACACACCCCCACCGACCAGGCGTGGATCGAGTCGTTCTTCGGACACATCAAACACGAATGGCCCCACCTCGCAACGATCACCGACGCCGAACAGCTCGACGTCGAGCTGGCCCGCGTCCGCGTCGAGTACAACACCGTCCGCCTCCACCAGGCAATCGGCTACGTTACCCCCGACGACGAACACCACCACCGAGGAGAACACATCCGCGAGGCCCGACGCCAAGGCCTGAAACGAGCCCACCAACAACGCCTCGACCACAACCGCCAGACAACAACAACCACACCCGAGAACACCCCCCAACTTGGTTAATTACCAACCCCAATCTCCGCGGAAGACTCAGACACACCTCACACCGGCGCTGCGCCGAAGGCAAAACCCGCCGCTACATCATCCGCTGCCTCAAACGCTACATCGCACGCGAAATACACCAACTCCTCACCAACCCGCCAGACACCCCCCCACGGAACCGACCTGCGCCAACGACGCCTCCAAACCCACACCACCATCACCGCCACCGCCGCAGCACTCAACACCCACCCCACCCGCATCTCCGCACTCGAACGCGGCACCTACCACAACCACAACCTCGCCACCCGCTACCACAACCACCTCACCCAAAACACGACTTGACAACCATAGGAGCATCGGAATAGATGGGCTGCGGAGTCGCTCAGCACTACCCCGCCGCCACCGACAGTCGGCACGAACGGGCTCGGTTCAGACGCCGTAGTGGCCGGCGTCGGTGCTCTCGTAGATGGCGATGAGGGCGGCGTTGACGATGTCGCCGACGGAGATCCCCGCGATGGCATGGAGGTCGGCAATGGTGCCGGACTCGCCGAAACGGTCCACCCCGAGCGGCACGTGGCGGGCGCCCACGGCTGCGCCCAACCAGGCCAGGACGTGACTGGAGGCGTCGTGCACACTGACCAGGGGCCGGTGGCGCTCCTCGGGCGGGATGAGCTGATGGAGCCGGCTGGGTCGGCGCACCACCGTGGCGGCGGCGGCCGCGGCCCGGTAGGTGCCCTGCCAGCTGCGGTACACGAGGTCGGGGCTGGTCAGATGCACGACCGCGGCATCCACGCCCTCCTCGCCGAGCGCATCGGCCGCCCCCAGGGCCTCGGGCGCCATCGCCCCGGTCGTGACGATGGTGACACCGGGGCGCTCGCCCACAGGCACGGGCCGCAACCGGTAGCCACCGGTAAGGACCTGCCGGCGCAACTCCTCGATGCCCAGTCGCTCGGCGGCGGCGGCGAAGGGCGCCTGGTCCAGGGGTCGGGTGCTGAGCCTGAAGTACGCGCTCTCGCCGTCGGGGCGGCCGAGGCCCTCCAGTGCGTCGCACAGCAGCCAGTCGACCTCCGTGGCGTAGGCCGGCTCCAGGTAGGTCAGCCCCGGCAGCTCGGCACCGACGCCGGCGGTGATGGTGGACTGGTGGGCGCCTCCCTCCGGCGCCAGAGTGATGCCCGACGGCGTGCCGGCCACCACGAAGCGGGCGTCGTTGTAGAGGGAGTAGATGAGGGCATCGAGGCCGCGCAGCACGAACGGGTCGTAGACGGTCCCAACCGGAAGCAGGTGCCGGTCGTGGTGGTCGTGGGCGAGCCCCAACTGGCCCAGAAGCATGAACATGTTCATCTCCGAGAGCCCGAGCTCGATGTGCTGCCCCTCCGGCGAGGGCGCCCAGCGCAGGAGCCGGTCAGCACCACCGTGGTCGTCCCGATGGACGTGGGAGTACACGCCCGCCTTGTTGACCCAGCCCCCCAGATTCGTCGAGATCGAGACGTCGGGAGCGGTGGTGACGATCCGCTTGCCGACCCCGTCCACGTCGGCCAGGCGGGTCAGCGTCCGCCCGAAGGCCTCCTGCGTGGAGACCTTGCCCCGCAGGGTCGGCGGGCCCGCCGCCGCCGGCACACCCAACCGGGGGCGCGGCACCGCCGGCGCGTTGTTGATGTCCGATCCCACGGCATCGCACAGCAGCCCCTCGGGGCTGTCGGGATCGAAGCGGTCGAACTCGGTCGCCTCGGTCAGGCCGACCTCGGCGCGCAGGGCGTCGATCTGCTCGGGGGTGAGCAGCACGGCGTGGTTGAGCGGGTCACCCGCCATGGGCAGGCCCCAGCCCTTGACGGTGTAGGCGAAGACGACGCTCGGCCGGTCGGCTTCGATGTCGCACGCCCGGAAGCAGTCGATGAGCCGGCCGAGGTCGTGGCCGCCCAGGTCGGTGACGTAGGCGAAGAGTTCGTCGTCGTCGAAGTCCTTGACGAAGCGGCGCACCGCCGCGTCGGCGCCCTCGAGGAACTTCTTGCGCCGCTCGGCGCCCCGGTAGGTGAACAGCGCCTGGTAGGCCTCATTGGGCATGGCGTCGATGTGGGAGCGCAGGGCGTCCCCGCCGGGTTCGGCGAACAGCCTCCGCAGGCGGGCCCCGTACTTGGCCTCCGCCACGTGCCAGCCGGCATGGCTGAAGAAACTCATCAGGCGGGTGGCGGCGATGTCGGGGATCACCCGGTCGAGGCTCTGGCGGTTGAGGTCCACGACCATGGTGAAGTTGCCGAGCCCGTGCGTGGCCGACTCGGCGATGGCCTCCCACACGTTGCCCTCGTCGAGTTCGGCGTCGCCGACGGTGGCGATGAAGCGTGCCGGCGGCGACGGCGCGAAGTGCGCGTCGGTGTAACGCCGGACCAGCGCCGAGAACAGCGGCGCCACCGCCCCGAGCCCCACCGACCCCGTCGAGAAGTCGGACACGTCGGGGTCCTTGGTGCGCGACGGGTACGCCTGCAACCCTCCCCGGCGACGCAACGTCGTGAGGTAGGAACGGTCCAGCTCGCCGGTTAGGTACTTGATGGCGTGGTACACGGGCGAGGCGTGGGGCTTGATCGCCACCTTGTCGCCGCCGTCGATGTGGGCGAACCACAACGCCGTCATGATCGACACCATCGAGGCCGAGGAGGCCTGGTGGCCGCCGACCTTGATCTCGAGGCCCTCCCGACGGTTCGCCACGTCCACGATGCGCGTCGCCAGCCACAGCAGCCGCCGCTGGATGTTGTCCAGCACGGCCAGGTCGGGAACGGCTCTCACCTGTGGCGCCTCTGCACTGCCCGGGACGGGTGATCCAGCGGGCCCATCGCCCGCCGAAGGGGCACCGACGCGCCCGCCGGCGTCGGCTGCTTGCGCCCCGCCCGCCGGCGTGTCGCCGACGTGCGTGTCGACTGCTTCGGTGTCCGCCCGATGGCTCATCAGCGCCCCCGGCAGGATTCGAACCTGCGGCCTTGGGATTAGAAGTCCCCTGCTCTGTCCCCTGAGCTACGGGGGCGGGGAACCCAGTCTAGGAAACCTAAGCCCCCGAGGCAGATTCGAGCCGAACCGCTCCGGTCGACCTACGGGACCGACCGCCCGACGGCGGGGATCACGTCGATCTCATACGGCTCGAAACTGTGGTCGTCGGTGACGACCGGAACCTGCATCTCCGCGGCCTGCGCAATCAGCAGACGATCGAACGGATCCCGGTGATGCAGAGGTAATGAGGCAACCCGCAAGGCGTGCGAGTGCTCGACGGGAATCGGCGTGAGTTCACTGGAGGCAATCCGCTCCGGCACGAAGACGGACGGCGGCTCGGGGAGTTCGAGGCGTCCCACCGCGTGCTTGACAGCGATCTCCCAGGAGGACACCGCCGAGAACAGCACGTCGTTCGCTTTGTCCACAAGAATCTCGCGTACGTCCGGGGCGAGACGATCGGGCGCCATCCGCATCCAGAGGAAAACGCACGTGTCGATCAGTACCCTCACCCATCTCCGCCTTCGAAGGCGCCGAGCAGGTCGCCGGGAAGAGGATCGTTGAAGTCCTCGGGGTACTCGAAGAGACCAACGTCCTGCCCCAGTTGTCGACACCCCGCCCGTTCGACCGGAACGAGGCGCGCCACCGGCTCGCCATCGCGAGTGATCACAACCTCCTCGCCCGAACTGGCGCGCCGCAGAAGTCTGGACAGCGTGGTCTTGGCCTCGTGCACTCCAACAGAGATCATCTCCTGTCCTCCCACTTCCCGCGTCACCCGGCGCGCGAGCTTAGCTAAGATCCTAGCTAACCGTGCGCCGGACATCGCTCCGGCGCACCCTCAGTCCGGAATGGAGCGGCCATGATCGTTCAGAACGAACCGCGCGCTTACACACGCATCATCCCACCTCAGAGAGGCCTTTCCGCGGACGCGCACCCCCACCACCCCACACCCCGTGAACAATCAGAGCCAGTTGAGTTCGAACCATGTTGGCTGGTGGTCCGACCCGACCGCGTCGTCGTCGATCCACGCTGATTCGACCCTCGATGCTAGGCCCGGCGTCACGAATCCGTAGTCGAGCTTCGAGCCGACCTCGAACCCTCGACTCCCGTCATACCAGGTGATTCCCTCGTCGAGGGAGTTGCCGGCCGCAGTCCACGTGTCCACGAGCCGGTCACCTGTGAGAGTATGGCCGTAGTAGTAGTCAGTCTCGCCGACGATGAGTGAATACTCGGTTGACGTTGGAGTCAGGTTGAAGTCGCCCATCACCACGAACTCGGTTGGCGCAGGGCTCTCGCCGATACCCATCCATTCGATTCCGGTGACCGATGCCCCGTTAAAGGGAACTCCAAACATAAGCGGTAGCAGATACTCGATCTCCGTTCGCCGTAGCCGGGAATTGAGAGAATCGAGATGGACTGAATAGCACCGAAGAGGTCCACACGCAGCGTCTATGATTGCTTCGAGCGCGCCATGCTGTGGGCCGGGGGCATTGATGACCCGCACTCTCGGCAAGACCAGATTCCGACACGAGAGGATCGGCCAGCGGGAAAGAACCATATTGCCGATCTGACGTCGACGATGCTCGAGTGACCCACCGGGAGTTCTCGAACTCGCGTCAAGGTCGACGTTGGGTCTGTATACCCAGTGATGCTGAGTGAGCATCTCGCCCAACCGGGCTGGTTGATCTTTGTCAGGAGGCGCGTCGAGATTGCGCACGACTTCCTGCAGTGCGATCACGTCGGCGCTACGTACCGCGGCGGCAATCCTTTCGAGGTCGTAGCAACCGTCCTTGCCCCGCGAGTACTGGATGTTGTACGACACGAACTTCATCAGGGCCCCCTCGCGGAAGTTGGCTGAGCTAAAAAGGTCAGGTGATACTCTGCGCTGAGGCTAACACGGTGAACTCGCCGTCGCGACCCACCACTGATCCGCGAGGCTCACCGCACGATCGACGAACCTTCCCGATCGGCGAGATGACACGCAACCCAGTGGTTGGGCATGATCTCACGGAGTTCGGGTACCTCAGCACGACAGCGGTCGACGACTAAGGGGCAGCGGGTCGAGAACACACACCCGGGCGGTGGCGCCGCAGGACTCGGAACCTCTCCGACGAGAGAAACACGGGTCCGACTGGCCTCGGCCACAGGATCTGGTATCGGAACTGCCGACAGCAAGGCCTGCGTGTACGGGTGAAGCGTCGCCTCGAACAGAGGCTCGGTCTGGGCGAGTTCGACGATATGTCCGAGATACATCACCGCGACTCGGTCGGAGATGTGCTCCACCATCGAGAGGTCGTGGGCCACGAACAGGTAGGCGATTCCGAACTCGTCTTGAAGATCAGCAAAGAGGTTGATCGCCTGCGCCTGGATCGACACATCGAGCGCGGAGATGGGCTCGTCGCATATGATCAGGTCGGGGCTGAGGGAGAGCGCCCGGGCGATGTTGATGCGCTGGCGCTGACCACCGGAGAACTCGTGGGGGTAGCGGGTGCGGTGAGCAGCACGGAGGCCGACCAGGTCGAGAAGCTCAGCCACCCGGTCGCGGACCTGGTGCGTTGTCATCTTCGTGTGGACCCTCATCGACTCGCCGATGATACGGCCGACGGTATGCCGGGGATTCAGCGACGCATACGAGTCCTGGAAGATCATCTGCATCCGCGGTCGGAGCTTGCGCAACTCCTTTTCGCCGAGGCTTGTGAGTTCGATGTCGCCCAGCCAGACCTGCCCGGAAGAAGGGCGGTGGAGCTGGAGCACGGCCCGTCCGGTGGTGGACTTGCCGCACCCGCTCTCGCCGACCAGCCCGAGCGTCTCGCCGGCGAAGAGTTCGAAGCTCACGCCATCGACCGCCTTGATCGGCTTGTCGCTCGACTTTCCCGGGAAATACTTCGTCATGTTCACGACCCTGAGCACGGGCTCAGCAGAACCCCTGATCGTGGCCGGCGCCGCCGTCTCGACGACGGGCTGGACCAACTCAGCCGAGCCGTGCTCAGCCATGTCGTGGCGCCCCCGCCTCGATGTCGTAGAAACACGCGACGTGTCGACCATGGACCGGCTCGATCAACGGCGGCACCTCGCTTCTGCAGCGGTCGAACACATGGGGGCAGCGAGCCGCGAACGGGCAATGAGTCGGCTCTTCAGCGAGATCGGGCGGCAGACCGGGGATGCTGGTCAACCGATCGGCTCGGTCGCCCATCTTGGGCAGAGCGTCCAAGAGCCCGATGGTGTACGGGTGTAGTGGCCGCTGGTACAGGCTGGCCACATCGGAGATCTCTACGAGCCGGCCGGCATACATGACTGCTACTCGGTCGGCCAAACCGGCAACGACGCCGAGGTCGTGGGTGATCCAGATCAGGGCCAGCCCGAGTTCGTCGCGTAGATCTTGCATAAGCTCCACGATCTGGGCCTGTACCGTCACGTCGAGCGCCGTGGTTGGCTCATCGGCGACCACCAGCTTGGGGTCGCATGCCACTGCGATAGCGATCATGACGCGCTGTCGCATGCCTCCCGAGAACTCGTGAGGATAGGCATCGATGCGGCCCGAGGCGTCAGGTATCCCGACCCTCTCCAGCAGATGGATGGCGCGGTTGCGAGCCTGTCGCCTCGAAAGACCGAGATGGGTGCGGATCACGTCGATGAGCTGGGTGGAGATTCGCACTGTTGGATTGAGAGAACTCATGGGATCCTGAGCAACGAACCCGATCTCGGCCCCTCGAACCCGTCGCAGCCGGCGCTGAGACTCTTGCAGGAGGTTGACCGTTCCGTCCGTTGTTTCGAGCGTCGCTGTGCCGTTGGATATCCGTGCGGGTGGCTCGGCGAGCAGCCGCAGCAGGGCGAGCATCGTCACAGATTTTCCGCTTCCGCTTTCGCCCACGATGGCCAGAGTCTCACCCTTGGCGACGGAGAGCGTCACGCCGTTCACCGCATGCACGGTGCCTTCCGGGATGTCGAACCGGACCTCAAGGTTCTTCACGTCGATCAGTGCTGGCGTGTTCATTGCTTCACTCGCTTAGATCGAGGGTCGAGTACGTCGCGCAACCAATCGCCGAGCAAGTTGAGCCCGAGCCCGGCAAAGACGATGGCGAACCCCGGTGCGAGCGAGATCCACGGACGAATCGTGAGCACGCCTCGACCGGCGTTGATCATGTTGCCCCAGCTCGGCGTGCTGGGCGGCACCGAAAGACCGAGGAATCCGAGGCCGGCCTCGTAGAGGATCATGGCCGACATCTCGAACGTGGCCAGCGTGGCCAGCGGGCCGATGAGGTTGGGCAACAGGTGCAGCCGCAGGATCTGGCCCTCCGGTACTCCGACATTTCTCGCTGCCTCGATGAACAAACTCTCCCGTAGCTTCAAGACCTCGCCCCGCGTCACACGGGCAAACACGGGAATCGACGTGAAGCCGAAGATGAAAATCACGTTGATAAGGCTTCGCCCGACGACCGCGGCAAAGAACACCACGAACAACAGGTAGGGCAGCGACAGGATCAGGTTGATGAAACCGACGATGATGGCGTCGATCTTGCCGCCTCGGTAGCCGGCGATCAGACCGATCGCCATTCCCAACATGATGGCGATTCCAACGCCACCGAGAGCCACACCAAGCGAGACTCGGGTCCCGAAGATGATGCGGCTGAGAATGTCGCGTCCGAGGGTGTCGGTGCCGATCAGGTAGTCAATGGAGCCACCATCGGACCAAGACGGCGGGGTATTGGCATCACTCAGTGTCTGCTGGAGAGGATCGTGAGGAGCGATCCATGGCGCAAACGTCGCGAGGACGAGCAACATGACGAATACGAAGGCACCGAACATGCCGCCCTTGGACCGGCGAAGTAGCCGCAGGGCATCGCGAATCCGAGCCCGGAGCCGCAGATCCCTTTCGATGTCGACTTGATGGTCGGTTTCAATCTCGTCAGCACGGAAATCGGCGCCTCCGGGAGCAGCGTGATCAGTCATGTGATCCCCTCTCCGTGTGGCTTCGAGATCGCCGCCGCCGTATCGTCCGCAGCTGATCTACGCCGACCGGTCCTCGTTTGTCCCAACGTCCCCACTCTGATCCGCGGGTCGGCGACTGTGTACAGCACGTCAGCAAGAAGCGAGAAGAGGATAACGATGAGCGCGCCGAAGAACGCTATTCCCTGCACGAGCTGGAAGTCGCGATTGCTCACCGCTTCGGCCAACAACCCTCCGGCGCCCGGCCAGGCAAAAACAGCTTCGATGTACAACGATCCACCCAGCAGCGCCCCGATCTGCAGGCTCGTTACGCTGATGAGTGGGATAAGCGCGTTGCGCAATATGTAACGACCGTAGATGACTGGCGCTCGAAGGCCTTTGCTGCGAGCGATGCGCACGTACTCCTCATTGACGATCTCCAGCACCGACGATCTTGTGAACCGCAGAAGCTGAGCCATTGGAAACAAGCCGAGAGCAACCGCCGGCAAGATTATCGACTTGTCAGGAATGGTGAGGAACCACATCGATATCGTACTGCGCCCGAACGACGGCAACCATCCAAGCTCGACGGCAAACACCACGATGAAGACCAACGACAGCCAGAAATTCGGGATCGTCTGGCCGAGCAGGCCGAACCCGCGCGCCGCACCATCCCAGCGGCTGCCCGCCTTGACGCCCGCCAAAATTCCGAGCGGTACTCCGAACGCGAGTGCGAGGGCCATCGCCGCGACGCCGAGCTCGATTGTCGCCGGCAGACGGTCGAAGATCACTTCTCGTACCGGGATCTTGTAGCGAAGCGAACTACCGAAGTCGAGGCGGGCCGAATCGCCCACGAAGTCGACAAACTGTTCGGCAACGGTCTTGTCCAAGCCGTGCGCCTCTCGTGCCGCTTCTCTTTGCTCCTGGGTTGCCTCCCGAGGAACGAGCAGGTTGGTCGGGTCCCCTGACACCCGCAGCATCGAAAAGACGATCACCATCACGCCGAGCACCAGCAGTAGTGACTGACCTATGCGCCCGACCAAGTATTTCGTCACCGACTTTTCCCTTTGCTCGTTCCCCCTCTTTTCGATGGTGGGGCCGAGGCGTAGTGCCTCGGCCCCACCAATCGATTATTAGCTCACGAACCAGCGTTTATCACCCAGCCACGTCCAGATCCCAGAGCCAATATTCCTCAGCCGAGCGCGGCTTGTAGTTGGCGACCCGATCGCTGATTGCTTCGAACGAGAACGGCACGTAGAGATAGATGAATGGTGGGTCATCGTACATCCGCTGTTGCAGGTCTCGGTACAGATCCGCACGCGCGTCGTCGCCGGGGGTCGCGAGTATCTGAACGAGGAGGTCGTCAACCACCGGGTCAGACCATGCTGAGAAGCTTGCAGCGTCGCCGCCCATGGCCCCCTGCAGGCGGTCCCACCCTTCAGGATTGGCGTTCGACCAGCTATCGCCGAATAGCGGCGGTAGCTGCTTATCCGCCTCCAGGTCCCAGTACGCCCCGGACTCGATGAGATCGAGTGACGCGTTGACTCCTACCTCGCCGAGTTGGGCCGCGACGGCTTCGCACACCTGCGCGAAGTTGGTGTAGGCATCTGACGGGCACGCGAATCCAATGTCGAACCCGTCGGGGAACCCGGCTTCGGCCAACAACTCCCGAGCCCGATCAGGGTCGTAGGAGTAGGGCGCGAGCCCGTCGTTGTAACCGAAGTCGGCCGACGTCATCATCCCGGTGGCTTGGCTGCCCTTGCCGTTGAACAGAGCGCCGATGATGCCTTCGACGTCAACCGCATGGTTGAGGGCTTGGCGCACGAGGGGATCTGCGATTGGTTCGCCCACACCAGACGTGAGGTTGTTGAACGCGATGTAGTACACCCGGTTGGTTGGGTATTCGATGACGTTGACCCCGTCGATGCCCTCTAGAGATCCGGCTTCGTCGGGGCTGAGGCGGCTCACGATGTCGACCTCGCCCGTCTGGATCGCTGAGGCCCGGGTGGAGGACTCGGTGATCGGCCGGAATATGAGCCGGTCAAGCTTGGGGAAGCCCTCACGCCAGTAGTTCGGGTTCCGGTCCAACACGATGCGGTCGCCCTGGACCCACTCGGTCAGCATGAACGGACCGGTGCCTATCGGCGCCTGGCCGAAGCCCGTGAGCCCGACCTCAGTGTAGTAGTCGGGAGGAACAAAGAACCATATGGCAGACGTGAGGCCGAGGAATAGTGCATTGGGTTCCGGTGCGACGAGTTGGACGGTGAATTCGTCGATCTTGTTAACCTCGGACGCTCGTTCGTAGTAGTTGAAGTACTGGTTGTCCGGGGTCTTTTGCACCTCCCACGAGAACACCACGGAGTCCGCGTTGAACGGCTCGCCGTTGTGGAACACCACGTCCTCACGCAACTTGAACGTGTACGCGAGACCGTCGTCAGACACTGTCCACGACTCGGCAAGGGCCGGCTCGAACTCCAGGTCGTCATTGATCCACACCAACGGGTCGAATATCTGGTTGGACACATTGCCTGCGTTACGTTCGGCTGCGTTCGCGCCATCGATCGCGTTGGGCTGCGTCGTGAGCGCGATGATCAACTCGCCGCCACCGGCTGCGGGCTCGTCGGCCGCCGCCGTGTCCGCTGTGGCTTGCTCCTGCGCCGCAGCAAGCGCCGCTTGGGCTGCGGCAGCTTCGGCTTGGGCTGCGGCAGCTTCGGCTTGGGCTGCGGCAGCTTCGGTTCGGGCTGCGGCAGCTTCGGCTTGGGCTGCGGCAGCCTGCTCACTGGCCGCTTCGGCGGCGGCTTGAGCGTCGGCGAGCGCCGCCTCGGCTGCGGCAATCGCCTCCGCGCTGCCCGAAGCCGTGGCTTGCGCCAGATCGGCAGACGCCTGGGCAGTTGCGGCAGCGGCTGCCGCCGCCTGCGCCTCAGCTGCGGCAGCGGCGGCATCAGCCTGCGCAGATCCCGCCTTGGCATCCGCGGCATCGGCATCAGCCTGCGCAGATCCCGCCTTGGCATCCGCGGCATCGGCACCGGCCTGAGCGCCCTGCGCCGCAGCAAGCGCCGCGGCGGCTGTGGCCGCGTCGGCACCACCGCCGCTGTCGTCGCCACAGGCCGCCGCTATCAGAGCAATCACGCCCAGCAACAACCACAATGGCCTCATTCTGGATGTACGTGTAGATGTCACAGATTCCCTCCTGGGTCGTTGCCACCCCTACATCTTGCCCCTGAGGAGGATGTCCCCAAGGATTGGGGTGGCGAAACTGTATCATCAATAGCCGCCGGCGTGCCGCGACGCGGGCGCTGATCAGGGGTCCTATGTGATCGACATCGACGCCAAGCGCTGCGTCTGAGTTCGCCGCGGAGATGGTGTTGAGAAATTAACCTGGTTTGGGTGTCTTCTCGCTGACGTGCGAAGGAGTATCAGATGACCACGGGGAATGGTCGGCGCCGGCCGACGAAGTTGTCCGCGGAGGCGAAGTGGGAGATTTTCCGAGCCTGCGCGGAATCGTGGGGAGCGGGGTGGTTGACGGTCCCTGAGTAGGGTCGAGGCCCTGCTGGAATCGGTGATTGACACATCAACGATCCGGGAGGGCCCCGATGGCTTCCGATGTTATGCGGGTGCGGCTGCACTTGGGCCAGATCCGTGTGCTGGAGGTGCTCGTCGACACCCCGAGCGCGCTCAGGGTGGCTGTCGAGTCGACGGTGAGGAGGCCGCGGTGCCCGCACTGCGGGTTCAAGTGCTCCAGGGTGCACGACACCCGCCGGCGCGAGGTACGCGACCTGGAGGTGTCGGGGCGGCGAACCCAGTCTAGGAAACCTGGGGCCTGGAGGCAGATTCGAACCGAGCCACTGGGAACTTGATGCCGGTTCCGCACCGAGTCCGGGGCAGGTTCTTCGCCGGAATTAACGACGACAGGAGCGACGACCACTACGGTCTACGGGAACCGGCAAGCCATCGACGGCGGCAGCCGCAGGGCCAACGCCGCACGGTGCGCGACCCGGGAAAACACATCTGGCGGATCCAGAACTCCACCCGAATGGAGCGGCCATGATCGTTCAGAACGCGCCCGACGACCGACCCCGTTTCGTCATCACGATGCTGCAGCACACGACGTTCGCCGGGCAGATGGCTCGGCACTTCGGCAACGACGAGTTCTCACCGCTCGATCCGGCCGAACCGCTGCAGTTCGTGGTCGCCAACCACGACCGCGGCTGGGACGCACTGGACGGGCGCGCCCCGCAGGATCCCGACACCGGCCTGCCCTACCACCTCACGGAGACACCGCTGTCGGAGGTCATCGACACGAGCGCCGGCTCGCCGGCCTTCAACGAGAAGCGGCATCCGCTGAGCGGACTCATCTCGTCGATGCACACCTACGGGCTCTATCACGGCCGGTACGGGTTGGCGCCCGACAAGGTGTCCTTCGACCGGATCGCGGACGAAGTCCGGCCGCGGGTGAAGGCCATGCTGGACGGGGAACTGGCCCGGCAGCACCGGCTGCGAGCAGATCTGGCCGCCGACCCTGCCACCGCGGCCTGGAACAACGAGACGGTCATCTTCACCGCCTACAAGCAGTTGCAGTTCTTCGACACGCTCTCGCTCTACTTCCACATGCAAGCCGAGGGCCTACGCGGCGCCAGCACCTTCAACCATGTCCCCACCGGCCCGACGGCCGACGTGAGCATCTCGGTCACCGAGGAGCCCGATGCGGTCTACCGCCTCGACCCCTACCCGTTCGACCTGGACCGACTGCAACTCGCCACCGAGGGCCGCTATCTCCGACCCGCAGAACCCGGCACCGACCTGGCCACGGTCATGGCGAAGACCCCCGTCCAGACACAGACCGTTACTCTCGTGGCGGCGTGAGCAGCACCGCCCGGACAGGACAGAGCGCGCTAGTTCTTCTCGAGCCAGCGGGCCAGCAACTGACGGGCGATGACCAGCTTCTGGATCTCGTTGGTTCCCTCGCCGATGATCATCAGGGGGGCGTCGCGGTAGTAGCGCTCCACCGGGTATTCGGTGGTGTAGCCGTAGCCGCCGTGGATGCGCATGGCATCGGTGGCGATCTCGTAGGCGGCCTCGGAGGCGAACAGCTTGGCCATCCCCGCCTCGAGATCGATGCGGTGCCCCTCGTCGTAGCGGCGGGCGGCGTCGTGGGTGACCAGCCGGGCGGCGTGCAGCTTGGTGGCCATGCCGGCCAGCATGAACCGCACCGCCTGGTGCTCGAAGATGGGCCGCCCGAATGTCCGCCGTTCCTGGGCGTAACCCATGGCCGCGTCGTAGGCCGCCTGCCCCACGCCCACGGCGCGTGCCGCGATGTTGACCCGGCCCAGCTCGAGGGCGGCGAGGGCGAAGCGCAGGCCGCGCCCCAGCCCCTCGGGGCCGCCGAGAAGGTTGGCATGCGGCACCCGATGATCGACGTAGGACATCTCCACCGTCTCGACGCCCTTGTACCCCAGCTTGTCGATCTTGCGGCTGATGGTGAGGCCCCCGTCGGCGGGCCCCGGGGTCTTCTCCACGACGAAACAGGTGATTCGGTCATCGGGGGTGCGGGCCAGCAGCATCACAATCGAGGCCCGTATCCCGTTGGTGACCCACATCTTGGTGCCGTTGACGATCCACTCGTCACCGTCGGGGACGGCCCGGCAGCGGATGTTCTGCGTGTCGCTGCCGGCATCGGGTTCCGACAGCGAGAACGCCGCCCGCAGCGAGCCGTCCACCATGCGGGGCAGGAACCGCTGACGCTGCTCGTCGGTGCCGAAGCGGCTGATCATGGCGACGGCCAGCTTGTGCGAGTTGAGGATCCCGGCGAGAGACATCCACCCCCGCGACAGTTCCTCCACGATGCGGGCGTAGGTCACCGCATCGAGACCGAGGCCGCCGAAGGACGGGTCGATGGTGGCGCCGAACAGGCCGAAATCGCACATCCGGGCGAACATGGCCTCCGGAAACTCATCAGCGCGCTCGAGCTCGCTCGCTGCAGGCATCACATCGCGGTCCACCCAGGAGGCGATGGTTGCGACCAGCTCGTCGGCCAGTTCCGGGTCGATGCCCACGGCCGGATGCTACCGCTCCGCACTGCAGCGGGCCGCCGGCGGTTGCTATCCGCGCGGGACACAACGGCACCCTCGCGGTAGTCTGCTGACATCGAGGACCTGCGATGAACGCCCTGCCCTCTCCTGTCGCCGGCGATGATGCCCGTGCCGGCAACGGTTCGGGTGATTCCGCGTACCGCCTCGACGACCGCTACGTGCGCGACGAGGGTCGGGTCTTCGCCTCCGGTGTTCAGGTACTGGCTCGCCTACCCCTCGAGCAGTTGCGCCGGGACAGGGCGGCCGGGCACAACACCGCGGCGTTCGCCTGCGGATACCCGGGCTCGCCCTTGGCGCTCTTCGACAAGGAGATCGCCCGTGTGGCGCGCCTCGCCGAGACCTCGGGCCTGCATCTCGTCCACCAGCCGGGGCTGAACGAGGAACTGGCCGCCGCGGCGGTCATGGGCAGCCAGCTGGTCAGCGGGTTCGACGACCGGCGCCACGACGGCGTCCTGGGCGTGTGGTACGGCAAGGCCCCCGGCCTGGACCGGGCCTGCGACTCGCTGCGACATGCCGTGATGGTGGGGACGAGCCCCCTCGGCGGAGCCCTGGCCCTGGTGGGTGACGATCCGTACGCCAAGTCCTCGACGGTCGCGAGTTCCTCCGACGGCACCCTGGTGGCGCTGCGCATGCCGTTCCTGGTACCGGGCGACCCGCAGGAGGTGCTGGATCTGGGACGCCATGCCATCGCGCTGTCCCGCGCCTGCGGCGTGGTGACGGCGCTGCGCATCGTGGCCGCGGTGGCCGACGGCACAGGGACTGTGGATCTGGACGCCGGGCCGGCCGGCGAGTCACATGGGGCCGGCACGAGGCACACCGGTGCGCCGTACGCCCTGCCCGCCCTGCCCGGGCACGACGGCCCCCCCGAGCCACACCTGCACCGGCCCGACGGCAACCTGATGCCCCCGTACACCAATGACGTGGAGCGGGATCTGGTGGAGACCCGCCTGGAGCTGGCCCGCAGCTACGGCTCCCGCAACGACCTGAACCGGGTTACGACACCGAGCCGGCCGGCGCGGGTGGGCATCGCCGCCTCGGGCAACTGCTACCGGGAGATGCGCGAAGCGCTACGCCTTCTGGGCCTGTCCACCATCGCCGACATCGCCGCCGCCGGTATCCGCCTGGCGAAGGTCTCGCTGCCCTACCCCCTCGACCCGGCGTTCGTGCGCCGCTTCGGCAAAGGTCTGGCCGAGGTGATCGTGCTGGAGGACAAGGACCCGTACCTGGAATTGTTCATCAAGGACGCCCTGTACCCGCTCGCCGACCGGCCCGTCGTGGTGGGCAAGCAGGACGACCGGGGCAAGACGCTGCTGGGCCGCCACGAGGGACTCGACGCCGACTCCCTGACCGGCCCGCTGCACTCCCGACTGGCGGCGCACCTGAGTGGCGACCGCCTCGCGCCACCGCCGGCACCGCCCCGCCGGCGGAGCGCCGTGACGATCTCCGCCCGCCGGACACCGTACTTCTGCTCGGGCTGCCCGCACAACACCAGCACCCGGGTCCCCGAGGACACGCTCGTGGGCGTCGGGATCGGCTGCCACGGCATGGTCTCGCTCATGGACCCGGGCCGGGTGGGGCAGTGGAGTTCGATCTGCTCCATGGGCGCCGAAGGAGGTACCTGGGTGGGCATGTCGCCGTTCACCGAGCGGGACCACCTGGTGCAGAACCTGGGCGACGGCACCTACGCACACTCCGGGCAACTGGGCATCCAGTTCGCCGTGGCGGCCGGCGTGAACATCACGTTCAAGCTGCTGTACAACGGCGCCGTGGCCATGACCGGCGGGCAGGATCCCACCGGCATGGTGGGGGTGCCGGAGATGGTCAGGATCCTGCTGGCACAGGGTGTGCGCGAGGTGCTCGTCACCACCGAGGATCTCGGCCGCTACAAGGGGGTCACGCTGCCGACGGACGTCGAGGTCTGGGACCGCCGGCGCATGATCGAGGCGCAGGAGCGCCTGCGTGCCGTCGAGGGCGTGACGGTGCTGATCCACGACCAGTTCTGTGCCGCCGAGTTGCGCCGAGCGCGCCGGCGAGGCCAGAAACCCACACCGAAGACCCGCGTGCTGATCAACGAGCGGGCCTGCGAGGGCTGTGGCGACTGCGGCGACGTCAGCAACTGCCTGTCGGTGCAGCCCGTACAGACCCCCTACGGGCGCAAAACCAAGATCGACCAGACCTCCTGCAACTTCGACTACTCCTGCGTCGAGGGTGACTGTCCCTCGTTCGCCACGGTGCGGCCCGCCCGTGCCGGCCGGCTGCGGCGCCTCGCCCGCCGCCAGGCCGCCGCGTCACCCTCCGAGGCGACCCATGTACAGCCACAGCCCCCCGACGACATCGTCGAGCCGGCCCCGGCCGTACCCGACGACATGACCGTGCGGATGTTGGGCATCGGAGGCACAGGCGTCGTGACGGTGTCGCAGCTGCTGGGCACCGCCGCGCTGCTGAGCGGTCGGAACGTGCAGGGCCTCGACCAGACCGGCCTGTCGCAGAAGGCCGGCCCGGTGGTGAGCGACGTGCGCATCAGCGCCAGTGGCTCGATCGCATCCAACAAGGCCACGGCGGGGATGGTGGACCTCTATCTGGCGTTCGACCTGCTCACCGCGGCGGGGTCCGACCCGCTTGTCGGCGCAGCTCCGGAGCGCACCCTGGTGGTGGCCTCGGTGACGCCCACCAGCACGGGACAGATGGTGGTACACCCCGAGAAGGGCTATCCCAGCACCGACAACCTGCAGGCACACATCAACGCCCACTCGCGGGCCGGCGAGAACCGCTGGGTGGACGCCGGAGCGATTACCCGCGGCCTTTTCGGCGCCACGACGTCCGCCAACGTGTTCCTGGTGGGCGTCGCCTACCAGTGCGGTGCCCTGCCGATCACCGCAGAGTCCTTCGAGGCGGCCATCGACTTGAACGGCGTGGCGACCGAGCGCAACCGGGAGGCGTTCCGCTGGGGCCGCCAATGGGTGCTGGATCCCGAAGGCGTGGAACTGGCCGCAGCGAACGCCGCGTCGAGCGGCAGCGCCACCCGGCCCGACGACGAGGGCGCCGTGCCGGCACCTGCCGCCGACCCCCTGACACCGGACATGCGCCGGCTGCTCGACCCGCTGGCCGAACGCACCGGGCTGGGCGACCTCCTGGAGATGCTGGCCGCCGACCTGATCGGCTACCAGTCGGCCGCCTATGCAACAAAGCACCTGCGCTTCGTGGCCGAGGTGGCCGAGGCCGAGGACGACCTCGACGGCTGGGAGCTCACCGACACCGTGGCCCGCAGCCTGCACAAACTGATGGCCTACAAGGACGAGTTCGAAGTGGCCCGGCTGCTACTGGAGCCCGCGGCGACCGCCGGCGCCGAAGCCGTCGCCGGTCCGGGCGCCCGTGTGGTCTGGCACCTGCACCCCCCGATGCTGCGCTCGCTGGGCATGTCCCGCAAGCTGAAGCTCGGACGGTGGGCACGGCCGCTGCTCGTGGGGCTGCGAGCCGGCAAGCGCCTGCGCGGCACACCCCTCGACCTCTTCGGCTACGCCGCTGTGCGCCGCAACGAACGGAAACTGCCGGGCGAGTACCGGGCGGCGATCCGCAAGCTGCTGGGTGCCCTCGACGGCGCCAATCACGCCGAAGCGGTGGCCATCGCCGACCTGGTGGATCAGGTGCGCGGCTACGAGCACCTGAAGATGAAGCGGCTGGCGGCCTACCGGGAGGAACTCGGTAGCCGGGTAGCGGCGTTCAGCGCCTCCGTACCGGTCGGAAGCAGCGCCTAGGAGATTCCCCGGGGCGCTCAGGCTCCGGTGTCCTCCAAGGACTCCACACCCAGGTAGCGACGCTGGGCGTCGGGATCGTCCAGCAACTCCCGGGACGTGATCTCGGCCTCGATCTGCCCTGACACCATCACCACCTGGCGGTCGGACACAGCGGTGGCCACGCTGAGGTTCTGCTCCACCAGCAGCACCGCGATCCCCTCGGTCACCAGACGCTTGGACGTGTCCACGAGCTGCTCCACGATGGTGGGCGCCAGCCCTTCGGAGGGCTCGTCCATGAGCATCAGGTCGGCGTTCAGCAACAGCGCCCGGCCGATGGCCAGCATCTGCTGCTCGCCGCCGGACAGCTTCGTGGCGCTGAGACGCTTGCGCTCGGCAAGGCGGGGGAAGAGTTCGTACACCTCCAGCGGCGTCCAGCGCTTGCCCCGCGCTCCTCGCGCGAGCATCGCAAGGTGTTCGTCCACGGTGAGGGAGGTGAACAGCCGCCGACCCTGCGGCACGTAACCGATGCCGGCCGAGGCGATGCGGTACGGCGGCAGGCCGACCAGTTCGGCGCCGCGGAAACGGATGGAGCCGCCCATGACGGGCAGCAGACCCATGATGGCGTTGCAGAGCGTGGTCTTGCCCATGCCGTTGCGGCCGATCACCGACACGGCCTCCTGCCCGACGCTCAGGTTCACGCCGTGCAGCACTTGCGCCTGCCCGTAGCCCACGTCCAGGCCGGAGATCTCCAGCAGAGGTTCAGTCATGGGCGATCCCCCGCCCCAGGTAGATGTCGTGCACCTGCGGATTGGCGCGGATCTCGTCGGGCGTTCCCTCGACGATCTTGACGCCGTCGTGCATCACCACGACCCGCTCGGCCACCCGCAGGGCCACGTCCATGTCGTGGTCGATGAGCAGGAGCGTCACGTCGCGCCCCAACGTCAGCAGCAGTTCGATGAGTCGTTCCCGCTCGCCGCGCGACAGCCCAGAGGCGGGCTCGTCCAGCATCAGCACCCGGGGTTCGGTGACCGTTGCCAGTCCCAACTCCAGCTGGCGCTGCTCGCCGTGGGAGAGGTCGGAGGCGACGGTGTCGAGACGCCCCTCCAGCCACACGTTGGCCGCGGCCCGCCGGGCGCGGTCGCGGTAGGCGGCGTCGCGACCACCCATGCGCAGCCGGAAGCGCCGGCCTTCCTTGCCCAGGACGGCCAGGTAGAGGTTCTCCTCCACCGTGAGGCCGGCGAGCAGGCGCGAGCGCTGGTAGGTGCGGGACATGCCCAGCTGCGGCCGCCGCCGGGCCGGCAGTTCCTCCACGTTGAGGCCGTCCAACTCGACGGTGCCGGCCGTGGGCCGCAGGTCGCCGGCCACGACGTTGAACATCGTCGTCTTGCCGGCTCCGTTGGGCCCCAGGATGACGAGGCGTTCGCCCTGAGCGACATCGATGTCGATGTTGCTCAGGGCGTGGACGCCACCGAAGGACATGCTGACGCCCCGCAGGCGCAGGACGGGTGCCGCGTCCGCTGCCGTCGTCATGATCGGTGGCGTCCCTCTACCTCGCGCTCAGTGTCCGCCGGCTACTCCTGGAGCACGCCGTCGACGACCGGAACGGTGTTGCCGATCCAGGCGATGTCGCGCACCTCACAGGGCGGGAACTCCCTGCTGGGAGGTGGCTCGCCGGTGAACGTGCCGCCGAAGGTCTGGTCGACCGTCGGCACCTTCTGCACCGTGCGGGACACGAGTTCGCCGCTGTCATCCACGTACAGCTGCCCGGTCCACTGGTCCTGCACTCCCGAGCGGTTCTCGTCGAGCCAGATCTGACCGAAGGCCCCGTCGAGCACCACGTCGCCCAGCGCTGCCTGCAACGCCTGATGGCCGTCGGAGATGTCTGCTCCGACCGCCTTGAGCCCCTCGATGAGGCCCCAGGTGTTGTTGAAGTAGTTCAGGTAGAACCCGTCGAAGTACGCGCCATCCGCCGGCGCCGCGGTTCCCGCGAACGGGATCTCGTCGAAGTGACGGTTGACGATCTCCCGGTACGCGTCCGAAGCAGGCGTCGAGACGTCCGGGGCGTTGCCGAAGCCACCGGAATAGGCGCCCGCGATCCGCGCGCCGATCTCCCGCACGGTGTCGGGGATACCCCAGAAGAGGTTGCCCATGTGCTGCTCGCCCACGATCTCGCCCTTGAGATCCTCGAACGCCTTCAGGGCCGGTGTCAGGCCGGCGCCACCCACGGCCCAGAAGTAGACGTCCACCTCGTCGGGGTCGGGCAGCTGCTGCACGAAGCCGGAGTAGTCGGTCGTGTTCAGCGGCGGGAACACCCGGCTGATCACGTCGCCGCCGGCGGCGCAGAACTCGGCGATGAAGCCACCCATCGACGTCCAGGCGAAGCTGTAGTCGTCGCCGATGACCGCCGCGGTCCTCGCTCCGAGAGTGTTGTACGCAATGTCGCCGAGCCCGGCGTTCCACTGCGCACCGTCACTGTTGAAGCGGAAGAAGTTCGGTGCCTTCACCCGCATGGTGGAGTCCTGCGCACCCGACGTGCCGTTGACGAACGTCTGGTCCGGGTGATCCTTGGCGTAGTTGGCCACGGCGATGCTCTCGTCGCCGGAGAGCGGGCCGATCATGATGTCGGCACCGAGGTCCTCCATGAGACGGCGCGTCTCACGCAGTGCCGCCTCAGCGGTGTCGTCGGCACAGCCGATGCCGGCCAGCTCGATGGCCACACCGTTGATGGAGGCGTCGCTCCAGCCCGCCTGCGGGTCGTTGCGGTCGTTGACCGTGGCGCCCGCGTGCTCGGCCATGGCGGTGACCACGCCGGCCACGTCCCTGTCGTGGAAGGCCCCGAAGGCGCCCTCGCAGTCGGACAGGATCCCGACGTTGATGACCGTCGTGGCCATGTCGTCCATGTCGTCGGCGGCCGGCGGTGGCGGCGCAGAAACCGCCTCGGCTGCCGCTGCGGCGGCCTGGCGGGCTTCGGTCGCCTCGTCCTGTGCTGCGGCCGCCTGTTCACGTGCCGCGTCCGCGGCCGCCTGGGCCGCCTTGAGCTGCTCTTCGGCAGCGGCCACCGCGGCCTCGTTGCCCTCGGCCGTGGCCTGCGCCACATCGGCGGCCGCCTGGGCCGCCTCCGCCGCGGCGAGCGCCGCGTTGGCCGCAGCTGCAGCCGCGTTCGCGTCGGCGAGCGCCGTGCCCGCGTCGGCTCGGGCGCCCTGTGCCGCGGCGAGCGCCGCTTCGGCGTCCTCAGAACCGCTGTCGCCGGCGCAGGAAGCGGCAACCATGGCCAAGGCCAGCGCCACTACCGAAAGTTTCAGCCAGATTGACTGCTTGCGTATGTTTCGCACTATGTCCTCCTTGTGACTTTTGAGTGCTGTGCGTCTGTGATGCTTCGATCCGTGACCCTTCGGATCACGCTTGGTTTGATGGCAGGCCGGGGTGTCCGTCGTGCCGTTTCGCTCACTTGTGCGGTGCGTGACGGTGCTCCCTTCTCTGCCGGATCATTTCTGTGTATCTTCGATAGATCATTGGGCCGTTGCAGCTACGACTTCCACTCACTTGCCCACCCGCAACCGGTCGGGGCGCCGGGTGGACAGCAACTTCGACCAAGCGCCCTTGGCGGTATCACGGTGCCCGGCCAGCCAGCCCAACAGGCCGGCTGCGCCGATGCCCGCCACCGCGCCCACGATGGCGCCCGCGATGGCACCGCGGTCGCCCTCCTGCATGCCCCCGACAGCACCCCAGACCGCTGCGCCGATCAGCGCCAGCGGCAGGGCGCCGCGCACCTTGCGCAACCCCACGACGCCGTCGGGACAGGCCAGCACCAGGATCAGCACGATGGCTCCGACGAGCGTGCGGAAGCGCGCCTCCTCGATCCAGTTGTTGAGGAACACCACGTTGCGGACGTAGTTCTCCAGCGACACGAAAATGAACGCCCCCAACCAGGCCCCCTCCAGGACGAACACGCCGCCGATGACCGCCATGACCAGCAGGTCCAGGATCCCGCCCAGGTTGATGGTGGCGGGATCGATGGCTCGGCGCTCCCAGACGTAGAGCATGCCGGCCAGGGAGGCCACGAACGCCGCCAGGGTGAACGCCCAGGTGCGGTGCATGGCCACGTTGTAGCCAAGGGAGTTCATGCGCACCGGGTCGTCGCGCACGCCCTGCAGGGCCAACCCGAAGGGCGTGCGGGACACGTAGCGCAGCAGCAGGTAGACGAGGGCCGACACCACCAGGGCCGTGTAGAACATGCGCTCGGGGTTGGTGGCGTCGGTGGGCTCGCCGATGTAGTCGGGGGCACGCACCTGGTTGACGCCGCCGAAGCCCGACAGCACCGTCACCTGCCCGAAGAAATAGAACCCGATCACGCCGTAGGCAAGCGTGATCATGAGGAAGTAGAGCCCACTGGAGCGGCTGGCGATGAGCCCCATCAGGAATCCCAGGGCGGTGGTGATACCGACGCCCAGCAGCACGCCCACCCAAGGGTTCCAGCCCAGGTTCAGCCCTTTGCTCTCCCCGGCGGTGACGGCGTTGCCGATCACGAAGCCGCAGGCGCCGTACATGAGCACCTGCGCCAGGGAGATCATCCCCCCGAAGGCGGAGAGGAAGACGATGCTGGCCGCGGCGACACCCAGGAGTAGTGACTGCGTCAGCACGACGTCGACGAAGTAGTGGCGGAAGGGGCCGGGGGTGAGTGCCTGGAAGACGCCCACCAGCACCAGAACCACGAACAGGTTCAGCGCCAACCGGCGGGTGTTCCGGGAATACTCGCCGGAGCCGACGCCTCCCACAGGCCCCCTCAGCCTCGAGAGAATCACTCCGGCCTCCCGAACAGCCCGAAGGGCCGCATGGCCAGCACCAGCGCCAGTATGATGAACGTGGCGATGATGGCGTAGTAGCTGTAGGCCTCGGGCAGGTAGGAGGGGGAGAGGCTGGTGGCCAGGCCGTAGAGGAGCGAGCCGGCCGCGGCGCCACGCAGCGAGCCCATGCCGCCGATGATCACGACGATCAGGGAGTTCAGCAGCCAGTTCCCGTCCGTGTTACCCGGTGCGAGGTTGGCGAACGAGCCGCCGATCACGCCGCCGAGGCCGGCCAGCGCCGAGCCCAACACGAAGGCCACGGCGAAGACCTTCTGCACGTTGATGCCCAGGGCCTGCACCATGGGTGTGTCGTCCACGCCGGCACGGATCACCATGCCGATGCGTGTCTTCTTCAGCAGCAGCCACAGCCCACCGCCGACGCCCAGGGCCATGCCGATGATGAAGAGGCGGTGAATGCCGTAGCGGAGACCGCCGACCTCGACGTAGCCGTGGATCTGGTGCGTCCAGGTGATGTCCTTGGGAACGCCGCCGAAATGAGCGAACATCCGGTCGACCATGATGATGGAGATGGCGATGGTGATGAGCGCCTGGCGCAGATCCTGACCCTGGTTCCAGCGCAGGAAGACCTGCTGGATCAAGAGGCCCAGGCCGCTGACGATCACCACGCCGATCACCAGCGGCAGCCACCAGTTGGCCCAGCCCACGTCCCCGTACTGGGGCGGTCCCGAGATGCCCAGGAACTTGCGCTGGTAGGTGACGGCGAACAGGCCGGCCAGCAGGAACAGCGCCCCGTGGGCCATCTGCACCGTGCGCATCAGGCCGAAGATGAGCGTGAAGCCCGAGGCCACGATGAAGTACAGCCCGCTGATGGTGATCGCATCCAGGATGCTCTGGAGGAACTTGCCGGGGGCGTCGATGACCGAGTCGTTGGCGGTGTTGTCGGCCAGGAACACGATCCAGACCACGACGAACGAGATCGCCGCGGCGATCAGCAGGCGCGTCAGCGCACGCTGCCACGGTACAGCCCTGCCGCGGCGCCCGAGCAGGCCGCTCACCGCGCCGGCCAAGACGGTGCTCACAGCCGGTCCGTCCTCATCGGATCATCGTCCCCCATCGCCGTAACTGCCCGCTCATTCCCTCAGCCCGCTCATCGCCCCAGAGCGTCGATGACCGCATCGGTGTCGGTCACCGTCGAGACGTTCTGCAGAGCGTAGTTGATGGATGCGTTGTGCCAGTCGGCGCTCATGGTTGAGCAGCCGTTCTCGGGCACGACCATGTAGTAGCCCTTGTCGGCGCCCGTGCGGGCGGTGTGCTCGATGGACATGTTGGTCCACGCCCCCGTCACGATGACGGTGTCGCGCCCGGTGCCCGCCAGGAGGCTCTCCAGCTTGGTGCCCTCCCAGCCGCTCATGCGCATCTTCTCGACGACGAAGTCCCCGTCGGCGGCCTCGAGCCCGTCGGCGGGAGCGGCCCCCCAGGAGCCGCGCACCAGCCCGTTGGTGTCGCTGACACCCTGGAACAGCGGTGCGTTGAGCTTCAGACCCGGTGCGCCGGCCTCGACGATGTACCAAACGTGAATGACGGGCACGCCCGCCCCCCGGCACACAGCGGCGAGACGGGCCACGTTGGCGACCACGTTCTGCTCGATGGCGTGCTCCGGTGAGCCGGATTCGCCGAATGCTCCCCCTTCGGTGATGACGTCGTTCTGCAGGTCCTGGATGATGAGAGCGCAACGGCTCGCATCCAACGACAGATCGCTCATCGGGTTCCCCTCTCGTTCAGGTTCGTCGGAACAGTTTCGTCTTCAGTTGTCGGTTGTGGTGTCGGGGCGCTCGGCGTCCCGGCCGTCGTGTGCGCTCAGCCCATGTAGGGCTCGCGCCGCGGGCCGACACGGGTGCGGAGCGTGTAGAGCGACGTGCACGACGGCATGAACAGCGTGTGCCAGTCGGCGCCGCCCCAGGTGAGGTTGCCGACGTTCTCAGGAACCGGCACCGTGCCCAGCCGCTCGCCGGCGGCACTGATGATCCATACGCCGCCGGGGCCCGTGACCCAGATGTTGCCCATCTCGTCGCACTTCATCCCGTCGGGGATGCCGTCCTCGATCACGCCGGTGCCGATGCCGTCGATGAACAGCCGCCCGCCGGTGAGGCTCCCGTCGGGGTTCACGTCGTACACGTCGATGAGCCCCCGCATCGTGTCGTTGATGTACATGAGCGACTCGTCGGGCGAGAAGCACAGGCCGTTGGGCTGGTCGTACTCGTTGCGATCCACGACCAGTTCCAGCCCGCCGTCGGAGGGGATCCGGAAGACGCCCTGCCAACCCAGATCCCGCTCGCGCTCCAGACCGAAGACCGGCATGCGCCCGAACCACGGATCGGAGAAGTAGACGGAACCGTCGGATCCGACCACCACGTCGTTGGGGCTGTTCAGTTCCTTGCCCTCGAAGTGCGACGCCAGAACCTCCCGCGTGCCGTCGGTGTTCTCCCGCACCAGGCTGGACGTGACGTGCTCGCACACGACCAGGTTCAGGTCGGCGTCGTAGGTCATGCCGTTGCACTTGTTGGACGGGCGCATGACCTCGACCACGGTGCCGTCGGGGGTGTACTTGCGGCGCACGTCGCCGGGCATGTCGGAGAAGAGGAGGTGATGCTCGGTGGGATGCCAGATGGGCCCCTCGGTGAACGTGAACCCGGTGGCCGCCTGCTCGACCTCGGCTCCCCGATCCACCAGTTCCCAGACATCCTCGGAGTGGGCTTGTACCTGTGCCACCTGTTCCCCCTTCGGTTCTCGTGGGTGTCGGGGCGCGCTGCCTGCGCAGCCGGCCCCGCGGCGTGAAGTGGCCGACAAAGTAGCGGAATCTTCCACCCGCGGCCAATAGCCCCGGTGGAGCGGGCGGCGCCTTGCCGCGGCGCCCCACGGGCCGTGACGTGGGTACCGGCATCAGGCGCGTGCCCCGGCCCGGTAAGCAGCGCCTTGCCGCGGCGCCCGGCCCGCCCCGCCCGTCGATTCCTGCGACGCTCAGTTGCTATAGTCCGGCCACCTCGTCGAAGAGCGAAGGGAGCAAGCCATGGGGACCACGACGGACGTGATCCGACCCGGTTCACCCTCCGAGGCCGCTGCGGCATTCGGCGACGGCGGCGACGGTGTCTCCGTCCTGGCGGGTGGCACGCTCCTCGTGCCCGATCTGCACTTCGCCCGGCTGCGGCCCGAACGGGTGATCATGCTCGGCGACGCCGGCCTGAACTACGTCGAGCGCTCCGGCGGCAGCGTCACCATCGGCGCCATGACTTCCTTGAGCACCGTGGAGGCCGAGCCCGCACCGCTCGGGCCGGCCGCCTCGGCGGTGGGCGACGGTGAGATCCGCTCGCAGGCCACCGTCGGGGGCAACCTGTGTGCCCCGGCGGGCTTGGGCGACCTGCAGGGGCCCCTGCTGGCGCTGGGGGCGACCGTCCGCAGCGTCGGTGCCGGCGGGGAACGCAGCGAGGACCTGGAGGACTTCCTGGCCGACCACTCGGGGCGCCTTCTGCTGGACGTCACCTACAACGAACCGGCGGCCGGGGCCTTTGCGGGCCTGGGGCGGCCGCACGCCCATCACTACACCGTGATGGCCGTGTCGGGGGCGCGCTCGGGCGACGGCAACGTGCGCCTCGCCGTTGTGGGAGCCGGAGCGGTGGCCGTACGGCTGCGCAGCGCCGAGGCCCGGGCGGGCGACCACGAGGCCGCCGGGCGGGCCGCCACAGCCGATGTGAACCCATCCGACAATCCGCTGGCGTCGAGCTGGTACCGGGCACGCACCCTGCCCGCCCTCGTGACACGGGTACTGACCGACTTGGAGGAAAGCGCGTGAACATCATCGTCAACGGCACCGACAGGACGGTGGAGAGCCCGCCGCTCACCCCCCTGCTGCACGTACTTCGGGAAGAACTCGACGTACTCGGCCCCAAGGCGGGCTGTGAGAACGGCGGCTGCGGCGCCTGCACCGTGCTCCTCGACGGCACCCCGCGGCGCTCGTGCCTGACAGCGGTGGGCTCGATAGAGGGCGCCGAGGTCACCACCGTCGAAGGGCTCGGCTCCCCCGACAAGATGTCGGCCGTCCAGGAGGCCTTCGTCCACTTCTGCGCCGCCCAGTGCGGCTTCTGCACCCCGGGCATGGTCGTCGCCGCCACTGCCTACCTCGACGGCGGCGGCAGCGATGACCGGACCGAGATCACCGAGGCGCTGTCCGGCCACGTTTGCCGCTGCACCGGCTACCTGAAAATCATCGACGCCGTGGCGGCGGTCCGCGACGGCAACTTCGACCTCTCCATCGCCGCCGAGAGCCCGCACACCACCGTCCTGACGTGAACCATATGAGCATCAGGCCGGGGGTACCGCACCGATCGAACCGGAAGACATCCCGCTAATCCACGCCAAGGGGACCACATGAAAGCAGTTGGAGCACGATTGCCCCGCTACGACGGGGTGGGTCACGCCACCGGACGCACCGTGTACGTGGACGACGTGCGAGTGAACGGGATACTCCACGTGAGAGCCCTCCGCTCGCCGCACCACCACGCCGTCATGACGCACCTGGACACCTCCCGCGCCGAGCAAATGCCCGGTGTGGCCGCAATTGTCACCCACACCGACGTGCCACTTCTCACGTACGGGCACCTGTCGGCCCTGGGCATCCCCGCCGACGAACCGCTGCTGGCCGACGGCGCGGTCCGCTACAAGGGCCAGCCCATCGCGGTCGTGGCCGCCGAGGACACCGACACGGCGCAGGCCGCCACCGAGGCCATCGACATCACCTATGAGGAGCGCCCGGCGCTGTTCGACATACGCAAGGCGTTCGACGCCGACGCCGCCTCGATCCACCACTGGGGCAACGTCTACCCGCACTTCGAGGGCGAGATGAACGTCCGCCAGATCCGCAAGGGCAACATCGACCAAGCCCTCGATCAGGCCGACCGGATCATCCAGGGCGTCTACCGCCCCGCCGCCATCGAGCAGATGCCGCTGGAGACCCAGGTGGGCCTGTCGGTGCCCGAACCCGACGGGCGCTTCACCATCTACTCCTGCACCCAGGCGCTGTACTTCTCCATGGGGGTCGTGGCGGCGCACCTGCAGCTTCCCCTGAACAGCTTCAAGTTCGTGGGCGGCACGGTGGGCGGCGGCTTCGGGGGCAAGGTGGACACCGCCACCGAGACCCTGTGCACTCTGTTGGCCCAGAAGTGCGGGCGGCCCGTCAAGTGGCGCTGGACCCGCGAGGAGGAGTTCCTGTGCTCGTCCACGCGGGCGCCCTGGCACATGGAGATCATCGACGCGGTCACCGCCGACGGCTGGATCCTGGGCCGCAAGATGCTCACGCTGCACGACGCCGGGGCGTACGCCCGCTTCTCGCCCTACGGCGTGACCAAGCACAGCTTCCACCACACCGGGGCCTACACCATCCCCAACCTGCACTTCGACGGGTACGTGGTGTTCACCAACAGGGTGCCCACCTCGGCCATGCGGGGCTACGGGATCACCTCGGTGTCGTTCGCCACGGAGACCCAGATGAGCCGCATCGCCACCGAGTTGGGCATCGACCCGTTCGAGTTGCGCCTCAAGAACGCCAACCGCATCGGCGACACCTCACCCAACGGCATCCGCTACATGGATCCGTCCACGGTGGACGTGCTGCACGCCATCGCGGGCGCGACCGACACCAACCTGGCGGCGCCCTACAGCGACGCCACCCGCGAGATACGCGAGGGCGAATGGCTGCCCGAGCACCTCGTCGCCCAGATGGACTACTCGGAGGATCACTGATGGCCATCCACAGGGGCCGCGGCATCGCGGCCATCGAATACCCCACCGGCATGAACCAGAACGGCGACCCGTCGCAGGCCTGGATCAAGCTCAAGCCCGACGGCCGCGTCGACGTGTTCAGCGGCACCTGCGACATCGGCAACGGCGCCAAGACCATCCAGACGCAGATCGTGGCCGACACCATCGGCGTGCCCTACGACTGGATCACGTTCGACAACTCCAATACCGACTCATCGCCGGTCTGCACCGGCACGTTTGCGTCGCGCGCCACGTTTGTGGCCGGCAAGGCGGTGCTGAAAGCCGCCCAGCGGGTGCGGGAGCAGATCCTGGAGGTGGCCGGCCAGGAGATGGAGATCAGCCCCGAGGACCTCGAGATCGACGACGGCGAGGTACTGGCCAAGGGCGCACCCACGAAGAAACTCAGCGTGGGTGACGTGGCGGCTGCCGCCACCTGGACCTACGGCGAGTTGATCTCCGGGACGGGCGCCCAGTTGAACCCCTACGCGGCCATCGTGGACCCCACCACCGGCGAGGTGGACGGCCCACCGCACGCCGCCATCTCCTACGCCTCCTGCGCGGCCGAGGTGGCCGTGAACGACGAGACCGGCGAGGTGCGGGTGCTGAAGCTCACCCAGTGCTACGACGTGGGCAAGGCCATCAACCCGGCGCTGGTGGAAGGCCAGATCGAGGGGGGCGCCATCATGGGCCTCGGCCTCGGCGTGCTCGAGGACAGCTACCCGTACTACCCATCCGCCGAGAACCGGGGTGACGACTTCGGCAGCTACTTCGCCCCCTCCAGTGCCGACCTGCCGGAATTGCACAACATCATCATCGAGAACCCCTCGGCAGACGGGCCGTACGGCGCCAAGGGCATCGGGGAGATGTCCAACAACGCCCAGCCGGCCGCCATCGCCGCGGCGGTGCACGACGCCGTGGGCGTGTGGGTGACCGAGTTGCCCATCAGTCCCGAGCGCGTGCTGCGCGCTCTCGACGCCCGGGCCGCCGGGGGCGGGCCCCGGCGCGAGGGCAAGCACGTCATCTTCGACGAGGAGATCTCCATCAACACCGTGGGTAGCGGCCTGAGCTGGACGCCGGCGGGCTGACGGGCTTCGGCGGCACTCCCCCACCCCGCACCTGCCACCAGAGCCGATGGACCCCGCCTCGGACTCCTCGCCGTTCCGCACCTGGAACGGCGTGGAGGCCCACGAACTGTTCCCGGGCGTGCGGTTGCACGCCATCGGCGGCGAGCAGGTACTTGTCTGCCGGGTGACCTACGAGCCGGGCACCACCGTGGCCCGCCACCACCACGACGCCACCGAGCAGGTCATGGTTATGGTCTCCGGCGACTTGACCTTCAGCGTCGGTGACAGCGAGCGCCACCTCGTGGCCGGCGACGTGGCGGTCGTGAACCGGGGCGTCCCCCACGAACTGCACTCCGAGCAGGGCTGCACCTTCATCGAGGCCCTTGCCCCGGTGCCCCGCGACCACGTCCCCGACTTCGAGCGCGACCTCGTGCTGGGCGAGCAGGGATCGTCCCTCCACGTGGAGCGCTGAGCGCCCGCGGTCGGCGCTAGGCGCCGCGGAGGATTCGGGAGAGGCGGTAGGCGGCTCGGGCTTCGCGGTCGGTGCCGAACTCTCGGTCGTCGGCGCCGCGGAGAATCCGGCGGCTGGAACGAACGCCCAGCCAGCGGAGCGGCTCGGGTTCCCAGCGTCGAGTCGTCGCCCCCACCCACGGCAGGGTGGTGCGCTCGGTCTCCGAGTCCAGGATCAGTTCGGCCATGGTGCGCCCGGCCAGGTTGGCGCAGGCCACGCCGGTGCCGACGTAGCCGCCGAAGATCCCGACGCCGGTCGCCCTGTCGAACGTGAGGCCCGGCAACCAGTTGCGGGGAATCGCCAGAACCCCTCCCCAGCGGTGGGTGATCCGGGCGCCTTCGAGGGCGGGCAGCAACTCCACCAGCGTGTCGTGGATCAGTTGATGCGAGGGCTCGTTCAGTTCGGTCCTCCGGTCGATCCTCGAGCCGAACAGGTACGGCACGCCGCGACCACCGAAGGCGATGCGGTCGTCACCGGTGCGCTGGCCGTAGATCACCATGTGGCGGTCGTCGGCGAACGTCGGGCGACCCGGCAGGCCGATCTCGGCGATCACATCGGGAGGTAGCGGTTCGGTGGCGATCATGAGGGAGTAGACGGGCAGCAGTGCCCGCCGCTGACCCCGGAGGTCGCGGGTGTACGCCTCGGTGGCGCGCACCACGGCATCGGCGGTGACCGTGCCCTGCTCGGTGCGCACCCGGCCCGGCCCCACCTCGAGAACCGTTGTTCCCTCGTACACCTCGACGCCGGCGGCTTCGATGACCTCGGCGAGGCCCCGGACCAGCAGGGCAGGGTCGAGTGCGGCCGACGGCTCCAGCAGGATCCCGGACCGGACGTCGGTGGCGTTGAGGTAGCGGCGAGCCTCGTCGGCGTCGAGCAGGCGGATCTCGTCGCTGGTGAAACCCTGGGCGCGCAGTTCGTCGATCTCGTCACGCTGGCGCTTGGCCTGCGGGGCGTTGCGCGCCAGGCGGATCGTTCCACCCTTCGCGTAGTCGCAGTCGATGCCTTCGGCCCCGGAAACCCGTCCGATCTCGTCCACCGCGTCGAACACCGCCCGGACCAAGCGCATCGCCTCGTCGTGCGACGAGCGCCGGGCGTACTTGCCGACGGTCCCTCCGGTCGATCCGCCGAGTTCACCGCAGGCCCAACCGCCGTTGCGGCCCGAAGCCCCGAAGCCGCAGTGGTGGCGCTCGAGCACGGCGATACGCAGCGACGGGTCGGAGCGGATCAGGTAGTAGGCGGTCCACAGGCCACTGAACCCACCGCCGACGATGGCGATGTCCACCTGCCGGTCGCCGTCGAGAGGCGGCCGGGGTCGGATCGGCGGATCCAGCCGGTCCAACCAGAGTGCCCGCGCAGTGGCTTCGGCGACCGTCGACATGGCCCGCCACGGTAGGGCGCTACCACTCAGATGGCAAGCGATATGCCGTTGGTGTTTCGGAAACCGTTGCGAACAAGCACACCTGCCTCGGTTTTGGTACTCTTCGCAGCAACACGGAACGGCACGCTGCGGTCCGTGCGACCGAGAAGCGAGGACGTGTGGGCTCGATCAAACTCCTCACCGGGCGGAGCTTCGCGTGAGGCGCCCCCCTCTGCGGATCCTCGACGCCGCAGGGTCCCCGAGCGAGATCGGGGCCGCGCACGGGCGTGCACACGCCGCTGCGATCCGGGCGTATGCCGCCGACCGGGTGGAACTCGTGGCATCGGGTGTCTGGACGGGCCGGCCCCTGCCGCAGGCCGACGTGGTCGACATTGCCGGGTCGATGGTGGAGGCGCACGAGGCATTCGACGCCGACCTCCACGCCGAGATGGCGGCCATGGCCGACACCGCAGGAATCTCGTTGCCCGAGGCCATCATCGTGGGCGGCTTCACCGACTTCATCGACACCGTCCGGGCCGTCGCCGGCAGGACCCTCACGCACACGGCCGCCGAGGACGACTGCACCGCGGTGCTCGTCCCCGACGGGCGGGCCGGCGGCGCGGGTTTCCTGGCGCAGACCTGGGACATGCACGCATCCGCCACCGACCACGTGCTGCTGCTTCGGCTCCGACCGGACAGCGCGCCCCCGGCACGGATCTTCACCACCACCGGATGCCTCGGCCAGATCGGCATGAACAGCGAGGGCGTCTGCGTCGGCGTCAACAACCTTGCCGGAACGGACGGGGGCCCGGGAGTCGCGTGGACGTCGGTCGTGCGGGGCATGCTCACATGCACCACAGCCGCCGAGGCCCTCGACGTCCTTCTGGGCGCCGACCTCGCCGGCGCCCACAACTACCTGATCCTCGACCGCCACGGGCACGGGTTCAACGTCGAAGCCATGCCCTCGGTACGGCCGGTCACCCCTCTCGGCGACGACCCGCTCGTGCACACCAACCACACGCTCGACGCCGCAGCCGAGGCGGTGCAGGTCGAGCGCGACCCGGGGCTACTGGCAAGTTCGCAGACCCGGCTCGCCACCGCCGCCGACCTGCTGGCCACCGGGCCGGTCGACGCCGAACGCCTCTTCGCGCTGACCCGCGAGCCCTCGGCCATCTGCGTGACCGCCCGGGCGCCGTACCACATCGAGTCCAGCGGGGCGGCGGTGATGCGGCCGGCGACGGGCGACTTCTGGGCGTGCTGGGGCCGACCTGCCGACAACGAGTACCAGCACATCGAGGCACACCATGCCTGAACTCGACGTGGTCATGGTCGGCGAGCGCTCCGGACTCAGCTACGCCCACATCCGCCCCGCATGGGCCGCCGAGTTGGCCGCATTGGAACTGGCCTCCTACCCGACGGCCGACCCCGCCGATCTCTACGACGAGGCAAGCCTGCTGCTCCTGGCCCGGGACTTCGCCGCAGGCTGCTTCGCAGCGTTCGACGGCGACGTCCTGGCGGCGATGGGACTGGGGATCCGCACCCCGTTCGACCTCGACGATCCCCAGCACACCATCGGCGACATCGTGCCCCACGATCACAGCAGCAGCGGGCACGTCGCCGGCGGTGACTGGTACTACGGCACGGGCATCTCGACGCGGCCCGAGTACCGGCGCCGCGGCATCGGGTCGGAGCTGTACGTGCTGCGCAAGCAGGTGTGCCGCGACCTGAACCTGCGCGGCATCGTCGCCGGCGGGGTGATTCCGGGCTACGCCGACCACAAGGCGAAGATGAGCGCCGACGACTACATCGCCGAGGTGCGCGCCGGTCGCCTGTACGACGCCACGCTGAGCTTCCAACTCGAGAACGGTTTCGAGGCTCCCTGCGCGCTCGCCGACTACATGGAGGATCCGGCGGTGGACAACTACGCCGCGCTGATCATCTGGCGCAACCCCGACCACCGGGCCAACAGCAAGGGGAGAGCGGCATGATCGACGGGATCGACCGCGAGATCATCAAGTACCTCCAGACCGACGGCCGCATGGCGTACTCCACACTCGGGCGGCTGATCGGTCTCTCCGACGCGGCCACCCGCCAGCGCGTGAACCGTCTCACCGCCCGTGGCGTCATCGACATCGTGGCCGTGACCGACCCGGTCAAGATCGGACTCGGCTACCAGGCCCTACTCGGCGTCACCGTCACCGACGACGTCCGCAAGCTCGCGGCGGAGATCGGCGCCATGACCGACGCCGTCTACGTCGTGATGACCGCCGGCCGGTACGACCTGATCGTGGAACTGGTGTGTGTCGACGCCGACACGTTCGTCACCCACGTCAACCACATCCGCACCATGGACGGCATCGAGAGCGTCGAGACCCTCCCCTACCTGGGAATCACCAAGCAGACCTACGACTGGGGTGTGGGATGAGCACCGAGCACGTCCCCGGCGACCGGGCCTTCCGCAGCCCACACCTCACCGGGCGCGACCTGGAGATGACCTACGGCGGCGCCGTGTCGTTCCTGCGCCGCAACTACACCCGGGACATCGCCGGCGCCGACATCGTCGTGTCGGGAATCCCCTTCGACATGGCGACGTCCAACCGGCCCGGCGCACGGCTCGGACCCCGGGCCATCCGTGCCGCCTCGGTGGGCCTCGCCGAGCTCGAGGCGTACCCGTTCGGGTTCGACCCCTTCGACCACCTCGCCGTGGCCGACTACGGCGACTGTTTCATGGACTTCGGTCACCCGACCGAGGCGGTCGAGCGCATCGAGGCACACGCCGATGAGATCCTGGCCGCCGACGCCATGATGGTCACGCTGGGGGGCGATCACTTCATCACCTACCCGCTGCTGCGCTCGCACGCCAAGAAGTTCGGGCGCCTGTCGCTCGTGCATTTCGACGCCCACTGCGACACCTGGGCCGACGACGGCAGCCGGCTCGACCACGGGTCGATGTTCCTGCGGGCGGCCCGCGAGGGAATCATCGACCCGGCGACGTCGGTGCAGATCGGGATCCGCACCCACAACGACGACACCCACGGGTTCACGATCCTCGGCGCGCCGTGGATGCACCGCGAGGGCATTGCGGCCACCGTCGAGGTCGTCCGGGAGGTCGTGGGCGCCAACAAGGCGTACCTGACCTTCGACATCGACTGTCTCGACCCGGCGTTCGCACCCGGTACCGGCACCCCGGTGTCGGGCGGGCTGACCACGGCGCAGGCCCTGGATGCAGTCCGGTCGCTGGGTGACCTGGAACTCGTCGGCATGGACGTCGTCGAGGTGTCACCGCCCTACGACGTGGCCGAGATCACCGCCCTGGCGGCCGCCACGATCGCCCACGACTTCATCTGCCTGCAGGCGGTGAAGGCAGGGGCGCCGACCGTCGCCTACGGACGCACCTGAGGAGCACGCCACGATGACCGCACCAATCCCCGCCGTTGGCATCACGGGCATCACCAAGCGATTCGATGACGTCACGGCGGTCGACGACATGGACCTCGAGATCGCCGACGGCGAGTTCTTCGCCCTGCTCGGCCCGTCGGGTTGCGGCAAGACGACCACGCTGCGGATGATCGCCGGGCTGGACTTCCCGACGATGGGCAGCCTCAAGATCTTCGGCACCGAGGTCGGCACGCTGCCGCCCAACAAGAGGCCGGTGAACACGGTCTTCCAGGCCTACGCCCTGTTCCCGCACATGAACGTCGCCGAGAACATCGACTTCGGCATGAAGATGCAGAAGGCGCCCAAAGCCGAGCGCGCCCGGCGTGTCGCCGAGGCGGTGGACCTCGTGCAGCTCGGCGGCATGGAGAACCGGCGACCGAACCAGCTCTCCGGCGGCCAGCAGCAGCGGGTGGCGCTGGCGCGGGCCCTCGTCAACCGCCCCAAGGTTCTGCTGCTCGACGAACCGCTGGGCGCTCTGGACCTGAAGCTGCGCCAGGAGATGCAACTGGAGCTCAAGGCCCTGCAGCGTGAGGTGGGTATCACCTTCGTGTTCGTCACCCACGACCAGGAGGAGGCCCTCACCATGAGTGACCGCATCGCGGTCATGCACGAGGGCCGGCTCCTGCAGGTGGGCACACCCGAGGACATCTACCAGCGGCCCGCCAACCGGTTCGTCGCCGACTTCATCGGGCGGACGAACCTGCTGGAGGGCACCGTGGCGTCCGGTGGCGAGGTCGTCCTCAGCAACGGCATGCGGGTTGCCGCCGCGTCCGATCACCCCGTCGGCACGAAGGTGGCGGTGAGCCTGCGGCCCGAGCAGGCCCATCTACACGCACGCGGCCGCTCGCCGGGAGGCTGGCCGAGCCTCGACGGCGAGCTCAAAGGGGTGACCTACGTCGGCAATGCGCTGGTCCACACCGTGGCCGTCGACTGGCTCACCATCGAGATCCGCGCCCCGCACCGGGCCGGGGACGCGGTGCTCGGGGTGGGTGACGACGTGACCGTGAGCTGGGAGCCCGACACCGTCACGGTGGTGGCCGACTGATGACGGTGACCGGCACGCCGCCCGATCCAACCCCGGCCGGAGCGGCCACGCCCGAGTTCGAGCGGGCTGCAGCCAAGGCGGAGTCGAGACGGGGATTCCTTCTGGCGGGACCGGCCTACCTGTACCTCGTCATCTTCTTCGCGATCCCACTCGGCATCGTCTTCGCGTACTCGTTCGCCAACCGCAACCGCTTCGGCGAGGCCGTGTTCACGACTACCGGCTTCGATGCCTACCGCCGCCTCGCCGAGCCGATCGTGCGCGACATCCTCTTCCGGTCGCTGTGGCTCGCCTTTCTCACGACGGTCATCTGCCTGGTGATCGGCTACCCGTTCGCCTACTACCTCACGACCCGCCCGCCGAAGGTGCGCAACCTGCTACTGGTGTTCGTGATGATCCCGTTCTGGTCGAACTTCCTGGTCCGCAACTACGCCTGGCGGGTGATCCTGGGCAAGGACGGCATCATCAGCCGCATCACGGACCTGATCGGGCTCGGGAAGATCGAAATCCTGTTCACGCCGAGCGCGGTCGTGCTCGGGCTGGTCTACGGCTTCCTGCCGTTCATGATCCTCCCGCTGTACGCATCCATCGAGCGCATCGAGATGTCGCTCATCGAGGCCGGGCGCGATCTCTACGCCTCGGGATGGCAGAACTTCCGCCGGATCCTGTTCCCGCTGTCGAAGCCGGGCGTGATCGCGGGATCGATCCTCGTGTTCGTTCCGAGTCTCGGCGCGTACGTGACGCCGGAGATCCTCGGTGGCGCCAAGACGACCCTGCTGGGCAGCTACATCGTGACGCAGTTCCTGACGGCTCGGAACTGGCCGGTGGGCGCATCGCTGTCGTTCGTGCTGATGGCGATCATGCTCGTCGCCACCATCGTGTACTTCCGATCGGGCGGGCGCAACCTGTGAGCGCCGGCACACGCCCGTGGAGCGTCACCCGAGCCGCGCTGGCCGCCAACGCGTGGTTCGTGTACGTGTTCTTCTACGCGCCCATCGCCCTGCTGGTGGTGTTCTCCTTCAGCGCCGACCGCAATGTGGGGCGTTGGGGTGGCTTCACCCTGGGCTGGTACGAGGACTTCGTCCAGAACCAGGGCGTCCAGAGCGCCATCTGGGTATCGGTGCGGGTTGCGCTGCTCTCCACTGTCATCTCGGTCGTGCTCGGTACTCTGGCGGCGTTCGCCATCGAGCGGTTCAGGTTCCGGGGCCGGCGGGCGTTCGACGCCCTGCTCTACCTGCCGATCATCATCCCCGACGTGACGATGGCCGTGATGATGTTGCTGTTCTTCTCGCAGTTCTTCGACCTGATCAACCTCGTCTTCGACGCCGACCTCCGCAAGGGATTCGCCAGCATCACGGTGAGCCACGTTGCCTTCAACATCAGTTTCGTCTCGGTGGTGGTGCGGGCCCGGCTCGCCGGCATGGACCGGCGGCTGGAGGAAGCGGCCATGGACCTGTACGCCAGCCGCTGGAAGGCCTTCCGCTACGTCACGTTGCCCCAGATCGCGCCCGGCGTCATCGGCGGGGCGCTGCTCGCTCTCACCCTGTCGCTCGACGACGTCGTGGTCACGCAGTTCGCCTCCGGCCCGGGCGCCACCACGCTGCCCGTGTACGTCTTCGGGCTCATCCGCCGGGGCGTCACCCCGCTCATCAATTCCGTGTCGGTCGTGATGCTGATCGCATCGATCGGTCTCGTGATCGTGTCGCTGCTCGTGCAGCGTTCCCGCGGCGGCACACCCACAGGCCCGCAGGGCGCGGTCGCAGCCGGCGACCGCGCGCGCCCAGGTTCCTGACCAAGGACAATCCAACGAAACAAGGAGACACTGCTATGTCCACCAAATCCCTGATCCGGCTGCTGGCCGGGCTGGTCACCGTCGTGCTCGTCGCCGCCGCGTGCGGTGGTGACGACGAGGGCGTCAGCGCCGCCGACTGCGACACCGGCGACACCGACGGCAACCTCGCCATCTTCAACTGGGCCGAGTACATCGACGAGGAACAACTCGTCGAGTTCGAGGACGAGTTCGGCGTCGGCGTCACCATGGACGTCTACGACTCCAACGAGGCCATGCAGCCGATCATCGCCGCCGGAAACTCGGGCTACTCGCTGATCGTGCCGTCGGACTACATGGTGGCGATCCTCATCGCCGGCGAGGACGTCCAGCCGCTGAACAAGGACGCCATCCCGAACCTGTCGAACGTCTCGTCGGACTTCCGCGACCTGGTCTACGACCCCGAGGGCGACTATTCGGCCCCGTACCAGTGGGGAACCACCGGCATCGCCGTGGATACCGCGGTCGCCGGCACCGACTTCCCCCGCAGCTGGGGACTCATCTTCGACCCCGCCATCGCCGATCAGTTCGCCGGGCGGATCTCGCTGCTGAACGATCCTCGCGAGACCATAGGCGCGGCGCTCAAGTACCTCGGCTACTCGCTGAACACGACCAGTCAGGACGAGTTGGACGAGGCGACGGCACTCGTGGCTGCGAGCCGCGACCGCTTGGCCGCCTTCAACACCGATTCGTCCGACGAGTTGCTGACCACGGGGGAAACAGCCATCGCCCACGGCTACTCCGGCGACATGTTCACCCAGTTCCTCGGGACCGACGACCCGTCGCAGTACGTGTACTTCGTGCCTGAAGAGGGCGGCACCCGCTGGATCGACAACATGGCGATCCCGTTCGACGCCCCGTCACCCTGCACGGCCCACACCTTCATCAACTGGCTCCTGACCGGTGAGCAGGGCGCGGCGCTGTCCAACTGGAACTACTACGGGACGCCGAACACGGCCGCCCTCGACCTGATCGACGAAGACCTGTTCGACTTCATCAGCGATCCGGCCGTGGCTCCGGTGGCGATCCTCGAGGAGATCGTGGACACCGGCGACTTCGAGACGAACTACGCCGACGCCTTCACCGAAGCCAAGGGCTGATTCGCGGCCACCCCCTAGCCGTTCGGTCCGGGTCCCGCCTGCCGGGGCCCGGACCGGACCACCGCCCACGACGGGCGCGGCCGGCGCATGGCACCGTCTAGGAGGCTGCTGAGTAGTGCTGAGGACGACCCCCACCGTCATTGCGGCGGAGGCCGGAATCCACTGTGAGTATGCGCGGTGTGTGCTGGAGGGGGTGTCAGGCAGTCGGTCACGGCGACGACCGTCAGTCCGGCAATGGCGGCCGCCGGGCGGCGTATGCGGTGCGGGCAGTCTGAGATCGGCTGCGGCGCGGGCGATCTCAGGCTCGCGGTCTGGGTCCGTGGGCGCCAGGTTGCCGCGGTGTCGGCGTCTCGGCCGTTAACAGTTGCGCCGGTAGACGAATAGGGTTTCCGGTGCGGGGCCGGATCGGCGGGTCATGATGTTGTGTGAGCGGACTGTGATCCTCCAGTCCGTGCCGCAAGTCAGATCTGGCAGATTCCGGCCGATCGAATCGTTGTCGTATCCGGACTCGCCAGGCGGTCTCTGGCACCCGCGACCGGCTGCGCAGTACGTCATGCTGTACCCCGTGATGGCGGTGCCGCCGGTGAACGCAGGCGAGTTCCAATCCACGTATACGTAGGGGGCTATGGGGATCCCGAGGAGGGTGGTCTTTCTGGTCGCGGTCACGTTGCGCGGTGGGCCTGGGTGGAAGTATAAGGTGTCGGATCCTTCGGCCCATGGGCTGAAGTTGCCTCTCGCGTTGATTGCTCGGACGCGCACGTAGATGGTCGTGCCGGGTGTTACGTCCCAGACGCCCTGAACGGTGTTGGTCCTCCCGCGCAGGTTGGACACGCCGCCTCGTGGGTGAACGTTTTCCCAGTTTCCTGTTGAGCCGATGCGCCAACCCATCTCGTAGGGGCCGATGAGTTCGTCGAAGGGGCTGGCCCATGGGTCGTCGGGGTTGTGGGCCGGTCTCGGTTCGACGTTTTCGCCCTCGTGTCGGCCCCAGCCGCCTGCGGGTTCCGTCCATGAGAATTCGACGAAGCCGGCGTGGGCGACCACGGTGACGGTGACCGCGCCGGGTACGTGGTTGCTGTCGGTGTTGTAGACGAGGTCGTCGTCGTCGACGTTGGGTGGGTTGGAGACCTGGAGCTGCGGGGCGTGGGGGTCTGTGTCGCTGTTTGTCTGCCCGCCGTCGTCGTTATTGGTGTTGGTGTTGGTGTCGGGTGGTTCGCTGTCGGGGCCGGGGACGGTGGCGGCGGCGCCGGTCGTGAGGGCTGCGCCGTCGGGGGTGCAGATGGCGCCGGGGTCGTCGCAGGATGCTGTGGCGGCGAGGGCGACGGTGATGTCGCCGCGGTGGCCGTCGTGGGGGTTGATCTCGATGTCCCACGTGCGGTTGCTGCCGCGTGTGTAGCGCCGGGCGCGCACGGCGGTGGCGCCGGTCACGCTCAGCGCCTGGTCGCGCAAGGTCCGGGAGCGCAGGTCGGGCTCCGCGGAGAACTCCAGCAGCACCCAGAAGTTGGTGCCGTCATGGGACCCGGGCGCATAGGCGAACACAGCAGTGAGCGCCGGCGTCGTATCGATCGTCGGTGTGGTGTCGGGCGGTGTGGTGGTGTCGGGCGGTGTGGTGGTGTCGGTCGGTGTGGTGGTGTCGGTCGGTGTGGTGGTGTCGGTCGGTGTGGTGGTGTCGGTCGGCGTGGTGGTGTCGGTCGGCGTGGTGGTGTCGGTCGGTGTGGTGGTGTCGGGGCCGGGGACGATGAAGGCGACGCCGTTGGACAGCGGCACCGCAGCGGAGGTGCAGACAGCGCCGGGGTCGTCGCAGGATGCTGTGGCCGCGAGGGCGACGGTGATGTCGCCGCGGTGGCCCTGGTCGGGGTCGATGTGGATGGTCCACGCGGTGTTGCTGCCTCGCACCTGGCGCTTGGCGCGCGTGACGGTGGCGCCGGTGGCGCTGATTGCTTCGTCGCGCAGGGTCCGGTAGCTGAGCTCGGGCTCCGCGGAGAATGTCAGCGCGACCGTGAAGGAGTTACCGTCGTGGGACTCGGGGACGCCGGAGAACTCAGCGGTCAGCTGATCCGTCGAGGCTGCGACGGCTGGTGTGAGCAGCAACGCGGCCACAGGGCCGCGCCGGCGCCCAGCGCAAGGCGCGAACGCCGACGCGCCGGCGGCGTCGAAGCGTGCGGGCGGTGCGAAACGTGGGGGTGGGTCATGGCTGTTGGCCTCCGAGAACTTTCAGAAACGAGAACTTTCAGAACGAATACAATAATAGTACAAGGACGGTAATAGTACAAGCACGATAATAATCACGAGTTGACAAGTTCGGACGACCTGACCGCACCGCACGTGACGGCCGTCGAAGCGGCTGCTGGACGCGCCCTCGCCACCCTGCACATGCGACCGGCCCGGGCCACCGGCCCTCGCTGCGAGTTCCTCACACCACCCGCCGCTCAGCCCGCCGAGTAACCACCGCCGGGCCGCGCGCCGGAACCCATCGCTACCCGCCCCTGGGTCGGAAGTTCGTGAGGTTACGACAGTTGGGCAACCACCATCGGACGCATTGCCTCGGCGATCCCGCGTCGGCGGCCGTGCCCACAACGACGGGCCGCCGCGAGACCACCATCACCCACGTCCTCGACCGCTTCGACGTACACCTTCAACTTGGGCTCGGTGCCACTGGGCCGAACGACCACCCTGTCACCACCCCCCAACCCGAAGACCAACATGTCCGTCACCGGCAACAGGGCCGAAGTCCGGGCGGGCGCCGCCGGTATCGTGTCCGGCTCTCGCCTCCGTCATCGATCCGGCCCCGACCCCGGCTTCCGCCGGGATGACAACTCGGGGATCGGCTGTACCACTTCTCGGTGCGCTGCTAGTAGGTGGCGCGACCGCCGGAGATGTCGTAGACGGCGGCGGTGGAGAAGCTGCAGGCGTCCGAGGACAGCCACGAGACCAACTCGGCCACCTCGTCGACGAGGCCGAGGCGCCCCATGGGGATGCGTGCGAGCATGTACTTCAACACCTCCGGCGTGGTGTCGGCGTTCATGGGTGTGGAGATGACCGCCGGCGCCACAGCGTTGACGAGGACGCCGTCGGTGGCGACCTCCTTGCCGACCGACTTGGTGAGGCCGATCACGGCGGCCTTGCTGGCCGAGTAGGCCACCATGTTCGGGTTGCCCTCCTTGCCGGCGATGCTGGCAATGTTCACGATGCGGCCCCAGCCCCGGTCCCGCATTCCGGAAATGGTGGCCTTGATGGTGTTGAAGGTGCCGGTGAGGTTCACGGCCAGGGCGCGCTCCCAGCCATCGAGCGGGAACTCCCAGATGGGCAACTGCGGGCCGATGATGCCGGCGCAGTTCACCAGCACGTCCACCCGCCCGATCTCCGCCACCGCGGCCTGCACCGCCTCGAAGTCGGCCACGTCGAGGGTGTGGACGCTCGCCATCTCGTCGGCGATCTCGTCGAGAAGCGCCGTTTGCAGGTCGGCTGCTGCGACGCGCAGGCCCTCGTCAGCCAGACGCCGGGCGCAGGCGCGGCCGATGCCGCTGGCGGCGCCGGTCACCAGGGCCGTACGCGGTTCCAAGTGACGTCTCATGTCTCGGTCTCCTTTTGCTTCGCCTCTGCGCCTCAGAGAACGCCGAAGCGCTCGAAAGCCTCGCCCGGCCTCACGCCGGCGCGCAAGGCCTCACGGAATCCGCTCTCGGTGCGGTTCTTCTCCACCGCGGCTTGCACGACGTCGTCGATGAGTGCCTCCGGCACGATCACGACCCCGTCGTCGTCGCCCACCACGAGGTCACCGGGGGCGATCGTCACGCCGTCCACCTCGACGGTGACGGCATGGGCAACCACCTCGCCCCGGCCGTTGATGTCACGGGGGTCACCCCCGCGGCACAGCACCGGGAAGCCGAGGGTGCGGATGGCGTTGCGGTCGCGGGCGGTGCCGTCGAGCAAAGCCCCCACCGCTCCCGCCGCGACGCAGGCCGTGGACAGCAGTTCGCCCCAGAGAGCCGCGATACGAGCGCCCCTCGGGGCACTCACCCAGACCTCCTGGCGCCCAATGGCATCCAGGGCGCGCAGCAGCCCCACGTAGGGCACCTCCGGAACCTCGTCGACGGGCTCGATGCGCACGGGGAACGCGTAGCCCATGAGAACCTGCTCGGCCACCAGAGGGGCGAAGCCGGCGCCGAGGCACTGGTGGCGATAGCCCACTCCATCGAGGGCGTCGGAGATCAGCGACGAGCCGATCTCGGCGCGCAGCCCGGCGAGGACATCGGCGGAGAATCTGCTGTGTGAAGGGGCCATGTCTCTCCGAATTCTTCGGGTGCCGCCCGGATGCCGTGCAGGTCGCTGCGCCGAAGGGGGCACCGGTCACCGCACCGCGCCACGGCATATTACCGAGCGCCCACCTCCAGGGGAGGCAACGGCCGGGGGCGTGCCTGGCGGCGTGCCCGGCGACTCGACCGTCCGGGAGCGTTGCCGAAAGCGGTCTAGCCTCCGGGGATGACAGCACGAAAGATCATCATTGACACCGACCCTGGCCAGGACGACGCCCTCGCCATCCTGTTGGCCCTCGGATCTCCCGAATTGGACGTGCTGGGGATCACCTGCGTCGCCGGGAACGTCCCGTTGCCCCTGACGATCCGCAACGCTCGGCTGGTGTGCGAGTTGGCAGAGCGGCGCGATGTGAAGATTTTCGCGGGCTGCGAACGGCCCATGGTGCGTGACCTGGTGACAGCCGAGGCCGTGCACGGCAAGACCGGGCTCGACGGCCCGGACTGGGACGAGCCCACGATGCCGGTCCAGGACATGCACGCAGTCGACTGGCTGGTCGAGGTACTCATGGCGGCCGACGACGGCGAGATCACACTGTGCCCGGTGGGTCCGATCACCAATGTCGCCATGGCGATGATCCGCGAGCCGCGCATCATCCCGAAGATCGGCGAGATCGTGACCATGGGCGGCGGCTACTTCGTCGGCGGGAACACGACACCGGTTGCGGAGTTCAACGTCTACGTCGATCCCCACGCCGCAGCCGTGATGTATCGCAGCGGCGTGCCCATCGTGACCATGCCGCTCGACGTGACCCACAAAGCCTTGATGAGTCAGGAGTGGATCGACTCGATCCGGGCGATCGGGGGCGACCTCGGCGACAAGACCGCGGCCATGCTGTCGTTCTACGAGCGCTACGACATGGACCGGTACGGCGAGCGGGGCGGTCCGCTGCACGATCCGGCCACGATTGCCTACCTGCTGAACCCCGACCTGTACGTCGGCAAGGACGTCTTCGTCGAGGTCGAGACGCACTCCGAACTCACGATGGGTATGACGGTGGTGGACTACTGGGGGCGCTGGGAGCGGACCCCGAACTGCAAGTGGATCAGCGAGGTGGACAGCGACGGCTTCTTCGCCCTCATCCGCGAGAGGCTGCTGAACCTTTCGCCGCCGCGCTAGCCGTCCGGCGCGCTTGGTGGCGGCGAGGCGCCCCGCCGTGGCGTCCGACTCGAAGACACCGTGCGACCTGCCGCACGCCGCCGGGAACTCGATTGCACGCCGGCATTCGCGCCCGTGGGGCGCCACGACTACCATCGGTTTCCGACGCCCGGAGCGTGACGCGCCGGTGCTCCCGCCGACTCGTGAACGAGCGTCTCGGTACGGATGCCGGGGCCTGCGGGACTGAGCGAAGACCAGCGAGGAGAGCGATGATCGTCGAGCAGCGGGACTACCACATCTACACCGGGAAGCTGCAGGAGGTGCTCCGGCTGTACGAGACCGAGGGGATCGTCATCCAGAAGGAGATCCTCGGCAACCTCATCGGCTGGTTCACCGTCGACATGGGTGCGCTGTCGTCGATCTCGGCGATGTGGGGCTACGAGAGCTACGGCGACCGGGAGCAGCGCCGGGCGGTTCTGGCCGCCGACGAGCGCTGGCAGGCGTTCCTGCCGAAACTGCACCCGCTGGTGCACACCCAGCACAACCGGGTGCTGTTGCCGACCGCGTTCTCACCGATCCAATGAGCGACGCAAGCGACCCCGGCGAGGGCCGGCTGGTGATGCCCAGCAACGAAGACTTCTCGCTCGAGGGGCAGACCGCCATCGTGACCGGCGGCGCCAAGGGCATCGGCCGCGCCATCGCCGACGGCCTGGCCCGTGCCGGCGCGCGCCTGGTGATCGCCGACCTGGCCGGGGCACAGGAGGCCGCGGCCACCTATCCGGGTGGCGTCGCGGTCACTGCGGACGTGTCGGACCCCGGCGACATCGATGTCATGGTGGACGCCGCCATCGAGGCGACCGGGCAAGTCGACATCCTCGTCAACAACGCCGGCATGTTCACATCCATCCCAACGCGGCCGTTCGAGGAGATCCCCGTGGAGGAGTGGCGAGCGGTGATGGAGGTCAACGTGATCGGCACGTTCCTCGGCTGCCGCGCCGTGGTGCCGCACATGCGCCGCCAAGGCGGGGGGCGCATCGTGAACATCACCTCGGGGACGATCTTCCGGGGCGTACCGTTCCTGCTCCACTACGTCGCCAGCAAGGGGGCGGTTCTGGCGTTGACGCGGGCGCTGGCCCGCGAGCTCGGCAACGACAACATTCTCGTGAACTCGGTGGCTCCCGGTTTCACGATCTCCGACGGCGTGCGGGAGAACCCCGCCGGCGTGGACTACGAGCAGACCAGCGCCATCTCGATCGCCGCCCGGACGCTCAAGCGCGACCAGTTCCCGGAGGACCTGGTGGCCGCCGCGGTGTTCCTGTGCAGCCCCGGCGCGGCGTTCGTCACCGGCCAGACCATCGTGATCGACGGCGGCCAGTACTTCCACTAGGAGACCGCCGAGGAGTGTCTATCCCGCCTGGCCGGCCGCCGTCTGAAGTGCCGATGTGTGCCCTACTCACGCTGCACGAACACCCCGCGGGCGTCACGACCGAGCCGGGGAACCGGGTCGTGTACGACGTGGCGGCCGACACGGCCTGTTTCGGCGCCGCAACCGTGACAGGGCCTGCTCTGGTGTGGGAGTTGGCGCCGATCTCATCCGGTGGCGGAGAGGGCTCGGGTAGCTCGGGTGCGGCGCGGTCGGCCGCGGTGGACCTGGACGGGGCGCAGCAGTGGCTGATGCGCTGTGACCGGGTGGACTTCCCTCCCGGCGCCGTGGCCTACCGGCACGTCCACCCCGGCCCGGGGATCCGCCGGCTGCTGTTCGGCGAGCTGACCATCACCACCGGCGGGGCCACGACGACCCACCGGGCGGGTGGCGCCTGGTTCGAGAGCGGCCCCGAGCCGGTGTACGCCGAGTCGTCCGCCACGCAGGAGACGGCCTTCGTGCGGGTGATGCTGCTGCCGACCGCATGGGCCGGCAGGCGCACGATCCGCTACACCGACCCGGCCGATGCCCACCGGCCCGCCCGACAGAGGGCCAAGGTCTTTCTCGAAGAGCCACTGACGTGACCAGACGGCCCGCTTGCGATACGACGTGATGCAGTGATGCAGGACACTGGCGAAGTCGGGCGGGGGGTACCGGTCTGTGACGACTCTTCGCAAGCATGCGTCGGAGGAGCAGACCGGCGCCCGACGCCCGACGAGCCGCCGACATGACCGGATCCGACCTGCCAACGCGCCACGGCGGGCGGGTTTTGGTGGACCAGTTGCGCCGCCACGGCGTCGACGTCATCTACACGGTGCCTGGCGAGAGCTTCCTGGCCGTGCTCGACGCCCTCCACGATGAGCCGGCCATCCGACTCGTGGTGTGCCGCCACGAGTCGGGGGCGGCAATCATGGCCGAGGCGCACGCCCGGCTGCGCGGCGACCTGGGCGTTGCTTTCGTCACGCGGGGTCCCGGGGCAACGCACGCCTCGGTGGCGGTGCACAACGCCGCCATGAGCGGTGCGCCGCTGCTCCTGTTCGTCGGTCAGGTGCCGACCGCCCACCGGGGGCGCCGCGCCTTCCAGGAGGTGGATTTCGAGGCCTTCTTCGCTCCGCTGGCGAAGTGGGCGGTGGAGGTGGATCGGCCCGAACATCTGAGTGCGATCACAGCCGACGCCGCCCGGGTGGCGCGTGAGGGTCGCCCGGGGCCGGTGGTGGTCTCGCTGCCGGAGGACACCCTCGCCGCGGAGGTGTCGGTGGCCGACGCCCCTGTCGCTCCCCCGCCGCAGCGACCGTCGCCCTCGCCGGAGGAGGTGGCGGAGTTGCTCGCCGTGGTGGCGGCGTCGTCCCGGCCTCTGGTGATCGTCGGTGGCGGCACCTGGAGTTCGGCCGCCGGACACGCACTTGCGGCCTGGGCCGAGCGCAACCACCTCCCGGTTGCCGTGTCGTTCAGGCGCCAGGACTACCTGGACAACAACTCGCCGAGTTACGTGGGCTACGCCGGGGTGGGCACTGCGGCCGGCCTGGCGAGGCGCATCGCCGACGCCGACCTGATCGTGGCCATCGGGACGCGCCTCGGCGACACCACGACCCGTGGCTACACCCTGCTGGAGCCGCCGATCCCCCGCCAGACACTCGTGCACGCCCACGCCGACGCCGCCGAGTTGGGGAGCGTCTACAAGCCACAGCTGGCCATCCACGCGGGCGCCGTCGAGATGGTGGCGGCCCTGGAGGCGGCCGCGCCGCTGGACCCGGCGCCGTGGCGGGAATGGACCGCGGCAACCCGCGCCGACTACGAGGCAACGCTGCCGCCGCCACCGGCGCCGGGCGCGCTGAACTTCGGTGAGGTCATCGCCTACCTCGACCGGCGGCTGCCCCCCGAGTCGATCCTCACCAACGGCGCCGGCAACTTCTCGCTGTGGCCGCAGCGCTACTACAGGTTCAAGCAGTACGGCACACAACTGGGGCCCCAGAGCGGGGCAATGGGCTACGCCGTGCCGGCCGCAGTGGCCGCCAAACTGCACGCCCCCGAGGCGCCGGTCGTGGCCTTCTCCGGCGACGGGGACTTCCTCATGACCGCCCAGGAGTTGGCCACAGCCGTCCGCTACGAGGCTCCGATCGTCGTCGTCGTGGTCAACAACGGCATGTTCGCCACGATCCGGATGTACCAGGAGCGCACCTACCCCGACCGCCCGAGCGGCTCGGACCTCACCAACCCCGACTTCGCCGCCTACGCCCGGGCGTTCGGAGCCTTCGGCGCCATCGTGGAGCGCACCGAGGACTTCGCCGGAGCCTTCGAGGAGGCGCTGGCCGCAGGCGTACCGGCCGTGCTGGAACTACGAGTCGACCCCGAGGCCGTCCTCCCCAGCACCACCCTCACCGAGATCCGCCAGCGGGCCCATGCCTCCTAACGGAGTTGCTTCGGACGTGTCGTCGCAGACACCGCCTGGGGTTCGCATCGCGAACTGGAACGTGATGTGGCGGTTCGCGTCGCCGGAGGCTCGACTACCGATGGTGCGAGAGCACCTCGAGAACGTCGGGGCCGATGTGGTCGCCCTCCAGGAGTGCTCGCCGGATCAGGTCGCCATGCTCGCGTCGGATCTGGACATGGATTCCCACTATGCGGGTGCCCCGCTCGGGCGCGGCGGCACAGAGATGGGCAACGCCGTGCTGGTACGGGGGGAGATCGCAGATCGGGCGCACCGCTGGCTGCCGATGGTCAAGGCGGAGGACATGCGGCGCGTGGCGGTCGCAGCCAGGTTGCAGATCCACAACGAGGCCGTCTGGGTTGTCTCGGTGCACCTGACCCGGACGCCCGATGCGGGCGAGGTCGCGCTGGACCTCCTGCAGCCGGAATCCAGCGACGTGGCGTCGCGGCGCGCCCAGATTGCAGACCTGCGGACATTCGTCGACCAACTCGGTGAGCCCGCGGTCGTGGCCGGCGACTTCGCCTTCCTCCCCGACTCGGCGGAGTACCGGGCCGTCGTGGACGCGGGCTTCGTGGATGTCTGGCGGACGCGTCCCCGGCTGGGCTCGCGGATCACGACCCCGTCGGACTGCCCGTATGTTGCCACGGAGATGGCCCGCTACCGGCTCGCAGCCCGCGGCGTGAACGTCGAACTCGACGATCCGGGGTTCTGCCTCGACTACCAGTTCGTGGCGGGGGGGCGCCTGCGCGCCGGGCTTGCCTGGACGTTCGGGCGGCCCACGGCCGGCGGCGCGGCAGTGTGGCCGAGCGACCACCTCGGCGTCTGCGTCGACTACGGACTGCTCGGCAACTAGCCGCTGCCGACACCCAACCGGTGGCCGGGAACGTGCTGCATCGCCAGCCGCAGCCAGCGTTCGCCGTCTCGGAGGTGCAGGTGCAGAGCAGCGCGCGTCGCCTCGACATCCCGTTCGAGCACGGCATTGAGAATCGTGCGATGGTCGAGGTTGGCGGTCGCCAGCGCGTCGGGATCGGTCTCGACACGCCAGATGCGTGCGCGACGCGCCTGGACGGAAACCAGCCGCATCAACTCACTCATAACCCGATTGCCCAGCGCTCCGAGCAGCAGCGCGTGGAATGCGTCGTCGAGATCCATGTACGCCTCGGCATCGGCCGTCTCGCTCTCCATCGCCTCCACGAGTTCGGTCAGCCGGGCGTCGATGTCGTCGTCGAAGTTCGGCACCGCGTAGGCCACCGCTCCCGGCTCAACGAGCGTGCGGAACTGGTGAAGCTCGGCGATGGACTGATCGTTGAGTAGGGGCATCGCTACGGCAAGGGGCCGGAGGAGGAGTTCGGCATCGAGTTCGCTGACGTAGGTACCGTCGCCCTGGCGAACCCGCAGCACCCCGGCGCCCGCCAAGGTGGCTACAGCGCTGCGCAGGGTGCCCTTGGACACGCCGATCTCCGATGCCAGATCGTCCTCCCGCGGCAGCCGGTCACCGGAGGAGAAACGGCCCGATGCGATCATGTCCCGCAGGGCCACCTCGGCGCGCTCGGACGCTGTTCCCATGCCCGTCTCCTCTTCGACTCATGCTGCCAACACATCGTACCGGATTCATTTAATGTTACCGGCCGGCATCGGCCCGACCAACAGGGGTCCAATCTTTCTATCGACTTGGTTTATATCAATTGCGATACGTGGCTAGACATCATATGAATCATGGTATATATTCCATCTAGACCTTAGTGAGGGCTATACATTGAAGCCTTGAGGAAGAGAGGACACGATGACATCCGCACGACATCGAGTAGGGCTCCGGCGCCTGCTTGCCGTACTGATCGCGTTCACCGTCATCGCCGCAGCGTGCGGCGGCGACGGTGACGCCTCGACAACCGACGAACCGCCCCCACCACCGGCGCCCGCGGCAGCGCCCGCCGATGAGGCGGAAACCGAACAGCCGTCCCCACCGCCGGCGCCTGCGGCAGAGCTTGCCGACGAGCCGGCAGCGGAAGAACCGCCGCCACCGGCGCCAACCGACGAACCGCCACCACCGCCACCACCCGCCGACGAACCGCCGGTGCCGGTGACCGTGGAGATGTACGCCGCTGAGTTCCTCGGCGACTTCATCGACGGCGTGATCGCCGACTTCGAGGCGGCCTACCCGCACGTCACGATCGATCTCCGGACCTTCGACAGCTACGACGCCGTCTTCGACAGCTATGTGCTGGCCGAGGAGCAGGGCAACGAGCCGGCGATCCTGAATCTCTTCGAGGTCTTGACCCAGCAGGCGCGTGATACGGGCTACTTCAAGCCCATTGCCGACGCGGTGGCGGGGCGCTCGGACATCGGCGGCGTTCCCGTCAACCTCGACGAGATGCTCGACGGCGTCGCCAACTACTACCTTGCCGACGGCGAGTACTACTCGCTCCCGTGGAACGCCTCCACGGCACTGACGTTCGCCAACATGGACCTCCTCGCAGCGGCGGGCATCGCCTCGGGCGTGAACGACATGGAGTCGATCCCGCGCACCTTCAGCGAGATGACGGCAGCCTGCGCGACCATCCGTGCGAGCCTCGAGGACGTGGACTGCTTCTGGTGGCCCACCTCGTCGTGGTGGCTCGAGATGGCGATGGTGCAACAGGGAGCGCTGCTGGTCAACAACGGCAACGGCCGGGAGGGTCGGGCGACCGAGATCAGCCTGACCAGTCCCGCGGCTCTGGCGGCGAGCCGGTTCTGGGTCGACAGCGCAGCCTCGGGGGACTTCCCCGCCTACGGCGACTTCGGTGCCGCCGTGGGGCGATTCGGGAGTTCCAACCTGGCCTTCTTCCCGCTGTCCTCGGGTGCCTTCGGGCTCTTCGAAGGCTCGGCCGCCGACAACGGGTTCACTCTCGGCGCGGCGCCCTTCCTTGCGCCCGACGGCCCGAACCAGGGACAGACGTTGGGCGGCTCGACGATCTACCTGACCGACGGCCTCGACCCGGCGGTGGAGGAGGCCGCGCTGCAGTTCCTGTTCTTCATGGTGCAGCCCGAGCAGGCCGCCGAACTCACCCGAGTCCAGGGGTACGTTCCCATCACCCCCGCGGCCGACCGGATCCTCGAGGACGAGGGCTTCTACGACGCGAAGCCGTGGCGGCGGGCACTGACCGAGGCCTTCTCGCTCGTCGAAGGCACGACCCCGTCCAACTCGGGGGCGCTGTTCGGCAGCTTCCGCGACTACCGCGGCATCTACGAGAACGCCATCGTCGGCGTGATCAACAACGGCGGTGACCTCGTCGAAGCGCTCGATGCCGCCAACGCCGAGATCAACTCCCTCATCGAGGAGTACAACCTCCTCGTCGACGGATAGGCGACACCACACCCGATCCTCCCCTGCACGCAACCCCCTTCAGGCTCTCGACGCCCGGCCCGCCTCCCCTCCGACCGGGCGTCGAGTGGCCGGGAGCGCACCCAGGGGCCGGTGCACCCGACGACCGGAAGAGTGTGCGAGCGGCTGCCAGGATTGGCGTCCGGGCCAACACACACAGGAGCCACCGATGGCGCTTGTCGCGATGACGATCACGTGTGCCGCGGTCGTCGCGGGCGTCGCCCTGCGGGCGTGGCCCGACAGGCGACGGGGGGTGCGCGCCGCGGTGGGAGCCGCCTGTGGCGCGGGAGGACTGCACCTGCTCGCCGGCACCACCGGCTACTGCGTCACCGACAGCGACTTCCACGACACCGCAGCCATCCACGTCCTGGGCGCCACGCAGACCGTCAACGGGACCTACGCGGTCGCCGCCATCGGTGGTGTGCTGTTCGGTTCCGGGTTGCTGTACGCAGGGGGCGCGCTGTCCCGCCGGTTCGGCAATGCCTCGCCCGGCATCGTCGACGAGGGGCGCGGCTACTTCGGCAGCCCCCGGATCGTGCCGGTCCTGCTCCTACTGCCGACGCTCGTGCACGTCTTCGTGTTCACGTACACCCCCGCGGCGCAGCTCCTTCGCACCGGGACGCAGGTCGCCCGCCTCGGCATCGACAGGACGGCACCTGCCTGCCTGTCCAACTACTCGGAGCTGATCGTTGGCCGGGCCGGCGGCGCCGACTACCACATCCTGAGCGACGGGAGCCTCTTCCGGGTGGACAGGGCGGAGTTCTCCGGCGTGCTGTTCCGGTCGCTGCTGCTGACGGTACTGATCGTGGTCCTGACCAACGTGGCGGCGCTGGCGATCAGCTGGTTCGCATTCCGGCGGTTCCGCGGCGCAGGGATCTACCGGGCGCTACTGATCTGGCCGTTCATCCTCTCCCCGGTGGCCTCGGCCATCATCATGCGGGCCATGTTCACGACGCCCGGCGGCCTCATCGACAAGGGCCTCGGCGTCGCCGGAATCGACGGGCCGGAGTTCCTGCTCGACAGCGGGCTCGGGCTCGTGGCGATTGCCCTCACCGCCTCCTGGAACGTCATCGGTTTCAACATCCTGTTCTACGTCGCGGCCCTGCAGAACGTCCCTTCCCATCTGCTCGACGCCGCCGAGTTGGACGGGGCGGGACGGTGGGCACAGTTCCGCCACGTGGTCATGCCGTCGATTGCCCCGATCGTGCTGTTCCTGGTCTTCCTGAACACCGTGTTCTCGCTCTTCGACACCTTCGGCATCATCCAGAACCAGACGAGCGAGGGCCCCGTCGTCGGTACCGAGAACCTGATCTACAACATCTACGACCAGGGGATCCTTGCCAAGGACCTCGGGCGGGCGGCGGCCCAGAGCATCGTGCTGTTGATCATCGCCGCCGCGGTCGGCATCACCCAGTTTCGGATCTCCGACCGCCGGATCACCTACGCGTCGTGAGCGCTCTGACGTTCCACAGACGGGCCGGGATGGGCACGCACGCGGCCCTACTCGGCGCTGTCGTCCTGCTGGGCTTCCCGCTGTACTACGCCATCACCGGCGCGACGCAGGGAGCGGAGGACTTCTTCGCGCGGGAGTTGGCGCCGGGCAGCGGGCTGGCCCACAACCTGCAAGTGGCCCTCGACGAGAACCTCATTCGATTCATGCTGAACAGTCTGTTCCTAGCCACCGTCATCGCCTCCGCCAAGGTGATCCTCGGGCTTCTGGGTGCTGTTGCGCTCGTCTACTTCGACATCCCGTTCAAGACGACGATCTTCGCGGTCATCATGGCAACGCTCCTGCTACCGCAGGACGTTCTGATCATCGGTCTGTTCCGCCTCGTCACCGGGACGCTCGGCCTGGAGGGCTACCCCGCCGTCATCGTGCCCGCCATGGCGACGGCGGCGGGCGTGTTCATCTTCCGCCAGCACTTCCTACGCATCCCCCGCTCCATCGCCGAGAGCGCCCAACTCGATGGCGCCGGGCCGCTGCGGTTCCTGTTCCGGGTCCTGATCCCGATGAGCTGGAACACGATCGCGTCGCTGTTCATGGTCATGTTCCTCGCCGGTTGGAACCTCTACCTGTGGCCGCTGCTCGTCGTGCAGAACCCCGACAAGCAGGTCGTGCAGGCCGGCATCCGTCGCATCGACCTCGCCAACGACGCCCTCGGCGCCGTGCCGGTTCCTGGAGCCGTCCTCGTCGCCGCCCTGGTAGCCACGATCCCGCCGATGATCGTCTTCCTGATACTCCAGAAGCGCTACATGAGCGGTTTCACCCTGACGGCGGGGAGGTGAGGGGACATGGCCGGCGTCGAACTCAGCGGGATCGGCAAGGTGTTCGGCGGCGACGTCACAGCGCTCGATGGGGTATCCCTCAGCGTCGACGACGGCGAGTTCGTCGTCCTCCTGGGGCCGTCGGGATGCGGCAAGTCGACCCTGCTGCGCATCGTGGCCGGACTTGAGAAACCGACCGCCGGCACGGTTGCCATCGACGGCCGGGTCGTCAACGACGTACCGGGCAAGCAGCGCGACATCGCCATGGTGTTCCAGAACTACGCGCTGTACCCCCAGATGACGGTGGCAGAGAACATGGCATTCCCGCTGCGCATCCGGAAGCACCCCAAGAGTGAGATCACGCAACGGATCAGCGAGGTCGCCGGACTCCTCGAGATCGACGAACTCCTGTCCCGCAAACCGGGCGAGCTGTCCGGGGGCCAGCAGCAGCGTGTCGCCATGGCCCGCGCCCTGGTGCGCCGCCCGGCCGTACTGCTCATGGACGAGCCGCTCTCGAACCTCGACGCCCGCCTGCGAGACCAGACCCGCAAGGAGATCCGGCGGCTGCAACGGACGGCCGGCGTGACGACGATCTACGTGACCCACGACCAGGCCGAGGCCCTCACGATGGCCGACCGTGTCGTCGTGATGCGACTCGGCGAGATCGAACAGATCGCCGCGCCGATCGACCTTTACCGATCCCCTGCAAGCGCGTTCGTCGCATCATTCGTCGGCTCGCCGCCGCGCAGCCTCATCGCCGGCTCGGTTGCCGACGGACAGCTCGTCGTGGGCGACTCCACGTTCGGCCTTGCCGGCGCCCCGGCGCGCTCCGGTGCGGTCTCGGTGGCGATCAGACCTGACGCCGCCCGTCTCGTCGCGCCCGGCACCCCCGACGGCTCCGGGGAACTCAGCATCGAGGTGGAGGTGGACCTGGCGGAACCGCTCGGGTCGGAGACGCTGCTCGAGGTGGCGCCCGTCGTGCGTGGCTCGCCCGACACGGACAACCTCATCAGGGTCAGGGTGAGCGGTGAGGAACCTCCTCGCATCGGTACGCGGCTCCGGCTCCGCGCTCCGTGGGCGGCCGTCGAACTCTTCGACGTCGACGACGGGTGCCTCCTGTGGCGTGGAGGTGGGACGTGATCGGCGTGGACCCCGTTGTATGCATCGACCGCCGCAGCGTGCCGGGCTATCACCTGCTGGATGCGAGCGTTATCCCCAAGGACGACGCCACGACGTGTGAGGACGCGATCGTTCTGACCGACAGCCACGTCGCCGTGATCGACGGAATGACAGCTGGTCTGGGCAACGACGGCGCATGTACCGAACCGCCGGGCCGGGTCGCCGCGGCACGTATCGCCGCCGCAACCCTCTCGCTCCCGCCGGAGGCAACAGCAGGCGACGCCGTCCGGCTCTACACCGCGGCCCTCGAGCCTGATAGCCGGAACCACGGCGATGTCCTCTTCGGGGCGTCCATCGTGTGCCTGTCCGTTCACCACCGCGAGATCTGGCGCATCGGTGACTGCCACCTCCGCATCGGTACCGCCGAACACTTCGGCGACAAGGCGGTGGATCAGGCGAACGCCTCATACCGGGCGGCGATCAACCACGCCGCTCTCGCCGCAGGTGCCACCGTTAACGATCTGCGCGTCCACGACCCGGGGCGTCTGGCGACCGGACCCCTCATAGACGCGCAGCGCCGGCTCGCCAACCACACCGGCTCCTATGGCTACGGCGTGCTGAACGGCACCGCCGTCCCGGGAGACTTCATCGAGACTTTCCGGCTCGGCGCCGGCGCCGCGGACGTCACCCTCATGTCCGACGGCTACCCGTCCTTCGGGCGTGACCTCGCCGCAGCGGAGAGGCATCTGCTCCGCATTCTGGACCGCGACCCCGCCTGCATCGACGAACTCGCTCGCATGGCCAAGAGCTGGAAACCCGGATCGAACGGTCCGGACGATCGCAGCTACGTGCGAGTGCACCTGCCCACGGCGGGACCGTGACGGACGGCAGCACTCCGCAGTCGACCGACGCCCCTCGGCTGCGCGTGGTGAGCTGGAACGTTCTGTACCGCGACCTCGCCCGACGCCTCGACCGCCTGACCGATGTCCTGGCGAGGCCGGACGCCCACGTCGTGTGCACCCAGGAGGCCCTTGCCGACACGCATCACGTTCTGGCCGAACGTCTCGGGCTCAGCAGCTACTGGGTTCCTTCGGGATTCCCGCCACCCGCCGACGAGATCGGCTGCGCGGTAGCGAGCCGTTACCCCGTCGTAGAGGCACGTGCACTCGGGATGGACGCGGCCAAACCCACCAGGTCCGCCGCAGCAGCGCTGATCGACACACCGCTCGGCACGGTCTGGATCATCAGCGCCCATCTCATGTACACGCCAGCGGCGGGTCTCGGCGCCGCCGACCCGCCCTACGGGTCCGACTCGCCGTTGCCCTCGGTGGCGGCACGGATCGATGAGATCTCCGCCCTCAGCACGGCCGCTGCCGACCTCGACGGTGACCACGTGCTGCTGTGCGGCGATCTGAACCTGTTGCCCGACAGTCCTGAGTATCGACATCTCGCGGCGTGCGGTTGGGCCGATGCGTGGCGCCGGCGCCCTCGCCTCGGGTCACGGGCCACGATCGTCGATGCGAACCCGTTGCTGGGCGATGCCGAGCCGGCGCACTACCGGCGTGCCCATCAGGGTCTCGCCGGGGGCCCGGACACGTTCGACTACACCCTCGACTATCAGATGTTGCGGGGGGAGACTCTCGCCGCCACCCACGCCTGGACGATCGGCGGTCAGCGCGACGGATACCCCAGCGACCACCTCGGCGTCGTGGTCGACTACACCATTCCCCCGCTCAGCCGGGGTGCCGCGGCCGGACCGTCTGCCGCGGTCGCCACCGCAGGCGACGAGCCCGTCGACACCCGAACGGTGCCCGGCCCAGGAGAAAGTCCCGGGTCCGGATAGGTCGATGGAACCACTGGCCGAGGCGGACATCGCCATAAGGCTCGGCGCCGCCGTCGGATTTGGCGCCCTCGTCGGACTCGAACGCGGCTACCGCCAGCACCGGGCAGGCTTCCGAACCCACGTCCTCATCGCGCTCGCCGCCGCGCTGTTCACCATCGTCTCATCGGAAGGTTTCAGCGGCGGCGATCCCTCACGGGTCGGAGCTCAGATCGTGTCGGGCATCGGGTTCCTCGGGGCCGGAGCGATCCTGCAACTCAAGGCCGGGGCTCGCGGGCTGACCACTGCCGCATCGATCTGGACTGCAGCCGGCCTCGGGATGGCGGCCGGGGCCGGTCTGTTCTTCGTCGGCGCGGTCGCCGGCGCGCTGGCACTGGCGGTCCTCACGCTGATGAGGCCGATCAGCAACCGGCTCGCGTCCTTTGAGTTGCGCCGCGACCCGCTGCGCCGCCGACCCAAGAGCCACCTACCTCCCGACGACTAGCCGGCTCCGGCGGCGCTGATCGAGAAGCCGCGGGCCTGTGGCAAGACATGGACCGGCGGTGAGAAACTCTGCGATCTCATCAGCAAAAAGGATGCCGGTATCCGGATCATTCGCTAGGTCGTGCCAGAGTTCTTCGACTGGTTCGAGTCGGTCGACCGAGACGTTCCTGTCGTCGGTACGTCGACGGGGGTTCACCCGCCGTCTATCGCGGTGGAGCGAGAGCCCGGTGGCGTTTCGCGTCAGGTTCGGAGTATGGGGTTGGTGTCGGCCGGCGGGTTGGGGGGTAGGCGTAGGTGTTCGGGGGGTCGTTCCTGGGTGGTCCGGTCGGGACGGGCCGGGGTCGGGGTGTCGGGTGGGAGGCGGAGGTGTGTGGGGGGTTGGAGTTTGGGGTGGCCGTCTGGCGGGGTGTGGATCTGCCAGTTGTGGTCGTGGATGAGGTCGTGGCAGCGGGGGCAGAGGTTGGCGAGGTTGGGTATGTCGGTGGGGCCGTCGTGGGACCAGTAGGCGATGTGGTGGGCGTGGGTGGTTTCGGTGTGGGCTCGGCAGGAGATGCAGCCGCCGTCGCGGGCGGCGAGGACGAGTTTTTGGGCGTCGCTGGCGTTGCGCCGGCTGGTGCCCAAGGCGAGCTTGGACCAGGTGGCGTCGAAGACCGCCGGGAGGACTTTGGCGTTGGTGGCGAGTTCGGCGAGCAGGTCGGCGGGCAGCGGGGTGCCGTCGTCGAGGCGAGGGTTGGCCAACTGGCCGGCAACGACGTCGTAGTCGGCGATGAGGAGGAGGTTGGTGGCGGGCCGTAGGTGGTTGCCGTCGCCGGTGACGAGTTGGGCGAGCGCGTCGGCGGCGCGTTGGGGGTAGCTGCGTGACGCGTCGCCTGGTTCTTGGCGCAGCGATGCGATCATGGCGTGCAACGTCTGGCTGAAGCGCCGCCCGGTGAGATAGTCGAACCGCGCGGAGAGTTCCCACATCCCGTCGGCGTTCTGGCGCAGCGACGCCCGCCGCTCGGCGCGCTGGGCACGGTACGTCTCGTCGCCCGGCTCGTCGGCGGCGGCGACCTCGTCGGGATGGGTCTGCAGGCTCTCGTAGGTCCGCGCGGCGCGCCCGCAGGTGTCCACCGCGTAGTCCCGCGACAGGCTCAACAGTTCCGCCTCGTTCATGCCCCGCGACTTGGGCGCCGCGGTGGCGACCAGGCGGCCATGACCGGTGGTGATCTCCCCCGCACACATCGCCGCCACCGTCTCACCCAGATCGTGCTCCACGAGATCACCCGCCAACGCGGCGTCGCGGCGCGCCTGGAAACCAGAGACCCGCAGGTACTCCCGCATCATCCAGGCGGTGGCCTCGCGGCCGTCGCGGCGCACCAACTCGCCGGCCATCTGCGCGAACAACCCGTTCATCCGATCCCGCGCCCGACCGACCTCCACGAAACGCGCCAACAGCTCGCTGCCGTCCAAACGCCTCGGCTCCGGCAAACCGCCGCACGCCCCGCCGCGCCCGCAACCGCACGCCCCGCAAGGCGGGTTCCGGTCTGTCAGAGCGTCGAATTCCATACGTGTAACTATAGCAGGTATCAATCATTATTGCAACTGAAAACAACGTATGATCGGAAAGAAATTCGGCAAGTAGCACTGGCTCTCACCAGGGAAAACACCCGCTCACCGCGACCACCGAGCTCCGACCGAAACTCGGGGTTTCATCGGTGCCGCACACCGGTGGCAGAAACGCACAACGCGAGCGCTCGGCGGGGGTCCCCCGGGCCGTCCGCGGGGGCCGTAGCATCGCAAATGCCGCCTCCCGCGCCGCAGGCTTCGCCACGCTCCCCTGGCCGACCCCCACATCCGCCCCAGCGGATACCCGAAAGACGTCGATGAACACTCCGAGCGAACGGTACGAACGGTGGCTGGCCGACTACGCCCGTGGCGCGGCGTTCCCACCGCAGCCGGCCGCCACCGTGGTGCTGCTGCGCCAAGCGCCGGCGGGGATCGAGACGTTGCTCATGCGGCGCAACCCGGACCTGCGGGTCATGGGCGGGATGTGGGTCTTCCCCGGCGGCCGTGTAGACCCCGCCGACCACCCCGACGGCGACGGCACCGGCGATACCTATGCGGCGGCGCGGCACGCTGCCGTACGGGAGGCCGCGGAGGAGGCCGGCCTGCAGGTGGATCCGAAGAGCCTCGTGCGCTTCTCGCACTGGTCGCCACCGCCGAAGTTCCCGCACCAGCTGACCACCTGGTTCTTCCTGGCGCCGGCCACCGCGGAGGCAGTGCGCGTCGACGGCGGCGAGATCGCCGAGCACGTCTGGCTTTCACCCAGCGAAGCGATCCGCCGCCACGACGAGTCGGGGAGTTCCTGGTTCCTGCCCCCCACGTACGTCACGCTGCGTGACCTTTGCCCCTTCGCCACGGTGACAGCCGCCCTGGCGGCGGCGCAGGACCGGCAGCCGCCCTTCTATATGACGCGCTTGGCCAAGACCCCTCAGGGAGAGGAATTGGCGCTCTGGGAGGGCGACGCCGGCTTCGAGACCGGCGACATGGACGCACCCGGCCCCCGCAACCGGCTCTGGGTCACATCCGACCGCCCCTGGCGCCTCGAGCGCAGCTAGGGGAGGGCTGAGTACGTCATCGGCGGCGCACGTAGGGCTGCTGGACAATGAGCTCCTATGTCAAGCATGGGCGAGTTCTGGTTGGGTGGTGTCGTGTTGGAGGTGGACCCAGATGCGGTCGGAGATGCGCCGTTTGAGGGCTCGGAGTGCTTCTCGTTTGGTTTTGCCGCGGGCGAGGTGGGCGTCGTAGAGGCGCCGTCCTTCGGTGTCGGGGCGGGCGATCTGGGTGAGGGCGACGGTGTGGATGGCGCGGTTGAGTTGGCGATTGCCGCCGGGGTTGTGACGGTGGCGGACGATGCGCCCGCTGCTCGCCGCGAGGGGGGCAGTGCCGTTGGCCATGGCGAAGCGGGCTTTGGTGGCGAACCGGGCCGCGTCGCCGACCTCGACGAGGACGTCAGCTGCGACGAGCGCGCCGACGCCGCGGATCTCTGTGAGCGTCGATCCGCTGGCGGCCACGCCGGCGGCGATCTCGCCGGTGAGGTCTGCGATCTGGCGGTTCAGTTCGCGGATCTGTCGAACGCGCCCACGCGCCACGTTGGCGGCCGCGGACGTGTCGCCGGCGAGGAGACGCGTCACCCGCCCCAGAGCCCGCGCAGAGGTCAAAGAACCGATCGTGCGGTGGTAGCCGCAGCGGATCTGTTGCAGGTCAGCGTGCAGCCGGTTGACGTGGGCGGTGCGAGATTTCACCAGTTCACGGCGGTAGACGACAACGCAGCGCAGCTCCTCGATCGGCCCGGCGGGCCGCGGCGGCGCCAAGTCGGCGTCGCGGGCGCCAATGCGGGCGACCAGCAGCGCGTCGGTCTCATCGCACTTGGTGGCGGTGCGCTGGCCGCGCCGTGCGCGTGCGGTCATCTGCGGCGGCACCTCCACCACCGCCACATCAGCGTCCACGAGAGCCAGCGCCGCGGGACGGCCGTAGCTGCCGGCACCCTCGATGGCGACACGCGCCACGGCGCTGGTCTTCGCCCAAGCGACCAGCCGGCGATGCCCCGCTGGCGTGTTCGCGATACTGCGACACGCCACCGGGCGTCCCGCCTCGTCAACAAGACACCCCACCAGGGTGTCCTTGTGTGAATCAACTCCGATCACGGCCATGTCCTGTTGTCCTTTCCTGAGCCGTCGCGCTAATGGCAGAATGGCCCAGTGGTGCGCACCAGGCGCCGAGATCCACACCGTGGAATCACGCTTCTGACTTGTTGAAATGGGGTCAGCATCTCGGTCCCGACGGGGGCTTAGCCTGGATCCACCGTTTCGGGTTTTGGTGGGGGTTGAGTGGTGGCGGCGGGGGTTCGCTGGGCGTTGGGGGGAAGCTCAGGGCGTTGTTTGGTCGGCGGTGTGGTCGGCGGTGTGGTCGGCGGCGCCGGTGGCGGGTGTGTGATCGTGGGTGTGGGCGGGTTTGGGGCGCGCAGGGACGGTTGGGGGCCGTTGAGATCGGGGAGACCGGCGGTGGTTAGCAGAGTTGGGGGAGGTTGCGGATGTTGGTCACGGTGGTGTGGAAGGTGGGTGCCCAGGGCCAGTGGGCGGGTAGGCGCAAGATGGTGCGTCCGCTGTGGTTGACGATGCGTCCGGGGAGGGCGAGGAGTTGATTGCGGACGGTTCGCCCGGCGGTGAGTCGGCCGCTGCGGCGGTTGGGGGTGTGGTGGTTGATCCAGCGGTAGAGGTTGTGGGCCAAGGTGGCGCAGGTCAGCCAGGCGGCGTTCGCGAAGAAGTTGCCCGAGGGGCAGTGCGCCAGTCCGGTGCTGGTTTTTAGGTCGCGGATGGCCAGTTCGACGGTGGCGTGTTGGCGGTGGAACACGTCGGCGGCGACGGTGTCGAGGTCGTCTCGGCTGGTGATGAAGGCGTGATAGCGCCAGTCCGGCCACAGCGCGCCCTGGGTTTCGTCGGTGAGGCGGCTGCGGCGCACGACGAGGCGCAGCTTGCGTTGTTCGCCGCGGACGCCGGCGACGAGGGTGGTCTCCGCCACGTGCGCTTCGCCGCCGGCGGGATAGCTGATCGGCGTCCAGTCGGCGTCGGGAATGCTGCTGATGGCGGCTTTGACGTGGCCATACAGCGGCATCGTGATCGACCAGCGCACACCGAGACGATCGAGACGGTCCAAGAGGTCATAGGACCAGAACCCCGCGTCGGCGCGCACTGTCAGCGCACCCGCAGCGCCGGCGCGCCGGGCGCGGCCGACGATTTCGGCGACGAAATGGACCTGGCCGCTCTGAGAGGACCCGCGGCGCAGGCGACTGTGGAGTATCTCGCCGGTCTCGGCGCGGGTCGCCACCAACGGGTGATAACCCAACTCGGCGGTGTGACCGTAGGCGGCGCCGGCTTTGGCCTTGCCGACCACTTCACAGATCGTCGAGTCCACGTCGATGGTCATCGGACCGTCCCCGGGGCCGCCGCCAACCAACCACGCCCGCGCGAGCACCTCACCGGCCGCTTTGTCCAACTGGCGGACGTGACCCCACGTGAAGGAGCGCAGGAACGTCCCCAACGTCGACGGCGCCATCACCTTGAACCCCAACACCCGGCGCGTCGCCCCCGCACGCAACCGATCCACATGATCGATATGCGTCGCACCGACCAACATCGCCGCCACCAACGTCACCACCTTGCGACCCGGACGCGCCCCACCGGGGCGTCGCCCCAGGCGCACCACACGATCCACCACCGCCGCCACACCCAACCGGCTCAGCAACATCGCCGCCACCAACAAACCCGCATCAGCGACCAACGACTCGTCGTCGAAGACCACCGCCAACCGGTCAATACTGCGCGATACTTCACTCACAGGAAGTGCATCCTGATCTGGGCCAACAGCCGCTCACTTACACGGCCATTCTCCCAGGTCAGCGAGGCACTCCCGCGCACCCCCAACCCCAACACACCCCACCCCGACGGTGGATCCAGGCTTAGGGTGCGAGGTCGGTGACCGGTTGGGCTCACACGCTTCTTGCCCACCTCGGTGTGGCTCACTCATAGCGTGCCCAGCCGGTCGCCGCCCGCTGCGGCGTGGCTCAATAGAGGCGTGCATCGTTTCCTGAATTCAGGTTGCCCGCCGCGGAACCCGTTATCCGGCAACCGCAAGGAGCGACCCATGACTGCCGTTATCGGCATTGATCCACACAAGGCTTCCCACACAGCGACGGCGATCGGTCCCGATCTGGGCGAAGTCGCGACGATCCGGCTGCGAGCAGCCCGCTCGACGACCGAGGAGCTGTTGCGATGGGCCGAGGCGTGGCCCGAGCGGCGCTGGGCTGTCGAAGGCGCCCGCGGGTTGGGCCAGCTGCTCGCGCAACAACTCGTCGCTGCTGGCGAGCATGTCGTCGACGTGCCCGCGACCCTCTCGGCGCGGGTGCGGACCCTCGAGACAGGCCACGGCCGCAAGACCGACCGCCTCGACGCCCGCGCGGTCGCGATCGTCGCCGCCCAGCGCCCCGATCTTCCCCGCGTCGCAGCGGATGATCACCACCGCGTGCTCCGGTTGCTCTCTGACCGGCGCCACGAGCTGACCAAGCAAAGGCGCCGAAGCATCAACCGACTGCACCGCCACCTGCGCGACCTGATCGCCGGCGGCGCGCCGGTCCAGTTGAGCGCCCAGCAAGCCGCCGGCCTGCTCAACAAGGTCCGTCCCCGCGACGGCGTCGAAGCCGAACGCAAGCAGATCGCCCGCGAACTCCTCGCCGACGTGCGGCGCCTCGACAAGGCCCTCACCGACAACCGCCTCCTGCGGCGGCCGCCACGCTCCCGGGACTTCGACACATCAGTCATCTGACGCTCCTCTCACAGCGCCATGCTCGCACCCCGATACTGCGTAATCAGCGACCCAAAACCGGACACGAACTCAGAACCATTGCACATCCGTCGAAGAGGAGCCCTGAGCGGAAGCTGCAGGTTGTGTTGTCTGTGCTGCGTGGTGAGGTGTCGGTGGCGGAGGCCGCCCGCCGTGCTGGTGTGGCTGAGCAGACGGTGCATAACTGGAAGAACGCGTTCTTGGAGGCCGGTCGGGCGGGCCTCGCCGGAGGCGGCAAGCGCCGGTCGGCTCGCGACGGCGAGCTGGAGGCCGAGAACGAGGAACTCAAGGCCGCTTTGGGCGAGGCGCACGTGCAACTGCCGGTGTGGCAGAAGGGGGCACAGAACCTCCCCCCTTTGAGGTCCTCGAGGTGATCCGCTCCGACGCCTCCATGAGGGTGTCGAGGTTCGCTGGCCTCATCGGGGTGTCCAGGCGCACCTACTGCTACCGGCTGGCCAGGCACCGCAGAGGCGATCTGGCAAAGGGGCCGTGGCCCACGCCGGTGGTGGGCCGCATCGAGCCGCTGGTGGACAAGCTGGCCCAGCAGTATCCGGCGTGGGGGCATCGCAAGATCTGGGCGATGGGCCGCTACGAGGGCTGGAACCTGGGCTCGGCGTCCAGCGTGCATCGCGCCATGGCTCGACGCGATCTGCTGCAGCCCGTGCGCTACCAGCCCACCGCCGCCAGCTCGCCCAGGCGCGCCGGGCGGTGTTCACAGAGCCGCCCAACCGCCCCAACCGGGTGTGGCAGGCAGACTTCTCTGCCTTTGAGACCGCCGAGCAGGGAACCTGGCAGCTCGGCGCGGTCATCGACTATTTCTCCAAGGTCGTGCTGGCCTGCGAGGTGACAGCGACTCAGACCGCGGCGGACCTCTGCGCCGCCCTCGACGCCGCCGAGCACACAGCCCAGACGCTGCTGGGCCGCCCACTCGTCGCGGCCTGCGCAGACCCACACACCGGCGAGATCGCACCGATCGCGGTCGTCGCAGACAACGGTCCCGCCATGAAGTCCGTCGCCGCGGCCCGCTGGTTCGCGGCCCGATCCCACCTCTGCCACATCCGCACCCGGCACCGATCACCGCACACCAACGGCGTCGTCGAGCGCTGATTCGAGACCCTCAAATACGAGAGCCTCTACCGCGAGGAGATCCCCAGCGGCGTCGACCTCGCCGCCCGCGTCGCTGACTTCGCCGGCGAATACGACGCCGTGGGCCCCCACCAGGCCCTGAGCTGGCAGCGGCCTCTCGACACCCACTGGACCGACCCGACCCTCAAACCGAACCCGCCAAAGAGTGAGCAAGATTCTTGACACGGGACAAACAACTAATTGATGTCTACAGTCCGAGTGAACCGATGGTTGGTTTATTCTGATAGTATTGACTTGGTTAGTTCCTCAGTGTGGAGGTGTGGTGATGGGTTTGTTGGTTTGTGGAGCGCGTGTGGATTGGGGTCGCGTCGTCGGCCTGTTAGCCATTTTTGGTGTGTTTTGTGGGGCATTGGGGGGTTCTGTTTCCGCTCAGGTGACCGCGCCGTCTGATGGTGAGCGACTCGATGCGACGTGGGTGTTGGTGGGCGATTCGATCGAGGTGGACATCGCGCCGGCTTTCGTGGGGACCGTGGAGACGTATCGGGCGTCTTCGGACCGATCGTCGGTGGCAACGGTGTCGTTGGACGGTTCGGTGGTGACGGTGACCGGCGTGACGGCGGGCACTGCCGGGATCCAGTTGTCCGCGAGAAATTCGGCGGGCACCGAGTACGGGTATTTCCCGGTGACGGTGCTGGAGGCTGATGATGCGCCGGTGGTGCGGTGCTGTTTCGGGCGTCAGCGGCCCACCGCGGGCGGCGCCGCGGCGACCTGGGACGCCTCGCAGCGGTTCATGGGCCCGGTGGATTCCTATGCGGTGACCGTGGACCGGTCGTTCCCGACCGGCGGCGGCGACGATCCGGTCCTCAGCGCCAGCGTCACCGACTCGACCATCACCGTCACACCCCTACGCCAAGGCTTCGCGCTGTTGACCGTCAGCGCCACCAACACCAACGGCACCAGCACCCTGGGCTTGACCGTCCACGTCGACGAAGCCACCACACCACCAACTACCACCACAACGACCGTGGCAGCGGCGCCGGCTGCGAGCGGCACCCTGGACGCCCAGACGGTCACGGCGGGCAACAGCGAGGACGTGGACGTCGCTGCTGGCTTCACGGGCTCCGTTGATTCCTACAGCGCCACGTCAAGCGACGACATGGTGTTGACGGTGTCGACGAGCGCCTCGGTGGTGACGCTGTCCGGCGTGGCGCCGGGTTCGGCGACGGTGACGGTCACCGCCACGAACACCACAGGCAGCGCTACACAAACCATCGCCGTCACCGTCGAAGCATTAGCCGCGCCGGAACTGGGCGCAGCACTGACAGCACAAACCGTGGCCGTCGGCGATTCGGCGGACGTGGACGTCACCGCGGGATTCGCCGGGTCTGTGGATTCCTATGGTGCGGCGTCAAGTGACGAGACGGTGGCGACGGTGAGCGTGGACGGAGCCACGGTGACCGTCACCGGCGTCGCCGCCGGGACCACCACGGTCAGCGTCACCGCCACGAACGCCACCGGATCGGTATCGCAGTCCTTCACCGTCACAGTCAGCGAACTGGTCGTGACCGCGACCGCGCCAACTTATTGCCTCACCGGCGAGGGACGGCCAGTGATCGTCACCCCCGGCACAACCGCCGCCGCCTCCCGCACGACCGCGCCGTCCACAACGACGGTCGGGCGGGAGGGCGTCGCCACCGTGGACGTGTCCTACACGATCAGCGGCGGCCGCGGACCGTACACCGTCACCATCCCCGACGCGACGCCCGCACGCGCAGGCACCGGCGGCACATCCGCCGCCCGCGCGGCGGCGCCGGGTCCCGGTGTCATGGCGGTGAGTTGCGCCCTCCCGGGTGTGAACCTCGACAACGTCACCGCCACAGCCAACGTCGTCGAAGCCGGCCCGAAGACGATCCGCCTCAAAGTCACCGACGCCAACGGTGCTACCGCCACCGCCACCGTCACCATCCAGGTCGCCGAGGACGCCTACACCACCGAATACAACGACGGCATCATGCGCGCCGGCCGAAGCTACGTCCTGGGCGACAGCGACGCGTGGGCACTCATCACACTCCCGGCCGGTCTGGATCTGCGTTTTGGGGGGATCAGCCATATCGGCTCCAACGGGGCGGCGCATTTCTTCGACACGGTGTCGGGCTCGGAGATCGTGTTGGATTGGGGGACCGGCGCGGAGTTTTACCGGAACGTGGTGGCCCCGCCGGCGCGGAGCAGCGAGCAAACGCCCCGCGACGTGGGCGCGCTGTTCAGTCTGCTGCGCGGTTCGGTGTCCGAACCGCAGGGTGTTGAGTACGACGGCTCGGAGGGCAACAACTGGCGACCGTATCCTGATCTACCGGGCAAAAACTTCGTGGCGGTGCATCCGAGCATTCTCACCGGCGACCCGATCAGGGTCTGCAACAAGGCCACGAGGACGTATTTCAGTTCTGACGAAATGCATAGGGACTTCAATGATGCGTTCGTGGCGGCGGTGGATGCGTGGAACGGCCGTCTGCACGTGCCGGGCGATGCCACGACGGGCACGCCAAGCCCGGTGTTCGAACGGTCCACGGACTGCCGGGCGAATTCGTTCGACATTTTGGTGTATCGGAACATGCACAGTCAAATGTGTGGCACGGGCGATTCAGGTGGCCACGCCCTGGGGTGCGCGAACACCCAGATCAGCGGGAACACGCCGCCGATAATCGGCGGCGGCGCGCCGGGCGACTACTGGATATACGTCGTGATGAGTCACACTTTGCCACTATCGTTCGAGACGGTGTTGTTGCATGAGCTGGGGCATTACGTCGGCCTCGGCGACTACCGAACAGAGAGGGACGGCTGCACCAGCGAGTCGGAGAAGAGCGTCATGGCATATCCCGTACGAATTCATGGCCAGTTGGTACTGGACGATTGCGGTTGGAATTCGTTGACGGATCGTGATTTGAGCGATGCGCATGCGGTGTATCACCCGGATGTGTTGCGGAGCGCGCTGCTGGTCAATGACGGCGGTTGGATGATAACGGGGGTGATGCCGCGGGACACGGCGCGGCGCGCGGAGTTCAATGCGCACCGTTTGGTCGTGTGGAGCCGGTTGCTCGGCTCGGACGGCGCGTACTTGTTCGAGAGGGCGTTCGAGATGGACAGCGCGGCGCTGTCGGGTACGTTGGTGAGGCTCCCGTTCGTGTCGGGTTTCGATGCGACGGGTCGTGAGTTCCTGGTCGCGGGGGTGACGCGGGGGGATCCGAAGCGTCGCACGACCGACGCTGACGGCTCGCCGACGCAGTGGGTGGCGCACGCGGACGTGACGGCGGCGGAGTTGGCCGGGGTGTCGTGGGTGGAGGGAGTCTCGTGGACGTTGGGGGACACGGTCCCCCTGGCCGGTCCGCCGAGGGCGCCGCGGAACGTGCGCGCTGTCGCCGACGGGGCGTCGGTGGACGTGTCGTGGGACGCGGTGCCGGGCACGAAGACCTATCGGGTGTTGTGGAACACCTTCACGTTCACCGACCCGGATGACACGCTGGACAGCGTGCGCGTGCCGGGCACGGCGACGTCGTGGCCGATTTCGGGGCTGGAGACGGGAAAGACGCATTACTTCCGTGTCGAGGCGTCCTCGGGTGTACACGACAGCGAGTTGTCGGCGGTCGCCACGGCGACGCCGGGCGTGTCGCCGCCGGAGCCGCCGTCGTCGTTGGCGATTCAGAGATCGCGGTCGAGTGTGACTGAGGCGCCGGGCGTCGGGCGGTCTGCGGTGATCACGGCGACGTTGAATCGCGCTGCAGTGGGGTCGGCGGCGAGTGTTGTGTTCACGGTGATCCGCCACGGTGGCGCGAATGGTGACGATTACGTTGTGTCGCCGTCGGGTTTGCAGGTTACGGTGCCCGAGGGCGGGTCGACAGCGGAGCTGGAGGTGGAGGCGGTCAACGATTCGGACAGCGATGCCGGGGAGTGGCTGCAGTTCAGCGCGACGGCGACCGGTGGCGGTATCGCGGGGACGCTCACCTCGGTTAGGGCGTCGGTAGTAATCGACGACAACGAGTTCACAGTCTGGATCGACGGCGTTTCGGCGTGCGTAACCGGCGAGTTGGTGACGATGACGGCTCGGGTGCTTGGCAATGAAGGGTCGCCGACGTTCGTGTGGGGCGGCGCGGTGGCCGGTTTCGATACGTCGTCGATCGAGTTCAGGTGCCCGACGGCGGGTAGCCCCACGATCACAGTGACCGCCACCGACAGGGCTGAGGGCACCGGTACTGACACCCACACGCTCACGGTGATCTCGCCGCCACCGGCGCCGACGACGCTGATCGTGGGGGTCGCCACGACGACGGCGTCGCTGTTGTGGAGCGAGGTGTCGACCGCGGACGACTACGTGGTCAGCTACAGCGACGGCAACTCGTCGGGGTCGAAGACGACGACGGATCCGTTCACCTCGTTCGCGTTCTTACGTCCCTGGACGGAGTACACCTTCGAGGTGCGGGCCCGCAACGCGGCGGGCTCGTCGGCGGCGATCAGCGAGACGAGGCGCACGTCAGCGGAGATCACGGGGCAGGTGGCGGCGGTGAAGCTCGACTCCACGTCGGGCCCCGACGTGGAGTTCGGGTTCCGCCCGTCGGGCGAGGCCCGCATCGAGCCGGCTCGGCGCGGCGTCACCTACGCCGACTTGGAGGTGGGCCGCTACCGGACGTCCAGCGACGTGATCCGCACGGCGGCGACGCCGGCGCAGACGCTGGGGCGCATCACGGTGACGCTCAGCACCACCGGCAGGGTGTTGGTGTGCTTCATCCCCGACGGCGGGTCGCGGCGCTGTCCGGGCAGCAACGCGTTCCCCTACCTGACGGCCACGGTGAATCGCTGGCTGTACAGCGACGCGTTCACGTTCACAATCACCGAGGACGCCGCCGGCACCCGCACCGCCACCGACGCGGCGACCATGGCCGGCCCCTCGGCGCTCGACGCGGCGCCCATCTGGGACACCACCGAAGGCCAAATGGAGGACGACAACGAATAGCGGCACGCGCTCAGGGGCATCGGAGGGCGGTTCGACGGTGTGGGGCTCGCGGCGGGCGCGGCAGGTGGCGGCGCTGGTGGGCGTGGTCGCCGTGGCGGGTCTGGCGGCGGGTGTGTGGATCCCCGATCCCGCCGAGCCGGCAGGGTGGGCGCTTAACCGCGGGTTCGAGTCGTTCGCCAACGATTTCAACTGCGGGTTCCGCGCCGACAAGTCGATGCAGTGCCCTAGTGGCCGCACCTACAGGGGGCGGTGGTTGGTCGCGCTGGACGGAAACTATACTACGGATTGCGGGATCCTCGTCGATGGCAGGTTGAGGTGCTGGGTTCCGCCCCCCCACCAGATAGGCGGCCCCGGCGGTCGTCCGGAGCCCTTCCCGTTCGGCGACGAGCGGTTCACGGCGCTGAGCGCGGGCGGATTCCAGTGCGGCATCGGCGAAGACCGGACCCTGGCGTGCACCCAGGACGGCTTTGACCCGGACGACTTCCCGTTGATGGACCCGATGATGCCCCCGGCGGGCGAGTTCGCGGCGGTGTCGGTCGGCTATGACGACGCCTGTGCGATCGGGGTGGACCGCGAACTGGCCTGCTGGCACGAATCGCTGGGCGGTGGTTCTGAGCCGCTGCCGGCGCCACCGGCAGGGGAGTTCGTGTCGGTGTCGGTCAGTTATCGGCACGCCTGCGCGGTGCGCGTCGGCGGGGAGGTGGTGTGCTGGGGCGACGACGCCTATGGGCAGGCGTCGCCGCCGGCGGGCACCTTCGGGGCGGTGGCGGTCACCGGTCTCTACTCGTGCGGCCTGCGCGGTGACGGCGAGGTGCGCTGTTGGGGTCGGCGCATCGACGATCCCAACAGTCGCCAAGAGGGACGGAATTGGCTACTGGGCTGGAACCAGTACGGCGGGTTGTGGCCCGCGGGGCCGTTCGCGGCGCTGGATCTCTCGGGCTATGTTCCGAGAATCTGTGCGGTGCGCGCCGGCAGCGGCGAGGCGGTGTGCTGGAACGACGGCACCGCCACGCACCGCCCTCCCGGCGGGGCGTTCGTCGCGCTCGACGCGGGCGCCTGGGCGACGTGCGGGCTGCGCCCCGACGGCGCCGTCGACTGCTGGGGCCACGAGAAGGGCCTGTACGGCGCCCTGGACGGGCCGATGAGCTGGGACGTCCCGGGGGGGCCCTTCACCGACATCACCGTCGGCGACGGTCACGCCTGCGGGCTGCGCCCCGGCGGCGAGGCGGTCTGCTGGGGCCACAACCACGGCGGGCGCGCCGCGGCGCCACCCGGCCCGTTCACGACGCTCAGCGCAGGCGACTACGCAACGTGCGCGCTGCGCCCCGACGGCGAAGCCACCTGCTGGGGAGCGCGCAATCACAAATCTGACGAGTCCGTCGCGCAGCCACCCCCGGGGCCCTTTGAGACCATCCACATCGAAGAGAGCGCCGCCTGCGGGCTGCGCCCCGGCGGCGACATGGCTTGCTGGGACACCTACATCGGCGGACAGATCCCGGCCCCCGACGGCGCCTTCACCGCGGTGATCGCCGGCGACGCCCGCATTCCCACACGAAATTGCGGGCTGCGCACCGACGGGCTGACCGCCTGCGCCGCCGCTGACGAACTCTGGACCTCGCACTTCCCCGACTGGACCTGGCACTTCCCCGGCGGCGCCTTCAGCACAGTCAGCGGCGGGGACAATCACTTCTGCGGCCTGCGCCTCGACGGCGAAGCGGTGTGCTGGCACGCCACCGCGGCAACATGGCACGAACCCACCCCCCCGGGACCATTCATGAGCATTACCGCCGGCATCAGACACGCATGCGCGCTGCGCCCAGACGGCACCGCCGCATGCTGGACCACCCACTGGCCACCCAGCGCACTGCCCACCTACCCGGCCAGCACCTGATGCGGCACAGCGCCGCCTGCGTACAGCCGAAGCGCTGGAACCAGAACCCCAAACCCTTCACTTGGCGCAAGACCGCCGACGACATCCTCGACACCCTCGCCCAATACCTCCAACGAATTCCCCACTCACCGCACTAGGGGAAGGCGCCGCCCGGCCGCTGGATGCAGCTACTCCGGCGGCGCGGCGGCACGATGGGCGCGACCCGAACCGGCGGACCGCGCATTCCGGCCCCGGATCGGCCGCCGGATCGTGCGCTTGCCGCGATGACAACGACGGGACGGCCGGCATGACTATCGGCAGCGCCGGCTGCGGCCTCCCCTAACATCCGGACTCATGAGCGCCGACACCGCCGACCTTGCGGGCCTGACCGGCGACGAGGTGGCGGAGCGGATCGCCGACGGGCGCGTCAACGCCGTGCCGGACGCCCCGGTACGGACCCTCGGCGAGATCATCAGAGCCAACGTGTTCACCCCGGTGAACGCCATCCTGCTGACGCTGCTGGTGCTGATCCTCGTGGCCGAGGCGCCCGGCGATGCACTGTTCGTCGGCGTTGTGGTCTCCAACAGCATCATCGGCGTGGTGCAGGAGTTGCGGGCGCGCCGCGAGCTGCGGCGCCTGGCGGTGCTGTCGGCGCCCCGCGCCAGGGTGCGGCGCGACGGCGAGGCGCACGAGATCGACGTCGGTGGCGTGGTGGCCGACGACGTGCTGGAGATGGCCTCCGGTGACCAGGTGGTGGTGGACGGCGAGGTGCTGGCCGCGGTGGGCCTGGAGGTGGACGAGTCGCTGCTGACCGGCGAGTCCGACGCCGTGGCGAAGGCGCCCGGCGAGCGGGTCATGTCGGGCAGCTTCGTGGCGGCCGGCAGTGGCGTCTACCGGGCGGAGGGCATCGGCGCCGCCTCCTACGCTGCCGAGCTGAGCGAGGAGGCCCGCCGCTTCACTCTCGTGGACTCCGAACTGCGGCGGGGTGTGAACCAGATACTGCGCGTGCTGGTGTGGCTGATTCCCCCGGCCACGGCCCTGCTGCTGTGGCGCCTCGTGGGTGCCGAGGACCACTGGCAGGAGGCGCTCCGGGGTGCGGTGGGCGCCGCGGTGGCCATGGTGCCCGACGGTCTCGTTCTGCTCACGTCGCTGGCGTTCGTGGCCGGCGTGGTGGCCCTGGCCCGACGCCACGCCCTCGCCAAGGAACTGGGCGCCGTCGAGTTGCTGGCCCGCGTCGACACCCTCTGCCTGGACAAGACCGGCACGATCACCACAGGGGAGATCTCCTTCGAGTCGGTGCATCCCGTGGGGGGCTGGGACGACACCGCCGCCACGACCGCCCTCGGGGCGATGGCCGCCGCCGACCCGAGCCCCAACGCCACGACCGCGGCGGTGGCCGCTGCCTGCATGCCTCCCGACGGCTGGCACGTGGTCGGCGTGGAACCTTTCTCCTCGGCCCGCAAGTGGTCCTCCGCGGCGTTCGCCGAGCAGGGCCTGTTCTACCTGGGGGCGCCCGACATGCTGCTCACCGCCGACGACGGCGAAGCCCGCCGCTGCGTGGACACCTGGACAGCGGCCGGCCGGCGAGTGCTGCTGCTGAGTCGGGCGGACGGCGGCCGGGCCGGGAACGACGGGCCGGCGGCGCAGCGGCAGGCGGTGGCCGTGGTGGTCCTCGGCGACACGATCCGCCACGACGCCCCGGAGATCCTGGCCTACTTCCACGACCAAGGAGTCGACCTGAAGGTGATCTCCGGCGACAACGCCGCCACCGTGTCGGCTGTTGCCCAGCGGGCAGGCGTGCCCGGCGCCGAGGCCTACGTCGACGCCCGCGAGCTATCCGACGACACCGCCGAGTTGGGCGCCGCCATGGAGCGCAGTGCCGTGTTCGGCAGGGTCACGCCGCACCAGAAGCGCGCCATGGTGAAAGCCCTGCAGGCCAACGGCCGCATAGTCGCCATGACAGGCGACGGCGTGAACGACGTGCTGGCGCTCAAGGACGCCGACATGGGCATCGCCATGGGTTCGGGCAGCGCCGCCAGCCGGGCGGTCGCGGAGTTGGTCGTGCTGGACGACTCCTTCGCCACGCTGCCCCGCGTGGTGGACGAGGGCCGCAAGGTGATCAACAACGTGGAGCGGGTCGCCAATCTGTTCATCGCCAAAGCGGTCTACGCCGTGCTCATCACAGCGGCCATCGGCATCATGGGCGTGTCGTTCCCGTTCCTGCCCCGCCACCTCACCCTCATCGGAACGTTCAGCATCGGCGTCCCCGGCGTGTTCCTGGCTCTGGCCCCGAGCACCGAGTTGGTGCGACCCGGCTTCCTGCGGCGGGTGCTGCGCTTCTCCGCGCCGGCCGGTGCGTTGGCGGGGATCTTCACGCTGTTGGTCTACGAGATCGCCCGCCGGGCGTCGAGCGCCTCCCTGATCGAGGCCCGCACCGTGGCCACGATGACGCTGCTGGGCCTGGGACTGGTCATTCTCGTGGTCACGAGCCGTCCCCTGCGGCCCTGGAAACTCGGTCTGGCCGGCGCCATGACGCTGCTGTACGTCGTGGTTATGGCGGCGGGCGGCCTCCGCGAGTACTTCGAGCTGGACCTTCCGCCGGCCTGGCTGTGGGGTCCGGTGCTCGGCGCGGTCGCCGTCGGCGGAGCGGCCATCGCCGTCCTGCCCCGCGTGGTGCCGGGCCTGTCGATCCGCAGTGCCGGCAAGAGTGGGAAGCAGGCCGCGGGAGCCACGCGGCCGGACGGTGCGGCGGGCGGCAACGGGAGCGATACATGAAACCCTCCGGAGGTTCCTGCCACGGCAGGCCCGGTACGGTGGCCGCCATCGCCACCGCCACCGCCACCGCCGGCAACGCCTGAGAGCGGGTCGGCCACCATGCAGCACCCCGTCCCCGCCGCCACCGGCTCGGCAGGTTTGGTCTGCTCGATCGACCGGCGGGCCTCCGAAGCCGGTCTCCGGATGCTCGCCGTCGGCGGCAACGCCGTGGACGCGGCGGTGGCGACGGCCACCACCCTCGCTGTGGTGGCGCCGAACACCTGCGGCATGGGCGGCGATCTGTTCGCCCTCGTCGGGACCGGGGAGGGCACGCCGCTGTGCCTCAACGCCTCCGGGCGGGCGCCGACCGGGGCCTCTGCGCAGCACCTGCGCGATGAAGGTCACCGGCACATGCCCCGCCAGGGCCACCCGGCAGCGGTCACCGTCCCCGGATGCGTGGACGGCTGGCTGACCCTGCACGAACGGCTCGGGGTTCTGGACCTCCCCGAGGTGCTTGCCGCCGCCCACGCCCTCGCCGCCGACGGTTTCGCCGCCTCGGCCGACCTCGCCGCAGCCGCCGGCGACGTGGCCGGCGTGGCGGGCAACACCGACATCCCCACCGGCCTGCGCGCCGGGACGACGGTGCGACGGCCCGGCTCGGCGCGTGCGCTGGAGGCGATCGCCACCGGCGGTCGGGACGCCTTCTACGGCGGCGAATTCGGCGACGGCCTGCTGAACCTCGCCGACGACCTCTTCAGCCCCGACGACCTGGTCACGCCGGTGGCCGACTGGGTGACGCCGGCCACCGTCGAGGCGTGGGGGCACCGGCTGTGGACCGTCCCGCCCAACTCCCAGGGCTACCTCATCCTGGCCGCTGCAGCCGTCGCTCAGGGCCTCGACCTGCCCGACGACCCCGACCACCCCGACTGGGCGCACTGGTTGATCGAAGCAGCCCGTGCGGTGGGTTCGTCCCGGCCCGCCGAACTGTCCGACGCCGCCGACGTGGCCGGCCTGCTGGACCCCGAACGCATCGACGGTCTGCGCCGGAGAATCCTGGCCGGCGACACACCGGTCACGCCACCTGCGGCAGACGGCGACACGACCTACCTGTGCACCGCCGACGGCCGGCTGACCGTGTCGCTCATCCAGTCCAATGCCCAGGGCTTCGGATCGCTCCTGGTCGCGGGCAGCACCGGGATCTTCCTGCACAACCGAGGGCTGGGATTCAGCCTGGATCCCGCCCACCCGGCCTGCTACGCGCCCGGGCGGCGCCCTCCCCACACGCTCAGTCCCGCCCTCGTCAGCACCCTCGACGGGCGCAACCGGGCCACGCTGGGGACCATGGGCGGCGACGCCCAGCCACAGGTGGTGCTGCAGATGCTCGCTCGGCTGCTGCACTGCGGCCAGTCCCCCGCCGAGATCCTGGCCGCCGGGCGCTGGGTCCTCCTCGGCCCCGACCCCTTCAGCACCTGGACGCCGGACTGGCGGCCGCCGGTTGCGCTGGAACCCCACGCCCCCGCCGCCTGGGCCGACGGCCTAACAGCCCGGGGCCACCCCGTCGCCGGCGTCGGCGAGAACCCGAAACTGTCCGGGCACGCCCACCTCATCGCCGTCGACGCCGACGGCACCCTGTCCGGCGCCGCCGAACCCCGCACCGACCTCGCCGCCGCCATCGGCATCTGAGCGCCGGGGCACCGGCACGGGCCGCCCCTCCCGCCGTTCGGGAGCGGCCACCGGAACTCGGGGACGGGCAGCCGACATCGACTCAGCGGGACGCACCCGTCGCTGCCGCCACCCCTCGGGGCTTGCCCCAGTCGGCCCGCCGCCCCTGCCCGTCCCCAACCACTGCCGGAAGCCCCGCGCAGCTTGATTGCGCAAATATGCTCGTATGTGCATGGATATGTCGGTTTATGTTAGCTCCCGGCCAAGCACCGCCCCCCAAGGAGGAAACTCATGGCACACCCCAAGAGGAAGCCGCGACTGCTCGTCGCGTTGCTTCTCGCCCTCGCCCTCGTAGCCGCGTCGTGCGGCGGCGACGATGACGACGACGGCGCCGCCCCGGCACCACCGCCGCCGGCGGAAGAGCCGCAACCCCCGGACGCGCCACCGCCACCGCCACCGGCCGACGAGCCACCGCCGCCACCGCCCCCGGCCGAGGAGGCGCCCGAGCCCGTCGAACTCCGCTTCGTGCTCTGGGACGAGAGGCAGGTGGAGACGCACGAGGTGCTCATCGAGACGTTCCGGGAGGATTTCCCGCACGTCTCGATCGACGTCGAGGTGATCCCCAAGGACTACTGGACCGTCGTCAAGACGCAGATCGCGGGCGGTGACCCGCCCGACATCATGTGGATCAACGTCCCCAATTACCCGGACCTGGCGCTTAACGACGCCCTGCTGCCGATCACCGACCTCGTCGAGCGCGACAACGTTGACCTCTCGCCGTTCCCGCAGGCCCTGGTCGACTCGTACATCCTCAATGGCGAGCTGTACGGCATCTCCAAGGACTTCGACACCGTCGGGCTGTTTTACCGCGTTGATCTGTTCGACGCGGCAGGTGTGGAGTATCCCGACGAGACGTGGACCTGGGACGACCTGAAGGCGGCCGCCAAGGCGCTCACCGTCGGCGACGTCTGGGGCTACGCCGGAGGCCTCAGCATCCAGGAGTTCGAACTCAACCTGATCCGCCAGAACGGCGGCGAAGCGGTGTCAGCCGACGGCAACCGCACCCTCTTCGCCGAGCCCGCGGCCTGCGAGGCGCTGCAGTTCCTCTACAGCTTCCACACCGACGGCACCGCCCCCGACCAGGTGACGCAGGACGCGTCCCACCACTGGGGCCTGTTCGCGGCGGGGCGTATCGCCATGATGCAGGACGGCTCCTGGGCGGCCCGCAGCTACGCCGACAGCGAGTTCGACATCGACGTTGCCCCGCTTCCATCAGGGAAGCAGCGTGGGAACACCATCCACGGCCTGGCCTGGGGCATCCTGTCGGGCACCGACCACCCCGAGGAGGCGTGGGAGTTCCTGAAGTTCCTGGCAACCGAGGAGGCCCACACCATTCAGGCCGAGACCGGCTCGGTGATTCCCAGCTACGCCGGGACGCAGCAGCTGTGGGTCGACGGCTTCGCCGACGACGGGATGAACGTGCAGGTGCTCCTCGACGAGGTCCCCTACGCCAAGCCGTTCCCCGTGGCCACCGCTCCGGCGACGTGGTACTGGGAAGCGGCCCGGCCGGTGCTTCAGGACGCACTCCGCGGCAACATCGCGTTCCCGCAGGCCTGCGACGAGGTCGCCGAGGCCGCCGACCGCTACATCGCCGACAACCAGTTCACGGGCTGACCGCCCGCCCCGGAGGTCTGCGTGCCGCCCCCCTCTCCGGCGGCACGCAGACCCTGCCCCCCGGTGCCCCTGCCGGACCGCCTCCTCGGGCTCGGCAAGGGTCGCCGAGTGTAGAATCCCCATCCCGGCGCACTGTCGTGGACAGCAAGAAACGGGCCCCATACCGCCCTCACCATGACCAGCACCACCGGAGCACCCACCCAACCGAGGAGCGCACCGGTCCCGAGACGACGCCGTGATGCCGCCGCCCGGGGCGAGCGCATCTGGGCCTTCAACTTCCTGGCGCCCTTCGTGGTGGGAATCGCCGTCTTCTACTACATCGCCATCGGCGCCTCGTCCTACTTCAGCTTCACCCGCTACAACCTGCTCAAGCCCCCCAAGTGGCTGGGGCTCGAGAACTACCGCTACCTGCTCGGCGACGAGATCTTCCGCAAGGCACTCTGGAACACCGCCAAGCTGACCCTGGTGAGCGTGCCGGTCACGATCCTGCTGGTTGTGGGCCTGGCGCTGGCGCTGAACTCGAGGATCCGGCTCCGGGGCGTCTACCGGCTCATCTTCTTCCTGCCGCTGATCACCATGCCCATCGCCTCGGCGATAGTGTGGCGATGGTTGTACGCGCCGGACCTGGGACTCTTCGACCAGATTCTGGGCCCGTTCGGCGTGGACAGGGTGGAATGGCTCTCCCGGCCGGGCTCGGCGCTCTGGGCGGTGATGGCGATGGAGGTCTGGCGCAACAGCGGCCTGTTCCTGCTCATCGTCCTCGCCGGCCTGCAGAACATCCCCGAGGTGTACCACGAGGCGGCCATCGTGGACGGGGCGACGCCCTGGCAGCGATTCCGATACGTCACGCTGCCGCTGCTCTCGCCATCGCTCTTCTTCGTGGCCGTCACCGGCTCGATCGCCTCGTTCCAGACGTTCGACGCGGTCATCGTCCTCACCCCCGGCGGGGGACCTCTGAACTCCACCCGCACGGTGGTGTTCGACATCTACCTGAACGCCTTCGAGAGCCTGCGGATGGGTAGGGCGGCGGCGGCATCGCTGCTGCTGCTGGTGGTGATCCTGGCGGTCACCGTGGTGCAGTTCAGGATGCAGAGGCGATGGGTGCACTACGAGTGACGCCGGCCGCCACGCCACGCCCGCGCGCGACCGCCCGCCGGGCGGCGGGCAGCGCCGGGCGCGCCATCCGACGCCACGGCCCGCGCCTGCTGCTGTACGTGGTGCTGACGACGCTCGCGGTCATCTACGTCACTCCCTTCCTGTGGATGATCGCCACCTCGCTCAAGGGACCGACGGAGTACCTGAGAGCAGGCATCAATCTCGTCCCCGACGACTTCCGCTGGGCCAACTACCGCGAGGTGTTCGAGCGGGTTCCCTTCGCCACGTTCTATTGGAACACCGTCGTGGTCACCGTGATGCGCGTGGTGGCGCAGATCGTCCTGGCCGCCACCGCCGGCTACGCCTTCGCCCGTTTCCGCTTCAGGGGGCGGGCGCTCCTGTTCATCGTCGTGCTGGTCATCCTGATGATCCCCCCGCCGGTGACGCTCGTCCCCAACTTCGTGATCATCCGCCACCTGGGCTGGGTGAACACCTACACCGGGCTGGTCGTGCCCACCATCTTCTCGGCGTTCGGGGTGTTCCTGTTCCGGCAGTTCTTCCTCACGCTCCCCAAGGATCTCATCGACGCCGCCAAGCTGGACGGCTGCAGGCCGTGGCGCGTGTTCTGGCACATCGGCCTGCCCGCAGCCCGCGCCCACATCGCGGCCTTCGGGCTGCTGGTGGCCCTGTACTCCTGGAACGAGTTCCTCTGGTCGCTGGTGGCGGCCACCAGCAACGACCGCCGGGTCATCAGCGTCGGCATCTTCCTCTTCGCCTCGGGGTACAGGCAGGAGTGGGGGTTGATGATGGCGGCCGCCACGACGTCGATCGTGCCCCTCCTCGTCGTCTTCGCCATCGCCCAGAAGCACCTGATCCGCGGCATCACCCTGACGGGGCTGAAGGCATGAACCGTGCCCGACGCGCACCCCGCCTGGCCGTCGTCGGCGCCGGCTGCCGGGGCCGCGGCTACGCCTCGCTGGCCGCGGGGGCCGGCGCGGTGATCGTGGCGGTGGCCGAGCCGGACAGCGTGCGGCGGGGCCTCTTCGCCGAGCGTTTTGACGTCCCGCCGGCGCGGCGCGCCACGAGTTGGGAGACCCTGGACCTGGCCCCCGGCGACGTGGACGGGGTCGTCATCGCCACGATGGACGACCTCCACGTCGATCCGGCGCTGCGATTCGCGCAACTCGGCGTCCCCATCCTCCTCGAGAAACCCATCGCCCGAACCTGGGCCGACTGCCTGCGGCTGCGCGACAACCTGCCGGCGGAGGCGCCCCCCATCCTCGTGGCGCACGTCCTGCGCTACGCCCCCTACACGCGCCTGCTCCGCAGGCTCCTCGGCGACGGTGCGGTGGGCGAGGTCGTCAACGTCCACCATCTCGAACCGGTGGGCTTCTGGCACTTCGCCCACTCGTTCACGAGGGGCAACTGGCGGTCGAGCGCCCGGGCCGCACCCTTCGTGGTGGCCAAGGCCTGCCACGACGTGGACTGGGTCATGCACCTCATTCCTTCGGAGTGCGTGGCTGTGTCCTCCTTCGGGGCCCTCAGCCACTTCCGGCCCGAACACCGGCCCGCCGGGGCGGCGGACCGCTGCCTCGACTGCTCCGTGGACTGCGTCTACGACGCCAAGTCGATCTACCTCGAACCGGCGCTGGCCGGCGACTTCTCCTACCCGGTGTCCATCATCACCACGGAGGCGAGCGTGGCCGCGGTGCGCGGCGCGCTGGCGCGCGGCAACTACGGTCGGTGCGTCTACACGTGCGACAACGACGTCATGGACACGCAGGTGGCGTCCCTGCTGTTCGAGGACGGCCGGACCGCCTCGATCACCGTGAGCGCGTTCACCGAGATGCGCAGCCGCCACAGCATCATCTGCGGAACCCTGGGTGAGGCAACCGTGACAGACGCCGGCGTGGAGATCTACTCGTTCGCCGACCGCCGGCGGCGGTTCCACCGGGCCGCCTCCACGGGCACCGGGATCGAGGCCGGTCACGCCGGGGGCGACGGCGCCCTCGTGGCGTCCTTCCTCGGCGAGATCGACTCCCCCACCGAAGCCGGGTCCGCGGCGTTCTTCGACGCCCTGCGCAGCCACAGCGTGGCGTTCGCCATCGAGGAGGCGCGCCTGCGCCGGGAGGTTCTGGACCCCCGCGACCTCCTCGCCCGGCCCGCAGGCCCGAGCCCCTCACGGAGCGGTCGATGAAGGGTGTACGCCAGAGGGCGCTGCAGGACCTCCTCCGGGAGCACAGGCAGATGACGGTGCGGGGGCTGGCGGCGCACCTCGAGGTGAGCGAGGCCACGATCCGGCGGGACCTGCAGGAGCTGAGCGGCGCCTCGGGGCTCGAACGGATGCACGGCGGCGTCAGCTTCAACGACGACACCGAACCGCCGGTGATCGCCCGCCGCCGCCAGAACGCCGACGCCAAGATGGCGCTGGCGCGGCGCGCCACGGAGGAGATCTACGACGGCGCCACGATCTTCATCGGCAGCGGCTCCACCATGGCCTGCCTGGCGGAGTGCCTCCTGGACCGCCACGAACTGACCGTCATCACCAACGCCCACAACGTGGCTGCCGAGCTGGCAGCCGCTCCGGGCGTCAACATCGTCATGACGGGCGGCGCCCTGCGCAAGGGTGAGATGTCGCTCATCGGCCACATCGCCGAGCGCACGCTGCGCCAGATGCCCTTCGAGATGGCGTTCATGAGCGTGCAGGGCATCTCCGCCGACGGTGGCCTGTCGAACGCCTTCGCCCCGGAGGCCGGCACCGACCGCGTCGTCGTGGAGTTGGCGCCGCGACTGGTCGTGGTGGCCGAGGCGTACAAGCTCGGGCGCGTGGCGCCCATCGGCATCGGGCCGGCCACCGCGGTCGACCTGTTGATCACCGACGCCGAGCCCGGCGACGAGGAGTTCGGACGCCTCGACGCCCTGGGCCTGACCATCGCGCACCCCGCACGACCGGAGGCCACATGACCACCCCCATCCCTCACGCCGGCCCCGGAGCCGCCACCGCGGCGGAGATCGCCTCCCAGCCGCAACTGTGGCCCAAGGCCGTTGCCACGGGAACCGCCGCCGGCTCATTGCAGCAGCGCCTCGGGGCCGGGACGACCGTGTACACGGGGTGCGGCTCCACGGGCCACCTGGCGCAGGTGCTGGCGTACGCCCACCGCCGCCTGCTGCCGACGTTCGCCTGGTCGGCGGTGGCCTCGGAACTGTGGCTGGCGGCGCCCGGCGACGCCCTCGGGGCCGAGGTGGTCGTGGCCGTGTCCCGGTCGGGGGAGACCACCGAGACGATCCAGGCCTGCCGGCGCGCCAGGGACGATGGCGCTCGGATCGTCGCCGTCACCACCAACCCCGGCGGCGGCCTGAACGCGGTGGCCGACGACGTGATCGTCGTCGAGTTCGCCGCCGAGGAGTCGGTGGTGCAGACCCGCTCCTTCACCAGCATGCTCCTGGCTGCGCTGGCGGCCCAGCTCAGCGCGGCCGGTGACGACGCCGAGGCGGCGTTCCAGGACATCTCCGATCTGGGCGAGTCGCTCATGGCCGATGCCGCGGGTGTCGTCAGGCGGCTCGCCGACCCCGCCGTCGAGGTCCTCTACGTCCTCGGGAGCGGCCTCGACGGTGGCCTCGCCCGCGAGGGCGCCCTCAAGATCAAGGAGATGTCGCGCACCGTCACCGAGGCGATGCCGGTGCTGGACTTCCGTCACGGCCCCATCTCGCTCGCCGACGAGCGCAGCGCCGTGCTGGTGCTGTGCGGTCCCGGCCTCGAGCGCGAACTCGCCGCGGCAGCCGATATCGAGACCTACGGGACCTACGTCGCCACGGTGGGGCCCGACCCACGCTGCACGATCCCGACCCCGGACGGCGCCTCGGTGTACGAGACCGCTGTCGCCCGCCTGACCGTCCCGCAACTCGCCGGACTCCGGCGCGGTCTGGCCAAGGGCCTCAACCCCGACGCCCCCCGCGGCGTGGACGCCCACATAACGATCTGAACACCGGAGAGGAGCGCAGATGGCCTCGGTTGCTTTCAACTCCGTCACCAAGACCTTCGACGACGACGTGGACGCGGTCGCCGATCTCACCCTGACCATCGACGACGGCGAGTTGCTGGTGCTCGTCGGCCCCTCGGGCTGCGGCAAGTCCACGGCTCTGCGCATGGTCGCCGGCCTCGAGACCCCGACCGCAGGTGACGTCTTCATCGGGGGGGACTGCGTCACCGACGTCGCCCCGCGTGAGCGGGACGTGGCCATGGTCTTCCAGAATTACGCGCTCTACCCCCACATGACCGTCGAGCGGAACCTCGGGTTCGGTCTCAGGATCAAGAGGCTGCCCAAGGCCGCCATCGCCGAGCGTGTGGCGGCGGCTGCGCACATGCTCGAACTCACCGAGCACCTGCACAAGCGGCCGGCGCAGCTCTCCGGCGGGCAGCGCCAGCGGGTGGCGATGGGCCGTGCCATCGTGCGCGAGCCTCAGGTTTTCCTGATGGACGAGCCCCTGTCCAACCTCGACGCCAAGCTGCGCGTCACGATGCGCGCCGAGATCGTGGCGTTGCAGCAGGAACTCCGCACGACCCTGGTGCACGTCACGCACGACCAGGTGGAGGCCCTGACCATGGGGCATCGCGTCGCCATCCTGCGGCGCGGCGTGCTGCAGCAGCAGGTGGCCCCGCCCGACGAGCTCTTCGGCGCCCCGGTGAACGTCTTCGTGGCCGGGTTCATCGGGACACCGGCGATGAACCTGTACCACGGCCACGCCACGACCGGCGACGACGGTTCGAGACGTCTGGCGCTGGGCTCGGCCACGATGAGCTACAGCGCCGAGGACCAGCGGGACACGGCGCTGGAGCGCTGCCCCGACGGCCCGGTCGTGGTGGGCATCCGGCCGCACGACGTGGAGTTGCGATCGGATGCCACCGCCGGCGCCACCACCAAGCTGGTGGAGTCCCTGGGATCGGAACTCCTCGTCCATGCGGGTTTCGACGCCCCCGTGTTCAACCCCGAGGCCGATTCCGACACGGCGGACGACGACGATCTCACTACCAGGCGGCTGGACGCGCAACTCGTCGTCCGGCTCGACCTCTCGGCCCCCCGACCCAGGCCGGGCGACACCCTCCACCCGCACTTCCCGGCTGCCGGGCTCCACCTCTTCGACGCAGAGACCGAGACCCGCCTCCCCTAGCGCCTACCCCGCCGGCCGACCCCCTCTTCGTTCCCGCACCCCTCCTCGTCGTTCCGGCGGAAGCCGGAACCCACTGCCCAGCGGTCCGACGTGCGCCGACCACTCATTCCGGAGCAGGACCGGGAGCCTCCCCGGCGAGGGCGAGCAGCGACTTTGCAGGCGCGACGGGCGCCCACGAGCGGGCGTTCACCGCCCCGGCCAGCACGCCGGCCAGCAGCGGATCGTCGAGCGCCCCCAGCAGCCCGCGACCCGCGCACAGGTAGCCGGCCAGGAACGCGTCACCGCTGCCCGTGGGGTTCCTCACCTCCACGACCGGTGCATCCTGCCAGCGGCTGCCCGCCGCCGTCGCCTCGGCGGCACCCGCCGCGCCCGCGGTCACCACCACCGGGCGCACTCCCCGGCTCAACGCCTCGGCCGCGGCCAGGGCCTGAGCGCGGAGAGGCGCCCGGTTCGACAGCGCCCCACGATCGCCCCTGGCGCCGAGGAGGGCATGGGCCTCGGCGAGATTGACCTTCAGCCCCAATGAGGGGAACCCATCACTCACCGTCGCCAGGGCGGCATCGGAGGAATCCACCCACACCGGAGCGGCCACCGCGCCGACGGCCTCCAGCAGGGATCGGACGGCGTCGGTGTCCTGCACTCGCGGGAAGCTGCCGGCGACACACACGACGTCGGCGTCGAGGACCTCGCTCGCCGCAAGTTCCACGAACGTGGCCCACATTGCCGCGTCGAGCCTCGGCGGCGGATCGCTCGTCGTCAGGACCGACCCATCGCCCTGATCCACCAGCACCGGGCACACCCGTACCGTCACCGATGGCACAACCGATGCTCGCAGGTTCAGGTCGTCCCGCCGCGCCAGGTCGTACATCAGATCGGCGCCCAGTTCCCCCAGCCACGCGACAGACGTGACCGCTGCGCCGAAACCTCGAGCGAACCGGGCAACGTTCAGGCCCTTGCCGCCGGCGGTCGTCATACTCTCGATGGCGCGGATTGTCTCACCGGTCACCAAGCCGGGCACCACCACCGTGTGATCGATGGCGGGATTGGGGCAGATACACACCAGCCGCATCACTCACTCCTCGACAGCCCACTACGCTGCGATCAGAAATGAGCATAAACGGACAGGATCATGCGAGCCAGCGGCCGTGCTACATGGCGGCCTTCGACCATCGCAACAGCCTCCAGCGCGAGCTGCGTCTGCTCGGTGTCGCCGCGGGCGCCCCGCACCGAGCCGAACTCAAGGTCCTGATCTGGCAGGGCATCAAGGCCGCGCTCCCCGATGTTCCCGTGTACGCGGACGCCGCGATCCTGATCGACCGCGGCCAGCGCCGCATCGAGGCGGAGGCCACGGAGGCCGGCGTCGCCGTTGCAGTCGCTCTCGAGGCCTCGGGGGGCGATGCTCTGCGGCCCGCGGCGGCACCGGCCGCACTGGCCGAGGACCTGCGAGGGCTCGCTGGGGGCTTCGGCAAGGTTCTTCTGCGTTGGCATCCCGCCGATCACGCCGCCCGGAAGCGCCGCCAGCTCGCCACGCTCGGCCATCTCGCCGACCTCACGCACCGCAACGGAGCCCGCCTGCTCCTCGAGCTTCTGGTCCCACCGTCGCCGGAGGATCTCGCCGGCCTCGCCGCCGACCGGCGCTACGACGAGGCCCTGCTGCCTCGGCACCAGCACGATGCCGTCGCCGAACTTCTGAGCGCGGGAATCTCGCCGGCGCTGTGGAAGCTGGAGGGGCATCCCGACACCAGTGCCGCGCTGGCGCTGGCGGCACTCCTCGGCCACCGGGAGCCACGGACCTCCATCCTGGTGCTGGGCGGGGGCGCGGACATCGCCGACCTCCGACGGGTCTTCTCGGGCGGCGCCGGGATCGATCTCTTCGGTGGCTTCGCGGTGGGGCGCTCGATCTGGTGGGGCCCCATAGCGGGACTCTGCAGGGGCGAGGTCACCGAGGCGAGCGCCCGAACGGCCATCGCCAACAACTTCCTCGCTGTCATCGGCGCCTTCGAGAGGACAACTCGGCGCCCACCGGCGGCATGCTGAGAGGGCTGCCGCTCGCCACCACGCCGGCGAGGATTCCGCGAAGCTGAGGACTGTGCACGTCACCGCCATGCTGCCGAACGGGAGGGGTGGGCTGTACCGCGGCTGCATCACCATCGTCGGCGACCGCATCACCGACATCGTCCCGCATCCTGTCGGCCGGGAAGGGCCGGCGCCCGACCTGGACTTCACGCCCCACGTGGCGCTCCCCGGATTCATCGACCTGCAACTCAATGGCGCCTTCGGTCACGACATCACCAGCGATCCGTCGGCGATGTGGCGCATCGGGGCCGAGCTGTCGAGCCACGGGGTGACCGCCTTCCTGCCGACGGTCATCCCCTCTCCCCCACAGCACCGGCGCGCCGCTTACGAGGCCATCCGCGCCCGCCCCGCCGGCTACATCGGCGCAGAGCCTCTGGGGTTGCACATCGAGGGGCCGGCCCTGGCCGCCGCCTACGCCGGGGCCCACCCGCGGGCCTACCTGATCGGTGACGCCGACGAACTTGCCCACGAACTCACGGGTGCTGCCGATGTCGTCGCCCTCGTCACCGTCGCCCCCGAACTGCGTGGCGCGGCCCGTCTGGTCGCCCGACTCGCCGACGCAGGGGTCGCTGTGTCACTGGGGCACAGTGGCGCCTCCGCGGCCGAGACATCGGCGGCCCTCGAGGCCGGCGCTTCCGCACTCACGCACCTCTTCAACGGGATGGGCCCGCTTCACCACCGCGAGGTCGGGATCGTCGGCGCCGGACTCCTTCACACCGGCACCTGGGTGTCGCTGATCGCCGACGGGCATCACATCGGCAACGAGGCGCTGGAGCTCGCGTGGCGCCTGGCCGGCTCCCGGCGGATCTGTCTCGTCACCGATGCCATGGCGGGCACGGGTGCCGCGCCCGGGCACTACCCCCTCGGCGCAGTACGCGTCCACTGCGGGGAGACCGCCCGCGACGACATCGGCAGCCTCGCCGGTTCGCTGCTCACCATGCCCGAGGCGGCCCGGCGGGTGCGCCGGGTCACGGGCGCCACCTGGGACGAACTGGCCCTGGTCACGTCCGCCAACCCTGCCGCTCTGCTGGCCGACGGCGACCGCGGCCGATTGGCAACCGGTCTGCGGGCCGATCTGGCCATCGTGGACGCCGAACTCCACCCCGTCGCCACCATCACCGCAGGCACCGTCACCTACCGCCGCCCCGGCCCCGCCGGGACCGTCCGCCGCCCGCCTCCGGTCGCCGTGGGGGTGGACATCGGGGGGGCCTCCTTCAAGGCGGCAATCTTCGACGGCGCCGAGTTGGGGCAGGTGCAGCGCCGCGCCACCGGACAGGACCGGCCGGCCGCGGCGGTGCTCGCGGAGATCCGCGAGGTGATCGACGATCTCACCCGCTCGGCCACAGCCGACGTCGTCGGCGTCGGCATCGCCTGTCCCGGCATCCTGGACGTCGCCGGGGGGACCGTGATCGAGGCGACGAACCTGGGCTGGCGCGACGTGGACGTCGTCGCCGCACTGGGGGCCGACCTGACACTGCAGGTGGCGATCGAGCACGACGTGTACCTCGGCGCGCTGGCCGAATGGGAGACCGGCGCCGGCGTCGGGGCCGAGTCGATGCTCTACGTGTCGGTCGGCACGGGTGTGGCCGCCAGATTGTTCACCCGCTCGGGAACGTACCGTGGCAGCGCAAACCTGGCAGGCGAGATGGGGTTCATGCCCATCGGAGGCGACGGGGTGCCTCTCGAGTCGGTTGCGTCCGCGCGGGCGATGGCCGACGCCTACCGCCGCTGCACCGGGCGGGCGACCACCGTCGAGCGCATCGTCGCAGCGCCGGCCGACGACGCCGCGGCCGCCCGGGTCTGGTCCGACGGCATCGCGGCACTCGCCCAGGGCATCGCCGCGGCGGTCTGCCTGCAGGATCCCGGAATCGTCGTCGTCGGAGGCGGGGTCTCCAACGCGGGGCCCAAGTTGCTCGACGCCCTGTGCCCGCAGGTAGCGGTACTGCTCTCGGAGCTTCGGGATCCGCCCCCGATCGCCCTCGCAGCACACGGCGCCGACAGCGGCATCGTCGGCGCGGCGCTCCACGGCGGCTTGACAGACCACGGACGCCGCTGATCCGGTCCGTCTTCTCTGTACCCGTCGCGCTACCGGTCTGCCCGCCCCGACGCCTGCTGATCCGGCCCGTCCCACGGGACGCCCCGGTACTACGCCTGCGCGTTCGGGGATCGTGTCACTGCTCCCGGCCGTAGCATCGGCTGATGCCCAGGATCGATCCCACCAGGATTCCCCCCGAGCCGCTGTTCATTCTCGGCTCGACGTCTCAGTTCGTCGGGCAGGCGCTGGCGGTGAACCTGTTCGACGACCTGACTCCAGGCGGCGTGGCGCTGCTGCGAGTGTTCGGGGCGGCACTCATGATCGTCGCGCTGCGGCGCTCCTGGAGGCGGCGCTGGACAGCCGCCGAACTCCGCTGGGCGTCGGTCTTCGGCATCGTGCTGGCAGCCATGAACCTGTCAATCTACTACGCCGTGGAGGTGGTGCCCCTCGGCAACGCCGTTTCCATCGAGTTCCTCGGCCCTGTGGCCGTCGCCGCTTTCGGCACACGTACCCTGCGCTCGGCCTCGGCGGTGCTGCTGGCCGTTGCGGGTGTGGTGGTTCTGGCGGGGGTGGAAACCGACGGCACGCTCCGGGGCGTCGGGTTCGCCCTGCTGGCGGGATCGTTCTGGGCGGGTTACATCGTGCTGGGCCACCGGGTCGCCCGGGGAGCGGCCTGGGTGGACGGCCTCGGTGTGGGCATGCTGGTCGGCGCCCTCGCCATCAGCCCCTTCGGGATCCCCCACGTGCCGACGGCGGTGACGCAACCGACCCTGCTGGGCCTCGGCCTCCTCGTGGGGCTGCTCTCGAACGTGGTCCCCTACGGCCTCGACCAATGGGTGATGCGGCGAATCGACCAGCACCGCTTCGCCCTCCTGCAGGCGCTGGCTCCCGTGACGGCCGCCGTGGTCGGACTCCTGTTGCTCTCGCAGGTTCCGAGCCCGCGCGAGTGGACCGGCATCGGCCTCGTCATCGTCGCCATCGCCCTGAGTCGCTCCGGGCAGCGAACCACCGGCGCTGCTCCCGCCTGAATCACCGTCGGCGCCCCCGCCCGAGTCGCCGCTGGACGCCTATCCGGGGCCGAAGACCACCCCGGCGATGGCGGCTGCCTCGCGCCCTCGATGCGCAACCCGGTCACAAACGTCGACGTCGACCGGAGACCACCCGTGCGACGTCGACCGTCTCAGGCCTCCTCGAGGGCGGGCCACAGCTCCTCGGGGATGTCGCGATGCAGGTGCACCCAGTTCTCGGTGGCCTGCTGCGCGCTGCTTGCCCCCAGCAGAACGGTCCCGACCGTCTCGTGGCGTGCCACGAACTGCACCGCCGCGGCTGCGAGCGGAACCCCGAAGCGGTCGCAGACGCCCCGGAGCCGCTCGGTCCGTTCGAGGATCGCCGCGGGGGCGGGCAAGTAGTCGAAACTCACCGGCCGGGTACCGGGGCCGGCAGGCACGCCGGAGACAGCCAGCACGCCGGAGTTGTAGACACCCCCGACCACGATGTGCACCCCCCGTTCGGCCGCCGCGCCGAGCAGCTCCGCTTCGGCCTCCCGATCCAGCAGGCTGTAACGCCCCGCGATCAGCACCACGTCGATGTCCGTCTCGGTCACGAACCTCAGCGGCACGGCGGACCTGTTCATCCCCACGCCGATGGCGCCGACCGCTCGCTCCGCACGCAGCCGCTCCACCGCCGGGTACGCCTCGGTGAGGGCCTGGTGGGCGTGGTCGTCGGGGTCGTGGATGAAAATCACGTCCACGTAGGTGCGGCCCATCCGCTCGAAACTGGCCTCCAGCGAACGGAGGACGCCGTCGGCGGAGAAGTCGAACGTCGCCGTGCCGGTGTCGCCGGCGAACATGTCGCCCGGTGGGCGCGGCGCCTGCTCGTCGATGATGCGGCCGACCTTCGTGGAGATCGTGACCTCCGTGTCGCAGCCGGCCAGAGCCTGCCCCAGCAGGCGTTCCGCCTTGCCGTAGCCGTACAAGGGAGCAGTGTCGAAGTAGCGGTAGCCGATCTCGAGGGCGGCCACGAGCGCGGCGATCGCGTCGTCGGGGGCAACCGGCGTGTGGAACCCGGCGAGCGGCGCGGTCCCGAACCCGATCGCCGGCAGCACCGCCGTACCTTCCATCCCGGTCCATCCTAGAGCGGCAGTGAATACCATCGTTCCGGTTCCGTACCCGCGGGACCATCCGGCGGAAACCCCCGAAGGGCACACCAATGATCACCGTCACCGACGCGTCCGTCACCGACCTGCGGTTCCCGACCAGCAGGAACCTGGACGGCTCCGACGCCATGAACCCCGACCCCGACTACTCGGCCGCCTACCTCCGGCTCGCCACGTCGGACCCCGAACTTGCCGGCCACGGCTTCGTGTTCACCATCGGGCGGGGCAACGACATCCAGGCCGCCGCTGTTGCGGCTGTGGCCGAGCGCCTCGCCGGGCGCCACGTGGATGCGCTGGCAGAGGATCCCGGTGCGGTGTACCGCGAACTCACCTGGGACAGCCAGCTGCGCTGGCTCGGCCCCGACAAGGGCGTGATGCACATGGCCATCGGCGCCGTGATGACCGCCGTGTGGGACCTTCGCGCCCGCCGGGAGGGCCGGCCGTTGTGGTCAGCCCTGGCGCAGCTGGAGCCGGCGGAGATCGTGGACCTCGTGGACTGGACCTACATTGCTGACTTTCTCGACCCCGGCCGGGCGCGGGAAATCCTGGAGGAGCGCCGCCCCGGGCGGGACGCCCGGATCGCCGATCTGCGCCGGGACGGCCTGGCCGCCTATGCGACGACGCCGGGTTGGCTGGGCTACAGCGACGAGAAGCTCGTCCGGCTGTGCCACGAGGCCGTCGCCGACGGCTACACGACAATCAAGCTGAAGGTGGGCGCCGACACCGACGACGACCGGCGGCGCCTCGGCCTCGCCCGCGAGGCCGTCGGGCCCGACGTGGCCATCGCCGTCGACGCCAACCAGCGATGGAACGTGCCGGAGGCCATCGCCGCCATCGACGCACTCAGAGGATTCGACCTGCGCTGGGTGGAGGAACCCACCCATCCCGACGACGTCGTCGGCCACGCCACCATCGCCAAGGCCGCGCACCCGGTCCCGATCGCGACGGGCGAGATGCTCGCCAGCCCCACGCTCGCCAAGCAACTCCTGCAACTCGGCGGGGTGCAGATCCTGCAGATCGACGCCACCCGCATGGCAGGTGTGCACGACCTGGTCGCGGCAATGCTCATGGCGGCCCACGCCGGTGTGGACGTCATCCCCCACGCCGGCGGCGTCGGCCTGTGCGAGGCCGTCCAGCACTACGCCTTCTTCAACGCCGTCTGCGTCGCCGCCGACACCGAGGCGCTCGCCCTCGAATACGTCGACCACCTGCACAAGCACATGACCGACCCCGTCGAGGTCACCGCCGGCCGCTACGCGCTTCCTACCCAACCCGGCGCCAGCACGGCGTTCCAACCCGGCACCGAGAAGACCTTCGCCTACCCCACCGGCACCGAATGGGCCGGCTGACCCGCGCAGAGGCGTCCCTGCGCGCCTCTCGCCGAGAGCCTCTCGGCAAGTTCAACCAGGGCGGCGCGGATGTCGTGTGCAGTCAGCGGCTCCACTACACGACCTCGAGTTCCCGTTCGGGGAACCAGATCCCGTGGACCTCGAACGCAGCCGGTGTCGTGAGAACGGTATTGCCCCTCTCGTAAGGGAAGCATCCCCCCGCATACCAGAAGCGGCCGAGATGACGCCCCTCCGTGAACACCCAGTCGGGGGCGGGCAGGTCGGCGTGGTAGCAGAGATGCTCGACGTAAGCGGCAAGGAACGCGTCCCATCGAGGATCGAACAATTCCGGCTCGGCGGCCACGAGCAGCTCGCGCTCGGGAACGGTGGCGTGCTGCCAGACCATCCCGAAGTCGTGCAGCACCACCCGCAGTCGAAAATCGTCGTCGGAAGCCCGCAGCGTCGGCACGTACCGCTCCAGCGTGTTGGCGGTGATTGTCACATCCATGCCTGCGCCCGGCTTCCTGTACCCGCTATTGCCCCATCTGAGAGAGATTTTACAGCGCAGCTATTCGTTCGTTTCGGTCAAGGGCCGAAGGTTTCGTCGATGACTGCGCGGAGGCGGCGCTCGTCCTCGAGACAGCCAGGCCCGGGGTGGACGACATCCACCACAGTGGCGGCAGGGCTGTCACAGCCCACGCGTAGGCTGCCGCGCAAGGAGGTCACATGGAAATCGCACTCATCATCGTCGCTCTCGTGGCGCTGGCCGCCGTCCTCGCGCTGTTCCGCGTTGTCCGCCAGCGGGACGGGGCTGCCCGCGAGCGGGACGAGGCCAACCGGAAGATCAGCGCACTCGAGGCAGCCGACGATGCCCGTATGGAGCAGATCGACAAGGCCCGCCGGGACCTGGACACGCACTTCAAGGGCGTGGCCGCCGACGTCCTTCAGGCCAACAGCGAAGCGTTCCTCAGACAGGCTCGGGACCAGTTCGCCGGCCAAGCCAAGCTGAGCGACTCCGAACTAGAGAAGCGCCAGCAGGCCATCAACGCACTGGTCAAACCGGTTCAAGACAGTCTGGAGAAGTTCGAGAAGCGGGTGAACGAGATCGAGGAGAAGCGACGGGGCGCCTACGAAGGGCTCAAAACAGAGGTCGGCCTACTTCGGGACGTCGCCGGCAACCTCGGCGAGGCTCTGCGGTCGCCGCAGATACGCGGTCGCTGGGGGGAACAGCAGTTGCGCAACGTCCTCGAACTCTCGGGAATGCTCGAGCACATCGACTTCGACGAGCAGCAGACCGTCGCCGGCGAAGACGGCACCATCCGCCCCGATGCGGTCGTGCGCGTCCCAGGCGGGGTCCGGGTGGTGATCGACGCCAAAACCCCGCTCGACTCCTACCTCGACGCCCACAACACCGCCGATGACGAGCAGCACAGAAACGATCTGCTCGAGAAACACGCCGGCTCTCTGCTCGGCCACGCCAGGACGCTGAAGAACAGAGGCTACGGCGACGCCGTGGGGGGCTCACCGGACTTCGTCGTCATGTTCGTGCCCGCCGACCCGATCCTGGACTCGGCCATGGACGTCCGGCCGAGCCTGTGGGAGGACGCTTGGCAGAAACACCGAGTGCTCATCGCTACGCCCGGCCTGCTGCTCGCCTTCCTGCGCACGGTTGCGCTGGCCTGGCAACAGCAGGACCTCCAGGAGAACGCCCAGAAGATCGCCGACCTAGGCAAGGACCTGTACGACAGCCTGCGGACCTACGCCGGCCACGTGGACAACATGGGCAAGGGGCTGGAGCGCGCTGTGAAGGCCTACAACGACGGAATCGGCTCCCTGGAGGGCCGCGTGCTACCCCGTGCCCGCCGGTTCGAGGGCCTGGGGCCCGCCGCCGGTAAGGAGATTGAATCCCCCTCCCGCGTCGAGCCGGTCGTGCGTCCCGTGGTGGCAGCCGAACTGACCGATGGGACCGACCCCGACGAGGACACGGCCGGGATTGAGTTCGCCGCGGCAGACCCCGGAAAACAATCGGCGTCGACAGGCCAAACCCCATAACGCGCAGAGGCCCCGGGACTGCGATCCGCAGCCGATCCGGGGCGTACTTCTGGTGAGGGCCTTGCGGCTAGGTCACCAGCCACTCACATCATCGCACCTCGACGCTGAGGATGCAGTCCGGGCGGCCACAATGAGCAGGCCGAGCCCGCTGGATCAGGCGCCCGTGCGGGCTGCCTCGGCGGGGCTCAAGAGGCGGTAGCCGTCGTGGGTGTTCAGCCCCCCGAAGGGCAGGACGTGCAGCACGGGCGTCGTGACACCGTTGGCGACGTACCGGTCGACGTGGCGACGGCACTCCTCGGGCGATCCGTTCACGATGATGTCGTCCACCAGTTCGTCGGGGATCTGCCGGACGGCACCCGCCCGGTCCCGGCTGTCCCAGCGCTCCCAGAAGGGCGTCAGCATCGCCTCGCGCCCCAGCCAGACGTGGAACGCCCGGTACACCGCCACGGAGAGGTACGCGGCCAGCATGCGCTTCGCCACGGGCAGGACCGCGGCGCGGTCGGGGTTCGGGCAGACGAACAGGCGAGCCACGATCTCGGCGTCGGGGGCGATGTCGCGGACCACCGCGGTGACCCTGGCCGTGTCGGTGGCCGAGAGCCAGTTGATGATCGCACCGTCGGCCTCCCGTGCAGCGAGGCGCAACATCTGCGGGCGCAGGGCGGCCAGCAGCAACGGGATCGGCGGATCGGGCGGCTCCCCGGCGGTGAGACGGAAGCCCTGCACCTCGAACGTGTCGTAGGCGGCGGTCACCTTCTCGCCCGACAGCGCGGCGCGCAGGAAGCGCAACGTGTCGCGTGCCCGCCGGTAGGGCTCGGTGAACGGAACGCCGTTCCAGCGCTGGACGATCACGTCCGACGAGGTCCCAATGCCGAGGGCGAAGCGACCCGGCGCCACCTGTGCGAGGGCCGCGGCCGACTGGGCGAGGGTGGCCGGGCCCCGCGTGTAGACCGGGATGATGGCGGTGCCCACACGCATCTCCGGCTCCCAGGCCGCCGCCAGCGTCAGCGGCGTGAACCCGTCGACGCCTGACGCCTCGGCCGACCAGGCGTCCGTGTACCCCCACGCCACCAGATCGCGGAGCCGGCCACGATGTGTCCCCAGCGGCCCGTCCAGCGGGACCGACACTCCCAGGCGTCGCGCGCTCACGCCGGGGGCTCCGCGCAACGTTCGGCCACATCGCGTACGAGCGGTGAGATCGACGGACCCAGCGATTGCACCCTCACGTCCTTTCCTCGCCGTGACCTCACAGCCACCGGAAAATCAGGCTGCCCCGGCGCTCCGCCCATTCCTCGGCCGTCATGGCGAACCGCTCGTGGTCCTCCCAGCACCCGTTGATCTCCAGGAACCGCACCGCCACCCCCTCCGAACGGAGGGCCAACTTCTCCACCACCCGTCGGCTGCGTTGGTTGCGCGGCACGATGGCGATCTCCACCCGGTGCATCACGAGTTCCTCGAAGGCGAACCGCAGGCCCACCACCACCGCTTCGGGAATGTAGCCGTTCCCGGCGAGGCGTTGATCGATCCAGTAGCCGAAGCTGCATGACTGGAACGGGCCTCGCGTCACGCCCGCAATGTTCATCTCGCCGGCCAGGGCGCCGTCCACGAACACCCCGAAGCCGTAGCCGGTGCCCAACTGGCGCTCCCGCTCGCGTGCGCCGCAACGCGCCCCGAAGGCGGCACGGTTGACGTCGGGATCGGGCTGGTTCGGCGGCTTCCCGGGTTCCCAGATGGTCAGCCAGGCACCGTTGTGGCTCCGAACCTCCCGCCACTGGGCAAAGTCGCCGGCCACCAGTGGGCGGAGATCCACCTGCCGCCCGGTGAGAACCGACGGGGATTCGGTCGAAACAAGAGCCCTGCGCATCCTTTCGGGCACCCTAGCGAGCACCGGCATCCTCCCGCTGCGGTGGTCCCGGCGACGCGCCGGGAGGCCTGTTGCCGGTGGGGGTGCTGCCGGTGGGGGTACTGCCGGTGGGGGTACTGCCGGTGGGGGTACTGCCGACGAGCAGGCTGCGCACGAGACCGTCCAGCAGGTCGGTCTCGGACACCAGGCAGGAATCCAGCGAGAAGAAGCGCATGATCTTGACCAGCACGCACATGCCGGCCACGATCACGTCGGCCCGGTCCGGGTGCATGCCGGGGTTGGTGATGCGCTGCGCCCGGTCCTCGGTGGCAAGCGTGCGGAACACGTCCTCGACCGCAGCGCGGCTCAGCTCGAAGCGGTGGACGCGGTCGGGGTCGTAGGGCTCCAGACCCAACTCCACCGCGGCTGCGGTCGTGACCGTGCCGGCAACGCCCACGAAACAAGCCGCACCGGCTACATCGGGAATGGCGAGGAGCACGTCCCCGAGGTGGGCCTGCACCACCGACAGGCACGCGTGCAACTCCTCGGGTCGCGGCGGGTCGTGGTGGATGAACTGCTCGGTGAGGCGCACACAGCCGACATCGGTGGACAGAGCGCCCTCACACCGGTCGGTGCCGAAACCGAACTCGGTGGAGCCCCCGCCGATATCGGCCACCAGGAACGGGCCACTGCCGGGGTCGAGACCGATCGTGGCCCCGTCGAACCCCAGACGCGCCTCGGTGTCACCGTCCAGCAGCTCGGGACGGACGCCCAGGGCCGCCTCGACGGCATCGAAGAACTGCTCGGCATTATCGGCGTCACGAGCCGCGGAGGTGGCCGTGGCCCGCACCGCTCCGGCGCCGAGGCGATCCATGACGCGGCGATAGTCCTCCAGGACGGTGACGGTGCGGCCGATGGCGTCGACGTTAAGGTGCCCCGAGGCGTCCACGCCCTCGCCCAAACAGGTGACAACGGTCCGCCGATCGAGGGTCTCGATGCCGCCCCGGCTGACGAGCAGGCGTGTGGAGTTGGTACCGCAGTCCACGGCGGCCACGACCGGTCCGCCGGCCTCGGTGCGTCCGCTCACGGTGTGGCGGGCGCAGCAGCCAGTTCGGCGGCGACCCAGGCTCCCACCGGGTCGGCTCCCCCGGCCAGGTGCCAGGCGTAGTGGGCGTGCAGGCACTTGACACCCCGGCGTGTGCCGCCCACTCCCCCTGCGGGGCGAGGTCCGGCGTGGTCGACCGGCAGCGCCGCGTCCCGTTCGGCGGCATAGCGGGCGTGCGCCGCGGCCAGGTCGGCTGCGTCCACCACCGCCTCTGCCGCTCGCACGCCGCCCCGTGATTCCAGCCTGCTGACCGCGATGCGGTCGGCGGGTGAGACCAGCCAGTAGCGCGTCGGCATGGGCGTGCCGTCGGCGAGCAGCGGATCGTTGCGAATCACTCGGGGTTGGCCGTCGGGGTGCCGCACGCACACCCGGAACCCTGCCTGCGGCGAGCGACCGAGCAGGTCGGCCACCTCCGCCCAGTCGCGCAACGAGGTCCCGTCGCCGCCGGCCGCCCAAGGCTGAGTGCCAAGCCGGTTGTCGCCACTCGGGGCGCTTGCCGGCCGTGCATCCCTGCCGGCACCTGGCAAGGATTCTTCGGCCCCGGTCCACCCGGTTGCTCTCGCCCAGTCCCGTAGCGACGTACCCACGCCGCCGCCGGGTGCCGTCACAGGAGTCCCCGCTCCCGACCCGACACGCCCAGCCGGCGCGGGTGGCGATCGGACCGGGGTGGCCGCCGCTACTCGGCGTTGCGCCGCCCGACCAGCCGCTTCAGCAAGCGTCCGAGGCTCTTTGGGTGCCACCCGAAGGACGCTGTCTTGCGGACGGCGCCCACGAATCGCTGCAGAAGGAGTCCAAGGCCCAGCACGGCAGCGATTATCGGCGAAAGGATGCGGAGTTTCGACGGCACGACCATCAGGAGATCCACCGCCTCCGGCTCGGCCGGGGCCGGCGCGGGAGCGGCCGCCGCGCCCTCGTCAGCTGCGGCGCCGCCGTCGCCGGTCGATTCGTCGCCGGCCTCCGCCTCCTCCTCGACGGACTCCCGCAACATCTCCTCGAGGTTGTCAACGAATTTCCCCATCAGCTTGGCGCTCACGTCGCCGAGAACGCCCCGCCCGAACTGGGCAACCTTGCCGCTGATCTTGAGATCGGTGATGACTTGCACCTTGGTGACATTCTCCGACGCGGCCTCCATGAGTGCCGTGATATCGGCGGCGGCGTTGCCCGCACCGCGGGTGTCGCGGCCCTCGGCCCGGATGACGATCCGTAGTTCGTCCCGGTTCATTTCCATCATGGTGGCCTTGCCCCTGTACTCCGCCGTGATGGGCCCCACCTTCACCTTCACCGCCCCACGGAACTCGTCGCCCTCGACCTCGTCGAGGCGGGCACCCGGCAGGCAGGGGGCGATCAACTCGGGGCTGGTCAGAACCTCCCAGGCCCGGTCCACGCCGACGGGCACCTCGAAATCACTCTTCAACTCCATGATTCACGCCTCCTGTGACATCGTCCTGCGTCCGTCGCCCACCCGCGCGGCGACCGCTCCGCTTTGTCGCAACGCTACTCCGGCACCTGCCATCGCGCGACACCGAAGTCGCGGCAGGTGACCGTCGGGCGCAGCAAGGTGTCCGCCGAGTGCGAGCCGGTAGCCGGATGGTCCGCGAGGGATGGTCATCAACTCCTTTTCCACGGGCGGTACGCTGGCCGGCGAGAACCTCCGGGCCGGCGCTGCGCAGGTAGGCGGTGCGTTGCACCCCTCCGTCGCAACAACCGGGCATCTCGGCAGGGCCGACGGCTTCGTGGCCCGGGGGGAACGGAGCGGAGTGACCGGCGATGGCTCGACCAGACCAGGCGCATCCCGACAACGTGCCTGGAGCATGGTTCGTCGATTCGCGCTGCATTCGCTGCGACGCGTCCCGGCACTGGGCGCCGGGACTCATCGGCATGGACGACCGCGGGCGCTCGTTCGTGGCCCGCCAGCCCGACCAGCCCGACGAGGTGGCGCAACTCTGGCGGGCTGCGGTCGCCTGCCCGACGCAGTCCATCGGCAACACCGAGGCCCGCCTCCCGCCACGGCCCGCGTTCCCGTTCGAGTTGACACCGGGCGTGTATGCGCTCGGCCACAACGCCCGATCGTCGTTCGGCGCCCACTCGTATCTCCTGGCGCGACCCGACGGGAACCTGATGACCGACTCGCCGCGGTTCACGCCGAGCCTGGCGGAGCGGATCGATGACCTCGGCGGTATGCGCCACGTGCTGCTCAGCCACCGCGACGACGTGGCCGACGCTGACCGCTGGGCCGAGCGCTACGGGGCCGATGTCTGGATCCACGAGGGCGATGCCGACGCCGCGCCGTACGCCACAGTCATCCTGACCGGTACGGAGCCCACCGTGGTCGCAGCCGGCGTCAGCGCGGTGCCTGCACCCGGCCACACCGAGGGGCACGTCGTGTTCCACGTCGACGAGCGGTGGCTGTTCACCGGCGACGCGCTGCACTGGAACCACCGGCGCGGCGAACTGGACGTGTTCGGTGAACAGACATTCCAGTCGTGGGACATCCTCGCCGACACGATGGACCGGCTCGCCCTGCTGCGAGTGGAGTGGGTCTTCGCCGGCCACGGCAGTTGGCACAACGTCGGAGCACACATCTGGGCCGAACAGATGGGGGGACTCGGGGCCGCCATGCGTGCGGTCGGCCAGGATGCCTGGGCCCGGCGGCCGAACGCAGCCTACGACTGGTACTGAGCCGGACGGGGCGGCGATGCCTTGCTCGCTCGCGAGGCGCTGCTCATTGACACGGGCATGTCAGACGTCCCTCGTAGTGTGACTGCCGTGGAACGAGGACGAAGCGTGGCGTCAACGGAGGCGGTCGGGGCGCCCGTCTTCGATCTGTCGGGGGACGACAGCTGGGTGCTGCACGCCGACAACGCGGAGGTGCTCCCCCGGCTACCCGACGGCGCCTTCCGGCTGATCTACATCGATCCGCCGTTCAACAGCGGCAAGGTCCAGCGGCGGGAGGAGCTGGCGACGGTGCGCTGCGACGACGGGGATCGGGTCGGTTTCGGAGGCCGGCGGTACCGCACCGTCGCCCTCGGCGCCACCTCCTACAGCGATGTCTTCGACGACTACCTGGGGTACATCGAGCCGCGGCTCGAGCACGCCCACCGCCTACTGAGCGCTGACGGCACCCTGTACTTCCACATCGACTACCGGGAGGCCCACTACTGCAAGGTCCTGCTGGATCAGATCTTCGGGCGCTCGTGCTTCATCAACGAGATCATTTGGGCGTACGACTACGGCGGCCGCTCGCGGCGGCGCTGGCCGGCGAAGCACGACACCATCCTCGTGTACGCCAAGGATCCCGACGGCTACTTCTTCGACCAGGAGGCCATCGAGCGGATCCCGTACATGGCCCCCGGGCTCGTCTCGAAGGAGAAGGCCGCTCGCGGCAAGCTGCCGACCGACGTCTGGTGGCACACCATCGTGGCCACCAACGGCAAGGAGAAGACGGGCTACGCCACGCAGAAGCCCGAGGGCATCCTGCGCAGGATAATGAGCGCCTCCTCGCAGGAGAACGACCGGGTCCTGGACTTCTTCGCCGGGTCGGGAACGACCGCCGCGGTGGCGCAGCAGATGAACCGCCGCTTCGTGGTGGTCGACAACAACGACGAGGCCATCTCGGTCATGGCCCGCCGCCTCGGCACAACCGGCATCCGTTACGCCGACGCCGCCCTGACGCCGCTCCCCGTCGAGTCGCCCCCGTCCGATCTACGCCGAGTGTTCGGCCACAAGAGGTTCTCGGCGGCTTCGGGACAGGTCGCTACGGCTGACTAGCGGGCATCCACAACCGACAAGCTCCGCGTAAGGGCGGCATCGCGAGCCGTATTCGCCGTCACTCCCGGGACCCCCGCTGCTCGACAAACCGGAGCCGCCCACCAAGGGGCTGATGTCGCACCCGCCTCGTACTGTGGTGACCATGGCACGAACGGGAGCTGAGCAGGAGAAACGGCGGGCCGCAACCGCCACGGCACGAGGCCGCGTGTTGGAGCAGCCGAGCTTCGACGGCATCGCTGCGGGACCACTGTCACACCCCCTTCATAGTGTGGCGACTATGGAACGAACGGGCCCTGAGCAGCGGGAATGCCGCCCAATGTCGGGCGCGGCACGCAGCGGAGCGGCGGCATCGTCGAACCTCGACGATGCACGGAGTTCGCTGTCACACCCCCTCTCTACGGTGTCGGACATGGAATGCACCCCGGTTCACGCCCCGAACCGGACACCCGCCGGGCGGGGAGTGTCACACCCCTCGCATAGCGTCGCGACCATGGAGCGAGTGGGGGTCGACGAGTCGCTGGCGAGGCCCGTTGTCTGTGGTGACGGCCCTGACGGTGGTGCTGCGAGTAACGGCGACGCCCGCGTAGGCGGATCCGGCGGAGTTTCGGCGCGGCCGGTGGGGGCGCCGGTGGCGCTGGACGGCGACCCAAGCGGGCCGGGTGTCGGGCCGTTGAAGGTGCCGGTGGAGGCTTTGGCGGTGATGCGACGCGATCCCGCCGGGTCCGCCGACGTGGCCGGGCTCGAAGCGTGTCTGCGGGCAGTGCGAGCCGTGCGTTCATGGACCGACGCCTACGAGGCCGCCGTGTTGGCCGCGGCGGCCCGCTGCGACGCCGCCCGCGAGGCGGGGGCGGTGGACACCGCAGCGTGGTTGGGCCGAAGCACCGGTGTGGGGCGCCGCGAGGCGCTGGCCCGCACCCGTACCGCCGCTGGTCTAGGAGAGCTGCCGGAGGTGGGCCGGGCGCTCGCCACGGGGCGCATCACGCACGGTCACGCGCAGGCGCTCACCCAGTTCGCCGCGCCTGTCGACGTCGATCTCAGCGTCGATCCGGCGGTGGACTTCCCCGATCCCGCCCGTGACGCAGCCCGCCGGGTCGCCACCGCTGTGCGTAGCCGGCAGGAGGAGCTGATCGCCGCGGCGGAGACCATGAGTACCGACGCCTACCGGCGCTTTCTGCGCCGTTGGGCGGACCGCGCCGCAGACGACGACGGCGCCGGCCGGGACGCCGGGCAGCGCCGGCGCCGCAGCGTCACGACGTTCGACGCTGACGACGGCATGCGCGGTGTGCGCGGCCTGCTGCCCGCGGACCAGTTCGCGTTCTTCGAGAACGAGTTGCGCCGTCTCGCGGAGATGCGCTGGCGCGGCGACCACCCCGACGCCGACAAGGTGCCTGCCAAAGAACTCTCCTGCCCGCAGCGCAACGCCGACGCCTTGGTGGACATGGCACGCCGCTCCCGCCAACTCGGCGACAACAATGGTGAACCACTGCGCTCACACGTCGACGTGATGGTCCTCATCGACCACAAGACCCTCACCGAAGGTCTCCGCGACCGCAGCCGCTGCGAACTCGACGACACCACACCTCTCTCCCCCGCCGCGACGCGGCGCCTGCTGTGCGACGCAGACATTCTCACCGCGATCCGCGACCGTAAGAGTTGGAAACTCGACCTGGGCTACAGCCGCCGCGCCGCTAACCGCAAGATCCGCAAGGCGCTCATCGCCCGGGACCGCACCTGCACCGCACCGGGCTGCGAGCGGCCCCACTGGATGTGCGAGATCCACCACATCATTCCCTGGGCCGACGGCGGACCCACCGACCTCGACAACCTCACTCTGCTCTGCAGCCGCCATCACCACATCCACCATGCCAACGAGACCCGCGGTGCCCGTCGAAGCCGCGCTGCCGGTGGCGCGTGCGCGGCCAGTGGCACGTGCGCGGCCAGTGGCACGTGCGCGGCCAGTGGCACGTGCGCGGCCAACCGAAAGGCCGACCCCATACCCGACCGACCGCCGGACCGGGGAGGCGGCTCACCGAACGGCGCGGGCTACCCCGAACGGTCCATCCGAGAGGTCAGCGCGCCCACTAGCGCCCACCGATCCGCACCACCGAGCCACACGGCGAACCGCGGCGCGCCCGCAAGCACCCGCTGGTCCACATCACCGGACCACGCGGCGAACGGGCCACCGAACCCACCGGCGAACGAGGCCCGCGCGACACCCGCCGGTACGGGCAGCGCCCCACCGAAGGTCTGCCCGCCGCGGGCCGGACCGCTCAAACAGCACTGACCGGGACGCGCACCTTGACAACCGAACAAAGTTCCCGCCCCCCCCCCAGCGCAGAACGGGCAACTCGAACGCCGGTAACGGCGCAGCGATTCAGCCGGTGATTGGGCAGCGATTCAGCCGGCGCTGCACAACCCGAGATTTGGCGACGCCGCCGGAGGTTCGGCGGGGTCAGCGGTTGAGGCTGCGGAGATCGTCGATGGTGTCGATGTCGAGGGGGTCGCCGGGGCAGAGCACTTCCCGAACCATGTCCGGATAGCGGCGCATGACGTGGCGGGCACCCTCGTCGCCATCGAGCGGCAGAATCGGCCACACCGTGGCATCGAGCTTGACCGGGGGTCGTCGCCGGGAGCCGTAGAGAGCAGTCACGACCTGGCCCGGTGCCTCGGCCACGCGTCGCCAGGCCTCGGCGCCGGCCAGGGGTTGATCGGCAAGGCCCACCACGACCGCCGTGTGGCCATCGTGCTCGGCCGCCCGCACCCCGGCCTGCAGGGACCATGCCTGACCCCGCCGCCACTCGTGGCTCACCACGATCGTCACCTCCGGGGGCAGCAGATCGCTGAGATCCTCGGCGCCGAGGACCACGTAAACGGCAGCCAGAGGAGCCCCTGCGGCGGCCGCACCCGCGACAGGAACGGTGGCTTCCACGGCGGCATCGACGGCCCAGCGCACGAGCGGGCGTCCCTGGAACTCGGCGCGCAACTTGTGCTCGGGGCCGGAGAACCGCACCCCCTCACCAGCCGCCAGCACAATCCCTGCGACACCGCCGCGGGACTCACCGCCACGAGACTCACCGCCACGAGACTCACCGCCACGAGACTCACCGCCACGAGACTCACCGCCACGAGACTCACCGCCACGAGACTCACCGCCACGAGACTCACCGCCGCGGGACTCAACGCCGCGGGACTCAGCGATGGATGGGCCCCTCGCTGTTACGCAGCGACGGTGCCGACCGGCCGGCGCGGGTCGCCACGATCTCCGCCACGACCGACACGGCCGTCTCCTCGGGGGTGCGCCCGCCGATGTCCAGGCCGATCGGCGCCATGAGCCGCGCCAGGCCCTCGTCGTCCACACCGGCCTCGCGCAACCTCTCGACGCGCTTGGCGTGGGTCCGGCGACTGCCCATGACCCCGATGTAACCGACATTGGTCTGCAGAGAGCGCACCACCGCCGGCACGTCGAACTTCGTGTCATGGGTGAGGATGCAGACCGCGTCGACGGGCCGGAGCTTCTCGCCGTACGCGTCGAAAACGTCGTCGGGCCACTCCACCCGCAACTCGTCGGCCATCGGGAAGCGCTTCGGGGTGGCGAACACCCTGCGGGCGTCGCACACCACGACCCGGTAGCCCAGCACCTTCGCCACCCTCCCCAGCGCCGCGGTGAAGTCCACCGCGCCGAAGATCAGCATCCGCGGCTGCGGCGCGAACGACTCCACGAACAGCGTCAGATCCTCCATCCGCTGCTCGCCGCCGGCGCCGTAGTGACGTACGCACGTCTGGCCGAGTTCCAGCTCGCCGAGCACGTCTCGGGTCGCCACTTCGTCCAACTCGGGGCTGCCCAGGCTGCCCAGAACCTCCCGGCCGGGGCGCACCACCAGTCGGGCACCCTTGCCGACGCCGTCGATGATCGTGGCCAGAGCCACCGGCTCGTCGGCACGCAGCGAGGCCGCCAATGCCTGGTACAGCGGGGCCGGATCAGCAGACACGGCAACCCCTACCAGTCCAGGGCCTCGACGAAGAGATGGATGGTGCCGCCGCAGGTCAACCCCACGGCGAACGCTTCGTCGTCGCTGTAGCCGAAGCTGACCATGCGCCGGTCGCCGCGATCGAGTACGTCCAGCGCCTCGGTCACGACCGCTCCTTCGACACATCCGCCCGACACCGAGCCGGACACCTCGCCGCGCTCGTTGACCGCCATGGCGGCACCGGGGTCACGCGGGCCGGACCCGTCCAGATCGGTCACGCGCGCCACCGCCACCCGCAAACCCGCATCTCGCCACCGGTCGATGTCGTCCAGCAAGTCCTGCATCGGTTCCTCCTCGACTCCTGTGTGTGGTGCAGCGTAGGCCGCTTCGAGTTCTGCGGGCGGCAACGACGAGAGGTGGGCTGCGGAGCTAAGCAGCAGTCGAGCTAGGCCGCCACCCGGTCGGCGAGTTCTTCCAGGGAGGCCAGCGAGTGCCCCTCCACGAACTCGTCCACGAACGGCAGCGCGGCCGCCATCCCCTGTGCCAGCGGCGCGTACCCGGGTGTGGCCTTCAAGGGATTAACCCAGATCACCTTGTGCGCCACCCGCCTGAGGCGGCCCATGTGCTCGGTCATGGCCGTGGGCTCACCCCGGTCCCAGCCGTCGGAGAGAATCACCACCACGGCGCCCCGCGCCATGCCCCGCACTCCCCAAAGGTCGCAGAAGACGCCGATCGCCTCGCCCAGGCGGGTCCCGCCCGACCAGTCCTGCACCGCCTCGGACGCCCGGTCGAAGGCCGAGTCGGGGTCGCGGGTCGACAGCTCCCGCGTCAGCCGGGTGAGCCGGGTACCCAGGGCGAAGGCCTCCACCCGACGCCGAGCCACCACCACAGCGTGCACGAAGCGCAGCAGCGCCCGGGCGTAGGACTCCATGGACCCGCTCACGTCGAGCAGCAGCACCAGTCGCCGAGGCTGCTCGCCGGGTTGGCGGAACGAGCGGGTGATCGGCTCGCCGCCGGCCTGCAGTGCCCGCCGCACGGTGCGGCGCAGATCGGGGTGGCCCCGCGGCCGGCGCACCGGGCGCAGCCGCCGGGAGCGTCGCATCGCCCCCCCGAGCCGCAACCGGTTCATCAGCTTGGTCAGCTCGGCCAGTTCGTCGGAGGTGCAGTCGGCGAAGTCCTTGTCCCGAAGCAGCTCGTAGGGGCTGTAGCGCACGGCGATGGTGTCGGAGTCATCACCGGAGTCGTCGTCGCCCCCCTCGCCCTCGAGGTCGTCGAACGCCAAGGTGACCTGCTCGACCGGCGGCGGCGGGAGCAGACCCATCGGATCGATCCCCTCCCAGAAACGGGTGAAGACCGTGTCGTAGACGTCGATGTCCTCGGGCCGGTGGATCAGCGTGGCCCGCCCCGACCAGTAGACCTTGGCCCGGCTGTCCACACCCACGCAGCCCAGCGCCGCCACGAACGTGATCATCGAACCCACCGGCACCTCCAGCCCGGTGTCGCGCAAGGCAGACCCGAATCTGGATGCGAGCGAGCAGATGTCGTCAGTCACAGGATCAGTCCCGTGGGACCAGGAGGCCGTCGAGTAGTCCATCAGCAGTAGGGCTCAGACCAGTAGGGCTCAGACCGCTGGGAAATGGATTCCGGCCCCGGATCGAGTCCGGGGCAGGCCCCCGGATCGGGGTCCGGGGCATGCTTTCGCCGGAATGACGGAGTACCTGGCCTGGAGGAATACTCAGCACCCGGCTAGCGGTTCGTGGCCTCGGCGATGATCCTGTCCAGCCCGTAGTCCTGCACGCGACCCTGATCCTCCCGGTACTTCAGCACGGCACCCAGCGTGAGCCCGGCGTTATCGGGCTCCAGCGTCTCCACCCCCAGGCGCACCAGAGCCATGGACCAGTCGATGCTCTCGGCCACCCCCGGCGGCTTGTACAGGCCGATGTCGCGGAAGCGGGCGACCGCCGCGGCCACCTGGCGCGCCAGAGCGGGGGCCACACCGTCGGTACGCAGCGAGATGATGTCCACCTCGCGCTCGAAGTCGGGGTGCTCCACCCAGTGGTACAGGCAGCGGCGCTTCAGGGCGTCGTGAACATCGCGGGTGCGGTTGGAGGTGACCACAACCACCGGCGCCTCGGCGGCCCGGTAGGTGCCCAGTTCGGGCACGGTGATGGACCAGTCCGACAGCACCTCCAGAAGGAACGCTTCGAACTCGTCGTCAGCCCGATCCACCTCGTCGATGAGCAGCACCGGCGGCGTGGGATCGTTGTGGGAGATGGCTGCCAGCAGGGGCCGCCTGACCAGGAACCGCTCGGAGTACAGCGAGTCCTCCAGAGCCGCCGCGTCCACGCCGCCGGCCACGCCGGTGGCCTCGGCGGTGCGGAGATGCAGCAGTTGCCGCGAGTAGTCCCACTCGTAGACGGCCTGCGACACGTCGATGCCCTCGTAGCACTGCAGGCGAATGAGGCGGCTGTCCAGCCAGTTCGCCAGCGTCTTGGCAACCTCGGTCTTGCCGACGCCCGCCTCGCCCTCCAGCAGCAGTGGCCGCTGCAGGGTCAGCGCCAGGAAGACTGCGGTGGAAAGCCCCTCCGAGGGGAGGTAGTCGTGGGCGCGGAGGCCGTCGGTGACCTCCGCCACCGACCCGGGGGCACTTCCCACGGGCCGCTACAGCCCGGCGGTCTCGAGTGCCCGGCGCGTCAGAACCCGAGCCAGGTGCTGACGGTATTCGACGCTGGCGTTCAGGTCCTCGGTGGGCTCGCAGCCCTCGGCGGCGTGCTCGGCCGCCTCCGCGGCAGTGCCCCCGCCCGAGGCAGCGGCCTCGACGGCGGCCGCCCGCACGGGCGTCGAGTGCATGTTCACAAGGCCTACGCCCACCTCGCCACCGGCGCGCACCACGGCCGACACGCCCACGATGGCCCAGTCCTGGGCACGGCGGTTGAACTTCTCGAAACCCCATCGGGCGCCGTCGGCGGCCGGGATCCGGACCTCGGTCAGCATCTCGTCGTCGGCCAGAGCCGTCTCCAGGAAGCCGGTGAAGAAGTCATCCACCGAGATCTCCCGTTGGCCCGAAGGCCCGACGGCCACCAGCGTGGCGCCGAGGGCGATGAGCGCCGAGGGGATGTCCGAGGCCGGGTCGCCGTGAGCCACCGCCCCGCCGATCGTGCCCCGGTGGCGAACCTGCGGGTCGCCGACGTGCGAGGTCACCTCGCCCAGCAGTCCCGCCCGGCGGGCCACCAGGTCGTTGGTCTCCACGTCGCGATGCCGTGTCAGCGCCCCAATGGCCACGTGGTCGCCGTCGTCACGCACGTACTTCAGGTCGTCGAGGCGCCCGATGTCCACCACCATGGCGGGACGGGCGAGGCGGAAGCGCATCAGCGGCAGCAGGGAATGGCCCCCCGCGATCAGCTTGGCCTCGTCGCCGTGTTCGGCCAGGACCCCAATCGCCTCGGCTGCCGAACCGGCCCGGACGTAGTCGAACGCTGCAGGAATCACTGTTCACCCCCTGCCGCACAGTGCAGAACCGCTTTGACGATGTTGTGGTAGCCGGTGCAGCGGCAGAGGTTGCCCTCGAGGCCCAGCCGCACCTCCCGATCGGTGGGATCGGGGTTCTCCTCCAGGAACGACACCGCCGCCATCACCATGCCGGGGGTGCAGTAGCCGCACTGCAGGGCGTGGCACTGCCGGAAGGATTCCTGCATGGGGTGCAGGGTGTCGCCGTCGGCGAGGCCCTCGATGGTGAGCAGGTCCTCCCCGTCGGCCTGCACAGCGAGCATCGTGCAGGACTTCACCGACTCGCCGTTCACGTGGATGGTGCAGGCACCGCACGAGGTCGTGTCGCAACCGATGTTGGTTCCCGTCAGACCGACCACGTCGCGGATGTAGTGCACCAGCAGCGTGCGGGGTTCCACGTCGTGCGTGTGGGTCGCCCCGTTTATCGTGACCGAGATCTCCACGTGCGCCTCCCTGGTATTGGATTCTCCGAACGCCGTGCTCCGGCCGGCGCCTCAGAGTAGCGCGCCGATCCGCGGCATCGTATCCGTCGCCCTCATCGATGATCGGCTCACCGTCGACCCGCGCAGGCGGCGATCTCCCGCCAGACCCGCTCCGGGGTGCAGGGCAGATCGATGTGGCGGACACCGAGGTGCGCCACGGCGTCCACGACGGCGCTCTGCACGGCAGGCGTGGCGCCGATGGTGCCGGACTCGCCGATGCCTTTCACGCCGAGCAGGTTCTGCGGGCTGGGCGTCTCGGTGACCACCAGATCGAACGACGGCAACTCGGCGGCCGAGACGATCGCGTAGTCGGCGAAGTTGGCGGTGACCGGGTTCCCCCAGTCGTCGTAGCGGACCTCCTCGTGGAGGGCCTGCGCCACCCCCTGGGCGATGCCGCCGTGTCTCTGCCCCTCGACCACCATGGGGTTCACCAGCGGGCCGGAGTCGTCGCAGGTCACGATGCGCACCAACCGCGCCACGCCGGTCTCGGTATCCACCTCCACCACCGCCACGTGGGCGCCGAACGGGTAGCTGGCCCCGCCGTTGTAGCTGGTCTCGGCCGCCAGCGGCTCAGGGGCCAGCGCGGCCACCGCGGCCCAGCCGACACCCACCGCGGGCGTCCCCGCAACGTGGAAAACTCCCCGCTCGACGTCCAGGACCACGTCGGCGGCCGCCGCCTCCAGCAGCTCCGCAGCTGCCTCGCGGGCCACGTCCACGACCTGCCCGGAGGCCTCGGCCACGGCTGAGCCGCCGAGTTGCAGCGAGCGCGAGGCGAACGTGCCGACACCGTCGGCCACCAGGTCGGTGTCGCCCTGGACGACCTCCACGTCCTCGATAGGGATGCCGAGACGGTCGGCGGCGACCATGGCGAAGGTGGTGGCATGGCCCTGACCGTGGCTGAACGACCCGGAGTAGACCCGCGCCCCACCGGCGGGCGTGATCTCCACGCCGGCGAACTCGTGGCCCCCGGGCGCGGGACCTGCGGTTATCTCGACGTAGCAGGACACCCCGATGCCCAGTTGCACCCGCTCGCCGGCCTCCCGGCGCCGGCGCTGCTCGGCCCGCAGCGCCTCGTAGTCGCCGGCCTCGGTGGCCGTGTCGAGCGCTCGCCGGTAGTCACCGGAGTCGTACTCGGTGCCCACGGCCGTGGTGAACGGGAAGCTCTCGGCGGGGATGAGGTTCTTGATGCGCACCTCCAGCGGATCCAGCCCGCACCCGGCGGCGAACAGGTCCATGGCCCGCTCGATGGCCGCGGCCGCTTCCGGGCGACCGGCGCCGCGGTAGGCCACGGTGGGCGCCGTGGAGGTCACGACCGAGCGGCACGCCGTCTCCACCCGCTCGATGGCGTAGGTGCCCGATGCCATTATGTGCGTGAAGAAGGGGAGGAAGGCTCCCAATCCGGAGAAGGCGCCGCTGTCGCAAAGCACGTCCAATCGGTAGCGGCGGACCGTACCGTCGGCATCACCGCCGATGGCGACGTGCTGCACCTGTGCCCGCCCGTGCCCGACTCCCGTGAGGTTCTCGGTCCTCGTCTCGGTCCAGCGCATCGGGCGGCTGAAACGCCGGGCCAGCCACGGCAGCAACAACTCCTCGGGGGTGCCGCCCAGTTTCTGGCCGAACCCGCCGCCGACGGCGGGGATGATGACGCGGCAACTCTCCTCGTCGAGTTCGTAGACCTTCCGTAGGGCGCCCTTGACGCCGTGGGGGTTCTGGCAACTGATCCAGGCGGTGAGCTTCCCCTCCTGCCAGCAGCAGGCCACCGAGCGACCCTCCATGGGGGCAGGGGCGAGCTTGGAGTTCACGATCCGCCGCCGGACGACCACTTCGCAGCCGTCGAAGAAGTCCTCGCCGCTGAAGCCGGTGGCCATGCCGAGGGCGGCGAAGTCACAGGCCCGGTTGGAACCCACGTCGGCGAAGAGCAGGGTCTCGCCCAGATCGGCGGTCTCGAGATCCACGACGGGGCCGCCATCGGCGCCGGAACCGTAATACACCGCCACCTCCTCGGCCCCGTCCGCGGCCGCCGTCGGCGTCTCGGCCACGACCGCCGCCACCGGCTCGCCCACGAAGCGGACCACATCGCCCGCCAGCCAGGGGCGAGACATCATCGGCTCGGGAAACATCGCCAGTTCGGGCGGCACCGAGCCGATTCCAGAAATATCCTGCGCCGCGACCACACCCAGCACACCGGCCACGTTGAGAGCTCGCGAGGTGTCGACGGAGTCCACCGTGGCGTTGGCCACCGCGGCGCGGACGAAGCAGACGTGGGCCGCCCCGTCCAGGCGAGGATCCCGCAGGTCGGCGATGAAGGTGGACTCCCCGGTAAGGAGCTCCGGATCTTCCTTACGCAGTACCCGCGTACCGATGATGCTCACCAGCGCAACCTCCCGAGTCGGAGCCGTCCACTCTCCTAGGAGCACCCGAAGTATGCAGCCTCGCGGCGAACCTGTCAGGGAGCCTCACAACCACACCCGATGAGCCCGACGACCCTGTTGGGTCGCCTATCGGTGCGAGTTGGGCGGTTTCGGGGAGTAACCCGCCCTATTCCTCGTCGGCGGAGCGCGGTCGCGGAAGTATGGCGTATGCCTCCTCGCCGGGGTACACCAGACCGAAGTCGCGCCGGGCGATCCGTTCGATCTCGGCGTCGGTATCCAGCAGTGAGATTTCCTCCTGCAACGCGGCGTTGGAGGACTGCACCTGCTCGAGTTCGGCCTCCAGTTGACCGATGTCGGCGCGCTGATCCACCCAGTTGCGCACCGGCATCACTCCCCACGCCCAGACGGCCATCACGGTGAGGGTCACGAGGCCGCCCCTCACGAGCCACTTGAAGCCGATGCGGGCTGCGCCGGCCTTCATAACGCGTCACCGCCTCCGGGAGTCGCCGGGGACCCGCCGGAACTCGGTGTCGAGGGATACTGCGCCGCAGCGCCGAGTTCCTCCTCGATGCGCAGGAGCCGGTTGTACTTGGCGGTGCGGTCACTGCGAGCAGGCGCGCCGGCCTTGATCTGTCCGCTGCGCGCACCCACCGCCAGGTCGGCGATCAGGGTGTCCTCGGTCTCGCCCGACCGGTGCGACACGACGGCCCCGTAGCCGGCCTGCTGGGCAGCCTCGATGGCGTCGAGCGTCTCGGTGAGCGTGCCGACCTGGTTGACCTTCACCAGGATCGAGTTGGCCACCCCGCTGTCGATACCCCTGCGCAGGAGGTCCACGCGGGTGACGAACAGGTCATCGCCGACCAACGCCACGCGGTCGCCCAGAGCGTCGGTGAGCATCCTCCAGCCTTCCCAGTCGTCCTCGGCCATGCCGTCCTCGATGGAGCAGACGGGGTAGTCGTCGGCGAGGCCCACCAGATAGTCGACCATCTGCGCTCGATCCAGCCGCCGTCCCTCCCCCGCCAGCCGGTAGTCACCGTCGACGTAGAACTCGCTGGCGGCCACGTCGAGGGCCAGGGCGACATCGGCGCCGGGTTGCAGCCCGGCCGCCTCGACAGCGCGCACCAGCAGTTCGAGAGCGGTCTCGTTGGTGGCCACGCTGGGGGCGAAGCCCCCCTCGTCGCCGACCGCCGTGGACAGACCGGCCCCGGCCAACTCACGGCGCAGGGCGTGGTAGATCTCCGTTCCCCACCGCAGGGCCTGCGAGAACGTCTCCGCCCCGACCGGCACCACCATGAACTCCTGCATGTCCAGGTTGTTGTCCGCGTGGGCGCCGCCGTTGAGCACGTTCATGAGGGGAACCGGCAGGACCGTGGCGCCGTCGCCGCCGATGCGGCGGTACAGGGGGATACCTCGGCAGGCCGCGTCGGCCACCGCTGTGGCCAGGGAGACGCCGAGCACCGCGTTGGCGCCCAGGCGCGACTTGTCAGCCGTGCCGTCCAACTCGACCAGGGTGCGGTCCAGGAGTTGCTGGTCGCCGGAGTCGAACCCTTCGACCGCGGCGGCAATCTCGCCCGCCACGGCCGCCACGGCGCCGCGCACACCCTTGCCGCCGTAGCGGGCGCCGCCGTCGCGGCGTTCGGCCGCCTCCAGGCTGCCGGTGGAGGCCCCGGACGGGACGGCGGCACGCCCCCAGGCGCCCGAGGCGAGATGCACGTCCGCCTCCACGGTGGGGTTCCCACGGGAATCCAGAATCTCACGTCCGACGACGTGAACTATTGCGCTCATACCGCTGCACCCATGTGTGCTCGAGCTGTTCCCGTCCGCGTTGTTCCTGTTGGAAAAGGGGAACAGGTTGCACAAGTTACACCCGATGTCATGCATTGAAAAGGGGAGAGAGCGGAATTCGTCAGGTGTTCTCGGCGCGGCAGAACTCCTCGCGCACGGCGCCCGATGCCCCGCGCAGCGCCGATTCCGGGTCGAGCGAGCAGTGGCGAGCCAACTCCACGGCGTCGAAGAGCAACGCCCCCAGCCAGGCTTCGTGGCGTTCCGACTCGGTGGCGTCCAGCGCGGTCCGCAAGCGGGAAAGCGCCTCGCTCGCCCCGCCCCTGTCCCAGCCGAAGGCTTCCGCCCGCTTCTGCACCTTGAGCGCCCCGAGCAGAGCGGGCAATGCCTCAGGGATGCCGTCCATGGCCGAGGTTCGGCCCTTCTCGGCCTTCTTGATCCGCTCCCAGTTGGCCGTGAGCGACTCGGCGTCAACGACAGCGCCGCTCTCGGGGCCGAAGACGTGCGGATGGCGACGGCGCAGCTTGGTGTCGACGTTGCGCACGACGTCGGCAATCGTGAACTGCCCCTGCTCGGCAGCCAGGGTGGCGTGGAAGAAAACGTGGAAGAGTAGATCACCCAGCTCTTCCTCCAGAGCCTCGTACCCCTCCCCCGCCGCTACATCGCCTGCGCCGTCGTCCGGCGGCGCAGGCAGGGCGTCGATCGCCTCGAGTACCTCGTAGGCCTCCTCCAGCAGGTGGCGGCGCAAACTCCGGTGAGTCTGGCGACGGTCCCAGGGACACTCCGCACGCAGGGTCGTCACCAACTCGCCGAAGCGGACCAACTCCGACGCCGGCACCTCGGCCATCTCCGGCAGGTACAGCGACGTGAGGTGATCCACCGCTTCCCAGCGGGACAAGTCTGCGACCCGAACGGCCTCCACACGCTCGGTCGCCAGGCCCAAGTGGTGCAACACCCACACCTTCGCCGATGCCGCCGGCAGCGCGAGCTGCACCGCGGCCAGCACCTCGGCGCTGTCGCACTGCGCCACCAGCAGCGGTCCCCGGTCCCCGGCGGCCTCGGCGGCGAACCGCTGGCCGTCCACGATGCGCACCCCGTCGGCAAGAGGATCCACCCCCAGGCGCGACCAGGCCAGATCGACGAACGACAGCGCCGGATGCACCTCGGCGCTCACCCGACCGTCGGTCACCAGAAGTTGCACCGACCGCTCGGCCACCGTCGGCGAGCCGGGCACGGCGTAGAGCACCTCGCCGTAGCGGCACGCGGCGGCCACCAAGCGCTCCACGATGGCCTCGTACACCGCCTCGATGTGCTCCGACGACTCGTACAGGTCGTCGCAACCCTCCGCCGGCGCAACGGCAACCGCAGCAGGGTGGCGGTGCGTCCGCACGAAGCGATGCGACGGCGGCGTGGCGTCGATGAGCGCCCGGGTGTGCTCGGTGAGCAACTCCGGGCCGGCCGGGCCCAGCCCGACCACCACGACGCGCGGCGCCGACGGGTTCATGCCGCCGATGTTGCCGACGAGGCCGGCGGCTGATCCGCGAGCTGTTCCAACACGTCGGTGAGGAGTTCGACGACCCGGTCGCGTCGACGCAGTGGCAGGCGCAGCCGCCCCGAGCCGGACTCATAGACCGCCGCCGGCCACAGGCGTTCCAGCCGCACCCGCCGACTCTCGCGCAGTCGCAGCGGCGCGATGCGGACCTCGTGGCCCCCGCCGGGGCTCGAACGTACCGAGACGTCCATCACGCCGGCGGACAGGCACAGAACGCGCAGCCGCGCCACCGCCAGGAGAACCTCCGCGGCCCCCGGCACCGGGCCGTAGCGGTCCAGCCACTCCGCCCGGACGTCGTCCACCTCCTCGAGAGTCGTCACCTCCGCGAGGCGGCGGTACGCCGCGTACCGCAGCGACTCGGTCGGCACGTAGGCGGGCGGCAGGTGGGCATCCACGGGAAGGTCCAGGTTCAACTCGACAGGCGGGGCCGGCGTCTTACCGGCCAGCGCCGCCACGGCCTCGGTGACCATCTCGCAGTACAGGTCGTAACCCACGGCGGCAATGTGGCCCGACTGGCCCACGCCCAGCAGGTTGCCGGCCCCCCTGATCTCGAGGTCGCGCATGGCGATGCGAATACCCGAACCCAACTCGGTGGACTCGGCCACCACCTTGAGCCGCTCGTAGGCCTCCTCGGAGAGCGTCCGCTCGGGTGGGGTGAACAGATAGGCGTAGGCGCGCCACTGCGACCGCCCCACGCGCCCACGGATCTGGTGCAGTTGGGTGAGGCCCATGAGATCGGCCCGGTCCACGATCAGGGTGTTGACCGTTGGCATGTCGATGCCCGACTCGATGATCGTCGTGCAGACCAGCACGTCGTACCGGTGGTCCCAGAAGTCCAGCACCACCTGCTCCAGGGTGGCCTCGTCCATCTGCCCGTGCGCCACCGCCACCCTCACCTCCGGCACCAGTTCCCGCAGGTGGGCGGCGACGGTGTCGATGTCGGCGACCCGGTTGTGCACGAAGAACACCTGACCATCGCGCAGAAGTTCGCGACGGACGGCCTCCACCACCACCCGCTCGTCGTACGGACCGACGTAGGTACCGATGGGCTTTCGGTCGGCGGGCGGCGTCTGCAGGACCGTCAGATCGCGGATACCTGTCAGGCTCATCTCGAGCGTGCGAGGTATGGGTGTGGCCGTGAGAGTGAGGACGTCGATGTCGTGGCGCAGGGTCTTGATGGCCTCCTTGTGGGTCACGCCGAAGCGCTGCTCCTCGTCCACGATCAGCAGCCCCAAGCGGGCGAAGGCAACGTCGGCCGACAGCAGCCGGTGCGTACCCACCACCAGGTCCACCTCGCCACTGCGCAGTCCGTCGAGGACCCCGCGGGCCGCAGCCGGCGACAGGAAACGGCTGAGCATCTCCACCCGCACGGGAAAACCGGCGTAGCGCTCGGAGAAGGTCTGGTTGTGCTGGTGGGCCAGCAGCGTGGTTGGCACCAGGACGGCCACCTGACGCCCGTCGGCGATGGCCTTGAAGGCGACCCGCACCGCCACCTCGGTCTTGCCGAATCCCACGTCGCCGCAGACCAGACGGTCCATGGGAACCGCGTTCTCCATGTCCTCCTTGATCTGCGCAACGGCAGTGATCTGGTCGGGTGTCTCGGGGAAACCGAAGGCCGCCTCCATCTGCGACTGCCAGGGAGTGTCGACCCCGAAGGCATGCCCGGCCGTGCTATGGCGCTTGCGGTACAACTCCACGAGTTCGCCTGCGACCTCGGCCACCGCGGCCCGCACCCGGCTCTTGGTGCGTTGCCAGTCGGCACCTCCCATGCGGCTGAGGGTGGGGGTATCGCCGCCGGTGTACTGACGGATGGCGTCGAGCTGCTCGGTCGGGACGTAGAGCCTGGCCTCTCCCCGGTACTCCAGCAGTAGGTAGTCCCGCTCGACACCGTCCATGGTGCGGGTGACCATGCCCCGGTAGCAGGCCACACCGTGGGAGCGGTGCACCACGTACCCGCCGGGTTTCAAATCCTCGAAGGCACCGCCGGAACCGGCAGCCGTGGCGGCGGCGCGGGCGGGCCGATGCGCCCGCCGGCGTCCGGTCAGGTCGCCCTCGGCCAGGATGGCCAGGTGCACCTCGGGCAGGATGCATCCCTGGCGCAATGGGCTCACGACCACCGTGCAGCCCGGCGCCGCAACGCCCGCGACCGGCAGCGAGCCGTCCGCTACCACTCCCTCGCGTGCCAGACGGTCGCGCAGCCGCTGGGCGGACCCTGCCACGTCGGCGGCCACGACCACGCGATAGCCGTCAGCCAGCAGGGACACCATCTGGCGCAACGGACCGTCACCGGTGCCGAGAGGCGACTTCCAGCCCAGCGCCTCCACCAGGGGCTCCGTCGGACTCCTCGGGGTGCTGTCGAGGCTCCACACCGGCGCCCGGCAGCCCGCCAACAGGTCGTCGGTGGCCACGTGGGCGCTCGGCAGCGACGTCCCCGGCGCCACACCCCAGCCGGCGGCGAGATGGGTGGCCAGCTCGACCTCCTCGTCGTGCAGGTCCTGCGCCCGTGCCCGGAGCCGGTCCCGGTCCATCAGCACGACCAGACCTCCGGCAGGGATCAGGTCGGCGAAGGAACGCTCGTCGGGACAGAGCCACCCGAGCCAAGCCTCCATCCCGTCGAAGAATGCCCCCTCGGCCAGCAGCTCCCATTGTTCGCGCCCCCAGGGGGCCTCGGCCACCAGTTCGGCCGCCCGGCGCCGCACCGCTTCGACGGGCTGCAACTCGCGGCAGCCGAAGATCTCCACCGAAGCGAGGTTGGCGCCGGAACGCTGCCCGCTCACGGAGAACTCGCACAGGCGATCCACTTCGTCGCCCCACAGGTCGATACGCACCGGGCTTGCGGCGGTGGCGCCGAACACGTCCACGATGGAGCCCCGCACGGCCAACTCGCCGCGCTGCTCCACCTGCACGCCCCGCCGGTAACCGGCGCCCACCAGCGCCTCGATCAGCTCGTCGCGGTCGCAGCGGCCGCCGAGGCTGAGCCGCACCGGCTCGGCCTGCTCCACACCGGGCGCCAACCGCTGCATCAGGGCGCGCACCGACGCGACGACCACCGCCGGGGTTGTCTCCGGGCGGCGCATGCGCCAGATGGTCCGCAGCCGGGCACCCATGGTGGCCACCGTGGGGCTGATCCGCTCGAACGGCAATGTCTCCCAGGCGGGAAGCGCAGCCACCGCGTCGGGGCCCAGCCAGCTCCGCAGATCGGCGCAGAGGTGCTCGGCGGCCGCGTCGCTGAGCGTGCCCACCACGACGGGACGGCGCCCCGAGGCGCGCGCCAGCGCGGCAATGACGGCCGGCTGCGCCCGCTCGGGCGCGGCCAGGGAGGCGTCGCGCCGGCCGAGCAACGAGGTGATGGCCGGCGCCGCGGCCACCTCGGCGGCCAGACGCGCCAGCGGCGCGGGCGACGGGTTCACGGCGGCGGCAACCTCAACCGGCATTGAAGGCGTTCATTGCGGACTCCACGCCCCCGGTGGCGATGGCCTCGGCGGCGTCCGCGGCCCGTTGGACGGCCGCTGCCAGCGATTCCCGGTCCGCAGCGGAGGGTGGGGACAGTACGTACTTCGCCCCTGCCTGCGGGCTGGGTGGACGGCCGATGCCGATGCGCACCCGAGTGAAGGTCGCCGAGCGCACATGGTCCCGGATGGACCGTAGGCCGTTGTGGCCGGCCAGACCCCCGCCCTGGCGGACCTGGACCCGCCCGGTGGGCAGGTCCAGTTCGTCGTGGATCACCACCAGCTGCTGGAGGTCCTCGATCCCGTAGCGATCCAGGAGCCTCCCCACGGCGTCCCCCGAGAGGTTCATGTAGGTCTGCGGGAACGCCACAGCCACGCGGCGCCCCGCGATGCGCACCTCGTCGGCCAGCGCCGGCAGGCGGTTGCGGCGGCGTAGGCGGCCGCCGTGGCGAGAAGCGAGGATCTCCACTGCTACCGCACCCACGTTGTGGCGAGTGGCGACGTAGTCCGCTCCGGGGTTGCCGAGCCCCACGACCAGCAGATCGGCCGGCGTACCCGTGCGCTGCGTCCCGGCCGGGCGGCGCCGGCGCAGGGACATTGCCGACCTCAGTCGCCGTCGCCGGCGTCGCCCTCTTCGGCGTCTTCCTCGTCGGCGTCGTCCCCGTCCTCGGCCTCCTCGGCGTCCACCAGGGCCGACCGGGTGATGATCCCCGACACCACGGAGGTGGTCTCGGGCACGAGGGAGACCACGCCGTCGGGCAGCTCGATACTGCTCACCGTTATGGACATTCCGACCACAAGATCGGAGATGTCCAGCACCAACTCGTTGGGAATGGCTCGGGGCTTGGCCAGCACGTGCAGCGCGTTGATCGTCTGATCCACGATGCCGTTCATCTCCGCCACCCCGGTGGCCTCACCCACCAGCCGGATGGGCACGTCCACGGCCACGTCGGCATCGGGGTCGACCCGTAGGAAGTCCACGTGCGTGACGTCGCCGCGCAGGGGGTGACGTTGCAGTTCCTTGACCAGCGCCAGGTGGCTCTCGTCGCCGAACTCGAGGTTCAGTACCACGTTCAGGGCGGCCACGGTGGAGAGCACCCCGCGCAGATGGCGGTACTCCACGGTGACGTCGACGGCGTCGGTCCCGAGGCCGTACACGGTGGCGGGAACCTTGCCTTCCCGACGCAGGCGCCGTGAGGGGCCGCTGCCCGTGGCGCGGCCCAATTCGAGAGAGAGAGAGAGTTCCGTCATGGCATCTACCGCTGGAGATACGTCAATCCGACGGGCACGAGCCTACCGGAACGCGCCGAAACCCGGCACGGCTCAGGACAGGTTGTTGCCGCCGAAGATCTCACTCACCGAGGCATCCTCGAAGACCGCCCGGATGGCGTCGGCGATAATGGGAGCCACCGAGGCAACCTCGAACTTGTCGATCATCTTCTCCGGCGGCAGCGGGAGCGTGTCGGTGACAACGACCTTGCGGATCACCGAGTTCTTGAGCCGGTCGATGGCCGGGCCGGAGAACAGACCGTGCGTGGTGGCGGCGAAGACGTCCGTCGCTCCTCTGGCCGACAGTTGCTCGGCGGCTGCCACGAGGGTGCCACCCGTGTCGATCATGTCGTCGATGAGCACGCAGGTTCGCCCGGCCACGTCGCCGACCACCTCGCGTGCCTCCACGGCGCTCTGCGAGCCCCGGATCCGCCGCTTGTGCACAATGGCCAGGTCGGCCCCCAGCGCGATGGAATAACGCTCCGCCACCTTCACCCGGCCGGCGTCGGGCGACACCACCACCAGGTCGTCGCCCAACTCCGCGATGCGTTGACACAGCACGGGCATGGCTGTGAGGTGGTCCCAGGGGCCGTCGAAGAAACCCTGGATCTGCCCGGAGTGCAGGTCCACGCTGACCAGGCGGCTGGCACCCGCGGCGGCCAGAAGATTGGCCATGAGCTTGGCGGAGATGGGTTCGCGACCCTCGGCCTTGCGATCCTGGCGGGCGTAGGGGAAGAACGGGCAGACGGCAGTGATGCGCTTGGCGGAGGCGCGGCGGGCGGCGTCCACCATGACCAGTTGCTCGATGACGGCGTCGTTCACCGAGCGCCCGTCCGCCGCCGCGTGGGACTGGACGATGAACACGTCAGCACCGCGGATGGACGGCCCGAACCGGCAGTGAATCTCACCGTTGGCGAAGTCCGACAGATTGGTCTCGCACAACGTCACGCCGAGGTGCTCGGCGATCGTCTGTGCCAGTTCGGCATTGGGGCGGCCCGACATGAGTTCCAGGCGCTTCGTCGTCACCAGTTCCACGGTGTTCGTCCTCCCTTTGGGGTTACGGCTATGGCGAGGCAGGGCCGGGACCGAGAACGGCGAACGGCCCCACCCGCTGTCGAGGGTCGATCTCGGCGTCGGCGCCCCGACTCATCTCGACGAGCGCCCCGGCACCGACGGCACAGTCCACGAGCCGGGTATGGGGACCGATCACGGCCCCTTCGCCGACGACCGTGTGACCCTCGAGGAGCGTGCCGGGCAGCAGGATCACGCCGGGAGCGAGACGCACGGTCACGTCGATATAGGTCGTGGCGGGATCAGTGATCGCCACGCCTGCCCGCAGCCATCTCTCGTTGACCCGACGGCGCATCTCGGCGCGCGCCCCGGCGAGGTCCTCCTGGGTGTTGACGCCCTGAGCCTCGGCAGCGTCGGCAAGGGTGAACGCCCCGACACGGTGGCCCGTCTGCGTGAGGACCGCCACGATGTCGGTCAGGTAGAACTCGCCTGCGGCGTTGTCGGGTCGGATGCGGCGTAGCGCCGGACCCAGGAAGCTCCGCCGGACGACGTACACCGAGGTGGCGACCTCGTCGATGGAAGCCTCGTCGGGCGACGCATCCGCCTGCTCGACGATGCGGCGCACCGAACCATCGGCGGCGCGCAGGACGCGGCCGTAGCCGGCAGGATCGGCGAGCCGGGTCGTCAGCAGCGTGCAGGCTGCGGTGCTGCGGAGGTGGCTGTCCACGACGGCCCGCAGCGTGGACGGGCGCAGCAGCGGGGCGTCCCCCGGCAGGATGATGACCTCGCCTCCCTCCGGATCGTCCGCGGGATCGGGAAGTGCACCGAGCCCCACCGCGGCGGCGTCGCCGGTACCGCGGGGCACAGGTTGTTCGACCGTTTCCAGAGGCAGGTGGGCCGTGCGGGCCTGCATCTCCTTGGCAACCGCTTCGCCGTCGGGGCCGAGAACCACCACGATGCGCTCCGGGCCGCAGTCGGCCAGCGCGTCGATGACGTGGGCCAGCATCGGCGCCCCGGCCAGCCGGTGGAGGGGCTTCTGCAGGCTCGAGCGCATCCGGACGCCGCGCCCGGCGGCCAGCACGATCGCTGAGAGACCGGCGCAGGGCGGCGTGCTCACGGAGCGCTCGCCGGGGCATCGGGCGGGTGACGGCGCAGCGTCATGCTGGCCGGGCAGGGATCGAACCTGCAGCCTCCTGATCCAAAGTCAGGCGTTCTACCATTGAACTACCGGCCATCGTCCTGCCACGCTAGCGGTCCCTCGGGAGGCGGTGGCGTTAGTGCCGTCCCGCAGTGGCCGCCGACGGCGTTGAATACCCGGAAACGGCGCTAGGGTTGCGCCTTCATGGGATCGCTGATCAAGAAGCGCCGCAAGCGCATGCGGAAGAAGAAGTACCGCAAGATGCGTCGGCGCACCCGTTTCCAGCGGGCCCGGGGCCGCTGAGCCGCCGGTTCCGGCCCTCAGAGCGCCGGGACCGTCCGCACGACCCGCCGGCCAGGTGCCGGATGGGCGCCCTCGACGAACCAGGTAGAGCCGCTGCCCGCCAGGCGCGGGCGCAACCCGGTGGTCGCCGCCAACTCGTCACGGACACCGGCCAGGCGCGGCTCGACAGCCAGCGCCGCCGGCTCCAGGTCGTTGCCGGCGGGGCCGGCGGGGCCACCCAGTTCGTCCCAGGCCCGGTACACCGCGGCCGTGGCGCAGCCGTACGGCGGGGTGCACAGGGTGAAGGTACGGGGCTCGAACTCGAGAGGGTCGACGATCTCGCCAATGCTGCGCACCCGGGCACGGCCACCCCGCAGGCAGAACGCCACGTCGGCACCTAGTTGCGCCGCCCGGCGAGCGTCGGTGAAACCCGCCCAGCGCAGGATCGCCGCTGCGTCGGCGGAGCCGCCCCCCAACCCGGCGCCGGCGGGAATGGCCTTGTGCACCGTCACGAGGGCTCGCCGCCCGACGAGGGTCAACGCCCGCGCTACGAGATTGTCGGCACCCGCCGACACGTCGCCGACGCCCGAGACGACCAGGCCGTCGCCCGGTTCCACGACCAGCCTGTCCACCAGGTCGAGGGTCACCATCTCCGCCTCGAGGAGGTGGTAGCCGTCGGGTCGCCGACCGGTGATGTGCAACGACAGCGTGAGCTTGGCCGGAGCGATCAGCACCTCGGCGGTCACAGGCCGATCCTACGCCGGGGCGCCGTCACTCCCGGTCGCCGCAGCCGCGAGCCGCGCCCAGTCATCAACGGCCAACTCGCCGGGGCGGGCCGCCGGGTCCACGCCGGCAGCGGTAAAGGCCGGCAAATCCACCACTCCCCGCAGCGACCCTCGCAGCATCTTGCGGCGATGGGCGAAGGCACGCCGAGCCAGGCGATACAGCTCCTCGACGTTCTCTGCGGCGGCCGAGGGACGGCGGCGGATTCCCAGCAGGGCGGACTCCACACGGGGACGGGGCCAGAAGACCGTCGGGGGCACGCGGCCCAGTACCTCCGCCTCCGCCCAGCAGGCCACCTTCAGCGACGGCAGGCCGTAGGCCCGGCTGCCGGGAGTCGCCGCGAGACGATCGGCCACCTCCCGCTGCACCATGACCACCATGGTCGTGATCTGCGGTAACCCGTCCAGCACGTCCAGCAGCAGTGGGGTGGCGACGTTGTAGGGCAGGTTGGCGACCAGCTTCCAGCCCGCTGCGGTACCGGTGGTGTCATCGGCGGTGGCCAGGCGCGGCGCCCAGGAGGTCAGGTCCGTGGCGTCGGCACCCAGCACCTCCACCGCTCGTCCGGCCGTGACCTCGGCGAGGGCACCCAGAAGGCGCTCGTCGATCTCCACGGCCAGCACCGCGGCACCGGCGTCGGCGAGCCCCACCGTCAGGGCGCCGCATCCTGCACCGATCTCCACGACGCGCTGCCCCGGGACGATGTCCGCCAGCCGCACGATGCGCGCCACGGTGTTCGGGTCGATGACGAAGTGCTGCCCCAGCGAACGGCGCGGATGGACATGGTGGCGCCGCAGCAGTCCGGCCACCGCCGCGGCACCGAGGGTCACCCGGAAGACCCGGTTTCCGTGCCGGCGCGCAGGTGGCGGCCGCAGACCGGCCACGGTTGCGCGCCTCGCTCCCCGTAGAGCCTGTACGCCATGCGGGTCTGGTCCTGCGGGGTGGCGTTCGAAGGCAACACTCCCACCAGCCGCGGATAGTGCCGCTTGGCCACGGAGTCCCAGGTGTTGGGCCAGAACTGGTAGGCGCCGAAATAGATGCCGGCAGCGTTCACGGCCTGATAGTTGCCGCTGGATTCGCACTGGCGCAGCGCCTCCCACTGCTCGGGCATGGGGAAGCCCGCTATGTCGGGGGGGAAGGCCTGCTGGACGGACGGGTCGATATCCAGGCTCGGCAGATCTGCCACCGGAGGATCGTCTCCACCGGTGTCCGTCTCGGCCGGCGGTGGCGGGGGGTTCTCCCCGCCAGCGTTGCTATCGGTGCCTGCCTCTGCGGCCGGCGGCGGCGCAGGGGAAGCCGTCCCGTCGACGTCCGTGCCGCCGGGCGACGGTTCACCGGTGAAATCACCGGTGAACACGTGGCTGCAGGCCGGCCAACGGGCAGAGTCCGACTCCAACCACAGGTAGCGGGCCATGCGGTCCTGGTCCTCGGGAGTCGCCTCTGACGGCAGCACTCCCAACAGGTCGGGGTAGCGCTGCGTGGCCAGGCGGTCCCACGTCCCCACCGTGAACTGATAGGCGCCGAAGTACTGCCCCGAAGAGTCGACGAGGCCGTAGTCACCCTGCGATTGGCACTGGCGCAGAGCCGCCCAGACCGCAGAGGAGGGGAACTCTCGTGCACCCGCCGTGTCCACGTCCTGCGCCGGCGTCGGCCCGGAGGGCAAGGCCGGCCGCGGATCGGTGGCGGCCACGCCAGAATCCGACGCGGCTGCGGCCCGATCCCGGACCTCTCCGGTCTCCTGCGACGTGTCGAATCCGGCCACGGTGTTGCCGACGCCGACACCTCCTGCCGGAGTGGCGGCGCTGTCGTCGGGGCCGATCCCGCCGGTGGGTTCCGCTCCGTCCGAACCGCAGCCCGCGACCAGTCCTGCCAGCACGACGACGGCCATCGCCCGGATCGCCCACGACGCCCGCCCGCGGCGTGGGTGCTGCGGGTTCAAACCACCTGCGCCACGTCGAGGCCGAACACCCGGCAGGCGTTGGCGGTTGTTACCGCCGCCACCTCGTGCACCGGCTCGCCGCGCGCCTGCGCCAGCGCTGCACCCACCAGCGGCACGTTGGCGGGGCTGTTGGGCCGGCCGCGCAGAGGCACCGGCGCCAGGAAGGGAGCGTCGGTCTCCACGAGCAGGCGGTCGGCCGGACAGCGGGCCGCGGCCTCACGCACCTCGGGGGCCTTGGGGAACGACACGATGCCGCTGAACGACACGTAGGCACCGATTGCCAGGGCCCGTTCGGCCTCGGGCACCCCGCCGGTGAAGCAGTGCAGGACCGTGCGCTCCGGCACGCCCTCGGCCGCCAGGATGGCGAAGGTGTCGTCCCAGGCCGAGCGGCTGTGCACAACCAGTGCGAGGCTCGCCTGGTGCGCCAGAGCGATCTGGTGTGCGAAGACCCGCCTCTGGTCGGCGCGCGGCGAGTGGTCGTAGTGGTAGTCCAGTCCACACTCCCCCACGGCCACCACCTCGTCGAGCCCCAGCAGGTCGGCGAGCCCGTCGGTGCCACCGCTGGCTTCGTGGGGATGCACCCCGGCAGCGGCCCGAACCTGCCGGTGCCGGGCGGCCGTCGCGATCGCTTCCCGGGAATCGGCCACATCGGTGCCGATGGCGATCATCGCCGCCACACCCGCGGCGCGGGCTGCGGCCACCTCTTCCCCGCAGGACCCGAGCGTCAGGTGGCAGTGGCTGTCGACCCAGAGCGGCCCGGACGGCTCCGAGGTGGCCGGCACGTCGCTCACGGCGCACCCTCAATCGACCGTCAGGCGCGGGAACAGCGGATCGGTGACGTGCACCGGCAGGCCCGCAGGGTACTGCCCCCAGCGGGCCGCCTCCGGCAGGCGCGCCGCGGCCGGATCGCCCTCCAGGCCGATGCGCCGCCACACCTCGGCGCACGACCGGGGCATCGCCGGATGCGCCAGGACGGCGACGATGCGCAGTGCCTCCAGCGCGTCGCCCAGGACGGTGTCGAGTTCCGGTCCGGCGTCGAGCTTCCAGGGCTGGCGGGCCTGCAGGTACTCGTTGGTCTCCCGCACGATCCGCCAGGTGGCCTCTAGTGCCACCGAGGGCTGTACCCGCTCCCACGCCGCGGCCGCGGCCTCGTAGGTCTGCGCGGTCACGGCTGCCAGCGGGCTGTCCGGCGCCGGCGCGCTGCCGACGGATCCGCAGGATCGGGCCACCACGGTCGTGACCCGCTGCAGCAGGTTGCCGAGCCCGTTGGCCAGGTCGCTGTTGCAGCGCTGCACGAGCGCCTCGTAGCTGAAGTCGCTGTCGGGACCGAACGGGTTGTCCCGCAGCACCGAGTAGCGCAGACCGTCCACGCCGATGTCGGCCGCCAGGTCGGCGGGAGCGATCTGGACCAGGCTGGTCTTGGCCATCTTGGCACCGCTCAGGAGGAGCCAGCCGTGCACGTGGAATCGCGGCAGCGGTTCGACGTCGGCCGCCATGAGCATCGCCGGCCAGTACACGCAGTGGAAACGGATGATGTCCTTGCCCAGGAGGTGGCGAACCGCCGGCCACCAGGTGGCGAACCGCTCGTCGTCGGTGCCGTAACCCGCTGCGGTGGCGTAGTTCGTGAGCGCGTCGTACCAGACGTAGAACACGTGGCGGGGATCCCACGGCACGGGAATACCCCACTGCAACGAGGTGCGGGTGATGGAGAGATCCTCCAGGCCGCCCCGCACGAGCGCCCGGGCCTCGTTGCGGTAACGCTCGGGGGTGATGTTGTCGGGCACCCTGTCGAACCACTCCAGCAGCCGGTCCCGGAACGCCGACAGCCGGAAGAAGTAGTTGTCCTCGGACATCTGCTCGATGGGTGTCTCGTGGATCGGGCAGTCGCCGTCGATCAACTCGGCGTCGGCGTAGTACGCCTCGCAGGAGACGCAGTAGGCACCCTCGTACGTGTCCTTGTAGACGTAGCCGTTCTCGTAGCAGCGCTCCAGAAGGGTCTGCACCGCTGTGTGGTGGCGCGGTTCGGTGGTGCGGATGAAGTCGTCGTAGGCGATGTCGAGCAGGTCCCATGCCTCCCGGAACCGCTTGCTGGTCCGGTCGGCCTGCTCCTGTGGGGTGATGCCGTTCTGCTCAGCGGCGCGCTGCACCTTGAGGCCGTGCTCGTCGGTGCCGGTCAGGTAGAAGACCTCGTCGCCGTGCAGTCGCCGCCAGCGACACAGGGCGTCGCCGTTCAGGGTCGTGTAGGCGTGACCCATGTGCGGCACGTCGTTGACGTAGTAGATGGGTGTTGTGGCGTAGAAGCGGCCCACGCCGCAACGATACCGGAGCCCGCCGGTGGGTCTGCCCGCAAGAGCCACCCGGGGATTGCCGAGCGCCAAAGGGATGGACAACCCCGAGTTCTACGAGGCGGTCGCCCGCGACGAGGTTGATCTGTGGGCCAACGGGTGGTTCCCGCTGCACGAACCGCTGCTGAACGCCCGCGACGGCGCCGAACGAGTGGGGACGCAAGTGGCGAGCGGAGCGCTGCAGGGGTATTTCGCCGACATCTCCACCGTGGAGAAGCACGGCATCGGCGGGCTGGCCGATCTGGCTGATCCGGAGTTGGCCGGCTGCGCGTCCGACCCGTGTGCGACCGGCTGGCCGCCCAACGACATCGCGGCGGTGGCCGGTTCCGCGTTCCTGCAGGCCAACCCACCGGTGCGCACCCTGCTCGAACAGGTCAGAATCCCGCTGGAGGACATCCTGGCCCAGAACGCGGCGATGATCTCCGGTGAGGGTGATCCTGAGGACATCACCAGGCACGCCGCGGCATGGATCGCGGCGAACGCCAAGGCCGTGACCGGGTGGCTGCAGGCAGCCGATCCTGACGCCGAGCCACTCGATGTCCGCGACGATCTCGACGCCGATGTTGCCGATGCAGCGGTGCTTACGGTGGCCACCCGGGTGCTGAGTCCGTTCGTGACCTACGAGGACCGCTCGTTCAGCGGTTTCGAGGTGGAGTTGGCCCGCATGATCGCCCACGACATGGGCGCTCGGGTGACGTTCGTCAGCGCGGACGTCGTGGCCAAGCAGATCGACGAGGTGACCCGCGGTGAAGCCGTGGGCGGTGCGGCGTAGGACTTGGAGGAGGTTGTTGGTGCCTTCGATGCGGCCGTTGGAGGGCCGCCCGGCGGTGTGCCAGGCGAGGATCTGGGGCATGGCGGCGATGAGCGTGTTGACGAGGCTGTAGAACTCCGGCCGAGCCTTCGGCCCGCCGATGCGGATCTTGCCGTATCGGCCGAACGCGAAGTAGACCGCTGCCAGGACGAAGACGTTGGCGGACAGGATGTAGAACCAGCCGAAGTTGCCGTTGATGTACCCCAGCACCTCGGAGAACACATCGGCGGCGGTGTCCTTGAAGATCAGAGTGAAACCGATGAAGAGAGCAAGGAAGCCGGCGGCCCACAAGGTGACCTGCGGGTGGATGTCGAAGCCCCGCTTGACGATGTTCGTGTCGCCCGGCTTCCGGTTGGCCACCTCGGGGTAGAAGTCGATCTCGGGATCGATCTGGAGGCCGTAGAAGGGCTGGCGGTTCATGACCGCCTCGCGGCGGGCCTCGTCTTCCTCCTCCTGCCACGCGTCGTGAGCTTTCGATAGCTCGGTGAAGTCGGACTCAGACATCACGTGGCCCCCCTGCGTCGCGGGCGCTCACTTACTGGGCACCCGGCGTGCCGTTTCCGTCCGACGAGAACCGAGCAGGCCGGAGAGAGCGCGAGCGGCAGACGTTCGGCCGGTCGGAGCAGTCAGCGCTCCGGCCATCGGGGCTCCCTGTCATCACGGGAGTGGCCGGCGCTCCGCCAGGTCCATGGCGTGGGCAACCTCGTAAACCCGACGGCGGCTGACGTGCAGGGCGGTGGCGACGGTTGCGGCCAAGTCACGGACGGACGCGGCAGGGTCGGCGGCACGCGCAACGACCAGGGCTGCGGCGATGTCGGCGTCGGTGACCGGTGGTGGCGGGGGTGCCCCTTCGATCACGAGGACCAATTCGCCCCGCAGGCCTGCGGCGGCCCAGGCGACGAGGTCGGCCAGGGTGCCCCGCCAGACTTCCTCGTGCAGCTTGGTCAGCTCGCGCACCGCCACGACCCGGCGCTGCGGGCCGAACGCCTCGGCCAGGTCGTGCGCGGTTCGCTCGCAGCGGTGCGGGGCCTCCAGGAGGACCACGGCCCGCTCGGAGGCGGCGAGTTCGGCCAGGCGCTCGGAGCGGGCGCCGCCTCGGCGGGGCAGGAAACCCTCGTAGACGAACCGCCCCGAGGTGAGACCGCTGACGGCCGCCGCGGCGAGCGGAGCGGACGGTCCCGGCACGATGGTGACGGTGAGGCCCGCTGCGGCCGCGGCCCGCACGAGCCGTTCACCGGGGTCGGCCACGCCCGGCGTCCCGGCGTCGGTCACGAGGACCACCCTCTCGCCCGCGGCCACGCGCGCCACGATCGCCGGCGCCGCCTGCTCCTCGGTGTGCTCGTTGACGACCACCATCTCCCGCCCCGGCAGGCCGACGTGCGCCAGCAGGCGCCCCGTGCGTCTCGTGTCCTCGCAGGCAATCACGTCGGCGCCCGACAACTCCTCGACGGCCCGCGCCGAGAGGTCACCTAGGTTGCCGATGGGCGTCGCCACCAGCACCAGGGCCGGTGCCGGTTCATCGGACAGCACAGTTACTCCCGCACCTCGAAGATCGGGCCGCCGCGGTGGACATTCATCGACCGTCCATACCCGTGGATTCCGGCGTTCGCCGGAATGACGAAGGGGTCGGCGAGCGCGACGGCGTGGCGTCGGGGGGCACGGCTAGTCCCGGACCTCGAGAGTCGTGCCGACGGTGACCCCCCAGCGCTCCAGGCTCCCTGCCTCGGCCTCCACGACGCTGCGAGCCCGCAGGCGCGGCCGCCCCAGGCGCCACGGCCGCATGGTCACGATCTCCAGCACGCTGCCTTCACCGTCGCAGTAGGCCACGTCGATGGCGAAGCGCATCCCCAGCGTGTGTACCGCTCTCGTCCTCGGCAACCACAGCGCCCCTTCCAACCCGTCGCGCCCCAGCAGCCCGCGGGCGCGCCGACGGGCACCCTCCGCCACCTCGAGGCTCGCAAAGACCCGGTCCTGCGCAATGAGCCACGGCATTGCCTCAGTCTGCCCGGCCGTGCGCCGACCGCGGTTGCGACCCACCGCCGCAGGTCGCCGCGGGCGGATTCCTGCTCCGGCCCATGCCGGCCCAGCGGTGGCGCGACCAGCCGATTCACCGGAGATCGGCCGACGGTCCGGTCACCCAAGACGACCCCCTGTCACAGGTAGGTGCTAGAACTACACGCATGGAATCCACCGAACCCGCCGCCCCGGCGACCGTCGGCACAGCGTTGTCCAGCGCTGAGTCCGGTGGCCCCGAGACCATCGGCGTTGCGTATGCAGGCACGGCGCCCTCGAACCCCGAATCCCCGGCCGGCACCGCCGGTGGCGGCGACTCCGAACCGGCCGGGACCAGCGACGAGTGCCCCATCGGCGACAACGTTGCCGACGTGGTGTACATCCCGGTCCACCCGAAGCACCTGTCGCCCACCAGCACGGCCATGTTGCGTCAGTGTCCGCAGCGCTGGAAGTTCCGCTACGTCGACAGGCTGCCCGATCCGCCGGGCGAGGCCGCTCTGGCCGGCACCTTCGCCCATCGGGTGCTCGAAGCCCTGCTGAACCTCAACGCCACCGAACGGACCCAGGATCGAGCGCGCTCGCTGGCAACCGAGTTCTGGCCCGACATGAAGGCCGACAAGAGCTTCATTGCCCTCGACCTCGACGAGGCCGGCGTCCTGAACTTCAAGAAGGTGGCCTGGCATGCCATTACCGGCCTCTGGGATCTGGAGGACCCCACGGCCGTGGAGATCGTCGGAACCGAGACCGAGGTGTCCGTCGAAATCGGCGGGGTGCCCTTCTACGGGTTCATCGACCGGGTGGAGGACAGTCCCGACGGGCTCGTCATCAGCGACTACAAGTCGGGGCGGGCGCCCAGCAGACGGTTCTCCAAGGACCGCCTCGAGCAGGTGCTCCTCTACGCCGCGGCCATCGCCGAGTTGCACGACGGCACGCTGCCGGCACGAGCACGCCTCATGTACCTCGGCCAGAAGATCATCGAGACCGAGGTCACCGCGGCAGGAATCGAGGATGTCACCCGGCGGCTGGCAGACACCTGGGAGGACCTGCTCGGGCGGTCGGCAACGGGCGACTTCCCGCCGCAGCCCGGCCCTCTGTGCGGCTGGTGCGCGTTCGTCCAGCACTGCCCCGATGGGCTTGCCGAGGTCGAACGCCGCCACCGGTCGGGCAGCCGCCAACCCAACGCCCCTGCCCTAGCCGAGGCCGGCTGACGCCTCGGCTAGGACGAGGCCCCGCCGTGTCCCGCCGAACCGAGGGGTCGATCAACCACGACCTCGCCGCCACCCGACGCCGGCCCGACGGATTCGGCGGTGCCTGAACTTCCCGAGGTCGAGACGATCCGCCGCCAGCTGGAGCCGCGGCTGATCGGGCGGCGCATCACCGAGGCCGGGAGCCATCCGTCGGAGAAGTTCCTACCCGCACGGGAAGCCACCGGCGCCACCGTCGGCGACGTGTCCCGCCGGGGGAAGTACCTGATCGTGGCGCTGCGCGACGAGCGGGAGATGGTCGTCCACCTGGGCATGAGCGGGCGGCTGCAGCTGTCGCTACAGGAGCCGCCCAGCGACGGCTACGTCCGGGCCTGGTGGGCACTGGACAGCGGGTCCGCCCTGGAACTGCACGACGTGCGCCGCTTCGGGCGGGTCCGGGTGGTGGCGGCCGGGTGTTACGACACCATCCCCACGCTGGCGGCACTCGGCCCCGAGCCGTTCGGGGACGACTTCACCTCCGCCGGGCTGTGGGCGGCCTTGCGGCGCAGCTCCCGGCGCGTCAAGACCCAACTGCTCAGCCAGCGGCCGGTGGCGGGGCTCGGCAACATCTATGCCGACGAGGCCCTGTGGCGCGCCGGCATCAACCCCGCCAAGCGCCGCGTGAGCAAGGCCGAGGCCGCGGCGCTGCACGAGGCGATTCCCGCCGTGCTGCACCAGGCCCTGGCGCACCGGGGCACCACATTCCGCGACTACCGCACGCTGCTGGGCCCGGGTGGCGACAACTTCGCCCACCTGGACTGCTACGGGCGCCGGGGCGAGCCCTGCCGCCGCTGCGGCGCCGCGCTGCGCAGCCGCACCCTCGACGCCCGCACCACCACCTACTGCCCGACCTGCCAGCGCTGAGCGGCGGGGCCGGCGGGCGCGGGGCGATGCGGGCCGAACAGCAGAGAACATCGGCGAGATCGGCAGGTGCGGCGCTTGGCGCGGAGCGAGGACTGTCGCTGAGGGAGAGAACCGGGTGCGGCGGGTGACACCGACGGTTTCCGCTGCGGGCGTCGGTGGCAGGTAGCGTTGGCTCCCGCGGGCCAACCCGTCACCCCCCGACACAAGACCGTTCCCCATGACGCACCGTCTGACGCAGTACAGCCACGGCGCGGGTTGAGCAAGCAAGCTCGGTCCCGACGACCTGGCGCAGGTTCTGCGCTCACTCCAGCATCAGAGGCATCCCGATCTGCTGATCGGGACCGGCGACGACGCTGCCGTGTGGCGTCGCCCGGACGGTCGCGCCCTCGTGTCGACGGTTGATTTCTTCCCGCCCATCGTGGACGACGCCCACACCTGGGGGCGCATCGCCGCCGCCAACGCCGCCGGCGACGTCTACGCCATGGGGGGACGCCCGCTGTTCGCCCTGAACCTGGTGGTCTGGCCCCGCGCGCTGCTGCCTCTGGAACTGCTGAGCGAGGTGCTGCGCGGCGGCGCCCGGACGGCCGAGGAAGGAGGCTGGAGCATCGCCGGCGGCCACACCACTGAGGGTCCCGAGCCGATGTACGGACAGGCGGTGACCGGCGACGTGGACCCGGATCTGATGTTCACGAACGCCGGGGCGCTGGCAGGGCAACTCCTCGTCCTGACCAAGCCCCTGGGCACCGGCATCGTCACCACGGCCCACAAACGCCTACCGGCACACACCGGAGAGACCACACCCCCGGTCCCTGTGGCGGACGAAAACGATCTCCTTGTCGACGCGCTGCAGGTCGCCGTGGCGGAGATGTGTCGCCTCAACGACACGGCGTCGGACCTGGCCACCGAAGCAGGCGTCCGTGGCGCCACCGATGTCACCGGGTTCGGTCTGCTGGGTCACCTGCACGAGATGTGCGCGGCCAGCGGCGTGGGGGCGCACCTCGACACCGCAGCGGTTCCGTTGCTCCCGAACGTGGTCGCTCTCGCCGCCGCCGGCCACGTCCCCGGCGGTACCGGCCGCAATCTGGCGGCCGTACGGGCGCACCTCGCCGGCGCGGATGACGCCACCGATGACAACGCCCCCACCGCCACGTCACTGCTTCTGAACATCCTGGCCGACCCGCAGACCTCCGGCGGCCTGCTGCTGGCCTGCCCTCCGGAAACCGCCGACGACCTGCTCGAAGCCCTTGCCGCGGCCGGCCACACGGCGGGGATCATCGGGGAGACGGCCCCGACGATCCCTCCCGGCGTCATCGAGCTGGCGCCCCGAAACTGATCCACTGCGGGCACGAAGAGCGCACTCCGGGAACCGTCGTGAAGACCCTCTCCCTCAACTCCGCTGTCCCTCGCGTGCTGTCGGTGGTGGCGATCCTGGTGGTGGCCGTGTCGACGATCTCCCTCATGGTGTCCCAGGACTACCTGATCGCGCTCGGAGCACGGGTGGTGATCGTTTCCTTCGCCGTCGGAGCAGTCCCCTTCTCGTACCTCCTGGCGCAGTCGGTGGCCGGCACCGACCTGCGCCGTGTGGGTACCGGTACGGTCTCCGGAACGGCGCTGTACAAGGTGGCAGGCTTCGTACCCTTGGCGGTGGGGGGCCTCCTGGACGTGGCGAAGGCGCTGCCGGGGGTGCTGGCGGCCGGTTCCGCCCCGCTGGTCACCGCCCTCGCGGCAGGCGCCGCCGTCACCGGTCACAACTGGTCACCGTTCCTCCGGGGTGCCGGTGGGCGGGGCGTGTCGCCGGCCATGGGCGCCCTGGCCGTCGTTGCCTGGCCGGGTGCCGTGCTACTGCTGGGGGGGTTGGCTGTCGGGCGGGTGGTGCGCCACACGGCCCTCGTGTCTTTCCTGGCGCTTCTGGGATTGCCATGGCTGACGCTGTGGTGGGGCGGAAGAGACGCCGCCCTGGCCGGCTGGCTGATCGTGGCACCGATGCTGCTCAAGCGGTTGACCGGCAACAACACCGGGCCGCCGGCGGGCCGGCGCATCGGGATCCTCACGCGGCGCCTGCTCTTCGATAACGACGGCACGCCGTGAGCAGGCCAAGACCCGGTACATCGGGCCACCGCGAGCGCCGGGCCGCCCCATGAGCTCCCTGCGGCGGGTTCTGGCCGGTCGAGACTTCCGCCGCCTGCTCATCGGGCAGGGCATCTCCGGCTTGGGCGACTGGATGGCCACCTTCGCCCTCATGGCCCTGGCCTGGGAGGTCACCTCGTCGAGCAGCGCTGTGGGAGGCATCCTCACGCTGCGCCTGCTGCCGGCGGCGCTGGGGGGAACCCTGGCAACCAGAGTCTCGCTGCACTGGGACCGCCGGCGGACCATGCTGGCGACGGACCTACTGCGCCTGGGCATCGTGGCGGTGATCCCTCTCATCGCCCAACTTTGGTGGATCTACCTCTGGGCATTCGTGCTGGAAGCAGCCAGCGTCATCTTCCTGTCCGCACGCGACGCCGCCGTCCCCGAACTCGCCGAGACGGACGACCTGCCCACGGCCAACAGCTTGATGCTGGGCTCGTCGTTCGGGAGCATCCCCGTCGGGGCGGGCCTGTTCGCCGTGCTTACCCTGCTGCCGTTCGCCGACGACGGCTGGCTGGCGCCACGCCCCCACGCCGTCGTGTTCTGGATCGACGCCCTGACCTACCTGGCCTCCGCGGTACTGATCGCCCGCATGGGGCCTCTGGGGCGACCGACGGGTGCCGTCGCCGACAGCGCGGGCGGTGGCGGCGGGGGCCGCCTGCGCGACGCCGCCCGGGTGCCTTTGGTGCGGTCGGTCATGCCGGCAGCCGCCGCGGTGGCGCTCGGCCTGGGGGCGCTCTTCTCCCTGGGCATCAGCCTGGTGCGCGAGGAGTTGGACGCGTCCACGCTGGAGTTCGGCGTGTTGATCGCAATCTTCGGCGTCGGAGCGGGAGTGGGGCTGATCACCGTCACGCGCCTGAAGAGGCCGCTCCTGTCGGTCACCCACTACGCGGTGCTGGCCATGGGTGCCCTGGTGGCATGCATGAGCATCAGCCCGGTCCTCTGGCTGACCTACCTGGGGGCGCTCGGCTTCGGTGCGGCGGCCACGCTGGCCCTGACGACGGGCATGACCGTCCTGCAGGCCGGCACCAGCGACGCGCAGCGGGTCGTGGCGTTCGCAGCATTCCACGTGGTCATCAGGGTGGCAATGGGTCTCGCCGCGGCGGTGGCCGGCGTCGTCGGCGACGCCCTGAACCGGACCGTCTTCTTCAACACGTGGACCCTCAGCGGCACAAGACTGGTGCTGCTGGCGTCGGGAATCCTGGTGGTGCTCGGCGCCGTGGCCATGCGGACCGCCTCCGGTGGCCACGAGCACCCCGGCGAGGTACCATGACCGTGGCCATCGTCACCGACAGCGCCGCGGCACTGTCGGTGGCCCTGCAGCGGGAACTCGACGTCACCGTCGTGCCCATCCTGCTCACCGTCGACGGCGAGGAGATGGCCGACGACGCGCTGTCGCCGACCGACCTGCTTGGGGCGGGGGCGCTGAGCACAGCGGCGCCGGGGCCGGGCGCCTTCGCCCGCGCCGTGGACGAGCACCAAAGCGCCGATGGAGTGCTCGTGCTCACGATGTCGGCGCGGCTGTCGAGTTGCCACCGGTCTGCCGAATTGGGAGCGCAGGCGGCGGCCGGCCGCGCAATCGTGGTGGACACCGCCAACGCCGCAGGGGCACAGGCCCTTGTGGTCCACGCCGCGGCCACCGCCGCCGCCGCCGGGGCCGACCTCGACGGCGTCGCCGCTGTGGCCCGCCGGGTGGCCGGGCGGGTCCGCCTCATGGGCGTGCTCGGCGGGCTCGAACAACTCGTGCGCAGCGGGCGCATCCCCGCCGTGGCCGGACGGGCCGGGGACCGCCTCGGAGTGCGCCCCCTGTTCGAGGTGGCCGATGGCCGCATACGCCGGCTTCTGCCGACACGCAGCGTGGAGAGCGCGCACCGCAGGATCCTGGAACAGTGGCGCCTGACCCGCCCGCCCGGCGCCGGCGCCCTGCACGTGGCGGCCGTCCATGCCGGAGCTCCCGACGACGCCGACCAGCTGCTGGCGACAGTGACCGCCGAGGTCACTCCTGTTACGGCCTTCGTCGGGGGATTCGGCGGGGCGCTCGTGGCCACGGCAGGTGTCGGGGTCTCAGGGCTGGCGTGGTGGTGGGAGACCCCCGGCGACGCCAGGTGAGCACCCCACAACGATCCGCCCACGAGCCGGACGACTCGCTGAGGGGAGACCCCGACAACGTGTAGCCGACCCGCCCGTCGGGAGCGGACCGACGCCGGGAGCTGTTTCAGACGGCCGGCGTGGAAGCGGCGGGGGCCGACGCGGCGGTCACGTCGTGTGCACAGCGCCCGGCCGGGTCCACTGTCAGAATCTCGACGCCGTCGGCGGTAACGACCAGCGTGTGTTCGAACTGTGCGGAGCGGGACCGGTCGGCCGTGACCGCCGTCCAGCCGTCGCTCCACATTTCCACCTGCGGACTCCCCAGCGTGAGCATGGGTTCGATGGTGAACGTCATTCCCTCCGCCAGCGGCCGGGCGTTACGGGCGTCGTGATAGTGGGGAATCTGCAGGTTCCCGTGGAAGTCCGTCCCCACACCGTGGCCCACGAACTCGCGGACCACGCCGAGGCGCCCCCGCCGTGCCACCGCCTCGATGGCCGTGCCGATGGCGGACACCGTGGTGCCGGGTGCCACGACGGCGATGGCGGCATCGAGAGACCGGCGGGTCGCCTGCACCAGGCGGCGGCTCTCGGCGTCCACGTCGCCCACGTAGAACATGGCCGAGGTGTCGCCGTGCACGCCGTCGAGATACACCGTCACGTCGATGTTCACGATGTCGCCGGCGGCCAGGGGACGGCTGTCAGGTATGCCGTGGCAAATGACCTCGTTCACCGACATGCAGACCGACTTGGGAAAGGTGCGGTAGCCGAGCGGGCTGGGGTAGGCGCCCCGGCGGAGGATCTCGGCGTGGACCAGGTCGTCGATGGCGTCGGTCGTGACCCCGGGAGCCACGTGGTCGCCGGCGATCATCAGAACTTCGGCTGCCGCCGCCCCCGCCCGGCGCATCGCAGCGATCTCGGTGGGCGTCCGGACCGCGTCCATGAGCGACGGGCCAGGTTCGCCACGGGGACTGCGGGCATAGGGCGGGCGGGCAATCTCGCGGGGCACCGACCGGGGCGGCCCCACGATGCCGGGCCTCACCGACGCCGGGCGCGACGGCGAGCGGCGCTTGCGCTTGGCCACTCCCCTACTCCGCGGCAGGCCCGGCGGCCGCCGACTCGGCACCTGCGGGCGCCGGCCAGACCGGTGGGCGCTTCTGCAGGAAGGCCTCGATGCCCTCCTGCGCGTCGGCCATGGCGGCGTTGGCGGCCATGACCGTCCGGGTGTGGGCATAGGCCTCGGGCTCGGTCCGGTCGAGCTGGTCGTAGAAGGCCCGCTTGCCGATGGACAGCACCACGGGGCTGGACCGGCCGATCCGCTCGGCGAGGTCGGCCACGGCTGCGTCCAGGTCGTCGGGCGCAACGACCTTGTTGACGAGCCCCCAGTCGGCGGCGGTGGCGGCGTCGATGGGATCGCCGGTGAGCAGCATCTCCATTGCCCGCTTGCGCCCCACCGCACGCGACAGCGGCACCATCGGCGTGGAGCAGAACAGCCCGATGCGCACACCGGGTGTGGCGAAGCGGCTGCGGTCGGTCGCCACGGCCAGGTCGCAGGCCGCCACCACCTGACACCCCGCCGCCGTGGCCACGCCGTCGACAGCGGCCACGACCGGTTGCGGGACGACGCGCAGGACCTCCATGAGTTGGCAGCAGACAGCGAACAACTCGTCGTAGAAGCCGTCGGGCCGGTCCACCATTTCCGACAGGTCGTGGCCGGCGCTGAAGGCGGGCCCCGTGCCGGCGATGACGATGACCCGCACCGTCGGGTCGGCCCCGAGTTCGCTGAGGCGCCCGATGAGGTCTCTCATGACCGCCAGGCTCAGGGGATTACGGCGCCTGGGGTTGTCGAGCACGACGTGAGCGACGTGGCCGCTGCGGCTCACCCGCACGTGGCCCGTGGCCTGCGAACCGTTCCCGTCACCCATGCGGCCAGCCTAACGGAGCACCACCATCGCGCCCGCCGCGGGAGCCGGTGTGCTACGGATGAAGGCGTGCACGGCCGTTCCCCATCCCATACGCCCCTGGCGCTCCTGCGGCGGAACGGGACATGGCCGGCCAGGTAGGCACCAAGGCGGTTGTCGCCGCCCTGCTGGCCAACTCCGGCATCGCCGCGGCCAAGCTGGTCGGCTTCGGGCTCACCCGCTCCTCGTCCATGCTGGCCGAGGCCATCCACTCCATCGCCGACACCGGGAACCAGGCCCTGTTGCTGCTTGGCGTGCGGCGGGCCACCAAGGAGCCCACTACCGAGCATCCCTTCGGCTACGGGCGAGAGCGCTACTTCTGGTCATTCGTGGTTGCCCTCGTCATCTTCGCCCTCGGGGCGGGGTTCGCCATCTTCGAAGGGATCGAGAAGGTGCGCCACCCCCACGCCATCAAGGGGCTGTGGTGGGCGGTGGGCATTCTGGGGGTGGCGATCGTGCTGGAGAGCTTCTCCTTCCGCACGGCCATTCGCGAGGCACGCCCGCTGCGCGGCGAGTTGGGTTGGTGGCGGTTCATCCGCCGCAGCCGAACTCCCGAGTTGCCTGTGGTGTTGCTGGAGGATCTGGGCGCCCTGGCGGGCCTGGTGCTGGCCCTGGTGGCGGTGGTGCTGGCCCACGTCACCGGCGACCCGGTCTGGGACGGGATCGGCACACTGAGCATCGGGGTGCTGCTCGCGACGATCGCCATCCTGCTGGCCGTGGAGATGCAGAGCCTGTTGATCGGCGAGGGCGTGCTACCCGAGCACCGCCGGGACCTCCTGGCGGCCGTGTCGGCCTCCCGCGACGTGCGCCGCGTCATCCACCTACGCACCCAGCACCTTGGGCCGGAGGAGATCCTGGTGGCCCTGAAACTGGAGTTCGACGCCGATCTGGACATGGCAGGGCTGGCCGGCGCCATCGACGCCACCGAGGCCCGCCTACGCGCTGCCGTGCCAATTGTCCAGCTGATCTACATCGAGCCCGACCTGCTGCACACGAAGGATCCGTCATAGTTTTCTGATATTTCATGTCTATTTGATTTTTATCGTGTAGTCTCCATGTAGTGAGATTCCACGAAAGACACTCAGCGGGTGCCGGCCGAGCCGACGGAAACTCCCGCTGGTTCCGATGTGCCGGGTGGATCGTTTGCCTGGTTACCGCCTTGCCGGCTGCCGCCTGTACACCAACGCCCGAAGCGGTCTCCGTTCCCGACGGCGAACCCGCACCGGCCGGCTCCGGCAACAACCTCGTCGGGACATCCCTGGCTCCCGAGGAGCGCGAGGCGGAGGCTACGAGCGATCCCCCGGCCGACGCCGAGGCACCCCCGCCCACCGATCGTCGTCCCGGCGACGAGCCTGCCCCGGACTCGATCCGGGGCCGGAACACACTGCCGGGCGCCCCACCTCCCGCCACCGTGGCCTCCCCGGTCCCCGGCGCCACCGAACCAAGCACGTCCGGCGCGGCCGGACCGGTCCCGCTCCTCGCCTCCTCCGAGGGTGCGGCACCGCCGGCCGAGGAGGCAGCGGAGATCCTGGGTGCCTATCTGGCCTTCTGGGACAGCTACTGGGACGCCGCCACTCACCCCGTGGACCCACAGCACCCGGGGCTGTCCCGCCACGGCACCGAGCCCGTGCGCAGCAGGGCGATCGGCGTCCTCATGGGGCGGGTCGCAGCGGGCCTGGCGCTGCGTCTTCCCGCCGATCACGGCAGGGGTCGCATCGTCGCGGTCGACGGCTGGGACGCCGGAGGGCGGGCCGAGGTCGTCGACTGCTTCGTCGACACCGCCGTGCTCTACGAGGTGTCCACGGGGAGGGTGCACAACGACGAGCAGGCCACGGTCGTCCACATGGCGCTGATGCGGCGCGAGGGTGACGTCTGGCGTGTGGCAGAGGTCTTCGAACAGGCAGTTCACACAGGAAGGACAGAGGGATGCATCATGCAAACCACCAACCACACCGCTCCGCAGCCGGCCGCTCTGCCGGATGCGCAGGGACCACCTTCCCCGCCGGAGGTGGTCGGGCAGCACACCCGGGAATGACCCTCGCGCGCCGTCGCCGGTGGACGCGAGTCTCGCTCGTCCTCCTCGCCGTGCTGGCAAGCCTCACCGTTGCCGCCCCCGGTGTCAGCGCCCTCGACCAGATCGATCTGGACGACTGCAGCGACAGCAACACGTTCTGCGCCAATCTCACCGTCGAGCGCCCCGGCACGACGGATCCCGAGCCGGAGGGACCGACCGGCGGCAACCTCCACGCCTGCAGCGCCATCTATGAGGTAGACGGCGTATTCACGTTCGACGTCTGCGACTCCGAGGGCAACTTCGTCGCAACCATCGCCACGACGGCGACGCCCGCCAGGCCGCGCCCGCGCCCCACCCAGTCCAACATCATCGCCTCGGCGATGGGCGCGTTGAACCCGCCGAGGCCCACCGTTCTCACCTCGCCGAACTACTGGAGCGGCCTGCTCGTGCAGACGCCCACCTGGCTGTGGGTGCCGCTGTCGTACTGGCGCACCTACACCACCACGGTCGTGGTGTGGGGATACGTGGTGACGATCTACGCCACGCCCACCGTGGTGCGCTGGAACATGGGCAACGGCGACTCGATCACCTGCATCGGACCGGGCACGCCGTGGATCCCGGGATTCGGCGACGCGCTCAGTACCTGCAAGTACATCTACCGCCATTCGTCGGAGGGCAAGTCCCGCGACCGCTACAAGATCACCGCCACCGTCACCTTCGTGGGCAGCTTCACGACCGTGGGTCTGGGCGGTATGAGCGGCCCGCTCGGCGCGGTCACCCGCAGTTCCTCGGTCCACGCCGAAGTCGCGGAGATACAGGGTCTGGTGACGAGATAGCACCGCGGCCGTAGGATCGGAACCCACGCATCCAGCCATCTGACAGCGCGCGAGGAGGCTCCAATGTTCACCGCACTGCTGCTCGAGGAAACCGACGCGGGATTCCGCCACGTCGTCACCGAGGTGTCCGAGGAGGACCTCCCCGACCGGGACGTGGCCGTGACCGTGGAGTACTCCACGGTCAACTACAAGGACGGCCTGGCGATCTGCAACGGCGCCCCGGTCGTGCGGCGTTGGCCGCTCGTACCGGGCATCGACCTGGCCGGGGTCGTCGAGGCAAGTTCCCACCCCGACTGGCAACCCGGCGACCGGGTCACCGTCAACGGCTGGGACATGGGCGAGAAGCACTGGGGGGGCATGGCCCAGAAGGCCCGCGTGGACGCCGCCTGGCTGACGCGCCTGCCCGACGGCATCGACACGCGCACTGCGGCCGCCATCGGCACCGCCGGGTACACCGCCATGCTGTGTGTGCTTGCTCTGGAGCACCACGGCGTGGGTCCCGGCGACGGTCCGGTGGTCGTGACGGGCGCCGCCGGCGGGGTCGGCAGCGTGGCGGTGGCGGTGCTGGGGAGGCTCGGCTACGAGGTGGTGGCCTCCACCGGGCGGGCCGGCACCGAGGGTGACTACCTCCGCTCGCTGGGCGCGACGGAGATCCTGGATCGCAGCGAGTTGAGCGAACCCGGCGGGAGGCCGCTGGCGCGGCCCCGCTGGGCGGCAGGCATCGACACCGTAGGCAGCCACACGCTGGTGAACCTGCTCGCCGCCATCGAGCCGAGCGGCTGCGTGGCCGCATGCGGGTTGGCCGGAGGGTCGGACCTGACAGGCACCGTCTTCCCATTCATCCTGCGGGGCGTCAGCCTGCTGGGCATCAACTGCGTGTACCAGCCGGCCGCCCATCGCGACCAAGCGTGGGCCCGGCTGGCTACCGATCTCGACGGCGACGCCCTCGCGTCCATCACCAGCGAGGTGTCCCTGGGTGATGTGCCCGGCGTGGCCGCCGACATCCTCGCCGGCAAGGTCCGCGGCCGGGTCGTCGTGGACGTGAACGCCTGAGCGCGCAGCGCCGACTCCTGTGCGTCCTTTGCGTCACTGAGGACGAGTAACGCCTGAGCGCTACCCCGCTAGCGGGTACCCTGTGGTTGGTGGACGCCGGAGCGTCGCCCGCGGCGCCGGCTCGGTCCCCACCGTCTCACATGCGTCGACAACGAGGAGAACCCGATGGGCTACCTGTCACGATCCTGGCAACTGGGCAAGACGTCCTGGCGAGTGTTGAAGAAGGACAGAGAGTTGCTGTGGCTGCCGGTCCTGGGCGGCCTGGCCAGCCTGATCATCGCCGGCATCGTCTTCGGTCTCGTGGTCCTGATCGACTACGACCCATCCACCGGCTGGAGCGACTTCGAGGTCGGCGGGGGTTCGGTGCTACTCGTGATTCTGGGCGTCATCGCGAGCACCATCGCCGTGTACTTCTTCCAGGGCGCTCTCGTGTACGGCGCCCGAGAGCGGCTAACGGGGGGTGACCCCACGGTGGCCAGCGCGGTGCGCGGCGCGTGGAGACGCCTGCACGTCATCGCCCTGTGGGCGATCCTGGCCCTCGTCGTGGGAACCATCATCAACATGCTGCAGGCGGCGGCACGTGAGCGCGCCGGTTTCCTCGGGGCCATCATGGGCAGCCTCTTGGACCTGGCCTGGCGGGTCATGTCCTTCCTGGTCATGCCGATCGTCATCGTCGAGCGCGTCGGACCCTTCCGAGCACTCGGCCGCTCGAAGGAGTTGTTGCGCGCCACCTGGGGTGAGAACCTGCTGGCGCAGGCCGGGCTGTCCATCGTGGGCCTGGTCCTGATGCTGCCCGGGATCATCATCCTGGCCCTCCTGGCGGGACCGCTGGGCATCTTCGGCGTCATCGTCGGCGGGCTTCTGATCGTCATCGGTGCTGTCGTGGCCGCCGCGCTGAGTGGCGTCTACCAGACGGCCCTCTACGAGTACGCCACCACCGGCCGGGCGCCCGCCGACTTCGCCGACGTCAACCTCGGGCAATCCTTCGGCCAGCGCGGCAGCGCCAGCCGCTGGGGCCAGCCCGGCAGCTACAGAACCTGAGGACGCCGCAGTTCCTCAGGGCGGCGCCGCCGGGGGCACTGTAGGTAGCCGTTTCGAGGTCACCGGAGCGTCACGGCGAGCCTCGCCGGAGCCGCTGGGCAGTGGATCCCGGCCTCCGCCGGGATGACGACTCAGGGGAGCGGGCCCGGCGGGCGGGCGGCTAGACGTCGAGCCAGTCGGGGCGTTCGGACACTCCCTGGATGGTCCAGCCGCCGTCGACGATCAGGCACTGACCGGTGACGTACGAGGCTCCCTCGCCGGCGAGAAAGACGGCGGGCCGGGCAATCTCGGCGGCGGCGGCCAGACGATCCATCGGGATTTCGAGCAGCATCCAGTCCTCGGTCAGCGAGCCGTCGTCGAGCGCCTGCTGCACGAGCGGCGTGCGCGTGAAGCCGGGGGCGATGGCGTTGACCCTGATGCTGTGGGGTGCCAGCTCGACGGCCAGCGACCGGGTCAGTCCGAGTATCCCGGCCTTGGCCGCCGAGTACGGGGCGCGCCCGGGTATGCCCACGAAGCCGGCCGCGCTGGAGATCGAGACGATGGCACCTCCCCCGGTTCGCCGCATCTGGGGGATCGCCGCCGCGCAGCACAGGAACATGCCCCGCAGATGGACGCCCACCACGAGATCCCAAACCTCGGGATCCATCATGTGCGTCGGCGCGGCCCGCTGGATCCCGGCGTTGTTGAACAGCGCGTCCAGCCGCCCGTGCCGGGCAACGACCTCCGCCGTGGCGGCCCGGACAGCGTCAGCGTCGGCCACGTCAACATCGAGGTCCCAGACGCCGTCGCGGGCCTCCGCGGGCGCCGAGAGATCGAACGACGCCACCGCAGCGCCGCGCCGGACCATCTCGTCGGCTATGGCGCCGCCGATACCGCGCGACCCTCCCGTGACGATCGCCACCTTGCCGTCGAACTCACCAGACATCGCGACCCCCCTCGGGCGGACTGTTTGCGCGGATGGTACATCCCGCCGCGTCGCGCCGACCGCTGCGATCGCGAGATACGTCCGGCCGCCGGATCACCCGCGCCGCCAACCTGTGCATCCAGCCCGTTGGGCGTACCCGCCCGTGCGCGGACTGTCGATGTTGCCCGGAGGAGGCGCGGCGTACGATCAGCACAGCATCTGAGCAGGAGGGCTGTCGTGGAGAGACAACGAGTGAGTTCGGATCGACCGTGGGACCCGGTGGGTTACTCGCGAGCAATCCGCTGCGGCAACGTCATCGAGGTGGCCGGCACGACCGCCATGGGGCCCGGCGAAGAGGTCGAGATCATCGCCGTCGGCGACATGTACGGCCAGACCAAGGCCTGCCTGGAGATCATCGTGGCGGCGTTGGCAAAGTTGGGTGCCGGCCCCGAACACGTCGTGCGCACCCGCATGTTCGTCACCGACATCTCGCTGTGGGAAGAGGCCGGGCGCGCCCACGCCGAGTTCTTCGGCGATGTGAAGCCCGCCAGTTCTCTCCTGGAGGTCAGCGCCTTCCTGGACCCGCGGCTGCTCATCGAGATCGAGGCCACCGCCATCGTGGACTGAGGCGAAACGCGGGCTCCGCGGCACGCGCTCGGTCGGCAGGTCAGACTCAGTCGGGGAACTCGGGGCCCTCGGGGTGGCCGGCTCGGAGCGCGGCTGTGGCCTCGGCGTCGAGGATGAAGTCGTCCGCCTCGGGATCCTCGACGGCCACCACGCCATAGTCCCGCCGGGCGCCTTCGACGGTGACGTAACCGTCGCGCAGGTCCTCGAGGACGTGCTCGATGCGACGCGTGAACGGGTGGCCGTAGCCGCCGCCGCCGGGCTGGAAGCAGTCCAGGATCTGCCCCTTGCGGATCGGCAGGTTGGTGCAGAACATGCCGACGTTCACTTCCTCGTCGGTTCCCGGGGAATACACGAACTTGTTGGGCCGCGCATCCGTGCCGCCGGCGAAGCCCCACGGGCCGAACTTCTCGCCGTCGCCGAGGTCGGACAGCACGCCGTCGCCGTGGGTCAGGCTCCAGCGCCGGGTCACGCCCAGACCGCCCCGCGACCACCCCGCTCCGGCGCTGTCGTTCTCCATCCGGTAGCAGTCGAACAGAACCGGGAACAGCCGCTCCTGGAGTTCGACCGGTTGGTTCATGGCGGTTGTGGCGAACGTGGTCATGGCGGTGGCGTTGTCCTTGCGGGCGGCCCGGCCTCCCCAGCCGCCCTCCAGCCACAGGTACATGACGAACTCGCGGTCGTAGCCGGGCCGCGGGTCGTGGCCCGCCGTGATCGTGTTCAGCAGGCCGGTGGGGCCGGCCATGGACCGCTCGGGCACCAGGTGCATGAACGCCTTCAACACCAGGTCGCACACCGCCGGATACACCCCGGCGGCGCAGCCCGACACCGGGGCCGGGAACTCCACGCTCAGCAGCAGCCCCGGCGGCAGCACGAAGTCGATGGCCCGGAACACGCCCTGGTTCATGGGGATGTGCGGGAAGATCATCTTCATGGTGACGACCGCGGCCGACAGCGTGACCGACCGCGTCGAGTTCACCGCTCCCTTGGCGGGGCCGCTGGAGCCGGAGAAGTCCATCGTGGCCCGGTCGCCGTGCACAGTAAGGACCATGTGCGCCGAGAGAGGCTCGTCGGGGTCGCCGACGGGGTCGCAGTCGAGGAGCGCCTCGACCTCGACAGGGCCGTCGGGCAGCTTGGCGAACTCGGCGCGCAGCAGGTCCTCGGAGTACTCGATGAACTCGTCCATGGCGGCCAGGATCATGTCGCTGCCGTACCGCCGGGCGAGCGCCAAGAGCCGCTGCTCGCCGAGGCGGACGGCGCCGATGGAGGTCAGCAGGTCGCCGCGAGCCGTGTCGGCCATCCGCACGTTGCGCAGGATGAGCGCGGAAACCTCCGGCTGGAAAACCCCCTCGCGCACGACGTGGATGGGCGGCACCGCCAGGCCCTCGCCGTACGAACTGCGGGAGTTGGAGTCGAATGTGCCGGGCACGTGGCCGCCGATGTCGGTCCAGTGCATGGAGTTCTGGACGAAACCGGCGAGGGAACCGTCGAGGTAGAACGGCATGACGGCCCGCATGTCGTTGTGGTGCGTGCCGCCGATGTAGGGGTCGTTGATCAGCACGACGTCGCCGGGCCGGAAGTACTCCTCGGGATCGGTGTCGATCCACTCCAGCATCCCCTTGATGGTGAAGGGATGCGTGCCGAGGTGGGCGGCCAGGTCGCGCACGCCCGAGGCCACGAGGTCGCCCCGGCGGTTGCTGATGGTTCCGGAGTAGTCACCGCCCTCGCTGACGACGAGCGAGAAGGCGGCCCGCATCGTCAGCGCACTCATCTCGTCGACGATGCTGCTGAAGGCGCTGTTCAGCACCTGGAACAGGATGGGGTCGCGCTGGCGCAGACCCGTTGCCCCCTCCGACGGGGTCTCCACGATTCGCAGGCTCATACGGTCGCCTCCTTCACTCCGAGCGGGTCATCAACAGGTTGCCGAGCTTGTCCACCTCGACCTCCCAGTGCGATGGAACCCAGGTGGTGGAGTCCTCCTGGGTGAGGACCAGCGGGCCGGTGAGGCGGCTGCCCACGTGGAGCCGGCTCCGCTCGGCGACCCGTGCGGTGACCTCGCCGTCGCGGGTGAGGACGGGTCGATCGACAGTGCGGAGTGGTGAGGTGGGGCCGCTGAACGGGATGTGGGGCCGCTCCGAACGCCGCACGCCGCGCACGCGCAACGCCGAGATCTCCACCGGGATGTCCACGGCCACCGAGTGGAACTGCCGCTCGTACTCCTCGAAGAACAGTGCGCGGAACTCTTCCTCGAAGCGCTCCGGCACCACGCCGCTCTCCAGATCGACCGTCAGCGCCCGCACCTGGCCCAGGTAGCGGAGATCGATGAAGTACTCCAGGCGCTGCCGCTCCTCGTCCACGCCCTCATCGCTGAGCCTCCCGCGCATCGCCGCTGCGAGCCCGTCGAAGACCTCCTGCAGGTGGGCGCGGTCGGCGTTGGCGAGTTCGGTGATGAGCGCCTCGCCGATGTCGTGGGTGATGTCGACGTAGAGGCAGCCCAGACCCGACGTGACCCCCGGGGCGAGGGGCACCACGATCCGCCTGATCCCCAGCACGTCGGCCAACTCGGCAGCCATGAGCGGCCCGGCGCCGCCGAACGGCACCAGCGTGAAGTTGCGCGGATCCAGCCCGCGCTCCACGGTCACCACCCGAATGGAGCGCGCCATGTTGTTGTTGGTGATGTCGATGATCCCCAGGGCGGCATCGGTGTCGCTGAGGCCGAGTTCTGCGGCGAACTCGCCGACGGCGCGGCGCGCCGCGGCCACATCGAGATTGATGCCGCCGGCGAGGGCCACGTCGGCCACGAGGCGCCCCGCCACCAGGTTGGCGTCGGTGACGGTGGCCTGCGTACCGCCGAGGAGGTAGGCGGCCGGGCCAGGGTCGGCGCCGGCGCTCTGCGGCCCGACGTGAGGCAGGTGACCGGCGTCGACCCAGGCGATCGAACCGCCGCCCGCCCCGATCGTGATGAGGTCGATGGCCGGGAAGCGCGCCGGCTGGCCGAAACGCGGCGAGAACTCGTGGACGATGCCCGCCCGGCCGCCCTGCACGACGGCGATGTCGGCGCTGGTGCCGCCGATGTCCAGCGAGATCACCTCGTCAAGCCCCTCCGATGAGGCCAGCACCCCGGCAGCCACGACGCCCGCCGCCGCGCCGGTGGAGGCGGCGACGCCCTCCGCGGCCTTCGCCCCGGCGGCGGGCCCCGAGGTCAGCACCCGGGCGGGGAAGCGCGAGGCGCTCTCGAGGGTGAGGAGCCCGCCGCCGGAGTGCATCACGTACAGCCGCCCGACGAAGCCGGCTTCCCGCAGGCGGGACTCCAGCGCGGTGAGGTAGTCGCTGACGACCGGGGCCAGGTAGGCGTTGAGGACCGTGGTGGAGGTGCGCTCGAACTCCGGCGGCTCCCGCAGCAGCGCCCCCGACGTGCTGATGAACGCCTCCGGCACCTCGGTGCGCACGAGTTCCGCCGCCTGATCCTCGTGCGCGGTGTTCACATACGAGTGCAGGAAGGCGATGGCGAAGGTGCGGATGCCGCGCCGCGCCGCCGTGCGGGCCGCCGAGCGCACCTGCTCGGCGTCGAGTGGCGTCACGACGTTGCCCGCATAGTCGAGCCGCTCGGCGATCTCGAAGCGGTTGCGGCGCGCCACGAGGGGCGGCGGCGGATCCCACTGGATGTCGTAGGGATCGCCGCGGTTGTGCCGGCGGAGTTCGAGCACGTCGCGGAAGCCCCGCGTTGTCAGCAACGCCGTCGGTGCGCCCCGCTGGGTGATCACGGCGTTCGTGGCGATCGTGGTGCCGTGGGCGATCATTTCGATCTCGCCGATGGGGATACCGGCGGCCGCAATGGAGTCCAGGACGCCCTGATCGAACGCCGACGGGGTGGACGGCACCTTGGCGATACGTTGCTCGCCGCCCCGTACCCCTACCAGGTCGGTGAACGTCCCGCCCGTGTCGATCCCGACCTGCCAGCCGCCTTGCATGATTCGAGCCTCCTTGGTGCCCCGCACCACCCCCCGGCGTCAGAGCGAACCTACAACACCGGGCACGTCCGCCGGAATCGTCGGTCTAGGGGATTGGCGACTTGCGCACCCGCAGCGCCTGTCGGACCGCTGGACAGTGGATTCCGGCGTTCGCCGGAATGATGGTGGTGGGTGGCCGGGTGCCGCGAGTGCGAGCGGCACGGGCCGGTGGATTGCTAGAGCACGGTGCCGGGTTCGTCGATGCGGCGGAGCCGACCGAAGAGCCGCTCGCAGGTCTCGTCGCAACAGCGGCGGGTCTCGCCGCCCTCGGGCTCGACGAAGCTCCAGTAGCGGGCGATCAGGAGGTTGCCGCACACGTCGCAGTAGTCGACGGTCGTGTCGTGCCAGCTCTTGGCCAGTTCATGCCACGCCATCGCGCATGGACCTCCTCAGCTCGGCGGTGGCTGCGCCGTCGACGGCAAGAGCACCGCCGTCGACGGCAAGAGTTCCCCCGGCAGGGTCCCCGTCGGAGCCAACGAGTACCACGCCGTAGAGGGATCGGGCCGAGGACCGGCTCACGAAGCCCAGGGCCACGTCGGCCAGCACCTTCTCGGGGTCGCGCTCGAGCGGGTCGCCGTAGCCGCCCCCCGACGGTGACGTGATCCGCACCCGGTCGCCGCGGCGCAGGCGGATGTTGGCGAACTTCGACGGCGACACCAGACCGAACGCCTCCTGAAAGGTCTCGTACTCCGAGGTGCCGGCGGGGGCCACCTCCAGGCAGGTCCGGCTGCCGTCGCTGCCGCCGAACAGCCCCCACGGGGAGCGTTTCATGCGCTCGCAGAGGGCGCTCACGGTAATCACCTCGCCCGCCACCTCCATGATCCGCCGCACACCCAGCCCGCCGCGGTGCCGCCCGGCACCGGCGGTGTCGTCGTTGAGGCAGTACTCCTCGTGCACCCAGGGCCACTTGGTCTCGAAAATCTCCACGGGGGTGTTCCGGCAGTTGGCGTGCGGCACGATCTGCGCGCTGTTGCCGTCGCTGGTGGCCCGGCCGCCCCACCCCATGCCCTCGAAGTGGTAGTGCGCGTAGTACTCGCCGTTGCGGGGGTCCACCCCGCCGAACAGGAAGTTCAGCGACGTGTTGCCGCTGGCGGCCGCCGCCCGCTCGGGCAGGATCTGCGACAGGATCTGCCCGAGGACCAGTTCCATGATCCGCGGCTGGAACTCGGTCTGCCCGCCCACGCACGGTCCCGGCAACCGCACGCAGGTGATCGTCCCGGCCGGGGCCACCACCTTGATCGGCCGCACGATGCCGGCGTTGACGGGCACGTCACGTGCGAGCACGTACAGCAGCCCGTTCAGCGAGGCCGACAGGGTCACGACGTACGGTGCGTTGATGGGTCCTACCGCCTGCTCGTCGGAGCGGGAGTAGTCGAAGATCAACTCGTCGCCCTCCACGATGATGCGCGAGCGGATCCAGTAGGGGCGGTCGGAGATGCCGTCGTCCTCCATGCAGTCCTCACCGGTGTAGATCCCGTCGGGGAGGCTCGCGATCTCCGAGCGCATGTAGGCCTCGGCGTAGTCCAGGATCTGGTCGAAGGACTCGTTGAGGCCGTCAGCGCCGCGCTCGGCAATGAGGTCGCCGACACGGCGCTCCCCCACCCGCAGCGAGCCCAGCATGGCGTGCAGGTCGCCCCAGGAGTTGTCCGGGGTGCGGTGGTTGGCCAGTATGATGCGCCAGATGTCCCGCACGGGCTCCCCCCGGTCGAAGAGCTTGGTGGGAGGAATACGCAGGCCCTCCTGGAAGATGTCGGTGGCTGTGGCCGCGAACGATCCGGGGGCCATCCCGCCGATCTCGGCCAGGTGGGCGATGTTGCCCACGAAGGCGGCAATCTCCCCGTCGTGGTAAACGGGCGCCACCATCATGTGCTCGGGCAGGTGTGATCCGCCCCGGTAGGGGTCGTTGTGGACGAAGACGTCACCGTCGGCGAAGTTCTCCGGGCCGACCTCGCGGATGATCCAGGTGGCGGCGTACAGCGAGGCGCCCAGCATCGCCGGGTTGATCCCGGCAGTGGCGACGAGGCGGCCCCGGCGATCCAGGACCAGCGTCGAGAAGTCCAGTCCCTCGGAGAAAATCGGCGAGTAGGCGGTGCGCATCATGGCAAAGGCCATTTCGTCACAGATGTTCCGCACCCGCTTGTAGAGGAGGGTGAGACCCACCCGGTCGACGCCGGCGGTCGACGGCGGGCTCGTAGCGCTCATCGCCGGCCGTCCTCGGCTTCGGCCGCCCGGGCGATGATCAGGCACTGACTGTGGTGCACCGAGGCATCGAAGCCCGGCGGCACCCAGGTGGTGGAGTCGGCCTCTTCCACCACGGCCGGGCCGTGGACCATCTCGCCGACGCCCAACGAGTCGCGGTTGACGATGCGGGCGTCCACCCAGTGGCCGGCCGCCGCCAGCACCCGGCGCGTCACCGGCGCGCCCGATGCCCCGACCGATCCCGACGCCCCCGCCGAGTCGTTCGGGCCGGAGTACGGGCGGATCAGCACATCGGGCGCCGGCGAGAGCGCGGTGGCCCCCAGGTAGACCGACTGGATGGGTTGGTCACGCATTTCGTAGCCGTAGGCGGCCATGTGCGTGGCGTGGTAGCGGTCGGCGAGTTCTGCCACGAAGTCGCCGGCGTCAGGGCCGATGGGCACCGCCAACTCGAAGCTACGGTCGACGTGGCCGAAGTCGGTGCGGATCTCCTGCTCGTAGTTCTGACCGAGGTAGCGGCAAGCCACGTACGTCGTGACGTCCACCTGGGCCTCGGTGCGGCGTAGTTGCGAGCGCAACTCCCCCGCCGCCTCGGCGGCCAGCCGGGCGAGGGCGCCGGGCAGGTCTGCCGACTCGGCGTGGTCCAATCGGCGCACGAGCGTGATACGGCGGTCCACCCGCTGGTCGGCAATGACCGTGCCGTAGGCGGAGACGAGCCCCGGATTGGGCGGGACGATGACGCGGTTCATCCCCATGCGGCGAGCGATCTCGGCAGCGTGTAGCGGGCCGGCTCCCCCGTAGGCCACCAGGTCGAACTCGCGGTAGTCCAAGCCGCGGTCCACGGTCACCAGCCGCATGGCACCGTCCATGTTCTCAATGGAGACCGACACGATGGCGTCGGCTGTGTCCTCGGGCGTGAGGCCCAGCCGGTCGGCCAGCGGTTGTGTGGCCCGGCGGGCCCGTGTCGCGTCGAGGCCCATCCTCCCGCCCAGGAAGTACTCGGGGTTCAGGCGGCCCATCACGACGTTGGCATCGGTCACCGTGGGCTGCTCACCGCCGAGGCCGTAGCACGCCGGACCGGGGTCGGCGCCGGCACTCTCGGGGCCGACCTTCAGCAGGCCACCCGAGTCGATGGACGCGATGGAGCCGCCACCGGCCCCGATTGTCGTCACGTCCAGGATCGGCAGCGCCAGCGGCAGGCCGAACTCCACCTCGAACAGGCCGGAGAACTGCAACTCGCCGTCGGTGATGACACCCACGTCGGCGCTGGTGCCGCCCATATCGAGGGTCACCGCCTTGTCGGTGCCCACGGCGCGGGCAAAATGGGCGCCGGCGATCATCCCCGCCGCGAGGCCCGAGAGCACGATCTCCACCGGCCGCGCCGTGGCGTCGGGGATCGCCACCTGGCCGCCGTTGGAGCGCAGCAGCCCGTGCCAGCCACCCATGGCCACCTCGGTCAGCTCCCTGACGAGCCCCCCGGCGAAGTCGCCGACGATGGGCTTGACGTAGGCGTCCATGACGGTGGTGTTGCACCGCTCGTACTCGCGCCAGATGGGCGCAACCTCACTCGAGATCGAGACGGGTACGTCGGGTAGCGCCGCCGACAGCGCTGCGGCCAGCGCCTGCTCGTGCGCGGGGTTGACGTAGGAGAACAGCAGCGAGACGGCCACCGCCGGCTTGTGGTCCTGCGCCGTGAGCCGGCGGACGCTCTCGACGACGCGCCCCATCTCCTCGTCGCTGATCGTTGTGCGGACCGACCCGTCGGCGAGGATCCGCTCGGCGACGCCCACGACCCGGTTGCGCGCCACATACGGCTCGGCCTTCACCCACTGCAGGTCGTACAGACCCTGCCGGTCGATCCGCTGGATGTAGAGGACGTCCTCGAATCCCGCCGTGGTGACGAGCACCGTGGGGGCGCCGCGTCGCTGGATCAGGGCGTTGGTGGCGATGGTCGTGCCCATGACGAAGGAGTCGATGTCGCCCCCGGGGTCGACGCCCGACCGCTCAAGGGCGTCGAACGTGGCGCGGGCAGGCTCGGCGGGAGTGGAGGCGACCTTCTGCAGACGCACGTCGCCGTCGGGGCCGACGGCGACCAGGTCGGTGAACGTCCCGCCCGTGTCGACCCCGATGCGCCAGGAACCGTCAGGCGTCACACTCTCCCCCGCAGCGCGTCCATCCCAGCGGTGTCGCCCGGCGCAGGGGCCGCACCGCCGCTCATCCCGGCGACGGCCTCGGCCAGCGACCCGATGTCGCCATGGTCGGCCACATCCAGTTCTCCGGTGATCCTGCCGTGCGCCATCACCACCGCCCGGTCAGCCAACTCGAACACCTCCGGAATCTCCGTGCAGTAGGCCAGAATGGCCCCGCCGTGATCCAGGAAGGTACGGAGGATACGGTAGATCTCCACCTTGCTCCCCACGTCCACCCCGCGCGTCGGTTCCTCGAGGAGCAGAACGTCCGGGCGTTCGGCGAGCGCCGAGGCGATGGCGACCTTCTGCTGGTTCCCGCCGCTCAGATCGCCGATGGGCTGGGCCACCGAGGCCGCCCGCACACGGAACTCCTGCCTGTACCGCTCGCCGAGGCGCGCCATCGTCCGGCGCTTCAGCAGGCCGCCGGCGCCGGCGATACGCCCCCTGCCCAGGCGGGCGACCAGACTCCGGCCCACGTCGAAATCACCGAAGAGGCTCTCGCCCCGATCAGCGGGGAGGTAGCTGGTGGGCTGGGAAGCCCCCCGGGGCAGGGACGACTCGCCGGTCACCTCCTCCAGTCCGGCCAGGGAGCGGACCAGTTCCCGGCCCCCCGATCCCTCCACGCCCACCACGGCAACGATCTCCCGGACGCGCACCGTCAGCTCCCCGACCTGGAAGGATCCGCCGTCGTGGCGCCACCCCCTGACGGTCAGGGCCGGTCCGTCCCCCGGACCCCCGGCCCTTGACCGTCGCGAGACCGACCCCGGCGCCTGCACCGCCTCCCCCATCACCATCTCGCGGGCCAGCCGTTCCTCGCTGAGGGCCTCCCCGGCCAGATCGGCGCCGACCCTGCCGTCGCGCACGACGATGACGCGGTCGGCCACGTGGGCAAGTTCGTTCAGCCGGTGGGACACCAGGATCACGATGTTCCCCGCGTCGCTCAACGCCCGCATCTGGGAGAACAACTCGGCCGACTCCTCCTCGGTCAGCGCCGAGTTGGGCTCGTCGAACAGAAAGATCTGCGCGTCGACCGCATGAGCCAGGGCGCGGGCGATCTCCGTGAACTGCCGCACGACGAGGGAACACTCCCCCAACTCCCGGTCGGCGTCGTGGGTGATCCCGAGGCTGCGGAGGATGTCGTAGTGGACAGGTCCGGGAACGGGGCGGCGTGCGAGACCATTCCCTCGCCTGCCGACGAGCAGGTTCTCCGCCACCGTGAGGTCGGGGAACAGCATGGCCTCCTGGTGCACCACCGGCACACGCGCCTCGGTGCGCGCCGGGGACCACGGAACGCCGCCCAGCATCATCTCCCCGGAGTCGGGCTCCTCCTCGCCGGAGATCATCCGCACCAGCGTGCTCTTGCCCGCCCCGTTGGGGCCGGCCACTCCCAGGAACTCCCCGCCGCTGATGTCGAGCGTGACGCCGGCGAGTGCCCGTGTGGGACCGTAGGCCTTCTGTAGGTCGCGCACCGTGAGGCGCAGCCCCGACTCGGGGTGTTCCGCATGGGAAGCTTCCGCGCGGGGACGCTCCGCAACCGTCATGGCGCCTGACCGGGCCGGGCCCGCTTGCGGTAGGTGAAGCGGTCGAGCATCACCGCGCCGATCGTGGCAGTGCCGATGAAGATGGACTTGGCGAAGGCGCCCACGCCGATGATCGACAGCCCGTTGCTGAGCACCGACAACAGCAGGGCCCCCACGAGCGTCCCGAAGATCGTGGCCCTGCCTCCCGTGAGGGTGGCCCCACCCACGATCACCGCAGCGAACACCGGGAAGAGCAGCGAACGCCCGGCGCTCGGGTCGGTCGAGCCGAGGAACGAGAAGTCCAGGATCCCGGCAACGGCGGCCATGGCGCCGCCCAGCATGAAGACGATGAACTTGTGCCGCGTGATCGAGAGCCGGGCGGCTCTGGCGGCGGGGGTGTTGCTGCCGATGGCAGCCAGCCGGAAGCCGAACAGGGTCCGGTGCAGGAGCACCCAGAAGACGACCCCCAGCCCTGCCAGCCAGACCACCTGCACGGGAACGGCCAGCGGGAGCTTGGTCGCACCCAGCGCCCGGAACATGTCCCATTCCGCCGCTGGGACCGGCGGCTCCGCGTACTTCGGATTGATGCCGCGCGCGCCGGAGATGAGCAGGGTCACCCCCTCGACGGCGTTCAGCATGCCCAGGGTGACGATGAACGACGGGATGCCCGCCCAGGTCGTGAGAGCGGCGTTCAGGAAGCCGACGAACACACCCGCGCCGAGCCCGACGAGCAGGGCCGGGACGACGTGCACGCCGTCGACCCATATCGTGCCGGCGAGCATGGCGCTGAGGCCGTAGATCGCCCCGATCGAGAGATCCAACTCGCCCACGATGATCACGAGCGTGAGCCCGAGCGCCAACAGCCCAAGCGAACTCATCGCCCGCACCATGCCGAGCATGTTGCGCACGGTGAGGAAGTTGGGGTTGACGATGGAGAAGCTCATCCCCACCAGGAAGATGGCGATGAGCAGGCCGATGACGCGCGGGTTCCGCACGGGCAACGCTGCTCGCCACGTCCCTCCCGTGCCGGTGGGCGCGGACATGGTGCCGTCGTCCGGGTGCAGGCTGTTCACGCTGCTTCGCTCAGATGCCATCGCTGGAGGCCGTGGGGTGGGGCGCTACCGCAACGTTCTGTCGCGGGAGGAGGGGCACCGATGCCGGTGCCCCTCCTCGATTCCCCACGTGCTGCCTACTGGTTTTCCGACTCGCTCCAGTCGACGGCGTCGACGTTGTCCTGAGTTGCCGCAAGGGGATCCAGAATCACGTGACCCGTCTCGAACTCCCCCTTGAACAGGAAGTCACCACACGCGTTGGCGCCGTTGTACGCCTGGTTCGAGAAGCCCTGGACCATCGTCACCACGACCACGCCCTCGCGGATGAAGTCCGCAATGGCCGGGTTCATGTTGAATCCCGAGGTGTACATGTCGCCCCCGAGACCCTGGTCGGCGATGACCTTCGCCACGAACTCCACGCCCTGGTCGGTGTGGAAGACGATGTCCACGTCCGGGTGGCCCAGAATCCACGCCTCCGAGGCGGCGTACTGCAGCGGCGGATCCCAGCCCTGCGACTCGATGTCCGTGTTGGGTCCGTTCACGAACTCGATGTCGGGCAGAACCGCCGTTATCCCCGCCATGAAGCCCTTCATCCGGTTCTGCGCCCAGGGACCTTCCACCGAGCCCGTTAGCAGTCCGGCCTTCTCAAGCGCGATGCCGTTGTCGGCGGCCCATTCGCCGGTGAGTGTCCCGGCCAGCGTGCCCGCCGAGAGTTCGTCGAGCGCATAGAACGCGAAACGCTTGGAGTCCGGGCTGTCGGCGTTGACGCCGAACACGGGAATGCCGGCGTCAACCGCCTTGGCGATAACGTCCACGTACGGACCGGGCTCGTGCGCCTCGAAGGCCAGGCAGTCGATCTGGCCGGCATCTATGAGCGAGTCGATCTCCGCAACCTGTGCGGGGATGTCTGTCTGGAGCGGTCCGATCACCCGCGCGCTGATGTCTACCCCGTGCTCTGCGGAGATCTCGCCGGCGCCGCGACTCCATCCGTCGTCCATGGCCGCGCCGAAGATGGGGATGGCCGTCCCCTCGATGGAGAGAACGAAGTTGAACTCACCGTCGTTGGCGATCTTGTCGGCGATGCTGTCCGCCAGGGTAAAGCTGCCCCACGGCAACTCGGCGGTGTGCGGCGGACCCGATGGCATCTCGTCCATCGGCTCCGGTTCGGGTTCCGGCGGTGGTGGTGGCGGCGGCTCCGGCTCCGGCGGAGGAGGAGGCGCCGGGGCCTCCGGCTGCGGCGCCGCCTGCGCCGGAGCCGCCTCCTCGTCGTCCCCGCCGCAGGCGGCGGCGACGAGAGCGAGCGCACTGAGCACCGCTATCGCGGTCAACGTTCTGACGTGTCTGATCTTCATGGGATTCCCCCCCAAGGTGTTTCCCCTCGCGTCAAGCGCCAGACTCATTCACATATAGTGAACAACCCGCGCCTATCGAGGTCCTGAGCGCAAACTAACACCGTCGCCCGACGTGCGCCGCCCGCGCCCGGACGCCGATGGTGCCGGGATGCGGGAGGTCCGGAGTGTGGGACGTCCGGTCCGTGGATCACCCGTCTGTCTTGGGCGGGATCGCCGCGACGCAGGCCAGCCCGCCGTCGACCGACAGGATCGTGCCGCTCACGAACGAGGCGTCATCCGAGCACAGGAATGACACCACTGCCGCCACCTCCTCGGGAGTCCCCACCCGGCCGAGCGGGTGCGCCTTCCCCAGGGCCTCTTGACGCGCCGGCTTGTGCGACGTCTTGAACATGTCGGTGCGGATATAGCCCGGTGCGATGGCGTTGACCCGTATCCCGGCCGACCCCAGCTCGACGGCGAGGCCACGGGTGAGGTGGTTGACCGCCCCCTTGGATGCCAGGTAGCTGACGATGGTGGGCGTGGCGAGCAGGCTCAAGATCGAGCTCACGTTCACCACCGAGGCGTTGATGGCCGCAGCGGCCCGCAACGCCGGCTCGAGAGCGCGCACCATCTCGAAGGTGGCCCGCACGTTCACCTCCATAACGTCGTCCCAGTCGGCGCCGTCGAAGTCCCTGACGGCGCCGATGCGCACGATGCCGGCATTGTTCACGAGCGCGTGGATGGCGGGATGGTCCTCCATCAGTCGACCACAGACGGCCGCCAGCTGCCCGCGGTCGGTGAGATCGCAGACGACGACCTCCGCCTCACCTCCCGCGGCACGGATCCGATCGCAGAGATCGGTGAGCAGATCCTCTCTCGTCGCCATCAGCGACACACCGAACCCGTCGGCTGCCAGGCGGCGCGCCACCGCGGCGCCTATCCCCCGACTCGCCCCCGTAACAACCGCCCAACGTTGCCCGTTCTCCACAGCACCCCTCCCCGGTGAAAGTTCCTGCCGGGCGAGCGTACCCTCCCCCACCATCGTCGTTCCGGCGAGGTCAGGTTCCGGACTCCACCGTCCGGCATCCCGACCTGTGCCGCGCCCGGTACTGGTCCGGCGAAACTTCGGGACACTCCGACTTTCCAAACTTTCGGAATATTTCGACTTTCTGTGGGCATGACCTTGCAGGATTCGTAAAAATCGGTATTATTTTCCCATCGCAGAAGCTGTTGACACCCTGATCTTCGGTCACCGGCTTCGGCACGAACGGCGGAGGCGAGGGTTGACGCTCGCCGACTTGGGCGATCTCGTCGGCCGCCCCGCCCCCTACCTGTCGCAGTTGGAGAACGGCCGGATCGAGCCGCGGCTGTCGCTGCTGGGCGACCTGGCGGTGGCTCTGGGGTGCACCGTGGGCGACCTGCTGGAAACCGAACCGCCTACGCGGCGGGCGCAGTTGGAGGTGCGCTTCGCCCGGATCCAGCAAGCCGATTCCTACCGGGAGTTGCACCTACCGGAGTTGAAGGCGACCGCCCGCCTGCCCGACGCCGCCTTGGAGCACCTCGTGGCGCTGCACGATGCCTGGCGTCACAACGCCGAGGCCGCCGGCGCGGGCGCGGTGGCCGATCCCGTGCGCCGGGCCAACACCGTGCTCCGCGCCCAGATGCGCGCCCGCGACAACTACTACGGCGAGATCGAGGAAGTGGCGACAGCGGCGCTGCAGGCGGTCTCCTACGCGGGAGGCGGACCGATCTCCGAGCGCACGCTGATGGACCTTGCCGCCCACTTCGGCTACGGCATCGACCGGGTGCGGGACATCCCCCGCTCGACCCGCTCGGTCACCGACCTGCGGCAGCAAATCGTCTACATCCCCCAGCGCGACGAGATGCCGACACGGGCCGCCCGGTCGGTCGTCCTTTCCACCCTCGGCCACTTCGCCCTGGACCACTCCGAACCGGTCACCATCGAGGACTACCTGCGTCAGCGGGTGGAGTCCAACTACTTCGCCGCGGCGGTGCTGGCACCCGAGATCCCGGCCGTTGCCCTACTGCGGGAGGCCTCGGCAACGGGCCATATAGCCGTAGAGGACCTCAAGGACGTGTTCTACGTGTCCTACGAGATGGCCGCCCACCGGATCACCAACCTCGCCACCCGCCACCTCGACATCCCCATGCACTTCATGCGCGCCGATGAGGAGGGCCTCATCTCCAAGGCCTACGAGAACGACAACGTGCCCTTCCCCACCGCCGCCGACGGCAGCCTCGAGGGTGTACGGGTGCCGTCATCCTGGGCGCCCCGCCAGGTGTTCCACTCCGAGGACACCTATTCCACACACGCGCAGTACACCGACACGATCCACGGCGGCTTCTTCTGCGTCACTCAAGTGGACACCACCCGTGATCTCGGCCACACCGTGACCGTGGGCACGACCGAGGCGCACGCCCACCGTTTCCGGGGCAGCGAGACAACCAGGCGCTTCACCGTCGCCGGAGAACCCGACGACGAGACCCGCTACGGAGACGCTGACACGCAGCAAGCCGGGCAGGTCTGGGCCTCTGCACGCGACCGTGACTTCGTACTCGGCCCCCTGGAAGCTCCCGACGGGGCTCTGGCACCCTCACCGGGCGTGGCTATGACCGAGGTGCATGCCTTTCTGGAGCGCCACAGGAAGAACAGCGGTGGTTCCCGGCCTGCCTAGAGGCCGAACTCGTCGTTCAGCGGCGAGTCGACGACCATGATCTCCCGCAGGAAGTTCGGCGGTGCGGTGGCGTCGAAGGCGAAGATCCGCACAGCACTGGTGGGCCGGCGATTCTCGGGAAGGCCGTAGATGTAGTTCTCCGCGACGAGCCCTTCCAGATCCACCTCACCGAGTTGTGCCATCGCCGCCCGGATACCTTCGCGGCTGAAGTCGCCCAGTTCGGCGGCCTTCTCCAGCAGAGCATGCACGGCGACGGTCTGGTAGTAACCCGAGAGTAGGAACGTGGACAGGTTCCCCGTGCCGTAGGCCTCGAAGCGCTCCAGGAACTTGGCCATCCCGGGGACCGACGTGTCGTTCAGGTTGGGGGCGTCGAGGGCCACGTAGAAGTTGGTGTAGAGGTCGGGGAGTCCGGCCGCGAACAGGTTGAGGTACGCCGGCAGCAGCCCCAGCCAGACCGGATCGAAGCCCTGCCCGTTGGCTTCGGCCAGCATGGCGTTCTGCTCGGTGGGAACCGTGATGGCGAAGACCACCGTGCAGCCCGCGCCGGCAAACGCCGACACCTGGGCGGTGAACGCCCGGTCACCACGGTTGATGGTCTTGGTCTCCGTCAGCGTCACACCCAGGCGGTCGATCGCGAACTCCAGGCCGCGCAGCGAGTCCCGGCCGTACTTGTCGTTGACGTAGACCGCGCAGTACACGTCGTCGGCGCTCGCCATACCCGAGAGGTTCACGTACCACTCGGCCAGGTTGATGGCCTCGTACTCGTAGGCCGCGCCGTTGGGCAGCAGCAGAGGCTCGCGTGCCCATGCCCCCACCAGCGAGCCCGGGACCGCCACGACGCCGTCCTCTTTCAGGAACTCCAGAAGGGCCTGGGTGGGCGGCGTGGAGAGAACCTCGGCGAACATCACAACGTCGTCCTTGATGCGCTGGTACTCCTGGACGGTTTGGCCCTCGGAATCCTTGGTGTCGCCAACCACCAACTCCACCCGGTACCTGCCGGCGACGCCACCGGCGGTGTCGTTCAGCCAGTCCCAGTAGAGCTGCGAGCCGGCCAGCAGCGGCCCACCGATGATGGCCAGGGAGCCGGACTGATCGGTCAGGTAGCCCAGCTTGAGCGTGCTGCCGTCGAAGCCTGTCGTGGATTGCGGTTCGGGCGGTGGACCGGGCGGCGGCGGAGGCGGCTCATCGGCGGGCGGCGGCGGGGCGGGATCGTCACCGGGCGGCGCCGGTGCAGGCTCGGGCGGTGGCGGAGTCGGCTCGTCACCCGACGGCTCAGGCGACGGCTCGGGCGGCGGCGGCACAGGCTCATCCCCCGGCGGCGCAGGCGGCGGATCGGCAGGTGGCGGCACAGGCTCGCCACCCGACGGCGCAGGCGGCGGATCGGACGGAGCGGCCGTGGTGCCGCCACCGTCGTCGCTGCCGCAGGCCGCCGCGAGCAGCGACACGGCGGCGATCAGCGCCACCCACCGGAACCTCGCTGCCCCCGGGGGCCTCAAGGTGGTTCTGCGTGTCGTGCGCTCTGGATTCATGACCTCTCCTGACGCCAACGGGACGAAAGCTGTCCGCCGGTCATCGCATCCGGTCGGTTGTCCCGCCCGGAAAAGATCGGGACCGTCACCGACAAACCTGAGATGACCTCGCTATTCCCAAATCGGCCGTCACTCTACACGGCACCGGCAATCGCCCTACTGCGCCGCCCTGGCGGAGCGGCCCGCCAGGCGGGCACGCAGAGAGCGCACGAGGCCGGCGATCCCCTGGGGCTGGAACAGCAGCGCCAACACGAGCAGGAGCCCGAAGATCAACTCGCTGAAGGCGGACGTGCTGAACAGCGGCTCCGCGGCGACCGCGTCGGACACCAAGGGGCGCCCCAGGCCGGGCACGGTCACGTCCAGCACGCTCACGAACTCCTTCACCAACTCCGGCAGCGGCCCCAGCAGTAGCGCGCCGGCAATTGCGCCGTACACCGTTCCCATGCCGCCCACGATGATGATGGCCACGAAGCGGATCGACAGGAAAAGCTCGGCCAGCGGCTCGTTGGGCGTGATGAAGCGAAGGCCCACGGCATAGACCGCCCCCGCCATCGATGCCATGGCGCTGGAGATGGCGAAGGCGGCGATCTTGTAGCGGGCGTTGCTGACGCCGATGACTTCGGCCGCCAGGTCCCGGTCCCTGATGGCCTGCATGGCCCGGCCGGGGCGGGTCCGCACCAGGTTCCGCACGACGAGCGCGCTGAGCCCCACCAGGATCCACGACAGGTAGAACAGACCCTGCTGGCGGTCGAGGCGGTGCCCGAAGGCACTCATGTCGCCGAAGTCCAGCGGGCCGATGGCCAGGGGCGCCTTGTTGGTGGAGATCCCGTCGAAGCCACCGGTGAAGCTCTCCCAGTTGCGGGCGACGTGGGTAACCACGAAGATCAGGGCGAGGGTCACGACCACCAGGTAGTTGCCCTTGAAGCGCAGGGCGAACGGGCCCACCAGCGCCCCGATGACGGCGCCGACGGCGGCGGCCAGCAGCAGCCAGACCGGAAGCGGCCATCCACGCCCGGCGCCGAAGTAGGCCACCACGTAGCCGCCGACGGTCAGGAAGGCGGCGTGCCCCAGGGACACCTGCCCGGTGAAGCCGGTCAGCAGGCTGAGCCCCAGAGCCGCAACAGCGAAGGTGCCGGCGTTGCCCAGGACCGTGATCCAGAACGGGTCGTTCAGGAACAGCGGGCAGACGACCACGCCGGCCACCGCCAGCGCGGCGGCCACCCTGGCGCCACCCGATGGCAGGAGGGCGTTGACGCCCACCGCGCCGGGCCGTGCCGGGCGCTCCGCATCGGCTGACGGCAACATGCGGCGCAGGAAACCCTCGTTCACACTCGCTCCACCCGTCTCGTCCCCAGCAGGCCGTGCGGGCGCCACAGCAGCACAACCACCATCAGCACGTACGGCACCACCACCTCGATGTTGGAGCCCAGCCAGGAGACGTCCACATAGCCCTGCGTCATGATCTCGGCGAGGCCGATGAGGACCCCGCCCAGCACCGCCCCGCCGGCAGAGTCCAGCCCGCCCACGATCATGGCCGGGAAGGCGGCGAGAGCCACGAAGCCGATCGCCGGCGAGAGGGCTCCACCGCCACGACTGGTCAGCATGACGCCCGCCACGACCGCCACCGCCGCCGCCACCGCCCACGACACCGCGAACGAGCGCCCCACGGAGATGCCCTGCGCGGCGGCCGCCTCCTGGTCCAGGGCGGTGGCCCGCATCCCCAGGCCGGTGCGGGAATAGCGGAAGAACAGGAAGAACGCCCCCAGCAGCACCGCCGCGGCAACCATGGTCCACAGGTCGGCGTGGCGCAACGTAACGCCGCCGAATTGGCTGCGCCCGTTGCCCCACGGAACGCTCAGCACCAGCCCGGGCGCCGTCCACACCGATCGCACCACCTGTTCGATGATGAGCAGCAGGCCCAGTGTGATCAGGACAACAGTGAACACCGGCTTGCCGACCATGGGGCGCATCACCACCCGCTCCAGGAACATCCCGACGGCCGCCATGGCGATCATCACCAGCACGAGGGCGACCCAGAACGGCAGACCCCAGTCGGTACCGAACTGATACACCAGGTACGCGCCGAGGGTGACGAAACCACCCTGGGCAAAGTTGAAGGCGCCGCTGGACTTGTAGATCACCACGAACCCCAGCGCCACCAGGGCGTAGATCCCCCCGAGGGCGACACCGGAGAGCAGCAACTGCAGGAACTTGTCCATTATGTCTGGGCGCCGGGCTCGGGCCAGTCGGCGGGCGTTGTCAGATGGGCGGCACCGTGCCCGGCGCCGGATTCTTGAGAGCCGGATGTCCGGGCGCCGGGCTCGGGCATGTCGGCGGGCGTTGTGGGCGCGGCGTCCTCGTCGGCGGCGCCGAGGTAGGCCTCCACGACGGCGGGATGGTTCGCCACCGCCTCCGGGGCGCCCGCGGCGATGACCGCCCCGAAGTTCATGGCGACGAGACGGTCGGCCACCTCCAGCACGAGATGCATGTGGTGCTCCACCAGCAGCATGGTCAGGCCCATCTCCGCCCTGATCCCGCTCAGCAACTCGCCCGTCTGCTCGCGCTCGCCGCGGGTCATGCCGGCAACGGGCTCGTCGAGCATCAGCAGCCGCGGCTCGGCGGCAAGGGCACGTCCGATCTCGATGCGCTTCTGCACTCCGTAGGGCAGGAGGCCCACGGGACGGCCCACGTAGCTGCCGAGATCCAGGAAGTCCACGATCTCCGCGCACTGCCGCCGGTGAGCAATCTCCTCGCGCCGGGCGCGGCCGAACCACACGGCGCCGGCTGCCAGACCCGTCCGCATCAAGGTGTGGCGTCCCAGCATCAGGTTGTCGACCACGTCGAGATTCTCGAACAGCGCCAGATTCTGGAACGTGCGGGCCACGCCGGCGGCGGCGATGCGCGAGGGCCGCATTCCGGTCAGGTCCATGCCGTCGAAGAGCAGGGATCCCTGCTGGGGGTGATACACGCCGCTGATGCAGTTGAACATCGACGTCTTGCCGGCGCCGTTGGGGCCGATCAGAGCGAGCAACTCGCCGCCACGCAAGTCGAACGACACCCCGTTGAGGGCTTTCACACCCCCGAAGGACAGGCTCACACCGTCCACGCTCAGCAGCGGCTCCCCACCACGTCCGCCGGCGCCGGTCACGTTGGTCACCGTGCTCACCCGTCACCCAGGTAGAGCTTCTGCACGTCGGTGTCGTGGCGCAGCGCAGCAGCGGGGCCGCTCATCGCCACACGACCCGCCTGCAGCACATACGCGCTCTCAGCGATCGACAGCGCCATGGCAGCGTTCTGCTCCACCAGCAGCACGGTGGTGCCGGCGGCGTTGAGGGCGCTGATTATCCCGGCGATCTGCTTCACGATGCGCGGCGCCAAGCCCAGCGACGGTTCGTCGAGCAGCAACAGCCGCGGCGAACTCATGAGCGCCCGCCCGATGGCCAGCATCTGCTGCTCCCCGCCGGACAGGTAGCCGGCCTGACTGCGACGCCGCTCGGCCAGCAGCGGGAACCCCTCGAAGACCTCCCTGGTGGCAGCGGCCACCCTGCGACGGTCCCGCACCGTCACAGCGCCCGCCCGCAGGTTCTCCTCCACGGTCAACTCGGCGAAGATCCGGCGCCCCTCCATGACCTGCGCCATGCCGCGTCGCACCAATGCCGTGGCGGATGCCCGCCCGACGGGCGCCCCGTCGAACAGCACCTGCCCGTCGGTGATGCGCCCGCCGTGGAACGACAGCAGCCCGGTGATTGCCCGCAGCAGGGTGGTCTTGCCGGCGCCGTTGGCTCCCAGCAGGGCCACCACCGTGCCAGATGCCACCCGCATGTCCAGGTCGTGGAGAACCGACAGGGCGGGGCCGTAGCGGACGCTCAGGCCGGAGACCTCGAGTATGGGCTCCCCCGCCGCATCCCCGCTCATCGGACCGCACCGTACCAGCGCCCGCAACGACGGCCCGCCATCGCCGCCACCGTCGTCTCGTGGTCGACGTGCGGTTGCCGCTTCACCGCCGTGGGGTTGCGCCTATCGTTCGGTCCGTGGGTCGGCGCGGCGCGCTAGCCTATGCGAACAGAAGTTCTAATCCGATGCGCCCGGACGGCTGCCCCGCCGGTCGAGCGCCAACCGCCCGGAGGCGGAGGAACCCGGACGCACCATGACCACCGTCCAAGCCGCCCCACCCACTCCCGGCCCCGCAGATACTCGCGCCGACGCCCTGGCCGGTTTCCACCCTGCGGTCCGAGCGTGGTTCTGTCAGCGCTTCCCCGGCGGACCCACACCCGCGCAGGCCGGCGCCTGGCCCGCCATCGCCGCCGGCGCCGACACGCTCGTGAGCGCCCCCACCGGGTCGGGCAAGACCCTGTCGGCCTTCTTCGTGGCCATCAACGCCCTCTGGCAAGCCCACGAGCGGGGCGAGGAGGTGGCCGGGCAGACCCAGGTGGTCTACGTCTCGCCGCTGAAGGCCCTGGCCACCGACGTGAGCGAGAACCTCACCGGCCCGCTGGCCGAGATCGAGAAGATCGCCCGGGAGATGGGCTACGAGCCCCCGCCGCTGCGTGTGGCCGTCCGCTCCGGCGACACCACCGCGTCGGCGCGGGCCACGATGCTGCGCAACCCGCCCAACTTCGTCATCACCACACCCGAGTCGCTCTACCTCCTGCTCACCGCCGCTCGCAGCCGGGAGATGCTGCGCACCGCCCGCTGGGTGATCGTGGACGAGATCCACGCCGTGGCCCGAGACAAGCGTGGCTCCCACCTGGCCCTGAGCCTGGAGCGCCTGGCCCACGTGTGCGAGCGGCGACCGCTGCGGATCGGCCTGTCGGCCACGCAGCGACCCATCGCCACGATCCAGCGGCTCCTCGTGGGTGTCGAACCTCCCGGCGAGGCCGGCCGCCCGTCGGTCGTGATCGACGTGGGGCACCGGCGGCAGCTGGATCTGGCCCTGGAATTGCCCCCCAGCGAGTTGGAGGCCGTGGCCCCCGCCGAGCAGACCGCCGAGGTCCTCGACCGGATCGCCGAGTTGATCGAGGCCCACCACACGACGCTGGTGTTCGTCAACACCCGCCGCGAAGCCGAGCGCATCGCCCACCTGCTGGCCGAGCGGCTCGGCGACGGCGACGTGGCCTCACACCACGGCTCGCTCTCCAAGGAGCGCCGCCTGCGCGTCGAGACCCGGCTCCGGGCCGGCGACCTGCGCGCCCTCGTCGCCACCGCCTCCCTGGAGTTGGGCATCGACATCGGTCCGGTGGACCTGGCGTGCCAGATCGGCAGCCCCCGCAGCATGGCCACGTTCCTGCAGCGGGTCGGGCGCTCGGGCCACGCCGTGGGCGCCGTCCCCAAGGGCCGCCTGTTCCCCACGACGCGGGACCAACTCGTGGAGTGCGCCGCGCTGCTGGCAGGCGTGCGAGCCGGGCGGCTCGATGCCGTCACGCCGCCCGTGGCGCCCCTCGACGTGCTGGCGCAGCAGATCACGGCGGAGTGCGCCGCCGAGCGCTGGGACATCGACGCCCTGTTCGGGCTGATGCGCCGCGCCGCGCCCTACGCGGAGCTTCCCCGGGAGGCGTTCGACGAGGCGCTTCAGTTCGTCAACACCGGCATCACGACCGGGCGCGGCCGCCGCGGCGCCTACGTCCACGTCGACACCGCTGCCGGCGAGGCCGCAGGACGGCGCGGCGCCCGGCTGGCCGCTCTGACCTCGGGCGGAGCGATCCCCGACGTGGCCGACTACCGGGTGCTGCTGGACCCCGACGACACCTTCCTGGGAACGGTCAACGAGGACTGGGCCATCGAGTCGATGGCCGGCGACGTGTTCCTGCTGGGCTCGCACTCGTGGCGCATCCGGCGCATCGAATCGGGCGTGGTGCGGGTGGTCGACGCCGAGGGCGCGCCGCCCTCGGTGCCGTTCTGGCTGGGCGAGGCCCCCTCCCGCACCGCCGAGTTGAGCGTCGAGGTGAGCGACCTGCGGGCACTGGTCGACGGCTTCCTCGCCGCCGGCGACCCCGACGGCGCCCGGCGGGCGGTCGCCGAACGGTGCGGCATCTCGACGGTCGCGGCGGAGATCCTGGTGTCGTACCTGGCCGCCGCCCGAGCGACCCTGGGTTCGCTGCCCACCCAGCACCGGCTGGTCATCGAGCGCTTCTTCGACGACACCGGCAGCATGCAACTCGTGATCCACAGCCCCTACGGGGGGCGGGTGAACCGGGGGCTGGGTCTGGCGCTGCGCAAGCGCTTCTGTCGCACGTTCGACTTCGAGTTGCAGGCGGCGGCCAACGACGACGCCGTCGTGCTGTCGCTCGGGCCCCAGCACAGCTTCCCCCTCGCCGACGTGCCGCGGATGCTCGACCCCAACACCGTGACCGACGTGCTGACGCAGGCGATCATCGTCTCGCCCCTGTTCGGGGTGCGCTGGCGCTGGAACCTGAACCGGTCGCTCACCGTGCTGCGGTTCAAGGGCGGGCGCCGCAACCCGCCGCCCATCCAGCGCATGGAGGCCGACGACGTCATGGCCGCCGTCTTCCCCGGCTTGGCGGCCTGCGGCGACAACAACCCGGGACCGATCCCGATCCCCGACCACCTGCTGGTGCGCCAGACGCTCCACGACGCCCTGCACGAAGCCGCCGACATCGACGGACTGGTGGAGTTGCTGGGGGCGATGCGCTCCGGGGAGGTGGCCGTGGAGTTGCGCGACACGCCCGAGCCCTCCCCGTTGGCGCACGAAATCCTCAACGGCCGACCCTTCACGTTCCTCGACGAGGCCCCACTGGAGGAACGCCGCACCCGGGCCGTGCGGCTGCCGCGCGGGCTGCCGGTGGACCTGAGCGAGATCGGCGTGCTGCACCCCGACGCCATCGAGCGGGTGTGCGCCGAGGTGGCACCCGACGTGCGCGACCCCGACGAACTCCACGACCTGCTGTCGCAGCTGGTGCTGTGCCGACCGCGGGCCGACTGGGCCGACCTCCACGCCCAGCTGGTCACCGCCGGGCGAGCCGGTACCGCGGGTGGGTTCTGGTGCGCAACGGAGTGGCGCCCCGCAGTGGCCTCCCTGCTGGGCGAGCAGCAGTCGGACGCGACGACGAATGGTGAGGGCCCCGGACCGACCGCGACGCAGCTGGAGGCCGCTGCGATCGAAACCGTCCGCGGGCACCTCGAGGTGTTGGGACCGGTGACCGTCGGCGAACTCTGCGCCGCCACGTTGCTCGCCGAGGGAACCGTGCGGATCGCCCTGGCGGCGCTGCAAGCCGAAGGTTTCGCTCTCTCGGGGACGTTCCGCCGGCCGAACCCGGCCGAGGCCAACTCCGAGGACCCGGAGTGGTGCAGCCGCCGGCTGCTGGCGCGCATCCACGTGTACTCCCAGCGCCGTCGGCGGCGTGACATCGAGCCGGTCACCGCGGCGGACTTCATGCGCTTCCTGTTCCGCTGGCAGCACGTCGCACCCGGCACGCAGGTGCGGGGGCGGGCCGGGCTCAGCGCCGTCATTGAGCAGTTGCAGGGTTTCGAGGCCGCAGCCGGAGCCTGGGAGAAGCAGATCCTCGCCCGGCGCATCGACGGCTACCTGCCCGTCTGGCTCGACGAGTTGTGCCTGTCCGGCGAGTTGGCCTGGGGACGTCTCGGGCTGCGGCGCACCGACGAGACGCGGCCGGGCACCGGCACCTCTCGGGCCACGCCCGTGACGCTGGGGCTGCGCGGCGACTTCGAGTGGCTGACGGCAGCGGCCCGTGGCGGCGAGACGCCGGTGGTGCCCGAGGCGGGTGCGGTGGCGGAGATCGTCGAGGCCCTGGAGTGCCACGGCGCCCGCTTCGGCAGCGAACTTGCCGCCGACTGCGGGCGGCTGCCGACCGACATCGAGGCAGGGCTCACCGACGGCGTCTCTCGCGGGCTGCTGACCGCCGACAGCTTCGGCGCGTTGCGCACCCTGCTCGGTGGCCACCGCCGGGGCACCCGCGGCGGCCGGCTACAGCCGCGGCGAGGCTTGCGCCGCGGGGCGCAGGGTCTCACCGGTCCGGTGGGCCGTTGGTCGCTGCTGGCGGCCCCCGAGGGCGACTACGAACCCGACGAGTTGGCCGAGGCCACCGCCGAGCAACTCCTGGCTCGCTGGGGGGTGGTGTTCCGCGATCTCGCCCGGACGGAGACCCTGGCCCTGCCGTGGCGGGAGGTGCTGTGGGCGCTGCGCCGCCTCGAGGCTCGAGGCGTGATCCGCGGTGGGCGTTTCGTCACAGGATTCACCGGCGAGCAGTTCGCGCTGCCGGCCGCCGTCGACGAGTTGCGCCGGGTGCGCCGCAGCGAGCGCAACGGCGAACGGGTGGCGATCTCGGCGACCGACCCGCTGAACCTCACCGGTATCGTCACCCCGGGGCCGCGGATTCCGGCTGTGGCCACGCGGTCGGTGACCTACACCGACGGCGTCCCCTCCCCCGCCCCGGCAACGCCGGAAGCCCCGACCGTCGATGTTGCGTCGCACGACGACGGGCACGAGACCCGTCCGGTCGGAGCATCGCTGTCGTGACGACCGGCAGCGGCATCGCCGTCACAATCGGGATCGACATCGGCACCACATCGGTGAAGGCGGTGGCCGTTGACGACGACGGGCGGATCCTGGCGCGGAGCAGGCGAGCCCACGAGTTGCGCGCCCCGGTGCCGGGACTGCTGGAGCACGACGCGGCGAGCGCCTGGCGCGACGGCCCGCTGCGGGCCTGGGACGATGTCGGCGGCGCGGGCGACCCGCGGGCGGTGTGCGTGGCTGCCATGGTGCCGTCGCTCACCGCGGTCGACGGCAGGGGTGTCCCCGTCGGGCCCGGGCTGCTGTACGGCGACGCCCGCGGCGACGCCCTCCCCGGCCTCCCGCCGGTGGGCAACGAGGAGTTCGTCGGGTTCCTCCGTCATCTGGCGCAGCAGCATCCCGAAGCCGCCGGCTACTGGCCGGCGCAGACCGTCGCCAACCATGCCCTGGGCGGCGTGGCGGCCCTCGACACCGCCACGGCCATGGCCGCGCTGCCGCTGTTCACCGGCACCGGCTGGGACCGGGCGCTGTGCGACGAACTGGGCGCGCGCCCCGAGCAACTCCCGACGCTCGTGGCGGGCTGGACACCGGCCGGCGACATCGACGGGGTGCCGCTGGGTGCCGGCACCGTGGACGGCCTCGCCGAGTTGGCCGTCGCCGGGGCCGCCGAGGTGGGCGACGTGATCGTCACGCTCGGCAGCACCCTGGTGTGCTGGATCGTGACCGACACGTGGCGCGAGGTGGAGGGCCTCTGGTCGATCCCCCACGTTGCGCCCGACCGGTTCCTCGTCGGCGGCCCGAGCAACGCCGGGGGGCTGTTCTGGGACCGGGTACGGGCGATGCTGGGCGACCCGCCCGACGGTGGAGAGTTCGACGCTCTGGTGGCAGGCCTCGAGCCGGGGGACCTGCCGATGTGGCTGCCGTCCATCCACCCCGAACGCACCCCCGTCGCCGGCACCGCCCGCTCGGCGTCGCTGCTGGGGCTGGAGGCCACGCACACCCGGACGCACCTGCACCGGGCGGCCCTGGAAGCCACCGGCTTCGTCGTGCGCCGCCACATCGAGGCAGCCGGACTACCGGCGCACCGCATCGTGGCCACCGGCGGTGGCACCACGCTCGGGCCGTGGATGCAGGCCCTTGCCGACTGCTGCGGCCTACCGGTCGACGTGGCCGCCATCCCCGAGGGCGCCGCCCTGGGCGCCGCCTTCGCCGCCCGCCTGGTGGCCGGTCTGGAGACCGACCTGGCCGACGGCGCCCGCTGGGCGGCCACCGCCCGCACCGTCGAGCCGGACCCCCACTGGACAGGCCCCGCCGACGAGCGCTACCGGCGTTTCGACACCCTGCTGGCACAGGCGTAGCGACCACGACGGTACAGACGATCTGAACCGCCCCGGACTCTCAGGAGACCCACGAAACGGCTCGCGTCGCGCCCCAGGTCTTCGACGGGGCGTCCGCCGGGACGATGACACGGTTGGCCTGCAGGATTGCGGCGCGGCCTTCTAGTGTCGCGGACATGACGACGGCGGTGACCATCACCGGAAGCGGCATACCGATGCCGTCACCGGGGCGGGCCGGGGCCGGCGCCCTAGTGCGCCACAACGACACGCTCATCCAGGTCGACGCCGGCCCGGCGACGCTGTTCCGCCTCACCGAGGCCGAGATCGACATCACCGGACTGGCGGCGCTGGTCATCACCCATCACCACAGTGACCACCTCATGGGGATCCCGGAGTTGGTCCTTACCCGGTGGATTCGCAACGGGGCACGCCCCTGCCCGGCTCTCGGTATTCATTGCCCCGCCGGTGCCGCGGTGCGCTACCTCGAGTCGCTGTTCGACAACCTGGAGCCCGACATAGCGGCGCGCATCAGCCTGGCGCGGTTCCCCGATCGGCCCGAACCCGCAGTCCACCCCTTCCAGCCGGCAACGCATCCAACCGCTGTCGCCCGTTTGGGCGACGTACTCGTGGAAGCCGTTTCTGTCGAACACGGCGACATCGTGCCCGCAGTGGCCTACCGGTTCACCACACCCGACGGCGTCGTCGTCATCTCCGGTGACACGCGGGCGTGCGACGCCGTCGAAGATCTGGCGGAGGGGGCCGACATCCTGGTGCACGAGGTCTGCTCACCCCGGAAACTCCTCGAGGCGGGTCTGGCAACCGAGCGGGTGGATCGGCTCGCGCACCATCACGCAGAGCCACACATGGTTGGAGCCCTCGCGGACCGCGCCGACGTGGCGCAATTGGTGCTCACGCACCTCATGCCGCCGCCACGGGGACCCGACGACACCGCCGCGCTCGTCGCCGATGTCCGCTCCGGCGGCTACGAGGGCGACGTCGTGGTGGCATCGGACCTGTACACCGCAACCGTGTAGCGGCCCGGATCGGCGCTCAGGCGTCGGCGGCGGGCTCGACGGACTGGCGAAGTTCCTGCGCACAGGCAAACGTCGGCATCGCGGTTGCGGGCAGCCCCGGCGTTATCGCTGCGGTCGGGTCAGGGGCGGCGGCCGATGGGGTGCATTGTCGACCGGTGGAAGTCCTGCGTGCCCGCCCCGCACAGCCGCAGTTCCGCGATGCGCCAGCCGTCCGCCGTGCGGCGCATGCGGCAGTGGTACTGGCCCCAGAGGTAGCCGTCGGGTGCGCCGCTGCGGTAGCGGTGCCAGGCGTACACGTAGGCGGTGACTCGGGCTCGGCCGGCGCCGTCGGCGCTGATGCGCACGTTGGAGATGTGGTGCGAGGTGGCTGCGAAGATCTCCTGCAAGCCCCGAGCCACGGAGGCGGTGAGGTTGTGGCGCCCGATGATGCGGGGAAACTCCGGCCCGTAGTCGACGACGGCGTCGTCGCAGAACAATGCGCCCAGGTCCTCGGGCTCGTTGCGGTCGAAGTGCCAGGCGTACGCGAGAAAAAGATCGGCGATCGCCGTCCGGTCGGCGGCGTCGAGCAGGGCGGTGGAGGGATCTTCGACGGGCATGGGAGTCACGGGTGGTGATTCATGATGCGGCGTATCAGCTCCGCCGCGCCCGCCCGGTTAGGGCCGGCGGCCGATGGGGTGCATTGTCGACCGGTGAAAGTCCTGCGTACCGGCTGCCCGCAGCACCATTTCGGCAATCCGCCAGCCGTCCGCCGTGCGGCGGATGCGGCAGTGGTACTGGGCCCAGAGGTAGCCGTCGGGAACCTCGCTGCGGTAGCGGGCCCAGGCGTACACGTAGGCAACCACTTGGACTCCATCTGCGCCGTCGGGGCTGATGCGCACGTTGGAGATGTGGTGCGATGTGGCGGCGAATGTCTCCTTCAGCCCACGAGCCACGGAGGAGATGATGTTGCCGCGACCGACGACGTTGGGGAACTCCGGCCCGTAGTCGATGACGGCGTCGTCGGAGAATAATCCGGCCACTTCGTCGGGCTCGTTGCGGTCGAAATGCCACGCGTAGGCGTACACCAGGTCGGTGATCGCGACCCGGTCGGCGGCGTCGAGCGGGGCGGCGGGGGGATCCTCGACGGGCACGGGTGTCACGGGTGGTTGGTCTCGGACGCGGTCGAGCAATTCATCGGCAGCGCAGGCCGGGCCACTGGAACTTGGATTCCGGCCCCGGATCGGGGTCCGGAACATACCTTCGCCGGAATGACCGAATAGGTGGACTGCGTCATCACTCGGCACTGGTCTAGTCGAAACGCCGCCCCGGCGCCGAGGATGCGGCCCATCGGCTGCGGGCTGCGGCACGGCGCGGACCGCGCTGTCGATACACAGCCCGTGGGATCGTCCGCTCCGCACGCAGGCCGGATCGCTCTTGCATCCACGTCGCGCCGCATCTCGCGTTGTCAATAGACAGAATAGTTACTAAAATATCACTAAACTGGCTTAAAGCGGAGGTTCACAAGGAGTGTCGCACGTCCACCCGACAGCCTCCGACGCGCCAGACGGCGGTGAGTCGGCGGACCATGCCGTATCGGAAGAGCAGACCGTTGGGGAGCGCGCCGGCGATGATCCGGCCGCAGGAGTTGGCGTAGAATGGAGCGATGAAGATGCGTATCGGCCTGCTGAGGGCAAGGATTCGTCTCACGAGACTGATCGAGAATCTCGAGACGGACGACGTGGTACTGATCATGCGACGGGGACGCCCGATCGCCCGCCTGACGCGTCCGACCGACGGGGATATCCGGCCGAGAGGGCTCGGCTGCATGATCGGCGAGGGCACGGTCACCGACACACCGCTGGAGTACTGGAAGGAGAGCGACAAGGAGGTTCTCGCCGACTTCGGACTCTGATCCCCGATCGGCCCCCAGCTCTCCTTCTGGACACCCACGTATTCGTCTGGTTCGTCAACGATCCGGAGAAGCTCCCGCTAGAGGTCAGAGACCTCATCGGCAGCGCCCGCCGTGTCTCGGTCAGCCTCGTGGCGCTCTGGGAGATCGTGATCAAAGAGTCCAAGGCTCGGCCCATACTCCGCGTCAGCGACGCACACGGTTGGTTCGTGCGGGCCATTGACTACGCCGGCTTCCATCGCCTGGGCATCCGGACGCGTCACGTGGGCACGGTCCAGAGCCTGCCGCTGCACCACCGGGATCCGTTCGACCGCCTGCTCGTGGCGCAGGCCATGGTTGAGGAGATGCCGATCGTCACCGCGGATTCGGTTCTCGAGCGCTACGACATCGAGGTGATCCGGGCGTACTGATCGGCGCTGGGGGCTCGATGCCGCGCCATCACGCCGACACCGCCACCTGTCGACGCCGCGACCGGCCGTCACGGGCCATAATGCAGCCCATGCGCTTCGGATTCTGGCTCGACACCAGCAACACGTTCACCCACATTCAGCACGTCAGTCAGGTCGCGGAGGCGGCCGGCTGGGACAGCGTGTGGATACCCGACCACTTCATGCCGCCCCCCGAGGGCTACCCCATGAAGACCGACTACCCCGACGGCGAGCCGGAACTGGGCCCCGTGCAGGAAGCCTGGGTGCTGGCGGCCTCCCTCGCCGCCACCGTGCCCCGCGTCCGTCTCGGGCATCTCGTGGCCGGCAACACCTACCGCCACCCCGCCGTGACGGCCAAGATGGCCGCCACCGTCGACCAGGTCTCCAGCGGGCGCTTCGTGCTGGGCCTCGGCGCCGCCTGGCAGGAGAACGAGCACCGGCGCTACGGCATCCCCTACGCCACGGTTCGCGAGCGGGCCGACCGCTTCGACGAGGCCTGTGCCATCATCACGAGCCTGTTCGCCAACGCCAGGACCGACTTCGCCGGGCGGCACTACCAACTCGACGGTGCCCCGCTGGAACCCAAGCCGGTCGGGCACCTCCCGCTCCTCGTCGGCGGTGCCGGCGAGCGGCGAACCATCCCCACCGCGGCCCGCTTCGCGGACGAGTGGAACTGTTGGGGCACGCCCGAGCGGATGATCCAGAAGATGGCCGTCCTCGACCGTGCCTGCGCCGACATTGGGCGAGATCCGGCGGACATCGTGCGCTCCGCCGCCCTGCTGCTGGATCTGCGCGACAAGCCTGCCGGGGCCGCCGAACGCGCCGAGGGTACCGCCGCGCCCCATCCCCGCCTGATCGGCACCGTCGAGCAGATCACCGACGTACTGGCGCAGTACGACGCCGCCGGCGTCGCCGAGGTCATCATCCCCGACTTCAACATGTCCACCGACGAGACCCCCGACGTCCTACGGCGCATCGCCGAGGAGATCATCAGCACCTTCCGCTGATCCGCCATTACTGCTCGGGTCGGCAATAGCCGGGTGGTCCTGCCGGGGTTCCTGTCTGATAGATCCAGTCGAGATCGGCGTCGGAATCCTCGTACTCCCGCACGACCACCGTGTACGGCCCCCACGCGCGGACGCTGAAGTCGAACACGGTGGGAGGATCGACAGGCAGTTCGGTGATCACGCGAGAGCCGTCGTGCGCATAGACACTGCTGTACGAGTCAGGTGAGGCATCCGACGCTCCGCCCCTCTCCCCATCCACCTCGATCACATAGAACGGATGATCGAGCCGTACCCGGTAACGATCGATCCCGCCCGGATCATCGACCTCATGGACCTGCCCCGGTTCGAGCGGTGTGGCCAAGTCCCAGGGGTCGACGTAGTCGTCGCCGAGTTGTGTGACCTCGAGCGTGTAGCTCTCCGGCCCCTCGAAGCGGCGCCCCCTACCCACCAGGACCCAATAGTCGCCTGTGCGGGTTGCCTCCCAGATGCCCGGCTTCAGAAGAGCGCAGCCGCTCTCGGTCAGAACGGCAAGGCTAGGAGAATCCTCGGAAGCGCTGTGCACCGTGAACTCATAGGTCTCTCCCTCAACCAGAGGCAGCTGGAAATAGTCACTGTCGCCGCCGTAGTCGATCCCTCCGGTAATCGTCGTGCTGCCCGGGCATCCCTCGCCAGGAGTCTCACTCTCGCACACCGGATCCGGCGACTCCGGAGTGGGCAGCAGGTGAGCCTGTCCCCGCGAACCGCCGTAGTCATCCTGCACATCCAACCGTTCAACGGTCAAGCTGTAGTCGCCGCTGGAATCAGGGCTTCCAACCGAGATGAACCACACCCCGTCCACCGGCGTGGTCAGGAATCCTGCCTGGCCATATGCCAGCGTCGCGACCCGATCGCGCACGTCTTCAGTGCCCTCGAAGAACTGCACATCGTACCTAGTCCCATGGTACGACCTCGCTAGGCCTACCTGCCATATCTCGCCCGACTTGACGCTGAGCCGGAATACATCCCGGTCGTCCACATAGTCGATGACGCCCAGTTGTGCCTCCCCCGGAACCAGTACGGAGGCCTGTGCGAGATCGTTTCCGTGATCGTCAGACTCGGCGACACTAAGGGTGAGTTCGTATTCGGCTGGCGCCCGGTAGGTCTGGTACGAGTAGATCCGTGGGGACAATCTGATCCCGAATTCCCCGCTCTCCGCGGCGGTCCATGCAAGATGCCCCTCCCAGCAATCCTCGCGCAGTGCGTGATCCTGATCGGGCCCATAGATCTGCATACAACCCCATCGCTCATTCGGGGACCTCACGAGCCACGTCTGCCCTTCAGTGGCCTCGACAACAAACCAGTCAACATCGTTCCGCGAGTTCAGAGAACCGGCAATGACATCGCTGGCGGAAACCGGCGAGGCTCCCGACCGGAGATCAGAGAAATCGTCCGCCGTCAGGATCGCAATCTCGAACCCGTAGGCGAACGGCTCCAGGAATGGGCTCTCCCGACCCCGCGTTACCTGAATGTGATACGTCCCGGTCGTCGTCGGCACGTAGTCGATAGAGTCGTCCCACTTGCGCCACCGGTCCAGCACGGTATCCCCATCCCACAAGCTGATCGTGGCGTCCACGTCCCAACTCGGCGGGTTGTAAGACGCCGCCTGGTCATAGGGTCTGATCCGGTACTTCACGCCCCTCTCCAACTGGAGAGCGAACCAGTCGCTGTCCAGGAAGTACCCGACGTGCCCCTCCACCAGAGCCTGCTGGATGCCTTGCTCCACCCCTGATCGAGCGCGCTTCTCGGCCAACTCCGCCGCCCTCGCCGGGAGTGCCTCCGGGTCGAACGTCACCTCCGCCGCCTCGCCGGGCGAGTCGCCGTAGTCATCCACAACTATCTCAGTCACGGTGTACCCCAGCTCATAAGCGAAGGGGGCCGCCCACTTCCCGGATATCCGTATCCAGTATGTGCCGGGACTCGGCACAGTCCACAGCCCGCTACCCAGGCTCGCCCACTGCTGGCCATAGTAGGGAAAACCGCTGCTGAGAGCAGGCACATCACCGCTCTCGTCGAAGACAGTGATGTTGAAGAATCCATGTCCTGACTGGCCCGAAGCGATGCTGTATATGAGCTCCGGGACGGCTTCGAAGGCGAACCAGTCAGAATCCTGATCGGTGACCGAGCCTCTCACCGTCTCGGCGACTTCGATCGGCGACGCGGTCGCACGATCGTCCCCGTGGTCAACCTCCTCGTTGGCGACAAGACGGAAACGATAGGACAGGATGCGCGGACGAATAGCCGAGAACATGAGATAGAGGACGCCGTTCTCGGCGATAGCGAGGCTTTGGCGCGCGTCGTCCTTCCAGCCGTCACCCACGAAGGAAGCGTGCAACGATCGTCCACCGTAGTAATCGTCGGCCGGCACGTAATTTCCGGAGTCTTCGTCGAGTACTTCGAACTCCACGTTGTACACCGTGCCGGCCGTGACTAGGAACTGGAACCAATCAGTATCCGTCAATGCGTCCAATTCCGCCTGAATCCAGTCACGGGATCGGATGAGAGTGGCGCCATCCGGAGCATCGGAGTGATCATCCGCCGGCCTCCGGCTGACTGCGATGACGTACTCGGTGGGATAATGCCTGTCGTCTTCTGAACGCCGGTTACTTACCTTGATGAGGTGAGGGCCGCTTTGCCTGGCCTGCCATACGAGACGACCAATTCCGGGCGCGATCAACTCATCTCTCTCAAGGTCATACCAGTCGCCGTAGCTGACCTGGCTCTCTTCGCTGTAGAGAGCCACCTCTGGAAATGCTCGGTCCTCCTCAAGGGCATAGGCGTCTACGACGTAGCGTTCACCCTGAACCATGTCCACGTAGAACCAGTCCTCGTCGTGTGTGTAGTTGAGGCTGGCGGTCCGCTCCTGACCGGGCTGAAGCAAGGTCGCACCGACGGGGATATTCGAGTGGTCATCCACGAGTATCTCGAACTTGAGGGTGTAGGTGTTCGGCAGCCCGTAAGAATTCGAACCCGCTTCAACGAGCGCGGCATATCGACCAGTCTCCTCCATATGCCAGGGACCCGGGTCGAAAACCCAGTCGCGGGAGGACGTGCCCCACTGAACGAGATCGGTCAGTTCGAACTCGTCGGCACTGCCGTCGCCATCCTCGTGAGCTGTGGTGAGCATGTACAGCCGGAAGGACACCCCGTAGGACTTCTCCGGCTCTCCCTCGATCCAGATCTTGAAGAGGTCGCCTGCCTGAGCATCGAAGACGAGCCAGTCCTTGTCACCCTCATAGTCGATCGCTCCGGTGTATTCCGTGGCAACCGCGAGATCGATTTCTGTGGCAGCGGACGGCTCATCCCCATGCTCGTCATCGATTCGGTTCACCGCGATCATGTACTCGCCGGTCGGATCGTACGTCGCACCCACAATGCGCAGGTAGTACGTCCTTTCTTCGGCGCCGCGCAGCAACGACCAGTGGGTTCTGAGCGAGTCGGGATCGGCTTCGGTGGCGATCTCTGCTCCGGTGGCGTCGTGGAGCGAGAGTTCGACGGCGACATCCCGGGAACTTCCGCCCAACCTGCCGCTGACGATGATCCGGTAGTCCTGGCCTTCGTGGGCCTCGAAGCGGTACCAGTGGATCTCGTACAGATCGGCGAGTTGCGCAACATGCGATTCTCCGTCGACGACGAGGACCACTGCGTCGGTCGGTGGCCCCTCGGGGGTCGCGGCATCGGAGGTCTCAGCCACCGAACCGTCGTCCAGAACCACCAGAGCGGACGACGACTCGGTGCCCGCGCCGCTCACCGCGCACCCGACCGGCAGGACCAGAGCAGCGAGCACGCCGCAGAACGCACGAAGCCCGGGGCGGTCCACTGTCGGCATGGAACCCACCCCCCTGCAGGCGCAAGAATCGGCCCCGGATCCGGCCGCCCGCATCAACTCCGGATCCGATGCCACCCAGACTGTAACGCCGGCACGCTCCGGAGTCCGATTCGCGCGCATGCCGACGCAGCCCGGATCGCCCGGCAGGCAAGGGGTTGACGTGCCAAGGTGGTGCCGCCGCAGAGCCACGGGCGCTACGGTCGAGTCGAAGCTGGCGGGATCCCGACGAGTGGCGTGACCGGGACGGATAGGGGGATGCGCAGTGCACCGACTGTTCATCGCCGTCCTGGCCCTTGTCATCACGGCGACTGCATGTTCAGGCACGCAGGAAGGGGCGACGCCGACTGCGACCCGAGCCGGCTCGGGCACAGCCGCGACCGCGGCGCCGGACAGCCCGCCCGGTTCCCCCGACGGCGAGCGCGCCGACGCTCCGGATAGCGGTCCCGCCGACGATGGCGCAGAGGCCGTCCCGCCCGGACAATCCAATGGTGCTGCGGCGGCCACCCTGGCCGAACAAACCGACGAGAGCACAGAGACCGCCCAGCCCGAACAACCCGACGACGGCACAGAGACCGCCGAGCCCGAACAACCCGACGCCCGCGCAGAGACCGCGCAGCCCGAGCCGCCCGACGGCGGCACCGAGACCGCGCAGCCCGAGCCGCCCACCGAGGTCGTCGCAGAGGTGGCGTCGCCAGCGGGCCCGCTCGACGCCGTAACCGCTGGCGATGGCTTCTCCTGCCGGCTGCGTGTCGACGGCACCGCGGAATGCTGGGGACGCAACGAAGACGGGCAGCTGCAGGCACCGGGCGGGGAATTCACGACGCTGGCCAGCGGTCTGTCGCACTCCTGCGGCGTGCGTACCGATGGCACGGCCGCCTGCTGGGGTGGCGACGAGTACGGGCAACTGCAGGCGCCGGGCGGGCAGTTCGCTGCTGTGGCTGCCGGCAGCGGCCATTCGTGCGGGCTGCAAACAGACGGCTTCGTCGCCTGCTGGGGCGCCAACTGGGACGGTCAGGCAGAGGCGCCGGCTGGGAGTTTCGTGTCCCTGGCCGCTGGGTTGTCGCACTCGTGCGGGGTGCGCACCGACGGCACCGTCACCTGCTGGGGCAGCAACGCCTGGGGACAGGTCGACGCGCCGACCGGGGAGTTCGTCGCCGTGGCCACCGGCCTGGAGCATTCGTGCGGACTGCGCACCGACGACACCGTCGCCTGCTGGGGCAGCAACGCGTGGGGACAGGTCGACGCGCCGACCGGGGAGTTCGTCGCTGTGGCCGCCGGCCAGCGGCATTCGTGCGGACTCCGCACCGACGGCACGCTCGCCTGCTGGGGGGACAACGCCTGGGGACAGGTCGACGCGCCGGACGGGGAGTTCGTGGGCGTGGCGACCGGCCTGGAGCATTCGTGCGGGGCGCGCACCGACGACAGCGTCGTCTGCTGGGGCCTCCTCCCGGTCCTCGAGTCGCCGGACGGTGTGCGTTCCGACGAAGCCGCAGGGGAGCGATCCGGCAGCAGTGTCCCTGAGGCGGACCCATCCGCGGGGCCGTTCAGTGCGGTGGCCGTCGGGGAGCAGCACGTCTGCGCTCTACGTACCAACGGCACCGTCGCCTGCTGGGACCTCCGACCGGTCGTGGAGGCGCCCGACGGCGTGCTGGTGGCGCGTTGGGCCGACGCCGCGGAGGCCGACGGCGATCCGTTCGTCGCCATAACCGCCGGCCGCTTGCATTCGTGCGGGTTACGCGCCAGCGGTAGTGTCCGCTGCTGGGGGATAAACGAGAGCGGACGGTCCGACCCGCCGGCCGGGGAGTTCACATCTGTGGGCGCGGGCACCAACCACACGTGCGGAGTGCGTACCGACGGCACGCTCGCCTGCTGGGGCTGGTACATGGGGGAGAAGCCGGATTCCCCGGGTGATCGGTTCAGCATGGTGGACGTTGGTCAGCACTCGTGCGCCTTGCGCATCGACAGCGCCATCGTCTGCTGGGGAAGCAACTCAAGTGGCGAGAACGATGCGCCGGACGGTCCGTTCGCCGCCGTGGCAGCTGGCGTGCTCTACACCTGCGGGTTGCGCACTGACGGCACTGTCGACTGCTGGGGGCGGGACTCGGGGTCCGGCGTGTCGGAGTCCCCGCCCGGGAGATTCACCGCGATCGCCGCGGGCGCTTCTCACGCCTGCGGGCTGCGCCCCCAAGGCACCGTCGACTGCTGGGGCGCCAACTACGACGGCCGGGCAGCGCCGCCCAGTGGTCGGTTCATCGCCGTGGATGCCGGCGAGGATTTCTCGTGCGGGGTGCGCACCGGTGGCGCCCTGGTGTGCTGGGGGCTGTCGCAACCCGTGGGAACAGCCGACGGCGCACAGCCCGAGGCTGCCGGCCGTGCACCCGGTGAGACCGGCCCGTTCACCTCCGTGGCACCCGGAGGGTCGCATTGGTGCGGATTGCGCTCCGGTGGCACCGTCACCTGCTGGGGCGGCAACCGCGTTGGTCAAGCCGATGCGCCGGGCGGTCGGTTCGTCAGCGTGGTGGCCGGCTGGTATCACTCGTGCGGATTGCGTGTCGAGGGCACCGTCGAATGCTGGGGCGACAACGCCTGGGGACAGCTCGATGCCCCGGACGAGCATTTCACCACCATTGCCTCGGGGGGCGGACACACGTGTGGGTTGCGCACTGACGGCGCCGCCACCTGCTGGGGGTACAACGACGACGGGCAAGCGGACGCGCCCGACGGGCGATTCATCGATGTGGACGGCGGCGATCAGCATTCATGTGGTGTGCGCGCCGACGGCACAATCGACTGCTGGGGCGACAGCGAATTCGGCGAGGCCGACCCTCCCGACGGACGGTTCACTTCCATCGTCGCCGCAAGCCTGCACTCCTGCGGATTGCGTGCCGAAGGCACAATCGACTGCTGGGGCTACAGCGACGGGCGGACCGATCCGCCGGACGGGCGGTTCGTTGCCGTCGTCGCCGGCCGTGGATACACCTGTGCCTTCCGGGCAGACGGCACCGCCGAATGCTGGGGGCTCAACTACGAGGGGCAGACCGATGTGCCCGACGGGCTGTTCACCGCGCTCTTCCCCGGCGGTACGCATTCGTGCGGATTGCGTACCGACGGCACCGTCGAATGCTGGGGACAGATGGCCGTCATACCAACACCGGACGGCGTGGAGGAGGTCTGTTAGCCTGAATCCACCGATTCGGGCTGGTGGGGGGTGTGTTGGGGTGGTTTTTGGGGCGGTTGGGGTTGTGGGGTGTTGGTTGGGGTCGCCGGTGGCGGTGTGGGGCGCCGGTGAGGGGGCGCTGGGGTGGTTCGGGGCGCGTGGGGGCGTGTTGGGGCGCGTGGGGGCGCGCTAGGGCGCCGGGGCGGTGGGGCGGTGGGTGTTCTGGTGGGGGCTCAGCAGAGTTGGGGTAGGGCGCGGATGTTGGTGAGGGTGGTGTGGAAGGTGGTTGCCCAGGGCCATCGGGCGGGGAGGCGCAGGACGGGGCGTCCGGCGTGGTTGACGAGGCGCCCGGGCACAGCGAGGAGTTGGTTGCGGACGGTTCGCCCGACGCGCAGACGTCCCGTGGGGTGGGTTTCGGCGAGTGTGGTGATCCAGCGGTAGAGGTTGTGGGCCAGTGCGGCGCAGGTCAGCCAGGCGGCGTTGGCGAAGAAGTTCCCCGACGGCAGGTGCGCCAGTCCGGTGCTCGCCTTGAGGTCGCGGATGGCGAGTTCGACGGTGGCGTGTTGGCGGTGATAGGCGTCGCCGGCGGCGCTGTTGAGGTCGTCTCGGTTGGTGACCAAGGCGTGGTGGCGCCAGTCGGGCCACAGCGCGGCCTGCGCGCTGTCGGTGAGGCGGGTGCGCCGCACGACGAGGCGCACGTCGCGGCGGTTGTCGCGCCCGCCGGCGATGATGGTGGTCTCCGCGACCTGCGCGTCGCCGCCGTCGCGGTAGGGGATGGGCTCCCAGTCGTCTTCGTCGATGGCACCAATGGCGGCTTTGACGTGGCCATACAGGGGGATCGTGACCGACCAGCGCACCTTGGCGGCGTCGAGGCGGTCGATGAGTTCGTTGGACCAGAACCCCGAGTCGGCGCGCACGGTGAGTTGGCCCGCCGCGCCGGCGCGGCGGGCGCGGGCGACCGTCTCGGCGATGAAGTGCACGTTGCCTCTCTGGGAGGATCCCTTGCGCAGGCGGGTGTGCAGCGTCTCGCCGGTCTCGGCGCGGGTCGCGATGAGCGGGTGATAACCGAGCTGTTGGGTGTGCCCGTAGGCGGCGCCGGCTTTGGTCTTGGCGGACACCTCACAGATCGTCGAGTCCACATCGATGGTCATCGGATCCTCCCCGGGGCCGCCGCCGGCGGCCCACGCCCGCGCCAGCGCCACACCTGCGGCTTTGTCCAACTGCCGGACGTGACCCCACGTGAACGAACGCAGCAACGACCCCACCGTCGACGCCGCCGCCACCGAGAATCCCAACACCCGGCGCGTCGCCCCGGCGCGCAGACGATTCACGTGATCGATATGGGTGGCGCCGACCAGCATCGCCGCCACCAAACTCAACACCTTGCGCCCCGGAGACGCGCCGCCGACGCGGCCCCCCAAGCGCACCGTCTCATCAACCAGAGACTCCAAACCCAACCGATCCATCAACGTCGCCGCCACCACCAGCCCCGCGTCGGCCACCAACGACTCGTCGTCGAAGGTCACCCCGAACCGGTCAATCTTGCGCGATACTCCACTCACAGGAAGTGCCTCCTCGATCTGGGCCGAAGCCGCTATCACTACCGGCCATTCTCCCAGGTCAGCGAGGCACTTCCGCGCACCCCCACCCCCAACACACCCAACCCATCGGTGGATCCAGGGTTAGTCCGCGGGGTGCGGGAGCGGCGGTAGTAGCTTGCTCAGCGGTGGTGTGAACCGCCGCCGGAGCTGCCGCCCTTCCTGCACGAACCCGACTCCGCATGCTCTTCCCCACCTTCACGTTCGCCCTGTTCTTCGTCGTGGTGCTGACCGTTGGGTGGCTCATTCCCGGGCGCCGTGCCTGGTGGAAGCTTTTCATGCTGGCCGCCAGCTACGTGTTCTACGGCTACTGGGATGCCCGCTTCGTGGGCCTCATCGTCGCCTCCACAGTGCTGAACCAGGCGGCGGCCGCCTCCCTGGGTCGGCTGCGGCGACCCGGCGCCCGGCGGGCGGTGGTGAGCCTGGCCGTGGGGGTGAACCTGGCCTCGCTGGGGTTCTTCAAGTACGCGGGCTTCTTCGTGGACAGCGCCGAGCGGGCCCTGGAGGGTCTCGGCGTGGCCGCCGATCTGCCGCTGCTGAACATCATCCTGCCGGTGGGGATCTCCTTCTTCACGTTCCAGGCCATCAGCTACGTCCTCGACGTGTACCGCGGCGACGCCGAACCGGCCAAACCCCTGGACTTCGCCGTCTACCAGGCCTTTTTCCCACAACTCGTGGCCGGCCCCATCGTGCGGGCCAACGAGCTGATCCCACAGATCAACCAGCCCCGCGCCCTGCGCCACACCGACTTCACCCGGGCGATCACCCTCATCGCCGCCGGCCTGTTCAAGAAGATGGTCGTGGCCACCTATCTGGCCGACGCCCTGGTGGACGACGTGTTCGCCTTCCCCGACCGCTTCTCGTCGCTGGAAGTGCTGATGGGGGTCTACGGCTACGCGGTGCAGATCTACGCCGACTTCAGCGGCTACACCGACATCGCCATCGGGGTGGCGCTGCTGCTGGGCATCCGGCTACCCGACAACTTCGACCAGCCGTACCGGGCAACGTCTATCCAGGACTTCTGGCGGCGCTGGCACATGTCGCTGTCGCGCTGGCTGCGGGACTACCTCTACATCCCCCTCGGCGGCAACCGCGGCGGCCCCCGACGGCGTGACCGCAACCTGTTCCTGACCATGTTGCTGGGGGGCCTGTGGCACGGCGCGGCCTGGACCTTCGTGCTGTGGGGGGCGTTCCACGGTCTCGGCCTCCTGGTGGAGCGCCGGCTGGGGCTGCGCCTGCCCGGCATCGTGGCCCGCCTGGTGACCTTCCACTTCGTGTGCTTCGGCTGGATCCTCTTCCGCGCCGACTCGCTGGGCGGCGCCGGAGACGTGTTGCGGCGGCTCTTCGTCGCCTGGACGGTGGAGTCCGCCCGGCTCCCGTGGGTGGCGGCGGCGCTGGTCCTGGCGATGCTGGCCACCCACTTCTGGCCGCGGGCGGTCGGCGAGCGGGCCATCGTCGCGGTGAGCCACGTGCCGGTACTGGTCACCGGGCTGGCATTCGCCTTCTGGCTGGTGGTTCTCGAGCAGTTCGGACCGGACGGCGTGGCGCCCTTCATCTACTTCCAGTTCTGACCGATGAACGCCCGAACGCCACCACAGCCGCCACAACCGCCCGGGAGGCGTCGGCAGCCGCCCGCCGGACCGCCACAACCGCCCGGCACACCGCCACGACCGCCGGCCGGCGAGCGGCCACCGTGGCCCCCCATCCGACCGGTCGCCGCGGCGGGGCCGCGGCGCGATCGCCGCCCACCGCTGCGCCCGCGGCAAATCATCTCGGCCGTGCTCGTGGCGTTGGGCATGGGTGCCCTGCTGAGTTCGGGCTCCCTCGTCGGTCTGGCCGAGCGGCAGCCGCTGGGCACCCAACGCGACGTCGTTCTCGGAACGGCCGAGGTGGTGGACCGTCTGGCTCACTTCCTGTCGCTGAACCGGCCCGCAGATCGCCTGGCCGTGGCCCTCGACCATGAGGAGCAGGTCTACGACGTGGAGGCTCTGATCGCCCGCGCCCGGACCACCACCACGACCGTTGCCGCTGGAGAACCATCGGTGGCCGATGACGACAAGAGCGTTGCAAGCCCCACCGGCGGCGCCGCGTCGGACGATCCCGATCCCGACCAACCTCTCGACGCCGATGACAGCGGCCCCGGCACCGACGATGCCACCACACCGCCGACCGCCGAGGACTGCTCACCGGTCGACGGCCTCCAACCGGACCTTCTCGGCGACAGTACGGCGACCGGCGGGAGCACCGGGGACACGGACGCCGGGGACGGCACCCGAGACGCCGACCCCGACGAACCCACCACAGGCAGCGGCGCGGACGAACCCGCTGCCGGATCGACGGAGCGCGACGACTCCGCCGAGGACACGAACCCCGATGAACCAATCACGGGCAGCGACCCGGACCCGACCGACGCGTCCACAGGCACCGGCGGACCAGCGGACCTCGGCGACGTTGACGAGGACACGGACCCCACCGGAGAAAGCACGAGCGAGGGCTCCGACGATCCGGCTGAACCCATCGAATCGGACTCCACCGACGACAGCGAACCCACCCGCAGCACGGGCACCACCGGCTCAACCGACGGCGACGACCCGACCCAACGCGCCGGCGACGCCGACCCGGAGGACTCCGCCGAAAACGCCGACCCCGGCGGCTCCGGCAGCGACGACGACGCGACCGAGCCGGCCGACCGCGTCGAGTGTCCCCCCGGCTACGTCCCCGCCGACCACACGACCGCAACAACCGATCCGACCACGACCTCCACGCCCACCTCCACCTCGACCTCCACCACGGCACCGGTAACGACAACCACCACAACCGTCGACTTCGATGCCCCGCGTGTCCCCGAACAGGATCAACCCCTGCGGCTGTACGTCGGGGGCGACTCCATCAGCCGGGACCTCGGCGAGGGTCTGGCACGGCTCACCGCCGCCGACCTGGTGACGATCGATGTGGACCCCCGTCCGGCCACCGGTCTGTCCCGCCCGGACTTCTTCGACTGGGCCCAGCATCTCGCCGGCCTGCTCACCGAGAGCGGGGCCGACGTGATCGTTGTGCTCTTCGGCGCCAACGACTTCCAGAACGTCGAGCACGAGGGAAAGATTCTGGACCGCTTCACCGACGAGTGGCTGGACCTGTACCGCGAGCGCGTGGGGCGGATCATGGCCCTGGTGAGCCAGCCCGACGTGCAGACCGTGTGGGTCGGCCAGCCTCCCGTCCGGGAGTCGCGCCTTTCCGGCGGCCTCGCCCGGCTCAACGAGGTCTACGCCGAGCAGGCCGAGCAGCACCCCCAGATCACGTTCGTGGACACGTGGGAACTGTTCAGCAACGACGAGGGCGGCTACGCCGACGAGATCGACGGTGTCCGGGTGCGGCGCGAGGACGGCGTCCACCTGACCGTCGCCGGTGGGAATCGCCTGGCTCGCGCGGTCTGGGACGTGATCGCACCCGCCTGGGGGCTCGACTGAGCACCGTCCGATCCCCCGGTCAGACGGCGTCCGCTAGAGTTCGCCCATGGCCGGCATCGTCGTGTACCACAACCCTGGTTGAGGCAGTTCTCGCAGCACTCTCGAGTTGTTGCGGGAGCAGGACGTCGAGTTCGACGTCGTTCACTACCTCAAGGAACCTCCCAGCCGCGGCGACCTCGAAGGCCTACTGTCGCTGCTGCCCAACGAGCCGACAGACCTGGTACGGCGCGACAAGAACTTCAGCGATCTGGGGTTGAGCGACGAGGATGTCCGGAGCCCCGAACAGGTCGTGGACATCCTGGTGGCCCACCCGCGGCTCATGCAGCGCCCCGTGGTGGTGCGCGGCGAGCGTGCAGTCATCTCACGCCCCCCGAAAACCGTCCTGCAGTTGCTCTGAGGGTCGCCCGCCGGCATCGACCACCGGCCTGATGTGACGACCGGAACGAGGCGCGAGTGAACCAGCCGGAGGACACCCCCACCCTGGTCGTGGAGGATCTGTGCACGTCGTTCGCCACCGACCGGGGCGAACTCAAGGCAGTGGAGGGCGTCTCCTTCACACTTCGCCGCGGCCGGACGCTGGGCGTGGTGGGTGAGTCCGGCTCAGGAAAGTCGGCCATGGCCCGCTCGGTCATGAATCTCCTGCCACCCGGCTCGTCCACGAGCAGCGGCCGGGTCGTCCTCGACGGCCGGGATCTCCGGAACCTGACCCGACGGGAGGCCCGGCACGTCTGGGGTGTGGAGTTGGCCATGGTCTTCCAGGATCCCATGACCTCGCTGAATCCGGTGATGCAGGTCGGTCGCCAGATCGGCGAGGGGCTCCGCTACCACCGCGGGCTCCACCGCCGGGCCGCCCAAATTCGGGCGCTGGAGTTGCTCGAGCGGGTGGGCATCGGCGACCCCGAGCGGCGGCTGCGGGAGTACCCGCACCAACTCTCCGGCGGGATGCGCCAGCGGGTCATGATCGCCATGGCCCTGGCCTGCGAGCCGAAGCTGCTGATCGCCGACGAACCCACCACGGCGCTGGACGTGACCGTGCAGAAGCAGATCCTGGACCTGCTGGACCGGCTCCGCCGGCGGCACCGGATGGCCATGATCCTCATCACGCACGACCTCAGCGTGGTGGCAGGACGCGCCGACGAGGTCGTCGTCATGTACGCCGGGAGGATCGTGGAGAAGGCGCCGACGGCGCGGCTGTTCACCGCCATGCGCCACCCGTACACGCAGGCACTGTTCGAGTCGATCCCTAAGATCGCCCAGGAGAGTCACACCCGCCTGCGGGTCATTCAGGGGCGCCCCCCCGACCTGAGCGCCCTCCCGGCGGGATGCGCCTTCGCCCCGCGCTGCGCGTCCGCGCAACCCCGGTGTCTGGACGAGGTCCCCGGACTCTCCGGCGACGGCGACGGCGGCACCGGGCACAGCTTCGCCTGCTTCTACCCGGCGGGGACCGAACGGGGCGAAGCCGCTCTGGCCGCCAACCGTGTAGCGGGCACGACGGCAGCGGGCCTGGCACTGACGGACCCGTCGGCCGATGTCGGCGCGATCACCACGGGCGCCCTCTGATGGCGGGCATCGGCACCGCTCACCTACGGCCGCCGGAGGAGGTGCTGCTGCGGGTCGTGGACATGGTCGTGGACTACCCCAGCCGCGGGCGCCGCACGGTCAGCGCCGTGAGCGGCGTCAGCTTCGACGTCGCCGAGGGCGAGACGCTGGGTCTGGTGGGTGAGTCCGGCTGCGGGAAGTCCACGACCGCCCGCGCCGTGCTACAACTTCCCCGGCCCACGTCCGGGCAGGTGATCTTCGACGGCGTTGATCTGACGACGCTGCGCGGCGAGGAACTGCGGCGGGTGCGCACGGGCGTGCAGATGATCTATCAGGATCCGATCGCCTCGCTGAACCCGCGCCGGCGGGTCGGCGACATCGTGCGCGAGGGGCTGGACATCTGGCCGGATCACCCTTACCGCGGTTCTGGCGGCAACGACGGCGACTCCGGCGGTGACGACGGCCCGTCGACCGAGCAACGGGTGCGCGCCGCCATGCGGAGCGTCGGTATGGATCTCGACGAGGTGGGCAGTCGCCGCCCGCACGAGTTCTCCGGCGGTCAGTGCCAGCGCATCTGCATCGCCCGCGCACTGGCGCTGAACCCACGGGTGCTGCTATGCGACGAGCCGGTGTCGGCGCTCGACGTCTCGATTCAGGCCCAGATCCTGAACCTGCTGGAGGACATGAAGGATCTCTACAGCCTGACCATGCTCTTCATCGCCCACGACCTGGCCGTCGTGAAGAACATCAGCGACCGGGTGTGCGTGATGTACCTGGGCAGGATCTGCGAGATCAGCCCCGTGGCGCAACTGTACAAGCAACCGGCGCACCCCTACACGGAGGCCCTGCTGGCCTCGATCCCCCAAGTCGACCAGCCCGAGGGCGGCGCGCAGGACGCGCTCAGCGGCGACCCGCCGTCACCCTTCGACGTGCCGTCGGGCTGCCGGTTCCGCACCCGCTGCCCGCGGGCCACCGAACTCTGTGCCGAGAAGGTCCCCGAGTTGCGCCCGGTCTCCCCGGGGCAGTTCGTCGCCTGCCACTTCCCCCTGACCGAGACCCCGCCGGACACCACCGGCCCCGCGGCGCTGCCCGCGGCCGCCTCTCCCTCCTAGCCCGCAACCGCATGAGGGGCCGGCGCCCGGGCGAGCGCGAGTTCATCGCGCTCATGGCGGCCCTCACCGCCAGCACAGCCTTAGCCTGGATCCACCGATTTGGTGGGTGCGTTGAGGGTTGGGGGTCCGCGGAAGTGCCTCTCTGACCTGGGAGAATGGCCGGTAGTGATAGCGGCTTCGGCCCAGATCGAGGAGGCACTTCCTGTGAGTGGAGTATCGCGCAAGATTGACCGGTTCGGGGTGACCTTCGACGACGAGTCGTTGGTGGCCGACGCGGGGCTGGTGGTGGCGGCGACGTTGATGGATCGGTTGGGTTTGGAGTCTCTGGTTGATGAGACGGTGCGCTTGGGGGGCCGCGTCGGCGGCGCGTCTCCGGGGCGCAAGGTGTTGAGTTTGGTGGCGGCGATGCTGGTCGGCGCCACCCATATCGATCACGTGAATCGTCTGCGCGCCGGGGCGACGCGCCGGGTGTTGGGATTCTCGGTGGCGGCGGCGTCGACGGTGGGGTCGTTGCTGCGTTCGTTCACGTGGGGTCACGTCCGGCAGTTGGACAAAGCCGCAGGTGTGGCGCTGGCGCGGGCGTGGGCCGCCGGCGGCGGCCCCGGGGAGGATCCGATGACCATCGATGTGGACTCGACGATCTGTGAGGTGTCCGCCAAGACCAAAGCCGGCGCCGCCTACGGGCACACCCAACAGCTCGGTTATCACCCGCTCATCGCGACCCGCGCCGAGACCGGCGAGACGCTGCACACCCGCCTGCGCAAGGGATCCTCCCAGAGAGGCAACGTGCACTTCATCGCCGAGACGGTCGCCCGCGCCCGCCGCGCCGGCGCGGCGGGCCAACTCACCGTGCGCGCCGACTCGGGGTTCTGGTCCAACGAACTCATCGACCGCCTCGACGCCGCCAAGGTGCGCTGGTCGGTCACGATCCCCCTGTATGGCCACGTCAAAGCCGCCATTGGTGCCATCGACGAAGACGACTGGGAGCCCATCCCCTACCGCGACGGCGGCGACGCGCAGGTCGCGGAGACCACCATCATCGCCGGCGGGCGCGACAACCGCCGCGACGTGCGCCTCGTCGTGCGGCGCACCCGCCTCACCGACAGCGCGCAGGCCGCGCTGTGGCCCGACTGGCGCCACCACGCCTTGGTCACCAACCGAGACGACCTCAACAGCGCCGCCGGCGACGCCTATCACCGCCAACACGCCACCGTCGAACTCGCCATCCGCGACCTCAAGGCGAGCACCGGACTGGCGCACCTGCCGTCGGGGAACTTCTTCGCCAACGCCGCCTGGCTGACCTGCGCCGCACTGGCCCACAACCTCTACCGCTGGATCACCACACTCGCCGAAACCCACCCCACGGGACGTCTGCGCGTCGGGCGAACCGTCCGCAACCAACTCCTCGCTGTGCCCGGGCGCCTCGTCAACCACGCCGGACGCCCCGTCCTGCGCCTCCCCGCCCGATGGCCCTGGGCAACCACCTTCCACACCACCCTCACCAACATCCGCGCCCTACCCCAACTCTGCTGAGCCCCCACCAGAACACCCACCGCCCCACCGCCCCGGCGCCCTAGCGCGCCCCCACGCGCCCCAACACGCCCCCACGCGCCCCGAACCACCCCAGCGCCCCCTCACCGGCGCCCCACACCGCCACCGGCGACCCCAACCAACACCCCACAACCCCAACCGCCCCAAAAACCACCCCAACACACCCCCCACCAGCCCGAATCGGTGGATTCAGGCTTAGGCATCGACGTCATGCTGCCCGCGCTCGGCGAGATCAGGACCGCTTTCGGGCTGGCGGCGGACTCCACGACGGTGTCGTGGACCGTGACCCTCTACCTGCTGGGCCTGGGCTGCGCCCAACTCATCTTCGGACCCCTCGCCGACCGGTTCGGGCGCAAGCCGGCGCTGTGGGCCGGTCTCACCCTCTACGCGCTGGGAGCCGCCGGCGCCGCACTGGCTCCCTCGCTGGAGTTCCTGCTGGTGAGCCGCCTGCTCTGGGGCATCGGAGCAGCCTCACCGCGGGCCATGGCGCTGACAATCACGCGCGACGTCTACGTGGGCGACCGGATGGCTCGGGCGTTGTCGATGATCATGGCGGTGTTCATGATCGCCCCGATCCTGGGGCCGGGTATCGGCGAGTTGCTGCTGCTGAGCGGATCGTGGCGGTGGGTCTTCGGTTTCTCCGTACTGACGGCCACGGCACTGTGCCTATGGGTGATCCGCCTCGACGAGACCCTGGATCCCCGCCACCGGATGTCCCTCGACGTGCGGCGCCTCACGGGGGCGTTCCGAGCCATCGTCGGCAACCGTGCCACGCTGGGATACGGCCTGGCGCTGACCTGCATGCTGGGGGCGTTCGTGGCCTACCTCGCCGGCTTGGAGTTGCTTTTCGACGACGTCTACGGCCGCGGTGGGCAGTTCGCCCTGCTATTCGGCGCAAGTGCGGCTGTCATGGCGCCCTCCGCTCTCAGCAGTATGCGGACCATCAGGGCACTGGGCGCCGAAGCGGTGATGCACCGCGCCGTCGCCGTCTACATCGTCGTGGGGATCACGCTGGCGGTGGTGTCTCTCGCCGGCGGGGGTGCCCCGCCGTTCTGGCTCTGGTGGGCGCTGCTCACCGCCCTGAACGCCCTGCACGTGGTGATCGTCCCCATCTGCAACACCCTGGCGATGACCCCGATGGGCGAGATCGCCGGCACCGCCTCGGCTGTGATCGGCGCCTTCTCGATGGGCGTCGGCTCCCTGCTGGCGTCGCTCACCACCCGATTCCTCCAGGGGTCGGTCACCCCGCTGTCGCTGGGATACCTCGGCTACGGGACGTTGGCCGCCGTCTGCATCTTCTGGGCCGGCCGGCAGCATGGGGCGGCGCCAGAGGGGCGCGCCGGTTAGCTTTCGCCTATGAGTTTCTCCGGGAAGTCCGTCATCGTGACCGGCGCCAGCCGGGGCGTGGGCAAGGCCATCGCCGTGGAGTTGGGGCGTCGGGGGGCACTGGTGGCGTGCGCCGCCCGCGCCAGCGCCGAGAACCCTCTCCGGTTGCCCGGCACGGTGGACGAGACCGCCCGCCTGGTGACCGAGGCCGGGGGCACCGGACTGGCCGTGCCCTGCGATCTGACCGATGACGGCGACATCGCGCGCCTGTTCGACGTCACGCTCGAGCGTTTCGGCCGCCTCGACGTGCTGGTCAACAACGCCGCCGTGAGCTTCGGCGGCGACATGGACATCGATCTGAAGCGCTACGACCTGCTCATGGGTATCAACGTGCGGGCGCCGCTGCTGGCCACCCGCCTGGCGCGCCCGCACCTGGCTGCGGCGTCCGGCGGGGGGCGCATCCTGAACGTGGGATCGGTGACCGCCACCGGCTACTTCCCCTCGATGATGACCTACGGCATGTCCAAGGCGGCTCTCGATCACCTGACGGTCACATCCGCGGCCGTCCTGCGTGCCGAGAACATCGCCGTCAACTGCTACCGGATCGACGTCCAGGTGGCGTCGGAGGGCTACGTGATGAACGCCCCCGACGCCGACCACTCCGCCTGGGCCGACACCGCCTCGGCGGCCGACGGGGCGGTCTGGATGCTCGGCCGGCCCGTCGGCTGGACCGGGCGCATCGTCCCGATGCTGGAACTGGCCGAGCACGTCCCCTCCATCGCCCGCCTGGGGCAGGAACCGTTCAAACCGTCGGGACGGTGGACCCTGACCGGAGCGCTCCGCGACCCCCTCGACCGGTAGCGCCGGCCGCCCGCCAGCGGTCGGAGCGCATCGGCGCCACGCACGGCGTACGGTGAGCCGATTGGGCTATTGTACATACATCTATGCAAAGTAGATATATAAGTATAGTAGCATATGCATATGATCTATACCACACCCGCCGTGAGCGGCCTTGACGAGACCGTCTTGGGCATGATCGATGAACTCAGGGCCGAACTGCGGTTCTACCTGCACGAACCGCGACGCTGGAGCGGGTCGCTGCGTCGCGCCGCCTTTGCCGCGGCGGCGCAGGGATCACTGTCCATCGAGGGGTACCGCGCGAGTGTGGAGAGCACCGCGGCGGTCATCGACGGCGAGGAGCCTCCCGAGGTGGACACTGCGACCCGTCAGGCCATCGCCGGCTATCGCGACGCCATGACATGCGTGCTGCAAATGGCAACGGACTCGCCGGAGATCAACGCCCGGCTCCTGCAGTCGCTGCACTTCATGATGATGCGGCACGATCTCAGCAAGAACCCCGGCCAGTGGCGCCCTGGCGCCGTGTGGATCAGCGACAGGAGTGGCCACGTCGTTTACGAAGCTCCCGCCCGCGATCTGCTGGAACCCCTCGTGGAAGAGACGTTGACGCATATCGCCGGGAGCGACGCGCCTACTTCGGTGACCGCCGCCATGGCACACCTGAACCTCACGCTCGTACACCCGTTCAGCGACGGCAACGGACGCATGGCCCGATGCCTGCAGACCTTCGTTCTCGTCGGCGGCGGTCTCGGCTCACCGGCGTTCGTGAGCGTCGAGGAGTACCTGGGCGCCAACACCGCCGCGTATTACGAAGTCCTCGCCGAGGTGGGCGGCGGCGCATGGTCGCCGCAGAGCAGCGCACGGCCCTGGATCGAGTTCTGCCTTACCGCCCACTACCGCCAGACGCTCGCACTGCGGCAACGCATCCGGGAAACCGAAGCGCTGTGGGACAGATGCGAACAACTCGTCGGGCGCCACGGGTTGGCGAACCGCTGCGTTGGCGGACTCGCCGACGCAGCCCGCGGCTGGACCCTGCGCCGAGCGCTCTACGTGAAGACAACCAAGCTCACCACCGGCGACGAGATCAGCGACAACACCGCCACGAGCGACCTCGCCGCCATGGTCTCCGCCGGTCTGCTGCGCCCCCTGGGGGAGAGACGCACCCGCACCTACGAAGCCACCGATGAACTGCGGTCCGTGTGGCAGCGGATCCACCTGCAAGGACCGCCCCCCGAGACGACCGATCCCTACGAACACTCCCGCAGCCGCAGCCAGGGACACCTCTCGCCGCCTCCCACATGAAACGGACTGCGGCGGAGTGGCCGCTGGATGCGGTCATCGCGGCGCCCCGCAGTCACGCTGCGCCCGGCGTTACTCGGCTTCGAGGCGCAGCAGGGCTGACATGGCGGCCAACGGCCGGATGCCGCCCCAGACGGTTATCAGTCCCCTCATGTACTGTCCGGCGGCCTCCGTGGTGGCAGCCCGTGCGATGAGGTCGGTCCGCACGTCGTCGGGCAGCCCTCCCTGGTCCAGCGCGTTGTTGAAGGAACCCCACCGGTCAAGGGCGCCCATGTTGGCCAGGCTGCTCATGACGCGCACAGTTCGCTCGTCGAGCCCGCCGATCTGGCGCAGGAGCCTCAGCGTGTCCTCCTCCAGGCCACCACGATGGACGTGCAGTCTGCGCAGGGCGCCTAGACGGAACGCCGATTGCGCTGGGTCACTACCGGACAGTTCGCTGGCGGGCACGTGGACCCGGTCGTCGGCGGACAGAACCGTCGGGTCGTCGGCGGACAATTCGGCAAGAGCCTCCGTGGCGGACAGAGAGGCAAGGCGGTGCAGCGTGTCGGCGTCGAGGCGGCCCAGGAACCACAGTGCACACAGCACGTTCGCGTCGGGCGGGGCATTCGGGGTCCCGGCTCGCATGGTCAACTCGCTAACAGCGACCAGGTCGGCTTGGGACAAATCGGCCAAGTCGGTGACGGCGTACACGCCGAACAGGTCGGGGCTGCGGTGGCTCGTCACGAACGGGTGGCGCAAGATGGCCAGCGTGTCGGCATCCAGGACACCCAGGCGATGCAGGCCGGCAAGCGTCACGGGGGCCATGGTGCCCATGGCGGCCAGGATGTCCAGGCGGGCCGTGTGGCCCCGCCCGCCCAGGAAGCCCAGCGTGATCAGGTCGACGGCGGTCAGCGTGGCCAGACGGTCCAGGGTGGCCAGGTCGGCGCCGGTCAGGGCGCCCAGGCGCCGCAGGGACTCTGCGGGGGACGAGCCGAACCTGCCCAGGCCGGCGGCGGGCAGGACACCCAGGCGCCGCAAGGTGTCTCGTTTGTCGCCGGGCAGGCCGGCCAGCGTCTCGGCGACGCGGGCGCTCAGCTCGTAACCCAGTTTTGCCCAGCCGCCATCGCGCCCGGCGACCCGCTCGGCCTCCCGGGAAGCCAGCTCAGCGGTCAGGCCGGCCATGTCGATGGCCGTGTCGGCGGACAGGGCGGTCAGCGCGGCCGGCACGTTGGCGGGCAGGTCGGCCAACTCCGCTGCGGCGCAGTCAGCGAGGGCGGCCAGTTTGTCGGCGGGCAGGTCGGCCAGCGCCTCGGCCACGTTCGGGTCGGTCAGGACATCGGCGGGCGGGTGGGCCAGGGTGGCGAGATCACCCAAGCGGCCCAGGCTGCCCAGGCGGTCCAGGGCATCCCGCGTGTCGGCGGCGAACCGGCGCACGTCGGCCCGCAGTCCGGCGGGCAGCATGGCATCCTCCGCGCCCACGTCCGGGCAGCCCGGCACGTCGGCGGGAAGGACGACCAAGCGCTCCAGAACATCCTCTCCGGGGCGGGGTGGTCGGTAGGCGGTCACGCCCAGGACTGTATCGGCTCGCCAGAACAATATATCCCAATATATTACAAGTATGTAGAGCACGTTTAGATGATTGTGCTCCGACCATCCGCTCCGGTGCCGCGGCAACGAGCGCCCGACGTCGGTGAGCCATCGGTTGGGATTCCTCCCCCAGCATCCGGACACCACAATCAGGCCTCGACCGACAGGTTTGCAATTCAAATTATCAGGTCGTAGTTTGCTGCCGTACCCGGCGCCTCGACACCGGCCCCGGCGGGGACCGACGCCACCGCGGACAAGCATCAACCAGCGATACGACAAGCGATCGATCGGAAGGGAGAGGCCATGCCCCAACATGGCGCCAGGCCACTTCGAGTCGTTATTGACTGCGAAACAACCGGGTTCAGTAGAAGCGACCGAATCATCGAGATTGCTATGACCACTCTTGACCGCGACGGTAGGACCGTCGAAGAATTCGACACGCTCGTCGACCCACAACGTGACACCGGACCAGTCCATATCCACGGCGTGACTACGTACATGGTCGAGACCGCCCCGACGTTCGCCGAGATTGCGAGTGCTGTCGCCGGCCGGGTCCATGGAGCGGTACTCGTCGCCCACAACCTTGCCTTCGACACCAGGATGCTCACCCAGGAGTTCAACAGGGTCAGTATCAACTTCCACCCCGGCAACGGGATCTGCACGCAGAAACTCACACGACAGAAGCTCAAAGTGGCCTGCCACGCGCTTGGAATCGAATACATCGATCAACATGCGGCGCTTGCCGACGCCCGTGCCACCGCTGAGGTGCTCCAACACGTCGCCCCCCACTGGAGCGGCACCCCAGCCAAGGCCGGACCCTTCGACACCGAAGCCGGCCACCCACCGACGCTGAGCCGGCACACGGTGCAGAAGCGGCGCACCGTCCATTCCGAAAGAACGTGGTGAGACGACCAGGAGAAACCGAGTTCGATGCCCGCCGCACGCGCGTGCGCTCGGGGGTCGGTCGCGGCTAGGAGCCCGGCACCACCACGGGGACGATCATGGGTCGGCGCTGGGAGCGGCTCGCCACCAGGGAACCCGCCGTGCGGCGCACCACCCGGCGCACCTCGGCCGGCTCGGGAGCCGATTCGGTTCGCAGGAACTCCCCGACCGCCTCGGCAAGCGCCTCCTCTATCTCGGCCTCCAGAGGGTCGGCGTCGGATTCGTCCAGCCAGCCCCGGCTGGTGACCCGCGGCTCGCCCACCACGACACCGGAATCGAAGTCCACCACCACGACGGCAACCACTGCCCCTCGGTCGCCGAGGATGAGCCGCTCGCCGAGCACCCCCCGGTCCGGCCCGGTGAACGGCCCGTGGACCAAGATGTGGTCGCCGGCACTTACGCCGGCGACGACCTGCAGGCCGTCGTCGGTGAGCACGACCTGATCGCCGTCACGGGCCAGCAGCACCCGGTCATCGGGCATGCCCAGCCGCCGCGCAAGGGCGGCGTGCGCCCGCAGGTGGCGCAGTTCACCGTGCACCGGCACGAACCACTCGGGTGAGGCCGCCTGGTGCAGCGCCGCCAGCTCGTCCTGGCGCCCGTGACCCGAGGTGTGGATCTCGATCTCGCCGGAGTGCACCACCTTGGCGCCCCGCTCGATCAGGTCGTTGATCATGCGGCTGACGCGGGCCTCGTTGCCGGGGATGGGGTTGGAACTCAGCACGACGGTGTCGTCGGAGCCGATGTCGATCCAGCGGCTGTCGCCGGCGGCGGCGGTCGCCAGCGACGAACGCTCCTCGGCCTGCGACCCCGTAGAGATGACACACAACTCCCCCGGTTCCATACCGGCGGCGTCGGCGATGTCCACGACGGCGCCGTCGGGCAGCTTCAGCAGGCCCAACTCCCGGCCCAGGGCCACGTTCTTCTTCATCGACAACCCGAGCGTGGCCACCTTGCGCCCGCACGCCAGCGCCGCGGCGACGATCTGCTGCACCCGGTGCAGGTGGCTGGCGAAGCACGCCGTCACGATGCGCCGCCCCGCGTGCGCAGCGAACACGTTGGCCAGCACGGGGCCGATCTCGCTCTCGGAGCGGGAACTGCCCGGCTGCTCGGAGTTGGTGGAGTCGGCCAGCAGCAGCCTGATGCCCGGATCCTGGGAGATCGCACCGATGCGGGCCAAGTCGGTGCGGCGGCCGTCCACCGGGAAGAAGTCCAGCTTGAAGTCGCAGGAGTGCAGCAGCACCCCCTGCGGCGTGCCGATGGCGGTGATGACGCCGCCGGGCACAGAGTGCGTCACGGGGACGAACTCGCAGTCGAAGGGGCCGATGCGCACCCGTTCGCCGTCGCCCACGGGGATCAGCCGGGCGCGGTCGGCGTAGCCGGACTCGGTGATCCGGCGGCGGGCAATCCCGAGCGTGAACGGCGTGCCGTAGATGTCGCACCGCACCTCGGTGAGCAGATGGCCGAGCGCCCCGACGTGGTCCTCGTGGCCGTGCGTGGTGATGCACCCCACGACCTTGTCGGCCCGCTCGAAGACGTAGGAGAGGTCGGGCAGGACAGAATCCGCGCCGGGACGGATGTCGTCGGCGAACATCTGCCCGCAGTCCAGCAGGAGCAGCGCATCGCCGGTTTCGATGGCTGCGCAGTTACGTCCGATGTCGCCGAGGCCGCCGAGGAAGGTGACCCGGACGTCGTCAGCCAAAACCGAGTTCCCGACCCAGCCGGGTAGTGGCCAGCACGGCTCGAGCGTCGTCCGCGAGGTCCTCCGGCACGGCGTCCATGGGCGGGCGGCACGGTCCGGCCGGGCGGCCCAGCAACCGCAGGAGCGCCTTGGTGGGGATGGGGTTGGGGGCCTCCAGCCCGCTCTCATAGTCGAACGACGGCCCCAACGCGGCGTTGAGCGCCCGGGCGGCGGCGATGTCGCCCCGCTGCCAGGCATCGAAGAGGGCCACGTGCTCGGCGGCCGTCCAGTGGGTGGCCACGCCGATCACACCCACCGCCCCGACCGCCAGCAGCGGCAGGGTCAGCCCGTCGTCGCCGCTGTAGACCTCGAAGCCGTCGGGCGCTTCGGCGATGAGCCGACCCGTCTCGGCAGGATCGCCGGCGGCGTCCTTGATGCCGGCGATGTTGTCGACGGCGTGCGCCAGCGCCAGCAGCGTGGCGGTGTCCACCTTGCGGCCGGTGCGCACCGGAATGTCGTAGATGACCACCGGCAGGTGGGTGGCGGCGGCGACGGCCCGGAAGTGGCCCACGAGGCCGGCCTGCGGGGGACGGTTGTAGTAGGGGGTGACGGACAGGATGCCGTGCGCGCCGACGGCGGTGGCCTTCTCGGTGAGTTCCACGGCGGCGGCGGTGTCGTTGCTGCCCGCCCCGGCCAGGACCGGCACATCGACGGCGGCCACGACAGCGGCAATGAGGTCGATCTGCTCGGCGTGGCTGAGCGTGGGGGACTCGCCCGTGGTACCCGCCACGACGAGGCCCTCGTTGCCACAGTCCACCAGCCAGCGAGCCAGATCGGCGGCACCGGCGAGGTCGAGCGCACCGTCGTCGGTGAACGGTGTCACCATGGCGGTGACCACGCGACCGAAGCGGGGCCTCGCGGCGCCGGCAGTTGACATGACGGCGAGGCTACCGCTCCGGGCCGCCACCGTGTCCCATCCCGCGTGCTCGGCAACACCGCAGGATCGTCCGGGTGCGCATGTCGCCCCGACGGGAGCCCGGATTCAAGGTCCGACGGCCTCAGCGGCCTTGGACTTGCCGTCCACCGGCGTTCAGCAGGACTCGTCGGCGGGATCCTCGTCATCGGGTGGGGCGCTGTCGGGGCGGCGAGCGACGTGCCGCAGGACCAGCGGGTAGCCGGCGACGGCGATGATCGAGAAGATGAACCACTGCACGGCGTAGCCCAGGTGCGGGCCGTCGCCGCGGGCGGGCAGTGCCAGCATCAGCGGGTAGTCGCCAGGGGGTGGATCCTGGCTGTTGAGTTGCAGGTAGAACGGGTGCACCGGATAGTCCAGTTGGGCGGCATACCGTCCGATGTCGGGGCGAGCCAGGCTGCCGAGGCGCCCGTCGGCGGGGTCGGCCACCCCAAGGCCACTCCGCTGCTCGCTGAGGCGCACGGCGCCCCGCACCACCACCTCGCCGACGGGAGCCGGAGCGGGCGCCCGCGAGGCCGGATCGCTGGCGCCCTGCGGCACCCAGCCCCGGTTGACGACGAGAGCCGGACCGTCAGCCGGCACCAGCGGCGTGAGCAGCCACACGCCGGGGCGACCGTTGAGAGACCTCCCCCGCACCGCCACCTCGTCGTCGCTGCGGTAGCGGCCCGTCACCTCGACCAACCGGTACTCGGCAATGTCGACGCTGCCCGCTGAGGCGATCTCGTCGGCAAGTGAGCCCACCGGCACCACCGCAGCGGCGGTGCGATCGTCCTGCAGGGCGTTGAGATCACGCCGCTCCTCCAGCCGCCGCAACTGCCAGAACCCCAGGTTGATCAACACCACCACCAGCGCCACCACCAGCACGTGCGACACCACCCACCAGGGTCGCAGGAACCGCCGCATGACCGCCAGTATGCCCGGCCACCCCACCGGAGCCCGATCTGCTGCGCAGCAGGTTCCTCGCTAACCTGCCTGCTCGACTCAATGCCCCTTCCTGTCAGGAGCATCTTCCCCCATGTCCTCTGCCCGCAGCCCGGATCCGTCCCCACAAACCGCCGGCGACGATAGTGCGCCACCGATTCCGGCCTTCGTCGTCATTGACATCGAGACCTCCGGGCTGGACTTCGACGCCGACAACTTCCGGATATTGGAAGTGGCAGCGTGTCGGGTGGAGCCGGGACAGCCCGTGAGCACGTTCCAGACACTTGTCCGTGAGGACGCCCAACTGCTGACGGAGCGTCTCCCCGGAGTGACCGACGACGAAGTCCGATCCGCGGTCGGGGAGGCGGAGGCCCTAGCCATACTGGCCTCGTTCTGCGGCCTTCTGCCGGTAGTGGCGCACAACGGCACGGGGTACGACTTTCCGATCCTCGGCGCCGCCCTCAAGCGCCACAGCGCTCCCCCGATCGTGGGACAGCAACTCGACAGTCTGGAGTTGGCACTGCTGGTAGCTCCCCGCTCGGGAAGGCGTGTTCCACCGAACATCGACGGTGCCAAGCCACCGGAGAGCCTCTCTTTGGACAGTCTGTGCGGCTGGCTGGCAGTGGCACCGCCAGAACCTCGCCACCGCGCTCTGCCCGACGCCGCGGCCACCGCAAGAGTCGTAGTGAAGATGCTGGCGCTTCTGAACCAAGATCGGCCTGAGCACAACGCCCAGCGCTTCCTGCTGCACCGCGGCCATCACCCCTGGGCGGCCTTCCTGACAGCATCCGACCGACTGTCCCCGCTGGAAGAACTGGTGCCAGCGCCGCCCGATGGCGCGTCACCGACCAGCGCTCCTACCTCCTTCTCGGTGGATGCAGCGGTGTCACCGCTGTCGCCCGGTGGAATGCTCGTGCGCGCACCGGACCGGAGCCACCGACCCCAGCAGGAGCAGATGGCGCGGTACGTGGCCGGGGCACTCGCCGGAGGACGCACGGCGCTCATCGAGGCTCCGACGGGGACCGGCAAGACCCTCGGCTACCTGGTTCCCGCAGTGGCCTTCGCTCGCTGCAACCCAGAGGCCAGAGTAGGCGTCAGCATGCACACCAAGATCCTGCAGGACCAGGTCATGGTCACCCTCATGGAGTTGAAGGACACGCTCGGACCGTTGAGGTGGACGGTGCTGAAAGGGGCCAGCAACTATCTGTCACTACCCGACCTAGCCGACGAGATGGACGATCCCCCGTCAACGCCAGAGGGATCGTGGGCTTTGGCCGCCGTCGTGGGGTGGGCGGCACAGACGCCGACGGGTGAGTGGGACGACCTGCAAGATTGGCTGCTTCGAGAGCGGTCCGCGGGCTTCCCGGCTCTGCGCTGGCGTATCTCCTGCGAAGGAACCCGCGCGGCTCCGACAGCGCTGGATCAGAAGTGCTTCCACCACCGAGCCGTCATGGCTTTGAACAGCGCCGATATTGCAGTGCTGAATCACGCCGTGCTGTTGAGTCGGGCGAGCGTCGCAAACGAACTCACGCACCTCGTCTGCGACGAGGCGCACAATCTGGAAGAGAGCGCCACGAGCGCGCTCACCGAAGAAGTGTCCGAAGCCTCGCTGGAACGACTCCTCGACGTTATCGGGGCCACCCCTAGAAGGGGACTATTGCGGCGCTACCGGGACTACCACCGTCGCGCTGATGATAGCGACTTAGCAGCGATCGCCGAAAGCGTACACCTCGTCACGGACTGTACCGAGGCCTGCCGCCTGCACACGGGCAGTTTCGGCAGCTTGCTGGTGGAGTATGCCCGCAGCCGGGCCGAGACACGCACCGGCCAACTTGAGCGGTATGGCGTGCAGTATCGGCTGCGACCCGGCTTCGACACCGGTCGTGGCGACTACCGGCCCGTGCGCCGCGCAGCCGAATCGCTAGCAGGTTCTCTGGAGGCCATCGCCAACAATCTGGACAGACTCCACCTACCGACGGACTGCAACCCCACCGGCCGTCGTAGGCGCCTCAACCTTGAAGCCCAGATCGTCCGAGCCAGCAGGGAGGCCCGTCGAGCGGCGACCTGCTTGCGGTCCGGCGTCGGTACGCACGACGACGACCGGTGGATCAGCGTGGCCGCGCTGGAGATGCGCGACGACGCGATCAGCTGGGCACTGCGTCGCCTGCCAATCGACGTCTCAGAGAAGCTGCAGACGCTCTGGGGAAACATGCGGGCAGTCGTCTGTACGTCCGCCACACTGCGCGTCGCTGGGACATTCACCCACATGATCGAACGCCTCGGGCTCACCGCCGAGTTGACCGAGAAGCTCGACTCTCCGTTCGCGGACCTCGCCCGGAACCAACTCGTCGTGCTGCTCGGACACCTACCCCTACCGCGGGGCATGCTGCTGGAGGAGTTCGGCGAGGCCACAACCGGAGAGTTGGCCCGCTTGTTCACCCTTTCCTCCGGTGGCGCGATGGCCCTGTTCACCGCTCGCGACCGGATGCTGCGCTCCCGCGACCATCTGAAACCGCTGCTGGCGAAGAACGACATGGAATTGTTGTGCCAGGGTGACCAGGCCGCAACGAAGCTCGTGGAACGCATGCGCACCGACGAGGGATCCTGCCTGCTGGGCACCCGGTCCTTTTGGGAGGGCGTGGACATCCCGGGTGATGCGCTGCGACTGCTCGCCATCGAGAAGCTGCCCTTTCCCAACTTCTCCGATCCTCTGGTGGCGGCTCGCACGGAAGAACTCCAGCGGCGCGGCAAGGATCCCTTCCAGCACTATGTGGTCCCCCAAGCGGTGCTCGCTTTCGCGCAGGGCGCCGGGAGGCTCATCCGGACCGAAGACGACCGAGGTGCCCTCGTCCTTCTCGACAAGCGTCTGCGCATGCCCCTGTCGTACAGCAGCGCGTTTCTGGACGCACTCCCCGACGGGACCGAACCGCGGCGGCCTAACACCGCTGAGGAGGCCTACGAAGCGATCGCCGAGCACTTGGGATTGGCGTGGGGCAGCGGGATCGCCGAAACGCTCGCCGCTCTTCCCTCAGCCGGAACCTCCAAGGACTTCACCGACCTGGCGATCCGCGCCGATCAGCGCCGCGACCGGACGCTCATCCGACAACGCCTCGAACAAGTCCGGGAGCGCATGGACATCGGCGCGTGGCGACTCGGCCAGCAGGAGTTGATAGAACAACTCCTCGGCGACGAACGAGCAGACGTGCTGGCGGTGCTGCCCACCGGTAGCGGTAAGTCACTCATCTACCAGATCCCCGGACTGCTGCTGCCAGGTATCACCCTCGTCACGTCGCCGCTCCTGGCCCTGATGCGCGATCAGATCGACGGGCTGCGCCAGCGCGGCTACCACCAAGTTGCCGCCATCCACACTGGACAGTCGCAGACGGAGCAGAACGAAGTCCTCACCGGTGTCCGCGAAGGCCGCTACAAGCTGTTGTACGTCTCGCCGGAACGCCTCTGGACGACCCGCTTTCGAGAGGCGATGGAGGGCGTGGCCATCGACTTGGTGGTGGTCGACGAGGCCCACTGCGTGTCGCTGTGGGGGCACAGCTTCCGACCTGAGTACCTCCAGATCACCCGGGCCATCACGGAGATGTGCGATGCGCGGGCAGAGATCGGACGACCCGTCCTCGCCGCTCTGACGGGAACCGCCACACCCCAAACGCAGGCCGACATCATCGAACAACTCCGGCTGCGGCTGCCGGACGGTGCCGTTGCCCACAACCCCGACCGCCCGGAGTTGCGCTTCTACGTGCAGGAGTGCAAGTCGTTCGAAGACAGGAAGCTGCAGGTACTGGCAATCCTCGGCGCCTTCCGGAACAAGCCCGCCATCGTCTACGTCCCGCGCCGACGTGACACGATGCACCTATCGGCCCTGCTGCGGGCCGACAATCACGTCTGCCTCCCCTACCACGGAGGCATGGAACAGCCCCAGCGCACCCATACCGAGGAGGCATTCCGCCACGGCGAGGTGGACGTGATCGTGGGAACCAACGCCTTCGGCCTGGGCATCGACAAACCCGATGTCGAGTTGGTCGTCCACCTGGAGATGCCCCAAACCATCGAGGACTATGTCCAAGAAACCGGCCGTGCGGCGCGCGGAACGACCGACGGACGGGGCCCCGAGATCGGCACCTGCATCCTGCTGCGCACGCCTCGTGACTGCGGCATACACAACTTCTTCGGGAAGAACGCCGTCCCGAGTTTCGAGACGGTCCGCTCCGTCTGGCAGCGCCTGAGCGGTCGCAGCCTGATCCCGCTCGGCGAACTCTCCCGGAGCGCTGACGAGAACGAGCGGGAACATACCGGATTGGCCGTGCAGTACCTCGTCGTACACGGTGCTGCGCAACGCCGGCCCGACGTGACTTGGCGCTGCACGGTAAACGTACCCCAGGACTGGAGAGGGCGACTGGCACGGGCCAACCGACTCGACGATGCCGAGCGAGCCTTGCTGAATACGGCCGTCGAGTCGTGGAGGCGCTTCGGCGGGGAGCCGTTCAACCTCGTCGAGGAATGCGAGAGGCGGGCCTGGGAGCCCGCCGACACCGAACGGCTGCTCCTCAAGGCCGACCGCTGCGAGATCATCACGTTCCGCACCATCGAACCGGCCTTGGACATCGTGTGTGCATCCGAACATGAACCCGACTGGGAGGCGATTCAGGAAGCCCTGGACGAGCAAGGCCGACGGATCGGGGACCGAATCCGCCGCGCCCGGGAGTTCGCCCGCAGTGACGAGACCTGTCGGCGCGCACGGATGCTCAGCTATCTCGGCGTGGACGCACCTCCCTGCTGTGAGGGCTGCGACGTGTGCGTGCCCGACATGCCGCGTCCGTGGGCAGGGCACGAGTTCACCCCGGAGCAACTCGAACATGCCATCCCGGCGCGAGAGGTCGTCCGCGTGCTGCTCAGTGACGTAGCGGGAGCCAAGTATTCCCGTGCCAACATCCTCCGTACGCTGAGCGACACCGGCGGGCCGTACGAGTTGCCCGCCGAGTTGAAGTCCCACCATCTCCGGGGCGCCTTGGCGCACCTGAGCGACAACCGCATCGAGGAGACGATTGCGCAGATGGTGGCCGATGGCATGGTCGAGGAGTTTCAGACGACCAGGCACCCCGACGAAGGCTCCGGCCCTTACAGTGCTCTGCGGTTGCGGTAGCGGACACGCTGCAATGAAGGACACGACATGGCGTTCCTGATACCAGAGAACCTGGCGTCACGAAGCGACGTGCCAGAGCGCTTCCGAATTGTGGCGGCAGCGTTGCGCGAGCAACTCCCCGACGACGTGACCGTCTGGCTGGAACACTTCTCCCTCGATGCGCAGCTCGCGCCGCCGAGGTCATTACGAGGCCAGGGCGAATCCTCCGTACCCTTCCTGGCGATTGTCCTGCCACGTCACGGTCTGCTCTGGCTCGATGTACTCGCCGGAGGATCGAGAGCTCTCGAACAACAGCGGGGGCGTCGAACCAAGGGCAACCCGGTGCCGGCAGCCATCGGACGGCTGGAGGAACACAGCCGTCCGGTCTTCGGCCGACTAGCCGAATCGGGCGACTCCCGAACAAGGGGCATTCCTGTGCTCACGGCATGTGCCGCCCCAATGGTGCCAGCCCGCGCCGCACCACCTGGCAGCGACCGGAAGCGAGTGCTTTTCGCGGATGACATCGTAGGCCTCGAAGATGCGATCGCCGGCCTCTTCGAGCGCGCTCGGCGGGAGAGCACCCCGTTGACGAGCAATGAGCAAGACGTTCTGCGCGCCGCGCTACATCCGGAGTGCGTGATACGCGACGACAGGACGCGTCAAGAGCAGGGACGGCTCGCGCTACGCCAGCGCAACTCTCCCGACGATGAGCAGACCATCAAGCTTCTCGACCGTGAGCAGGAACGCTTGGCCAAGGACCTCGGCAGTGGATATCGAGTCATCAAGGGGGTTGCCGGTAGTGGCAAGACCCTTGTCCTGGTGTTCCGCGCCAAGTTCGTACGATCGGACTTGCGCGTCCTGCTCACCTGTTTCAATCGAGTACTCGCCGACCAACTCGAGAATCAACTGAGCAACCGGACGAACGTCACGGTTCGGAACATCGACCGTCTCCCTTACGAGTTGGATCGCCGCGCCCATGACCGAGGGATTCCGTTCTCACTTTCGAAGGATGGCACTGACTTTGACCTTCGTATCACAGAATCCCTCGATCTGTTGACAAGACACCCTGAACTGGGACTGTTCGACATCGTGCTGGTGGACGAGGCGCAGGACTTCGACCCGCAGCGCTTGGAGTTCGCCTACCGGCTCCTCAAGCCGGAAAAGACTGATTTCGTAGTGGCACGCGACGCCGCCCAGAACGTATACCGGCGTCCGGACTGGATTCCCCCGGAGACATCCGGGAGGGGCCGCACGAAGATCCTGAAGCGCAACTACCGCAACACACGAGAGATCCTCTACCTGGCATGGGAAGTTCTCCGCGCCGGCGATCAAAGCAGCGTTCAGGGCGATCCCGAGATCGACGACGTGATCATCGAACCCGAGGCCGCACTGCGCCGCGGCCCGCTACCCGAGACTCTCTCCGTGCGCGAGGAGGACGAACAGCGTGAGGTGTCCAATCGCATTCAGCGCGCCGCCGATGAGGGTGCCCGGTGGGACGACATCGCCGTCCTGTGCGGTAACCGCAAGACACAGAGGCGGTACGCCGACGAACTAGAGCGACGCTCCATCCCCCACCTGAACACCGCCGACACCCGAGAACGCAACAGGGTGGCCAGCACAAGGAACCATGTGCTGATCGCATCTTTGCGACATCTCAAGGGTCTGGAGTTCCCGTACGTTTTTCTTGGCGGGATCTCGGAGATTGCTGTGGGCGGGGAGGAGGCCGACGACGTCACGGAACGTCGCGCCCTCTACGTAGCAATGACTCGCGCCACTCGCCATCTGACGGTCGTGCTGAGCGGCGACAGCGCCTACGCAGACGATATCCAACGGTGGATCCACCGCTGGCGGCACGACCAATCCAATTATGATCTGATCGATCCCTCCGAGGACAAGCCCGGTCAACCGCCCGTCACCAGCCACACGACCGACCGCACCTAGCGGCGGGCGAAGGCCAGGAGGTCGTCCAGATTGCCTGCGTCGGCCTGCTGGAGTGCGTGGCGGTAGATGGAGCGCAGTTCTTCGGTGTCGACGTCGAGGCCGATCCCCCACCCGAACCGGTTCCGGCCGAGAGCCATCACGAGATAGTCCGCGGCCACCCTGCCGTGTCGCCCGTTGCCGTTGGGGAAGGGGTGGATCGCTACAAGACGGTGGTGGAAACGCACAGCGAGTTCGTCGGGTGCGTACGTCTGGTTCTCCACCCAGACGGTGGCGTCGTCGACCAGCATCCCGACAGCCGTGGAGATCTGCTTCGGATCGATGCCGATGTTGGTTTCGAGCCGGCGGTACCGGCCCGCCCAGTCCCAGACCTGGCCGAACATGTTCCGGTGCAGATCCCGGAGATACCTGTCGTCCAACAGAGCGGCCGCGGACGGCGGGCGCCTCAACAGGGCGGAGGCTATGTTTCGCTGCTCCGCGGCGAACAGATCTCCCCGGGTGGCGATGTAGCTGGGGATCAGGCCGACGCGATCGTCCTCGGACAACTGGGTGTGACCGTCGCCGACCGGAAGGAGCGGGTCGCCGAAACTGCCGACCCGTCGTCGGTCCGCAGGAGGTTCCATCACCGGCTGGGGCGAAGCGATCGGCGGTCGTTCACGTCGCCGGCTCGTCGTCGGTCCAAAGGCCGCGACGGTCCACGAACCAGGAGGCGAGTTCGTCGACGTGGGCGGCAACCTCGTCCTCGGACACCACCTGGCCCTCCAAGCGTCCGTGATGGACGACGGTAGCGAGATGCCGGATCGCCTTGCGCCGCGCTTGGGCGCCGACGGTCTCCTCCAGCGTCGTGCGCGGCACGAGGGCGTAGACGAGTTCGCAGTTCATGGCGTCTGCGGCACGGGACAGGGTGTCGAGCTTGGCCGTGGTGTGTCGCTCGCTGCGTTCGATATCGGATACCACCTGCTGGCTCACGCCCATGCGTGCCGCCAGCTCGGTGCTGGACATGCCCAAGGCGTCACGGATCGCCCGGATCCACCCCTTGTTGGGGCGCCCCAGGTGTACGAGGGGGCGAACCGACTCGTAGCGGTCGTCGAGCCGCCGCCGAGCTTGACTGTGGGTGCTCTCCATGAGAGGAAGTCTACAGGTTATAGACTGTAGCTTCAACCAATATCTACAGTCTACAACCTGTGGTCCCTACACGACTGGTGCGCAACAGGGCGAGGGCTCAGAGCCCCAAGAGGGGTTCGAGGCCGACGGTTAGGCCCGGCCGGTCTGCGACCGCCCTGACCGCAAGCAGCATGCCAGGCATGAACGACGACCGGTCGTAGGAGTCCTGGCGGATCGTGAGCGTCTGGCCCTGCGCACCCAGGATGACCTCCTGGTGCGCCACGAGGCCCGCCATCCGCACGGCGTGCACCCTGATACCGCCGGGGCCGAGCGCGCCACGAGCGCCGGGCAGGACCTCCGTGCGAGTCGGGTCCGGGTTCCACTCGCCAGAGGCGTCGGCCATGCGGCGGGCGGTCATCATGGCCGTGCCAGACGGGGCGTCCACCTTGGCGTCGTGGTGCAGTTCGATCACCTCGGCGCTGTCGAAGAGCGGTGCCGCCAGCTCGGCGAAGCGCATCATCAGCACCGCCGAGATGGCGAAGTTGGGGGCGATCACACAGTTGCTGCGCCCGAACGCGGCGGTGAACGTTGCCACGTCGTCGTCGGTGAAACCGGTCGTGCCCACCACGGCGTGGATGCCGTCGGCAGCCAGTCGGGCCAGGTTGGAACGGGCCGAGTCGAGGACCGTGAAATCCACCGCCACGTCCGTCTGCGCGTCAACCAGCGCATCCAGCGATGCGGACACGGCCACATCGCCCGCCACGTTCCCGCCACCGAGTAGTTCGGCCACAGGCACGCCCGTCGCGGCCGGATCCACCGCCGCCACCAACTCGATGTCGTCCGCGGCGGCCAGCGTGGCGCACACGGTGCGCCCCATACGCCCCGCGGCGCCCAGCACGCCGACGCGAATCACGGTCGCAGCGAGGTGGCGCCCATAGGCGGGCGGCTCAGTCCCGGCGCCGCCGGCGCGGCGGGCGGGTCGGAGCGTCCGCCGGACCCAGGTCGCCGAAATCGGTGGCGACCATGCGGTCGAACTCCTCCGCGAAGGACACCTCCGCGAGACCGGAGGTGGACTCCCGCGCCGGAGCGTCGGAGCGCGGGCCGCCGCGGTCACGGCGATCGTCGCGACCACCGCCACGACCACCATCACGACCACCATCACGACCACCGTCACGACCACCATCGCGACCCCTGTCACGACCACCGTCACGACCACCGTCACGACCACCATCGCGGCCACCGTCACGACCACCATCGCGGCCCCTGTCACGACCACCGTCACGACCACCATCGCGGCCCCTGTCACGACCACCATCGCGGCCGCCGTCACGACCACCGTCGCGGCCACCGTCACGTCGATCCGACCGACCCCGGTCGTCGCCGCGACCCGAGGAACGCCGATCGTCACCGTCGCGAGAGGATCGTTCCCGACGTTCACCGTCACCGCCGGAGCGGGGCGCCGTGTCGTCGCCGTCACCAACCGGTATCAGGCTGATCCGGTTGTTGCCGTCGACCTGGTCGACTCGCACCGTCAGTTCGTCGTCCAGCGAGAGCACTTCCTCCACGCGATCCAGACGGCGTCCGCCGCCGAGCTTGGAGATGTGCACGAGACCGTCACGCCCCGGCAGGATGTTCACGAACGCGCCGAACCCGGTGATGTTCACGACCTTGCCGGTGTACACGGCTCCCAGTTCCACCTCGGGCGGGTAGACGATGCCGCGGACGCGCTCCTCGGCGGCGGCCACAGCCGCCCTGTCGGTAGCAGCGATGGAGACCTTGCCCCCGGTCTCGTCCTCGTCGACCATGATGTCGGCGCCGGTCTCGTCCTGGATGGCATTGATGATCTTGCCCTTGGGGCCGATCACGTCGCCGATCTTGTCGCCGGGGATCTGGAAGGAGATGATCTTGGGCGCCGTGTCGCCGACGTCGTCACGGGGGGCGTCGATGGCTGAGCGCATCACGTCCAGTACCTGCATCCGCGCCTCGCGGGCCTGGCCCAGCGCGCTGGTCAGCACCGAGGCAGGGATGCCGTCGATCTTGGTGTCGAGCTGGAGAGCCGTAACGAAGTCCTCGGTGCCCGCAACCTTGAAGTCCATGTCGCCGAAGGCGTCCTCGGCGCCGAGAATGTCGGTCAGCGCCACGTACCGGTCGCCCTCGTTGATGAGCCCCATGGCGATGCCCGCCACGGGCGCCTTGATCGGCACGCCGGCGTCCATGAGCGAGAGGCTCGAGGCGCACACCGATGCCATCGACGAGGAGCCGTTGGAAGCGAGCACCTCCGACACCAGCCGGATCGTGTAGGGGAACTCGTCGAAGCCGGGCACGACCGGCAGCACTGCCTTCTCGGCGAGCGCGCCGTGGCCGATCTCGCGGCGGCGGGGCCCGCGCATGAACCCGCTCTCACCGGTGCAGAACGGCGGGAAGTTGTAGTGATGGAGGAAGCGCTTGCGCTCGGTGGGGTCGATGCCATCCACGATCTGGTCCATGCGCTGCGTCCCCAGCGTGGTGACGTTGAGGACCTGCGTCTCGCCCCGCTGGAACAGGCCCGAGCCGTGCGTCATGGCAATGACACCCACCTCGGCGGACAGGGCACGCAAGTCCCCCGTCCCCCGGCCGTCGATACGGAGCCCCTCGGCGAGGATCCGCTCCCGCACGATCTTCTTGGAGAGCGAGCGGACGGCAGCTTTGATTTGCTTCTCCGCGCCGTCCACGTCGGCGAAACGCTCACCCACGGCCGCGATGATGGCCTCGGTGGCGCTGCGCTCGGCGTCGAGGCGGGCGGCCTTGTCGGCAATTGCCATCGCCTCGACCAGCGGCCCGCGGTCCGCTTCGGCCACGGCTGCGGCGACATCCTCGCTGAAGTCGACCGCCAACTCGTACTCCATCGGAGGCTTCACGCCGGTGGTGGCGATCAGGCGCCGCTGCAGGGCAACCGCCTCGGTCACCCACTGCTTGGACGCCTCGAGGCCCTCGGCCAGCACGGACTCGTCCACCTTGGGAGCGCCCGCCTCGTAGTGGCCCCAGCAACCCGGGGTGCCCGAGGCCTCGACCATCATCACCGCCACGTCGCCGTCGGCCAGGACGCGGCCGGCGACCACCATCTCGAACGTGGAAGCGTCGGCCTCGGCGTAGGTGGGGTGTGGGATCCACTGGCCGTCGGTGCTGTAGGCGACCCGTACGGCGCCGATCGGGCCGCCGAACGGGATGCCGGAGATCCCCAGCGCCGCCGAGGCGGCGTTGAGGGTCAGGACGTCGTAGCGGTTCTCCTGATCGGCACCCAGCACCATGCCCACGACGTGGACCTCGTTGCGGAACCCGTCGGGGAAGGCGGGCCGCAGCGGGCGGTCGATCAGCCGGCAGGCCAGGGTGGCCTGCTCGCTGGCCCGGCCCTCCCGGCGGAAGAACGAACCGGGAATCTTGCCGGCGGAGAACATGCGCTCCTCGATATCCACGGTGAGCGGGAAGAAATTGGCACCTTCCCGCATACCCGCCGAGGCGGTGGCGGTCACGAGGACCTCGGTCCTGCCGAGCCTGGCGAGCACGGCTCCCCCCGCCAGAGCGGCCATCCGGCCGGTCTCGAAGGTCATTGTTTTGTCGTCGGTCCCGCCGATGACACTGGAGACACTGATTGCCTCACCCATAGTTGCTTCCTTTCGGGATGCTCACGGAAGCTTCCCCGTCACCCGGCTCTGGCCGTGGCGACGGACCTCATCCAACAGCTGGAGAAACAGACCGGAAGATCGGTCGAAACGCTGTCGGGTTGTGCCTGCGCGAATTGTTTGTGGTTGTTAGCGACGCAGACCCAGCTTGCCGATGAGAGCGCGATAGCGCTCTATGTCCTCGCGCCGGAGATAGTCGAGCAACCGCCGACGGCGGCCCACCAACATCAGCAGACCACGACGACTGTGGTGGTCCTTCTTGTGCATCTTGAGATGCTCGGTGAGATGTCTGATGCGATCGGTGAGTAAGCCCACCTGAACTTCGGTGGAGCCCACATCGGCGTCGTGCCGACGATGCTCAGCGATCGTGTCGACCTTCGGAGGCAGATGTTCGGCCATGATTCCCAACGGCCCACGACGAAACGTGGACCGATTTCTAGCTGTTTAGCTCTGTATCTCTGTTCTGCGTTGCTACGGCAGGCTACCGGGGCGCCGACACCGCTCCACCGCCGGCGCCGGATGCTCCGGTGTGAGGTGCCTCCGGGGCCAGCACGACCACCGGGCGCAAATTGTCACCGCGGCGTTCACAAACCGCCAGCAGTGACCCTCCGCTGTCGAGCACCGCCCAGGGGCCGTCACCCTCCACCTCCGACGCGGGCAGGAACCGCCCGTGGCCTACGTCGGTCGCCCCGGCGTCGTCCACCGTTACCGAGGCGTAGTCCCGCAGACCCGCCGCCGGCGCCAGCAGCTCCAGCCGCTCCAGGGGTCGCGCCTCGTCGCAGGTGAACGACCCGACCGCGGTGCGCCGCAGCGATGCGAGGTGCGCGCCGCCGCCCAGAGCCCTGCCCCAGTCGACCGCCAGGCTGCGCACGTAGGTGCCCGACGAGCACGCCACAGTGACGGTGGCCGTGGGCTGGGGCGCCGGCACAAAACCCGTCACATCGAAGCTCCGCACGTGCACGGTACGCGGCTCGCGGTGCACCGTTCGGCCCTCCCGTGCCAGTTCGTGCAGGCGCCGGCCCCCCACCTTCAGCGCTGAGACCATCGGGGGGACCTGCTGGATCTCCCCCACGAAAGCGGCAGCTGCGGTGCGCACACGCTCATCGGTGAGGTCCTCCATGTCCCAGGTGGCGGTGACCTCGCCGGCGGCATCGCAGGTGTCGGTCTCGGCGCCGAAGGCCACCGTCGCCTCGTACACCTTGCCCAGCGCGGTCAGGAAGCGCAGCAGACGGGTGGCCCGGCCCACGCCGAGAATCAGCACCCCGGTGGCGTCGGGGTCGAGTGTCCCGGCGTGGCCCACCTTGCGAACCCCCAGCAGGCGGCGCGCCCGAGCCACCACGTCGTGGGAGGTGCAGCCGGGCTCCTTGTCGATCACTGCGAAGCCCTCGCAGCGGGGGCCCGGCCCGGTCACAGGTCGAGGGGATCCGACTGGGCGGTATCGGCTCCGGGGGACTCGCCGGGATCCTGCTCGCGGCGCAGCGAGCGCAGGATTTCCTCCACGCGAGCACCCGCGTGCATCCCGGAATCGGGGTGGAAACGCAGGGTTGGCACCCGCCGTACGTGCGCCTGGTTACCGACGGCCGCTCCGAGGCGACGCCGGTAACGCCCCAGCACCTCCGCCACGGCTGTCTCGGCATCGGGATCCAGATCCATCGTGGTGAAGTACACGGACGCCACAGAGAGGTCGCGGTCGACGTCCACGCCAGTGATCGTGACGAAGGCCAGGCGCCCGTCGTTGATGCGGGTCAACTCGTCGGCCAGGATCTCCCGCAGCAACTCCCCCAACCGGTCGCTGCGCTCGAAGCCGCGCCTCGCCCTTGCCACGTCAGTCGGTTTCCAGCCAGCGGCGCGTCACGTCAACCACCTCGATCTGCGACTGCGACCAAACGTAGCGTTCCACATCGTCCAGCAGCCGGGTCAGCACACCCGCTGAGCCACTCACCGCGGCGACCCCCAGTTGGGCGCGTTGCCAAAGATCCTGGTGGGCCAACTCGGCCACCGACAGGCCGAAGCGGTGCTGGAGTCTCTCCAGAAGAGGTCGCAGGACCGACCGCTTCTCCTTCAACGACCGGCATCCTGGCAGGTGCACGTCGATGATCATCGCAGCCACGGCCGCCTCACTCAGGACGACCTCCCGGAGACTCAGGTGGGCAGAACCTCGCGCTCATCGTAGGTCTCGATCACGTCGCCGGACTTGAGATCCTGGAAGTTGGACAGGCCGATGCCGCACTCGAACCCGGCGCGCACCTCGGCGGTGTCCTCCTTGAACCGTCGCAGGGAGCGGATCTCCCCTTTCCAGATCACGGTGCCCTCGCGCAGGAAACGCACCTTCGAGCCGCGGGAGATGACACCGTGGGTGACGTAGCAGCCGGCCACGGCACCCACGCCGCGTATGCGGAAGATCTCCCGCACCTCGGCGTCGCCCGCAACGACCTCTTCGAAGGTGGACGACAGCATTCCCAGCAGCGCCGCCTGGACGTCCTCGATCACCTGGTAAATGACCTCGTAGGTGCGGATCTCCACCTGCTCGGCCTCAGCGAGGGCCCGCGCTTTGCGGTCGGGCCGGACGTTGAACCCGATGATCGTGGCCCCGGATGTGGCGGCCAACTGGATGTCGTTCTCGGAGACGGCGCCCACGGCGCTGTGCACGAACACCGTCTTCACGTCGTCGCGCCCGATCTTGCGCAGCCCGTCGATGACCGCCTCCAACGAGCCGTTCATGTCGGCCTTCACGATCAGCTTCAGCGTGGCCGTCTCGCCCGCCTGGATCTCCTGGAAGATGTCCTCCAGCCGGGCACCGCCCGCCAGGAGCGCCAGGTCGCGACCAAGGCCGGCCACCCGCTGCCAGTGCTCCCGCGTGCTCGCCACCCGGGAGGCCACCTTGTCGTTGGGAGCCACGGCGAACGTCGCGCCGGCCACGGCCACGGCGGACAGACCCAACACGCGGATCGGTGTGCCGGGAGTGGCCTCGGGGACCTGGTCGCCCCGGTCGTTGATCAGGGCCCGGACACGACCCCAGGCCGCACCGGCCACCACCGGCTCGCCCACCCGCAGTTGGCCGTTCTGCACCAGAAGGGTGGCCACCGGCCCCCGGCCGATGTCCAGATGGGACTCCAACACGACGCCCTCGGCCCGACCGGTTGGATAGGCCTGCAGCTCCTCCAACTCGGCCACCACCAGGATGTGCTCCAGCAATTCGTCGATACCGACGTTCTGCAGCGCCGACACCTCGCAGGTGACAGTGGTGCCGCCCCACTGCTCGGGAACGAGGTCGTGCTCGGCCAACTGCTGCATGACCCGGGTGGGGTCGGCATTGGGCCTGTCGATCTTGTTGAGGGCGACCACGATCGGCACCGAGGCGGCCCGGGCGTGGCTGATGGCCTCCAGCGTCTGGGGCATGACGCCGTCGTCGGCCGCCACGACGAGGACCACGATGTCGGTGGCATCGGCACCGCGGGCGCGCATGGCGGTGAACGCCTCGTGGCCCGGCGTGTCGATGAACGTTATACGGTGACCGTTCTTGTGCACCTGGTAGGCGCCGATGTGCTGCGTGATCCCGCCGGCCTCACCGGCGACGACGTCGGCGTCGCGGATCCGGTCCAGCAGTTTGGTCTTGCCATGGTCGACGTGACCCATCACCGTCACCACCGGTGGCCGCGTGGCGGTGTCAGTGGCGTCGTCGCGCTCGACGGCCAGAAGGGTCTGCAACTCGGCCTCTTGCTCCTGGCCGGGATCCACCAGTCTTACCTCGACGCCCAGATCGGCTGCGAACAGTTCGATCATCTCGTCGGAGAGCGACTGCGTGGCGGTGACCATCTCCCCCGCCTGCAGCAGGAAGCGCACCACGTCGGCCGCGGTACGGCTCAGCTTCGGACCGAGATCCTGGGGCGTGCAGAGCCGTTCGACCACGACCTCGCCCGTCGGCACGGGAGCGTCCTCCGGGGTGTACGTGGGGATGTCGACGGGCTGCAACTCCTCGGCGAAACGGCGACGACGACGGCTCTTGCGACGCCTCTGCGGCTGGCGCCCCAGGCCACCTCTGCCCGGTCCTCTACCCGGCCCGCCGCCCGGTCCGCCGCCCGGGCCGCCACCGGGACCGCCACCCGGACCGCCACCCGGACCGCCACCCGGTCCACGGGGAGGGCCGGTGCCCGGCCCGCGCGGCGGGCCCGTTCCTGGCCCGCGGGAAGGGCCGGTTCCGGGGCCACGCGGGGCACCGGTCCCCGGACCACGGGGAGCGCCGAAGCCCCCCGGGCGGGTGCCGGGTGCGGGACGGCGATCGGTGGATGCAGGTCCGCCAGGTCCGCGACGACCCGGCGGTGCCCCGCTGCGGCGCCCGACGCCGGGAGATTCCGGTCGGCGTGGGCGTGACGCCGGCGGGGGCGGGATGGGCTTGCCGCTGATGGATCGCGGCGGCGGCGGGGGCGGGATGGGCTTGCCACCGGCGCCGACGGGTACTGTCGGGCTGGCGTCGCGCGGCGGCGAGGGCGGCGCCGACGGACGCGTCGCGGGAGGCGCCGACGGACGCGTCGCGGGAGGCGCCGACGGACGCGTCGCGGGAGGCGCCGACGAAGCAGCCGACCGCGGAGCAGAGGCGGCGGGAGCAGAGGGTGCAGCAGGAGCGGAGGCGGCCGGCGCGCTCGGAGCCGGGGCAGGGGGCGCAACCATTCCAGGAGGAGGTACCTCCGGTGCGGGTCGGACCGGACGGGGCGGGGCGCTCCCACTGGACGTGACGACGCGCCGGTCCGACGTTACCGGGGGCGGCGGCGGTGCCGGGGGCGGGGGTGGGGGCTTGAACGCCGCGGCAGGAACGACGTCCGGGCGGAGCGCCGGCGGAGGCCGGCCTGCAGGCTCCCGAGCCGGAGCGATGTCCGGCGCCCTGGTGCGCTGCGGAGGCGGAGGCGGCGGCGCAACAGGCGCGGGCGCCCTGACCACGGCAGGCCGCGGCGGCGCCTCGGTTGTCGCCGGAGCCGCAGCCGCTGGGGCTTCCGGCACCTCGGCGGGTTCGGAATTGATGAGGTTCCTGCGCTCGGCGAGCTTCCGCACCCGGTAGGCATGGGCGCCGTCCATGCTCGAGGAGGTGGCCCTGACCCCAATACCGAGGCTTTTGCAAAGGTCGAGACACGCGGCGTTGGAAACCCCCAACTCGCGCGCCAAGTCATAGACCCTGATCTTCTTTGCCAAAACCTGCCCCTGTGTGTGCTCTCGCGGTCAGCGTGTTTCGCCGGACGGCCCGTTGCCACCCAGAGGTGTCTCCGGATCCATCACCAGATCGCCGGCCGCGCCCGCCGGCACCTCCCGGCGGAAGGCGCGCCGCAGCCGCTCCGGCGCCACCGCTCGCTGCACGCAGGTCCGCTCCCCCGCGCAGATCCACGCCCCCCGGCCGGGGAGTGTCCGGCCCATGCGCAAACGGTCCCCGACGAGGGCGATCCGGACGAGTTCGCAGGCAGGTCGAACCCGGCGGCAGCCGATGCAGGTGCGGCGCCTCTCGGCGCTCCGGGCACCTATGTCGCCGTCTCCCGGTCCGCGGCGACAGGAGCGGGTGGTGCAGGTCGTACAGGTGGTGCAGGTCGTGCGGGTGGTGCAGGTCGTGCGGACTCGGGGCGGCCGGGGCCGCCGGCCAGCACGTCGAGCGCCTCGGGGCCCGATGCGGCCTCGGACCACTCGTCCAGGGAGATCGTCGGACCGCCCCCGGCGGGCCGCCAGACCTGCTCGCCGCTGTCGGGATCGAGGATCCAGTCGCCCTCCGCCCAGTCGACCTTTCCGTAGGCCGCTTCGGCCGCCACCTGCGTCTCGCTCTTGATCTCGATGCGCCAGCCGGTCAACCGCGCCGCCAAGCGGGCGTTCTGGCCTTCCTTGCCGATGGCCAGGGAGAGTTGGTAGTCGGGCACGATCACCTCGGCGGTGCCCAGTTCCTCGTCGATGCGCACCTCCTTCACCCGTGCCGGCGACAAGGCCTTCATGACGAAGTCGGTGGGGTTCTCGGCATAAGACACGATGTCGATCTTCTCGCCCCGCAACTCGTTGACCACATTGCGAACCCGCGCCCCCCGTGCCCCCACGCAGGCACCCACCGGGTCGACGTTCTCCATGTTGGACCAGACGGCGATCTTGGTGCGGTGCCCCGGCTCGCGGGCGCACGCCCTGATCTCGACGGTCCCGTCGGCGATCTCGGGTACCTCGAACTCGAACAGCCGCTTGATCAGGCCCGGATGGGTGCGGCTCACCACGATCTGCGGGCCCTTGGCGGTGCGGCGCACCTCCACGATGTAGGCCTTGAGGCGGCTCGACGGGTCGGGCCGCTCGTAGGGCACCTGCTCGGACTGCGGCAGCAGGGCCTCCACCCGGCCGAGGTCCAGCAGGGTGTAGCGGGAGTCGCTCTGCTGAATGATGCCGGTGACGATGTCGCCCTCCCGGCCCGCGTACTCCTCGTACTTGAGGTCGCGCTCGGCCTCACGGATGCGCTGGGTCATGACCTGTCGCGCTGTCTGAGCGGCGATGCGGCCGAAGTTCGCCGGCGTGACGTCCATCTCCTCGCCCTGCGGTTCGCCGTCCGCGTCAATCTCCTGGGCCAGGACGCGGATCTCCATGGTGTCGGCGTCGATGGTCACCCAGGCGTACTCGTAAGCCCCGGGCATGCGCTTGTAGGCCGACTCCAGAGCGTCGGCGAGGGCGCCATACAACGTGTCGACGGAGATGCCCTTGTCGGCGGCGAGAGCCTGTAGGGCCTCCATCATGTCGGGGTTCACTCGACCGGCCCTCCGCTGCTCGGCGCTCGGCCTGCGGGACGCCCACCGTTGCGGCGCCCACTGTTGGGGCGCGACTTGGGCCGGCTCCAGTCGAAGGTGGTGCGCGCCCTGTCCACCGTGTCGAGTGGCACCTCCTGGCGCTGGCCGTCCGCCCCTTCGAGCGTTATCCGCTCGTCGTCGGCAGCCACCAGCCGCCCCTCGAGACGGCGCTCACCCTCGACGCCGGCCTGCAGTTTCACGGCCACCTGCGACCCGATGGCTCGGCGGTACTGCTCCGGGCGACGCAGACGGCGCTCGATGCCCGGGCTCGTTACCTCCAGCACGTACTTCGAAGGGATCGGGTCGGCCGTGTCCAGTTCGGCGGAAACCGTGCGGGTGACCCGCACCAGGGTCGTGCTGTCGATGCCGTCGGGGGTGTCGACGACGACACGCAGGCGTCCGCCGCCCCATTGGACATCCTCCAACTCGACGCCCAGGTCGTCCAGCAGCGGCGCAGCAAGGGACGTGATCCGCGCTTCGACGCTCGACGCGCCGGCCGTTCGGTCTCCCATCGCTTTCCCGCTCCGTCCTGTGGTGCCTGTCGCGGTCAGGTTCACGTCCCGGCCCTGCCAAGGGTCGTCGGCCCGCCGCTTCGGGCCGGCCGGCGACAACAAAGGCGTGGGCTCCGCCCACGCCTTGACCGCCAACTGACCTGAAGCACCCGGAAGTATACCGGTGAGCCGCACCGAGGCGCCGCGGGGCGCGCACGCGAAGGCCCGACAACAGGCCCGGGTTGAGGCGACTTCGAGGGCGTCAGGCCCCGGCTGTCCGTCGGACGATGTCGACCCGCGAGACGGTGTCGTTGACGTCGGCGCCCTGCGCGTTCAGCAGAGCCGCTCGGTCCCGCTCGGCCTCCCGCTGGGCCCGCTCGGTGTCCGCCCTGGCGAGCGCCGCATCCATCCCATCCTCGCAAATCAGCGTGGCCCACGACACCAGAGACTCCACCATCTCGTCCTCGGGCACGACCGCCACATTCTGCCCTTTCACGAACAGGTGACCCCGGCCGCGGCCCGCGGCGATCCCCAGATCGGCGTCCCGCGCCTCACCCGGACCGTTCACGACGCAACCCATAACCGCCACCTGCAAGGGGATCTCGCGCTCGCCGAATGCCTCGAGCGCTTCGTTGGCGATCTTGAAGACGTCCACCTCGGCCCGGCCGCAGCTGGGACAGGCGATGAGGTCCACGTTCTTGCGCTCACGCAGCCCGAGGGCCTCCAGTAGCGAGCGCCCCGCCTTGGCCTCCGTCACCGGGTCCGCGGTGAGCGAGTAGCGGATGGTGTCGCCGATGCCCTCGGCCAGCAGCGTGGCGATCCCCGCCGTGGACTTCACGACGCCCGCCGGGGGTGGCCCTGCCTCGGTCACCCCGAGGTGCAGCGGATGATCGGTCGCCTCGGCCAGTTGCCGGTAGGCATCGATCATCAGCGGCACGCTCGACGCCTTGACGGAAATCTTGACCAGGTCGAAGTCCACTTCGCGGAAGTAAGCCAGTTCGTCGAGTGCCGAGGTCACCATGGCCTCCGGCGTGACCTTGCCCCCGTAGCGGGCATACAGGTCGGGATGCAGGGAACCGCCGTTCACGCCGATACGGATGGGCACACCCCTGTCCCGGCACTCCGCTGCCACGGTCTTGATGTGCTCGGGACGGCGGATGTTGCCCGGGTTCAGGCGCAGGCAGGCCACGTTGGCCTCCAGAGCGGCCAGCGCCATGCGGTACTGGTGGTGAATGTCGGCCACGATGGGCACCGGCGAGCGGGGCACGATCTCCGCCAGGCCCTCGGCCGCCTCGATCTCGTTGCAGGTACAGCGCACGATGTCGGCGCCGGCGGCGGCCAGGGCGTAGATCTGCGACAGCGTGCCCTCCACGTCCGCGGTCTTGGTGGTGGTCATGGACTGCACCGAGATGGGAGATCCGCCGCCCACGGCGACGTCGCCGACCATGACCTGACGGGTCGTACGGCGGGGGAACTGGGCCTGGATCTCCACGGCACCATCCTCTCAGATCGGCGGTTCGAAGGTTGCGGTTCGTCCGGTCCCGGTCGTGACGGGACGCTACGGCGGTGGTCCCGCTCTAGCCCGACAGGTTCAGCGGGTCGACGATGTCGCGCGACAACGCCACCAACCCGACGGTAATGAGCACGAACACGAAGAGATAGGCCGCGGGCAGCATCTTGCCCACGTCGGCCTGGTAGCGCCGCCCCCCGAACGATCGCAGTCGTTCATACGTCGCAATGACCACGTGTCCCCCGTCGAAGGGCAGCAGCGGGAACAGGTTCAGCACTCCGAAGAACACGTTGATGTAGGCCAGGAAGCTCAGCAGCGCGGCCACGTCCTCCTGAGCCAGCGCGCCTCCGATCCGGGCCACCCCCACCACCGAGACCACCCGGTCGGGGTCACCGCCGCCCGCCTCGCCGACGGCCACCTCGTCGTCGCTGTCGAAGTCCCACAGCGGACCGAGGAGGCTGTCCACGCCTTGCAGGCTGAAGAGCCTGCCGATCCCCTCCGCCGAGACGCGCACCACGGCGCCGAAGTCCCCCAACGAGCGCCCCAACCCCGCCAGCGGGTTCTCCCGCCCCGGCGGCGCCAACTCGGGGCCGACACCCAGGAATCCCGAGTTCGGGTCGCGAGGAGACGCACCGATCACACCCTCGAGCCGAACCGTCTCGCCGTCACGCAGCACCGTCACGGCGGCCGGACGATGCGCAAGATCGGCGAGCGCACCGCGCAACGCACCGAAGTTCTCGATCTCGGCGCCCGCCACGTCGGTGATGCGGTCACCCGGCAGCAGGCCCATTTCCGCCGCGGGGCTGTCGGGCACCACACGCGACACCTGCCAGCTGGGAGTCTCGGTGACGTCGGGCCGGTTGAACCGTGGAACCCCACGGCGGAGTAGAGGACCCACAGCAACAGCACCGCAAGCAGGAAGTGCATCGCCGAGCCCGCGACCGCCACCGACATGCGCCGCCAGTAGGGCTTGGAGCGGTAGGTACGGTGCTCCTCGGCCGGATCAACCCTCTCGAGATTGTTCATCCCCAGGATGCGCACGTAGGCCCCCGCCAGGATGGCCTTGACCCCGTAGGTGGTCTCGCCCCGACGGAACGACCAGAGCCGCGGACCGAAGCCCACGTAGAACTCGCTCACCTTCATCCCTGCCCAGCGGGCGGTGAGGAAGTGCCCCAGTTCGTGGAGCACGACGATGACGATCAGCGCCAGAACCACCACCAGGACGGCCAGGCCGCCAAACCTGCCGACCGCCACCAGTGCCACCACCATGAGCCCGAAACGCACCCATGAGGCTGCCGCGGGCGGCAACGCGCCGAGCCCGGCCGGCAGTCGTCGCCGCGCCAAGCGTCGTGCCGGAGCCTCGCCGGTGCTCACGCCGCCTCCGCCCGTCGGCCCACGAGCGCCGCCGCGGCCCGGCGCGCCCCGCGGTCGGCCTCCAGCACCGCCTCCAGGCTGTCGGCGGGACGCACGGGATCGCCCTGCAGGGTGGCGTCGATGATCTCGGCGATGGCCGTCCAGGGGATCGCCCCGGCAAGGAAAGCCTCCACGGCCACCTCGTTGGCGGCGCTCAGGACGGCCGGCGCCGTCTCCCCCTGCCGGCCCGCCTCGTAGGCCAGCCCCAGACAGGCGAAGGTGTCGATGCGCGGGGGCTCGAAGTCCAGCCGTGACAGCGACGACCAGTCGATCCGGCCATACGCGCAGTCCAGCCGGTCGGGATAGCCGATTGCATAGCCGATGCACAACCGCATGTCGGGCAGCGAGAGCTGCGCCATCGTGGCGCCGTCGGTGTACTCCACCATGGAGTGGACCACCGACTGCGGGTGCACGACCACGTCGATGCGGTCGTAGTCCACGCCGAACAGCTCGTGCGCCTCAATCACCTCGAGGCCCTTGTTCATGAGCGTGGAGGAGTCGACGGTGATCTTGGGGCCCATGTTCCAGGTGGGATGCGCCAGCGCCTCGGCCGCGCTCACCGTGGCCAGGTCGGCGGACGAGCGGCCGCGGAACGGCCCCCCGCTGGCCGTCAGCAGGATGCGGGCCACCTGCTCGAGCCGGTCGGGGTTGCCCAGCGTGTCATTGGATCGCAGGCACTGGTGCACCGCGCAGTGCTCGCTGTCCACCGGGATGATCTCGGCACCGGGGGCGTTCAGGGCGCGGGCCACCACCGGGCCGGCGGCAATAAGGGACTCCTTGTTGGCCAGCGCCAGGCGCCGCCCCGCCTCCAGCACCGCCAGGGTCACCGGCAGCCCGGCGAAACCCACCACGCCGTTCACCGCCACGTCCGCCGTTGCCGCGGCGGTTGCCAGGGCGTCGGGGCCAGCGATCAGTTCCACGCCGGGGGGCAGCAGCCGGGCCAGGCGGGGGGCCCCGTCCGCGTCGGCCAGCGCCACCACCTGCGGGCGGACGGCGCGGGCCTGCGCCGCCAGGGCCTCCACCGAACGGCCGGCGCCCAACGCTGTGACCTCGTAGCGCCCGGCGCAGGCTTCCACGACATCCAGGGTCTGCACGCCGATGGAGCCCGTGGACCCCATGACGGCAAGGGTGTTGCCCATAGCCCTCCTTCACCTCCAAGCGTACCGGCGGGCCCCGCACCGGCCGAGAGCGCCCGGCGAACGGCGATGCAAGTGGATGCTCGCCGGCATCGGGAACAGCCCGATGGCGACCTCCGAGCCCGTCGGCGCGGAGACAACGTCGTGGCGTTCAACCCCAGATAACGACCCGGACATCAGTCGCCGACAGATCGGGCCGCGTGCCACCGGTATAGTACGCATCAGTGCGGGGGAACCGACTTCTGACTGTTCTGTTCATCGCCGTCTGCGCCGCGCTGGGCGCGGCGGCGGGCGGCGTGTCGGGGCTGTTCCTGGGGGGCGCCGTCGGCTTCCTCCTGGGCTGGGTGAGGAGCTTGCGGCGACGGCTCGAACGCGTCGAGGAGATCCAGACCTGGAGCCGGCAGGCCGCGGCTCCGAGCCCAACCGCTTCTCCACCCGGACCGCCACCCAAGCCACAGGCGGACATGCCGCCGGCCGCCTACACGCCACCGGGACCGCAGACACGACCGGCCCCGTTGCCCCCGGACGCGCCGGCGGCGCCCGCACCGGAGCCGAGCATCGGAGCCCAGGACCCCTCAGCGTTCCCCTGGGACGCGCGTACCGCGCCCGCACCGGAGCCGAGCGTCGGAGCCGGTCGGGCCGTTCCCGCTCCACGCGCCGCGGAGACTCACGACGGGGACGACGTTGCTGAGCCAGAGCAGATGGCGCCGGAGCCGGTCGCTGCAGCCATCGGTGGGCGAGAGATCGGCGCCGACGCACACCCGCGCACATCCGTCGATGCCGTCACCCCCTACCGAACCTCACCCGACCCGCTGACGAAGCTGGCCGACGCCCTCAAGAGATGGCTGACGACCGGCAACGCGCCCGTGAAAGTGGGGGCTCTCGTTTTCCTCGTCGGGCTGGGTTTCCTGCTACGGGAGGCCAACGAGCGGGGCATCATCAATCTGACGATCGAGGTGCGCCTGATCGCCGTCGCCGTGGTCGGCCTGGGGCTGCTCGCTCTGGGCTGGCGCCTGCGATCCCGGCGCCGGACCTACGGCCTCAGCCTGCAGGGAATCGGGGTCGCCGGGCTGTACCTGACGACCTACGCCGCGTACGCGGTGTACGACCTCCTGGCGGGCGCGGTGGCGGGGTCAGCGGTCATCGTCATCACGGTCGGCGCGGGGGTCCTCGCCGTCCGTCAGGACTCGCGGACCCTGGCGGTCCTCGGCATCATCGGCGGGTTCCTCGCGCCGGTGCTCGCTTACTCCCAGCCCGACGACCACGTCATCGTGTTCAGCTTCTATGTCGTCCTGAGCGCCGCGATCTTCGGAGTGGCCTGGTTCAAGACGTGGCCGGAACTCAACCTGCTCGGTCTTGCCTTCACCTTCGGGATCGCCGCGTTCTGGCTCCTGAACCGTTACTCCGAGGACGACTGGACGTCGGTGCAGCCGTTCATCGGCGTATTCGTACTGCTGTACATGGCGCTGCCACCGTTGTTCGCCGTCCGGGAGGCACCCAACATCAGGGGGGCGTGGACCGCGCCGCTCGTGTTCAGCACGCCGTTCATGGGTCTGGGCCTGCAGTACCTGATCGGCCACAGGGGCGACGCCCTGGCGATCAGCGCCTTGGTGCTGGCCATGCTCCACGTCGCGCTGTACGGATTCGCCCGCCGCATCGGCGCGGAATGCCGTCCGCTCGCGGACGCCTATGCCGGCCTGGGCGTGGCGTTCATCGCCATTGCGGTGCCGTTGGCGCTCGACACCTACTTCATCGCGGTCGCCTGGGCGCTGCAGGGCGCCGTGCTGCTCCGGTTCGGCTGCCGCCGGAGCCGGGCGCTACCCATCGTCGGCGGCGCCCTGCTGCAAGTGCTGGCCGGCGTCTCGTTCGCAATCCATCTGGCGGGGACCCTGCCGTACCACGACGGAGCCTGGCCGATCCTGAACCGCTACGCCGCCGGCGCCGCCGTGCTCGCGCTCACCGGCCTCCTCTCCGGTGGCCTGCTCCATCGTTGGAGGGATCGCAGCGGCATCGACCCCACCTTCTCCGGGGTGGCGCTCGCCTGGGGGATCTGCTGGTGGCTCGCGGGCGGGCTCTGGGAGATCGCCTATCAGCTCCCGAACTGGCAACTCCCCGCATCGTTTGTTTTCGTCATGCTGTCCTTGACGGCAGCGGCCATGGCGACCGAACGGTCGAGATGGCCCCACCTCGGCGCCCTCGGGATTCTTCTCCTCCCGACCCTCGCCGTGGTGCTGCCCCTCTCACTCGCACTGCAGTCACATCCGTTGGGTCGCTACGGATGGGCGGCATGGTCGGTGTCGCTTCCCGCCTACTACGTCTTCCTGCATCGGCGCGGCGGCGTGTTCCGCGGATTGCTGCCGACACTCCATGTCGGCGGCTTCTGGGTGCTCGCCGTTCTGGTCGGCGCCGAGGTGCACTGGCAGGTCGGGCGGGTCGCGGCCGGTGTGTGGGCGCCGGTGGCCGCGCTCGGCGCGGTCCTGCTACTCGTCGGCGGCACGCTGCGCGGGCAGCGCCTCGTGAAGTGGCCGCTGGGAGCGCATTGGCGCGTCTACGTCCTGACCTGCGCCGGCCCGGTGCTGGTCGTGCTGGCGGTGGTCCTGTTCGTGCTGAACCTCGTCCTCGACGGGCGCCCCCCGCCGCTCCCCTACCTGCCCCTGCTGAACCCGCTGGAACTCCTGACGGCTGCGGTGGTGGTGGTCGCGTTCGCCTGGCGACGGCGTGCCTCCACCGAAGGCGACCACGCATTCAGGGGTCTGGTGGACGCTCGCTGGGCACCGACGCTGGCCCCCGCCGGTGTCGTCGTGTTGACGATGGCCCTGGCACGGACCATCCACTACTGGCTGGACGTGCCATGGAACCTCGGATCGTTGGCCCGATCCACCACGCTGCAAGCCTCGCTGTCCATCCTCTGGGCTCTGATCGCATTGTCGGGAATGGTCGTCGGCGTGCGTCTGGCCCGGCGAGTCGTGTGGGTGGCAAGCGCGTCCTTCATGGCCGTGGTCGTGATCAAGTTGTTCGTTGTCGACCTCGCCAATCTGAGCGCGGTCACCCGAGTGGTGTCGTTCATCGGGGTTGGCATCCTGCTCGTGATCGTCGGGTACCTCGCCCCCGTCCCACCGGCCGCATCCACCGACAGCATGGAGCCCGACAACGAGGAGACCTGGGAGGCTGCTGAGTAACTCGTCGGCCGGTAAGTCGCCGGCAGCGCAGGTCGGGCCGCTGGACAGTGGATTCCGGCCTTCGCCGGAATGACACTCATACTGTTGGGGTTCCCGATTGGTGGTGGGTCTGACCCTCCGGAATGTTGGCCTTGGTGCCTTGTTTCCGATCTGTCGGCCTGTTGCTGGTCGGGGATGCGCACCGACCGGTCGGGCGGACGTGACCTGATAGGAGCTTTGAGTTGAACACCCTGAGTGTCCTGTCCGCCGTCCCGGCCGGTGGTGCCCTTGACCCATTGGTTTGCTCGAAGGAGGGCAGCACCATTATGTCGGAGAAACCTGTTGAAGTGATCGGTGGGGTGGACACCCATCGTGACAACCACGTCGCCGCAGCCGTGGACGGGGCGGGGCGGATGCTGGACACGGCGTCGTTCGCGGCGACTGTGGCCGGCTACGGCGAACTCGTCGCCTGGTTGAGGTCCTGGGGTCCGCTGAGGCTCGTCGGCGTGGAAGGCACCGGCAGCTACGGCGCCGGCCTGGCGCGTCACCTCGCCGCGGCGGGCGTGGCGGTGGTGGAGGTGAACCGTCCCAACCGCCAGGCGCGGCGGCGCTACGGCAAGTCCGACACCGCCGACGCCGAAGCCGCGGCGCGCGCCGCGCTGTGCGGCGAAGCCACAGCTCAACCCAAAAGCGGCGACGGTCTGGTGGCAGCAATCCGGATGCTGCACGTCGCTCGACGCTCGGCGCTCAAGGCCCGCACCAGCGCCATCAACCAGATCCACGGCCTCCTCGTCACCGCCCCCGAACAGCTCAAAGACCAGCTCGGCGGGCTGCGCCCCGGCGCCCTCGTCGACGCCTGCGCCCGCCTGCGCCCCAGCTCGACCACCGGGGAGGTCACCGCCGCTGCGAAACGGGCGCTGCGCACACTCGCACGACGCCACCAGGCGCTCAGCGGCGAGATCACCGAACTCGACGCCGAACTCCGACGCCTGTGCGCCGCGGCGAACCCCGCCCTGCTCGCCGCGCTCGGCGTCGGCGCCGACACAGCCGCCACCCTGCTCGTCGCCGCCGGCGACAACCCTCACCGCATGGCCAGCGACGCGTCCTTCGCCGCGCTGTGCGGCGCCAGCCCCGTCCAAGCTTCCTCGGGCCAACACACCCGCCACCGACTCAACCGCGGCGGCAACCGCCAAGCCAACAACGCCCTCTGGCGCATCACCATGGTCCGCCTCGCCTGCGACCAACGCACCCGCGACTACGCCAACCGGCGCAGCGCCGAAGGCAAAACCCGCCGCGACATCATCCGCTGCCTCAAACGCCACATCGCACGCGAAATACACCAACTCCTCACCAACCCGCCCCCCGTGCCCCACGGAACCGACCTGCGCCAACGACGCCTCCAAACCCACACCACCATCACCGCCACCGCCGCAGCACTCAACACCCACCCCACCCGCATCTCCGCACTCGAACGCGGCACCTACCACAACCACAACCTCGCCACCCGCTACCACAACCACCTCACCAAAAACACGACTTGACAACCATAGGAGCATCGGATAGGTCGACCGCAGGACGGAACAGATCAGCCGCAGACCGGAACAGGTCGAGCGAGGATCTACTCCCGCTGCCCGGCGGCGCTACCCGATGTCGACTATCAGCGCCAGGCCCCAAGCGGCAGGCATGGGGATTCCGGGTTCCGCCGGAATAACGGAACAGGTCGAGCGGGAACCTGCTCCCGCTGCCCGGCGGGGCTATACGACGTCGATGATGAGTGCCAGGCCCCAGACGGCGGGCATGACGAACAGCAGGCCGTCGAAGCGGTCCAGTACACCGCCGTGGCCGGGCAGCGCGTTGCCCATGTCCTTGACGCCCAGGTCGCGTTTGATCATCGACTCGCACAGATCGCCTAGCGTGGCGGCAACGGCGGCGACGACACCCAGAACCAGCGCGTGCGACACGGAGCCGGGGTTGTCGCCCCACGGGTCGATACGGCCGACTCCCATAACGAGCGCCGTCACCACGACTGCCATGACCACACCGCCGATGAGACCCTCCACCGTCTTGTTGGGGCTCGCCCGCGACAATGCGGTACGCCCGAAGATCCGGCCCACGATCCAGGCACCGGTGTCGTAGGCCACCGTGGCCAGCACCGCTCCGAACAGCAGCCCGGTGCCTTTGTCGTAGGTCAGCATGAGCGCGCCGAAGCTGCCGAGCACCGCCACGTACCCCACGCCGAAGAGCGTCACCGCTACGTTGGGCACCGGCCGCTCGGAGGTGACGCCGAAGAGGTGCCAGCATAAAGCGGCCATGGTGGCGAGCCCGATGGCCAAGGGATAGGCCTCCGCGCCGCGCCAGTAGATCGCCACCGGCAGTCCCACCGAGGTCGCCAGCCCCACCAGGGTGGCGGGCTGGTAACCCACCTGACGCAGTGCGCCGAAAAACTCCCCCGCCGCCAGTACCAGCAGGATGCACAGCAGGATGAGCGTGAGCACCGAACTGAGCCAGAAGCACACGATGGCAATGCCGCCGAGCACCAGTCCGGTGAGTACGGCCACTCCCACCTTGCGGTCGGGGCTGCGCCCTCCCAGGGCCATGGGCGCCGGCTCCGCGGAGGTGTGCCACATGTCGTCGGAGTCCTCGCCGAAGAACCGGGCACCCGCGGCGGTGTCGGTAACACCGATCTCGGCGGCCTGAGGGTGCTGCTCGGTCAGGTAGCCCACGTCGAGGTCGCCGTCGGCGGGCTCGGTTGCCCCCCAGACCGGGCTCCCCTCGCTGAAGGTGTCCCAGGCCGTCCCGTCACCGGGATCGGCACCACCTTCCGGCGTCCAGGCCCCAACCGGATCGGCGGCGGTCTCTCCGAAGTCGCCGTACGGCTCAGTGCCGGAAGTCCCCCAGTCGTTCTCCCCCTCGGGGTCGTAAGGATTGTCTCGGTCCACGGCAATCTCCTCTGTCAGACCTGCATCAGTTCGTTTTCCTTGGCCTCCAAGGCCGCACCTATCGCCTCTTCCTGCTCATGGGTAAGGCCGTCGAGACGTTTGGCCCCGCGCCGGTTGTCGTCCTCGGAGATGTCGCCGTCCCGCTTCAGTTCGTCGAGGTCGTGGCGCGCCGAGCGGCGGGTGTTGCGCAGCGCCACGCGACCGGCCTCGGCCATGGAACGCACAACGCGCACCAGGTCCCTGCGGCGCTCCTCGGTGAGCGGCGGGAAGTGCAGGCGAACGACCGATCCGTCGCTACTGGGGTTGAACCCGAGGTCGGCTCGCTGGATGGCCTTCTGGATGGCCTCAATAGAGCGCTTGTCGTAAGGAGAGATGACCAGTTGCTGCACCTCGGGGACGCTGAACCCGGCGATCTGCTGCAAGGTCACGTCCGCTCCGTGGTAGTTGACGGTGAGCCGCTCCACCAGGGCTGAACTGGCGCGCCCGGTGCGCACGCCGCTGAACTCCCTGCGGGTGTGCGTCACGGCCCCCTCCATCCGCTCACGCGCCTCGTCGAGGACGATCTCGATCAACTCTTCACTCATGGGGCACTCGCCTGGGTGTGCTACAGCCTGCTCTCAAGTCACGATGGTACCTATCGGACGACCCTCGATGATGGACAGGACATTCCCGGGCTCCATGAGGTCGAACATCACGATCGGCATGGAGTTCTCCATGCACACAGTGGCGGCGGTCGCATCCATCGCGCGCAGGCCGCCGCTGACGAGGTCGATGTAGGAGATCCGCTCCAGTTTGACCGCATCCGGATTGGCGCGGGGGTCATCGGTGTAGATGCCGTCGGTGCCCGAGTGCGTCCCCTTCAGCAGTGCCTCGGCCTCCACCTCCACGGCCCGTAGAGCCGCAGCAGTGTCGGTCGTGAAGAACGGGTTGCCCGTGCCGGCGCCGAAGATCACCACGCGGCCCTTCTCGAGGTGGCGGATCGCCCGCCGGCGGATGTACGGCTCGGCGATCTGGGCCATGTGGATGGCGGTCTGAACGCGGGTCGGCTGATCGAGGCGCTCGAGGGCGTCCTGCAGGGCCAAGGCGTTGATGAGAGTAGCCAGCATGCCCATGTAGTCGGCTTGGGCGCGGTCCATGCCGGGGTGCTCTTCGCCGCGCCAGATGTTTCCCCCGCCCACGACCACGGCCATCTCGACGCCGGCCTGCTCGCGCACCGACGTGATCTCGCCGGCGATGGCGGCAGCCGTGCTGGCATCGATGCCATAGCCCTGCGGGCCGGCAAAAGCCTCGCCGGAGACCTTCAGCAGGACCCGGCCCCAGCGACCCATCGCTATCCCAGGTAGGCCTGCTCGAAACGTACGATCTCGCCGTTGCCGATACTTTGCGCCACGGACACCTTGTCGCCGTGCAGACCCTGTTCCAGCAGCACGCTCTCGCGGAACCAGCCGCTGAGGCGGCCCTCGGTGATCTTGTCCCATGCCTGCTCGGGGCGTCCCTCCGCCTTGGTGATCTCCAGCACCGAGGCGCGTTGGCGTTCAACCTCGTCGGCGGCCACCTCCTGGCGGTGTAGGAACCGGGGTTTGGCGAAGGCAACGTGCAGCGAGACCTGATGGAGAGTCTCGGCGTCCACACCCGACCCTTCCACGATCACGCCGTTCACACCGCGCCCGTCCTGGCGGTGGAGGTAGGTGTCCAGCAGGTTTCCCTCGCCGGCGGTGATCCGCGTCACGGTTCCGAGGGAGATGTTCTCCTTCTTGACGAGGCGCAGGCCGTCGATTCGGTCGGCGAAGGTCGCAGCCGCCTCCGGGCCCCCGGCCAGGACGGCGTCGGCAATGTCCTGCACGCAAGCCAGGAAGTCTTCGGCCTTGGCGGAGAAATCCGTCTCCGAGCGCAGATGCACCAATGCGGCGGCGCCGTCGCCCTCCACGATGGCGATGGCCCCCTCGGCGGCATCACGGGCGGCGCGTTCGGCGGCCTTCGCCAACCCCTTGCGCTTCAGTACCTCCGCCGCCCCGACTGCGTCGCCGGCGGCCTCCACAAGGGCGCGCTTGGCATCCATCATGCCGGCGCCGGTGGCGTCGCGGAGCGCCTTGACCTCCCTGGCCGATACCTGAACCATGTCGCTGCTCAACCTTCCTCGCCGGCCGTGGCGGCGACGGAACTCCCGGTGGTCGCAACCTCCTCCGGGGGTTCGGTAGCGGGTTCGGCTCCGGTGTCGGACGGCGCCGATGCCTCCATCTGCTCCGGATCGGGTGCTTGGCTCGGGCTCGCCTGGGCTTCCTCCAGCGAACGGGCCACCCTGGCCTCCCGCTCGCGCATGTCCGCGGCCGCGGCCGCGGCCGCGGCCGCCTGCCGGCGGGCCACCTCGGCCTCCTCGGCCTCGGTGCGCTGCGGTGTCGGCGCAACCTTGCCCCGCGCCTCGGCAATCCTGCGACCCTCGACGACGGCGTCGCCCATGATGCGGCACATCAACTCGCCGGCCCGGATGGTGTCGTCATTGCCCGGAATCACGTATTGCACAACGTCGGGGTCGCAGTTGGTGTCCACGACAGCGATCAGGGGGATGCGCAACTTGTTGGACTCGCTCACGGCGATGTGCTCGGTCTTTGTGTCCAGCACGAAGACCGCTTCCGGTGGGGTGTCCATCTGCCCGATGCCGCCCAGGTTGCGCTCCAGCTTTGCCAGTTCGCGTTGCAGGCTGAGCGCCTCCTTCTTCGGCATGGCGTCGAAGCCTCCGGAGATGCGCATGCGCTGGTACTCCTGCATCTTGCGGACGCGCTTGAAGATCGTCTCGATGTTGGTGAGCGTGCCGCCCAACCAGCGCTGGTTCACGTAGGGCATGTTGCAACGCTTGGCATGCACCTCGACGCTGGGTTGGATCTGTTTCTTCGTACCGACGAACAGCAGCGTGCCGCCGTCGGCCACCATGTCGCGCACGAACGTGTAGGCCGCCTCGATGAGCGCAAGAGTCTGCTTCAGATCGATGATGTAGATGCCGGCGATGTCCCCGTGGATGAAGCGTTTCATCTTGGGGTTCCAGCGCCTGGTCTGGTGCCCGAAGTGGACACCGGCTTCGATCAACTGGCTCATGGTCACAACAGGTGCCATGGTCTCCTTCCCAGCGGTTTCGCTCACAGTCCGCGCCCGGCACCGCGAGGGCGACCGTGGGAGGGCACGAACAGAAAATCGTCGGATCTGACAGGCCCGAGGGCCGCCGGGGAGTCTACCGGCCGGCTCCGGCTCTCCACTTTGCCGCGGGCTCCCAAGCGTCGGGCGCCGGGACGGGGCAGGCTCGGCCGCCGGTCACTCGAACAGGTCCACGGATACCAGCCGGGCGCGCCGGAGTTGGCCGAGCAGAACCGCCGGGTCGACGTACGCCTGCCCGATCCGCGCGCCGAAGTGGAAAGAGGTGCCCGCCGTGCCGACGATCCTCCCGGCGGACACGTGCTGGCCGGCCCGCACGGCGACGCTGCGGAGAAACGAATAACTCGTGCGCACGCCGTCGGGGTGCAGCACGGTGACGTGGCGGCCGCCGCCAACCGGACCCGCGAATGTCACCACGCCCGGCGCCGCGGCCCGGACGGCCGAGCCCGGGCGGGTTGCGTACTCCAAGCCCCTGTTGCCGGGGCCGGCGAAGCCGGCGGGAGGCCGGAACGAGTCGACCACCGGGGCGTCGACGGGTGGACGGTACACCACAAAGCCAGCAGGTTCCTGCGGGCCTGAGAGCGGAACCGGCTCGGGTGGCGGCACGATGGGGGGCCGCGGCGGGGGCTCGATCGGCGGCTGCTGCGGCGAGGGTGGCGACGGGGGTCGGGGCTCGTCGGGCGGCGGCTGGGCACCGACGGGCGCGGCCATCCCGAGGGCAACGCCGGCTGGGATCGCGGCGAGGGCAACGAGCACTCCGAGACAGCCGGCCACGCGGTCCCGGCGCCACCCGCAGCGTGCGGAAGGCGTCTGCGGCAATGGCGGGTGCCTCGAAGTTGACCAACCGGGCGTACCGGCGGTGCTCAGCCCCGCGGGTGGGCCGATTCGATGATCGAGCGCAGCCGGCGGCGGCTGACGTGGGTGTAGATCTGGGTGGTGCCGAGGCTCTCGTGCCCCAGCAACTCCTGCACCGACCGGAGATCGGCGCCGCCGTCGAGGAGGTGCGTGGCGAACGTGTGGCGCAGGGCGTGCGGGTGGGTCGGCTCGGCGGCCCGGCGGTCCAGGATGCGCCGCACGTCGCGCGGGCTCAGCGGGTTGCCGCGCTGGTTGCGGAACAATGGCCCGTCCTCGACGAGAACGGCCTCGGCGCCCGCTTCGCCGGCCGTCCGGTGCGCCTCCCGGTAGCGCCGTACTGCGCTCACCGCCGGCTCGGACAGCGGTAGTAGGCGCTGCTTGTTGCCCTTGCCCGTGACACGCACCCTGGCCTGCGGCAGATCCAGGTCCGCCGGACAGAGGGCGCACAACTCGGCCACGCGCAGGCCGCTGCCGTACAGCAACTCCAAGACGGCGTCGTCGCGCAGGCGGCGCAGCGGGGAGTCGCCGGCCGTGCGCGGTCCGTTCCCGGCGAGCAAGGCGTCGAGCGCGCGCTCCGACAGGACCTCGGGCAGGCGGGCCGTCCCCGCCGGCGTGGACAGTCCGACGCAGGGGTCGGTCCCGCAGCGCCCGGACTGCTCGGCCCAGCGGAAGTAGCGGCGCAGCAGCGACGCCTTGCGGGCCACCGTTCGGGGGGCGTACCCGTCCCTGCTGAGCCCCGCCAGGTAACGCCGCAAATCCCGTCGGGTGACCTCCTGCGGCGCGGCCAGGGAGTTCCGGGCGGCCCAGTCGCAGAAGGCGGCCAGATCTCGCCGATACACGGCGACCGTGGAGGGCGCCAGCCGCACGAGCGAAGTACAGAACTCTTCCGGCTCCCACGTGGACATGCACGTCAGGCTACCAATCGCCGTCAAGTGGGCCGGTGGATGTCACGCCCGCCCCGCTGCACTACAGCGCTCGTACCAGAGTCCCCGCTGCACCAGAAGGCCCGCGGCGGCAAGCTTCTCGAGTTGCCACGAGAGATCACCAAGATCCAACCCCGTGCGGGCGGCAAGCAACTCCAGCGTGGCGGGCATCCAGTCGAAGGCATCCAGAACGGCCACCGCTGCCGCGTCGGGGACGTCCCCGGCGGGCGCGTCCGCGCTGCCCTGTCCCGGATCGGCCGACCAGGAGGGCAGCTTCGTCCGCTCGATGTCAAGCAGAACGAGCAGGTCCTCGACGTCGCACAGAATCCCGCCCCCCTCGGCTATGAGTCGATTGGATCCGGCGGAGGCCGGGCTGCGTATCGGTCCCGGCACTGCGGCAACGGTCCGCCCCCGCCGTGCCGCCTCGGTGGCCGTCCCCATGGCGCCGCCGTCGGCGTGGGACTCGACGATGACGCATACGTCGGCCAGCGCGGCCATGATCCGGTTGCGCGCCGGGAAACGCCAGCGTTCGGGCGGTGCACCCAGCGGCGCCTCGGAGAGCAGCAGGCCGCGCTGGGCCACCATCTTCCACAGCACAGCGTTCTCGCGGGGATAGATGCGGTCCAGACCGCTACCCACGACACCCACGGGCGGCGCCTCGTCGGCGGCCAGGGCGCCCGCGTGGGCGGCCGCGTCGATCCCCACAGCGAGGCCCGAGATAACGGTCACACCGTGTGCTGCTGCCGCCTTCGCCAGGTCGAAGGCCACGTCCGCGCCGTAACGGGTACAGCGCCGGGTACCCACGATGGTGACCGTCGGGCGCTGGAGCAACTCAGCAGAGCCCTGCCGGAACAGCACCGCCGGAGGTTCGGCATCGTGGGCCAGCCGGGCCGGATAGCCCGGCGCCCCGCGGCGCGTCACCGTCACGCCGGCATCGGCATGCCGGCGGTGAATCAGCACCGGGTCGGCCCGAGCGGCGTCGCGCACCCAACGCTGCGCTATCCGGTCACCGACCCGGGCCGCCCCGACCGCCTCGGCGGCCCTGCCGTCGGCCAGGACCCGCCACGCCTCCGCCGGTGGCCAGCGCGCCAGCATTCGGTCCAGGCGCGCCGGCCCCATCCCAGCGAGGCTCGCCAACGCGGCCAGGTAGGCCTCGTCACCGAGTTCCGCGGCGACGTTGTCCTCCCCCGTGCCGGCACCCGGTTCGACGGCGTCAGGACACATGGCTGCCGGCGTAGGAGCGGTCGAGGGCCACCGGGTTGTTCCGCAGTTGCAGCGCCAGGGCTACGTCCGCGCCCCTCAGGGGCGGTGAGCGCCCGTCCAGGTCGCAGATCGTCAGAGCGACGCAGCGCACCCGCTGCAGGCCCCTCGCGCTGAGTTGCCCGGAGGCCACCGCCCGCTCGGCCAACCGGGCCGCTTCGCCCACCAGCGGCGCCTCCCGCTCGAGAGCGGCCGCCCCCAGGGCGCTGTTGTAGCGCACGCCGCGGTTCTCCGCCTTGGCGCGGGCTGCCAGAACCCGCTCCCGCACAGCGGCGGTGGGCTCCCCCGGCTCACCCCTGAACAGATCGTCGGCGGAGGGCCGGTGCACGAAGAGACGCATGTCGAAGCGGTCCAGCAGCGGCCCGGACAACCGCCGTGCGTAGCGCATCCGGGCCGCGTCACCGCAGCGGCACTGACCCGGCCCGCCCGCCTGCCCGCACGGGCAGGGATTCATGGACCCCACCAGCACGAACTCCGCCGGGAACGTGACCGAACCCACGGCCCGGCTGACGCGGATCACGCCCTCCTCCAGCGGCTGGCGCAGGGCGTCCAGCACCACCGGGGAGAACTCCCCCAACTCGTCGAGAAACAGGACGCCCCCGTGGGCGGCGCTGATCTCCCCGGGGCGCAGCGTGCGGGATCCGCCCCCCACCAGCGCCACCATCGTCGAACTGTGGTGGGGCGCCCGGAACGGGGGCCGGGTAATGAGTTCGCTCGTGGGCACCCCGAAGTCACCGGCGGAGTAGACGCGGGTGACCACCCGCGCCGCCTCTCTGTCCAGCGGAGGCAGAAGTCCCGGCAGGCGCCGGGCCAGCATCGTCTTGCCTGCGCCGGGCGGTCCGATCATGAGCAGGTGGTGCCCGCCCGCGGCGGCGATCTCCAACGCCCGGCGCCCCAGCAGCTGGCCGCGCACGTCTCTGAGGTTCTCATCGCTGCACACAACTGGCTCCGGGGGCGGCAGCAGCGGGAGGGCGAACGGCACCTCGCCCTTCAGACACTTCACCAGTTCCTCGAGCGTGGCCGCGCAGTAGGGCTCACGCTCGCCGTTCAAACGGGCCTCCGCGTACGCCTCGTTGGCGACCACGACCCGGCGGCCGGCCACGGCGTCGACCATGCTGAGCGTCCCCGGCACCCGCCGCAGCGAGCCGTCGAGGCCCAACTCGGCGATGAAGGCGAAGTCCTCCACCGCCGCGGCCGGCAGTTCCTCCTGGGCCACCAGCATGGCGATCGCGATGGCGAGGTCCAGACCGGCGCCCTCCTTGCGCAGCCCGCCGGGCGCCAGATTCACGGTGACGCGCTTCGGCGACCACGGGAGATCGGTCGACAGCAGCGCGGCGCGGACCCGATCGCGGGACTCCCGGCAGGAGGCGTCGGGCAGCCCCACGATGCTGAAGCCCGGCAGGCCGTCGGATACATGGACCTCCACGTCCACGGCCTGCCCCGTAACCCCTTGCAGGATGGCCGATGGGATGGTCGCCATCATCGCGGAACTCCCTCCTGGTCTCGAACGATGTCTGCGGCGGGCGACGGCACGAAGCGACCCGCCAAGAGATCAGAAAAAGGGGGAGCAACACCAAGGATACTCCGATACTTATTGAACTATACTGTAATATCGTCCACATTCAACGACCAACGTGCCCCGCCTCCAGCGGATGTCGGGTGCGCATCTGTCCTGCAGGCTCGCGTCGCAGCCCCAATCTCCGGCCCCCAACCCCGCGTCTGCGAAGATACGACGAAGCCGGTCACGTGCGGTACGACAGGCTCGCCGAGACCGAGCGGTTCCGCGACGGCCTCGACCGCCTACTGGGAGGTGCCGAGCGCTACCGGGTGGCAATAATGTGCAGCGAGGAGGACCCGGTCGAGTGTCATCGCAGCCTGCTGATCGGTCGGGCACTGCGCCGGAGGGAACCGCAGGTGTTGCTGCAGCACATACGGGCAACCGACAGACCCGAACAGTTGACCATCGTCGACCCCGGGGAGGTGACACCGTGGAGATCTGCACGATCGGTTTCACCCAACACACCGCGGAGAGCTTCTTTGGCCTCCTGAGAGCCGAGGGCATCAGGCGGCTCATCGACGTGCGTCTGAACAACACCGGTCAGCTCTCCGGGTTCGCCAAACGAGACGATCTCCGGTACTTCCTTGACCATCTCTGCAGTGCGGAGTACGTCCACGAACCCAACCTGTTGGCACCCACCGGGGAACTCCTCAAGGGATACAGGAACAAGGAGTTGAGCTGGGACGACTACGCGGAGCGCTTCGTCGATCTCATGGCCGAACGAAGGATCGAGAACGAACTCTCCCCGGACCTGTTCGGTCGGCGGACGGCGCTCCTGTGCAGCGAGCACACCGCCGACCGCTGCCACCGGCGGCTCGTCGTGGAGTACCTCGGCGACCACTGGGATGATGTCGTCGCCGTGCACCTTCCCCGAGCGGACACCGTGGCCGCCTGAGCAACAACGATGGCCGAGATCGAGATGTTGTGCCTCGCGAACTCGCGGAAGCACGGAAGGCGCTGCGTGGCAGGCGTCCTCACAGACGGCACCTGGGTGCGGCCTGTATCGGCTACCGAGGACGGAGCCCTCGCAGAATCGGACTGCCGGCTCGACGCGGGACGTCCGGTACGGCCACTCGATGTCGTCCGCTTCAGCGTGGAGCGAGACGAGCCTCGACCACACCAACCTGAGAACCGGCTGATCACCGACGAGCAGTGGCAACTCCTCCGCAGTAGAGATCTTGCCGACGTTGCGAGCTTCCTGGATGGCTGCGCCTACGACAAGCCATCCATCGTCGGGACTACTTCTCGGAGCGTCAGTTGGGAAGAAGTCCAGCGTGAGGGTGTGACGGAATCGCTGGCGCTCGTCAAGGTTGCTGAACCGATGTTCGACTGGTCGGAGTACAACCCGACTCAGCTTCGAGCCACCTTCACCTACGCCGGAACCACTTACGACCTGCCGAACACGTTCGAGGATGCTCTCCCACTAGGAAGGTCATCATCGGAGTGGTACCTGACGATCAGTCTCGGGGAACCGTTCGCGCGCCAAGGCAACGACTGCTACAAGCTGGTCGCCGGAGCCATCGAGATTCCGTAGCCTTCATTCATTGCACCCGAGGCGGACGCCGGTCAGGGTGGCGGAGGAGTGGTATGGGGTTCGATCCCACGAGGCGATGGCGTCGGCGCCGCACGGACTACCTCTACGTGGGCTTGGGTCTGGCCGTCTGCGTACTGCTCGTGATCTGGGGGCTGTGGGGATGAATACGCAAAGCGAGACGACGGAGGTGCGGCGCATCCAGCCGTACCAGGCCCTCAAGAACTACCTCTGCGGCGGCTGCAACAACACGATCCCGCCCGGGTTGGGCCACCTGGTGGTCGTGCCGCTCGAGTCCCCCGACCTGCGGCGGCACTGGCACCACTCCTGCTGGCAGCGCCGCGACCGCCTGGGGAACGGCTGAGCCGCGGGCTGACAATCCGCCCAACCATGACCAGTAGAACAGGGTGTGGCGGCCGCGGGATTCAGTCGTCGTAGCCGGGCGGGGGTGTCCAGGCGACCGTCAGGACTTCCACGACGGCCGCTCCGCCACGGCGCAACTGGCGGGCTGCGGTAGCCAGAGTGGCGCCGGTGGTCAATACGTCGTCAACCACCAGCACCCGCTCCGGCACCGGGCCGCGACAGCGCAGACGGGGGCCGGCCGCACGCCCGGCACGACTGCGGGACGTCTGGGCGCGATCACGTCCGCGCAGCAGTAGCCGCATGCAGGGGATTCCCAGGCGACCAGCCAACTCCCGTGCCAACAGCTCCCCCTGGTCGTAGCCCCGGCGGCGACGGTTGGCGGGCGTGGCCGGCGCCCACGTCACCACGTCGCTGCCACCCGGGGCGATCACGGCCATCTGCGGCCCCAGCAGACGCACCAGACGATGCCCGTTGCGGTACTTGAGAGCACCGATCACGCTGCTTCCCACCTCGTCGTAGGTGAACAACGCCCGGGCCCCGTCGGCACCCAACGGTGGCGGGAGCGGCGGCGCCGGTGTCAGGCCGGCGACACAGGCCCCGCAGAGCAGCACGTCCGCCGTGCCGCACACCACGCACGAGAGGGGCACCAGCATGTGATCAATATAGCAATATAAGTCAAGTACCATATGTTTCAAGAAATGTCGAATAGTCTCTGGGATTCCGGTAGTCTCTGGGGTTCCGGCACCAAGGGCCTGCTGTCGGCGGCGGGAACGCACCCAACTACCGCGGAGGGCCGGCGCTCCGACACGACCTGAACCCAACCCGGGTCGCCCGAGACGGTGATGCCGCATCCGCCGGAGCAGGCGAGAATCCACCCGAGCCGGACCACCGGCGCGGCGGACGGACGCTCCGACATGACGGGAGCGCGCTCCGGCACGCGAAAGATCCCGGCAATTGGTCAGCCCGAGACCCGCAGGGTCGGCACCGGACATCGGGCACCGGGCAAACGGCGTCGCGCCTCCTACGCTGGCCAGCCGTGCACGATCCGGGCAACCTCATTCTCGAAGACCTCGGCAACGGCGTCTACGGTCACGACGCCGACAAGTCCTGGTGGGGGTTCAACGGCCTCTTCGGCGGCTACCTCGTGAGCCTTGCCGCCCTCGCCTGCGAAGCGGCGGTGGGCGACGCCGCCCGGCCGCTTCGCAGCATCACGATGCAGTTCCTACGGCCGGCCCCGGTGGGGCACATGCGGATCGAGGTGACGACGGAGCAGTCGGGACGGTCCGTGTCCTTCCTGTCGGGGAGGCTCTCGTCGGGGGACAAGCCGGCAGCGCTCTTCCTGGCCACCGCCGCCACCGATCAGGACGGAACGGAGTTCACCAACCGGACGATGCCCGACGTGGTGCCGTTCGACGAGAGCCCTCGCGCCGGGCCGCGCATCTTCGCGCTGCCGGTTTTTGAGCTGTTCGAGGAGCGGGAAGTCCACCGGGGCGACAGCAGTGTCCTGGTGTGGGTCCGTCCCAACTTCTCCACGGAGATCGACCTATCGCTGCTACTCATGGTCTGCGACGTGGTCCCTCCCGTAGCCATCGGGCGTGTGAACGACCCCCACCTGGCCGGCACCATCACCCTCACCGCATACGTCCGCGCTCCCCTGCCGGCGCCCGCCAGCACAGGTGCCCCCGTGCTCGTGGAGTTGCACACCTCGGCGTCAGTGGCCGGTCACGTGGACGAGACGGCCCGGGCATGGTCGCCCGACGGGCAACTGCTCGCCGAGAGCCACCAACTCCGCTTCCTGCGCCGCGCCGCCGAAGGTTTCATCGGCCACTGAGGATTGCTCCCCGGTTGTCACACCTAGCGGACAGCCTCGCGGAGGGTTTCGATCCGTGCCGTCCGGTCGCGGCGGGCCAGAAGTGCGGTGTCGAGGTCAACCTCCACGAACCGCGTCGTGATGTTGGGCGCTGACTGACCGACGAAATCCATGTCGGCACTGATGACGGTGGCCACCATGACGTAGCCACCACCCGAAACGGCGTCGCGGTGCAGCACGATCGGTTCGATGCCGCCGGGAATCTGGATGGAACCGATGGGGTACGGGGCGTCGACGATGTTCGACGGATCGCTTCCGGCCCCGAACGGGGGAACCCGGTCGCGGAACTCCAGTGCGGCTCCCTGATAGCGGAAGCCGGTCCGGTCGGCGACGGCGGTCAGGCGCCACTCGGTTTCGAGGAACGTCCGGCGGCCGGCCTCCGTGAGGCGATGGTCGTAGAGACCCATCATCACCCTGATCTCGCGATGGCGCGGGTGGATGCTGCGCAGCGACTCGGGAACGGACCGGCCGGCCGGCGCCCCGCCGTGGGGACCGACCGGGAGCTCGTCACCGGGGGCGAGGGGTCGGCCGCCGAACCCGCCGAGCGATCCCGACGCGTACGTCGAGCGGCTGCCGAGAATCACCGGCACGTCGAGGCCGCCGCTGACAGCGATGTAGGCCCGGGCCCCGGCCCGGAGGAAGTCGAACGACAGCACGTCGCCCTCGTCGACGGTAAAACTCTCCCAGGCGGGCCGGGGCTCGCCGTTGACCTTCGCGGGAAGATCAGCGCCGGTCACCGCCACGGTGGTCGGCCGACCGAAGCGCAACTCGGGTCCCATGTAGGTGCACTCCAGAACGGCCGCGCCTTCGTCGTTGCCGACCAGAAGGTTGGCCGCGATGGACGAGTACTGGTCGAGCGATCCCGACGGCGGGATGCCCACGTTGTAGTAGCCGGGCCGGCCGGTGTCCTGCACGGTGGTGGCTATCCCGGCGTTGAGGACGCTAACTCCCATCGAGGACCTCCATCAGACCGCGGTTGTAGTCGTCGGGATCGGCCAGGAACTCGCCCAACGAGAACTGCACGGGTACCTGCTTGAACCGGAACTGCTTGGCCTCGACCCGGGCCGTCAACTCGTCGTAGGTCTCCCGGTCGATGGGCTCGAACTTGGCGATGGTCCCCGGTTTGAAGAACACCATGAAGTCGTCGAAATCGGGGTGGGTTTGGGTCGGGTCGTAGATCGGGGCGGGGGTGATGCCGAACATCTGGTAGCCGCCGGCTCCCCGCACCGAGTAGACGCACCCGAAGCAACCGCCGTGACCGATCGTCTGGCGGGGGGTGTCGGTCCGCGGTGTGAGGTACTTCGGGACCTCGAGTTGGCGCTCCCGGGGCACCATCTGGAAGAGGAACGGCAACCCTGCCACGAAGCCGACCATCGAGGTGAACCACGGCGAACCCGAGTGGGCGGCGATGAAGCCTTCGACAGTGTCGAAGCCGTTGATCCGGGCGGCGTACTCGAGATCGGTGCCGTCGGGGTCCTGGTGGTGCGAGCGGAATCTCATCAAGGTCTCGCGGGTCCACGGGTCGTTGTACAGGACGGGAACCTCGACGATGTTCGTGTGGAGATCGAACCGGGTGCCGTCGCCAACCTCGGCCTCGATCGATGCGAGTTCGCCGACGAGGGCCGGCGGCGCGATGAGATCGGGATCGAATCGCACCTGATAGGAGGCGTTGGCCGGGCAGATGTCGATCACGCCGTCGATGCTGCGGTCGGTCAGCGTGGAGGTGATGGCCATCACCTTGAAGTTGGCGGCGAGGTTCATCTCCTCGTCGAGTTCGACGTAGATGTGGTCGTCGCCGCCGAAACTGCGCCGGGTGGTGGGTTGGCGGGTGTTCACCTTGGATCCCCTTTCACATGCCGAGCCGGCGCTCGACGAAACCGGTGTCGTAGGTGCCATCGACGACCTCAGGGGCCGAGAGAAGGTCGCGAATCAGCGGGGCGGTGGTCCTGACGCCTTCGATGCGCAGCTCGCGCATCGCCCGCCGGGCCCTGGCCAGCGCGGCCGGCCGGTCGAGGTCCCACACGATGATCTTGGCGATCAGGGAGTCGTAGAAGGGCGACACCACGCTGCCCGCTCGTACCGCCGTCGACACCCGGACGCCGGGACCCGCCGGCAGATCGATGTCACTGATCGTTCCCGGGCAGGGCATGAAGCCGTTGGCCGGATCCTCGGCGTTGATGCGCATCTCGATCGCCGCACCCCGCGGCGCCACGTCGTCCTGGCTGAACGAGAGAGGGAGACCGCCGGCCCGACGGAACTGCTCGCGCACCAGGTCCAGCCCGCAGACCATCTCGGTGACGGGGTGCTCCACCTGGATCCGGGTGTTCATCTCGATGAAGAAGAAGTCGTCGGTGGCAGTATCGACGAGGAACTCCACAGTGCCGGCCCCCTCATAGGAGACGGCGTTGGCCAAGGCGACGGCCGCTTCGTGAAGACCTGCCCGAACTGCGGGGCTCAGGTTGGGGGCGAGGGCTTCCTCGATGAGTTTCTGGCGCCTGCGTTGTAGCGAACACTCCCGCTCCCCGAGATGAACGGCGTCGACGCCATCGCCGAACACCTGCACCTCGACGTGGCGGGCCCTGCTGATGTAGCGCTCGAGGTACACGGTGTCGTCACCGAACGCGGCCCGGGCCTCGTTGCGGGCCGCCGTGATCGCCGCAGCGAGATCGCCGGCCCGTTCCACGGTCCTGATGCCGCGGCCTCCACCACCGGCCGCCGCCTTGATCAGCAACGGGAAGCCGACCCGAGCCGCGGCCACGGTCGCCTCATCGGCGGAGCCGACCCCGCCCGGTGTGCCGGGCACGACCGGTACACCGACCGACGCCGCCGTTTCGCGCGCTGCCGCCTTGTCGCCCATCAGCGAGATGGCCTCGGGTTGGGGTCCCACGAACCGGAATCCCTCGTCGCGGCAGCGGGCGGCGAACGCCGCGTTCTCCGACAGGAAGCCGTAGCCCGGGTGGATGGCGTCACAACCCGACACAGCGGCGGCGTCGAGGATGGCGTCGGCATTGAGGTAGCTCTTCGCCGCCGGCGGGGGTCCGATCTCGACCGCGTCCGTGGCGAGGCGGACGTGGCCGGCGTCCCGATCGGCCTCGGAGTAGACGGCGACCGTGTCGAGCCCTAGTTCCTCGGCGGCCCGGATCACCCGCATGGCGATCTCGCCGCGGTTGGCCACGAGCACCCGTTTCAACGGTCGGCGGCTCATCGGTTGACGGTAAAGAGCACCTGGCCGGCGTCGACCATCTCGGCGTCGTCCACCTCGGCGGTTGCGATCGTCCCTGTCACGCCGGCGGGCACGTCGAAGAACTGCTTCATGACCTCGACGAGAGCGACCACGGTGTCGGCCTCGACCGGGCTGCCGACGTCGACGAACGGGTCGGCCTCCGGCGATGGGCGACGGTAGAACACACCCGGGATCGGCGACCTGATGTCCATCGTCATCGCTGCCCCCCGCCGGTCGTGGTGGCCTCGCCGCCCTCCGCCGGCGCCGGCTCCAGGGTGTAGTCCCAGACCTTGGAAATGATCTGCCAACTTCCGTTCTCGCGGACGAACACCAACTCGTCGGTGAACACCTTGGGAAGGTAGGCCAGCCTGGCCCGAACATGGGCGGTGGACGGGGTTTGCGTGCTCACGGCGAGCACCTCGTCGTAGCGGGCGTCACCCCGTGCCGCCGCGGAGGGCCGGCCACCGACGAGGGCCAGGTACTCGTCCCTGCCGATGGAGAGATCGTCCCGGCGGCAGACCAGACGGATGTCGGGGTGCAGCACCGATCCCAGCAATTCGGTGTCGCCGTGGTGGATGCCATCGAAGTAGGCGTCCATCGCGGCGACGAGTTCTGCGATCTGGCTCATGACAGGTACGGCGTGAGAGCGGTCCTGACGGCGACGGCCAACTCGACCGCGCCCGGAGTGTCGGAGTGGACGCAGACGACGTCGGCCCGCATCGGGATCTCGGTCCCGTCGTTGGCCACCGCCACGTTCTCCGTGACCGCCCTGACGGCGGCTGTGGCGGCCTTGACGGGATCGACGGCGGCGTGCTCCCGGGTGATGATCAGGTTGCCGTCGGGCCGGTACTCCAGATCGGTGTAGTACTCGGCGAAGAAGCCCTGGGGCCTGGAACCCCAGACCTCCTCGTGCACGGTGTTGGCCATGCCCATGAGGGGGGTGTCAAAGGCATCGGCGGCACCGGCGATGGCGGCGGCCACCTCGGGGTCGCGGGCTGCCTGGCCGTAGAGGGCACCGTGGACCTTGATGTAGCCGAGCTGCATCCCTTCGGCGGCCAGGAACCCGCTGAGGGCACCAACCTGGTAGATGACCGCGGCGGTGAGTTCTTCGGGATCCATGGCCATGGCCCGACGACCGAACCCCTGCCGGTCGGGGTAGGAGGGGTGCGCGCCCACCGTGACGCCGTGGCGCTTGGCCAGCCTGACGGTTCGTTGCATGACGTTGGGGTCCGAGGCGTGGAAGCCGCAGGCAACGTTGGCCATGTCGAGGTACGGCATGATGCCCTCGTCGTCGCCGCACTCGTAGATGCTGTAGCCCTCGCCCATGTCACAGTTGATTGCAACCATGTTGTTCTAACCCTTTCCTATGGTCTGGCGGTTTTCGGCGAGTCGCCGTCGGGATCGACGAAGACCTCGTCACCTCGGATCTCGGCCGGGTAGTTGGCGATCTCCGCATCGTCGGGGTTGATGCCCCGGCAGGTGCTGAGATCGAATTCCCAGAGGTGCTGGCTGCACATCAGCGTGGTTCCGTCGAGATCACCCTCGATGAGCGCCACCCTCTGGTGAGGACAGTACGCCTGGGTGGCGCGCACGACGCCGCCGTCGAGGTGTGCCACGAGCACTTCGGTACCGCCGACCTCGAAGACGGCCATGTCGCCCTCCCACAGATCATCGAGACTACAGACGCGGCTGAACGCCATCAGGCGTCTCGCACGACGGAGACTCGCCGCGGTTCGCCCCCGCCGGCTACGGCGAGTCGATCAGCGAGTGGGATCGGAACGACACCTCGATGGACCGATACGACAGTCCTAGCCATCACTCGTCGCAAGGCCGACGGTGCCACCGAAGCGCCGCAACGCCTCAACGCCGGCCGCCGCGCCGTCGGGAACGTCGGGCAGTGCCCCGGCGAAGGCCTCGATCGCGGCCGTCCCGTGCGGCGTCCACGCGTCCACCCACTCCTGGAGTTGCCCCCGGTTCGCTTCCACACCGAGCATGTGTTCGACGAGAGCCTGGGTCCACCGCCGCGAGCGGTCCGCGTCGCGCAGAGCCGCCTCGGCCATCAGGGCCAGCAACGTGTCGTCATTGCGCCGCGCGCTCTGCGCCATCGTGCGGTGGAAACCCTCCCCGATGGCCGGTAGCGCCACGAGGTTCAGCGCGACGAAGGCCTCCGCCCAGTCGTAGGCGACGAGGGTTCGTTCCATCAGTTCCCGGTATCCCTGCCAGGCCGGCGCGTTCTCCCACGCGGCACGCTCGCTGTCACCGAATGAGCGGTCGGGGTGCGTCTTGGCCAGCGATGCCGTCCGGTAGGCGATCCGGGACACCCAGCGCAGGGCGTCAGCGGCCTGGAAGGCGGCACAGTTGCCAATGGTGCTGGCCGGCGCCATGTGCACGAGGTAGGCGGATGCCATCTGGCTGGTGTGGATCAGGTAGCGCCCAGGGGTGTACAGCGCCTCGAGCACGTCGAGCCATCCGCCGGGGAGGCTTTCGTCGTGTCCCTCGCGGTCGTACTGGTCCAGTAGCCCGTCGACGTAGGCCTCCTGGCCGTCCTGGAGGATGTTGTAGGTGCGGTAGACCAGTTCGTCGGGGTCGCGGAACGAATCCCAGTCGTCATGCGTGATCGGGCTGCGGTCGCGATAGCGACTGACCCAGTCGTTCATGAACGTGGCGCCCTCGACCTCGAACGGCACCGGCTCGCCCCGAGCGTGCCAGAGCAGACCGGTGGAGACGATCTCGTATTCCGAGGGTCGCCGGCGCTGGCCGACCAGATGACTCCACGTCCGCAGCGGTTCGAGTGTGTCAGTCATGGCCTTCTCCCAGGTAGAAGCGAATCACCTCGGTCGAGGTGTCTATCCGGCCGGCGAAGCTCGGCATGTTCGCCTCGAGTTCGTGCAGCTTGAAGGGTCGCCCCAACTCCCGCTCGACAGTTGCGCGGGTGATCACGCACTCGCCCTCCACCTGGATGCGGATGTACGAGCCGCGGTCCACGACGTTGATGGCCCGACCCGCATTGTCCTCAGCCACTGCAGCCTCGACGGCTCGCGCCACCTCGCCGCTCTGGATGACGGGTCCGACGGTGCGCACTGTCATGGCGCCTCCTCGTAGTAAAAGTCAAGTGTCTGCGTCGGCGACAGGCCGGCGTCCGCCACCGTCATGTCCAGTGGCAACGGATCGGTCTCGCCCGGGATGCGGGCCCTGATAACCGCATCCTGGCCGGCGACGTGCATGCCGATCACGTTCTCCGATGCCGCCGCGGCGACTTCGGCCATGGTGTTCTCGGTATCGACGACGAGGAGCTTCAGGACGAAGTCCCCGTAGAAATTCACCGAGAGCGGAAATGCTGCCATCCGTTGTTCCTCCTATGCCGCCCGGGTGCTGTCCTGATAGGCGGCAACCCACGCGTAGTCGTGCGCGTCACCGCCGCCCTCGCTGAGCACACCGATGCCCATGTACTTGAGCACCCCACCGAGGTCGGGAGGCTGGATCTCACCGGCCAGCAGGCGGTCAACAATCGTCTTGTGGGCGGCGTAGCGCTCCGGATCCTGCTCGAAGATCCAGCGATCGGGCTCCGAGCCGAAGTGGTAGAGCCGCCCGTTGTACTCCAGCGGGTAGTCCTGCGTGGTCTTGAACGGCGTCCCGACGATCGGGATGTTCGACATATTGCAGATGATCGGCAACGTGCCCGGGACGGTACGGCCGATGTCACCCTGCTTGAGGTTCTCGATGATGACGTCCCAGCACTTGCCGAAGGTGTCGTTCCATCCCGGGTACTTCTCCTCGAGCCAATCGCGCTCGTCGGGACCGACGCCGGCGGCAGGTGAGAACCACAGGGTGGGACGCCACGACCACGTGCCGAGTTGCTGACCGTGGTGATGCTCGTCGATATCGGCCAGGAAAGTGTCCCAGTACCAGGGCTTCTGCAGACCCAGGTCCTCCAGGCTGTTGACGAACTGCGCGACGATCCACTCCTGCATGAACTCCTTGAACGATCCCTCCCGTTTGTCCAGGGGGATGTAGTAGTCCATCGGGATGCCGGTGAGGATCGTGAACAGCTTCCACGACCGCCAGAACGCCACGTCGACGAGATTCTGGGCCCGTTCCTTCTCGCCGTTCTCGATCATCATCGCCAGCATCGGTGTGCCGATCTGGGCGTGACGGGCCTCGTCGGACTGGATGCTCTGGATCAACTTGGAGAAGCTGAAGTCTCCGGCGTTGGCCGCGTCCGACGACAAGCCGATGAACTGGAGGTTCGTGAAACCGGTCTCGAACGCGAAGTTCAACAGGATCGACGTCGAGACCACATCCCGGGTCATCATCATGTCGTCGAAGAAATGGCGGCCGGCGATGATGCCCCAGTTGTTGGACTTCATGCCCGAGTGAGCCCAGTCGAACTGGCGATCCGTCGACACGTATTCGTGTGGGAAGAACAACTGGAGTTGCGCGTGGCGGATCTCGTCGAGCATCCCGAACGTGCCCATGTTCCGCATGCCCGGGGACCGGGCCCACCGGACGAACCGTGACTCCATGAGCGCGGCGTTGTACTCCACGACCGACACCGCGCCGTAGTGGAGCTTGAGGGTGCTGATCCACCCCGGATCGACCTTGGAGCGGAGGTCCATCCGTTCCAGCGCCGCCTTCACCGAGTAGGCGCCGGCGTCCTTCTGCCGCTGGATGTCGACGTACTCCCGATAGCTGATCTTGTACGGCTCGTCGTAGGTCGACCACGCCTCGTCGGGGATGTCGTAGTCGCCGCTGTGTCCCTCCGGGTACAACTCGTCCTCGCCGACGTAGCCGGGGGTCCACTCCGTGCGTCGGGCGATGTCGTACCACTCGCTGCGATCCAGAAGCGCCATGGTGCCTCCCTTTCTTCTCAGTGCCTGTTCAAGTCTTGTCTTAAGTAGATCAGCCGCGGGGCCCGGGCCGTCAGGAGCCGTGGGCCGAGCCGAGCGGCCCCTCACCGCCGGGATAGCAGAACGAGATCGCCGGGGAGTAGAAGCCGAAGGTGACCTCGAGGGGGTCGGCGGGCCGTAGTGCCCACGTCGGATGGCTCGAGTCGAGGAAGTCCAGCGAGACCACTGCGAACTCCTCGGCGAAGTCGGCCACGAACGGGTACCGACCGCTGACGAGGCCACCGTCGACCCGGGTGATGTACCGCAACTGGCCCGTACCCCGAGCCGTGTTGCCCACGACCACGTCACAGCCGGTGCGGATGATCGGGTTTCCGCCGACAATCGTCGTCGCCGTCAGCACTTGCTCGTGGAGGTCGAGTTCGGTGCGGCCGGCCGATACCGGCACACCGTGTGCCGCGGCATAACGGTTCATCGCCTCGCTGCTGTTCATGTAGTGGGTCCACCAGCGAGCCGGGACGCCCGCCTCGGTATCCAGGCCGGCCAGGTCGAGCCCCAGGTAGGTCAGCGAGTAAGCGCCGAACGAGTTCGGCTCGCCGGCCGAGGAGATCTGCGACTCGTCGTCGACGATGTACTGGTTCATGTAGCAGAGACTCCCGTCGACCGGGGTCAGATCATCGGGAACGAACGCGGCGGCCGCTTCAGGATCGGCCGGTTTCCAGACGAGGTACAGCATCCGGGCATTCGTAATGAGCTGCGGTGCATGCGCGTAGGCGGGCATTCCGAACTCCTAATCCCGTGGGCCGCAAACGGGAAACGGTACCCCATTTTGTACCACTTGTGGTCAACGTCGGCGGCGCCCAGACGGGCCGCACCAAACACGCCGGCATGCTGCGAGCGCTCGCCGCCGGTGAGTTGGGAGCAGCCGAACCTGAGGCCATCGACCATGTCGAGGCGGGACGACGACTGCTCGGCGTGCACACAACCGAACGGCCGTAGGCGGCTCCCCCCTCATCCTCCGGGGAGTTTCGGCAGGCCCTCGGCCGGCATCCGGCGCAGGCTCTCGGTCGTGGCGCGGGTCATGAGCGGGTCCACGCCCAGCGACTCCAGCAACTCCGTGGCGGCCTCCATCTCGGCGAGGCGGCGCACGCTGTGGGTGTCGGTGCCCGCCAGGAGCCTGCGAACAAAACCGGCATCCAGCGCGCCCAGTTGCGCCGCGAGGTTCTGCCACGTCTCGGCGACCAGCCCGGCGGCCTCAGCGGCCCGCATGGACTCGATGATCAGCCCCGGCAGGCCCTTCATCACCACGCTGCGCAGCAGTTTGCGTGTCGCTGCACGGCCCGCCTCCTCACCGACGGGCTCGACGGGCACCGCCGCCGGGGTCAGCATTGCGACGTAGCGCTGCGCGCCGGGGCCGGAGGCCAGCGACGTTGTGAACAGGCCGTTGCCGGGCACCATCGCCATGAGAGCCACGTCCACGAACGCCAGCGACCCGCCAGCAGCCACGGCGGCCAGTTCCCGCTTGCGCGTCGCCGACGCCGTCGAGAGGTCGGCGTAGACGGCACCCGCGGGAATCGCATCGAGCGCCTGCGTGAGCGCACCCATGGCATCGGCCGCAGCGGTCACGGCGATGACCAGGTCGGCGCCCGCCACAGCCGCTCGAGGATCCTCCACCCGGCGCACGCCCGGCGGTACCGGCCCGGGGGCCGGGTCGTAGCCGGTGACCGAGGCGCCCGCCGCGGCCAGATCGGCGGAGATCAGCGAGCCCGCCTCGCCGAGGCCGAAGAAGCCCACGGTCAGGTCAAGGGCACTCACGGGTTCGCACGCACGGCCACGGATCAGCCAAAGGACGCCGGGAGAGTGCCGGGTGATCCACCGGCAGCACGATCCGGACCGCTGGGGAGTGGATTCCGACCCCGGATCGAGTCCGGGGCAGGCTCTCCGCCGGAATGACGGAACGGGAGCGGTCGAGGCGCAATCGGTATCACGCGCGAACCGCTACTCGCCGTGGAGGCCCTCGAGCCGGTCGACGTGGACGACGCCGAGTTCGGCGAGCTTGTCGCCCAACCCGGCGATGTCGACCGTCAACTCGCCGCCCGCCAGCCGGGCGCGGGTGACCTCCTCGGCCGCCAGCCGCTCCTCGGCTCGCTCCAGGGCTCCCGCAGCTTCGAGGCGGGGCACCACCACCACACCGTCGTCGTCGGCGCAGACCACGTCGCCCGGGTTGACGACCTGCTCGCCGAGCACAACCGGCACGTTGACCCAGCCGGGCGTGGTCTTCATCGGCCCCTGGCACCCCACGTGCTGCGACCAGACCGGAAAGCCCATGGCGCGTATGGCCTCGACATCGCGCACCGCGCCGTCGGTCACCAGGCCGACCCCGCCCCTGGCCCGTGTCGACGTGGACATCAGCTCGCCGAACAGGGCGTTCGTGGACGGCGCCGTGCTGGCGACCACGAGCACGTCGCCGGGGGTACAGATCGCGATCGCGGCGTGGATCATGATGTTGTCGCCAGGGTGGACCAGGACGGTCACGGCCGACCCCGCGATACGGGTCCCCTGCTGTATCGGCCGGATGTGGGCGCCCACGAAGCCTCGCCGGCCGATCGCCTCGTGCACCGTGGAGGTGTCGACCGAGCCGAACGCGTCGACGAGGGCGCGCGGGGCGCGCTCGATGCTGCGGACGACGACGTTGGGGTTCACGAGCCACCGCCTGGCCGAGGAACCACCCCGTTGTCGGCGAGGAAGGCGAGCGTGCGCTCCAGAGCCAGAGCGGCCGAGGGGGCGTGGTACGACTCACGGGCGTCGCAGTTGAAGCCGTGGTCGGCCCCGGGATAGACGTGCACCGGGACAGTGGGATGCCGGCGCGTGATCTCCTCCACGTCGGTCAGCGGGATCATGTAGTCCTCGGCACCGAAGTGCAGCAGCACCGGGGCCTGCGGGGCGCGGTCGAGGAACGGGATGATCTGCCCGCCGTAGTAGCCGACGGCGGCGGCAACCGGCAGCGCGCTCGCCGCCAGCCAAGCAAGGCTGCCGCCATAGCAGTAGCCGACCACTGCTGTCGGCCCGGTACCCGACAGGTGCGCAACCCCGGCGCCCACATCGCGCACCGTGTCGTCCCAGTCTATGGCGCTGCGCAACTCCCGGCCGCGGGTCACCGTCTCGGCCGTGTAGCCAAGCTCGACGCCCCGCTCGAGGCGGTCGAACAGCGCCGGCGCGGTGGCCCGGAAACCCAGCGCGGCGTAGCGATCCACCACGTCGCGGATGTGGGCGTTCAACCCGAATATCTCCTGGATGATCACCACCCCGGCCGTCGCGTCGGCCGGACCGGCCTCGTAGGCGTCGAGTTCGTGGCCGTCGTCGGCCGTCAGTCGGATCATGGCTGTTGCCCTCCTCGTGCTCTCGGTGCGTTCCGGCGGTGCAGCCACCGCGGCTCAGTACCTGTAGTGGTCGGTCTTGTACGGCCCGTCGGCGGCGACCCCCAGGTAGCCGGCCTGGTCGTCGCTGAGGCGGCTGAGGCGGATCCCGAGGGAGTCGATGTGCAGCCGGGCCACCTCCTCGTCGAGGTTCTTGGGCAGGGTCACGACCTGCGGCCGCCCGTTAGCGTCGCGGAACGTCTCGGCACGGTGGTGCAACTCGATCTGGGCGAGCACCTGGTTCGTGAAGCTGAACGACATGACGAAGCTGGGATGCCCCATGGCGTTGCCGAGGTTGAGCAGGCGGCCCTCCGACAGCAGGATCACCGAGTGCCCGTCAGGGAAGACGTACTCGTCCACCTGCTCCTTGATCTGCACGCGCCGCACGTCGGACAGCCGGTCGAGCCCGGCCACGTCCACCTCGTTGTCGAAGTGGCCGATGTTGCCGACGATGGCCTGATGTTTCATCCGCCCCATGTGCTCGGCGGTGATCACGTCCCGGCAGCCGGTGGCGGTGACGAAGATGTCGGCGGTGCCCATGACGTCCTCGAGGCGGCACACCTCGTAGCCCTCCATGGCCGCCTGCAGGGCGCAGATGGGATCCACCTCGGTCACGACCACCCGCGCCCCCTGACCCCGCAGCGCCGCGGCACAGCCCTTGCCGACGTCGCCGTAGCCGCACACCACCGCCAGCTTGCCGCCGAGCATCACGTCGGTGGCCCGTTTGAGACCGTCGATGAGGGAGTGCCGGCAGCCGTAGAGGTTGTCGAACTTGGACTTCGTGACCGAGTCGTTCACATTGATGGCGGGGAACAACAGCGTCCCCTCCTCACGCATCCGGTAGAGGCGGTGCACCCCCGTCGTGGTCTCCTCGCTGACGCCGCGCATCGCCGAGGCCGCTGTCTGCCACGCCGAAGGGTCCTCGTCCAGGATGCGGCGCAGGGTGGCCAGAACCACCCGCCGCTCGGCGCTGTCATCGGGGCCCGCTTCGGCCACGGTGCCGGCCCGCTCGCACGCCAGACCCTCGTGCAGCAGCAGTGTGGCGTCGCCGCCGTCGTCGAGAATCAGCGTGGGGCCGCCGGCGTCCGGCCAGCGCAGCGCCCGCTCGGTGCACCGCCAGTACTCCTCGAGCGTCTCGCCCTTCCAGGCGAAGACGGGCACGCCGCGGGGCGCCTCGGGCGAACCCTCCAGGCCGACCGCCACGGCGGCGGCGGCGTGATCCTGGGTGGAGAAGATGTTGCACGACGCCCAGCGCACGTCGGCGCCGAGCTCGACGAGCGTCTCGATGAGCACCGCCGTCTGGATCGTCATGTGCAACGAGCCGCAGATGCGGGCGCCGGCGAGGGGTTTCTCGTCGCCGTGGCGGGCCCGCAGTGCCATCAGGCCCGGCATCTCGTGCTCCGCGAGCTGGATCTCCTTGCGGCCGAATGCCGCCAGGGACAGGTCCGCGACCTCGAAGTCGCCCTCCCCGAGATTCACGACGCCGCGCCGGCAGCGCCACCGAGGGCCGTCTTCAGTTCGGAGATGGCGGGGATCGGGCCGGGGTCCACGCCCCGCAGGGTCGCCAGGTGCAGGGAGACGAAATCGCCGAACAGCATCATGTCCATGACTTGCGCGAGCGGCCCCTCGCCGCCGGCGCGCACCTCGTAGACCTCCCGGCCGGCATCGCCCAGGAGGCCGTCGAGGAAGTCGAACGTTGCCGCCACCTGCGGCGGCTCGAAGTCGTGGCGCAGCTGCACGGCGCTGAACAACGGCATGATCGCCTCGTCGCCCGCCCCCCAGCCGGCGATCTCGTTGTGGGCCATCTCCGGCAGGGCTGCGCTGAAGGCCGGCATTTTGGCGTTCTCGTTGAACTGCGCCTTCCAGCGCCGGGCGGCGACCTCGCCGAGGCCTCCGGGTCCGTAGACGACGGGGACGGTCCCGGCGATCTCCCGGGCGAGCCGCTGCGCCGGATTGGTCGCCTCGGCGAGTTGGTCGCGGCGCCGGCGCAGTTGCGTTGCCGCCCTCGCCAGCCACTCGCTGGCGCCGGGGAAGAAGCCGAGATCTTCCAGGGTCACCAGCACCGGGGCGGCCATGGCGGCAAAACCCGCCCGCGGCATGGGCAGGGCGGGGTCCACGGCCAGCCACGGGGCGCCCCAGGACTCGGCCATGGCCGCCAGCCGCCCGCCCGTGCCGACCGCCACCATCTGCCCGCCCCGTTCGGCGGCGATACTCGCAGCCGAGAGGGTCTCCTCGGTCTCGCCGGAGAACGACACGGCGAACACCAGCGTCCGTTTGTCGACGTAGGAGGGCGGGACGTAGTTCTTGATCACCACCACCGGCAGCGACATGAACGGACCAGCGGTGACCGCCAGGAAGTCGCCCACCAGACCGCTGCCGCCCATACCCAGCACCAGCACGCTGGTGATCGCAGCGGGGTCGGCGATCCCGCTCGCAGCGGCGGCCTCGGTGGCGGCATCCACACCGGCGGAGATCTGCTCGGGCATCGAAGCGGTGGCGGCGAACATGCCGAGCGTGTCGAGCGGCAAAGTCACGGTGTGAAGTTCTCCTCGATGCCCTGCGCCGCGGCCCGTGCCATGACCTGCTCGTGGCCATCGGCGTCCAGGGTGGCGGCTTCGTCGATGAGCATGATCGGGATGCCGTCGTCGATCTCGTAGCGCCGCCGCAGACGGGGGTTGTACAGGAACTCCTCCGCGGCGAAGTACAGCAACGGACCCTTGTCCTCGGGGCAGGCCAGGATTTCCACAAGTCGGGGATCGAGCACCATCGGTCGCACCTCAGTCAGGCGGCCGGCCGGACCGGTCCGACCGCGCCCCCACAGCCTACGCCCCGCGCCGCAGCGCGCGAGGAGCCGTCTGCGTGCGCTCAGCGGGCGGCGTCGAGGTGCCGCAGCGGGCCCGGCCAGTCGATGAGGCGCCGGTCGGCGGTCACAAGTCGATGCCCCCCGAGCGCCGTGGCAACGATCAGTCTGTCGGCCGGGTCGGCGGCGAAGTCCGGCAGGTTCGCCGCTCGGACTCCGATCTCGCCGTCGACGGCCACTTCGATGAGGCCCTGTTCGAGTTGCTCTCGACGCCACTGCGCGACGTCCTCGGGGAATCTGATGCGCCCCTTGACCTTCAACAGCGCCACTTCCCAGAACGAGATTGCCGAGACGCAGACTTCATCTGCCCGCCACGCCCGTTCGATCTCCGAGCGGGCACCGGCGCCGAGTTGCGGGTCCCCCGATCGCAGCCACAGCAGGACGTGCGTGTCCAGCAGGATCACGGCTCGGGCGGGTGGGCTACGACGAGGCCTGGGCGAGGACGTGCGTGTCCGGCAGGATCACGGGTTGAGCACACGATCCGGCGCGCTCTGGGCCTCCCATGCCACGTCGACGGGTTCGACGATGTCGCCGAGAATCTCGAAACGGCCTCTGTCGATCCCGAAGAGGCTCTGAGGCCTCGCCCGGTACGGCACCAGCCGCGAGACAGGCCGGCCGTTCTTGGTGATGACGATCTCCCCACCGCTCTCGGCCACCTCGTCCATGAGCCTGAGGCATCTGGCCTTGAACTCCGACGCCTTGATGGTCCGGACACCGCTCGGTCCTGGATTCGTCGTCGACATGACGTGTCCTCCCCGCTTGCAGTCTCAGATGACCACATCATAGTCACGATGCATCGCCGGCCACCACGACTCTACGGAATGTTCTGGTTCTGAGTTCGTGTCCGGTTTTGGGTGGTTGATTAGCCCACATTGGGGGTGGGAGTGCGGCGTTGCGGTGGCAGATGTCGGCGATCACGTCGGCAGGCAGGTGATCGATCATCTCCTCCAGAGCATCCTGGCAGACAGGGGGCACGCGGCGGCGAATACCTGTCGGGAACCATCTCCGACGTCGAGTCTCGACGTCATCCTGGGGGCGGGTCCACCTACGGGGGGCAGTCCTGACGCACCCACCGGCAGGGATTCGTGGCCGGGGATCGTAGCGGCGCCCGGGGAGCGAGAGATCACGCCGAGCCCTCGATGACCACTTGCACTTCGCCGAGACGGCCTGCACACTCCAACGCACTGTGTGCCTCTAGGTTGAGGCGCAGCAGCGGCTCGGTGTTGGAGGGGCGCAGGTTGAACCACCAGTCGCCGCAGTCCACCGTCAGGCCGTCGAATCGATCCTGTGGATGGTTCCGGTAGGCCTGCGACGCCGCCTCGGTGGCGGCCTGCGGGTCGGCGACCGCGAAGTTGATCTCCCCCGAGCTCGCGTAGCGGTCGAACGGGCGGCGCATCTCGCTCAGCGCCACGCCGGCTCCCGCCAACTCCTCCAGCAGCACCAACGCCGCCAGCACCCCCGAATCGGAGCAGTAGTTCTCCCGGAAGTAGTAGTGCCCGGAGTGCTCGCCGGCGAAGGCGGCCCCGGTTTCGGCCATGACCTCCTTGATCAACGAGTGCCCGACGCGGGTCCGCATCGAGCGGCCCCCCGCCTCGGCGATCACCTCGGGCACCATCCGCGAGCAGGCGGCGTTGTACAGCACCAACGCTCCCGGTCGGCGCCGCAACACCGAGCGCGCCAGCAGCGCCGCGGCGACAGACCCCGACAGCGGCCGCGCCTCGTCGTCGACGAAGAACACCCGGTCGGCGTCGCCGTCGAAGGCCAACCCCACATCCGCGCCCACCTCCCGCACCCGCCCGCACAAGTCAGCCAGGTTGGCCTCCTGCAACGGGTCGGGAGGATGGTTCGGGAAGGCGCCGTCCAACTCGCCGTACATGACTTCCAGCACCGGCGGCAGCCCGTCGAAGACGGCCGGCACCACGAGGCCGCCCATGCCGTTGGCCACGTCGGCCACGACGCGCAGCGGCCGCAACCGCGCCCCGTCCACAAACGTCCGGACGTGGCGGGCGTAGGTGTCCAGCAGGTCGAGGCGGCGGCGAGACCCGGCGGGCACAGCGGCCGGGGCGGCGGGCTGCAACGCCAGTTCCCGAATCCGGCGCAGATCCCGTTCGCCGCTGAGCGGGCGAGCCCCCGCCCGGCAGGCCTTGATGCCGTTGTAGTCGGCAGGATTGTGCGAAGCGGTGAACACCACACCGGGCACCCCGAGGTGACCGGTGGCGAAGTACAGCATGTCCGTGGAGGTCAGGCCCAGGTCCACCACGTCCAGCCCGGCGCCCTGCACGCCGGCGCAGAAGGCGTCGGACAGCTCGCGCCCCGACAGCCGCATGTCCCGCCCCAGCGCCAGTTGCGACACCTGCGGATCCTCCTCGGTGAAGAAAGCCGCGAAAGCGCCGCCGAGGCGGCCCGCCAGGGCGGTGTCCAACTCCTCGGGGACCCGGCCGCGGATGTCGTTGGCCCGCAGGATGGCGTCGAGGCGGATGTCCGGTGCCGGGCCATCACGGTCCGGACCGGCAGTGCTGCGTTCAGCCATCGGCTTCGACCCCGGGGATCCGGTACTCGCCGCTGCGGAACCGGCGGCGGATCCGCAGCAGGTCCCAGACGATCCCCGCGCCGTCGCGCACCATCCGGACGCTGGAACGGCGCGCCGTCGCGACGGCGGTGACCCTCTCGACGACGGTCGGCACGTCCAGCAGCCGCAGCAGCAGCAACACTTCGGTGTCGAAGGCAAAACGGTCGACGCGACAGCGGCTGAACACGTCCCGCGCGACGTCCCGCCGGAACGCCTTCAAGCCGCACTGGGTGTCGAGGCGACCGCCGAAGTCGGCGCGCCCGCCGCCCAGCACCAGCTTCCGGGCCAACCAGGACGCGGCACCCGTTCCCCAGCGCCGCAGCAGCGGGGCCTCGGAGTCGCGGCGCATCCCGACCATCGCGCCGACGTCGCCACCCACCAGTCCAAACCCACCCCGCCGTCGGATTCTGACGTCGCTGCGCATCCCGATCACTGCGCCGATGTCGCCGACCAGGCGCGCCAGCACGGCGGCGACACGGTCGGGCGGGTACTGCAGATCGGCGTCGGTGAACACCACCACGTCGCCGGTGGCGGCGAGCATCCCGGTGCGCACCGCCGCTCCCTTCCCCCGGTTGCGGCCCAGTTCGATGACCCGGTCGGCGCCGCCGGCGGCCGCACGCGCCACGGTCGCGTCGTCGGATCCGTCGTCCACCACGATCAGCTCCAGCGCATCGCCGGGTGCCACCGAGGCCAGCCCCGTGCGCAGCGCCCCCAGGGTGGCGGCAATACCGTCCTGTTCCCGGTAGGCGGGCACCACCACCGAGAGGCGCGGCGCGGCCGGACTGCTCATTGCCAGGGAGGCCGCCGGCTCGGCTCCGCCGTCCAGATGTGGGGATTCCGCAGCAGCACCAGGGCCAGAATCAATCCGATGGCCGTGATCACCCACGCCAACACCTCCACCGCACTCCAACCGTAGGTGAGGGTCACCTCGGTGGACGCCGGCACCACCACCATCAGATTCGGCGCCACCCGGTAGGGACCGCGCCCGTCCTCGACGCGCCAGTTCGGGAAGTAGGAGGTCTTCACGAGAACCGGCACGCCCACCTCGCTCACTCTGAAGGAGATGGAATTGTCGGTGGCGGAGACCCCGTAGACCTCCGTGGGGCCCAGCGCCTGCACCGGGCGCTCGGCACCCACCGGAACCCTCGCCCAGTCCGGCGGACCGTCCGCGGCCGGGAAGACCGCGGCGCTGCTCAGCGGCCCGGCGCCGGGATCCAGAGCGCCGGAGCCGACGTAGCCGGTGTAGAAGGGAACCGCCACGTCCAGCCAGCTGTCCGGGTTGTTCCCCGCGCCGGTGACCACGACCGGCTCGGCCGCCAACGGCGCCACCAGCGGCGCATCGGCCACCTCGAACATCACCCACGGCGGTTGGACGGCAACCTCGGTCAGCTCGGGATGCGTTCGGGCCTCGGCAACCAGCGACTCGGAGAACGCCATGTAGTAGCGCACGCCCGAAGAGCTGCATGTGGGCCACGCCGGCGGCAAGATCGGTTCCCCCGTACGGCACGGCCCGCACCGGCCGCGACGGCGCCGCGGACAGTTCGTCCTGGTTGATGAAGTGGAACGGCACGGTCTGGGTGGACTCGAAGAAGAGGCCCTCCATGGATCCAAGACAGCCGTCGGTCCAGTGCGGCAGCAGCATGAGCGACATCGGCGAGCCGTAGCTGTCGAGCCGGTCAAAGCCGTACTCCCACATGACCCGACCGCAACCCCGGTCCCCGGCCACCACTGCCATCGTGGTCACGACCCTGTAGTACTCCTCGTAGCCGCCGTAGTACTCGGCGGGACCGTCCGGGTCCTGCCGCGACGCCTCGGTTTGCTTCGGCTGCTTGGCCTCGTAGCCGGAGAAGTTCCAGTACACCCAGAAGGGCAGGAAGCTCTCCTGGGTGGTGCCGGCCAGCACCACGTTCGGAGCCACACGGAAGCCGTAGCGACCGTCGGAGACCTCGTGGCCGGCGACGCCCAGCGCCCGCAACGGGTAGGCCACAACTGCCACCATGATCAGAGCCACCACAGCGGTGGCCAACGTCAGGATCCGACCTCCGCCGCTCTTCGGCTCCCCCTGCCCCAGCGGCCGCATGACACCAACGGGACGAGCAGGACCCGCCCCGATCGGACCGGATCCTCCGGGCTCGGCGGGCTGGTGAGGCACGGCGCCGCCGGGTGGGGGTGCACCCAGAACCACCACACCCCGCTCCCGGGGACGGAATCCCTGCGCCCGCAGCGACCGCAGTAGCTCCACCAGCACCACGACGGCGGCCGCCAGAAGAATCAGCAGCGCCAGATGTGCCACCTCGGCGGCCCGTTGGGGGGCGGTGGCCCGTTCCACTCCGGGCAGAACCTCCAGCAGTGCTCGTAGGGCGGCACGACCCGCCACCAGATCGTCGATCGCCACGGCCACCGCCCCCGTCGGCACCACCGCTGCGGTGGCGATCCGTAACCGCAGCGAACCCGCCGGCAGGAAGCGGCGCAGGAGTCCGGGGCTGTCGGCGGGTTCGGCGCCGGCACCGGGCTGGTCGGAGGCATCGCGCAGCGGCCCACCGGCGACCAACGTCCGCAACAGGATCGCCACGCCCACCGCCGCCAGCAGCAGTATCGACAGGTAGTAGAAGGGCAGGAGGCGGGCGTTCCACAGCACCCCCTGCGGCATCCAGCGGTACCCCCCCGCCGCCAGCGCGGCCAGCGCCGCCAGGTAGAGGGCCGGACGCTGCCGCCGCAGGATCCCGACCAGGAGGCCGGCCCAGGCCAGCACCAGCGCCCAACTCCAGTCGTCGCGCACCAGGTTCGGCCAGTACTCCGACAGGTTGATCCAGTCGATGTTGTGGTAGTAGTCCCGCCACCACCAGAACGGCAGCAGCCAGAACGCCGCCAGCGTGGCCCCCAGCGCGCCCGCCACGGTTAGCCAGCGAACCCCGCGCCGGCCGGGACGCATGGCGAACGCCACACCGGTTGCCCCCACGGCGAAGATAGCCGGTATCAGGTGGGTCAGACC
>CBDEFI010000002.1:0-290692 GCA_965237375.1 Acidimicrobiales bacterium
GTTCCTGCGCCACAACTCGCCGATCCCGACTCCTGGCCATGCTGAACCGGCGTCGCCGGCGTGACCAGACCGGCTCGGGAACGGCCATCGGCGTGGCCATCATGTTCCCGGCTCTGATGCTCGTGATCGTCTCCCTGCAGATGCTGACCGAGTCGGCCCGTATCGACCAGGCGCTCCACAGCGCAGCCAACCGCGCCGCCCGGACCGCCGCTCTGTGCTGTCACAACACCGGCGGCCCCAACGGGGCCGAAGCGGTCGTGGCGGCCGCCCTTGCCTCCACCCAGGATGCGGCTTCCCTCAACTACATCCTGTGTAACAACGATTTCGTTGGCGACAGCAGCTTGGTGTTCATCGACGTCGCCGGTGACGAAGTCCCGATCGCCGACGATTCACCCGTGCCGCCGGGCGGGACGGTGTACGTGTTCATCAAGTGCCGCCTCCGCCCCCAGGACCTCGGAGGGTTCGGATTCCCCGGCCTCAGCGTCGAGCGCAGAACGGTGGGAATAGCATCGGTCGATCCCTACAGAGCGCGGTCGGGCGGATGAGACGATCGGCCACGTGGCGCCGCCCGCACCTGCCTCAGCTCCGGGCTTCCAGCGCTGACGGTCGGCGTCCAGGTGGCCGGCGTGCCCACTCGGGCCGCGTGAATCCTGGCCGGCAGCACTCCGGCGCTGACGGACAGGGTCCCGATGCCCAGCGCCGCTCCACACGACCCGTAGCGGCGGAACGCCTTGCGGCTCTCGGCGCGGATGAGCGGGTGTGTTCGCCCCGTTCATCGCCGTCATCGTCGCCGTGTTGATCTTCCTGGGGGGGCATCGCCTACGACGCCCCCCGTATCACCGCCGCGCGCCAGGACGCCCTGCACGCCGCCAACGAGGCCGCCCGCGTGGCCGCGGCCACGATCGCCAGCGGCGGAACCGTCGACGAGGCCCGATCCGCCGCCGAGGCGCGCGTGGCGCTATCCCCCCTGATCTACGGGGAGGACATCCTGGTGGCCTTCGTCGACTGTGTCGGCAGCCGCGTCCAGGTCACCATCATCACCGGCTACATCTACCGCTCGGTCATGGGGCTGATACGCCCCCGACAACCCATCGAAGCCGTCGGAGCAGCCGAGGCCTACCTGGTCCTCCCCGACGGCTCCCCCAGCGATCTCAAGTACCTCGGCGAGTGCCCCCTCTGACGGGGGGCTGGCACGACTACGGCACCGCCGGCTGGACGCCTTCGTTCGTCTGGTGAGCCGCGGAATCCGGTAGCGGTCGAGCCGGCTGAGGATCGCCGTCCTGCCCCTCGGGCGGTGGAGCCTGAGGCTCTCCGTCGCCCTTCCGGAGTTGTCCCAGAAACTCCACCATCCCCCAGCCGAGCCTCGCAGTACTGAACAGGACGAAGACAACGAGTGTCACTGCCGCGGGACGCGAAAGACTCGCGAGCGACGTTGCGGACAGGGCTACGTGCAACACGATCAGCCCAATGGCGGCTACCCCGATCGGGACGGCCAACGCGGAGGTCCGGGTCAGCGGGTTCCAGACGTCATCGACTGGAGAATGTCTATTGAGTCTTGAGCCGACGAGCGCCAGTCCCGTGACTGCTGCCCCGACGAGTACTGCCGCAGGGGTGATCGCTGCTCCTAGCGCTTGGTCTACTTCCGGCGTGTCTCCCCGGAAGCTTGTGAGGACCCCGATACCAACGGCAAGGGCGGCCACCGTCCTGGTCCACCACGGGGGTCCGAAAAAGTTCAGCGCCTCCTGCCGGGCTTCCTCGTCCTCTGGGGTTCTGGCTCGCCTTGTCAATCGCATATCGCCTCCAAGTATCTGACTATCCGACCGGGCCGAACAGTCTGGCCTCGATCGCAGCAGGTGGGGGACCCAACGGTCGCATCCAACCCGCAGAACCTCGAAGATCTTCCCGCTGAGCAATCCGCTACTGGGCGCCCGTAGACCGGTCCTGCGGGCGGTGGAAGAAGCGGTCTAGATGGCAGTTACAGACGGCAGGGAATCACCTATCAGCCCTCGCAGCCCCGCCCGTCTTTGTCTCGATCGAGGCGGTTCGGGTCGACACCCGGCACGAGTACGGTCACCGGCTTCTGCGCGGATGAGAGATCGCCGCAGTTCAGATCGCCTGTCACGCGCAGGCAAGGGCTGTAGGCGGGATGGCACGACGGGGCTGGCGCGGGTTCGGGAGCGGGGGCCGGCCCCCGCACCAGCTCCCGCACCGGCCCATCGGGCACATTCTCCTTCGGTTGTTCGCAAGATGCTGCGCGGACACGGGCAGTGGGCGGAGCTTCAGGTTCCTTGAGAGGGGTGGGTAAGGCGACGGCGACTCACGGTCGGCCTTCTTCTCATATTGACGCCGGAGATTCCAGTGGAGCCTCAGGCTCTTCCGGATCCTGCCGGAGCTTCGCCAGATAGTCCACCAGCCCCGAGCCGATCCCCACAAGGCTGAACAGGGCGTAGACAACGAACGTCGCCGCCATGAAGCGAAAGACCAGCGCCACCAGCGGCGTCGCGGACACGGCCACATGGATCAGGATCGACACAATGGCGACCACGCCTGCCCTGATCGCTACGACGGCGATCCTGGTCAGTTCGTTCCAGACAAGATTCCTTGGAGAGTTTCTGTCGAGCCGCGCGCCAACGAGCGCCAGCCCGGTGATTGCCGCAGCAACGAGCAGCGCCGCGGGGGTGATCGCCTGTTTCAGCGCCTCAGCCACTTCCGGCGTGTCTCCCCAGAAGCCCGCCATGATCCCAGCACCGAGGCCAAGGATCAACACCGTTCTTGTCCACCACGGGGGTCCGAACAAGTTCAGCGCCTCCTGCCGTACTTCCTCTTCCTCTTGGGTTCTGGCTCGTCTTATCAATCCCATGTCGCCTCCTTTATCTGACCGGACCGGGCCGGGCAGTCTGATTCCCGGATCGCAGCAGGTGGGGGACCCAGCCGACATCTCCGATCTACAGGATTTCGAAGATCTTCCCTCAGCGCATCCCGTCTCTGCGATGTGTCTCCGCCTGGTGCGGACGAGCGGGGTGTGTTTGCCCCGTTCATCGCTCTCATCGTTGCCGTGTTGATCTTCCTGGGCGGCATCGCCTACGACGCTCCCCGCATCACCGCGGCGCGCCAGGACGCTCTGCACGCCGCCAACGAGGCTGCTCGCGTGGCCGCGGCCACGATCGCCAGCGGCGGAACCGTCAACGACGCCCGATCCGCCGCCGAGGCGCGCGTGGCGCTATCCCCCCTGATCTACGGGGAGGACATCCTGGTGGCCTTCGTCGACTGTGTCGGCAGCCGCGTTCAGGTCACCGTCATCACCGGCTACATCTACCGCTCGGTCATGGGGCTGATACGCCCCCGACAACCCATCGAAGCCGTCGGAGCAGCCGAGGCCTACCTGATCCTCCCCGACGGCTCCCCCAGCGACCTCAAGTACCTCGGGGAGTGCCCCCTGCGACGGGGGGTTGGCACGACTACGGCACCGCCGGCTGGACGCCTTCGTTCGCCTCGTGAGCCGCGGAATCCGGTAGCGGGCGAGCCGGCCGAGGATCGCCGTCCTGCCCCTCGGGCTGTGGAGCCTGAGGCTCTCCGGCGCCCTTCCGGAGTTGTCCCAGAAACTCGACCAACCCCCAGCCGAGCCTCGCAGTACTGAACAGGACGTTGGACCGTCGCCGAGTGCGGCCGGCTGGGTGCGGTGCGGGCGCCGACGGCTGCGATGCCTGGCGTCGGCGGGGGAGTTGTGGGTCGGCTGTGGGGTCAGCCGATGGGGTTGACCAGCAGTGTCACCCAGATGGGGGTGGTGGCGGCCAGGATCATTCCCATGGTCGCGAACGCGAAGTTGCGGATTTCGCGGGAGACTTGCCGGTCGATCCGGCCCTCCATGGCCTTCATGTCGCCGCGTACCTCGGCGAATCGGCCGTCCATCTTGGCGAATCGGCCGTCCATCTTGGCGAACTCGCCGCGGATCTCGGCGAACTGGCCGTCCATCTTGGCGAACTCGCCGCGGACCTCGGCGAACTGGCCGTCCATCTTGGCGTTGACCTCGGCGAACTGGCCGTCCATCTTGGCGTTGACCTCGGCGAACTGGCCGTCCATCTTGGCGAATCCGACATCCATCTTGGCGTTGACCTCGGTTTTGAGGGTCTGGAGGTCGGTTTTGGAGGCGACCTGGTCCCAGCCGCCGGGTGGGAGGTTCTCCATGAGCGTCACTGCGGGTTCCTCCCCGAACACGTCGATCAGCTTTTCGAACAGCGTCAAGCGTTTCATTTCACTCGGTGACACGCTCGGCTCCTTCTCTTCGTTGGGGGACTTGTGAGGGGAGCCAGTGCTCCCGAGTGCTGCGCTCACCGTATCACCGGGCGCAATCGGGGTTCGCTACTTCGGCGCCACACACAGGCGCCGGAGCTGTCCACGAACAAGAGGGGAGTCTGCAATGCCGCTCCCACGTGCAGCGGCCACAGTAGCGAGCGCAGCCACCGATGCCACTGAAATAGCTTGAACACCATGGTTGTCCCCGACAACACCCCCCCCAGCGACCTCAAATACCTCGGGGAGTGCCCCCTCTAACGGGGGGTTGGCACGACTACGGCACCGCCGGCTGGACGCCTTCGTTCGCCTGGTGAGCCGCGGAATCCGATAGCGGTCGAGCCGGCTGAGGATCGCCGTCCTGCCCCTCGGGCGGTGGAGCCTGAGGCTCTCCGTCGCCGTTCCGGAGTTGTCCCAGAAACTCGACCAACCCCCAGCCGAGCCTCGCAGCACTGAACAGGACGATGGACCGTCGCCGAGTGCGGCCGGCTGGGCCCGGTGCGAGCTGCGGCGCCCGGCGCCGGCGGGGGATTTGTGCTGCGAGGCCTGTCTCTGTTGTGGATCGGCTGTTCGGTCAGCCGATGGGGCGGACCAGCAGCGTCACCCAGATGGGGGTGGTGGCCGCCAGTATCGCTCCCACAGTCGTGAACACGACGATGCGGATGTCGCGCCCGGCACGGCGGTCCATCCTGCCCTCCATGGCTCCCATATCGCCACGCAACGCTGCGAACCCGCCGTCGATCTTGGCGTTGACCTCGGCGAACTGACCGTTGACCTCGGCGAACTGACCGTTGACCTCGGCGAACCCGCCGTCGATCTTGGCGTTGACCTGGGCGAACTGACCGTTGACCTCGGCTCTGCGGGCTTCGATGTCGGTTTTGGAGGCGACCTGGTCCCAGCCGCCGGGTGGGAGGTTCTCCATGAGCGTCACTGCGGGTTCCTCCCCGAACACGTCGATCAGCTTTTCGAACAGCGTCAAGCGTTTCATTTCACTCGGTGACACGCCTGGCTCCTTCTCTTCGTTCGTGGACTGTTGAGGGGAGCCAGTACTCCCGAGTGCTGCGCTCACCGTATCACCGGGCGCAATCGGGGTTCGCCACTTCGGCGCCACGTCGGCGCAGCGCTTCGCCGACGCGCTGGAGATGTTGGCGACCCGTAGCGGTGCCGGCAAGGCGCAGGGCACCAATCTGTTGGTGATCGCCGACTACGACACCGTCGCCGGACAACTCGCCGACGCCCGCCTCGCCGACGGCACCCCGCTGGCGGCGGGCGAACTCGTCAAGTTGGCGCTCGAGGCGAAGATCCTGCCCGCCCTCTTCGACGGCAAGAGCCAACCATTGTGGTTGGGGCGGGAGTACCGCGACGCCAACACGGCGCAGCGCATCGCCCTCGCCGCCCGCGATCGGGGATGCGTCGGCTGCGGCATCACCAACAACGCCTGCCAACCGCACCACATCGTTCACTGGGAACACGACGGCCCCACCGACATCGACAACCTCTGCCTGCTCTGCGGCGACTGCCACCAAAAGCAGGTCCACACCAACGGCGCCCGCGTCGTGCAGACCCCCACCGGCAAATACACCCTCCAACACCAGGAAAGACCCCCACCGCCGACACGCCGTGACGACACCGCCACCACCCACCCGCGCCGCCGACGCCGTACCGCCAGCAGCTGCAGCGCAGGCAACACCATCAACCACCCCCTCCGACGCTGAACCTCCTCGCCGCCCGCACCCCGCTATGACGCGCATTCGGGCGGGAGGTGTGCGCGGCGATGAACCCCCTCACTGCCCGCACCGTCTTGCGGTCCCGACCCACATGACGCGCAATCGCCGAAATCGACCAGCCCTGCTGCCTCAACGCGTGAATCTCCACGTCCTCTCCCTGTGACATCATCAGAGCCGGGCTCCTCTCCCTGGACTGTCTCGCGACAACCAGTTCAGAGGAGCCCCACCCTTATACGACGGATTTCAGGGTGGGGAATTTCGATGAGCAGAAGTGGGGAACTTCAGTGAGCGCCAACACACCGAACAAGCCCACGACCTCCTGCCAGGAAAACCGTTGGGCGGACGACGACCACAGTCTTCGATGCTTCATCGGTCCCTCCGAGGTTCCGGGCCAACCTGTCGTTCTGTCGAGAGATTGCTACCGACCCCTTCCACTCGACGGGGCGACGACGCTCTGCAACGCCGGCGGCCGGGAGATCCGATTCGTACCACCGTCCACGAACAGGATCCGGAGTTGTCCACGAACAAGAGGGGAGTGCGCGACGCCACTCCCGAATGCGGCGCCCACGGTGGCGAGAGCAGCCCGCGATACCACCGGGGCCGATCAGCGGGAGAGTTGTGCGTCGAGGTCGGTGGCGTTGTGGATCTGCTGCTCGATCAGCCGATGGGGTTGACCAGTAGCGCCACCCAGATCGATATGGCGACCCCCATCATCATGAACGTGACGAGGCGGATGTCGCGCCCGGCCCGCCGGTCCATCCTGCCCTCCATGGCCTTCATCTCGCCGCGCAACTCGCCGCGGAACTCGGCGAACTCGCCGCGGAACTCGGCGAACTGGCCGTCCATCTTGGCGAACCCAACGTCCATCTTGGCGTTCACTTCGGCGAACCCGGTGTCGATCTTGGCGTTGACCTCGGCTTTGAGGGCCTGGAGGTCGGCTTTGGATGCGACCTGGTCCCAGCCGCCGGGTGGGAGGTTCTCCATGAGCGTCACTGCGGGTTCCTCCCCCAACACGTCGATCAGCTTTTCGTACAGCGTCAAGCGTTTCATTTCACTCGGTGACACGCTCGGCTCCTTCTCTTCGTTCGTGGACTGTTGAGGGGAGCCAGTGCTCCCGAGTGCTGCGCTCACCGTATCACCGGGCGCAATCGGGGTTCGCCGTCGCCGCGCCACGCACAGGCGCCGGAGCCGTCCACGAACAAGAGGGGAGTCTGCAATGCCGCTCCCACGTGCGGCACCCACCGTAGCGGGAGCAGCGCCGAAACCACGGGGGCCGGTCGTGGCGGGGGCTCAGGAGGCTGCGGATAGAACACCGTCGAGGATGCTCTGTCGGCCCGCCCCGCCGACGCAGGCGGTAGATCGGGATCGGCCGTCATGCTGCTCGTGCGGCGGAGCCTGACGTCCTCCGTCGCCCTTGCGGAGTTGCTCAGGTGGACTGCCGATTAGCGCCGCAGCCCGGCTAGTTCCGTCATGGCGGCGGAGAGCCTGCCCCGGACTCGATCCGGGGCAGGAATCCATTGCCCAACGGCCCGGCCTGTGCTGCATGGCCACCGTTTCGGAGCGCAACTCGGCGAGGTGGCGCTGGTGTGAATGCTCAGGATGTGTTCGCCAAGTCTCGGAGGCGTCGAGCAGCGTTTCGGTTCGCTAAGCAGCGTTTCGGTTCGCTAAGTGTGACAACCGGGGAGGTTGTCCCTGGGTGGATGGGATTGAGGGTTCACCGTTGAGGTGAGCCCTCCGGCGATGCTGTGGGCAAGTAACCAGCTCACATCCCGCAAGGAGGGCTCATGGCACAGGTTAGGACCCAGCATCTGAACGCGAAGCTGACGCCGGCGATGCGGCGGCGGATGGTTGATGTGCTGATTGTGGAGGGCTGGGGTGTCGCGGCGACCGCGGAGCGGTTCCAGGTGGACCCCAAGACGGTGCGCAAGTGGCGCGACCGCTACCTCGCGGAAGGACCCGACGGTCTGTTGGACCGCTCCAGCCGGCCGCGCCGCAGCCCGGGGCGTACACCGCCGGAGGTGCGCGCCGAGGTGATCCGCCTGCGTCGCTGTCGGCGCCGCGGCGCCGGCTGGATCGCCCACAGGGTCGGCGTGGCGCCGTCCACGGCGCAGAAGATCCTCGCCGACGCCGGCCTGGGGCGCCTCGACCGCGGTGACCGCGCCACCAAACCGGCGCCGGTGCGCTATCAGCGCGAAAGGCCTGGTGAACTCGTCCATGTGGACATCAAGAAGCTGCCCGCCATCCCTCCCGGCGGCGGCTGGAGGGTCCACGGACGCGGCAACGCCCCCACGCCGGGCGCCAAGGTCGGCTACCGCTACCTGCACACCGCCCTCGACGACCGCAGCCGCCTGGTCTACAGCGAGCACCTCGACGACGAGTGTGGCCCAACCGCCGCAGAATTCTGGTTGCGCGCCCACGCCTGGTTCGCCACCTGGGGCGTGACCTGCGAACGCGTCATTACCGACAACGGCGGCTGCTACCGGTCCAAAGACTGGCACAAAGCCTGCAAACGCACCGCAACGAAGGTCAAGAAGACCCGCCCCTACCGGCCCCAGACCAACGGCAAAGTCGAACGCTTCCACCGCATCCTCCTCGAGGAATGGGCCTACATCCGCCCCTGGACCAGCGAAACCGAACGCGCCAACGCCTACCAAGGCTTCCTCCACTACTACAATTGCCACCGAACCCACGGAGCGCTCGGCTGGAACACACCAGCCTCAACCATCGGGAACAACCTCCCCAGCATGCACAGCTAAGCAGCGTTTCGGTTCTCGGCCCGCAGGTCTCTGAGGTACGCCTCGATGGCAGCCAGTCGCTCGTGCGTCTCCTACACGAGAAGGCCGTCGCCGCAGCTGCGGACCTCTGGCCGGACGCGGAATTGGCCGAAGTGGAGCAGTTTGGGTCTGCTGCGCAGGATGTGCTTCAACTGTGAAGCCTGCTTGCCGACTACTAGGAAGGCGTCTGGAGCGGTGGATGCGTGCGCTGCCGGGAGGTGATCGTGGAGGAGCGTCAGTCCGGCCTGGAGCTGATCGACGGCGTCCCTGCCTGCTGCACCCTTCTTGAGTTCGACTACCAGCAACCGAAGCTCCTCGTCACGCGCTGCGGCGACGGCGAAGTCGCACATCTTGGACAGCTGGCCGGCACCATGCGTTCGGCGGTACTCGGCTTTCGGCACATCGAGGCGGAGTCGAAATCCGCACTGGCAATCGGGGTCGAACCGGACATCGAAACTACATCCCTGCTCGCGAAGGGCTGATCCCGGATTCGGCTTGGCTCCCTGCTTGACCAACTGTGCCCGAACGGGACAGATCGGACATGCAACTCGGCCACACGGTGAGGTCCCGCCGCGACCGGCGATCTTGCGCACTGTTCGGGCAGCGCTCAGATCAACTTGTCGATGAGCCGTACGGAGTCGTCGTAGAGCGACTCCATCACGTCGGTGAACGTCGACTCGTCGATCCCGTCGACCGGGTCGAGGGCCAGCGGACGGCCGACGCACCACCGGTCCTCACGCGAGAACCGCAGAGCGCGCACTTCGGATCGCCTCCGCCCGGATCGTCCGTCGGTGGGGCGGTGTCCTTGCGGATCGGTGAGCTTGCCGGCCCGAATCAGATTGTTGATCTCGCCGACGAAGAAGTCCGAGTGCGTCGTGAGGGTTACGCCCAGCCCACAGTTGACGATGTCCACGAGGAAGGAGGCGATCTTTCTCTGCATCGCCGGATGCAGGTGTGCCTCGGGTTCGTCGATCGTGAGATGGTCGGTCTGGCCGACGATCTCCTTCAGCGCGAGAAGTATGGGAGCCAATTCGGAGAGCATCGACGAAGCACGCGACAGCGGGAACGCACCTTCCGGCGTGACGGCCATGACCGCGGCGACCGCGTTCGCCTTTCGGTCCAACGCGATTTCCGCCCTCAGGTCCTTCTCGAAGTCGTTGATCAGCGAGTCGAATCGATCATCCGTGTCTATCCATCCGACGCGCTCGTCATTGTGTAGCAGCAGCGAGAGGAAGTCTGCCGAGGTCCCTGGGAGCGGATCGAACTCGATCGGTCGAATACCGGCAGCCGCCGACTGGCGGACGACGGCGCCGGCGAGCACCTGGTAGCTCTGCATTATCCCGGTCCGGTTGGCGGGAAGATGCACGGCACTCCAAGGCCAACCCGGAAAGAGTTCTCTCGACGACGGTTGGTACCCGCCCCACGGGTCCGAGAGTTGACCCATCAGGGAGGGTCGTGACGTTCGTCGACGGCGTTCGGACCCTGCTTCGGACCCTGCTTCGGACTCTTGCCGGGTCTTCTCCTCGGCGGTCAGCCGCTGCAGCCAGACCGCAGGATCAGGCGGCACGACAACGATGTCGTCGGAGTCGAATCTCACCTCCACTTCCCAGTCCGGCTCCGTGTTGCGTATCCGCAGGTAACAATCGCTGGACCGACGGCTCGGTGTCCTTCGCCGGAGTTCGGAGGCCTCGACGCTGTATGCATACTCGATGGCTTCCCGGACATCACGACCGAAGACCCCAAGAGCTGAGGAAGTGATCCGGGTCGCCCACTCGAGGGCGGGTTCCGTGGGCGGCAGGTCTGGATCATCGATAGCAGGGGTGTCACCCCCCTGTGGTGTCAACCGGCTCTCGAACCATTCCAGAACCTCACCAGGGGTCTTCGTTCTGGAATGTCCCTTGAACCGATCCGACACACGCGCCGCGCCCAGGATTCGATGCAGCACGGTCGCGAAGAAGGTCTTGCCGGTGTTGTTCTCGCCGATGAGCAGCGTCAGATCGGCCAGTTCCACCTCGGCCGAGCGGAGGGGGCCAAGGTTCGACACCTCGACGTGAATGCTCACCGTGCAATTCTATACGGCGCCCCGAGCCGGAGAGGTCGAGGAACACGTCGTTGGGCCCACGCCGAGCACCGCCAGCCGGGTCCGGTGCGAGCCCCGCCGGTCCATCCTGCCCTCCATGACCTGTACCTCACAGCGCTGCTCGGCGAGATGGCCGCTGACCGGCGCAAGCCGGGATGCTGCCCGAGTGTCGCCGGGTTGCTCTTTGCGCGCGCTGTTGCGGGGGTCGTGCAGACCAGCGCCGCCGGGTCGGATGTCCTCGCGGTGGGGGTTGCCGGTGGGGGTTGCCGGCGGGTCGGCGCTTGGGGTGGCTCTGGCTGTCGTGTTCTGTCGGTTAGGGCTGTCACACCCTGTGTCTAGGTTGTCGGTCATGGGAATCGGAACCGCGAACAGGGGCCGAAACAATGGCTGACCGGCAAGAACGTGCCGGGGCGGAAGATCTGTTCACCGCCATCCCCTGCGCCGCCGCCAACACGGCACCGCGCACCGACGCCAACACGGCACCGCGCACCGACGCAACTGCCGGGTTGGGTGTGTCGGCGGCGGGGAATGGTGCACGCGAAGGCGTCGGGCCGGTCGCGGCGCCGGCTGCTGGCGGGCGGCCTGCGGGGGTGGTTTCGGGTGATGCGGTGGGGCGTGTGATGGGCCTGTTGGATGCGCTGGTGAGCGAGTTACGGGGGCTGGGTGGTGAGCTGCTGGAGGAGCGTCTGGGGTTGGTGGGCCGCTGCGAGGCCCGCTTGGCAGCAGTGAAGTCCGAGGCGGTCACCGAACTGGCCCGTCGTGATAGTGAGGCGCGGGCCGCGGATGTGCTGCGGCACGGTTTGATGCAGTCCCGTGGCGACGCGAAGCGTGACGTGCAGTTCGCCGGGCGGCTCGCTGAGTTGCCGGGCACCGGTCGGGCGCTGGCGGAGGGTGCGATCACGCCGCAGCACGCGAAGATGATCGCCGACGCGTCCGGGCACACCGCCGTCGACGAAACCGAACTGCTGCCGTCCGCGGCGAATGAGCCGGCTGACATGTTCGCGCGCACGTTGCGCGATCACGTCAACGACCGCTCCGGTGACGATCTCGAGGAACGCCGGAAGCGTCAGCGGGCGCGCCGTGAGGTGAGTTTCTCTCGCCAGTCCGACGGCATGTACAAGCTGTTCGGCCTTTTCGACCCTGTCGCAGGCAACCGTGTCGAAACCGCGCTCGCCGCGGCGGCGAGGAAACTGTTCGCTGCTGAGGACCCGAAGAATCGCGCCACATCAGCGCAACGCTTCGCCGACGCCCTCGAACTGCTCGTCACCCGCAACGGCGTCGGCAAATCTCAGGGCACCAACTTGTTGGTGATCGCCGACTACGACACCGTCGCCGGACAACTACGTGATGCCCGCCTCGCCGACGGCACACCCGTCGCCGCCGGCGAACTCGTCGAGCTGGCGCTCGAGGCGAAGATCCTGCCCGCCATCTTCGACGCCAAGAGTCAGCCGTTGTGGCTGGGGCGCGAGCACCGTCACGCCAACGACGCCCAACGCATTGCCCTCGCGGCCCGCGACAGGGGTTGCGTCGGCTGCGGAACCACGAACAACGTCTGCCAGCCGCACCACATCATCCACTGGGAACACGACGGCCCAACCGACATCGACAACCTCTGCCTGCTCTGCGGCGACTGTCACCAGAAACAAGTCCACACCAACGGCGCCAAAGTCATGCAGACGCCCACCGGCAGGTTCACCCTCCGCCACCACGAAAGACCTCCACCGCCGGCAGGCCGCAACCACACTGCCACCGGCCACCCCCGCCGCCGTAGCGTCGGAAGTGGCACCGGCAGCGCAGGCAACACCATCAACCACCCCCTCCGACGCTGAACCCCACATCCTGAGACGGTAACGATCTACTTCCGGGGGTACTTCGTCGGTGTCGACCTGTCTGGCTGCCGACATGCCTGGCTGCCGACTTGCCGACTTGGAGCGTCACCGAGCAGCGACGGGTGATGGTGGCGGAGAACTGGCGGCGGAGAACTTCGCCGAGGCGTGGATATCCAAGTGCTCTTGTCCCGGGACGCTCTCCCCGCATGTGTTGGTGTAGGGCTGACCTGCCTGTCCGTGCCTCTCGGTAGCTTGTTTTTTGGTGCTTTCGGTGGTGGGAACGTGACGAACATTCGTTAGAATCCGGCAGTCATGAAAAGAAGGAAACGGAACACCCGCGACGAGGGTGTCCCGGCGGTGAGCGGCAAAGGCGCCGAGCGCGGTAAGCGCAGTAGGCGCGGCAAGCGGTCCGGGTCGCGGTCGGACGATGAAGCCTGGTACCGCCAGGTATCTCCCATCTTCGACGAACCGATCACTGACGATTTCGTGGGAATAACCACCCATGCGGTCGACACGGCGGCGGAGCCGGAAATTGCTTCGATCCAGGTGACGGTGGAGCGTGACATGGCGCCGGCAGATGTAGACGTGGCGCCGGTCGATGTGATGGTCGAGCCGGGCGTCCCGCCGGTGGACGTTGTGGCCGATCAATTCGTTCCCCCGGACGTTGCCCCGATGGACCCGAGGGCGGCGCAGTTTGTTCCTCCGGATGTTGTCCCGATGGACCCGAGGGCGGCGCAGTTTGTTCCCCCGGCTCCTCCTCCGATGTACGCGATGCCCGAGCCCGATGTCCCACCGTTCGGCGCGACGGCGGAGCCGGCCGGTGTGGCGATGGAGCCGGACGTGGCGCCGCAGCCGATGGCGCCGCCGCAGCCGACGGCGCCTCCGGGTATGCCGCCGATGGAGTCGTACGGGGCGCCACAGCCGGTGGCGTATGTTGCGCCCGAGCCGGAGCCGGACGAAGCGCCCGGGCCGGCGCCGGACGAAGCGCCCGAGCCCGACGAAGCGCCCGAGCCCGACGAAGCGCCGGAGATGGCGGCACCGGAGAGGGCCGTCATTCACGAATCAGGAGTAGCTCCGGCTGTTGAGCCTCCCATGATCATCCCGGTCCGGGCCTACTACCTCACCCGCACCGAAGACACGCTGCGCAGCATCGCGGCGCAGTTCCTGAACACGCCGACACGCTGGAAGGAACTCCGCTCGCTGAACGCCGCATATCCCGGCGTCGCCGACGCGGGGCCCGACACCGTGCTGCCCATCGGGAGTTCACTCGCCCTGCCCGGCGATCCCTTGCCCTGGGGCAAACCCGACCCCGTCTACCTCTGGACCCTCGCGGAGAAGTTCCTGTACACCGCATGGGGGCGCGAACCGTCGCCGGAGGAGGTCGTGCCGTTCTGGCGCGGGCTGACCAGCGGTGCGAAAGGTCTGGAAGCGGGCACACCCTCGCTGCAATCCCTCGAAGCCGTAGCGGCCGCCGCCGAGCAGTCGGCGCCGCCCGCACCACAGCCTGCACAGGCCGCGCCGCCGCCTCCACCGCCGGCTTTCGCGCCGCCGCCGGCGTACGAGGCGCCACCGCCCGCCTACGAGCCGCCTGTGTACGAGCCCCCGGCGCCCGCACCTGCACCGCCCGAATCCGCCTACGCCCCGCCTGCGCCGGAGGCGCCGCCGATACCTTCCGCACCCGCCTACCAACCGCCGCCCGCCCACGAGCCACCCGCGGCACAAGCGGCGCCACCACCTGCCTATGAGCCGCCGCCGACGTATGTGCCGCCGCCGCCCCCACCTCCTGCACCGCCCGAACCCGCCTACGCCCCGCCCGCGCCGGAAGTGCCGCCGGAGCCTCCCGCACCCACCTACGAACCGCCGCTCGCCGATGAGCCACCTGCGGCACAAGGGCCGCCACCCGCCGACCAGCCGCCACCCGCGCCTCCGGCCGCCCACGAGCCACCCGCAGCACACACACCGCCGCCACCCGCCTACGAACCGCCGCCGGCCCCCGTCCCGCCCCAGCCGGCCGTAGACCCTGATCCGTTTGCGCCACCGGAGCCTTTCTACCAGGAGCCGTCTGCGCCGCCGGTAACCCCCGAGCCCGCCGTCTACCAGCCGCCGCCCCCACCGCCCGCGCCCACTTTCTACGAGCCGGCGCCGCCGGGCCTCCCCGACCTCGGCCCCATCGAACCCGAACTCCCGCCCCGCCCCGAGAGCGAGGCTCCGCCGCTGCCTGCCTTCATGCCGTCGGTCACCGGCGCAACCCCCTCGGCGCAGCTCCCGGTGGAGGAAGTCGTTGCCTCCTCCCAGCGCACCTTCGCAGGCACGGCAATCGGCGATGCCATGATGCTGTGGCAACTCGGCCGGATACGCCGCCGGAGTAACAAGCGATCCCGCGAAACCCCCGACCCCGTCGAGCTGTCCCTCGAGCAGACCGCCCGCATGGACTCGCTGCGCCTCATCGAGGCCGCCATGCGCCACCTGCGGGCCGTGACGGTTGCCCAACTGAGGGAGAAGCCCAGGGTCGTGTGCGTCCGCGTCGGCGCCTACGGCTTCGAGGTTCTGCTGGATCAGCCGGTGGAGGCACCGGAGGGCTGGCAGGCGGCCTCGGGGGGTTACGTCCTCGAACTGCCCCGTACGGTCACCGTCGAACAACTCGACGCCGTCGGCCATGGCCCCTCGCTCTGTCCTGCCCTCGTCCCGGTGGGCGACACCGTCGAAGGCCCCCTCCTGTTGAACATCGAACAGATCGGCTGCCTGGCGGTCTCCGGTCCGAGCAAACCCGCGGCAAGCCTGCTCACCTCCATGGTCGAGACGCTCGGCTCCTCGCCGCTGGCCGGCGACATCCGCATCATCACGGTGGGGGTTGACTCACCGATCGGTCCCGGCTGGGAGAGGATCCACTCCACCAGCTTCGACTCTCCTCAACTTGAGCATCTCCTGTTGACGGCCACCTCGCCGGCGCACGCCGGCAGTTCGGCGGCCTTCGACGTTCTGGTCGTGGGGCCGGGGAACGATCTCCTGATCCAGCGCGCCGGTCAGGTCGCCACCACACCCGGATCACGCCTGGCCCTCGTCGGCGCCACGTCCTCGCCGGCGACCCGGTGGCCGTGGCGCATCCACGTCGACGACACCACCAGAGCAGTTGTACACCCCATTGCTTGTACGATGATTGCAGCCCAAGCCATGCGGCCTGAATTGGCTTTCCTACTTCGCGAGGCTTCCGAGAGTTCGCCTGTTTCACCGAGGTTCTGATGAGATCACGCGTATCTTTCCCGCAATTCGACCGCGCTTGCGTGCCTGTTGGCAGCGGCGTCAAGCTGCGTTCGCGCGCCCTCGTCGCCGGCGTGGCCGTGGGAGCAGTCTGCCTGCTGGCGGCCGCCTGCGGAGGCGACGACACGTCCCAGGTGACACAGGGAGCGATCGACGTCACCGTCCCGGAGGGCGTCTCCGAAACGACCGCTGATTTCATGGCGTCGAGACCCGGCGCCGGGATCACGGCGGCCGGCGGGAACGTGGAGGGCGGGGCGCCATGCCCAGCCCCCGGAAGCCCCGGAGCCGCCGAGAGGGTGAAGATCGCCGTCGTTACTCCCGACGTGGACCGCCTGGGCGATATCGGGCTTGGCGACCTCGTCTTCGACTCCTTCGACCACACCTTCGACGCCTACATCAACAGGGTCAACAGCCTCGGCGGTATCGGTGGGAACTGCTTCGAGTTCCTGTACTACGAGTACGGCTTCACCAACCCGGCCGAAGAGATCGGATTCATCTGCACCGACCTGCCGCAACAGCAGCCGCTCGTGATGGTCGCCTTCGCGCTCAGCGACGCCATCACCGGGTGTGCCACCATCGCCGGACAGATCCCGACCATCGGGCTCTACAGCCAGTTCCCTGAGGTCTTCTTCGACCAGACCGGTGGGCTGCTCCGCGTCGATCACGGAGCGCTGGAGTTCCTGCTCGACAACGGTCTCCGCTCCGCCGCTCGCTCGGGCCTCTTCGACACGGCCGACAGCGTGGGCCTGCTGTACACGGAGGACGAGACCGCCCCGTCCCTACAGGCAACCTTTGCGCAGGCGGCCGATGCCCTCGGTCTTCAGGTGGCCACCTCGATAGGTGTGCCGCCGGACCTCTCCGGGACAATCGTGAACATCACCGTGCAGCAGTTCGGCGCCCTCGGCGGCAACCTGTTCGATTCCGACGAAGTGGCCTTCGCTCAGGCCACCGCCGTACTGCCCCCCGACCTGGCCGACCTGCTCGTTAGCATACGTCAGCACTTCATCGACACCGCCGCCGTCCTGCGAGACGCCGGCGTGAACACCGTGGTGGCGACGGCGTCCTGGGACGCCGTGCGTAGCCTCATGCAGGCGGCCGAACTCATCGGCTGGTACCCGACGTGGATCATCAACGACTCGCAGTTCTCGCTGATCGTGCTCACCGATGCCCCCAAGGCGCAGGGATTGAACCTCGTGCAGATCAGTTCCCGACGAGCCGCCGACGACCCCATCGACGGCCTCGACCGAGGATGCCTCAGCCTGCGCAACACCCACACCGCCGCGGAGCCTTTCGCTTTCCGATTTCACACCGATGCCTGGAACCTCATGACCGCGAGCTGCGACTACCTCGACGTCATCTTCAGCGCGGTATCGCGGGTCAGCGGACCGCTGACACGCGAGGCGTTCCTGGCCGCTCTGAACGAGACGACCTACGAGGCGGCCCACGGGTCGCTCGTCGAGTTCAGCGAGGGCGACCTGTACGGTTCCGACAGCTTCCGGGTTCTGAACGCCGACCCCGACTGCGTGCTCAACGACTGGGGATGCATGCGGCCCCTCACCGGCTGGCTCCCGTTGGCGGATGCCCCAACGGGAGGGAGCACCGATGGCTGACCGCCGCGCGCCGAGAGCCTGGGGCGCCGCCTGCCTGGCGGCCGTCCTGGCCCTGTCCGCCTGCGCCGGCACGGGCGGCGGGTCGTCGGCCAACCTGGCGACCGAGGTGACCGTCGCGGGCCCCTCGGACGCCCCGGCCCCGCCCGGCGCGGGGACCGAACCTGTCCGCATACGCCTCGCCCTTGCCCCCGATCCCCTCTGGCAGTGGCTGGAGGACTCCGGCACCGTCGCCGCGTGGGAGCAATCGCGCAACATACGCATCGAGGCGAGCAACCCCTTCGATCAGTTCGCCGCCTTCGCCGGCGGGCACGCCGACGTCGTGGTCATCAACGCCCTCGACGTGCCGAAGTTCGTGGAGCAGCCCGGACGCGACCCGGTCATCATCGGCAAGTACACCGTCGACCGCAGCATCCTGGCCGTCAGTCGCACGTCGCGGGCGGAGAACCTCGACGACCTGGTGGAGAGAAGGATCGCCGTCGAGAGTTCCCTGGCCTCCACGCTGCTCTGGGGGCTCATCGCGGAGTCCCTCTACGGCTTGGACTTCCGCCCCGACAGCGCCGACTTCGACATCGTCACGGTGGAGCCTGCCAGTGTCGCCGACCTCGTCCTACGCGGTGACGTGGACGCCTGCATCTGCACGCCGGACTTCAGCGTTCCGTATCTCGCGTCGGGCAGGCTGCGGCCCCTCTACGAAGGGATGTCGGCCTCGGAGATCTACGCCCGCAGCGTCGTCGGCGATCCCACGACGCTGCTGATAGCGGACGCCTTCGTGGTGGACAAGGTCTGGCACACCCAGAACCCCGAAGCGGTCGATGCCCTCCTGGCGTTGTGGGAGAAAGGCCTCGAGGCCTGGAAGTTGAACAAGGCGCAGATCGTCGCCGACTATCCGCACCATTTCTCGGTGGAGACCGACGCGGAGATCGCCTGGATGACCGACTACATCGGCGGTCACGACTGGGTCGTCCGGTCGGTGTACATCAACAGCGCCGAGGCGGCGACGCACTCCGATGCGTTCGCCCGGATGCAGGCCCTCGGCCTGGTTTCCGCCGGTTCCGTCGAGCCGGAGATCGACCTGTCCTACTCCCAGGAGTTGTCGGCGCTGGAGGAGATCCTGAAGCCGGGCTCCGAGGGCGACGGCTCCGAGGGCGACCTGGACCGGCTCTCGACCCGCCTCTCCACACCGGATGAGGGTTCAGGAGGGTAAATGTCGGCGAACACTTCTGTTACACCCGACGCCATATCGGAACTCGCCGCCAAGGAGATCCGCCGGTCTATCTGGCGCCGCTGGGGTTACCGGCTGAGCGTGTTCGTGGGCTGGGCCGTGTTCATCGGCATCTGGTACCTGTTCGCCCGGTTCGTCTTCACTCCCCAGCAGTTGCCACAGCCGCACGTCGTGGCCCGCGAGGCGGGGTCGCTGCTCAGCGACCGAAGCTTCAGCGACAACCTCCAGGCCAGCGTCACCAAGGTGGTCTCCGGTTTCCTGCTCGCCATCGTGCTGAGCACCGGCCTGGGTCTGCTGATCGCCTACAGCAAATGGTGGCGCATCCTGCTGCAGAGCCTGCTGCTGTTCATCGTCAGCACCCCCACGGTGAGCTACGCCATCCTCTCGCTGATCGTGCTCGGCATCTCGCCGCTGGGACCGATCATCACCACGATGCTGGTGGCGACGCCGTACATCACGATGAACCTGGCGCAGGGTCTCACAGGGGTGGACCGAAGACTGATCGTCATGAGCGAGTCCTTCGGGCGAACCCGCCAGCAGATCATCGCCGGGGTGCTGCTTCCGTCGTCGCTGCTGTCGGTCATGGGAGGGGCTCGGCTGGCTTTCGCCGTGGCGTGGCGCATGGAGCTTCTGACCGAGGTCTTCGCCGCCTCCGAAGGCATCGGGTTCCAGATCAGGCGCAGCTTCGAGAGCTACGACATTCAGGGCATGCTGGCCTGGGCGGTTCTGTTCGTCGCCATCATGCTCATTGTCGAGAACCTGGTCTTCCGCCAGATCGAACGCCGGCTCTCGCGCTGGCGCAGCGCCGACGTGGGGATAACGCTATGAGTGATATCAGCGCCTACCGGGACATTCCGGGGTTGCGCCAGGAGGAGGAACTCCCGCAGCCGGAGCAGAAGGGCGTCCTGTCGGCCAAGGGACTGCTGCGGCGACCGTGGTTCATCCGCCTCGTGGCTCTCGCCATCCTGCTGTTCATCTGGCAGTGGATCACCTTCGCCAACAGCAGGGTGCCGGGCATCGACGAGATCGTGTCCTTCCTCATCACCGAGTTGACGGGCGGGTCGCACGGCGGGACGCTCAGAGGTGAGTTCTGGGAACCGCTGGGGCTCAGCCTGCAGCGCTACGGCATCGGCCTGGCCATCGGCATCCCCGCGGGCGCGGCGCTGGGGCTGCTGATCGGCGCCTCCACCTGGACCCGCGGCCTGCTGAACGACACGATTCTTGTGCTGCTGGCGCTGCCGGCGGTCGTCTGGGCGTTCCTGGCGTCTCTGTGGTTCGGCCTCACGTCGGAGGGCCCCATCGTTGCGGTCGTGTTGACGGCGATCCCGTTCGTGGCGATCAACCTCAGCACAGGCGTGCGCAACATCGACAAGGGCCTCCTGCAGATGAGCCGATCCTTCCGCGTGCCGGCCCGGCGACGGATGACGCAACTGCTGCTGGGCGGAACCCTGCCGAGCGCCTTCACCGGCGTTCGACTGGCTTTCATGACCGGGTGGAACAGCCTCCTCATCGTGGAGTGGTTCGGTGCCACGTCGGGCGTCGGCTGGCGGGCGAGGTTCTGGTACGACGCCCTGCGCTTTCCCGGCTTCGTGGCCTGGATCTTCCTGTTCGTGCTGCTCATCACGCTGCTGGACCGGCTGCTGCTGAGCCCGCTGGAGCGCCGGGCGTTCCAGTGGAACCAGCGCCCCACGCTGACCTTCGCGGAGGACGTGTGAGGCCCGCTGACGTGACGACGCACCACTCGACCGGATCGCCGGGCGTTCCGGTGGAACCGGCGGTCCGCGCTGAGCTTCGCGGCGGACATGTGAGGCCCACCGGCGTGACGACGCACCACTCGACCGGATCGACTCGCCGCACGACCGGATCATCGACCGGATCAACGGCCCTGGAAGGATGACATGGCGACCGTACTGATAGAGAACCTGACCAAGGTCTACCCCCCGACGATCAACCATCCCAGCCAGGTGCAGGCACTCGGCGGGGTGAATATGTCGATCACCGGGAACGTGTTCGTGGCCGTGCTCGGCCCGTCCGGCAGCGGCAAGACGACGCTGCTCAACATCGTGGCCGGCGTCGAGCGGGCCACGTCCGGCTCGGTGCGGGCGCTGCAGGACGGCGTCCCCGCGCAGGTCGGCTACGTGTTCCAGGAGCCCCGGCTGTTGCCGTGGCGCACCGTCGTCAACAACATGCTCTACGTGCAGGACCGCAAGTCCGACAGGTCGCGGCGCGAGGCCGAGTTCTACCTCCAGATGGTGGGATTGAGCGAGGTCGCCAACCTGTACCCGTCGCAACTCTCCGCGGGGATGCAGCAGCGGGTGGGCATCGCCCGGGCGTTCCTCGTGAACCCCGACGTGCTGCTGATGGACGAGCCGTTCAGCCACCTGGACGCCCTCACGGGTCGCTCGCTGCGGGAATACCTGCAGAGGATCTGGCTGCAGACCCGCAAGACGGCGCTGTTCGTCACCCACGACGTGACCGAGGCCGTGGAATTGGCCGACCGGATCGTGCTGCTGCGCCCCGGCGGCGTGGCCTACGACGACATCCCCATCAACCTGCCACGCCCCCGGCATCCCGGCTCTCCCGAGGTACGGGAAATGCAGGAAGAGGTGCTGCGCCGCTTCGACGCCATGGGAGCAGCCGTCCGCTTCGGCGCCCAAGGCCAGTAAACGGCAAGCACCCACCCCCGGTTGTTCCAGCCCCCTCCTCCACCATTCCGCCCAGAGCCCGCCCCCGCGCCGGCGTCCCCTCTCTTCCGTCATTCCGGCGGACGCCCGCATTCCGCCGTCCCTATTCGTCATTCCGGCGAAGGCCCGCCGTGCCACCGACTCCTCCACCATCGTCATTCCGGCCTCCTTCCCCGTCATTCCGGCGAAGGCCGGAATCCACTGCTGCAGCGGTCCGACTCGCGCTCGCGATGGGCCTCGTGACGGTGCTGGCAGTGTCCGCAGCGGCCTGCTCGGCCGATTCGCCACCCGTTGCCTTGGAGTTCTCCGCTCCGCCCGCCGCGCCGAAAGACTCTGGGCCGGTGGTGGAGGTGGTGCCTGCCCGCGAGACCCCGCCCCTCGACCCGACCGCCGACCCCCGCACGGAGCTGGGCGAGTTGCGCGCCCGCTACCTACCGGTGTGGTCGTCGGACTTCGACTGGGCCTTCCCCCCCGAGGTGTGCGGCAGCGATTGGCCACTCGATGCCATCGCAGAGCCGACAAACGAGGCCGACCTGGCCGTTCTCGGCGATGCCGCAGCCGCCGCGGCACTGTCGGTGATGCGCTACGAACACCTCGTCTCGCAGACCCTGGCCGAACCCGACGTGCTCGGCCAGATCTGCATCGGAGTAGCAGCGGTCGGCTCGGCCCGCGATCAGGGGTTGGACACGTTGGCATCTCACCTCGCGACGGGTGCACGGAATGTCGGGGCGAGCACCTATCCCAACGAGGTGATGATTGTGGCGGCCGGTCCGACCGCGGCGCTCGCCGTGGCATGCATCACCTCGGTCTCGGTTGGGATGGACGCCGGCCAAGATGAGGCCGCGGAAGAGATGCCGGAGCCCGCGCGCCTCGGGGCCTACCTTCTACACGTGTCCCGCGGCCTGGAGGACGCCGTTGCTGACATCTCCTACCGCGTTTCCAGCATCACGCACTGGGCCGCGGAGGACTGCAGTGGGCTGGATACCTGGGCCGCCGACTGGAGTCGGGAGGCCGGCATCTGGGCCGAGTCCGGCGAGATCTGGGGGCCGGTCGACCGAACGGTGACCGTCGATGGGCTCTGTGAATCGCCGCCACCCGACGGCCCCGACGAGTGCCCGAGGCAGTGGTCGCCGTGATCGCTCGCCGTAGGCATCGGAACCCGTACGGGCGGTCGGCGACCGCTGTCAGGCCGCTTCTCCGCCCGCTCGTGGGAGTGACTCTGGTCCTCGTCGGGCTATTGGCACCCGTTGAGCCCGGAAGCCTTCCGTCTGAACTTGAAGAGATTGTCAGTACCCCGCCTGCTCTTGCTCAGGCTCAGACGATCTCGCGAACTCTGGGACAGTTCCTCCAGTGCCGCTCGACACCGGCGCAATTTGTTGTTGGTGGTCCCAACAACTCCGAATGCATCCTCGAGTTGGAGCCCTGCCTGGAGGATCCCTTGCACCCACCGCAGTTCCTGGTCCGGTCGATTGAATTCCCCGACTTTTGTGAGTCCAGCATCCTCCAACCGGACGATCCGGCGATGTATACCACATGTACAGGGCTGACAGGATATGCGGTATTTAACTTCACAATGACGGACTTGAACAACAACACCATCGACGGATGCCGGATAGTAGCACCGACCACATGTCCGGCAGCTCTCGTTCGAGTGAACGACCGAACATGTCGGGCTGTGGAGCGCCGTACATGGAGCTGCCCGGCTACTTATAGACCCAGCAATCAATTCGGTGCCTGTTATAAAGTCACACCCAGCCTCTTCTTCGTCCCTGCTCCGTCCTGCGCAGGAGGACATCCAGACTTCACCCTCATACCCTGCGATGACTACGTCGGAGGTGACTTCCTGGCGTCACCGCGGGCGGTATTGTGCACGAGTTACGTATCGGTGTCGCTGGCAACCTCAATGCGAGCGAATACACGAACCGGTCCTGCGCGAGATCACTGGTGCCAATTCAATACTGCGATGACGCGGATTGCATGTCATGCCGCAGGTGCCAACTGCACGGCCGACTGGGCCTTCTGCCTCAAACGAGAGAGCCAAACCGGCGGCTGTAGTGGTATTGGCCGAACGATCAACTGCCGGTCCTTACAGGCACAGTATGCCGATCCGAACGTAAATATCGCGGCGAGTGCAGTCCGTCTCGAGGGATGTGAGCCCTGTCTACTTCTACCGTTTGAGAGCGTCCCGAATCACTGCCCCGACGAAATTGACGGGGAGCCGATCCCAGATCGGGGGCCCTCGACATATCAAGATCTATTCAGAGTGCGTCAGGACATTCGAACGACGCTAGGTGCGTGCCGACCAGTCATCGATAACTACGAAGACATGGACGATCATCCGCTGTGTAAAGATGCCGCCGTCCCGTGTGCCGATCCCCCGGCGGGCCGACTTTCATGGTCGTCGACACATCATTCACAACTTCCAGTAGTGAATTCCCCGGTGATTCTGCACCTCTACGACCTCCCAACCGAAATCCGAACAATCGGCAACAATTACATTCTGCCAGGCTTCAGGGCGCGCGAGAGTGACCTTAATGTGCTCCTCTACCCCGAGCCAGAAGCCGACGGACGGAAGCGCAGGTTGGGTTTATGGCAGCAGCCGGATCCCACAACACAAGCGACGACGATAAAACAGTTAGTCAACACTAATACCAGCCCGGCATATGACTGTTCACTCAGCTCTCTTCCGAACTTTCGAGTGTTTGTGCAAGAATTGTGGCCGGACGACAAGACCCTCATTGAGGCGTTGTTCGGAGCACGTTCGGTTGATTGGTGGCATAACGACCTTACCTCGGGCGAGCAGGAGCGCCGGACTATAGCGCGGGGACTCCGCTGGTGGAACAACCTCACGCCTGCTGAACAAGTGGAGGAAAGAAAGCTGCGACGCGAACCGCTTACTGAAGAAGTTATTTGCAACAACGAGGAAGGCGAAGAACTGTGGTGCCGGTGGACGCCAACTCGGCCCGGGTACTACACGCTCTCAGTAGCGGGTGCGTGGCGCATGTCGGCCGGCCAGACAAGGCAATGGGAAGGCACATCGACACTTAATAGGCTCCAGCGAGAGGTCAACCGCCTGATCGGCAATCCAGCAGCCCAGGCCCAGGTTCAAACGAACTTGGATCGTGCCAACTTGACGGCAAGAGACGTTGGACTGCTAGATACGTTGGACGGTCTGGCACCGCCGCACCGCGGGGGAACGGATGACCTGTTCAAGGCGTCGAGCGATGGACTGTTCTATCCGTTTTATGACTTTCGTGTCAAGACAGGGGGCAACGACGGCTCCTACAACTACACGGAGAGTGAGCCGATCGGCCTGCTCGTGCACGAGGTACGGGTTGCGACAAGAGCGCCAACGCAATAGCGAGAACGCGTGTGACGCTGGCTATGGTCAAGCAGGACGTTCTCTTGCCGCTGTTGGCAATAGCGATCTCGCCGCGGCGGGTCCCCAAACGCCGCCCCATCCTCGAACGGCTCTCGACTTTCATCTCCCCCGGCATTGCCGACCGGCAGCCGGCGTCGCCTTAGGCGGCCGCCCGGGCCTCGGCGAGCCAGGTGTCCACCAGGTTGCGGTTGTCGGCTATCCATTCGGCGGCGTGGTTGGCGACGTCGACCTCGGTGTTCTCGCCGGCCTCGTAGCGGACGTTCTGCAAGGCGACGTCGAGAACGTCGATGGTGAACAACTCGAAGAGTTTGGCGGCTGCCGGGTTACCGGCCAGGAAGTTGTTGTTGGCCACGACGGTGATGTCCGATGGCGCGAAACCCATGAGGCAGGGCTGCGCCGGGCACTGGTTCTCGGGCAGTGCCGCCGGTTGCGCCTGATCGAGGGCGGCGCGGGGGAAGGAGAGCCAGTAGGCGTTCTGGCCGGGTGTGAGCGTGATGATGTAGGCGGTGGGGGTCCACATGTAGATCAGGACCGGCTCGCCGGCCTCCAGGTCCACCCGTTCCTGTTCCCACAGGGCGAACCAGTCGGCGGAGACCTGCTCGATGCTGTCGTCCCAGCCGTTGAGGGTGATCGTGGTGTTGATCACGTCCTTGCATCCCCAGCCGTCGTCACAGCCGGATATTTCGGCCAACCCGTTGCCGTCACTGTCCCAGGGTCCGGGGTTGGCGGCGATGTCGGCCATGGAGGTCACGCCGAACTCGTCGGCGGTTTTCCTGTCGGCGAGCAGTCCCTGCAGGGCGCCTACGGGTATCGCCTTGCCGACGGCGCTGACGTAGTCGCCGATGACCCCGCCGTCGGGTAGTTCGATCTCCAGATCCTCCGCGAACAGGTACTGATCGTGCGACGGGAACCAGCCGTGCCCCCAGAAGTCCAACTCCCCTCTGGCCAGCATCGGATAGAAGTCGGCCGGTGTGAGCGTTGCCGCGGCAGGGTCGCCGACCGTGTAGTCGAGTTCTTCGAGGAGTGACCGGAGTATCGCCGCCTGCATGTAGCCGGAACTCCAGTTGGCTCGCGCCATGGTTACCTCGACCCCCGCGCCGGGACCGCGCACGGCGCCGGCGGTCTCGCCGAGCGAGGCGGGCTGCGCAGCGGCTATCTCCTCGGCACGGCCGAGGGCTTGGCGTGCCGCTTCCGACGCAGCGCCCACCGCAGCGGCCGCCGCAGCGATCATCGCCGGATCGTCCACCGCGACGGCCTGTGCGAGGTCGGCCGTTGCGAGGGCGAGATTCAGTGCCATCTCTGCCATCTGCGCCTGCGCCGCTGCGGATGCGGCGACCCCTTCAGCGGTCGCCTGCGCCGACTGGGCCGTCGAAAGAGCCACCAGGGCGGTCGACGCGGCGGCCCCATCGGAGGAGTCGTCCGCGAGACTGCATGCCGAAGCCGTCAGTGCCGTCAACCCGACAACGGCCCCGCACAGCAGCCACGCTGAACGACCCCGCAAACGTCGGTCGGAGCGGCTCGGCGAGTGGGCAGAGCGGCTTTTCAGAAACATGGCAACAACACGTTGACCGAGGCTTTTTCCTGCATCCATTTCCAGAACTTCCGGTTGATCAATCAGCCGGTCAGTGTAGTGAGTTACCCCGTCAGAACGGCCCGCGCCCGCGGCCCCGAGGCCGAGCAGAGAGGCCACGCGCAACGGATCGCCGCTCTCGAGGGCCGCCAGAAGACGCCGGCAGGCTCCTGCCGTCCCCGCCGACATCGCAGGCGGGGCCCGACGGACGTCTGGGGGACCACGCCGGTCGGCGCCGGATCCGTCCCTGCCGGCGTGCGAGGCGGGAAAACCCCCCGCCGGCGGTGCCGGGCGAGTAAGCTGGCATCCCGTGACGAAGCATATTTTCGTAACGGGGGGTGTGGCGAGTTCGTTGGGCAAGGGTCTGACGGCTTCTTCCCTGGGTGCCCTGCTGAAGGCCCGCGGTCTGCGCGTCACCATGCAGAAGCTCGATCCGTACATCAACGTGGATCCGGGCACGATGAACCCCTACGAGCACGGCGAGGTCTTCGTCACCTCCGACGGCGGTGAGACCGACCTGGATCTGGGCCACTACGAGCGGTTCATCGACGAGGACCTCACACAGGAGTCCAACGCCACGACCGGGTCGATCTACTCGGCGGTGATCGACGCCGAGCGGCGCGGCGTTTACCTCGGCGGCACCGTGCAGGTCATCCCGCACATCACCGACGAGATCAAGCGGCGCATCCTGGGGGTGGCCCGCCCGGACGTGGACGTGGCCATCGTGGAGATCGGCGGCACCGTCGGCGACATCGAGATCCTGCCGTTCCTGGAGGCCATCCGCCAGATCCGCCTCGACGTGGGGCGCAAGAACGTGTGTTACGTGCACGTCACCCTGGTGCCGTTCATCGCCCCCACCGGCGAGCACAAGACCAAGCCCACGCAGCACTCCGTCACCGAGTTGCGCAGCCGGGGTATCCAGCCCGACGTGATCGTGTGCCGCAGCGACACCGCCATCTCCGACGACCTGAAGCGGAAGATCTCCAACCTCTGCGACGTGCCGATGCCCGCCGTCGTGAACGCCGCCGACGCCGACAGCATCTACGACCTCCCGCTCGTGCTGCACGACGAGAACCTCGACGGGGTCATCGGGGAGTTGCTGGGCTACGACGGCGTCCCCGACCTGCGCAGCTGGGAGATCCTCAGCGAGCGGATCCGGACGGCCTCGGCGCGGGTGCGCATCGGCATCGTGGGCAAGTACGTGCGGCTGATCGACGCCTACCTCTCGGTGGCCGAGGCGCTGCGCCACGCCGGCTGCTCCCGCGGGGCCCGGGTGGAGATCGACTGGATCCCCGCCGAGGAGGTGGAGGGGCTGCTGACCTCGGGGCGGCTGGCCGACCTGGAGGGCGTGGTCATACCCGGCGGCTTCGGCGAGCGGGGCATCGAGGGCAAGATCGCCGCGGCCGCCTACACCCGGGCGCACGGGATTCCCTGCCTGGGGTTGTGTCTGGGGATGCAGGTCATGACCGTCGAGATGGCCCGCAACGAACTGGGGCTCCTGCGGGCGCACTCCACCGAGTTCGACCCCCGCACGCCGCATCCCGTCATCTGCCTCATGGAGGAGCAGCGGCAGATCACGCACAAGGGCGGCACGATGCGGCTCGGCTCGTACGTGGCCCGGCTGCGTGCCGGGAGCCGGGTGGCGGAGATCTACGGCAGCGAGGTCGTCTCCGAGCGCCACCGGCACCGCTACGAGTTCAACCCCGACTACCGGGAGCGCCTGGAAGCCGCCGGACTGATGTGCTCGGGCGAGTCGCCCGACGGACTGCTGGTGGAGTTCGTCGAGCTGGCAGGACATCCCTTCTGGCTCGGCACGCAGGCGCATCCCGAGTTCCGCAGCCGGCCCAACCGCCCGGCACCGCTGTTCACCGCCTTCATGGACGCGGCGCTGGAACGCGTCGAGGGCCGCAACCCGCGGCTGCTGGGCCGGGAGGAATCCCCCTCGACCGCCGCCGTGGAGGTGGTGTGAGCCGCCCGGCGCTGCCGGTCGAAGCAGAGGAATATCTGAACTGGCTCGTGCTGGAGCGGGGCCGTTCGATGCGCACCATCGAGGCTTACCGCCGGGACCTGCAGGAGTACCTGGCCTTCGGCGCCGACTGCGACTGGGGAGTGTTCGACGTGGGGGCCGCGGGGATCGTGGCATGGGTGCGGGCCCGGATGGACGTGGGCCTGGCGGCCGCCACCGTGGCGCGGGGACTCACCACCGTGCGCAACTTCCACCGCTGGCTGGTGCTGGAGGAGTTGCGCCCCGACGACCCGACGGTCACCGTGGAGTTGCCTCGGGTGCCGCTGGGTCTGCCCAAGGCCCTCAGCGAGGCCGAGGCGGAGGCGCTGATGGCCGCACCGGACGCCGCGCTGGAGAAGGCGCTGACGGCAGCACCGCGCGGCGCGCGGTCGGCGGCGTCGAAGGCCGAACCGCTCGGCCCGGAGGCGGTGGCGCGCCTCGAGGCGGTGGCTTGCCGCGACCGGGCCATTCTGGAGACGCTGTACGGGACGGGGGTGCGGGTCTCGGAGTTGGTGGGGCTGTCGCTGGGCGACGTGGACCTGGCGTCGGCATCCATGCGTGTGCTCGGCAAGGGTGCCAAGGAGCGCGTGCTGCCGCTGGGACGCCTGGCGCGGGCCGCCCTGGGGGAGTGGCTGTCGTTTGCGGGCCGCGGCCAGATGGAGCCGGAGCGGTGGGCCTCCCGGTCCGACGCCGAGGCGGTGTTCCTGAACCAGCGCGGCACGCGGCTGGGTCGTCAAGGGGTCTATCAACTGGTAAAGGGCTACGGGGACGACCCAAACATCGCCTCGGCGCTCACACCTCACGTGCTGCGCCACAGTTTCGCCACGCACCTGCTGAACAACGGTGCCGACATCCGCACTGTGCAGGAGTTGCTGGGCCACGCCCGCGTCACCACCACGCAGATCTACACCGCCGTGTCGCGTGAGCGGCTCTTCCGTGTCTACGCCGAAGCCCACCCCCGCGCCCGCCTGGCGGAGGCGCCGGCGGGCTGACGTCAGGCACGGGGCAAGAACCCGACCACCTGACGCACCCTGTCCATGGTGGCGGTGGCCACGTCGGCGGCGGTCTCGGCGCCCGCCGCGAGCGTCCGCCCGGTCTCGGCCGGATCGGCGCTCAACTCGGCGAAGCGTCGTTGAATGGGGGCCAGCATCTCGACGAGCGCTTCGGCGCAGTCGGCCTTCAGCGGCCCGTAGCGGTCGTAGGCGGCGGCCACCTCCAGCGGCGTGCGGTGTGTGGCCGCGCCCAGGATCTCCAGCAGGTTCGAGACCCCCGGCTTCGCCTCCCGGTCGAAGCGCACCTCCGGCTCGCTGTCGGTGACCGCTCGGCGGACCTTGCGGCGGACCACGTCGGGGTCGTCCAGTAGCCAGATCGTCCCAGGAGCGTCGCCGAGCGACTTGGACATCTTGCGGGTGGGGTCCTGCAGGTCCATCACCCTGGCGCCCGCGGGCGGGATGCGGTGCTCGGGCACCACGAGTACGTCGCCGTAGCGGGCGTTGAAACGGTGGGCGATGTCGCGGGTCAACTCCAGGTGCTGGCGCTGGTCGTCGCCCACCGGTACCACATCGGTGTCGTAGATCAGGATGTCCGCGGCCTGCAGCACCGGGTAGGTGAACAGGGCCGCCGAGACGAAGTTGGCACCGTCGGCCTTGTCCTTGAATTGGTGCATCCGCCGCAGTTCGCCGAATCCGGCGGTGCATTCCAGAATCCACGACAGCTCGGTGTGCTCGGGAATGTGGCTCTGCACGAACAGCACGCAGATCTCGGGGTCGAGGCCCGAGGCCATCAGCAGTTGCGCGAGGCGCAGCGTGGCGGCCTGCAGTTCGGCGGGATCCTGCGGCACGGTGATGGCGTGCAGGTCCACGATCGGGTGAAACGACTCGTGCGTGTGCTGGTCGGCCACCCAGTTCCGCAGGGCACCCAGCAGGTTGCCCAAGTGCACGTCGCCACTCGGCTGAATCCCCGACAGAATACGCCGCACCCCAAGAGGCTAGCCACCGCGACCCGCAACGATCCACCGCACCGTTGTGATCCCATCTCTCGTCATCCCGGCACAGGGGCACCCCCCGTCATCCCGGCGGAGAGCCTGCCCCGGGCTTGATCCGGGGCCGGGATCCACTGCCGCAGCCACCCGACTCGCGGTTACTGACCCCCTCCGTCGTCATCCCGGCGGAGGCCGGGATCCACTGCCGCAGCCACCCGACTCGCGGTTATCGCGGGCGTCGGGTCCGGGGGGTGGGGGAGTGCGACATCTATGCTCGCGGGCATGGGTGTTCAGGTGCACACCCCTCAGTTCGAGGGGCCGTTGGACCTGCTGCTGCATCTCATCCTGCGCAAGGAGATCGACCTGTACGAGATCTCCCTGGCATCGATCGTGGACGCCTACCTCGACGAGATCGCCCGCATGGAGACGTTCGATCTGGACGGGGCCACGGAGTTCCTGCTCATCGCCGCCACGCTCGTGGACCTCAAGAGCCGCCGCCTGCTGCCGGACCTCGATGACGGCGACACCGCCGAGATCGAACTCCTGGAGGAACGTGACCGGTTGCTGGCACGCCTGCTGGAGTGCAAGACGTTCAAGAACGCAGTTGTGGTCTTCGAGGAACTGGCCGCCGTGGCCGCCCTGTCACAGCCGCGCCTCGTCGGCCCCGAGGCCCACTTCCTCGACCTGATGCCCAACCTGCTGGCCGGCGTCCGGCCCGAGGACCTGGCCGTCGCCTGCGCCCGTGCCCTGCGTGCCCGGTCGGCACCCGAGGTGGATCTGTCGCACCTCCCGCAGAGCACCCTGCAGGTGGGTGACGTCGTGGCCGACCTGGCGATCCGGCTGCCCGAACAGGGCCGGCTGACGTTCCGGGAGCTGACGAGGTCGCTACAGAGTCGGCGGGAGGTCGTCGTGCACTTCCTGGCCCTGCTGGAGCTGTTCAAACAGGGCCAGGTGGAGTTGCACCAGGCCGCCCGGTTCGGCGGGATCGTCGTGGAGTGGTCCGCGCCGGAGGCCGCCTCCGTGCAACTATCGGGCCGATGATGGACGACGAGCGTCGCCGGGCGCTGGAGGCCATCTTGATGGTCACCACCGAGCCGGTACCGCCGCAGGTGCTGGCGCAACTGCTGGAGTGCCCGCTCGTCGAGGTGGAGGCCGCCCTGGTGCTGCTGGGGGAGGAGTGCGCCGGCCGGGGATTCGTGCTGCAGAAGGTGGCCGGCGGTTACCGCTTCGCCAGCCATCCCGACTGTGCCCCCTACGTGGAGCGTTTCGTGCTGGCGAGGGAACCGGCGCGGCTGTCGGCGGCGGCGATGGAGACGCTCGGGATCGTGGCCTACCGGCAGCCGGTCTCGCGGGCGCAGATCGCCGCCATCAGGGGTGTCAACGTGGACAGCGTGGTGCGGACACTGCAGCGGCGGGGCCTCGTGGATGCCGTGGCCCGTGACCCCGGACCGGGCAACGCCGTGCTGTTCGGGACGACGCCGCTGTTCCTGGAGCGTCTGGGGTTGGACTCACCGGCCGATCTGCCCCCGCTGACGGACTTCGTGCCCGACGCCGACGTCGTGGAGGCACTCGACGCGGCGTTGCGCACGGCCTCCCGCGCCGAGAACGCCGAAGCGGCCGACGATGAGCCGGCCGACGATGAGCCGGCCGAGGACGCCATGCCGTCCGATGCCGAGCGGTCCGACGCCGATTCACCCCCGTCGCCGCTCGATCGGTTCCTGTCCGAGCCGACCCCGCCGCCGCCAGATCCGCCGGCGTGACCGACCCTGCACCCGCCCACGGCGGCGAGCGCCTGCAGAAGGTCCTGGCCGCCGCCGGTGTGGCCAGCCGGCGCCACGTGGAGGAGATGGTGCGCGACGGGCGTATCAGGGTGAACGGTCGGCCCGCTCGCCTCGGCCAGAGGATCGATCCCGACACCGACACGGTGGAGGTGGACGGCTCGCCCGTCAGCCTGCGCAGCGACCTCGTCTACTACCTCCTGAACAAGCCGACCGGCGTCGTGAGCACCGCCTCGGACCCCCAGGGCCGCCCCACGGTGTTGGACCGCCTGCCCGCCGAGCCGCGCGTCTACCCGGTGGGGCGCCTGGACATGGACAGCGAGGGCCTGCTGCTGCTCACCAACGACGGTGACCTGGCCGGCCGTGTGATGCACCCCTCGAGCGGCTGCGAGAAGGAGTACCTGGTGGGCGTCGAGGGTAAAACCACCGCCGGCGCGCTCCGGGCGCTGCGCCAGGGTGTTGAACTCTCCGACGGCCCCACTGCGCCGGCGCGGGTGTCGAGCCCGCAGCTGCGGCTGCTGCGCATCGTCGTGACGGAGGGGCGCAACCGCCAGGTGCGGCGGATGTGCGCCGCCGTGGGTCTGACCGTCACGCGGCTGGTGCGCACCCGCATCGGCCCGCTGCGCGACCTGCACCTGCGCCCCGGCGAGTGGCGGGAACTCACGCAGGCCGAGTTGCGGTCGCTCGAGGCGGGCCTGGCCCGCTCCGAGCCGTGGGAACCGCCGGCGCCAAGGGAGTGAGAACCCCGCCTCCAACCCCCCGATCGACCGCCGGTCCGGGCGGCCGCCACGGAGGTCGGTAGAATCCACTGCCGTGCCTCGGCTTCTGCGCGCTCTGCGGGGCGCGGTCACCATCACGGAGGACACCCCTGAGGAGGTGGCCGTTCAGGTTGCGTTGTTGCTGCGCGAGGCCTTCACCCGCAACGGCGTCGCTGCTGAGGATCTCGTCAGCATCTTCTTCACCGCCACCGACGACGTGCGCTCGGCGTTTCCCGCGCAGGCGGCCAGGGAACAGCTCGGCCTCGGCGACGTGCCGCTGCTGTGCGCCCGGGAGTTGAACATCGAGGGCGCCCTACCTGGCGTGATCCGGATGATGGCCCACTTCTACACCGACCGCGCCCGTGACGAGGTCGAGCACGTGTACCTGGGATCGGCGTCCGCCCTGCGCCCCGATCTGGACGTCTGAGCACCGGCCATGGGGTTGGGTGCGCCCGTTGCCGCCGTCGGCAGTGTCCAGATACAGGGCCTGGGGCTGATCGGCGGTTCCATCGGGCTCAGCCTGCGCGACGCGGGCTGGTGGGTGACCGGCTGGGACATCGACGAACTACGGGCCCGTCAGGCTCTGCGCCTGGGGGCGGTGCATGACATCGGGCAGAATCCCGACGCCGACGTGACGTTCGTCGCCACGCCGACGGCGGCCATCTCGCCGCTTGTCCACGATGCCCTCGCCGGCGGCAATGGCGTTGTGACCGACGTGGGCAGCGTGAAGGGTCCGATCTGTGCCGCCGTGGAGCACCCCCGGTTCGTGGGCGGCCACCCCATGGCGGGCAGCGAGCAGATGGGCATCGCCGGCGCCCGCTCCGACATGTTCAGCGGGGCCGTGTGGGTCCTGACCCCCGGGTCGGCCACCCTCGACGAGACCTATGCGGCGGTGCGTTCGGTGGTGGCCGACATGGGCGCCGAGGCGGTGACGATGCCACCCGATCTGCACGACACCCTGGTGTCGGTTGTCTCCCACGTACCGCACCTCACCGCGGCGGTGCTGATGCGCCTCGCCGACGAGCGGACCGCCGAGCGGACGGTCCTGCAGCGCCTTGCCGCCGGCGGTTTCAGGGACATGACCCGGGTGGCAGCGGGCAGCTCCGACATCTGGCTGGATATCTGCGACGCCAACCGGACGGCTATCTGCACCTCGCTGGACCGTCTCATCGAGGCGCTCGGCGAGGTGCGGGACATCGTCCACCGCAGCGACCGGGAGGGGCTGAGCGGCCTGCTGGAGCGGGCCCGGATCGCACGGGCCAACCTGCCCACGGGGATCCCCTCCGACGTGGCGCTGGCCGTGCTGCGGGTTCCTATCAAGGACCGTCCCGGCGAGGTTGCCCGGATCGCCACCCTGGCCACCGAGATCGACGTGAACATCTACGACCTGGAGATCGCACACTCCCCCGAGGGGGACAGGGGTGTGCTGATCATGGTCGTGTCCGCCGATCTGGCGGAACGTCTGCAGGGTGCCCTGATCGGCGACGGCTACAACCCCTCCCTGCGGCACCTGGGCGTCTGAGACGGTGGGCGGTCGGATCCTGGGCGACTGTGGCGCTGGTGGTGGGGGCGCCGGCGACGGGGTTCTCTCCGTGCGCGCCGGCGGGCCGGTGCGCGGCGAGTTGCGGGTGCCCGGCGACAAGTCCATCTCGCATCGGGCGTTGCTGCTGGCCGCCCTGGCCGACGGCACGTCGGAGATTTCCGGGCTGTCCGACGGCGAGGACGTGGCCGCCACGGCCGGCGCTGTGACCGCACTCGGGGCGGTGGTGGAAGCCGCCGGCAGGTCGGCGGGGTCGCTGCGGGTTAGGGGAGGAACGCTGCGGGCGCCGGCCGGCGCCATCGACGTGGGCAACTCGGGTACCGGTATCCGCCTGCTGGCCGGCATCGCCGCCGGCTGCCCGTTCACCACCGTCCTCGGCGGCGACGCCTCGGTGAACAGCCGCCCCATGAGCCGCGTGACCGAACCGCTGCGGCTGATGGGCGCCGACGTGCAGGGCGCCGACGGCGGCAACCGTGCACCGCTGCGCATCACCGGCGGCCGGCTGCGGGGCATCCGCTGGGAGCCCCCGATGGCGAGCGCGCAGGTGAAGGGAGCGCTGCTGCTGGCCGGGCTCTTCGCCTCCGGCGAGACGGTGGTGCGCGAACCGATCCCCACGCGCGCCCACACCGAGGAAATGCTGGCCGCCTACGGGGCCGACGTGCGTATCGCCGGCGGCGAGGTGGCGGTGCGGGCCTCCCGGCCGTCGCCGTTCGTGTGCGCCGTGCCGGGCGACCCGTCAGCGGCCGCCGTCTGGATCGTGGCCGCGGCCATCGTTGCCGGCAGCGACGTGACGGTCCACGACGTGTACCTGGGGCCGGGCCGCGACGGCTTCGTGCGGGTACTGCAACGCATGGGCGCCCTCCTGTTGGTGACGCCGACAGGCGACCGGCGGGCGCGCCTGACCTGCCGGTACGGTCCGCTGCGGGCGGTAACGGTTGCGGCGGGCGAGGTGCCCGACCTGATCGACGAGATCCCGGTCCTGGCGGTGGCGGCCGCTGCTGCGGAGGGCACCAGCCGGTTCGAGGGGGCCGGCGAGCTGCGCCACAAGGAAAGCGACCGGTTGGCAAGCGTGCTGGATGGCTTGGCGGCGCTCGGTGCCGCCGCCGAGGTGGACGGCGACACGCTGGTGGTGCACGGGGGGACGCCGCTGGGTGGCGGAACGGTGGACGCGGCCGGCGACCACCGCATCGCCATGGCGTTCTGCGTGGGCGGCCTCGCCGCGACGCCGGGTGCCGAGACCACGGTGCGGGGCTGGGAGTCGGTGCGCACCAGCTATCCCGGCTTCATCGCCGATCTCCGAAGGTGCCGGGCGTCGTGAGCCGGCCGCAGGTGGCCATCGACGGCCCTGGCGGCGCCGGCAAGACGTCGGTGGCGCGGGCGGTGGCTGCGAGGTTGGACGTCGAGTGCCTCGACACCGGTGCCATGTACCGGGCCGTGGCCGCCGCCGTGCTGCACCGGGGATTGGATCCCGCCAACAGCGAGGCGGTCGCCGGCGTGGCCGCTGCGGTGGTCGCCACCATCGACGTACAGGAGCGATCGGTTCTCCTCGAGGGCACTGATGTGACCGAGGAGATCCGCGGCTCGGAGGTCACCTCGGTGGTCAGCGCCGTGGCGGCCAACCCGAAGGTGCGCCGGGTGATGGTGCAACGCCAGCAGTCCTGGGCCCGCGAGCGCGACGGCTGCGTGATGGAGGGACGCGACATCACCACCGTCGTGCTGACCGGCGCCGACGTGAAGGTCTACCTGACCGCCGATGCGCAGATCAGGGCGCGGCGGCGGTCGGGGGAGTCCGGTGGCAACGAGGCCGCGGTGCGGGCGGCGCTGTCGGAGCGCGACCACCGCGACAGCAGCCGCTCCCACGCCCCCCTGCCGCCGCCCGACGGTCTGGCGGAGGACATCCGGGTGATCGACACCACGTACCGCACCGTCGACGACGTCGTGGCGGAGATCATGCAGATGATCGAGGAGTCGACGTGAGAACCAGAGCCGGCGGGCCGCTCCCGCAGTGCCCGTCGCCGCCGTCGAGAGGTTCGGACCGTGCGGACTATGCGGAATCCGGCGTGAGAACCGGGGCCGGCGGGTCGCTCGCGCCGTGCCCGTCGCCGCCGTCGAGAAAAGGGAGGGTTCTGTGAACCTGACGTCCGACGAGCGCCACGAGAGCGCCCCTTCGGAAGATCTGCTCCACGGCGGCGCCACGTTCGGCGCGCCGGTGCCGTGGACCGGATTCCTCCTGCACGGCCTGCTGAAAAACCTGATACTGCTGGTCGCGGTCACGTACCTGCGGATGCGCTGGCGAGGAAGGAGGCGGGTCCCGAAGGGGGCGGTGATCGTCGCCCCGGCCGGGCACCGATCCAACCTGGACACCCCCCTCATCGGCGGGGTGATGTCCCGGCAGTTGCGCTACATGGCCAAGAGTTCCCTGTTCAAGAGCCCCTTCTGGACGCGTTTCTTTGTGGCGGTGGGGGCGTTTCCCACCGAGCGCGACCGGGTGGACCGGCGGGCGCTCCGGTGCGCCCGGGACGTTCTGGGACGCGGCGATCCCCTTGTCGTGTTCCCCGAGGGCGAGCGCAAGACCGGCCCACGGGTGCAGCCCCTGCTCGACGGCCCTATCTGGTTGTCGATCATGACCGGCGCGCCGATCCTGCCGGTGGGCATCGGCGGTTCCGAGCGGGCCATGCCCCGCAAGGCGCTCATCCCGCGGCCCCGTCGGGTGCGCGTCGTCTTCGGCGGTCTCATCACCGCCCCGCTGCCCACCGCCGGCCGTCGCACCGTCACCCGCCGCCAACGGGCCGAGGCGAGCGAGCGCCTGCGCGAGATTCTGCAGGATCTGTTCGACGAGGCTCAGGCCTGGGCCGGCAGCCCCAACCCACCCCGCACCGACACCACCGACGACTAGAAACGGTCCACGGCGACGTCAACGTCGCCGCCCGTGCGCCTTCTCCTCCTCGCTGTGGCGACGCGACGATGCGGATTTGCGTAGGGCGTGGTGACCAGGTCCCCCTGCGCCTTCTTATCCTCGCTGGAGCGACGCGACGACGCCGTTTCCGTTCTCTGTCCTGCAGCCATGACTCCGATCCCGCTTCCAACCTCAGGAGCTCTCACCGGACCCGGAGAGATCCTCCGCGTCCCTGTCGCTGCGGCGCAGACCGCGGCGGCGCCACTGTGGGACGCGGCGCTCCTCATCGGTCTGCACGTGGTCCAGACCCGGATAGGGCGTGTTCACGGCGCTGATGCCGCCCCCGTAGAGCTGGTCGGGCCTTTGTAGGCCGCTCCAGACAACCACCTGGGGGAACGCGATTGTGATGGACTCGGCTGTGAACGCCTGATGGATAGCCACGACGAGGTCGTGGCGGGTGGCCAGCTCGGAGGGAACGTCGCTGGCATGCCAGTACAACACGGTGAAGCCGATGCTGGAGTCGCCGAATCCGTCCAGGTTCACCGACGGCTCGGGCTCCGCCAGCACACGGGGCACCCTGGCCAGCGCGCCGTATATCGCCTCGGTGGCCTGCTGGAGGTCGGTGTCGTACGCCACGCCTACCGGCAGCGAGCTGCGCCGGATCGGCTCACGCGTCAGATTGACGATCGTGGCGCCGACCACGTTGGCGTTGGGGATGCGGACGTGGGTGCCGTCGAGGTCGCGGATATGTGTGACGCGAGAGTCGATGTCCTCGACGATTCCGATGCGGCCGTCGAGTTCGACGGTGTCGCCCAAGGTGAAGGGCCTGCGGGTCTGCAGGATTATCGACGACACGAAGTTCCCGACCACGCCTTGCAGGGCCAGTGCGAGCACAAGGCCGCCCAGTCCCAGGGCGCCGAGCAGCGGGCCGACTCTCACGCCGAGGCTCGTGAGTGTGTACGACAGCCCGACCAGGAAGACCGCGTAGCTGATGAGCCGGGAGGTCGTGATAGCGGCGAAACCGGACCCGAGGCCGCGGAAGACGACCTGGCGCAGCACCTTGGACACGACGGTCGCCAGGAGCACCGAGCCGACGAGCACAGCTCCGGCTCTGATCCAGTCCCCGCTCGTCAGCGGGTCGTCCAGTAGGGCTTCGGCTTCGGACTGGGCCAGAACGACCACGAACCGGATCATCAGCGGCCAAGTCTGTCACGCTCGGCTGTCCGGGGTGGCATAGCCGGTGGTGCCCCCGCTGTTGTCAGTCGAGGACCGAGCTGGCCTCCACGAGGCGGTCGGCGCCCATGCCGACGGGAGGGTCGCCCCCCAGGGTGGCTGCGGCGAACCCGGTGACCACGGTGATCAGGTCCCGGAGCTGGCGGGGCGGCGGGAAGTACTCCTCCTCGGAGGTGACGGTCACCTCTTCGGTGCCGTTGCGCGGCGCCAGGCGCTCCAGCACCTCGGTCACCAACTCTTCGGGAGCCGAGGCGCCGGCGGTTAGCCCCACGGTGCCGCTCAGGTCGTCGGGAAGCTCGTCGGCCCGGTTGACGCGCAGAACGCGCTTGCAGCCCATGTCGTTGGCCAACCTCTCCAGTGCCAAGGTGTTGGAGGAGTTGGCCGAGCCCACGATCACGAAGGCGTCGCAGCGCTGGGCGATGGCCGACAGGGCGGCCTGGCGATTCGTGGTGGCGAAGCACAGGTCGCTGCGTCCGGGCGTCCACATGTTGGGGAAGCGTTCCCGGGCGGCGTCGGCGACGTCGCTCCAGTCCCGGTGGCTGAGCGTGGTCTGCGCCAGGAGGGCAACCGGATCGGCGAATTCCGGCAGCGCCGCCACGTCGTCGGTGGTCTCCACCCGGTGGATGGCCTCGGGGGCCACGGCCATTGTGCCCACGGCTTCCTCGTGTCCCTCGTGGCCGACGTAGACGATCCGGTAGCCCTTGCCGGCCCGCACCTTCACCTCGTGGTGCACCTTGGTGACAAGCGGGCAGACCGAGTCCACCACGTAGCCGCCTGTGTCGTAGGCCGCGTTGCGGACCTCGGGAGCGGAGCCGTGGGCGCTCAGCATCAGCGGCCCGCCTGGTGGCACGTCGGCGATGTCGTCCACGAAGATCACGCCGAGCTTCTCGAAGCGATCCACGACCTGCTTGTTGTGCACGATCTCGTGGTAGCAGTACACCGGCGGCTCGAAGGCGTCCACCATGACCGCCAGCGCCTTGATGGCCATCTCGACGCCGGCGCAGAAACCCCTCGGCGAGGCCAGCAGAACCTGCTCCACAACCACGCCACGAGGCTACCCGGTGCCGTGTGCCACAACCCGATCCGACCCTCGAGCCCGCAAGGCCGCCAACCCGACCGCCACCAGCGCGGGGCGTGCCCCGGGGCCGGGGGGACTTGGGCGGTAGATTTAGGTAATGGGCCGCCCGCGCGTCGTTGCTGTGGCGCCGTCGGGGCCGGCCGCGATTGCCGGGCTGGCGGTCGGTGACGAGTTGGTGTCTCTGAACGGCACGGCGCCGCGGGACGTTCTGGAGTACCGCCGCCTTACCGACGAGGCGTTCGTGGACATCGAGGTGGACCGGGGCGGGCTGCAGTTCAGCGTGGAGATCGCCAAAGCGGCCGGCGCTCCGCTGGGCCTGGAGGTCCATTCGGCCCTGTTCGACCAGGTGCGCACCTGCGACAACCACTGCGAGTTCTGTTTCATCTACCAACTCCCGCCGGGGATGCGCTCCAGCCTGTACCTCAAGGACGACGACTACCGGCTGTCGTTCCTGTACGGGAACTTCACCACGCTGACCCGCTTCACCGAGGCCGACTTCGAGCGGGTCGTGAGCGAGGGCCTGTCGCCACTGTTCGTGAGCATTCACGCCACCGACCCCGAACTGCGGGCCGAGATGCTGCGCAACCGCCGGGGGGCAACCAGCCTGCGCTGGCTGCGGGCCCTGCTGGACGCCGGCGTGGACGTCTACGGCCAGGTCGTGGTGTGTCCCGGGGTCAACGACGGGCTGTGGCTGGAGGACACCCTCTGCGGCGTGCTGGAGTCGTACACCGATCTGCGCGCCGTCTGCGTGGTGCCCCTGGGGGTCAGCCGCCATGCCGCCGAGGGCCGGATGCGGCCCCACACCCCGGCCGAGGCCGCCGAGGTGCTGGACACCGTGGCCTCCTGGCAGGAAACGTTCGGCACCGTGCTGGGGCGGCGCATGGTGTTCGCCGCCGATGAGTACTACCTGCTGGCCGGGCGGGAACTGCCGCCGGCGGCACACTACGAGGGTTTCGACATGCACGAGGATGGCGTGGGAATCGGCCGCAACTTCGCTGAGGAGTTCACCGGGCGCACCGCTGAGGCCACCGGGGTGCAGGCCGGCTTCTTCGCCTGGGTGGACGGCGCCCCCGCCGAGGGCTATCGCACTCCGACGACGGGTTGCGGGGCGGCATCGGCCGGAGACCCGCTGCCGAGGCGGGTGACGCTGCGGCGCCGCGGCTCGACGGCTGTGTTGACCGGCGAGTTGGGCGCTGCCGTGCTCGGCCCGCTGCTGGCCGACGCCGGTTACGACGACGTACGCCTCCTTGCCGTGGAGAACCATTTCTTCGGCGGCAACATCGGCGTGACCGGGCTGCTGGTGGGCGAGGACGTGGCCCGCGTCCTGCGCCACGAGCCCGCCGACGGGCGCTACCTGCTGCCCGACGTCTGCCTGTCCGGTGGGCGTTTCCTGGACGGGACGACCCCGGCCGACCTGCCCCGCCCCGTCGAGATCATCAAGACCGACGGCATCGCCCTGCGCCGGGCGCTCGACGCCTCCCGGGTCGATGCGGCTCCGGTGATCGCCCCCGTGAGCGTCCCGAAGCTGCCTGCGGGCGCCGCCGATCGACTACCTGCGAGCGCGTCGTGAGCGCACCCGTCGAGCCCTCCGTGAGCGCGCCGCCCTGGTCGGCGACCCCGTCGGTGGCCGTGGTGGGCCGCCCCAACGTCGGGAAGTCCACCTTGGTGAACCGGATCATCGGGCGGCGCGAGGCCATCGTGGAGGAGCGCCCCGGCGTGACCCGGGACCGCAAGGAATGGACCACGTACTGGCAGGGACGGCCCTTCGTGGTGGTCGACACGGGCGGCTGGCAACCCGAGGGCGAGGGCGGCGCACTCGCCTCGCTGGACCGCAAGGTCTCGGCCCAGAGCCGCCGGGCCATGTTGGAGGCGGACGTGGTGGTGCTGGTGACCGACGTGACCGCAGGGGTGACCGAACCCGACGTGGCCACCGCGGCGCTGCTCTGGGAGCGCCAGGGCCCGGTGCTGGTGGCCGTGAACAAGGTGGATGACGAGGCCCACGAGTCGCTCATCTGGGAGTTCGTCACGCTCGGGCTGGGCGACCCGCATGCCATCAGCGCCCTGCACGGCAGCGGCTGTGCCGACCTGCTCGACACCATCGTGGCCGGCTTTCCCGCCGCAGGCGACGAGGTGGCCGGCGACGAGAGCGCCACGGCGGCCCCCGAGGTTGCCGGCCCGCCGGGCACCGACACCGGCGTCGCCGCCGACGATCCGTCCACGGTGGCGGTGGCCATCGTGGGTCGTCCCAACGTGGGCAAGTCCACGCTGTTCAACCGCATCGTGGGTGAGGAGCGGTCGGTGGTGCACGATCTGCCGGGCACGACACGGGATTCGGTGGACACCCTCGTGCAGACCGTCTCGGGGCCACTGCGCCTCGTGGACACGGCGGGGCTGCGTCGGCGGGCCAAGATCGACGAGAACACCGAGTACTACGCCATGCTCCGTGCCCTGCGGTCGGTGGATCGGGCCGACGTGGTGCTGCTCGTGGTGGACGCCACGCAGGGTGTCACCCACCAGGACCAGCGCCTGGCCGAGCGGATCGACGGCGCGGGCTGTCCGATCCTGCTGCTGCTGAACAAGTGGGACCTGCTCGACACCGAACAGCGCATCACCGTGCGGACCGACGCAGCCGACCGGCTGGGCTTCCTCGGCGGCTCCCCGGTGTTCGGCATCTCCGCCCACACCGGCCGGGGCGTGTCGCGCATCCTCGACACCCTCGGCGGCACCATTGACCAGTACCGGCGGCGCATCCCCACCCGGGCGGTCAACCTGACCATCCGCGAGGCGCAGGCCGCCCATGCCGCCCCCGGTGGCGCCCGGGTGCTCTACGCCACGCAGGGGGCCACCGATCCGCCCACCTTCACGCTGTTCGTCAACCGGCGCCTGCCACCCACCTACCTGCGCTACCTCCAGAGGCGCCTCGCCGAGGCGTTCGACCTGGGCGCAACCCCCGTCAAGTTCCACGTCCGCCAGCGCTGACGCCCGTCACCGTCGACCGCTCCGGTTGAGCCTCGATCCCGCTTCTGCCGGGCGCAGGAAGGGGCGGCGAGCGGGCGGCGAGTAGATTTGCGGCCATGGAGGGGATCATCCTTGGCGTCACGGCGGGCCTTTGTTTCGTGGCCAGCTTCAGTTGGGGACGCATCGCCCGGTACCGGTGGCGCTTCTACCAGCAGGTGCGCGAGGTGATCGAGACCGAACTCCGGAAGGACACCGACACCGACGGCGACGCCGTGACTGACGGCGGCGAGGACACCGACACCGACACCGACGGCGACGGCAGCGAGGACGAGCACGGGGAGATGCACTCGGCGGAGCTTCTGGCCCGCTCGGGCTTTCTGCGCGACCTCCATGCCGCCTCGCTGTACCTGCTGCTGGCGATCATTGCGCTGTTCCTGGTGACCACAGACACGAAGTTCTGGACGGTGGTCATGTTGGTGGTGGGCGTACCCGCCACCGTCTCGGTGATGTGGGGGCGGAAGTCGGGCGGCGAGTTCCGCATGGCGCAGGAGCGCTTCGAGATCGAACGGCGTGCCCAGGAGGCCCTGGCCCAGGAGGAGTTCGCGCCGCGGGCCTGGGCCGGTCGGCTGGCTCCCGAGGACGAGCAAAGCTTCGAAGGATTCGCCGTCGGGCAGGTGTACCTGGCCGGTTCGGGGCTGATGGCGGGCGACTTTTTCGACGTGTTCCGGGTGTCGCCCGGCCGGCTGGCGGCCATCGTCGGCGACGTGGCGGGCAAGGGCATCGAGTCCTCCATTACGGCCTTCCAGGCCAAGTACCTCATGCGGGTGTTCCTGCGCCAGTACCGGGATCCGGCGCAGGCCCTGGAGGAACTGAACCGGCAGATGTTCAACGCCGAGCGGCCCGAGGAGTTCATCTCGCTGGTGGTTGTGGTGTTCGACACCGGCGCCGGGACGCTGCGGTACGCCTCCGCCGGGCACCCCACCGCCTGGTTGTGGCACCAGCGGGAGACACTGCCGCTGAGCGCCACCGGCCCGTTGCTGATGCTGGAATCCCAGAGCGAGTACTTCAGCCGGGAGATCCCGCTGATGCGCGGCGACATGACGGTGCTGTACACCGACGGCCTCATCGAGGCCCGTCGCGGCAGCGACATGTTCGGCGAGGAGGGCGTGGCCATGCTGCTGCGGCGCGAGCCCCTGCTGGAGCCCGACGTGTTGTGCAAGCACCTGCTGGACGCCGCCCGGGACTTCAGCGACACCCCGCTGAGTGACGACGTGGCCATCCTGGCCGTCCGCCGGAAGTAATCGGCCCAGAGCGTCGGCCGTGCCCTGGTGCGGACCCTGTGAGCGGTTCTTCAACCCGTCCACGCTGAAACCCGACGGCACCTGTCCCGCCTGCGGCGCCGAGGTGGAGCCCGCGGGGGCGGTGCCCGGCGAGGAGTCAGGGGAGCAGGAGGAGTACCGAGCACCCTGGCATTTCCGCCTGATGGTGGTGGCCACGGCGGCGTACGTCGCCTGGCGGATCGTGCAACTGGTGGCCCGAGGCTGGGGCGTCTGAGCCGCCGGACCGGGCCGCGGCGATAGCCTCACTTCTGCATGCTCGTCCTGGATTCGCTGCCCGCCGACTCGCCCCCTTCGGCCGTGACAGTCGGCGTGTTCGACGGGGTGCACGTCGGCCACCAGGAGATCCTGCGCAAGGTCACCGATCGGGCGGCTACGGACGGTCTCTGCAGCACCGTCGTCACCTTCGACACACACCCGGCTCTCACACTGCGCCCCGAGAACGCACCCCGGCTGCTTACTGACCTGCGCCAGAAGATCGACGTCTTCGCCTCCCTGGGCCTGGAGCGGGCCGTGGTGCTGTCCTTCGGTGACGATCTGGCTTCCACAACGGCGCAGGACTTCATCCGTGGCGTGCTCGTGGAGCGGCTCAACGCCCGGACGGTCGTGGCCGGCGCCGACTTCCACTTCGGCAGCGATCGGGCGGGCTCCAACGCCACGTTGCGCGCCGAGGGGGTCCGCGCTGGTTTCGACGTGGAGACCGTGGACCTGTTCCGCTTCCCGGGCGCGCCCGAGCCGGTTTCCTCCACGGCCATCCGCCGGGCGCTGGCCGGCAGCCGCGTCGCCGACGTGGTGCAGATGCTGGGCCGGCCCTATGCCATCCGCGGGGTGGTCATCGAGGGCGACCGCAGGGGGGTCACCGTGGGTTTTCCGACGGCCAACATTCCCGTGGCGACCGACAGGGCGTGGCCCGCCGACGGCGTGTACGCCGGACGGTTCACCGATTCCGACGGCGCCCGCTTCGGCTGTGCCATCAACATCGGCCGGCGCCCCACCTTCTTCGAGCACGCCGAGCATTCGATCCTCGAGGCGCACCTGCTGGACTTCGACGACGACCTCTACGGCCACGAGGTGGAGGTGGAGTTCCTGCGGTTCCTGCGTAGCGAGCGGCGCTTCAGCGGTATCGACGCGCTCGCGACACAGTTGAAGAAGGACGTCCGGAATGCCAGGCGCATCATCGCCGACCACGTCTGAGCCCGACGTCCCCGACGGCCCTCCGACCGCCTCGGGTCAGGGGCCGGAGACCTTCCTGGTGTTGCTGCGCCACGGGCGCACCGAGTTGAACCGCCTCCGCCTGCTGCAGGGCGCCAGCGATCTTCCGCTCGATGATGTCGGCCGCCGCCAAGCGGTGGAGGCGGGCGCCTACGTCCGCCGCCACTGGCGTATCGACAAGGTGGTGTGCAGTCCGCGGCGGCGTGCCCGCGAGACGCTCGCCATCGCCGGGTTCGATGGCGATGACGTGATCGTCGAGGACCGCTTCGCCGAGATGGACTACGGAGCCGTGGAGGGCCGGCCGGTGCCGCTGGTGTCCGGAGAACTGATCGATGCGTGGTCGGCGGACCCCGGCTACGCCCCGACCGGCGGCGAGTCTCTGACCGACCTGTACGAGCGTTCCGTGGCCGCCACCGAAGAACTGCTGGCCTCCTCGGCGGGCCAAACCGTGCTGGTCTGCTCGCACGCCAACCCCATCAAGGCCATCGTGGCCCGGGCACTGGGCGGGTCGGCATCGATGATCATGCACATGTACCTGCGCCAGGCGTCGGTCTCGGTGGTGGCCTCCATTCCTCCGGCCCTGGTCCTCCTCGGCTTCAACGAACGCACCGACCCACCCGAACGCTGACCGCGCCCCAACCGCCCGGCCGTACGCCTAACAACGTCGCGCCCCCCAGTCCGTCATTCCGGCGGAAGCCGGAGTCCACTGTCCAGCGGCCCGGGCTGCACTGCGGTGGGACAGCTCAGCGGGTGAATCGAGGCGACCGGCTCTCAGGCGGAGCGACCTCAGCGGCCGGGTAGCCGCGGCGGTCGCCGCGGTATCCTGAGCAGGCACCTGGGAGGACCGAGGGAGGCGTTATGCAGATCACCGGTATGAACCACGCCGTGCTGTACGTGCGTGATGCACGGCGCCACGCCAAGTTCTATGCCGACGTGCTGGGGTTCGAGCAGGTCATCGACGGTCCCGGCGGGGCGTTCGCTTTCATGCGGGCGCCCGAGTCGGAGAACCACCACGACATTGCCTTCTTCAGTGTCGGTAAGGAGGCCGGCGCCTCGCAGGCGGGCAGCCGCACGGTCGGCCTCTACCACATCGCATGGGAGGTGCCCACGCTGGAAGCTCTCGACGCGGCGCGCCGGCGGCTCGAGAAGGAGGGCGCCCTGGTGGGGGCCAGCGACCACGGCTGCAACAAGAGCCTCTACGCCCGCGACCCCGACGGTCTGGAGTTCGAGGTCATGTGGCTGGTACCGCCCGAGCACTGGGGCGACGCCGAGCATCAGGCGATCGTCGAGCCGCTGAACCTCGCCGCCGAGCGCAAGCGGTTCGCCGCGGTCGGCCTCCGCTGACCCCGTCGCCGTCGCACAGGAAAGGCAGACCGCATGGACCTCAGCCGCCAGACCGTGTTCTTCCTCGACGAGGAGGCCTTTACCGAGACCGCCCGGCCGGGCTTCCGCCGCCGGGTGGTGACCGGCGACGATCTGCAATTGTGCTTCTGGCGCATCGCCGGAGGCACCCCCGGTTCGTACCTGCACCATCATCCCGACCACGAGCAGCTCGGCATCGTGGTGCGCGGCGCCCTGGACTTCCGCATCGGCGACGAGTCCGGCCCCCCGGAGGATCAGGAGCGGGTCGTGCTGGGCGCGGGCGACTCGTACCTGGCCTACAAGGGGGTGTGGCACGGCGACAGTGTCTTCGTGGGCGACGAGGAGTACGGCGAGTGCTGGATCCTCGACGTGTTCGCCCCGCCGCGGGACGACCTGATCGACGCCGCCGCCCCCAGCGAGGCACTCGCGCAACACCCCGATCCCGCAGATGGCTGATTGGCGCCTCGCCGTCGACATCGGCGGCACCTTCACCGACACCGTCCTGCTCGACGCCGAGTCGGGCCGGGTTGCCGTCCACAAGGAACTGACCACTCCCGCCGATCCGCTGCAGGCGGTGCAGGCGGCGATCGCCAGTGTGCTCGGGCGGGCGGGCGTCCGGGCCGCCGAGGTCACCGCCCCCATCGTGCACGCCACCACGCTGGTCACGAACGCTCTCGTGCAGCGCCGCGCCGGCCGGGCGGCCCTGGTGACCACGCGGGGCTTCGCCGACACGCTGCTGATACGTGACGAGCATCGCTACGACATGTACGACCTGCAGATCGAGTTCCCCGAGCCGCCGATACCCCGGGAACGCGTCCTGGAACTGGACGAGCGGGTCACGGCCAGCGGCGATGTCCGGACGGCGCCCTCTGCCGCCGACCTGGAGCGCCTGGTGGCCGACCTGGCCACCGCTGAGGTGGAGGCCGTCGGCGTGTGCTTCGTGAACTCCTACATGAACGGCGCCAATGAGCGGGCCACCGGCGAGTACCTGGCGGCGGCGCTGGGGGTGCCGGTGTGCCTCTCGACGGACGTGGCGCCGCAGATCCGGGAGTACCCCCGGATGATGACCACGGCTTGTAACGCCGCCGCCATGCCCGTGCTGGGCACCTACCTGGACGACCTGCAGCGCTGGCTGGCGGCCGAGGGGTTCGGCGGCTCGGTGCTGATGATGCTGTCCAACGGCGGTGTCGTCTCGGCCGACGAGGCGGCCCGCGTGCCCATCCGGCTGGTGGAGTCGGGGCCCGCGGCAGGGGCCCTGGCGGGCACGTGGTACTCCCGGCGCCTCGGCGAGGACCGCCTGCTGTGCTTCGACATGGGCGGCACCACCGCCAAAGCCTGCCTCATCGAGGACTACGAGCCGGCGCTGACCTCCTCCTTCGAGATCGCCCGCGTCTGGCGCTTCAAGAAGGGGTCCGGTTACCCGGTGCTGGTGCCGTCGGTGGATCTCGTGGAGATCGGCGCCGGCGGCGGGAGCCTGGCGCGGGTGGACGAGTTGGGGCTGCTGCGCGTCGGACCCCTCTCGGCGGGTGCCGACCCGGGGCCGGCCTCCTACGGGCGGGGCGGTACCGAGCCCGCCGTGACCGACGCCGACCTGCTGGTGGGCTACCTGAGCGCCGAGGCGTTCCTGGGCGGCGACATGCCCCTGTCCACCGAGGCGGCGCGGGCGGCGGCCGAGCCGCTGGCAAAGCGCCTGGACCTCGACGTGGAGAGCCTGGCCGGGGGTGTCGTCGAGGTGGTGGACCAGAACATGGCCGCCTCGGCGCGCATGCACGCCGTGGAGCGGGGCGTGGACCTGCGGGGCGTGACACTGCTGGCGTTCGGCGGCGCCGGTCCGGTGCACGCCTGCCGCGTGGCGGAGCTGGTGGAATCCACCCGGGTGGTGTTCCCGGTGCACGCCAGCGTGCTCTCGGCGTTCGGGACGCTGGTCTCGCCCGTGCGCATCGACCTGGCCCGCAGCCTCCTGCGGCCGTTGTCGGAGCTGCGAAGCCCCGAGACGGCGGAGCTTCTGGAGGCCATGCGCTCCGAGGGCCGCCGCGTGCTAGCGACGGCGGGGGTGCCCGCTGAGCAGGTGCGTTTCCGCTACGGCATCGATGTCCGCTACCGCGGGCAGGGCAACGAGATCACCGTCTGGCTGGGTGAGGGCCCCGAGTGGCCCACCGACGACGCCGAGACCCTGGCCGCCTTCGAGGCGGAGTACGCGCGGGTCTACGGACTCACCATCGACGACGTGGCGGCCGAGGTGGTGACCTGGCGTCTCTCGGCGTGGGCCCCCGTGACCGGCGTGACCCCCGACCTGGCGGCGCCGACGGGGACCGACGCCGCGCCGACCGGCCGGCGCACGGTGCGCTTCGGGCGTGGCCGGCCACCCGACGACGTGGCGGTGTACGAGCGCAGCGGGCTGCCCGCCGGAACCCGCCTGGACGGCCCGGTCATCATCTCCGAGGCCGAGACCACAGTCGTGATTCGCCCGGGCTGGCACGTCGAGGTCAACCCCGACGGCAGCCTGCTGGCCCTGCGGGAGGCGCCATGAGCACACAGACCACGACCGATCCCGGCGGCGCCGCAGCGGCCCGCTTCGACGCCGTCGACCTGCAGGTGCTCTGGCAGAGTCTCATCTCCACGGTGAACGAGCAGGCGACGGCCCTGCAGCGCTCGGCCTTCAGCCCCATCGTGCGGGAGGCAGGCGACCTCGCCAACGGCCTCTTCGACCCGCGGGGGCGCATGGTGGCGCAGGCGGTGACGGGCACGCCCGGCCACATCAACTCCCTGGCGATGGGCGTGGTGGCCGTGCTGGCCGAGCACCCGGCGGAGTCGCTGTCGCCGGGCGACGTGCTCATCACCAACGACCCCTACAAGACCGCCGGGCAGTTACTGGACGTCACCGTCATGACCCCGGTGTTCCGCGGCGGGCGACTCATCGCCTTCTTCTGCTCCACGATCCACCACTCCGACGTGGGCGGCTACGGCATCGGTGCCGGCGGCCGCGACGTGTTCGAGGAGGGCCTGTGGATCCCCATCTGCAAGCTAATGGTTGCCGGCGAGCGCAACGCCGACGTATGGAACTTCATCCTCTCCAACGTGCGCACCCCCGACCACGTGGCCGGCGACCTGCACGCCCAGATGGCCTCCGCCGCGGTGGGGGAGCAGCGCCTGCAGGCCCTGTGCGACGCCTGGGACCTCGACGACATCGACGACCTGGCCGACGAGATCATCGAGCGCTCCGAGGCGGCCACCCGTGAGAGCATCCGTTCCCTGCCGGCGGCCACGCACGAGGCCGAAGCCCTCCTGGACCTGGCCGACGGTTCCCTCATCACCATCCGCTGCGCGGTGACCGTGGATCCCGACGCCGGGGAGATCCTCGTGTCCTACGAGGGCTCCTCGCCGGCCAGCCCCTGGGGTATCAACGTCGTGCGCAACTATACCCACGCCTACACGACTTTCACCGTCAGGTCGATGTTGAATCCCGAGATCCCCAACAACCACGGCAGCCTGGCCCCCATCCTACTGGCCGCCCCGGAGGGGTCGGTCGTGAACGCGGTGTCGCCGCAGCCCTGCACCGCCCGCCACGTGGTGGGCATGTTCCTGCCCAACGCCCTGCTGAAGGCGCTCGCCCCCGTCAAGCCCTCCCAGGCCATGGCGGAGGGGTCGGGCGCGGTGTGGACGATGCAGGTGAGCGGCTTCCACGACGACGGCAGCCCCTTCATCACGGCCATGTTCACCTACGCCGGGGGAGTGGGCGGCCGGGCCGCCAAGCCGGGCCTGTCGGCCTGCTCGTACCCCACCGGCGTGGCGGCGGTGCCCGTGGAGGTGGTGGAGGCCTCGGCGCCGGTGCGCTTCCTGCGCAAGGAGTTGCGGGCGGGCTCCGGCGGTGCGGGACGCCAGCCCGGCGGGGAGGGCCAGATCATCGAGTTCGTGGTGGACACCGACCGGGAGTGGCAGCTCAACGCCGTGACCAGCCGCCTCACCGCGGCGCCGCAGGGCCTGAACGGCGGTGAGCCGGGGGCGGCGGGGCGGTTCTGCGTGAACGGCGAGCCGGTCACCACCCAGGCCCGCCTGCGCCTCGACCCCGGCGACGTGGTGCGCCTCGACCTCCCTGGCGGTGGCGGCCAGGGCCCGCCGGCCGAGGCGACGAACGGAGACGCCGGCGGCTCATGACCGGCCTCGACGCCCCGGGCACGGCGCCGGCCGGTACCTGGCCGGAGGCGGTCACCTTCGCCCAGACGTGGGACCGGGCCGTCGAACGCAACCCGGAAGCGCTGTTCCTGCGCTACACAGCTCCCGACGGCACCGTCGCCGAGTGGAGCTACGGCGCCTTCGACCGCTGGATCGACGGTGTGGCGGAGCGCATGCACCGCGCCGGGGTGCGTACCGGCCGTGCCGTGCACCTGGCGCTGGCCAACGGTCCCGCTTTCGTGGCCGTGTGGCTGGCGGCGATCCGGCTGGGGGCCACGATGGTGCCCTCCGACCCGCACGGGCGGGCTCCGGAATTGGCAGGGCACATCTCCCGCACCAACCCGGCGGTGGGCTTCTGTGCCGCTGAGCGGGCGGAGGAGTACCGGCGGGGCGCCGACGAGGCCGCTGCGGCCGTGCCCGACCTCGCCATGGAGATCGTGGCACTCGACGAGCACGCCCCGAGTCTCGACGCCGTTGTTGGCGGCGTCGGCGCCGCACCCGCCCGAGCACTCGCCCGGCCCGATATCGGGCTGCGCGACACGGCGGCCATCATGTTTACCTCCGGTACCACCGGGCGGCCCAAGGGCGTGGAGATCACCCAGGCCAACTACGCCTTCAGCGGCAAGATCATGGCCGAGCGGGCCGGCTTCGACGCCGATCACCGCCTGCTGGTGGTGCTGCCGCTGTTCCACGGCAACGCCCAGTACTACTCCTTCGCCGCGGCCATCTGGGCCGGGGCCGCCGTGATGCTCCAGCCGGCCTTCTCGGCCGGCCGCTTCTGCGCGCAGGCCACCGCCGACGGGGCCACCGCCGCGAGCCTCTTCGCCGCGCCGATGCGCATGATCCTGGCCCGCGGCGCCGGCGGCCCGGCCCTGAATCTGGCGCACTGCTGGTACGCCCAGAACGTGAGCGACGAGCAGTACACGCAGCTCAGCGAGCTGTTCGGCTGCCTACCGCGCCAGCTCTACGGCATGACCGAGACGCTGCCCGCCGTATTGACCGAGCCGGCGGATGACCCCGTACCGTCCTCGATGGGCCGGCAGACGCCGGGCTGCCTGGTGGACGTGCACGACGCCGCCGGCCGCTCGGTACCCGACGGCGAGGTCGGCGAGCTGGTGGTGGGTGGTGATCGGGGCATCACTCTGTTCGCCGGCTACCTCGACGACCCGGCGGTGACTGTCGCCTCGTTCCGCGACGGCTGGCTGCTGACCGGCGACCGAACCCGTCGCGACGCCACCGGCCGCCACTACTTCGACGGCCGTCACAGCGAGGTACTGAAGGTGTCCGGCGAGAACGTCTCGGTGGTGGCCGTGGAGGCCGTGCTGGCGGAGCATCCGGCCGTATTGGAAGCAGCAGTGGTGGGCCGAGCGGACCCGATACGCGACGAGGTGCCGGTGGGTTTCGTGGTCGCCCGCGACCCGGCCCGACCTCCGAGCACCGCCGAGCTGATGGCCTGGTGCGGCGAGCGCCTCGGCAAGGCGGCCATGCCCCGGGACCTGACCCTCCTGGATGAACTCCCCCGCACCTCGGTGGGCAAGATCCGCAAGTTCCTCCTGGCCGGCCGCGCCGCCACCGACACCTGACGTACTCGGGTCGAGCCTCACTCGTTTGGGACCATCGAATCGCGCCAGCCGGTGTCGTGTGGCATGATTCTTGCCCGCGTGCTGCCCCGCGTTCCCGCCGGAGCAGGAGTGCAGCACCTTCATTCACAACAGAGGGGAAAGCCCATGAAAACACCCAAGCGCCTGTCGCTCCTTCTCGTGACCGTAGCTGTCGCCGGTCTCCTGGCCGCCGCCTGCGCGAGCTCCGACGACGGTGTCGCGGACACAGTGGCAGCCGCCAACGCCTCGACCGCCGAAGCCGGATCCACCGCTGCGGACGCAAGCTCGACGGCTGCAGACGCCGCCGTCGGCGCCGCCACCGCCCAGGTAACGGCCGACGCCGCCGGTGCTGCCGCCGCCGTGGCGAAGGCCACCGCCGAGGGCAACCAGGCGGAGGTGGCCAGTGCCGAGGCCGCACTGGCCAATGCGCAGCAGGCAGTGGAGGCCGCCCGCGCCGAAGCCGAGTCCGCCCAGGAGGACGCTGCTGAGGCAGTGGCCGCTGCCGAGGAGGTCATGGCCGCGGCGCTGATCGCCGCGCTCGACATGAACGACGACGGGGACGTGGTCTTCGGCGTGGCCACCGCCGGGCCGCGCGACGACGGGGCGTACTACCAGGCCCTCGTCGAGGCGGTGGAGGAGTTCTCCGCAACCAACGGCTTCTCGGCCCCCATCATCGTGGACAACATCCAGCCCGCCGATGCCGCCACCGAACTGGCCAACCTGGCCGAGCAGGGTGTGGACGTCCTGGCGGTGGGCGCCAGCGAGATCGCCGAGCCGCTGGCCGATCTCGTGGAGCAGTACCCGGAGATCTTCTGGTACTGCAACTGCGGCGCCGGCTACCCGGCACTGTCGGGGCTCGCCCAGGCGCAGGACGACAGCTCGCAGATCAGCTACAGCGCCGGCTACGCCACGGGCATCCTGCTGCGCGACAGCGGCGGCGACAGCGTCCACTTCATCGGCTGCTGCGACCTGAACTTCGAGAAGGAGGCCTACATGGCCTTCGAGATGGGCCTGCAGGCGGTGGACGCGAGCTTCACGATGACCTACGTGCCGACGGGCAACTTCCCGTTCGACTTCGACAACATCTCCGGCGCCACCGAGGCGTTCAACAACGCCGTGGCGCAGGGCGCCGACGCCGTGTACCCGTACCTCGGCGGGGCGCACGAGCCGCTGGTGGCGCTCGCCAACGAGAACGATGTCATCGTCATGTCGGCCGGGGCGTCCGACGTCTGTGAGCGCACCGACCTGGACTACGACCTGGCCGTGCAGTTCGACGCCGGTGACTACATCGAGACACTGCTGCAACTCATCGCCGACGGTCAGTTCGGCGAGGGCGAGACGTTCACCTTCAGCGTCGGGCAGTTCCCGTTCGTGGGTGCCAAGCTGTGCAACGCCACCGCCGAGCAGCAGGCCGAGTTCGACGCCGAACTGGCCAACATCGCCGCCGGCACCTACGCCGAGCCGTTCTTCGCCATCAAGGCCGAGGCCTACGGCTTCTAGGGGTAGCAACGGCCGACCGGACGACGCGGCAGGCCCGCTACCGGGGATGAGTCTCCGGAGGCGGGCCTGTCGCGTGCGCAGGCCGACCACCGCGCTGTGACCGCGCCGGTCGCCGCCGAACTGCAGGGCATCACCAAGCGCTTCGGCGCGGTGCTGGCCTGCGACGACGTCGACCTGTCGCTGTGGCGGGGTGAGATCCACGGCATCCTGGGCGAGAACGGTGCCGGCAAGTCCACGCTGATGAAGGTGCTCTTCGGCCTGGTGCTGCCCGACGCCGGCACGATCCGCATCGACGGCGCAGCCTGCCGGATACGTGACCCCGCCGAAGCGGCCGAGCAAGGGATCGGCATGGTGCACCAGCACTTCAGCCTGGTGGAGCCGCTCACTGTGTGGGAGAACGTCATCCTCGGCGAGCGCATCGGCCTGAACGCGGCCGCGGCCCGCCGGCGGGTGGGCGAGATCAGCGAGCGCTACGGCCTGGACGTCGACCCCGACGAGCGGGTGAGCGACCTGAGCGCCGGCCTGCGCCAGCGGGTGGAGATCATCAAGTGCCTGCGCCGCGACCCCGCCATTATCGTGCTCGACGAGCCCACGTCGGTGCTGACGCCGGGGGAGGCCGAGCAACTCTTCGCGGTGTTGCGACGGGTCGTGGAGCGGGAGAACAAGGCGGTTGCCCTGGTCAGCCACAAGCTGGACGAGGTGCTGGCCGCCAGCGACCGGATCACGATCATGCGGGCCGGAGCGGTGGTGGATCGGCGCGACACCGCCGACGCCGACGCTCCGGGTCTGGCCCGCGCCATGGTGGGCCGCCCGGTGTCGCTGCGCTCGGAGGGTGCTGCGCTGGGCCACCTGGAGGTTCTCGGCGAGGGGGCGACCCCCCACGAGGAGGCCGCGCCCGGCGGCGCGCCGGCGGGGCCGCGACCCGTGCTGTCGATCAGCGGCGCCACTGCTCGGGGCCGCGACGGCAGGGTCCTGCTGGACGATCTCTCCCTGGAGGTCCACCCCGGCGAGATCGTGGGCGTGGCCGGCGTCGAGGGCAACGGCCAGGCTGCGCTGAGCGACCTGCTCTCCAGCCTGCTGAGCCTCCAGAGCGGCACGGTGCGGGTGCGTGACGCCACGCCGGTGCCGGGTCGTCCCGGCGCCATGGCCGCAGCGGGCGTGGCGGTGGTACCCGCCGACCGCCACGAGTCGGGTTGCGTGCTGGACATGACCGTGGCGGAGAACCTGACTCTCGTCTCGCCGCCGCGATCCCGCCTTGGCCGCGCCATCCTGGACCGCGCCCGGCGCCAGGAGCGGGCCGAGCGGCTCATCGAGCAATTCGGCATCCAGACGTCCGGACCCGACGCCCCGCTGTGGTCGCTCTCGGGCGGGAACCAGCAGCGCGTCGTGCTGGCGCGGGAGTTGAGCGGCGATCCGGCGGTGCTCGTGGCGGCGCAGCCCACGCGGGGCCTCGACGTCGGGGCGATCGAGTACGTGTCCGAGCGCCTCCGGGAGGCCGCCCGCGACGGGGTGGGCGTGCTGCTGATCTCCACCGAGTTGGAGGAGGTGCTGGATCTGGCCGACCGGATCGTGGTCGTCTTCCGGGGACGCATCGTCGGGGAGATGGACCGCACCGAGGTGGACATCGAGCGCCTCGGCCTGCTGATGAGCGGGGCGCAGCAGGCGGCGGCGTCGTGACCACGGCGACGGCCGCAGGGGACGAGGCGGGCGCCCGCCTCTCGCGGACACGTGAGGGCGTCACGGTTCTGGGCATCTACCTCGCCAGCGTCGCCGTGGCCCTGCTCGTGGCGGCGCTCGTGCTCTACGCCACGGGCGGTTCCTGGACCACGGTCCTCTCGGCCCTGCTGGACGGCAGCGTGCGCCGCCCCGGCCGCTGGGGCGACACCATCGGCGAGGCCACCCCGCTGCTCCTCGTGGCCCTGGGCACCATCGTGAACTCACGGGCCGGCCTGGTGAACATCGGCCAGGAGGGGCAACTCTACGTGGGCGCGGCCCTTGGCACCTATGTGGCCACCCACGTCGGAGCCTCGGGTCCGTTCGTGCTGATCCTGGTGCTGCTGGCGGGCATTGTGGGCGGGGCAATCTGGGCGGGCATCGCTTCGGCGCTGCGCTACGGGCGGCGCATTCCGGAGGTGTTGAGCACGTTGCTGCTGGTGTTCGTGGCGGCGCAGGCCGTGGGCTACGGGCTGAAGAACACGAATCTGCTGCTGGACCCCACCCCCGACACCGGCAACCGCAACCTCATAAGCGATCAGCTCGACACTTCCACACGCCTTCCCCGGGTCACCTGGTTCGGCAACGAGTTCCCGGTGAGCGCCTTCGTGGCGCTCGTCCTGGCCGTGCTGGTGGCGCTGGCGCTCACCTGGACGGTCACCGGCTTCCGCCTGCAGATGCTCGGGCAGGGTCCGCGCACGGCGCACCGCGCCGGTGTGAGCGAATCGCGCTACGGCGGCATGGCGCTGGTCGTCTCCGGGGCGTTCTGCGGCTTGGCCGGGGCGTTCATGTTCACCGGGGGCGACTTCGGCAACTACCGCCTCACGCCCGGCTTCCCGGTCAACATCGGCTGGGAAGGGCTGCTGGTGGCGCTCGTGGCCCGCGCCCACCCGATCGTGGCGATCCCGGCGGCGTTCGTGTTCGCCGCCCTGCGCACCGGGTCGGGATTCCTCGCCGCCACCGGCGTTGACCGCGACATCACCAAGGTGGTGCAAGCGCTGCTGGTCCTGGCGCTGCTGGTGCCGCCCGCCATCCTGTTCGTGCGAGACCGGCGCCGGGCCCTGGCCGCGGCACGAGATCGGGTCTGAGTCGTGGTCGGCGATTTCTTCTCCGCCATCGGCGACGTGCTCTCCAGCGAGTCCACGTACAGCAGCGGCTGGCGGCTGGCCGCGGCGCTGGGGTTCGTGGCCGTGGGGGAGTGGATCGCCGAGCGGGCCGGCACCATCAACGTCTCCGTGGAAGGGGCCATGCTGGGAGGCGCCTTCGCCGCCGCCATGGGCTACGACGCCTCCGGCTCGATTGCTGTGGGTCTGCTCGTCGGCGCGGCGGCGGGGCTCGCGGTGGGTGCCGTGCAGGCCCACTTCAGCCACAACCTCACGGCGAATCAGTTCGTGGTCGGACTGACGCTCAACATCCTGGTGCTCGGCGTGGCCAGCTTCCTGAACAGCAGCCTGAAACCCGAGACCGCCGCGGCGCACGTCTTCGAGGTGCCCGGCCTCGTGGAGATCCCGCTGCTGGGGCCTGCCCTTTTCGGCCAGCCGTGGCCGTTGTACCTGCTGTACCCGCTGGTGCCGCTGGCTTGGTGGCTGCTGTATCGCACGCGCTGGGGGTTGGAGGTGCGTGCCGTGGGGGAGAACCCCCAGGCCGCCGACGTGTCGTCCATCAACGTGAACGCCCGTCGGCGCCAGGCCATCTACATCGCCGGCATCACGTCGGGGCTGGGTGGCGGCTACCTGCTGTTGGGGCAGGTCGGCTGGTACGAGGACTCCATCGTGGGTGGCCAGGGCTTCATCGCCATCGCCGCGGTCATCTTCGGCGGCTGGACATTGCGGGGGGCGATGTTCGGCTGCCTGCTGTTCGGCAGCGCCAATTCCTTCCGTCTCAGCCTGCCCGGTCTGGGCCACCCCCTCAACTCCGAATTGCTGTCATCGCTGCCCTTCGTGCTTACGATCTGCGTCATGGCCCTGTTCGCGCACCGCACGCGCGAGCCGCAGTCCCTGGCGCGACCGTTCATCAGGGGCCTGCGATGAGGGCGGTGCTCTACGAGGTGCCCGCGTGTCGTCCGGAGGTGCTGCGCCGCGTGGCGGTGTCGGTGGGGCGGTTGTTCTTTGGGGGGTCGGCCGTGAGGGATCTGCGATGAGGGCCGTCCTCTACGACACCCACGGCGGGCCCGAGGTGCTGCGCCTCGCCGAGGTGCCCGACCCCGAGCCTGGCCCGGCCGACGTGGTTGTGCGCGTGGCGGCGGCCGCCCTGAACCGTCTCGACGTGATCCAGCGCGCCGGCTGGTTCACCATGCCGGGCTTCTCGCTGCCGCACATCGCCGGCATGGACGTGGCGGGCACGGTGATCGCCGCCGGCGAGGCGGTCGAAGGCGTCGCGGTGGGTGATCGAGTGGTGGTGGACCCGTCGCTTTCGGGTGTGCCCGAGGGCTCCCGGTTGGCGGGGCGGGGCAATCTCTACGGCGAACTCGGAATTGTCGGTGCAAACGCCGACGGTGGTTACGCCGAGCTGTGCTTGGCGCCGGCCAGCCACACCTTCCTGGTGCCCGAGGAGATGTCCTTCGAGGCCGCGGCGGTGTTTCCCACCTGCTGGATGACCGCGGCGCATGCCCTGTTCGACGTCGGCGGGCTGCGGGCCGGCGAGACGCTGCTCGTCCACGCCGCCGGCAGCGGGGTCTCCACGGCCGCCATCCAGTTGGCCCGTCACGCAGGGGCGCGGGTTCTGGCCACCGCCGGCAGCGAGGCCAAGTGCGCCCGGGCCCGGGAGTTGGGCGCGGAGGAGACCGCCAACAACCGTGAGGCCGATGTGGCCGCCTGGGCCCGCTCGGTCACCGGTGGCGCAGGGGTGGACATGGTCTTCGACCACGTCGGCCCGGCGCTGTGGGAGGCGTCCATCTGGGCACTGGGGACCCGTGGGCGCCTGGTCAACTGCGGGAACACGACCGGCGACGCGGTCACGATCCCGTCGCTGGGTCACCTGTTCCATGCGGGCCTGCGGATCATGGGCTCCGATCCGTACCGCCCCGAGGAGTTCGGCCCCGCCTGGGAGACCTACTGCAGCGGTGGATTCACCGCGCCCGTGGACTCGGTATTGGCCCTGGCCGAGGCGGCCGCCGCGCAGGAGCGCCTGCTGGCCGGCGACGTCTTCGGCAAGATCGTGCTGCGGCCCTAGGAGACAGGGGAGTCGTGCGACAGACCTCCGCTTGCGTCATTCCGGCGGAAGCAACGTCACCCCGGACCCCGATCCGGGGCGGAAGCCACTATCCAGCGGCACCCGCTGTGCCTACTGTCGACCACCCGGCACACTCCTAGGGCCGGGCCGTGGCCGACTCGCCCTATCCGGAACTGAAGAAGACCCACACCATGGCCCGGGTGGGCCGGCCCTACAGCGACGTGCGGCCCCCGTCCTCGGCGCCGGTGTGGAGCGTGATCTTCGGCTTGGGTGCCTACTGGATGCTGGTGGCCGCCCTCGATCTGGGTCTGTTCGAGGCGCTGTCGACGCACGGCTCGCTGAAGCCCGAGGATCTGGCCGAGCACTTGGGCTCCTCGGCGTCGCACACCGAGGCCGTGGCCGATGCTCTCGTGGTGCTCGGTCTGCTGGACCGCCACAACGGCCGATTCGACGTGAACGACTGCTCGCGCCGCTACCTGTGCCGCGCCAGCCCGGCCTCCATGGCCGACCTCGTATCGGTTGCGCCCGGGCCACTGGAGAACTGGACGGATCTTGCCGACACGCTGCGCAATGGTGGCCCCGCGCATCCTGTGGACGAAGACACGGCAGGCTTCTGGGTGCCGCTCGTGGAGGGCACGTTCTCCACGGTTCTGCGCGCCGCCACCCGTGCCGACGCCTGGATCTCCTACAGCCGCATGGAGGCACCGCGCGTGGTCGACCTGGGGGCCGGCGGAGCGCCATGGACGATCGCGGTGCTGCGGGCCTGCCCCGGCGCCACCGCCGTTGTGAACGAGCTGCCCGACGTGGCGGAGATCGCCCGAGCGCGCATCGCCGAGGCCGGCCTGACCGATCGCTGCGAGCTGCGCCCCGGTGACTACCACACGGTTGCGCTGGAGGACGCGGCCTTCGACCTCGTCGTGCTGAGCCACGTCTGCCGCACCGAGGGAGCCGACGGCACCCGGGCGTTGCTGGCGCGCGCCGCCGCCACCTTGCGCCCGGGCGGGCGGGTGCTCGTGGCCGACTACTACCGGGCCGACGAACCGCGCCGCAACCCCCAGGGCACCTTCATGGCGGTCACCATGGCGGCCTGCACCCGGCAGGGAACGGCCCATACCTACGAGCAGATGTCAACCTGGCTCGGCGAGGCCGGCTTCGGGTCCATCCGGCTCATCGAACCCATCGGCGCCCAACAGGTCTTCGTCGCAACCAAACCGGCCACAATCCATACAACCGAAAGGCAGGCAGATGAACCACCCCGATGAGACCAACGGCGCCGGTCGAACGGCCGCACACCCCGAGCCCGTCGACACGCTGATCCGGGCCGGGCACGTCGTCACCATGAACCCCCGCCGCGACATCATCCGCCACGGGGCGGTGGCGGTGCGCGGCAGCGAGATCGTGGCGGTGGGCAAGGAGACCGACCTGCGCGCCCGCTACGAGGCCGCCGAGGTGACCGGCGGCGACCGCTTCGTGGCCACGCCGGGGATGGTCAACAGCCACATCCACATCACCGGCGAGCCCTTGACGCGTGGCTACGTGCCCGACGACACGACCTTCGAGGAGAACGTGTTCCAGTGGCTCTGCCCGCTGTACGCCACGTACACCGCCGCCGATGAGCGCCTCTCCGCGCAGCTGGCGGCCGTGGAGATGCTGCGCTCGGGCACCACGTGCTTCCTGGAGGCCGGCACCGTCCGCTTCCTCGACGACGTGGTGGACGGACTGGTGGAGGTGGGTATCAGGGGCCGGGTGGGGCGCTGGGTCTGGGATCTGCCGCCCGAGCCCGACGTCTACCTCCAGACCACCGACGAGGCCATCGCCAACCTCCTCGGCGTGCTCGAGCGCCACGGCTCCGTTGCCGGGGGGCGCATCGCCGGCCACGTCGTCCTCGTCGGGCACAACACGTCCTCCGACCCGCTGTGGCGGGCGGCTCGTGAGATCGCCACCGAGCACGGCGTGGGGTTCAGCTTCCACATGTCGCCGGCGCAGATGGACCCCGACTCGTTCCTGGCCGAGTTCGGCCACCGGCCCATCGTGCATCTCGCCGAGTTGGGCGTGCTCGCCGACGACGTGGCGATCACGCATTGTGTGCGGCTCGACGACCGCGAGGTCGCGCTGCTCGCCGAGACCGGCGCAAGCGTGGCGCACTGCCCGACGACGGCGCTGAAGGTTGCCTACGGCGTGACGCAGGTGGGCAAGATGCCCGAGATGATGGCCGCCGGCGTGAACGTGTCCATCGGCACCGACGGCAACAACGCCTCCAACTACTCCGACCTGATGCGGGCCACCTACCTGGTGGCCGGCCTGTTCAAGGACGCCCGCTGCGATCCGCAGATGTTCCCCGCCGAGATGGCCTACGAGATGGCCACCCTCGGCGGCGCCCGCGCGATGCTCGCGCAGGACGAGATCGGCTCGCTGGTGGCCGGCAAGAAGGCCGACGTGGTGCTGCACGACACCGACCGCCCCGAGTGGCGGCCGCTGCTGAACGTGATGAACCAGCTCGTCTGGTCGGCCGACGGGCGCGGCGTGCACAGCGTGTGGGTGGACGGCGCCCAGGTCGTGGACGGCGGGCACATGACCACCATCGACGAGGAAAGGTTCTGGGCGCAGTGCCAGGTCGCCGCCGAAGGCATCTGCGCCCGCTCCGGTCTGCCCGACAAGGCCAAGTTCCCGATGGTCTGAGGAGCGCCGCGCCGTGGGCGGGTTCACCTTCGAGGCCGAGATCACGCCCGGCATGGCACCGGCGCAGGTGGCCGCCCTGGCGGCTGGCGTGGAGCGGGCCGGCTTCGACCGGCTCGGCATCTCCGACGTGGTGCTGTGGCACGACTGCTACGTGCTGATGACCCTCTGCGCCGCGGCCACCGAGCGGCTGGAGTTCGGCCCCCTGGTCACGAACCCCTATTCGCGCCATCCGGTGGTGTTGGCGGCAGCGGTGGCCACGCTCGGCGAACTCTCCGGTGGCCGGGCGTTCCTGGGCCTTGGGGTGGGCGCCGGGCTGGAGCAGTTCGGGATGGACTACCCGCGGCCGGTGCGGACCCTGCGGGAGGCGGCGGCGATCTGCCGGGGACTGTGGACCGGCGAGGAGGTCACCCACCGGGGCGAGATCTTCACCGCCGATGGGGCGCGCCTGCAGAGCCCGCCGGAGGCGATGCCGGCGCTGGTGTTGGGGACCCGCAGTCCCGGTGTCATGCGTCTTGCCGGGGAGGTGGCCGACCGGGTGCTGGTGGGGGCGCGCTACTGGTCGGCTGCCCAGGCCGACGAGTACCGCCGTTGGCTCGCCGAGGGGGCTGCCAGGGTCGGTCGCCCGCCGGACGCAGTGGAGGTCTCACCTCGCCTCACGGTGTGCATCTCCGACGACGGCGACCTGGCCCGTCGCAGCGTGAAGCGCTACGTGGCGCACTACCTGACCCTGCTGCGCCCGCCCGATCTGAACCTGCCGCCGGGACTGATCGAGCGGATCGACGAGGCGTTGGCACAGGCCCGAGGCTGGTACTTCGACCATGACCGCTACGACCCTCCGCAGCTCTTCAGCCTCATCGACGACGACCTGGTGGAGCGCTTCGCCGTGGCGGGCACACCGGCCGAGTGCGTTGCCCAGATGCGCCGGGTGGCCGACCTGGGTTTCGACTCCTTCAGCCTCAACCTCGCAGCGGTGCTGCGCCCCACCATGTTCGAGGGCCTCGCCGAGACCATCGACGGCGCAGCCGGTGTTCTGGCGGCGCTTCGAGTGGCTTGAAGGCTCGGGCGGCGGATGCACGGCGGAGAAGCTCTGGGCGGCCGGTGGACCCTGCCCGACCGTTGGGCACGTTGACCTGTCCGCCGACGATCCGGCGTCCGCTGCCCGCTGTTGCTGCGGTGGCGGTCATCGCCCTTGCCGCCGCCGGTTGCGGCAGCCCGGTGACGACGACGGGCGTGGCCCCCGACGGTCCTGCGACCGAGGCACCCGCTGCCGGGAAGGTTCTTCCCGCGTCCCCCGACACGACTGTTCCCGTCGCCGCCATTGCCGACCCCACCGTTGCCGACACTGGCGCTGCGACCACCGCCGGCACCGCACCCGTCGAAGCGAAGGACGAGGACGGCACATTCGACGACGCCTCCGGCGCTGCTCCGGTGGACGCGGACGGCGCGGCCACACCCGACGCCATCACCCCCGACACGGTCACGCCCGACACCGTCACGCCCGAGGACGGCCCATCCGACGCCATGACGCCTGAGGTCGTCACCTCCGACGGCAGCGCATCCGACGCCGTCATGCCTGAGTCCGTTACCTCCGACGGCAGCGCATCAGAAGGCACCGCGGTTGGAGGCACAGCATCCGAGGTCGCCGCGGCGGACCTTCCCGTTACCGACACCGCGGCATCGGGCGGAGAATTCGTTGTGACCGAGGACGTTCCGGCTTTCGACATGATCGACGTGTCCACCGGCTCGACCGTCAACCTGCGGAGCGTCGTGTCGGGCGGGACGCCATTGCTGTTCTGGTTCTGGTCCCCACTTTGACTGACCTGCCAGGAGGAGGCTCCCGGCCTCGAGCAGTTCGCTCGGGACAATTCCCACCGGCTCACCGTGGTCGGCGTCGGCGGCGAGGGGAACATCGACTTCGCGCAGCGGTTCGTCGCCGACTCCGGTGTCACGTTCCCGATGCTGTGGAGCGACACCTTCGCTGCGTGGCGCCACTACTCCATCATGCTCAGTTCCGACTTCTGGCTGCTCGACGAAGCCGGGAACCGGATCGGTGACGGCCCCGCGCCTTACGATCAGGCCGTGGTCGAGGAACTACTGGCCGACCTGGCCGGCGCGCCCGCCTGATGGAGACACGAATCGCGCGCGCGTGGCTGGTGGCCGACCTGGCCGGCGCGCCCGCCTGATGAAGACACGACTCGCGTGCGCGTTGCTGGTGGCCATGCTGGCCGGGTTGGGCGTTGTCGCTGTGCCATCGGTGGCGGCCGCTCAGCAGGCTGATGATGGCGACCACGCCGAGGTGCGGATCGTGGCGCAGCGGCTCGACGATGATCGCATCGAGTTCGCTCTGCAACAACGGGGGCCGGACGACACCTGGGGTGAACGGCTGCTGCCGGATCAGCGCTTCTTTCCTGCGGGGGCCGAGGTCGGCCGCTGGCTGGTCAGTTCGCCGCTCGTCCTGACGACCGGCAACAGCACGACAGGAGTGCCTGACTCCAGCGCGGCGGTGGAAGTGCGCATAGTCGCGCAGCGCCTGTCCAGCGGGCGCACCGAGTTCGCTCTCCAGCAGCGAGCGCCCGACGACATCTGGGGTGAACGGCTGCTGCCGGAGCGGCGCTTCTTCCCTGCCCGGGTCGAAGTCGGTCGCTGGCTGGCCAGTTCTCCTCTTGAGTTGCAGATCGTCGCCGGCACAACCGACTCCGGACCGGTCGACACCGCCCAAGGCACCGGCTCTCCGCCTGAGGAGCACCCGGAACAGGACGACCCGCCTGCAGAGGGCGACGAGCAGTCCGGCGCCGTTTCGATCTCCGCGGACGTTCCCGACTTCGACATGGTCGACGTTCACAGCGGCGAGACGGTCAACCTCCGATCCGTCGTGACCGGCGAGACGCCGCTGCTGTTCTGGCTGTGGTCACCGTATTGAGGCACCTGCCAGAGCCACGCTCCGGCCATCGAGCAGTTCGCTCGAGACAACTCCCACCGGCTCACCGTCGTCGGCATCGGCACCGTGGGCGACCTCGAAACCGCCCAGAACTTCGTCGACTACCACGGGATCACCTTCACGATGCTCTGGAGCGAGTCGCCGCAGCCAACGGACTACTACCAGACGATTACAGGCGTATGGTCCAGCGTCTGGCTGCTCGACAGCACCGGCGACCGCGTGCTGAGTGTCAACAGATTCCACGGCGCCGTTCTCGAGTACCTCCTGGCCGAGTACTTGTGACCCGCACCTGCGTCCGGTCCCGTGACCGCGGGCGGATACCCCCGGCATTCGCTCAGCGAGGGTGCTGAGTAGTTCGTCGGCAGCGCAGCCCGGACCGCTGGACAGTGGATCCCGGCCTCCGCCGGGATGACGGAGTACAGGAACTGCGGAGTTACTCAGCGGTACCGTGGTCGCCGTTGCCCCAGACCGATTGGGCTGTGGAGTAGACGCCCTGGTCGTAGGAGTACTCGATGACGTTTCCGTCGGGGTCGTTGAGGGCGCAGATGTATCCCACGGGCGGGGGCATCTCGGTGGGCGACATGTTGAGGCATCCGGCGGCTTCGCCACGGCGGGCGATGTCGTCCACGGCCTCGAGGCTGGGCAGTTCGATGCCAAGGTGGGCGAAGGGCTTCAACAGCCCGAGCCCCTTCTGGCCGCTGCTGGAGAAGAACTCGATCAGCACCAGGATGAACGGTCGCTCGGCCGCGTCGGGATGGCCCATCCAGCCGCCGTGGCCCAAGGCGTCGGTGCGCTGGTCCAGCAGTTCCAGAGGCGTGAACTCCGTGTACCAGTCGATGGAGGCTTGGAGGTCGCCGGATGGGAGCGCCACGTGGGTCCATCGCGGCGTACCGGGATGGGTGGGGTAGACATCCTGGCGGGCTTCGCCGGTGGGGGTGTCGGCCATCCCCGTGGCTTCGCGCATCGCGGCGGCCCCCGTGGCGAACCCGGACTGCTCGGTGGTCATGGATGGTCCTCCCTTGCTGTTGTTCGGTTGTGCGTGCGCGGGCTGTGGCCCGCCCCGGCTACTCGCTGGTCCATCCCTCGGGGATCTGCGGGTTATCACCGCCCTGGGTCCACAGGATGAAGGTATTCCCCGACGGATCCTCGAAGGCGCAGTTGAAGCCGTTGAACTCCGCCCAGTAGTGGTTGCGCCACAGCTCCGTGGCGCCGAGTTCCACAGCGGTGTCGAGGATGCGGTCGGCGCTGTCGTCGTCGCTGACCAGGATCCACATGCGCTGGGTGCGGCCCTCGCTGCGCAGAGTGCGTGGTTCGGTGCCGTCGGGGTTGGGATGGGGGCGGGCGTTGGCGACGTTGCTGATGCCCATGTGCAGGTTGCCGACCCCGGAGCGTTCGCCGTCGTTCAGGAACTCGTCGCCGGGCACGATGCGGTGGAAGACGCCAGCCGGGCGCCCCTCCACCTCCCAGCCGAAGACCTGCTCGTAGAAGCGGGCCGTGGCCTCCGGGTCGTTACTGGGGAAGTCGACGAAGATCAGCGTGTTCGGGTAACCCATGAGAGCACCTTCCGGGTCGTCGGTCCGTGGGCGCCGGGCGCCGCCGCCAAACTAGCAGCGAGACCCTTGTCTCGGCCCGCCGCAGCGACCTACCGCAGGCCGACGTCGGATTCGCGCCGCGTCGCCCGCGGCCGGGCGCCTACCGGCTCGCCCGTGAAGGCGATGTCCGCCGGTGGTGGGGAATCGGCCTCCGGTTCGCGTTGTCGGGGCGGCCGTCGTAAGGTTCTGGTCACACACATCGGGCGAACCTTTCGAGGCGCCATGAGCACGCACGTCTTCTCCGACAATCCCGCCCTGGCGGACGCCTGGCACGCGGTCACCCGCACCGGCGACGTGGCACCCGGCCCGCTGGGCGTGCGCCTGCTGGGACGGCCGTACGTGCTGTGGCGCGACCCCGCGGGGGTCGTGACGGCGGCGGCGGATCGCTGCCCGCACCGGGAGGCGCCCCTCTCGGCCGGCACGGTGATCGACGGGTGCCTGCAGTGCTGCTACCACGGCTGGCGTTTCGGGGCCGAGGGGCGCTGCGTGCTGGTTCCGTCCGCGCAACCCGGCGTGCCGGCCCCGCCGAGGGCCCATCTGGGGCCGGTCGGGGCGACGGAACGCTACGGGCTGGTGTGGATCTGTCCGGGCACGCCGGCCGAGGACATCCCGGTCATCGTCGAGGATTCCGATCCGTCGTTCCGGCGCATCAACCCCGATGTGGAGGTGTGGGCGGCGTCGGCGACGCGGATGGTGGACAACTTCGTGGACATCACGCATTTCCCGTTCGTGCACGCCGGCACCATCGGCGGTGACACCGACGAGGTGGTGCCCCGCCTGGAGTTGGCGCAACTCGACGAGAGCTTCTACGGCTACCGCTACGAGGTGACCGTCAGCAACCCGGAGATCGCGTCGGCCACCTCGGGCACGGCGGGAGGGGTGGTGGCCCGCAGGATGTCCAGCGCGTTCGCGCTGCCGTTCGCCTGCCGCAGCACCATTGCCTACGAGACCGGCCTGGAGCACGTCCTGCTGCTGTTGTCGACCCCCATCGACGATGTGACCTCGTACTTCATCTTCGTAGTGTGGCGCAACGATGACTTCTCGGTGCCCTCCGACGAGGTGATCCGCTTCGATCTGGCCATTGGCGCCGAGGACAAGCTGATGCTGGAGCGCCTCGACGGCGTGTTGCCGCTCAAACTGGCCGGCACCGTGAGCGTCCAGTCCGACAAGCCCTCGGTGGAGTGGCGCCGCCGTTTCTCGTCCCTCCTGGCCGGGAGTTAGGACTGTGCCGAGTAATACCGCCGACCTCTAGCTCGTCATTCCGGCGAAGAGCCGGCCCGAACCCGCTGGCGCGAAGCCTTACGCCTCGCCCGCCGAGTTGCCCCCTACTAGCCACCACTACGGCGGGCCGTCACGCGGCGTCAGCTACGGGTTGATCACCCAGTCGGCTGGCTTCTCTGCTTGATCACATTGTCCAGAGTCTGAGCAATGAGCCGATTCGTGTTGGTCACGGTCACTCGGGCGAAGAACGAGTAGTGGCCCATTTCGACCACAAGCTTGGCAATGAACTCGTCTGCAAATGAGGCGGATACGAGAGCCACATCACCGAAGTCGACTCTGACTCGAGCCCCCTGAAACTGGGTCATGAGATTCTGCAGCTTTGTTCGGAGTTCTCGTCCGGTTTGACGATTGCCGAACCCGCTCGCTTCTTCCGCGACTCGGAAAACAATCTCGTTCTTGTCATCCAAATGGGTCATCTCGAACTCCGCCGTAGGAGGTGTCCCCCACAGCGCCTGGGAGATATCGATCTCGACATTCGTGGGCAGGATCAGACTCACGCTTGTGCCTGGAACGGCTCCTGACTTGCGAGTCGTCGAATCGCCGTTGACGATGTTGAGTTCCGCATTGCCGGACATGATCATTAGTTCTCCGCCGGCTGTCGAGACGATACGCACCGAGCCGGCGAGCCCGTTTCCTTGACCCGCGGCGTGGTCGCGGGTCACTCCTGCCTGAATGGCCTTCGACAGGGCCTCCTCATCGTTCCGGGTCTTGTGCGCCTGTGCGAGTGAGGCTCGGATGCCGCGACCGTAGTCCGAGACAACAAGATCAACCTTTTTCTGGTCAGGGTGGCTAACGACTTGTATGAACCCTTCGACATTCTCTCCCGGTTCACCTGCATGGACCAGTACGTTGTCGGCAAGCTCGTTCAAGGTCCATGCGACCGAGTCCAGCACGCCTGGCGAGCATTGCATGTGGCGCGACAGCACGTCCATGACTGCTGTCACAATGCCGTTGAGGCCACTGGAATCGGAGTACCCTTGAACAGGCAGATAAGACTTGCCACAATCAATTAGCGGCGGCTCTACCCCTGCGATAATCTGCCTCCAGCCGGCGATATCCCAGTAGTAATCGTCGTACGGGTACATCACCTCGATCTCAGTTCCCTGAGCGCGCAGATGCTTGATAAGTGAGATCAGCGGGACAACGGCCGTCGCGTAGGAGAAATTGACGTTCTCAAGGTCGAGGCGAAGGCTTCTCGGAAGCGATTGACCATAGAGGCGCCTTGTGATGCTTCGAAATTTGTTGCGATCAAAGACGCCCTCAAACTCCATATTGAGTTGACGATTCCTGTACACCATGATGATCCTCTCATGCACAGATCCTGTGCTCTGGACAGATCAGACTACATCCACTCGAAGCCGGCCCGGCTCGTCCGCCGCAGGCGCGTGCGGCGCCCGCCGCTTGCCGCCGCCGCAGGGTCGTCGGCGCTGCCGCGGCGGTCGGCATCCCTCGGACCCGGGCTGGATTTGCTCGGCCGTAACGTTGGCTACAGGTTGGGGCGAGGGGAGTCCAGCGAGGAGAATGAGAAGACAACGTTGCTCATGCTGGCCTCGGCGTTGGCCTCGCCGGCGATGTTCTGGACGATGGTGATGCGGTTGGCGCCGCAGTCGCCGAAGTCGTCGCAGGTGATCGTGCCGCTGAGGCCGCTGAATCCCTCGACGCCGTCGAGGCAGTCGCGCACGCCTTGGCGGTCGACAACCAGCGTGTCGCCGTCGAGGTAGGAGGCGCTGAAACGTGCTCGTCAGGGCATGTAGCGGAGGTTCGTGACGATCCGCTCGGCGGCCTCGGTGTCACCGTCGAGGCTGACGAGGCCCTGCCCGATGGCGTCGGTGCCCGCAATTCGCCCTCCGGCCAGCCGGGTGTAGGTGTGGGCGTCGGTACCGATGGTGATCGTGGGCTCCGCATCGCCGTCGAAGACACCCACGAGCCGGCCGCGACGCTCGGCGACCTGCACCCGCCAGGCGCGAGCGGCCGGACCGGTCAGGTCGATCAACACTCTCGCGCCGTCGGGGGCCCGCCCCAACTTGGCGACGGCGAACCCCACGGCGACGGCGAACTCATCGAGGGCAACGTCGACCACCGGCCCCTCCCGGTGGCCCGGAGCGCCGATCGCGCCCCTGATGTCCTGCTCGTGGACCCAGCAGTCCAGCGTCCTGATCCGCATGAACCGCCCGTAGGTGTCGTTGCCGGCCGGGGTCCACGATTCGGCGTCGAAGTCGGCCTGCGTCAGGCCCGCCAGTGCCGAGAGTCGTCCTGCGGTCACCTCCCGGAACTCCTCGAGCACGGCGGCCGGCGCCCAGGGACGACGCTCGGCGATCCACAACTCGTTCATCCGACCGATCTCGTTGCGGACGTGAGGCGATTCACCCAGGTCCACGTCAGGCGCCGGATCGCCGCTCAACATGCGCTCGGTGCCGGTGATGTGGCTGAGGTTGTCCTGGACACTCCAGCCGGGGCAGTCGGTGGCCGCTTCCCACTGCGCATCATCCAGCCCGTCGCAGAGATCGGCCATGGCCTCCCACTCGGCCGCGAGGGCAGCGACGACGGTGTCCTTGTCGACGGTGACCATGTCGTCTCCTCGTCTCGATGCGAAGCGGTGCCACGCTACCAGCGCACCCCGTACGGCAGTCTGTCGCAGCCCGCCGGGTAACCTTGCGGTCCACTTGTTCCGTCATACCGGCGGAGGCCGGAATCCACTCTCCAGCGGTTCGGCCTGCACTGCCGATGAAATACTCCACACCCTCTAGCCTGACGGCACCGAACCGCCCGGAGGAGAACATGGCCTGGGACTTCGCCACCGATGAGGACTTCCAGCCCAAGCTGGACTGGATGCGGGAGTTCCTCGACGCCGAGATCCTGCCGCTGGAGACGATCGCCGGGGACGCCACGCCCGAGCAGTGGCGAACGCTGACCGACCCCCTCAAGCAGCAGGTCAAGGAGCAGGGTCTGTGGGCCTGCCACCTGGGTCCCGACCTGGGGGGCCAGGGCTGGGGGCAGGTGCGTCTCGCCCTCATGCACGAGATCCTCGGACGCTGCGCGTATGCCCCGATGATCTTCGGCAACAACGCCCCCGACTCGGGCAACGCCGAGCTGTTGGCCATCGGTGCCGACGATGAGATGCGCCGACGCTGGCTGCAGCCGCTGCTGGCCGGCGAGATGCGCAGCGCCTTCTCCATGACCGAACCCGAGGTGGCCGGTTCGGACCCCCGTCTGATCCGCACCCGGGCCATGCTCGACGGCGACGAGTACGTGATTTCGGGTCACAAGTGGTTCACCACCAACGGATCGGTGGCCGACTTCCTGATCGTCATGGTGGTCACCAACCCCGACGTGCACCCCTACCAGGGATGTTCGATGATCCTGGTCCCCGTCGACACGCCGGGCGTGCGCATCGTGCGGGACATCCCCAACATGGGCGAGCCGCACCTGTCCGGGCCACCCCGGCCGGGCAGCCATGCCGAGATCGTCTACGACAACGTGCGGGTACCGGCGGCGAACATCATCGGCGAGCCCGGCGAGGGTTTCGTGCTGGCGCAGAAGCGACTCGGCCCCGGCCGCATCCATCACGCCATGCGCTGGATCGGCCAGGCCCGCCGAGCGTTCGACATGATGTGCGAGCGGGCGCTGTCACGCACGTCGCACGGCTCGCTGCTGGCCGACAAGCAGATGATCGCCGACATGATCGCCGAGACCAAGATGGAGATCGAGGCCACCAAGCTGCTGTGCATGCACGGCGCCTGGCACATGGACCGCCACGGCGCCTCGGCCTCGCGCACCGAGATCGCCATGATCAAGGTGTACGGCACCCGGATGCTGTTCAATGCGATCGATCGGGCCATCCAAGTGCATGGGGCGCTGGGGTTCAGCGCCGACCTGCCGCTGGAAGACATGTACCGCCACGCTCGGGCCTCCCGTCTGGTGGACGGCGCCGACGAGGTGCACAAGGTCACGATCAGCCGCCGGGTGCTGCGGGGCTACGAGCCCGTGGACGGCTGGCCGACCGAGCACGTACCGACCCGCCGGGCGGCGGCGCTGGAGCGCTTCGGCGACGTCCTCGAGACGGTCACGGCGAACTCGTGACGGTCCGCCGGGGGGTGCGAGCGTCCGCTTGAGGCCATGACCAGACTTGGCCTCACCACCGACGAGATGCTGCTCACCACCCGAGCGGTTCGCAAGCGGCTGGACTTCGACCGTCCCGTGCCGGAATCGCTGCTGCGGGAGTGCGCGCGGTTCGCCGTACAGGCGCCCACGTCCTCCAACGCCCAGGGTTGGCACTTCGTCTTCGTGACCGAGCGCCCCAAGGTGGAGGCGCTGGCCGCCATGTACAAGCGCGCCTCCGATCCGAACAGACGCAGGTTCATCAAGGCGTCGCATGGCCGGGCGGAGCGTGACGCCGCCTGGGGAGCACAGCAGGCCCGCGTCATCGACTCGGGAATACACCTGGTGGAGAACCTTCATCGCAGCCCGGCAATGCTGATCCCCTGCGCCGCCGGGCGCTCGGAGCAGCCCCGCGACGTGGTGGAAGGCGCCGGCTCGGTCATCCAGGCCGCCTGGAGCTTCATGCTGGCCGCCCGCGAGCGCGGCCTGGGCACATGCTGGACAACCGTGCATCTGATCTACGAACAGGAAGCGGCCGACATAGTTGGCATCCCGTACGAGAAGGTGAGGCAGTACGCCCTGATTCCGGTCGCCTACACGCACGGCGCAGACTTCAAGCCCGCCGACCGGGACCTCGACAGCGTGCTGAGCTTCAACAACTGGAGCCGCTCAGCGCCCCTCGTGCCGGCTCTCGGGGGTACCCGAGACCCTTAGGCATGGACTAGACCCGAGTCCGGTCGCAGAACCGCGGGGACGGGTCACCGATCTCGTTCATGCCTGCGCCGCTCCGCTGCTCGTTCCACGGGTCGGACGAGAGCGTACGCTTCGGCGCATGAGCAGACTTGGGCTTTCCACCGACGAGATGCTGTCCACCACCCGGGCGGTGCGCAAGCGCCTCGACTTCGAGCGCCCGGTATCGGAGTCGCTGCTGCGCGACTGCGTCGAGTTGGCCGTGCAGGCCCCGACCGCATCCAACATGCAGAGCTGGCACTTCGTGTTCGTCACCGAGCGCGACAAGATCGAGGCCACCGCTGCGCTCTACAAGCGGGCTTTCGGCGCCTATGTGAGCGGCCCCCGGGCGGCCGGGCGGGCATCCGCCGGCCACGACGAGACCTGGGTGGCGCAGCAGACCCGTGTCGTCACCTCGGCGATCTACCTGGCGGAGAACATGCACCGCAGTCCCGTGCTGTTGATCCCCTGCGTCGCCACCCGGTCCGAGCGGCCGGTGGACGTCGTGGCGGAGGGCGGCTCGGTCGTCCAGGCCGCCTGGAGCTTCATGCTCGCCGCCCGCGAGCGCGGCCTCGGCACCTGCTGGACCACCCTGCACCTCGTCTACGAGCGCGAGACGGCGGAGATCCTCGACATCCCCTACGACAAGGTGCGCCAGTTCGCTCTGATCCCCGTCGCCCACACCATCGGCACCGACTTCAAACCGGCCACCCGAGGCGACCTGGACGCCGTACTCAGTTGGAACCGCTGGAGCCGCTGAGAGCCGGCGCGGCTGCTCACCGGCACTTCCGACCACACTTGCGCCGGGGGAGAGTGGCGCGGCGGCAGCCGCCCCGAGGCGGTGGCAATGCCACAGGCGCTGCGTGAGATACCGTCTGAGGCGGTGGTTGGTTCGCTTCGGTGGTCTCGGAGCGGATCCGCCGATGCGGCAGAAAAGCCGGACTTCCCGCAAGGCGGGTCGCGACGCCGCTCACGGCGGCACGTGCGCATCCTTTCGGTCGCGTGCCTCCTCTGTGCAGGTCTCGCGGCTCCGGTTCTCCCCACCGGCGGGGTTGCCGCCGCCGTTGACGGTGGTGCGGGCCCGGGGACCGAGCAGAACGTGGTCCCCGCATCTCCGGCGGCCGAAGTTGCGGCGCCGACCTCGGGCCGCAGCCGCGCACCGGGCCGGGACTTCTCACCGCGTCCCGATCGTCGGGACGTCCTGCCCGCCGAACGCGACCGAGCCAGGGTTCTGTGGGGCCCGCAGTTCGTAAGGGGTGCGGCGCGTAGTGGGGACAGCCTGATCGCTGCCTCGCGCGGTCGGACGTGCGCCGTGCGCCTCGACGGTGGTGTCACGTGCTGGGGTCAGGACGGCATCCGCGAGCGGCTGACCGCCGCGGGCCTGGAGAACGTCGCGAGCGTGAGCACCGGTGATCATCCTCACCAGGATCTCCACGTCTGCACGCTGCACGCCGGCGGGACCGTGTCGTGCTGGGGACTGGGTCTCGAGGGACAACTCGGGCAGGGTGGAACGGTCGGTAGCTACCTTCCGGTCAGCGTGTCAGGTATCTCCGACGCCGTCGCGCTCGCCGCCGGGTCGGACCACACCTGCGTTGTTCACTCCAGAGGAGGAGTCTCCTGCTGGGGCGCGGGGTCGCTCGGCCAGATGGGTGATGGATCCGCCGCCGCTTCCAGCAGTCCGCAGAGGGTTCCGGGCCTCGATGACGTGGTGTGGATCGACGCGGGGCCGTCTTCCAACTGCGCCATTGGCATCGACGGCTCACTGTCGTGTTGGGGCTTCGGAGGTGGCGCCGGCGACGTCAACTCCTTCGCCCCCGCCAAGGTGGACGGTCTTCCTGCGGTGGCTTCGGTCTCCACCGGTTGGGACCGCACGTGCGCGGCAACTGTTGGCGGTGAGGTCTATTGCTGGCCGGTCGCCCCGACGGCTCAACCGGTGCGGGTCGACGAGATCGAGGATGTCGTGGCCGTCTCGGTGGGCGATGGCGGCGTCTGCGCCGTGCATGACGACGGCGGCGTGTCGTGCTGGGGGGACAAGAACGCCGCAGGTCAGCTTGGCAATGGCAGCACTGCACCTCAGCCTCGGCCGGCTCGTGTCCCCGGCATCGCCGATGCGGTGGCCGTGACGATGGGCGCGGGTTCCTCGCGCATCACGCCGCACACCTGTGTTGCACACCAGAGCGGTTCGTACTCCTGCTGGGGAGGCAACGGGGTTGGCCAGTTGGGCGACGGCACCCTCGAGGGGAGTCCGGTCCCCGTCCCGGTCGCCGGTTTGGCCGTGACCCCTGAGGATCGGATCCCCGCGGACGAAACCGATCTGCTGAAGATCTGGATGGGCGACGTCGTGCTGCGGGTCGAGAACGACTTCCCCTGGCTGCGCGCCGCGTGGGACCGCATCCGCGACCGAGCCTCGGTCTCCCGGATCGAGGGTCTCCGGGGGGCCGTCCGTTCGTCCTGCCACCTGCTCGACGGATCGTACGAGTGCTGGGCGGACAGCATGGAGATCGCCGAGATGAGTCTCGCCAACGTCGTCCACGAGTTGGCACACGTCTACGACGGCACCACAGGTCTGGCGTCCGGTAGGATCTGGGGGGCCGTACAGCTCTACTTCGCCGCGACGTATCCCGACTGCCATCGGGACTTCGGGCAGCCGCGGGGATCGGAGATCCTCGCCGACACGCTGACACATCTCGTCGTGCCGACGGCGTGGTTGACCTACCACTCGTCGGGATGCCCGGGGTTGGGCGGCGAGCCGGACAACGAGGCGGAGGAGGTCGTCGGCGCCGGCCTGGCCGGTGAGGCGCCGGACTGGTACAGCGAGAACGTCACGAACGGCGCCGAGTTGTGGACGGCTCTGCGACGGGTTCTGTCGGCGTCTCTGCTGGGCAATCTGGCGGGAGAGTTCGGCGGGTTCTGCTCGACCGACTGGTTCCGCTACCCGCTGGACCCCTCGCTGTTCCCCCCGGCGCGCGCCAATCCGTTCCGGCATGGCGGCTGCTAGCTACTCGGATTGATCACCGGCGGCTCGGCGAGTCACGGCGCCGACACCGACCTATCGGTCGACCGGCACGTATAGGCCAGGCGGAGGAGGATGCACGATCACGTCCGCCAAGGCTCTATTGGTCGCTGTCCGGGTGGTCAACGACCGCAGTTATAGGACACGAAGGCGGGTGGCGGCGCGGTTGAGGTAGGTAGTGCGGACGTCCTGCTCGGTTGCGTGGATCAGGGCGGCGACCTGACTCGTGCTCCATCCCGCGCTAGTGAGGGCGGTCACGAGTCGCTGCAGTAGCGTGGGTTCCTCCTTGGGGAACTCGCCCGGCTCGTTCTTGGTGTATCCGAGTTGGTTACGGCGCATGAAGAAGGATCGAAGCTGACGGTCGGTTAGGGCACCCAGATCGTTGGCGCGGCGAGCGATCGCAGCAATGGATGTCCGCCAGTGTTGCTTGAGATTGACTGCGCGCTCAATTGTGATCCGGCCCGAACCGAAGTGGGGGAGAATGTCCTCGGCGGGCATGAGGAATCCCGCGGCGAACCGATCGGCGTCTATCTCTGCACGGGTCGGATCAGTCGGAGTCTGGTGCATCACCAAGTGGCCGAGTTCGTGGGCGAGCGTCCAGCGCATGCGGGACGCTGGGAATGCGGCGTTGAGAACCACTACGGGGGTGGTGCGATACCACTGCGTGACGGCGTCGAGCTTGGCGGTTGCGAATGGTCGTACGACGATCAGCACCCCGGCGTTCTCAAGTGCCTCGACCAGGTTGCGCACCGGTCCGACGGGCATCCGCCAGGCAGCGCGAACTGCGGCGGCGATTTCCTCGGGTGCGTCAAACTCGTCGGGGTCGAACGCGGGAAGCGGAAGATCGGTGGTGAACTCGACCTTCTCGAGCAACCGGCTGATCTGCATGCGGAGGATGTTTGCCTCTGCGTGGGTCTGCCAGAGGGCCTTCTTGGGCACGGTGGTGCGCTTCCGGTGGTAAAAGTCTGAGATGCCGCCTCGGGTGATCTCGTCGGTCTGCGCAAAGAACGAGACGGGCCGATCCAGAACACCGGCCAAGGCTTCGAGTTGGCGCGCTTCGGGGGTCCGGTCGCCGTTCTCGAACTGCGAGATAAGCGGCTGCGAGACTCCGGTGGCCGTGGCGAGTGCTGTCTGCGGCAGCGCTGCAGCTTCACGTGCGAGCTTGAGCAGGGCGGGATTGAACATCGCCTACCCGGCCACCTCGCCTTCGGCCTTGTCCTGGTCGGATTTCACCGTCACCTGTGCAGGCCTCGCCGTTGGGGCAGCCGGGAGCACTGTGGGGATCGTCGCTGTCACGAGGTGTGCGAGGTTGAAGCTCCACACAGGGGGATCCTTCGGTTGTTCGTGGGAGCACACCAGAACGTGCTCGATGCTGGCTTGGTCTTCGGCGAGAAGGTAGCCCACCACGAGGTGGGTCTCGGTCGGCAATCCCGGTAAGGGTTGCTGGTAGAGGAGTCGCAGTTGCTCGATCGTCTCGTTGGAGTTGAGCGTTCCGTCCCGGTTCAGCTTCTTGAACCTCAGGTCGACGCCGCTCGATGCGAGAAGGACGTGAGTGACGCCGTAGCGCTCGTAGAAGCTGATATCCGGGTGGCGGGCCAGGACATCCTGGGCATGCCTACCCAACTGATCGAACACCACGCTTGCTCGACTTCTGGGGCCGACACCGTGCCACGCCGGTGGCCGATGGATCCAGTCCTGGAATGCCAGATCGAAGACTTCGAGCAGGTCAGCCGCGTACGGCCTCAGGATCTGCTTGGCTTCATCGGCGCTTTGATAGGCCACTGCTCCCCCTGTCAATATTGCTCAGAAATATTATACCGAAGAAATGACAGGCAACGCGGTTATTTCCAATCTCCACATGCCGACGTTCAGGTGAGTGTGTACTGGGAGGTTGTGTCGTCGCCGGACGGGTCGCTGGTGACCTGGCCCCGCTGGGTGAGGTGGATGAGGTGGGCGAGGACGGAGCGCTCGGCGGCGGGGTGCAGCACCTTGGGTGTGTCGGTGTACATGCGGGCCACCATCGCCGGGATCGTGGCAGGGCCGTCGCGCAGGCAGCTGAGGATCTGCGTGGTGCGGCGGTGGCGGTGCGCCAGCAGTGCCCGAGCGAAGCGCACCGGTGAGGCGATGGGCGGGCCATGCGTCGGCCAGTACACCTGGTCACGGCCGCCGCGGTCGATCAGGAGTTGCAGGCTCCGCAGGTAGTCGCCGAGATCACCGTCGGGGGGTGGGATGATCGTCGAGGACCAGCCCATGACGTGATCGCCGGTGAGGACACCGCGCTCCTCGGGTACGGCGAAGCACAGGTGGTTGGAGATGTGCCCGGGCGTGTGCAGGCACTCCAGCGTCCAGCCGTCGCCGGCCACCACGTCGCCGTGGCCCAACTCGGCATCGGGCGCGAAGTTCCAGTCGCCGGGCTCTTCGACCACTGACGCCTCGGTGCCGCCGCGCCGGGCGTCGGTCGGCGGGTGCAGGCCGAATCCGAGGATCGGCGCTCCGGTGGCGGCGGCGAGGGCGCGCGAGGCGGGGGAGTGGTCGCTGTGCGTGTGGGTCACGCAGATGTGGGTGACCGTCCGGCCCTCCAGGACTCGCAGCAGGGCGGACACGTGTGCGTCGTCGTCGGGCCCCGGATCGATCACCGCCACGCGCCGCCTCCCCACGATGTACGTGCCGCTGCCTGTAAACGTGAACGGGCTGGGATTGGTCGCCGTGACCCGCTGCACGAGCGGCGACACCTGAACCGCCGTGCCGTATGCGGGGTCGTGGTCGGTGTCGAACAACTCCTCCAGCCGGGCGGGCTTTGCGCAGGCCTCGGGCGGTCCTTGCGGTCTTCCGTATGTGTGATCACCGGTTGGATCCATGGACCGTCCGCTTCGAGGTCGTCGGGAGATATGGACGATACCTGCAGGGGTCAGTACCGCTGACCACCCGAGACGCGGCCGGACCGTGGTCGGAGCGCTGTGTGGCGCACTCGGCGCGGTATCGTACTGCGACGTACGACCTTCAATGGAAGGGCGCCGTGGCCGTGCCCGTCACGGTGCTGGTGGGCAGAGCAACCTCCTCCCTTGCGAACGCGCAGGAGTTGGAGTCCGAGAGTGATGACCTCGGGCAGCGGATGCACGTCGAGGCACGGAGCCCCGATGACGGGCGCACGGAGTTCGAGCTGCGGCTGCACGATGCCGAGGACCGCTGGGAGGATCGATGAGGCGCACCTGCCGGGGGTTGGCCGCAGTGCTGGTTGTCGTGGCGGGCATGGCTTCGATCCCTGCTGCCGCAAGCGCCCAACAGTCCACAGCCGAAACCGATGGACGAGACGTGCGGATCCTGGCGCGGCGCCTCGAGAGCGGGCGCGTCGAGTTCGCGATGCAGCAACTTGGGGCCGGCGGTGAGTGGGGCGAGAGGATGCTCGCGTCGCGGCGCTTCTTCCCATCCGCAGTGACCGTCGGGCGCTGGCTGCAGAGTTCGTCTCTGACCATCGAAACGGCGCCGGCAACCGAGGTGCGGATGGTGGCCCGGCGCCTCGAGAGCGGACGCATCGAGTTCGGGTTGCAGCAGCGCGGGATCGGCGGTGCGTGGGGTGAGCGGCAGTTGCCCCAGCGGCGCTTCTTCCCGACCGATGCCACGGTCGGGCGCTGGCTGGTGAGTTCATCCTTGACGGTCGCGGTCCCCTCCAGCAGCGCTGAGGGGCGACGACGCGGTCAAAACCTGGTTGCGGTCTCGAGCGGCCGTACGTGTGTCGTGCGGGCGGATGGCAACTTGCTGTGCTGGGGCCACCATGGTCTTCGCGAGAGCCTCAGCGCCTCCGTTCTGGACGACGTCGTGGCGGTTGCCATGGGCCTGCAGACCCAGGTCGAAACCCATGCCTGCGCGTTGCACGCGGACGGCAGGGTGTCCTGTTGGGGTGATGGGTTCTATGGCCAACTCGGTCAGGGAGATGCTCTGGAGCACTGGCTGCCGGTCGAAGTACCGGACATTACGGACGCTGTGAGCATTGCGGCGGGCACGTCCCACACGTGTGCAGTGCATCACGATGGTGAGGTCTCATGCTGGGGAGAGAACGGGCTCGGACAGTTGGGCGACGGAACCCTCGAGCCGAGCAACCTGCCGCAGAGAGTCCCGGGACTGGAGAGAGTCGCGGCCGTGGCATCATCCGCGAACACCAACTGTGCACTGCACGTCGACGGTTCCGTCTCGTGTTGGGGATGGAGCGGCACAGACATGACTCCCGTCGGGGTGCGGGGGGATCACCTGTCACCCGGGAAGGTCGCAGGTCTCGCAGGGATCGACTCGGTTTCGGTCGGCCATGACCGAGCCTGCGCTGTGGACACGCGCGGGCGCGTGTATTGCTGGCACTTCGCCCAAGGCTTTCACCGGATGTCACCGCCGGCACGCATCGCAACCATCGATGACGCCGTGGCCGTCTCGGCAGGCTGGCAGAGCGTCTGCGTTGTTCATCGCGATGGCGGGGTCTCCTGTTGGGGCGATGACAACTCCTCCGGCCAGCTCGGCGACGGCACGAGGAGTCCTCGGTCGCGCCCCGCACGCGTTCGGGGGATCACGGACGCAGTCGCGATTGCCGTCACTCCGCTGTTCCTTGAAGGGGAGGCGCACGCATGTGCTGTGAACGGCGACGGCTCGGTGTCATGTTGGGGAGGCAACGGGTTCGGCCAACTCGGAGACGGCACTCGCGAAGCGAGCCTGCGCCCTGTGCTCATCGAGCAGTTGAACGACTTCGCAGTCGATCAGGTTCCGACGGATCTGACGACGTTCCTGCGCATCTGGTTGGACTTGGTCGTCGAGGACTTGGAGCCGGAGTTCCCCTGGTTGCGCACCGCATGGGATCACATCCGGGAGCAGTCGTCCTTCACCCGGAGTACGGACCGATCGTTCGGCGATCGCAGCTTCGTGAGCGTGAGCTGCACCGCGCCCGGCGGGTCGCCTGCATGTCGCGCGACCCACATGGTGATCAAGTCGATGACCCTCTGGACGGCGGTGCATGAACTGGGGCACGTTTATGACTCGACCACGAGCCTGACTCCCGATCGAGTATGGGGAGCAGTTCAGCTCTACTTCAATGTGAGGTACGGGCATTGCGCCGAGTTCGGCTGGGATAAGCCGGAACGGGAGATTCTGGTGGAGGGGATGCGGGTCATCGTTCTTCCGCAAACTCAGCACGCCGCCGAGTACGTCGGTCCACCCAGTTTCGACAACTCCGGATGCTTCTGGATTGTGCTCGAGGCGAACGGTGAGCCGGAGAAGGTTATCCGCAGTGGTCTCGCCGGTGAAGTTCCGGCGTGGTACACGGAGAACATCACGAGCGGCGCCGACCTGTGGGCAGCGCTCTGGACCGCCCCAAATCTCCGTGTCCTAACCAACCTGGCGAACGAGTTCGGCGGACTATGTCCCGCAGAGTGGCTTGAGGCGCCCCTCGACTTCGCCGGGTGGCCGCCGGAAGGTGAGAACCCGTTCAGGGACGGCGGCTGCTGAGTACTAGGTGTGCATGCTGGGGAGGTTGTCCCCGAGGGTTGAGGCTGGTGTGTTCCAGTCGAGCGCGCCATGTCCTGGGTCAAGAAATCTGCTCAGTATTCGGTGGGTTCGATGCGGTCCACCACCGGCGCCGGCCACGGCCCCTTCGCCGGGTCGCCGGCGCGATAGCGGGCCAGGCGCCCGTGATAGGTGCGCCGCGGCGCGCCGATCAGTTCGGCGAACCTCGAGACACTGCACGCAGCTTCGGTGCGGATCTCGTGGCCTGACGGCGGCGCAGCGGTTCATCGGCTCGCGCTGATTCGACCGATGCCGGACTTCGACCTTAGGGTGAATACCGCATCAGGGGAAGCACCGAGGGAGCGGCTCATGCGGGCTTCAGCCATCCGAGCAACGGTGACAGTGCTGCTCGTTGCGGTCGGCTTGGGGGTGATTTCTTCCGGCGCAGGCGCCCAGGACGCGGACGGCGATGCCGACGGTGCGGGGGCGGAGGACGAGGCCAGTGCGGAAGTGCGCATCGTAGCTCAGCGTCTCGCCGACGGGCGCACCGAGTTCGGGTTGCAGCATCTCGGGGGAGACGGCCGGTGGGGTGAGCGGCTGTTGCCGACTCGGCGGTTCTTCCCGGCGGAAGTCGAGGTGGGGCGTTGGTTGTCCAGTTCGCCGCTGTCGTTCATCGAGGCGGCGACGGCAGAGGACGAAGCGGCCGCGAGCATCGAGTTGCGCATCGTGGCGCAACGCTCCGCCGATGGGCGCATCGAGTTCGGGTTGCAGCAGCGCGGGGCGAACGGTGAGTGGGGTGAGCGGTTGTTGCCGACTCGGCGGTTCTTCCCCGCCGAGGTCGAGGTCGGGCGCTGGCTGTCGAGCACAGCGGTGGCGGTCGGATCGGAGCGGCCCGGCGAATCAACAGGCGACGGCAATCCGGATCAGGGTGGTGAAGCCTCCGGCGAGGGGGAACCCGAGGTGGATCGGAGTCCGAGCGAATCCACGCCGGATGATGCGGCGCGGCGGCCGCACACGCCGGTCGCGACATCCCACGGCCGCACGTGTGTCGTGCGCGCCGATGGGGGAGTGGCGTGCTGGGGTCGGGAACTCCTGGCGGATCGGGTCAGTACCGCCGATCTGGAAGATGTCGTGAGCGTCAGCTTTGCCTGGAGGTCGCACACCTGCGTGCTGCACGGCGACGCGACGGTGTCCTGCTGGGGTGGGGGCCACGCCGGACAACTCGGGCAGGGGACTACCACGGACCACGACGCACCGGTCAAGGTTCCGGGTATCGCTGACGCCGTCGCCGTTGCCTCGGGAACACTGCACGCCTGTGCGGCGCACGCCGATGGCGGCGTCTCCTGTTGGGGCAGCGGCTCGCAAGGACAGCTGGGCGACGGGACTGTCGAGTCCAGCAACTCCCCGCAGAGAGTTCCCGGGCTAACCGATGTGGTGGCGCTGGCAGCAGGCGGGTACTCCAACTGTGCCGTTCACCTCGACGGCACTGTCTCCTGCTGGGGTTGGGGTGTTTCCCGCAGCGAGAACTACGAGTCTCCGGCGAGAATCAATGGTCTCCGAGACGTGGTTTCCGTCGCGATAGGTTGGAGCCGCAGTTGTGCGGTCACGCTCGACGGGCAGGTGTATTGCTGGCGCTTCTCCAATTCGGCTCGCCCTGTCCTGGTTGAGAACATCGATAATGCAGTGGGTGTGGCGGTGGGCAACGGCAGCGTTTGTGCTCTGCATCGCGATGGTGGCGTGTCCTGTTGGGGCGAGAACAACTCCGTTGGCCAGTTGGGTAACGGCACCACGGATTCGCAACCGGAGCCCGTGCGTATTCGCGGCATAACCGACGCGGTCGCCATCTCCGTCAGCGAGTCACTCCACACCCGGCCCTATCTGAACGCAGGGGCTCATGCCTGTGCCATGCACGAGGACGGTTCGGTGTCCTGCTGGGGGAGCAATGAATTCGGGCAAGTTGGTGACAGTACCTACGAAACGAGGCTGACCCCGACCCGGGTACGTCGGTTCGACCGCATCGAGACCGATCTCACGATCATGCTGCGAGCCTGGGTGGACCTGGTCATCGTGGAGATGGAAGAGGACCATCCGTGGCTGCGCGTGGCGTGGGACCACATTGGATACCGATCATTTGTCGTGTCGAATGACGAGTATGCGGGGGCGGCCTTCCCCACCTGTGGTGTCAACGACGGTGGAACTGGCCGTCGCTATACGTGCCGCACGTTCGCCATGTACGTGGAGGACATCGCACTGGAGCTCGGGGTCGTCGTTCACGAACTGGCACACATCTACGACCTGACCACGAGCCTCACCCCGAACAGGGCGTGGGGGGCGGTGCAGTTGTACTTTGCGACGACATATCCGGATTGCTTTACCCAATCCGAAGGGCTGAGGCCGGGAGTCGAGATTCTGGCCGACACGATGAAGCATCTGGTTCTGCCGAACGCTTGGCTCTCGTACTACAACTCCTCCACTTGGCCATCCTCGTCCCAGGATCGTTTCGATTCCCCGGACTGCCCTTCCCTGCCCAACGAACCCACCAGAGAGGCCGAGGCGATCGTTCGTACGGGCTTGGCCGGTGAGGTTCCGGATTGGTATACCGAGAATTTCACGAACGGCGAGGAGTTGTGGGAGGCGATGCGGAACGCCCCCAATGCGTTCGCCTTTGCCAACCTTGCCGATGAGTTCGGTGGGGTGTGCACAACTGATTGGCTCACCTATCCCCTCATTCCGTCTATCTTCCCCGCGGCGGGCACCAACCCGTTCTGCTGACTACCGGAGACGCACGATGAATTCCACGCCCCTGTACCTACAGCCCGGCCGGATCGGGTCGCTGACCACCGCCAACCGCCTCGTACGGGGAGCCACCTCGGAGACGATGGCCTCGACGAGCGGTGTGGTGCTGGACTCCTACGTGGAGTTGTACCGGCGCCTCGCCGCCGGGGGAGCGGGACTGCTGCTGACCGGGCACATGTACGTGGATCCCCGCGGGCAGGCGAGCGGCTACCAGACGGGCATTCACCATGACGGGGTCATTCCTCCACTGCGACACGCCACAGACGCGGTTCACGAGGCGGGCGGGTTGATCTTTGCCCAGATCGGCCACTGCGGCAGTCAGACCATGATGTCGGGCATCACGCCGGTGGCGCCGTCTCCCGTCCCCAACGCCATGTACACCCGCCAACCGGTCGAACTGAGCGACGGCGAGATCGCTGCGCTGGTGCGGGCGTTCGGTGAGGCCGCCGCCCGAGCGGCCGAGGCCGGCTTCGACGGCATCCACATCCACGGCGGCAACGGCTACCTCATCTCGGAGTTCTGCTCGCCGCACGCCAACACCCGCGACGACGACTGGGGCGGCGACGGTGAACGCCGCAGCCGGTTCCTCTTCGAGGTGTACGACGCTGTGCGGGCCGCCGTAGGTGAGGGGTTCCCCATTACCGCCCGCCTCAGCGTCGAGGACTCGGTACCCGGCGGGTTGCAGCGCGACGAGTCGTTGCAGCGGGCCAGGGTGCTGGCCGAGCGGGGCATCGACGGTTTCGAGACCACCTACGGGGTGATGCGCAGCTACTTCGAGAACATACGTCCGTACGTGGCGGTGGGGCGGGCGCAGGCGTGGCGCAACCTGCTCGTGCAGCGGTTGCGGCAACCGGCCGGCGCCGAGGCGTACTACCGGCCGTTCGCACGTGCGGTGAAGGAAGCGACCGGGTTGCCGATCATCCTCGTGGGCGGCGTGCGCACCACCGAGACGATGAACGACGTGCTCGCCTCCGGTGACGCCGACTTCCTGGCCATGGCCCGCCCGTTCATCCGCGAGCCCGACCTGGCGCGCAAGCTCGCCGCCGGTCGCACGGGAGGCGTCGAGTGCGTCTCATGCAACATGTGCCTGGCCCACGACGGATTCGACCCGCTGCGCTGCTGGCGCACCAGCCCCCGCAGCGTCGCGGTCCACATCCGCAAGCACTACTGGACGAATCGCCGCCGCGGCCAGTGACGGTCGCGCTGTTCGCCAACTCGATGGCGGACGGCCGGCGTCTCCTGGCCCAACCGTCGCCGCGGCGATCCATGGCTCCGCACCTGCCAGCAGTTCCTGGGGCACGTCTGGGCCCACCCGGCACACAACTTTACATAACGAGCATTTCCGGCGTTCAGTAAGAAACCGAACGAGTCCGGACCCCGCATCCCAGGCACTCAAGCCGCTCCTCCATCGGGCGCCACGAGGTTGAATGTCGGTTCAGGGCTCTGAACGCAGCAGAGTTACCCCGGTGGGGTTCAGGGCGATGCTGTAGCGCTGGCCTACTACGAGGTCGGCGGGTACATACCCGGTGAGCGGCGGGGCGCCGGGGGTTTCGAAAGTGGCAACGGTGCGGTCGCCTACCACGCGCACGTCGCTCACTGTCGCGCCGACACCCGATGCTCTGCCTGGGCATACCGCCTCGGGGCGGATCAGCAGGCAGGCCTGTCCGGAAACGATGTCGGACCCCCCGAGGCGTGCTTGCCGGCTCCCCGCCGGAGCGGTTGGCTGCCCGCTAGCGAGGTTGAGGGCGTGCAGGTCGAGGGGGCCCCAGGGGGTGTCAATCACCGTCCCGTCGGCGGGAGTCACTCCCCCACTGCCGACGTCACCCTCCGAACCGGGTACCGCTCCCTCGGTGCTGCCACGACCCGCCGCTCCTTGACGCGCTGCTCCCCGGGCGGCGGGGTGCCAAATCGTTCCGAGGCCGAGGAACGTGGCGGTCCAGGCATCGCGCGGGTCGGCGCGCAGTTCCTGCGGCTTGGCCGTGCGATGAATGCGCCCGTCGCGCATGAGGGCCACCCGGTCGGCCAGGGCGAACGCCTCGGCGTGGTCGTGGGTGACGTGCACGGCCGTCTGGCCCAGATCGGCGAGGATGCGCCGCACGTCACCGACGAGGCGGTCGTGCAGGGGCCTGTCGAGGGCGGCGAAGGGCTCGTCGGCCAGCAGCAGCTTCGGCTCGGGTGCCAGGGCGCGGGCGAGGGCGACGCGTTGTGCCTCCCCTCCCGACAGGGTCGCCACGCTGCGGCGCTCATATCCCTGGAGGCCGACCACGTTCAGGATCTCGGCCACGCGGCGGCGGCGTTCGGGGGTCGGCATGCCTTGCATCCGCAGCCCGAAAGCCACGTTGGCACCCACGTTGCGGTGTGGCAAGAGGGCGTGATCCTGGAAGACCATGCCGAATCGGCGCCGGTGTGTGACCACTGTGCGCAGGTCCCGCCCGGCCCAGTGCACCGAACCCCCATCGAGGGGCACCAATCCGGCGATGGCTCGCAGCAGCGTCGTCTTCCCGCAGCCGCTCGGCCCGAGCAGGGCCAGGATCTCGCCCCGGCACACCGAGAGATCGAGGCCCAGCAGAATGTCGTTGCCGCCCAGCGCGACACGCAAACCTCGAACCTGAAGGCCGCTGCGGTCCGCGACGCCGCTGTCCTCGCCTCGGGTCTCGTCGCGGTCATCGGTCGCGCTTGCCGTGCCACCGGTGTCCGGCATGCTGCGGCTGCTGAGGTGGCTGCGTCGCGCCTGTGCCGTACCGTCGCGGCCACCACGGCCTCCTGTGCCGCCACTCGCGCCGGTGGCCTGCTCGGTCATCTCAGAAGTCCGCCGCCCCGGCAGGGCGGAAGCGGTCGATCAGCAGCACGGCGGCAGCGGCCATGACCAGCAGTATCACGCTCATGGCCATGGCCTGCCCGAAGGCCGCCTCGCCGGGGCGACCCAGTAGGCGGAAGATGGCGATGGGCACGGTGGGACGCTCCGGGCGTACCACGAAGGCGGTGGCGCCGAACTCTCCCAGCGACACGGCGAAGGCGAAACCCGCCCCCACGGCGAGGCCACGCAGCGCCAGGGGCAAGTCCACCTCGCGGCGCACACGGGCCGGCCGGGCGCCCAGGACGGCCGCTGCCTCACGCAGGCGCGGCCCCACCGCCGCCAGAGCCGGCGTTACCGAGCGGATCACGAAGGGCATCCCGATGAGGGCGTGCGCAATCGGGACGAGCCACCACGACAGGCGCAGGTCGAGCGGCGGGCGGTCCAGCACCAGCAGCATCCCGAATCCCAGGATCACCGCCGAGGTGCCCAGCGGCACCAGGAATGCCCCTTCCAGGATCGCCGCGGTGCGGTTGCGGCGTCCGGCCACGGCGACCGCAACCAGCAGGCCGCCGACGGTGGCGATCGCCGTGGCGGTGGCGGCGAACTCCAGCGAGTGCCGGATGGCCGACAGGGGCGACACGAACAGGGCCTGCAGGCGTTCGCCGCCGGTGGCGAGGCGCCGGTAGTTGTCGAGCGTGTAAGCCCCGCCGCTGCGCAGCGAGCGCTCCACCAGCAGCGCCAGGGGAAGGCCGACCACCAGGGCGGCCACGCCGAGTGTGCCGCCCAGCAGCAGGCGGTCACCCCTGCCGCGGGGGCGCCGGGCACAGTCGGTGCGGAGGCGTTCGGAGACGTGCCGCCGCCGCTGCCAGAGGGTCCCACCGACCACGAGCACCAGCACGCACAGCAGTTGCAGCAGTGCCAGGGCCGCCGCCGTGTCGAACTCCAGGCGCTGCACGGCGAAGCGCCAGATCTCGGTGTCGAGCGTCGCCCGGCGGGGCCCGCCGAGGATGAGGATCACCCCGAAGGACGTGAAGTTGAAGAGGAACACGATGGCGCTCACCGCCACTACCGCCGGCGCCAGGCGGGGCAGCGTGACGGCACTGAAGACCCGCAGCCGGTTGGCTCCGAGCACCGCGGCAGCCTGCTCGGGGGCCGGGTCCAGTTGCGACCAGAAGGCACCGACCGAGCGGGCGATCACCGCGTAGTTGAAGAACACGTGGGCAGCCAGGATCGCCCACACCGTGTGATGGAACCGGTCGGTGAGGCCGAAGCGGTCCATGAGCGAGAGGAAGGCGGCCGCCACGACCACCGTGGGCAGGACGAACGGCACTACCAGCAGGGCGTGCACGAGCCTGCGGCCACGGAAGCGCAGGCGCGCCAGGACCGCTGCGGTGGGAAGCGCCACCGCCAGGCAGAGCCCCGTGGAGGCCAGCGCCTGCCACGTGGTGAACCAAAGCACGTCGGTCGTGACCGGGTTGCGCCAGGTCTCCAGCAGAGTTCCGGCGTCGAACGTGCGAGTGAGGACACCGGCCAGGGGATACAGGAAGAACACGCCGATGAAGGCCGCCGGCACCGCCGCCAGGGCGACGGGCGCGGCGCGCAGGCGTGGGCGCGGGGTACTCCGAGTCCCGTGCGTCATCGGGGCGCTCCCCGGGCCGGGTGGCGCGCACGCGGATTCCGGTCGTGGATCCAGGTGGGATCGTGGTGTCTTTGCGGCGAGACGATCGCTTCTTTCGCGACGGAGTCGGCGGTCGGCGTCACTCCCCTACCGCAGGACGATCTCCACCCAGCGGCGGGTCCAGTTGTCACGCTCGGCGGCGATGAGGGCCGGGTCCAGGCTCAGCGGTTCCTCCACTGCGACGGCGTGGGTGGCGAACACCTCCGGCACCTGCGCGGTGGTGCTGGCCGGAAACACGAACATGTTCAGCGGGATGTCCTCCTGGAATTCGTCGGAGAGCATGAAGTCCACGAAGGCCTGCGCCCCGGCGAGGTTCGAGGTGCCCGCCAGGATGCCGGCGAACTCGATCTGGCGGAAGCATCCGTCGGTCAGGACGCCGGTGGGCGGGGTGTCCGTCGGCGGGTCGGCGAACAGCACCTCGGCCACCGGACTGGTGGCGTAGGAGGTCACGAGGGCGCGATCGCCGCCTCCGGCCACGAAGTCGCCGAAATAGGCCTCGCTCCAACCGGCGGTCACCGACACTCCCCCGTCTGCCAGCGCGGCCCAGTAGTCCTCCCAGCCCTCTTCGCCGAACGCCGCCACCGTGGCCAGCAGGAACGCCAGCCCCGGTGAGGAGGTCTCGGGGTTCTGCGTCACGAACGACCCGGCGTGGCGGGGGTCGGTGAGGTCGCTCAGGGTCTCCGGCGGCGGGCCGTCGAGGGCGTCGCTCCAGTAGTTCACGCACACGTCGCCGTAGTCGATGGGTGTGACCCGACCCTGCGGATCCAGTTGCAACTCCGCCGGCACGGTCGCCAGCGCCGGTGAGCGGTACGGGACGAACAGGTCCTCCTCCAGCGCCCGCTGCAGGAACGTGTTGTCGATGCCATAGACCACGTCGGCGATGGGGTTGTCCTTGGTGAGGACGATCTGGCTGAGCAGCGAGCCCGTGTCCTCGCCGGCCAGCAACTGCACCGTGATACCGGTGCGCTCCTCGAACGCCTCGATGATGCCCACCGATACCGCGAAGGAGTCGTGTGTGACGACGGTGATCTGACCCGGTTCAGCGGGCGTCGGCGGAGGTGGCGGTTCCGGTGTGGGGGCCGGCTCAGGTTCCGCCGCGGGCGGAGGTGGCGGTTCCGGAGCGGGGGCCGCGGCCGCAGTGGGCGCGTCGGCCTCCGAACCGCAACCGGCGATGCCGAGAGCGGCCAGAGCGAGCGCACTCAGCAAGACGAATAGAACGCGAGACGAACGAAACCTGCACATAATTCCCTCCGCTGGCATTACCCAGATCAGGTTCTGCGGGTCGGCGAGTGTCCTCGCCCTCTCAGCCGATGTGATCGAGCTCCCCGGTTTCGCCGTCCACTCTAGGGGATCGCTGAGCAATTCATTGGCACCGCAGGTCGGACCGCCGGGCAGCGGTCTCCGACCCCGCATCAAGTCCGGGGCAGGCTCTCCGCCGGAATGACGGAACAAGTGGACTTCGGAGTCACTTGACGCTCTCCTGCGTTCCCCCGCGACGATGTCACAAGCGGGTGTCCGATGTTGGCGGCGGCGGGGGTGCGTCTGTTCTGCGGAGGCTCAGCTAGCGTTGCGGGCATGTCCCACAGGTTGGATGTGATGCTCACCAGTCACCGCCCCGACGGCGCCTGGACGTGGCGCGCCGCGGGCGCCCGCCATCCCAAAGGCGTGCTGGAAGCGGAATTGCTGCCTGCCGGCGCGGCGGTGGGCGACGTTCTGCGGGTGGAGGCGGACGTCAGTGTGGACGGCATCTTGGTGCGCCAGGTTCTGCCGCCGAAGACGGACCGGCCCCCACCCGAGCGGCTCGAGCACATCGGCACGAAGCGATTCGTCGAAGGGGTGACCGGCCCCGCTGATCGCACCGGCGAGGGCCGGGAGCGCTCCGACCGGCGCCGCGGTGGGGGTGACCGTCGCCGTGACGGTGAGCGGCGCGGCGGTGGAGGTGGTTCCGGCCGGCCGCAGCGCGACGGCGGTCGATCGCAGCGCGACGGCGGCCGGCCGCAGCGCGGGGGGCCCGAGGGCCGCCAGCGGGGTGACCGCCGGCAGCGGCCGCCGCGGCTGCGCCCCGCCAGCACGCACCGCGACGCCTGGCTGGCCACGCTGGCGCCGGAGCGGAAGGCCCTTGCCGAGCGCCTGGCGAACGAGGGCATCCGTGCGGTGCGCCAGGCGCTGCAGCAGCCCGAGGCACCGAGCACCGCCGGTGACAGGGCCAAACAGTCCGATAGCGCCACCGAGGAGCAGATCGCTCTGGTGGAGGAACTCTTCTCGGCTCTGCGTGTGGCCGACTGGCGCGACCGCGCCGAGGCCGCCCGCGGCGTCTTCGACGACACCGACCTGCGCGATCTTCGCTCTGTCGTGGCAGGAGCCGCGCAGGGGGCGGTCGATCCCGAGACGCAAGCCTTGGCCGAGGAGATGACCCGGAAACTGGCGGCGCGGGTCGACCGAGATCACTCGGCCTGGATCGCCGACCTGGGCGCGCATCTGGGCAAGGGCCGCGTGGTGAGCGCCTTGCGGCTCAGCCACCGCCCGCCCAAGATCGGGACGCCGCTCTCGGAGAGCCTGGCCGCGAGCCTGCAGGAGGAGGCGGAGAAAGAGTTGCACGCCGATGCCGACGACGACCTCTGGGTGCGGGTGCTGGAAGCAGCGGCGCAGTCTCCGGTGCGCCTGGTCCTGACCCCTCGAAGCCTTCCCGATGAGCCTTCGGAGCGGCTGTTGCGGGCGGTGCGCCGTTTCGGCGACCGGCTGCCGGCCATCCTCGGCGAGTTCGCGGCGCACCTTGAGCCCCCAGCGCAGGCCGTGCCGTCCGACGAGGCCGAATTACCGGTGGTGCCCGAGTCAACCGAGGACGTCAAGCCGTCCGATGAGGCCGAGTCGTCGGAGGACATCGGCTCGTCGGAACATGTCGAGCTGTCCGAGGACATCAACTCGCCCGATGAGGCTGCGTCGTCCGATGAGGCTGCGTCGCCGGAGGTGCCCGAGCCGTCTGAGGACGTCAACTCGTCGGAAAATGTCGAGCCGTCCGACGACGTTGAGTCGCCCGAGGACCCGTCAGTCGGCAGCGGTTCCGACGCCGATGCGGCGCAGGAAGTCCCCCAGGCCACTGGTGAGGTGGAGGTCGCCTAGCTCCTCGAGCGGCACCCAGCGGGCCTCGGCGGCGTCGCTGGCGGCCACCGGTTGGTCCCCGCCCACGACGGTGACCCAGAAGTCCGCAATGACGTAGTGGTAGTGCTCGCCGATGCGCTCGGCCCAGTCGGCGAATCCCTCGCACAGCACCGACAGGCCGGTCTCCTCGGCGACCTCCCGCACGACGGCCGCGGCCAGCGACTCCCCCCACTCCACCCTGCCGCCGGGAACCGACCACTCCCCCGCCGCCGGTCCGTGCCCGCGGCGCACCAGCAACAGGCAACCGTCGCGGACGGCCACCGCTCCCACGCACATCTCCGGGCGCATCACTCCTCGCCCGCTCCTGCCGCCGGCAGTCGCCGGTACACCTGCAGCGCCCGGGCCGTGAGCCCGAAACGTTCGAAGAAGTTCTTCGTTACCCGGTCCCCCGGCAACGCCACCGAGTCGATGCCCGTCGCGCCGGCCTCGGTGGCCCACGCCAGAACCGCCTCCATGAGGGCTTCACCCAGCCCCACGCCGCGGGCATCGGGCAGTACGTAGAGCGCTTCGAGGTCCGCAAGGCGGGCGCCACCCGCGAGAGTGCGGAGCCGCACAGCGGCGAAACCCACGGCCACGCCGTCCAGGTTTCCCAGAAAGATCCGCCGCAGGTCGTCGTCCAGAGCGCGCCGGAAGTCCTCGGGGCGAGGGTCGTGGGGGAATCGGACCTGCAGCAGCATCGCCCCGCCACGCTGGTCTGACTTCTCTGTTCGAACGGTCTCGGCCAGGGCCGCCAGCACCGCGCAGTCGGTGCTCGTGGCGGCGACGACGGCGATGTTCAGGGGCCCAGCCTGTCCAGCGAGGGACAGACCTCCTCGCCGGAGGGGCAGCGGGGATTTTTCCGGCTGCCGAGTTGGCTCCTCGACACCAGCAGGAAACAACCCTCGCAGAGCCACTCGTCGTTCCGCCGGGGCGTGACCGTGCCGAGCATCTCCGCCGGCTGCCCCGTGTCGACCTCACTGGAATCGTCCTCGTCGTCGGCGTCGTCACTTGCGGCGATGCGGTCCCGGAGGATGGTGTTGAGGTCGTCCTCCAGGTTGTCGGGGTCCACCTCGTCCTCTTCCTCCCCGTCGCCGGCGGCGGCACGGTTGGGCGCACGGTCCGGTTTGTCCGCCTCCTCGATGTCTTCGACCTCGTTGGTGTCGTCCTTGAGCGGATCATCGTCGGCTTCGAGGTCGTCTTCGAAATCGGCATCGAAGGCGTCGGCGACGTCGACGACGCCAGTGACCAGTTCAAGGTCGGGGTCTGTCAAACTCGTGTCGTCGGACATGTGCTCCTCCGGTGCGGGGTTTGGGTCGCGGGCACGCCCGGGAGCGGATCATAGGCATACCGACCGCGGGATGCGGCGGAGCCTGCATCCCGCGGAATCGAAGAACGGAGCGGGCTATACGGCGCTGCGGCGACGGAGCGCCGCGCTGCGCTCGGACGCGAGGCGTTCCAACTCCGGTTCGCTGGAGCGGTCGACGAAGACCATCATCTGCGCGATGGCCCGATGCCCGGCCTCGGTCTCGATCAGGCGGTGCATTTCCTGGGCCACGTGGCGGTAGGCAGGATGCCCCTGCGTGCTGCTGCGCAACTCGATCAGGTGCATGGCCTCCCGGGCGTTCATCTGCATGACGAAACGGATGCGGTAGGCCAGAGCCACGGCGTAGGCGGCCTGCTCGGGGAACAGGTCGGTCAGGGCCTCGTGCAGGTCGGCGCTCTGCGTCATGGACTCCTCGAAGAGTCCGCCGATCCCCGCCGCCTCCACCGCTTCGGGCAGGCTGTAGCCGTGGGCCGGCGTCAGGCGCTGCCACTCGATGGTCAACATCCGGTGCCGCTGCAGATCGCGGAACGCCCCGTAGTCGCAGAGCACGTCGAAGCGGTAGGAGGGCGTCTCCAGAGCCCGTCCCGGCTTGTGGCGGCGGTTGCCCCGCTGTCCCGCGTAGGTGCGCAGGACCGCCAGGCGTTCCTCCACGGACATGTCGGCGACGCTGCGGCGCAACTGCTCCTCGGGCAGGTCCACGTGGGGGTAGAGGGCGCCGGCGACCAGCTTCACCTCGGCGTCGGGGTCGAAGTCCACGAGCCGCACTGCGGGCGCCTCGGCGGGATCGGGACGGCCGGGGCGGAAGAGGCTGTCGGCCAGATCCGACATGGCCGACTGCGTGGAGCGCAGGTACCGGCTCCACGCCACGCCCCTGTCCTCGAGATCCACGCGCCTGAGGAAGGAGGGGATGACTTTGCGCAGCTCGGTCAACATCATGTCGGCGTAGGCGCGGACCTCGGGCAGGAGGTGCGCCCGCATCCGTAGCAGGAGGTTCTCGTAGCCCTGGCCGCTGCCGTAGATGCCGACGTTGGAGAGCGAGGCTGCCGGCAGCATCCCCCGGACCGCGTCGAACGCCTTGGCCCGGATGGCCTGGCGGTACACGAAGTCCGAGTCGCTGTCGGCTTTCGGGAACTGCCCGCGGAAGTGCTCGATCATGGTCGGCAGCGTGGCGGCGTAGGACTCGAACAGGCCGTCCATGTCGGCCACGTAGCGGGCCCCGTAGGCCGAGCGCAGGATGTCCGGATCCCGGTGGTAGCGGTAGCGGCCCCCCAGGCGGGCGTCGTAGGCCACGTAGCGGGTGGACTGCTCCAGGTACGACATCAGCCGGCCCCACTCCAGCACCTTGGTGAGCAGGTTGGAGGCCTGCTCGCAGGCCAGGTGCACGCCGCCGAGTTGCGCCACCGAATCGTCGCCGTAGTCGAAGAAGACTCTGTCGTACAACTCCTCGGCCCGGTGCAGCCCGATGGTGGCGTCAACACCCAGATCGCCGCTGACGTCCAACTCGCCCACGAACTCGTCGAGGAAGAGCCGCCGCAGGCTCTTGGCAGAACGGGAGTAGCGGGCGAATAGCGCCCCCTTCACCACCTCCGGGAGGTTCACGAGTGCGAACACCGGCTGGTCCAGATTGGTGAAGTAGCGCCGCAGGATCTCCGCCTCGGCGTCGGTGAACTTCTCCTCGACGTACATGGACCGTTCGGTGCCGCCCGCTCCGGCCGGCGTTCTCAACCGGCCGCTGTGGCGGCGAAGGCCGCGGCCACCGTGCTGCGCACCGCCTCGTCGGCCCAGTAGTCGACGGCGACGGCGGCGAGCGTCGTCGCGCCGTCGATGACGCCCCGGTCGCCGCTGGGGCTACGGGCGTAGTCGGCGAAGGCCTCGGTGTGGATAGCCACGTCGGCCGGCGCCACCGCCACCATGGGATGGATGGACGGGACGAGGTGGCTGACATTGCCCATGTCCGTGCTGCCGATCACCGTGTGCCCTGGCGCGGGCGTCGTCGGGTGGCGTCCCACGGCCGCCGCGTTGGCCGACCAGAGTTCCGCGAGCGGTCCGTTGGTGCGCACCTCGTCGTAGTGGTGCCCGTGCCACTCGATCTCGACGTCCACCCCCGCAGCGGTGGCCCCGCTCCGCAGGCAGGCTTCCAGGCGCTCCTTGAGGACGGCGAGCCGTGCCGCACGGGGCGAGCGGGCGTACCACCAGGTCTCGGCGCGGGCCGGCACGATGTTGGGCTTCTGCCCGCCGTCGCTGACAACGCCGTGCAGCCGCTCGTCGGTCGAGATGTGCTGGCGCAGAGCGGCGACGGCGAGGTATCCGAGCACCGCGCCGTCCAAGGCGTTGCGCCCGACGTGCGGGGCTGCTGCGGCGTGGGCGGCGAGGCCATGGTAGGTGGCTCGCACCTGCTGCACGGCCAGCGTCTGCATCTCCAGGAGTTCGATGCCGGCCGGGTGCAGCATCAGCGCGGCCTCGACGCCGTCGAAGGCGCCCCCTTCCATGAGCCGCACCTTCCCACCGCCGCCCTCCTCGGCCGGGGTGCCCAGGATCAGCAGGCGTCCGCCCAGGTCCTCGACCACTTCGGCGGCGGCCAGCCCCGCCCCCAGTCCGGCGGCGGCGATGATGTTGTGCCCGCAGGCGTGGCCGATGCCCGGCAGGGCGTCGTACTCACAGAGGATTGCTACCAGCGGCCCCTCGTGCCCGGCGCGGGCCGCGAAGGCCGTTTCCACCCCGTACGCCTGACGCTGAACGTCCAACCCTGCGCTCTCGGCAGCGCCGGCCAGCAGATCGTGGGCGAAGTATTCCTCGAAACCCAGTTCGGGGTTCTCGTGGATCCGGTGTGAGATGTCGATCAGCTGATCGGCCCGGGCCTCCACCGCTGCAGCGGCGCGCGCCTTGGCCTCAGCGGAGCCGACCCGGTTGTGCGCCACGGGGCGAATCTACCATCGGTACCCCTGCGCCCCCGGGATTGGACGACCGTCCAGGAGAGCGCTGCGTGGTCCATCGGTAGTGCAGGCCGGGCCGCTGGACAGTGGATTCCGGCCTCGGCCGGAATGACGAAATTCGTGGACTGCGGAATGACGCAGCAGTCTGCTAAACGACCACCGTGAGGGCGTCGGGTTCGACCCGCACGACCAGATTGCGAGCCTTCCCGACGCGCACACCGTCCAGCAGGACGGGCACCGGCCGCCCGAAGTCGGCGCTGAAGGCCGCCACCCGCCGGGTGGTGATGGCGGGGTGCGGCAGGTGCGTTCCCGAGCGCAGGCGCCGCCAGGCCGCCAGCCGCTGCGACGGAGGCAGGGTGCCGTCGCTGACGTCCAGTAGGCCGTCACCCGGATGCGCTCGCGGCCCCAGGTTCCAGCGCCCGACGAACGCGGCGTTCATGGCCACCACGGCGCGCCCTGCCAGCCAGCTGTGGCGGGCCACCAGGTGAGCACAGAACCAGTGGATCCGGCCGTCGAGGAGCACCGAGCCCAGGTCGCAGGTCACCGTGTGCCCGCCGGCGCGCAGGCGCCCGGTGCCGCCCGTGCCGCCGAGCGTGCGGCACAGGTCCCCCCCTGCCAGGCCCAGGACCGGGATCGGCTCGCCACGCCGGCGCGCCGCCTCCACCACCGCACGGGCTTCGGCGTCGCCGGTGACCACCACACCACCGTCGGGCAGGTTGCCGGGGCGTCCCCAGTCCCGGCCGCGGCGGATGCCCACCTGTCGTCGCCCCGTCGCCGTCCCGTGCCCGAATCCCGCGCCGCGGTGTCCTCAGCCCACCGCGTCCAGGGAGGAGGTGGCCACCACTCCCCGGAACATCCGCCGCGCCACTCCGAGGGCGGTCGCCGCGGTGGCAGGGTTCTCGGCGACCCGAGCCACTTGGCGCGCCAGGTCGCAAATGAGCTTCACGTTGCGCACGAAGTCGCCCGGCGTGGTGTCGTCGTCGAGTACCCGTGACAGGCCGACCCCCTTGGTCCACGTATAGGCCGCCGCCGCGAAACCCCCGTCGGGCAGGCGGGTGCGGGGGCGACCCAGGCAGGCAATCTCGGTCTCGACGAGCGACTCGTGCGCCTCGCGCAGGCGCGTCCAGTTGCGGCGCAACGCCGGGGTCGGCCAGCGCGGTTCCACCGGAACGTCGCCGCCGCGACGTTCGTAGGTCAGGCAGGCCAGCAGGCCGGCGAAGGAGGGCTCGTCGAGACCGTCGAAGTGCCCCTTGCTGAGCGCCTCGGTCACGAGCAGGTCGCTCTCGTGGTAGATCCCGGCAAGCGCTTGCCCGCTGTCGGCCAGGGACCAGTCCTGTAGGTGGCCGCGCCGACGCAGCACGTCCGTGAGCTGGTCGAACTCGGTGGCCAGGGTGTCCTGCTTGGCGCGCAGGCGGTTGCGGACGTCCTCGACCGTGCGAGCCACGCGGCGCGCCTGACGCTGCGCCGCGTCGGTCCCTCGGCGGCGGGCCGCTGCGTTGGCCTCGGCCAGCTTCCGGCGTCCCTCCTGCAAGTGCCGTTCCAGGACGACGACCTCACGGTCCGCCTGGTACTGCGCCAGGGACCGTCCCAGCACGCTGCGAGCCTCGTCCGGCGGTAGGCGGGAGATGAGGTTCACCACCATGTTGTAGGTGGGCCGAAAAGCCGAGTTCAGGGGGAAGGCACGGTTCAGGACGAGACCGGAGACGTCGCCGAAGCGCAGGCGCGGTCCCCAGAGCACCACGGCGTAACCCTGATCGTCGATCCCCCGCCGCCCCGCACGGCCGGTCAGTTGCGTGTAGCTCAGCGGGGTCAGCAACTCGTGACCCTCGCCGGAGAACTTGGTCAGTTTCTCGATGACCACACTCCGAGCCGGCATGTTGATGCCCAGCGACAGCGTCTCGGTGGCGAACACCACCTTGATGAGGCCGCGGATGAAGCACGCCTCGGTGGCCTCCTTGAACGGGGGCAGCATGCCGGCGTGATGCGCGGCCACGCCGCTGAGCAGTTGCGTCAGCCAGGTCTCGTAGCCCACAGTGCGGCGGTCGTTGTTGCTGAGGGGTGCCACGTAGGGTTCGGTCACCTCGGCGATGAGCCGGCGCTCGGCCGGTGTCGTGAGATCCAGCCCGGCCCGGCTCACCATGCGGGCAGCGTCGTCGCAGCCCGCCCGGCTGAAGATGAAGTAGATGGCCGGCAGCATCCGCCGCCGGGCGAGCCCTTCGATCACGGTGACCCTGTCCGGAGCACGCCAGCGGCGCCCACCCGCGCCCCTGTGGCGGCCCCGCCGCTGCCCGCGACGCTCGCGGTCCAGGCGCTCCCCCTCGGGGTTGGGGCGCTCGCCCACAAGTACGGGCAGGAGGCGCAGGTTGGCCCGCTCGTTCTCGCCGACGCAAAGGAGACTGTCAAGGTTCACCGGTCGCTCCGTCTCCACCACGGCGCGGACCGATCCCCGCAGTTCGGCGATCCAGGAGCGGATCTCCTCCACGTTGGACACGGTGGCGGACAGGCACACGAAGCGCACCGCCGGCGGCGCATGAATGATGATCTCCTCCCAGACCGGCCCCCGGTAGGGATCCTGCAGGTAGTGCACCTCGTCCAGGACGACCCAGCCGAGCGACTGCAGGTCGGCTGAGTCGGCGTAGATCATGTTGCGGAGCACCTCGGTGGTCATCACAACCGCAGGGGCGCCGGGGTTGATCGCGTTGTCACCGGTCAGCAGGCCCACGTTCTGCGAGCCGTGCACGGCTGCCAGGTCGGTGTACTTCTGGTTGGAGAGCGCCTTGATGGGGGCGGTGTAGAAGACCCGCCGCCCCTCCGCGAGGGCCACGCTCACCGCGTGTTCGGCCACCACGGTCTTCCCGGCGCCCGTCGGGGCGGCCACGATGACCGACGCGTTCGCGTCGATGGCCTCGATGGCCTCGGTCTGGAAGCGGTCCAGTTCGAAGGGATGGCGCGGCCGCGCCGCGGCGTCGAGTGTGCTCACGTGCTTGCCGGTGGTGGCTCCCCCGGTGGTGACGGGGCGAGGGGTGCTGTTGCGAAGCCCTCCTCCACCTCTCGGCGGTCCTTGCGGCGTCGACGCATCACGCCGAACAGGATCGACAGCTCGTAGAACGCGTACATGGGTACGGACAGCACCATGAGCGTGAAGGGGTCGCCGCTGGGGGTGATCACGGCTGCGACAACCACGATGCCCACGATGGCCCAGGGCCGGATGCGCTGCAGGGTCTTCGTGGGGATGATGCCCGTCATCTGGCCGAACACCAGGACGATCGGGAACTCGAAGCCCAGGCCGAAGGCCAGCGCCATCTTTACCACGAAGGAGATGTAGCGCCGGGGCGAGAAGAAGCTCACGAGGTCGTCCCCGCCGATCTCGGCCAGGAAGCCCAGTGCCCGCGGGATGCTCCAGAACGCCAGGGCCACGCCGAAGGCGAACAGCAGGGCACTCGCCAGAACGAACAACACCGTGTGGCGGCGCTCACGGGGGTACAGGCCCGGGGTGATGAAGCGCCAGGCCTGCCACAGCAGGATCGGCATGGCCAACACCAGGCCGCCGTAGCCGGCCACGCTGACGCGCACCGAGAACGGTTCCAGCGGGTCGGTCACCAGTAGCCGGCAGTTGCCGGGGGCGTCCAGCCCCTCGGCGTCGGGGCGGATCACGTCGCAGTACGGCTGCACGAGGGCGTCCAGGATCTGCGGGTAGAGCACCCAGCAGGCAACGAAGCCGCAGGCCATCGCCAACAGGGAGATGATCAGTCGGTGGCGCAGCTCAGTGAGATGCTCGATAAACGTCATGCGCTCCTTCGGAGACACGGCAGGTGCCTCGGGCGCGCTCATGCAGGTTCGTCGGGTTCGGTCCCGGCGGTGGAGGGTGTCGGTGGCGTTGCGCCCTCGGGTTCGGTTCCGGCGGCGGGGGTTGTCACCTCTGTTGCGCCCCCGGTTTCGGTCCCGGCGGTCGGTGCCGGGACTTGCGCTGCAGCCGGACGGTCTTCGACCCGTCCCCGCTCGCGGGCGAGCGCTTCGAGCGGAGCGTCGGCGGCGGCCTGCATCTCCTGCTGGAACTTCGTCACCAGGTCGCGGGTCTTGGCCAGCACGCGGCCCATGGTGCGCGCCGTCGCGGGTAGCCGGCTCGGACCCAGTACCACCAGGGCGATCACCAGGATGACCAGAACCTCACCCGGTCCGACGTTCAGCACCCGGCCAGCCTAGCGAGGGGCCGTGTTCGGGCCGGTGGCGGGCACACTGTGGGCGTGGGTCCACGACTTCCCGCTCTGGTGGCGCGGCCCATCGGGTTCGCCCACCGAGGCGGCCGGGCACACGCCTCGGAGAACACCCTGGAGGCCTTCGAGGCGGCCCTGGCGCAGGGGGCCACCGGGCTGGAGAGCGACGTACGGCTTACCGCCGACGGTGCGGCCGTGCTGCACCACGACAGCCGCCACCGTCCGCCCCTGCCGCGGCTGCGCAGCCGACCGGTGCGTTCGATCCGCCGGGAGGATCTACCGCCGTCGGTACTCTCGGTGGACGACCTGTACCGGTCCTGCGGTATGGACTTCGAGTTCTCCGTGGACGTCAAGGACCCGGCGGCCGCGCCGGTGCTGGTGGAGGCGGCCCGCCACGCCGGGGCGGAGGCGCTCGGACGGCTCTGGCTGTGTTCGGGATCAGTGGAGACTCTCGAGGACTGGCGGGATCGCTGGAGTGGGGTTCACCTCGTGCTCTCGACGCGCCGACGCATCATGGACGGCGGCCCCGAGCGCCTGGCGTCCCGCCTGTCCGAGGCAGGTATCGATGCCGTCAACATGCCCTATGTCGACTGGACCGGCGGGACCGTGGTGCTGTTCCACCGCTTCGAGGTGCAGGCCTTCGGCTGGGATGCCCAGCACGACCGCACTCTCGGGGAGTTGCTGGACGCCGGGATCGACGCCGTCTACAGCGACCACGTGGACCGCATGGTGCACGCCATCGCGCGCTACTACGGCTAGGAGAGTGCTCGGACGTTCATCGGCAACGGACCCGGGCCGATGGGCGGTGGATCCCGGCGTCTCCCGGGATAACGGAAGAGGTGGCCCCGGGGTGGGAAGTATTCGGCAGCCGGCCAGGGCCGACGGGGCGTGCAGCGGCTACAGGCCGCGGACGTCGCCCAGCGGCCAGAACTGGAAGGAGGCAGTGCCGATGATGTCGTCGCGGGGCACCGGGCCGAAGTCGCGGCTGTCGTAGGAGACCCGCCGGTTGTCGCCCAGCACGAAGATGTGATCCTCGGGGACGGTGCAGGCCGAGCCCTCGTCGACGCCCTCGGGTGTCTCGCAGTCGGGGATGGCCCGGCGCACATACGTGCCCACCCCCGCGGACAGGTACGGCTCGTTCAGCCACTGGTCGCCGATCTTGATCAGACCCTCGTCGAAGTAGACGGTCTCTCCCGCGAGCGCCACGACCCGCTTGACGAGATCGCCGTTCGGGCGCTCGAACACCACCAGATCGCCCCGGGAGGGATTGTCGGACAGCTTGCTCACCAGGATCCGGTCGCCGGGCTCGAGATTGGGCAGCATCGAGCCCGACTCCACGTGGAAGGCGTGAGCCACGAACGAGCGGATGACGAGGGACAGGACAATGGCGAGGGCGATCGTGGCGACCCAGCCGACCACCGTGCGGACCGGGTTGCGCATTTCCTCGAGGTGTTGCTCGTATTCGTCGGTGTAGGCGGTGTCGTACTCGTCGTCGTAGGCGTTGCCTTCGGGCTCGGGAAGGGGCATCGGTGCCGATGAAGGCGCCGGTCCACGCCGGACGGGGGCTGTCGGCCGGGTCTGCGGCGGCGCAGACGCCAGCATGGGGTCGCTGGAACGCACCGGCGTCGGCGCGGCAGGGCGCCGCACCGCTCCACGGGGTGGCGGTCCCGGGATCGCCGGCGGAAGGTCGACGCTGAGGGGTATTCCTTGCAGAGATCCTGGCTCCGCCGGCGCCGAAACCGGAGGTCGCTGCCGCGGTGCAGGAGCCGGTGGCGGGGGTGGCGGCTCAGACGGCACAGGCGGCGGAGGTGGCGCGACGGCGGGCTGCGAAGGCGGCGGTGGCGCGGGCGACGGAGACGCCGACGTTGTAGCCGACGGCGGGGCCTCCGACGGCTCGACCTCCATCGACAGCAACTCGTCGAGCAGGCCTGGTGCCGGCGGCGCCGCGGCTGGTTCGGCCGGCGGATCGAGGATCTGCGGCGCTGGTCGCACCGGTTCGGAGGGTTCAGGCGCCGGTCGGCGTCGAGGTGGCGCCGGTGGTGGTGGCGGCGGTGGCTCGAGACTCTCGAGCGGTGGAGCCGGGGTTCCCGACGCCGGCGACGGAGCCGATTCCACGTCCGGCGCGCCAGGCATGGGACGGCTTGTCAGGTTGCCGAGGATGTGATCCACCCAGGCCGGATCGGAGGGATCCGGCTCCGGTGGCGGATTCTGCGGTGGTTGCTCCGTCATCGGGTTTTCACCGTAACCGACCGCAGCACCTGCTCTGCGGTTATTCTCCGTAGCGAGCCAGAACCCGTCGGGCGGCGACGGCTCCCAGGTCGGCGGGAATCCCGTCGCTGCGCACCACACTCGCGGCCGGGCCGAGCCGCAGCAAGAGGCGCTCCAGCCAGGCGACGCCGCCCACCTCGAGGCGGGCCACGCAGCGATCCGCCACCCATTGCTCGCTGATCGTCGGGTAGTAGTCCAGAATCCAGTGCGCCGCCGGTTCCAGGAGTAGGTCCACCCAGGGCGAGCCCGGCGGTGGCTCCCAGACCGTCGCCGGCACCGGCCCTCCCGGCGGCGTGAAGGTCTCCTCGGTCAACTCGGCCCGGTCGATCCGGTCGATGCGGAAGGTGCGCTGGTGCCCGGCCAGCCGGCAGTGGGCACGCACGTACCAGGCACCCTCGTGGGCGAAGATGCGGTACGGCTCGATCACCCGCTCGGTGCGGGCGTCACGGTCGTAGCTGTAGTACCCGATGGCTGCCGGGCGGCGGTTACCGCAGCCCTCCCGCAGCAGTGTCAGGATCTCCGAGGTCGCCGCGCCGAGGTGGACGTCCACCGCCTCCCGGGGGTCCACGCCCAGACTTCCGGCCAGCTTCGCAAGACCGCGCTCCAGGGCGCTGTCGGGAGCGATGCCCAGGAGGCCGGTGGCCGCAACCACGAGCGACACCGCCTGTGGCGGGGTGAGGCGCAGCGGTCGCCGGAAGTACTCCGCGAAGTTGATCTGTACCCAGTCCTCCTCCACTTCCACCTCGATGAGTGCGTCGGGGGTGTACGGCGGGACGCCCACCATGAACACGACCTGCTGCAGGTCGTCCAGGAGTTCCTCGGCCGGGTAGTCGAAACGTTCGGTGATGTCGTCCAGACTCGCCCCGTCCTGCTCGGCCACCCAGGGGATGAGCCCCAGGAGCCGCTGCATGCGCTCGACGGACGTGAGGGTCGCCCGCCGGGGTGCACCGGCGGCGGTCCGCGGGCGCCGGTGCGCTCCCTCGCCTGCTTTGCCGGCTACAGCGGCGTGGCGATCGGCAGCCGGCAGGGTGACCGGGGCCGGTCCGGGCGCCTCGGAGGTGGCGCGCAGCCGCGCCAGCAGCTTCGCCCGCAACTCCGGCGGGCCGAGCAACTCGGCGTGCTCCAGCAGGCTGAGCAGGAAGTCCACCAGAGCGTCGGGGTTGGCGACGGACACCTCCAACCACAGCGACCCGTCGGGGCGTCGCTCGTGGCGCAGCCCCCCTCCTGTCTCGGCGAGTGCCCAATCGGCCACGTCGGCATCGACGTCCAGCTGTGCCACTACCACGTCCGTGCCGATCTCCCAGGGAGGTCTGTCGATATCGGTCGGCGAGGTCTCTCGGGGCGTGAAGGCGCCCGGGGGTCCGACCTGCAGGTCGTCGATGCGGTCCAGGCGGAAGTGACGCAGCGCCTCCCGATGGCGGTCGTGCGCCGTCACGTACCAGTGGCCGCGGGCGAAGTGCAGGCGCAGGGGCTCAGCGGACCGCTGCTGCGCCCGGTACCCGAAGGAGACGACGCAGCGCTCGCAGATGGCCCGGTAGAGCAGGATCAGATTCTCGTCGGACGGCAGGACGGCCATTGCGGGGGGCGCGTCGGCTCCGGAGGGTGTCCCGCCCAGTGCCCAGAAGGCGGCGTCGGGGGAGGTGTCCTCCAGGCGCACGGTGCGGACCGCCAGGTGCAGGGCGGCGCGCTCGTCGGGCTCGAGGCCGGGATCACTCAGGTAGTAGTCCTGCTTGCGGATGCGGTAGCCCTCGACGGGCGGGTCCGTGGCCGGGACGGTCCCCATCGTGAGGGGGATCCCCATCCGGCGCAGGTCGTTCTTGTCCCGCTCGAAGGTGCGCCGGAAGGCGACCTTGCCGGTGGCGTAGCCCGTCACCTTGGCCTGTATCTCCCCCGCCGGCAGCAGCCGCTCGGTGTCCAACAGCGCGGCGGTCAGGTTCAGGAGCCGCTCCAGCTTCCCGACCGCAGCGGCGGCGTTCACGGCCGTGGCCCCCGGCGGGTGCTCACAGCGAAGCGATCAGCTTCTCGACCCGCTCGTCGTGGGACTTGAACGGGTCCTTGCACAGGACGGTCCGCTGCGCCTGGTCGTTCAGCTTCAGGTGGACCCAGTCCACCGTGTAGTCCCGCTTGCGTTCCTTCGCCCGCCGCACGAACTCCCCCCGCAGGCGTGCCCGTGTGGTCTGGGGCGGAGTTTCCATCGCCGCGATCACGTCGCTCTCGACGCAGATCGACTCGACGAGATCCCGCTCCTGCATCTTGTAGAACAGCCCTCTCCGTCGGCTCACGTCGTGGTACTTCAGGTCCAGCAGCGCCAGCCGCGAATCATCCATGGTGAGTCCGTGGCGCGCCCGGTAGGCCTCGATCAGCTTGAGTTTGATGACCCAGTCGCACTCGCGGTCCAGGCTCATGGGGTCTCTCTCGATGCTGTCGAGGCAGTGGCCCCACATCTGCAGGGCGCGCTTCTGCCCCACCCCCAGGTCGAACTGGGTGGAGAACTCCTGGGCCCGTTCGAAGTACTCCCGCTGGATGTCCAGAGCGCTCAACATCCGACCGTTGGCGAGGCGGACGCGTCGCCGGCAGGTGACGTCGTGGCTGATCTCCCTGATTGCCCTGATGGGGTTCTCCAGCGTCATGTCCCGCAGTACCACCGACGGCTCCTCCAGCATCTGCAGCAGGATGCTGCACGCCCCCATCTTCAGGAAGGTGGCGTACTCGCTCATGTTGGAGTCCCCGACGATGACGTGCAGCCGGCGGAACAGTTCGGCGTTGGCGTGCGGTTCGTCGCGGGTGTTGATGATGGGGCGGGAGCGGGTGGTGGCGCTGGAGACCCCCTCCCAGATGTGCTCGGCTCGCTGGCTGACGCAGTAGCGGGCACCACGGGCGGTTTGCAGGATCTTGCCCGCCCCGGCATAGATCTGCCGGCTAACCAGGAACGGGATGAGCACCTCGCTGTACTCCGAGAGTTCCTCGCGCCGGGTGGTGAGGTAGTTCTCGTGGCAGCCGTAGGAGTTGCCGGCCGAATCGGTGTTGTTCTTGAACAGGTAGATCTCGCCGCGTATGCCGTCGGCGTTGAGGCGCTCCTGGGCGTAGCAGACCTGCTGGTCAAGAACCAGTTCGCCGGCGCGGTCGTGTGCGACGAGGTCGTAGAGGGAGTCGCACTCCGGCGTGGCGTACTCGGGATGCGAGCCCACGTCGAGGTAGAGCCGGGCGCCGTTGGCCAGAAAGACGTTGCTGCTGCGCCCCCACGAGACCACTCGCCGGAAGAGGTAGCGGGCGACTTCGTCGGGACTGAGGCGACGCTGACCTCCGAGAGCGAACGTGACCCCGTACTCGTTCTCTATCCCGTAGATGCGCCGCTGCACGTCCGCGTCCCCTACTCCGCCGGTTCCCCATCGGCCGGGGCCTCGGGTTCGGGATCCGGTTCGGGATCCGGTTCGGGTTCGGGCGCGGTGTCGCCCAGCAGGGAGCCGATCTCGGCCATCTCCATCCGCCGGAAGCAGCGCCGGCTGAGGCGCCGGTCCAGGACGGCCACTTCCAGATCGTCGGGGCCAAGGGCCCGCTCCGGTCCGGCCAGGGCGTCCACCGCACAGCGCAAGGCCGGCGCAATAGGCAGGTCGGAGTCGAAGAACTCGGCGAGACGCTCGGAGATGGTCTCCGCCTCGCCGCCGAGCACCGAGTAGAGGTTCTCATCGTCGACGGTGCCGTCGTACAGGATGTGGAACAGCTGTTCGCGGCCGGGCTCCTCGCCGATCTCGGCGACCAGGATCTCCACTTCCATGGGCTTCATCTCGTGCGTGAAGATCTGCCCGAGAATCTGCGCGTACTGGTTGGCGAGGCCGCGGGCGTCCACGTCGTCGCGGCTGTAGGCGTAGCCCTTCAAGTCGGCGTGACGCACGCCGGCGATGCGCAGTTGGTCGAACTCGTTGTACTTGCCCACCCCGGCGAACGCGATCCGGTCGTAGATCTCGCTGATCTTGCGCAGCGTGTTGGACAGGTTCTCCGCGCACAGCAGGATGCCGTCGGCGTAGGTGAGGCCCACCAGGCTCTTCCCGCGGGCAATGCCCTTGCGGGCATAGTCGGCCCGGTCCTTCATGATCTGCTCGGGAGCGACGTAGAAGGGCATGTTCATGGTCGTGCTCGTTTCGCCGATTGCCGGGCGATCCGCCTCAGCGGCGGGAGGCCTCTGCGGCAGGCTGTTCGGTCACCGCCGCGCCCGCCTCGGCACCGAGGGACGCCAGGAAGGTCCGGAAGCGGTCCTCCACCTCAGCGTCGGCGAGCCGCTGATAGCCGTCGGCATCGATGGTGACGACGACCGGGAAGATACGTCGGACGAGATCGGGCCCCCCGGTGGCGGAGTCGGCGTCCGCGGCCTGGAACAGAGCGGAGATGGCCAGATCCACCGCCTCGTCGAGTTCCAGCGCAGGGCGGAACCCGAGCTTCACGACGGTGCCGGCATGCAGGCTGCCCGACCCGTTGGCCGCGTAGTCCTGCTCCTCGTAGCGTCCGCCGGTCACGTCGTACTGGAACAGCCGGCCGCGCTCGCGGTGGGGGTCCCAGCCCGCGAACAGCGGTATCGCCACCAAGCCCTGCATGGCTGCCGGCAGGTTTGCCCGCACCATCCCGCTGAGCTGGTTGGCCTGCCCGTCGAGGCTGAGGGGCTGGCCCTCCACCTTCTCGTAGTGCTCCAGTTGCAACTGGAAGAGCCGCACCATCTCCATCGACGGCCCGGCGGCACCGGCGATGGCCACCCCCGCGTGGTGGCCGGCGGGGAACACCTTCTCGATGGAGCGGTGGCTGATGAGGTGGCCCGACGTGGCCCGCCGGTCGCCTGCCAGCAGCACGCCGGCGCCGTGGCGGAGGGCCACGACCGTCGTGCCGTGCGAAATCGTCGGCGTCTCGACGTGCATCGCCGCGTCAGTCCGTCCGGCGGTTTGTGGCGTGCCGCCGGAGGCCGCCAGCAGGCCCACGAAACTCGGACCGGGGTCCTCCCCGACATCGAACAGGGTCAGGCTCCGCAGCGGCGGCAGGCTCATGTTGCGAGGTTACCCGCGGGTCCCGGCAAGTGGGTCGCCCCGCCGACGGGGCGTTCCCGGGCCGGCAGGGCGCCTACTGGCCGCCTTTTTGGATGTAGGAGTTGACGAACTCCTCCGCGTTGGTCTCCAGCACCTCGTCGATCTCGTCAAGGAGATCGTCCAGTTCCGCCTTCAGACGGTCGCCGCTGGCGCGCGGCTCGGTGTGTTCGGTCGTCGTTTCCTCGTCGGACCTCGGCGGGGCCGACTTCTGGATCCGCTCTCGTTCAGCCATGGTCCCTCTGCTCCGTAGATCAACTCTGTAGCCGGTCGATGAGGTCGGCCGGCGTCAGGCACTCGTCGAACAAGTTAGCCACGTGGCGGGCCGTTCCGCGGCCAGGCTCCATCATGGGCACCCGCCGCAGCGTCTCGCCTCCCAAGTCGAAGACGACGGAGTCCCAGTTGGCGGCCACCACGTGGGGGCCGAACCGCTGCAGGCAGCGACCCCGGAAGTAGGCACGCGTGTCCGGTGGAGGGTTCTCCGCAGCCCACGGCACCTCGTCGGCGTGTACCAGCGTCTCCAGGTTCAGGCGGTCGGCCACCGAGCGTTCCGGGCGCAGGTCGTGGTACTGCAGGTCCAACGCCTGCAGGCGGGGGTCGGTCCAGTCGGCGCCGTTGCGCTCCCGGTAGGCGTCCAGCAGGCGGTACTTGGCCACCCAGTCCACCGTCGTGGCAGGGGCCAGGGGATCGCCCTCGAGCTGCGTCAGCACCGACTCCCAGCGCTCCAGCACCTCGCCGGCCACGTCGCCGCCGACCATCTCGGCGCCGAAGTTGTCGCAGTACTTCGTGCATCGATCCAGCAGATCCCACTGGATGTCCAGGGCCGTCGCCGTCGTGCCGTCGGTCAGGCGCAGCGGTTGGCGCAGCGCAGGGTCGCAGCTGACGAGGCGCATCGCCTGCACGGGCGCAGCGAAGTACAGGTCGTCGGGGAAGAGATCCTGCTCGACGAGGGCAAGCACCAGAGAGGTGGTCCCCACCTTCAGGAAGGTGGCCACCTCGGAGAGGTTGGCGTCGCCGACGATCACGTGCAGGCGCCGGTACAGGCGGGCGTCGGCGTGCGGCTCGTCGCGGGTGTTCACGATGGGCCGCTTCAGCGTGGTCTCCAGGCCGACCTCCTCCTCGAAGAAGTCCGCACGCTGGGAGATCTGGAACGGGACGGCGAAGCGCTCCGCACCGGGCACCTCGGTGCCCACCTTGCCGGCGCCGCAGAAGATCTGCCGGGTTACGAAGTGAGCGGTCGCTCCCTGGACGATCCGCCCGAAGGGCGTGTTGCGGTCCATCAGGTAGTTCTCGTGGCAGCCGTAGGAGTTGCCCTTGCCGTCGGAGTTGTTCTTGTAGACGACCAGTTCCTGGCCCTCGGGGAGCAGCGCCCCTGCTGCCTGCATGGAGCGTTGGGCGATGAGATCGGCGGCCCGGTCCCACAGCACCACGCTGCGGGCATCGGCGCACTCGGGACCGGAGATCTCGGGATGGGCGTGGTCCACGTAGTAGCGCGCTCCGTTGGTCAGCACGGCGTTGACGAGGTGCGTCTCGGGTTCGCCGGGCTGCTCGACGCCGCCGATGCCGCGGGCGTCCCGGCCGGGCGTCTCGTCCTCGAAGTCCCACTCCACTCGCACGACGGGTGAGCCGGGGGCGTGTTGCAGGCCGGCCAGGTAGGCGTTGATGAGCAGCGAGGAAGCCGTGATGGGGTTGGACTCCTCGGTGCCGCGGTGCGTGATCCCGTACTCGGTCTCTATGCCGCAGATCTTGGGGACGACCACGTGTCCTCGGTGCTCGCGACGGCCGGCGGCGCTACAGGTACTGGCCGGTGCCGCCGACCCGTTCGATGGATCGACCCCCGGCGTTGGCGTCGTCGCGGTGCACGAGCGTGCGCACGAAGACGATCCGCTCACCCTTCTTGCCGGCGATCTTGGCCCAGTCGTCGGGGTTGGTGGTGTTGGGCAGGTCCTCGTGCTCGGAGAGCTCCTGGCCCACCGCTACCATCAGGTCGTCCGGGCTGATGCCCTTGGGCCCGCCGGCGATGAGTCTCTTGATCGCCAGCTTCTTGGCCCGGCGCACGATGTTCTCGATCATGGCCCCCGACGCGAAGTCCCGGAAGTACATGACCTCCTTGTCACCATTCTGGTAGGTGACCTCAAGGAACTCGTTGCGCTTCTCGGTACTGTACATCTCGGCGACGGTCTGTTCGATCATGCCGCGCACCGCCTTGGCCTTCTCTCCCCCGCCCACGGTCTCCACGGCGCTCCGGTTGATGGGCAGGTCGGTGGTGAGGTAGCGGCCGAAGATGGCGGCGGCCGCATCGGCGTCGGGGCGTTCGATCTTGATCTTCACGTCGAGGCGCCCGGGGCGCAGGATCGCCGGATCGATGAGATCCTCCCGGTTGGAGGCGCCGATCACGATGACGTTGCGCAGGGCCTCCACCCCGTCGATCTCGGCCAGCAGTTGCGGCACGACCGTGGACTCCATGTCGGAGCTGATGCCGCTGCCGCGCATGCGGAACAACGACTCCATCTCGTCGAAGAAGACGATGACCGGCCAACCCTCCTCGGAGCGGTCCCGGGCCTGCTGGAAGACCCGGCGGATCTGCCGCTCGGTCTCGCCCACGTACTTGTTCAGCAACTCCGGGCCCTTGATGTTCAGGAAGTAGCTGCGGGCCTTGTCGTTGCCTGTGCTGGCGGCCACCTTGGCGGCCAGGGAGTTGGCCACGGCCTTGGCAATCAGGGTCTTGCCGCAGCCGGGCGGTCCGTACAGCAGGATCCCCTTCGGGGCCGGCAGCCGGTGATCAGCGAAGAGGTCGGCGTACAGGAAGGGAAGTTCGACAGCGTCGGTGATCTTCTCGATCTGCGTGTCGAGGCCGCCCACGTCGTCGTAGGTGACGTCCGGCACCTCCTCCAGCACCAGGTCCTCCACCTCCGAGCGCGGCAGACATTCGATCAGCAGCCCCGAGCGGACGTCCATGAGCATCGGATCGCCGATGCGCAACGCCACGCCGAGGAGGTCGTGGGCCAGGTCGGCCACGCGCTCCTCATCGGCGCGGCCGGTGACCACAGCCCGGCGGCCGTCGTCGAGCAATTCCTTGAGAGCGACCACCTCGCCGGTGCCGTCGGCGGTGCGGGCCAGGACAATGCTCAGAGAGTCGTTGAGGGCCACCTCCTGGCCGCGCTCCAGTTCTTCGGAGACGTCGGGGTGAATCGCCACACGCATCTTGCGCCCGGAGGAGTACACGTCCGCGGTGCCGTCGGGGTTGACGCCCAGCACGGTGCCGTAGGCGTTCGGGGTCTGCGTCAGCTTCTCGACCTCCTCCCGCAGGGCGCCGATGTGGTCGCGGGCCTCGCGCAGGGTGTGGGTCAGCTTCTCGTTCTGCGAAACGGCCTGAGCCAGCTGTCCCTTGGTCTCCAGCAGGCGCTCCTCAAGGGTGCGAATGCGCAGAGGCATGTCCTGCATGCGGCGTCGAAGCGCCTCGATCTCCTGTTGCAGAAGCTTCAACTGCACGGAGGGGTCGTGACCGGTCTCTTCGATGGTGTTCACCTCCTTCGGAGGTCCTGTCCCGATCCGACCCTACACGCGCCGCTGTGAGTTCAGGGGACTCCCCACACCCCGCCGCACTACCGCCGCCGGCGCCCCAACCGACCGGTGGTTGAAGGGCCGCAAGTCGACGGCGTAACGCTGTGTGTGCCCGTTGAACTGCCACTTCTGTCGGCATTGGTCGTGCAAGCGTGGGCCATGCGGGGCCGTGGCTATACTCCCGAGTAGGCACTCACCTAGCACCAAATCGGGGAGCAGCGAGATGAAGGTCTGGATCGACCAGGATCTGTGTACGGGCGACGGTCTCTGCGAAGAGATCGCCCCCGACGTCTTCACACTGCTCGACGACGGTCTGGCCTACGTGGTCGAGGGCGACACCATCTTCAGCGATCCGGGTGGCCCCACCGGCTTGGCAATCGTGCCGGCCGGCCAGGAGGAGGCGACCATCGAGTCCGCCGAGGAGTGCCCCGGCGAGTGCATCTTCATCGAGATCGACGCCTGAGCCGACCCTCGGCGTCCGCTTCTCGAAACACTCTCCTGCTGCCGCGCTGATCGTCGCGCCCCCGCGGAGTTCGTGGAGGGCGGAGAGACAGAGGCCCTTCCGTGATGACGCCGGCCGTGGCGTTGGCCGCACGGAGGTTCTGGTGCCGCCACCCGATCGCGTGGGGCTTCCTTACGTGGCTGCGGCGCGCAACCAGTAGATGCCGCGCACGAACACGTCCGGTGGCATCGGCAGTACGTCGAGAGCGAAGCCGGTCACTGCGGAGTCCGCGGCCTGCGCGGCGAACCATCCCGGCGTGGTGGCGATCATCGGCAGGAGCATCCACATGATGGTCCCTGCCGCGGCGGCCGCCGCGACGCAGCCGGCGATCCGGTCGGCCGTGCGCAACGGTCCCGGCAGTGCGAGGTGCAGCAACCTTCCGAGTAGCCCGCCGGCGATCCGGCCGACGAGCGCCCCGAGTACGAGAACGCCCGCGCTGATCCCCAGCGGGTGGGCCACGGAGCGCGTGTCGCCGATCCATCCGCCGGTCTGTTCCAGCACCCAGGGCATGAGCCGTACGGCCGCCAGCAGGCCCGGCGCCACGCCCAGCCAGGCGAGCCCGGGCCGCAGCAGCCCGGTGCGCAGCCCCCACAATGCCCCGAGCAGCAGGACGGCCACGATCACCAGGTCCAGGAGGTTCATGCCCTGGCGCTCCTATGACGACATGCGGCGGGCGTGCGTCAGGAACCCCGTGTGGGCGACCATGCGGTGGTCGGGTCGGACCGCCTCACCGGCGATGTGCCAGCCCCGTTGCAGCACTTCCGTGGTGGCCGCCAACCCCCAGGGGCCATCGTCGAGGGCGCCGCGCAGGCGCGCCGCCTGGATCACGCTGGGGGTGTAGGCCACCAGGATCCCTCCCGGGCGCAGCCGTTCGGCGGCGTGGGGGGCCACACGCCACGGTTCCGGCAGGTCCAGGGCCACACGGTCCAGTTCCTGGGGGTCGATTCCCTCGTAGCAGTCCCGTTCTTCGACCCGGTAGCGGGACAGCGCCTCAGCCCCCAGGAAGTCCCGCACGTTGTTGCGCGCCCGGCGGGCGAAGTCGCCGCGGATCTCATAGCCCACGACGTCGGCGCCGGCCCGGAGCAGCGCCAGGGAGAGCGCCCCCGATCCGACGCCCGACTCCAGGACCCGGTGGCCGGGGGCGATGTCGGCGACCATCAGGATGGGGCCGAGATCCTTGGGGTAGATGACTTGGGCGCCACGCTTCATCTTCACGATGTAGTCCGACAGCGTGGGGCGGAAGGCCTTGAAGCGGGAACCCCCGACGGAGCGCACCTCGGCACCCTCGGCACGGCCCAGCAGATCGTCCCAGGCCACGAGCCCGTTGTGGGAGTGGAAGAAGCCACCGGCCTCGAGACGGCGGAGGTAGCTGCGATTCTTACGGTCCACGAGCAGGACCAACTCGCCGGAGGTGAAGCCGTGCGGTTGCCCTGGAGGGCCGGCTGCATCGGCGGCTGCGAGTGAGGCGTCGGCCTCGCAGCCGGTGGGGTCTGGGGCGACTTCGGCACCTGCGGTGGCGCCGAGAGCGGCACTCCCGTCGGCAGCCACACCTGCGTCGGCGTCAAGGCCGCTGGGGCGTTGATTCTCCTGGATCACGCGCTGCCGGGCGGCTCAGCGGCGTCGCCGCGGCGGGAAGTGCTCGACGACCAGGCTCTCTCCCGGGCGCAGGCGGCGAGCAGCGCGTACGGGCACCTCGGTCGGCCACAGAACGCGGCGCAGGCCGCGGAGCCCCCAAGCGAGCGCGCCCGCCAGCAGCCAGCCCGTGCTGTCGCCGAACAGACCGCGGGTGATGCCACGGCGCCGGGCCACCGCCAGCATCCGCCCGACCCCTCCGGTGCTCACGGGCCTCAGTGCCGGCGCAGTTCGACGAACGTGCGCGCCAGGCGCCCACGGCGCTTGCCCAGGAAGTAGGCCACGATCACGAGGGCGGCCGCGGTGATCACCCCGACCTGCCAGGCTGTCCGCCGGGCCGGTTGGCTGGCGGTGTTGAGGGCGTCGGCCACTTCGGAGAGCTTGGCCTCGATGTCCTCGCGGCTGATGTTGCCGGGTGCCGAACTCATTCGGTGACCTCCCCTGTACCACGGCGGCGCGCCCGTGCCGCCGACCGGGCGAACAGGAACACCACGACGACCGCCACCAGAACGATGGCGTACGGCGTCCAACTGAGGCTGCCGGTGAGATGTTCGCCGGTTTCGGTCTGCAGCGCCCGGAGACCGGCCAGAGCAAGCAGCACCAGCCCCGTGGACATGAAAACGCCGCCGAGGAGCCCGAACCCCAGCCAGGCGGCCAGCCGCTTGAGTGGGTCCACCGCTTCCTGACGGAAGTAGGCGAGCACCACGTCGCGGAGTTCCTGCAGAACTTCAGCGGGGCCGGCATCGGTTGTACGGGGTGCCTCGTCGCCGGCCGGCAGCCCACTGCCCGCCACAGATCCGTCCTCCACCGCCGACTCCATTGCCACGAGTTTACCGGCGGCCCTGATCGGGCCTGCTTTCAGGCATCGCCCCGCCGGCAGGCTCGTCAAAGAAGAGAGGGGGCTTCCGCGCAGCGGCGGGTGCGCGTCGGGTCGAGTCACTAAACCTGGATCCACCGATGGGTTGGGGTGTTGGGGGTTGGGGGTGCGCGGAAATGCCTCGCTGACCTGGGAGAATGGCCGTGTGTAACGGCGGCTGTTCGGCCCTGATCAGGAGGCACTTCCTGTGAGTGGAGTATCGCACAAGATTGAGCGACTGGGGGTGGTCTTCGACGACGCGTCGTTGGTGGCCGATGCGGGCTTGGTGGCGGCGGGCACGCTGGTGGGCCGGTTGGGCGCCGAGGCGGTCGTTGACCGCATGGTGCGCCTGGGGGGACGCCCCGGCGGGGCGCGTCCGGGTCGCAAGGTGTTGACGTTGGTGGCGGCGATGCTGGTCGGCGCGACGCATATCGATCACGCGGATCGTCTGCGCGCCGGGGCGACGAGTCGTGTGTTGGGGTTCAAGGTGGTGGCGCCGTCGACGTTGGGGACGTTCCTGCGCGCCTTCACGTGGGGACACGTCCGCCAACTCGACAAAGCTGCCGGCGAGGTGTTGGCGCGGGCGTGGGCGACCGGCGCGGGTCCCGGCGCCGATCCGGTGACCATCGATGTGGATTCCACGGTCTGTGAGGTGGTCGGCAAGGCCAAGGCCGGCGCCGCGTACGGTCACACCGCCGAGTTGGGCTATCACCCGTTGGTGGCGGCCCGCGCCGAGACCGGCGAGGTGCTGGCCGCGCGCCTGCGCGGCGGTTCGTCGCAGCGCGGCAACGTGCACTTCGTCGTCGAGGCGATCCACCGCACCCGGCGCGCCGGCGCGACCGGGCCGCTGACCGTGCGCGCCGACGCCGGGTTCTGGTCCTGGGACCTCGTCGCGCGCCTCGACGCCCTGGGGGTGCGCTGGTCGATCACGGTGCGCCAGACCTCCAAGGTCAAAGCCGCCATTGCCAGCATCGCCGAGGCGGACTGGGCGCCCATTGCCTACCCCCCCGGCGGCGAGGCGCACGTCACCGAGACCACCCTGGCCGCCACCGTCGACGGCGAGGCGCGCCACCTGCGCCTCGCCGTGCGCCGCAGCCGCCTCACCGAGGCGACCCAGGGCGAACTGTGGCCGCACTGGCGCTACCACGCCTTTATCACCAACACCACCCACGACACCGCCGCCGCCGACGAGTTCCACCGCGCCCACGCCAGCATCGAACTCGCCATCCGCGACCTCAAACACACCACCGGACTGGCGCACCTGCCGTCGGGGAACTTCGCCGCCAACGCCGCCTGGCTGACCTGCGCCACACTGGCCCACAACCTCTACCGCTGGCTCCACCACCACACCGCCGGGCGCCGCCGCGGCCAACTCACCGCCGGGCGCACCGTCCGCAACCAACTCCTCGCCCTGCCCGGGCGCATCGTGAACCACAGCGGACGCAGCGTCCTGCGCCTGCCCGCCCACTGGCCCTGGCAGCGCACCTTCACCGACGCGCTACGACGAATCCGCAACCTGCCGCTGCTCATCTAACCCCCACAGGACTCCCCGAAACCAGCGGCCCCCCAGCAGCCCCCGCGCGCCCCGACACGCCCCGAACCCGCCCACACCGACCAACACACACCCACCACCGCCGCCGCCGAGCACAACGCCGACCAAACAACGTCCCCCAACCCCCACCAGACCCCCACCACCACCAGCCAACACCCACCAGCCAGCCGAAACGGTGGATCCAGGCTTAGACCGGGGGCGCCTGGTCCAGCGGTCCGGGGCCGGCGTCGCTGAGTAGGCGGAGGGTCTGCTCGGCGTCGTCGAGGAGTTCTGCGAGGAGGGTGAGGCGCTCGGCGGTGCCGTCTGCGGCGAGCAGGCGCTGGCGGTCCAACTCCCCCACCGGAGCCATCGCGCAAAGCTGGTAGGCAGCCCGGACAGGGTCGACGCTTAGCTGATCGAGACGCAACGTCGGAACCTCTCCCGCCGAGTCGCCGGTCTGCGCAGCGTGCAAGTGGGCGACGATCCGGTCGAATGCGGCCGTCGCGACCCCCAGAGGTCCGTCCACGGCGGCGGCGGTGACGGGAGGCTCGATCCAGGGTTCCACCAGCGCTCGGGGGTACGGATCGTCGGGGAGCCATTGGCGCACCCGCAGACGCTCCATCCCGTCGGTCGCGAGCATCCAGCGACCGTCGTCGAGTTGCTCCGCTGCGACGATCTCTGCCAGCGTCCCGACGTTGCTGCGCTGTTGGTCCGCGTCGACGCCCACCTCGGCGCCCCGCATGATCAGCACCACCCCGAAGCGCCGGTCGCCGGCCAGGCAGCGGTGGACGAGTTCCCGATAACGAGGCTCGAAAACGTGCAGCGGCAGGGACTCGCCACGGAACAGCACCCGGCCCAGCGGGAACATGGGCAGTTCCCGAACCTCCGAGCCGTCAAAGGCCGGCGGTTCGTTGCCCACGTGGTCTATTCGGTTCCGTCGATCCCCGATGCGGCGCCCTCCGGGAAGTCGGAATTGGCCACCAGGATCTCCAGGAACTGCTCCAGGAAGGCGCCGGCCGTGGTGTCGCTGAGTTCCTCGCCGTTCAGGATCACCGCGAACGTGAGCGGTCGCCCGTCGGCACCTTCGGCGAAACCGGCCAGCGACGCCACGCCGGGAAGCGATCCGGTCTTGGCTCGCACCCGGCCGGCGGCGGGCGAGTCCACGAAGCGGCCCTCCAGCGTTCCTGACACACCGGCCACGGGAAGGTAGGAGGCCAGGGTTCCCTCGGAGCCGCCGATCTCGAGGATCTCGACGACCTGTGCACAGGTCAATTCGTTCTCCGGGCTCAGGCCGGAGCCGTCGTGTGGCGGGAACACCAGGACGGGGCGGCCGGCCTCGGCGGCCAGGATTTCCAGGACTGCGAGAGCGCCATCGAGCGTGGATCCGGTGCCGGTGTGTTGCAGGCCGAGTTCCAGCAGCAACATCTCCGCGGTGGTGTTATCGCTCTCGGTCAGCATGAAGCGCAGGTACTCCTCCAGCGGAGCCGACTCGACGGATGCCAGCTCGACGTAGCCGGTGAAGTCGCGCTCCGGCGCGGCCACGCCGGGTCGCTCGGGGATCGCGACCGAGCGGGCCTCCAGCATGTCGTCGAAGAGGGCGGCGGTGTGCAGTGCCGGCTCGGGTTCGGGCAGCAGCCCGGCGGTGCCGCCGATGCCTTCCGGGGTCTGGTAGCCCTGGTTGAGGGCGACCGGGTTCAGCGTTCCGATGGCGCCGTTCTGGACCCATTCCTCGGGCCAGGAAGCCACGGTGGAAGCGTTGTCGTAGCGGTTCTCCACAGCGATGACACCCCCGGAGATGCGGGTCAGACCCGCCCCGACGAGGTCGGCTGCGAGGTCATCCAGCGGCGTGGCGATCGCTCCCTCGGCGGCCAGGAGCAGCTCGTACGCCGGCGTTGCCAGCAGAGGGTCGCCGCCGCCCACGAGGTAGAGGTCGTTGGGCACGACGCCAGCCGCGGGTGGCGCCTCGGCGATGGCCGTCGTTCGGTAGGTGTAGTCCGCGCCCAGCGCCGACAGGGCCGCCTGGGCGGTGGCCAGCTTCTGCACCGAGGCGGGCACCAACGGCACCGCAGGGTTCAGCAGGAACAGATCTTCGCCGCCTTGGCGCACCGCGATGCAGGTGCGCTCGGGCGCCTGGACCGCCAGCGCCCTCAGGTCGCGTTCCAGGTTCTCCGTCGGCGGTGCGGGGGTCGGCGGCTGCGCCGTGGTTGCGACCGACGGCAGTCGCTGCGCCGACAGCAACGGGACGTCCGGCGCCTCGGTAGCCAACTCCACCGCCGCAGGGGGCTCGGTGGCCAGGTTGTTGGCAACCAGCAAGGTAGCAACGGCTACGGCCAGCAGAAGGAGGGGGACGAAGAAGCGGAACATGCCCATAAGACTGTACGCCCCGCGCTCGGTCAACCGGCGCTACGGGACGATCAGCCGGGTTCGTCAACCGCTGTCACCGAGGAGGCTCCGGAGGCGGGCCGGAAGCTCTTCCGCCTCGCCGGTGATTCTGATTCGCTTGCGGCGTGCGGTGTGGCCACTGAGGATCGCCACGTCGGCCCGGCGCACGTCAAACGCGCCGGCGAGCGCCCGGCGCACGGCCTCATTGGCGCGCCCGCGTTCGGCAGGAACCGAGACGCGCACTACCAGTGCGCCGTCGAAGCCACCGCCCACTGCGGCGCGGCGCGACCCCGCTCGCACGTGCACCCAGAACTCCACGAGTCTCTCCGCCGATTCGACCGATCGCCGGCCGCGGCCTGCGTCCGGAACCTTGACCGGCTCGCCCCGGGCGAACACCGCGACCACGAGGAACGGTTTTGTCAGGACGGCCGCCACGGATCGTAACCCCGGTGCGGCAGAACCCCCGGACGCCGGTGCGGAGGCGGTACGGTCAGAGCATGCAGATCGTGGCCGCCGTGTTCGTCGACGAGATCGACGTGCGCCAGGCCCCCGGTCCCTCCACTCGCATCGACCTGACCGGTGTGCAGTTCTCCGCCGTGGCTCCCACACCCCTGCCGCTGGTATGGGCGCCGCACCTCGTTGTGATCGTGCGCTGCCCCGTCGACGGCGCCGACACGGACGTGCTGGAGGTGATCTACACCCGCGACGGCAACCAGATCGCCCGGAACGTGCAGCCCCTGCACGTGGAGCCCGGCAAGTTCAGTTACCGCTTGGTGCGCGCCGAGATGGAGTTCGCCGACTACGGCACGGTGGAGGCCAACTGCCGCCTCGGCGCCGGCCCCACGACGGTCGTTCCCTACACGCTGCTGGCACCACCTCCGGCGAACCCGTGAGCCCTCCGGCGACATCGCGGCGCCCATGACCTACGCCGTCGCCTGCTCCGAGGCGGCCTCCACTCCTGCGGCGGCAGCGGCGACCGCGGGCACCCTGATGGAAGCCTTCGAGGGCCGTTCGCCCACGCTCGTGGTCTTCTTCGCCACGTCCTCGCACCTCGGTGACATGGACACTCTCGGTGCCGTTCTCGGCGAGCGGCTGGTTCCCGACGTTCTCGTGGGCGTCGGCGCCGTGTCGGTCATCGGTGGCAGTCGCGAGTTGGAGGAGGTCCCGGCCGTTGTGGCCTGGGCGACCGACATCGATGCTCCGACGCCGGTGCGGTTCGGCCCGGCCCTCACGCGGGAGCATTCCCCGGTAACCGACCTGCCGGCGTTCGACAAGCGCCGCCGTCGCACGCTCGTGCTGCTGGCCGACCCGTTCAGCTTCCCCGCCGACCGCCTATTGCGGGAGATCGACGCCACCTGCCCCCATCTGCGCGTCATCGGAGGTCTGGCTTCGGCAGGCAATTCGGCAGGCGAGAATCGCTTCTTCCTGGGAGGCGATGTCTTCGACGACGGCGCCGTGGGACTGCTGTTCCCCCCCGCCGGGCCGGTTACCACGGTGGTGTCGCAGGGCTGTCGGCCCATCGGCCACCCCTACATCGTCACCCGGCGCGAGCGCAACGTGATCCACGAGTTGGCGGGGCGCCCGGCCTTAGAGCGTCTGCAGGAGATCATCGGAGGCCTCGACAGTGCCGACCGCGCCCTCGTGCAACGCGGTCTGCACATCGGGATCGTTGTCAACGAGCACAAACTGGATTTCGACAGGGGTGATTTTCTGGTGCGAGGCGTCTTGGGCATCGACAGGGAGTCCCGCGGCCTCGCCGTGGGAGACATGGTGGAAACCGGAACCTCCGTGCAGTTCCAGGTTCGCGACGCCGTCACCGCGGACGAGGATCTGCGCGACCTCATGTCGGGGCACGCGGCCGAGGGCGCCCTGCTGTTCACCTGTAACGGCAGGGGGAGGCACCTTTTCGGTGTGGACGACCACGACGCCTCCGTCGTGTCCGAGGCGATCGCTCCGGCGCCGGTGGCCGGCATGTTCTGCGCCGGTGAGTTCGGCCCCGTCGGCCGTCGCAGCTTCGTGCACGGTTTCACCGCCTCGGTGGCTCTTTTCGACGGGGGGACGAGCCGATGAACCCCGGGGATCGCCCGGCCGGATCCACGAGCGGGAGCGCGCCGGCCGTCGACATCGAACAACGGGCCATTGACGTGATCCGCGGGCTGGCTCTGGACGCCCCGCACGCCGCCCGCTCGGGACACCAGGGCACGGCAATGGCGTTGGCTCCCCTCGCACACGTCCTGTGGAGCCGGGTCATGACCTACGACCCGTCGGTTCCCGACTGGCCCGACCGGGACCGGTTCGTTCTCAGCGCCGGCCACGCCTCGATCCTGCTGTACGCCATGTCGTACCTCTGTGGTTACGGGCTCACGCTGGACGATCTCAAAGCCTTCCGGCAGTGGGGCAGCCGCACCCCCGGCCACCCCGAGGCCGAGCCGGCAATCGGCGTGGAGGTGACAACCGGTCCGCTGGGGCAGGGCTTCGCCAACGCCGTGGGGATGGGTATGGCTGAGCGGTGGCTGCGCACCCGCTACGGCACTGAGTTGTGCGACCACCACACCTTCGTGATCTGTAGCGACGGCGACCTGGCCGAGGGGGTGAGCCACGAGGCCGCCTCCCTGGCCGGCCACCTGGGCTTGGGACGCCTGGTGTACGTCTACGACGACAACCGGGTGTCCATCGACGGTGAGACCGACCTGTGGCTCTCCGACGACGCCGCCGCTCGCTTCGATGCCTACGGCTGGCACACCGAGACGCTCGGCGAGGCGGCCGACGACCTCGACGCTCTCGAAGCCGCCCTGCGGCGTGCCACGGCCATGACCGAGGCCCCGTCGCTGCTGATCCTGCGCAGCCGGATCGCGCACCCCTCCCCCGACCTGACCGACGCCCCGGCCGCGCACGGCTACGCCCTGTTCGACGACGAGATCGCCCGCACCAAGACCGTCATGGGGCTGCCGCCGGAGGAGTCCTTCTGGGTGCCCGAGGACGTGCTGGCCTACTACCGGTCCGTCGCACGTCGGGGAGCGCCGGCACGGCAGGCGTGGCAGCTCCGCTGGGCGGAGGCCGCTCGCAGCCGGCCCGATCTCGCCGAGTCCTGGGCCGCGCAGGCGCCACCTGACTGGGATGCCGACATCGGTCCGTGGGAGGTCGGCACCTCGGTGGCCACGCGTGCTGCCAGCGCGACCTGCCTCAACGCTGCGGCGTCCGCCATGGGCCATATCCTCGCCGGCGGGGCCGACCTGACCGGCAACACCGGCACCAAACTCGCCGGTGAGAGCGCCCTCAGCCGGGTCGATGGCGCCGCGCGCCAGGTCTTCTACGGCGTCCGCGAACACGCCATGGGCTCGGTGATGGTCGGTATCGCCCGTCACGGTGGGCTGCTACCGGTCGGGGGAACGTTCCTGGTATTCAGTGACTACATGCGCCCGGCGGTGCGTCTCGCCGCCCTATCGCGCGCCAAGGTGGTCTTCAGCTGGTCGCACGACTCCCTGGGGGTTGGCGAGGACGGTCCGACCCATCAGCCCGTGGAGCACGTTGCGAGCCTGCGAGCCATCCCCGGATTGACGGTCATCCGCCCGGCGGACGCCTCCGAGACCCAGGGCGCGTGGCGGGTGGCCCTCGCCGGCGACGGCCCGACCGCCTTGATCCTCACCCGCCAATCCACACCGGTGCTGGCCGGGACCGCCCCCGATGCGGTGCAGCGCGGCGCCTATCTGCTCACCGAGCCCACCGGCGCACAGGTCACGCTCGTGGGCGCCGGTAGCGAGGTGGCCCTCTGCACGCAGGCTGCCGAACTGCTGGCGGATGACGGCATCGCCGCCGCGGTGGTCTCCATGCCCAGTTGGGAACTCTTCGCAGCGCAGCCGACCGAGTATCGCAGCGCGGTCATCCCGTCCGGGCGGCCCTCCCTGGCGGTCGAGGCCGGCGTCGGGCAGGGTTGGGAACGCTGGGTCGACCGCGTGGTGAGCGTGGAGCGCTTCGGCGCTTCGGCGCCGGGAGCGGTCGTGCTGGCCGAGTTGGGGATGACCCCGGAGCGGGTCGCTGCGGCCGCAACGGAACTGCTGACCGAGGCGCGGCCGCCTGCCGGCCGCTAGCGAAAGGACCACCCATGACCAGACTGGCCGACCTGTACCGGCTCTGCGGGCAGAGCCCCTGGCTGGACAACTTGAAGCGGAGCTGGATCACCGACGGCGAGTTGGCCCGCTGGGTGGAGAGAGGGTGTCGGGGGATCACCTCCAACCCCACGATCTTCCAGAAGGCCATGACCACTAGTGACGCCTACGACAGCGACCTGGCGGAGTTGACAGCCGGCGGCGCCGACACCGACGAGAGTTACTGGCACCTCGTCTCGAGCGACATCAGCGCGGCGCTGCGGATCCTGCGCCCGGTCCACGACGCCACCGCCGGTCTCGACGGCTACGTCTCGGTGGAGGTGGCCCCGGAACTGGCCCACGATGCCGCTGCCACAGTGCGCGAGGGGCGCCTGCTGCACGAGCGGATCGACGCCCCCAACCTCTATGTCAAGGTGCCGGCAACCGCCGCGGGTACCGAGGCCATCCGCACCCTCACCGCAGAGGGTCGCAGCATCAACGTCACCCTCATTTTCTCCCTCGAACGTTACGAGGAGGTGATCGAGGCCTACCTGGACGGGCTCGAAGCCTGTGCCGGTGACCTGAGCGGCATCTCCGGCGTGGCCTCCTTCTTCGTTAGCCGCGTCGACACCGAAGTGGATCGTCGCCTCGAGGTCGTCGGTACGCCGGCCGCCCGGGCGCTGCGCGGTCGAACCGCCGTGGCGCAGGCGAAGCTGGCTTACGCCATCTTCCGGCGGCACTTCTCGGGGCGGCGCTGGGAGGCACTGGCAGCGCGCGGCGCCCGCCTGCAGCGGCCGCTGTGGGCGTCCACCTCCACCAAGAATCCGGCCTACCCCGACACCCTCTACGTCGACAATCTCATCGGTCCCGACACGGTGAACACGCTCCCCGAAGCCACGCTGGATGCCTTCGAGGACCACGGCACCGTGGCCCGCACCATCGACGTGGGCCTCGACGCCGCCGGCGAGACAATGGAGGGTCTGGCAGGCGTCGGCGTGGATCTCGGCGAGGTGGCCGAGGTTCTGGAGGCTGAGGGCGTGGCCTCCTTTGCCAAGTCCTTCGACGAGTTGCTGGAGACGCTGGCCCGGCGCGCTGAGGATCTGACGGCCTGAGCGTCTCAGATATCGGGCGCGTCGAGATCCCTTCCGGAGCGCAGCACCGCAGCCGCCCGGGTCACTGCCCGGCGGGCCTTCGCCAGCCGCCGCTCAGCGGCGAGGTGCTCGGGGTCGCCACCGGCTGCGGCCTCCCGCAAGTGCCCGAAAGCCAGGTCGTCCATCTCGGCGGCGATGTCGGTGAGGCGTGCTGCCAGATCGTCGAACGGATCCTCGTAGCCGGCCATCCCGACAGTCTGCCCGCGCCATGGCCCGGCCGCGAGGGTCCGGCCCGGTAGCCTCGCTCCGGTGCGATTTCTCCGCTCTTTCCGACCGATGGGTCGGCTGCCACGGGTGCTGGGCGCAGCCGTCGGCCTCGGTGCGGTCGTGGGCCTTGTTGTGGCGGTCCTCGAGCAGGTCGTCATCGAGGTCATGCTGGCCAGCCTCTTCCGCCTGCCCCTGTGGCAGCAGGCTCTCGCCCCGCTGTTGGGGCTGTCCGCCGCGGCGCTGCTGCTGCACGTCGTGGGGGGCAGGGGGACGACACCGGCGACCTCCGACGAGTACATCAGGGCGTTCCACGAACGTTCGCCACGCCTGCCGCTGCGCCAGCTCCCAGCCAAGTTGCTCGCCGGCGCGGCCACTATCGGTTGCGGCGGCGCGCTGGGTATGGAGGGCCCGTCGATCTTCGCGGGCGCCTCGCTGGCGCACAACCTGCAGGGTGTGCTGGGGCGGTTCCTGCGACGCGAGGAGATCCGGATGCTGCTCACGGCGGGGGCCGCCGCCGGGGTGGCGGCCATTTTCCGGGCGCCGGCCACGGGAGTCATCTTTGCCCTCGAGGCGCCGTACCGCGACGACGTAACCCGCAGGGCACTACTGCCGTCACTGGTGGCCTCCGCGGTCAGCTTCCTGGTGTTCGTTGTCGTACTGGACGACACCAGCCCGGTCTTCGGCGGACTCGCCGGCGATGTCCGGACGCTGGCCATCGTGGATCTGCTGGGGGGCGCGTTGGTGGGCATCACCGCCGGTCTGGGCGGCCGCGGCTTCGCCACACTGGTGCGCTGGGCCAAGGCGTTGCCGCAGCGTTTCGGCCACCTGCCTCGCATCCTGGGGACGGGCGGCGTGCTGTGCGGGCTGGCCTTCGCCACCAACTCCCTCTACGGCTCGCCCCTGAGCCTCGGCCCCGGCGTCCGTTCCGCCGAATGGGTGCTGGAAGTGCCCCGGGGGGTGTGGCTCATCGTGGGCCTCTTCGGCCTGCGCCTGGTGGCCACGCTGGCCACTCTGGCCGCTGGGGGCACGGGCGGTATGTTCATCCCCCTGGCGGTGCAGGGCGTGCTCATGGGGACGGTTGTGGGCGTGCTGCTGGACCAGACCGATACCGGGTTGTACCCCACGCTCGGCCTGGCCGCCTTCCTCGGCGCCGGCTACCGGGCGCCGATCGCGGCGGTGATGTTCGTGGCCGAGTCCAGCCAGGGCTCGTCCTTCGTGGTGCCGGCGCTGGTGGCCGCTGCCGTGGCCCAATTGGTGGCCGGCCGTTCCAGTGTGTCCTCGCACCAGGCGGCGGAACGCCTGGGGCACCTCGAGAAGCGCTTCATGCTGCCCATCACCTCGGTCTTGCGGACCGACGTGCTGACGGTGCCCCCCGACGCCACCATCTCCGAGTTGATGACGATGCACGTCCTCGGACGCCGCGAGCGGGAGGTGGCGGTGGTGGACGGGCACCGCTACGTGGGGATGTGCGGTCTGGATCAGATCGGGGATCTGGCCCGAGGCGAGTGGGAGTCCACCACTGTGGCGGAGATGGTCGCCACCGATCTCCCGGCGGCGCAACCCTCCTGGACGCTCCGCGACGCCGTGGCGGCGATGGATCAGGCCGATGTGGAGATGCTGGCGGTCGTCACCGCCGACAAGTCGTTCGTCGGCCTCGTGCTGGAGGACGACATCCTGAAGCTGGACGAGATCCTGGAGGAGACCGGGGACTGAGTCCGGCCGGCTGGCCGCTGCGTCTGCCGAGGCGAGCCGTCAGTCCGGGAAGAGGTCGGACTCCTCTTCGGGCTCCACCTCGACGCGGAGTGCGCACCATGTCCGGTGATCGTGGCCGGGCAGGGCCGCACATTCCGGGCAGGGCTCCTCGTCGTCCTCGAAGAGCGACTCGAAGCTGTCGCTGGTCTGTTTCAGCGCACGCGCTTCCTCGTAGCGGCGGTGGCGTCCCTTCTTCACAAGCAGAACTCCGAACTCGAAACAGTGACTACTGAAGTGGCGTTGTCCGGCATTGTCCGTCGGCCACGCCTTTCGGTTCTCAGGCGAGGCTCCCGCCGGGGGAAACATCCTAGCCGCAGGGGAGTCCGTGACCGCCACAGCACGCGGCCGGCCCGTCTCAGAGAGGGCGTCCGGATCGTTCCTCCAATCTCAGCGCGCCCGAGGGCTCGAGCGCCACGGCGGCCCTCCCGGCTGCCAACTGCTCGATGCGGGCGCCGAAATACTCGTAGCGCCAGCCCTGCGCGAGGCGGTTGTCGGTGTCACCTTGCAGGAAGGCCTCGATGTCGGCGCGGGTCGCGACGAGTGCGGGGTCGAGGTCGTCATCCCCGGCAGCCTGCGACAGCCAGGACGACACCAGAGCAACCACCGGCTGCAGGCGGGACCGCCCCGACGACGGAGCAGGCGCCGGGGACACCTCCGGCGGGTTGCGCTGGGCCTCGGCGACGGCCTCCAGCAACTCCTCCCCCGGCGTTCCTGCGAGGGCGCGGCGGTCAACACCGCGCACCGCGTCCAGCGCAGCGCGCGAGCGCGGCGGGTTCTGCGCCAGCGCCGCCATCGCCAGGTCACTCAGCACGTAGCGCGGTGGCAGGTCCAGACGGGCTGCCCGCCGCTCGCGCCAGGCCGCCACGGCGACGGCGAGCGGCAGCGACCTCTTGGGCAGCCGGCGCAGTTCGCGGACCCGCTGCCAGGCGTCCTCCGGAGGTCGCCGGCCCCAATCCCGGGCGCGCAGCTTCTCGCACTCCTCCTCGCACCAGGCCAGCCGGCCGCGGGAGGTCAGCGATCCTTCCAGCCGATCGTGCAACTCGAGCAGGTGCACGACGTCAGCGGCGGCGTAGTCGAGTTGCTCCGGCAGCAGCGGGCGACGTAGCCAATCGGTGAGGCGGTCCCCCTTCTGTACTCGCACGTTCAGGAACCTGTCGAGGAGATCGCGCAACGACGGCGAGCGCATGCCGCAGAACCCCGCTGCGGTCTGCGTGTCGAAGAGGCGGCTCGGTCCCCGGCCGAGGGTTTGTTGCAGGATCTCCAGATCCTGGTCGGGGGCGTGCATGACCGCAGTGGCAGGGCTCTCCAGCAGCCCAGTGAGCGGCTCGGCGGAGGCCGCCTGCGGATCCAGGAGCAGTACCCGACCCGGCCACGCCAGCTGCACCAGGCCGAGGCGGGGATAGTAGGTCTGCTCCCGGTGGAACTCGGTGTCGAGTGCGTAGCGCGGCTCCTGGCGCGCCTCATCGACGAGCTCGGCGAGACGTGCCGCATCGTCAACGAACTCGTAGTCGCTCAGGACAGATCTTTCGCCGCTGTGGTCGCCGATCCGCCCGACGGGAGGTCGGCGGGGGTGTTGGCATCGCCGAGGGAGGCGGGGTGGCGGACCGTGACTTCGCGCACCCGAACGGCATCCAGAGCCGCACCGAGGCGTCGCTCCCCCGTCGCGAAGACGGCCTGCAACTCCGGGCGGCAGCTGCGCCGCCACACGGCGTAGGTCGGCTGGCGCCGCCCCGCCAGTAGCGGCACCACGACGTCGGTGTCGTCGCCGACGTGGTTCAGTAACTCCCGCACTGTCGTGGCGCTGGCCTGCGGCAGGTCGCAGGCCAGCACGACCACCCAGTCTTCGTCGGCGGCCCTCAGGGCGGTGAGCAGTCCCCCGAGAGGTCCTGTGTCTGCCGTCTCGTCGGGGATCGCCACAAAGCCCAGGCCGGCGAGGCGGCGCCGGTTGCCCCCGACGCTCACTACCTCGCGGGCGCCGGCCTCCAGGAGCGCCGTGCGGGCGATGCCGGCCATCGGTCGGCCCGAGTAGGGCACGAACGCCTTGTCACGGCCCATGCGCCTGCTGCGACCGCCCGTGAGTACTGCGCCGCTGAAGCTCAGGGGACCGGGGTTCAGGACACGGGCCGTTCGGGCGACCACTCCGGATCCAGCTGGTGCAGGAAGTGTTGGCAACGGTCCGACTCCTCCAGCTCGCCGAGTTCGGCGGCGGCGCGGGCCAGGCCGGCCAGAGCCCGCAGGAAGCCCCGATTCTCTGGGTACCTGCGGCGGACATAGCCCGAGCCCCGCCAGCCGCTTTGGCGCAGCCTGTCGAGACCACGGTGGTAACCCACGCGGAAGCAGGCATAGGCCTCGACCGGGTCGCGTGCGTCCTCGCCGAGCCGCGCCCAGGCGTCCAGGAACTGTGGCCAGCGTGCCACCACTGCGCTGATCAGCGCGCGGCGGTCGGCGGGGGCTGCAGCCAGGGCGTCGTCCAGAGAACGCAGTGCGCCGGCGGGTTCGGGGTTGAGCACCGTCTCGGGCGGCCCCGAGGAACTCAGAGAGATGGGAATATCTGTCACCGTCGCTCCTCGAGGGCATGTGGCCGCGGGGCGGACCTGTCGGCCCTCATTGTCGCGCCGGCGGCGGCCCGCTCCGGCTTTCTTGGCCGTTCTCGGGCACGCGCAGTAGCCGTAGAACGTCGGTGCTCCGCATCGCCGGGTTGATGCCGGCCAGAACGGCCACGAGATCGCCGCCGCGGACGTGCCCCAGCTTCCGGGCCGTCTCCACGGCGTCGGCGACCCGTAATTCGTAGGCGATTTCGCCGGTGACGTGCACCGGCTCGACCCCCCAGCTCAGCGTGAGTTGGCGGACGGTACGCAGGTCGGCGCTGAACCCCAGGAGCGGCACCCGGGGCCGGAACCGTGCCATGGACCGCACCGTGAAACCGCTACCGGACACGCACAGCAGCGCAGCCAGGTCGACCTCCCCGATCACGCGTGATGCCGCCATGGTCATGGCGTCGGTGACCGACAGGGGTGCCTCGGTGGGGTTGATCATGCGCAGTTGGGTGATGTTCTGCGCCCAGCGGGCGTGGTCGAAGCGGACGTCGGCCTCCCGGGCGATGCGGGCCATGGTCCTGACCACGTGCACGGGGTGCGCCCCGATGGCCGTCTCTCCTGAGAGCATCACGACGCTGGAACCGTCGAAGACCGCGTTGGCCACGTCCGAAGCCTCCGCCCGGGTCGGTACGGGCGACTCGATCATGGACTCCAGCATCTGCGTGGCGGTGATGGCCGGCCGACCGCCGGCGATGCATTGCCGGATGATCTCCTTCTGCAGGTGTGGTAGGTCCTCGATGGGGAACTCGATACCGAGGTCACCCCGCGCCACCATGATCGCCCCTGCCGCCTCGATGATGTCATCGAGGTTCTCCACGGCTTGGCGGGTCTCGATCTTCGCCACGAGCAGTGGGCCCGCGGGGGGCGCCTCGGTACCGAGGGCGCGGAGATCGTCCGCGTCGCGCACGAACGACACCGCGATGAAGTCCACGTCGGCGTCGACGGCGGCCTCTGCGATGTGCAGGTCCTGACCGGTCGGCGTCGAGACGCTGAGACGGTCGGCGGGAATGTAGAAGCCGGGCCGACCTCGCAGGAGCCCACCATGCATCACGCGTCCCTGGAGTTCGGTGCTGCGCACTGACTCGATCTCCACGAGGATCTGCCCGTCGGCAAGCCCCACGCGGTCCCCTGCCCGGACGTCCTCGAGGAGTTTCTCGTAGTCCACCTCGAGGACCGCTGCACTGCTGGAGGTGTTGCCCGGCCGCAGGATGACCTCGGCGTCCTGCTCCAGCGCCACTCCCCCGGAGGCGAAAGGGGCCACACGGATCTTGGGTCCGGGGAGATCCACCATGATGCCGATCTCGCGCCCGCGCGCCGCGGCAACCCGGCGTATCAGTTCGACGAGCCGGAGCATCTCGTCGATGGTGCCGTGGGACAGGTTTATCCGTGCCACGTCCATGCCGGCGTCCATGAGTTCGCCGAGGACGTGCGGATCCTCCGACGTGGGGCCGATCGTGGCGATGATCTTCGTGCGCCGCTGCGTCGTCATCGGGGCGATCCGTTAACCGTGAGGAGCGACCTCGCAGGCAAGACGGCGTTGAACAGGGCTGCTGTGCGCCCGCCGGTGGTGCTCGCCATGGTGCTTGCAGGCTACCGGCATCGCTAACCTGCGCGGGATAGAGAACCGCCGACCGTATCTGGCTCACGAGGGACCGGTGGCCTTCGCCCACCGGGGAGGCGGTCAGGAGGCCCCGGAGAACACCATGGCCGCCTTCGAGCGGGCTGTGCGCATGGGTTTCAGGTATCTGGAGACCGACGCACGGCTGACCGCCGACGGCATCGTGGTGGCGTTCCACGACCCGTCTCTGGACCGGCTGACCGACGGCGGTGGCCGCATCGCCGATCTGCCCTGGGCCGAAGTGTCGGCCGCCAGGGTGCACGGCGTCGAGCCCGTTGCGACCCTGGAGGAGGTGCTTGCAGCGTGGTCCGGCGTGCGGTTCAACATCGATCCGAAGAGCGACGAGGTGGTGGCACCGCTGGCCGCGTTGATCGGACGGCTCGGGATGGTCGAGCGCGTCTGCGTCGGCTCCTTCAAGGGGCGCCGGGTCAGGCGGCTCAGGAAACTCCTGGGCCCGGACCTCTGCTACGGCTTGGGCCCGCTCGGCGTCGGCCGCGTACGTCTGGCCTCGCTGGGCGTCCCGCTGCCGGTGGAGGGCGGTGGCGGCGCCTGTTTGCAGGTGCCCGCCTTCATCGACGGTCGGCCGCTCGTGGACGAGCGCTTCGTGGCCCGGGCGCACCGAAACTTGCTGCCGGTGCACGTCTGGACGGTGGACGACCCCGATCACATGCATCGCCTGCTGGACATGGGAGTCGACGGATTGATGAGCGATCGCCCGAGCGTCCTGCGCCGGGTTCTGCAGTCGCGTGGCGTCTGGTGAGCACGTTCTGTTCATCGATCCGTTGACAGCAATGGGTAACCCTGTTGACATGCGGGACTCATCTGGGGATTTCGTGGCGATACCTGTGGATTTCCCTCGATTTCCCCTATTCGGGGTTGAAGGGTTGGGCGGCGCGTACCAAACTGCGCAGCAACCGAATCGCCTGCTCCACTTCTTGCCGCGAGGAGAGGAGCCTGCAGGAGGCACCGAGAGCCGGGAAACCGGCAGGAAGTGGCTCTGGCAGGAAACCGCAGGAGGCACCGAGAGCCGGGAAACCGGCAGGAAGTGGCTCCGACGGGGATGGGGTGGAGGATTCGGCCAGGATCGGATCCGCCGGAACCTGGCAACAGGGACCGGTGCGGGCCGGCCGGCCGCAAGGCAGGCGGGCTTGCTCCGAACCGAACCGGAACCGCCGGAGGCTTAGGCCGTCGGTAGAGGCCGGTCCGGTCCGGAGGAGACGGGCAGACTCTGCGGAGTCGACCCGGCCGCAGGGTGACGATGTGAAACGGAGGCCCCGAGAAGCCGACCGGCGAGAGCCGGAAAGCTACTCGGGGCTTTCCACTTTTTCCGGCCGCTCGGGACTAGTGCCGTTACCCACCCGGGGTCATCCCCCACCGGCTCCGAGGTCCATCGACCTAGCGGCGCAGACTCTGAGCGCCCTCGCCTGTCGGCTTCGAGGGTCCTGCGGCCGACCGGGTCCTGTCCTCAGACGCCGTCGCAGGCCCGCCAGCAGTACCAGGCGGCCACGGAGCGGTAGGGTCGGAAGCGCTCTCCCGCCGCCTCCAGCGCGGACGGCGACGGCAACTCTGCAAGGCCGAAGGCCAGGGCATAACCCTTGCGCACCCCCAGGTCGCCCACCGGCCACACATCGAGGCGTTGCAAGCTGAACAGCAGGAACATGTGTGCCGTCCACGGGCCGATGCCGCGTACCTGCACCAGACGCTCGCTGACCGCCTCGTCGCCGAGGTGCCCCAGACGACCCAGCCCCAAGGCGCCGACAAGTTCGTGTTCGGCAAGATCCCGCAACGACGCCGCCTTGGCGGCCGACAGCCCGGCGCCGCGCAGCGGGCTGTCGCCGGCCTCCAGCACCCGTTGGGCCGTGCAGTCTCCCTCCAGCGCCTCCAGGACCCTCCCCCAGATGGCCGCCGCGGCGGCACCGGCGAGTTGCTGGTAGACGATCGCCCGGGCCAGGGCGGCGAAGCGCTCCGACACGAGGGGCCGTCGGCCGAGCCGGCACGGCCCGTGGATGTCCAACAGGCGTTCCATCTCGGGGCTGCGCGCGGCGAGTTCCCGGCTGGCCTCACGTAAACCGGGGCGACCCATGCCCCGATGCTAGGTGTGCGGCTGTCGGAGTGGGCCGCCGGTAGGGTCGGCGCGTGAGTATGCCGCCTGTCGTTCTGGTGCACGGCTTCGCCACCTCAGCCCGGCGTACCTGGGAGGCGCTCGGATGGGTGGACCTCCTGACCGAGTCGGGCCGCGAGGTGCACGCCATCGACCTGCTGGGTCACGGCGACGCCCCCAAGCCGCACGACCCGGCCGCCTACGCCGACCTCGAGGGGTGGCTGGCCGAGCGCCTACCAGCCGGCCCCATCGACGCCGTTGGCTTCTCGCTGGGTGCCCGCCTGCTGCTGGGGGTCGCGGCCGACCGCCCGCAGGTCTTCCGGCGGCTGGTCACCGCAGGCGTGGGGCGCACCCTCTTCGCCGACGACCGGGCGCACCGCCGGCGCATCGCCGAAGCCATCGCCGCCCCGGTGCCGCCGACCGATCCCGACATGGGTCACTTCTTCGCACTGGCCGGCAGCCCCGAAGCCGACCGCAAAGCTCTTGCCGCCTGCATGGAAGGACTCGACCCCCTGCTCGAGCCCGAGCGCCTGGCCGCGGTGACCTGCCCGGTGCTGGTGGTGCTCGGTGACCGCGACTTCGCCGGCCCGGCCGACGAACTCATGGCGGCGCTGCCCGTTGCGGAGTTACGAACGCTGCGCGGCGTGGACCACTTCGCCACACCCAAGAACTTCGGATTCCTCGACGCGGCCCTGCAGTGGGTCGCCTCCGGCACCGGCTGAGAGCGGCGCGTGCTGAGCTAGCGCAAGGGTTGGTCGGTTGGCGTGACGGGCGCGGGTAACAGGGTTCGGCCCTCCAGCCAGTGGTCCACGGCGGCGGCGCAGGAGCGGCCCTCGGCGATGGCCCAGACGATGAGGCTCTGGCCCCGCCCCATGTCACCGCAGACGAACACGCCCTCTGCGTCGGTCATCCAGTTGTCGTTGCGTGCGACGTTGCCGCGAGCGTCGAAAGTCACGTCCAGAGCCTCCAGCAGCCGGGTGCGCTCGGGGCCGGTAAACCCGAGCGCCAGCAGCACCAACTGGGCGGGGTGACGCTTCTCGCTGCCGGGGACCGGGTCGAAGGACATGCGGCCGTTCTCGGTGCGCTGCTCGACGCGCACCGTCTCCAGTGCTGCCACTGCGCCGTTGTCATCGCCCAGGAAGGCCTGCGTCTGGATGGCGTAGAGCCGCTCACCGCCCTCCTCGTGTGCTGCGGAGGTGCGCATCATGAGCGGCCAGAGCGGCCACGGTGTGCCGGCGGCGCGCTCGTCGGGGGGGCGGGGCATGATCTCGAACTGCTGCACCGAGGCGCAGCGCTGGCGATGCACGGTGCCCAGACAGTCGGCCCCGGTGTCGCCGCCGCCGATGATGATCACGTCCTTGCCGGTGGCGGGGAAGGGATGGCACTGCAGGTCACCCTCCAGCACGCGGTTGGCCGGCGGCAGGAACTCCATGGCTTGGTGGATGCCGTCGAGGTCGCGTCCCGGAACGGGGAGATCGCGCCAGGCGGTGGCCCCGCACGCCAGCACGACGGCGTCGAAGTTCTCCCTCAGCGCGCCCGCGGAGACGTCCACTCCCACGTCCGTGCCGGTCACGAAACGGGTTCCCTCGGCCTCCATCTGATCCAGACGGCGGTCCAGGAAGCGCTTCTCCATCTTGAACTCGGGGATGCCGTAACGCAGCAGACCACCGAGACGGTCGGCCCGTTCGAAGCACACCACCTCGTGGCCGGCCCGGGTGAGCTGTTGGGCTGCGGCCAGGCCGGCGGGACCGGAGCCCACCACTGCCACCCGCCGCCCGGTGCGTTCGGCGGCCTGCACGGGCTTGACCCAGCCCTCCTGCCACGCCCGGTCGATGATCTCCACCTCTACCTGTTTGATCGTGACCGGATCGGCGTTGATGCCCAGCACGCAGGCTGCTTCGCAGGGCGCCGGGCAGAGCCGGCCGGTGAATTCGGGGAAGTTGTTGGTGGCGTGCAGGCGTTCGATGGCGGCATACCACTGGTCCTGGTAGACGAGGTCGTTCCAGTCGGGGATCAGGTTTCCCAGCGGGCAGCCGTTGTTGCAGAAGGGGATGCCGCAATCCATGCAGCGCGAGGCCTGTGTGCGCACCGCTTCCTCGGAGAAGGGCCGGTACACCTCCCGCCAGTCGCGCAGGCGCACCGGCACCGGACGGCGCTCGGGCAGGGCACGCCCGTGCTTGATGAAGCCGTGCCGGTCACCCACGGGTCAACTCCCACCGCATCGACCGCCGACCTTCGCGGAACATCTGCGCACCCTCAGTCGTGCGCTGCCGCCATGACGGCTGCCTGCACGTCACCGCCGGTCGCCCGGGCGTGCTTCGTGGCCTCCATCACTCGCTTGTAGTCCTTGGGCATGACCTTCACGAACAGGCCCAGGTGTGCATCGAGTTCGGCCAGCATGCGTTCGGCCGGCTGCGAGTCGGTCTCCGCGTGGTGCATGCGCAGGCGCTCGGTGAGCCAGCGCCGATCCTCGTCGTCGAGAGGGTCGAGGTCGACCATCTCGGTGTTGACCCTTAGACCGAAGGTGCCGTCCGGGTCGTAGACGAAGGCGATGCCGCCGGACATGCCCGCACCGAAGTTGCGTCCCGTCGGCCCGAGGATCACCGCCCGCCCACCGGTCATGTACTCACAGCCGTGGTCGCCCACCCCTTCGGCGACGGCGATCGCCCCGGAGTTGCGCACGCAAAACCGCTCCCCCACCACGCCGCGCAGGAATGCCTCGCCACCGGTGGCACCGTAGAGAAGGACGTTGCCGGCGATCACGTTCTCCTCGGCGGCAAAGACGGCGTCGGGGTGCGGGCGCGCCACGATCCGGCCGCCCGACAGACCTTTGCCGACGTAGTCGTTGGCATCGCCGACGAGTCGCAGGGTGACGCCGCTGGGCAGGAACGCGCCGAAGCTGTTGCCTGCGGAGCCCTCGAAACGCACGTCGATGGTGCCGTCGGGCAGCCCGTCAGGCCCCCACCGTCGGGTGATCCGGTGGCCCAACATGGTGCCGACGGTGCGGTTCACGTTGCTGATGGGCAGGTCGATACGGACGGGTTCCCGGTTGGTGAGCGCGGGGGCGGCCAGACGGATCAACTCATTGTCGAGGGCTTGATCCAGGCCGTGGTCCTGAGCGTTGACGCAGTAGCGGGCGCTGCCGGGCGCCATCTCGGGCATGTGGAACATGGGGGTTAGATTCAGGCCCTCGGCCTTCCAGTGGTTCACGGCCGAGGTGACGTCCAGCAGGTCGGCGCGCCCCACCGCCTCGGTGATGCTGCGGAAGCCCAGCTGCGCCAGGATCTCCCGCACCTCGGTGGCCACGAATTCCATGAAGTTCACGACGAACTCGGCTCGCCCGGCGAACCTCTTGCGAAGATCTTCGCGCTGCGTGGCGATGCCGACCGGGCACGTGTCCAGGTGACACACCCGCATCATCACGCAGCCCATTACCACCAGCGGCGCCGTGGCGAAGCCGAACTCCTCGGCACCCAGGAGGGCGGCGATGATCACGTCCCGACCGGTCTTGAGCTGCCCGTCCACCTGCACGACGATGCGGTCGCGCAGGTTGTTCAGCAGCAAGGTCTGCTGGGTCTCGGCCAGGCCCAACTCCCAGGGTGTCCCTGCGTGCTTGATGGAGGTGAGCGGGGAGGCGCCGGTACCGCCGTCGTGGCCGGAGATCAGCACCACGTCGGCGTGGGCCTTGGAGACGCCGGCCGCCACCGTGCCGACGCCCAGTTCGGACACGAGCTTTACGTGAATGCGTGCCAAGGGGTTGGCGTTCTTGAGGTCGTGGATGAGCTGCGCCAGATCCTCGATGGAGTAGATGTCGTGGTGCGGCGGTGGCGAGATGAGCCCCACCCCGGGCATGGCGTGACGCACCTCGGCAATCCACGGCCAGACCTTGTGCCCGGGCAACTGGCCCCCTTCGCCGGGCTTGGCGCCCTGGGCCATCTTGATCTGGATGTCGTCGGCCTCCACCAGATACTGGCTGGTCACGCCGAAACGTCCCGAGGCCGCCTGCTTGACCGCGCTGCGGCGGTAGTCGCCGTTGGCGTCACGAACGTAGCGGCGCGGATCCTCGCCTCCCTCACCGGTGTTGGACTTTCCGCCGATGCGGTTCATGGCGATCGCCAGGGTCTCGTGCGCCTCGGCGGAGATCGAGCCGTAGGACATGGCCCCGGTGGCGAAGCGTTTGACGATCTCCGAAATCGGCTCCACTTCCTCCAGCGGCACCGGTTCGCGCTGCTCGGTACGGAGACGGAACAGGCCCCGCAGCGTGCCGAGGTTCTGTGACTGGGTGTCCACCGCTGCGGAGTACTGCCGGAAGATGTCGATGCGGCCCTCACGGGTGGCGTGCTGCAGCTTGAAGACCGTCTCGGGGTTGAAGAGGTGGTACTCGCCCTCCCGACGCCACTGGTACTCGCCGCCCAGCTCGAGGTCGCGGTGGGCGCGCTCGCCCTCGTTGGGCGCGTAGGCGAGCCGATGACGCAGCTCCACCTCGCGGGCCAGGTGGGAGTAGCCGATGCCCCCGAGGCGGCTGATGGTGCCGGTGAAGCACTCCAGGACCAGGTTGTGACCGAGCCCCACCGCCTCGAATATCTGTGCCCCCACGTAGGAGCGCACGGTGGAGATGCCCATCTTGGAGAGAACCTTCAGGATTCCCTTGTCGCAGGCGGTCACGTAGCGGCGGTGCGCCTCGGCCACCTCGGTGGCGGGATCCAACCCGTGGGAACCCTCGGCGACAAGGGCGCCGATGGACTCCAGCGCCAGGTAAGGGTTGACGGCCGTCGCCCCGTAACCCAGCAGCAGGCACATGTGGTGCACCTCGCGGGCATCACCGGTTTCCACCACAAGCCCCACCTGGGTCCGTTGGCGCTCGCGCACGAGATGCTGGTGGACGGCGCCGGTCGCAAGCAGCGACGGCACCGGGGCCAGCAGCTCGTCGCTGAACCGATCGGACAGGACGATCAGGTTCACGCCGGAAGCGATGGCCTCAGAGGCCTCGCTGCGAATCCGCCCGATGGCGGAGCGCAACCCGGGGCCGCCATCGGCCACCGGGTAGCGGCAGTCGATCACGGCGGTGCTAAAGGCGGGATTGACCTGTTCGATGCCGATGAGCCGGGCGAGTTGCTCGTTGGTCAGCACGGGGTGGTCGATAAGGATCTGCCGGCAGGACTCCGGGCGGGGGTCCAGGAGGTTGCCCTCCGGCCCCAGCCAGCCGTACACCGACGTGATGATCTCCTCGCGAATGGCATCCAGGGGCGGGTTGGTGACCTGGGCGAACAGCTGTTGGAAGTAGTCGTACAGCAGCCGGGAGCGCTTTGACAGCACGGCCACCGGGGTGTCGGTCCCCATCGAGCCCAGCGCCTCCTTGCCGTCGCGGGCCATCGGGGCGACCAGCACGCGCAGTTCCTCGTGGGTGTAGCCGAATGTCAGTTGGCGCCTCGGTAGCGATGGCTCCGAGGCGCTGCGGGCGGCCGAAACCGGTTGCAGGTCCGCCAGGCGCACCTGGTTCTCCTTCAGCCACGTGCGGTAGGGGCGGGCGGTGGCCAGGGTGTGCTTGATCTCGTGGTCGCGCACGATGCGACCCTGCGCCGTGTCCACCAGGAACATGCGCCCCGGCTGGAGCCGGCCCTTCTCGACGACCCGGTCGGGCGCTACGTCCAGTACCCCTACCTCCGACGCCATCACCACGAGGTCGTCGTCGGTGACCCAGTAGCGGCTGGGGCGCAGGCCGTTGCGATCCAGCACCGCCCCGATGACGGTGCCGTCGGTGAAGGTGATGGAGGCCGGGCCGTCCCACGGCTCCATGAGCGAGGCGTGGTACTGGTAGAAGGCCTTCAACTCCGGCGACATGGACTCGTGGTTCTCCCACGGTTCGGGGATCATCGTCAGCACCGCCTCCGGCAGCGAGTAGCCGCCGAGGCAGAGCATCTCCAGGCACTCGTCGAAGCGGGCCGTGTCACTGGCGCCGGGCGTGCAGATCGGGAAGATGCTCTCCAGGGCGCCGTCGGGGAAGTGCTCGGTGGCGAGCAGCGCCTCACGGGCGCGCATCCAGTTCTGATTGCCCCGCACGGTGTTGATCTCGCCGTTGTGGGCGATCATCCGATAGGGGTGTGCCAGGGGCCAGGAGGGGAAGGTGTTGGTGGAGAAGCGGCTGTGGAGCAGCGCCAGGGCGCTGTCGAGACGTTCGTCGGTGATGTCGGGGTAGAACTGGCTGAGCTGGGGCACCACCAGCATCCCCTTGTAGACGAAGGTGCGCGCCGACAGGCTCGGGAAGTACACCCCCTCGTGCGCCAGGCTCATCGAGCCCAGCATCTCGCCACCGGTGGGCTCGCTGACGGGGTCCATCTCGTGGCGGATACGGCGGCGGCAAATGTACGCGCGGCGGTCCAGCGCGATGCCCTCCAGCCCGTCGCCGGCGATGAACAACTGGCGGAACTGCGGCATGGTGCGACGGGCGGATGCGCCGAGCATCGTCGGGTCGGTGGGCATCTCCCGCCACCCCAGAACCCGCAGCCCCTCCTCGACGACGATGCTCTCCACAACCTCGCAGGCCTGCTGGGCGCGCTCGGAATCGTTGGGCAGGAAGGCGATGCCGGTGGCGTAGCCACCCGCCGGCGGCAGCGGGAAGTCGGTGACCTCCCGGAAGAAGGCGTCGGGCACCTGAATGAGGATCCCGGCTCCGTCACCGCTGTTGCTCTCGGCACCGAGGGCTTGGCGATGCTCGAGGTTGCTGAGGCACTTCAGAGCGAGCTGCACGATCTTGTGGCTGCGGCGTCCCTGCAGATCCACAACGAACCCCACACCGCAGGAGTCGTGCTCCAATTCCGGGTGGTACAACCCCTGAGGGGGCGGCAGGTCGGGCACGTTGGGCATCGTTTCTCGTCTCGTGACCATCGAGGTCGGTTCGTTGCTCGCGGCGCGCCCGATGCCACGGAGGCCACCGCGACTACACCCGAGCCGGCCGGCGACGTCGGCGGCCAATCTCCCTGCGCCGATGCCGCAGGGGAACCCATGCTACCGAAGCACCCTCCCGGTAACCAAGGGGCACCCCTTCTCGCTGCCACCCCACCGGTGAAAGCCGGTGGGAGAAGGCGGGGATTTGCAAGATGCGAACAGATGTTCGATACTGGTCGGATGACACCACCGGAGACCTCGGCCGCGGCCGCATCGGACGAAGATCGACGAGCTCATTTGCGACTTGTCGGGGAGCGGGTGGCCCCGGTTTCTCCGGCCTACGAGCGGACCTTGCCGGTGCTTTCGGAGATGCGGGACCTGTTCCCCGGCGGTGCTCTGCGACGAGGGTGGGCGGTCGCCGTCGAGGGTGCCGGTGCGACCTCACTGGCTCTTGCCGTCGCCGCGGGTCCGTCCGCCGCCGGCTCCTGGACCGCAGTGGTCGGTGATCCAGACCTCGGCCTTGCAGCGGCGGCCGAGGCGGGGGTGGTGCTCGAACGGCTCTTGGTGGTCGCCGCTGCGGAGCCCCGCGCCGCTGCGGAGACGATTGCGGCGCTCGTGGGTTCGGTCGACACCGTGTTGGTCGGCCCCCGGATTCGCCTCCGAGCGACCGATTACCGTCGCCTCTCCGCCCGGGTGCGGGAGCGGGGGTCCGTGCTCATCCGATCCGGTGGCGACGGGGGGCACGGGGCAGACGTGTGCCTCCGGATCGTCACGTCACGGTGGAGTGGTCTGGGCGACGGGCACGGCCTGCTCCGTTCCCGCCGCGTGACGGTGCGAACCGGGGGCCGCGGTGCGGCGGCCCGGCCACGCTCGGCCGACCTCCTGCTTCCCGGCCCCGAGGGTTCGCCTGTCCTGCTGCGGTCCGGCAGCGAGGACTCGGTCGATCTGCTGTGGCCCGTCAGCGAGGCTTCGCCGGTCGTCGCATGACCGTTGTGGTCCGCACCCTCGTCGCCCGGTGTCCCGACTGGCCGGTCGTGGCTCTCGGTCACCTGCTCAGCGAGCCGGTGGCGGTGGTGCACGCCGGCCGCGTCGTCGCTACGTCACCGACGGCGCGCACCCACGGTGTGATCCCGGGGTTGCGGCGCCGGATGGCCGAGGCCCGATGCGTCGACCTGGTGGTGCGTGAGCGCGATCCGGCGATCGAGGCCCGCACTTTCGAGCCGGTCGTGGCCACCCTCGACGCCGTCACCCCCAGGGTGGAGGTGTCGCGGCCCGGTAGCTGCGCTCTCGCCACACGGGGCCCGGCCCGTTACTTCGGTGGCGACGCGGCTGTGGCTGATCTGGTCGTGGATCGGATGTCCAAGGTGCTCAAGGGGCGCACCGCGGTGCAGGTCGGCGTCGCCGACGGCGCCTTCACCGCGGCGGTGGCCGCGCAGGTCGCCAACCCGCTTCGCGTCGTCGAGCCGGGTGAGAGTCCTGCGTTCCTGGCCCCACTGTCGATCAGACTGCTGGATCGGTCCGAACTCACCGACGTGCTCGTCCGGCTCGGTATCGACACCCTCGGTGCTTTCGCCGGACTACCGGCGGCCGACGTGGCGGCCCGGTTCGGCAATGAGGGTCGTTGTGCCCACCGGCTCGCCGCCGGGCTCGACGAACGGCCACTCGACATCCGGGCACCTTCTGCGGACTGGTCGGTGGCCACCGACATCGATCCACCCGCCGACCGTGTCGAGCAGGTCGCCTTCTGTGCGCGCTCTCTCGCCGACCGGCTGCATCGACGCCTCGAAAGGGCTGGTGTGTCGTGCGTGCGGATTGCCATCGAGGCCACCACGGAGTACGGCGAGACTCTCGTCCGGCTCTGGGGCCACCAAGGGGGGTTCTCGGCCGCGGCCATAACCGACCGGGTCCGCTGGCAACTCGACGGATGGCTCAACGAGCACGCCGGCTCCCGGTCGAGCGGTGGGGTCGTCAGGGTGGCGCTCGTCGCGGATGAGATCGTTGCGGCCCGAGGCCGCCAACTGGGGTTCTGGGGTGGGGAGACCGAGGCGGACGAGCGGGCGATCCGCGTGGCCGACCACCTCTGTGGTCGCTTCGGCGCTCATGCGGTCCGGATCCCCGAACGGCGCGGTGGCCGCCACCCCGACGAGCAGATCTCCCTGATACCCGCGGCCGCGGTCGAACTCCGGAATCGCCGACCGGTCGCCGACGGCCTCCCCTGGCCCGGTCGGTTGCCGCCCCCTTCGCCGTCGCGCGTGCCGCTGGTGCCGCCGGCTGTCGAACTCCTCGACGGGACGGGGACACTCGTCGGGGTCACGGGTCGAGGTCTGGCCTCGGCTTCACCGGCCCTACTCGTGGTCGACGGCCTCCCCTGCGCGGTGGTTGCCTGGGCGGGTCCCTGGCCCACCGACGAGCGCTGGTGGGACGGCGAGGGGCATCGCCGTCGGGCTCGCTTCCAGGTGGTGACCGATGACGGTCTCGCCCGTCTGGTGACTCTCGAACAGGGGCAGTGGCGGGTGACCGCCGAGTGGGACTAGGAGGGCGCTGAGCAAGTCCGCGGTCCACCTGTCACGTCGTTCCGGCGGAGGCCGGAATCCACTATCCAGCGGTCCGGCTTGCAGTGTCGATGAATCACTCAGCGGCTTCCGGTCGACACCCCACGTGCACCGCCCCCTCTTGGATACGAACATCTATTCCTATACTGTACGATAATGGGTTGGAACAATCCCAATGTGCCGTGGGCCGACATCGAGCAGGCACTCTCCGATCGGGGGCCGTCGGGGCGCGCCATCGACATCTGGGCCGGCGACGGAGGTGACAGCCCGGCTTGGACCCGCAAACGGGCGGACTACCGGCCACCGACCGAGCCGATCCGCCGCCGGGGTCGCGTGCCCTATGCCGAGTTACATTGCCACTCCAACTTCTCGTTCCTCGATGGGGCATCCCACCCCGAAGAACTTGTGGAGGAGGCCGCCCGCCTCGGGCTCGAGGCTCTTGGCATCTGTGACCACAACGGTTTCTATGGCGTGGTGCGATTCGCCGAAGCGGCCAGGGCTCTCGAACTGCCGACGGTTTTCGGCGCCGAACTCACACTACCGCCGTCGGGGGACACGCCGTCTCCGCCGACGAAGACGGCCAAGCGCCCCGAACACGATCTGTCGCGCTCCGGATCGCCCGATCCTGCCGGCGAGCACCTGGTCGTGCTGGCCCGCGATCCTCGCGGGTACGCGCTGCTTGCGCGGGCCATCAGCGAGGGCCAGTTGGCGGGGCGCAAGGGGGCGCCGCTGATCGGCTACGACCGGCTGGTTGAACTGGGTGGTTCGGGCACGGGTGACCACTGGCTGATCCTCACCGGGTGTCGCAAGGGAGCGGTGCCCCGCGCTCTGGTCTCTGAAGGTCCGGCCGCCGCCCGCCGGGCGCTGGAGCGGCTCTCAGCCGATTTCGGTGGGTCCAACGTGGCCGTCGAGTTGTGGGACCATGGCCTGCCCGCCGACTCGGTACGCAACGACGGCCTCGCCGATCTGGCCGAACGCGCCGGCCTCGCTGTGGTGGCGAGCGGCAACGTCCATCACCACTCGGTGGGGCGCGGGCGACTCGCCGCCACCGTGGCCGCGGTGCGCGCCCGCCGCAGCCTCGACGAGATCGACGGCCTGCTTCCCCCGGTGGGCCGCCACCTGCGTTCCGGCGAGGAGCAGGCGGCACGCTTCGCCCGCTGGCCCGGCGCGGTGCGCAGGGCCGCGGCCCTGGGGCTCGAGTGCGCGTTCGATCTGCAACTCGTCGCCCCGGAACTGCCGCCCTACCCCTGCCCCGACGGTCTCGACGAGACGGGCTATCTGCGCCGACTCGTTGCCGAGGGCGGCGCCCGCCGCTATGGCTCCCGCGACGCCGAGCGGGTCGAGGGGGCCTGGGCACAGCTCGACCGGGAACTCGACCTCATCGGGACCCTCGGATTCCCTGGCTATTTCCTCGTCGTGTGGGACATCGTCGAGTTCTGCCACCGAGCCGGCATCCTCTGTCAGGGCCGGGGATCGGCGGCCAACTCGGCGGTGTGCTACGTCCTCGGCATCACCAACGTGGACGCCGTTGCGCTGGGTTTGCTCTTCGAGCGGTTCCTGTCCCCCGAGCGCGACGGGCCGCCCGACATCGATATCGACATCGAGAGCGACCGCCGCGAGGAGGTCATCCAGTACGTCTACGACCGTTACGGGCGCCACCGATGCGCCCAGGTGGCCAACGTCATCACCTACCGGTCCCGCTCGGCGATCCGCGACGTGGCCGGGGCGCTGGGCCACGGGACCGGTCGCCGGGACGGGTTCTCCAAGCAGACCGACCACCGGCGCGGCATCCGGGAGCAGGCGGTCGACCCCGACAACTCGATCCCGATGCCGGTGCTCGAACTCGCCGCGGAGATCGAACACTTCCCCCGCCACCTCGGGATCCACTCCGGCGGGATGGTCATCTGCGACCGGCCCGTGATCGAGGTGTGCCCTGTGGAGTGGGGACGCATGAAGGGCCGCAGCGTCCTGCAGTGGGACAAGGACGACTGCGCGGCGGTCGGGCTGGTCAAGTTCGACCTGCTCGGGCTCGGGATGCTGTCCGTGCTCCACTACGCCATCGATCTCGTCGGTGACCACGGCGGTGTCGAGATCGACCTCGCCGCGCTCCCCCAGGAGCCCGAGGTCTACGAGATGCTCCAGAAGGCCGACACGATCGGCGTCTTCCAGATCGAGTCACGTGCCCAGATGGCCACACTCCCCCGGCTGAAGCCCCGATGTTTCTACGACCTCGTCGTCGAGGTCGCCCTCATCCGGCCCGGACCCATCCAGGGCGGTTCGGTACACCCTTACATCCGGCGCCGCAACGGCACCGAAGCGGTCACCTACCCCCACCGGTTGCTCGAGAAGGCGCTCGCCAAGACCCTCGGTGTGCCGCTCTTCCAGGAGCAGTTGATGCAGATCGCCATCGACGTGGCCGGGTTCTCACCCGCCGAGGCCGACCGGCTCCGCCAGGCGATCGGCTCGAAGCGCAGCCGGGAGCGGCTGGAGCGGTTGAAGGGCCGGTTCTTCGACGGCATGCGGGCCAACGGCATCACCGACGACGTCTGCGAGCAGATCTGGCGCAAGCTCGACGCCTTCGCCAACTACGGATTCCCCGAGAGCCACGCCGTGTCGTTCTCGTACCTCGTCTATGCCTCATCGTGGATCAAGCTCCACTACCCGGCGGCGTTCTGCGCGGCCCTGCTCAGGGCCCAACCAATGGGGTTCTGGTCACCCCACACCCTCGTCGGTGACGCCCGCCGTCACGGTGTTGTCGTGCACACCCCCGATCTCAACGCCTCGGCGGCGGTGGCCACCCTGGAGCCGGCCGAGGACTCCACCGGCGGCTGGGCGGTGCGGCTCGGCCTCGACTACGTGCGGGGGGTCGGCAAGGACCTGGCGGCGGCGCTCGACGCCGGCCGCCCCTACCGCTCCATGGAGGATCTACGCCGACGGGTGCCCGACGTGTCGCTCGCGGTGCTGGAGGCGCTGGCCACCGCCGGAGCCTTCGGGTGCTTCGGAATCGACCGTCGCTCGGCGCTCTGGACGGCCGGGGCGATTGCCCGCACGGCCGTCGACCACCTGCCGGGCATCGTGACCGGTGCCGAAGCACCCTCGTTGCCGGCCATGTCGCCGCAGGAACTGTCCGGAGCCGACCTCTGGGCCACCGGCGTCGCCCCCGACGGCCATCCAACCCGCTACATCCGGGCCGAACTCGCCGCTCTCGGCGTGGTGACCGCCACCGGACTCACCGAGTGCCCGAGCGGGGGGCGGGTCCACGTCGGCGGGGTGGTGACCCACCGCCAGCGCCCCGCCACTGCCGGCGGCGTCACCTTTCTCAGCCTCGAGGACGAGACCGGGCTGATCAACGTCGTGATCTCGAAGGGTTGCTGGCAGCGCTACAGGAAGGCGGCCGGGAACGCACCGGCGCTACTCGTGCGGGGCAGGCTCGAACGCTCCGACGGGGTCGTGAACGTCGTCGCCGACAAACTCGAAGCGCTGCCGGTTGCCAGGGCCCCCGCCTCACGAGACTTCCGCTGAGCAACGACGCGCCGGCGCTGGCGCGCCGCCGGGCTCCGACCCCCTGCCTCGTCATTCCGGCGGAGGCCGGAATCCACTGTCCAGCGCACGACCTGCACTGCCGATGAACCGTGCAACCTTCCGGGCTATCACAGCTAGCGGCGCCGGAGCAGGTGACGGATGATGACCGCCGCGCCCAGGAAGACGGCGGTGATCTCGAGGCGGCCGACGATCATCAGGCCGGCCAGGACCAGCCGGGCGGAGCGGGGGAAGACCGTGAAGTTGGAGGACGGGCCGGCCTCACCCAGCGCTGGGCCCATGTTTGACAGGGCGCTGATCACACCGGAGACCGCGGTGACCGGATCGGCGCCGAGCGACGCCACGATCAGCGTCCCCACCCCGAAGGACATGATGTAGAGGGTCCCGAAGGCCAGCACCCGGCCGACCACCTGCTCGGGGATGACCGCCCCGCCCAGCTTGACCGGCACCACCGAGCGGGGCCTGCGGGCCAGGCGGACCGTGCGCAGGGCGTGCGCGGCGGAGATCTGGGCGCGGAACACCTTCATGCCCCCCGAGGTGGAGCCCGCTCCCCCGCCGATCAGCATCAGCACCCCCAGCACCACCTGCGCCGGCGGCGTCCAGGCGGCGAAATCCCCCAGCCCGCCGGGGCGGATGTTGTGGAACCCGCCGCTGGTGGCCAGCGTCACCACGTTGAAGAAGGCGTCGCGGAGCGAGAGGCCGAACGACGCCCCCTGGCGCAGCCACAGCAGCAACGTGATGACCATCGTGGCGGAGGCGAGGATCTTCAGGAACAGCATCTGGTCGTTGGCCCGCCCGTAGGCGCGCCAATCCCCCCGCAGCGCCCGGTAGTGAAGGCTGAAGCTCATGGCCCCGGCGATCATCCCGGTGGCCATCACCAGCTCGGCCCCGAGCGACTCGAAGTGGCCGATCGAGCCGCCGTAGGGCGAGAATCCCCCAGTGCCCGCGGCAGTGAGGGCGTGCGCCACGGCGTCGTAGAGGCCCACTCCCGGAACGGCGAAGAGCGCCACGGCGATCGCCACGGTGAGTCCGGCGTAGACCAGCCAGAGGCGCTTGGCGGTGTCGCTGATGCGCGGCGCCAGGCGGTCGCTTTCGGGTCCGGGCGTCTCGGTGCGCATCAGCTCCTGGCCGCCCACGCCCAGCAACGGCAGCACGCTCACCGCCAGCACGACCATCCCCATCCCGCCGTACCACTGCGTGAGCTGCCGCCACAGCAACATGCCGCGGCCGTGCGAGTCGATGTCAACCAGCACCGTCGAGCCCGAGGCGGTGAACCCGGAGATCGACTCGAACAGCGCCGAGTCCCACTGCGGCCAGCCGAAGAAGTCGGCGTCCAGCACGTACGGCAGGGCGCCCAGGACCGAGCAGGACAGCCAGGTCCACACCACGACGGGGAAAACGTCCGCGGGTCGCACATCGTCGGGAGGCCGGAACCCCCTGAAGAGGATCACCCCGACCGCGGCCGTGATCAGCGCGGCGGCGAGCAACGGCCTCTCGCCATCGGAGGTCGCCGAGCCCCACTCCACGAGCGTCGCGAGGAGCATCCCCGGGACGAGGAGCAGGAGGGCCAGACCGACGACGTGCAGCGAGAGGTTCTGGCGGTGCCTTGGGTGTGGCACGAGCGAGAACTCGGAGACGCCCCGGAGTGTCCGTCTCATGAGTGCGTCCTGCGACCGTTGGATCGCTCAGACAGCAGCAGGCGGCGCGTCCCGGTCACGGCCCCTCCGGCGACCACGATAAGCGGGAAGAAGGAAAGCCGCCCCAGCACCATGAGCACCGCCAGAACGATCTGCTCACCGCCGCCGAGTGCACCCAGATCGGCACCCGGTGCGGGACCCGTCGTGGCGAGCGCGCTGATCGAGGCGCTGGCGCCGGCCCAGAGATCCATGCCGGCGAGGCCCAGGCCGAACACCCCCGCCAGGACGGCCACCGCGAACAGCACCTGGTAGCCGTTCAGCAGCGCCAGAGTCCCCTCCGGCACCGAGCGCCGGCCGATCTTCACCACGTGCACCGTGTGGGGGTGGATCTCGGTGACCAGTTCCCGGTAGGCGTAGCGGACCGCGGCGATGGCGGGCCGCAACCGCAGACCGCCCCCTGCCGTGCCGGCCATGCCACCCGTGGCGATCAACGCCAGGAGCAGGATCTGCGCTCCCCAGATCCACCCCGAGGCGTCGACGTGTCCGAAGCCGGTGCTGCTCATGGCCGCGGTCACGTTGAAGGCGCTGCGGCGCAGCGCGGCCACCCCGCCCGCGGCGTCCCAGGTCCAGATCGTGAGCAGCGCCGTGGCCACGACCAGGACCGCCAGGTAGATCCGCAACTCGAAAGACTGCCGGAGCACGCGTGGCCGGCCCCGCAGCACCCACCACAGCGTCACGACGCTCACCCCGGCGAGGGCCATGAACGCGACCGCCACCCACTCCACCGCGGTCGAGCCGAACTGCCCCAAGCCGGCGTCGTGGTTGCCGAAGCCGCCGGTGGAGACGGTCGTGAAGGCGTAGGTGACCGCATCGAAGGCCCCCATACCGACGGCGGCGTACGCGCCGGCACAAAGCACGCTCACGGTGCCATAGACCGCGGCGAGTCGGCGTAGCTGTGTCCCGAAAGGCGGGACAGAATGCCTGTCCTGCGCGGCTCCGTCCTCGCCGGGGAGCGACAGCACCGGGACGTACAGGGGCAGTGCCGCCGCCAGCAGTACGAGGCTCGCAAACCCCCCCAGCCACTGTGTCGAGGCTCGCCAGAAGAGCACGCCGTGCCCGACAGATGCGAGATCGGCAAGGACACTCAGGTTCGTCGTGCAGAAACCGGCGACCGACTCGAAGATGGCGTCGGCCGGCGATCCGGTGGTGCCGGTGGCGAGGTAGGCCACCGTCGAGATAGCCACCATCGCCGCCCAGGTGCCGCAGGCCGCGACGAAGACCGCCATCGGTGCCGGGCTCTGCGGGGCTCGCAGCCGGCCCAGCGTCAGGCCGCCACCGATGGTGCAGGCAGCGCCCAGCGACAGCAAAGCGATCCCCTCGGTGCCGTCGGCGAGACCAAGCGGGCCCGAGACAATGAGCGCCATACCGCAGGCCACCGCCGCCCAGGCGGAGGTCCAGACGGCCAGGATGAACGCCGCTCGCTGCTGCGTCCGGGCGCGGGCGGATCCGCCCGAGGCCGGCGGGCCCACCGCGGCCCTCACTCGAACCGTTTGCGAGCTGCGGCGACCGCCTTCGGGCGAGCCAGGATCACGAGGTGGTCCTGGGTCTGCAGAACGGTGCGACCGCGGCCGATCATCGAGGTGCCGTCGCGCACCACGGCGGCGATCAGCACGTCCTTGGGCAAGTGCAGGTCACCGATCCGCCGCCCGTCCGCGCTGCTCCCCGCTTCGACGGTCAGCTCCAGGACCTCGATGTCCATGTCCAGGTAGGTCGCCACCTGCACGCCGCCGCGGATGATCCGCAGCACGCCGTTGGCGCAGGCCGTGCGCGGTGAGAGGGCGCCGTCGATACCCAGGGTGCGCAGCAGCGGCAGGAACTCCAGGCGGTGCAGCAGAGCGACCGTCTCCGGGACGCCCATGGACTTGGCGTACAGGCACGCCAGGATGTTGTCCTCGTCGTTGCCGGTGACAGCCACCACGGCGTCGTGGTCGGCCACACCCTCCTGCTCGAGTAACTCGGCGTCAGTGATGTCGCCGTGCAGGATCAGCACGTCGTCGAGGCATTCGGCCAGTTGCCGGGCACGTTCGGAGCTTCGCTCCACGAGGCTCACCTCGGAGTGCATGTCCACCAGCCGGCGCGCCACCATCTCGCCCGTGCGCCCGCCGCCGAGGAGCATCACCCGGTGCGGACGGTCGTGCAGCAGCCCCATGAGGCGTCGCAGCTCGTTCGATACGGTTCCCAGATTCACGATCCGGACCACGTCGCCCTCCTGCAGGACCATGTCGCTGCGCGGGATGATCGTGCTGTTGCCGCGGGAGACGGCGCCGATAAGGAAGTTCCAGTCCGCGCCGTAGGGGGCATAGCTCTCCGACAGGGGGTGGCCCACAAGTTCGGAGTTGGCACCCAGAACGGTGCCGATGACGGTGACCCTGCCGTCGGCCAGCTTGTTGATCTCCGTGGCGCCGGGATAGTCCAGGAGCGAGAGGATCTCTCCCGCCGTTTCCTCGTCGGGGTCGATCACGATGTCGGCCCCCATGGCCGCCAGCAGGTTGCGGGCGCCCGGTGCGCGCAGGGCGGCCGCCTCGATGCGTGCGATCGTGCGTGCCACGCCCGCCTGTCGTGCGAGCATGCACGCCACGAGGTTGGTCTCGTCGTTGGTCGTCACAGCCACGAGCAGTTCGGCGCTGTCGATGCGTGCCTCCGCCAGGACGTCGGGATGGCTGCCGCTGCCGTTCAGAACGAGCGCGTCGATGTGCTGCTCGACATGATGCGCCCGCTCGGCGTCCTGCTCGATGACGACGACGTTGTGCTTCTCCTTGGTGAGCCGTTCGGCCAGGTACGAACCCACCTCGCCGGCGCCGACGATGACGATCCTCATGGCAACCGGGCGGTGGTCGCCGGAGTTATGACCAGCCGACTCGGATCCGGCGGATCGGTCGCCTCGGCGTCGCGGTCTTCGTCGTGGGTCAGTTCCACGGCGCGGACTCCTTCCCGAAGCGCCGCACCCCGGCGGGCGAGACGAAGGCGTCGACAGCCACGTCCTGGGCGCGGCGGCACAGCTCGGGCATCCACTGGAAGACGTGTCCAACACCGATCAGCAGCGGTCCGTCCGGCGGCGGAAGCGGCGTCGGGCGGTTGCGGTAGGCCAGAGCGCGGTCGTAGTAGCCCCGCCCGCGGCCGACCCGTGTGCCGTGCGGGCCGAACAGAACCCCCGAGAGGAGGATCACGTCGTGTCCGAGGACGTCAACGGTTTCGGCCCGGCGCGGCACCGGGATCCCGAAGCGCCCCGGCGTCAGATCGGCGCCCTGGTGCCAGCGCAGGAAGATCAGATTGTCGGCATCGTCGATGGCGGGCACGGTAACGGCCACACCGTCCGCCCAAAGCCGGGCCACGACGGGCCACAGGCTGATCTCGCCGTCGTCGGCAATGAAGGCCCCCACGATCCCGGCGGCGTGCATCTCCGGGATACCCCAGACATGTGACGCCAACAGTTCGGAGGAAACAGCCTGCATCGACGCCGGCAGAGCACGGCGTCGGAGGCGGGTTTGAGCCTGTCGTGCGGACACCTCCACCGGACGGAACTCTAGCGAGATCACCGCGCCGCGATGTTGCACCACGTTCGTGGCTGCACCGTCGCGTCGGTCCGAGGGACCGGCTCCGGGCAAATCGACCGGCCGGCAGGGGTCCGCTGGTAGCTTTCGGTGGACTTTTGGCACCGAGGAGGTTTTCGGAGTGCAGGCGATTCCTTATCTGGCAGGAGGCATAGCGCTGGCGGCGCTGGCCCTGGCAGGGTTCTTCTACCGGTACGTGCGTGCCGCCGATCCTGGTACCCCTCGCATGGTGCAACTCATGGAGGCCATCGCAGACGGAGCGCGCACCTTCCTGCGGCGGGAGTACCGCTGGGTGGCCGGCTTCGTCGTCATCATGATCGCGCTGATGGTGCTGCTCCTCGACTGGGGCGCAATGGGAGCCATCGCCTACTTCCTGGGCGCCCTGCTCTCCGCGGGGGCGGGCTGGATCGGGATGACGGTGGCCACCATGGCCAACGCCCGCACCACCCACGCCGCCCGCACCGGCCCGCAGCGCGCCCTGCCGCTGGCGTTCCGCGGCGGCGCCGTCATGGGCTTCTCCGTGGCCGGCCTGAGCCTCCTGGGCCTCAGCTTCTGCTACCTGCTCTTCGTGGTGTGGCTGGAGCACCTCGACGCCTTCCAGGTGCTCACCGCGTACGGCCTCGGCGCCAGCTCCATAGCGCTGTTCAGCCGCGTCGGCGGGGGGATCTTCACGAAGGCCGCCGACGTGGGCGCCGACCTCGTGGGCAAGGTGGAGGCCGGCATCCCCGAGGACGACCCCCGTAACCCCGCCACGATCGCCGACAACGTGGGCGACAACGTGGGTGACGTGGCCGGCATGGGGGCGGACCTCTTCGAGAGCTACGCAGGGGCCATCATCGCCCCGGTGGCCTACGTCTGGTTCGCCTACGGATCTGCGTCGGTCGCCGGCGCCGGCGAGGGGCTGCTGGGTGACCTGCTGCTATTCCCCTTCCTGGTGGCGTTCGTCGGCATGGTGGCGTCGATCATCGGCGCCTTCGCGGTTCGTGCCGGCGAGACGTCGCGGGTCAAGGACCTGGCCGCGGCGCTGCACCGGGGCACCAACACCGCCATGGTCCTCACCCTCGGCGGGGTGTTCGCCGCCGGGGCGATTGTCTTCGACGGCAGCGCCGCCTGGGGCCTGCCTCTGGCGGTGGTGTGCGGCATCGCGGTGGGTTACGCCATCGGCAAGGTGGCCGAGGTGTGGACCAGCGACCACTACCCGCCCGTCCGCCAGATCGCCCGGCAGACCCAAACCGGCCCGGCCACCACGATCCTCTCCGGCCTCTCCTCCGGGATGATGTCGGTGGCCGCCTCGGTGGGGCTCATCGTGACGGCCGTGGGCCTGGCCTACTGGGTGGGCGATGCCACGCTCGGCGCTGTCGGCCTCTCCGGGGGCCTCTCCGGGGGGATCTACGGCGTGGCCATCGCCGCCATCGGGATGCTGGCAACCACCGGCGTGGTTGTGGCCGTGGACGCCTACGGTCCCATCGCCGACAACGCCGGGGGCATTGCCGAGATGGCCGAGTTGCCCGCCGAGGTGCGGGAGGTGACCGACTCGCTGGACTCCCTGGGCAACACCACCGCCGCGGTCGCCAAGGGGTTCGCCGTGGGCTCCGCCGCCGTCACGGCCTTGGCTCTGTTCGCCGCCTTCAAGGAGGCCATCGGTGCCGAGGGCGGTGTCCTGACCCTGGATCTCTCCGGCGTGGACGTCTTCATCGGGTTGTTCCTGGGTGTCATGCTGCCGTTCCTGTTCGCCGCGCTCACGATCGACGCCGTCGGGCGGGCCGCCAACAAGATGATCGAGGAGGTTCGGCGGCAGTTCCGGGAGATCCCGGGGTTGCGCGAGGGCGTCGAGGGTGTGCAGCCCGACTCGTCGCGCTGCGTGGACATCTCCACTCGGGCCTCCCTGCGGGAGATGCTCGTGCCCGGCGGGCTGGCCATCGCCGCGCCGCTGATCATCGGCTTCATCGATATCGACACGCTGGGCGGCTTCCTGGCGGGGGCACTGGTGTCGGGCTTCGCGTTGGCCATCTTCATGGCCAACTCCGGCGGCGCCTGGGACAACGCCAAGAAGTACATCGAGGCCGGCCACCACGGCGGCAAGGGCTCGGAGGCACACAAGGCTGCCGTCGTCGGCGACACCGTGGGGGATCCCTTCAAGGACACCGCTGGACCTTCCATGAACATCCTCATCAAGGTCATGACGATCGTGTCGCTCATCTTCGCCTCCGCCTTCGTCTGAGGCCCTCGTGACCGGCGGCCGCCGATGAGCAGTGCGCTGGGGCGCGACGGTCCTGGCGCCGGTGGTCCGGTCAGCCAGGCGTCGACCCTCCGGTGAGGGCTTGACGGGGAACCCCCGTGGAGGTCGCTGAGGCTCTGGCCGTGCTAAACGTGGCCCCGGACGCCACCTGGGAGCAGATCCGAGCCTCCTATCGGCGCCTGCTGCGTGCCCACCATCCTGATCTGACCGACGAGCCGGGTGCCGCTGACCGCACGGCCGGACTGACCGCCGCCTATGCCGCCCTGGAGGAGGCCACCGACGGCGGCCGGCGTCCGCTGCGCCTTCCGTCGCCTCGACCGTCCCCGCCCCGACGACCGACGCCGGCTCCTCGGGCACCGAGGCCTTCTGGGGCTGCGGGCGATCCGGTGCCACAACCCGAGCGCCCGGCGACCGGCGCCGCTCCGCTCCGCGATGCTGTGGCCGACCGGCGGTCACCGGAGGAGGTCTTCCGGCGACTGCGCGCCGCCGCGCCGTCAGTGGGTGAAGTGAGCGGGGTCGATACCGCGTCGCTCACCCTGCAGATCCTCGTCGAGGCGCCGGGTACCGCCGCGGGACAACTCCTCGCCGAGGTGGGCCGCCGCGACGACGAGACCATCATCATGTTCACCCTGGAGAGCCTTACCGGCGCCCCGGGCCCGCCCATCGAGGCGGTCGTTCAGCAGCTCTTGGCCCGGCTCTGAGCGCCGGGCGGCGGCTCGCCGCGCTCAGACGCCGCGGCCGAAGGGTCCGCTGGGCCAGCCGAAGCAGTCGACGACGAGTTGATCCACCTGCTCGGCTGTGGCGACGTTCTCCGCCACGATCCGGGAGGCTTCTGCCTGCAGGGCCCTCCAGACGCGGTTCGTAACGTACCCCCAGGCCTCAGGTGCGTCGGCCACGACGACAGGGTTCTTGTCGACGCTCCGGGCTACCTGTACGACGGTCGCGAGCACCTCGGGGGCGGTCTGCGGGCCGCGCACGATCTCCGCCAACTTGTTCGTCGGGGCAGGCCAGCCCCAGCGCCAGCCGATCAGGCGGTCGGGACGCCGCAGGGCGGCGGCCATGGTGGCCACGGAGTCCCCCGCGGAGTTGCAGGCCAGGATCGTATGCGCCGCGGTAGCACCCTCGATCTGCGCCAGGGTGGCCGCGGGCGCGTCGACCGAATCGGGGTCGCTGAGAATCACGAGATCCGCCGAGGCGAGGGCCTCCTGCGGCGCATCGGTGAACGCCATCCGCTCCAGGGCGGCCCGGCGTTCGGCCCCGCTCAGTCGGCCGGCGTCGGTCGCGGCGAGCAGGCCGAAACGACCCTCGTCCACCTCGGCGCGGGCCGCTCCGAGGGCCTCGGCGTCGGTGCACAGCGTCACCGTGTAGCCGGCGACGGCCAGGACCTGGGCGATGCCGGCTCCGGTGACCTCGCCGTCCAGGACGGCGACGTGCTTGATGCTGTACGGGTTAGCGGTGTCCACGTCAGCGGATGCTAGGCCTTGCGACGAGTGCACACGTGAGCGGCTCAGAACGTGCCCGCGGCGCGGTCGCGGGCGGCATAACACGCCTGTTGCATGCGGGTCGGAATGGCCTCACAGAGCGCGGTGGCCATGGTCGTGCCGTGGTCGTTGTAGACCGCGTTCAGGGATGCGCCCACGTAGCACTCCTCCTGGTGGTCCAGGTCACCCAGGGAGCACAGCCGCACGATCCGGGTCACCTCCAGAAGCGACGAACCGCTGACATCCCGACCCATGCTGCGGTAGCAGTTGTCCACCATGTCCTCACGCACGCCGTCGCAGATGGCGAACGCCTCGGCGAAGTTCTCGTCCGCGTAGCCGAGTTGGTAGAGCATCCAGGATGTCTGCATGGCGAAGCATTCGTCGACGTAGTCCTCGCCGATGACGTTGCAGGGGTAGATCAGGTCGTCGGTGCGCAGGTCGGTGGGTATTCCCTGCTGGGCCGACACCACGTTCTCCATCAGGGCGCCACCCACGCACGAGCTGAGTTCCCAGTGGTCGGGCAGCGCCTCGCAGTACGGGATCGAGCCGAAAAGGTCACCATCGAGGTTCAGCATGATGCCATGGCCGAGACCGTGGACGCAGTTGTAGTGGGTGAAGGAGTACTCGTCGGTGGCGGCGCTGGTGCAGATCCCCGGCATCTCGTCGTACAGCTCGCTGCCCCCGAACTGTGAGATGGCGTACTCCACGACGCCGTGGTAGTAGCCCGACCAGCAGGCGGAGCCCTCGAACGTGAGGGCGATTCCCACGTCGCCGTACCAGTCGGCGGCGTCGTTGCCCAGGTCGTGCACCACCTGGTGGCAGTCGCGGGCGATGAACTCGTCGGTCTCGGACAAGGCGTTGATCTCGGCGACGGCCACGTCGGCGCCCTCGATACGCATCACCTCGGCGAAGTAGTCCCGGTAGCAATTGGCCTGCCCGACGGTGCGCTCGGCACACTCCTCGACATTCTCGGGAGGAGCGTCGTCCAGCAACAGCACTGCGTCGGAGGCGGGTTCGGCCCCCAGGGTTGCCACCGCCGTCGCTCCCCCACCGTCGCCGTCTCCGCCGAAGATCGCCGGGTTCAGTCCGGCCAGCACGGCCGCCACCACGAGCACCGCACCCAGGGCGCCGGCCTCGAGGCGCAGCGATCGCGCCGAGGCGGCCCCCAGACGCCGGCCGACGCCGGCCCGCAGCCGCCCGGCCAGCCAACCCAGGCGGCTGTCGTGGTACAGCGCCAACGGCAGAACGACCAGTGCCACCAGCGCCAACTTGACCAGCAGAGTCGTGCTGTAGCCCGACCAGGAGAAGAACTCAGCGCCGGCCAGCAGCCAGGCCGAGCGCAGGCCGGTCAGCACGAGCACCAGGAACGCCCCGAGCGCCACGGGCACGAAACGGCCGAACAGTTCGGCCACGGCGGCCGAGCGCTCCACCGCAGGGCGTTCACGCCAAGCCGACGACGCGGTCACCCAGCCGACGATCAGCAGCGGCCCCAGCCAGAGACTCGAGGCGACGAGATGCAGCGTGGACACCCAGATCCCGAATGGGTCCTCCGAAAGCACCGAGGTGTGGCTCGTGGCCGCCGCGACGGCAATGAGCGCCATCACCCCGAGGCCGGCTTGCAGCAGGGTCCAACCCGAGCGCACGTGGCCGAGACGAGGCGCCCACAGCACCAGCGCGCCGGCACCCACGACGGCCAGCAGCAGGGTCAACCCCATCCCGTCGGTGAGGGCCAGGCGCAGGTCCTCACCGAGCGAACCGCTTCGGTAGCCGCGGGTAACCACGGTGATCGTGGCTCCCGCCCGCAGGAGTATGCCGACGTGCAGCACCACGGCTCCCACCACGAGCGCTCGCCGGGCACGGGCTCGCAGGAGGCCTCCCGCCGGTGACCGGGCTACATCGCCGGGGCGCAGCCCCCAGCCCAGGACAAACATCGCGCCCGCCACGAGGGCGAGGCCGAAGTACCAGAGGTACCGGCCCGCGCCGCTGAGGATCTCCAGTGCGCGCTCCAGGGGCGGTGTGCCTGCAAAGCCGACCGTTGCCACGGTGTCGCCGTCGACGACACCGACGCCCAGCACCACCTCCCCTGCCACACGGTGGCCGTCGGGGCCGACGGTTACCCATGAGAGTCCGTACACGCCATCGGCCAGGCGCGGCAGAGCGAACTCGATGATCGCTTGATCGCTGCCTGCGGGCGTGAGCAGTGACGCCCCGGCGATGGTCTCGCCCCCGACGGCGATCACGTCGAGTTGCACGGTGCGGGGATCCACCGCCTCGGCAAAGACCAGCGTGAGGCGCTCCGGCGGGTTGGCAGCGATGCTGCGGTTGGCAGGAACGGTTTCCAGCAGACGGGTGTGCGCCGATGCCGGCGAGGCGCCGACGCCCCCGACGGCGAGCGCGGCGAGTACCAGAGCAACGCCGAGACCAAGCCCGCGGCGCCGCCGAGCCGTACCGGCCGTCCGGCCGGTCACCGCGGCGGTCGGTCTCCTCATCTTGACGAGCTTATGCGCTGCCGGCGCCGGGTCCAGAGGCGTGGAGGTGCCCGCCCCCGGCAGTCCTAGGCTCGCCTGATGTTCCCGAACCGAACCGGACGGCGCCTGCCGGCCGCGTTGGGAGCGCTCAGCCATCGGGATTTCGCCTTCTTCTGGTCGGCCGCCCTGATCTCCAGTAGCGCCAACTGGATGCAGCAGTTCGCGGTCCCGTACATCATGTGGGACATGACCGCCTCCAACACCTGGGTGGGGGCGGCCGCCTTCACCTCGCTGATTCCAGCGGTGGCGATGACCCCCGTGGCGGGCGTGCTGGCGGACCGGTTCTCCCGTCGGAAGGTTCTGATCGTGACGCTTACGGTGCAGACGCTCACCTGCGGCGTCTATGCAGTGCTGTGGCAGGCAGGCGAGCTGACCCCGTGGCGCATCCTGGGCCTGAACCTCATCGTCGGGATGGCCCTGGGTGTGCAGGCCGCCAGCTGGCAGGCCCTGGTGCCGCAGTTGGTGCCCCCCGCCGGCCTCCTGTCGGCCATCCGCCTGAACTCCGCGCAGTTCACGGCGTCCCGGGCGATCGGGCCGCTCACCGGCGCGGGGTTGCTGCATCTGGTCGGGGCCGGCGCAATCTTCATGGCAAACGCCGCCACGTTCGCCCTGCTGCTCCTGGTGATCGCCGTCGTGCGCCCGCGGGCGGTTCCGGCGGCGCCGCGAGAGCGGATCGGCGCCTTCCTCCTGGAGGGCCTCCGGTACGTGCGGCGCCGGGCGTCACTGTTGCAGGCCATTGTCACCGGCTTCGTCATCGCCTACTTCGGTGGCGCCATACTGCATCTGGCCGCCGGCCTGGCGAGCGAGGACTTCGGTGTGGGCGAGACGGGGCTGGCGGGGCTGATCACCGCCGCCGGGGTCGGCTCGGTCATGGGGTCGGTGGTGATCATCGCCTACGGCGACGGCGTGGAGCGCTCCCGCGTGGCCCGCTGGGGTCTGGTGCTGTACGCGGCGGCGCCGCTGCTGGCGGCGGCCACCACCTCCTACCCGGTGGGGTTGGCCGGCTACTTCGTCAGCGGTGTGGCACACGTGTGCATCGCCATCTCCATGAACACCGCCATCCAGACGCAGGTGGCCGAGGAGATGCGCGGCCGGGCGCTGTCGCTCTACGTCATGGGAATCTTCTGCGGCTGGCCCGTGGGCGCCCTGGTGGGAGGATGGATCGGCGACCTCGTGGGCCTGCGCGTCGTGTTCGCCGCGAACGGTCTGGTGCTGGTGGCTTACCTGGGCTTCGTCGTGAGGTGGTGGGACGGGATGCGCTCACTCGACGCCGACGGTGACTCCCCGGACCGGGGTTCGAAGGCTCAGCGGGGAGTGCCGGGTAGAACCGCGTAGTGGTCGTGGGCGGCGGTGAAGGTGCCTCGTCCCCCGGTGATGGAGCGCAGGTCGATGGCGTAGCGCACCAGTTCCGATTCCGGTACCAGTGCCCTGATGTGCTGCCGTCCGTAGTCGCCGGGGTCGGTCCCCTGCACGATGGCACGCCGCGAGGACAGATCACCGATAACGTCGCCGAGGCACTCGCCGGGGGCGCTCACATCCACGTGCGAGACCGGCTCGAGGACCACCGGTCGGGCCTCGGCCATGGCGGCGTTGAACGCCAGCCGCCCGGCCATCTTGAAGCTCATCTCCGACGAGTCCACCGAGTGGTACTTCCCGTCGTAGACGGTGGCCCGCAGGTCCACGACCGGGTAGCCGTGCTTGCCGCCGTTCTCCATGGCCTCCCTGATGCCCGCCTCCACGGCCGGGATGTACTGCCGGGGGATGACGCCCCCCTTGATGTCGTCGGCGAACTCGAACCCTGTCCCCCGCGGCAGCGGCTCGAGACGGACGTGAGCGATGCCGAACTGGCCGTGACCGCCGGTCTGCTTCTTGTGCTTGCCCTCCGCCGTGGCGGAGGCGGTGATCGTCTCCCGGAACGGAACCCGCAGATCCTCGATGTCCACGCCGACGTTGAACTTGCGCTCGATCCGTTTCAGGGAGGTACGCAGGTGCATGTCGCCGAGGCCCGACAGCAGGGTCTGGCGCGTCTCGACGGGGCGCGTCACGCGCAGCGACGGATCCTCGCCACAGAGGCGGCGTAGGGCTTGGGAGAGCTTGTCCTCGTCGGCCTTGCTGCGGGGCACCACCGCGAACGACAGCATCGGCTCGGGCAGGACCGGTGCGGCGAGCACCGTCGAGCCGTCTCCGAGGGTGTCACCGGTGGCGGTGTCGGCCAGTTTGGCCACCGCGCCGATGTCGCCGGGGGCGAGTTCGGTGACGGCCTCGCTCCCGGCACCCCGCAGGAGCAGCAGCGTGCGCACTCGCTCGCCGTTGCCGGTGCGGGAGTTGGTGAGGACGGTGTCGGCCCGGAGGTTGCCGGTCGCGACCCTGAATATCGAGACCGCCCCGAGGTAGGGATCGACCGTGGTCTTGAAGACCAGCAGCGCCGGCGCCGCCCCGGCGGAGAGTGTCACGTCCTGCCCGTCGGTGTCGTGCAGACGGCGGGCCGCCGCGGGTGAGGGGCCGATGCCGCAGATGTAGTTGCAGAGCCGGTCCACACCGATGGGCGTCGTCGCCGACCCGCACACCACGGGGAAGACGGAGGCGTCGGCAACTCCCTCGCCGAGCGCCTGCTCCAGCTCCTTTACCGACGGCACATCGCCCTCCAGGTAGCGCTCCAGCAGATCGTCGTCGGCCACGACGATGCCCTCGACGAGGGCTTCGCGTACCTGCTCGACCTGCTCGGCCATCTCGGCGGGAAGGGGCGTCTCGGTGATGGTCTCGCCCTCGTAGAGCCACGTGGAATCGGCCAGCAGGTCGGCGACGCCGCACAATCCGGGCCCTTCGGAGATGGGCAACTCCAGGGGTGCCACCCCGCTGTCGAAGGTGGCGCGTAGTTGCTCCAGCACCGCGTCGAACGAGACGTGCTCGCGGTCCAGCTTGTTCACGAAGAACAAGCGAGGTGTGCCGCGCGCCGCGGCGCGTCGCCAGACATCCACCGTGGCGTGGTCCACGCCCGCAGTGGCGTCCACGACCAGGATCAGAAGATCGGCCACGTCCATCGCGGTCCACTGCTCGCCGGCGAAGTCGAACGACCCGGGGGTGTCGAGAAGGTTGATCTTGTGGTCGTTCCATTCGAACGACGCCAGGGTCATGACCTGCGAGCTGCCGGCGGCGTGCTCCTCCGGTTCGTGGTCGCAGACGGTGGTTCCGGATTCGACGCTGCCCATACGGTCCAGCAGACCGGCCCGGAAGAGCATGGCCTCGGCCAGCATCGTCTTCCCGGCGCCACCGGCTCCCACGAGTGCCACGTTGCGAATGCGTTCGGTCGGGTAGGTCTTCACCGACACCCCTTTGCTCGGTTCCGCTTGGTTCGGCTCGGTCGACCCTGCCCGGTGGTATCCCCCCGAGCCTGGGCGCGTGCGTGCGACGCAGCGGAGACTACCGAGGTGGCCCGGCGCGGGCCAAGCCCCGCCACTTTCGCCGGCCGAACCCTACTGGTCGCCGAGTCGAGGTAGGTCGTCGCCGGAGTCACCGTTCGGTTTGGTCACACGGCAGCGGCCTGCCGCTGTGTCTGGCTCGAGACACTCGGGCGCGTGCGGCGCTCATCGTTCACGACATTTCATCCCACCCGACCATTCATCCTACCCGATCTTTCCTCATCCACTACACTAAGGTGCCGACCGTTTGTTCGACAAATTGGAGGATGGGGAACTCATGAGACATCTTCGGTGGAATCGTGTAGGCGCCGCGCTCGCCGGTTCGCGGGTCTTGTGCCGCGCTCGTCGCCTTGTCACCGCTTGTATTGGGGTGGTGGTTATTGCGCTGGGACTGGCGTTCAACGTTCCGGCGGATGTCGTGTCTGCGCAGACTCTTGGTGCCGTGCCGGATTGGGTGAATCTCTCCGGTGCGTTCGTACGTGATGCCGACGCGTCGGTGTCTGATTCTGTGTGGGACTACTACTACCCGAGTGACGACTGGTCTGGTCATATTGAGTGGGGTTTAGTTGATGGCGGCCGTCGCGGTACTTCCGGTGACAGAGTCACTAGCAGCCGGCGCATATGCCATGGGCCTCTTGATGTTGACTTGACGACAGTTCAGTTCGAAGTGACGTGGCGAAATCCGAATGCTACGGGGTTCGTCGCTTGCAGCGACTTGGCATCGTTGTTCGGCGCCGAATTGGCCTTTGATCTTGATCCGGGCGGATTGCGATTCTTCCGGTGCGACCTTCTCTACTCCATATATACCAGGCACGGTGGTGCCCTTGTCGATTGTCTTACGACCGACATGACCGACAGGCCGAGCGTGCTGCCGCAGACAATTTCGCTGGTTGACGTGGACGAGGCGAAGGAGTTCCTCGTCTCGAGTGTAACACCAAGGCATGTCAGAAGTGGAACTGACTCTACGGTGACAATACAAGTAACGGACAGCGATCTTCAGCCGTTTGCTTGGCGTCGAATGGGTGTTGAGCTTCTCGGTGGGCCGAGTTTCGATTCTCATAGCTCAACCATTGTGGAGTGCTATGTCCGTTGCATCTCATTTAGCGAAGGGTATCTACATATATCCTACCGATCTGCGAGCATCAGCGGCGACGAACGCCGAGACGACCTTGACATCTTTCGGGTCTACTTGGACAAAGGCACGCCCGGGCAGTACGACGCCGGAGTGGACCCGTTTCGCTATGCGTTCGTGAAGATACTCCGGCCGGTCAACTATGTGGCGCTCGGTGATTCGTACTCTTCGGGCGAAGCCGGTAGAGAAATCTCGGACGGCATATTCGACGGCGCAAACCTGCCGGGCGCGTACCTGTTGCAGAGCGACACCGAACATCCGTCGGATCCTGAGTGTCGGCGTTGGGATCGGGCGTATTCGCAGGTGTTGAGGGGTTTCCCGTTCGGAGCGGACCTCACTGTGACGACATACGCGTGTACGGGTGCGATTGCGTACAACATTTTCCGTCCCGACACCGTGGTGGTGGATCTGGATGATAATAGGACCCTCGAGTCCCACACGGATCGGCCATCTATTTCCGGAGAGGTTCCGACCAAGTATCTGGGCTCCCCGCCTGGAGAATTGGTGGTCAATGGCGATTGGGAGCCGCGACAGTCCGTGTCCTTGGGAACCGAGGACGGTAGTCGATCGGTTGATATGGTGACGGTGACAATCGGCGGCAACGATATGCGGTTCTCCTCTGCCATCGATACGTGTATCCGAAGTGTGTGTGACGTTAATTCTATTCTTGGTAGCTTCAGTGACTCAGATGCTTCGAAGGGTATCGAAGTGCTGCTGAGCGAGTTGGAGGACACGCTCGTGGATGTGTATTTGGAGTTGAAGCGGATCACTCGGACGACGTCGTCGCCTGATCATGAGGCGTCGGTGTTTGTGCTTGGCTATCCGTATCTGGTTCCGCCCGAGTCGGCGAGTCTCGGGAGTTGTGACGTGTTGACGGCTCGTCGCGTGATGGACAACGGAAGGTTCGTGTATGACGCCCTTGTGGGTTTGTCCAATCCGGATCCGGGCACTGTCACGCCGCCATCGGAGAAGGGGTTGAGTGTGACGGCTGCGGAGAGAGGATTCGTCCGGGACGCGACGGACTGGGTGAATGAGAGAGCAAGGCGTGCGGCGGGCCGCGCCGGCGTGCACTATGTTGACGTGTCGGCGGGGTTCGAGGGCCACAATCAGTGCAGTGGTGATGATTGGATCAATGGTGTCGAGCCGGCGCCGGGTACACCGAATTCGTCGGATCGTTCCTTTCACCCGAACGTTTATGGCCATCTGGCCTACGCGGACATCTTGACGAACTACATCAAGGGCGAGATCCACAGCGCGCGCAATCGGCTGGCCTTGAATCCTGAACTCTCGGAGGAGGCGCTGTTGACCGCTGCGGGTCTTCCGGTGAACCCGCAGCCGCGACCACTTCCCGATCGGCGGGCGGGCGGCGACTCGACCGGCGGTGCGGAGTCGGCGAAGGCATCGTCGGACGAGGGCGACGGTTCGGATGGGTCTGCGACTGAGTTGCCGGCGGACACGGCGATTCTACTGGCGCGCCCGGTTGCGTTGCCGGCGGAGTGCGTTCTGTTCGCGCCGGGTGGTCAGGTGACCCTGCTTGCGAACGGCTTTGCCGCCAACTCGACGGTGACGCTGTCGATTAGCGGGGCGACGGCGACGGGAACGCAGCTGGCGGCAGTGCAGGCTCCCGCCGCAACCGCTGACGCGGACGGTGCTCTGGAGGTGGAGTGGACCGTGCCGGAGGCGCCCGCGGCGGCGGTGGATCCTGTGCCCAGGTGGTACTTCGTGGAGGCGACCGGCACTGCGCCGTCCGGTGGCACGCTCACCGCGGTCTTGCCGCAGCCGATCGTGGCCTATCCCGACGCGGCGCCGTGCGCTGCCGACGACGCGGCCGCCGCGCCCGCCGGCAGCGCGGTGCGTGTCGCAGTCCTCGCGAACGACACGGCTCCGACCGGCGGATCGTTGGACGCGACGTCAGTGCGTGTGGAGTCGGTGGGCAACGGCACGGTTGTCGTGGACTCGACGAATGGTTCAGTGACTTACATGCCGGATCCGGGTTTCGTCGGCGCCGATATGTTCCGCTACTGGGTGTACGACAATTGGGGCATCGGCGTGCGCGCCGAGGTGACGGTCACGGTGAACGCGGGCTGCACGATCACCGGCACCGCGGGTGTCGTTGACATCATGGGCACCGAGGGCAACGACGTGATTTGCGTGCCCGACGTGACCGACCGTCACGCGTTCCACGTCATCGACGCCAAGGGTGGTAACGACGTGATCATCGGCGGTGACGGGGTCGATTGGATCGATGGCGGCGCGGGCCGCGACACGATCTACGGCCGCCGCGGCGACGACCGCATCGACGGCGGGTCAAGCGTGGACACAATCTACGGCGGGCGGGGATTCGACACGATCTACAGCGTCGACCTCGCAGACACGATCCACGACGCGGCCGGTGACGGATTCGACGGTTACGAACTCGTCCTCCGACCGGCGACGATTCCGGTGCCGGTTGCGCCGGTGGCTGGGGCCGATGCGGCGTTCGCGACTCCCAGCGAGATGCTGCTCATCGGCGTGTTGGACAACGACTTCGATCCCGACGAGGACCTCGAGGCGACGACGCTGTCGATTACCGTCACGCCGACAATGGGGACTGCGGAGGTCGTCACGTCCCTTGATCTTGGAGTCCACGTGCGCTACACGGCACCCAGCAGCGACGGCGTTGACTCGTTCACCTATCAGGTCTGTGACAGTCGCGGCGAGTGCACGACGGCTCAGGTGGGCATCACTGTTGGCACCAGCCGTTGCACGATCCTCGGCACTGAGGGCGATGACGTTATTCACGGCACGAGTGGTGATGACGTGATCTGCGGTCTGGGTGGCGATGACGTGATCTACGGCCTCGACGGCGACGATGTTCTCGTCGGCGGCGCCGGGAACGACACGCTCTACGGCGGCAACGAGACCCGCATCGGCGTCAACGACGGCGACGACTCGCTGTTCGGCGGCTCCGGCGACGACACGCTTTATGGCGGCAACGGCGACGACGTTTTGTGGGGCGGCTCCGGTGACGACACGCTGGAAGGCAACCGGCGCGACGATGTCCTCCACGGCGGCGCGGGGGCAGACACTCTCAACGGCGGCGGTGAGGACGACACCCTGTGGGGTGGCCCGGGTGATGACGACCTGACCGGTCACGCCGCCAACGACACGCTCCACGGCGGCTTGGGTGATGACACGCTTTATGGCGGCAACGGTGACGACATCCTGTGGGGTGGCCCCGGCGACGATGATCTCACCGGTGGTGTCGGCAGCGACACGCTGTGGGGCGGCCCCGGCATCGACACGTTGCGCGGGAACACTCAGAACGACGTCCTGTGGGGTGGCCCCGGTGATGACACGCTGTTCGGTGGTGGCCACGATGACCGGCTGGCCGGCGGAACCGGTGGTGATACTTTGAACGGTGACGCGGGTGATGATTGGCTCTTCGGCGGTTGGGGCGCCGACGCGCTCGATGGTGGCAACGATACGGACTACCTGCATGGTGGTGACGATGTTGATGTCTGCAGGCGCGGAGAGACCATGGCGCGGTGTGAGTCGTAGGCGGCGGCGGTGGCGGGACGCGTCGGGCGTGGGCATCGGGTGCGGGCGCTCGGCTCCTGGTGGGGTCGGGGCCTGGTGGCGCACGTTGCTTGCCGGTGCGCTGGTGATGTCGGTCGTTGCGGCCGTGGCGTGTGGCGGGTCTTCGGAGTCGGAGTCGACGGTTGAGGCGCCGGCGGTGCCGTTCACCTATGTGGCTGTTGGGGAGGCGCATACGTGCGGGTTGCGCGTTGACGGGACGGTGTCGTGCTGGGGGGTCAACGAGCATGGCGCGGCCGAGGCGCCACACGGCGTGTTCACGGCGATCGCAGCGGAGGGGAACCGGTCGTGCGGGGTGCGCGCCGACGGTGTTGCGCGGTGTTGGGGCGTCTATTCGGCGACACCGGAGGGCGCGTTCGTGGCGGTGGAGGTTGGTCCGGAGTTGTCGTGTGGGCTCGGGCGCGACGCGGCGGTGACGTGCTGGTTGGGTGTGTACAACGCCGACGGGCAACTCGAAGCTCAGCACACGCGCGACGGCCGTTTCAGTGCGGTGAGCGTCAGTACTCAGCGGTCTTGCGGCGTGCGCGCCGGCGGCGAACTCGAGTGCTGGGGTGGTGTGAGCTCGGAGCCGTCGGTGCCGCAACAGGGCGGGTTCGCTGCGGTATCGGTGGGGCCGGAGTTCTCGTGCGGTGTGCGCCTCGATGAGTCGGTCTCCTGCTGGAGTCGCGAGGTCGACGCGTTCGGTCCCGGCGGCAAGTTCAGTGACGTGTCGGTGGGCGAGTTCCACGCCTGCGGGCTGCGCACCGACGCCAGGATCACCTGCTGGGCGGAGGGCTCACTCTACGCGCGGGCAGTTGACGCCGACCTGGGCCTCACCGACGCGCCCGGCGGGACCTTCAACGCCGTAGCGGTGGGCAGGAGCCATTCCTGTGCTGTGCACACCAACGGCGCCATCGTCTGCTGGGGATACGACCCCCTCCTCGACGACGACGGCAACCCTCTCTACCAGAACGGCCCAGCCGACGCTCCGGCTGGGACATTCCGGGCTGTAGCCGCAGGATCGAGATATTCGTGCGGGCTGCGTACCGACAACACGATTGAGTGTTGGGGCGCGAACGACTTCTGGCAGGCGGATGCGCCGAGCGGCAAGTTCAGCGCCGTGAGCGCTGGCGGGGCACACGCGTGCGGGCTTCGCAGCAACAACACGATCACCTGCTGGGGCTCGAACCGATTCGGCAAGACTGACGCGCCTAGCGGCGCATTCAGTGCTGTTGGCGTCGGCTTGGGTTTCTCTTGCGGTATACGCGTCAAGGGCACCATCGTCTGCTGGGGCGACAACGAGTGGGGCCAGCGCCGCGAGCCGAGCGGCCGATTCGGCGCGTTGAGCGTTGGCTCGGAGCACGCCTGCGGTCTTCGGCCTGACGGCACCGTTGAATGCTGGGGCCGCAACAACACAGGGCAGACCGATGTGCCGACGGGATCCTTCCACGCCGTGAGTAGCGGCGGTTCGCGTGCCTGCGGGCTTCGTACCGACCGCACGATCCAGTGCTGGGGCAGCAACTACAGAGGACTGAGCGAAGCGCCACCCGGACAATTCAGCGCCGTGACTGTCGGCGAGTCCCATTCGTGTGGGCTGCGCATTGATGGGACCGTCGAGTGCTGGGGCAAGAACGACTTTGGCAAGTCGGACCCGCCGGAGGGACTCTTCCGCGCCGTCGATGCCGGTGCGAACCATTCGTGCGGTTTGCGCACCAACGGCAGTGTCACTTGCTGGGGTGCCAAACCGTTTGTGAACAGGGCCGACGGTGTGTACTGGGACAACACAGCCCAGTAGGCGAGTTACTGCTATCGCGGTACTGCGCCGGCGGTTCTGCGCCGGGTTCGCGCGGTCAGCTTGCTTTGCCGCGGGCGATGGTGATGGCATAACGGAACGCGGCCGGCGACAGGGTTCGGTGCGAGCGGTCGACGCGTAGGGTTGGCGTGTGGAGCACTTCGATCTCGTCATCGTCGGTGCGGGCTCGGGCAACTCGCTGCTCACGCCCGAACTGGCGGGCCTGCGGGTCGCCATCGTCGAGCGGGGCGACTTCGGCGGCACCTGCCTCAACCGGGGCTGCATTCCCTCCAAGATGCTGGTGCACGTGGCGGACGTGGCGCAGTCGGCACGCCACGCAGACCGCCTGGGCGTCGCGGCCCGCCTCGACGAGGTGCGCTGGGGAGAGGTGTCCGAGCGGGTGTTCGGCCGGATCGACCCCATCGCCGCCGCCGGTGAGGAGTACCGGCGCGGTCTCGACAACGTGGCCGTGTACAAGGGGCAGGCCCGCTTCTGCGGGCCGCGCACCCTGCGGGTGAACGGCACGGAGGTGACCGGCGAGCGCGTCGTGCTCGCGGCGGGGGCGCGGCCCTACGTGCCGCCGCGTCCCGACCTGGCGGCGCTCGGGTACCACACCTCCGACAGCATCATGCGCCTCGACGAGCCGCCGGAGCGCCTGCTGATCTGGGGCGGGGGTTACATCGCGGCCGAGATGGCGCACGTATTCGACGCCGCCGGCAGCGAGGTGGTCATCGTGAACCGCGGCCCACGCCTGCTGCGGGCCGAGGACGACGAGGTGAGTGAGGCTTTCACGGCCGTATACCGGCAGCGTTTCCGGGTGCTCACCGGCGCGGAGGTCCTCGGCGCCGCGGCGACCGGCGAGGGTGGCGTGGCGCTGCGGGTGCGTCTTGAGGGCAGTGAGGAGACCGTTGGCGCCGATGTGCTCCTGCTGGCGGTGGGTCGGGTGCCCAACGGTGACGAACTGAACGTGGCCGCCGCCGGCGTGGATCTCGACGCGGCGGGTTACGTGCTGACCGATGAGTACGGCCGCACGACCGCCGAGGACGTCTGGGCTCTGGGTGACATCGCCAACCCGAACCAGCTCAAGCACGTAGCAAACGCCGAGGCACGCGCGGTGGCGCACAACCTGGCCCACCCGACCGATCCGCGTCCGGTGGCGCTGGGACCCGTCCCCCACGCCGTGTTCGCCTCCCCGCAGGTGGCCTCGGTGGGCGCCACCGAGCGGGCGTTGCGCGCCGCCGGCCGACCCTATGTCCGCTCCCGGAGCCCCTACAGCGACACCGCCTACGGCTGGGCCATGGAGGACGAGACCGGCTTCTGCAAACTCCTGGCCGACCCGGAGACCGACCGCCTGCTGGGGGCGCACATCTGCGGCCCCGACGCGGCGGTTCTCCTGCAACAGCTGGTGCAGGCCATGGCCTGCGACCTGAGCGTGGACCGGATCGCCCGCGGGCAGCTCTACATCCACCCTGCCCTCAGCGAGGTCGTGGAGCAGGCCCTGCTCGCGCTGGCGTCGTGAAGGGCGCGGACCCCGAGCACGGCGCGCCAACCGAACCCGAGGACCTGACTGCTGCGGGCAGCCTGCCCGCCGTCTGGAGCGCGCACGCGGTACAGCAGCCGGAAGTTCGCTGCCTGCACGACCCCCTGACGGGTTGGACCACCCGCGGGGAACTGGCGCAGATGAGCACCGAGGTCGCCGGGCGGCTCTTCGCAGCCGGGCTGCGCCGGGGCGACAGGGTCGTGCTGTGTGCCCCTGCCGGCGTGCCGATGGTGGCCGCACACGTGGCTTGCCTGCGCCTCGGCCTCATCGTCGTGCCTCTCAACGCCGCCCTGCGGCGTCGCGAGGTGCTGCACGTCGTGGCTGATGCCGCACCCCGCGGCGCGATCATCGACGACCCGCAGCTGCGGCCGTGGGTGGCCGAGGCGGCCCCGGGTGTGGTGCTGTGCACATCCGCTGTGGATCTCCCGGCGGGCACGGCTCCCAGCCTCGACGACGTCTCCGGCGAGGAGCCGGCAATGCTGGGTTACACCTCGGGAACCACGGGGGCGCCCAAAGGTGCCGTCCTCACCCACGCCAACCTGCTGGCCGGTGCCGAGGCGTTGCGGCGGGCTTGGGAATGGACCCCTCGCGACCGTCTCGTGCTGGCTCTGCCGCTGTTCCACATGCACGGCTTGGGGGTGGGTCTGCACGGCACCCTGCACGCCGGCGCCTCGGCGGTACTGCAAACCTCCTTCAGCCCCGATGCCGTGGCGGACGCCGTGAGCCGTCACGACGCCACGCTGTTCTTCGGTGTACCCACCATGTACCGCCGCCTTGCCGACAGCGAGCGCGCCGGCGAGTTGGGCTCCCTGCGCCTCTGCGTCTCGGGTTCGGCGCCGCTGCCCGCCGACCTGCACCGCCGCTTCGAGAAACTCACCGGCCAGCGTGTCCTGGAGCGCTACGGCATGACCGAGACGGTGATGCTGGTCTCCAACCCTGTTGACGGCGAGCGGCGCCCCGGCAGCGTTGGCTTCCCCCTGCCCGGCGTGGAACTGCGCCTTGTGCCCCCGGGCGAGGGCCCGACCTGCGACCAGGGCGAGGCGGGCGAGATCTGGGTGCGGGGCCCCAACGTGTTCGCGGGCTACTGGCGCCGCCAGGGCGCAGGGCCCGACAGCGACGGGTGGTTCCGCACAGGCGACGTGGGGCGTCGCGACGCCGACGGCTATCTGTACCTGGAGGGCCGTACCGGTGAGTTGATCATCAGCGGTGGTTTCAATGTGTATCCCCGCGAGGTGGAGGAGCAGTTGGCCGATCACTCCGGTGTGGCCGAGCTGGCGGTGGCGGGCCGCCACGACGAGGTCTGGGGAGAGATCGTCACCGCCTACGTGGTACCGCCACCGGGTGCCGAGGCGCCGTCGGTCGAGGATCTGCGGGCCCACGCGGCGCAGCGTCTGGCTTCCTACAAGCAGCCGCGTGCCGTCGTGGTCATCGACGCCATCCCCCGCAACGCTCTCGGCAAGGTGCAACGCCACCTGCTGGACGGTGCACCGCGGGCGACCGGCGGCGGCGACGTAACGTAGAGGCGATGGGCAGTACCTGGGGCCAAGCCTTCCGGATCAGCACGTTCGGCGAATCCCACGGCGGAGGCATCGGCCTGAGCGTGGACGGATGCCCACCCAGGCTGTCGCTGAGCGCCGAGGACATCCAGCAGGACCTGGACCGCCGGCGCCCCGGCCAGAGCCGTCTCACCACCCAGCGCGATGAAGCGGACACGGTGGAGATCCTCTCGGGCGTCTTCGAGGGGAGGACCCTCGGTTCTCCCATCGGGATGCTGATCCGCAACAGCGACGCCCGCCCGGGGGCCTACGAGCACCTGCGTGACGTCTACCGACCCTCCCATGCCGACTACGTGACCGAGGCCAAGTACGGCATCCGCAACTGGCAGGGCGGTGGCCGGGCCAGTGCCCGCGAGACGGCAGCGCGCGTGGCGGGCGGCGCGGTGGCCCGGCGACTGCTGGCCGTCGCCTGCGGGGTGGAGGTCGTGGGGTGGGTGGCGCAGGTGCACGAGCTCGTCGTCGCCACCGATCCGGCCACGGTGACCCTCGCGGAGGTGGACGCCTCCCCCACCCGCTGCGGTGACCCGGATGCGGCCGGCGGCATCGCCGAGGCGATCGAGGCCGCGCGCCACCGCGGCGACTCGCTCGGCGGGGTCGTGTCCTGCGTCGCCCGAGGGGTTCCCCCGGGCCTCGGCGATCCGGTCTTCGACAAGCTCGAGGCCGATCTGGCCAAAGCCCTGCTGTCCCTGCCGGCCGCCAAGGGATTCGAGATCGGCAGCGGTTTTGCCGCAGCGGCCATGACCGGGACGCAACATAACGACCCCTTCGTGGCGGGACCCGACGGGCGACCTCGCACCGCCTCGAACCACTCCGGCGGCGTGCAGGGTGGAATCTCCAACGGCGAGGACATCGTGGTGCGGGCGGCCTTCAAACCCACGGCGACCATCGCCGCCGAGCAACGCACAGTGGACACCTCCGGTCAGGAGGTCACCCTGGCCGCGCGCGGGCGACACGATCCCTGCGTGCTGCCGCGTGCGGTGCCGATGGTGGAGGCGATGGTGTGCCTGGTGCTGGCAGACCACTGGCTACGCCAGCAGACCGTGGCGGTCCTTGCCGACGAGGCGTAGACCTCGATCCGGCTATCAGCCGGCCTCGGCCACCTCCGAAGGCGTCCAGGAGACTCGGGGACAATCGCCCCAGAGCCGATCCAGTTGGTAGTAGTCCCGCTCCTGCTCGGCGAAGACGTGCACCACGAAGTCGCCGTAGTCCATGAGGACCCAGGACTGCGATGCCAGTCCCTCCACGGACATGGGCTTGGGCCCTCCCGCGGCGCACACGCCCTCCTCCACCGCTTCGCAGATGGCCTTCACCTGCCGGGGGTTCGCTCCGCTCGTGATGACGAACAGGTCGCAGATGACGAGCAGAGCGGCCACATCGATGATGAGGGTGTCGCTGCCGAAGCGTTCGTGCGCCGCTCTCGCGCCGGCCGTCGCCCAGGAGGTGACGTTGTTGCCGTTGCTGCTGTGCTGCACTGCGGTCAGTGTAGATCGTCGGTGCCGGGCGCTGCTGTCAAGGCCGCTGCGGCGCAGCGGTAGCCGTCAGCGGTAAAGCCCGCGGCGTTCGATCTCGGCGGCGACGGGCCGGGACAGCACGCTGTCGAGCGCCTGACCTTCCGCCAACCAGCGACGCACGTGGCTGCTGGAGACCTCGATGCCGGGACCGTCGACGGCGACCCAACGCCAGCCCGGCGGCGGCGGCGTGTCGGGTCCGCTGCTGCCCAGTCGGCCCACGACGGCCACCGTTGCCAGGGAACTGATGATCTCCGGAGACCTCCAGGTGTCGAGCGCGCCGGCCAGGTCGCTCCCCAGTATCAGAAAGAGCTCACGACCGTCGGCGGTCAACTCCCGCAGGGTCTCAGCAGTGGAGGAGTCCCCTCCCCGGTCTATCTCCAACGTCGAAACCTCGTAGCCGTCGAGGTGTTCGACGGCCGCCCTTACCAGGGCGAGGCGATCGGCGACGGCACTGACCGGCTGCTCGTCAACCTTCTGCCACGGCACGTTGGCGACCACGAACAGGACCCTGTCCAGGCCCAGGGAGCAGCGGGCGGCTTCGGCCGCGGCCAAGTGGCCGATATGTGGCGGGTCGAAGGTTCCCCCGAAGACACCGAGCCGTTCGGGCATCAGCGGCGCCCCCTTGTCCATGCCGGCCACGATGCGAAACTATCGGGCGACTGGCTGGACTTGAACCTCTGGATCGTCTAAGATGGGCATTGCTCGTCAGCACCTCTGTGTTGAAGTTTGGGCCGTTAGCGGCACCAGTTGGCAAGAAACACAAGGAAGTTAAGCGAGCAGCAGCCCCTCATTCGGTCTCGACCGGATTTGTACAGACCAGGTCGAGCACTCCTTTTCGGCGGACGAAGCCCACGGATGTACGAAAGACGGTTCCGTACCTGTGAAATATGTCACAAGCGCGGAGCCCAAGGGTGCACAGAGCTGGAACAGAACAGCCCTGGACATTGTTGAAACCAAGAGCGGCGAACCGACAAGAGGGGACCCGTACCGATGGCCGCCGCCGGCCCCGGTGCCCCCGAAGAAACCGAACAGAGCAAAGACGAAGAAGAAGTCATGAGTGATTCAGTTGGCCAATACCTGAACGAGATCGGTCTCGTGCCGCTGCTGACCGCAGCCGACGAGCGAGAGTTGTCCCAGATCATCGAGCGCGGCCGCGCCGCCGAGGACCGCAAGGCCACGGGCGAACGCCTCCGGCAGCACGACCGTGACATCGCTGCGGCTGCAGCGGCCAAGGACCGGTTCATCCGTTCCAACCTGCGCCTCGTCGTGAGCGTGGCACGCCGCTATCCCCTGCCTCCGGGCATGGAACTTCTGGACCTGATCCAGGAGGGCAACCTCGGCCTCGAGCACGCGGTGGACAAGTTCGACTGGCGCAAGGGGTTCAAGTTCTCCACCTACGCCACCTTCTGGATCCGTCAGGCCATCGGCCGCGCCCTCGATCAGAAGGCCAGCCTGGTGCGCCTCCCCGGCGACCGCTCGGCCAGCCTGCGGGCGGCCCTGCGGCAGGTGTCCGGCAACGGCGACGAGTTGGACGAAGAGCATGCCCGGCTGCACCGCCTGACCACCCCTACCTCTCTGGACCGCACGATCGGTGACGACGACAGCAACGAGTTGATCGATCTGATTGCCGACGCCAATCCCGGCCCGGAGCAGATGGTTCTGGCCTTCGCGGACAGCGAGATGGTGACCGATCTGCTGTCGGTTCTCGACGAGCGTGCCCGCTACGCAGTGGAGCAGCGCTTCGGGCTGCAGGACGGCCGCAAGCGCAGCTACCGCGAGGTGGGCGAGGAACTCGGCGTCACCGCCGAGGCAGCGCGGCGACTCGTGAAGCGAGCGGTCAACGTTGTTCGCGAGCGCGCCGTCGCACGCACCGACGCCGCCTGACGACCCGCTGCGCCATGGCCGAGACCTCCTGGTCACCCGACAGTTGGCGGCGGTTCCCGGCACAGCAGCAGCCAACCTGGCCCGACCCGGCCGATCTGGAGCGCGCCCTCAAGGTTCTGGCCGGGTTTCCCCCTCTCGTCTTCGCGGGCGAGGCGCGCGACCTCACTACCCGATTGGGTAGCGTCGCCGCGGGCGAGGCGTTCGTGCTGCAGGCCGGCGACTGCGCCGAGTCCTTTGACGCCCTGTCGTCGAACAGCATCCGCGACAAGCTGCGGGTTATCCTGCAGATGGCCGTGGTCCTGACGTACTCCGCGGGCGTACCGATCGTCAAGGTGGGGCGCATCGCCGGGCAGTTCGCCAAGCCCCGTTCGAGCCCCACCGAGGTGATCTCCGACGAGACGCTGCCGTCGTTCCGCGGGCACATGGTCAACGATGTGACCTTCTCCGCATCGGCCCGCATGGCCGACGCCGGCCGGCTGCTGACCGCCTACCACGCATCGGCCGCCACGCTCAACCTGCTGCGGTCGTTCACCAAGGGAGGCTTCGCCGACCTCACCAGGGTGCATTCCTGGAACCAGGAGTTCGTGGCATCCTCCCCCGCCGGGCGGCGTTACGCGGAAGTGGCCGGCGGCATCGAGTCGGCGCTGCGCTTCATGGCCGCCTGCGGGATCGGCAGCGGTGACGACGTGCGCCTGCACACGGTGGACTTCTTCACCAGCCACGAGGCGCTGATCCTCGACTACGAGGAGGCCCTGACGCGCATCGACTCCCTGACCGGCGACCCGTACGACTGCTCGGCGCACATGCTCTGGATCGGCGAACGCACCCGGCAACTCGACGGGGCCCACGTGGAGTTCCTGCGCGGCGTGCGGAACCCTCTGGGCTGCAAGGTGGGCCCCGGCGCCACCCCCGACGACGTGCTGGACCTGTGCGAGGCCCTCAACCCCGAGCGCGTTCCGGGGCGCCTCACTCTCATTGCCCGCATGGGAGCGAAGCGGATCGCGGATGCTCTGCCGTCACTGGTGCGGGCGGTTCGCGACGCCGGTCACCCGGCGGTGTGGATTTGCGACCCCATGCACGGCAACACCTTCACGTCGTCGACGACGGGGCACAAGACCCGCCACTTCGAGGACATCTGCGCCGAGATCGACGGCTTCTTCGCCATCCACCGCGCCGAGGGCACGTGGCCGGGAGGTATCCACCTGGAACTAACCGGTGACGACGTGACGGAGTGTCTGGGCGGCTCGGAAGGCCTCGGTCACGACGACCTGCCGATTCGCTACGAGACGATGTGCGACCCCCGCCTCAATGGGCGTCAGTCTCTCGACCTGGCCTTTCGCGTAGCGGAGCAGCTCCGAGGCTGAGCCGGCCCCGCCTGCGGTGCCCGGGGTGGGACTCGAACCCACACGACCGCTAGGTCAAAGGATTTTGAGTCCTCCGCGTCTCCCAATTCCGCCACCCGGGCCGGTCTCTGTCACAGTGTAGAATGGACGCCGGAATCGGCGGTGCTCCCCGGCAGTTCTCCAAACTCCACAAGAGCATCGGCACCTGCCGAGCACGGAATCGGACGCTTTCCGCGGCCGGGTCCGGCCGTCTACGATGCGTCACCAAGCTCCAATCAGCCGTCGACGGACGAGGTTCTGCTCCACCATGTCTCGTGACACTGCCCCAATGCGTTGCTGCTCGTCGTGCCACTGCACGTCGCCGCGACCCCACCGCACCGACGTGGGCCCCTCATGATCGCCTTCACCTATCCCGGTCAGGGATCGCAGGCACCGGGCATGGGGGCGGCGTGGGTGGACGAACCTTCCTGGGAACTGGTGGAGGAAGCTGCGCGCGCCACGGGCCGCGACGTCGCCTTCCTGCTGCTCGAGGCCGACGCAGAGCAGCTTCGCCAGACCCGCAACGCCCAACTCGCCACGTTCGTGGTGAGCATGCTGGTGCTCGACGCCGTGGCCAGGGTCGGTCTTCTGCCGAACGCACACGCCGGCCACAGCCTGGGTGAGTACAGCGCCCTGGTGGCTTCGGGGGTGCTGGACTTCGCCGAGGCCGCCTTCCTCGTGGCCGAGCGCGGTGAGGCCATGCAGATGGCGGCCGAGGAGCAGGACGGCACCATGGCAGCCGTCCTGGGCCTTGCTGACGAGGAGGTCGAAGCGGCCTGTGAAGAGGCGGGACCGAAGGTCTGGGTGGCGAACTACAACGCTCCCGGCCAGGTGGTCATCGCCGGGTCACCCGCCGATGTCGCCGAGGCCGGCGACCTGGCAAGGGGCCGCGGTGCCAAGCGGGTCATGAAGTTGCAGGTGGGCGGCGCCTTCCACACGCCGTTCATGGCGTCGGCCTTCGATCGCCTCACCAAGGCCATTGCCCGGGCCGATTTCCAGGATCCCGACGCCCCGGTGCACGCCAACGTCGACGCCTCGGCCTACAGCCAGGGTCGCCACTGGCCGCGGCTGCTGGCCCGTCAGCTCACCAGTCCCGTCCGCTGGCACCAGACCATCCGTCGCCTGCTGGACGACGGTTGCGGCACGTTCGTGGAACTCGGGCCCGGCAGTGCCCTGACAGGCCTGGCCAAACGCATCGACCGCAGCTCCGACGCGCTCAGCGTGCGGGGTCCCGCCGATATCGACCCCCTGCTGGAGGCCGTCGGTGCTCCCAGCGCGGGAGAACTGGCACTGCCCGAGGGTGAGCTGCTGTACGCCTACGAGCGGCTCGTGGTGAGCCCCGCCGCAGGTATCTTCACTCCCATGACTCCCAGCGCCGTGGGCTCGAACATCGGGATCGGTTCGGTGCTCGGCGATGTCGGCGGCGAGCCGGTTCGCTCCCCCTTCGGCGGCGTTGTGATGGACTATCTGGCCGTGGAGGGCGAGAGGGTTACGGCCAACCAGCCCATCGCCTGGCTGCGCACGGTGTGATGGTCCTGTTCGCCGCACGCGGAGACCGCCCTTTGCACGGAGCGTCGGCCCGATGACGCGGGGCAGCCGGATCTGCGGGTACGGCACGGCTCTGCCGGAGCGGGTCATCACCAACCACGACCTTGCCGAAACGCTCGACACGAGCGACGCCTGGATCACCGAGCGCACCGGCATCAAGGAGCGCCGCGTCGGCGGGACGACCCGCGGTCTGGCCATCGAGGCCGGCCGGGGCGCCCTGGCGATGGCCGGTCTGCCCGCCGAGGAACTGGACGCTCTGATCGTTGCCACGACGACACCCGATCGGGTGATCCCGGCAACGGCCAGTTCCGTGCAGGCGTCCCTGGGGGCGCGCTGCGGCGCCTTCGACCTCAACGCCGCCTGCTCCGGGTTCGTGTACGGCCTCAGCGTGGCACACGGGCTGATCCTGGCGGGAGCCGACAACGTCCTGCTGGTCGGCGCCGAGACGCTCAGCCGCTTCGTGGACTGGGAGGATCGCTCCACGGCGATCCTGTTCGGTGACGGCGCGGGTGCGGTGGTCGTCTCGGCCACTCCGGCGGCGGAGAACACCCTGCTGAGTTGGGCGTTGGACTGCAACGGCGACTTGGAGAAGTCGCTGTACTGCGATTTCGGCCGGTTCATCTACATGGACGGCCGGGAGGTGTTCCGCCAGGCCGTCCGGATCATGGTGTCCACCTGCGAACGCTCTCTGGCCGACGCCGGCCTGTCCGCCGATCAGGTTGACCTGGTGGTGCCCCATCAGGCCAACGCCCGCATCATCCAGAGCGCCTGCGAGCGCTTGGGCATCCCCGAGGAACGCACGGTGCAGGTGCTGAGTTGGACGGGCAACACCTCCTCGGCATCCATCCCCCTGGCACTGGCCGACGCCGCCGACCGGGGACGGGTACACCCCGGCGACCTCGTGCTGCTGGTGGGCTTCGGCGCCGGCATGACGGCCGCCAGCGCGTTGCTGCGCTGGGAGCTGTGAGTAGCGCGGCCGCCGACAGCCGGGTCGCCCTCGTCACCGGCGGGGCGCGCGGCATCGGCTTGGCATGCGCTCTGGCCTTGCGGGAGGCCGGTCACCGGGTGGCGGTGACGTATCGCACCAGCGCGCCGGATGTCGCCGCCGAAGCCGGCCTCGTCGCGGTCCGATGCGACGTCACCGACAACGACGACGTCGACGCCGCCTACGCGTCCGTCGAGGAGGCCCTGGGCCCCGTCGAGATCCTGGTCTCCAACGCCGGCATCACCCGCGACAACCTGGTGATGCGCATGAGCGAGGAGGACTTCGCCGCCGTGCTGGACACCAACCTGACCGGCGGCTATCGGGTCCTGCGGCGGGCGGTGCGCTCGATGCTGCGGGCGCGCTGGGGGCGCATCGTGCTGATCTCCTCGGTGGTCGGGCTGGGTGGGCAGGCCGGGCAGGCCAACTACGCCGCTTCGAAGGCCGGCCTCGTGGGCCTGGCCCGCTCGGTCGCCAAGGAGCTGGCAAGCCGGAACGTGACGGTCAACGTGGTGGCTCCGGGCCCCGTGGAGACCGATATGATCGAGTCGCTGAGCGAGAAGCGACAGGAAGAGATTCGCTCGGCGGTGCCGCTCGGCCGTTTCGGTACGGCCACCGAAGTGGCGGCAACCGTACGCTTCCTGGCCTCGCCCGAGGCCGGATATATCACCGGAGCCGTCGTCCCCGTGGACGGCGGCCTGAGCATGGGTTGACCCCGAAACGACGGAGTAGATGCAGTGAGCAACGACAATTTCGAACGGTTCCAGAAGTGCGCCGTGGAGGTGCTGTCGGTCGAGGCCGACCAGGTGACCCTGGAAGCCAACTTCGCCGATGATCTCGATGCCGACAGCCTGGACCTCGTGGAGCTGGTGATGGCTCTGGAGGAGGAGTTCGACGTGACCGTGGAGGAAGAGGAACTCGAGAACATCGAGACCGTCGCAGCCGCCTTCACCATGATCCATTCCAAACTGGGATGACCAGTCGCCGAGTGGTCGTTACCGGCCTCGGCGTTCTGGCCGCCTGCGGCGTCGGTCGAGAGGCCTTCTTCGAGGGACTGCTGGCCGAGCCGCCGAAGGGTATGCGGCTCGTGGACGGGTTCGATCCCGCCCCCCACTTCGCCAGCGCCAAGGAGATGCGGCGCCATGACCGCTTCACGCAGTTCGCCTTGGCCTGCGCCGCGGAGGCTCTGGAACAGGCCGGTGAGATAAACCCCGACCCCGCGCGCGCGGGCGTCTGGATCGGCACGGGCGTGGGTGGCCTGATGACCACCGAGAAGTACGTGCTGTGGCACTTCGTCAAGGGACCCAAGCGCGTCACGCCCTTCCTGATCCCGATGATGATGGCCAACGCCGCGGCTGCGGCGGTCTCTATCCGTTACGGCTACCAGGGTCCCTGCGAAGCGAGTTGCACGGCCTGCGCGGCCAGCACCAACTCCATCGGTAACGCCACCGATCTCATCCGCCACGGGCGCTGCGACGTGATGCTGGCCGGCGGCTCGGAGTCGTCGAACTCCCCCACCGGCATCCAGGGCTTCGGCAACATGACGGCCCTTTCCAGCGTCGGGATGTCCCGCCCGTTCGACCGCGACCGCGATGGGTTCATGCACGCCGAAGGCTGCGGGGTGCTGGTGCTGGAGGAACTCGAGCACGCCCGGGAGCGAGGGGCAAAGATCCTCGCAGAGATCACCGGCTACGCAAGTAACGCCGACGCCCATCACATCACCGCGCCATCGCCGGGCGGAGCCGGTGCCGTTGCGTGCATGGAGCGGGCGCTCGCCGACGCCGGACTCGAGCCGGCGGACGTGGTGCACGTCAACGCCCACGGCACCTCGACCCCTCTCAACGACGCCGCCGAGGCCGAGGCGATCGCAAAGATTTTCGGCTCGCCGGGCCCGCTCGTGACGTCCACCAAGGGCGTGACGGGACACGCCCTCGGCGCGGCGGGCGCCATCGAGGCTGCTGCTGTGATCCTGTCCATGCAACACGGCGTGCTGCCCCCCACGGCCGGCTACGAGACCCCCGACCCGGACATGGCACCGATCCGCATCGTGGCTCCCGAGCCGTGTGCCTGGGAGCCGGGCCCGAGCCTGTCCAACTCCTTCGGCTTCGGCGGCCACAACGCCTGCCTGGTGATCTCCCCGCCACCGGCCGCCTGAGGTTGCCGCCGGGGGTGCCCGTCAGACAGGGACGGTCACGAACATCAACTCGCAGGTGCAGGCCACCGCACCGTCCACCGACGCCTCACCTTTGGCCCGCCCGGCCCGTGCCGACAGGCGCAGCACGTCCACGCTCAGGTCGAGGCGCTCACCGGGCAGTACCTGGCGGCGGAACCGGGCGCCATCGAGCCCGCCGAACAGGGGCAGCCTGCCGGCGAAGCGTTCGTCAGTGAGCACCAGGTAGGCGCCCAGCTGCCCCAGGGCCTCGGCCATGAGCACGCCGGGCAGGGTCGGGCGTCCGGGGAAGTGACCGGCGAAGAAGGCCTCGTCGCCACCGGTCTGCCAGTACCCCTCGGCCCGCTCTCCGGGCGTCAGGGCGGTGACCTCGTCGAGGAACAGGAACGGTGACCGGTGGGGCAGGATCGATGCGGGAGCCGGTAGGGACCGTCCGGTCATTCGGACTCCTCCAGGGCGGCGAGGATCTCCAGAGGCGTGTCCTCCGGACGGATCCCGTACCAGGCCTGCTCGATGCGTCCTTCGGCATCGATCAAGAACGCGGAGCGGGTCGTGCCCATGAACGTGTTCCCGTACATCTTCTTCTCGCTCCGTGCGCCGTAGGACGAGGTCGTCGAATTGTCGGGATCCGAGAGCAGCCCGAAGCCCAGGTCGTGTTTCTCGTCGAAGCGCTTCTGGCGGTTGGGGGGATCAGCGCTGATACCCAGGATGGATGTCTCCTCGGGCAGCTGTCCGGCAATGTCACGCATGCCGCAGGCATGCTTCGTTCAACCGGGGGTAAGTGCCTTCAGGTAGAAGAACAGCGCCACCCGGCGCCCGGCGAAAGAGGCGAGTGAGACCTCTTCGCCGTCCTGGTTCAGTAGCCGGAAGTCCGGCGCCGGATCGCCTGGCTGGAGTTGCATACTGCGCTCCTCGTTGTGGGTCCGCGGGTCGGAGAACGGACCCTACGGTAGACGACGCATCCCACATTGCCGTGCAGCGTTCCATCACCTACAACGACCGACGGACCGGGAGGCCGAGATCGACGATCTGTACGTCAGGGCCGGCGAGGCCGGGCGCCGCTCCGAGCGGCGGCGTGAGGCGCGCCGGTGAGGGTGGTAGTGGACTCGTGGGCGATCCTCGTTCGCCCCAACCCCTTCCACGGATCATGCACGCTTGTCACATACAAGCCAGGTATCCGACGCTCAGCTTGCAGAAACGCGTAGGATTTTTCTCCGCTGGGAGACTCCCTCATCGGTGTGTGTCAAACCCGATTCAGGAGGCCTCTCGGGCCGGTGTCGGTGGACGGGCCCTGTCTCGAGAGCCGCTTCGACTTCAGGAGCACCCGGACGATCGCCAGAATCGCGACCCTCACCTTTGATTTCTCCGTCAACACCCGTGTCTTTGGGCTGGGCTACTCGATCATGGAGTTCCGTGAGCTCTCGATCGGCATGGATATGCGCCTGTGGATACTGGCGACACCTGTGGACGGCACGCTCATCGATCTGTCGATCGTCTCCCAGGTGGGGGAGATACGCAACCCGGGGCGGCGGATTGTAGGCCTGGCGTTTCTCCCGCTCAGGCTGCGCGCCCCCACGATGAACAAGTGGATGGCGTCTCTGCAACGGCGGGACGTTATGCAGGATGTGGCCATCTGGAGCCGCAAACAGTACCGATCCCGCCCGCGCCTCTGCCGTTCCGACGGCGAGATCATGACCTATCGAGCCTACTGCGCCCAGTTCTATCCCGAACCGAGCGATTGAGGCTGCTCCACTCCCCTCCCGGGGCGTCCTCGGACAGAAGCTAAAGTGATACGCCATGGGCCGCCTGCTCGATAGGTTCAGCCGGCTGGTCACGGCCCGCCCGTGGGTCACGCTCGGTGTCCTCGTCATCGTCACCGTCGTGCTCGCCGCGGGGGCGACGCGGCGCGCGGAGCCGACGGAGGGGGCCTCCGTGGCGTTCCTTCCCCCCGGGAGCGCCATCGCCACCGCAGTGGACGAGATCGATGAGTTCTTCGGGGAACAGAGCGATGTCAGTGTCGTGACGCTGGTCTTCCGCGGCGAGGCGCTCACCCCCGGCGGGCTCTCCCAGATGGACGCCCTCCTCGATGACATCGTCGGCGAGGCGGGCGTGGCGGAGCTACTGGCGCCGGCCGATCCGATCATCGCACCCTCGTCGCTGATCGGGGCCGCGGGTGGCGTGGACGACTTCGCGTCGGTCACGCAGGCGGACATCGACTCCGTCCGCCGCGTCCCGGAGGTCGGCGGGGCGCTCGCGGCGATGACCGGCAACGACACGGACGGAACGCCGGTCTCGATCGCCACCATCCGCCTGAGAGACACCGGCGATGAGAGAGTCGGCGAAGCCGAACGGACGATCAGCGATCTGGCGGCCACCGCCGAGGGCCCGCTGCGCGTGAGCAGCGTGTCGCCTGTGGTGATCGAGGACGAGTACAAGGAGGCCACCGAGACGGGGATGGTGCCGTTGCTCGGGCTGGCGCTGCTGCTGATCGCGGCGCTGATCCTGCTCTTCATGCGCACCTTCTCCGATCTGCTGCTCACACTCGCGGGCCTTGTCTTCTCGCTGATCTGGATCATCGGGGCGGAAGGCTGGCTCGGACCGAACGCGCTGGGTTGGATCGGCCCTCCGAGTTCGCTCACGGCGATCGTGCCGATCATCGTGATCAGCCTCACGGTGGACTACGCGATCCAGGCCGTCTCGCACTACCGCGAGCGGCGAGCCGACGGCGAGCCGGTGATGCAGGCGATCCGGACGGGACTGCGGACCGTCGCCGTCCCGCTGGTGCTGGCCGCGGTCACGACGATCGCGAGCTTCCTGGCAACCCTGTTCTCCCCGATAGGGGTGATCGGCGACTTCGGCATCGTCGCGGGGCTCGGCGTGGGGCTGAGCCTGATCGTGATGTTGACGCTGGTCCCGGCCGGACGGGAAATCATCGACCGGCGGCGCGAGGCGCGCGGCAAATTGAAGGAGCCCCGCCCGGTCTCGAGCGCGCTGCCCGGCATCGAACGGGTGGCGGAGGTGCTCGGGGCGAGCGTGGCGCGCCGGCCGGCACCTTACATCGTCGTCGTGATCGGCGTGACGATCTGGATGGGGTTCGCGGCCACGGGACTCAAGTCGGAATTCAGCATCCGCGACATCCTGCCCCGAGATGGGACCGTGCTGAACGACATGGAGACCCTCGAAGCGGCCGTCGGCGGATCGACGGAGTTGGCCAGCGTGCTCGTGAAGGCCGAGGCCACCGAGACCCGCACGCTTCTGAACGTGCAGGATCTCGAGGCCGCCTTCGCGGACGAACAGCACCGCCCGGCGGCGGCGGCGGGACCGCTGGAAGCATCGTACGGGTCGCTCGTGGCTGACTGGACCGACGACAGCGGGCAGCCCGGCGACAAGTACGATCCGGAACTCGCAGCGCTCTTCCGGGAAGCCTCTGCGGGGGTGCAACTCGATCCGGGGTTGATGCAGGAGTTCCTCGACAGGCTGGGGTCGAGGGAGCCGGCTCTTGCACGCGGTCTGGTCAACGACCCGGGCGGCATCGACGCGATACTGCTCCAGTTCCCGACCTACACGGACGATCACGCGGCAACGTCGGTGATCCAGGAGGACATCGAGGCGCTCTGGTCCGGCGACGACGGGGCCATCACGGCGACGTCGGCGAGCATCCTCTCCGTCGCGGTCACGGACCAGATCACATCCCGGCAGACAGAGGCGATCAGCACGACCGTCGCCGTCGCCCTCGCCATCCTCGCCCTCTTCTTCTGGGTGACGCTGCGCCGGCCCGTGCTGGGGTTCATCGCGGTCGGGCCGATCGTGCTCGTCCTCATCTGGGTACTGGGCACGATGGCACTGCTGGGCATTCCCTACACACTGATCACCTCGATGATCACGGCGCTCTCGATCGGGATCGGCGTGGACTACACCATCCACGTGATTCATCGCTACCGGGAGGAGTTCTCCCGCGTGCGCAACCCCGAGAAAGCGGCGATCCGAACGCTCGCCACCACGGGGTCGGCGCTGCTGGGCTCCGCGCTGACGACGGCGCTCGGGTTCGGCGTGCTGGTGTTCTCGCCGCTGGAAGGGTCACAGCAGTTCGGCATCACGGCGGCGATCACGATTGGGTACTCGCTGCTCGTCGCCATCCTGGTGGTACCGCCGGCGATGACCGTCTGGGGCGCCTACGAGAACATGCGGCTGCGCTCGACGGTGCAGCGCATGTGGGACGACCTCGACGTGGTGGCCGAGGACATCGATCGGCGCCACCAGCAGGAGCAGGCCTAGCCATAGACGCCAACCGCGCGACGAGACACACCAGCTAACCGAACCCTCTACGATCTCGGGGGAATTCCATCAGGGCTCTTCTTGGAAGCCTTCGCCCTCTCATCTCCTCACAAGAGGCTCAAACCGCAACATGTGCAAGAAACTTGGACACGCGACAACACCTTGACACGCGACACTATTGCTAGCCTCAAGCGAGGCGCGTCAGCACCCGACGGCGGCGCGGCCGCCGCTGATCAGAGTCGAACCCCGGGGCACCCCCGGGGGACACCTGAGCCTGCGCAATACCCAGGGAGGTTCACATGCAACTCCGCGAACTAGTCAACGGGCTGAAGACCGCGTACCGTGGGACGGACGTCGCCCATCGCGTGCAACAGCTCGATGGACGGACCGACGGAGCGTCCGCGTGGGATGCCGACGCGACGGGCTATGACCACGCCGAAACCGTCAAGGAATACTACGACCTTTGCGGCGAGTTCATAGTGTTCGGTTGGGGCAAATCCCTGCACTTCGCGCCGCTATCGCCCGGCGAGAGCCTCGAGGACTCCAAGACCCGGCATCAGCGACTGATGATCGCCAAGCTGGAGCTGCGCGAGGGCATGACGGTGCTCGATGTCGGTTGCGGGATCGGCGGTCCGATGCGCCGTGTCGTCCGGGAGGCCGGTGTCAAGGTCGTCGGGGTCAACAGCAATGAAATCCAGCTGGACAAGGCGAAATCGTTGAACGCCGAGGCGGGGCTCGACCACATGGTCGACTACCTCGCGTGCAGCTTCATGGACATGGGCGCCATCGCGGACGACAGGTTCGACCGCGGCTACGCGATCGAATCGACGTGCCATGCGCCGGACAAGGCGGGCGCGTTCGCCGAGATCTACCGCGTGCTGAAACCCGGAGCCCTTTTCTGGGGTCAGGAAATGTGCATGACGGACAAGTTCGATCCCGACGACGATCGGCACCGGGCCATCAAGCAGGACCTGATGCACGGCATCGCGCTCAACGAGATCGCGACGACGGGCGAGGTGAACCGGGCGCTCGAAACGGCGGGATTTCGGGTCATCGAGGGGATGGATCGGGACGTCGTAGAGAACGGTCCGACCACGCCGTGGTATCAGCCCATGGAGACCCGGCGCAGAACGCTGGGCAACGCCCTGTACAGGATTCCAATGGGCCGCAAGGCGTTCATCGGGGCATCCAGGCTGGCCGAGGTGCTGCGGATGTTCCCGAAGGGCTCCGCGGACGTCGTCGGGATGATGGATCGGACCGCCAACGCCTGTGTCGCGGGCGGCAAGGCGGGGATCTTCACGCCGTTGTACTGTTTCCTGGCTCGCAAACCCCTTTAAGCCCTCTCCTTCCCAGTCTCGCGGGCGATCCCATGGCACGTTGGACGTTCATCTCGCGGCTCTGCTCTGCGATGCGGAACTTCGGATTCTTGCCAGCGTCAACTGGTCAACAGCCGCAAACTGGCCGGCGTGGGGCTACCTGGAACGACGCGTCTGGGGATAGCCCGTCAGACGGGTAGTTCGCGCCTCTTCTCGGAGATGACGAACCTCAGCTTCTTCCTCGGAGACATCGACGGAAACGGGCTGATCTTTAGCTTGTACTTCGCGGGGGCGATCTCGAGCGTGAAGTAGTGCGCGAGCATCAGCAGGTTGATTGCCAGTTGCAGTTCCGTCCACCGGGAACCGAGGCACGTGTGCGTGCCCAGACCGTACGGGGCGTACCCGGACCCGACATGTTCCTTGCGCGAAGGCAGGTAGCGGTCGATATCGAAGGAGAAGGGGTCAGGAAAGATATCGCTCATATAGTGTGTGGCTGACTGGGCAATGAAGACCCGTACCCCCTCAGGCAGTTCGTAGTCCTCAACCACGCACGCATTCATCACGTTTCGAATAGACATCGGGACGATCGGGTAGAGCCGCATACACTCCATGATGAAGCGGCGAGTGACATCGGCTGCTGGCCCGGTGATCGTCTCGCGATCCGGATCGCCGTCACCAAAGAGGGCATCGGCTTCACTGCAGATCCTGTCGTAGAGCGGAGGCTGCGACACCATGGCATGAACTATGAAGCTCAGTTGATCACCAACGTACATGCTGGCAATCAGCGGTGCAGAAAGCACGAAACGAAGATTCGATTCCGGCAGGAACTGCCGATCACTCGTGTGCAAACTCAGCAGTTCATCCGCAAGATCCCGCGGGCATCCGGCTCGCTGGCCGGGTGTATGGACACGTTGGACCCGGTCCACGACCTCGTCGATTAGTTTCGCCCGGCGTTTCATACCTGGGGTATGCAGCATGAATTTCGGCAAGGTCTTCGCGATGTGAGTCTTGAGTGCCCGTACCTTGTACTTGTGCAGCTCGTCGACGACATCCTGCGAATCAATGCTGACAGCCAGCGGCGACATTTCCGAGTTGACCAATTTCCGGCACATGCCCACCGCAGGGAGTGAATCTCCTACAGTCCAAGTCGTCATGTGATTCCGCTCATGAGAGTAGAACTCATCCAGCTGGCCTTCCAGCCGCGAGCGAGAATATCCCGGTTGCGTGGACTTGCGATATCGAAAATGGTCGCACCATCCAGGGAAGGCAATAGTCCCGCCCCGCCATAGACTTTCTCAAAGTCCTCCAGATAGTCCCTGGCTCTGAGGTACATGCGCCCGTGCCGATGCACCCAGTGATTTGTCTCGGGTCCAGCCAGAATGATTATGCGATCCACAAACGGCGGACGGATCTCAAACACCGGGCCGTGTGTCTCTGCGAGTGCCGCAAAGAGCGCGGGAATGTTGCCGTCGCGAACATGTTTACTGCGCAGCAGTTGGCGCAGCGGGACAACCGGAATCGACTTGGCCAAGGCGGATCGTCGGAACAACGGCCCGGCCAGATTGTGGCCGACTGCATCGGCGATGGACCGGCCTATCAAATCCATCTTGCAGATGAACTCGACCCGCTTCTCGGACTCCTCATCAAGTTCGAAGATGAAGCGTAAGACGTCGCATGTATTGATGAGACAGATAATGATGACATCTCTGGGATCCGGAATCTCGTTGTTGAAGATCGCTCTGCTGACGCGCGTCTTGACGAGCTCGTCGAGTAGAGTCAGCGGTCGAGTCGCCACACTATCCATAGTTTGAGTCATAGGTCTTGCTCTCCGCGCGGCACCCCGATGCCCTAGGCCGCTCAGGCTCGTGGCAACGAACGAGAGGGTAGTTCACCGGTCCGAACGAACTACCTCACCGGGCGGGCGAGGGGAAGGACCCACCAGGTGGCGACGTTGGCGCGAGTTGGCAGCCTCCATCGCGGTGGTCTCTTTGTGACTCCGGCACACACCGGGCATCGTCACAGTGAATTCCGGCCATAGCCGGAATAATGGCGTGCTGGAGGGCGAAGTTACTCCCGGCGTCTAGCTCGGTGGGGGGATGATCCGGCTTTCGGGTTCGAAGGTGCCCCAGGCGAACCAGAACGTGTCCACGGACTCGCGGGGTCGCAGCCGGCTTCCTGCCAGATCCCCGGCAGTGGCCTCGCCGAAAACGTTCCAGGTCGAACCGGTCTCCGCGTCCCGGAACCCGTCGCCGTCGCGGGTGAAACTCAACAGCCGGCCGTCCAGTTCCCGCTCGAACACTCCGCCGGAGCCCACGTCGAGCCCGTCGCTGAGGCCAGAGCCGTCGAGCGCCGAACTGGCCCCCGGCAGGTTCCACACCACCAGCGGGACCCCGTCCAGTTCCACCTCGACGGTGCCGGCGTCGTAGAGGTGCTCGTGGCGCACGGCCACGGCGTCGCCGGCGGTGCGGATCCCCACGACACGCTCCTTGGCGGGGAGGCGTCCGTCGATGTCCACCGACTGGAACCTCGAGGTGAGCAGCCCCTCGCTGGATTCGTAGCCGACGTAGGGGTTGCGTCCATAGGCCCGGCTGTGGCCGGTGTCGCGGGTGAGCACCAGCCCGTTGGGATGGGCATCGCGCCAGGCCGCCCACGCCACGACCGACATCGGGTGGAAGTCCAACTCCACGCCCGCCAGCTCGCCGATCACACCGACGCCGTTGAAGTGCGTCCACAGCGTCTGGGTCTGACGGTCGTACATGACCATGGACGACTGGTAGAGACTGCCGGAGGTGCCGAAGTCCAGAATCCGCCCGGCGGCATTGCGGTCGTAGGCCACCGAGGAGTTGCACAGCGGGCAGTAGGAGATCGTCACCTTGACGCCCCCGACGGTGTCGTTGACGAGTTCGTGCCAGGTCATGATCTGCAGGGGGTAGGCGCGGGCGTCGCCGTTGACCTCCAGGGCGAGGACGGCTTCGTCGTCGGCGAGGAAGTCGATGTCGGCGGTAGGCGCGAAGCGGGGCGCGTCGATGGCGGGGATGCCGTCGGGTGGAGGGCCGCCGGAGAAGATGAGCGCCGGGTCGATGAGGGCGACGAAACCCGGCCAGAAGCGGTCGGCCAGGGCGGACGGAACCGCTTCGCGTCCGGTGCTGTCAGACAGGGGCGGCCGGCCCGGCCCGAGTTCGCCGTCGGCGTTGGGCGGCGGCACGTCGGTCTGCGGCGCCACGGGCAGCGATCGGGTTGTGGTCGTCGTGGCGGGCACGGCGTCGGTGGCGGCCGTCGTTTCGCCCGCCGCGCTGCCGTCGGGTTCGGCTACGTCGTCGGCCGCGGTCGCTTCGTCGGGCTGCGGCTCGTCGCCTGACGGCGTCGGCGCCGAGGCTTCAGTGGTCGACGTGGCCGTCGCCGGTTCGTCGCGTGTGTCGTCGGCCGACGGCCCGCCGGTGGCTTCGGTGTCGGTAGCAGTGGTCGCCACAGGCGGGGCGGGCGTGCTCTCGGTGCCCCCGCACGCCGCTGCAAGCACCGCCATGGCCGCAAGGGCGGGAAGCAGCAGGCGGGGCAGCCGCGAAGGGGCGAGTAGCCCCAGCCCTCTCACCACTGCACAGACCGATCCGACCAGGACGCGGCGTCCAGGGCGGTGACGACTGAGATCCCCAGCCCTCTCTTCACTGCACCGATCGATCCAGGGCGCTGCGTATCTCGGCGACCAGAGCGCCGACGCCCTCAGGGCCCTCTCCGTCCAGCAGCCGGCGCACGACCGCCGAGCCTACGATGACGCCGTCGGCGGCGGTGGTTGCCTCGACCGCCTGGGCCGGTGTCGAAACCCCGACGCCGACCAGTACCGGCAGGTCGGTGACCTCCTTGAGGCGTTCGGCGATGACGACGGCGCTGGATGCCAGGGTTGCGCGCTCGCCGGTTACGCCCAGCAGTCCCACGGCGTAGACGAATCCCCGGGAGCGGGCACAGACTGCGGCCAGGCGCTCCGCCGAGGCGGTCGGCGCTGCCAGGAGCACGGTCTCGATTCCCGCCTCGTCGGCGGCCACCGTCCACGGCCCGGCCTCCTCCAGCGGCAGGTCGGCCAGGATGGCTCCCGACACGCCGGCCTCCGCCAGGGTGCGGGCGAAGCGCTCGTGGCCCATGTGGTGGGCGATGTTGTAATAGGTCATCACCACCAGGGGCACGGCGACGTCGAGGGCACCGACCGCGCCCAGGATGCTCATCGGAGTGGCGCCGGCTGCAAGCGCCCGGTCGCCGGCGGTCAGGATGGTCGGCCCGTCCATGACCGGGTCGGAGAACGGGATGCCGATCTCCACTGCGTCGGCTCCGGCGGCCGCCGCGGCCTCGACGGCCGGCTGCCAACCCTCCAGACCGCCGGTGACGTAGGGCACGAGACACTTGCGACCCGCCCCGCGCGCCGCGCGCAGTGCGGCCTCCAAGCGGCCCGGTTCGGCGCCGCTCACCCCTGCAGCCCCAGGACCAGGTCGACGTCCTTGTCCCCGCGCCCCGACAGGTTCAACAGGACGGTCCGCCCGCGCAGTGCCTCGCGCTCGCGGCTGATCCAGGCAAGCCCGTGGGCGGGCTCCAGGGCGGGAATGATGCCCTCGGTGCGCGACAGCAACTCGAAGGCGGCCAGAACCTCGTCGTCGGTGACGCTCTCGTAGCGCGCCCGGCCGCTGCGGGCCAAGTGGGCGTGCTCGGGACCCACGCCGGGATAGTCCAGGCCGGCGGAGATGGATTCGGCCTCCAACACCTGCCCGAATTCGTCCTGCATCAGGTACGAGAGCGAGCCGTGCACCACGCCGGGGGCTCCCCGACCCACCGCCGCTCCCCCGGCGGGTTCCACGCCGACCAGTTCGGCGTTGCCGTCGGCGAAGCCGCTGAAGATGCCTGCCGCGTTGGAGCCACCCCCCACGCATGCCACCACCACGTCGGGGTCACCACCAAGGCGCTCCCGACACTGCCGGGCGGCCTCGTCGCCGATGACGCGGTGGAACTCCCGCACCATCCAGGGATAGGGATGCGGGCCCATCACCGAGCCGAGGCAGTAGTGCGTGCTCTCCACGGTGGCGACCCAGTCGCGCAGCGCCTCGTTGATGGCGTCCTTGAGTGTGCGGCTGCCGGTCATCGCGGTACGCACTTCGGCGCCCAGCAGACGCATCCGGAACACGTTCAACTCCTGGCGGGCCACGTCCACCTCGCCCATGTAGACGGTGCAGTCCATGCCCAGGAGAGCCGCGGCCGTGGCTGTGGCGACGCCGTGCTGACCGGCCCCGGTCTCGGCCACCAGCCGGGTCTTGCCCATGCGCTGTGCCAGCAGCGCCTGGGCCAACACGTTGTTGATCTTGTGCGAGCCCGTGTGGTTGAGATCCTCGCGCTTGAGCAGCAGGCGCAGACCCAACTCGGCGGACAGGCGATCGCAGTCGGTGAGCGGCGACGGGCGGCCGGCGTAGTCGCGTAGCAACCCGTCGAGCGTTCCCCGGAAGTCGGGGTCGGCCCAGGCGGCTCGGAAGGCCCGATCCAGTTCCTGGCACGCCGGCACCAGCGTCTCGGGGACGTAACACCCGCCGAAGTCGCCGAAGCGGCCCTCCGGGGAGGGTTCGGTCATGGCCATGGACAACTCCTGGACTTCTCGCGGGGCCGAAGGGGCTAGAACTCCGCCCGCCAATCGTAAACGGCGCCGTGTGGGACCTCGGTCGCGGAATCCTCACCGGCGGCCTTGGCCGCGGCGATGAAGTCGCGCACGAGACGGGGATCCTTGCGGCCCGGCGCGGACTCCACGCCGGTGGAGACGTCGACCCCCCACGGCCGGGTTCGCGCGATGGCGGTAGCCACGTTCTCCGGCGTCAAACCGCCGGCCAGGATGACAGGCAGGGCGCCGGCGGGGCGCTCCGCCAGAGCCCAGTCGAACACCTTGCCCGAGCCGGGCTGCGGGGCGTCCACGAGGACGATGTCGGCACCGTAGTCGCGGACACGATCCAACTCCGGCGAGCCGGCGGGAAACGCCTTGATCACGGTCCCGACCTGCTGGCGGATCCGGCGGGTCTCCTCGGGTGCTTCGTTGCCGTGCAATTGCACCGCCCGCAGGCGGGTCTCGGTGGCGATCTTCAGCACGGTACGCGGGTGCTCGTTGCGGAAGACGCCAACCGTGAGTATCTCGGGAGGGAGCCGGTGCGCGATGTCACGGGCCGTGGTCGGCGATACCCGCCGTGGCGACGGGGCGAACAGGAACCCCACGGCGTCGGCCCCCATGGCCACCGCCAGGAGTCCGTCCTCCTCGGTGGTGATACCGCAGATCTTGACGAACACGCAGGTGACCCTACCGGCCCGCTGCCAGGAGACCGGCGACCGCACGGCCGGCTGCGGCCAGGTCGCCGCCCTCCACGAACGATTGTCCCACCAGCACGGCGTCGTAGCCGGCTGCGCCTGCCGCGGCCACGTCGGAGGCGTCGCGGATGCCCGACTCGGCCACGGTGACCGCTTCGCCGGGAAGCTCCGGGGCAAGGCTCGCCGCCCGCGAGCGGTCCACGTCGAAGGTGTGCAGGTCGCGCTGGTTCACTCCCACGAAGCGGGCCCCCAGTGTGGCGGCGCGCCGTATCTCCGCGGCGTCGTGCACCTCCACGAGCGGATCCAACCCCAATTCGACGGCCAGAGCGGAGAAATCCCGCAGCTCTTGGTCGTCCAGCGCCGCGGCGATCAGCAGGACGGCATCGGCGCCCATGATGCGGGCGTCGCAGACATCCTGAGCGCAGACGGTGAAGTCCTTGCGCAACACGGGCAGCTCCACCGCCTCCCGCGCGGCCTGCAGATCGGCGGCAGAGCCACCGAAGTGCGTCTCGTCGGTGAGGACCGACAGTGCCACCGCGCCGCCGTCGCGATAGGCCGCAGCCAGGGCTGCGGGATCCAGATCGCACCACAGGTCACCCGCCGAGGGTGAGCGACGCTTCACCTCGGCGATGACCGACACCCCCGGAGCGCCGGCCAATGCCCGGGCCATACCCCGCGGTGGCGGGCGGTCGTGCGCCTGCGCCAGCAGGTCGCGCAGAGGTCGGCTGTCGGCCGCCGCCCGCAGGCGGTGGTAACGGATGATGTCGTCCAGGTAGGTGGTCACGGCACCAGCGGCAGGGGACGGATCTCCCCCGCCAGCGTCCCACCCGCAACGGCGAGACGGGCGGGGGCGGGAGGTTCCACCCGGCGGTGGACGTAGGCCAGGGCAACGGCCACCTCCAGCAGAGGCGAGAAGGCGCTGCTGGTGATGCGGCCCACCTCGCGGCCGTCGTCACCGAGGAGTGATGTGCCGGGCTCGGGGACCTCGGCGGTGGCGAGGACCACGCCGCGCAGACGCCGGGGGGTGTTCCCGCCCCGGCTGTCGATGCGCGCCACCAGTTCCTGCCCCACGTAGCAGCCCTTGGTGAAGCACACCGTTTCGGCCACGATGCCCGCCTCGGCGGGAATCAAGCCATCGGTCAACTCGCTGCCCGCCGCCGGAACGCCGGACTCGATGCGCACCGCCTCCAGCGCGTCGGCACCGCACGGTGTCACTCCCGGTGGCGCCGTCACGTCGGCAGCCACCAGATCCCAGCCTCCGAGGGTGCCCCAGAGCACCGGTGCCACGACAACGGGTTCGTTGCCGTCGCCATCGTCGGCCGCAGGGGGCTGCGGTGCCAGCGGTCCCCGGACAGCGGCCATCGCGAGGCGTTGCAATGTGAGGTCCGCCCGCACGCGCAGCTTGAAACGCTCCAAGCGGACCAGGGCAGCCTCGCCCGCACCGGCCTCGGTGTCGCAGATGAAGTGCTCCGGGTCACGGCGGGTGACTCGCAGCCGGGTGTGCAGCTTCCCGTCGGGGTGCAGCAGCAGCGACCAGGCCGTCTCGCCGGAAGCCAGTGCCGCCACGTCCTGACTGAGCTGGCCGTGCAGGTAGCTCTCGGCGTCGGGCCCCTGCACCGAGAGAACGTCGCGCTCGCTGCACACCACCCCTGCGGCGTGCCGCAGCGCCCAGTAGTCCTCGCGGTACCGCCCCGAGGGGCTCTCCGGCGCGCTCACGACGCCTCCGCGGCATCGCGGGTCATCATCCGCGCGGCGTGCACCGCGGCCAGTAGCGCGCGTGCCTTGGCACGGCACTCGAACTCCTCGGATTCGGGATCGCTGTCGGCCACGATCCCCGCGCCGGCCTGCAGGTGGGCGCGACCGTCCTTCACCGCCACGGTGCGGATGGTGATGGCCGTGTCGAGGTTCCCTGAGAAGTCCAGGTAGCCCACGACGCCGGCGTACGGTCCGCGTTTGGTGGGTTCGAGGTCGTCGATGATCTCCATGGCGCGCACCTTCGGCGCCCCCGAGACGGTGCCGGCCGGCAGCGTGGCCCGCAGGACATCCACGGGGCTGTGGCCCTCGTCCAACTCGCCGGAGGCCTGGGAGGTCAAGTGCATGACGTGGCTGTAGTACTCGAGCGTCATCTGCTCGTCGGTCCGCAGCGTGCCCGGCCGTACGACCCGGCCCAGGTCGTTGCGGGCAAGGTCCAACAGCATCAGGTGCTCGGCCAACTCCTTGGGATCCTCGGCCAGTTCGCCGGCCAGACGGCGATCCTGTTGCTCGTCGGAGCCCCTGGGGCGGGTGCCGGCAATGGGTCGGGAGACGACCCGCCCGTCCCGCAACTGGACCAGGGGCTCCGGCGAGCTGCCCACCAGGGTGACCTCGGGCTGGCGCAGGAAGTACATGTAGGGGCTGGGGTTGACCTGCCGCAGCGACCGGTACAGGTGGAAAGGATCGGCGTCCAGATCGAAGTCGAAGCGCTGGGACAGCACCACCTGGAAGATGTCACCCTCCAGGATGTGCTCCTTTGCGGCCCGTACCGCCGCGCAGTAGCCCGCTGGCGTGACATTGGAGACCGTCTCCGGGAGTGGATCCCGGTCGCTCGGCGGCCGCAGCAGGGGCTCGGGCTGGGGTCGTGCGCCTGCACGGGCGAGTTCGTCCAGAGACGCCAGCGCCTCGTCGAAGGAACTGTCGATGAGATCCGGCGAGGGATCGAGGGGAAGGATCACGTTGTGGATCAGGGTCACCCGCTGTCGCCAGTGGTCGAAGGCCACGACGCTGCCGATCACGTCGAGCATCGCATCGGGAAACCCCAGGTCGTCCGGTGGCGACGCCGGCAGGTGCTCCACCTCGCGGACCACGTCGTAGCCGAGATAACCCACGACCCCCGAATGCAGCGGCGGCAGGCCGGGGATCGACGGCGCCCGGAAGCGATCCAGGATCACGTCGAGCGCACCCAACGCTCCCGCCCCCGATGGGAGCGGACCGAGGTCGTCGCCACTGATCTTCAGGTTGCGGCCGTGGGCGATGATCCGGGCCCGTGGGCGGCAGCCCATGAATGAGAAGCGGCTCCAGCGGTTGCCGTGCTCGGTGGATTCCAGCAGGAAGCCCGGTTCGTCGCCCACGATGCGGGAGAAGGCCGCCACCGGGGTGATCAGATCGGCGAGCAACTCGCGCCACACCGGCACGACCCGATGGCGCGCCGCCAGCGCGTGGAACTCCTCGCGGCTCGGCCCGGCGCTCACGACGCCGCTAGCCGGCGAAGGAGGTGAAGAAGCACGAGCGTGCGCCCGTGTGGCAGGCGCCGCGGCCCTCCTGGATGACCCGGAACAGCAGGGTGTCGCCGTCGCAGTCGTAGGACGCCTCGCGGACGTACTGCCGGTCGCCGGAGGTATCGCCCTTGCACCAGTACTCCTGCCGGGAGCGGCTCCAGAACCAGGTCCGGCCCGTGGCAAGGGTGCGTTCCAGCGATTCGGCATTCATCCAGGCCAGCATGAGGACCGCACCGGTTTCGTGGTCCTGCACGATGGCGGGGACGAGACCCTCGGCGTTGTAGAGCACGGCTTCGAGGGCGCCCGGCACCGGGGTGATAGGGATGGATGCGATCATCGGCTTAATGCTAGAGGCGCCCCCCGTGACGCGGACCGGCGCTCAGAGGTACAGGCCGGTGCTGCCCTCCTCGAGACGCTCGGCGGCCACGGCGTGCACATCGCGCTCGCGCAGGATGATGTAGTCGGTTCCCCTGACCTCCACCTCATAACGGTCCTCCGGGTTGAACAGAACCCTGTCACCAGGCTCCATGGAGCGGACGTTGGGACCCACGGCGATGACCTCGGCCCACGTCAGGCGTTTGCCGACCTGCGCCGTCGCGGGGATCAGGATGCCCCCCGAGGAGCGGCGTTCGCCCTCGGCCGCGCCGATACGCACCATGATCCGGTCGTTGAGCATCTTGACCGGGAGCTTGTCGTCGGGCGCGGGAGAACTCCCTGTCGAGGGCTTGGCGTTCGAGTTGGAGGACACGCCGTGACGCTACCGTGCGCCGCTGCCTGCGATGGGCCGGACGCGCACGCCCGCGGCGCCAAGCGCGCGCTTGGCCTCGGCGATGGTGTGTTGGCCGAAGTGGAAGATGGAGGCCGCCAGCACGGCGTCGGCCCCGGCGCGCACCCCTTCGGCGAGGTGTGCCAGAGAACCCACACCCCCCGAGGCGATGAGCGGCACGTTCACCGCCTCGCTCACCGCCCGCGTGAGCGGGAGGTCGAACCCCTCCTGCGTTCCGTCGCGGTCCATCGAGGTCAGCAGGATCTCCCCCGCGCCCAGGCGCTGCGCCTCCTGCGCCCACTGCACCGCATCTAGTTCGGTTGGCCTTCGCCCCCCGTGCGTGACCACCTCGAAGCCGCTGGGAGGTTTGGGGCCACTGCGGCGGAGGCGGGCATCGATGGCCACCACCACGCACTGGCTGCCGAACTCCTCGGCGATCTCGGCGATCAGGCCGGGGCGTGCCACGGCTGCGGTGTTGACCGACACCTTGTCCGCCCCGGCGCGCAGCAGCCGTCGCGCGTCGTCGGTGCTGCGGATCCCACCCCCAACGGTGAAGGGGATGAAGACCTCCTCGGCGGTTCGGCGGGCCACCTCGGCCATGACGTCCCGCGCATCGGATGAGGCCGTGATGTCGAGGAAGATCAACTCGTCGGCCCCCTCGGTGTCGTAGCGGGCGGCCAACTCGATCGGGTCGCCGGCGTCGCGGAGGTCGACGAACTCCACTCCCTTTACAACCCGTCCCTCGTCCACATCGAGGCAGGGAATGATGCGCACCACGGTGGAGGTCACGAGCCCTCCCCCGCCGGCTCTTCGGTCTTCGCCAGCGCCGCCACGGCCGTGGCCACGTCGAGCCTGTGTTCGTACAGAGCGCGGCCCACGATGGCGCCGGCGAGGCTGCGCCCCGCCCGCCGCAGAGCGGCAAGTGCCGTCAGATCGTCGATGCCGGCGACGCCGCCCGAGGCAATGAGGGGGGTGGTGGTGATGGCCAGCGTCTCGGCCAGCAGCTCGGTGTCGGGGCCCTCGAGGGTGCCGTCAGTCGTGATCTGCGTGACGATCAGAGCCTCCACGGCGGGCAGATCCACCAGCAGCTCAGCGAGGCGACGCCCGCTGCCGGCACGCCAGCCGCGCACGGCCACCTCCCGGCCGCGCACGTCCAGCCCCAGCGCCACGGGTTGGCGCGCCGCCACGGCTTCGGTCAGCGACGGGTTCTCGAGGGCCGCCGTCCCGATCACCACCCTGCGCACCCCCGCGTCGGCGAGGGCGGCGGCGGCTTCGATGGAGCGCACTCCCCCGCCGTACTGCACGGGAACCTCGACCGCTTCGGCAATGGCGGCCACCTGCGCCAGGTTGGTTAGTTCACCGGTGCGGGCCGCGTCGAGGTCCACGACGTGCAGCCAGGGGGCGCCTGCTGCGGCGAACCCCGCAGCCACTGCCGCTGGGTCGTCGCTGTAGACGGTCTCGGCATCAAAATCGCCCCGGTAGAGGCGCACGCAACGCCCGCCGCGCAGGTCGATGGCACAGAAGAGCAGCATCAGCGCTGCCGGAGGCTTCCCACGAAGTTGGCAAGGAGACGCAGGCCTTCGGCGCCGGACTTCTCGGGGTGGAACTGCGTGGCCCATAGCGTCCCCTGTTGCACCGCTGCGGTCACCGGGCCGCCGTAGTCGCAGGTCGCAACGGTGACGGGCGAGATCGCCGGCGCGTAGGAGTGCACGAAGTAAACCCAGGCGCCGTCGAGGCCCGCCAGCAGCGGGCTCGCACGAAGCGTCTCGAGCCGGTTCCACTGCATCTGCGGTCGCTTGACGCCGTCGGGCAGCAGCCGCACCTCTCCGGCGAGCAGACCGAGGCCTGCCCGTCCGGGGGCCTCCTCGGAACCCTCGTACAGCATCTGCATGCCGATGCAGATGCCCAGGAACGGCACCCCCGCGGCCACGGCGCGGCGAGCCTCGGCCGCCAGACCGGTGCGCTCCAGAGCCGCCATGCAGGGGCCGAAGGCTCCCACCCCCGGTAGGACGACCCCCTCGGCGCGCCGGATCAAGGCCGGGTCGGCCGTCAGGCGGGCGTCGGCACCGGCGCGCTCCAGCCCCTTCTGGGCCGAGCGGAGGTTGCCGATCCCGTAGTCCAGGACCGCCACGGTCGGGCGTCTTGAGTGGTTCACGCTGTTCGGGGAGATGGCGGGACGGCGACGGGGCCTACAGCGTGCCCTTGGTGGAAGGCACGTCGCTGCCCTCGATGCGCACGGCATCACGCAGGCTGCGCGCCGCACTCTTGAAGGCCGACTCCAGGATGTGGTGCGTGTTGCGGCCACGCACCAGCACGACGTGCAGCGTGATGGCCGCGGCCGTGACGAACGCCCGCCAGAACTCCTCCATCAGTTGGGGATCGAACGGCGGGTCGCCCAGGATTTTCTCCCCCGGAGGTTCAACCTGGTAGTGCAGGAAGGGGCGGCCCGACAGGTCGAGTGCCACCTCCACCAGCGCCTCGTCGAGGGGGACCGCGGCCGAGGCGAAGCGGCGCACGCCGCGGCGCTCGCCGAGCGCCTCCCGGAAGCACTGGCCCAGCAGGATGCCGGTGTCCTCCACGGTGTGGTGGGCGTCCACCTCCAGGTCGCCGGTGGCCTCCACGGTAAGACTCAAGCCGCCGTGGCGGGCCAGTTGGGCCAGCATGTGGTCGAAGAAGGGCAGCCCGGTGGACACCTCGCTGCGGCCGTCACCGTCCACGTCGAGGCTGATCAGGATGGTGGTCTCTGCGGTGCTGCGTCGCCGCTCGGATTTCCGCGTGGCCACAGTGTCTCCTCGGGTTCGGTTCTGAGCCGGGAACGGCTGCCCGGCTGTTGCCGGCCACCTCAGAAGTATCGCAGCCGCGCCCGGCGACCGGACGGCTCAGCGCAGAACGTCGGCCAGGGCGGCCAGGAAAGCCGTGTTCTCCTCGGGTGTGCCCACGGTGACGCGCAGGCAGCCGGCCAAGCCCTCCCACGAGCTGCAGTCCCGCACGAGCACGGAACGCTCCAGGAGCGCCTGCCACACTTCCGCTCCCGGGCGCTCGAGGGGACGGAAGAGGATGAAGTTGGCGCCCGAGGGCCACTGCTGGGTCGCCAGCGCTCCCAGACCCTCCGCCAGGTGCTCCCGCTCGGCCACCACCGCGGCGGTCCGCGCGGTCATCTCCGTGCGGTGGCGCAGGCAGAGCAGACCGGCCTCCTGCGTCATGGTGGCGAGATGGTACGGAAGCACCACCTTCTGCAGTTCCGCCACCAGCCACGAGGGTGCCAGGGCGTAGCCGAGACGAGCGGCCGCCAGCGACCACGCCTTGGAGAATGTGCGGCACACCACCAGCGGCGCCTTCTCATCAACCAGGTCGGCAGCCGTGCCCTCGCCCGACGCCAGTGTCGAGAACGGCCCGTAGGCCTCGTCCACGACCAGAACACCGCCGGAGGCCGCCATTGCGTCGAGGGCCGCACGCACGGTGTGGGGGGTTTCGACGGTTCCCGTGGGGTTGTTGGGTGAGCACAGGAACAGCACCGCCGGGCGCTCGGCGGCCACGAAGCTCCTCACCGCGTCCGCGCCGACCCTGAAGTCGTCGCCGCGGGGTGCGGTCACGACCTCGGCGCCCACGACACGGGCGATGTGGGAGTGCAGGGCGTAGCTGGGTGTGAACACTCCCACGCGACCGCCGCCGGCGGCGTAGGCCAGCAGCAGGCTCTGGATGACCTCGTTCGAACCGTTGGCGGCGAAGACCTGCTCCGGCGACGTGCCGTGGAGGTCGGCGATCGCGGCGCGCAGGGGGGCCGCCGAGCGTGTCGGGTACCGGTTCCAGTTGATGTCGCGCACCCGCGCCGCCAGGGCCTCGGTGAACTCCCGCGGCGGCTCGAAGGGCGACTCGTTGGTGTTGAGGCGCACCCGCACATCCACCTGCGGCGAGTGGTAACCCAACATGTCGGCCACGCCGGGCCGGGGCCGGGGCCGGGCCGTCATGACCGCACACCCTCGACGGCTTCGGCCGCCAGGCGGTCCAGGCGCCGCCGGACCGAGGCGGCGTGCGCGGGCAGGCCCTCCGCCGTGGCCAGGGTCTCGACCGCCGGCCCCAAGCGCGCCATGGCTGCGGCGTCGGCGGAGATGACGTGGGTCTCACGGGTGAAGTCGGCCACGTTCAGCGCCGCGGCGAAGCGGGCCGTGCGCCCTGTGGGCAGGACGTGGGAGGGGCCGGCCAGGTAGTCCCCCAGCGAGGCGGGCGACATCTCCCCGCAGAAGACGGCACCGGCGTGGCGGACGAGCGGCAAGAGATCCTCGGGGGCTGCCACCATGAGTTGCAGGTGCTCGGGAGCGATCCGGTTCGCCACCGCGGCGGCCTGTGCGGGGCCGTCCACCAGCACGGCGTAGCCGCAGGCCTCCAGGGTGGCCTCGATCTCGGCCCGCCGGGGCGCCGCGGCAGTGGCCGCGGCCACCTCGGCGGTCACTGCTTCGATGACCGCCGGATCCCAGGTCACCAGGGCGGCCATGCCGTCGGGGCCGTGCTCGGCTTGCACGACCAGGTCGATGGCCACCAGGTCGGCCGGCACGGAGGCGTCGGCCACGACCACGACCTCCGATGGTCCGGCGAATGCGGACGGCACTCCCACCATGCCGGTCACCTGCTGCTTTGCGACCGCCACGTAGACGTTGCCGGGGCCGGCAATCACGTCAACCGGGGCGATCGTGGCCGTGCCGTAGGCCAGCGCGGCAATGGCGCCGGCGCCGCCCACGGCGTACACCTCCTGCACCCCGGCGATGGCGGCGGCCGCCAGGGTGACCGGCGCCACCGCGCCGTCGGGGCCGGGAGGGACGCACAGCGCCAACTGCTCCACGCCCGCTACTCGGGCGGGGATTGCGGTCATCAGCACGGTGGAGGGGTAGGCCGCCCGCCCGCCGGGCACGTACAGGCCGGCCCTGTCCACGGGGAGTCGCAGCGAGCGGATCTCCACGCCGTCGCACGACCAGACGTCCTCGGGGCGCAGTTGGGTGCGGTGAAAGGCCTCGATGCGTGCTGCGGCCACCTCCAGGGCATCCGCTACGTCGCCGTCCAGGTTCTCCAACGCCTCGGCGCACTCGGCGGGCGTAACCGCCACGCCCCGCAGGTGGGCCTTGTCGAAACGCAGTGCCATGCGCAGCAACGCCTCGTCGCCGTCGCGGCGCACTTCGGCGATGATCTCCCGGACGGCGTCGCCGGCGCCGAGCGGGGTCGCCGACTGTATGTGCGGCAGGTTCATGTCGGTCGCGCCGCGCACGTCCAGAAGGGAAAGCAGGTCCGGGCCCGGCACCGCGGCCACGCTACTGCTCAGACGGCGAACGCCGACGGGCAGAAGTCGTTGCAGACGCAGTTGGTGCAGTCGGCCCGGCGCGCGCCGCACACCTGCCGCCCGTGCAGGATCAGCCGCATGCTGAAATCGCCCCGCTCGCCGGCGGGGACCATCGGGTTCAGCTCCATCTCGACAGCCACCGGGTCGGTCAGTTCGGTCATGCCCAGACGCCGGGATAGCCGCCCGACGTGGGTGTCCACAGGCAGGCCGGGCAGGTCGAAGGCCACGCTGCGCACCACGTTGGCCGTTTTGCGTCCCACGCCGGGCAGGGCCGTCAACTCACCCATGGAGGTGGGCACCTCGCCACCGTGGAGGCGGACGAGCCGGTCTGCCATCCCGATGAGGTTGCGAGCCTTGGCCTGGTAGAAGCCGGTGGAGTGGATCAACTCCTCCAGCTCCGACGGGTTGCACGCGGCGAGGTCCTCAGCGGCGGGATAGTGGGCGAACAGCGCCGGGGTGACCATGTTGACCCGCTTGTCCGTGCACTGCGCGGAGAGGATGGTGGCAACCAGCAGTTGGTACGAAGAGTTGTGATCCAGCGCGCAGTCGGCGTCGGGGTACTCCAGCTTCAGGCGCTCGTGCGTCTCGCGGGCGCGGCCCCGGGGGGAACGTGGACGACCCATGCCCGCAACGGTAGCGCCCCCCCACCGGCGTCCCGGCGCATCCGCCACAGCCCAGGCGGGGGCACGGGAGGGTTGTCACCCGTGGGGAGAGTGGCCGTAGCCCCTGATCGGTAGTCTCGGTCCGGTGGCGATCGAGATCTCGGGGCCGAGCGATGGTGAGGTGACCTGGACGGTCGTGGTGCCGGCGGTGGATCGGCTTGCTCTCGGCCCGGAGGGTCTCACAGGAGAGTTGGCGGGCACCGTGGCCACCGTCCGAGCCGCCGGCGGCGGGAGTTGCCGGCTCTGGATCGGTCACGTGGGGGGTTCCGACGACGAGTTGGTGGCGCCATGGGGGTTCACGGCCTACCGCGACCTCTGGCAGTTGCGGCGGCCGCTGCCGGCGCCGGCGTCGGACCTCGTCGTGCGCCCGTTCGAACCCCGCGACGCCGAAGCCGTGCTGGCAGTCAACCGGCGTGCTTTCGCTTGGCATCCCGAGCAGGGCGCCATGACAGTGCAGGACCTGGACGAGCGCTCGCGTGAGGCCTGGTACGACCCTGCGGGTTTCCTTCTGCACGAGCGTGAGGGTCGCCTCGCCGGCTTCTGCTGGACCAAGGTCCACGCCGCAGGCGAGGCGCCGCCGGACGACGTTGCCATGGGCGAGATCTTCGTCATCGCCGTCGATCCCGACTTCCGCGGCCAAGGCATCGGTGGGCCACTAACCCTGACCGGCCTGGCGTACCTGCACGGCCGGGGGCCGGCAACGGGGATGCTCTACGTGGAGTCCGACAACGATGCCGCCAACGCCGTGTACCGGCGCCTCGGCTTCCACCATCACCACACCGACAGGGCCTATACCGCAACGCTCTGAAATCGGCGCTCGCGGGACGTTCGGCGCCTCGTCCGGCCGGTCGAGGCGATGTCGCGAGGCTTCGCCACGCGCCGACCTTGCGGCGGTCGAGCAGTGCCATGACGCCCCGGTACGCGCATTGTCGCGGCGGTCGAGCAGGGGAACGGGAGGCTTGTCTGCGCGTTGTCGCGCGGGTGGAGCAGACTACGGGCATGAGCCGCTTCCGCTGGACGAACCCGGCGCTGCCGCAGACGCTGCAGATCGCAGTGCTGTTCCTCTACATATCCGCCTTTTTCGCCATCCTGGGCGGACTCGTCAATATCACCAGCGTTCTGGGGCTCGTCGTCCTCGTGGGCGGGCTGCTGGCCTTCGCCGCGGCGGCGGGCATCGTCAGGGAACGCAAGAACGGTTACCGGCTGGCGGTGTTCTACTTCGGCTGGGACGTGCTGGGAACCCTGCTGAGCATTTCGGGCGGGTTCTCCGTGTTCTACGTGATCGGCCTCCTGCTGGCCGTCGCCCTCCTAGCGCTGCTGCTGCATCCCATGAGCCGCAACTACTACCGCAGCTGGTTCCGCTGAGAGGCGCCACCGTGGCCGCCCGCTCTGCCCGCCGGCCCGTTCCGGATGTCCTTGGGGGGGCGGGGCGCGAGCGCGCCGTGCAGCGCATGTTCGACCGGGTGGCCCGCCGCTACGACCTGCTGAACCGGCTGCTGACCTTCGGGTTGGATCGCCGCTGGCGGCGCCGCAGCGTGCGGCTTCTCGACCTGCGGTCCCCGGCACGTGTGGCCGACCTGGCCTGCGGCACCGGCGATTTCTGTGGCGAACTCCACCGGGCCGGCTTCCAGGCGGTTGGTGCCGACTTCTCAGCGGGCATGCTCCGCCACGCAACAACACCGGCGCCGTTGGTGCGCGCCGACGTACTCCGGCTTCCGTTCCGCGACGGCAGTGTCGACGGGGCCGTGTGCGGTTTCGCCCTGCGCAACCTGACTGACCTGAGGGCCTTCTACGCAGAAGTGGCGCGCATTGTCCGCCCTGGCGGGCGGGTCGCCCTCCTTGAGGTTGCTGTGCCCACCGGCCGGGTGATCCGCTGGGGACACCGCCTGTACTTCGGGCGGATCATCCCGATCGTCGGGGGACTCCTGTCGGACCGGGAGGCTTACCGTTACCTGCCGGCCTCGGTCAGGTTCCTACCGGCGCCACAGGCCCTGACCGACCAACTGCGCGCCGCCGGCTTCGACGACGTGGAACACCGCTACCTCACCACGGGCATAGCCCAACTCGTCACCGCCACCCGCCGCTCCTGACCAGCGCGGAGCGTCAGCCCAGGGCGGCTCCCAGCCACAGGTATCGCGGCTGCTACCACTCCGCACCCGTTCGCCCGACCTGGAGCCTCAAACCAGGGCCGACCCTAACCAGAGGCCGATGGCGGTGGCGAGGCCGTAGGCGGCGAGTAGCCAGCCCTACGGGCTCCTCGCCCAGTCCACACAGAACCCGCATACCCACCTCGGACCTACACCCCACTTGAATCCGAAGAGCCGGTATCCGCCGAGGCGATGGAAGCAACGCAGCGCGCTGCATTGTCGCTCGGGGCGAGCAGACTACGGGTATGAGGCGGTTCCGCTGGATGAACCCGTCGCTGCCGCAGACGCTGCAGATCGCGGTTCTGCTCCTTTTCACCTCCGGGTTCATCGCGATCCTACGCGGGTTCGCCAATATCACCGGCACCTCAGGAGCCGGCGTCATCCTGGGTGGAGTGCTCGCGTTCGCCGCAGCGGCAGGCATCGTCAGGGATCGCAAGAACGGCTATCGGCTGGCGGTGTTCTATTCCGGCTGGAGCATGCTGTGGACGTCGTTGAGCATTTCAGCCGGGTTCTCCGTGTTCGACCTGGTCGGCTTGCTGGCGGCCGCTGTGCTCCTGGCGTTGCTACTGCACCCCATGAGTCGCGCATGCTACGAAAGAACAACCGAACCGCCGATGACCAGTTCACGAGAACGCCCCCAGAACAACCCACGCAACCCCGCGACAATCATCGGATTCTTCCTGTCGCTCATGGTGATTGCGCTGATGATACTGATGGCGGTGCCTGCCATCCTGAACCTAACTCCGTGGAGCGGGACGGTGGAGAACATTTTGGGCTGGCACATCGTCGGCCTATGGATTCTGTCAGTACTCCTCTGCAGAATCGGGCTGACCAAAACGCAGACACAGCGAGACCGACGATCCGAGGCGTGGAGCGCTCACCCTAGAGCGTGGAACTGGTACCACAAGCTCGCGATAGTGGGACTGTGCATACCGCTCGTCGCTCTTTGCGTCCTCGGAGTCTGGATCTGGCAAGCCGCGTTGGGGCGTTGGGGCCAATGACATCGTTTCTTGCCGGCCGGTCGCCAAACAGCACACTCCATACCGCATGTGACACGTCTAGGTTTCTGAGCCTGTCTGGACGACTTCCTCGCCGAGGTGGCATGCGTGGTGCGCCCCGGCGGGCGGATCGCCTTGCTGGAGGTGGCTGAGCCTGGGAGCCGGGTAGTTCGCTGAGGTCACCGTCGCTACTTCGGCTTTCAGCCCGTCGCTGCCATGATCGAGGCTCAGACGCTTGATTGAGCCAAGGCCGCCGACGTATTTCGGGACGATCTGAGGCAGTACCGCAATGACGCCAAGCGCGGCGTGAACCTGGCGGAACAACTCGCCGAGGTGCCCAAGACCTCACAGGCACTGGCAGACGGTGCGATCACTCCGCAGCACGCCCGAATGATCGCCGAGGCCGCCGAGCAGGCGTCCATTGACGAGGCCGAGTTACTGGCTGCGGCGGACCGTGAGCCGACGGACCTGTCCGGGCGCACGGTGCGCGATCACATCAACGGCCGCATCGGCGACGGCCTCGAGGAGCTCCGTAAGCACCAACGCGCACAGCGCCAGGTGAGTTTCTCTCGCCAGGCCTACGGCATGTACACCCTGTTCGGCAAGTTCGACCCCGTCGCCGGGAGCCGCATCGAAACGGCGCTCACCGCGGCGGCGAACAAGCTATGGCGTGCCGAGGATGCCAAGAACCGTTTTACCCCGCAGCAGCGCCTGGCCGACGCACTCGAGATGTTGGTGACTCGCGACGACGCTGGCAAAGCGCAGGACGTCGACCTGCTGGTCATTGCGGACTACGACACCGTCGCTGGCCCGCTACGCGACGCCCGTCTCGCCGACGGCACACCGTTGGCACCCGAAGAACTACTCAGGTTGGCCTGCGACGCCACGATCCTGCCGGCGCTGTTCGACCCCAAGAGCCAGCCCCTGTGGCTGGGCCGCGGCCGCGGTCACGCCAGCGCAGGTCAAGGTGACCCCGGGCAGGGGGCGGTGTCGGTGGCACAGGCCCGCCACGTTGGGCTGGTCGGCTGACGGGCCGCGTCGCCCAAGGCTCCCGCGAGCGCCGCGCACCCTCCTACGGGCGCACCGCGAATGCTTGACGCCGTTGGGGGCCGTAGCGGTAGATGCGGAAGTCGGCGTCCAAGGCCAGCGCGTCGGTGATCGCCAGGCGCTCCATGAGCGCCCAACTCGTGCGGTCGGTCAGACTGAATGCTTGATCAGGGAAGGTCGCCAGGGCCGCGATCGCCGCCTCGAGGTCAGCATGCGTCGCGCATTCGACACGTGCTATGCCAGCCGCGGTCGCGGCTACGACGCGGTTGGCAGTGTGGTGGTTGACGCGCGCGTTCACGAGGTTCCACAGTTCTGCGAGCACCAGATCGCTGGTGACCAGCGCCCCGGCGTGCTCTGTTAGCAGTGACCGAGCCACTTCGCGGTGGGCGTCGCCATCGTCGGCGGCGGCATACCAGATGCTTGTGTCCACGAACACCGGCACCACGACTCAGAGCCCCTTGGCCGCGAACTGCTTGTCGATGGCCTCGCTGATCATGGCCTGCTTCCCATCGGCGATCCTCGATCCTCCGCTGTCGAAGAGACCGAAGACGGCGGACGGATCGCCCGCGGGCGCGTCCTGTTCCAGGTCGCGAGCCACGAGTCGGCGGATGTGTTCTGACAGCGAGATGCCTTCGCCGGCTGCCTTGCGTTTGGCTGCGGCGTGGTGGTGGTCCGGGAGGACGATCATTGTTCTCATGCCTTCAGTATGGCATATATCGCATAGCATTATCTATGCCGTCATCCGCTGGCAGCGACAACCGCCATCAATAATCGAACACCGCTAGTTCAGCGGGGGCATCGCTCAGCTCGCCACTGCCACCCGCCGCTCCTGAGCAGCGCGCCGCGGAACCTCATCCAAGGGCGGCGCCCAGCCAGAGGCCGATGGCGGTGGTGAGGCCGTAGGCGGCGAGTAGCCGGCCAGTGGCGGCCAGCACGCTGATCAACCCATGCCCTTCGACACCTGCGAGCACCTGCCGCAGTGGGGCAGGTGCGAGCGGGAGGGCGGCCAGGCCCAGCAACGCCCAGCGCTCCCCCACGGCCATGGGCACCAGGGCGGCGAACCCGCCGGCCAGTAGCGCCCCATAGAGCAGGCGCGTCCGGCGCGATCCCATGCGGACGGCCAGCGTGCGCTTGCCGGCGGCGGTATCGCCGACGAGGTCCCGCAGGTTGTTCGCCACCAGTAGCGCACAGCTCAGGGCGCCGCAGCCCACTCCGGCCCACAGGCTGCGCAGAGTGAAGTCCTCGAGTTGCACGTAGGCACTGCCCGTGGCGGCGACGAAGCCGAAGAAGACGAAAACCCCCACCTCACCCAGACCCCGGTAGCCGTAGGGCGTCGGGCCGCCGGAGTAGAACCACCCGGCCGCCAGGCACGCCGCCCCCACCGCCAACAACTCCCAACCCGCCGCAGCAGCCAGTGCCAACCCGGCACCGCCGGCCGCCAGCCCGGCCACCGCGGCAGCGTTGCGCACCGCTCCTGGCCGGGCCAGGCCGGCGCCCACGAGGCGTCGCGGCCCCACGCGGCGCTCGTCGTCGGTGCCACGCAGGCCGTCGCTGTAGTCGTTGGCATAGTTGACACCGACCTGCAGGGCCAAGGCCACCACCAGTGCCATGGCGAGGCGCCACCAGATCAGTCCCTGTCCCCAGCCGTAGCCGGGGCGGGCCGCGGTGGCAGTGCCGAGGAGAACCGGCGTCAGGGAAGCCGGCAGCGTGCGCGGCCTCGCCCCGGCCACCCAGTCGCGCACTCGCGTCACAGGCGGCACGTTAGCGGTGCCAAGTTCACCATCACGCAGCGCAGGCCGGCCGCGGGTTCGCGTCACGGGCGGCGCGGTACCCGCCCCTATGCTCGGCGCGTGAACCGTCTCGCCGCCGAGGGAAGCCCCTACCTGCGCCAGCACGCCGACAACCCGGTGGACTGGTACCCGTGGGGGGACGAGGCCTTCGCCGAGGCACGCCGCGGCGACCGGCCGGTGCTGCTGTCGGTCGGCTACTCCTCGTGCCACTGGTGCCACGTCATGGCGCACGAATCGTTCGAGGATCCCGCCACGGCGGAGTTGATGAACCGGTTGTTCGTGAACGTCAAGGTGGACCGTGAAGAGCGCCCCGACGTGGACTCCCTGTACATGGAGGCGGTCACCTCCCTGACCGGTCACGGCGGCTGGCCCATGACCGTCTTCCTGACCCCCGAGGGCGAGCCGTTCTTCGCCGGTACCTACTTCCCTCCCACGCCTCGCCAGGGGATGCCCTCGTTCGCAGACGTGCTGGAGCGGGTGAGCGAGGCCTGGCACGAACGACGCTCCGACGTCCGCCGACAGGCGCAGCAGATCACCGAGGCCCTCGACCGCACGGGCCGATTGCCCCTCGCCGACGGCGGCGATCCACCCGACAGTGAGGTTCTGGCGCAAGCTGCAGCAGCGCTGCGCCACCAGTACGACGCCGCCTGGGGCGGGTTCGGGCGTGCCCCCAAGTTTCCCCAGGCCATGACCCTGGAAGCACTGCTGCGCCACTGGCGGCACTCCGGCGACGATGACGTCGCCACCATGGTTCTCAACAGCCTGGACTGCATGGCCTCGGGCGGGATCTACGACCATCTCGGAGGCGGATTCTCGCGCTACGCCACCGACCAGCGCTGGCTCGTGCCGCACTTCGAGAAGATGCTCTACGACAATGCACTGCTGCTGGGCCTCTACACACACGCCTGGCAGATCACAGCCAAGCCCCGCTACCGCCAGGTGGTCGACGAGACGGTTGCGTACCTGATGCGTGACCTGCGCCTCGCCGACGGCGGCTTCGCCTCCGCCGAGGACGCCGACTCCGAAGGCGTCGAGGGCAAGTTCTACGTCTGGAGTATCGACGAGATCCGCGCCACCGTCGGCGACGCCACGGCGGACGCCGTCATCGAGTGGTACGGCGCCGGCGAGGCCGGCAACTTCGAGGGTGCCAACATCCTCTGGCGACCGGTGCGCGGCGACCTGCTGCGCCCGGCCGAGGTGGAGTCCGCCCGGCGGGCGCTGCTGGAGACCCGCTCCGGGCGCGTCCGCCCCGGCCTCGACGACAAGGTGCTGACCGAGTGGAACGGCCTGGCCATCTCCGCACTCGCCCGAGCCGCCGCGGCCACCGGCAACGCCGCCTGGCTTGCCACCGCGGAGGCCTGCGGAGAGTTCCTGATCGAACATCTGCGACGCCCCGACGGCCGCTGGATGCGCTCCTGGCAGGCAGGTGACGGCGAACGCCCCGCAGGGGCGCGCCACCTGGCCTGTGGTGCCGACTACGCCGCGCTTCTGGACGCCTTTTGCCGACTCGCCGAGGCCACCGGGCGAGCGCACTGGATGGACGAGGCCGTCCGCACCGCCGACGACCTGCTGGCGTTGTTCTGGGATCGCGCCGAGGGAGGCATCCTGACCTGCGGGAGCGACGCCGAACCGCTCGTGGCCACTCCCCGGGACTTCTTCGACAACGCCACACCGTCGGCCAACAGCGCCGCCGCCCTGGGCCTGCTGCGCCTGGGCGCCCTGACGGGGCGCTCGCACTACACCGAGCGCGCCGCGAACATCTGCGGGATGCTCGGGCCACTGGCAGCCGAGCACCCCAGCGCCTTCGGCAACCTGCTGTGCGCCCTGGACCTCTACACCACCGGCGCCACCGAGGTGGTCGTCACCGGCGACAGACCGGATCTGGTGGACGTGGTGCAGCGGACATGGCTGCCCAACGGTGTGCTGGCCTGGGGCGAACCGTACGACTCACCGCTGTGGCACCAGCGCCCGCCGGGGGCCGCCTACGTATGCCGCCGGTACACCTGCGCAGCACCGGCAACCGACGCCGCCACGCTGCGGGCGCAGCTGGCACCCGGAGGCCATGGCCCCTGACGGCTCAGGCGGCGGCTCGCTCCAGGATGTGCACGCCGCAGGAGGAGCCCAGTCCGATGACGTGCGCCAGGCCCACCTTTGCGCCGGGAATCTGGCGATCACCCGCCTCGTCCCGCAGATGGGTGGCGATCTCGTAGAGGTTGGCCACGCCGGTGGCGCCGATGGGATGGCCCTTGGAGATGAGCCCTCCGGAGACGTTCACCGGCATGGAACCGTCACGGAACGGGGCACCGGAGTCAATGAAGTCGCCGGCCCCGCCCGGTTCGCAGAGCCGCAGGTTGTCGTAGTGGATGAGTTCGGCTGAGGCGAAACAGTCGTGCAACTCCACCAGGTCGAGATCCTCCGGTCCGACCCCGGCCTGCTCGTAGGCCGCGTCGGCGGCGTTGCGGGTCAAGGTGTTGACGTCGGGCTGTACCTGCCCGCCCTCGACATAGGGGTCGCTCGTGAGCACCGAAGCCGAAATCTTCACCGCCCGGCGGCGCTGCTCGGGCGACAGCGTCTTCAGGCGCTCCCCGCTCACCAGCACGGCGGCCGCGGCACCGTCCCCTGTGGGGCAGCACATCAGCAGCGTGTTCGGGTAGGCCATCATCGGTGACGCCTTGATCTCGTCGAGGCTGAACTCCTTGCGGTACTGCGCCAAGGGATTCAGGACCGAGTGCTGGTGGTTCTTCTGGGCTATCCGAGCGAACTGATCGAAACCCACGCGGGGGTGGTCGTGGGCGTACCGCATGCCGGCCTGGCCGAAGACGCCGGGCATGGTCTTGGTGCCCAGGACGCCGTCCACGGACCGCACCGACCCGAAACGGCCCGACGGCTGGTACACCTCAGCGGTTCGACTCCCCTTCGGTTTACTCGTGAGCAGGCCCATCTTGCCCATCTTCTCGACCCCGAGGGCCATCGCCATCGATGCCTCTCCCGAGCGGATGGCCATGAGGGCGACGCGCACGGCGGTGGCGCCGGTAGCACAGGCGTTGGCCACGTTGTAGATGCTGATGCCGGTCTGGCCGATCTGGCCCAGCAACTGCTGACCAACACTCGCGTTGGCGGAGAAAAGCGTGCCGCACGCAAGCACGTCGAGATCGGAGACGGCCACGCCGCCGTCGTCGAGAGCTCCGAGGGCGGCCTCGGCCGCCAAGTCCACGATGTCGAGGCCGTCGTGGCGGGCGAAACGTGTCATGGACGTTCCCAAAATCCAGACGCTGTCGCTCATGTTGGACTCCTGTCGCCGAGTTGATTCGGACGGTTCGATCGGCCGATGTCGCCGGCCGGGTGCGTGCGCCTCGGGCGTCTCACGCCGAATTCGGGGCGAACCCGAAGGCCACGCACTCGGTCCCCTCGCTGTCCGTGCTCACCGGATAGGTGACGAGCCTCACAGGCATGCCGAGGTGGACGCTGTCGGGGTTGGGCGCCACGTCGCAGAGGTTGGCCCGCACCGTGGTCCCGTCGACGGTCTCCACGATGGCCGACACGAACGGCACCGGAACGCCGCGGTCGGCTCGGTGCACGATGGAGAAGGAGCGCAGGTGGCCGGTTGTGGCGACGGCGGCAGGGGTAAAGCCACGGGCACCACACGATCCGCAGGCGTTGCGCCTGTCGAAGAAACGGGCTCCGCAATTCTCACATTCTTGCGCCACGAGGTGCGGCTCGTCACCCAGGACGAGGTACGAAACCAGGGGGATCTGCTTCGCAGGGTGCTCAGACATCGACACGTCCAGGTCGCCGGCGCGGACGCGGAGAACCCTAGCGCTCGGCGCCTTCCCAACGGCCCCAGTGCAGCACGTCGGTTGTCTCCCGCCAACCGCGGGCCAGCGAGCCACTGGGCCGGTCGGGGGCCGGCCGGCCCAATGCCACCGCCCCCAGGAGTTCCACCCCCTCGGGCACGTCCAACCAGGAGCGCACCTGTTCGGCGCCGGAGAAAAGGCCGAAGAAGAGCGCGCCGAGCCCACGATCGGTGGCGGCCAGCAGCAGGTTCTGTACCACGAAGGCGCAGTCGATCAGCCAGTAGGGCACGGGCCAGGCTTCCGGGGACTCGCCCAGGTCTGCATTCCGCGGGCCGCCGATCTTGTCGCGCTCGCGGTAGCGGGCCAGGTAGCGGCGGCTGTCGGCTGCGGGCAACACCAGCACAGGTGCCTGCAGCAGTCCCGGCCAGGCAAAGCCGTCGCGTCGCGCCGCAGGCAAGGTGAGGTCCCAGAAACCCCCCACCGCCTCGGGTGTGTCCAGGATGATCAACTCGGCACCCTGAGCGAACCCCGCCGAGGGAGCCCGACGGGCAAGGCTGCACAACTCGACCAGCAGAGGGCGTTCCAGGGAACGGGGGTCGAAACTCCTCGTCATCCGGCGGGCGCCCAGAACCTCCGTGAAGTCCACGAGGGTTCCCGTTCCGCCGCCGGTCCACCGAGCGGGCCCGGGGCGCCGGCTCAGCTGCTGTACTTCGCCAGACGGCCCGCCGTGGCCCAGGCGACGGCTACGAGCGAGTCGCCCCGCTCCTGGCGCAGCGGATCGAAGAAAGCGGCCAGAGCCGGGTCGGTCCTGTCGGGGCGCAGGGACTCGTGGTCCAGAACCGCCGGTTGCCCACCGTCGCCGGTGGCGATGAAGGAGCGCGCGTTGTAGACGCTGTTGCCGATCCGGTAGCGCTTGGCCAGGCGCCTTCCCCAGGCACGCTCCTCGCCGTTGGCTTCGTGGGCGGATCGAGGGATGATGTCGCTCAACACCTTGAAAGCCTCGAAACCGGACGGATCGTTCACGCGGATACCCATCAGCACGTCCTCGTCGGGGAACGCCATCACGGCCCGGTGGAGCTGTTCGGCCACGAGAGCCTGCAGCACCGTGCTGCGACGGGCCGTCCGCGCCACAGCACCGGCACCGACAATGACGACCGGCGTGCCGCCGATGCGCTCCAGGGTGGAGAAGGCGAACCCTCGCAGGCGGTTGCCCTCACGGGCCTCGGTCAGCAGCACCCACAGCTCGGTCTGCTTGGACAGGAAGCCCACGGAGAACGGGTTCGACCCCTCGGCACAGAGGTCCGCCATGTCTTCCAGTTCGGCGTCGCTAACCGCCGTGCAGTCCCTGCTCTCGACCTCAACTGCCATTGTCGCCGCCCTGTCCCCTCGCTCTGGAGTCGCCGTCGTGGCCACCACGGACGCGCACTAGTCCAGTGTGCCCGAAGCCAAAGTGCAAACCGACCCGGCGCAGCGACTCAGACCTGCACGGCTTGGCTCCCCAGAAGCTGGCGCAACTCGGCCACGAGACCGTTCTCGGTGCTCACGCTGTACTCCGTCGGCAATTGCACGAGAACCTTGTCGCCCACCAGGATTTCCACCGGCTCGTTGCCGCCGTGTTCGGCCAGAAGCCGCTTGAGATGCGCCAGCCGGTCCGCTCCGAATCCCGCCGGTGGGCAATGCAGTCGGAGCGCCCCGCGGGTCTCCGGAGCGAAGGACTCGAGTTCGATACTGATCAGCTTGGGCTCATCCTCCCGGCGGTCGAGACGGGCTTTCAGGATCACGACCTCCTCGTCCACCAGCAACGGATCCTGTTCCTCCATGGCCTTGGGAAACACCGTGACGGGAATCAGCCCGGTGCGGTCGTCCAGCATGAACGTGGCCATCGGCGCCCCTTTGCGGGTGTGCCGACGCGTCACAGAGGTGATCGCGCCCGCCAAGGTCACAACGGTGCCGTCGGCCAGTTCGGTCAGGTCGCCCACGCTGTGCTGGCGCCGTCCGCTGAGCAGGCGATCAAGACCGGCAAGGGGGTGGTCGCTGATGTACAGGCCCAGCATCTCCTTCTCGTCGGCCAGCAAACGCTCGCGCGTGGCGTGCAGATCCGGGACATCCGGCCGGTCGCTGTAACCGGTGTCGACCCCGGTGTCTCCGAACAGATTCATAACACCAGCCTCGCGGTCGCGCCGCGCCGCCATGGCCGCATCGATGATCCGGTTGCACACGGTGAGCAGCCCCCGCCGGGGATGGCCGAGGGAGTCGAAGGCTCCGGCCCCGATCAGGGAAGCGACGGTGCGCTTGTTCAACACGGACGGATCGACGCGGTCGCAGAAGTCGCCGAAATTGGCGAAGGGCCCCCCGGACGCTCGTTCGGCAATGATGTGCGCCGCGTCGCCCTCGCCCACGTTGCGTACGGCGGCGAGCCCGAACACGATACGACCCCGCTCGGGCGCGTCCGGGTCCAGCACCGGCGTGAAGTCCGACAGCGACTCGTTGACGTCGGGAACCTGCACGTCGATGTCCCGCGTGCGGCACTCCAGCAGGAACGGCGTGAGGCGCTCCATCTTGTCCTTGACGCTGGTCAGCAGGGCGGCCATGTACTCCACGGGGTAGTTCGCCTTCAGGTAGGCCGTCTGGTAGGCCAGCAGCCCGTAGGCGTAGGAATGGCTCTTGTTGAACGCGTAGTCGGCAAAGGGCTCGATCTGGTTCCACCATCTCTCGCCCACCCGCTTCCCGTAGCCGGTGGCGATGCAGCCGTCGATGAACTTCTCCCGCTCCTCGGCCATCTTCTCGCGGATCTTCTTGCCGCACGCCTTGCGCAGGTTGTCGGCCTCCTCAAGGTTGTAGCCGGCGAACTGCTGGGCGATCCGCATCATGGATTCCTGGTAGATCATGAGCCCGTAGGTGCCGGAAAGGATCTCCGCCGCGTCGGGGTGAAGCAGCGCCACCTCCTCCCGCCCCATCTTGCGGTCGGCGTAGGCAACGTGCATCTTGTCCTTCATGGGGCCCGGCCGGTAGAGCGCCACCAGGGCCGAGACGTCGTCGATATTGCTGGGCAGCAGGGAGCGCAGCAGGGCGCGCACCGGCGGGCTCTCCAGTTGGAAGATGCCGGTGGTGTCGCCGCGCTGCAGCATCTCGTAGGTGCGGCCGTCATCGAGGGGCAGCGCATCGATGTCCAACTCGAGGCCACGCAGGCGCGCCACGTGGGCGGCGGTGTCGGTGATGACGTCCAGGGTGCGAAGGCCCAGGAAGTCCATCTTGAGCAGGCCCAGATCTTCCACGACGTCCATGTCGTACTGGGTGACGATGGGGGCCTCCTCGACCGCTTGCTTGTCCCCGGCCTTCCGCTGGATGGGCAGGTGATCGGTGAGAGGATCGGGCGAGATCACCACGGCAGCGGCGTGGATGCCGTCCTGGCGGCGCAGCCCTTCGAGGCCCAGCGCCACGTCCACGACCTCGCGGACTTGGGCGTCCTCTGCGTACATGGTGCGCAACTCCGCTGCCAGGTCGTAGCCGGCGGCGTAGACCTCCTCGCGCTCCAGGCAGGCCTTCAGCGGGGTGGTTCGCCCCATGATCGGCTCGGGAACGGCCTTGGCGATCCTGTCCCCCACCGCGTAGGGATGATCCAGCACCCGTGCCGCGTCGCGCACCGCGGCCCGCCCCTTGATGGTGGAGAAGGTGATGATCTGCGCCACGTGGTCCCGCCCGTAGCGCTCGGCGGCGTAGCGAATGAGGTCGTCGCGGTAACGGGAGTCGAAGTCCATGTCGATGTCGGGCATCTGCCGGCGGCCGGGATTCAGGAAACGTTCGAACAGCAGGTCGTGGCGCAACGGGTCGAGACTGGTGATTTCCAGGCAGTAGGAGACCGCGCAGCCGGCAGCGCTGCCACGCCCCGGGCCCACTCTGATGTCCTCGGAGCGGGCGTAGCGGATGAGATCCCAAACGATCAGGAAGTAGGAGGCGAAGCCCATCTCGGAGATGACCCGCAGTTCGTAGGCCAAGCGGTCGGCGGTGGCGTCGGGTAGCGGATCACCCCAACGGCGATGTGCGCCTTCCAGCGTCAGGTGGTTGAGATAGTCGTCCGCGGTGTCGAATCCCTCCGGCAGGGGGAAGCGGGGCAGCTTGACGTCCCCGAAGGCGATCTCGACGTTGCAGCGCTCGGCCACGGCCAGCGTGCTGTCGCAGGCCTCGGGTAGCTCGGCGAACAGCGAGCGCATCTCTGCCGCCGTCTTGAGGTAGTGGTCGTCACCCTCGAAGCGCAGCCTGTCGGGGTTGTTGCGGACGGTCCCGGTCTGGACGCACAGCAGCGCGTCGTGGGCGAGGGCGCCGGCGCGGTGGGTGTAGTGGCTGTCGTTGGTGGCGAGCAGCGACAGATCCAGCTTCTTTGCGATGTCCAACAGTTGCGGCAGGATGCGCTGCTGGTCGGCGATGCCGTGGTCCTGGAGCTCCACGAACAGGTTCCGCTGCCCGAAGATGTCCCGGAGGCGTCCGGCGTGCGCCAGCGCCTCATCGAAGTTGTCGCGCACCAGCGCCTGGCACACGTGGCTGCCGAGACAGCCGGTACTGGCAAGGAGCCCGGATGCGTGCTCGGCGAGCACCTCCCAGTCCACCTTGGGCTTGTAGTAGTAGCCCTCGAGGAAAGCGCGGCTGGAAAGCTTGATGAGGTTTCGGTAGCCGGTCTCGTTCTCCGCCAGCAGGGTCAGGTGGTAGTAGAGCTTGTGTCCGGTGGACGTCTCGCCGCCGGCGTCGTCCACGCGCCCCCGGCGCGCCGGCCGCTCCCGCCGGTCCTGGTGCGCCATGTACGCCTCGATGCCCAAGATGGGTTTGACACCCTGGGCGTGGCAGGCCTTGTAGAAGGGAACGATCCCGTACATGTTGCCGTGGTCGGTGATGCCCAGGGCGCTCTGGCCGTCGGCTGCGGCCGCCGCCACCAACTCGTCGACGCGCGAGGCGCCGTCGAGCATGGAGTACTCGGTATGGACATGCAGGTGTGCGAAGGAGTTGCTCACCATTTCCCTCGCCGTTCGCTCCCAGCCTTCCCCACCTTGTCCCTACCTCCCTGTGGACAAATAACACGACTGTGTTTTCTGAAGGGACCATAGCCCGAACCAGGGTCCGTTGCAGCCCTGCAGGCGTACGGCGCAACGTGGGCGGAGATCCGGCCCCGACGGTCGTCGGAGCGACGTTCAGGACCGGAACGGCGGGGCCAGGTGCCGGGAGTTCAGAGGTAGGTGCCGGGGCGCTCGTCGACAACGGGGCCGGCCGGGTCGCCGCTGAACGGCGGAAGCTGACCGCGCATGTCCGCCAACTGCCGGCGGGCCAATACCTGCTGTGCATACAAGGTGGCCTGGATGCCCTGGATAAGGCCTTCCAACCATCCCACCACTTGTGCCTTGGCCACGCGCAACTCGCCTTCGCTGGGAACCTCGGCCTCAGGGAAGGGTTGTGCCAGACGTGCCAATTCGTCGCGCAGATCCGCCGAGAGCGCCGAGCCCAGTTCCTGCAGGGAGATCTCGTAGATGTCCCGCAACCGGTCGCGGCTGCGCTCATCGAGAGGCGCCTCGCGAACCTCTTGCAACAGGCCGCGCAGCATGGCGCCGACACGCATGACCTTGGCAGGCTGCTCGATGGCGTCACCGGTGGATCGTTCGGCCTCGGCGTCCGGCGCCGCGACGATCTCGGCCTGCTCGGGTGCGATTGGCGGTACCGGGGGGGTGCTGTCAGGCATGGCGGGGTCTCCGAGGTCTCAGCGGGTCCGGTGCGTGGGTCTGACGTTACCGGCGCCGCAACAGCCATGCGCGGCCGAAACGTCGTACGCTCGCAATCGTGAAGGTCTCCACCAGGGCCGACTACGCCAGCCGCGCGCTGCTTTCTCTCACCCTGCACGAGGCCGAAACCCCCCAGTCGGCTCGCGACATCGCCGATCGCACGGGCCTGCCGCAGCCCTACCTCGAACAGATACTGCTGGCCCTCAAGGGGGCCGGCCTGGTCCTGTCCAAGCGCGGCGTAGGGGGTGGTTACCGCCTGGCCCGCCCACCGGCGGAGATCTTTTTGAGCGAGATCGTGAGTGCCGTCGAGGCCCCGATAGTGGCGGATGAGTTCGGAGAGCCCCACAAGGACGGTGCCTGCGACCACGAGGGCCAATGCGTCCTGCTGGCGGTGTGGGCTTCGGTAGGGTTACAGATGCGCCGACTGCTGTCCTCCTTCACGCTGGCTGACATCGCCGCCATGGCCGGCGGCCAACTCTCCTGGCCCGACGAGGTACCCCTGGCGCAGGACCGGAGAACCGAAGCGGACTAGGACAGCCCGGCCAGCAGGGCGGTCATGTCCGGGGGCAGGGAAGCTTCGAAGAGCATCGCGCTGCCCGTGTCGGGGTGGCGGAAGCCCAGCCGCGCCGCGTGCAGGGCGGGGCGCCGGAACGATGCCGGACCGTCCGTCGCCCCAGCCGGATCGGTCATCTGCCCGTCACCGGTCGCCGCGCGGGTTCCGTAGACACCGTCACCCACCACCGGATGGCCGATGGCGGACAGGTGCACCCTGATCTGGTGGGTACGACCGGTCTCCAGGCGGCACCACAAGTAAGTCACCGGCGTCGGAGAGCGATAGCGCTGCTGCACCTCGTACGCGGTCCGGGCCGGACGTCCCCGCTCGGTTACCGCCATCTGCGTCGGCCGGCGCCCCGAGCGGCCGACGGGTGCGTCGATCACCCCCCGGTCATCATCCAGCGCTCCCCAACAGAGGGCCTCGTAGCGGCGTTCGACGGTCCGCGCGGCCAGTTGCCCGACGAGCGACTCGTAGGCCATGGCCGTGCGCGCCGTCACCAGCAGGCCGCTGGTGCCCGCGTCGAGGCGGTGCACGATGCCGGGCCGGGTGCGTTCGCCCACCTCGGCCATTTCCGGGTAGCGCGCCAACAGCCCGGCGCAGAGAGTGCCGCTTGTCCGCCCGGCGCCGGGGTGCACCACCAGTCCCGCCGGCTTGTCCACGACAACCAGATGGGGATCCTCGTGGACCACCACGATGTCCGTACCCGCCTCGGGGTGCGGCTCGGCTGCCCGGCGACGCTGACCCAGCGCGCCGGCTGCCACAGCCAACTCGTCGCCCGCCGCGATCCGGGCAGAACGTTCGGTGGACACGGCGCCGTTCAGGCGCACCGCACCGGCCGACACGAGCGCGGCGGCCTCGGCGCGGCTGCACTGCCACAGCAGGGACACGGCACGGTCCAGACGTTCGCCGGCCAGGGCCGCCGGGACGGGCTCGTTCATGGCGTCTCGAGCGGCGGGTTCTCGGGCTGCGGCTGCGGGTTCTCCGGCTGCGGCTGCGGGTTCTCCGGCTGCGGGTCCTCGAGTTTCCGGTCCTCGAGTGGCGCGTCGTCGGGCGGCGGATCGCCGGTTCGGGAGGACCACAGCAGGACGGCAGCGAAGATCACCACCCCGACGGAAATGGCGGCGTCGGCCACGTTGAAGACCGGCCACCATTGCGGGTCGACGAAGTCCACCACGCTGCCGCCGAAGAAGCCGTCGCCTCTGAAGGCGCGGTCGCCGAGGTTGCCGAGAGCACCACCGAGCACCAGCCCGGCGAGAGCGGCCACTCCCCTGCTGGTCGTGGACCAGGTGGCCGCGATCAGCAGCAGCGACACCACGACCGCGGCCACAGTGATCAGCGGTGCCAGCGATGGGCCCAACCCGAAGGCCGTGCCCTGGTTGAAGATCAACCGCAGCCGGATCGTCCAGAAGAGCCCGATGGTGCGGTCGTCGAGCGTCCGCAGTGCCCAGAGCTTGGTGAGCTGATCGGCCAGCAGCACCCCGGCGGCGACTGCGAGGAGCAGGAGGCGGTTGCCCCGCACGCGGCCTGGTGTGCGCCGCTCAGCGTCGTCCGAGGCCACCGGCCTTGTACTCGACCCGCTCCGCCGCCCACGGTATGGCGCGCAGGCGTTCCTTCTGGATGGGCTTTCCCGACACCACGCAAACGCCGTAGGTGCCGTTGTCGATACGCCGCAGCGCTGCGTCGATGAGGTCGACGGCGGCGCGGGCCGCGGCGCTGAGAGCCAGGTCGCGTTCGCGCTCCACGGCCCAACTGTCTCCCTCGCCGGACTCCTCGTCGAACTGCAGGTCTCCTGGCTCGCGGTCATCGAGCAGGGCTGCGGCCTCGGCGGCCATGTTTTCCGCCGACTGGACGTACTTGGCCCGCTCGGCGAGCAGTTTCTCGCGCTGCTCGACCAGGAAGGCATCATCGAGACGCCGTTCCGACGGCGCGGCGTCCACTCTCTTGGAGGACTCTCCGGGTGGGGCCACTGGATTCTCCTGCCGTGGGGCACACGGGCGCGCTACAGGTGCGCCGGGTAGCGAACCGAGGGGCAATTGTAGCGTCGCCCCCGCCGCCGACCGCGAAATCTCGCTCCTCACCCCCCGGGTTGGAGCCACCTGAGGGTCACCGCGGAGGCGACGGGAGCAGAACCGGCGCGGGGTATAGATCGTTCGGCGGTATTTTGACGCCATGAGCGACCCCCCGGCCCGCTATCCCGACGTCGACTCGAAGCCGGACTTCGCAGCCGTCGAGTCCGAGATCCTTGCCTGGTGGGAGTCGGTGGGGGCCTTCGAGGCATCGGTGCAGGCCCGGCCCGCGGGCCAGGGTGGTGCCAACGAGTACGTCTTCTACGACGGTCCTCCTTTCGCCAACGGGCTCCCCCACACCGGCAACCTGCTCACGGGATACGTGAAGGACGTGATCCCCCGCTACCGGACCATGCGGGGACGTCGAGTGGAGCGGCGCTTCGGCTGGGACTGCCACGGCCTGCCTCCGGAGATGGAGGCCGAGAAGGAACTCGGGGTGGCCGGCCGGCGGGCCATCACCGAGTACGGCATCGACCGCTTCAACGCGCACTGCCGGCAATCGGTGATGCGCTACACCGACGAGTGGCAGCGCTACGTGAACCGCCAGGCCCGCTGGGTGGACTTCGAGAACGACTACAAGACCATGGACCTCCCGTTCATGGAGAGTGTTCTCTGGGCCTTCAAGCGACTCTGGGAGAAGGATCTCGTCTACGAGGCCTACCGGGTTCTGCCTTACTCCTGGGGGGCCGAGACTCCGCTCTCCAACTTCGAGATCAGGATGGACGACGCCACGCGGCCTCGCACCGATCCGGCAATCACGGTCGCCTTCCGGCTCCGCCCGGCGCCCGGCGACCCGACGCCGCTGCACCTGTGGGCCTGGACGACCACTCCATGGACGCTGCCGTCCAATCTGGCTCTGGCGGTCGACCCCGAGGTGACCTACGCCATCTTCGAGGAGCAGGCCGCCGACGGTCCTCGCCGTCACGTCCTCGCCGCCGCGGCCACCGTGCGCTACGAGAAGCTCCTGGCCGACGCTCGCCACTGCGGGACCGTGCCCGGTCGCGACCTCGTCGGCCGGTCCTACGAGCCGCTGTTCGACTACTTCGCGCAGGCCACCGGAGCCTTCCGGGTGCTCGCGGCAGATTTCGTCGAGACCACCGAGGGCACCGGCGTGGTTCACATGGCGCCGGGATTCGGCGAGGACGACCAGCGGCTCTGTGAAGCGGCGGGGATCGACGTGGTCGTGCCCGTGGATGACACCGGTCGGTTCACCGAGGCGGTCGGCAACTGGGCCGGTGAGAACGTCTTCGACGCGAACCCGGCCATCATCGCCCATCTCAAGGCCCGCGGGCTGATCGTCCGCCACGACACCTACGTCCACAACTACCCGCACTGCTGGCGCACCGACACGCCGGTGATCTACCGGGCGCTCAACTCCTGGTACGTACGGGTGAGCGCCATCCGGGAGCGCATGGTCGAACTGAACCGCGGGATCAACTGGATCCCGGGTCACGTCCGTGACGGCCGCTTCGGCAACTGGCTGGAAGGTGCCCGCGACTGGTCGATCAGCCGCAATCGGTTCTGGGGTTCACCCGTGCCGGTGTGGCGCTCGGACGACCCCGCCCGGCCGCGCCTCGACGTCTACGGGAGCCTTGACGAGATCGAGCGGGATTTCGGGGTGCGTCCCGACAACCTGCACCGCCCCTTCGTGGACACCCTGACGCGACCCAATCCTGATGATCCCAGCGGCCGTTCGACGATGCGGCGGGTGCCGGAGGTACTGGACTGCTGGTTTGAGTCAGGCTCCATGCCCTACGCCCAGGTCCACTATCCCTTCGAGAACAAGGAGTGGTTCGAGAGCCATTTCCCCGCCGACTTCATCGTGGAGTACGTCAACCAGACCCGCGGTTGGTTCTACACCCTGCACGTACTGGCAACCGCCCTGTTCGACCGTCCACCCTTCCGTAACGCCCTGTGCCACGGGGTGGTGCTGGCCCACGACGGCGCGAAGCTCTCCAAGCGGCTGCGCAACTACACCGACCCGGAGGTGACCTTCTCCCAGCAGGGGGCCGACGCCCTGCGCTGGTACCTGATGGCCTCGCCCGTACTGCGCGGTGGCGATCTGCGCATCAGCGACGAGGGTATCGACACCGTCGTGCGCGGTGTACTGCGTCCGCTGTGGAACGCCTACGTCTTCTTCACCATGTACGCCAACGCCGACGACTCCCGGGGGCACGTCAATGCCGGCTCGGCTGACGTTCTGGACCGCTACGTCCTGGCCAAGACCCGCGATCTGGTTCTGAGCGTTGCCGAACGCCTCGACGCCTACGACGTGCCCGGCGCCTGTGCGGAGGTGGAAGGATTCCTGGGAACGGTCAACAACTGGTACATCCGCCGCAGCCGGGATCGCTTCTGGGCGCCGGCCACCCAAGCGGATCCCTCAGACAAGCAGGCCGCCTACGACACGCTGTACACAGTGCTGACGACCTTGGTCAAGGTGGCGGCACCGCTGCTGCCGCTGATCTGCGAGGCCATCCACCGCGGCCTCGGCGGCGAGAGCAGCGTGCACCACTGCGACTGGCCCGACGCCTCCACGCTGCCCGCCGACGACGAACTCGTGGCGGTCATGGATCGGGCACGCGAGGTGTGCTCGGCAGCGCTCAGCGTCCGGGTGGCGAACGGTCTGCCGGCGCGCCAGCCCCTCCGCTCGGCCACCGTGGCCGGGCGCGGCGCCGAAACGCTGGCCCCTTTCGCCGATCTCATCGCCGCGGAGGTGAACGTCAAGACGGTGTTCCTCACCAGCGAGCCGGATGCCGGCATCCGTTTCGTGCTGCGGCCCCGGGGCGAGGTGCTCGGTCCGGTACTAGGGAAGGCAACGCAGGGTGTGATGGCCGCAGCCCGAGCCGGCGACTGGACCCGCACCGACGACGGCACGGTGGTCGCGGCCGGTGAGCATCTGACCGCGGATCAGTACGAACTGGTGCTGGAGACCTCCGCCGACCGCCCCAGCGCGGCGCTGCGTAGTGCCGACATTGTCGTGACACTCGACGTGGAGTTGAACGCCGAGTTGCGTGCCGAGGGTGCTGCCCGGCACCTCGTACGGGTGCTGCAGCAGGGGCGTCGCGACCGCGGCCTGCACGTGGCCGACCGGATCGAGTTGACGTTGGACATGCCACCGGAACTGGCCGCGGCCGTGGCGCCCCACGAGCAGTACGTGGCCGAGCAGGTGCTGGCCGTGGCGGTGCGCCACGAAGATCTGCGTCGCCGTGACGGTGCAGGTTCAGGAACCGTTGACGGCCGGGACGTGCGCTTCGAGATCAGTCTGGCCCGCTGAGACCTTCCAGGGTGCGAATCGAGCGCCGCCGGCGCGACCCGTCGGGCGACTCGGAGGCGTCGAGTTCGGCACCGGCCTGCTCCAGCCGGGACAGGAAAGTGTCCGGAGCCCCGTCCTCGCCGGCCTCTCCGGGGTCGCCCGGTTCGGGATCGGCCTCGTCGGAGTCGGGAGCTTCGGAGCCGGGATCTTCGGGGTCGCCGGTGTCTCCGTTCTCGCCATCCGGAGTGCCCGCGTCCTCCGCAGATGGCTCGGCAGCGACCGCACCTGCCCGAAGGGCGTCGTCGATCAGGGCAATCTCGGCGACGGCCTCCTTGCGGCGCTGATACAGGAGATCCAGAAGTTCCGCCACGGCTTCCTCGAGAGAATCCTGCTGCCCACGGAGTTCCTCGATGGCGGCGAGACTCTCACGGCGAACCTGCTCGATGGCCAGGCGGGCCTGGGCTGCGGCGGCCTCCGCCATCTCGCTGCTGCTCTCTGCAATCAGAGCCTCGAGTGCGTCGGCCACCTCGTTCAAGTAGGAGTCGACCTCCGCGGCGTCGTACCCGCGGAACCGTTCGGTGAACTGCGCCTCGCGCAGCGCCTCGGGAGACAGTTCCATGCCCGCAACCGTAGTGTTCACTGCGACGCCGAGGGGAACCTCCGCCGGCGGCTCCGTGCGGGTTCAGCAGACGCGGCTACGCACCAGGAGCAGGGCCAGCATCACGATCGTCGGCGCAAAGTCCAGTGCCACGGCCCCTACCCGCAGCGGTCGCAGCAGCCGTCGCAACGGCCGCACGAGGGGGTCGGTGACCATCATCAGCCCGCCGGCGATCGTAGCCACCGCCCCGTTGCGACGAGCGACCGGGAACCAACTCAGGATGGCGCGCAGCAGGAAAGCCAGGAAGTAACCCAGCAGGAGCCAGCAGACGACGACCACGGGACTGCTGCCGGCAGAGGGTCAGGACTCCGAGGAGAAGGTCCGCTCCTCGAGGGCGACACGCACATCGCTGGGAGTGAGCAGGTAGACCCCGCGGGTTACCCGCTCGACTTGCCCGTCGAGGGCGTAGCACAAGCCGCTGGCGAAGTCCACGAGTCGACGCCGCAGATCGCCGTCGGCGTCCTGCAGGTTCACGATCACCGGTTGACGTTGCTTGAACTGGTCGCCGATCTCCTGTGCCTCGTCGAAGACGGCGGGGCACACGACGATGGGACGGACCGCACCACCTGACGGGCGGGGCCGCACCGGCGCGGAGCCACCCAACGGTTGAGCCGTCACGAGATCGGGAGGATCGAGAGGAGTGAGCGGGGAGGGCTCGGGCATCATCATCGGTTCCACGGGGGCCGGAGCCAGGTACCTGTCGCCCATTGGGGCGACGGCATAGGGGTCGGCAGTCGAGGGTGCCCGCGGCGGTCCGCCCACGTGGCCGGCATAGGGCTCGCTCTCGTCGGGTCCAAGGCCCAACCAGTTGACGAACGTCTTCAAGGCCGCCATGCCTTCTCCTCCGAACTGGCGCTCACGGACAACCCGGAATCCACCACAAACCCCTCAAGGGTTTGCAGCGGACTCATCAGTGCGTCCCTGGCGCTTCTAGTTTTACACCATTGTAGTCGCGCCGTGTTCCGGCGTCGGGCGATCACGGCGACTCGAAGAGAGTCCGCCCCAGTCGCAGCAGGGTGGATCCCTCACTGACGGCCAGGCAGTAGTCGTCGCTGGTCCCCATGCTGCGCACGGCCAGGCCCAGTTCGTCCGCCAGGACCCGCACGGTGCGGAACTGTCGGCGGACCTCCTCGGGGGGCGCGGGCAGGGCCATCGCCATCAGACCCTCCACGCGCAGGCCCAGGTCGGTCGCCTCCGCCACGAGCCGCCCGGCTTGGGAGGGCTCGCAGCCGCCGCGGCCGGGTGCCGCCTGTGTCGCCACCTGCACAAGTACCGGAGCCCCGGGGCTGTGGCGCGCAATCTCGACGGCCAGGCGCGGGCGGTCCACGCTCTGCCACAGCACCACGCGGCCGGCCAGGCGACGGACCTTGTTGGTTTGCAGGTTGCCGATGAAGTGCCAGTGCGCGCCGGACACCTCCGCTGCCTTGGTGGCCAGTTCCTGGGCGTAGTTCTCACCGAGGTCCGTTAGACCGGCCTGCACCGCGGCTGCGGCCACGAGACTGCTCCGCCCCTTCGTCACGGCCACGATGCGTATCTGCCCGGGGTCACCGCCGGCGTCGCCGATCCGTTCGCGCACCTCCGTGGCGCGCGCCGCTATCCGGGTGGCGAGCGGGCTCAGCGGTCGCTGATCCATACCGCCAGTATGTGGCGCTGGGCTTCGCCACGCGCCCGGTGCGAGAACCACTTCGCGGCCTCACAGGCCGTACAACCGGCGACATCGGTGATGTCGCTGATGCCACTGCGACCGAGCGCTGATCGCACCGCCGCGGGGAGGTCCAACGCAGGGGTGCCCCAGGCCGTGCGTGAACACACGCCGGGGCCCAGTCGCCGGGCCAGATCCTCCAGGGCTGATGCCCCGAACTCGTAGCACTCCGGGTGGATACAGGGACCGACGAAAGCGCTGAGCGTCTCTCCGCCGAGGCTGCGCAGCGCGGCCGCGGCCTCCTCGATCACGCCGGCGGCCACTCCTCGCCAGCCGGCGTGGACGGCCGCCACCGCTCCCTCGCGAGCCACCAGAGCTATCGGCGCGCAGTCGGCCGTCCGAACACTCAACACCGCGCCGGAGGTCCGTGTCACGGCGGCATCGCCGGCGGTTCGGTCACCGTCGCCGGGCGCCGCCACCGCCACCACTCCGGCGCCGTGCTGCTGGCGCAGCCGGGTCCAGACTCCCTCGGCCACGACCGTGCGCAACGGCGCTGCGGAAGTGTCGGCAAAGTCTCCCTCGCTGCGGTCGGTGAAGCGGACCAGCGCCCGCCGTCCGGCGTTCAGATCGAGCGCGAACTCCAGCAAGGCCCGGGAGCGCCGCCTCAGCGCAGGAAGGAAGGAATATCGAGGTCCAGATCGCCGGCGTCGTCCTCGGCATCGGCGGCGGGCTCGGCGAACGGGTCGGGGAGGGTGCTGTGCGCCGAGGGCACGCCGGCCTCCGGCCGTGCCGACGAGTCATCCCAGCGATCGAAGCCCGCGGCGATGACCGTCACCCGCATGGATTCGCCGAGCGAATCGTCGATCACGGTCCCGAAGATGATGTTGGCGTCGTCGTGGGAGACCGCACCGATGGCCTCCGCCGCGTGCGTCACCTCCATCAACCCCATCTCGGCGTTCCCGGCAATGGTCAGCAACAAGCCGCGGGCGCCTTCGATGGAAGCCTCGAGCAGCGGGCTGGAAATGGCCTTGCGCGCCGCGCTGGCGGCCCGATCCTCACCCGACGCCTGGCCCACGCCCATGAGCGCAGACCCTGCGTCGGAGAGAATGGCACGCACATCGGCGAAGTCCGTGTTGATGAGGCCCGGCGTGGTGATCAGATCGGTGATTCCCTGCACGCCCTGCAACAGGACGTCGTCGGCCATCTGGAAGGCGCTCAACAGGGTCGTGCCGTCAGACACCTCGCTGAGCAGCCGATCGTTGGGGATGACGATCTGGGTATCGACCTTCTCCCTGAGCCGCTGGATGCCCTGCTCGGCCTGCACAGCGCGCTTACGGCCCTCAAAGCGGAAGGGGCGCGTCACGACGGCAATCGTCAGGGCGCCCAATTCCCGGGCGATTTCGGCGACGATCGGAGCGCCGCCCGTTCCGGTGCCACCACCCTCGCCCGCGGTGATGAAGACCATGTCGGCGCCGTCGAGAGCCTCCCGTAGCTGCTCGGAGCCCGCTGTCGCGGCAGCTTCGCCGATATCGGGATCACTGCCCGCTCCGAGCCCGCGTGTTAGCTCGCGCCCGATGTCGATCTTGATGTCGGCATCGCTCATGAGCAACGTCTGCGCATCCGTGTTCACTGCGACGAACTCGACGCCGCGCAAGCCGGCTTCCATCATGCGGTCGATGGCGTTGACGCCACCGCCGCCGACACCGACGACCTTGATCACTGCCAAGTACTGGTGTGGGGTGTTCACGGGATCCTCCCCGGACGTGTGCAGGAGGTCCTGCACGATGTAGCGGGTGCTCTGCCCTTACAGCCCTAATGCTTAAGTAGAGCCTGAGAGTTAGCAGAACACCCTCTCGTTGAACAAGAAGTCTACAGACATACGGGAGTTCGCGTCAACACCGGCGTATTGGCAGCTCGAACGTCCAAACGGTCGAGGCAGCGGAGATTTACCTTCTCCATGAAAGTTTGCACCGCCACAAGTTTCTCCGTGAGATTGCGACCATCCCCCAAAACCGCCACACCGGGCGCATGAAAGTCCAGGACGAACCCCTCCGGGGTCACCACGACGGCTCTGACGGCCGATCGCACCGGTTCGTACAGCGCCGCAGCCACGTCGACCGCCTCAAGGTAGTTGCGGGCGACCCAACCACCGGGAGTCGCTGCGGTGACACTCAACCCTTCCACTGCTGGAACACCCGAGTGGGCCGCCGATGTCACCGAGAGCACCCGCCCCGCGGAGTCCACCGTGGCCCATGCCCCCGGAACCGCCACAGCAGCGACCGGGGTTCTTTCGGCGATCGTGAAGCTCACCCTCCCATCCCACGAGCGGCGCGAGTACACCTCCGCGACCCAGGGCAACCGGGCTATGCGTGCCCGGGCGTTCGCCAGATCCAGACCCAGCAGAGGCTCACCCCTGGCGATACCGGCCGCGGACAGGACGTCCGCCTCGGGCGTCTGACCGATGCCCTGCACCCGTATCTCGTCGATGTCGAGGAGTTCACTGCGGGTCGTCAAGAATCCGCAGAGTAAGACCAGCGAGAGCAGAAGGGAACTCCACAGCACTCGTCGGCGGCGCCGCTCACCTACCCGGGCCGCCTCGATGCTCACCGCTGTGCGACGTTGGGCTATGCGCGGGTGAGGTACCCCAGGTGCCTTGACCGTCATCCGGTACTCCTTTCAGGACCGTCGAAACCCACAATCCGGGTCTCCGGAGACAGCCGTATGCCGCTGTCGGATTCGACACGTCGCGCCACCTCGGCCATCAGGGCGCGGACGTCGGCGGCGGAACCGCCGGGGTCGGCCACGATGAAGTTGGCATGGCGGTCCGACACCGCCGCGGTGCCGAGGCGCAGGCCTTTACAGCCGGCCGCCTCTACGAGACGCCCCGCTGCATCGTCGGGCGGGTTGATGAACACCGACCCGGTGTTGGCCCCGCCGGGCTGATTGCGCCGGCGCCAGCGTACGACCTCTCGTATCTCCTGTTCCTCCCGACGGGAATCGCTCGATCTGAGCAGAAGCTCGACCTCTACTACAACGTGATGGTCGAGTAGCGCAGAGCGCCTGTACCCGAGATCAAGATCCTCACGAGTGAGGGAACGCTCCTGTGCTGCCGCCAGATCCACCACAACCGCCCGGCGGAGGGTCTCGCGCATATCGGATCCGTGCCCTCCGGCGTTCATGCGAACAGCGCCGCCAACACTGCCCGGTACGCCAACGGCCCAACTGAACCCGCCCAGTCCCGCAACGGCACACTGCCGAGCCAGAACCGGCAGCGGTACCGCTCCACCGGCGGTCACCGTCGGGGCGTCGATGCTGCTGGTCGCGAATGCGTCACCCAGCCGCAGCGCCACACCGTCGAACCCGGCATCACTTACCAGGAGGTTGGAACCGAGCCCCACGACCAGGACGTCCCAACCCTCCCCCGCCGCCGCCGTCGCGAAACGCAACAAGTCCTCACGGGAAGCGACCTCCACGAACACGCGGGCCGGGCCGCCGACGCGGTAGGTGCTGAGCGCCCCCAGCGGCGCCTCGGTCAGGATCCGGGCGCCATCCATGAGGCGGCGGAGCCGCTCGGCTACGTCCTCCCAGTCGCGCTCGGGCGCGTGCTGCTGTGCCGTCACCGGCTCAACTCCGCCATGATCTCCGTCGGCAACGTCGTCAGGTCACCGGCGTTGAGGGTGAGGCAAAGATCGCCGGCGCGCAACTCCTCCTTCAGGTAACCCAAGAGATCGCTGCGGTGGGGGAACCATCCGACCCGCTTGTGCGGCTCGGCGTCCAGTACGGCGTCCACGAGAAGCTTGCCGCTGACGCCCGGTTGAGCACGCTCCCCTGCGCCGTACACGTCGGTCAGGACCACGAGGTCGGCCTCGTCGAATGCGCCGCCGAAGTCGCGCCACAACGAGGCGGTGCGCGTGTAGCGATGCGGTTGGTAAACGCAGACGACACGCCGCCAACCACCGGCACGCGCTGTGCGCAGCACGGCGGACACCTCGCCAGGGAGATGGGCGTAGTCGTCGATGAAAGTGATTCCCCCGGCCTCGCCGCGGAACTCGTAGCGCCGCGCCACTCCCCCGTAATGCGCCAGGATGTCCGCGCTTCGGGTCAGGGGCACACCCAGATGCCGGGCGCACGCCATGGCGGCCACTGCGTTGAGGGCGTTGTGCTCCCCCGGCACGGGCAACCGCACCTCCGCTCGGTCGCCGTCGTCGTGGCGCACGGTGAAACGCACACCGGCACGGGACGGCCGGAGATCCTCCACGAGCAGAGCAGCGCCGCCGGTGCACCCGTAGCCGACCGTCGCCGGATGTTGGGCGGCGTACCGGCGCCCCCACGGATCGTCGGTGCACACCAGCGTGAATCCCGCTACCTCACCGAGGAACGTTTCGAAGGCGTCATGGAGTCCGGTAACGGACCCGTAACGGTCCAGATGGTCCGCCTCGACGCTGGTGACCACGGCGGCTTCGGGCGCGAGTCCCAGGAAGGTTCCGTCGCTCTCGTCGGCCTCGACGATGAGCCACTCGCCTGCCGCCCACATAGCACCGCTGCCGATCTCGTTCACGTCCCCGCCGACGATGAACGACGGCTCGCAACCGGCCTCGGTCAGGACCAGACTGAGCATGGAGGCGGTGGTGGTCTTGCCGTGGGTGCCGGCCACCGCGAGCGTGCGACGCAGGCGGCAGATGGCCGCCAACACCTCGGCGCGGGAGTGCACGGGGATGCCGGACCGCCTGGCCTCGCGGATCTCCACGTTCCGATCCGCCACGGCGCTCGAGCGCGCCACGAGGTCGGGGCGCGCCGAGTGCGCCGCACCGTTGCCGATACTCGACGGGTCGGCGACGTGTTCGGCGCTGTGGCCCACGACCACAGGCACACCCGACGCCCGCAGACGGTCGAGGGCAGCGGAGGTCTTCAGGTCGGAGCCTGTCACGAAGTGTCCCAGCTCGACCAGCACCGTGGCGATGGCGCTCATGCCGGCTCCGCCGATGCCGACGACGTGCACGTGCTTTCGGTCCCGCAGGTCGATGCTCATGGATCCGGTGCCTGCCGAGCGTGCGCCCGGAGGAGTTCCGCCACCCGCTCGGCCGCCTCGGGGGTACCCAGCCGGCTCGCGGCTCGTCCCATTTCCTGCAGCCTTGCCGGATCAGCCAGAAGGTCCGTCACGATCTCTCCCAGCCGTGCCGGTCCCAGCTCCTCGTCGGGCACCACGAGGGCGGCGCCCGCCTCAGCCAGTGCCGCAGCATTCGCGGCCTGGTGCCCGCCCGTGGCGTGGCCCAGCGGGACCAGCACGGCCGGCCGCCCTGCTACTGCCAACTCCGCCACGGCACCCCCGCCCGCCCGGCTGATCACCAGGTCGGCTGCAGCCAGGACGGTCGGCATGTCGGTCTCGTAGGCAACCGGCTCGTAGTGCAGCCGCCCCGGCTGGGCCGGTTGTGCGACCGGTGAGTCCGCGCGGGCGGCTCCGGCTCCGACCACGTGGCGCACGGAGAGGTCGCCGCGCTCGGCAAGGGCGCCGCAGACACCGCTGACAGCGTCGTTGAGGCTCGCTGCTCCCAGAGATCCGCCGAGGGCCACAATCAGATGACGATCCGGGTCGACCTGTAGCGCCCGGCGAGCCAGCGCGCGCCGCTCTTCGTCTCCCGCGACCCCGTCGGTTGCGCCGTGCAGCAGGGCGATCTCCCGGCGCACCGGCAGACCGGTCAGCACCTTGCGGGCCAGTGCGGTGCCGGGAAACGCCACGGCGCAGGCTACGGCCCAGCGGGCCGCGAGCCTGTTGGCAAGCCCGGCGGTGGCGTTGGCCTCCAGTACCACGACAGGTATCCGCCGGAGGCGTGCCGCAAGAGCACAGGCTGCGCTCACGTAGCCGCCCTGGGCCAGAACCACCTGCGGCGCGAGGCGGCCCAGCAGTCGCCAGCACTGCCAGACGCCCCTTACCAAGGCACCTACGGCGATCAGATTTGCCGGGCTCAGCCGTCGCTGCAGACCCCGCGCCGTGATCGCCGTAGCGGTGAACCCGGCACTGGCCACCACCTCGCTGTCCAGAGCACGGCGACTCACCGCGAAGTGGAAGTCCGCAGCACTGTGGCCGCACCTCATAAGCGCCTCCGCCACGGCGAGGCCGGGGTAGATGTGGCCGGCGGTACCGCCGCCCGCCACGACCGCCCAGGCCGCGTCGTCCCGGCCCGCAGCAACGGCCCGCCGACTGTTCACGGAGTCCTGCCCTGGCGGGCCACGTTCAACAGGATTCCCGCGGCCGCGAGGTTCACCAGAAGGCTGGAACCGCCGTAGGAGATGAACGGAAGGGTCACGCCCATCGTCGGCAACATGCCCAATGCCACAGCGATGTTGCTGAAGGCCTGCAGTACGAACCAACCGCTGATACCCGCGGCCAGGAACGCTCCGTAGGGATCGGGAGCGTCGCGCACGGCACGGACCCCCAGAACGCCCAACGCCAGGAACAGCAGAACCACGAACCCGGCGCCGATCAGGCCCAGCTCCTCGGCGATGATGACGAAGATGAAGTCGGTGTGGGCATAGGGCAGGAACGCCAGGCTGGCTCGGCTTCCGCCCGGGCCCAAGCCGGTGAGGCCTCCCGAGGCGATCCCCACCTGCGCCTGCACAGCCTGGTAGCCGATCCCGTAAGGGTCCGACCAGGGATCGAAGAAGGAGAACAGACGCGCCCGGCGGTAACCGATGAGCAGTGTGAACAGTGCCACCGCACCGAGCCCCAGCACCAGCAGCCCTGACAGCCGGCGGCCGGACAGACCTGCCATGAACAGCATCGTCAGCAGGATCCCCGCCAGCAGGATGACCGTACCCAGGCTGGGCTGGGCCAGTATGAGTCCCGCCATCGTTCCGAACACCACCGCCAGGGGCAGAAGAACCGACCTGAAGCTGTCCACCCGGTCGACACGCCGCGACAGCAAGGAGGCCCCGAAAAGAACCAGGGCAAGCTTGGCGGGCTCCGACGGCTGAACGTAGAGCCCCCCCAACCGGAGCCACCGGACCGAACCGTTGGCGGTCACCGACAGCGGCGAGGGAATCAGCAGGAACGCGAGAGCCGCCAGGGTGACCACGATCGCCCCCGTCGTGAACAGTGGGGCCCGCCAGCGGTGGTAATCCACCCGCAACGTCACGATGCAGGCGACGAACCCCAGCGCCAACCACACGCCTTGGCGCTGGGCGTGATGAAAGGCCGAGCCGGCGCTGTTGATGGAGCTGACCGTCGAGGACGACAGGACCATGACGAGCCCCAGAGTGCTCAGCGTCACCACGACCAGGAAGAGACCCACGAAGGTGCCCGAGCGCCGCCCGACGGGAGGCCTCAGACGGAGGCGGGACGGACGGGCGGCCGCCGGGCGAGTCGCCACGACGCTCATCGGAGCCCGCCCTTTCCGAGAGCGGCGTGCACGGCGGCGGTGAAGTCCTCGCCACGCTGCACGTAGGAGCCGTACCAATCGAAAGAGGCGCAACCGGGGGACAGCACGACCGCGTCACCCGGGGCGGCCACCTCGCCTGCGGCGGCCACGGCGGCGGCCATGTCGCCGGCGGTCCGGACGGGACGTAGACCGGAAAAGACCGAGCGGACCTCTCCGGCACACTCCCCGATCGCCACGACCGCCCGGACGGAGGGGGCGGCAGCAGCCAGCCGGGACAGGTCCAGACCTTTGTTGCGCCCGCCGGCAATCAGAACCAGGGACTCGAAGGCACCTGCCGCGGCAAGGGTGGCATCGGGAGTGGTGGCGCTCGAGTCGTTGTACCAACGACCGGTTTCGGTCTCAGCCACCAGTTCCAAGCAATTCGGCAGGCCCCGGAACGCTTGCAGCGCTGCGCGTACGTCCTCGGGGGGCGCGCCGGCGGCGAGCGCGCAGGCCGCGACCGCTTCGGCGTTGCGCAGGTCGTGAGGGAAACGCCGCGGCAAGTCGGCGGATTCCAACAACTGCTCACCACAGGCCCACAGCACACCGTCGCGCATCGCCACGTCACTGCGGGCATCGCCGAAGGTCAGGACGCGCCCACCACGGGGACGCCGGCCCGTCACCACTTCGTCGCCCGCGTTCACAACGGCCACATCGCCCTGCCCGTGATGGCGCCAGATGGTGGCCTTGGCATCCTCGTAGGCGCTCAGGGAGGCGTGTACGTCGAGGTGGTCGGGAGCGAAGTTCAACCAGGCGGCCACCCGCGGCACGAAGCGGTGGCTGCGCCCCAGACGGAAGGAGGAGGCCTCCACGACGAACAGCGCCGGTTCCGGGGCCCCGATGGCCCGCACGAGGGGTAGTTCGTTGTTCCCGGCCGCGACGGCCCGAACACTTGGGTCAAGCGCCGCCGTCACGAGAGTTGTGACGGTGGTCTTGCCGTTGGTACCGGTGATCGCCACGACAGGCCGCTGGTCCCAACCGGCGGCGAGGTCGAGTTCACTGGTGACCTGGGTGCCGGCCGCGGCTGCGGCCGCCAACCCTCGATGGCGGTCCGGCAGTCCCGGGGTGGGCACGAAGGCACTGCAACGTTGCATCAGCTGCGCCAGTTCGCGGGCCTCCGGCGGGGGCCGCAGCGGGACGCCCAGAGCCTCGGTGATCGCCCGCGTCGCTTCTGTGGGGTTGTCGTCGATGGCAACGATCTCGCTGCCGTGCTGGAGGGCGGCTTCCGCCACAGCCAGATTCGTGGCACCCATGCCCCACAGAATGAGGGGACCGCCGTGTGTCGACCTCACGGCGCCGATCCTGAGTTCGTGCCGCCCTCCAGGGAGGGGAAGAAGTCGGCATAGAACAGGCCGAGGGCCACCGCCGTGGCGAAGCCGGCGAGCAGCCAGAAACGGACGATGACCCACGTCTCGTGCCAGTTGCGCTTCTCGAAGTGGTGGTGCAACGGCGCCATGGCGAACAGCCGGCGGCCGTTGCGCATCTTGAACACAGCCACCTGCAGGATCACCGAGAGAGTCTCGACAACGAACAACGCGCACATGATGGGAAGCAGTAGATGCGTGTTGGTGGTCAGTGCCAGACAGGCCAGAGCCGTCCCGATGGGCAGCGACCCGGTGTCGCCCATGATGATCCGGGCCGGGGCGGCGTTCCACCACAGGAATCCGGCGCAGCCGCCGAGCATCGCGGCGCCGACGACGGCGAGGTCCAGGGCGTGAGGCAACTGGTAGAGGTCGACGTGCCGGAACGCCCAATAGCCGATGATGGTGAAAGCCGCGAAATTGAACATGCTGGCGCCTGCGGCGAGACCGTCCAAGCCGTCGGTCAGGTTGACAGCGTTGGCGGTCGCGACGATGACCAGCACGGCCCAGATGACCCATCCCACCGGGCCGAGATCCCAGCCGATGCTGCCGACACGGGTGAACGACAACTCGGTGCTGACATCGGTGGAAGTGACCGTGAGGATGGCAAATCCGGTGGCGACGGCGCAAAGGCCGAGCATCTTGGCTCTCTTGCCGAGACCCTTCCGTTCGGCGAAGTTCACCTGCAACCAATCGTCCACTAGGCCGACACCGGTAGCGGCCAGAATCGCGAACATCACGAAGAGCCCCGTCCAGGTGAAGATTCCTCCGTAGAGGAAGTGGCTGACGGCGTAGCCCGCGCATGCACCACCGACGATCGCCAGACCACCCATCGTGGGGGTTCCCTGCTTGCGCGCGTGCGTCTCCGGTAGATCGCTGTCGATGGGTTGCCCCAAGCCGCGCCCTCGGAACCAAGCGATCAACAGGCGTGTTCCCACCAGTGACACGACCACGGCGATGCCGGCGGCGAGCAGGAGACGGATCACCGCCCGACGACCTCCCCGGGCGCGCGTGGGGCCAGCAGCTCCCGGACGACCTCCCGGTCATCGAACGGGAAAGCCCGATCGCCGATGATCTGGATGCGCTCGTGACCCTTGCCCGCGACGATCACCACATCTCCCACCGCAGCGCCCCCCAAGGCCGACGCGATGGCGCGGCGGCGGTCAAGCTCGACCTCGCCCGCGCCGGCGGGTACGCCGGCCATGATCTGTTGGGCGATGCGCCGGGGATCCTCGCTACGCGGGTTGTCGGAAGTGACGACGACTCTGTCGGCCAGGCGGGAGGCGATGTCACCCATCGCCTCCCGCTTGGTCGGATCCCGGTCGCCCCCGCAGCCAAAGACCACGGTGAGGCGAGCGTGTGCCGGTGCAAGGATGCGCCCGGCGCACAGCAGCTGCTCCAATGCTGCGGGAGAATGAGCGAAGTCCACGATGACCACAACAGGCGTTTCGGCCACCACCTCGAACCGGCCCGGCAGCCTCGCCGGCTGCTCGAGGCCGACCCGGATTGCCTGCAATCCGATGCCCAGCGCTTGCGCTGTTGACGCCGCGGTCACGGCGTTGGCGACGTTCACCGCGCCACCCAGTGGCAGCGCCACCTCGATGCCCTGCCAGCGGAATCGGCTGAGCCGTGCAGTGGCCACCAGCACCTCGGCGTCGGCAACCGAGCAGCGACGGGCATCATCACCGAGTTCGTCGGCCAGGCGCCGACCCCACGTGCTGTCGGTGCACACCACCGGAATCTGCGTCCGGCCGGCCTCGAACAAGCTCCTCTTGGCGGCGAAATAGTCCTCCATCGTGTCGTGGTAGTCCAGATGCTCGGGGCTCAGGTTGGTGAACACTCCGGCGGCGAAACGGAGACCCTCCACCCGTTTCTGCCGCAGTGCATGTGACGTGACCTCCAGCACCGCAGCGCCTGCACCCGCGGCACGCTCCTGGCTGAGGATGCGGGCCAGTTCGGTGGCCACCGGCGTGGTGAGAGCCCCGCCGAGTGTGCCCACCACCGCGCACCGCCTGCCCTCCGCCTCCAGAATGGCGCCCAGAAAGCGCGCGACGGTGGTCTTACCGTTGGTGCCCGTGACCCCTATGAGGTCCAGATGCTCCTGGGGCGATCCCGCCAGGGCCAGGGCCAGGGGGCCCAGTGCGGTGCGCACGTCCGGTACCACCACCTGCGGCAGCCGGACCGACAGGGGCCGCTGCACCACCAACGCCGCCGCGCCTGCTGCGGCCGCCGCGGCGGCGAAATCGTGTCCGTCGTACCGCAGGCCGCGCAGACAACAGAACACGGCCCCCGCTCGGATGTGCCGGGAGTCCTCGCAGACCGACGACACGATCGGATCGGCGTCGGGACCCTCACCGGGCAGCAGATCGTGGGCGACCCCGCTGCGACGCAGCAACTCCCCGAGGGTCTGCCGTTCAGCCATCACCGGCTCCGGAGGTTCCCGCCGCCAGGATCAGTTCGGCATCGGGGTCGCCCGGGGGCGGAATCTTCAGGCGCCGCAGGGCGATCCGGGCCAGTTCGGCGAATGCCGGCGCCGCCGCGCTCCCACCGTAGATGGAGGTTGTTGGCTCGTCGATGAGCACGACCAGGGAGAGTTCCGGCGCCGAGGCGGGCAGGAACCCGGCGAAGGCGGCAACGTAGTGGTAGTTGCCGGCCGCATCGGTGTAGCCGCCATTGGGCTGGGGTTTACGTGCCGTACCGGTCTTGCCGGCGACCTCGTAGTTCTCCACCGCCGCCTGCTTGCCTGTGCCCTCCGACACGGCGTCGCGGAGCATCCCGCGCATGTACGCGGCAGCGGCTTCGGACAGCACCCGGCGCGGCGCCTTGCTCGCTTCGGGGGTCCAGGTGCTGCCGTCGGGCGCGACTACTTCGGCCACGATGCGTGCCGGGACGTAGACGCCGTCGTTGGCAATGGTGTTGAACCCCTGCAGTAGTTGCAGGGGGGTGAGCGAGATGCCCTGGCCGATGGCGATGGTGGCGAGAGAGGTTCCCGACCAGTTCCGTACTGCCGGCAGCAGCCCGGGAGACTCCCCGTAGAGCCCGAGCCCGCTGGTGTCGCCGAGCCCGAATTCCCGCAGGTAGCCATCCAAGGTCGTGGCGCCTAGGTCCTGTGCCCACAGGATGGTGCCGATGTTGGAGGAGCGCACCACGATGTCGCGCACCGAGTAGTCCAGCACAGGGTGTGGGCTGTAGTCGGAGAACTCCGAGTCGTAGATCATGAGCCGATCCGGCACTGGACGAGTCGTGGAAGGACCGGCCAGACCGGCGTCCAGCAGCGCGGAGAAGGTCAGCCCCTTGAGCACCGATCCGGGTTCGAAAGTCCATGTCAGGGCCCTGTTCTCCTGCCCGATCAGAGTCTCACCGTCTTCAGAGAGTGTGACGGTGGCCATTGCCAGGATCTCCCCGGTGGCAGGGCGGCTGAGGATCATCACACCTCCCTGCGCCTCGGTCTCCCGCACCTGATCGGCCAGGATGCGTGTCGTCTCGAACTGCAGCAGCCGGTCGATCGTCAGCCGGAGGTCCGACCCGTGCACCGCGGGGGTGAACTCGCTGTGCCCGCCCGGGACACTGCGCCCACCCGGGTATTCCTCTCGGACGAGGGACCCGGCTGTGCCTGTCAGGATGTCGTTGTAGAGGTACTCGATGCCCGCCATCCCGTTGTGGTCGAGACTCACCGTCCCCACTACTTCGCCGGCCAGATCGCCGAGCGGGTACACGCGTCGGGCTTCAGGGCGCGTGGCGATGCCTCGTAGTCCCAGCGCGTCGATCTCCTCGGCGCGCTCCGGCGACACCTGCCGCTCGAGGTACACGAACTCTCCGGGTACGGACATCTTCTGGGCCAACACCATGACCTCGATTCCCAGCACGGGCGCCAGCCGGCGCGCGTCGGCCACCGGGTCGGTCACCAGCGAGGGATCGGCGTAGACCGCGGTCCACTCCAGCGAGGTGGCCAGCGGTTCGCCCGTCCGGTCCAAGATGTCACCGCGTCGGCCCATGGTGTGGGTGGTATGGATCCGGTGATTCTCTCCCCAGGCCACGATCCCGTCGGCCCGGAGGAACTGCAGGTCGTAGGTTCTCCAGACGAGCCCGGCGGCCATTGCCATCAAGGCCAGAACCAGGACCGCTCGACGGCCCCGCGAGCGGAACCTCGCCGCTGAGCCGGATCGCCGCTGTGCAGCCGATGAACGGCCACCGGGGGATGCGGAGCGATGTCGAGGGGCTTTCGGCGACTCATGGGCGGGGGTGTGCTTCCTGCTCAACGCCGCCTCACCGGGCCGGAGCTTCGGAGGGAACCAGGTAGACGACGGTGGTGGGGGTAACCATGCCCAGCCGCTCACCGGCTTCGCGGCGCAGGCGAGCCGGCGAGAGCAGTTCGGCCCGGCGCATGTGCAGCAGACGATCCATATCGGTGGACTCGGAAATCTGCGTGTTCAACTGATCGATCCGGCCCTGCGCCTGCGTCACGACCGCCTGCACGACACCGGTTGCGAACAGGCCGACGAACAACGAGAGGATGACGATCGTGCCGATCCGCCGTATCCAGGCCAGGTCACCGCGGGGTGGCGGTACCACCTCCAGACGGCGCGGTTCGGCGGGGCGTCGGGAGGACGCCGGTTCGGGCACAGAGGGGCGACGAGCGGGACGACTCACGCGACGGCCTCCCCCAGCTTCTCGAATGAGCGCATGCGGGCACTCGCCGAGCGTGGATTGCGCTCGACCTCGACGGGGTCCGGGCGCTGCGCCCGCCGTGACAGCAGGCGGATGCGCGGCGTGAAGCCACAGACGCAGGGCAGCTTCGGCGGGCAACCACAATCGGCGCCGGCGGCCCCGGTCAGCACATCCTTGGCGATGCGGTCCTCGCCCGAGTGATAGCTCAGCACGACACCCCGCCCCCGGGGGGCGAGGAACTCGATGGCCTGCGTCAGGGCCGGGCGTATCTGCTCCAGCTCCTCGTTGACCGTGATGCGCAGTGCCTGGAAGCTGCGTTTGGCGGGGTGACCTCCCCGGCGCCGGTAGCGGGCGGGAATGGCCGAACCGATGACCTCCGCCAGTTCCACGGTGTCCTCCAACGGTCGCCGCGCCACGATGGCCCGAGCGATCCGCAGCGCATGCGGCTCGTCGCCGTAACGCTTCAGCAGATCCGCCAGTCGCTCGGTGGGCCATTCGTTGATGATCTCGGCAGCAGTTGGATCGGACTCCGGATCCATGCGCATGTCAATGCGTCCGGCGTGGCGGTAGCTGAAACCTCGCCCGGGAGTGTCCAGTTGCATGGAGCTGACACCGAGGTCGAACAGCACACCGGCCAGGCGGGTTATTCCCAACCCCGCCAACGCCTCGCCGAGGCGATCGAACCGCTGCCGGCGAAGGGAGACTCGCTGCGGGAGCCGCCGGGAGGCGATGGCAAGCGCCTCGGGATCACGGTCCAGCCCGACGCAGGTCAGATCCGGGCGACGAGCCAGGACGGCAGCGGTGTGGCCGCCGGCCCCGACTGTGGCATCCAGGAAGACCCCGGGTGGGATCGTCTCCAGCACCGCGACCACCTCTTGCACCATGGCTGCTTCGTGCCCGCCGCCCGCGGCGGCCTCATGCTCGGCCACGGCGCCGCTGCGCCCGCCGGTCGCCCTTCAGCAATCCCCCGGTTGCCAGGACCTCGCTGGGATTACTCCCGACGCAAGGGCTTTGGCAAGTGTGCGGAGTAGGGATTACGTGTCCTCCTGTCAACCGAGGGATTGCTGAAGGGCGACCGTTCGCGGGGTGACCGTTCACAGCCAACTGCTTCCGGCCCAGGAATCCAGGCCCGTCTCGTCGGTGTAGGCGTCTGCCCCACCGACTTTTTCCAGCCACATTTCGGCGTTCCACAACTCGATGCGTTCGCCGACCCCGGCCACGAACACCCGCGCATCATCCGCGGCCGCCTCCACACGGAGGGTGTCGCGCAGAGGCTCGGGGACGACGATGCGCCCCTGGACATCGGGCCTCACCGGGTAGCCGTTGCCGGAGAACCAGCGCAGTAGGTTCTGCCCGTCGCCCCGTGTGCGGACCTGCTCCTCGAGCCTGCGGTAGGCGGCGTCGAAGCTCTGCTGGCGCCACAACCCCAGGCAGGGCCATCCCGGCACCCGCCCCAGGACGCAGCGGTCGTCCTCGTCGGAGGTCCGCCGGAACTCCGGCGGCAGCGAAACACGCCACTTGCCGTCGAGGGAGCGCTCGTGGCTTCCGGAGAAAGTTCTGGTCATGTGCTTCTCGCGGTCTGGGCGTGTTCGCGATCTGTGTCAGAGGGCCGGACTTCCTCGGCGAACTCCAGCCAACTGGCGACAGATTATAGGGACTAAATCCCTCGCTTCACCACACTACCCCACTTCACCCCACCAAGCAAACGAAACGGACCCCGCGCGGATGGGGAAATCAGCTGATGACGGGGCCGAGAAAAGAGAGGAGGAACCTACGCTGCCAAGGCCTGCCGGAAGGCGGCGAGGAGCTGATCCTCGCTGAGCGGCACGCCGCGGGCGCATCCGGCGAGATGACCCTCCAGGGCTGAGCGCTCCGGCGGCGGCAGCGCCAACAACCCGGTGAGCGCATCGGGTACCCAGTGCCGCAGCAGGCCCGATTGGAAACGGGCGCAGGTGCTGCTGCGCCGCTGGGACAGGCCGAGCACCTTGGCCCCCTCCACGATCAGTTCCCCCGGGCCGCGGCCGGCAAAGCACACCAGCGATCCCCAAGGACCCGGCTCGTAGGGACCGGCGTGCACCTCCCCTGCCACACCACACGCTGCCAGAGCCCGCTGCCAGGCCTTGCCCAACCACTCGAAGGCTCGGCCCACGTCGGGGTGCCAGAGTGGATCGGACCGCGGTACCAGCACGTCCACCCAGAGAAGCTCACCGGGACGAACCAGGACCGCTCCCCCGCCGGACCGCCGCCGCAGGACCGGCAGATTCCGCCTCCTCGCCGCCGCAACATCCACGACATCCGGGCGTTGCCCGCTGCCGAGGACGAGGGCGCCGGAATCGGGACGCATGATCCAGACCTCCCGGCATGGCCGGAGCGGGAGCGCCAGTTCGTGCAACTGCTGCACCGAGCCGGTTTGCTCGACGACCCTCCAAGGCGCCGGCGTCTCGGCCGGCGGAGGGATCGCTGCCGGTGGAATCACGCGGACAGAGCCCGGTCGTCCCGCAGGTACGCGCTCCAGTGGTCAGGCACCTCGGCGGTGCTGAGGCGGATCAGGGTGATCCACGTAGGTGGTCGGGGTTTCCGGTACAGGCGCATGCCGCTCTCGCTCAGCAGGCGATCCCGCTTGTGGGTGTTGCAGCGCCGGCAGGCCGCGACCACATTGTCCCAGGTGTGCGCGCCACCGCGGCTTCGGGGACGCACGTGGTCGATGCTGTCAGCGCGCCGCCCGCAGTACTGGCAGCGGTGGTCGTCACGCGCCAGCACACCACGCCGGCTGAGCGAGCCCCGACGCAGGTAGGGGACGCGCACGAAGTACTGCAGCCGTACGACCGAAGGAATCTCGACCCGCAGATTCTCCGATCGCAGAACCGCCCCGGAGAAGTGCACCGCGTCGGCTTTCCCATCGAGCACCAGCACAGCGGCACGGCGCGCAGGCACCACGCTCAGGGGCTCGTTCGTCGCGTTCAGTACCAGAGCTAGGGTCACGGCCTCACAAACTATCCCCTGCGCACCAGTGCGACCGACCGTCCGCTCGAGCACAGGCGCCGCAGTGACCGCGCCCAAGTCAGCCAACGCAGTACGTCAGCGGTGGAGGGAACCCGCGACGGGTCTCCGTACGCCGTGACGGCGCGAAACTCCCGGTAGGGCGCCGAACTCGCGGCACGTGCCTGCCGCAGAGCCTCCCGCCAGAGCGCCGGACGGCAGGCCACCCCCCAGCCGACGGCCACAACCGAACGCAGGATCACACCGCGGCGAGCGGTCATGCGACTTGTCCGGCCCACCATCGGCCTACCCTAATGGCAGCAAAAGGCGCGCCCGGGATCTACCGCGATGCGCCACCCACGAGAGCCGACCACGCACCGGATGTGTGAACGTGACGAACGCGACCCCCGATTCGACAGCCGGCTTCCCAACCGCAGGGAGCTTCGCGGCAACCTTCGAAGCCATCGTCGACAACGTCGAGCGGGTCGTCAAGGGCAAACGCCGTCTCGTCAGGCTGATGCTGCTGTGCCTGTTCGCCGAGGGGCACGTCCTCCTGCGGGATCCGCCGGGCGTCGGCAAAACCGTCCTGGCAAAGACGGTGGCCCGTTCCCTGGGGCTGGACTTCGGCCGGGTCCAGTTCACGCCCGACCTTCTGCCCGGCGACGTCATTGGCGTGTCGCTGTGGAATCCGGGCGAGAACGGCTTCGAGTTCAGGCCCGGCCCGGTGTTCGCCGGACTCCTTCTCGCGGACGAGATCAACCGCACCTCCCCCCGGACGCAGTCCGCCCTCCTCGAGGCCATGGCGGAACGCCAGGTGACCGTCGACGGGATCACCCACCCTCTCGCGTCACCCTTCCTGGTCATCGCCACGGAGAACTCTCAGGACGACGAAGGCACCTTTCCACTGCCCACGAGCCAGTTGGACCGTTTCCTCATGAGCCTGAGCGCGGGGCTGCCCGACCGCGCCGCTGAAGCCGAGATTCTCGACACCCACGTCGCCGGGACACCGCTGGACGGCCTCGCGGCGATCACGGACATCCATTCGGTGCAGGTCATGATCAAGATCGTCCGCTCGGTACACGTGGCACCCGCGATCCGGGAGTATCTCGTGGATCTGGCCGGGGCCAGCCGCGCCCACGGAGCCGTTGCCACGGGCATGTCACCGCGCGCCACGCTCGGGTTGCAGCGGGTCGCGCAGGCGCGGGCCGCAGCAGCAGGGCGCAACTTCGTGCTGCCCGACGACGTGAAGGACGTGGTTCGGCCCGTTCTGGCGCATCGCATGACACTGCTCCCCGAAGCCCGCCTAGGCGGCACCCCCTCCGCCGCCGTCATCGAAGAGATTCTGGTCAACACCCCCAGCCCACCGGTCACCGTTCGCTGATCGGGGCTCCATGTTGACCCGCGCCGGCGTTCTGACACTCCTGCTGTCGGTGGCGTCGGGAGCGGCGGCGGTGCTCTTCGGAGTGCCGGAACTGTTCCTCGCCGCGGTCGTGAGCGCCGGATTGACCCTCGTGGCCGTCGCGGTGGTCTCCGTGCGGCCACCTCTGTGGGTCACCGCCACGCCGGCGTCGAGACGGGTTCCGTGCGGAACACCCCTCGGTGTGCTGCTGCGCGCCGGCAACGGGGCGCGGCGGCGTGCCATACGCTCGGCGGACATCGTCGACGTGGCCGCGGATCTGCCGGCGCCCGCGCTGGCACTGGGGCGACTGCCGTCGGGCGCCGTCGTCGAGACCTCCTACCACCTTTCGAGCGACCGCCGCGGCTGGCGCGACATCGGCCCGCTGTGGATCGAGATGACCGATCCGTTCGGCCTCGCCCGGCTCCGACACAGCGCCGCGCCGCGCAGCCGGGTGCTCGTCTGGCCCCGCGTCGAGGACATGGGTGCACTGCCTGAGGAGATAGACGCCGCCGCCGAACAGCGGCGGCGCGCCCGGTTCATCGGCGGTGCCGAGACGGACTTCCACAGCCTGCGGAGGTATGAGCCGGGTGACAACCCTCACCGCATCCACTGGCCCTCGAGTACCCGCTACCGGGAGTTGCTGGTGCGTCGCTTCGAGACCTTCGAGCATCCCGAAACACTGATCTATCTGGAGACCGACCCCGCAGTGGCCTCGGCCCGGACCTTCGAGCGCATTGTGTCGACGGCTGCGGGGCTGGCCACGGCCGCCGCGGCCTCCGGCGGGGTGCTCCGGCTGTTCACCCGCGCCGGCTCGGTGACCACAACGACGGGCGGTCCGGCACCGCTGCTCGATGCCCTGGCACTCGTCGCTCAGCACCCCCCTGGAGAGCTGCGGGCACCGTTTCTTCCCGAAGCCCCGCCACGTGCCACCCTGCTGGCCATCATCGGTGACGTGGACCCGGAGCGGCCACTGGTGCTGCCGACCGCGCCGGGACGCAGGATCGTTGTCCAGTTCTGGGAGCAGGGGAGGCCACTGGCGCACCCCGAGGTCGTAACGGTTGGGCCGGAGGAATCCCCGGCCGACCGGTGGCGGGCGCACTGGCCGGCGGGCGCGACCCGAGCCGGCGCGGACGGAGGCGGACGCGCCGTCGGAGCGGCCCGGTGAAGCCGCCGGTCGGTACGCGTCCGCGCCTGTCGGAGATTCTGCTGGTTGCCGTCACCGTCTCGCTGCTGGTGAGCGCCGGCCGTGTGTTCTCCGACTGGTCCTTTCTGGCGCCGCTCGTCGGTGCCGCTCTCGTCGCTCACGTCGTCGTGGCGATCGTCCGGCGCGCCGGATGGAGCGTGGTTCTGGGCGCCGTGCTGTCCCTCCTCGGCGTTGCCGGTGAGCAACTCTGGGTGCACTACCCGCACACAACCCTGTACGGCCTCCCCCAGGAGGCAACCCTCCGTGCCCTCGCCGATGACTTCTCCGGCGCCTGGAGGCTGCTCGACTCGACGAGCGTGCCGCTCGCCGCGCAGACCGCGCTGGTGGTGTCGGCGGCCGCCATCACCTGGGCGGTCTCCGTCCTGGCCGACTGGGCTGCGTTCCGCTTCGGCACGCCGGGCGAGGCTCTGATACCCGCCGGGATCGTGTTCGTGATCGTTGCGGTGCTCGGGACCGAGGACGACCGGATTCTCCACGCGGGCCTCACCGTGTCGTGCGCAGTGGCGTTCACGCTGGCCCATCGTCGGGAGCAGGCGCCGGCGCGGCACGAACCGTCGTCGGCCCCGCGTCGCCTGCTGCGATGGCCCGACGGGCTGGCTACGGGGACGCTGGCCGTTGCGGGCGGCCTTTTGATGACCGGCGCTCTGCTGCCTGTTCTGTCCGACGGACCGCTCCGTTCCTGGATCGATCCCGACACCGAACGCCTCGAACCGGACGGCGTGCACGTGGTTCTGAGTCCGCTGCCCGGCGTCTCCGGTCAGCTTCTGGACAACCCGGAACTGGAACTCTTTACCGTGGAGAGCCCGCAGCGTGCCTACTGGCGCCTGACCGCTCTCGGATCGTTCGACGGAACGGCCTGGTCGCTGCAGGGCAGGTACTCGGCAGCCACCGACCGGCTGGAGAGCATGAGCACCACAGCCGCCCCGGTGACCGTGGTACCGCAAACGTACAGCATCAGAGCCCTGGCAGCAGTGTGGCTGCCGGCCGCCTACCAGCCGACCGGATTCGCCGTGGAGGGATCGCTGTTCGAGGCACGCTTCGAGCCGGTCTCCTCGACGCTGCTCGTCAACTCGTCCAACGCCAGCTCCGACGGTTTCGACTACACGGTGCAATCCGCGGTGCCACGATTTGATCCCGACTTCCTGCGGTCGCTGCGCAATGACCCGGCCGAGGTCGACGAGACCTTCCTGGCTGTTCCCGAGAACCTCGGCCCGGCCGTCGGTGCGTTGGCAGCCGAGGCCACCGCGGGCAGCGAGGGTCCCTACGAGCAAGCCCTCGCCCTACAGAACTGGTTCCGGGAGGATTTCGAGTACGACCTCTCCGTGGCCGCCGGCCACTCCAGCAGCCGGCTGGACTCCTTCTTACTGCAGGAGCGGCGGGGCTACTGCGAGCAGTTCGCCGGCGCCTTCGCCGTACTGGGGCGGACGCTGGGGCTGCCGACGCGGGTGGCGGTGGGCTTCACTCCGGGAGTGGTCCTGGAGGAGGACCGGCCGGGCGGAACGTTGTACAGCGTGCGCGGGGAGCACGCCCACGCCTGGCCGGAGGTCCACATCAGCGGTGCCGGCTGGGTGGCTTTCGAACCCACACCGGGCCGCGGCGCCCCGGGTGCCGAGGAGTACACGCACGTGCCCGAGCAGCAGGATTCCGCCGGGCCGTCCACGGAGCCCGGCGTCGCTCTCCCCCCTCCGCCGCCACCGCCACCCTCGGGCCCCGAGCCTGCTGATCCGCCGGCGCTGGCAGCCGCGCCCCCCACTGCCGCCGGCGACAGCACGGGAGGGACGGCCCTCCGCATCCTGGCGCTCGTGGGGTTGTCGCTGGCAGCGCTGGCGGGTGCTGTGGTTCTGTACGCGGCGGCCACCGTCGCGCTGGCGGGCCTACAGCGGGGACGGCGCCGGCGCTGGGCACACAACGACCCCGGACGCTCGACGATCGTGACCTGGGAGGAGGTCGTCAACCTGCTGCGGGCGAGGAGGATCAGGCCACAGCCGGCCGAGACACCTCTCGAAGTGGCGCAGCGGGCGGCGGAGAGCCTGGAGGTCGCACCGGAACCGTGGCGGCGGTTGGCCTTCTGCGTCTCGGCGGCCGCCTACGCCGACGGTCCGCCACCGACCGCGATCATCGGGCAGGCTGCGGACGCGGCCGGGGAGATCACCTCGGTGCTGCGAAGCCGGCGCACGCCTGCGCAGCGGCTGCGGGCTCTGGTCGATCCCTACCCGTGGCACCTGCTGGCCGGCCGCGGGCCTGCCGACGGGAGCGGCCGCCGACGCCCGGTGGTCCCGACGGGTGGCCGCCGAGGGGCCGGGGTCAGTCGCCGCGTTGCTCGCGGTTGAAGCGGTCGCGCATGCGCTGCCCGGTGGCGCCCATGCCGTCGCGCCAGGCACCGCTCAGAGGTTTCCGCGACATCTCCTGCAGACCGGCCTTGCCGACGAGGCGGGCGTTCCGCTCGAAGAACATGGCCGAGGCAAGCATGATCAGAAAGCCCACGAAGGAAAGCCAGAACGAGGTGGACAGGGTGAAGATCATGAACACGATCCCGGCCAGGAACCCCAGAACGGAGCGGCGCAGATTGCGGAACCCGTGCCGGAACACGGTGGTCGAGCGAACCTCTTCGGCCAGTTCGGGGTCGGTCTCGTAGAGATTCGCCTCGATCTCGCTGAGAATCCGTTGTTCGTCCTCCGACAGCGGCACAGGCCTGGCTCCCTTCCCCCTCAACGGGGTGTGTCCGCGGCCGACGCTCGCGCCGGCCGTCGCCGGAACAGTCTCGCACAAGCAACGGACGGCCACAACGCACAAACACTCAGGAAGGCCTCCGAGAATCCCCTTGGGGGTGCGTCGAGCCGCCGGAGACACGCGCAGCGGCCGGGGCAATGACCTCTTGGCCGAACCGAGAGCGCAGATCGTCCACCGCGGCATCGAGGGCGGCCGTCCCCGCGCCTCCTGCTTCGTCCAGCGTGAGCTGCACACCGCTTTCGGCGGTCAGGCCGCTCGCCCCGAGACCCAGCAACCGGATCCCTTCGGCGATGTCCAGCAACTCCAGCAGCCGCTTGGCCTCACGGGCAAGGTGAGGGGCGTGGGCGGTGGCATGCGGCAGGCGCCGCGAGCGCGTCAGGGTGCGGAAGTCGCCGTAGCGCAGCTTGAGTACCACCGTCCGGGCGGTGCAATGGGCGGCCCGCAGCCGGGATGCCACCGTGTCGGCCTGTCGCACGATCTCCTGGTTCAGGGTGCTGCGCTCGATGACATCGGAGGCGAAGGTGACTTCGACGCTCATGGACTTCGGCGCCGTGGCGGGAACAACCGGCTCGAAGTCGCGGGCCTGCGCCAGCTCGGCCAGCCGGCGGCCATGAGCCGTGCCGAACGCGGCCACGAGAGATTCGACGGGCGCCTCGGCCAGATCGCCGACGGTCTCCACCCCCATACTCACCAAACCTCGCAGCGTGGCCGGTCCCACCCCCCACAACGCACGCACGGGTAGCGGACGCAGGAAGGCCAGCGCCTCGCCGGGCTCCACGACCACCACGCCCCGGCCGGGCTGCGACCCGCTGCGGCCCGGTCGCGGTTTCGCCTGCTGCGAGGCCAGTTTCGCCAGCAGCTTGTTGGGGGCGACACCCACCGAGCAGGCAAGTCCCTCGGCAGCGTGCACCGCAGCGCGGATGCGCCGGGCAATCGCGACGGGCGACCCGAAGAGCCGCCGAGCCCCCGCCACGTCCAGGAAGGCCTCATCCAGTGACACGGCTTCCACAAGTGGCGTGAACGAGCGAAACACCGCCATCACCCGGCTGCTCACCTCCCGGTAGTAGGCGTGGTCGCCGGGAAGGAAAACCGCCTGCGGGCACAACATGCGGGCGCGTGCGGTGGGCATGGCGGAGTGCACGCCGTAGCCGCGAGCTTCGTAGGAGGCGGCGGCAACCACCCCCCGACCACCCGTGCCACCCACGATCACAGGCAGTCCGACCAACTCGGGCCGGCGCCGTACCTCCGCCGCCGCGAAGAAGGCGTCCATGTCCACGTGCAGCACGGTGGCCTCCACGGACGGCTGCATGCCTCTCACGCTAGATGAGCGCGCGCCGCCGGGGCGGTCCCCGAGGTTGCCCAGGCGATCGATCGGGTAGACGGCCGAACGGTCACGAGCCGTAGCATGGCGACGTGAGCAATGACCCGAAAGTCCGCCCGGGGCGTTCGGCCCTCCCGGGACGTCGAGCAAGAATCGTGGCGTCGGCAGCGATTCTGCTGGCAGGGATCTGCGGCGGGCTGATCGGCTACGCCCTCGTCGACGTGAGCTGCTCCGGGGACTGCGGCTGGCTCATCGGCACAGGAACCCTCGTAGGGGCTGTGGTCAGCGCCGTCGGCGTGGCCATCGTGGCTTCCCTGACGCTGCGGGCCATGAACGAGTGGCGCGCCACGGGGCCCGGCGAACCACGCCGATCGCGCCGTCCCGGCCGCCGCTGAATCCGGGCCGCTCCGGAGCGGGGCCGTCCGATACGACAAGGGTGCCCCGATTGGGGCAGCATGGTTACCTATGGCGACGCGCATCCTGACAGTGGAGGACGACGAACGCATCCGCACGTCCCTGCGGCTGGCCCTGGAGGACGAGGGCTGGGAGGTGCAGGAATCCTCCAACGGCGAGGACGCTCTCATCAGCTTCCGCCGTGACCCCGCCGACGTGGTGCTCATCGACATCATGCTGCCCGGCATGGATGGCTTCGAGGTGTGCCGGTCGCTGCGACGCATCAGCAACGTTCCAATCGTGATGGTGACGGCCAGGGAGGACACCCACGATGTCGTGGCGGGCCTCGAGGCGGGAGCAGACGACTACCTGACCAAACCCTTCGCCCCCAAGGAATTGTCGGCTCGCATCCGTGCGTTGCGGCGCCGGTTCCGCACCGCCGAGGGCGCCATCACCAACTTCATCTTCGCCGACCTGGAGGTGTTCTCCGAGGAGGGGGTGGTCCGGCGGGGCGAGCAGGTGATCAACCTCACCAAGACCGAGTTGCGCCTGCTGGTGGAGCTGGCATCGAGCCCCGGCCGGACCCTCAGCCGGGAAGTCCTGCTCGAACGCATCTGGGGTTACGACTACTTCGGCGACAGTCGCCTCGTGGACGTTCACGTCCGGCGGCTGCGCACCAAGATCGAACCCGATCCGGCGAACCCCCGCCACGTCGTCACCGTCCGCGGCGAGGGCTACAAGCTGCAGCCCTGAGGCGCCATGGCAGCACGTTTCTCCCTACGCCTACGTGTGAGCGTGGCCTTCGGGCTCGGGGCACTGGTGCTCGCAACAGGACTCTCGGTGCTGACCTACGAGCTGACGCGGGAGAACCTGCTGGCCCGCCGGGAGGAGAGCTCCCTGGCGCGGGTCCTCTTCAACGCCACGCAGGTGAGCCGTCTCATCAGCGAGGAAACCACGGAGGAGCAGTTGCGGGAGCTGCTGCAGAACCTCAATACACCGCTGGGTGCGCGCCCGGTCATCCGCTTGGGCGAACTGTGGATCTCGGCCAACCCCGTCGAGTTCAGCGAACCGCAGATCGATACCTCCCTCAAGGAGACAGTGGGGCTCGGCCGGGCGGCACAGATGCGGTATCGCGTCGGGGAGACGCCCTTCGCCGTGATCGGCATCCCCTACTACGAAATCGACGCCGCCTACTACGAAGCCGTGCCGCTCGACGACATCGGCGACACGCTCAGCTCGCTGCTGATCGCCCTGCTCACCGGCAGCGGTATCACGGTGCTCATCGGCATCGGCATCGGCATCTGGGCGGCGCAACGAGCGGTACGCCCGCTCAGCGACATCGGTGTGGCCGCCGAGGCCATCGCCGCCGGTGATCTCAGCACCCGCCTGGAGGGGGCGGACCCCGACCTCGAGCGCCTCTCGAGATCCTTCAACCAGATGGCCAGCGCGCTGCAGGACCGCATCGAGCGGGACGCCCGCTTCACCTCCAACGTGAGCCACGAGCTGCGCTCACCCCTGATGACCCTGACGGCCTCCCTCGAGGTTCTGCGCAAGCGGCAGGACGAGCTGCCGGCGCGATCCCAGACGGCGTTGAGCCTGCTGAGCGCCGACCTGGAACACTTCAAGCAACTCGTAGCGGATCTGCTGGAGATCTCCCGGTACGACGTGGGTGCCGCCGCCCTGGAGGTGGAGGACTTCGAGGTCATCGAGTTCGTGCAGCAGGCAGCCCGGGCCGCCGGCCACCACCCGCCGGTGACCTGGTCGCCGCCTGCCGCCGACCTGGTGGTACACGCCGACCGGCGGCGCCTGGGGCAGGTCATCGCCAACCTGCTGGAGAACGCCCACAACCACGCCAACGGAGCCACGGAGATCCACGTGGAATACCGGGACTCGGTGGTGGAGATCTCGGTCCTGGACAGCGGACCCGGGGTGGCTCCGGGAGACCGAGGCGTGATCTTCGACCGCTTCTCCCGCGGTAGCCGGCAGAGTTCGGGCGGCCGGTTCAGCGGCACCGGTCTGGGTCTGGCGCTGGTCTCCGAGCACGTCCGCCTGCACGGCGGTTCGGTGCGCGTCGAGCCCCGTCCTGACGGCGAGCAGGGCGCGTGTTTCGTGGTGACCCTCCCGGTGGACGCCGTATGAGAGCCTTGTCGAGGCGACTGCTCGGTGGTTCTTCGGCCCCGGCTGTGGCGTTGCTCGGGCTAGTGGGTTCCCTGGGAGTCCTGGCGGCGACCTGCGGGGTACCCCAGGATGCGGCGCCGCGTGTCCTGGAAGCCTCGGAGCTTCCCCCTGAATTGGTGGAGCCGTCCACCACCACCACGTCCACCGAGCCGGCTGTGCCCCGCCAGACGGTGTACCTCTACTTCGTGGACGGCGAGTCGCTGGCGAATCCTGTGCGGCGCGAACTCGCTACGCCGGCGGGTTCCGTCGCCGCTCTCGAGGCACTCATCGCCGGGCCCACTGAACCCGAGGCCGCCGCCGGGTTGACGTCCGCGATGCCGGCGGAGACGGTGATCCTGAGCAGTGACCTCACCAACGGCGTCCTGCGGGTGGATCTGGCTGAAGGCGCCCTCGAACAGATCGAGGGTGAGTTGCAACGGTTGGCGATCGCCCAGTTGGTGTACACCGCCACCGACCTGCCCGGCGTCGACTACCTGTGGGTGCAGATCGAGGGCGAGGCGCGAGCGCTGCCCACCGACGAGGGCGACGTGGAGGCGCCGGTGGGGCGGGTGCACTACGAGTCCCTGGGTCCTGCCGACGGCGTGGGGCCGTAGCGGCTCACCCCCGGCAGGCCTGCGCCACCGCCCAGAGTTCTTCGGGGATGGGTTTCAGAGCGGCCGTGGCCTCGGCCAGGGACGCCAGCGTGACACGCCCGTCGCGCACCGCCACCATCTGTCCGAAGGCCCCGTCGTGCACGGCGTTCACGGCGGCCACACCGAAGGAGGTGCACAGGACCCGGTCGAAGGCGGTCGGGGTGCCGCCCCGCTGAACGTGTCCGAGGACCGTCACACGGGTCTCCACCCCGATGCGCTCCTCGATCTCGGCGGCCACGATGGCGCCGATGCCGCCGAGGCGGACGTGCCCGTACTCATCGAGGCCAGGCTCCGGCAGGTCCAGGGTCCCCGGGGCGGGACGGGCGCCCTCGGCCACGACCACGACGGACGAACGGGCACCCCCCTTGTGCAATCCACCCAACTCCGCGGCCACCTCACCGATGTCGAAGGGTTTCTCCGGCAGCAGGATGACCGCGGCCCCACCGGCGATGCCCGCCCAGAGTGCCACGTGACCGGCATGGCGGCCCATCACCTCCACCACCATGACCCGGTGGTGCGACTCGGCTGTGGTGTGCAGGCGGTCGATGGCATCGGTGGCCGTCTGCACCGCCGTCACGAAGCCGAAGGTCACGGCGGTGGCCCCCACGTCGTTGTCGATGGTCTTGGGCACGCCCACCACCTGCACCCCGTGGTCGCGGTGCAGCCTTTCGGCGACGCTCAGTGTGCCCTCGCCACCCACCACGATCAGCGCTTCGGCGCCGCGTCGCCGCAGCGTCTCGGTGACCTGCCGAGGGCCGTCGTCGGTCATGAAGGGATGCATCCGCGAGGTGCCCAGGATCGTCCCACCCCGCGACAGGATCCGCGCTGCCCGCTCCGGTGCAATCGGGGCGGCGTCATCGGCCACGACACCCCGCCAGCCGTCACGGAAGCCCAGTATCTCGTCCCCCCAGCGCCGGTCGCCATGCATGACGGCGGCACGGATCACCGCATTCAGCCCGGGGCAGTCGCCACCGCCGGTCAGGATGCCGATACGCACGAGATGCTCAGCCCAGCGCGGGCAACGCCTTGCGCAGGTTCCGCACCGCCTGAGTAATCCGCTGTTCGTTCTCGATGAGAGCGAAGCGCACGTGGCCCTCCCCGCCCGGTCCGAACCCGCCGCCCGGCGAGACCGCCACTTTCGCCTCGGTCACCAGGAACGAGGCGAACTCCACCGAGTCCATGTGCCGGTAGGCAGGCGGGATCGGCGCCCACACGAACATGGTCCCCTGGGGAGGTTCGACGTGCCAGCCGATGCGCGCCAGCCCGCCGCAGAGGCTGTCGCGGCGGCTCTGGTAGGTCTCGTTGATGAGCTTCGGGTAGTCGGGCGCCTCGTTGAGTGCGACTGTGGCGGCGATCTGCACCGGCTGGAACGTGCCGTAGTCGAGGTACGACTTGAGCTTGCCGAGCGCCGCCACCACCTCGGCGTTGCCCAGCATGAAAGCCATCCGCCACCCGGCCATCGAGAAGGACTTGGTGAGGGAGTAGAACTCGACCGCAACGTCGGTGGCGCCGGTGACCTGCAGGATGGACGGTGGTCGGTAGCCGTCGAAGGCGATGTCGGCGTAAGCGAAGTCGTGCACGATGAGCACGTCGTGTTCGCGGGCGAAGTCCACCACCCGCTGCATGAAGTCCAGATCCACGCACGTCGTGGTGGGGTTGTGGGGGAACGACAGCAGGATGACCCGCGGCTTGGGCCAGGAGTACTCCCAGCGCTGCCGCAACACCTCGTCGAGGTCGTCGCCGATCGAGAGCGGCACCTCGCGCACCTCCGCGCCGGCGAACAGCGGGGCGAAGAGGTGGATGGGATACGAGGGGGCGGGCACCAGAACGGCGTCGCCGGGCTGCAACAGCACCCACATGAGATGCGACAACCCTTCCTTGGCGCCGATCGTGTTGATGATCTGCGTCTCGGGGTCGAGTTCCACACCGAAACGGCGCAGGTAGAGGTCGGCCACCGCCCCGCGGAGCTTGGGGATGCCCCGGCTGAGCGAGTAGCGATGGTTGCGAGGGTTGCGGGCGGCCTCGGCCAGTTTCTCCACGGCCACGTCGGGTGACGGCAGGTCGGGGTTACCGAACCCCAGGTCGATGATGTCCTCGCCTCGGCGACGACCCTCGACCTTGAGCCGGTCGATCACCGAGAAGACATACGGGGGCAGGTTGGTGATACGGCGGAACTCCATCACCCACAGATTACCGAGTAAGACCTCCGGGACGACGTACCGCCGGGCTCAGCAGGCGAGATCGGCTGCCAGTAGCGCAGCGCCGATGGCACCGGCTCGGCCGCCGTAGTGTGCCGCCTTGACCTCGACGGGAGGCCGGCACCGCCGCTGGACGTAAACGTCCTCCAGCGCCTCCCGCAGCGGGGTCAGAAACACCTCGCCCAGTTCGGACAGCCCGCCACCCAGCACCACCACCTCGGGGTCCAGCAGCAGAATCAGATTGTTCAGCCCGAGCGCCACCCATCCGGCGACGCCGCGCAGCAGAGACCGAGCGACCGGGTCGCCGGTGGCCGCCAACTCGCCGACGTGCTCGCCACGGAGGTCGTCGATGCGGCCGTCGACCCTTGCCAGCAGCGCCGGGGCGCGCCCCGAACGGGCTGCCTCCCGTGCCGCCCGACCCAGGGCCGCACCCGAGGCCAACCGTTCCCAGCAGCCGCTCCGCCCGCAGGGACAGGCCGGCCCTGCCGGGTCGACGATCATGTGACCGGCCTCGCCGGCTAGGCCGCTCGCCCCGCGGCGGATCTCGCCGCCGGCGACGATGGCCGCCCCGATGCCCGTCCCGAAGGTCGCGAAAAGAGCATCGGCGACACCGGCCGCAGCCCCGGAGGTCACCTCGGCCCACACCGCCGCGGTGGCGTCGTTCTCCACCACCACCGGGCAACCAAGGCGCTCACCGAGCATCGCCCGCAGTGGGAAGTCCCGGATGCCCGGAATGTTGGGCGAGGTCGCCACGGTGCCCCGGCGGTCCACCAGGCCCGCACAACCCACCCCCACCGCAGCGATTCTCTGCCGGCGCTCGTGTTCGATGCGCCGCACCATGTCGACGATGGCGTCGGTGATGCCGTCGGAGGTTGCCGGGCACCCACACTGCTGTGCGGTCGTTGCGGCCGGCGCGCCGACGCCGTCGAGTACCTCGGCCCGGATGTTGGTCCCGCCGACATCGAAGCCGGCGACAAGCCCGCCGGTCAACACGGAGCGTTCTGCGTGGTCCGATTCAGCAGGACCGACATCCCGTCACGCCGGGCGTGCCGTGACCGCCAGGGTCACGCCTCAGGGGTCTCCGGGTCACCGACGGCACCGGCCTCGGCGCGGCGGCGGAGCTGCTCGAGGGCCGACTGCATGATCCGGGAGGCGGCCCGCCGCTTCACGAAACCAGGCACCGGGACGGCCAACTCCACGGAGAGGGAGTACGTGAGGAGCGTCTTGGCATCGTCGTCGGCGGACGGCGCCAGTTCGTACTCGCCATCGATGCGCCCCACCTGGTCGCTCTCCACAAGGCGCCACGCCACCCGCAGCGGGTTCGATCCGTAGAAGTACTTGAGGGTGTAGGTGGCACTGCGCCCCATGGCAGCCGCCCGGAAGGCCACAAGGCCGGCGAAGCCGTTGTCGTCGCGCCGCAGGATCTGCACGTCCTTGACGTCCGTGGCCCACTGGGGATAGTTCTCGAAGTCGACGACGATGTCGAAGCAGTCCTCCGGCGAGGCGTTCACGAGGATCTGTCGTGTGGAGTGGTCAACCATGGTGTCCCTGCTTGGGCAACGGTGAGCGACGGGGAAAGCTGCCACAGGCGGCGCCCCAGAGGCTCATCAGGCCGAAACCATACACGCCGGCCAGAATACCGAACGCCAACACGGTGAAGGGTCGCGCGGCGGCGCCGGCCAGTCCGGCCGCGAACTGCAGGCCGAGGGCGACCCGGAACTCCAGGCGCAGAGCCCGCGAGGCGCCGGGCATCCCCCAAAAAGCGGTCACGGTGGAGACCTGCTCACGGCGGCTGCGGCCAATCGCCACGAGGTAGGCCCGTAGGAACGCAGTGCAGCCTGCGGCGAACAGAGCCAACGCCACAATCTGCGCCATGGATCCCAAGCCATCGGGCCATACCGCGGCGGCGACCGTGACGACGCAGAACAACCCGGTCCCGGCGCGGTTGGCCACCACGAGGCGCCTGCTGAGGCGTCCGAGCGCCGGAGAGTCCCCTCCCGGTGGCGACACGCTAGCGACGCCTCAACGCAGCACCCGCTCCAGCCGGCGAGCCAGGTGGTCGTAGGAGAACTCGGCCTCGGCGCGGCGCCGGGCGGCCGCTCCGAGGCGGCACCTGCGGTCGGGGTCGTCCACCAGAGCGGCCAGTGCCGCGGCGATGGCGTCGACATCGGTGGGAGTGTCCACCACCAGACCACTCTCCCCGTCGGACACCGCCTCGGCCGCTCCCCCGCTGGCGCCCGCCACCTGCGCCACCCCCGCGGCCGCCGCCTCCAGGAAAACGATGCCGAAGCCCTCCTGCTCGAGGCCCCACCAACGCTTCCGGCACAGCATGGCGAACAGGTCTGACGCCCCGTAGAGCTCACCGAGGCGCTCCTCGGAGACCCGTCCTGCCAGGTGCGCCGGTGCGCCGGTTCGATCTACCAGTGCACCGAGGCGGTCGCTGTCGCGCCCCGCACCGACGATGATCAGGCGCAGACCCGGCCGGGACGGCGCCAACCGGGCCACCGCCTCGATAAGGCGGTCCATGCCCTTGCGGGGCACCAGCCGGCTAACGCTCAGCAGCAACGTGTCGTCGTCCGTCAGGCCCAAGCCCTGCCGCACAACCCGACGGCGCTCGATGGGTAGTGGTGCGAAGCGATCGGTGTCCACGCCGGGTGGAACGTAGTGCTCCGCCACCATGGCACCGCAGAGCCGCCGGGCCTCGGCTGCCGCGTAGCCGCTGGCGGAGATCACTATCTCGGCATGGGCCAGCGTGCGCCGCAAAACGGTGCTCACCACGGGCAGCCGGGCCGGTACCGTCACCTCGGCGCCGTGCAGAACCACCCCGTAGGGCACGTCCAACCGCGGTCCCAGTGCCCCGACGGGGACGGCCGGGTCGAAAATCACCAACTCGGCGCCCTCCGATGCCAGCAGCCGGCGGATCTCACCCAGCACCTTCGGGCGAGGCAACAGCAAGGGAGCGGCGCTGCGCACCACCCGGAACTTCTGCCGGCTGTCGAAATCGGTCGCCTCGGGATGAGGGCGGGTGAGGACGCAGAAGCGATCCGGCGGTAGGCGCCGCCAGAGTTCCCACAGGTAGTTCTGAATGCCCCCCACCTTGGGCGGGAAGTCGTTGGTGACCAGAAGATGCCGGCGCACGGATGTCCCGCTGGTGTCTCCGGGCGCCGTCGGGCCGTCACCACTCATCGGCTCCTCCCGGCCTCGGCGGTCCTGGCGGCGGGCGCAGCAGGGGCGGGCTCGGGAACCTCGGCGCGCAGCCCGAGACGTCGCGCCGCCCAGACGGCGTGGCGTGCGAGCATGCCGTCGTCGTGACGTACGTAGCGCGCCAAGGTCTGCGCCACCGCAGGGTCCGAGCCGTCACCGATGTTGCCCAGGACCACCAGCGCGTTGCGCCGCAGGTAGCGGGGATCGCGCGCCGGGACGTACCAACGCCCGTGGCGGGCCATCAAGTCCTCGTCGTCGGCGGCCAGCAGATCCAGCACGTCCACGCGGGCATCGGCCCCGGGCTCGCCCGGCTCGCCCGCCCGGCGGTTGGGCGGGCAGACCTCCTGGCAATCGTCGCAGCCGTAGAGCCGGTCGCCGAGGGCCTCGCGGAACTGCTCGGGGAAGTCACCCGTGGCCTGCACCAGCCACGCCAGGCAGCGGCGGGCATCCACCACTCCCGGCGCCACGATCGCCCCTGTGGGACAGCCGTCGATGCAGCGCCGGCAGGCGCCGCATCCGTCGGGCACGCGTGCCACAGCGGCTCGCAGCGGCGCGTCGGTCACCACCGATCCCAGCACGAACCAACTGCCGGCACCCGGCAGCAGCAGGTTGGTGTTCTTGCCGTAGTAGCCCAGACCGGCCCGGTAGGCGGCCTCCCGGTCGACGAGGGCGTTGTCGTCGGCCACGATCACCGCCCGGTGGCCGCGCTCGATCAGCACCGACGCCATCTCCCCCAACGCCGTGCGCAGTTCGCCGTACAGGTCATCGGTGCCGTAACGGGCGACCCGTGCCGTCGGGCGCTCGCCGCCGCCCTGCGCCGCCGGACGGGCGTAGGACAGGGCGCCCACCACGAGGGCCGCCGCTCCGGGCAGGATCCGTGCCGGGTCGGTCGAGCGGGCCGCGTTCCGGTAGGTGAACTGCATTCCCCCGTGGTGACCCTGCGCCTTGCGCTCGACGAGCACGCGCCGGGTGTCCTCGAAGGGCTCCACCGCCGCCACGCCGACCGCTGCCAGCCCGGCCCGGTTTCCCGCCGCCAGTACCTCCCGCGCCAACGCCTCGCCGGGTGCCTCACCGGTGGACGCCTCGCCGGGCGCCTCAGTAGCAGGCGTCTCGCTGCGGGATCGCCCGCCTGCCACAACGGGACTCATGGGGTGCAGCGTAATTCTCCCCTGCGTGCGCGCCCGCATACCCGAGGCCGCAGACAACCCGCGAGGCCGGCGATGTCGGCGCGACGGAGAAGGCTCCACCCCGAGGCGGCTCCACCCCGAGGCGGCCCGACCCCGCCACCGCAGCGCTTCCGGCAGGCCTGCCGAGCCGGCCGACGTGCGGTGCGTGGTCCGGCGCGGTCAGCCGGCGAGTCGTTGGGAGACCTCCACCCAGCGGGCCAGAGCGGCAGCGGCTGCACCGCTGTCAAGCGCATCGGCGGCCAGCACCAGGCCCTCGGTCAGATCGGCAGCCTGTTCCCCGACGACGAGACCCGCGGCGGCGTTCAGTCGCACGATGTCCCGCCACGGCACGTCCTCGCCCGCCAGAAGAGCGTGCGTAGCAGCCGCTCCGGCCGCCGCGTCGCCGCCTGCCAGATCCCCGAGTCCCACCGTCGGCAGGCCCAGATCCTCGGGGGTGACCGTGTAGCGGTGGATTGTTCCCTCGCGCAACTCGATGACGCGGGTGGGGCCAACGGTGGAGAACTCGTCGAGGCCGGGATAGCCGTGCACGACCATGGCCCGCAGGGTGCCCGTCACCGCCAGCACCTCTGCCATGCGCTCGGCGACGGTCGCGTCGTTCACACCGATGACCTGCCGCCGCACACCGGCGGGATTGGCCATGGGGCCCAGATAGTTGAAGGCCGTTGGTACACCGAGACTGCGTCGGGTCGGCCCGGCATGGCGCAGCGCCGGATGGAACAGCGGTGCCAGGCAGAAGGCGATGCCGGCCTGCGCCAGGCACGCCGCCACACCGGCGGCATCGAGGTCCGCCACCACGCCGAGCGCCTCCAGCAGGTCGGCCGACCCGCACGACGAGGACACCGCCCGGTTGCCGTGCTTGCAGACGCGCGCCCCGGCACCGGCCGCCACCAGCGCCGCCATGGTGGAGATGTTCAGTGATCCGCTCCCGTCACCACCCGTGCCGCAGGTGTCGATGAGCCGCAGCTCCTCGGCGTCCACTCCCACGTCGACCGCCGCGGCACGCAGGCCCTCCAGCAGCCCCGCCAGTTCGACGGCCGTCTCACCCTTGGTGCGCAGGCCGATCAGAAGCCCGGCCATCTGCGCGTCGGTCGCCTGCCCGGTCAGCATGGCGTCCGCCGCGGCCCGCGCCTGGGAACGGGAGAGGTGCTCACCGGCCACGAGGGTCTTCAGCAGCAGGGCGAAGTCCACGACAGTGGCCGTGCCCTCCCCAGCACGTGCATCCTCGGCGGCCTGTGCGCTGCGGTCTGTGCTCATTCTGTGTCCCTCGATCCGGTCGTGCCGGCCCCACACCCGCCGCCCGGCGCCCTTCGAGTGGCCCGTCGTTGAAATTGTGACCCGGGTTAGGCCGAAGTATGCCCGTTGCGATCGCGCCCCCGCTGCAATGTCGGCCGCGCCGCGTCGGGCGTTGGAGGTGAGGAGATTGTCACTCGTCGTGCGAGGGTCTGTCGGTTGCTCAGTTGGGGGCGAGGCCACCGGCGAGACGCCCGACATAGGCGGCGTCGCTGCCGGCGCTGGCGCGACCAACCGCCTGGACACTACCCCTGCGTCCGACGATCAGGTCCGTCGGCGCCTCGTACAAACTCGTCGTAGCTCCCCGGTCGACCCAGGGGACGCAGGCCGGACTCAGTAGCTGTACCAGCAAGCGACCTCGCCGTCGGGGCGGAGTGCGCACGTGTGGTAGGCGCCGGCGTCGATGGCGGTAAAGGGGCCGGGTGGAGGTTCGGTGTTGGCGGTGCCGGCGGGCGGGTCTATGTAGGGGGGCCACACTTGGAAGTCGGCGGTGACGCCGTCTCCCCAGCAGACCGCTTCGGCGTCGGCGGCGAGCGCGCAGGTGTGCCAGCGCCCGGCGGTGATCGCAGTGTAGACGCCGGTCGGGCTATCGGTTTGGCCGTAGTGGTTGTCGCCCCAGCAGAGGATCTCACCGGCGGCGCGAAGGGCGCAGGTGTGTTCGCCGCCGGTGGCGATGTCGACGTAGGGCGCTGCGGCGAGACGGGCCGGCGGGACGCGGGTCTGGCCGTTGTCGCCGTCGCCCCAGCAGACGGCTTCGCCGTCGGAGCGCAGCGCGCAGGTGTGCTGGGAGTAGGAGGTGTTGCGGTCGATGGCTCTTCGGTGGCTCTCGCCGATGCTGATGGTTGTGTAGGAGCCGTTTGGCGGGGTGTGTTTGTCGGCGTCGGCGCCCGGTCCCCAGCAGGCGATCCTGCCGCCGCTGAGGTGGATGGCGCAGGCCCGTTCGATGCCGACAGCGACAGCAGTGAACAAGCCTGACGGTGGCGGATGCGTTTTGCCCCACTGCTCGTCGAGGCGGTAGATGTTCCAGTTGGTGCCGCCGGCGCAGTCGAGTCCGCCGCCGATCGTGATGCCGCACCAGTAGCCGTGGCCGAGGGTCACGGTCTCGTAGGTTGTGTCGCTGTCGAGTTGCGCTCCCGTGACGTCATAGACCTCCGTGGTGCCCCAGCAGTCCAGTCGGCCGTCGCGGCGGATACCGCAGAGCCCGCCGGCGGCGAGGGCGACGAACGGCCCCGGTGGCGGCGGGCTTTCGAGCCAGAGCAACGGGTCGGGTATCCCCTCCGGTTCCAGGGCTTCGAGCCAGTCGGCTTGGGGTCCGATGCTGTCCGTGGCGAGTTCGCGGACAGAGATAGTGTCGCCTGCGGATTGTCTGTGTTCGGGTTGCTCCGGTCCCGGTCGGCAGTGCAGCGTGTGGTCGGAGCGGATCCCGCAGACCCTGTCGCTAGTAACGCTGATCGCTTCGAAACGCCCCGGCGGCGCCTGGTCCACAAAGCCTCCCCAACACGCCACATCGCCGGTGGGGCGCAGCCCGCAGCCCTGGCCCTGTATGCCGCTGACGGTGGTGAATGGCCCGGACGGCAGGGCGTCGGGCGCCGGCGCGTGGTCGCCCCAGCACGCCACCTCGCCGTCGGGCCGCAGCCCGCAACTGCTGGGGAGGTGCAGCAACACGAACCCGCCAGGGGGATGGAACTTGCCGCCGCCCGGGTCGCGGCCCCAGCACTCCGCCTCGCCATTCGGGCGGATGCCGCAGGCGTACCCGTCGGCCGCGTAGACAGCGGTGAACAGGCCCGACAGCGGGGTGGCCTCCCCCCACTTGTTGGAGCCCCAACACTCCGCCTCGCCGTTGAGGCGCAGCCCGCAGGAGAAATGCCGCCCGGCGCTCACCGCGGCGAACACCCCGCCGGGCGCCCGCGTCTCACCGTAGATGTCCGAACCCCAACAGGCGGCTTCGCCGCCGACGCGCAGCCCGCACGCATGCCCCGTGCCCACACTCAACGACACGAACGACCCCTCCGCCGGTTCCCACTGCGGTTCGGCGCGGCCCCTCTCCCGGTCGAGCAGCCCCCAACACGTCGCCCGGCCGCCGGGGCGCAACCCGCACCACAACTCCGGCGATGGCCCCGGCGACACGTCAAGAGCCGTGAACTCGCCCGCCGGCAGCAGAGACGTCTCACGGCCGAAGCTGTTCCAGCACACGATGTCGCCGGCGACGCGTGCCGCGCAGATCTGCGCCGGCAACTCGCCGTAGCCGTCCCACGCAGCCGCGACCGCCGTGAACGGACCCGACGGCGCGAACCCCGGATACGCCTCCCAACCCCAACACGGCACGCCCGCCATTCTCGAGCCCCAAAGATCCGCCGTGCATTCGCCCAGCCGGCGCTGACCCCAACACTCCAACGCCCCGTCGGCGTGCACGCCGCAGGCGTAGTTCCCGCCCACAGCGACCGATACGAACTGCCCATAGGTCGACATTTCCGCGCCGTAACCGTCCCAGCAGCGCACCTCGCCGCTCACGCGCTCCCCACAGGACAATGCCACCCATGTTTGGCCCCCCGAAGAGATCGACGCGAACTTCCCCGCCGGCCCCCACGTGCCCGAACCGGCGTCCCAGCACACCACCTCGCCGCCGACGCGGATCCCGCACGCATGGGACCATCCCGCCGACACCGCCATGAACTCTCCCACAGGCGGCACCACCTCGGCCCAACCCTCAGCACCCCAACACACCAAACCGCCATCCGAACGCACCGCACACACATGTTCATTGCCAACAGCGACCGCACTAAATTCGCCCGCGGGAGGCGACTCCAACCCCTCCGGTGATCTACCCCAACACACCATTGTCCCGTCGACACGCACCGCGCAGCCGAAACCGGACCCCACGCTCACCGACACGAATTCGCCGACGAGCAACCGGTCCCGCTCCTCCCACACGCCCGGGCACTCAATCCGCCCGTCAGCGCGCAACCCGCAGACTGAGGTAAGTCCCGCGCTGAGCGACACAAACCCATCGCCGGACGCATCACCGACGCCGGACACCTCAGGGCCACTGCCCCCGCCGGCGTCCCGAGCCGTCGGCCCGTCGCTTACCGGCGGCGGGCTCTCACCGAGACCTCGCCCCGTTCGGTCGTCGGACAGGTCACTGTCGGGGTTGTTGGCGGTGCACGACACGGCCAACAACCCCGACACGGCTATGACGCTCACAGCGACCCAGTTGCGGGTTCTCATGGAGTGTGTGGTGGTGTGGTGGTCAGGTTTCGGAGTCCTTGGTTGGTAGGTCGTCGGGGAGTGGCACCATGTCGATCTCCGGAGCGTCGCACGTGCCGCAGAACTCCTCGCCGGGCGCGAGGCCACCGGCGAGACGCCCAGCGTAGGCGGCGTCGCTGTCGGCACGGGCGCGACGAACCGCCTGGTCACTACCCCTGCGTCCGACGATCGGGTCCGTCGGCGCCTCGTACGAACTCGTGGCAGCTCCCCGGTCGGCCCAGGGGGCGCAGGTCGGACTCAGTAGCTGTACCAGCAAGCGACCTCGCCGTCGGGGCGGAGTGCGCAGGTGTGGTAGGCGCCGGCGTCGATGGCCGTGAAGGGGCCGGGTGGGGGTTCGGTGTTTGCGGTGTCGGCGGGCGGGTCTATGTAGGATTCTGCGACGCCGTTTCCCCAGCAGACCGCTTCGCTGTCGGCGGTGAGTGCGCAGGTGTGGTAGGCGCCGGCGGTGATGGCGGTGTGGGTGCCGGTCGGGGCTTCGGTTTGGCCGTAACGGTTGTCGCCCCAGCACAGGACATTCCCGGTGGCACGGAGTGCGCAGGTGTGTTCGCCGCCGGCGGCGATGTCGACGTAAGGCGCGGCGGAGAGACGGGCGGGCGGGACGCGGGTTTGGCCGCTGTCGTTGTCGCCCCAGCAGACGGCTTCGCCGTCGACGCGCACCGCGCAGGTGTGCTGGTAGTACTCGGGGTAGTACTGGACGGTTTGACGGCGGGTTTCGCCGATGCTGATGGTTGTGGAGGCGCCGGTTGGCGGGGTGTGCTTGTCGTTGTCGGCGCTCGGTCCCCAGCAGGCGATCCTGCCGCCGCTGAGGTGGATGGCGCAGGCCCGTTCGATGCCGACAGCGACAGCGGTGAACAGCCCCGGCGGCGGGGGATGCGCGTCCCCCCACTGCGGGTCGGCCGGAAAGGCGCCCCAGTTGGTGCCGCCGGCGCAGTCGAGTCGGCCGCCTGCCGTGATGCCGCACCAGTAGCCGTGGCCGATGGCCACGGTCTCGTAGGTTGTCTCGCTGTCGAGTTGCGCTCCCAAGACGTCATAGTTCTGATTGACCTCCGTGGTGCCCCAGCAGTCGAGTTTCCCGTCGGGGCGGATGCCGCAGAGCCCGCCGGCGGCGAGGGCAGTGAATGGCCCCGCCGGCACGGGCATCTGAATCCAGTGCAGAGACTCGGGTATTCCCTCCGGTTGCAGAGCGCCGAACCATGCGGCGCTGGGCGCGATGCTGTCGCCGGGGTACCGGAAGACGATGATCGTGTCGCCTGGGGCTTGTCGGCGTTCGTGTTGTTCCGGTCCCGGTCGGCAGTGCAGCGTGTGGTCGGCGCGGATCCCGCAGACGCGGCCGTGGGCAGCGCTGATTGCTTCGAAACGACCCGGCGGCGCCCGGTCCGCGAAGCCGCCCCAGCAGGCCACGTCGCCGCCGGGGCGCAGTCCGCAGCCGTTGCCCTGTCTGCCGCTGATGGTGGTGAACGGCCCCGACGGCAGCGCTTCGGGCGCCGGCGCGTGGCCGCCCCAGCAGGCCACGTCGCCGTCGGGGCGCAGCCCGCAGTTGCTGGGGAGGTGCAGCAACACGAACTCGCCGGGGGGATGGAACTGGCCGCCGCCGGGGTCGCGGCCCCAGCACTCCGCCTTGCCGTTCGGGCCGATGCCGCAGGCATACCCGTCGGCGGCGTAGACGGCGGTGTACAGCCCCGGTGTCGGGGTGGCCTCCCACCACTGGTTGGAGCCCCAGCACTCCGCCTCGCCGTTCGGGCGCAGCCCGCAGGAGAAATATCGCCCGGCGCTCACCGCGGCGAACACCCCGCCGGGTGCGCGCGTCTCACCGTAGGTGTCCGAACCCCAACAGGCGGCTTCGCCGCCGGCGCGCAGCCCGCACGCATGCCCGGTGCCGACGCTCAACGACACGAACGCCCCCTCCGCGGGTTCCCACCGCGGCTCGGCGCGGCCCCTCTCCCGGTCGAGCAGACCCCAGCATGTCGCCCGGCCGCCGGGGCGCAGCCCGCACGACAACTTCGGCGATTGCCCCGGCGACACGTCGAGAGCCGTGAACTCGCCCGCGGGCGGCGGAGACGTCTCGCTGCCGAAGCTGTTCCAGCACACGATGTCGCCGGCGACGCGTGCCGCGCAGATCTGCGCGGGCAGGTCGCCGTAAGGATCCCACGCCAAGGCGACCGTCGTGAACGGACCCGCCGGAGCGAACCCCGGATACGCATCCCAACCCCAACACGGCACGCCAGCGGAGTCCGTGCCCGTCGGCCCCGCCGTGCATTCGCCCGGCCGGCGCTGACCCCAACACTCCAACGCCCCGCCGGGGCGCACACCGCAGGCGTAGCTCCCGCCCACGCCGACCGACATGAACTTCCCCGACGACGACGCGACGAATTCGTCGCGGCTCCAGCAGAACACCCCGCCGGCCACGCGCACCCCACACGAGGACTCCAAGAACGGATGACCGCCCGAGGAGATTGACGCGAACTTCCCCGCCGGTCCCCACGTTCCCGAACCGGCGTCCCAGCACGCCACCTCGCCGCCGACGCGGATCCCGCACGCATGGGACCATCCCGCCGACACCGCCGTGAACTCTCCACCAAGCGGCACTACGTCAGCCCAACCCTCCTCACCCCAACACACCAAGCCGCCATCCGAACGCACCGCGCACACATGTTCATTGCCAACCGCGACCGCACTAAATTCGCCCGCGGGAGGCGACTCCAATCCCTCCGGTGATCTACCCCAACACACCATTGTCCCGTCGACACGCACCGCGCAGCCGAAACCGGACCCCACGCTCACCGACACGAATTCGCCGACGAGCAACCGGTCCCGCTCCTCCCACACGCCCGGGCACTCAATCCGCCCACCAGCGCGCAACCCGCACACTGAGAAAAGACCCGCGCTGAGCGACACGAACTCATCGCCGGACACCTCCGCCACCTCACCGGCACCGGACCCCTCAGGGCCCCTGCCCGGCCCCGCTGTCTCGCCTTGTAACGCCGGTTGGTCACTCTCCGCCGCCGGGCTGTCCGCGGGGGACAGCCCCCGACGGTCATCGGACCGGTCACTGTCGGGGCTGTTGGCGGTGCACGACGCTGCCAACAACCCCAACCCGACGAGAACGCCAAGAACGAGTCGGCTGCGACCTCTCATGGAGTGTGTGGTGGTCAGGTTTGGGAGTCCTTGGGCGGTGGTTCGTCGGGGAGTGGCACCATGTCAACCTCTGGGGCGTCGCATGTGGCGCAGAACTCTTCGTCGGGAGCGAGGGCGTTGGCGAGGCGTCCAACGTAGCCGGTGTCACTGTCGGCGCGGGCGCTTGATGTGTCGGGGAGTGTGAAACTGAACTCCGACGACTGATACCAACTCCCTACGGTCATGTCGCTGTAGTTGATCGTGTTCGTTGACGGGCGAATGACGCTGCCGCCGCTGGGCTGGAATCCGACCTCGATACGCTCACCAGTAGCGGTGGTCTTGCGGAACGCGATCCGCCCGAGCACACGGTCTTGGCCACCGATCGTCATCTCTACGGGACTCGTGAAATACCAACTCGTCGGGATCAGCTCCAACTTCGTGAATCCCAGTTCGGGAACTATCCGTGTGCCGCCGGTGGGGCGAAACGCGAAAGCGATCGTCCACTCACCGACCGGTGTCGGCGACATCCGATGGATCTGGACGCGTCCGCTCACCGAGTCCAGTACCACCGGCTCCGGGTCGGTGGTCGCGCCTGTCCATACCCAGTCCGACTCGCCGGCCGCTGTCACCGTTCTCACCCAGAACGTGTGATAAGTGTCCGGGCTCAGGCCGGTATACGTGTGCGACGTGTTCGACGCGCCCGGCTTGAGTAGCAGCGAGCCGCCCGGCGCCGCTAGAACCTTGTATCCCGTCGCGCCAGCAACGCGGTCCCACGTCATCGTCGCCGAGGTCGCCGTCACCGACACCCGCAGATTCTCCGGCGGAGGCACAGTCGCCGTACCGGTGGTGGCACCTATTGTTGCCCAGTTCGACTCGCCGGCCGCCGTCACCGTTCTCACCCAGAACGTGTGATAAGTGTCCGGGCTCAGGCCGGTATACGTGTGCGACGTGTTCGACGCGCCCGGCTTGAGTAGCAGCGAGCCGCCCGGCGCCGCTAGTACCTTGTATCCCGTCGCGCCAGCAACGCGGTCCCACGTCATCGTCGCCGAGGTCGCCGTCACCGACACCCGCAGATTCTCCGGCGGAGGCACGGTCGCCGTACCGGTGGTGGCACCTATTGTTGCCCAGTTCGACTCGCCGGCCGCCGTCACAGCCTTGACCCCGAACGTATAGGGAGTGTCCGGACTCAGTCGGGTGAACGTGTGCGACCTGATCGCCGGATGCGACGGGAGTCGGCCAGTTCTAGTGGTCACTGCACGGTGAGGGCATGATACAGCTCTGCGGGGCTGTGGTAGTTGAGGCTGCGTCGGCGCTGGTTGTTGATGATGTGTGCTGCGTGTTCTGCTTGGGCGGGGGTGATGAGGCGGAGGTCGGTGCCGCGGGGGAACCACCAGCGGCATTGGCGGTTGAGGTTCTCGATCTGGCCGCGTTGCCACGGCGAGTGCGGGTCGCAGAACCACACGTCGAGGTTGTAGTGGTCGGCGAGGCGGCGCCAGTTGGCCCATTCGGGGCCTTGGTCGAAGGTGAGGCTGCGGCGCAGGTGCGCGGGGATACCGTCGAGGCCTTCGATGAGGCCGGCGAGGGTCGCGTCGGCGGTGTAGCCGTCGGGCATGGTGACCGGGATGGAGAACCTGGTGGTGCGCTCGGTGAGCCAGATCATGGAGGACCGGTTGTGGGCGCCGATGATCTGGTCTGCTTCCCAGTGGCCGGCCTCGCTGCGGTCGTTCACCTGCACGGGGCGCAGGGAGATGTTCGCCACGCCGGGGCGCGACCTGGGGTTGCGCCGCTGGCGGCAGCGTCGCCGCCGCCGGCGGCTGCGCAGGCACTGCCGGGGTTCCACGTCGAGAACCCCGGCGTAGAGGGCCTGGTAGATGGTCTCCACGCACGGCCGGGCGGCCACGCCCGCCGCGGCCAGGTCCGCCCAGATCGCCTCGGGGGAGCGCCCCAGGCGCAACTCGGCGACGATCCGGTCCCGCAACGGGCCCGGAACCTCCAAGCGGCGCCGCCGCGGCCGACAGCGTGCCCGCTCGGCGCGCCGCTGCGCCATCGCCGGGCGGTAACGGCCACGGCCGCCGCCCGCGGCGACCTCACGGGCGACCGTCGACCGATGCCGGCCGAGCGACCGGGCGATCGCCGCCCAACTCGCCGCCGGATCCTCAATCAGCGCCCGGGAAATCTCCTCGCGCTCGTGCAACGCCAGCGGTGCGCCTGGCATGCTGGTACCTCCATCGGTCGGTGCTTGTATTGGCACCGGTCATCATGACCGGCACCGTGCACCGACCGATGGAACTGGCCGTGCCCCGCCGCCGGTGGTTCCCTCCCGCACCTTGTACTCGGTCGCGTCCGTAACGCTGTCCCACGTCAACGTCGCAGAGTCGTGCGTCACCGACACCCGCAGATTCCCCGGCTCAGGCACGAGGGGTGCCAGCGGCATCGCCGTCGCCACATCTGACAGACCACTAGCGAACCCCTCACCACAGTCAGCGTCGGCGGGATCCGAATCCGGAACATACCCACGGACACGGAAGGAATACTCCTGTCTGCCCACCAGCGAGTCGACAGTCGTCGACACGTAGCTGCCGATCGTTTGCGGGGTGTTCTCATCCACCTCCACGCATACAAACTCCGGGCTAGGCGGCGGATAAGGGTTCGTCGGCGTCTCGTAGTATACCGCGTACCTCGTCGCGCCCGGGACCACGCTCCAGAACACGTCTACTGCTCCGCGCCTTGCGACCGCCCTCGGAGCGCCCGGCACGCTCGTCGGTGGTCCGTACACCGTCGCCGGCTCACCCAAAGTCCACGCACCGGACAGGTCGGCGAACGACAAGTTCACCTCCCAATGCTCTCCCCAAGCCCTATTCACCGCGGGCCGTTCGGGCTGTACGTCGCCCCGCGTTACACCCACCACACGGAACTCCAACCCCGACGGGCTATACGTCGTCGTCTAGCCCAACGCTCCGTCGAAACTCATCCGAAACTGCCCCGCCAAGAGGTCGGTCCCGAGAAGGCGCCAGCCGACGTTATCCGAAGGCGTTCGAATACTCAGATCGGCCGCACCGACAACACTAAACGCACCTGTTGTCCCAGCCGAACGGCTTCCGACCAGAACCCGATGAGCGTTATGTTCAAAGTTTCCTTCCGTGTCCAGTGACATCCAGCCACGAATTTCTGACCGATCATCCGTCACCCACATGCGCCGCAACGCACGCGGATGATAGAGAGCATGCAGGTCCATCGCGTCACCCTCAGTAATCAACGCGCCAGCAGTGCTGCGACAGCGACTAAAATACGAATAGAGTGAAAGCTCTTCGTCCCCATTCTCGTCTCTAGCGCACGTCCACATATAATCTCCCAAACCTAGCACATGGCCTATCTCGTGAACTAGATTGCGCTTGAACTCCGCAGTGTCCAGTACGGTCAGGAGGGCGGCTATAGGAATATCTGCGTTTATCTTCGGCGGAACGCCAGGTAGCTTCTCGGTCCAAGCGCATCCCAGATTATTGTTGCAGGTTACTCCCCCGCCCTTGAATGGCGTGATGCACGCCAGATATGCGTCACGAGCCGTCTCCACCATGGCCTCAGTGACTGTAGTCCCAGTCATGCCCGCAGGATTCTCGTGGGCATCAGTGAGATCACCGAACCTCTCGAGTAGGGAAGCGCATTCGTCCTGGTACCAGAGAACATGGTAGACCCCTACATCCGCAAGATACGGGTTGCACGACGTTGCCGGTAACTCTTCGAAGATGACGTGGTCGGTGCCCCCGAGCGATCGCCCGGTTCCTACCGTCTTATCCCAAAGGGCAACAGCCTGCCCCAACGCTAGATCGAATGCGGCCTTGAGTTGCGTAGCCGACTTGTTGGCGTCATGGTCAGCGGTGAAGTCAGCGGGATCAAAGTCGTCGATACTCGTTCCGTTGCACACACTGATAGGCATACCTGCCTGCATCTTCTCGTGAACCGCAAGACTTGCGGTCGACGGGAGCCCTTCGTAAGGTCGCCAGTCGTCGGCCTCTAGCGGTTCAGCGCGACCGTAGGCCACCCCTGTGGGTCTCCTATTCGACTTAGCGACCATCGTGAATAGCGCGCCCAGATCGCGAGGTGCCCTCGCATTCCTGGAACTGTCCGTCGACGCTGGAGGGGGCAGGATCACGCGCGCTGCCTCTATGCCAGTTCCCCACTCCAGTAGCAACATCGAGCCGGTCACGGTATCTGTGAAATAGCCGACTCCGTAACTACCGCCGCCGGTGGCAACGCCTTCGAAGCGGAGGTCGAGGCCGGTGGGGAGGGTGATGAGCGCCCATTCGTCTTCGGTGCCGATGACGTAGGTGTCGCCGGCGACCATGATGCCGTCGTTGTAGTCGGTGGTGGAGGCGTCTTCGGCGATGGTGACGGCGACTTCTGCGGTGGCGGTGTCGCCATCAGTGTCGGTGGCGGTGAGGGTGATGGTTTTGGGGCCGGATTCGACGACGTTGACATCCGCTGCCACGTTGTTGAGGTTGATGCCGGATAGGGCGCAGGAGACCGCGAGCACACCTGTTGCCGATGCGGCGCTCGTGGTGGTGTCGGAGCTGGTGATGGTGTAGGGCGCGGTGCCGCCGGTGACGGTGTAGGTGACGTCGACGGTGGCGACACCGGTGCGGCCCACGGTGCCGACGCTGGTAGTGACCGGTGTGCCTTCGCCGGTGAGGCAGTGGCTGGGCGCGGTGGCGGTGATTCTGAGCGCGTTCGGGTCGGTGACGGTGACGGTGACGGTTTGGCTGGCGATGCCGCCGGTGTTGACGGCCACGATGCGCAGGTTGGCGGTGCCTTCGGCGATGCCGCGCAGTTCGATCTGTCCCAGTCGTGTCGGTAGCGCTTGCATCACGTCGCGGTTGTCGCTGATGGGAATGTAGCCGGTGACGGTGCGGGAGAAGCCCGCCGCCACGGCCACCTCGGCGGTCGTTCCGGCGGCCACCTCCTGGGCAGCCAGCGTGGCAGCAGCTTGCGGGGCCGTCACCCGCGGCGGCGCGAACGCGCCGACGGTCACCGGGAACGACACCGGCGTGGTCCCGCCCCGGTTCGTGGCGGTCACCGTCGCGGTCGCCGAACCGGCCGCGACACCGCGCAGGATCACCACCGAACCGTCCACCGACGCCTCCAGGACGGTTGTGTCGCTCGACGACGCCGCGTAGGTCACCACGTTGCCCGTAAACACCGGCGTCAGATCGAACGCCACGATCGCGTCCACCGTCGTGGACTGCGACCCCAACAACACCGCCTGCAGCGGCAACGGTTCCGCCAAACGCGTGTCCACCGTGAACCACTGCGACGCACTCCCCGACGAATTCGTCGCCGTCACCGTCACGTACGCGTACCCCAGAGCCACACCACGCAACGACACCACCGAACCCGCCACCGACACCCCAACAGCGGACTCGTTGCTCGACACCGCCGCATACGAGTCCACCACCCCCGCAAACGCGCCCGAGACGTCCACTTCCAACGCCTCACCAACGTTCACCACCTGATCCGCCAACGACCCCACACGACGCGGCGGGTCCACCTCCTGCGCCCCCACCGAACCACTTACAATACTATTAAATAACATAACTACTATCGAAATTGCACACAGGCGAGCCCAACCGCGAAACGTCCCCTCACCAGACCTCCTTGTCCGACAAGAACCGGGACCATAACACACAAACAAACACCCGATAGATCAGGCTCGACCGAGGCGCTTTCTTTCATCGGCACTCACGGTGAAGCATTGGGGTCGAACCCTCTCTGCGCAGGGCGGTCGATCGCTCCGTGCGCCTCCCACGCGACCAACGGCCGACGCGGACGCGGCGCAGCGTTAGCGGTGTGTCGCGGATTCAGCGACCCCGGCGCGGGCGGGTCGACCCCACCCGGGCCTCCCGCCGACGGTCATGCCCCGGATGAACGGCTTGAGGTGCCGTCCCAGCGCTGGGCCCAACCCGATCGCACCACCAGCCGAACTCCACTTCAGCACAGACCACTAGCATGCCGATCGTGTCCGGCTGTGACGAGCCCGGCGCCCTCATGCTGGCAGCACCCGTGCGCGATGACACGCTGCGGGCGAAGCGTTGCGGCCGGGTGCCACCCCCGAACGTGATCCGGCGAGTGAACCCGCCGCCGCGCCGATGAACCTTCTCGTCATCGACGTGGGAAGCACCAGCGTGCGAGCCGCCGTCGTGGACGAGGCCGGATTCCTGCACCACGAACACCGCATCGGGACCCCGCACGACATCCCGGCGCCGGGACTCGCGGAGTTCGACCCCTGCGCCATCGCCTCTGCCGCGAGGACGGCCGCAGAGGCCGCCCTGGCCGCGGTCCCACAGGTCGGCGCTGTGGGCATTGCGAACCAGCGGGCCTCGACAGTGGTGTGGGACCGCCGCAGCGGCGAGCCGGTCGGGCCGGGCCTCGGCTGGCAGGACCTCCGCACGGTCATCGACTGCCTGGCGCTGCAGAGCGAGGGGCTGCGCCTGGCCCCCAACCAGCCGGCCACCAAGGCTGCGCACCTGATCGCCGCCGCAGGTGACGTTCCCCCCGGAGATCTCTGCGTCGGCACACTCGACTCATGGCTCGTCTGGAACCTGACCGGCGGCACGAAGCACGTCACCGACGCCACCAACGCCGCCGTCACCGGCCTGATCCACGAGGACCACGTCGCCTGGAACCCGCAGGTGACCGAGCGTCTCGGTATTCCGCTGCGGTGCCTGCCCCGCATCGTCGACAGCAGCGGCGTGCTGGCCGAGGCAAGCGATCTGCCCGGTGCGCCGCCGATCGCCGGACTCGTCGGTGACCAGCAGGCATCGCTGGTGGGTGCCGGCTGCGTCCGGCCCGGCGACGTCAAGATCACCTTCGGCACCGGTGGGATGCTGGACGTGTGCCTGGAGCCGGGGCCGGCACCGCCGTTCGCGCCCCGCGGCCCCAACGGCACGTTCCCCATCGTGGCCTGGCAACACGCCGGCCGCCCCACCTGGGGGATCGAGGCCATGATGCTCAGCGCCGGGAGTTGCGTGGCGTGGCTGTGCGACCTCGGCCTGCTGGAGCACCCATCGGAGTCACACCTCGTTGCGGCCGGTTGCGAGGACACGGCGGGTGTGGTGTTCGTGCCTGCCCAGCTGGGGCTCGGCGCACCGCATTGGGACTTCGGGGCGCGTAGCACGTTCCGTGGCCTGACGACGGGCGTCGGGCGGGCGCACCTGGTCCGCGCCGTGCTGGAGGGCGTGGCGCACCGCGGTGTCGATCTGATCGAGGCGGCGGCGGCCGACAGCGGCTACGCCCTGGCCGAGCCGGTCGTCGACGGGGGGATGAGCGCCAACCCAACCTTCGTCCAGGCCCTGGCGGACGCGGCGGGGCGTCGCATCCGTGTGGCGGGCGAGATCGAGTGCACCGCCCTCGGGGCGGCCTACCTGGCGGGGCTGGCGGTTGGCACCTGGGAGAGTTGGGACACGGTTGCCTCGCTGCGGGCACCGCGGGCCACCTTTGAGCCGCGCACTCCGCTGGATCGGGAACAGTGGCGGCACGCCGTGGAGGGGGCGAGCGCCTGGCACGCCGATCTCAGCACGGTTTCCTTCTGAGCACAGCCGCCACACCGGGTGCCGCGGCGGCGGAGGCACGAACCCGCACCGGCTCTGGCAGAATGGGTGTGACGGCGAGCCGGCCGGGTGGCCGCGGCGTCGCGCCGGCAGCGGCGACGGCGTCGAGGAAGGTCGGGGCTCCACAGGGCAACGGTGCTGGCTAACGGCCAGTCGAGGCGACTCGCAGGAAAGTGCCACAGAAAACAGACCGCCGACGGCCCGCACGCCGGGCCGGGTAAGGGTGAAACGGTGCGGTAAGAGCGCACCAGTGCTCCGGGCGACCGGGGCAGCTCGGCAAACCCCACCGGGAGCAAGGCCAAGCAGGGGGTGGCAGCCCGCCGGCGCTCCTCGGAGCGCAACCCCCGGGTAGGCCGCTGAGATGGATGGTCACCCAGGGCCTTCGGGCCTGGACAGAACCCCGCCTACAGGCCGACTCGCCGTCACCTCGCCGGAGCACCACGCGCCGGTGCCTCCAGGCGACCCGTGCGCCAGAAGACCCGCCGGCGCTCCGGGGTGTGGAGACCGAAGCGCCGCCACCACCACCACAACGCCACCGCCCCGATGATCTCCATGACGAGGATCGCCCAGAGGGGGCGAAGACCGGGCGCTTCGATCTCCCCCAGCCGGCCGGCGCTCAGCGGCCACCAGAACAACGCTGGGCGTGCCCAGGCCCCATCGAGGATCAGATGGCAGAAAAGCCCGATCGGCACCCCGAGCCAGCGTCGCTGCACCAGCCGCCGTCCCCAACCCGCGATCATCACCACAACCAACACCGCTATCGGGAATATCAGGGTGCCCATGACCCCCGCGCCTGCCCGCACCAACTCCAGCGTCGGCAGGACCGCACCCAGCAGCACCAAGCGGTAGTCGAGCGTACGGCTGGCAAAAACCGCCGCCACCGCCGGTACGACCAGGCCGGCGAACCAGAGCAGCACCGCCTCAGAGAACCAGGATGCGCCCGCAGGACGAGCAGGTGGCACTGCCCTTGTCGATCCCGCCCGACGGCGCCTCGCCCACATCGGGCAGCCTGCGCAGCCGGTCCACCTCCATCAGGGGGAGCGTGAGATGGCAACCGAGGCAACTCGTGCCGTGCAGGCGAGCCACCGCTACGCCGCCGATCTGGCGACGGAGACCCTCGTAGCGTTCGATCAGGTCAGGGGCAATACCTGCCGCCAAGTCGGCACGTTCGGTCCGCACCTGCTCGCACTCCGCGTCGATCTCGCCGGCCGCTGCGGCCAGCCGCTCCAGCGTCTTGTCGATCCGCTGCGCCAGCTCCTCTCGACGGCTCCGCAGATCCTCCAGATCGGCGGTGGACGGCTCCAGCTGCTCCATCACCTCCAGCAGCTTGTCCTCGACGACCCGTTGGCGACGCCCCAGGGCGGCCACCTCCTCCTCGAGGCTCTGCAACTCGCGCATCGCGGTGACCTGACCGGAGTACAGGAGCCCCCTCTCCTGTTCCCGTTTGGCGAGTACCGCCGACAGGTCGTCGTCGTAGCGTTTCTGGAGCCTCTCCAGGTCGTGGTGGTGGCTCCCGGCGACCTCGAGACGCTCGTCGAGGATCGCCGTCTCCTCTTCGAGGAGCCGCAGTTCCTCCCGCTCGGGGAGTTGCGCCCGGCGGTGCACGAGCTGAGCGATCCGCGTGTCGAGTCCCTGGAGGTCCAGGAGCTGCTCCAGAGGATTCATGCGTCGCCGCTCGGTTCTTGCCTGTCGTATCCCATCGCCGTCCGCGACCCTAAACGAAGGCGGTGGCCCGTCTCAAGGAGTGGCCGACGACCGCTGCGGGGCAAAGCCGCCGGGACACCGGAAAATGACGACGTCCCGCCTGATGGGGGGCATCGGCGGGGCGTCCTGTCACCACCGCGGTGTGGGGGGACACCGGGGGTGTGTGTCTTGCGGACAGCGTCCGGCAAGAGTTGCAGGTGCGAGGTTAACCAGTCACCCTCGGCCTGTGGCCGGTGGACCGTGGGACATGAGCCACAGGACGCTGCTGGGCCCCTCCGGCCGGGCGCTGCGCCCCCCGCCGACACCGTCGTCGAAGCCGATTTCCCCGATTCGCTCAAAGGGGTGTACACTTCTCGCAGCGACCACGTCGTCTTCGGAGGGGATGGCGGGTCTGGAGAGAATCTCGCTGATCCCGGCTGCTCCAACAGTCCCAGACCCGCTCCCTCCACCTTCTCCGATCCAGGGCCTACTGCTGCCCCGCCGCGTTCATGGCATCTGCAAACTGGGCAGTAGTACGACATCGGTGGGCGCTGACGGACTCGAACCGCCGACCCCTTCCTTGTAAGGGAAGTGCTCTGGACCATCTGAGCTAAGCGCCCGGAGACCGCAGGTTACCCAGCGGTCGCCTCCCTCAGGGTGGCGAGCAGGGCTTCGCTGCCGCCGGCCAGCAGAGAGCGCCGTGCTTCGGGGTCGGTGATCGTCAGCTCCCGGCCCGCGGCGTCACACACGTGAGCGCCGGCTTCCCGGCACACCAGCAGGGCGCCGAGGTAGTCCCACGGCCCGTGGTCGCCGCAGTCCACGAATCCGTCGAGGCGCCCGTCGGCCACGGCGCACAGATCCAGGGCCGACGCCCCAAGTGCGCGGTACTGCCGCCAGCCGAGATGGCGGGACGGGTAACCCGACAGCCCGATCACCGCATCGGACAGGTCGGTCACGGGCGACGGACCGATCGGTCGGCCGTCGCGGTGGGCGCCGCCGCCGCGAGTCGCCGAGTAGCGCTCGCCGGAGGGCAGGTTCACCACCAGAGCGGCCAGAGCACCCGCCTCGTCGATGGCGCAGAAGCTCGTGGCGTACCAGGGGATGCCCTGGGCCGCGTTCGTGGAGCCGTCGAGAGGGTCCACCACCACCACGATGGAACGTTCGGGGGCATGCAGGCCCGACTCCTCGCTGCAAACACCGAGGCCTGCGTCCAGCAGCGCTCCGGTCGCCACTCGGTCCGCAACCAGGTCCGAGTAGTGCTGGCCCGGTCGGGTGTCGGCCAGGCCCCAGTCCCCGAGTCCGGCCAGCTCGCGGGCCACGGCCCCGGTGGTTTCTTCGAACAGCGAGAGCAGTTCCTCCGGCGAGATGGGCGACACCCTAACGGCGGCGTCGGACCTGCCGACGATTCCGAGACGGCGCCGCGGCGTCGGGGCGGCGCCACGGAGCCTGCCTGCGCCGAGGCGGCCGCGAACCGGTCGCCGGTTACCGGCCCGGCACCAGCGACGGGTAGGGTTGTTCACCGTCCGGTCACCGGCTGACCGGGCCTCCCCCAGCGCCGAGGAGTTGCCCCTTGTCCATCGTCGATTTCCCCGGGTTCGTGACCGACATGAAGTACCACGCCATGGAGGGCGGCTTCCACTACCACGAGGACCACCACTGCATCGACGTCACCACCGGTCGCCAGTGGTGGGAGATCCAGATGCACCCGGACTACGACTGCGACGGACCTCTCGAGTTGCACATCGTGGCCGACCTGGACCCGCGCATACATTTTGCCTTCGAGGACGAGGTCAACAAGCTGCCCGAGGACGCCGAGTGGCCGCAGGAGGGGTACGACCTGCACATCCGCTTCCACTGGCGGCTCCCACCCCTCCCCAACGGCCCGAACCTGCTGGAACTTGCCACCGATCTGGCCGCCATCGGGGGGACCGAACTCCCGCTGCACGTCTGGGCGGCGGACACCATCGCCACCGTCACCGACGACGTGGCCCGGACGGTGCACGTGGAATCGGAGTCCGCCATTCCCTTGGCACAACTCATGGGTGAGCACGAGTTCCTCGACGAGACCTTCGAGCTGATAGGAACGGTCACCCGGTACCTGCACGACCGGGCGCCTGCCTGGCTGGGCGACTGAGCGGGCCCGGGGGCACGGGCCCCAGCCCCGGCGGAGTCCGTTGCGTCCGTCGTGGGCTCGGTGGGGATCGAACCCACGACCAAACGATTATGAGTCGTCTGCTCTGACCACTGAGCTACGAGCCCGACATCAAGCTAGCGGCACCCCGGCTGCCGGCCGCTGTGGAATCCCGCACCGGTGGTTGGGGGATGAAGCTCCGGGGGTGGGGCTCGAACCCACGACAAACGGCTTAACAGGCCGGCGCTCTGCCAACTGAGCTACCCCGGATCGTCCCTGCAGGATAACAGCGGCAGGACTTCAGGATTCCTGCATCAACTCCCGGAGTTCGTCTCCGAAGCCGCCCCTGCGAAGACCCGACAGCGTGCGCGCCTCGATCTGGCGGAGCCGTTCCTTGGTAACGCCGAACATGCCACTCAGCTCAGCCAGCGTCCGGGTACGGCCGTCCACCAGCCCGAAGCGCAGGCGCAGCAGTTTCCGCACCCGTTCGTCACCGACCGCCGCAAGCGCCTCCTCCACCGCCTCGCGAACCGCTGCGCTGTGCAGCCGTTCCAGAACCAGGTCATCGGGCCGCGCCTGCGCGCCGTCGGAGAGCAGGTCGCTGAGCGGGGTGTCCTCCCCCACCGGGGCTTCCAGCGACACCGGCGACGACCGCAGTTCCCGCACTCGGGTGATCTGTTGCTCCTCGACACCGCACCGGAGCGCCAACTCGGCCAGCGTCGGTGCCCTGTGGTTCTCCCGCTGGAAGTCCTGCTCGGCCTTGTACACCTGTGCAGCCAGCGTCGACAGGTGGGCCGGCATGCGAACGGCGCCGCTCTGATGCGCTATGGCGGCGTGCATGGCACTGCGAATCCAGGTACCGGCATAGGTCGAGAAGCGGTAGCCCTTGTCGGGCTGGAACCTCTCCACCGCCGACATGAGGCCCACGTTCCCCTCCTGCACCAGGTCGGCAAACGGGACGCCGCGCCCCTGGTAGCGGCGGGCCAGGAACACCACCAGCCGCAGGTTCGCCTCCGTCAGGCCCTGTCTGGCCGCGTCGCCCGCCTGCACCCGCCGCTGCAAGGTGCGTCGGCGCGCCGCCGGGAGGCCCTCGCCGGTCTCCAACACCTCGCCGGCGGCGATCCCGGCCCGCACCTTGCGCCCCAGGTCGCGTTCCTGCTCGGCGCTCAGGACCGCCACCCGGCCGATGTCGCTGAGGTAGGTGGTGAAGCCGTCCGTCATCGACGCACGTCTTCGGGTACCGGGAGGTCGTCGAAGGATCCTTCCTCCTCGTGGCCCATCTCCGGTAGGAACCGGTCCTCCTCGGACTCCGACACGAGCCCGTCGCGCTGCGGCGGTCTCTCCGATTCGGTGGACTCAGATACCTCGGCCACGGAGCCCGTCGCTGCGGCCACGGGGGCGGACTCGGCGCTCTCCTCGGGGTCGTCTCCGAGCAGGCGGGCCAGCTTCTCGGCCACCTCGGTCGACCATCCGCTGACCCGCAGTTCCTCGCGGGCCAGTTGTGCGTCCACCGAACTGCGACCCAGGCTCGCATCACCTGTCCTGCGGGCCGCCCCGGCCAAGGTGCCGAGCCTGCGGGTGGCCGCGTCATACACGAAACGCCCGACCACCGCCCCCGCGTGCTCCTCGACAGGTTCGCACGCCGCCAGGCGGTCCAGCACCGCACGGGGTTCGCCGTCGACCATCTCCCGCAGGTCACGCAGCGGGAGACCGCCGGCCAGTGCTCCGAACAGCTTCCCGTGGATCTCCGAGGCGAACAGTCCGGCGCTGACCCAGGCCGGCACTTGGTGCGCGGCATTCATGCGCAGCAGCAGGATCTGTTCCTCGATGGTCGGCTCACCGGGCGCCGAGGTGGCCGCGGCGGTCTCGGCGCCGGGCGAGGCCCCCCTCCCACCGCCACGGCTCCGACGGGCGGCACGGAAGCGCCCCACCTCGTCGCGTAGCCGGTCGGGCTGCAGGTGGCAGGCGTCCGCCACCCGCATCAGGTACTGGTCGCGGACGAGCTCGGACGGGTGTTCGTCCACAACGGTGAGTGCTGCGTCGGCGGCACGCACCCGGCCCTCGGGGGTGGCCATGTTGGCCCGCCCCAGCGCACGGCCGATCCTGTACTCCAGGAAGGGCTCGGCCTTGGCGACGGCATCGCGCAGGGCATCCGGGTCGTTGCGGGCCAGGTCGTCGGGATCGGCGCCGTCGGGCAGGTCGGCCACGTGGACGTCGAGCTCGTGGGTTTTCTCCCATTGGTAAATGCGCTCGGCTGCCGCAGAGCCGGCGGCGTCGGCGTCGAAGGCCAGCACGATGCGGTCGGCGAACCGGCGCAGGGTCTTCACGTGGTCCTCGGTAAGGGCAGTGCCACACGTGGCCACCGCCTGTGGCAGGCCGGCGGCATGCAGCCCGATCACGTCGGTGTAGCCCTCACAGACGATCACCTCGCTCTCGCGGACGATGGCCTCCTTTGCCCAGTTCAGCCCGTAGAGCAGGCGGCTCTTGGCGTAGAGGGGCGACTCCGGGGTGTTCTTGTACTTGGGGCCGGTAGGTCCGTCGGCACCGGGCAGTATCCGGCCTCCGAAACCCACCGGGTCGCCGCGCGCGTCGAAGACCGGGAAGAGAACGCGGCCCCGGAAGTTGTCGGTAAGGCTGCCCCTGCTGTTCTCGAAGGCCAGTCCGGCCTCGGTCAACACCTCCGCCGACGCCTTGGGTCGCAGAGCGCGGCTCAGCGCGTCCCAGCCGGGGGGCGCCCAGCCCACCTTGAAGGCCCGCACCTCGTCACCGTCCATGCCGCGCGAACGCAGGTAGTGCCGTGCCGCGCCGGCGTCGGTGTGGCGCAGCAGGCGCTGGTGGTACCACTCCACCGCCGCCGCCACGACGTCCACCAGCTTCTTGCGCTGCCCGTGCTGAGCCGCCTCACCCTTGTTGTCGTAACGCAGGGTGATGCCCACCCGGCCGGCCAGCATTTCCACGCTCGCCGCGAAGTCCAGCCCCTCGGTCTGGCGGACGAACGTGATGGCATCGCCCGAGGCCCGGCAGCCGAAGCAGTAGTACAGGCCCTCCTCGGCATTGACCGAGAACGACGGCGTCTTCTCGGTGTGGAAGGGGCAGAGTCCCTGCCAGCGACGCCCGGCCTTGCGCAGCGCCACCTGGTTGCTGATGAGCTGCACGATGTCGGTGGCCTCGCGGACGCGGGCGACGTCCTCGTTCACGATGCCCACGGTCAGCCTCCGCCCGTGCTCCACCCCGCGCCCGTCGGGTCGGCCGGCGAGGAAGAGGAGGTCATGAGCGCAAGCTACCAGCCTCGTTTTCGCCGGGGGGCACCCGTGGGGATTGCCCCGCCGATCCGCTGGAACCGTCGGGCCGGCGCCCCGGCGAGCGTCAGCGCAGCCCGGCCGTCGGACCTGTGGGTTCGCCGGGCTCAGTGTCCGAGCCGCTCGCGCAGGTAGGACACGAGATCGTCGATGGCGAGGCGATCCTGGGCCATCGAGTCCCGCTCGCGCACCGTGACAGCCCCGTCGTCGAGCGTCTCGAAGTCGACGGTCACGCAGTAGGGGGTGCCCAGTTCGTCCTGACGGCGGTAGCGCCGGCCGATGGACTGCGTCACGTCGAAGTCAACCATCCAGTGCCCCATCAACCGTTCGAGCACCTGCCGGGCCCGCTCGACGAGGTGCTCCTTCTTCGAGAGCGGCAGCACCGCCACCTGGTAGGGGGCCAGCCGTTCGTGCAGGCGCAGCACGACGCGGGTCTCGCCCCGCACCTCCTCGGTGTCGTAGGCCGCCAGCAGGAAGGCCATCATGGCCCGGGTCGCCCCCGCGGCGGGCTCGATCACGTAGGGCACCCAGCGCTCGCCCGTGGCGGCGTCGAAGTACTCCAGCGCCTCGCCGGAGTGCTCGGCGTGGGCGCGCAGGTCGTAGTCGGTCCGGTTGGCCACGCCCTCCAGTTCGCCCCAGCCCCAGGGGTAGAGGAACTCCACGTCGGAGGTGGCGTCGGAGTAGTGGCTCCGCTCGTCGGGGCCGTGCTCGCGCAGGCGCAGCATCTCCGCCGGGATGCCCAGGTCGCTGTACCAGCGCAGCCGCTCGGCGCACCAGTAGTCGTGCCAGCGGGGCGCCTCGTCGGGGGGCACGAAGAACTCCATCTCCATCTGCTCGAACTCCCGGGTGCGGAAGATGAAGTTGCCCGGCGTGATCTCGTTGCGGAACGACTTGCCGATCTGGGCAATGCCGAACGGCGGGCGCAGGCGGCAGGCCCGCTGCACCTGGGCGAAATTCACGAACATGCCCTGTGCCGTCTCGGGGCGCAGGTAGACCTCGGCGCCGGCATCCACGACGGGCCCGGCGTGCGTGCGGAACATGAGGTTGAAGTGCCGCGGTTCGCTGAGGTGGCCGGGAGTACCGCACTCGGGGCACACGTCGGGGTCGTCGAGTTGGTCCTGGCGGTGACGCTTGCCGCAGCGGCCGCACTCCACGAGGGGGTCGGTGAAGTTGTCGAGGTGACCGGAGGCCTCCCAGATGGCCGGCGGCGACAGGATGGCGGCATCGAGGCCCACCACGTCGGGGCGCATCTGCACCATGGACCGCCACCAAGCCTCCTTGACGTTGCGCAGCATGAGAACGCCGAGTGGGCCGTAGTCGTAGGTGGAGCGGAAGCCGCCGTAGATCTCCGCCGACTGGAAGACGAAGCCCCGCCGCTTGCACAGATTGACGACAGCCTCCATGCGCGCGCTGTCGCTGCTGCCGGGCGCCTGCGGCGACTTGTCGGAAGGTGCTGGAACCACACCGGCAGGGTACCGGCGCGGCCCCGCGACGATAACGGGGGCTACAGGCGTGGCCCCGCGACAATTAACGGCGGCTACCGGCGCGGCCCCGCGGCTATGACAGGGGGCTACCGGCGTGGCGTGGTCACGCTCTCGATCAGGGGCGGCACGCGCAGGTGCCGCTCGATGTGCTGCTCCAGCACCGCCACGGCCAACCGTTCGACGGTACCGGCGGTGCGTGACGGGGGCCGGGCCAGAGTGGCGGCCAGCCGCCCGCTCAGGATCTCCTGCAGCACGGTCACGGTCTCGGCGTCCACGGCCGTGGTCGCTCCCCGCCGGCAGGGGCCGCAGGTCAGCCCGCCGCCGGCAATGTCGAGGGCCACGAGGTTCTCGGTCAGCCCGCAGTGCAGGCAGCAGTCCACGCCCGGGGCCACCCCCTCGAGTTGCGCCAGCCGCCACAGGAAGGCCCCCACGCTGAAGGCTGACGGATGGGTGGTGAGCGAGCGCAGCCCACCCAGCAGCTTGTCGTAGAGTTCGGGGTTCGCCGTCCGTTCCAGTGCCAGTCGATCGACGGCCTCCAGCATGGCCATCGCCCGGCCGAGCAGCCCCAGATCCTCCCGGATGGCGGCGAACTGTTCGATGCTGTCGGCGCCGGTGACGGTGTCCAGGTCGCCGCGCCCCCGCCACAGGGAGATGTTGACGTGCCCGGTGGGCTCCAGCCGGGAACCGAAACGGCTGCGGGTGCGGCGTACGCCCTTGGCCACGCCGCGAATCTTCCCGTGGTCGCGCCCCACGAGAACCACGATGCGGTCGGCTTCGCCGAGGCGGTACGTGCGCAGCACGATCGCACGGTCCCGGTAGGGGCCGGTCCACTCGGGCGCGCTCACGGGCGCCTCGGTGTCGGCGGGCTCGGCGGCGCCGGTCGGGGACGGGACCGTCGGCGCGGCGCCGGTTGGGGGCGGGACTGCCGGCACGGCGCCGGCCGGGAGCGGGACTGCCGGCACGGCGCCGGTCGGGGGTGGGACTGCCCGCGCGGCGCCGGCCGGAGACTCACTGGTCCAGCCCGCCGAAGCGGCGCTCGCGGCGCTGGTACTCGGCCACGGCCTCGAAGAGATGCCGCCGGGTGAAGTCGGGCCAGAGCACGTCGAGGAACACCATCTCGCTGTAGGCCATCTGCCAGAGCAGGAAGTTGGAGACCCGGTACTCCCCTGACGTGCGGATGAACAGGTCGGGGTCGGGCATGTCGGGGGCGTAGAGGCGGCGGGCGATGGTGGTCTCGGTGATCCGCTGCGGGGTCAACCCTTCAGCCACGATCCGCCGGACCGCCTCGGTGATCTCGGCCCGGCCGCCGTAGCTGAACGCCACCGTCAGGGTGAGCCGCCGGTTGTCGCCGGTCATGTCCGCGGCGGCGTCCATCTCCCCCAGCAGGGTCCGGGGCAGCCGCCTGTCGCGGCCGCCGATGAAGCGCAGGCGCACCCCCCGCTCGTGCATCTCGTCACGCCGGGCGCGCAGGATCGACCGGTTGAAGTCCAGCAGGAAACGCACCTCGTCGCGGGGCCGGCCCCAGTTCTCCGTCGAGAAGGCGTAGACGGTCAACCACTCGACACCGATCTCCAGAGCCCCGTCCACGGCGTCGAAGAGGGCGTCGAGGCCGGCCTCGTGCCCGGCGGTGCGGGCCAGCCCCCGGCGCTCGGCCCAGCGCCCGTTCCCGTCCATGACGCACGCCACGTGCGCCGGCACGGAGGAAAGATCGACTTCGGGGATGCTCATGGCGGTACCTGACGGGCAAGCGGGGTCACCGCCTTTTGTAGCAGTCACGGGCCCCCGGCAGTGGTCTCATCGGCCTCGGCGGCACCCCTCGGGTCCGTGACGGTCCGGGCGATGCTGCCTAGTCGCTCTCCGGCAACCACGCCGTTGCCCAGTCGTCGTAGTTGTTGTGGGTCAGCTGGCGCACGTTGGCGCCGTCGGCATCCATCACGAACACCTCCCTGTCCCCATCCCGGCGGCTGTCGAACAGGATGCGGCTGCCATCCGGTGACCACCCCGAGACCCCGTCACCGTCGGTGTTGTGGGTCAGCTGGCGCACGTTGGCGCCGTCGGCGTCCATCACGAACACCTCGGAGTCGCCGTCGCGGTAGCTGACGAAGGCGATGCGGCTGCCATCCGGTGACCACTTCGGCGCCACGTCGTAGGCGTCGTGATGCGTCAGCTGTTGCACGTCGCTCCCGTCGGCATCCATCACGAACACCTCGGAGTCGCCGTCGCGGTAGCTGACGAAGGCGATGCGGCTGCCATCCGGTGACCACCCCGAGACCCCGTCACTGCCGGTGTTGTGGGTCAGCTGGCGCACGTCGCTCCCGTCGGCGTCCATCACGTAGATCTCCTGGTCGCCGTCACGATCACTGTGGAAGGCAATGCGGGAACCGTCCGGCGACCAGGAGGGTGTGGTGTCGTCATAGGGGCTGCGGGTGAGCTGCCGGACGTTGGCACCGTTGGCATCCATCACGTACACGTCCCAGTCGCCGTCACGATCACTCTGGAAGGCGATGCGGGAACCGTCCGGCGACCAACTCGGCTTCTCGTCGTCGTAGACGCTGTCGGTCAGCCTGTGCACGTCGGCACCGTTGGCATCCATCACGTACACGTCCCAGTCGCCGTCACGATCACTCTGGAAGGCGATGCGGGAACCGTCCGGCGACCAGAACGGTGCTCCGTCGTAGTGGGGGTCATGGGTCACCTGGCGCTCATTGGCGCCGTCGGCGTCCATCACGTACACCTCGTAGTCGCCGTCGCGGAAGCTGTAGAAGGCGACGTATTCTGCAGTCTCCTCCTCCTCGGATTGCACGTCCTCGGCCAACGGCACCTCCTCAACAGGCGGTTCCGCAAGTTGTCCGATGTCGGCACCGACCGGATCGCCGGAACCGTCAGCGGTCTCGTCGGGTCGGACGGCCTCGGTGTTTGCATCGGGCCCGGCGACGGCCGGCATCTCGTCGGGCCCGATGGGCTCTTCGGTAGCGCCGGGTTGAGCGACCTCCGCAACTTCGTCGGACTGCACGGGTTGGGTGACTTCTGCGGTGGTGTCGGGCTGAGTGGGTTCTGTAGCCCCGGCGGTCTCGCCGGATCGCGTGACCTCAACGGTCTCGTCGGGCTCGGTGGCCTCCGGGATCTCGCCTGCCGGGGTGATCTCTGCGTTGTCGTCGGACCCTCCGGGACGCGTGGCCGCAGTGGTTTCGCCCGATTCGGTGGGCCCGGTGACTGCCGTGGGTTCGTCGGGTTCGGGTGGGCCGTCCGTTGCCGGCGCCCCGGTTGGGTCCGTTTCGGACCCGATGCCGGTCGCGGTAGACGAGACCTGCTCCTGGGCACCGGAGCAAGCGGCCATGGTGACGGTCAGGATCAGGATGGCAGCGAACAGTCTGCGCATGTCGAACACTCCTTGTCTCCCGACGCTGCCTGCCGTCGCGGCGGATGCCATGACGGCGAGGTGATACGTCGGTGCCCGGTCCGCGACCGTAGCGGTAGTGGTCCTGTCGCATGTCAGACGACGGCAACTCCACCCTGGTTCCCGCGTTCTGTCAATCGTGACGTTGCTCGTGCCAGTGGCCTCCGGCTGTGAGGCGCGCGGCCGTTGGTACTCTCCGGGGGTGAGTCTGACCGAGCGCAGCCTGGCCCTGCTGGAGGCCGCAGTGGGGTCGATGGGGCGCGACGGCGAACACCGACCCGGGCAGGAGCAGATGGTCGCTGCCGTGGCGGCGGCCTTCGAGGGCGGGCGGCACCTGGCCGTCGCCGCGGGTACCGGCACCGGCAAGTCGCTGGCCTACCTCATCCCCGCCGTGCTGAGCGGCCGGCGGGTCATCGTGGCGACGGTCACCAAGGCGTTGCAGGACCAACTGGCCACCAAGGAGTTGCCCTTCCTGGCCGCCCAACCCGCGGTGCGGCAACTGCGGCCCGGAGGGCGGCCCCTCCGCTGGGCGGTCCTGAAGGGCCGCTCCAACTACATCTGCCGGCAACTCATCGACGAGGCCTCCCGGAAAGGGGTCCAACTCACCCTCGGCGACACGGTCGCCGAAGCCGACGCTTCCGCCGACCCCACCGACGGGCCGGGCGGTGGCAGCGGCACGTCACGTCGGCAAACACAGCCGCCGGAAGGCCATACAGCCGGCACAGCCGGCGAGGTGGAGCGCCTCATCGCCTGGGCGGACCGCTCGGACACCGGTGACCGGGCCGACGTGGACCGGCCGCTGCCGCCGGGCGTCTGGGAGCGCCTCAGCGTCAGCGCCACGCAATGCCCGGGACGCAATCGCTGCCCGCAGGGCGAAACCTGCTTCACCGAGGCGGCACGAGCGCGTGCCGAGCGGGCCGATGTCGTCGTCGTCAACACCCACCTGCTGGTGCTGCACCTGCTGGGGTTCGGCCTGCTGCCCGCCCACGACCTCGTGATCATCGACGAGGCGCACCGGTTCGAGGACACAGTCACCACCATCGCCGGGGTCACCATCGGTGAGCGCAAACTGCGAAACGCCGGCCAGGAGGTCAACGCGGTTCTTCCCCGGACGGGGGCGCCGCTGACGAACGCCGGGCGGCGCATCGCCGACGTCATCGAGGGGCTGCGGGGCGAGCGCCTCCCTGCCGACGGGCCCGCCGAGCTGCAGGAGGCGCTGACCCTGGCGCAGAGCCGCCTCGAGACGGCGGGCGCCGAGCTCCGCGCCGCGCAGAAGACCACCGCCGGCGGGGACGCCGAGGCGCAGCGGCTGCGGGCGCTGGGGACGGTGGCGGCGCTGAACACCGACATCGCCACGCTCCTCGAACGGCCCGACAAGACCGTGGCGTTCGTGGAGGGTGGCCCCGGCGCACCCGAACTGCGCCTGGCCCCCCTGGAGGTCGGCGGGCTGCTGGCCGATCCTCTCTTCGGCGAGCGGACCGTGGTCATGACCTCGGCCACCCTCGGCGCCGCAACCCCCGCGGCCCTCGGCCTCGACCGCGACGACTACGAGTACCTCGACGTTGGCAGCCCCTTCGACTTCCCCCGGGCAGGCCTGCTCTACTGCGCCGCCCACCTTCCGCCGCGCACCTCGCCCGACTTCAAGGGGGCCGCCATCGACGAGCTGGAGAGTCTCATCAATGCCGCCCGGGGCCGCACCCTGGCCCTGTTCACCAGCCACCGCATGCTGGACGAGGCGGCCGACGCCCTTCGCCGGCGGCTGCGGTGGCCGCTGCTGCGTCAGGGCGACCTCCCGCCGCAGCAGCTCCTGGAGCGCTTCGGCGCCGAGGACGCAACCTGCCTGTTCGCCACCATTGGTTTCTGGCAGGGCGTCGACGTGCCCGGTCCGGCACTCACGCTCGTGACCCTGGACCGGCTGCCGTTTCCCCGCCCGGACGATCCGCTGCTCAGCGCCCGCCGCGAGCACGTCGGTGACGACGCCTTCCGGCTCATCGACCTCCGCCGCGCCGCGATCCTTCTCGCCCAGGGCGCCGGCCGCCTGATCCGCACGAGCAGCGACCGCGGGGTGGTGGCAGTGCTGGATCCCCGCCTCGCCAAGGCCCGCTACCGCTCGGAGATCCTGGAGGAAATGCCGCCGCTGCGCCGCACCGTGGACCGGGCCGAAGTCCTGGAGTTCCTGACCGGCCTCTGACCGCGGCACCCCGTCCGGGCGTTGGACTCACCGGCTACCGGATCCCGCTGTGGTCAGGAGGCGCGGGCCCCCCGCCGGCATCCCTGCGGCGACGCTGAGGACTTGGCGTACTACTCGTCAAGTTCCTCCGCCGAGGGCATGGCCGGCGCCCGGCCGGAGTTGCGGAATCTCCCTCATCGTCACGCGACACGCCTCGCACAGCACGTCAGTGGCAGCCGTGGGTCGCATCTGTGGAACGCCCGATGCCGCCAGTGCTAGGTGTCGACCGCTAGGTCGGGGACGACCGGCTGGAACTCCGGCCCGGAGAACGGCTCGAAACCGTCAGGCCAGGGCGTCGTGAGGCGGCACAACAGCCGCATGTGCAGCACGGAGTCGGGCGGGTTGATGTGCTCGGCGGTCAGCCGGACCGCTTCGTCGCCGTTGCACTCCTGGAGTTCGTGAAGCGTGGCCACGAAATAGTCCGGCACCCAACCGACATGCCCCCCTGTCGGGGCTGAAATGCGCAAAGCCCGAGGGTTCATCGGATTGGCCACATCATCGACCAGCCTGAGTCTTGCCCCCGGGTGCAGCCGCTGGATCGCCTCAGCGGCACCGTCGAGGTAGCGCACCCCTCGGGCGAAGAAGAGTGCCGTGAGATCCTCGTCGGGAGTCCGCTCGGGAGGCGGGAACACCTCGATTCGGTCCGTCTCCCGCCTCCCGTTGCTGCGGGCCATCACCTCGAAGGGATCCGCTTCGACATCAAGGGCCAGTCGCTGGAGAAAATCTTCGTAGTCGGGGCGCTGCCTTGGCATCTGACGATTCTTGAAGACCGCAAAGAGGTACTCGCTCTCGTAGACCCGATCCAAGTCAGGCAGACCAGGCAGCCTGTACTCCTGCTGTGACGCGCGCCTCAGGTAGCAGAACCGGTACAACGTTGCGCTGTCGGTGACCCGTTGCGTGAGCCGCCCTACCGGCCGGATCCAGCGCGAGTCGGGATCCTGCCAGGCCACGTAGACCTCACGCTCGACAGGCTCGCTCACAGCCCCAAACCTAGCGATGCTGTCGGTCCGCGACCAGGGGACAGTTCCAGCAGCCTGGAGGAGTTGCGCCGGAGCACCCGTTCGGCAAACAGGCGGGCCGCGGGTGTGATCCGATGCTCGGGAATCATTCGAGTCACCTGCACAAGCTCCTCCACACGTCCGCACTGACTCACCCAGTGTCCGCTCACCGCCGGATCGAGCGAATTGAGAGCCTCGGCGGCGACGGCAACCGGATGCGGCCGTCCCTCGAAAGGAGATCTGGCACGATCCGCATACCACGCCGCCAACCCGGAGAGAGCCTCCAGCGGCGGCCCGACGCCATCGAGGGCCTGTCGGATCGCTGCGGTGGTGTAGCCGACTCGCCTGCGGGAACCCATCAATTCGATACCTGCCATGGCCAGCAACTCGTTGCCCAGACGGAGTTCCTCGCCCTTGGCAAGCATCGAACGGCTGATCACTCCATAGACGACCTCTCCGGAGAGCGTCTCGACAGCAAGTTCAGCCTGGGCGGCAGGAAGTCCCAGGACACGAGCTATCCCATAGGCAACCCGCTCGGCCCAGTCGTCGCCCTTGGGGTGAGTACTGCCGTCGGCGTGCGTGTTCGTGGTCCGGTACTTCAGGAGCCAATGGCCGGCCGTCTCCGGCTCCGGAGATTCCAGCCACACCTTCCGCTTCGTGCCAAGAGCTTCGTCCCCGACCCGCACCCATTTGCTCACATTGATCTCGAGACACGGAGGGGGTCGGTCAGAGGTGGATTCCATGGTCCCGGAACTCTGAATGGCGTCAGTCGCAGTAGCGCTCGACGGCTGCGGGGCGGTTCTGCCAGTTGGGGTCGACCGAGACGTGCAGTTCCAGGTAGGCGCCCGGCGGCATCTGCTTGCGCACCTGGGTGCCGACCTCCTTGAGAATGCTGCCCTGGTGGCCGATCACGATGCGGCGCTGCGAAGCCCGCTCGACGAGGATCTCGCAGCGAACGCGGGGCCAGTCCCACTCGGTGACACGGGTGGCGATGGCGTAGGGCAGTTCGTCGCGCACCAACGCCAGCAGTTGTTCGCGCACCAACTCCGCCACGGCCACCTCGTCGGGCATACCCCCCACCGTTCCGGCCGGGTAGTACGGCGGCCCCGGGGGCATGCGCCCCGCCAGATGTTCCACGAGGGCGTCGAGGCCCTCACCCGTCCGCGCCGACACCGGGAAGTAGGCCTCGGCCGGTACCTCGGCGACCCGCGCCAATTGCTCCAGAATCCTCGTCGGGCGGGCGATGTCGATCTTGTTCACCAACACCACGCCGTCAGCGGGCAGTTTGGCAGCCACGAACCGGTCACCCGGACCGAACGGGGCGGTGGCATCGATGACCAGGCAGGCCACGTCCACGTCGCTGAGAGCCCCCGAGGCCGTGGCATTGAGCCGGGTGCCCAGAGCCGTGCGCGGCTTGCCGATGCCGGGGGTGTCCACAAAGACGATCTGCAGGCCGGGACGGTGCAGCACGCCGTGCACGGCCCGGCGCGTGGTCTGGGGCTTGTCGCTGACGATGGTGACCTTGGCGCCGCACAGCCGGTTCAGCAGCGTCGACTTGCCCACGTTCGGGCGCCCCACCAGCGTGACGAACCCCGACCGCAGCCCCTCAGCGCCCGCGGCGCCCGCAGGATCCTCGGGGGTCTCCGTCGCGGGCTGCCCGTGGCCGCCGGGATCTCCCCCGTTGCCCACAGCGGGCCGCTCAGCGTCCTCGGACATGACCCTGCGGCTCGAGAGGAACACCCGCCGGGGCGGCGATCTCGGTGACCAGCACTCGGGCGATCCGCCGGCGCTGCACCCGCTCGACCAGGAAACGGTGACCGTTCGCGTCGAGGCTCTCCCCCTCCTGCGGCACCCGGCCCAGCAGGGTGAAGATCAAGCCCCCGACGGTGCTCCAACGCCCCGACGGCAAATCCGACTCCAGCACATCGGAAAGTTCGGTGAGCGGCACGCGCCCGCTCACCCGGAAGGCTCCGTTCCCCAGATCCTCCACGAGTGACTGCTCCACGTCGAACTCGTCGGTGATCTCCCCCACCATCTCTTCCAGGAGGTCCTCGAGCGTCACCAGTCCGGCGGTGCCGCCGAACTCGTCGATCACCATGACCAGGTGCGAGCGCCCACCTTGCATCTCCCGCAACAACTCGGCCGTGCGCTTGGTGTCGGGCACGAAACCGACCTCGCGCATCGCCTCGCCGACGGGTTTGTCGCCTCCCTCCGAGCGCACGGCGGCGATGAGGTCACGCACGTGCACGAGCCCCACGATGTCGTCCATGCCCTCCCCGTAGACGGGGATGCGCGTGAGGCCGTTGAACAGAGCCACCTCCAACGCATCGTCAACGCTGAAGGTCGCGTCGATCGCCACCATGTCGGTGCGCGGCACCATGACCTCCCGGGCGATGGTGTCACCGAAGGAGATAACCGACTCGATGAGGCGATGCTCCTGCGCCTCGATGCTCTCGTCCGCGGCCGCCTGCTCCGCCACGGCGAGTAGTTCCTCCTCCGAGACCGCCTCCGGTTCGGTCCGCTCGCTGCGCCCGAACCACGCCGGCATCGGGAGGTGCCCCATCAGCAGGCGCAGCGGCGTGAACAGCACCAGCACCCGCAGGAACGGGGCGACCCGCCGGGCGACACGCTCGGGGGTCCGCATGGCCAGAGACTTGGGAAGAACCCCTGCCACGAGGTACAGCACGACCAGCTCCACCACGAACGCCACACCCAGTGCACCGGCACCCCAGCGGCGCTGCACCAGCAGAGCCACGAGAGTGGCGACACCCAGATGGCAGGCCAGCACCAGGCCCAGGACCAGGCCCAGAACCTCCCGGCGGTGCTCCAGCAGCCATCCCAGCGGCGTGAGGGTCTCCGGCTCCTCCTCCATCAGCACCCGAGCCCGGTTACGGCGCAGGCGCGTCAGGCTGGTCTCGGCCGCGGCCAGCACGACAGCGCAGGCGCTCAGCACCACAATGGCGACGATGGCCAGGGCTTCGGTCATGAGCGGGTGGATCGCTTCCGCTGGGGCCGCCCGGTCACGGAGCCGTCACTCATGGGTGGTGGTGCTGCCCCAGGACGGCGCGGGTTCGGCGTTCCATCCGGCGGGCCTCCGCGCGACGCTCGTGATCGTGGCCCAGCAGATGCAAGACCCCGTGCACCACCAGCAGCGCCAACTCGTCGTCCAGGTGGCGCCCTGCCTCGGCGGCCTGCCGCGCTGCCACCGACGGGCACACCACCACGTCACCGATCAGCAGCGGTGGGCCTGCGTCACCGGCCGGCGCGGCGCGTGGCCCGAGCCCGTCGACCGGGAACGCCAGGACATCGGTGGGGTGGGTGCTCTGCATCCAGCGTTCCGCCAACGTGGCGATGGCAGCCTCGTCGACAAACATCAACCCCATCTCCGCGGGTTCCTCGACGCCCTCGGAACGGGCCGCGGCTGCGGCCAGGCACCCCCAGCGGTTCAAGTCGAGGCATCCTGCGACCGCGTCGAGGGTCGTTCCCTCGGAGGTGGCGACACGCTCGTCGGCCACCTCCACGGTGATCGGGCCGACCTCGACGCGTCGTCGCTGCGCCTCCGCGGGCAACTCCTCGACCACGTGCCGATCAGTCACGGCACGATGACCCGCTCCGGCAGAATTGCCCGCCGGCTCGCCCTCGTTCACCGATGCCGGCCTCGAGGACTCCCACCGCCGGCCTCGCTGTCCGCCTTGTCGTAGGCGTTCACGATGTCCGCCACGATGGGGTGACGCACGACGTCCCGGCTGCTCAGGTGCACGAAACGCACGCCCTCGATGGCACTTAGTAGCGGCTCCATCCCGTCAAGACCGCTGCGCCCGCCGGCCACGTCCACCTGGGTTACGTCGCCGGTCACGACCGCTCGCGACCCGAAGCCGATACGTGTCAGGAACATCTTCATCTGCTCGGGTGTGGTGTTCTGCGCCTCGTCGAGAATGATGAAGCTGCGATTCAAGGTGCGACCGCGCATGAACGCCAGCGGTGCCACCTCCACAACTCCCTGCTCCAGCAGGCGCTGCACCCCTTGGAG
>CBDEFI010000003.1:0-645074 GCA_965237375.1 Acidimicrobiales bacterium
TTCTCGGTCCTCGACGACGACATTCCCGTCGACGATGACATGACGGACATCGGATCCCGCGGCGCGGTGCACGAGGCTCCACGTCGGGTCGAGGATGGGCTGGAACCCCAATTCGCTTGCCGACACGCAGATCAAGTCGGCAAGCGCTCCGGCGGATACTTCGCCGAGTTGGCCGTCGAGACCGACCGCCTTGGCACCGTTCACCGTCGCCATGCGCAGGGCGACCCGAGGAGAGATGGTTCCCGGGTTCTCGTTGTGGATCGATTGCAGGAGGACCTCCTGTCGCATCTCACAGAAGATGTCGACCATCTGATCGACGCCCAGCCCCACGTTCACGCCTGCGTCCAGCAGATCCGGCACACGGGTGAACCCCTTGGCGAGCTTCATGTGATTGCTCGGGCAGTGCACAACATGGGTGCCGGAGTCGGCGAGGAGGTCGATCTCGGCATCGGAGAGGAAGACGCAGTGCACGAGCGTCACGTCCGGGCCGGTAAAGCCGAGCCGGTCGAGAAGTTCGATGGGTCGGCAGTCGTGCTCGGCCCCGATGCTCGCCACCTCCGCCGCCGTCTCGGCGACGTGCGTGTAGAGCCGGAGCCCGTACGTGGTCGCGAACTCGCGGGCTGCGAGGTAGTCGTCCGGCGCGGCCTGGCGGAACGAGACCGGCGCCGGCATGATCCGGTCCGCGGGCACCCCGTCGGCGAGCAGGGCACGGACCCGGTCGAATCCGTCGGTGAGGCGTTCGCAGATCGGGTCGTAGCCCTGCGTCATCAGGCCCCGGGCCAGGTACCACCGGATACCGGTCGCTTCGTACCCCGTAATCGTCGCAGTGTCGAGTCCGTCGCGGTGAAACGGGTAGACGTGGTCGACAACCGTCGTGACACCTGCCATCAGGAGCCGGGCGGTGCTGTAGGCCGCCATCGTCTCGTACTCGACCTCCCCGACGGCCTCGTTCAGCTGCCAGTAGAACCGGAGCATCTCGTCCAGCTTCAGGCCCTCGCCCGCATCCAGCCCCGGCGTCATGTCCCGCAAGTGGTCGTGGAGGTTGACGAGGCCCGGCATGACGATCGTGCCCGAGGCGTCCACGATGCGTCGGGCCTGCCTGGCCGGACCCCCGATGGCGACGATCCGGCCGCCGTCGACATAGATGTCGCCGGTCGTGATGGTGTCCGTCCCGTCGCAGGTGACGCAGAGGCCTCCCCTGACGACGACGTCGACATCACCTGCCGGTGCCATGTCTCACCACCAGCCCTGCTCAGCCGCCGCCCGGAGTCCCGCGCCGCCGGTGCCGTCGAGTCCCCAGCCGGCGAGGGTCTTGCCCTCCGAGGCGTAGTCGCGCCCGGACGCCACCGACGCCAACACGATGAGGCTGTCGATCATGGGCGTGGCCACGCCGAGTTCCCGACCCAGCGACGAGGCCAGGACCAGCGAGTACGGCACGTCCTCGGAGACGAACCGGTGGTCGAGCGCGTCGGGGCCGCAGCGGAACTGCAAGGTGGGCAGCAGGCTCGAATGCAGCGTCTCGTGCAGGTTGGCGCCCTTGCGGGGGGCAAGCCCCTGGCCCACCAGGTAGTCCTCGTACGGGGTCACATTGGCGAGACCCAGGGCCTGTCGCATGGCCAGGTACTCGCGATCCAGCGCCTCGATGACGTTGACCACGCCAGGGGTTCCGCCGGTGCCCCAGAGGGTGAACGTGCCGCCGGGCTGCTGGATCGATCCCATGTTGCAGAGCATCGCCGGGACGTGGTCGATGGCGTTGAAGTTCAGCAGCATCGTTTCCCAGACGCTCTCCGCCTGCGTGACCCAGGGCCAGATGGCGGTCGCGACGCTCGCGACGGCGTCGATGCGGCCGCTCGGCAGGGCTGCGACGAGCGTGCCACCGCTCTTGAGTATGGCTCCCACCTTCCCCGGCCCGGAGACGAGTGCGCCGTAGTACGGCAGCGTGTTGGTGTCGCCGAAGGTGACGTCGACCCGCCTGCCGATCTGCCGCAGCGCTGCGACTGCTGCGAACCCACCTCCGGGCTCGCCGACCCAGAGCACGGTCTGGCCGTCCTGCCAGCGGGTCGCAAGGAGTTCGGCGAGCGGTTCGTGCCCGAACGCGGGCACGCAGATGATCACCAACTCGGCGCTCTCGACCGCCGCTGCGGGATCGGTCGAGGTGGCGGCGACCGAAGCCAACTGTGCTACCGACGTCGTGTCGGTGAGCGAGGTGCGATACGTCAACTCGACACCACCGGCCGCGTCGACGGCCTCGAGAGCGGCGCCGAACCGGGGTTGATCCGCCAGGACGACGGGACGGCCGGCGAGGCCGAGTTCGGCGGCGATGGTCAGACCGCCGCCTCCGGTTCCGATGACGACGATCTCGGTGGGGATGCTCACGAGGCTGCTCCTTTGATGATGGGGGCGATGGTCCCGATGAGGGTCTTCGTGGCGGACATATCGCCTTCGCCGAGTTTGAGGATCGCCAGATCGACCCCGAGGTCGCGAAGTTCGCCGAGCCGCTCGGCAACCACCTCGACTGTCCCGCCGATGGCGAAGGCGCGGACCATGTCGTCGGTCACGTAACCCGCTTCACGCACCTCGGGGTCGCGCAGCGCCCCACGGAGCGTCGCGACCGCTCCGGGATCGAACCCGTAGACGGGGATCAAATCGTCGGAGTACGTCCCCCCGGCCATGAGCGTGCAGCGCGCACGGAGCCGGTCGATGGCCGACGCCTCGTCGCGGTCCACCTCGACGTCCAACATCACGGCGACCTGGCACTCCCGGGGGTCGCGGCCGGATCGCCCGGCACTGTGGGCGATGCGTGCCCGGGCGTAGTCGAGGAAGTCGCGGTGTATGCCGTGGACGATGACCCCGTCGGCGATCTCTCCGGCGAGTTCGAGCATGCGGGGGCCTCGCGCCGACAGGAAGATCGGCGGAGGGGTGATCCGCCAGCCAAGTTCGGAGCCGTCGGCGGAGAAGTACTCGCCCCGGAAGCCGGCGGGGCCCGAACTGAGTTGCCGGATGATCTCGACGGCTTCGCGGAGCATGGTCAGCGGGCTCCTCGGTCGCATGGCGAATTGGGAACCGAACTCGTGGCCTCCCGGGCCGATCCCGATGACCGCACGCCCTCCCGAGCACTCCGCGATCGTCGCCGCCGCGCTCGCGATGAGCGCTGGATGGCGCAGTTGGATCGCCGCAATTCCCGTGGCCAGCCTCACCGACGAGGTCCTGGTGGCGATGACGGCCTGCGCCGCGTACACGTCACGCAGGAAGTAGTGGTCCGGTAGCCACACGTCGGAGAAGCCCGCATCCTCGGCGGCGACCGCCAACTCGCTGATCGCCTCCAGAGGCTGATCCAGCCAGATCGTCAGTCCGTACTTCATCGGCACGTGTTTTGGGATGCGGGGTCGTCCATCGGTGCTCCAGCGAGTGCTGCCGGGCCGACACGATAGTGAGGCGGGCGATGAGTGATACGTGGCGTTCCCGGCGGGTCGGCTGCCGGCTCAGAGACGTGCCAGGACGGCTCGTGCCGCCGCCTGCCCTTTCGCCCGGACTTCAGCCTCGTCGACCGTCGTGATCGCGTCTTCGTGGAGGACCATGGCGCCGCGCACGAGCACCGTGGTGACATCGAGGCCGGTGGCGAACCATCCCGCTGTTGCCAGCGGGTCGTTGATCGGCTCGTGATGCAGCGACGACGTGTTGACAACGATGAGGTCGGCGGGTTCACCGGGCGCGATGGTCCCGGTCCCGGTCCCCAGGGCACGTGCGCCTCCGCCGGTGATCAGCCTGATCATGTCCCCGACGCCGATCACAGAGGCGTCGGTTGCTGCGACGCGTTGCAGCAGGGCGCCGAACCGGGCCACCTCGAACATGTCCTGGCCGGCGACGGCGCACCCGTCGGTGCCGGCGGCCAGGGGAACCTCGCGCGACCGGAGTTCGATGAGACGCATGGTGCCCGAGCCGAGGTACGCGTTGGAGAGCGGGTTGTACACGAGGTGCGGGTGATGGTTCGCGGCGAGTTCGATCTCGGTGTCGTCGAGCCACACGGCGTGTGCCAGCACCGCGTCATGGTCGAGGATGCCGAGATCGTCGAGGAGAGTGAGGGTGCGCCGTCCCGCCTGGCAGCAGCACGTCACGTCGACGGCGAAGGCGTCCTCGGCGGCGTGCGTGTGCCACCGAACGCCGTGGCGCCGCGCCAACTCCGCCCCGGCCATGAGAATCTCGTCCGAGCAGTACGCCACGTTGGCCGGGCCCGGCCACACGGCCACCGGACCGTCCGGCTTGTGGCGCATCGCCTCTTCGGTGAGTTCGATCTCCTGCGCATTGGTGTAGATGAAGTTGGTAGCCGGCAGCCCGAACACGTCTGCAGCGGCCGTCCGTTCGACGATCATCATGCGGGCGACCGCGCCCGCCATCCCGACGCGTTCCATGGCGCCTGCAACCGCCAGAGTGTCCTCGGGTTCGCGGCGCCCGCCGTAGTGGTGGTTGATGGCGGCAACGATGCCCAACCGCAGCGAATGCAGTGTGGCGAGCTCGGTCAGCGCCACCATCTCCTCGCGCCGGAGCGCGAGCGCCAGGGGGATCATGTGCGTCCGCAGCCACTCGGCGAGGCCGAGGCCATCGCCCAGGCCGCGTGCGGCCACCTGGAACAGGTGCGTGTGTGCGTCGATGAGACCCGGCAGGACGACGCTCCCGGTGGCGTCGACGACCCGGCGCGGCCTCGTGGGGGGGCAATGCTCGAGCGGCCCAACCGCCACCACCCGATCTCCGACGACGTCAACGAACCCCGTCCCGGCGAACTCCGCCTCGCCGCCGAGCGCAAGAACCGTCCCACCCTCCACCCGGATGTCGGGCGCCGACGGTTCAGATTGATCGTCGGCTGCTTCCGCCCAAGCGCCTGTGCCCGCGCTTCTGCCCGATCCGGTCATAGGAGCCATCATGCATCAGACAAGGTGGAGGTGGACACATCACCCACCGAGCCCCCGTAGACCGCCCCTAGTCCGGTGGTGCGGGGTACCAGTAGTCCGGTGTCAGGGGTTCGTGGCCCGGTGGGCGGTGGACGATTTCGAGCGTGGTCTTGAGGGGACCTTCGGTCTCGACGTAGGCGAAGCGGATCTCGCCCATGCGTCCCTCCATCAGTGGCGGGCAGCCGCGCTCGGTGAAGCGCGCGAGCGCTTGGTCGAAGTCGAGCCCCTCGTGTTGAACGAGAAGGTGATGGACCCCCTCGCCGTGCTCGTCGAGGAACTCCTTGTAGATGGACGGACCGTCCACGGGCTCGATGAGCTCCCACATCGTGCTGCCCGTCCACGCGTAGGCCAGCCGCATGCTGTAGCCGATGGGCTCGCCACGGATGCGCATGTCCGTCAGCCGGGGCGGCGCCCAGAGGCTCACCCGCCAGAGCCCGATGCCGAGCCGGTTCGTGTACTCCTCGAGCGCCGCGTCGAGGTCGCGGACGACGAGAGCCACCTGCTGGACGTCGGATACAAAACCGTTGGGCGACATACTCGATCCTTCCGGCCACGGCTCTGGTGATGGTAATGGGTGGTGAGGATCAGCTTCCGGTCCTGGACGACACTCTCGCTGACGACCATCGGGATGAGCCCCGGGTGCTCTCCGAGTCCATCGGTTGACGGTGTCGGGCCCTGTCTCCCTACCGTAAGAAGCCTCAACCCAGAAGGCGCGTGGTTACGTTCTCGACGTGGGCCAGCATGGCGCGCTCGGCCCCGTCGGGGTCGCGGTTGACGATGGCCTGCAGGATGCCGCGATGATCCTCCAGATAGCTCTGGAGGGACTCCGGGCTGGCTGAGCGTTGCTTGAGGGCGCCCCACAGCGGTCCTGAACGTGCGTGATCCACGATCTGATACATGCGACTCAGGAGCGGGCTGTGTGCCGCTTCGATCATGGCGCGGTGAGCGGCGCCGTCCCAGTGCTCGAACTCGCGATAACTCTCGGAATCCTCGCAGCGATCCATGCAGCGGCGGATCTCGGCCACGTCCGCGGGGGTGGCCTCTGCGACGATCCGCCGAGCCACCGCCGGCTCGAGCAGTCGGCGCACCGTCATCACATCTCTCGGGCTCATGCTGTCGCTGCCGTCCACCGCGGCCTGGATGAGGAACGTGCCCCGCCCCACGTGTCGGTCCACGCGGCCCTCGGACTCGAACTCGTCGAGCACCTTGCGCACCGAGGCGCGGGATTCCGCGAGCCGTTGCGCCAGGCTCCGCTCGGCGGGAAGGCGGTCGCCCGGCTGCAGGCCCTCCTCGATCAGCAGGGCCTCGATCCTGCTGCGCGTTGTGTTACTCACCGACGACCTCCGCCACGACCCGATCACCGAGCCGCGAATCGCACAACCCACACCTGAAGCGCCGGTATCCGCAGAACCACATTGTGCGACCAATTATAACCAATGAGCGGCGGACACAGGTTGATCGGGGCGTCGACGGCTAGCGAATCCGGGAACGACCGTCTGCTAGCATCCTGGGCTAGTGGTTGCAATTGGTTGCACATTGGTCGTGACCTCACCGCACCCGCCGGCCGGTACTCCTGCCCTGGGCGCGGCCGGAATATCGCGAGGCGCGCCCGCAGCGGGAATCCCGCAGGATGGGGATGGCCGATGACCGCTTGGTGCCGGATGCTCGGCGACGATGGCCCGACGGTGGCGACCCGCCAGAACGGCCACTTGACGCCTGTGAGCGCCGGCGGTCACCCGTTGGGTGACCTGCACGCGATCATCCGGGGTGAACTCGACACCGCGGATCTGGAGTTGCATGACCCCGTGCCACTCGCTGACGCGCACCTGCTGGCGCCGTTGGGCTCGTTCCCGCGCAACATCTTCTGCATCGGCAAGAACTACCGGGAGCACGCGCTGGAGTTCACCACCAGCGGGTTCGATTCCTCCGGCACCGCGGCACAAGATCTCATCCCCACCGCACCGATCGTCTTCTCCAAGCCCTTCACCTCCGTCATAGGCCCCGGCGATCTCATCGACCCTCATGCGCACCTCACCTCGATGCTGGACTACGAGGCCGAACTGGCGGTCGTTATCGGCCGCGGCGGCCGGGACATCGCCGACCTGGACGCCCTCGACCACGTCTTCGGCTACACCATCGTCAACGACGTCACCGCGCGGGACCGCCAGCGACACCACCGTCAGTGGCTTCTGGGCAAGGGCATGGACACGTTCTGCCCCATGGGGCCGGCCGTGGTGACCGCCGAGGAGATCGACCTCGCGAACACCATGGTGGAATGCCGCGTTAACGGCGAGTTGCGCCAGAAAGCCCCCGTCGCCGACCTCATCTTCGACGTCCCGACGCTCATCCGGGACCTGTCCGCCGGCATCACCCTGGTGCCCGGCGACGTCATTGCCACGGGCACCCCCGCCGGCGTCGGCATCGGCTTCGACCCCCCGCGATTCCTCAAATCGGGCGACGAGGTGGCGGCAACGATCGAACCCATCGGCACCCTCACGAACAGGATTGGATGAACCATGGCCACAGGCTTTCGCGCCCTCGGAAACAAGCACGTCTGGGTCGAGGAGACCGGTGAGGGATCTGCGGTCGTGGGCATTCACGGCCTTGGCGGCACGTGCAACATCTACGGGCCTCAGATCGCGGCGCTGGCCGGCGCTCACCACCTCGTGACCCTCGATCTCAACGGGCACGGCATGAGCCCCATGGTCGGCCCCATCTCGATCGAGGGGTGGGCCGACGACGTGCTGGCCCTCATGGATGATCTGGAGTTGGCAACCGTCGCCCTGGTCTCGCACTCCATGGGCACTCTGGTGGCGCAGCAGGTGATGGCCGTCGCCGGCGATCGCATCCGTGCCGGGGCCTTCCTGGGCCCGGTGCGGCACCTGCCCGACGCCGCCCGCAGTGCGCAGGCGGACCGAGCCGCGCTGGTGCGGGCCGAGGGCATGGCCGCAGTGGCCGGCGCCATCTCGCAGGGCGCTGTGTCGGCGGTGACTCGCGCCGACCGTCCGGTGGTCTCCGCGATGATCAAGGAACTGCTGCAGCGCCAGTCCGCCGAGGGTTATGCGGCCGCCTGCGAGGCCCTCGGCGGCTCGAGCCCGCCGGACATCTCGCAGGTCACCTGCCCGGTGCTGGCCATCACCGGCACCGAGGACATGGTCTGCCCCCCGGCCGCGGTTGAAGCCTTCGCCGGGGAGTTCGCCGACGCCACCGCAGTGGTGATCGACGACATCGGCCACTGGACCACGCTGGAGGCCCCGGCCGAGGTGAACGACCTGCTGGAGGACTTCCTGAAGACGGCGTGACTTCTGCAGCCGGAGCCCCGCCGTCGAAAACCCGACAGCCGACCAAGACAAAGGAGGGGGAGCATGGGCGAGACCCTGTTCACGAATGTCAACATCCTGGACGGCAACGCCGAAGGGCCCGTGCCGGGCGAGGTGAGCGTGGCCGACGGCCGGATCGGTGACATCGCCACAGGCGGCGGAGCACTGCCCCGCGAAGGCCACCGGGTGATCGACGGCAATGGCATGACGCTCATGTCGGGCCTGTGCGACGCCCACACGCACTTCACCTGGAACAGCGGTGGCAGCCTCGACGCCCTGGCGGGCATGCCCGTGGAGGACCACACCATCGTGGCCGTGGAGTCGGCGCGCATCGTGCTGGACGCCGGCTACACGATGTGCGTCGGCGCCGCCTCGGCCAAGGAGCGCATCGACATCGCCTGCCGTGACGCCATCAACGCCGGCATGGTCCCCGGCCCTCGCTACCTGGCGAGCGGGCAGGAACTGGCCACGCCGGCGGGTGTGCTGGTCTACGGGATCACCCGCACCATCTCCGGCGCCACCGAGATGACGCGCGCCGTGCGGGAGATGTGCGGCCAGGGTGTCGACATCATCAAACTGATCCTCTCCGGTGAGTCCATCACCGAGCGCGTCTGGGCCAAGGACACCTACATGACCGACGAGGAGGTGCGGGCGGCGGTCACCGAAGCCCATCGCGTCGGCAAGCGGGTTGCGGCCCACGCGCGCAGCACCGAGTCCATCAAGCAGTGCCTGCGCCAAGGGGTGGACATCGTCTACCACGCCAGCTACATCGACGACGAGGCGGCGGACATGTTCGCCGAGCGCCGCGAGGAGGTGTTCGTGGCGCCGGGCCTGCACTGGCTGTGGGCCACCCTCTACGAGGCGGCCGACTTCGGCTACCCCCAGGAGGCAGCCGAGGCCGTGGGCTACAAGGACGAACTCGAGAACTCGATCATCGGGCTGAAGGAACTCCACAAGCGAGGTGTGCGTGTGCTGCCCGGCGGCGACTACGGGTTCGCCTGGACACCTCACGGCACCAACGCCCGCGACCTGCAGCACTTCGTGGACCTGCTGGATTTCACGCCCATGGAGACGATCCGGTCAGCCACGGTGCTCGGGGGGGAGATATTCGAGCGCCCCGACGAACTGGGCCGCGTGGCGCCGGGCTACCTGGCAGACCTCCTGCTGGTGAAAGGCGACCCTTCCAGCGACATAACCGTGCTGCAGAACCACGACAACCTGGTCGGGATCATGAAGGACGGGAAGTGGCACAAGGATCCCGCCATGTCAGCGATGTAATCGGCCGGCGACGGCGAAGGGCGAAACCGTGACGGCCACGGCTTCCGACTGCTGAGTGATCGACCTTGGACTTCATTGCCAAAGCCGTGATCATCGGCTTGACCGAGCAGGCGCCGCTGATGCTGGCGGCCATGGGTATGGCCCTGATCTACAACCTCAGCAAGGTCATCAACGTGGCCTTCGCCGAGACGATCACGCTGGGCGCCTACTTCGGGATGTGGGTCAACACCACGTTCTCGGCCAGCTTCTACGTGAGTCTCGCCATCGCCGGCATCCTCGCCGGCCTGTTGAGTTGTGTGACCTACTACCTGGTGTTCCGCACGGCCGAGCGCCGCGGCGTGGGCCCCGTGGAGGTGATCATCATCTCGCTGGGGCTCTCGGTGCTGCTGCGCTACGCCCTGCAGTTCGTCTTCGGGTACGAGGCCCGTTTCTACGACACGCCGCCGCCGCGTTTCATGAAGCTGTTCGGCGTGGGGTTCACCTCGTTCCAGCTCACGGCGTTCATCCTGGTCATCGCCCTGGCGCTGATCTTCTACCTGTTCGTGCAGAAGACCGTCTGGGGCCGCCAGGTGCGGGCACTGGCAAGCGACGCCGATCTGGCCAAGGTGAGCGGCATCAACCCGCTGCTGACGACGCTGTTGATGTGGTTCATGGCGGGTGCCGCCGGCGGCCTGGCCGGGGCGTTCTGGGGCGTCGGTTCCTCCGCCAAGCCGGGACTGGGGTGGGACCGCTTCCTGCTCACCCTGCTGGTGGTTCTGGTGGGCGGGGCGCGGGGCCTGCGCGGCGTGATCCTGGCCGGCATGGGAACCGGCGTGCTGCTGTCGGCCCTGAAGCTGGAGATCGCCCCGCTGCGGGCCGAGATGGTGCTGCTGGTGGCCTTCATCGTCGTGTTGAAGCTGCGCGGCAACCGCTTCCGTGAGCTGGCCAAGGTCTGAGCGATGAGCGCCGTCTGGGACTACCTCTTCGGGTCGCCCGCGTTCCTGATCTTCGGCACCTCCACGGTGGTCATGATCGTCGGCCTGGGGGTGCTCCTGCACCTGCAACTGGGCGTGACGGGGATCGGCAACTTCGGCGTCGCCGGCTTCTGGGGGGTGGGCCTGTACACCTTCGGGATCCTGCAGGTGCACTACGACGTGGGGTTCTGGTTGGCGCTAGTGGCGGCGACCGCGGCGGGTGGCCTGCTCGGCCTCATCACGGGCTGGGTCATCGCCGACCTGGACGACGACGGTGTGCTGGCCGCCACGCTGGCCGTGGCGAGCATCGTGTTCCTGGCCATCGAGAGCGAGAAGGACATCACCGGTGGCCGGGTGGGCCTGGGCACCATCGACCTCCCGTTCGATGTGGGTGAACGCACCGATCTGGCGTGGCTGGCAATCCTCTTCGGCGTCGTGGGTGTGCTGCTCTGGTACGCACGGCGGGTGCACCGGTCCCCCTACGGGCGCCTGCTGATCGCAACCGGCACCAACGAGCCCCTGGCGCGCAGCCTCCGCAAGCCCGTCAAGCGCACCAAGATCGTCGTGATGGCGCTCACCTCGGCCGGTATGGGCGCCCTGGGTGCTCTCTACGGCCCGATCGTGCACTTCCTGTTCCCCACGCAGTTGACCGTGGGCGTCACGGTGTCGGTGATCACCGCGCTGGTGCTGGGTGGCCAGCAGCGGCCGTGGGGTGCCTTCGTCGGGGCGCTGCTGACCCTGGGGCTGTTCGACATCGTCATCAAGCTGTACGTGCCCCTGCCCAAGGAGGTGCTGGAGCAGGCCTTCCCGGTCACCAAGCAGATCATCTTCGGGGCGCTGCTGATCTTCGTGCTGCTGTTCCGCCCGCTGGGGTTGCTGGGCCGCATGCGCCGCGAGCGGCACGTGAAGGGACTGTCCCGTGTCTGAAGGCAACGGGAGCGCACCCGGCGGCCGTGCCACGATCCGCATCAACGGGCTCACCAAGAGCTTCGGCACCCAGACCGTCGTGAACATCGACGAACTGGTGCTGGGCTCCAAGCCCGTCGAAGGCCTCATCGGCCCCAACGGCGCGGGTAAGACCACCCTGATGCGCCTCATCATGCGCTCCACCCGCGCCGACACCGGCACCGTGGTGCTCGACGACGGCTCGTCGGAGGTGGTGCTCTCGAGGCTGCCGCCACACCGGATCGCCTCACTCGGAGTCGTGAAGACCAACCAGGTGACCCAGGACTTCGCCGGCCTGACCATCTGGGACTCGTTGCTGCTGGCTGTGGCGCAACGCCGCGACGAGCGCCCTCACCGGATCTACCGGGAGCGCCACCTCCTGGAGGAGCACGGTGAGGAGATCCAGAGCTACCTGGATCTCTTCGAGTTCTCCGAGCCGGGCGGCTTCGCCCACTCCGCCGGCGAGAAGAAGCTGCTCGACGTGATCCGCTGCCTACTCCTGCAGCCCAAGATCCTGCTGCTGGACGAGCCCACGGCGGGCCTCCCCGATGACGTGACCGCGCAGGTCATCGAGGTGCTGCGCACCAAGGTGGCCGAGGGCATGTCGGTGATCATCGTGGAGCACGACCTGGACGTCATCTGGGGCTTCAGCGACATCGTGCATTTCATGGCCGAGGGGGACGTGATCCTGGAGGGCGATCCCGACCACATCCGGGCGCACAGCACCGTGGTGGAGAAGTACCTCGGGAGCGGCCATGTTTGAGGCGAGCGGCGTCTGGACCGGCTACGACGACATCGACGTCATCAAGGGCCTGGACTTCACCGTCGGCGAGGAGGTTTTCGCCATCCTGGGGGCGAACGGAGCCGGCAAGACGACGCTGCTCTCGGCCGTTGCGGGACTGCTGCCGCTCACTGCGGGGCGGATCCGGTTCGGCGGCGAGACGCTCTCGGGGATGCCGCCCTGGCGCATCGCAGCCATGGGTGTCGGTTTCGTGCCCCAGGAGCGGGGCGTGTTTCCCGATCTCACGGTGCTGGAGAACCTACGGGTCGGCGGTCTGGTCGCCAAGCGGGCGAGCGGCGAGCGCATCGACGAGATCATGGAGCTGTTCCCCGCGCTGGCGGGTCTGCGCAACCAGAAGGCCGGCACCCTCAGCGGCGGGGAGACCAAGATGGTGGCCGCCGCCAGGGCCCTGATGCAGGACGCCAAGCTCCTGCTGCTGGACGAGCCGACGGCCGGTCTTGCGCCGCTCTACGTCGAGAACTTCTTCGACAGGATTCGCCAGATCCACGAGACCAAGGGCGTGGCCATCATCATCACCGAGCAGAACGCCACGAAGGCGCTCGAAGTGGCCGACCGGGCGATGGTGCTCAGCCTCGGTCAGGCAATGACGATCGTGGGCGCCGAAGACCTCACCACCGACCAACTCCGGAAAGGATACAAAATATGAAAACCACACAACGACGGACAGCGGGCGCGAAGCGCGCCCGAAGCCGGCTGTGGCGAGCGGGCGCGGTTCTGCTGGCGGTCAGCCTTGTGGCGGCCGCCTGCGGCGACGATGACGAAGCCGCGGAGGAGGCTGGGCCGATCCTCCTGGGCGACCTCGCCTACTTCACCGGCGACTTCGCCTCGGTCGGCGCCCTACTGGCATCGCAGGTGGACTTCCCGATCGACGAGGTCATCAACCTGGATCCGCCACTGGGACGCCCCATCGAGGTGATCCACGAGGACATCGGCACGGTTGGCGAGGCCCAGGCGGTCCGCAAGCTGCTCGAGCAGGACGGGGTCGACATCGTGCTGAGCTCCGCCCACGAGTACTTCACCTACCGGGACTTCATGCTGGACTGGCAGGAGGACAACGACGGGCCGCTCATGCCGACGGTGCACGGCGGCGTGATCCCCGTGAACGTGGGTGGACGCGCCGGCGAGCCGATCTTCCGGGCACAGGGCAGCGACGAGGGCCAAGGAGTCACCGACGCTCTGTACGCCGAGGCTCTCGGTGCCTCCTCGGTGGTCATCATGACCACTCCCACCGCCGGCTACCAGCTCACCGCCGAGGCCACCGAGAAGGCGCTGGACGTCATCGGCATCGAGGTGATCGACCGCATCGATGCGCCGGGCGAGCAGGCCTCGTACCGCACCGAGATACAGCGGGCCGTGGACGCGGCGCCCGACGCCGTGATCATCCTTGCCCAGGCCACCGAGAGCGCCATCATGGTGAAGCAGTTCGCCGAAGCGGGCTGGGCCGGAACCATCATCGGTGAGGTCGGCTGGTCCGAACCCGAGTTCGCCGCCACGGCGACCGCCGAGGCCTTGGCGTCGCACGAAGTGGTGGCCTACCCGTCGTTCGACCTCCAGCAGAACCCTGCCTGGGACTTCTACCAGCCGCTCTGGGACAACGACCCGACCTACACCCAGCACACGTCTGCTGATGACCCCTACTCCTTCACCACCTACGACCTGCTGATCGTCACGGCGCTGGCGATCGAGGAGGCGGGCTCGACGAACGGCTCGGACTGGGCGCCGGCCATGTTCGAGGTGTCGTCCGCGCCAGGCACGAGGTGCTACACGTACAGCAATTGTCTGGCCCTGATACGGGCGGGCACCGACGTCGATTACGAGGGTGTGACCGGTCCCGCGACCTTCAGCCCCGGCGGTATCAACGCGGTCATTCCCGTGGTCCGGATCTTCGGCCCCGACGGCGAGATCGCCGAACAGATCGCCGTGGACTCCGAGCGTCACCTCGAGATCCTCGCCCAGGTGGCATTCCAGTTCGAGGGCTGATCTCCTCGTAACGAACCTTGTGGGTGGGGTCGTTGACCGGCCCCACCCACAACCACCCCCGCCGGGGAACCGAGTACGGGCGCCTAGGCTCGCCGTTGGTAGGTCCGATGCCCTGATCGGATCGGGAGGATCGCCAACATGGTCGACGCAACTGCGCAACGCATGCTCTGGACATCGACGAACATGGCGCTGCTCGCCCGGATCGCCACGGAGTTCGCAACCACGCAGCCCTTCGCCGGGCGCCGCATTGGCGTGTCGCTCCATCTCGAGGTCAAGACGGCGGTTCTGCTCCTTGCCCTCAAAGCGGGAGGCGCCGACATCGTCGCCACCGGCAACTACGGCACCTCCCAGGACGACGTCGTCGCCTACCTCAACGAACAGGGCATCGACGCTCGCGGCAGCGGATCGGACAGCCTGGAGCGGCACCTGCGCCACGTCGACTCGGTCCTGGACTCGAACCCCGACATCCTCCTCGACAACGGCGCTGATCTCGCCCGCAAAGCAATCGACCGCGGCCTCACACTCATGGGCGGAACCGAGGAGACAACGTCGGGGCACAACCTTCTCGCCGGAGAACTCGCGCCCCGTGTGAACTTCCCCGTCATCGTGATCAACGACTCCCCCCTCAAGGCGCTCGTCGAGAACAAACACGCGGTCGGCCAGTCGACCTACGAGTCCTTCTGCCGGCACACCAACCTCATGCCGCAAGGGAAGCGGTTCATGGTCGCCGGCTACGGCTGGTGTGGACGCGGTATCGCGCACTACATGCGAGCCAACGGGGCTGAGGTCACCGTCGCCGAAATCGACGAGATCAAAGCTCTCGAAGCGGCACTCGACGGCTTCCGGGTCTCCGACGTTGCCACACTGATCGCCGATGCAGATGTCGCCATCACCGCCACAGGGGTCGATCGGGTTATCGGCGTCGACGAGTTCAGGAACGCACCGAGTGGGCTCCTACTGGCCAACGCAGGCCACTTCCCCACCGAGATCGACGTTCCCGCACTCAACGCACAGACCGCTGAGCGGATCCCTCTCGGCAATGCGCTGGCCCGACACGTTCTCGCAGACGGCAGGGCCATCGACCTGATCGCAGAAGGACGGATGTTGAACCTCGCCGGTGACCAACCCAAAGGCAACACCATCGAGTCCATGGACATGGGATTCGCCATGCAGGCACGGTCGCTCGAACGCGTGGCCCGAGATCATGCGTCGCTTCCCCACGGCGCGCAGCCCGTGCCCGACGACATCAATCGAGCACTCGCTCGCGAGTTCACCCGGCAGATGGGCAACCCCGTCTAACCCGACCAATTGTCGAGCCGGCGCCCGGAGTGGCGGCGGATCTATTAGTCTAGTCATCGGACTAAGTCTTCAGAGAGGGGGACTGCGGCATGACGTCGGTTGTCAACGTTCACGAAGCCAAGACGCACTTGTCGAGGCTGTTGGAGCGCGCCCACGCGGGGGAGGAGATCATCCTCGCCAAAGCCGGTAAGCCCTACGCGCGGCTCGTGCCGCTGGCGCCGGACGACAGCGGTCGGCGTCCCGGAAGGCTTCCCGACCTGGTCGTGGGGCCCGAGTTCTTCGAGCCGCTCCCCGAGGAGGAACTCGAGGCGTGGGGCACGTTGTGACAAACCTGCTGCTCGACACCCATGCGCTGTTGTGGTGGTGGTCCGACGACCCGTCCTTGCCGCCAGCCGCCCGGGAGGCGATCTCAGAGTCCGAGTCGACGGTCTTCGTGAGCGCCGCGAGCGCCTGGGAGATCGCCACCAAGATGCGACTCGGCCGCTTGGCCGCGCACGAAGGTGCCATCTCGCGTTTTGACGAGTTGGTAGCGGCGGACGCCTTCCATCATCTGCCGGTCACGTATCGTCACGGCCTCCACGCGGGCCGCTACCCGATGAAGCACAACGACCCTTTCGACCGGATGCTGGCCGCTCAGACCGAACTCGAGGTACTCACCCTCGTCACGAGGGACACCGCGTTCGGGGGGTTCCCGATCAACGTGCTCTGGTGACCCGGTGCCGGGCAACCGGCCGTCACCCCTACATCGGAATCGTCCTGTCGTAGTCGTACTTTCTCGGACAGGAGTCAACAGCCCCGGCGACGAGACCTTGTCAGTTGTCCTCGTCGGTGTAGATGCACCACACGCCGGATGCGGCGGCGTAGTGCAGGACGGCGAGCACGTCGGCCTCGTCACGGCGGGGGTCGAACAACCACCGCCGGAGGTCGGTGCGCCCCTCGTCCGTCCATCCTCCGGAAGGGTCGCGTCGAAGGAGGCCGAGCCCGGCCGCGGCGAGATCCTCCGGTATCCACCCTTCCCGCCGCAGCAGGACGTGTCCGCACACCTCCACCGCAACCTCCACAGCGTGGGAGACCCAGCGGACCGGGTCGGGCATCCCGGGCACGAGGCGCGGACCGCCGAGCGGCGAGGGGTCGCCCAAGACGAGCACACCCCGCACAGCACGCGCCGGCGTCCGTGCGAGAGAGCCGTCAGGGAGCAGAACGGGTCGCAGGTAGGCCTCTTCGCGGGGAGCGGCCTCCACGCGCGTGACCGTATGTGACGCGACCTCCCGGGCATCCTCCGGGTAGAGGATCAGGTTCTTGAGCACGACAGCCTCCTAGGTCGGGTGGCCGGGACAGTTGCAAAGAGTTCGTTCCTGCCAGTCCCGGTTCCGTCGAGTCCGCACAGGGGGTGTGCGCCATCCACCGCACGAGTCTCCGCCGACGGCACGCATTGTGGGTGCGGTGAGACTAGCGGCGGCGCCGGTTCGCCAAGGGCCAAAATGCAGTTCACCACCCGCAAGGGCTGACCTCGGAGCCCGACAGTGGTCGCACTTATCCCAATGTCGACTATCGACTAGTCATAGTTTTGTACGCCCATTAATCCCAGTTCAGTCACAACAGCAGACACCGCCTCGGCCCACGCACCGACACTTTCGACCGCCCCGGTCGCCTCGATGCGGCGACCTGCTACGGGCCGAGAGAAGTGATGGGGGCGACGCACACACCGTCGGGGCGTTCGTAGGCGTAGCCGCCTGCGGTAATCACGATGAGCTTGGCGGGGTCGCCGGTTTTGGCCCGGTCGAGCTTGGCCCGCAGCCGCAGCAGCGCTTGGGCGCCCTTGTCGATTCCTTCAGCTCCGCCGAGCTTGACCTCCGCCGCGACCCACCTGCCGTCGCGGTGCTCGACGATCAGGTCAACCTCGAGGTTGTGGCTGTCGCGGTAGTGCGACAGCGAGCACCGGTTCGCCTGGGCGTAGACCTGCATGTCGCGTATCACCATCGACTCGAACAGCCGCCCGGCGAATCGCAGATCGCGCATCAACGAGTCGACGTTTGCCCCGAGGGCGGCCACGGTCAACGAAGGATCCGCCAAGTGGACCTTCGGGGCGCGGCGCGCCTGCGCACGCGAAGCCAGATGCGGCCTCCACGCGGGTACCCCCTCCACCACGAACAGGCGCTCGAGCGCCGCCATGTAGCCGGCGACCGTGCGGCGTTCCAACGGCGCGTCCTCGGCAGCCGTCGCCGTGTCCGCAGCGAGTGTGGTGTGCCTCACCTCGGTGGCAACATTGCGTGCGACGGAGGTGAGCAGCTTCTGCACACGCACCGGGTCTCGCTCGATGCCGTCAACTCTCGACACGTCCGTCCGGCTGATCTCGTCCAGATAGGCCCGGGCGGCGTCGCTCGCCGTGACCGAATCTGCAGCGCGCAGCTGCGGCCATCCGCCCCGGCACGCGAGCTCGAGCACGTCGCCCAGCGCCAGGCCCGCGTCGGCCGCTGCGCATTCCTCGCCGTCGAGAAGCTCGTGCAGCGGTACCCGGCCGGCGGACTCCCCGCTCTCGTACAAGCTCATGGGCCGCATCCGAACGCGCATGATCCGCCCGGCGCCGGAGTGGCGCGTGATGTCGGCGGGCGGGTCGGCGGAGCCGGTCAGGATGAACCGGCCCGGAAGGCCACGAGCGTCGCAGGCCCGCCGCATCGGGTTCCACACTCCGGGGGCGAGCTGCCACTCGTCCAGGAGCAGCGGCGGCGCCCCTTCGAGAATCGACGCCGGATCCATCCCTGCTGCCAGCGCCGAATTCGCCCTCTCGTCCAGGTACACAGCGCTGTTGGCGAACCGACGCCCGGTCCACGTCTTGCCGCACGCCCGGGGCCCCTCCACCACCACCGCGGGCATGGTCCTGAGCGCTGTGCGCATCTCGTCGTCCACAACCCGCTGCAAGTACCCCTCGGGGGTGATGTCGTCGGGCGCCATCGCAACCCTCCCGGCTCGACTGCGCCACCCATTCTATATGATCCGCCAGCAAACTGGCAGTTCATATGCCGTCAAGATGGCAGTTGATACCACCTCAGATGATGGCGGTCTCGAGGAAGGGTGCGCCCCGGGCGATGCGTTCGTAGCCGAGTGGGGTGAGGTCGAGGGTCCGGTATTCGCCACCGATGATGAGTTCGGAGACGCCGCGGCCCATCGCCGGGGACTGCTGGACGCCGTGACCGGAGAAGCCGTTGATGAAGATGAAGTTGGTCACCTCGTCGTGGGGGCCGATGACGGCGTTGTGGTCGAGGCTGTTGTGGGCGTAGTGGCCGGCCCAGGAGGTCCGCAGCTTGATGCGCTCGAACGCCGGGATGCGGTGCGCCAGTACCGGCCACATCTTGTCCTCCCAGACGTCGGGCTCGACGGTGAAGTCGTCGAACGGCGCAGCCGGGTCGATGTCGGGAGTGCAGCCCGCCACGTAGGCGTCGCCGTCGGTGCGAACGTGCACACCGGTCGGGTCGATGGTGAGCGGCAGAGCCCGGCTCAGCGGTTCGGCCGCGTCGAAGACGAACGTGTAGCGCTTGCGGGGCTCGACCGGTAGCTCGAGGCCGGCCATCCGGGCGGTGACCGCCCCGCGCGGCCCCGAGGCGTTCACGATTGTGCCGCAGGCGACGGTCGCGCCCGTGGCCAACCTCACGCCGGTCACGGTGTCACCCGACCGGTCGATCGCGACCACCTCGCCGGTCAGGTACTCGACGCCGTTGCGACGGGCCTTGCGCCGCCACCAATCGAACATGGTGACCGAGTCGAACCATCCCTCGTCGACGGTGTTGAGGCTCCCGCAGACGATGTCGCTGACGTTGTAGAAGGGGTATTCGGCGGCGATCTGTTCGGGAGTCATGATCACCGTGCCCGCGCCCAGCGACGCCTGGAGCCGCCGGCCGGCCCGCAACGCCGCGGCGAACTGGTCGTCGCCGGCGAGATACATGTAGCCGAAGTGATGAACGGCCAGGTCCGGCACTTCGGGGTCGTTACCCATGTGGCAGCGGAAGTTACCGACGTACTCGGCGCTGAACTGCGAGATCCGGATGTTGAGTTCGTTGGAGTACTGCTGGCGCATGCAACTGTTGGTGTGCGACGTGGAGCACTTCTCGTAGGTCGGATCGCGCTCGACAACGAGGATCGTTCCGTCGAAGTGGGGATCGGCGGACAGGAACCAGGCCACCGAGGAGCCCATGATGGCGCCGCCCACGATCACGACGTCGTAGGACGATCGTCGGGGGGTGGTGGTCAGCGGTGGGGTGCTCACGGTGTTGCCGCCCTCCGATGCTCCGCCCTCGGACGCGCAACGCTCAGACGACGTAGCCCTGGAGCCGGTCGTTCGCCGCTGCGGCCGGGTCCCGGTCGGCCGGGTCCCCGAAGCCGCCACCGCCGGGCAACTCCAGCACGAGCCGCCGACCGGCGGGCACCGTGTACCTGCCCTTGCCCGCGAAGGGTGTCCCGTCGTCGAGGTAGACCCGGCCGGGGGCGCCGTCGCCGCCGCCGGCGCGGCCACGCGCCGGGTTGTCGATCCGGTCGAACATGGCGGAGAACTCGAACAGGTAGCCGTCGGTCGGCCCGATCTCCATGATCTGTCCCAGGCCACCGCGCCGACGACCCGCCCCGCCGCTACCGGCCCTGATCTCCTTGCGCCAGACCACGATCGGTCCGACCTGCTCGGTGGCCTCGGCGCTCATCGTCATCACGCCGGACGGGAAGGCGGTGGCGGTGAGCCCGTCGAGGGTGGGCCGGGCGCCGGTGCCCCCGCTGTTGAACATGAGTATCTCCACCGGCGGTCGCGGGCTGGCCCGGTCGGCCGCCCGGGCGCCGGCCTGGAAGTTCCATATCGCGCCGGATCCTTCGGCGGGGACGACGTCGGGCAGGGCCTGCGCCAGGGCACCCAGGCTCAGGTCGGTGACGAAGTGGCCGATGACGTGGCGCACCGCAATCGGGTCCGGCTCGGTGGCGTTGAGGATGACCCCTGGCGGCGCGCTCACCGTGAACGGCAGCAGCGACGCATGGTTGTTGGGCAGCTCCGGCGCCAGTGCCACCAGCATCCCGTAGGTGAAGTAGGCCTGCGCGTAGGTGATCGGCACGTTGATGCCGAAGGGGCTGGTGGGTGACGTGCCGGCGAAGTCGGCGTGCATCCCGTCGGGCCCCACGGTGAGCGCCACGCGCAGATCGACGGGCTCGCCGTAGCCGTCCACCCGCATCTCGTTGCTGTACTCCCCCGGGGGCACCGCCGCCAGGGCGTTCAGCGTGGCCCGCCGCGTCCGGTCGAACACGAACCCGGCCAGCTCCTCGAGATCAGCGATGCCGAACTCGTCGAACATGGCACCGAGGCGCCGGCGACCGATCTCGTTGCAGGCGGCCAGACCGTGCAGGTCGCCGATCACGTGGTCGGCCTCTCGCACGTTGTGGCGCACGATGTTGACGAGATCGCGGTTGAGCCGGCCCCGGTCGGCCCAGCACATGATGGGGATCCGCAACCCCTCCTCGTACACCTCGCGGGCGTCGGGGCCCCAGCCCCGACCGCCGACATCCACCACGTGGGCGGTCGAGGCGAAGAAGCCCACGAGATTTTCGCCCATGAACACCGGGGTGGTGGCGGTGAAATCGTGGAGGTGCCCCGTGCCCTTCCACGGGTCGTTGGTGATGTAGACGTCGCCCGGCCCGATGTTCTCCGGTCCGATGTCGTTGATGAAGTGCCCCACTGCGGCGGCCATGGTGTTGACGTGGCCCGGCGTCCCGGTCACGGCCTGGGCGATCATGCGCCCGCTGCGGTCGAACACGCCCGCCGACAGGTCGCCGGCCTCGCGCACCGACGTGGCGAAGGCGGTGCGCACCAGCGTCAGGGCCTGCTCCTCGACGACGGAGATGAGACGGTTCCACATCACCTGGAGTTCGACCTCCCGTGCCCGGCCGCGGCGGCTGTCCTCCCGCAGGCCGCCGGCGCGGTCCCCCCGGGCGATCCGCAGGGTCAGGTCGCCGAGCACGACCGCTACGTGGTGCGATCCCAGGACGGTGGTGGTCTGTTCCTCGACGATCACGGCCGGGCCGGGCACGGTGTCGCCAGGGACGAGCGCCGCCCGCTCCACGACGGCGGCGTCGGCCCAGCCACCCGCGTCGTGGACCGGGCGGCGGACCGACGGGATGACGTCGCGCCGGACGCCGACGGGCGGAACGACCGGGGGTCGCGTCCGGTCGGAGACGACCCGCACCGACCAGCTCACCGCCTCGATCGCTACGTCGTCGATGGCGCGTCCGAAGAACGTCTCGTACGCGTTGGTGAAGGCGGCACGCAGGGACTCCGCGGCGACGGTGTCGAAGTCGCCGGGTGGTAGCGCCACCGGGATCTCCCAGCCCTGGCCCCGGTAGCGCATGGAAACCTCACGCTGCACCGTGACCGTCCCCCCGGTGCCCCGGCGCACGAACGCCTGCGCCTCGGCGGTCAGCTGGTCGATGGTGTCGGCCACTCCGGCGGTGTCGAAGTCGTCGGTGCTGGTGTAGAAACTCCTCGCCGCCTCGTACGAGAACGGCGCCAGCAGGAAGCCGATGGCCGAGCCCACGCCGGCGCCGACGGGCACGAGCACCTCGTCGAGGCCGAGCTTGTCCATGAGACGCGTGGCGTGCACCGGCGCCGCACCGCCGAACGCCACCATCGAGAAGCCGGCGAGGTCCACGCCGTTCTCCACGGCATGGACGCGCGCCGCGTTCGCCATGTTCTCGTCCACCACCTCTGCAACGCCCACCGCCGCGGTGTCGGTGTCGAGGCCGAGAGGTGCCGCGATGGCGCCGAGCGCCTCGGTGGCGTTGGAGGGCGCCAGCGAGATGTCCTTGGCGCCGAAGGTGTCGGGATGAAGCCGGCCCAGACGAACGTTGGCGTCGGTCACGGTGGGGTCGGTCCCGCCGAGGTCGTACGCCGCCGGTCCGGGTTCGGAGCCGGCGCTGTGCGGCCCGACACGGATCTGTCCGAGCGCATCCACCGTGGCGATGGAGCCGCCGCCGGCGCCGATCTCCAGCATCTCGATCACCGGGATCGAGATGGGCATGCCGCTGCCCTTCTTGAAGCGGCTGGTGCGGGCCGCCTCGAACTTCTTCGCCGTGCGCGGCTCGTAGTCCTCGATGAGCGCGATCTTCGCCGTCGTGCCGCCCATGTCGAACGAGACGATGCGGTCGCGGCCGTGGCGGGCCGCCAGATCAGCGGCGAACACGGCGCCACCCGCCGGACCGGACTCGATGAGGCGTACCGGGAAAGAAGCCGCTGTGTCGAGGCTCAGAAGGCCGCCGCCGGAGTGGATGAGGTACAGCGGGCACGAGGCGCCGAGTCGACGGAGTTCCTGCTCGAGCCGTCGCAGGTACGACGCCATCAGCGGCTGGACGTAGGCGTTGGCGCACGTGGTGTTGAAGCGTTCGAACTCGCGCATCTGCGGCGAGACCTCGCAACTGATCGAGGTGGCGACGTCCGGGGCGGCGTCGAGCAGCAGGTCGCGGAAGCGGCGCTCGTGGTCGCCGTTGCGGTAGCTGTGCATGAACCCGACGGCGACGGACTCATAGCCGCCTTCGAGCAGTTCGGCCACGACGGCCCGGGCGCCCGCCTCGTCGAAGGGCCGCAGCACCTCGCCGCGGGCGTTGAGCCGCTCGGTGACCACGTAGCGGTCCTTGCGCTCGATCAGTGGCGCCGGCAGCACGATGTTGAGGTCGTACTGCTCGAACCGGCTCTCGGTGCGGGTCTCGATCACGTCACGGAACCCGGCGGTGGTCACCAGCGCAGTCGAAGCGCCGCTTCGCTCGATGAGGGCGTTGGTGGCCAGCGTCGTGCCGTGGATGATCTGGCTGACGTCGGCGAGGGCCACGTCGTTGCCGGCCGCCACCGTGGCTATCGCGGCGAGGATGCCCTCTTCGGGTCGGCGGGTCGTCAGGACTTTGGTGGAGACGAAGGTGCCGTCGGTGCGCTCGAGTACGACATCGGTGAACGTCCCGCCAACATCGGCGCCGATACGCAGCGGCATGGTTAGATCTCCCCGATCCCGTTGTCCGTCATTCCGGCGGAGAGCCTGCCCCGGACTTGATCCGGGGCCGGAATCCACTGTCGCAGCGGCACGACTAGACCTCCTCGAGTAGCGGGAAGTTCGACGGCGGCATGATGTCGACGGTGGCCGAGCGCTGCTGGGCGAGCATGCCGCCGTCCACCCGCACAACGTCGCCGGTGATGTAGGCAGCGTCGTCGGACGCCAGGAACAGGGCGGCGCCGGTCATGTCATGGGGTTCGCCCATCCGGCCGAGTGGCAGGTTCTCGCCGCGCAGAGCCCGCTCCTCGGCGGTCATGCCGACCGAGTTGATGGTTCCCGGCATCAGGGCGTTGACCCTGATGTTGTAGGGCCCCAGGTCGAGCGCCATGGCCCGGGTCAGCGCCTCGATGCCGCCCTTCGCCGCGTCGGAGGCCGTGAAGGAGCGGTGTGCCCGGGTGGCCCCACCGGAACTCATGTTGATGATGCTGCCACCACCCTGGCGGGCCATGATGCGGGCCGTCGGATGGGCCACGAGGAAGTGCCCGGTGAGGTTCACGTCGACAATGCGCCGCCACCACGCCTCGTCGGCCTCGAAGAAGTGCAGCATCGGGCCCGTGAGCCCGGCGTTGTTCACCAGCACGTCGATCCGGCCGTGGGCGGCCATGACGGAATCGATCATGGCGTTCACCTGCGCGCTGTCGGAGACGTCGGCAGGGGCGGCCATGGCGGCGCCACCGGCTTCGCGGATCGACTGGACGACCTCGGCGATCGGAGCGGTGTCGATGTCGTTGACCGCCACCATCGATCCCACACCGGCGAACCGTTCGGCGATGGCCCGGCCGATGCCCCGTCCGGCGCCGGTCACGATCACGACCTTGCCCGCCAACGACTCGTGCATGTGAAGCTCCTACCGGCTGCTCGAACCGCGGCGACATCGGACCCGGCAACGCCGATCACGCCGATCATGGCGATCGTGCCGTCGTCCCCGCAGACGTAGGTCCAGGCTATGTCGCTGCTGCCTGCTCGGGAAGTCGGCCGTGAGGCTCCGACCGCTTCCCAGCGATCCGATCGGTGCCGTCGATTAACCACTCGGTTCTCCATCGAGAAGACTGCTGACTAACTTCCCAGTCCACCAATTCCGTCATTCCGGCGGAGGCCGGAATCCACTGTCCAACGGCTCGACGTACGCGGCCAATGGAATACTCAGCACTCTCCTAGTGTCCTGAGTTCTTAGTTCGTTGGATATTCTGAGGCACCGATGTCGTCGCCGGTCCTGCGCCAATGCGGGTGGTCGAGGCCGTCAACACCCCAGTGAACTTGAAACTCGGGACACTAGCAGTGGGAGCTTGGGCTCGCCGCCGTCAACCGGACAGTCTCTCCAGGTACTTCCGCCGGCCGCGGTCGCCGATGCGGCTGAAGAAGGAAAGGATGCGGGGGATCACCGCCGGCGTCCAGAGCGCGGCGCGGGCCGCGAGGCTCCGTGGTAGGGGACGTAGATCTCCAGCTTCGGCTTGTCGAGGGCGCGTTCATAGGCGTCGGCCACGTCATCGACCGACTTGACGGCGCTGAGGAAGTTGAGGGCGCTGCCGCCCGATTGGGCCTCGTGGCGCAGCATCGGCGTGTCGACAGCGGTGGGGTAGATACCGCTGACGTGCACGGCGGTGCCCACCAGTTCGGCGTTGAGTGCGGCGAGGAATGCCCGCAGCCCGGCCTTCGCCGCGGAGTACGTGGCACAGGCCGGTAGCGGGAAGATACCGCCGAGGGAGACGGTGGCCATGAGGTGGCCCCGGTTGCGGTCTTTGAACGCACCGACTGCGGCACGTATCAACTGCATCGGGCTGCGCAGGAGCACGTCGAGTTGCAGATCGATGTCGCCGGCCGTGATGTCTGCCACGTCGCCGGCAACGATAACGCCGGCATTGCAGACGAGCACGTCCAGTTCGGGCCATGCGGTGGCGATGCGGTCGCAGAGCCCGCCGGTGGCGGCGGCATCGGCAAGATCGCAGGCCACCGCGAGCGAGTCACCCCCGATGTCGGCCGCGGCCCGCTGTGCCAGTTCCTCGGTGCGGTCCACGGCAATGACGTGGTAGTCCCGCCGGGCGAAGCGGCGGGCGACTTCGGCTCCGATGCCCGAGGCGGCGCCGGTGACGAGTGCAGTGCTGCGTGTCATGTGTGGTTGCCCTCCGATCTGCGTCGACTGCTGTCCTGGTCGAGGCCGACCTTGGCCCGCACCTTGCCGAGGATCTTGAGGTAGGTGTCGAGATCGATGTAGTTGGCATGCCGGTCGGAGTCGATGTAGCGGCGCCCGCCCTTGACGTCGGGGTGGTGGTTCGCCTTCAGGTCACGGAACGTCTCGGCCACCGCCGATCCCGGCGCGGCAGTGGCGTCGGCGACGATCAACTCGGCCATCCGGCCGAGGGTCGGGTAGGCGGCCGCTGCGAACTCGACGAATCCGAGCGCCGCCAGGTTCGGGTGGTTCCGAGCGAACATTCCCAGGTAGAGGTCGGGGCGGCCGCCCCGGCTCGGCAGCACGCCGTCGTCGAGGAACGGGCTCGTCTGGTGATAGCCCGTGGCCGCAATCACAAGGTCGATCCGCTCGCGGGTGCCGTCGACGAAGACCACCTCGTCGCCGTCGAAGCGTTCGACGTCGGGTTTGGCGATGCAGTCGCCGTGGCTGAGGTGGTGCAGGATCTGGGTGTTCATCAGCGGGTGCGACTCGAAGAGCCTGTGGTCCGGCTTGGGGAGCCCGTACCGGCGAAGGTCGCCGTTGAGGATGCGCAGGATGGCGGTAAAGACGCGGATCTCAAGCCAGTGGGGCAGCTTGGGTCCGTCGTCGGCGAACACGTCGGCGGGTTTGCCCATGACGTGCTTGGGAATGAGGTGGTACCCGCGACGCACGCTCCAGAATGCCTGGTCGGCGCCCGCCGAGGCGTCGCAGGCGATGTCGGCGCCGGTATTGCCGCCGCCGACCACCAGCACCCGCTTGCCCGCGAACTCCTTCGGCGACCGGTAGGTCACGGCGTGGCGAACCTGGCCGTTGAGTTCGCCCGGCCGGCTCACGAGGTTGGGTTGCCACGCCACCCCGTTGGCGCAGATCAGATAGCGGCACCGGCGCACGCCGCCGTCGCCGTCGCCGTCGCCCAGGCGCAGTTCCCACGTCCCGTCGGGGGTGAGGGCCGCCCGCTCGACAGAGGTGTCGAAGCTGACGTGGCGGCGCAGATCGAACTCCTCCGCGTAGGAGCGGATGTAGCGGAGCAGCCGACGGTGGTCGGGGTAGTCCGGGTAGTCGTCGGGCATCGGGAAGCCGGGGATTCCCGACAGGGTCCGCGACGAGATGAAGTGAGCAGAGTCGTACATCGGCGAACCCGGCGCATCGATGTCCCAGATCCCGCCCACGTCGGCGTTGCGCTCGTAGACCTCGAACGTCACGGAGGTCCCGGCGAGGCGATGGGCCAGCATGAGGCCCGACGGCCCGGCTCCCACGACCCCCACGTCGAGGACATCGGGGTTCGTCATGCGCGCCTCCTGGCTCTTGTCAGGGACTGAATCTAGAAGCTCCCGGCACCGGGCAGTTCTCGGTGCTGGGAAGTGGCAGCGGCGCCTCGCCGATGACGGGGGTGGCGGCACGCCGTTGGTCACATCCCCGTCTCATCACACCCGTCCGGCGGCATCATGGCCCACAACCCCGCACCTCGAGATGAGAGAGCCTCGCTATGTCTCGATTCCTCTACCGGACGGGCCGCTGGGCGGCCTCCCACGGGAAACTGGTTCTGCTCGGGTGGGTCATCGTGCTGCTCGTGCTCGGCGGATTGATGCGGACCGTCGGGGGCCACGTCACCGATTCGTTCTCGCTTCCCGGGGCCGAATCCCAGGCGGCGGCCGACCTGCTCGAGGAGCGCTTCCCAGCGGTCGGCAGTTCGTCGACCACAGTGGTGGTGGCCGGCGACGACCTCCGGGCGCAGACCGATCAGGTCTCGGCGTTGGCGTCGGGACTCGCGGCGGTGCCGGGTGTCGTGGCGGTGGGCGATCCGTTCGGCCCAGGGGCAGTGGCATCGTCGGGAGAGGTGCTGCGGTTCCCGGTCCGGTTCTCCGCGCTGGCCGAGCAGGTGGACTCCGACACGTGGGACATGGTCGTGGCCGAGGTCGATGCGGCCCGGAGCGCGGCGCTGCAGGTCGAACTCGGCGGCGAAGTGGCGAGCGTGGTCTCTCGGACGGGTCCCGGTGGGCGATCCGAATTCATCGGCGTCGCCGTGGCGGTGGTCGTGCTGATCCTCGTCTTCGGCTCGCTGCTGGCCATGGGGCTGTCGTTGCTGACCGCTCTGATCGGCGTCAGCATCTCCCTGTCGACGATCCTGCTCGTGGCCGCCGCCATCAACGTGCCGACGACCGCGGAGATATTGGCGCTGATGCTCGGCATTGCCGTCGGTATCGACTATGCGCTGTTCATCATGTCCCGACACCGCGAACACCTCGTCGCCGGCATGGACGTCGTCGAGTCCATCGGCCGTGCGATGGCCACGGCCGGCGGGGCGGTGGTGTTCGCCGGCTCCACGGTCGTGATCGCCATGCTCGGCCTCATCGTCGTGGGCGCCCCGTCCATCACGACGATGGCGTTCGCCGTGGCCTTCGCCGTCCTCGTCGCCGTCGTGGTGGCCATCACGCTGCTTCCCGCCCTGTTGGGCCTGGCCGGCCGGCGCATGGCGGCGCCCACCCTTCCCGGCCTCCGCAACCGCCGCCCCCGTGAGCGCGGCGACAATCTCGGCACCCGCTGGACGACGTGGGTGGCCCGTCGACCGTGGCTCGCTTTCGGCCTGGCGTTGCTGGTGATGCTGGTGATGGCGGTCCCGCTGCTGGACCTCGAGACGGCCTTCCCGTCGGCCGGCAGTGCGCCGGAGGAGACCACCCATCGCCAGGCGCACGACCTGATCGACGAAGGCTTCGGACCGGGATTCAACGGCCCACTGCTGCTGGTGGTCGACCACGCCGGCCTCTCGCCGGCGGAAGGGGCCGCCGCACTGGCCGATATCGGGACCGCCGTGGCCGCCGATCCGAACGTCGGCTTCGTGGCGCCCGGCGGTTCGAACCCTGCCGGCGACACGACCCTTGTGCAGGCGATCCCCCTCACCGGTCCGAGCGACGCCGACACCAAGGACCTCCTGCAACGCATGCGGGGCGATGTTCTGCCCGTCATCGAATCCGACCACGGCATCGAGGTGTACGTCGCCGGACCGACCGCTCTGGACATCGACCTCACCGATCAACTCACCGGACGCCTCCCGTGGGTGATGGTCACCGTGATCGGTCTCATCTTCGTAGTCCTGATGCTCGCCTTCCGCTCGCTTCTCGTGCCGCTCAAGGCGGCCATCGGCATCCTGCTGTCCATCGGCGCGGCGCTCGGCATCGTTGTCGCCGTCTTCCAGTGGGGTTGGGGGGCGAGCCTGATCGGCGTCGACAGTTCGCTGCCGATCATCAGCTTCCTGCCGGTGATGAGCTTCGCCATCCTCTTCGGGCTCTCCATGGACTACGAGGTGTTCATCCTCTCCCGCGTGCGTGAGGAATGGCTGAAGACCAACGACGCCAGGGAGAGCGTCATCAACGGGGTCGGCGCCACCGCCCGGGTCATCACCGCCGCCGCCGCCGTCATGACCGCCGTGTTCGGCGGCTTCCTCCTCGGCGACCAGCCGGTCATCAAGATGGTCGGCCTCGCCCTCGCCGTGGCCGTCCTTCTCGACGCCACGATCATCCGCATGATCCTCGTGCCGTCCACGATGGTCATGTTCAACCGCGCCAACTGGTGGCTGCCCGGCTGGCTCGACCGGATCCTCCCCAACGTCGACATCGAAGGCCACAAACTCCTCGACGAGTTGAGCGCGGCGGAGCAGGAGACTGCTGAGTAACCCCGCAGTCCGCCCCTTCCGTCATTCCGGCGGAGGCCGGAATCCACTGTCCAGCGACCCGGCCTGCGCTGCCGCTGGGCTCCTCAGCACGCTCCGAGCTGCCGTCCTCGTACCGCCGCCCCGCCAACAAGAGCTACGGTGCCGAACCGTAATTCGACCTGGTGCACGCATGTGCTTCGCGGCTGCGGCTGTGCTCGCCGCCCTCGCCGCGAGCTGCTCATCGCCCGACCCCGCCGCAACCCCCACAGACACCCCTGAGCCCGCCCCCACCGCGGGCAACCCTGCGCCCCCCGAACCCGACTCCGCTGCGGGCAACGCTGCGCCCCCCGAATCGGAGTCCGCTGCGGCAACCCCCAAGCCCGCCGTCGAGCCCGGCCTCGCCGCGGACACCGCCGAACCTCCTGCCACCGCAGACAATCCCGATGATGGTCAACCGGCACCCAACGCCGAGACCGGCTCAGCCGCCGAGCAGGGATCGGACCGCTTCACCACCATCACCGCCGGCTGGGCGCATTCGTGCGGACTGAGCCACGACGGCACCGCCACATGCTGGGGCAACAACGACCAAGGCCAGGCGAACGCGCCGCAGGGCAGCTACACCGCCATCGCCGCCGGGGCGTTCCATGCGTGCGGACTGAGCCACGACGGCACCGCCACATGCTGGGGCAACAACGACCAAGGCCAGGCGAACGCGCCGCAGGGCAGCTACACCGCCATCACGGCCGGCGGCGTGCACTCGTGCGGACTGCTCGACGACGGCACCGCCGCATGCTGGGGCAACAACGGTTCCGGCCAGGCGAACGCGCCGCCGGGCCGCTTCGCCGCAATCACCGCCGGCTTGGAGCATTCGTGCGGACTGCGCCACGACGGCATCGCCACATGCTGGGGCAACAACGACCAAGGCCAGGCGAACGCGCCGCAGGGCAGCTACACCGCCATCGCCGCCGGCGCGTTCCATGCGTGCGGACTGAGCCACGACGGCACCGCCACATGCTGGGGCAACAACGACCAAGGCCAGGCGAACGCGCCGCAGGGCAGCTACACCGCCATCGCCGCCGGCGCGTTCCACTCGTGCGGGCTGCGCAACGACGGCACTGCCGAATGCTGGGGCCACAACGGTTCCGGGCAGACGGACGCGCCGGAGGGCCGCTTCACCGCCGTTACCGCCGGGGCGTTCCATGCGTGCGGACTGAGCCACGACGGCACCGCCACATGCTGGGGCAACAACGACTACGGCTAGACAGACGCGCCGGACGGGGCGCTGCCTACCCAAGGAGGCGACGCGGTCGGCGATGTCGAGCGGCGGGACCTAACGCGGGAAGCTTCGGAGTTTTCGAACGAGTCCCTCTGTACGGCGTATGGGTACACGTGGGATCAGCCGGGTGATCCGAATGGCACGTGCAAGTCCTCAACAGCCGAGGACGACGCAACCCCCGACGGCGCCGCCGATGATGCGACCGGCCGCGCTGTCGGCGGGCCGGATTACACCCCGTACGGTGCCGACGACTACGGCGCCGAGTCGTGTGCCCCTGCCGGGGGGGCGGGCGAGGCAGTGTTGGACTTCGACGGTCCGCCCATGTTGTGCATCGACCCCGCGGTGGCGCACACCGCGGTGTTCGACACGTCTCGAGGCGTCGTCCGGGTGGCTCTGGATGTGGCCAACACGCCCGGCACGGTGAACAGCTTCGTGAACCTGGCCCGCTTCGGCTACTACGACGGCACGCTGATCCACCGCAGCGACCCGAGCATCGGCATCCTCCAAGGCGGCTCGCCGCACACCAACAGCGCAGCCGACGCCGGCCCGGGTTACACGCTGTGGGACGAAGGCACCGGCTTCACCTACCAACCCGGACAGTTGGTCATGGCGCGGCGCGGCGACCCCAACAGCGCCGGCGCCCAATACTTCTTCACCGTCACCACCGACGCCGCCCTGCTCGACGGCCAGGGCACCTACGTCGTGTTCGGCGACGTGACCGAAGGCCTCGACGTGCTCGCCGACATCCTCGCCAGCCACGTCAACGACCCCAACAGCCGCCTCGGCGGCGCCCCCGACCCACCCGTCGTCATCAACACCCTCACCATCGAGGTGGGCTGAGCGCCATCCTCGGCACCGGCCGAGGTCGAAGCCGGCAAGGTCCAGCAGTCATGCACGCAGTGGTCCGTGATGTGGTTGCCGTGGAACCACACCCTGAGGCAGGCGCAGGCGGGCAGGCCGTGGACCGGATGGGCGGCTGTCCGCCTTCAGACCGAAGCGGTCCTTCAGCCTCCGGCCTGTGATCTCGTGGTGCGCAGCAGGTAACGCCCGACCGTGATGCTCACGATGACGAACATCACGTCGATCACGTACCACAGCAACACCCTGATCTCCCATGGCGGGGTCTCGTCAGCGTCGTACACCTCCCAGCCCAACCACAGCCGGAAGAACAGCAGAAAGAGACTCGCCGAGGCAATCAGCATCGCTGTCGCTCGCCAGTCCGGCAACTTGCCGGCCTCTCGTACCCGCATGAGGCTGAAGACGAGCGCAGCCGCTGCACCGACGGCCATTGCAAAGCTCATGGCGTCCCACACGTCGCTGCTTGTCTCCACGTCATACGTGGGAGATGCCACGAACTGCCCCGCCACCGCCAAGCCGAGAACGACATGGACGTATCCGAACAGTCTCTTCAGCGATTTCATGGGCATTCGGAAGCTCGTCCCGTCCTTGCGACGTGCGCTGTGGGTTCGTGCCGCTGACGCAGCCACAATTTTATTGCGAAGACTAGTTCGCGCCGGCAGTGAACTCCGCAACACCACAACGAGGTCATCGCACAGTGCGGCGCGTCGACGCCTGCAGGCAGGGCGACCAGCCACCGGTCGCCGCCCGGACGCATCAAGCGGTCAGCGAGGCTGCGGTGGGTGATGCGTTCCGCTGAAGTCGTCGAGGACGCGGTCGAGCACGAACTCCTCGTGGACGACGAGTCGGCGGCGTCCGAACACTTCTTGCAGCGCCGGGTCCCAGGGTGTGGCTCCGCAGTCGTGGGGGTCGCTCGCCAGTTGCACGCCGGACCGCTGGGCCAGACCGACGGCGGCCTCGTAGTCGGATGCGCCCATCATCCACGGAGTGCAGCCGGCGACGTGCATCCGGCGGCAGATCGCTATGCCCGGCGCATCGAAGTCGCCGTGGTAGGAGATCGCCGCGCCGGACCTTTGCAACTGTTGCACCAGCGTCATGACAGCGGTGGTGGGGTTGCCGTTCGATGCGACGACGCCGCACGGGAGGTCGCGCTCGGCGGCGGCTTCCACGAGTCGGGGGTTCTCGACGACGAGGACGGGGGTTCGTGGGGAAACGGCGAGCGGGTACTTCTGCAGCGCGAGCAGACTGACGTGGACGGGGAGTGCCCCTGCCGACGCGGCTCGGATCTGAATGTCAAGAGCGGAGATGCCCACGATGGGCAGCCCCCACGTGAGCACCGGTGCCGAGACACGGTCCCACAGGATGCCGGCGGCCTCCCAGAGTTCGCGCTCTGCCGGTTCGCCCCCTTCCGGCGGGTCGACGCGCCGGCGCAGTGCGCGTGTCACGGCGCCCGCCAACTTGGTGTTCGCATCGAGTGCGTGGGCGGAGCCGTAGAGAGCGGCGGCGACTTCGGTCCGGGATGCGCCGGCCGGTTGCAGGCGATCGAGTCGATCCAGGAGACGACGGACGTCGGCGACGAGATCGTCCACGTCGTCGCCGCCGAGGGAACCGAGCATCCCGCTGCGGGCCACCTCGTTCGCCCACTCGACCGCCCACGGCTCGTCCCAGGACGCCACGGCCGCGCTCAGCGCGGCACGGGCCGCCTCCGAGCGCTCCCGGTCGGCACGCCGTTGGGCCGCGGCCGCCGACGGCGGATGGCCGAGGCGGGTGAGCGCACTGCACAGATCGTCGCCGATGTCGTGGGCCACGAGCGCCGCTTCGAGGTGGCCGAGGTCGAGACGCTTGGTCGGCTTGCGTCCGAGCAGTGATCCGAGGGTCAGCGTGCTCCCCGGATCGAGTGCGGGTCGGACAATGGTTCCGCGCCGCTCCGGTCCGGAGCGGTCGAGTCGTCGACGGACCATCGCCCACACCGGCGCCAGGCCGGGATCCAACAGCGAGTCAGGTACCGGTCGGGACGTCACAACAGCCACCGGGCCGGCGCGGCCTCCCGAGCGAAGGGGATCGGCCGTCGGGACGTCACAGCAGCGATGCCTGCTCGACGTCGGCGCGCCCGCCCTCGTCGGTTTCGACCTCGACGCCGTACCGCCACGCGGCGGGGAGCAGGCGCATGGTTCCGCCGTCCACCTCGGTGAGGCGGTGGTCCTGCAGCAGTTCCAGGATCTCGCCGGTGAGGTGATCGGGGTCGTCAGCGAGTTTCGACCAGTAGCGGCGATGCTCGCCGGCCAGTGTCGCCACCTCCTCGACGAGCGCGTCGCGCTCCATCTCGGCACGGTCCGTCTCGATGAGTCGGTCGATGAGCAGCAGCGCGGCATGACCGATGGTGCCGCCGAGCGGGAAGCGGCTGTCGGTCAGGCCACCCTCGGGGTCGATTGCGGTGATGCCCTCGGCGCGGGCCTCGATGTCCAGCCCGAACATCTCGTGGAAGATGGCGGACTCCTCACCCATGCGCCGCCGGAGTTCGGCCCATTCGTCGTCGGCAAGGTCGGCGCGGTAGAGCACGGGTTCCTCCAACAGGGTCGAGCGCATCCACGCCCGTGACGACCGCCGCTGCTCGCTGCGGTCCAGCAACTGCTCCGCCGTCTCGGCGCTAGCGAGCACCTGCAGCGGGAGGAGACCGACGCGGTCGGGGCGGATCCGGAGCACGGCGTCGGCCTCACCGTCGCCGACGTAGCGGTCGACGCGGTCGTGCATCTCGACGGCCACGCCGTGGCGGATCATCCACCGCAGGGCCGTGACCAGGGCACGGCGGTCGGCAGGCTCCTCGGTGACGGTCACCTCCGCGTCGATCGCCGCCGAGCGGATCTCGTGGAGGAGGTCACGCAGGCTGATCACGTCAGGCCCGGCCGCCACCGCGGCCAGGGCGAGAGCAAGCATCGTGTACTCGCGCACGGAGAACCGCCGGCTCTGGGCGGTCGCCGTGCGAAGCGGCCGGCGGCCGGCGACGACGGTCGTCTTGAAGAGGCGGGCCGTATCGGCGCTGACCTGCAGCCGGTACCCGAAGCGCTGCGTGAACCACCTGTCCAGCGTCTGCTCGTGCCGCCGGATCAGCCGGAAGACGTCGGGCTCGTCCTCGGCGAGTACGAACGGGTTGGTGACCAGATGGCCCGCGGCGGCTCGGAGATCGTTCTCTGCCCGCGGATCGGTCGTGGCCGAGGGCCGGGCAACAAGCGCCGCCGTGGCGTTCACGTCGGCGTCCCGGCCGGTTCGGGGGCGCGGGTCCGGGCACCGACCGCTTCGGTATCGCCGGGCGCGGCTGTGACGGTGACGACGAGGCCGTGCATCGCCAGCCGACCGTCGGGGCATTCGACGACCGTGCACGCCCCGTCCAACCGGCGGACCTCGCAACGAACCCCCGTCACGGTGGCGGTGCGAACCTCGGCGCCGAGCGCGGCCCGCAGCCCGGAGCGACTGATGAGGTCGCGCAGCATCGAGAACGAGGCGACCGACATCCGGGCTCCGTCGATCCGGCCGCCGTCGCCGGCGCACGACAGCAGTTCGGCGGCGGCCGCCTCACGATTCACGCGCTCGCGCTCGCGGCGGCGCTCCATCCACGCCCGTTCTGTCCGCCGGTCGCGCATCGGTGTCGCTTGCCCGCGCTGCGCGGTATCGCCACGGGCGCGCAGCGACACCGGGACGACGGCGCGAGGCGCATCCCGCCACGAGGTGACGGTGGGAGCAGGGTCGTCGGCGTCGGCGGACGGCATGCCGAGGCGGCGGCACGAGCCGAGTCCGAACGCGGCGGCGGCGATCTCGTGCGCCTCGCCGGCCGTGGTCGCCCGGTCGAAGAATCCGGCCAGGCGCACGAAGTCGGCACGCCGCGACGCCGCACCCAGCCCGACGCGTGACAGTCGGGTGACGTTGGCCGTGAGAGTGCGCACCGCCGACACCGCCTGGCGGGTGAGCCGATCCAGCCGCGACGGCCGGCCCTGCACGGCCACGAACCACGCCGCCAGATGCTCCCAGTCGTCGGAGCTCGTACCGGGGAGCCGGCGCACCGCCACGGCGTCCGCCAGCCCGGCGTCGTCGACACGCGCCGCAAGGCCGGACTGCAGAGCGGGAAGCAGTACCGCCAGCCGGGGGAGGATGCGTTCGAGGCTGCGGGAGATCGGGCGGGTCATGCGCTCGATCTCGGTGAGCTGCTCGGAGACGTAGGCCACGAGAACCCCGGCCAACAGCCGGACCTCGTCGGCGTCGAGGTCGTAGCGGCTCTGCCACAGGTTGAGTTCGGCGAAGAACTGCGTCAGTTCGCTGGTGAAGCGCTCGTGGAGGTCGAACACCGTGCGCACCAGGTCGGCGAGGTCGTCGCCGCCGACGCGGTCGAATCCCGTGTCGCCGTGGTCGCCCAGATCGACGAGGGCGCGGTGCAGGTCCCGCAGGCGCCCGGCCTGCACGTCGCCGATCTCGTCCACTCCCGCGAGCACGCGTTCGACGAGTTCGAACACCTCCTGGCCGGCGCGGGTGATCAGGTAGCGGTTGCGCCGCCGGTAGTAGTCATCGAGGCTCGACGGATTGCCGACCGACGAGGACACCGTGAGGTTCCCCCAGCCCCGCAGGCTCTCCAGCCGGAGGGGGACAACCGCGGGATCCACGCCGGCGCCGACGACGGCGGGGTGGGCGGCCACGTCGTCGGGCGTGAACTCGGCGAAGAACGTGCCGGCGAACACCTCGAGGATGGCTCGGTACTCGTGCCACTCGTCGCCGCCGAGATAGCGGAACAGCCGCCGGGCACCGGCCGGGTCGTCGCCGGGGCCGGGGGCGTTGCGGGCACCGGTCGGATCGTCGCCGGGTTCACGCGCCGGATGATCACTGCGGTTGCTGCGGCGGCCGGCCGGATCGTCGCCGGCGCGGGTGTCGACCGGGCGGCCGGGGGCTGAGCCGTTCGTTGCGTCGGTCACGGCGCGCCCTGCCGTGCGAGGGTGGTGCCGTCCCAGCGGTAGTGCTCGAGCAGGATTGCGCCGAGCGTCGCATCGCGGACGACCTCGGTGATGGCCAGTTCGGGCACGGTCGCATGCGTGCCCCAGAGCCGCTCGCTGGTGGCGATCAGGTCGAGGTCGAGATCGACGAGAACACCGAAGAGCGCCGCGTGGTTGTCCTCGGACACCTTGGCGAAGGCGTCGTCGAGCAGGACGAAGCGGGCGATGCCCGGCCGACCGTCGCCGGGGGCTCCCTGCTGCCCGGCAAGCGCGTCGTAGGAGGCGGCCACGGCGGCGAACAGCGGGAGGTAGGTGACTATTTTCTTCTCGCCCTCCGACAGCGGTGTCCGGCGCCCGAGTCGGGTCACTTTGTCGCCCTCCCGGTGCAGCATCACCGACATCTCGTGCCACTGCTTGTAGTCGAGCGTGTCGGCGATGAGTTGGCGGTACGGAACGTCGGGCTGCAGCACCCGAGCCTCGTCGAGGCGATCCGACAGCGCCCCGCGCAGCTCCCGCTCGTCCTCCTCGATGCGTAAGTCGGGACGCGTGCCGAGCAGTTCGACCAGGCGCGCCGTCGGCGGATCGAGTTCGGGCGAGCGACGCCACCGCAGCCGGACCCCCACCTGGTGCGCTGTGCTGACGCTGCCGAGGCGCTCGTTCATCAGCTTCACCAGACGGGCCGCTCCGTCGACCTTCTCGGCGAGTTCGCTGGCGATCCGGCCCTGCAGCAATTCGCGCAGGGCGTCACGCTGCTTGTGGTCAAGCAGGTTCGCGAGGTCCTGGTGCTGCTGCGAGACCGCCCTCGCCGATGACGCCAGCGGGGCCCTGCCCGACGGGCCGGTCACCTCGATCACGAGCGGAAGCGCCGGATCGGGCTGGCGTTCTTCGGCGTCCCAACCGGCGCCGAGGGTGTCGCGCCGCTGCCGCAACGACTGACGGACACCGTCGGCGTTGACCCCGTCGGCGCGAGATGTGTCGACTCCAGGTGCGCGGACAGCTGCGGCACGGGGCTGGGACGCGCCGTCGGCTGTGACACCGTCGGGCGCCGTGCCATCGGGAGCGGCGCTGTCGGGCGCCGTGCCATCGGGAGTGGTGCCGCCTGGGTCGGCGTGCGGGAGGCGTTCGACGGCTTCGAGCAGTTCGCGCAGTCCGTCGGGGCCGGCTGATCGGGCGACGAGCGGGGCGGTTTCGTCGCCGGCGACGGCGTCGAGCAGGCCCGGCGTCGCCAGGACCTCCGTCAGCAACAGTCGCGTCGCATCGCACGATTGCGCGGCCTGCACGCGCTTTTCGACGGCGCCGCGGGCCGCGGCCAGCGATTCGGCCCGCCGCTCGACCGCACGATCCCGCTCGCTGCGGCGGTTCGGCAGCCCAACCTCGACCTCGTCCAGTTCGACCTTGCATCGATCACGCGTGGCGACGACCTCGGCGTACTCGGCGCCGATGCTGTCCTCGATGGTGACGAGGCGGGCACGTTCGCTGCCGTGCTTCGACTCGATCTTCGCCAGTTCGCCCCGCTCACTCTGGAGGTCGGCGGATGCCACCCGCCAGCGGTCGGCGGCGCTGCGCCACTCGTCGAGGGATCGTTGCAGGGCGCCGGATCGAGAACGGCATCGGTCGAGGACCGACGTCAACTCGGTCAGGTCCTGACGAACCTCGTCGAGACCGCCACGGTCGGCGGGGAGGGCCAGCGTCGTCGCCACCCGCTGGAGCGCGTTCGACGCCTCGCTCGCCGCCCGTTCCGCTTCGGCTGCCCGCCCGGTCGCCGCTGCCTTCTCTGTCTCCGCGTCGGCTGCGGCGGCGGTCGCAGCGGCGGCTTCCGCGAGCGCGGTGAGGATCTGGCCGGTGACGGGCAGAGCAGATCGCTGCCGTTGGGCGTTCTCAAGCGAGTCGCTGTGTCGGGCCCGCTCGGCCTCGCCGGCGGCCACCGCCGCACGGGCCGACGCCAGAGTTTCCGCCGCCTCCTGCCGGGCTCGATCGAGGGCGGCACGCCGGGCGGTCACGCCGATGAACTCGGCCCGCTCCTTGGCGTGCCGACCGCGCAGCGACCCGACCCGGAAGGTGCCGTCGGTCCCGACGGCTGCGGCGGCGTCGCTCGACGTGTCGCAGGAGATGGATTCGAGCAGCTTGGCGACCAGCCCCTCGTCGGCTTCCCCCACGACCCGCTCCGGCACGGTCACGGTGAGGTGGTCGCTCAGCGGACGCCGGACACCACCCGCGACGATGGCAACCAGTTCTCCGGTCGCCAACTCGACGGCGCCGCTACCGACCGGTCGGGCCGACAGCAGCCCGGAGGCTTCGAGCGCCGCCTCGATACCTGCACGCTCGGCAGGACCGAGGTGGGGCGCGAAGTCAACCAGATCGGCAAGGCAGTGGTCGGCCGCGACCTGCCAGCCGAGCCGGGGCGGATCAGGCTCGGTCTGCACCGCCAGCTTGTCGACGTGCGCCTGCGCCTCGTCCACGGCCGCTCGCTCCTCCGCCAGTCGGAAGTCGACCGCAGCGACGGCATCCCGCCAGTGCCCGACAAGATCGTCGGCCTCCGACAGCAGGTGGCCGCGCACAACCTCGTTGTCATCGGCGGCCTCACCGTCCTCTGCGGTGGGGTCGGCCGCGGCACGTATCTCGGCGACGTCCCTGTCGCTGGTCTGCGGCCGGGCGGCGAGCACGGCCGTGGTCAGTGCGTCGAACCCCGCCGCCGGGAACAGGGTGGCGATGGTGGCCACCGCCGGCGCGTCCACAGCGGCGGCCCGCAGGAGGGGGTGGACCTCGGCTGCCCAGAGCCGGGTCCGCTCGGCCCAGTCGAGCCTCGCCGCGCCGAGTTGCCGGGTCCGTTCGCCGAGCCGTTCGGCGGCCCGCTCTGCCGCATCGCCGGCCAGGTCGTGCGCCGCCTCTGCCCGGTCGAGCCGCTGCCCAGCGGCGTCGAGTTGCAGCCGTGCGTTCCCCACCTCGTCAACGTCGGCCCGCCGCTGCGTGACCGCTCCCGCCACCTCGGCGAGCCCACGGTCGACGGTGGTTACGTCGAACGCCCCAATCTGCTGTGCCGGGTCGCCCGATGCGCCCAACTCAGCCGGCTCCGTCAACTCAGCGATGTCGGCCACCGCACGCTGTTCGGCGCCGGCGTCAACGCCGACAAGGGCCGACTCGGGCACTTCGACCGGGCCGGGAGGTCGCCCAGCAAGGTGGCAACGTCCGCCCAACTCGGCCGCTGCCGCCAATTCGTCGTTGAGCTTCCCTTTGTCATCCCGACCGCGACGTTGCGCCAGCATCAACTGTTCGGCCGCGCCCTCCGCCCGCCGCCCGCCATCGGCGACCCGTTCGCCGGCTCGTTTCAGTTGGTTGGCGAGACCGGCGACAAGGTCGCGCAGCGCGTCGAGTTCCTGACCAGAACGGTAGACCCGTGATTCCTCCAGGGCGGCGATCTCGCTGCGCAGGCGCCGCTCGTCCCCCTCGAGAGCAACGATGGCAACGTCGAGTTTCCCCACCGCGGCCTCGGCCGCTTCGGTAGCTCGCTGCCTGGCCCTCTCGTCACGGGTACACCGGCGCAGCCCGTCGAGACGGTCGCGCCCTTCTGCGACCCGCTGTCGCAACTCGTTCTCGCAGTAGGAGCGGTACACGTCGAGGAGACCGCTGATCGCCTCGGCGGTCCGGGCCAGTTCGGCCACGTTCCGGCGGTGCTCCTCAAGGTCGTCGAGCGGTTGAGCGGCCTCCGCCAGCGCCTGCTCGGAGAGTTGCGGAAGTGCTTCGGTCAGGTGCTGCGGGAGATCCACGTCGATCCGGTCGCCGACGCGCGGGCTGCGCACAAGGTTGATCAGCCCGATGTGCTGGTCGATGGACGACCCGCCGAAGAGACGCTGCTCGATCTCCCGCCGGTAGTCGCGGCGCCGGCGGTCGTTGAACACCTCGTCGCCGTCGAGGGTGGCGCGCAGCGCGTCGGCCGAGAGCGGGACGTCCTGCTCCACCAGCCGGACGTCGATCCCCGGCCGCTTCGACGTGACGAACCACCACGTCGTGACGGTGTCGGACTGCCGGTTGGCCTTGATGCCGCAGCCGCACACGAGAAACTCGCCCTGCCGCTCGAACTCGATCCACAGGTAACCGACCGGCTGGGCATCCTCCCGACCGCTAAGCATCCACGCCTTCAGGATCCCGGCCTGCTCACCGGCCGCGTCGATGCGAGCCGGACGGGCCGTGAGCAGGAACGGCAGCAGCATGTTCATCGCCGTCGACTTGCCGGAGCCATTCACGCCGCGCAGCAACAGCCGGCCGCCTCCGAAGTGCAGCACCTCGTTCTCGTACTGGTACACGTTGACGATGCCGGCCCGATGCAGCCGCCAACGCGCCGAAACCGGGTCAGGATGGTCGGGAGCCCCGCTCGCCGCCTGAACGCTCATCCCGGTGAAGGTACCGGACCGGTGCGACATCCACCGGCTGCCCGGCCCGGTGCCCGACCCGAACACAGGAAACAACCCAGCCAACGGTGGTCCAACATGATTGTGCTACATTTGTCGCATGAGCGAGGTTGCCTCTCGGGAGCTACGAAATCACACCCGCGAGCTGCTGGATCGCGTGGCTGCAGGCGAGCGCATCACCATCACCGTTCGAGGCCGCCCGGTCGCCGAGTTGACGCCGATTGCGCAGCGCCAGCGGTGGATGCGCCGCGACCGGTTTGCCCGCGAGGTCCTCTCCCATCAGGCTGACGCCGGCTTGGCCGACGATCTGGCGTCGCTGTCCGACGAGACAACCGACGACCTCCCGTGGCCCTGAGCCGGGGACTCGCCGACACGTCGGTCTTCATCGCTCGGGAGACCGGACGCCCGATTCGACAGCAGTCCATCCCGGACGAGATGGCTGTCTCGGTGATCACCATCGGCGAGTTGCGCGCCGGTGTGCTCGCTGCAACCGACACCGCGACCCGTGATCGGCGGCTCTCCACCCTTGCCGCAGCGCTGGCACTTCGGCCCGTGCCGATCGACGACGCGGTCGCCGCGTCGTGGGCCAGGCTCCGCCTGATGCTGCGCGACCACGGACTCCGGATGCCGGTCAACGATTCGTGGATCGCCGCAACCGCTATGTCACTCGACATCGCCGTTGTAACCCAGGACGACGACTTCCCGTCGCTGGACCCGCTCGACGTGATCCGAGTGTGAATCCAACGCGACCTCGCCGGCAGTGAGGCCACCACGCCGCGCCGATGCGGTTCCGTCGGCCGGCCTGGGACGGGTGACGTGGCTTAGATGGCCAGGTGGAGTCGGAGAGCGTCGTCGAGTTGCGCCATGAGATCAACCGGAACGAGACCGATCAGGTTGCCGACCCGTTCGACGGCTATCGATCGGACCTGTTCGGCCTGCGCTTTGGAGTCCCGGTCGAGTCCTGTTTCGGCGGCATCCAGCAGCACTTGGAACGGGTAGACCCGTTTCGTGTTCGAGGTGATGGGGACAACCGTGACGATTCCGCGTCCGAGCCGTGCCGCGGTCGTGTTGGCGCCGTCGTTGCTGACGATCACGGCCGGGCGGGTTCGGGTTGCCTCGGCACCGACGAGGTGACCGAGGTTGACGATACGGATCTCCCCGCGCCGCATCAGGTTTGAGCGAGCCCGTCGGCCAGGGCCGCATCCCACACCTCGTCCTCGCCATGGTCGGCCCACTCGTCGAAGGCAGCCGCGTAGTCCGACGACAGTTCGGACGCCCGGAGGAACCCGATCGCCCGGTGCACAGCAGCCGACCGAGATGCGATCCGGTGAACACGCGCATAGCTGTCGAGAAACTCGACATCTTCAGCAGGCAGGCTGATACTGAGCTTCATACCCATAATACTACCAGAGTAGGAACCCGGTCGGGTCGGCGGGCGCAACGCCTCACGAAACGAACCCGCATCGAGTTGCGAACAGCGATCTCCGCATCCAGCGGCAGTTTCAACTCCTCGTTCGCTGAGCTTGGTTACGGCCAGTGGTGGATAGTGGGAGCTGTCGGGCCAAGCGGAGCGCCGAGGATGGCCAGGTCGTCGGAGTCGCCGGTCAGGATGTCGTCTCCGAGGCGGAGGGCCACGACCACGAGGTGGGCACCGACGACATCTGATGTACCGGAGAGCGCCAAGAGTGAGCCGACCGATGGGCCGTCGTCGAAGGCGTGCACGGTCAGCGTCTGCAGGAACGCCGCCAGTCGGGCCTGCCGGGCTCCGTCCCGCCATACCTGTGCAACAACAGGGTGGGTGGTGCCAAGCGGCGTCTCGGAGCGGGCCGCAGCAGTAAGGAAGGAACGTGCGGCGTCCTCGCCGCGGTCGACGGAAATCAGGAAGCCCGCATCGAGGATCACAGTCCGTAGCGTTCGGCCATTGCAGCGACAGCGTCCTCGTCGACAGGGCCCGCTTCGGAGTTCCAAGCCTCGACAAACGAGCTAAGGGCATCGCGTCGCTCCCGGTCGGCGGCAAGGAACCGGAGCGCCTGACGGATGGCGCTCGATCTGCCGCCGAACTCCGGTGCGAGTCTGTCGAGAAGCTGTTCGTCCTCGTCGTCGAGACGGACTGTCGTCGTAGTCATAGCCAGAATGTAGCACACTCGTGCTACAGCACGATGGGCGGCATCCCGGTGCGCGATCTCGGCTACCGGTGGGGCTCGGCCCGCCCTCCGACGGCGCACAGCGCATCAACGTCCACTGGGCCACGCTGCAACTCCCACCGAGCCTCATCGACTACGTCCTCGTCCACGAACTCGCCCACCTCCGCGAAACCAACCACACCGCCGAGTTCTGGTCCACCGTCAGCCGCCTCATGCCCGGCTACGAGCTACAAAGGACCAACCTCGCCGCCATAGGCAAGAACATCTGGCTCGGCACCGTCGCCGAGGGCGTCGAAAGGTAGACGCTGCAGCCGTGGGAGAGCTACTGAGTTGCCCCCCGTGCAGGGCGGATTCCGTTGTACGACAAAGTAGACACAAAGAGCTAGTGAAATAGAAATGGATTGTAGCCAGAATAGAACTAGATAGCAGTCAGAATAGAAGAATCACTGCTACAATCTAGAACCATCGCTTGCGGAACAAGGCGGCACAGGATTCCGACATGATGCACGAACGGCGGATCGCTGCGGTCGCCGAATCGCCGGCGCTGCTGCACGCCCGCCTCGCCGCCTATCCCGCCGTGGCGCTCGTGGGACCGCGCCAATGCGGCAAGACGACGCTGGCGCGCTCGCTGGGCGGCCGCTACTACGACCTCGAGCAGGAAACCGATCGGCTGAGGCTCGACATCGAATGGGACGAGGTCGCCGCGTCGGACTCGCTGGTAATTCTCGATGAGATCCAGGCGTCGCCTGAGACGTTCGCGCGCCTGCGCGGGACAATCGACGCCGACCGACGCCGCAACGGGCGCTTCCTGCTGCTGGGCTCGGTGGCACCGGCATTGATGATGAGAGCCTCGGAGTCGCTGGCGGGACGGCTGAGCGTCGTCGAACTGACGCCGCTGTCGCTCGCCGAACTCGACGCCAACGGCCTGGACCGGCTGTGGCTCTGCGGGGGTTATCCCGACGGAGGCGTCCTCGGCGCCGGCGGCTTCCCCGGCTGGCAGCACGACTACCTCAACCTGCTCGCACAGCGCGACCTCCCCTCATGGGGTCTGCCCACCCGGCCGCCGACCACCCAACAGCTGTTCCGACTGCTGGCCGCGACCCACGGACAGCAATGGAACGCCAGCGAATTGGGCAGGAGCCTCGGGCTGTCGTACCACACCGTGAACGACTACCTCGACTACCTCGAGCAAGCGTTCCTGGTGCGGCGACTACTCGCGTACCACGCCAACATCCGCAAACGGCTCGTCAAGCGGCCGAAGGTGTACTGGCGCGACAGCGGCCTGCTGCACTCGCTGATGGGCGTCGACAACTTCGACGAACTGCTGCGCCAGCCCTGGGTGGGGGCAAGCTGGGAGGGGCACGTCATCGATCAGATCCTCACCGCGCTGCAACAGGCGGGACGCCGCTTCGAGGCCTGGCACATGCGCACGGCAGACGGCCGGGAGATCGACCTGGTGCTCAAGGTGGGATCGGAGTTGTGGGCGGTGGAGGTGAAGTTGACTACCCGACCCGGGCCCGCCGACATGGCGCGCCTCGACGAGAGCGCGGACCTCATCGGGTCCGACCGGCGGTTCCTGATCACCCGCCGGCCGGGGTTGACCCGGAGCGGAACGCGGGCCATGAGCGATCTCGCCGGCATGGTCGGGATGGCGGCCCGAGAGGCGTGACTCGTGGCGAAGGCCCCGCGACTCGCGGGGTCATGAGTCAGGCTGGGGATCTGGCTGGCTTTACGTGCCGGTAGGGTCGCCCGCATGAGCGAAGCACTCGCACCCACGCCCGACAAGGGTGGAGAGCACGCACATCCCGGCATCGTCTCCGTGGAGACGCGCCCGGCCAAGACGCTGCCGGGGCTGGTCGGCGTCTTCCTGGCGCTGGTCGGGTTGGGGCTGATCGTCGGCGGCGGTGTCGGTGCGACCGTGGCGAGGCCCTTGGCCGTGCTGATCCCGGTGGGCGCGATCCTGTTCATCATCGTGTGGCCGGGGCAGTACGTGGTGCAGCCCAACCAGGCGCTGGTGCTCATCATGTTCGGCCGCTACCGGGGCACCGTCACGAAGGCGGGCTGGTACCTGGTCAACCCGTTCACCCGAAGCGAGTCGCGCAAGGTGTCGCTGCGGGTGCACAACTTCATCACCAGCGTGTCGAAGGTGAACGACGCCGAGGGCAACCCCATCGAGATCTCCGCCGTGGTGGTGTGGCGAGTCGTCGACACGGCCCGTGCCATCTTCGACGTGGACGACTTCGAGGACTTCGTGTACGTGCAGAGCGAGACCGCCATCCGCCACCTCGGCACGCGGTACCCCTACGACGACTTCGACGGCGACAGGGTGTCGCTGCGCGCCGACCCCGACACGGTGGCGGCCACGCTGCACACCGAGGTGCAGGCCCGGCTCGACCGGGCCGGCGTCGAGGTGATCGAGACCCGGCTCAACCATCTGGCCTACGCCACCGAGATCGCCGAGGCGATGCTGCGCCGCCAGCAGGCCGCCGCGGTGGTGGCCGCCCGCCGCACGATCGTCGAGGGCGCCGTGGGCATGGTGGAGGACGCCCTGGAGCTGCTGGCGGAGCGGTCCGTCGTGGAACTCGACCAGGACGCCAAGGCGTCGCTGGTGGCCAACCTGCTCGTCGTGCTCACCAGCGAGCAGCCCACAACGCCGGTCGTCAACACCGGCTCGTCGAGTTAGCTGGTAGCCGAGGGCACGATCAACCGTGCCGACCGCATCGCTGGTCAGTGGATTCCGGCTCCTGCCGGAATGACGAGAATGGCGCCGCGCTGAGCCCGGGAGGTGCACCTTGTCCGATGACTACTCGCCGATAGAACTCGACGTCGTCGTTCCAGGTCGACCGGAGGAGGTCTGGCGGGCCGTGGCGACGGGGCCGGGTATCTCGTCGTGGTACGTGCCGCACACGGTGGAGGAGCGTGCGGGGGGCGCTGCCACGGCGTCGTTCGGGTCGGGGCCGGAGATGCAGATCACCGGTCGGGTGGCGGTCTGGGAGCCGCCTCACCGGGTGGTCTTCGACGGCGGCGAGGGTGTCGACGGGATGGCGTTCGAGTGGACGGTCGAGGCCTGCGGCGACGACCGGTGCGTTGTGCGGCTCGTCAACACCGGCTTCGGCACGGGCCCCGAGCACGACGCTCAATATGACGGCATGACCGAGGGCTGGCGCCTGTTCATGTGCAACCTCCGCCTGCATCTGCAGCACTTCGCCGGGGGGACCGCCACTGCCGCCCTCCCCATGGCGATGTGGGCCGGGCCGCGGCAGGCGGCCTGGGCGGCACTAACCGACGCCCTTGGCATCCCGCCCGCCCCAGCCGTCGGCGACCGGATCGAGGTCACGACGCAAGATGTGCCCGCTCTGGCCGGCACCGTCGCCGATGTGACCCCGCGGTGGGTCGCTCTCGTGCTTTACCGGCCGGCGCCCGGCACGGCCTTCCTGGCCGTCGAGGGTGACGGCGAGCACGTCACCGTTTCGATCTGGTCGTACCTCTACGGAACCGACGGCGCCACCGCCGCCGAGCGGGACGAACCCCGCTGGCAGAAATGGCTCACTGAGCACGCCCCCACGGCAGGCTGACGGTCAACCCAACCCCCAGGACCAACGCCCTTGCCCGGGTCGCCCGTCGTGACGTCAGTCTCGGAGCAGTCTGCGGATGTCCTTCACCATCAGCACGAGGTGGAGCCTGTCGGTGGGTGATGGCTCGAACTCGGGGACCAGGTGGAGGTAGAAGCCGCGGGCGTCGTCCGTCTCGGCGTGGACCAGAAGGCCGCGGCACCCAATCTCGTGTCCCGCTTGGGCGGTTCGGCGAATCACGTCGCGGAGTAGTCCGGCACCGAGTCCACGGCCCTCGTGGCGAACCGACACGCCGAGGCGGGCAAGCAGGGCGACGGGTTGGGGGTATCGGCCCGCCCCTCTGCGCAGGCGCACGGGCGCGTCCGCTATGGCGATACCGGCCATGCACCAGGCGTAGTAGGCGACCACCTCGGAACTGTCCGGCGCCGTGACCACGAGCACCTTGCTCGTGCCTGTCGCATCCGCCTGCCGGGCGTGGCGGCGAAGCCACTCGGTTTGCGTGTCGGAGCGGCACTCGAAGTCGTCGAGGTGGTCGCCGGGCGCGAGCAGGCGCGGCGGCCGGTACCGAATCGTCACTCGTCGGTGAACGGCGATGAGCGGGCCATGAGTTCGCGCAGCCCGTGCAGGTCGCGGGCGGGACGCCTGTTCAGATCCTCCCACGCCTTCTGAGCCTCGGTGTCGAGAACGAACTCTGTGCGATCGGCCAGCACCTGCTGCGCCGCCACCCGGAGGTTGGACACCACGAACTCGGTGAGGCCCGTCCCGCACGCTGCAACCGCCTCGTCGATGAGCCTCCGGTCCTCCGGGGTGGTTCGAACCTCGAGGCGTGCGCTGCGCGCCCGGCCTGCGCTCTCAGCCACGGTGCATTCCTCCGCTTCCCGCCGTTTTGTACGGCCATCATACGGCCACTTGGACCCGCGCCACACACCACCGGCGCAGCGGTCGCTGTCCCCGATGGCGTCCCGGACTCCGGGAGAGTGCCGAGTAATCCGCCCGCAGCACGGCTCGGACCGCTGGGCAGTGGATCCCGGCTTTCGCCGGGATGACACTCATAGGAGCATCGGAAGAGGTGGACTGCGGAGTTACTCGGTGGGCTCCTAGGCTGCGAAGATCAACGCACTGACCTCGCCGAAGGCGCCGGCCGGGACTGCTCCACGTGCCGCTGCTGAGCGCCGATTCAGCCAGTCGATGGTGGTCTCGGGCACCCGCTGCCTGCTGAGCTACATCGTGTTGCCGTACCTACTGCCGGTGCTGGGGTGGGCCGACCTGGTGGGACCTGCGCTCGGCCTGGCCATCGGTGTCGTGGCGATCGGGTTCAACGTGCTAAGCATCCGCCGGTTGCGGCAGGCGGACCACCGGCTGAAATGGCCGGTCGGTGCAATCAACGCAGCAGTGATCGTCCTCATGGCCTACCTGGCGGCCGGTGACATCATCGAACTCGCCGGCTGAACCGCCCGGCGACCTCGACGCAGGCGGCCTACCGGCGCCGGCCCGCAGCAGGCTGCTGCGTGGCGTCTGGATCGTCGCCGGACTGCTACTCGTGGGCATCGGCGCGGTGGGCGTCGTGGTGCCGGGCCTGCCGTCGATGATCTTCTTCATCCTCGCCGCGGGCGCCTTCTCCCGATCCAGCGCCCGCCTGGAGCGATGGTTGCTGAACCTTCCCGTGGTCGGGAAGCTGGTGGCCGACTACCGGGCCGGATTGGGGATGCCCCGCCGGGCCAAGATCACCGCCTGCGCCATGATCGTGACCGCGGTGGGCGTGAGTACAGGGCTCCTGCTGAGCACCTGGTCAATCCGGGCGGTGGTCCTGGCAGCGGGCGCCGTCGGCTTCGCGTACGTCACCTGGCGAGTCCCCACCCGTCAGGAACCTGCGGGCTAGGAGGCTGCTGAGTACTTCATCCGCGCCGCAGGTCGGGCCGCTGGGAAGTGGATTCCGGCCTTCGCCGGGATGACACTCATACTGTTGGGGTTCCCGATTGGTGGTGGGTCTGACCCGCCGGGATGTTGGCCGTGGTGCCTTGTTTCCGATCTGTCGGCCTGGTGCTGGTCGGGGACGCGCACCGACCGGTCGGGCGGACGTGACCTGATAGGAGCTTTGAGTTGAACACCCTGAGTGTCCTGTCCGCCGTCCCGGCCGGTGGTGCCCTTGACCCATTGGTTTGCTCGAAGGAGGGCAGCACCATTATGTCGGAGAAACCTGTTGAAGTGATCGGTGGGGTGGACACCCATCGTGACAACCACGTCGCCGCAGCCGTGGACGGGGCGGGGCGGATGCTGGACACGGCGTCGTTCGCGGCGACTGTGGCCGGCTACGGCGAACTCGTCGCCTGGTTGAGGTCCTGGGGTCCGCTGAGGATCGTCGGCGTGGAAGGCACCGGCAGCTACGGCGCCGGCTTGGCGCGTCACCTCGCCGCGGTCGGCGTGGCGGTGGTGGAGGTGAACCGTCCCAACCGCCAGGCGCGGCGGCGCTACGGCAAGTCCGACACCGCCGACGCCGAAGCCGCGGCGCGCGCCGCGCTGTGCGGCGAAGCCACAGCCCAACCCAAAAGCGGCGACGGTCCGGTGGCAGCAATCCGGATGCTGCACACCGTCCGACGCTCGGCGCTCAAGGCCCGCACCAGCGCCATCAACCAGATCCACGGCCTCCTCGTCACCGCCCCCGAACAGCTCAAAGACCAGCTCGCCGGCCTGCGCCCCGGCGCCCTCGTCGACGCCTGCGCCCGCCTGCGCCCCAGCTCGGCCACCAACGAGGTCACCGCCGCTGCGAAACGGGCGCTGCGCACACTCGCACGACGCCACCAGGCGCTCAGCGGCGAGATCACCGAACTCGACGCCGAACTCCGACGCCTGTGCGCTGCGGCCAACCCCGCCCTGCTCGCCGCAACCGGCGACAACCCCCAGCGCATGGCCACCGACGCGTCCTTCGCCGCGCTGTGCGGCGCCAGCCCCGTCCAAGCGTCCTCGGGCCAACACACCCGCCACCGACTCAACCGCGGCGGCAACCGCCAAGCCAACAACGCCCTCTGGCGCATCACCATGGTCCGCCTCACCTGCGACCAACGCACCCGCGACTACGCCAACCTGTGCTGCGTCTGAGTTCACCGCGGAGATGGTGTTGAATAATTAACCTAGTTTGGTGGTCTTCTCGCTGACATGCGAAGGAGCATCAGATGACTACTGGAGACGGTCGGCGTCGGCCGACGAAGTTGTCCGCGGAGGCGAAGTGGGAGATTTTCCTGCAGGTCACCTCTGGGGAGGTGACCCAGGCCGAGGCGGCCCGTAAGTGGACGGTGGACGTGTCGACGATCATCACGATCCGTCGGACGGTGAAGGACGCGGCGTTGGCGGCGTTGGCTCGCCGGCCTGGTCGGCCGGCGAGCCAACGCAACTGGGAGCTCGAGGCGGCACGCAACGAGATTGGTCAGCTGACCGAGGCGGTCAAGGCGCAAGCGATCGAGTTGGCGATCATCCGGGGAAAATCGGGATGGGGCTGAGCGGACCGGTCCCGGCGCGAGTCCCCGCCGAGGTGAAGGAACTGGTTCTTTGCACTGTCGACGACGCGGTCGCCGGCGGGTTCGCGCACCGCTGGGCAACCGGCCTGTGGCAGGTCTCCGATGATCGGGTGCACCGCTGGCGCGCCCGGCGCAGCGACGGCGATCTGGAGGACCGCAGCGTCGGCGCGACGGCCGTGCATCGCCTGTTGGACGGTGAGGTGGAGGCGATCTTGGAGACCGCCGAGGAGTGGGGTCCGGTGGACCGGTCGCATCGCAAGCTCGCGCACCGCGGCTCCTACCAGTCCAAGGTGTGGGTCTCGCCGTCAACGTTTCGGCGTGTTCTCGCTGCTCACGGCCTCGTCCTGGCCCAACAGCCGGCGCAGCCACGGCGAGTTCGCACACCGTGGCCGCCCTGGCTGGTGTGGGAACCCAACCGGATCTGGATCTGGGACGTCACCCACTTCGGTGCCGCCCGACGGGTCGTGTTCGCGATCGTCGACATGGTCTCGCGACGCTGGATCGCGACGCTGGTCTCCACCGAAGAGACCTCCACACAGGTCCGCGTCGTCTTCGACGCCGCCCTGCTCGCCGAAGGTCTCGACGAGTTGCTCACCGACGAACGCCTCGACCTCGACGCCGACGGCCCCGACCGGCCGATCCTGCTCGCCGTGTCCGACAACGGCCCGGCCATGACCTCAACAGCCACCCGCGCCTACATGACACTCATGGCCATCGCCCAGCACCACGGCCGACCACACACCCCGACCGACCAGGCGTGGATCGAGTCGTTCTTCGGACACATCAAACACGAATGGCCCCACCTCGCAACGATCACCGACGCCGAACAGCTCGACGTCGAGCTGGCCCGCGTCCGCGTCGAGTACAACACCGTCCGCCTCCACCAGGCAATCGGCTACGTTACCCCCGACGACGAACACCACCACCGAGGAGAACACATCCGCGAGGCCCGACGCCAAGGCCTGAAACGAGCCCACCAACAACGCCTCGACCACAACCGCCAGACAACAACAACCACACCCGAGAACACCCCCCAACTTGGTTAATTACCAACCCCAATCTCCGCGGAAGACTCAGACACACCTCAAACCGGCGCAGCGCCGAAGGCAAAACCCGCCGCGACATCATCCGCTGCCTCAAACGCCACATCGCACGCGAAATACACCAACTCCTCACCAACCCGCCAGACACCCCCCACGGAGCCGACCTGCGCCAACGACGCCTCCAAACCCACACCACCATCACCGCCACCGCCGCAGCACTCAACACCCACCCCACCCGCATCTCCGCACTCGAACGCGGCACCTACCACAACCACAACCTCGCCACCCGCTACCACAACCACCTCACCCAAAACACGACTTGACAACCATAGGAGCATCGGGAGAGGGGCGGGATGACGAGAGAGGTTGTCAGGCGAGTTGCTCAGCAGATTCTCAACACGGCGTTGGCAGGCGGTCGGGCGGGGCCGGACAGGCGGCCATCAGGAGTCGACCGCCGGATCAAGTAGTGCGGGCCCCGCTGACGGGCGGGGCCCGCAACAGGGGTTAGGCACGGGCTAGAGAGCGCGCTACTGCACCGATGCGATGAACCAACGTGAGGTCGAGGGTAGGACCGGGGCCGGAGCCGGTCCGCCGGTTCCGGCGGCTGTCGCAACGCCGTCGGAGATCGTGAAGACTTCGACACGGGCAAACACGAAGTCGTCGCCCACGGCGAGGTCGACCCACGGGTAGCCGTCGTCCTCGTCGATTCCGAAGGCGTCACCGGCAATCTGCCATCCCCAGTCGACACCGTCGGCCGACCACCCAATCCAGGTGGCGGGCTGCTCAGGCCACCCGGACTCGCCCACGCCATAAGCGGCTGCCTCGATTTCGGATGACACGTCCTCCTGGCTGAACGCCACGAGGTCGTCGCCGGTCTCGGGGTCCTCGAACACCAAGGTAACGGCCCCGGCGTCGTCGGTGACCTCCCGGATGCCTTCGGGAGCAGTGACGCTCTGCAAGGCCTCGGGCCCGAACTCGCGGACGGCGACGTCCCCGGTGAGGTCCCACAGGGTGAAGCCGCCTTCGGGTTCGTTGAAGCGCAGCTCGTAGCCGTCCTTGGCGATCCGTACCGTGGGCAGGCCGCTGATTACAGCGTCGGGCCGCGGCATCGCCGTGACGACCAAACCGGCCGGCCCGGCTGCCAGCACGTCGCCGGGCTGGAGACCGTCGAACAACGTCGCAACGGTTGTCGGGGCCTCACCGACGCCGGAGCGTTGGACACGGAAAGCGTTGTTGGCGACCCAGCCGGTGTGCCAGATCGTGCCGTCGGCACCGCGGGCGGCGTTGTTGTAGACGTCGCCGGCGGTAGAGGTCTCGCTCCAGGTGCGGCCGTCGGGGGAGGTGAACCGCAGCGGTCCGTCGGGTGTGGAGAGAGTGATGTCGAAACCGTCCGCGGTGCTGATGGCCGAGTTGCTCCACCCCCGGCGATCTGCCGCGGTTTCGGTGTCTGTGCCGTCGCTGGTGAGGATGCGGATGCGCTCACTGTCCGACCCCGTGCACGGTGCCTCCTGGCCGGGCGCGAGACCCAACTCGCTGTGGGGCACCTCGACCCGCTCGGGGTCGTTGGGTTCGCCCAGATAGAACACGACCGAACTTTCGCCGTGATCCCACTGGAAGATCGATTCCCGGTCGGGCGCCAAGCCCCGTTCCACGAGCAGCGCCTGCAGATCGAGATCGACATAACTCCCGACCAGCACCACGATCCGGTCGCCGGACGCCAGCACCGATTCCACCCATGACCGTTGGTGGCAGTACGAAGGCAGGGTGTCGTCGACGGCGATGTCGATGACCAACTCGGTCCAGGTGGCGCCCTCGTCGTCGGAGAAGAAGACCCGGCTGGGGGCCAGGAAATCCGCTGTGTCTTGTCCCCCGACCACCCAGCGGTCCCCGGCGATGTCGACGTGGTCCGACGAGATCGAGATGCCGGTGGGCACGGGTAGTGCGGTCCACGTGGTGCCGTCCTCGCTGACGACGACAAAGTCACGGGAGCCGTCCCAGGCGCGGGCAACGATGCGCCCGTCTCCCACGGACTCGAGCCGGTAGACATCGACGAGTCCCATGTCCGGGTCGAGGGTGACCTCGGTCCACACAAGCACGGGTCCCGTGGACAGCGCCTCCGGGTTGGGATCGTCCGGCGTGGGATCATCCGCGGTAACCCCCGACGGTTCTTGCCCCGCATCGTCCGAGGTGCCCGCCGGCTCGGGTGCAGCCGGCTCAGCGGGTTGCGGCGCGGCCGGCGTGGCGTCGCTCGCACCCGGTTCGGCAGGCCCGTCCGATGTCGGTACCCGCTCGGGCACGGTCGGTTCGGTGGCGACGAGGACACTTCCGTTCCCGCCGCCGCCGTCGCCGCCGAGCGTGTTCCATGCCACGACGCCGCCGGCGATCAGGACCGCTGCGGCCGCGACACCCACCACCGCCTGGCGGACACTGCGTGCCCTGGCCCGTGCAGCGGCCCGCTGGGCGATATCGGTGACCGGCGGCGAGGTGACAGGGGATTCCGCCTGCCTGCCGATGGCTTCGCCGAGGGCGGCACCAAGTGCCTCGTCGGCCCCGGGCTGCGGATCGCGGTTGCGGTTCTCGTTCATCTTTCAAATACCTCTCGTAGTCATCTTTCAATCACCGCTCGGAGGTCTGCCAGGCCCCGCGACACCAGGCTCTTGACCGTGCCGGGGCGTACACCCATGGTCTCGGCGATCTCCCGTTCGGACATGCCGCCGTAGAAGCGCAGCACCAGTGCCGTCTTTCTCCTGAGGGAGAGTTGGTTGAGGGCGTCGACCAGATAGTCCGGCTCCGCCGTGAGCGGTGGGCGCTGGGGAAGCCCGACCCGTCGTCTGACCTCGCGCTTGCGCAGTTCGCTGCGGGCGCCGTTGACAACCGCCGTGCGCAGGTAGCCGCCGGGTTCGTCGAGACGATTCCAACGTTCGAACACCTGAGCGAAGGCGTCCTGCGCGATCTCTTCGGCGCATTCCGACGTGTCCACCAAGCCTCGGGCGAGTCGCACCATCGGCGCGTACTCGACTCGGTAGAAGTCGTCGAAGTCGGCGGCGATCATGCGGTCATCCAGCACCGCGAGCGGGATCATCGTTTCGTTGCCGACGACGGCGAGGAAAGCGTCCATCACCCCCAACGACGCCCGACGGGGCCGATCGGTTCCCGCGAGCTGCAACGGGGAGGCTGCCGAGCAGGATCGGCCCCGGTGCGGTCACGCGATCAGCGTACGACCGCTGCCTGCCGTCACAGGGGCGCCGGCGTGGGCAAGACTGGGCGCGGGACCGCGTGCGCTCAACGAGGAGTGGTGATGTCTGTACTGGTGACCCCCAACCCGCTGCGCGAGGATCGAGACTGGCCACCGGCGCCGGCGGACATCCTCGCCTTCCACCGCCGCATGCCGGCCTACTCGCCGACGCTGCTGCTCGACGCCCCCGACCTGGCCGAGCGGCTGGGCGTGGGCCGTGTCCTCATCAAGGCCGAGACACGCCGCATGAGCCTGCCGTCGTTCAAGATCCTCGGCGCCACGTGGGCCACCTACCGGGCCATCTGCGCCCACATCGGCGCCGAGCCGGCCCGCTGGGGGAACATCAACGAGTTGGCCGCCCGGCTGGCCTACCTGCGCCCGTTCGAGTTGGCCGCCGCCACCGACGGCAACCACGGCCGGGCGGTGGCCTTCATGGCCCGGCTGCTGGGTTTCAACGCCCACATCTTCGTGCCGGCGGGCATGGCGGCGGCCCGCATCGAGGCCATGGAATGGGAGGGCGCCAAGGTCACCATCGTGGCGGGCGACTACGACGACGCCGTCGCCCGGTCGGCCGAGGAGGCAGGTGACCGTTGCATCGTCGTGTCGGACACGTCGTGGGCGGGCTATGAGACCATCCCGGCGCAGGTGATCGAGGGGTACACGACGATCTTCGCGGAGGTGGACGACGCCATCGGCGCCAGCGGCCTGGAGTCTCCCGAACTCGTGGTGGTGCCGATGGGCGTCGGGGCGTTCATGTCGGCGGCGGTGACGCACTACCGCTCCGCCGAGCACCGCCCGGTCATCGTGGGAGTGGAGCCCATCGACGCCAACTGCGTGCAGGCGTCGGCCCTCGCCGGGGGGATCACCCACGTCCCCGGCCCGCACCGGTCGATCATGGTGGGCCTCAACTGCGGGCGGCCGTCGATGATCGCCTGGCCCCGTCTCGCCACCGGCGTGGACTGGTTCGTCTCGGTGGATGACGACGCGGCCCGCCAAGCCATGCGCGACCTCGCGGATGCCGCCGTCGTGGCCGGCGAGACCGGCGCCGCCTCCCTGGCCGGGCTGGTGGCCCTGCTCGCCGATCCTGCGGCCCGGGAGGCTTTGGGCGACCTGTCGGGCAGTTGCGTCATGGTCATCGTCACCGAGGGCGCCACCGACCCCGACGCCTACGAGCAGATCGTGGGCCGAGGCCACGACACCGTCGGCCGGGTCCTCACAGCCATGCGCTGACACGCCCGGCGCGGGCTCCGCTGCCGATCCGGTCCGCCCGTGGCGGCGGTCGCCGGTAGCGTGACGCCGGGCCGCCGCGGGTGAGCGGATCCCGGACAGGAGCAGCCATGACACGCCCATTCCGGTTCGGCGTCACGCTGGAGAGAACCAGTGATCAGGACGAGATAGCCGGCCAAGCCCGCCGGGCCGAGGATCTGGGTTACTCCTGTATGGTCATGACCGACCATTTCGACGCGCGGAACGGACCGCTGGTGACGCTCACCGCCGCCGCGCTGGCCACGTCGTCGCTGCGGGTCGGCAGCCTGGTGTTCTGCAACGACTACCGCCATCCCGTCGTTCTGGCGAAGGAACTCGCCACGCTCGACCGCATGTCGAACGGGCGGCTCGAGGTCGGCATCGGGGCCGGTTGGATGTCCTCCGACTACGAGCAGGCCGGCCTTCGCATGGACCGCCCTGGGCTGCGCATCGAGCGACTGGCCGAGGCCGTGTCGGTGCTGGACGGCTGCTTCGCGGACGGTCCGTTCGACTTCGCCGGCGACCACTACACGATCAGCGGGCTCGACGCCGGACCCAAGCCCCACCAGCGGCCCCGCCCGCCGCTGCTGCTGGCCGGAGGGGGCCGGAAGATGCTGACGTTGGCTGCCCAGCGAGCGGACATCGTGGCGGTAAATGTGAGCCTGCACACCGGTGTGATGGACGAGAGCGTCGCCACCGGTGCCACGGCTGAGGCGACCGACGAGAAGGTGGCCCTCGTGCGAGATGTCGCGGGTTCCCGCTTCGGCGCCATCGAACTCAGTGTCGGGGCGTTCCTGGCCAGCATCACCGACGACCGCCACTCCTTCGCCGCGGCCCTCGCGGGCGGATTCGGGCTCAGTACGGAAGAGGCCCTCGCATCGCCCCACGCCCTGTTCGGGACGGTCGACGAATGCGTCGCCACCCTCGAGGCCCGGCGTGAGCGCTGGGGCTTCTCGTATGTCACCCTGCCGGCCGAGGCGGCAGAGGAAATGGCCCCCGTCGTAGAGCGCCTCGCCGGCCGCTAGGTGTACTCAGCTATGGGGATCGGCCGCTACGACGGCTGGGACCTCCCATCGCCGTAGCGTGACGGCGGGTGGCCGCGGTGAGCGGGTCCAGGACAGGAGCAGCCATGACCCATCCCTTCCGGTTCGCCGTCACCCTGGATGGCACGAGTGACCACGACGAGCTAGCGGCCCAGGCCCACCGGGCCGAGGACCTCGGTTACTCCTGCATGCTCACGACCGACCATTTCGACGAGCGGAACGCACCGCTGGTGACTCTCACCGCCGCCGCGATGGCCACGTCGTCGCTGCGGGTCGGCACGCTGGTGCTCGCCAACGACTACCGCCATCCCGTCGTCCTGGCGAAGGAACTCGCCACGCTCGACCGGCTGTCGAACGGGCGGCTCGAGATCGGCATCGGGGCCGGTTGGATGACCGCCGACTACGAGCAGGCCGGCATCCGGCTGGACCGACCGGGGGTGCGCATCGAACGGCTGGCCGAAGCCGTGTCGGTTCTGGACGGCTGCTTCGCCGACGGGCCGTTCGACTTCGCCGGCGACCACTACACGATCAGCGGACTGGACTCCCGACCCAAGCCCCGCCAGCGGCCTCGCCCGCCGCTGATGCTCGCCGGAGGGGGACCGAGGATGCTGACGCTGGCAGCCCAGCGAGCCGACATCGTCGGGGTCAACCTCCGCCTGAACGCAGGGGTCGTGGACGACCGGGCCGCCGCCACCGCCACGGCCGACGCGACCGACGAGAAGGTGGCCGTCGTCCGCGACGCCGCCGGCTCGCGCCTCGACGCCATCGAACTCAATGTCGGGGTGTTCCTGGCCGGCATCACTGACGACCGCCGGTCGCTCGCCGCCGCCCTCGCACCCGGCTTCGGGCTCGGCACCGAGCAGGCTCTGGCAACGCCCCACGCCCTCTTCGGCACCGTCGATGAATGCGTCGCCACCCTCGAGGCCCGGCGTGAGCGCTGGGGCTTCTCCTACATCGCCCTCCCAGCCGCGGTAGCAGAAGAGATGGCCCCCGTCATCGAACGCCTCGCCGGCCGCTAACCCGCGCCCTCCTGGCGTCAGACGGACGGAGGGGTTCGGCGTGCCCTCCGACGCGTCGCCCGCGCCCAAGTGGTGAGAACCACTGCGGCGGCTACCACCACCAAGACGACGAGACTCCTGTTTGACCTGGAGTCGTCGTCCGCGTTTTGCGAATCCAGTGCGGTGTCGGGTTGGGCGGGTTCCGGGGGCGGTGGCGGGGCTGATCCGGTTTCGGAGAAGGCTTGGGGCTCGATGGGTGTGGCAGTCCGGACGGATTCCGAGGGCGACGAGAGCCTCACGACCGGCATCGGGCGTCGGCAACGACTCCGAACCCCACGGTCACCCTGCCCGGTACCGATGCCCTCTAGTATTGTCCGCTCATCAGGGGGTGGTGCACCGTGGGAACCCACGCCAGCCGCGGGCCGGGGGAGGTGAGTCGATGACGAGGGTTCAGGGCTACGTGCCGGACGGCATTCCGATGGAGCCGCCGAAGTTCCTGACCAGGCCCTCGGAGTCGCTGAAGACGATCGCCAAACTGACCAAGCTGCTCATGTGGCCCTACGGCCTGTTCTACATCGGGCTGTCGGTGGTGGTATGGAACTTCTTCACCCCCTCCATGGCCCGCATGCAGAGCTTCGAGATCGGCTGGGTCGCCGAGATCTACGTGCGCAACCTCGTGATGGTCGCGGTGTGGGTGAGCGCCATCCACCTGTGGCTCTACGTGCGGCGGTCGCAGGGGATGCGGTTCAAATACGACGACCAGTGGCCCAGTACCACCGCGCGCCGGTTCCTGTGGCGCAACCAGGCGTGGGACAACGCGTTCTGGAGCCTCGCCAGCGCACCCGTCTTCTGGACCTTCTGGGAGGCGCTGCTCTACTGGTGCTACGCCAACGACTACATCCCGCACGTCCGCTGGAGCGACGGGGCCGGCTGGGTCGTCTACCTGGTGGTGATGACGGTCTTCTCGTTCTGGCTCGTGGCGGGCTACTTCTACGTGACCCACCGGTTCCTGCACACCAGGCCGATGTACCGCTGGGCGCACTACCTGCACCACAAGAACGTCAACACGGGACCGTGGTCGGGCCTGTCGATGCACCCCATCGAGCACCTGCTGTACTTCTCCACGCCGGTGTTCTTCCTGTTCATCCCCGCAAACCCGTTCATCATCATCGTGACGCAGATCTTCACCGGCCTGGCCCCGTCGCTCGGCCACTCCAACTTTGACCGGATCGTCGTGGCCGGCGACCGCACCCTCCCCGCCGGCGACTACTTCCACGACCTGCACCACAAGTACTTCGAGTGCAACTACGGCACCCCGGTGATCCCAGTCGATGCCTGGGTCGGCACCTGGCACGACGGCTCCCCCGAGGCCCACGAGAGGATGAGAGCCCGCCGAGCAGCCGCCGGCCACCCCGCGTCATGATCGTCCGCTGAGCAGACTCGACGGGCCGCGCATACGGTGGGCGGACCATTTCGAGCCCCGACACCCCACCCACCTGAGGAGGCATTGTGCGCGCTATCCGGATCTCTGCATACGGCGGCCCCGAGGTTCTCGCCCTCGAGGAGCAGCCCGACCCCACTCCCGACGCCGGCCAGGTGGTCGTGGACGTGGCCGCCGCCGGGGTCAACTTCGTCGACACCTACCAGCGCAGTGGTCTGTACAAGATCCCCCTGCCGTTCACCGCCGGGCTCGAGGGCGCCGGCACGGTGACCTCCGTGGGCGCGGACGTGACTGGTGTGGCGGTTGGTGACGGCGTGGCATGGTGCGGTAGCCAGGGCTCCTACGCCGAGCGCTGCGCCTTGGACGCCGCGAGAGTCGTGCCGGTCCCTGGTGCAGTCACGCTGGACACCGCGGCCGCGGTCATGCTGCAGGGACTGACGGCGCACTACCTCGTCATCGACACGTTCGCCCTACAACCCGGGCAGCGCTGCCTTATCCACGCCGGCGCGGGCGGGACCGGGCTGCTTCTGATCCAGATGGCCAAACGCATCGGCGCCGAGGTGTTCACCACGGTTGGCTCGCCGGCGAAAGCCGAACTCGCCGCCGGAGCCGGCGCCGACCACGTGATCCTCTACAGCGACGTGGACTTCGCCGAGGCGATTGTCGACATCGCCGGGCCGCGCCCGCTTGACGTGGTCTACGACGGGGTCGGCGCAGCCGTCTTCGATGCCAGCCTCGGCCTGCTGTGCCGCCGCGGCACAATGGTCACCTTCGGGAACGCCTCCGGGCCGGTGGAACCGATCGCCCCGCTGCGGCTGTCACAGGAAGGCTCGCTGTTCCTCACCCGCCCCACACTGTGGGACCACGTCTCCGAACGCGCCGACCTGCTGAGCCGCTCGCAGGATCTCTTCGACTGGATCGACGACGGCATGAACGTCCGCATCGGCCTGGAACTCCCACTCGTAGAGGCCGCCGAAGCGCACCGCCGCCTTGAGGGCCGCGCCACCACGGGAAAGATCCTCCTGCGGCCGTAGCGGCACAGCCATTCGCCGCCGTGCTGCAAACGAGTGGGCATCCCGGCAGGCCGGGGCGCCGCAGGCGCACCCACACAGGCGAATCTCACTGCCGATGGGCTGGTGTGCCGTCCCAGAACGACCCGGATATCCTCGGTTGCCGCGACCGGGAGGACGCGCTCGGGACCCCGTACCCGTGATGTGACGTGAGGGTCCGCGCTACTTGACGTCTGGACGTCTACGTTGTCGCACATGACAGTCGCTTCCCCCAGGAATCCGGCGCGCCGACGCCGACCCGGTGAGGTTCGCGACGCGATCGAGTCCGCTCTTGCTGACGCCGGTGGCCCACTCCACGTACGGGAGATCCATGCAGCAGTTGCCAATCGACTGGGGGGCTACGTCTCGGCCTCGTCCGTCCGCAGCTACCTCAACCTCAACGCCGGCGACGGGAAGCCATTCGAAAGGGTGCGACGTGGCGTCTATCGGATCGCCTGAGGCGCTCGAACTCGCCGCCCCCACACCGGTTCGGCAGCCGGCTGTCCGGTCGGGACGCGCGTCTCTGTTCCACGCCGACTGTCTGGACTGGCTGGCAGAGCGCGACGTCGAGTCGGTGCACGGAGTCGTGACGGACCCGCCCTACGGGCTCGTCGAATACAGCGCGTCCCAGCAGGAGAAACTCCGCAACGGCCGTGGCGGCGTGTGGCGAATCCCTCCGACCTTCGACGGCCACCGACGTTCTCCGGTCCCGCGGTTCACGACCCTCACTGACGCCGACATCGACAGCCTTCGGTGCTTCTTCGGACGCTGGGCCGGGATACTCCTGCCGGTCCTCGTGCCGGGAGCGCACGTTCTCGTTGCCTCGAATCCACTCCTCTCCCATCACGCTGCGACAGCCATTTGCGGGATGGGATTCGAGCGCCGCGGCGAGATCGTCCGACTCGTGATGACAATGCGCGGCGGCGACCGGCCGAAGAATGCCCACGAGGAGTTTCCCGGCGTGACCGTGATGCCGCGATCCCGCTGGGAGCCCTGGCTGCTGTTTCGCAAGCCCCTGAGCGGGCGCGTGCAGGACAATCTCAACGACTGGGGGACGGGTGGACTTCGGCGCGTCTCCGACGAGCAGCCGTTCGCCGACGTGATCGCCTCGGCACCGACCCGTCCCGCCGAACGTCGGCTCGCTCCCCATCCCAGCCTGAAACCGCAAGCCTTTCTGCGCCAAGTCGTCCGGGCGATCCTTCCGCTGGGAACAGGGATCGTGCTCGACCCCTTCGCCGGCTCGGGCTCAACGCTGGCTGCAGCCGAACACGTCGGCTACGAGAGCATTGGCGTGGAACTCGACGCCTCGTTCGTGGAACTCGCCAGGGACGCGATCCCTCTGCTGCGCGACTACGAGGTGGAGTCGCCCGCCCCTCGGTCCAGGTAGACCCAACTCTCGCGCAACTTGTTGACCCCGGCGCGATGGAGTGTGGCCGTCCGTGTGCCCAGCTCGCCGCGCTCGTTCCGCCGGAAGTCGTCGGGTGTGACGTGGGCGAGATACACCTCGGTGAACTTCAAGGGCTCCCGTTCGACCGCAGGCTCGGTCTCGTTGTCAATCTTGTAAACGAAGACGCAGAACCACTGCTCGCGAGCACCGTGCGTATCGACGGCTCCACCCTTCTTCAGAGTCGATTTGACCTCGACGCCCTTCTCTCCCGACTTCACCTCGTCGTTGGCATACACGCCCCGCACGACGAGATCGGGGTGCCCATTGTGGTACCGGTTCTGCACGAGAGTTCGGGCGTGCGTCGCCAGGCTCGCCGTCAGCATGTCCGAAAGCGTCCCCGACAGATTCGCCTTCCTGAGCGTGTCCTCCAGCCGGCCCAGTCCCTTACCTGTGAGGTGGACGTTGACGTCGTAGAAGAAGTCGTAGACGTCCTGCATCGCGGACTCGAAGTCGAGGATGCGCAGCTCGTAGGGAAGCTCGACATCCGGGTTGAAACCCTCGACGTTGACCCTTCGGCGTTCGATGACCACCGGGCCGACGATATGCCTACGGCCCCTCAAACAGCAAGACCAGGCCGATAACCGGCTCTACGCGTTTGATGGGGCAGCGGGGTTCGGTTGTCTGGCGGGGTCAGTGTGTCATGCGCAGCGGTAGAGGACGCGGAGGCGGTAGTTTTCGGTGTTGGTGTAGCCGAATCCTTGGCGTTCGACGGCTTTGATGATGCGGTTGACGCCTTCGGTGGGTCCGTTGGTGAGGCGGGTGTCGAAGTAGGCGAGCAGTTCGGGTTCCCACGCTCGGAGTGTCTTCGCGAGACGGTTCGTCTCAGCGATGTCGTAGTCGTCGGCCCAGCGGTGCCAGTCCGCCAGCGCCGCCTCGGCGGCGGGGCGGTCCGGGCTGCGGTAGACGTCGCGGAGTGTTTCTTTGAGCGTCCAGGCGCACTCGAGTTCGTCCCACGGATCGGAGCGGAACGCGGCGTCGAGGCGCCGCCGGCCGGCGGCGGTGAGGTTCTCACGGGCTCGCAGCAGGTCGTGGCGGGCGGCGTAGAACGGGTCGCCTTTGCGGCCGCGGTGCCCGGTGATTTCCTGGGTGCGGCGAGTTCGCACGTCGGTGAGCGCCTGAGTGGCGAGGCGTTCCATGTGGAACCGGTCCGCCACCCGGACGGCGTGCGGTGCCTTGTCGCGCACGGCGGCCTTGTAGCCGGCGAACGGGTCGATCACCACCGCCTCGATCGCGTTGACGTCCTCGCCGAGCGCGTCGAGCCGGTCGACCAGCACTTTCTTCGACCGTCCCTCGATAAAGTCCCACAACGCGGACCGGTCCAGGTCGACCAGGCCGGTCATGTAGCTCCGGTAGCGGCGGAACGTCGTCTCATCGAGCCCCAACCGCTGCGGCGGGCGCTGTGGGCGACCGGCGAGCTTGCGGCGCGCCGCCGCGACGATCGCCCGCCACGCCGTGGCCCAACCCACAGAGAACGACCGCGCCACCGCCGCGGTGGAACGCTCCCACGCAGCGCGGGCGATCGCCGCGCACAACCGGGCCGTCACACGGCGCCGCGGCGGCACCTGGGCGGTGGACTCGGTGAAGGTGCCCACACAGCGCGGTGTGGCGCAGCGGAACCGCCGCTTGGTCCACACCAGCACCGTCGGACGGTCGTAGCTCAGGCCGTCGCGCACCCGCTGCGTGCGGTACTCCTTCACCCGGCTGGTGAACGTCGCGCACCGCGGGCACGGCGCCTCGGGGCGCGCGACGCGCACCGACACCTCCAACACACCGGCGACCTCCACCGCCCCAGTGACCTCGAACTCGTCCAAACCGACCAGGACACGCGTAACATCAGCCATCTCGGGGCCTCCTTGTCTCGACAGCGCTTACTGCCAGACTCGCGAGGCCCCGACCCGCGCGCGCGGACCCTCAGATCAGAACACGTGCCCCATCAAACAGCAAGACCAGGCCGATAACCGTCCTGTCGGCAGACACGTGCCCTCGCCCGGGGTGATCGCTGAGAAGGTCTCCAACTGTCCAGAGGGGGCCTCGGGTGCGAGGAATCCCCGCCGCCGACTCCGGCCGCGAGAAGGGCTGGAGAAGGTCCGCGCCGGACGCCGCCACCGCCGAAGCGCAGCGCCGCCTCGAGGGCCGCGCCACCACAGGAACGATCCTCCTGCGGCCGCAACGCCCCGGAACCGACTCCTCCTTCAGTCCTGACACTGCTCCCCGGAGAAGGCGCGACCGAGTCCACGCGCCGGGATAGGGTCGCAACATGGCCGACCGAGCCGTCCACCACGAGTGGCGTCCGATAGCCGATCTCAGCAGCGAAGATATCGAGACGGCCGGCGGCGAGTTGCCGACGCTCATTGCGGTTTGGGCCGAGGCCCGCGGGGAACTGTCCGAGGAGCAGGTGGAGGACTTCAACGAGCGCCTCAACCGGGAGTGGGCAATCGAGACGGGAATCATTGAGCGGATCTACACGCTCGACGAGGGGACGACCCGGCTGCTGGTCGAACAGGGAATCGACACCTCCCTCATTGCCCACGACGACAACGGCGGCTCACCAGAACTCATCGCCGGGATCATCCGAGACCACCAGGAGGCGGTGGAGTGGCTCTTCGAGGTTGTCCGCCAGGAACGGCCTCTGTCCACGTCGTTCGTCAAGGAACTGCACGCCCTCATGACCCGCAAGCAGGACTACGCCGAGGGCGTGGACATGTTCGGCCGCGCCACAAAGATCAAGCTTCGCCGCGGCGATTACAAACAGCGGCCCAACAACCCTACGCGCAACGACGGGAAGGTCCACGAGTACTGTCCTCCCGAACACGTCGCCGCCGAGATGGACCGGCTGATCAAACTCCACGCCGAACACACTGGGCGTGAGGTTGCGCCTGATCTCTCCGCGGCGTGGCTACACCACCGTTTCATTCAGATACACCCCTTTCAGGACGGCAACGGCCGCGTGGCGCGAGCCCTCGCCTCCCTGGTGTTGATCCGTGCGGGTTGGTTCCCGCTCGTCGTTAACCACAAGGACCGCTCGAGGTACATCGACACCCTGGAGGCCGCCGACGCCGGCGATCTCCGCCCGCTGACAGAACTCATCGGCACGATCCAGAAACGGTCGTGCCGAGCCGCACTGAGCATCCTCGGAGAGGTCGAGCGGGAAGAGGCACGTCTCGAGCAGATGATGGATGCGATCGGTGAAGCGTTCGGCAGCCGGGATCGGTATCTCCGCCACGAGACGGCGCGCGCGAAGGAGATCGCGGAAGGTCTTCGAGTGATTGCAGAAGACAAGTTCCAAGAAGTTCGCTCCGGTCTCGAACAGCGCATCGGCACCAGCGCCGCAGACCGTCGGATCTTCGTGGACACTGGACTCGACGACACCGATCAGCGGGGTTGGTACCGCTACCAGGTTGTGGACACGGCTCAACGGCTCGGTTACTTCGCGAACATCCGCGACTACCACGAGTGGGTTCGCATCGCCTTCGTGACCGAATCCGGCCGGTCGGAAATCCTTCTCTCGTTCCACACAGTCGGGCGTGATTTTCGGGGCGTCGTCGGTGCATCAATGTGCTTCTACCGCCGCCAGCGAGGGGATGGCGACGGGATCGAGCAGCAGGTGATCGAGCTTCAGACGGCTTCGGATGATCTGTTCCAGGTCAACTACAAGGAGGATGTCGGTGCGGCCGAGAGACGTTTCGGCCCGTGGCTCGAGAATACGCTCGTGATGGGCCTCGACCAGTGGCGACGTAGTGAGTAGCGGCTCGCAGCCCATGGATCTATTTCGCTGCCGCACGCCGATCGTCTGAGACACACATCTCGCCCAAACGGTAGGACTAACCGAGCACCTGGCCGTGAAACCGCCGATACGGAGTTCACCTAACCTCGGTCGCGGTGGCTTCGAAACTCTTGCGCGTCCTGGCGCCGCACCGGCCGGCTGTGCGGATCCTGCTGCTGCTGGTTGTGGCCGGGGTGGCGATCGGAGTTGCCGGCGCCCTGTTCTCCGGCGGGGAGACGGCGGCACGCGATCCGGTAGTCACGGGGACTGCTCCCTCGCCGGCCGGAGCGGTACCCGCGCCAGGCCCATCTCCGGAGGACGACAGTCCTGCCACGGCCGGCCTGCGCGAGGAGGACGCTGCCACCGCTGACGAAGCGACCTCCCCGGCCCGGTCCGGGGGCAACGATGGCTCCGATGAGGCCTCGGCGGGCGACGCTGCCGTGCCGGCTTCGGGCGACGAGGCTGCGGCCTCCGCAACACCCGAGGACACTTCGGCACCGGCAACACCCGAGGACACTTCGGCACCGGCGACCGGCGATGACAGTCCGACCGAGGACACCGGCACGGGATCCCCCGAGGCGACCGCTTCTGGGGCAAACGAACCGCCCGCAGTAACGACGGTGAACGAGCCTGCCGTTACCGACGCCGCGGCACAGCTGATCGAGCAATTGCGGCCGCTGGTCGCCGACAGCGATCCGAGTCTGCCCGCCTACGACCGCGCCTACTTCGCCGGCTGGGTCGACTCCGACGGGGACTGCGTCAATACGCGCCACGAGATCCTGCAGATGGAGGCCGCGGACTTCTCGATGAACGCGGAGGGCTGCGCCGTGGCGTCCGGGGAATGGTTCGACCCGTATACGAACCGGACGTTTACCGACCCGCGTGACCTCGACGTGGACCACGTGGTGGCGCTGGCCGACGCCTGGGTGTCAGGCGCCTGGGAATGGGCCGACGAGCTACTGGACCGCTTCAGCAACGATCTCGGCAATCTGAACGCCATCGCCGCCGGCGAGAACCGCTCCAAGTCCGCCAAGGGGCCCGCCGAGTACAGCCCCAGCGCCCCGGCGGCGTCGTGCGCCTATCTCACTCAGTACGCAACGGTGAAGATCCGCTGGGAACTGTCGATCACCCCGCCGGACTTCGAGGTCGTGGCCACCGGCCTGGCCGTCTGCGAAGTGGGGGATCCGCCGGACACCTCCTCATCTACACCGGCAGCGTCGTCGGCGGAAGCGCCACCCGCCGCGGCCACCACGACATCCGCGGCCGGCTGCCACCCGGCGTACGAGCCGTGCCTGCCGAATCTGCCCGGCGACGCGTTGAACTGCGGCGATCTGCACACCGATCAGAAGCCGGTGACAGTGATCCGGCCGGGCACCGATCCCTACCGGCTCGACCGCGATCGCGACGGCAGGGGCTGCACGAGCTGACCCGCCGGCCCGGTCAGTGCCGCGGGGCGCCGCACGGCACGGCCGGCCGCTAGCGGCCGAGGCGATCAACAACGAAATCGGGTCCATCTCCCGGCAGGCTGTGTATGACTCGCTGGGGATGCTGGCGGAGAAGGGCCTGATCCGTCGGATCCAGCCGGCTGGATCGCCGGCCCGCTATGAGGATCGGGTGGGTGACAACCACCACCGCTTGATCTGTCGCACATGCAATCGGATAGTCGACGTCGACTGCGCGGTGGGTTACACCCCCTGCCTGACGGCTGCCGACGACTCCGGTTACGAGATCGACGAGGCCGAGGTCATCTACTGGGGCCGTTGCCCCGAGTGCTTCAACGCAACGCCAGAGCCTGCTGTCCAATGAGCAAACCACAAACCAACCAGCCGCCTCCACCGAACCCCGTGAACCCCACAGCCTGCGTGAAACCGGGGGAGGTTCATAGTTGGTTCTCGTTAGGGTTCGGGTGCATTTGTTTCCAACTGACGGCGAGGTCCTTTGATGCTGTCTGTGGTCTGGGCGATCCGGGCTCGGGGTTTTGCCGTAGACCGGGGGAGTACGTGAAGTACAGCGGCGCCAACGAGTTCAGCCATTTCGGCATTCACGTGAGGAACCTCGAGCGCGCTCTCGAGTTTTACGTCGATCGGCTCGGCTTGGAGGTGTTGACGGCGTTCGTTGAGGACGGGGAGCCGAGCCGCGAGGTGATCGGTTACCCGGAGGCGGTGCTGGATTTGGCGATGTTACGCCTGCCGGGCACTCGGGCCATTATGGAGGTCATTGAGTTGCAGAACGTGTCTGGGACGCCGATCGATCCTGCGCAGGCGAATCCCGGTACCTGTCACATGGCCTTCTGTGTCGATGACCTCGATACCACGTGGGCAAAGCTCGAGGCTTTCGGGTCAGAGTTGGTCTCGACACGAGTCGTCGACCTTCCCGACGGACCGCTCGAGGGCGGCAAGGCCATCTATCTGAAGGACCCTGACGGCATCCGCGTTGAGCTGCTGCAAACACAAATCTCCCTCGCCGACGCCGTGGTGGCCGCCGGCTCCGCCTCTGCATGAAGTGAGCGCGTCCGAAGAACCCTCTGTTCTGGGTACTGGTGCTGCGAGCGGAATCGGACGTGCAACAGTCGAACGCCTGCGAACTCACGCAGTGCGGGTCGTCGCGGTCGACCGCGCGCCCAGCGAGCTCGAGTCATTGGCGAGCCTCGAGGCGACCAGTTTCGGACCTTCGCGGTCGACGTATCGGATGAAACGCAGGTCAGCGCAGCCTTCGATTTCGTGACCGTCTGCGAGGTGGGGGCTCCGCTGAGGCCCGGCAGGTATCCACAGGCAGCTGTCGACCTCCAACTATCGTCTTTGTCCAACGACAGAGAACTATTGAGGATGCTCGACGGTTCAAGTCAGACTACTTACCGCAGCGGGGACGGATGTCAATGCGGATGCCACTGCGCTCGATCCTGCGAGCGCCGATCGGGAGGCGCGAACGGCGCCGCACGGATCAACACGGCGTCGGCTCGACGGGCCGTCGACTCCGCCGTACGGCGGTTCCGCTGCTCGCGGCGACCGTACTGGTGGCCACGTCGGCCCCGGCACTGACGCAGGATCCAGACCCAATGATCACAGTGTCGTACGGGGCAACGACCTACACGGTGCCAGCGGGCGGCACCGTCGCCGTAACGGTGACCCTCAGCGGGCCGCCCGGGCGCGAGGTGGTCGTCCCGCTGACCGACACGCCCGGTGGCGGGGCGACGAGCGACGACTACTACGGCGTCCTCCCACGCGTCACCTTCGGGGCCACCCAAACGATCTGGACATTCACCGTCACCGCCCCTACCAACCCCGACGGCGACGACGGCGAAACCATCACCCTCGGCTTCGAGAACCTGCCCCCCGGCGTCACCGTGGGCACCTACCCCACCGCCATCATCACCATCACCGACCGCGACGACCCGCCACGGCTGCCGCCCGTGACGGTGTCATACAGGTCGCCGACCTCCACGGTGCCCGAAGACGGCACCGTGGCCGTAACGGTGACCCTCAGCGGGCCGCCCGGGCGCGAGGTGGTCGTCCCGCTGACCGACACGCCCGGCAACGGGGCGACGAGCAACGATTACTACGGCGTCCTGCCGCGCCTGACCTTCGACGCCACCCAGACCACCTGGACATTCACCGTCACCGCCCCCACCGACCCCGACGACGACGACGGCGACGGCGACGGCGACGGCGAAACCATCACCCTCGGCTTCGAGAACCTGCCCCCCGGCGTCACCGTGGGCACCCACCCCACCACCATCATCACCATCACCGACCGCGACGATCCCGGCGACCCAGGAGTGATCGTGACGCCGACCATACTGACGTTCCCCGAAGGCGAAGGCGACACATACACCGTGGTACTCACGTCGCGGCCGGCCGGGCCGGTGACGGTGACCCCGACGGTGGTCGGCGACGATGACGTGACGGTGGACTTACCGACGTTGACGTTCACGCCGGGCAACTGGAACATCGCACAGACAGTGACGGTGAGTGGGGCCACCGACGACGACACCACCAACGACGCGGCGACAATCAAGCACTCGGTGCGCGGCGCGAACTATGAAGCGGTCCCGGCGGCCGACGTGGTGGTGACGGTGATCGACGGTGACTATGGCCCACGCGAGGACGTATCCACCGGGTGACGGGAACGCTCTAGTTCCCGCGGCCGTCAGCGGCCGAAGTCGAAGGTGCTGATCTCGACGAGTTGTTCGGCCAGCAGACCCACGGCCGCCTCGAACAGTGCCTTGCCCGCTTCGGCGGTAGCCGTGGTGGGGTCGCCGATGTGGCCGTCGGGGCCGAAGTCGTTGGACAGCCAGCCGAACGTGGTCAGCCCGCCGAAGCGCACGTGGCGCTGCCGGCTGAGCCCGTCGGGCACCCGCCGCACGGCGCGGTCCATGCGCACCAGATCGGGGCGCAGGTGCAGCATGACCGATGTCTCGTCGTGGCCGCCGTGGATGCCCATGCCCGCCTCGTCGGCGGTGCTGGAGCGCCCCCCGTGGTCGGGTGGCACGAAGGGGTGGACAAGGAAGGTGCGCAAGCCGAACAGGCGGCGCAGGTCCCGGCAGGCCACCGCCAGCAGGGCCGTGTTGCCACCGTGGGCGTTGAGGAACACGAGACGCTCGGCCCCGGTGGCCGCCACCGACCGGCCGACGTCGGTAGCCACCGCCAGGAGGGTCTCACTCGACAGCCACAGCGAGCCCGGCGACCAGGAGTGCTCGTCGGACTTGGAGACCGACAGCGTGGGCAGCAGCCAGGCGTCGGCCTGCTCGCCGCACTCAGCCACCGCTGCCTTGCCCGCCTCATCGGCGATGACGTGGTCCACCGACAGCGGCAGGTGCGGTCCGTGCTGCTCGACGGCGCCGATGGGCCACACCACGGTGGAGGAGGCGCCGATGCGCTCGGCGACCTCGGGGCCGGTCAGATTCTCGAGCCAACGCCGCTCGCCGGGGTGGGGACGGGATGTCATGCGGTCACGCTACCGGTGCAGGCCGCGCGCTGCCGGGTGGACAGGGTCGGAAAGCCGGCCGAGGGGCGACACGGTGGACTGTTTCCGCACGTCGTGCCGCCGGGCAGTGGGTTCCGGCCCCGGATCAAGTCCGGGGCAGGCTCTTCGCCGGAACGACGACGTAACGGGATCAGAGCGATCGGGTTACGACTGAGGCGACGTTGCGTCCTGAGGCGCCCCAGACGCCTGCGCCGGGGAACGTGGCGGCGCCGGCGGTGAACAGCCCGCCGACCGGGGTCGTGTAGCGGGTGAGGTGGCGGGGACGGCCCAGAATCGCCGACAGCGGCGACCCCGCAAAGGCCGCGGCGTGGCCCCGTGGCATACCGAACTGCTGCTCGTAGAGCGGCGGCGTCATGGCGCGCCAGTCCACGACGGTGTCGGCAAATCCCGGCTGGACCCAGTCGCCGTAGCGCTGCAACCAGCGGGCCGGCTCGCCGGCGCCCGACCAGCCCCCGTCGAGGGCGTAGGGCGTGTACAGAACCTCCAGGCTGAAGACCTCACCGCCGCCGGGCGGGCGCATCGTGGGATCCAGCACCGACGGCACGTTGGCGTAGAAGACGGGCTGCGCCGCCACGCGCCCGGCGGCGGACGACGCCAGCGCCTCCCGCAGGCCGGCCAGACCGGGCAGGATCAGCGTCGTGGGGATCAGCGCCTCGGTGGCGTCGAGCCCATCGGGCAGCGCGGCGTAGACAGGCATCTCGGTGAGCGCGGCGTCGAGCTTCGATTCGTACCCGTCCTTGCCGGTCGGCCCCCAGAGTTGGCCGAAGCGCTCGGGCAGCGCCGCTCCCTCCAGCGCCACCGCGGCGGGATCGCAGGCCACCACCACGGCGTCGGCCTCGATCACCTCCCCGTCACCGACGCGCAGCCCCGCCACCCGGGCGCTCCGACCCGAGGCGGCCTCCACCAGCACGCTCTGCACGGCGGTACCGCAGCGCACCCGCCCGCCGGCGGCTTCGAAGCAGCGGGTGACCGCGTCGGTGAGCGCCCCGCTGCCGCCCTCGGGGCGCCCCATGGCCACCAAGTGGCGGAAGGCATAGCCGAGTGCCCCCAGGCCGGTGCCGGGCGTCGAACCGTCGATGCCCCACACCACCGGTCCGGTGGCCAGTGCCGGCAGCATCAGCGCCTCGTGGCCGAAGAAGTCCGCCAGCAGCGACTGCGCCGAGCGGCGCGACCACGCCCACAGCCGGCGCGCCGCGACCGGGCGTCGGCGCAGCACCTTCACCAGGGCGGCAGGCCCCGGTGTCTGCTGGGCGAGCTCCACGACCAGTTCAGCCACCGGCCGGGCCGCCCGGACGAAGCGCCGGTAGCCCTCCACCTCATCGGGGTAGGTGCGGCGCAGACCGTCGACGGTCCTGTCCAGGTCGTGCCAGGCCGTCCACGAGGTGTGGCCGTCCCAGAAGCGGTGGGACCCGACCGGGTCCACGTCGAGGTAGCGCAGACCGAAGCTCGCCAGATCGAGTTCGGTGGCGATGGGGATGGCCCGGACCAGCAGGTGGTCGCAGTTGCAGATGTTGACCCTGGCGCCGACCGCGTCCACCGTCGATGCGCAGCCGCCCACCGTGGGGCGGGCCTCCAGCACCATCGTGCGCAACCCGGCACGCGCCAGATAGGCGGCAGCGATCAGGCCGTTGTGTCCTGCCCCGACCACAACGACATCGGCGCTGGAGGAAGCCGAGGAGGACCCGTTCGGTGACATCACTCAGCAGTCTTCCAGACGTTGGCGCACCATCTCGTTCAAACGCTCAGCGACCAGCGGAACCTCGGCGGTCTGCAGTTCGCCGTCGCGGACGACGACCTGTCCCGCCACGACCACGTGACGGGGTCGGCGGCCGGGGTCGGCCCACAGGAGCCCGGCCAGAGGGTCGGCCACGCCGGCGTCGGCGACGCCGGTCACGTCGAAACAGCACAGGTCGGCGGCGGCGCCCTCCTCGAGATGGCCGAGCTCTAGCCGCCCGAGGCCGGCGGCCGATCCAGTTGTGGCCATCGACAGCACCTCCCGCGCCGTCGGCGGCCGCGAGGTCAATCCCCCCACCTGCAGGGCCAGCCGGGCGTCGGCCAGCAGGTTGCCGGCGTCGTTGCTGCCGCCGCCGCTGGTGCCCAGACCCACCCACACATCAGCGTCCAGCAGGGCGCCCACCTCTGCCACGCCCCAGCCCATCGGCACGTCGCAGCCGGGGGCGTGCGTGGCGTGGGCGCCCGAGGCGGCGAAGCGGGCCCGCTCGTCGGCGGTGATCTCGCAGAGGTGTGCCACGGTCACGTCATCGGCCAGCCACCCCCAGTCGTCGAGGAGGTCGAGCGGTCGACGACCCCACCGCACGGCGGCCCGCTCCACGTCCACCTGCTCGTTGGCCTGGGTGCGGCGGCGCAGGCCGTGGCGGGCCGCCACCTCGGCGAGCGCGGCGAACGTCTCGGGGCCGTCGGAGTGCACGCCTGCCGGGCCGCAGGCGATCTGCAGCATCGCGTGCGACTCGCCGGGGCCGTGGCGCTCCACGAGGGCCTCGGTGGACGTGGCGGCCGTCTCGGGATCGTCGCCGGCGGTGCCCCGCACGAAGACGAGGCGAGAGCCCAGATAGGCCGCCGCGGCGATGGTCGCCTCTGCCAGTTCAACCGGGTCCTGGGTGGCGGGCCAGGTCAGATGGTGATCGGCCACGGTGGTGACCCCCGCCAGCAGCCCCTCGGCAATGCCCACGGCTGCGGCCGTCGCGGTCAGTGCGGGATCGACGCGGGCGTGCCGGTAGTAGCCGCCCATGACGGCAAGCCAGCGGTCCATGCGCACGTGGCGGGTGCCCTCCAGCGTGCGAAAGGCGGACTGCAGAAGGTGGTGGTGGGCGTTGACGAGACCCGGGATGACGACGCACCCGGAGGCGTCGAGCCTGTCGGAAGATCCGGGCGCGCCGGCGGCCGCCCCGCGTGTGACCCCATCGGCGCCGACGCCGGTAACCACGCCGTCACGGCACCGCAGGTCGGCGCCGGCCAGCTCCCGCCGTCCGGTCCACAACAGTTCGGCGCCGTGCACCAGCAGTTCCATGAGGCGATGGTACCGGCGAGCCTCCCCCCGGGCAGTGCCGTCGAGAAACGGCGCCGGCGCTCAGCCGGCGTCGTGCAGGCGGCGGGCGCGGCGGGCCAACTCTGCGTGGGCCGCGCCGAGGTCCAGGCCCACCAACTCACCGTCGGCCACCACGCGCCGGCCCCCGACGAAGAGGTGCCGCACCCGCCGGTCGGGGCCGAGCACCAGCGCCGTGACCGGATCGGCGATGTCAGCCAGGTCGGCGGCCGGCCACACCGCCACGTCGGCGGCCATGCCCACCTCGAGTCGTCCCAGCTCGGCGCTGCGCCCCAGGCACGCCGCCCCGCCGGCGGCCGCCATCTCCAGCACGTCGGTGGGCATGAGGGCGTCGGCTCGGCCCTCTCGCTGGCGGGCGGTGTAGAGCGCCTGGCGCAGTTCCGGGAACAGGCCGCCGACCTCGTTGGAGGCCACGCCGTCCACACCGAGGCCCACCGGGGACCCGGCGGCGCGCAGACCCACGACCGGGCACATCCCCGCCGCTATGCGGGCGTTGCTGGACGGGCAGTGGGCGACTCCCACGCCGGCGGCTCCGAGCCTGGCCAGCTCGGAGTCGTCGAGGTGGATGCCGTGCGCCAGCCACACGTCGTCGCCCATCCAGCCCCAGCTCTCCAGCACCTCCACCGGCCGGCGCCCGAACCGGGCCAGGCAGTGCTGCTGCTCCTCGAGTGTCTCCACAAGGTGGGTGTGCAGACGCACCCCGAGGCGCCGGGCCAACTCGGCGGCCTCGACCATCAGCTCGGTGCTGACCGAGAACGGGCTGCACGGCGCCACCACGATCGAGACCCACTCGCCGTCGTGGTACTGCGCCACGAGCCGCTCGGTGGAGGTGCCGATGTCGTCGCGGTTCTCCACCAGATGGTCCGGCGGCAACCCGCCGTCGCTCTCGCCGAGGTCCATCGATCCCCGTGACAGAGCCAGGCGCACGCCCACCTGAGCGGCGGCCTCGACGATGGCGTCAAACACGGTGTCGTCGCCGCGGGGCACCACGTAGTGGTGATCGAAGACAGTGGTGGCGCCGCTGAGGGCCAGCTCGGCCAGGCCCACCCGGGCCGCCGCCCCCACGTCCTCGGCGTCCAGCAGCCCCCAGATGGGGTAGAGCGTCACCAGCCAGCTGAAGAGGTCGCACCCGTCGGCACGGCCGCGAGTCATCCACTGGTACAGGTGGTGGTGGGTGTTGACGAAACCGGCGGTGATGATGTCGCCGTCGCAGCGCACCACGGCGTCACCGAGTTCGGGAGGGACCGTCCCGACGGCGGTGATCCGACCGCCGGCGAGCGCCACGTCGCCCGGTCCGCGCCCGCCGCGCAGCACCAGCCGTCTGGGGGCTCCGGAGGCGTCCATCGGCGACATCATGGCACCGGCGCCGCCTACTGTCCCGCCGACGCCCGGCCCGGGAGGGTGCCGAGTAGCCCGCTCGCAGCGCCAGTCGAGCCGCTGGCCAGTGGATTCCGGCCTCCGCCGGAATGACGAGAGAGGTGGTCCGCGGTATCAGCCGGCACGCCGCCGGTCGCGGGCGCGCTCAGATGCCCGGTTTGTGCAGGGCCGCGTGGGGATGGTTCTCGACGATGCCGGCGGACGTGACCCGCACGAACGTGGCGTTGCGGCGGAACTCCTCGAGGTCGGTGGCGTCGAGGTAGCTCATGGCGCTCTTGACGCCGCCGAGCAGTTGGTGCAGTACCTTGGCGACCTCGCCCCGGTAGGGCACCAGCCCCTCCACGCCCTCGGGTGCGCGGTGCTCGAAGTACTCGTCGTCCAGTTCGGCGCCGTGGCGCTCGGCCCGGCCCTCCGCCGCCTCCCGCGAGGCCATCCCGCGGATGCGCTTCACCAGCCCCTTGGCGGAGTGCTCCACCTCGCCGGGGCTCTCCTTCGTACCGGCGAGCAGGCTGCCGATCATGACCGTGTCGGCGCCGGCGGCAAGGGCCTTGGCGATGTCGCCGGACGTGCGGATACCGCCGTCGGCGATGATGGGCACCCCGCCGGCACCGGCCACGGCATCGTCGAGGGCGGTGAGCTGCGGCACGCCCACGCCGGCCACAAGGCGCGTGGTGCACACCCCGCCCGGACCGACGCCCACCTTGATGGCGTCGGCACCGGCAGCGGCCAGGTCGGCGGCGCCTTCGGGGGTGGCCACGTTGCCGGCCACGAGATCCACGTCGGCGAAGGCGTCCTTCAGGCGCTGCACCCCCTCCACGGCATGGTCGGCGTGGCCGTGGGCGATGTCCAGCACCAGCACGTCGGCGCCGGCGGCCACGCAGCTCTTGGCACGTTCCAGCATGTCGTGATCGGTGCCGACGGCCACGCCGACACGCAGGTCGGCCCCGGCCAGCTTCACCTTCTCCACCTCGAGGGCGTGGGCGTAGGTGGGCAGGAAGCGGTGGATGATGCCGATCCCGCCGAGGCGCGCCATGGTGATAGCCATCTCCGCCTCGCACACGGTGTCCATGTTGGCGGCCACGATAGGTAGGTCGAGCGTGAGGTTGCGCGACAAGCGGGTGGTGAGGCTCACCTGCCGGCGCGAGCGCACCCGCGACCGGCGGGGTACCAGCAGCACGTCGTCGTAGGTGAGCCCGGTGCGAAGATCGTCCAGCGGCATGTGAACCCCCCGGCGGTGCGGTCGTAGGTGGTCGGTACGGCGTCGATCGGCTGCGGTACGGGCGGCGCCACGTCAGTCTGCCACGCCGACGCCCCGCCCCGACTCGTCGGCCCGCGCCACCTGGTCGGAGTGCCGAGCAGTCCATCGTTAGCGCAGGCTTAGCCGCTGGCAAGTGGACTCCGGCCCCGGATCGAGTCCGGGACAGGCTCTTCGCCGGAGTGACGGACCAGGCGGGCCGCAGGCTTACGCGGCACTTTGCTCCGAGCGTCTGCTCGACCGGATGCCGGTCGGCAGGGCTGTGCAATACTCAGCCGTTGACCGTTTCCTCGGGCGATCCGAGGTGTCCCGTTGGAGCGAATCGATGTACGACGAAGGCCTCACCGATCACGTCTTCGTTATCACGGGCAGCGGGCAGGGCATCGGAGCCGCAACCGCAACAACGGCCGCCGGCTACGGCGCCAAGGTCATGGTCTCCGACATCGACGACGACGCCGGCCGTGCGGTCGCCCAGCAGATCAACGACGACGGCGGGCAGGCCGCCTACTGCCATTGCGACGTGAGCGCATGGGACCAGGTCCAGAACCTGATGCAGACCGCCGCCGAGACGTTCGGCGGGATCGACGTGCTCCACAACAACGCCGGCATCCACGAAACCCAGTTCGCCACGGGATTGTCGCTGGAGGACATGGAACTCGACACGTTCGACCGTGTGCTGGCCGTCAACCTGCGCGGCTGCTTCGCTGCCTCCAAGGCCGCCCTCCCCTACCTGAAGAAGAGTGAGAACCCGTCGATCATCCTGGCCGGCTCCACCGCGGCCTGGGTCGGCTACCCGATGGCGATGGCCTACGGCCCGTCGAAGGCGGCCATCGCCCTGCTGACCAAGAACCTCGCGGTGGACCTCGCCCCCTACGGCATCCGGGCGAACTGTTACTGCCCGGCGACGGTCAACACCGGGATGGTCTCCGCCTTCGTCGAGGCAGCCGAGAACCCCGAAGCCCTCGAGGGGTTCATGGTGGCGAGCCACCTGGTGCACCGCATGGGCAAACCGACCGACATAGCGGAGATGGTGTGCTTCCTGGCCAGCAGGAAGGCGTCGTTCGTGAACGGCGCCGTCATCCTCATCGACGGCGGTTCGCTGGCGTGGCGGGGAACCGTCGATGCGCTCGGGATGGATTGAACCCGCAGTAAACGGCGACGACGGCCTGGGCGGCATCCCGCCGGAGACGCTGATCGAGATGCAGCGACGCATGTGGCTGATCCGCAAGTTCGAGGAAACCGCGGCGCGGCTCGTCGACTCGGGCGAACTCGAGGGCGAGGTCCACCTGTCCATCGGCCAGGAGGGCGAGATCGTCGGGTCGTGCCTGGCCCTCCGCCCGGACGACCACATGACCGGCAACCACCGGTCGCACGGACACCCGATCGGCAAGGGTGCCGACCCCAAGGGGCTGATGGCCGAACTGATGGGCAAGGCAACGGGTGTGTGCAAGGGCAAGGGCGGATCCATGCACCTGGCCGACTTCTCCGTGGGCAGCCTCGGCGAGTCCGGCATCGTCGCGTCGGCGATCCCCGTCGCCACCGGCGCGGCCATGAGCGCCCAGATCCAGCGCAACGGCAAGGTGGTTCTCAGCTTCTTCGGCGACGGTGCGGTGAACGAGGGAGCGTTCCACGAGTCGATGAACCTGGCATCGATCTGGAAGCTGCCCATCGTCTTCCTGTGCGAGAACAACCAGTACGCCATGACCGTGGCGGCGGCCGACGTCACAGCAGTGCGCCAGGATCTCGCCGAACGCGCCGCGGCGTACGACATGCCCGGCATCGTCGTCGACGGCCAGGACGCCGTTGCTGTGTTCGGTACGGTCAGCGAAGCCGTCGAGCGGGCGCGGTCGGGCGGCGGGCCGAGTTTCGTCGAGGCGAAGACGTACCGCTTCGACGAGCACGCCTACCGCCTCCCGGTGGCGATCACCTACCGCGACCCCGCCGAGGTCGAACGCTGGAAGCAGCGGGACCCGATCCGGGATCCACCACGAGCGTCTCCTTGCCACGGGCCATGCCACCGAGAGGCGAACTCGACGAGATCGAAGCAGCGGCGGGCGCCGAGATCCGCAACGCCGTCTCGTTCGCCACGGAGAGTCCCGAACCCGACCTGGCTGCGCTGTTCGACGACATGTACGCCAACCCGTTCCCGATCCGGGCGAGTTGAGCGGCCCGGGCCGATGCGCCGGCTCACCTACCTGCAAGCCATCCGCGAAGCCCAGTGGGAGGAGATGGCTCGCGACGAGCGCGTGATCCTTCTCGGCGAGGACATCCGCTCCAACCTCTTCGGGACCGCCGGCGGGTTCCTCGAACAGTTCGGCCCCGAGCGGGTACGGAACGTACCGATGTCCGAGGCCGCCTTCGTGGGCGCCGGCGTCGGCGCGGCCATGACCGGGCTGCGCCCCATCGTCGACATGTTGCTCTCGAGTTTCATGTACGTCGCCATGGACCAGTTCGTGAGCCAGGTGGCCAAGAGCCGCTACATGTTCGGGGGCCAGGCCGACATACCCGTCGTCTACCGGGCGGCTGGTGGTCGCCGATCCGGCCCACCGGACGTGCAGCGCGGCCAGCGAGATCGCCGCCACCGTGGCCGACGAGGCGTTCGAGTCCTTGCAGGCGCCGATCAAGCGGATCACCACACCCGACGTGAACATCCCGTTCAGCGGTGCCCTCGAGGGCGGCCTGTACCCGACCGCGGAGAAGATCATCGCCGCGGTCCGCTCGTTGAACGCACCGCGCGCACCACGGGGCCGATGATGCAGGCGGAGGTTCGCCTCCCGCAGTGGGGAATGGGGATGCGAGAAGGGACCATCGTGCGCTGGCTCAAGCAGACCGGCGATGTCGTGGCCGAGGGCGATCCGCTGGTCGAGATCGAGGCCGACAAGGTCACCGACGTCGTGTGCGCGCCGATGTTGGGAGCCCTCACCGAGATCAGGTTCCCCGAGGACACGACTGTTGCCGTGCGAACGGTCATCGCTGTGATCGGGCCGGCATGAACCCGACGCAGCCGCACCCGCGATCTGCCCGGGGCCGCTCGGCCGCTATAACGTTGCGATCATGGGCAACCCGGGGGGTGAGGCCCGGCGATGACTGACACGGCCATGCTCAGGATCGACGGGCTCTCGAAGACGTTTCCGGGCCAGAAGGCTCTCGACCGCGTCCACTTCGAGCTGGAACCCAACGAGATCCATGCCCTCGTCGGCCAGAACGGCTCGGGCAAGTCGACCTTCATCAAGATCCTCGCCGGGTATCACGACCCCGACCCCGGTGCGGAGGCGACCATCGACGGGCACACGTTCCGCCTCGGCGACTCCACCGCCGCGTTCGAGGCCGGCCTGCGCTTCGTACACCAGGACCTCGGCCTAGCGCCGACCCTCGGCACGTTGGACAACCTGGCCCTCGGCCGGGGCTACCTCAAGGGCCCAAGCGGCACGATCTCGTGGCGCAGGGAGGCGCGCGCTGCGCGCCAACTCCTCGGGTCCTTGGGTTACGACTTCGACATCACCGTGCCCGTGGCAACGCTCGCGGCGGCCGAGCGCACCGGTATCGCCATCGCGCGGGCGCTCGAGGGTTGGGAGGAGCAGGCACGCATCCTCGTGCTCGACGAGCCCACGGCGTCGCTCCCGGCTGCGGAGGTCGACCGACTCTTCGAGGTGCTGCGCATGGTTCATCGCCAAGGTGTCGCCCTGATCTACGTCTCGCACCACTTCGGCGAGGTGTTCGACATCAGCGAGCGGATCACCGTGCTGCGCGACGGCGCCGTCGTGGCGACCGAGGTGACCGCCGAGATCGACGAGTCCCATCTGATCGAACTCACGATCGGGCGGTCGCTCGGTTCGTTGGAGGCCGAACTCGCGGCGCACCCAAGCACCGAGCGTGCCGACCAGGTAGCTGAACGGCGACGCCGTCGGCGTGGGAGCAACGATCGCCCTCTACTGCGACATCATCATCGCCGCGGAGGGTGCCTCGATCTACGACCCGCACGTCACGAAGGAGGGAATCGCCGCCGGCGACGGCGGGTTCTTGATGTGGGCCATGCAACTCGGCATGGCTCGCGCCAAGTACCACCTGCTGACCGGCGCGCCGCTCACCGCCGCTCAGGCCGCGGAAGCCGGTCTGATCAACGAGTGCCTGCCGGCGGCGGAGGTCATGCCGCGCGCCATGGCGCTGGCTCGGCAGTTTGCGGACGGCCCGGGCCTGGCCATCAGAGCCACGAAACGCATCCTCAACAAGGTGATCGAGGCGTTGGGGGCCGGCACGCTGGAGTACGCCGGGGAGAAGGAGCGGGTGACCCTGTTCTCGGCGGACTTCAAGGAGGCCGTGACGGCCAGCGTGGAAGGGCGCAAGCCTTCGTTCCAGAATCGCTGAAACGCGAGCCGGGTTAGGAGCCGACGGCGCCGACCCTGCTCAGGAGGTCCTCGGCGGCGATACGCAGGGCGCCGGCTGCGGGGGTGTCCGGCAGCGCTGCCAGAGCACCGGCGGCCCGGTCGGCCCAGACCGACGCGGCGGCGTACGCCGCTGCCACGCCCGGCCCCGACCGAATGATGTCGCGGGCCCGTTCGGCGTCCGCGGGGGTCAGCTCCGAGCCCAGAACCGACCGCAGTTGCTCACCGTACGGCGACTGCACCGTCAGCAGGACCGGCAGCGTGTAGTTGCCCTCCATGAGGTCGTGGCCCGCCGGCTTGCCCAGTTCCTCGTCGGTGGAGGTCACGTCCAAGATGTCGTCCACGATCTGGAAGGCCATCCCGTAGCTGTGGCCGAAGTCGGACAGCGCCTCGGTGTGCGCCGGGTCCAGACCGGCCACGATCGCCCCCACCCGGCACGAGGCCGCCAGCAGCGACGCCGTCTTGCCCATGATGGACAGTTCGTAGTCGCGCACCGTGCGGTCGCAGTTGTAGGCGTCCTGGTACTCGCGGATCTGCCCCTCGCAGAGCCGCCCGATCGTGGCGGCCAGCAGGTCGGCCACCTCGGTGCCCAGGGAGGCGGCGATCTGGCTGGCCCGGGCCAGCAGGAAATCGCCCACCAGGATCGCCGTGGGGTTGTCCCAGGTGGCGTTGACGCTCGGCACGTTGCGCCGGGTCTTGGCGCCGTCTATCACGTCGTCGTGGTACAGCGAGCCCATGTGCACCAGCTCCACCGCCACGGCGCCGGCGATCACGTCGTCGTCACAGCGGCGGGCCGAAGGGTCCGAAATGGCCGCGGCGGCGATCGTCAACCCGGGACGGATTCGCTTGCCGCCTGCGTCGATGAGATGGCGCGCCACGGCGGACAGGAAATCCAGGTCACACGTCACCTCCGACCGGAGTCGATCCTCCACGCGGGCCAGGTCGCCGACAAGGGTCGGCAGCAGCAGCGGAACCTCCGTCATCACGTTGCGAGGATATGGCGGGATACACCCGGACAGGCCTCGCCTGTACACTGGCCATCGGCGCAGGTCGCGTCACAATCCAGCAACCGAGCCCCAACCACAGCACGCCACGCCAACGGCGGGAGGAGCCGATGTTCGAGAGATTCACCGATCGTGCTCGCCGAGTGGTGGTGCTGGCCCAAGAAGAGGCCCGCCTGCTGAACCACAACTACATCGGCACCGAGCACATCCTCCTCGGGCTCATCCACGAGGGCGAGGGCGTCGCGGCGCGGGCGCTGGAATCGCTTGGCATCTCCCTGGAGCGCGTGCGCGAGCAGGTCGAGGAGATCATCGGCAAGGGCGGCACCCTGCCCAGCGGCCACATCCCGTTCACGCCACGCGCCAAGAAGGTCCTCGAACTGTCGTTGCGGGAGGCGCTGCAACTTGGCCACAACTACATCGGCACCGAGCACATCCTGCTGGGGCTGATCCGCGAGGGCGAGGGCGTCGCCGCGCAGGTGTTGTCGAAACTGGGCGCCGACCTGGCCAAGGTCCGCCAGCACGTCATCCAGTTGCTCTCCGGCTACGGCAGCAGCGGTGACCGCCCCGAGAAGGCCTCCACCGGCGGCCGCGGCCAGTCCTCGGGCAGTTCGCACGTTCTGGACCAGTTCGGGCGCAACCTCACCCAACTCGCACGGGACAACAAGCTGGACCCGGTCGTCGGGCGCATGCGCGAGACCGAGCGGGTCATGCAGGTGCTGTCGCGGCGCACCAAGAACAACCCGGTGCTCATCGGCGAGCCGGGCGTCGGCAAGACCGCCATCGTGGAGGGACTCGCTCAGCGCATCGCCGCCGACAACGTGCCCGCCACCATCGAGAACAAGCAGCTCTACACACTCGATCTCGGCGCGCTGGTGGCCGGTAGCCGCTACCGGGGCGACTTCGAGGAACGCCTCAAGAAGGTGCTCAAGGAGATCAAGGGTCGCGGCGACATCATCCTGTTCATCGACGAGTTGCACACCCTGGTGGGTGCCGGAGCGGCCGAGGGCGCCATCGACGCGGCGTCGATCCTGAAGCCCATGCTGGCCCGCGGCGAGTTGCAGACCATCGGCGCCACCACCCTCGACGAGTACCGCAAGCACCTCGAGAAGGACGCCGCCCTCGAGCGGCGCTTCCAACCCATCAAGGTCGCCGAGCCCAGCGTGGGCGACACCATCGAGATCCTCAAGGGCTTGCGCGACCGCTACGAGGCGCACCACAGGGTCACCATCACCGACCAGGCGCTCGTGGCGGCGGCCAACCTCGCCGACCGCTACATCTCCGACCGGCACCTGCCCGACAAGGCCATCGACCTGATCGACGAGGCCGGCTCGCGGCTGCACCTCAAGCGGATGGACATCCCCACCGACCTGCTGGAGATCGACGCCGAGATCAACAACGTCGCCACCCGCAAGCAGCAGGCCGTCGAAGCGCAGAACTTCGAAGAGGCCAGCCGCATGCGCGACCGCGAGAAGGAGTTGCTGCAGCAGCGGGAGGTCGCCGAGGCCGAGACCCGCAGCTCCGGCATCGACCTCTTCGACGAGGTGGACGAGGAAGGCATCGCCGAGGTGCTGTCGGTGTGGACGGGCATTCCCGTCTACAAGCTCACCGAGGCGGAGACGGCCAAGCTGCTGCGCATGGAGGAAGAACTGCACCGCCGGGTCGTCGGCCAGGACAACGCCATCGGGTCGGTCAGCCAGGCCATCCGTCGCACGCGCGCCGGGCTGAAGGACCCCAAGCGGCCCTCCGGTTCGTTCATCTTCCTCGGACCGTCGGGGGTGGGCAAGACCGAACTGGCCAAGACCCTCGCCGCGTTCCTGTTCGGCGACGACAACGCTCTCATCAGCCTCGACATGTCGGAGTACATGGAGAAGCACACCGTCAGCCGCCTCGTCGGGGCGCCTCCCGGCTACGTGGGCTACGACGAGGGCGGGCAGCTCACCGAAGCGGTGCGCCGCAAGCCCTTCTCGGTGGTTCTTTTCGACGAGATCGAAAAGGCCCACCCCGACGTGTTCAACTCGCTGCTGCAGATCCTCGAGGAGGGACGCCTCACCGACAGCCAGGGACGCACGGTCGACTTCAAGAACACCGTCCTGATCATGACCTCCAACCTCGGGACGCAGGATCTGCGCAAGGCCACACTCGGGTTCGCCCGGGCCGACAAGGCCGTCTCCTACGAGGCCATGAAGGAGAAGGTCACCGACGCGCTGAAGAAGCACTTCCGGCCCGAGTTCCTGAACCGGGTGGACGAGGTGATCGTCTTCCACGAACTCAGCACCGAGGAGGTCACGCAGATCGTGGACCTGATGATCCGGCGGGTGGCCAATCAGTTGGCCGGCCAGGGCATGGGACTCGAGATCACGCCGGAGGCCAAGACCCTGCTGGCCGAGGAGGGTTACGACCCGACGATGGGTGCGCGGCCGCTGCGGCGGGCCATCCAGCGACTGGTCGAGGATCCGCTGTCGGAGCAGTTGCTGCACCGCGAGTTCCGGGCCGGCCAGATCATCATCGTGGACACCGAGGACGACCCCACCGCAGAGGGCACCGCGGGCGGAACCACCACGGGCGGCTCGCCGAAGCGACGCATCGTCTTCAAGGCCGTCGAGGGATTCGAGCCGCCGCCCACAGTCGAGGAGATGGTCGCCCACTAGCCGTGCGAATCATGCGCGGCCCTGCGGGCCACTCCAGCCGGTCGCGGATTCACTTGTCGCCGCCGAGCACCGTTCATCGACACCGGGGGCGCCTCGGGTTGCGGTGGCGGCTACTTCTGGTGGCGCTGCTGGGCGCCGTGGTGCTGGCGTCCGCCTGCGAGGTCGCCGTGGGCGTGGACATCGACGTGGCCGAGAACGGTTCGGGCACCGTGTCGTTGGGTGTGAGCCTGGACCGCGCCGCCACCGAGGCACTCGGCGACCTGGCCGGGCAGATCAACCTGGACGATCTGGCACGTGCCGGCTGGGATGTCAGCGGCCCGGCGCGGGAGGCCGACAACCGCGTCTGGTTGCGTGCCTCGAAACAGTTCGGGACCCCCGAGCAACTCCCGTCGGTGCTGGCGGAGATCGCCGGGCCGGACGTGTTCCCTGCCTTCCAGCTACGGCGGCGGGCGGAGTTCGCCGAGCAGACCTGGGAGGTGGCCGGACGGGTGGATCCTGCCCCCGCCATTCTGGAGTATACGGACAGCCTGGCGCTCAACCCGGGGCTGGAGAACAGCATCCTCCGCGCCATCAGTGAAGCCGGCGGGGACGCGCTCACCGACGGGCTGACCATCCGGTTGAGCATTGACCTGCCCGGCGAACTGAGGAGCGGCGGCGTCGATATTGGTTGGGCCGGCATTACCGAGGACTCCGCCAACTTGTCGGTGCCGGTGCAGATGGTGGCGAAGGCGGAGAACACGACCGCCAAGACGCTGCGGCTCGTGGGGATGGCGGCGGCGGCGCTGTTCATCCTGGCGGTGCTGCTGAACCTGCTGGCGTGGTGGTACCTCCGCCGGCACCGCAAGCGCTCCACCACCGCCCTCCTGGCCACCGCAAGCAGCAAGGCGGTTCCGGCGGTGGCGGGAGCAGGGGCGGTCTTCGACGACGCCCGCGGCGGGGCGGGGGTTGCGGACGAGGCCGTCGTCGAGGATTACAGCGGGCTGTGGGAGACCGCGGCCGGCGGCTACGCCGGAGCTCCTGCCGGTCCGGGTGCGGCCGCCGTGTTCCCACCGCCGGACGCCGGTGCGGCGTTGGTGGGCGCGTTCGCCGAGGACGACGACCTGGCGGACCTGGCCGACGCCGAGTACGACGACCTGTCCGGCCTCGATCTGACCGACGCCGAGACGACCCCCGCCGACTGGACCGCCTCGTACGGCGACACCCCCCTCGAAACCGAAGCGACCCAGCCGGAGACCGCCGAGACAGCGCAGCCGGCCTGGGAGCACGCGGACCCGGAACCTGCCGATTCGCCGCAATTGGCCTGGGAGCAGCCCGAGTTCGCCGAGTCGCCGGAGTTGGCCTGGGCACAAGCGGAGCCCGAACCTGCCGAGTCGCCGGAGCCGGTCGGGGAAGAGCCGGATTCCGCAGACCAGGATGCACCGGAACCTTTGGACCCCGGTCCCCTGGATGTCGCCGTCACGGCGGAACTCACCGGCATAGCGGAACCCACTGCCGAACAGTTCGACGACGAACCCGCCCCGGCGGAGCCCTCCATCGAGCCGGCATCGCCTACGGCGCCTGAAGCCAGTGACGAACAGGCCACCGACGAACAGGCCACTGACGAACCCGAACCCGCCGACTCCCTGCTGGAATCCGCCGGCGAGGTCCCCGACGACCCCGACGAAGAGCCGCTGGGATTCCCGACCGAGCCGGCGCTCCTCGACGAATCGGCCGCCGCTCCGATCGAGCCCATCGGCGGGATCCCCGACGAACCGGCACTCGAGCCGGCGGAAACCCCCACCGAGCCGGCACTCCCCGACGATCCACCTGAGCTCGGCGCCGAGCCGGTGGACGACGACGACGCCGAGTCCGCACCGACCCCGTCGGAACGCTCGGGCCGGCCGGCGCGCACCCTGCAACTCGTGGTGATCGGTGCTTGGGGCGTTCTCTTCCAGCCGGCCGATCCGGTGAGCGATTTGTTGATCCCGTTCCTGCGGCGGTCAGGCTCGGCGGCGACGGTCCAGGACATCCGCGAGGCTCATCGCCGCGCCACGCTGGGGCGCATCAGCGCCGATGAGCTGTGGCAGGCTTGCGACCTGCGAGGGGAGCCCAACTGGGAACACGGCCCCTACGCAGGGCAGATGACCATCAGCACAGGCGCGACAGACTTCATCCGCTCGCTTCTGCGGCGAGGCGTCGGTGTGGCCTGCGTCACCAACGACGTGTCGGAATGGTCCTGGCGGCTCCGCCAGTGGACCGGCTTCGAGGCGATCACGCCCTGGGTCATCAGCAGCGACATCGGGATCCGCAAACCCGACCCCGGCGTGTTCGAGATGCTGCGGCGAGCCTCCGACGTGCCGTTCGCCAACTGCCTGCTCATCGACTGCGACATACCCACCCTCGACGCCGCTCGATCGCTCGGCATGTCCACCGCCCTCTTCGGCACCCCGCCGGCCGATCAGGCCGCCGCCGACTCCTCACACCCCGCGGTAGGCGGCTTCACAACCCTCCTCCGCCGCAACTGACCCCCGCCGCCCGGTGCGCGGCGAACAGCGGTCGGCGTACCGATTGTCACGACGTGGACACGTGTCCCGGACTCGGATCAGGGGGCGGCATCCGCTACTCAGCGGCCCCCGACCGGACTGCCGATTGATCGCTCAGCAGCCTCCTCGCGGGTGTGTCGGCCGGGGTCCAGAGTGCGTCGAGGGGGAGCAGAGTGAGTCGGTCACCGAGACTGACGCGGTTGCGGCCGGTGTGTAGCACGAAACCGTGTACGAAGTCGTCGCCGACGCGGTCGAGTCGATCTCGCAGCCAGGTGAGCCATCGGGTCGCGTCCGAACCTGGTGAGATAGCAGCCTTGACCTCGATGGCAACGATACGGCCGTCGGGTGTTTCGAGAATGAGATCGATCTCGGGGCCGTCATGGTCGCGATAGTGATGGAGCCGTGCGCCGGCATCGTCCCATGTGAGTTGCTTGGCGACCTCGTTTGCGGCGAACGTCTCGACAAGCCCACCCACCGACGTATCGGTGGGGCGTGCCAGAGCCACAGGATCCTTGTTCGTAAGGGTGGCGGCAAGACCGCTGTCGGCGACGTACAGCTTGGAGGCCTTGGCCGCTTTCGTGGACAGATTGCGGGACCACTTGGGTACGCGATGCACCAGGAACACGGTGGCAAGCCACGCGAGGTAGCTGTTCACGGTTCGAGGGTCGAGACCGACCCCACGAGCGAGGCGGGCGACATTCAACTCTTGGCCGGTCAGTGCCGCGACGGTGCCCAACACGGGGGGAATGGCATCGACACGGCGGATGTCCGCCAGCTCAAACGATGTCGCGTTGGGTGACCGTGTAGAGGTAGTCCCGATACCAACGACGGCGCTGGGTCGGGGAGAGGCCCCTGGTGGCGGGGTAGCCACCGGCACAGACCAACTCCAGATATTCGTCACGGGTATGGGCGCCCACAGGTCCGGCCGCATTGCATCGGGATCGTCGAACGCCAGGCGAGTGAACGTTTCGGGGCCGACGCCGGCAAGTTCGCCCTGAGAGAACGGCCACAACTCGACGATGCCCACTCGACCGGCGAGGGACTCCGACAGGGTTGGCACGGTCAGGAAGTTCGTCGAACCGGTGATGAGAAACCGCCCCGGCGTCGGATCGAGATCAACCGCCATCTTGATCGCTGCAACCAGCGGGTCGCCGGCCCTCTGGGACCTCGTCGATCACCAATGGCCCTGGCTGGGCGACGAAACCCACCGGATCACTCCGGGCCGCGGTCAGCAGGGCCGGGTCGTCGAGGGTAGCGAACGTGCCGCCGAGGTGATCGCAGGCGAGGCGAGCAAGGGTGGTCTTGCCGGCCTGGCGGGGACCGTGGATCAACGTCACCCGGGCGGCTTCAAGCACTTCGGCAACCGTTGCCGCGGCGTGCCGCGGCAACAACGACATCTCCATCGTCTCAAGGCTAATGCAGGAATTATCGGACTTGTAATGTAGGAATCATCGTAGTTCTAATGTCGGAATTCTCGTAGCCCTAATGTCGGAATCGTCGAGACGGTGTTCCGGCGGACCAAGACCTGAAAACACCCTGGCGTCGTCGTCCGCAGCCTGGGCCTCGAGCCCTACACCCCACCCCAACCGTTACCGGAGATCACCCCTGAGGGCGTCCACCTCGTCTGCTGGCTGGCGCTCAACTGAGAGTCGGACTCGGGTCGCGTCGAAGCGGCTCGGGGCTACAGGGACGGGCGATACAGCAGAGCCAGCACGTCCTGCGCCGCATATGTCCGTTGCCAGCGGCATCGCATGTCGATGGCCGGAACCGAGTTCGCCCGGCGCCGGGCGGCGTGGCGTCAGGCGCCGTTCCCCCTTGGGGACCGGGCGAAGACCTCCTCGACGAGCGGTACGAAGTCATCCAGCGGCAGGTCGTCGTAGTGCGGGTCGAAGCAGTTCTGGTCGTAGGAGGCGCAGAAGTCGATACATCGGTCGTAGTACGGCGAGGTGGCGTAGCGGTCCGGCTATCGCGGTCGCCGCCGAGATGGTGAAAGTAGTAGTAGCCCTGGAACACCCCGTGGTGACGGACGACCCAGACGGTCTCGTCACTCACGTAGGGGGCGAGGATGGCGGCCGCGACCGCGCTGTGATCGTCCGGGGCCAGTACGTCGCCGATGTCGTGGAGCAGCGCGGCGACGACGAACTCGCTCGACTCGCCGTTGCGCAGCGCCCGCGTGGCGGACTGGCGGCTGTGGCGAGCCCTGTCGATCCGGTAGCCCAGATTCGGGCCCTCGAGCAGCCGGAAGGTCGCAAGCAGGTTCCCCACGAGCGTCCCGCGGGTGTGGTCGCGATACAGCCTGTCGAGGCGCACGTAGTCATCGGCGGTGCCCTCGCTCATGCTCGTCCACCCCACGGTGAATGCCTCGCTCATGCGTGCTCCCTCCCGGCTGTGCGGGGCCACCCCATCTCGGCCCACGGTGAGGCCGGTTCCGATATCCCGGAACCAACGATAATTCCTCGCCGTCGGCGGCGGGCGGCGCGGCTGCACGAGCGCTGGTTCAGGTGCCCTCGTAGAGACGGTCGAGGTCCACCAACTCCACGTCGGAACGGGACTTGGTGGCCGCCACCAGGTCGCACGTGAACCCGTCCAGCGAGAACAGCAACCGCTTGGCGGTCGGTAACAACGACACCCGGCTCCGTTCGGCCAGCAGATCGGCGATCCGGTCCAGGCGCTGAAGATCGGCCATACCCAGCCGGGCCGCCTTGGCCTCGCCGAGCACCTGAACCGGGGTGTTCCGCCTTGGCTGCTCACCGGAGACGACCATGGCGGCGGCGGCCACGTCCACTTCGAACGACCCACGGCGGCTTCGATCGTGAACCTGAACCCGACAGGCCGCGCCGACCGGGCCGCCCAGCGTCCCCGCGGCGGCGTAGTGGTCGACCCACCGGCGGCAGACGACCTCGAAATGGGGGCCGACGACATTCGACCGGTAGGTCGCACGAGCACCGGTCCACACCTCGTCGGCCCGACGATCCTCCAGCAACGCCCGGTGGCGGCGGGTGATGAGATGGTGGAACCGCACGATCGGGTCCGCTACCCGGTACGTGGGCCGTCGCGGCGACAGCAGGTCGTCGGTTCGCACCACGAATCCGGCGGAGACCATCACGTTGAGGTGGTAGATGATGTCGCTGGGCGCCCGGCCCACGGCGTCGGCAATGCGGCCCTGCGAGGCACGTCCCGCGGCAATGGCCTGCAGCAGCGAGTAGTACGGCGCCTCCACGGTGACCCGGGGATCCTCCCGCAGCAGGTACTCCTCTTCCCGGAACAGCGCGTGGGACGGGTTCAGCACCGTGGAGGCCAACCACGCCGCCAGATCCTGCGGACGTGAGGGAACCCCGGCCGTGCCGGTCAGATCCTTGTAGCCCGCGGCCCCGCCCACGATGGCGTCGACGGCGAAGGCGACCGTCGGATCCTCGATACCCCAGAACCCGCGGGCCACGCGGTAGTCGAAGGATGACAGAGGTATGTCGAGCGCGGCCCGGCCCCGCATGGGCGATGTGCCGCTGAGGATGTCGGACATGACCGACATGGCCGAACCGCACACGATCACGGTCACCGGCGACGCCCACCCCGAGCCCAGGTCGCCGGAAGCGGCCTCGTCCATGACGGCCTGCACGGCCGAGTCCAACTCGGCACTGCTCTGACGCAGGTACGGGTACTCGTCCAGCACGAGCACCTGCGGGCCGGCTCCCTGCTCACCCAGCAGGCCCACCGCGTAGCCCAGAGCGGCGCTCCAGTCGTCGAAGCGCAACGGCGGCGCAGCGGTCTGGTGGCGACTCAGGGTGGCGGCGAACCGGTCCAGAGCCGACCGGCGCCCCTCCTGCAGAGCCAGGTGGTACACCCCGCCCACGGCCTCCACCAGCCGTCGCAGCAGATAGCTCTTGCCGAAGCGGCGCCGCCCGTACACGATGCCGAGGCGCAACCGCGGTCCGGCGCTCGCAACGAAGCCGGTCAGGTCATCCCACTCGGTGGCACGGTCATACAGACTCTCCGGCTTCGCCGACATTCCGACCCCTGACTCCGCAATCCCAACAGCTTATAACTGGACTTATACAAACTCAACTTATACAATTGCACGATCCGGGTAGGGCCGGCCGAGGTGGGCCGACGCTACTAAGGGACTGCCCTCAGCGGCTGCGGAGGGTTAGTTGGGCGCGGTCGCGGATGGTGTAGAGGGTGCCGCTGCGGTCCAGCCATCGGAGGCGCACGAACTGGGCGATGGCCTTGTTGACCCTCTCCCGCGAGGCGCCGACCATGGCGGCCAGCTCCTCCTGGGTGACCGGAAGCGTGAACGTGTCGTCGTCGCCGGCGAAAATCAGCAGCCGCTTGGCGGTGCGGCCCACCACGTCGAGAAACACCGAGTCGGCCAGCGCGCTGCCGGTGGCGCGGAGGCGTCGCACCAGCATGCTCACGACCCGCCAGAGGTGGTCGGGCTGCTGCTCGTAGAGATGCCGTACGGGGCCATAGGGCACCGCAAGGACCTCCGACATCTCCAGCGCCCGGGCGCCCGCCGACCGGCCCCTGCCGTCGAACAGTCCCATCTCGCCGAAGAGGTCGCCTTCCTCCATGAGCGAGATGACCGAGTCCCTGCCGTCGGGCGCGGTCGTGACGATGGCGATGCGCCCCGACAGCACCACGTACAGGGCATCGGGTCGGTCGCCCATCGAGAACAGGGCACCGCCCCGCTCCAGCCGGCGGCAGTACGAGTATGCGGCAAGATCGGCCAGCACATCGGCGTCGAGACCCTCGAAAATCTCCGTCTGTGACAACAACTTGGCGTCGACCTGCACGGGCGCCATGCTAATGAGCATGACCCCTGCGGCTCCGAACATCTGGACCATCCTCGTGGCGGCCGGCGAGGGGCGACGTTTCGGCGGACCGAAGCAACTGCAGCCACTCGCCGGACGGCGGGTAATCGACTGGTCTCTCGAGGCCGCCGCCGAGGCCGGTCGCGGCGTCGTGGTGGTGGCCGCAGCCGATCAGGTGGAAACACTGTCCGATGGGCCGGACACGCTGGGGGCGGCGGGTGGCGCCGAGGTGATCGTGACCGCCGGTGGTGCCACCCGGTCGGAGTCGGTGCGAGCCGGCCTGGCCGCCACACCTGAGGGGGCCGACGTGATCGTCGTCCACGACGCGGCACGGCCGCTGGCCACCGGGGCACTCTTCGCCTCCGTCACGGCGGCTGTTGCGGCAGGAGCCGACGGAGCCGTGCCGGCCGTGGCCGTTACCGACACCGTGCGCCACACGCAGCAGGGCGTGCTGGACCGCTCCCTGCTACGTGCCGTGCAGACCCCGCAGGCCTTCCGGGCGGCGGTCCTGCGGCGCGCCCACGCCAACGGGGAGGAAGCCACCGACGACGCCACCCTGGTGGAGGCAACCGGCGGCGTGGTGCGCCTCGTGCCCGGCGAGCCGGACAACCTGAAGATCACGACTCCGGGCGACCTGGCGGTGGCCGAGGCACTGCTGGCGGCGAACCGCCGCGGCGGAGGGACCGCCGCAGACAAGGAGGCGCCCGCGGGCATGGCGACCGCCGGGCCAGGAAACGGAGATCCTGTTGCGGCCGAGGCCGGAGCCGGGGCCGGGGTCGGGGCAGGTGGAACGCCCGGCGACGACCCCTCCGTCAGCGCGCCACTCATCGGCATGGGCTTCGACATCCATGCCTTCAGCGACGACCCCGACCGGGCGCTAGTACTCGGCGGTGTGCTGTTCGAGGGCGAGCGCGGGCTGGAAGGACACAGCGACGCCGACGCCATTGCCCACGCCTGCTGCGACGCCGTCCTGGGGGCGGCCGGGCTGGGCGACATCGGCAGCCTCTATCCCGACGACGACGAGCGTTGGCGCGGCGCCGACAGCATCGCCCTCCTGGCCGAGGTGGCCGAGCGCGTGCGGCGAACCGGTCGGCGCATCGGGAACATCGACTGCACGGTGGTTGCCGAGCACCCCAAGATCGCCCCCCGCCGGGACGAGATGCAAGCCCGCCTGAGCGCGGCCGCGCGGGCGCCGGTGACGGTGAAGGGCACACGAGCCGAGTCCCTGGGGGCTCTGGGGCGCGGCGAGGGGATCGCCTGCTGGGCCGTGGCACTACTGCTCTGAGCAGCGCCGCAAGGAAACCGCCCCAGGGGCCGTAGCGTTGCGGGCATGGATGACGCACCAGAGGGACAGTCCGGCGACGGGGGACGCGACGGCGGCGGCGGCGGTGACGGTGACGGTGGCGACGGAGGCGGCGGCAGGGGCCGAGGCCCGGGAGGCCCGAGGGGATCCGGAGGCCAGGGCGGCAGGCGCGACGACCGAGGTGGCGGCTACGGGGGTCAGCGCGGCGGTGGTGGCGGTGGCTACCGAGGCGGCGGTGGCGGCGGTCGCGGCGGCGGCTATAGAGGCGGCGGCAGTGGCGGTAGTGGTGGCGGCGGTGGCTACAGAGGCGGTGGCGACCGGGACGGCGGACAGGACGAACGCGGTGGCGGTGGCTACCGAGGCGGTGGCGGTCGTGGTGGCGGCGGGGGCGGTCGTGGTGGCGGTGGCTACCGAGGCGGCGGCGACCGGGACGGCGGACAGGACGAGCGCGGCGGCTACAGAGGCGGCGGCGGTGGCGGCGGCTACCGGGGTGGCGGCGGCTACCGGGGTGGCGGCGGGGGCGGTCGTGGTGGCGGTGGCTACCGAGGCGGTGGCGACCGGGACGGCGGACAGGACGAGCGCGGCGGCTACAGAGGCGGCGGCGGTGGCGGCGGACAGGACGAGCGCGGCGGCTACCGAGGCGGCGGCGGTGGCGGCGGACAGGACGAGCGCGGCGGCTACAGAGGTGGCGGCGGCTACCGAGGCGGCGGCGGTGGCGGTGGCTACCGAGGCGGTGGCGATCGTGGTGGCCGCGGTGGTCCGCCCGGCCGGCGCGACGGCCAGCGGGGCAGCACCCCGATGCGCTCCAAGGGGCGCGATTCGGGCGAGCCCCAGGGGCTCGGTGGCGACCGGGTGGAGGGCCGCCACGCTGTCAAGGAGTTGCTCCTGGCAGGCACCCGCACCGTGCGCGAGATCATCATCGCGGCGGACCAGGATCCCGCCACCATTCTGGACGACATCATCGATCTCGCCGACGAGGCTCACGTCGAACTCCGCGAGTTGCCCCGCGGGCGATTCGATCAGATGGCCACCACGAACGCACCGCAGGGCGTCGTCGCCCTGGCCGCGCCGCTTCGGGAGTACGCCATCGAAGAACTCCTCAGAGCCGAAAGCGCCTCCTCCGACCGGAAGCGCCGCCGAGCCACCGACGATCCGTCCGTCGAGAGCGAACAGCACATCGACGGCGGCGAGTCCGATGCGGATCCGACCGACCTCTCCGAGTCCGACCGGGAGGATCGGCTCGCCGCGCTCGCGGCCGAGCTGATCGGCGGTCCCGACCTTGAGGATTCCACAGAGGACGAGCCGGACGAATCGGATCCCGACGACTCATCGGCACTGGAGCCATCGGTCACCGACAGCGAGCCGCTACCGGAACTCACGTCGGGCATCGCTTCGGCGCCGCCGCTGCTACTCGTCGTGGACGGCATCACCGATCCGGGCAACCTCGGTGCCATCCTCCGCACCGCCGAGTGTGCCGGCGTGACCGGCGTGGTGTTGCCCCGTCACCGGGCGGCCCGCATCACGCCCACGGTCACCAAGCGGGCCGCCGGCGCCGTCGAACACCTGCGCTTCGCTCCGGTCAGCGGCATCCCCACGGCGCTCGCCACCCTCGCCGGGCTCGGTGTGTGGTCGGTCGGCCTGGACGTGACGGCGGATCACACCGTCTGGGATCTGGACATCGCTGATGCCCCCCTGGCGCTGGTTCTCGGCGCGGAGGGGCGCGGCCTCTCGCGGCTCGTCCGCCAGCGCTGCGACGTGACCGCCCGGATACCGGTCAACGGTCGCCTGGACTCCCTGAACGTGGGCGCAGCCACAGCGGTCGCCCTCTTCGAAGTACTCCGCCGCCGCACCACCTGAGAGCCCGAGCCTCGGAGGCACCGACTTCAGGGGCTGTAGGCAGCGGTTTCGAGGCTGCCACAGCGCCACCCGTCACACAGGTCGGACCGCTGCAAGCATGGGTCCCGGCCTCCGCCGGGAACAGGCATGGGTGCTCAGGCGCGGTGGGTTGGCAGGTGGATGAGCAGGTCCTGCAGTAGGAGCTTTTCGTTGGGGTTGCGTATGAGCGCCTCGGCGGCGGCCCGCAGGCGGTCGATGGTCTCGCCGGCCTGCGCCGGAGCGGCCGTGGGCGGTGTGGCAGCGGTGGGGTTCAAGGCCTCGCGGTAGCGGTCGGCCAGGACCGCGAAGCCGAAACGCAGTTCGGCGTCGCGGACACGGCGACCGAGGCGCCGGCGCCGCTGACTCTCGGCGCGATCGGTGAAATCAGTGGATTCGGCGGGATCAGCAGCCGGCGCCGCCGTCGCGGCTGACTCGGCGGCATCGATGTGGCCGCGCAACTCATCGACGAGGGCAGCTGTTCGTGCCCCGGTCCCGTCGAGGCGTTCGGGTAGCGACCACCACGCCTCGAAGCGGCCGGCCAGGCCGTCGTCGGCAAGCAGATCGCGTGCGCGCGCCAGGTCCCCGGCGGCGGCCCGCGCCGCCCGGCGGGCCACGTCGGCAGGTGCACCGCCGGCCATCAACCACTCCTGCACCTCGTCGAGGGGTGGCGACCGGAACTCGATCGTGACGCAACGGGAGGCGACGGTGACGTGGCCGGGCGGCACGTGGTCGGCGAGGAGCACGATGACGGTGCCCGCAGGCGGCTCCTCGATCGTCTTCAGCAGGCTCGCCGCCACACCCTGCGAGGCCGTGTGGAACCGGTCGCAGACGATGACCTTGCGGGCGCACTCCACCGACTGGCGCGCCGCCTCGGTGATGATCGATGCGGCCTCAGCGGCCAGCAGCGCCCGACCCTCGGGCTCCACCATCAGCACGTCGGGATGGACCCCCCGCAGCGCCCGTTGGCGGTGCCGTTGCATCGCCTCGGGCCCCTCCGACGCCGCGGCCGCTGCCAGCAACTCCGCAGCGAAGACGCGCGCCACCGCCCGCTTGTCGCTGCCGCGGGCACCGACGAGCAGGTAGGCGTGCACCGGCGCCGCCACCGCGGCCTCCAGTTGCGCCAGAGCCGCTTCGCCGCCCACCAACGGGGGCCAGGCCGGGCGATGGACGTCCGCGCCGCCGGCGAGCGCCGGCGCATCATCGACAACCTGCCCGGCAGCCTCCACAACGGTGGGAGCCTCATCTACGTAGGGCGTCTGCCTCGACTCGGCGGCCCCTCGAACAACTTCAAGTCGGTCCTCCGCAGGTGACTCCGGATCGACAGGCTCTTGGGCCGCCTCCGGCGGATCCTCAGCAGGAGGCTGCGGGACGGCGGACTGCGCCGGGGCTTCGGTGGGCTCTGTTGGCCCTTGGGTGACGTTCGCTGGGCTTTTCTCGGGCGGGGGCTCGGCGGGGGGCTCCGGCTCTCCCCAGAGGGTGAGGACGCCGTCGGGTTGGTCCGTCACCGCCAGCCCAGCCGCTCGGCCACCAGCGCCTTCACGTCTTCCCACACCACGAGAGCGGGACGGTCGGCGTCCAGCTTGACCCACAGATCGGGGTTGGCATCGGCGAGTGTCCGGTAGCCATCTCGCACCCGGCGGTGAAAAGCCGTGTCCAGCGACTCGAACCGATCCACGCCGATCCTGCCGCGGCCCCGTGCCTGCCCGGGATCCATGTCCAGCAGGATTGTCAGATCGGGCCACAGGCCGCCCGTCGCCACCTCCGACAACGACCGGACGAGCCCCACGTCCAGTCCACGACCGTAACCCTGATACGCCAGGGAAGAACCGATGTAGCGGTCGCACACCACGTCGCGGCCCGCTGTCAGCGCCGGGCGGATCGTCTCGGCGACGTGCTGCGCCCGGTCGGCTGCCATCAACAGGGCCTCAGCGAGGGTGTCGAGACGGCCGGCGACCTCATCGAGCAGTAGGCGACGCAACTCCCTACCCAACGCGGTGGCCCCGGGCTCGAACGTCACCTCGACGCCGCGGCGCATCGCCAACCACCCCGCCTGCGTGGACTTCCCCACCGACTCGCCGCCTTCGAACACCACGAACCGCCCCACCGACGAGGCCGATGAGGGCGACGAGGGTTGCGACCCGCTCATGTCGGCCCCTCGGGGAGGCCGCTGAGTAGTCCACCGGCCACAAGGCCCCGACCGCTGGGAAGTGGATTCCGGCCTTCGCCGGAATGACGGAACAGCAGCGGTTGAAGCGAAATCACCATCGGTCAGGAGTCTTCCAGAGACGCTTCCGCCCCAGAGCCTGCGGCGGCCTGCCCCCGCTGGGTGCGGCGTGCCAGCAGCCCGGCAACGACGACGGTCAGCCCCGCCAACCAGAGCGTCAGGCGCACACCCGGTAACTCCACGACGACGCCGATGTCGACGGAGCGGTCCCACAGCGCCTCGGAGATGCGGTCGAAGGCGGCCGCCAGCAGCGGCCCCACCACGAGTGCCAGCACGACGCACAGGCGGACGATGGAGTAGAGCCCGGCGAAGACCCGCCCCCGCACCTCGTCGGCGGTGTTCTCGTGCAACAGGGTGAAGCCCAGCACGTACATCCCGCCGGCGCACACCCCCACGGCGCCGGCCACGAGCACCACCCACGCCAGGGAGCCCAGGGAGGACGCCACCAGCAGGCACAAACCCGCACCGGTCACCGAGCGAGCGAACATCCGGTGCTTGTGGAGGCGCCGCTGCAGCAACGAGAGCACGATCACGCCGATGCCGACCCCCACGCTCAGCCCCGTCACGATGTCGGCAAAGCCCTGCTCGCCCTCCCCGAGAACCTCGATGGCGTAGACGAGAGCGAGCGGGATGAGCATCCCGCCGCCGATAAGGGCCGTGGCCAGGCTGATGTTCACCGAGCGCACCGTGGGGTTCACGACCACGTAGCGCCACCCCTCGCGGTACTCCCGGAACATCCCGTGCCACCCCAGGGCGGCCCGCGCGGACTGGCCCGCTTCACCATGGCGGCGTAGTGGCAGTGAGAACACGAGCACCGCCGAGACCACGAACGTCAAGGCGTCGAGATAGAAGATGGGCCCCTCATTGTCCAGGTACAGCAGCCCGAGCCAGCCGTCCGGGGACGCACCGTCGACCAGGCTCCCGACCCTGGAGTAGATCAGGGCGGCCACGGGGAACGTGGCGTACGTGGCGAACATGGACAGCGAGTTGGCCACGGTCAGGTGCTGGGCCGGCAGCAGGTTCGGCACCGAGGCCTCCTTGGCCGGGATCCACAGGAGCGTGAACGCCTCCAGTGCCAGCGATACCAGCACGAGTTGCCAGACGCTGTTCACGAGAGGCACGATCAGAAGGATTCCCGCTCGCGCCAGATCGCAGACCACCATGAGACGGCGGCGATCCGAGCGGTCGGCGAGCACGCCGGCCACCTGGGAGAAGAAGATGCCGGGCACCAGGCGAGTGGCCAGCACCAGGCCGATGGCAGCCTCGGGCGTCCCGGACCCCAGGCGTGCCGCCACGACCGAGATGGCCAACAATCCCAGCCAGTCACCGGTGGACGTGACGACCTGGGCCGACCAGAGTCTGAAGAACTGCCGGGATCCGAAGATCCGCTCCTGGAAACCGGTCCGGGCGCTGCCCCCGGCGGGGTCTTCCTCAGGCGCCACTGCCGGAGGATCCCTTCCGCGGCCGGGATCCTCCCGGTTTCCGCTTGCGTGCGGGGCGGGCGGGGGCGTCCCGGCGCGCCGCCAGCAGGTCCGAGGCACGCTGCGCCGTCACGGTCTCGGGAGAATCACCGGAGCGCAGCGAGGCGTTCACCTCCCCGTCGGTGACGTAGGGGCCGTAGCGGCCGTCGCGCACCACGATGGCGCGCCCCGTGACCGGGTCGGGACCGATTTCCCGCAGCGGCCCCTTGGGCGCGCCGCCGCGCCTGGCGCGGGGCTGGGCCAGCAGTGCCAGACACTCATCGAGGCTGATGGTGAAGATCTTCTCCTCGCCGTCGAGGGAGCGGGTCTCGGAGCCCTTCTTGACGTAGGGGCCGAAGCGCCCGGCCTGGGTGGTGATAGCGACACCGTCGTCGGGATCGACACCGACCGTGCGTGGCAAGCCGAGCAGCCGCAGCGCATCCTCGAGTGTGATCTCCTCGAGGCTCATGGTGCTGAACAGGGAGGCGAACTTGTCGGGCTTGGCGTCGGGGTCGTCCGGCGGCGGCCCGAGTTGCACGTACGGCCCGTAGCGCCCGTCGCGGGCGGCGACCGGCAGGCCGGAGACCGGGTCGGTACCGAGAGATCGGCCCGTCGTCGGGCGGGCCAGCAGCTCCAGAGCCATCTCCACGGTCACCTCGTCGGGCGACACGTCGTCGGGTAGTTGGGCGCGCTGGTCGCCACAGTTGATGTACGGGCCGAAGCGGCCGAGGCGGGCCTCGATGGGCCGCCCGTCGGCATGGACGCCGATCACGACGGCGTTGACCGCCCGCACATCGATCTTGTCGAGGTTCTCCGAGACCAGATCCTTGAGGCCGGGCGCGCCGCCGGTGCCGAAGTAGAACTGCTTGAGCCAGGGAAGGTGCTCCTGCACCCCTCGGGCGATGTCGTCGAGGTCGTCCTCCATGCGCGCCGTGAACGTGTAGTCGACGAAGTCGCCGAAGTGCCCTTCGAGCAGGGCCACGACGCTGAAGGCGGTAAACGTGGGAACCAGGGCGGTTCCCTTCTTCCGGACGTAGCCGCGGTCGGTGATCGTGGTCATGATGCCGGCGTAGGTGGAGGGCCGGCCCACGCCCAACTCCTCGAGCCGGCGCACCAGCGTGGCCTCGGTGTAGCGCGTCGGCGGCTGCGTCTCGTGTCCGGCCACCTCGGGCTCCGACAGCCGCAGTTCGTCGCCGACGGCCACCTGCGGCAGGCGCCGCTGCGCCACGTCCTCGCCGTCGCCGGCCGGGGCGGATCCACCTGCGGCTGCGGCACCGTTGGTGGGCTGCGCCGACGGGCCCCAGGCACGACGGAAGCCCTCGTGCGCGATGACCGTCCCCGAGGCCGCGAGAACGACCTCCGAACCCTCCGATGTCACCGACGTGGCCTCGATGGTGACGGTCTCGCCGGTGGTGTCGGTCATCTGGGAGGCCACCGTGCGACGCCAGATCAGCTCGTACAGATCCGCCTCGGTCGGCGAGAGCCGGCGGCGCAGCGAATCCGGGTGGGTGAACTCCTCGCCGGCAGGCCGGATGGCCTCGTGCGCCTCCTGGGCGTTGCGCACCTTGCTCTTGTAGTGCCGCGGCTTCGGCGGCAGGAACTCCTTGCCGTAGCGCCGGGCGATCTCGCCGCGGGCGGCCGCCAGCGCCGACTGCGCAAGCGTGACCGAGTCGGTACGCATGTAGGTGATGAAGCCCTGCTCGTACAGCGACTGCGCCACCCGCATGACCGCCGAGGCCGACATGCGCAGCCGCCGGCCCCCCTCCTGCTGCAGCGTGGAGGTGATAAACGGGGCTGCGGGACGCCGCCGGTACGGCTTCGCCGCCACCGAGGTAACCGCCGCGGTTCGCCCGTCCAGTTCGGTGCCCAGTCGCCGGGCCGCCGCCTCGTCGAGCACGACGACGCCGTCGGCGCTGAGTTGACCGTCGGGACCGAAGTCCCGACCGGTGGCCAGGCGGGCGCCGTCCACCGCACTCACCGCCATCGAGAAGTGCTCGTCGTCGCTGGTGGCGGCGGTGGCGTCCAGCGACCAGTAGCCGGCCGACACGAACGCCATCCGCTCCCGCTCGCGCTCCACGACGATGCGGGTGGCCACGCTCTGCACCCGCCCGGCGGACAGGCGCGGCGCCACCTTCTTCCACAGCACCGGTGACACCTCGTAGCCGTAGAGGCGGTCGAGCAGCCGGCGGGCCTCTTGGGCGTCCACGAGGCGGCGGTCGATGTCCCGCGGGCTGCGCAGAGCCGCCTCGATGGCGTCGCGGGTGATCTCATGGAACACGAGGCGCCGAACCGTCACCCGTTGCGGCGGCGAGAGCACTTCCAGCAGGTGCCAGGCGATGGCCTCCCCCTCGCGATCCTCATCAGTGGCGAGGTACAACTCGTCGGCGGCGGCCACGAGCTTCTTCAACGCCCGCATCTTGTCCCGCTTGCCGCTGTTCAGCACGTAGAGGGGCTTGAAGTCGTTCTCGACGTCGATTCCCAGACGCGCCCACGGCTCGGCCCGGTAGGCCTTGGGTATCTCCGAGGCTTTGTTGGGCAGGTCCCGGATGTGCCCGACGGAGGACTCCACGGTGTAGCCCGCGCCGAGATAACCGGCAATCGTGGTGGCCTTGGTGGGCGATTCCACGATCACGACCCGATTGGGTGTTGCGCCGGCGGCCATGGGCGGAAAGATACGGCCTTAGGAGGTGCGCGGCGAAGTCGCGGGCGCGGGTCGGGACCGACCGGCGAGCCACAGGACGCCGAGACCCACCACCGCCGCCACCAGCGAACCGGCCAGGACGCCGATCTTGGCCTCGTCGCCGACCTGCTCGCCGCCGAAGGCCAGCGCCGTCACGAACAACGACACGGTGAAGCCGATGCCCGCCACGAGAGAGACACCCAGGACGTGCGTCCGCGTGACGTCGGGCGGCAGCGAGGCGATGCGCAGCTTGGTGACCAACCACGTGAATCCGGCCACCCCGACCGTCTTGCCCACAAGGAGACCCAGCGCCACGCCGATCGTGACCGACGACGAGACCGCCATGCTCAGCGCGTTCCCGCTGAGCACCACGCCCGCGTTTGCCAGCGCAAACACGGGGACGATCAGGTAGCTGACGTACGGGTGCAGCGTCACCTCGAGTCGCTCGGCCACCGATCGCGACTCGGCGATGCTGAACCCGGCCCGGCGGACGTCCATCGGGAAGATGGTCTTCTTGTTCTGCAACCAGCGGGCCACCGCCCGGGCGTCGGACTCACTCTGCAGAGGCTTGGCCGGCGTCAACAGCCCGAGTGCCACACCGGCGATGGTGGCGTGAACACCCGACCGGAAGGTGGCCCACCACACGATGATCCCGAGCAGCAGGTAGAGGGGCCCGGACCACACCCGCACCCGTGTCAGCACGGCAATCAGCACGCACAACCCAACCGCCAGCCCGAACCACGGCAACGACAGGTCGGAGCTGTAGAAGATGGCGATGACCAGGATCGCCCCGATGTCGTCGACAATTGCCAGGGTGAGCAGGAAAAGCCGTAGCCAGCCGGGCACACGCTTGCCGACCAGCGACACGACGCCGACCGCGAAGGCGATGTCGGTGGCTATGGGGATTCCCCAACCCTGGACGTTGTCGCCGCCCAGGTTGAAGCCCAGGTAGATGAGCGCCGGAACCACCATCCCACCAACTGCCGCCACGGTGGGCAGCATCACGGCACGCAGGCTGCGGAGCCGGCCGGTCACGATCTCGCGTTTGATCTCCAGACCCACCACGAAGAAGAACAGAGCCATCAGGGCATCGTTCACGAATCCGTGCAGATCCTCGTCGAAAAGCACGAAGTTGTTCACCGAGAGATTGATCGGAGTGTGCCAGAAGTCGAAGTAGGTGCCGCCGGCGGAGGAGTTCACCCAGATCAGGGCGGCCGCCGTGGCGATCAGGAGCAGGAGTCCCCCTGACGCCTCGATGCGCAGGAAGCGCAACAGGGGCCGGGCCACCGTGCGCGCCAGGGCGCTATCGCGCCCGATCCAGGTCAGGCCGCCGTCGGGCGGCTCGGTATCCCCGCCGTCGTGCGGGTGCGCGCGCTCGACCGGCTCCCGGTCGGGTGCGACCGGCGCCGCGTGCGCGTCACCTCTGCTTTTCTGGTCATTCGGCATGGGTGGTCCTGACACAACTAGCCGTCCCCACGACGCAGGCACGTTACCGGCTGTGGCGTCGGGCCAACCGTACGCCGGGCGACCGGCCGCCCTGCCGCTGCGCCCCTCAGGTCCCGTCGGCGCCCGTCGGCGCCGATGTGTGGATCACGAGGCGAACCTCGGTCCCCCGGCGCGACGAGTGAATGTCGTGCTCGTCGGACATGATCCGCATCAGCCACAGTCCCATCCCCTTCTCGGCGCGCAGACGGCGGGGGTCGGTGGGCGCCGGGAGTTCGGGAACGTCGGACGGATCGAATCCTCCACCCCGGTCATGGACCCCGATCTCGACCCGCCCGGGGGTGGGGTTGCAGCAGATCCTGATCGGATCGGAACTTCCGCGTGCCGCGTGAGCCTCAATGGCGTTGGTGACCGCCTCCGAGACCGCCACACGGAGGTCGTCGAGCCGATTGGGATCGACACCCGCCTGCTGGGCAACCACCGCTGCCACGAGATCCCGCACCATCGCCAGGTATTGGGTGCGCGGCGGGATGCGGATTTCCACCGCGCCACTGCGGTCGTTCGTGAAAGCCGGCATGGGCAGCGATCCCCAAACCAATGGACAGGACTATCGCCCGTCAACGGTAACCGGGCGACTCCGTCTCGGTGCGGACGCCGGCATGACCCGGCACCACGGCGACGGGTGAACGCCGCCGGCTCGACAGGACTGGTGGCCATCAGCGGAACCGGAGCTCAGCCCTCGGCGCGCATGGTCGCCTCGGTGGACAGCGTGAGATCGCCGAGGACGGCTCCCAGGACGGCGAAGCGGATCGGCGAGCGGTACTCCACGCGCACGGTCACGTGCCCGGTGCCGGCCGGTCCGTCGACGTGCACCCGCACCCGGTCGGGGTCCAGACGCGCCGCGGCCAGTGCCGCCGAGCGCGCCGGCGCGGCGTCGTTGGCGACGGCGACGGCCCGTGCCGCCTCCCGGGCGCTGTGCGCCACCATGATCTGATCACGTACGACCAGGCCCACCTGTACAAGGAACAGAGCCATCACCATGAGCAGCGGCAGTAACAGCGCCAGTTCAACGGTGGCCTGGCCCTGCTGCACGGACGGCGCCCCGCGTGGCGACGGCCGCGCCGCCTCGACGGTGGCCTGGTCCTGCGCCCCCGGCCGGCGGGAAACGGCGGTGACAGCGCAGGTTCGGCTCACGTGATGAGTTTGCTGATTGATCGGAAGACGGTGTTCAACAGCCGGCTGATCATGTTGGTGTCCCTCGCCCAGGACAGCACCAGCATGGCGATGAGGGCCACGCCGAGCAGCACCAGCGCGTACTCGGCAGTGGCCTGACCCCACTGGGCTACGCGGCGCACCCGCCGCAGTCGCGCGAAGCCGACGACCCCTGCAAGTGGTCCGGCAGGACCCGACTCGCTGTGTTCGTCAGCACGCACGGTGGCGGTGGAGCGGATGGTCCCTGCAACGATGTTCATGTCTTCTGTCTCCTGTATGTTCTCGGATTTGCGGTTCGGTTGTCCACCCCAGCGGGTCCGCGGGGCTCAGTCGGGCGATCCCGGCTCGCAGAACGGCCCCCGGCATGTGGGAACCACCGGGATGTGCCGCGCGCCGCGGCTGGTGGCAGTACGGGCTCGGGCATGGTTCACAACTGCAGGAGGTCCAGCGAATGCGCCACCGTGGGTACGACGGTCAAAAGGACGAAAGCCGGCAGAACACAGACCGTCAGCGGGAACAGCAGCCGCAGCGGCACCTGCCGAGCGATCATCTCGACCTGCCGGCGCCGCTCGTCGCGTGCGGTGGCTGCGGCCCGTTCCAGGGCGGGACCCAGCGACGAGCCATAGCGCAGGGCGTCGGTCAGCGGGCGCACCAGCAGCCGCAGTGGTTCCCCCGCCAGCGATGGCAGCGCCTCGAGCGCCTCGGCGGTGTCCACTCCCAGCCGGATCTGCTGCTGCGCCCGGCGCAGGGCGTCACCCACCGGACCAAGCAGGCGCGGCGCCACCGCATCGAGTGCCAACCTGACGCTCAGACCGGCGCTGCAGGCGAGGGCAAAGAGGTCCACGGCCTCCGGCAACCCGGCCAGAACCTCTCCGCCCGCCCGCCGGCGGCGGCGCAGTTCGCGCCGGCGCAGAATCAGCCAGCAGCCCGCGCCGCCGGCCAGGCCAAGCGTTACGTCGACAACCACCCCGGCGACGAGAACCAGCGCGGTCAGCCCGACCCGACGGTCGGCTACCGGATCGGCGTCGCGCCCGAGCAGCGAACGGAGAGCGCGCCCGGTGGTCACCACAGGCCGGATCCGTCGGCGGTGCGCCACGGCAGGACGTAGGGCTGCGAGGCGCTCCCGGCACGCCTGTGACGGCGGGCGCCACAACAGCGCCCCCCACAGCGCCACCGCCGACCAGCACGCCAACAGTCCGATCATCGCAGACGAGTGATCCGGTGCATCCAGACGAACGCCACGGCGTTCAGCCCGAGACCGGCGGCGAGGCAGATCAACCCCAGAGGCGTGCGGTACAGAACGTCGACCGTCGCGCCGTCGATCATGGCCGACAGCGCCAGGAAGCCCAGCGGCAGGACCGCAATCAGAAGTCCCGACAGCCGCCCCTGCGTAGCGAGAGCCGCCACCTCGCGCCGGGCGGCCTCGTTCTCCCGCAGCGTCGCCGCCACCCCGTCCACGGCCGACGCACGCCGACCGCCCGCGGCGGCGCCGATGGACAGGGCGGCAGTCGCCAGATTGATCTCCGGCAACCCGCACCGCTCCCGCCAGCCATCCAGCGCCGCCGACAACGAGCGACCCGCCGCCACGTCGCCGAGCACCTCGCCGAGATCAGCGGCGAGGGGGCCGTCGGCCGGCCCGGCCTCCTCCATGGCGGTGACGGTGGCGACGCCGGCGCGCAGCGAGCGGGCCACCCGCTCCAGGAAGTCCGGCAACGCATCCAGCACGAGCCGTTCGTTGCGGCAGCGCAACGTCCGCAGAACCACCGGAGGGCCGATAGCACCGACGCCAGCGCCCACCACAGCCATCGCGGCGGAACCCAGGACCAGGCCACCCAGCGCCCCCACGGCTACAGCCGCCCCCCAGACCGCCGCCGCCTGCGACGTGCCCACGGTCAAGCCGGCATTGCCGAGGGCACGTTGCAGCGAAGCTCGAGCGCTCCTTCGTCCTGCGGCCGTCGCTCGGCGGTGCGACCACCCGGCTCTTCCGTGCCCCGGGTCGCCGGGCTCGCGCAGCGACCGGCTGCGGCGGCAGACCCGCCAGCGGCGCAGTTCGGTGGGCAACCGGCGCAACGCTGCGGCCGCCACGACGATTGCCACGGTGTAGCCGAAGGCATCCCTCACGGCACTGCACTCACAGGTAGAGCCAGGCCGGATCGGGAGCCGGCGCATCGAAACCCCGCGGCGGCGCCTCCGGCAGCGACAGCAGACCCGCCGCATCGGCCAGAACACCGAAACGTTCCGAGCCGCGCCGTACTTCGGCAACACCCGCCACCTGCCGGGCACCGGCCGGGCCGCGCGCCAGGTGCACCACGAAGTCCACCGCGGCGCTGATCTGGTCGCGCACGGCCTGCAACGGCAGCCCGGCGTCGGCCATGAGCACCATCGTCTCCAAGCGATGCAACGCGTCGCCCGGGCTGTTGGCGTGACAGGTGGACAGGCACCCGTCATGGCCCGTGTTCATAGCCTGCAACATGTCGAATGCCTCCGGCCCGCGCACCTCGCCGACCAGGATCCGGTCGGGCCGCATGCGCAGGGCGTTGCGCACGAGATCCCTGACGGTGATCGCCGCCGGCCCCTCGACGCTGCCCGGCCGGGATTCCAGGCGCACCACGTGATCGGCACCGAGGTTCAACTCTGCGGCGTCCTCGACGGTGACGATCCGCTGGCCCGCCGGAATGTGCGCGGCCATGGTGTTCAGGAACGTGGTCTTGCCTGCGCCCGTCCCGCCGCTCACCAGGATGTTGGCCCGAGCCACCACCATCCAGCGCAACAGAGCCGCCACCGGAGGCGGCGCGAAGTCCTCCAGACGGAGGTCGTACACCCGGAAACGACGGATGATCAGGTACGGGCCGTCCACGGCCACAGGCGGCATGACCACGTTCACCCGGGATCCGTCGGAGAGCCGGGCGTCCACCAGCGGCGACGTGCGGTCGGCGCGCAGTCCCAGCGGGGCCACGACCCGCTCGACGAGTTGGTGGAGCGTGGACTCGCCGACGGTCACGTCGGTCCGTCGCAGCGCTCCCGCCTCCTCCACCCAGACAGCGCCGGCACCGTTGACCATGATCTCGTTCACCGCATCGTCGGTGACCAGTGGCTCCAGCGGGCCCAGCCCACCGAGGCGAGCCGAGACCCGCTCGGCGAGTTGCTGTTGCAAGTGCGGGCTCAGCAGCGGCGCCCGCTGCCGCACCAATTCGCCGATCTGCTCCGGGCCCGCCGGTTGCCCGGCGAGGCACGCCTCCACCGCCAAGCCGTGCAGGTCCCGCTCCACGGCACCCAGCGGCTCGGAAGGGCCATCGGGATCGTCGGGCACCGGGTGCCACACCGTTGCCCCGGCGCTCACGCCGGCCATGCCTGACCCAGCGCCCGGTCCAGCGCGGCGGGAACCCGGGTGGCCAGCAGCCCGGCATCGACGGCGCGCGCCACCGACGGATCCACGTCGAGGCGCAGCACGACCGGCGCCCCCACAACGTCCTCCACATCACCGGCGGTCAGAGGACGACCCGGTTCGACCAGCAGCACCACGCCGCTGGGCTGCAGCGGTGCCCGGGCAGCCCGGCGCAGCGACAGGAAACAGGCCCGCGTCACGAGCCACGACCGGTCGGCCCCGGCGACGATCCGCCGCCGCACGTCGATGTCGTCGGGTTCGCCGCCGGCGGCCTCGCCGCCGGCCTCAGGGCCCCCGGCCCGCCACAGGCAGCCGCCGTCCACGACCGCCGCCCGGTGCTCGGCCGCCAGTTCCCGGGCCATCACCTCGGCTCTGTCGGCGCGGCGCAGCGGTCCGGCGCCGCGGTGCAGCAGGAAGAGCCCGGCGGCAGCCTCCCGCTCCAGCCGGCGCAGCGCATCGATCTGCACCTCATCGCCGGCGTTCAACCAGTCGGCAACTCCCGGGGTGGAGGGTTCGGGCACCCCCAGCAGACCGGGCGTGTCACCACACAGGTCCACCAGTAGGGCACCGGCGTCGGTCGTGGCTGCCCACCGCCGCGCCGCCAGCGCGGCAGTGACCGATGTCCCCGACCCTCCCTTGACCGACCAGCACGCCACGTACATCTTCTCGTACCCCCTGTGTCCGACGCGTCAACGGACGCGCCCGTCCTTGTTCTGGAGGGGGAAGCAGGGGCCGCCGACGCGGCAAACAATGGGCGCCCGGACGGCACCGAGAGGGAACTTTGCAGGCCCGGAAGCACCGGACCCGAAGTATCAGGCGGTCAGACCTCGCGGACCTTCTTGGCCACCCAGGCCACGAGAACCGCCACCAACACGAAGAGAGCGAACTTCTTCATCGCCGCGAAGTATACGGCTACCGTCCCCGACCGCAATCTCCGGCGACGGCAATATCAGCGGAGGTAGAGGAATCCAGCGTCTCCCGGCGGCCACCGCACGACGGCGGCCGCAGCCGGACGGCATCAGCGGAGGTGGACGGGAATCGAACCCGCCGGACGGGGATCGCCCGTCCCGCCCGCTTTGAAGGCGGGGGAGCCCACCAGGCGCTCGGACACCTCCACCTGCGACCCTACCGGGCCGCGGTCGCCGCCCCGGAGGGCGGCACGGCTCAGACCGCCAGCAGGTCGCGGGCGCCGGTGTCGGAGGAGGGATGTCGCAGCTTGGACATGGCCCGCGCCTCGATCTGGCGGATGCGCTCGCGGGTCAGATTGAAGTGCTCGCCGACCTCCTCCAGCGTGCGGGGCTCGCCACGGTCCAGGCCGTAGCGAAGGGTGAGGATCTCGCGCTCGCGCTCGTCGAGGGGTGCCAGCAGGCGCCTGATCTCGTCGGGCAGCAGCGACGTGGCCGCCACCTCGAACGGCGACTCGGCTGACCGGTCCTCCACGACATCACCCAGTTCGGCGTCGCCGTCCTCGCACACCCACGAACCCGCGGGAATCCCCGGCAACCCCGGCCGTCCACAGGACGGGGGCGACACCCGGATAATTTAATGAGGCTGAACAATACTGTAGAGACGAGATTCCAGCGTCGATCCACGATTCCAGCGTTCTTGGCGCCGAGGCCCCAACCGAGGTAGCGGAACAATGTCCGACTCCGATCAGCCGAATGTGAAGCTCCTGGTGACCATTGCCGTCATAGTGGCCCTCGCGGTGTGCGCGTTGACGATCCCCGTGCTGCTTCTGGGACGCTCCGGCAGCACTGCGGATCAGGCAGCCCGCCTGCAGGCCGGAGAATCCTCAGAGGGCTCCGAGAATCCCCTCCGACCCCCGGCCGCGCGACCGGCCGACCGCGCCGGCATCGTGCGCGAGCACGAGGACGGAGGTACTCATACCCATCGCGCAGGTGCCCCGGACTCCTGGACGGTGACCTACACCGACGACGGGATTTTCGCCCCCGAGCGCCTCCACATCCTCACCGGGGACGAGGTGGTGTTCGTGAACGACTCACGGATCCCGGTCTGGCCCGCCTCCAACATTCATCCCACGCACGAGATCCTGTCGTCGTTCGACCCTCTCGAGGCGATCGCGCCCGGCGAGAGCTGGACCTACACCTTCGTTGACAACGGCTACTGGCGCTACCACAACCACATCGATCCGTCGGAGACCGGCCTCGTGGTGTCCGCCGGGGGCCCCACCGATGCCCTGGACCCCCTGGAACTCGAGCTTCCCGAGGTGAGGTTCGCGGCGGTTCCGGCCGGTACCGACGGCAGCGCCCTGTTCGACGACCTTGACGCTCTCACCGCCTTCGTCGAGACCCACGGCCCGGCCGCCGCGGTGAGCGTCCTGAAGCAGACGGAACTCACCGAGGGACGCTACTGCCACGACGCGGCTCACGAGGCCGGCCGCGTCGCCTACGAGACGTTCGGTCCGGCGGCATTCGTGCTCGCGGGCCACGAGTGCCAGGCGGGCGCGCTGCACGGCAGCATCGAGGCGCTGTTCGCCGACAGGGGAACGTCCCGCCTCGGCGAGGACATGGCGGCGGTGTGCGCCACTGCCGCGAACCCCTTTCTGGCGCACCAGTGCTACCACGGGGTGGGGCACGGCCTGATGGCGTGGACCAGCTACGAGATCCACGAGGCGCTCGAACTCTGCAACGTGATCGGCGACGAGTTCAACCGCGCCTCATGCCATTCGGGGGTGTTCATGGAGAACGTGGTCGGGGGACTCTCGGGCCTGATGGGCCACCTCACCGAATACCTGCGCCCCGACGATCCGCACTATCCCTGTGACGCGGTCGCCGCGGACTACGTGGACGACTGCTACGCCTACCAGACCAGTCACATGCTCGCCGTATTCGGCGGCGACTTCGCGGCGGTGGCGGCGACCTGCGCCGAGTTACCGGGCAGCGCCCGAACGCTGTGCTTCAGCTCCTACGGGTGCGACGTGGGCAACGCCACGCGGGGCGATCCCGCGCGAGCTGTCCGGCTGTGCGCCCACGCCCCCGCCGGGTCCGACCAAGCGGAGTGCATCGCGGGAACGGCCCAAGACCGCTTCTGGGAGGCCACCGGAGCCGCCGAGGCCATCGCGGTGTGCTCGCTGGCGGAGGCCCCGGACGCCGCTGAGGCCTGCTGGTGGATGATCATCGAGAGAGCAGGCAACGTCTTCTCCGACGTCGCCGGGCGCCGGTCGTTCTGCGAGCGCTTACCCGACATCTGGCGCCGCCACTGCTACAGCGTGATCCTCCGCTGACCCGGAGTCCGAGCGGTGCCGTCCCGGAGGATCCCCGACACCGGGGATCCCGTCGCGGAGGTGGACGGGAATCGAACCCGCCGGACGGGGATCGCCCGTCCCGCCCGCTTTGAAGGCGGGGGAGCCCACCAGGCGCTCGGACACCTCCACCTGCGACCCTACCGGGCCGCGGTCGCCGCCCCGGGTGCCCGGCGCGGCTCAGACGGCGAGCAGGTCCCGGGCGCCGGTATCGGAGGACGGATGCCGCAGCTTGGACATGGCCCGCGCCTCGATCTGGCGGATGCGCTCGCGGGTCAGGTTGAAGTGCTCGCCAACCTCTTCCAGCGTGCGGGGCTCGCCACGGTCCAACCCGTAACGAAGGGTGAGTATCTCTCGCTCGCGCTCGTCGAGGGGTGCCAGCAGGCGCCTGATCTCGTCGGGCAGCAGCGACGTGGCCGCCACCTCGAACGGTGACTCGGCTGACCGATCCTCCACAACATCGCCCAGTTCGGCGTCGCCGTCCTCACGCAGCGGCTCGGAGAGCGAGAGCGGCTCGGCGGCGAAGCGCAGGGCCTCGGTCACCTTCTGCTCGGGCATCTCCACCTCTGCGGCCAGTTCGCTGAGGGTGGCCGGCCGGCCGTACTTCAGATCGAGCCGGGCACGAGCCTTCTGGAGGCGGGTAAGGGTGTCGCCGGCGTGGACCGGTAGGCGGATCGTGCGGCCCGTGTTGGCTATGCCGCGGGTGATGGCCTGCCGGATCCACCAGGTGGCGTAGGTGGAGAACTTGAAGCCCTTGCGCCAGTCGAACTTCTCCACCGCGTGCATCAACCCCAGGTTGCCCTCCTGCACGAGATCCAGCAGCGGCAGGCCCGACGCCTGGTACTTCTTGGCGATGGAGACGACGAGACGCAGGTTGGACTGAACGAACTGCCGCTCGGCCTGCTCACCCTCCTGGGCCAGCCGGCGCAACTCGACCCGCCGTCTGGGCCGCAGCGACTTGGCGGTCCCCAACTCCTCGCGGGCCTCGACACCGGCCTCGATCTTCTGAGCCAGCTCGACCTCGTCGTCCTTGGTGAGCAGCGTGTACTGACCAATGTCGGTCAAATAGAGGCGGACGAGATCTTCCTCGTCCCGCTCTACCCGCTCTCTCGCCACAGACCGTGTCTCCCCGCAATCAGCAGGCGGCCGGCTGCCGACCGCCGGTGCCAGCCCTGCCCGAGCGCTGACAAGTCACCATACAGAGCGCTGTGTCCGCTTCAACCGCGGGCAACAACTCGGTACGACCGGCACCGCTCGCGACAGAGGACCGACACAACAGAGAGCCACCCGGACGGATACTCAGCACGACGGCACCACTTCGGCTGACGATCAGTACGAAAGATCGGCGAGGCGTACGCCTATCGCCGCCGTCAGCCGGCGCTGCTGCGGGGCAGGAATCTGCTCGTCGAGTACGAGACCGCCCCGAGCCAGCAGAGCACGGAGGTCATCGGTGATGGCGGCGCAGACACGCTGTTCAGGGGCTTCGGCCACCGGACCGAGACGTCCGGCGAAGTCCTCCAGAGAGGCCAGCAGCCGGGGCAGCACGACGTGAAGCAGGGCCACGAGACGCTCCGATGTGCCCGCCGACTCGGCACGGAACACGTCCTCCCAGCCCGGCGACGGTGGCCGCACACGCTCGGCGGCGCCCAGAGCCGGCGAGTCCGCCAACAGCGCCTCCCAGCAGGCGCCGTGATCCTCGCAACGGCGAGCCAGAGTGTGGAGGTAGACCACGACGGCCGCGTCCTCCTCGTCCACGTCCCAATCATCCAGCGCCGCCGCCAGGCACCGTGCCAACCAGACGTAGCGACCCAGGGCGTCGGTCAGTTCATGGATCGTCATCGCGGAGGCCCTGTGGGCCGTCGGCGGGCGATCGTCCGTCCCGTTCACGCCACGGTCCCGCTCAACTCCGGGCCTCGCCCCGGTAGCGGTTGGTAATGGGCATGCGCCGGTCCTTGCCGAACGCCTTCGCCGTCACCCGCACACCAGGGGGGTTCTGGCGGCGCTTGTACTCCGCCGCGTCCACCAGGCGCCCGACACGGGTCACCAACTCGTCGTCCGCACCGGCGGCGATGAGTTCGCCGGCAGTCTTGTCGTCCTCCACGAAGGCCCGCGCCACCGGATCCAGCGACTCGTACGGCGGCAGGCTGTCGACGTCGCGCTGATCGGGCCGCAGCTCGGCCGAGGGGGCCTTGGTGAGCACCCGCTCGGGGATCAGCGGGTAGCCGGCGGTGGTGTTGCGGCGCCGGGCCAGTTCGTAGACCTGCAGCTTCCAGACGTCGGAGATCACGGCGAAAGCCCCAGCCGTGTCGCCGTAGAGGGTGGAATAGCCCACCGCGCTCTCGGTCTTGTTGCCGGTCGTCAGCACCAGCCAGCCGAACTTGTTGGCCAGCGCCATGAGCACGACCGCCCGGATCCGCGACTGGACGTTCTCCTCCGCCAGACCGGCGGCGCGGCCGGCGAACGCCGGGGCCAGCATCGCCTCTATGGCGCCGTGCGCCGCTTCGATGGGAATGATGCGCCTGTCGATGCCGAGATTGGCGGAGAGTTCCTCGGCATCGGCAGCGGAGTGGTCCGAGGAGAAGCGCGACGGCATGAGAACGCCGTGCACCCGGTCACCACCGAGCGCGTCCGCTGCCACAGTGGCCACGAGGGACGAGTCCACGCCGCCGGAGAGTCCGAGGCAGACATCGGTGAATCCGTTCTTGGTGACGTAGTCGCGGGTACCCAGAACCAGGGCGGCATACACCTCGTCGATTGCATCCTGGGCGGCGGCCGGGTAAGCGGGCACCAACGGCGGCGGCGCCACTGCCGGGCGGTCGCTCACCCAGATCCGCTCCAGAGTTCCGGCAGCGGCAGGCACAGCGGTACGGGAGCGCTCAGGCGTCACGTCGGCGAGAAGGATCTCCTCGGCGAAGGCTCGTGCCTGTGCGGTGACGGCGCCGGTGGCGTCCATAACCACGGATCGCCCGTCGAACACCAACTCGTCCTGCCCGCCGACGAGGTTGACGTACACCACCGGGCAGCCGATCCTGCCGATGCGGCGCCGCAGGACGGCCAGTCGCTCGTCGAGTTTGCCGATGCTGTACGGCGAGGCGTTCACGTTGACGATCACCTCGGCGCCGCCGGCCGCCAGCCGGTCCACGGCGCCGCCGTCGATCCAGACGTCCTCGCAGATCGAGACCCCGACGGTCACGCCGGCGACCTCGAAGAGCGCCTCGGCGCCACCGGGGCTGAAGTGTCGCTGCTCGTCGAAGGGGCCGTAGTTGGGCAGGTGGGCCTTGCGCACCATGCCGGCGATGGCCCCGTTGGCACACACCGCGGCGGCGTTGAACAGCGTCCCGTCGCCGCCGGCGGCGGGCAGGCCCACAACGGCTCCGCAGCGGCCCGTGGCGGCGGCCACCTTTTCGACGGCCGCCAGGCAGTCCTGGGCAAAACGGGGCTTGGCCAGCAGATCCTCCGGCGGGTAGCCGCAGATCGCCAGTTCGGGGAATACCGCCAGGTCGCCTCCGCCGTCGGACACCTCCGCCAGCGCCGCCGCCATGCGTTCGGCGTTGCCGTCGAGGTCACCGACGGTGAGGTTCATTTGGCATATACCGACCCGTAGCACCACTTCAGGCTACCGAGGCACCACCGGTGGCGGCCCCGGCACGGAGTGCGGGCTCTCGGACCGACACTCAGATCGAGTAGTACAGCTCGTACTCCATGGGGTGCGGGCGCAGGCCGACGACGTCGATCTCCTCGCGCTTGCCCTCGATGTAAGACTCCAGCAGCGAGTCGCTGAACACGCCACCGGCACGCAGGAAGTCGCCGTCGGACTCGAGTGCGTCGAGAGCCTCGGCGAGCGAGCCGGGGACCGTCGCTATGTCGGCGGCCTCCGCTGCGGAGAGTTCGTAGATGTCCACGTCCAGCGGAGCGGGGGGCTCGGTGCCTTTGGCGACACCGTCCAGCCCGGCCAGCAGAATGGCGGAGAACGCCAGGTAAGGGTTGGCGGCGGGGTCGGGGCAGCGGAACTCGATACGCTTGGCGGCGGGATTCTCCGAGATCAGCGGCACCCTGATGGCGGCCGAACGGTTCCGCTGGGAGTACACCAGGTTCACCGGCGCCTCGTAGCCGGGCACCAGCCTCTTGTAGGAGTTCACCGTCGGCGCCCCGAAGGCCAGAATGGCCGGCGCGTGGGCCAGGACACCACCGGTGAAGTGGCGTGCCATCTCCGACAGCCCGGCGTAGCCGGAGGCGTCGTAGAACAGCGGGGATCCGTCCGCCCACAGCGACATGTGGGTGTGCATCCCGGAGCCGTTGTCGCCGTAGATGGGTTTGGGCATGAACGTGACGGTCTTGCCGGCCCGGGCGGCGACGTTCTTGCAGACGTACTTGTACAACTGCACCTTGTCGGCCATGGACAGGAGATCGTCGAAGCGCATGTCGATCTCGGCCTGCCCGGCGGTGCCGACCTCGTGGTGCTGCAGTTCGATCTGCACGCCGCAGGACTCGAGCACCCGCACCATCTCCGAACGAAGGTCGTGGTGGAGGTCCAGCGGCGGCAGCGGGAAGTAGCCCGACTTGTACCGCACCTTGTGACCCCGGTTGGGCTCGCCGGCAGCGTCGAGGGCGTCGCCGCTGGCCCAGATGGCCTCCACGGAGTTGACCTGGAAGCCGGCGGACTCCGGGTCGTTGCGGAAGTTCACTGTGTCGAAGATGAAGAACTCCGCCTCGGGGCCCACGTAGCAGGTGTCGGCGAGACCGGTCGAACGAAGATGGCTCACGGCCCGGGCGGCCACCACGCGGGGATCCTTCTCGTACTCCTCACCGGTGACCGGATCCTGGACGGTGCACAGCAGGACGAGGGTCTTGTGCTGGCAGAAGGGATCGATGAACCCGGTCGCCGGGTCGGGGATCAGCAACATGTCGGAGCGGTCGATGGGCTGGAAACCGCGGATGGACGAGCCGTCGAAGCCCAGACCGTCCTCGAAGACACCCTCGGTCAGTTCGTGCACCGGGGTGGTGAAGTGCTGCTGCAGACCGGGCAGATCGGTGAATCGGAAGTCGACGAACTCGACGCCTTCGGCTTCGGCGCGTGCAACGACGTCTGCGGGGGTAGCCATGGAGATGCCTCCGGTTGAATCGGTAACGGCTGCTGCGTCGTCCCCCGGCGGCGGCGGCTGGAGACGCAGGACAGTGTAGGAGGCGCGGGCGGCGAACCGGACACGTCACGGGCACCTTTCGCGCCGCCAGAACGAGAACGACGGCCGGCGGTGATAGGGGCCGTACGCAGGGCAAGGAGGACGGCCGCAGGGCAAGGAGGACGGCCGCAGGGCAAGGAGGACGGCCGCAGGGTGGGGTGACCCCGGGCGCGGTCGCTCAGGAGCGGCGGTCCGTGGGCCAGACCGGCGAGCAGTCGCGTGCCAGCCAGGTGGCTGCCGCCACCGCCACGAACACGGCGTCGGAGCCGTTCACCGGTTCGGCGTCGCTCGGGAGGATCCGCACCTCCACCGGCGGGGTCCGTGACGCCGGCACCACGCCGAAGGACCGCACCGTCAGGTCGACGACCGCACCGTCGCTGTCGACGGCGACGGCCTCGGACGTGACCAGGCTGTAGGCCATGTGAGCCGCACCGATGCAGTAGGAGCGCAGCACCACGTCGTCCAGCGGGCGCCCGCAGCGCACCTCCACCTCGATGGTGTCGCCCACGTGTGCGGTGGCCACCCCGCCGCCCGGCAGGTGCACGGGACCGGTGGCCCCGCGGGCACCGGCCAGCAGTGCCAGCGCCTCCGCCACCCCCGCGGCGCGGATCTCCGCCGACGTGGCGGGGCCGGGGATGTCCACCTCGACGACCTCCAACCCTGGCGCCACCGCCGCCAGTGCCGCGGCTATACCCGGCGTGCGGGCCACGGTCAGCCGGCCCGTCCCGTCGGCGTTGGCACCACCCGCCACCGGGGGACGTTTGGGCCCCAGCCGGGTGGCGTCGGGGCGCGAGTACACCACCCGCACGGCCCGGCCCGTCTCGTCGGCCAGCCGGCGGGCCGCGGCAGCCGCCTCGGAGGCCGCCTTGGCGCCGAACGCCCCGCCGTTGGCCAGGGGATCGGCCGGTACGCCGCCGGGGGTGCACCAGGAGGCGTCCAGTTCGAGGTAGCCGGGTTCACTCCAGCACGTCCGCAGCGTGAGGTCCCAGTCGCCGGGCGGAACCTCCAGCGGTGGGATGGCCTCCAGGGTGCTGCGCCGCCCCTCGGCGGCGCCGGCGGCGCGGCGCGCCTCGGTCAGCGTCTCCCCCAGCGCCCATTCCCCAATCGCCGCGGGCACCGCCACGAGAGCGTCCGGGGGCGCGGTGTCGTCGGCGAAGCCCCCCTCGCCGCATGCCACGTGAGCGCCGACGGCCTGCGGGCGGCCGCCCTCGATGGCTGCCCGGAGAGCGGCGGCGGCCCGGTCCCGGGGTGGTCCGGCTCCCGGGCCGGCGCCGGAGGCCATCACCTCGGCCGCCTCCAGGATGGTCTGCCAACCGGTGCAGCGGCAGAGGTGCGCCGCGAGGGCGTTGCGGGGGTCGGCCCCCGGCGAGCGCCGCCGCAGGCTCTCGAGGCGCAGGATGATCCCCGGCGTGCAGAACCCGCACTGGCTGGCGCCGGTGGCACAGAAGGCCTCCGCCCACGCCTGTCGCAGCGGCGCATCGAGGCCGGCCAGGGTGGTGATCTCCCGGCCCGCCACCCGCCGTGCCGGGGTCACGCAGGCAACACGCGCCGCCCCGTCCACCAGCACCGTGCAGGCGCCGCACTGGCCCTGGGGGCTACAGCCGTCCTTCACCTCGGTGATACCGAGGTGCTCGCGCAGAACCGACAGTAGCGAAGCGTCGCCGACGGACGCGGTGTGCAGTCGACCGTCGACGTTGAGAGTGATCGTGTCGCCGGCCGTCGCCGGCGGGGTGTTCAGCTGAACGACTGGCCGCAGCCGCAGGTGCGCTGCGCGTTGGGGTTGTCGATCGAGAAGCCGGCGTTCTGCAGGCTGTCGCTGTAGTCCATCGTGGCGCCCTGCAGCAGCATGGCGCTGGAGGGGTCCACGATCACGTCGACGCCCTCGAAGCCCGCGACCACGTCGGCCTCGTTGACCTCGGTATCGAAATACATCTCGTAGCTGAACCCCGAGCAGCCGCCCGGCCGGACGGCCACCCGCAGAGCAAGATCCACTTCACCTTCTTGTGTAAGCAACTCGCCGACCTTGGTCGCCGCTGCGGGAGTGAGCGTGATCATGAGGCACCCCTTCGTCGTTCGGATCGGACAGCTACCGGCAGTGTAACCGGCCGCTCCGGCCACGAACACAGGGCCGTCGGACATGGAGCCCCCGTAGACTCGGCCGCGTGGCCGTCGCCGAGGGGCAGCCCCCCGACCAGTTCGACACCGCACCGGGCGCCGGGGTGGCAACGGCGGGCCCCGAGCACCCCAGCCCCGAGGCGGTGCTGTCGCTGCTGAGCGATGTCATCGACCCCGAACTCGGCAGCAACATCGTGGAACTCGGCATGGTCAAGGGCACCGAGATCGCCCCCGACGGGCAGGTCACCGTTACCGTGGCGCTCACCACGATGGGCTGCCCCCTGCGGGCGCAGATCCAGCGGGACGTGCGCACCCGCGTCGCCACCCTGCCGGGCGTGACTGGGGTGAAGATCTCCTGGACCGAACTCTCCGCGGAGGAGAAGGCGTCCGCCATGTCCGTCGCCCGGCGCAACATCGCCGACAACGCGCCCGACACCGAGATCTCCGCCACGACCAAGGTGCTGCTGATCGCCTCGGGCAAGGGCGGGGTCGGCAAGTCCTCCCTCGCCGTGAACCTGGCGATGGCGCTGGCCACCGAGGGGCTGACCGTCGGGCTGCTCGACGCCGACATCTGGGGGTACTCGGTGCCCCGCATGCTCGACCTGACCGGACGCCTCGAAGGCACCGAGACCGAACGCAAGATCCTCCCGCAGGTGCGCAATGTCGGCGAGGGCACCCTGAAGGTGGTGTCGATGGGCCTTCTGGTGGACGACGAGCAGACGGCACTCATGTGGCGGGGGCTCATCCTGAACCGCGCCGTGCGGCACTTCCTGGAGGACGTCCTGTGGGGGCCGATGGACTTCCTGGTGGTGGACATGCCGCCGGGCACCGGCGACGTGCAGATGGGCATCGCCAAGCTGCTGCCCCGGGCGGAGATGATCATCGTCACCACCCCGTCACGCAGCGTGCAGAGCGTGGCCGCCCGCGCCGCCAACATGGGACGGAACAACTACCTGCGCATCGCCGGCGTGATCGAGAACATGACCGCCTACATGACCGCCGACGGGCACCGCCACGAGTTGTTCGGCGAAGGCGGGGGTGAAGCCCTGGCCGCCGACATCGGGGTGCCGCTGCTGGGCAAGGTGCCCATCGACCCCGCCGTGGCGCCCGCCAGCGACAGCGGCGAACCCTTCGTGCTCGGCGACGGGCCGGCCGCGGTGGCGGTCCGGGACATCGCCCGGCGCGTCCTGGCCGAGACGGTGTCGGCGGGCGCCTTGGCCGCCTGCAGCGCGCATCTCGCCGGGACGCCCGTCAGCCTGCGCGGCGCGCGTACGTGAACTTCCGGTTCGGCGACGAGGAGCTGGCGTTCCGCGCGATGCTGCGCGACTGGGTGGAGCGGGAATGCCCCAAGTCCCACGCCCGCGACCTCGAGGCCGCCGAAGGTCAGTACCCCTACGAACTCTGGGACAGGATGACCGCGGCGGGGTTCCACGCCATCGGCATCGGCCCCGCCTACGGCGGCCAGGGCGGGACGGCCACCGACCAGGCGCTGCTGTGCCAGGAACTGGGGCGCTCCCTGGCCGGCCTGACCTGGATCTGGGGTATCTCCTCCTTCGCCGGGGCGAAGTCGCTCGACGCCTTCGGCAGCGAGGAGCAGAAGGAACGCTTCCTGCCCGACCTGGCCCGGGGCAAGCTGCGTTTCGCCATCTCCGTCACCGAGCCCGGTGGGGGCACCGACCTGCTGGGCGCACTGCGCACCACCGCCGAGCGCTGCGACGGCGGCTGGCGCATCTCGGGCCGGAAGATCTGGTGCACGGCCGCCGAACAGTCGGACTACCTGCTGCTGCTGGCCCGCACCGAGCGCAACCCCGAACGCAAGAGCCAAGGTACGACGGTCTTCCTGGTGCCGCAGCCCAGCAACGGGCTCGAGCTGACGAACATCCCGAAGCTGGGCATGAAGGCAGTGCCGTCCTACGAGGTCTACCTGGACGACGTCTTCGTGCCCGACGACCTGGTCCTGGGCGAACCGGGCCGGGGATGGCACCAGTTGCTGTCCACGCTGAACAACGAGCGCATCCTGGTGGCGGCGCTGTGCTGCGGCGTACTCGAGGGTGTGCTGGAGGAAGCGGTCGCCCACCTGAACGACCGGGAGGCCTTCGGCCGTCGCCTGGGCGAGTTCCAGGCCATGCAGCACAACGTCGCAAACATCAAGATGTGGCTGCGCCAGGCCGAACTCGTGACCTACGAGGCCGCCTGGCTGCAGACCAACGGCGAACCCTGCGGCATCGAGGCCACGATGGCCAAGGTTCTGGCCTCGGAGTACGCCGTGGCCGCCGCCGACCTGGGCATCCAGATGTTCGGCGGCATGGGCTACGCGCTGGAGACCCACATGCAGCGCTACTGGCGCGACACCCGCATCTACCGGATCGCCCCGATCAACAACGAGATGGCCCGCAACCTGATCGCCGAGTCCTGCGGCCTGCCGAGGTCGCTGTAGGAGCGGCGTAGCCTGGGAGGCGTGGGCCGCCCCGAGGACGCAGAACCGACGCCCGTCCCCCGGGAGCGCGCCAGGCCACCCAGCGTGGACGCCCTGGCGCAGTCCCTCGCCGGCAGCGGTCTGCCCCATCCGCTGCTGGTGGAGGTGGCCCGCGCCGCCATCGCCGCGGGTGACCCGGCCGGCGCGGCCGGGCGCGCCGAGGCCATGGAGAAGTCGCTGCTGCGCCCCGTGATCAACGCCACGGGCGTCCTGCTGCACACCAACCTGGGGCGGGCGCCGCTGGGAGGCACCGCCGTGGCGCCACCGGCACAGGTTCGCTACACCAACCTGGAGTTCGACGCGTCCCGCGGCGCGCGGGGCGACCGCGACGCCCACGCCGGCGGGCTCCTGGCACGGCTCTGCGACGCCGAGGCGGCCCTGGTGGTCAACAACTGCGCCGCCGCGGTAACCCTGGTGCTGGCCGCCCTGGCGGCGGGGCGCGGCGTGGCGGTGAGCCGCGGCGAGATGGTCGAGATCGGCGGGGGCTTCCGGGTTCCGGAGATCGTGACGCAGTCCGGGGCGCGGCTGGTAGAGGTGGGCACGACGAACCGCACCCGCCGCGAGGACTACGAGCGGGCCGCCGGCACCGCCGACGTGGCGCTGTGCCTGCGGGTCCACCAGTCCAACTACCGCATCGTGGGGTTCACCGAGGCGCCCACCGTCGCCGACCTGACCGGCGTGGGTGTGCCGCTGGTGGTCGACATCGGCTCGGGCCTACCCGACGAGGCATGCCAGTGGTTGGCGGACGGCCCGCCGGCCTGGCTGCGCGGCGAGCCTGCCGCCCGCCAGACCCTCGCCGCCGGCGCCGACCTGGTGACGTTCTCCGGCGACAAGCTGCTCGGCGGCCCCCAGGCGGGCATCATCGCCGGGCGGGCGGACTTGGTGGAACGCTGCGCCCGCCATCCCCTGGCCCGGGCGTTCCGGGCGGGGGGTCTGGTGCTGGCAACGCTGCAGTCGGTGGCGCTGACCTACCTGCACCGCCGCGGCGGTGAGATCCCCTTCTGGCGCATGGCCACCCGACCGGTGGCCGAGCTGCGCGCCCGGGCCGAGGCTCTCGGCGTGGGCAAGGTGTCCACCATGGCCTCCACGCCCGGCGGCGGCACTCTGCCCGGCGTCGAGATCCCCTCGGCGGGAATCGTGCTGGCCGGCGACCGGGCAGCGGCGCTGCGGGGTGCCGACATCCCCGTCATCGCCCGCGTGGCCGAGCAACGGACCTATCTGGATCTGCGCACCGTGGACCCGGCCGACGACGGCGCCGTCGCCGAGGCCGCCCGCAGCGCCTAGGCGGCACGGCCCGGACGCAGAGGAGACCGTGCACGTCATCGCCACCGCCGGACACGTGGACCACGGCAAGTCCACGCTGGTGAAGGCCCTGACCGGTACCGATCCCGACCGATTCGAGGAGGAACGTCGGCGCGGCCTGACCATCGACCTGGGTTTCGCCTCGGCAACCCTGCCGGGCGGGCGGCGCTGCGCCATCGTCGACGTGCCCGGCCACGTCCGTTTCATCCGCAACATGCTGGCCGGCGTGGGTGCGGTGGACGCCTGCCTGTTCGTGGTGGCCGCCACCGAGGGATGGAAACCGCAGTCCGAGGAGCATCTGCGCATCCTCGAGTTGCTCGGCATCGACAGCGGGCTGGTGGTGCTCACCAAGGTCGACCTCGTGGACGACGAGTTGGCGGAGATCGCCCTTCTCGACGTCGAGGACCACCTGGCGGGCACCTTCCTGTCCGGCGCCGAGATCGTGGCCATCGACAGCGTCTCCGGCAGGGGGATAACGGAGCTGACCGCGGCCCTGGACCGGCTCCTGGCGCGGACCCCGACGGCCATCGACGCCGACCGGCCGCGCCTGTGGGTGGACCGGGCGTTCGTGGCATCGGGCGCCGGGACGGTCGTCACGGGCACCCTCACGGGCGGAACGGTGAACGTCGGCGACGAACTGGCGATCCGTCCGGGGCGGCGCCGGGTGCGGGTGCGTGCCATCCAGAGCCTGTACGCCAACCAGTCCCGCGTGGGTCCCGGGCACCGGACAGCTCTGAACCTGGTGGGCGTCAACCACGGCGACGTGGGTCGGGGCGACGTGGTGGTACGGCCCGAGCAATGGCATCTGGCCGGGACCGTGGACGCCTCGCTGCGGGTCCTCGACTCTTTGGACCACGAGGTGTCCCGGCGCGGGGCCTACGTCGCCTACCTGGGTGCGGGCGAGTTCAGCGTGCGCCTACGCATCCTGGGCTCGGAGTCCCTCCCGCCGGGAGCGCAGGGGGCCGTGCGCCTGCACCTGCCCTGCCGGCTGCCGCTGCGGCCCGGTGACCGCTTCGTGCTGCGCGAGAGCGGCCGGGCCGAGACCACCGGCGGCGGGGAGATCCTGGACGTGGACCCGCGCCTGGCGGCCGCCGTGGCCCGCCCCGACCGCTCGGTGGACAGAGTGGTGGCCGAACGGGGCTGGGTACGACCCGACGAGCTGTGGCGCCTCACCGGCGAGCGGCGGGACCCGACCCTGGCCGGCTGGGTCGTGGACCCCGACGCACTGGCGGCTGCGCGACAGCAGGTCCGCGCCCGGATCGCCGAGGCGCCCGGTCTGGGACTGGATCTCGCCGCCCTCAGCGAGCAGCACCGGGCCGTGGCCGAGTCGCTGCCGGGGGTGGCGATCGAAGCGGGGCGGGCCCGGCCCGCCCGCCGCGCCGACACGATCGCCGAGCATCCGTTCCTGGCCGCGCTCGAGGCGCAGCCCTTCTGCCCGCCCGGCGCGGGCAGCGGAACCGCACCGGCGGCGACAGCTGCCGAGTTGCGCGAGATGCTGCGCCGGGGCCTCGTGGTCTGCCGCGACGGCGTGACGTTCTCGGCGGGTGCCGTCGCTCAGGGCGCGGCGGCGGTGACGGACCTGCTCGCCCGCCGACCGGAGGGATTTACCGTCTCGGAGTTCCGGGACCATGTCGGAACGACCCGCAAGTACGCCCTGCCGCTGCTGGCCGAACTGGACGACACCGGCGTGACCCGACGCCGGGGCGATCTGCGCATCGCCGGGCGCCGCCTGCCCGCAACACCACCCGCAGACGGTTGAGCGAACGCCCCGGGCGGAGCACCGCACGGGTTCTTACAAACGCGATGGCCGGTCGAACCCCGACGCACGCCTAGAAGAGGCGCCTGCGCTCCTGCTCGTTGAGCCCACCCCAGATGCCGTGGGGCTCGCGGATCCGCAAGGCGTAGTCCAGGCACTCCTCGATCACGTTGCACTGGCCGCAGATGGCCTTGGCGCGCCGCTCACGCTCGGTGCGGTCCTCCTTGCACTCCGCCACGGGCGGAGGGAAGAATACGGAGGACTGCGGGCCTCTGCAGGCCGCCCTCGTCTGCCATTCGGCGCTGTCAGCTAGTGCGCTCACCGCTCCACCCCGTCATGTAGGGCGACCATAGAACGGCTTTCGAGTGAGCACAAGACGAGATCAAAGATTTCTTGGCGAGCGGCCACCGCGGCGGCTACCGGTCACCGGTGTCCCCGGCGGATTCCGGCTCCGGAGCCCCCTCGACAGCGGAATCCTCGTCACCGATGCCGGCCGGCGACACCTCCAGCAGCAGACCGTCGATGCCCGTCACCCGCACCGGTTCGCCCGGCGCGATGGGCGTCGCCCGGAAGGTGCGCGCCCGCCAGAGGGACTCTTCGATGCGCACCACGCCCAGCGGGTTCACCGTCTCAACCGCCTCGCCTCCCATCCCGATCATCCACTCCCGGCCGATGGTGGGCGTGGAGAACCGGCTGCGCACCAGCGGCGGCAAACCGCCCAGCACACCCAGCATCAGACCGCCCAGGCCGGTCAGCATCGGCACCCACGACATCGATACGCCGTCGTACAGCGTCAACGTGCCGGCAACGGCACAGCCCGTGCCGATGACGGTCCACGTGCGGGGCACACCGGTCTGCACGTCGATGGCGAAGGCGAAGAAGGCGAAGACGATGAGGGCGATGGCCCAGGGGTTGGTGGGCAGCACCGCCAACCCGTACAGCGCCAGCAAGCCGCAGCCGGCACCTACCACGCCGGCGACGCCCACCCCTGCGGTGTACAACTCCAGGACGATCAGGGCGAGGCTCACCAGCAACAGCAGGTACGTCAGCGGCGGGCTCGCCATGGAGTGCATGAACCCCCCCACGAGAGGCAGGCTCACGAACCGCACGGGCGTGACAGGCAACTCGAGGCGCACCTCCCCTGTCTCGTCGTCGACGACTTGGGCCGTCTCGAATCCCAGATCCTCCAGCGTGAACAGGAACTCCCCCAGCGTGGGTGCCGGCGCGGCCGTCACCCCCAGCGTCACGGCCTCGCTGTGGTTGACGGTCCGGTCCTTGAGCAGCGGCGCGGCCTGCCCCCACACCCGTCCGAAGCGGGTGCAGTCGAGCACCTGCTCACCCGTGTCGCCCAGGCGCGCCCCGGGGGCCACGCCCACACGTTCCGCCAGGCCCAGCAGCTGCGCCACCTCGCCGGTGGCACGGGCGCCGGAGGGGCCGACCCAGGCGGTGACCGGCACGGGCGAGTCGGCAATGGCTCGACCGACTTCGTCCAGTTTCTCCGCACCCACCACGGCTCGCCTGCTGTCCACCCGCAGGACGATGGCCAGCACGTCACTACCGGGTGCTGAGGCGGCGTCGATACGGTCGATCACGAAATCGGCGAGCACCGGGTCCATCAGCCCGACGACCTCCACGATCAAGGCCACGTCGCCCGTCGCAGGCGGCGCCGGCACCGCGACCGGAGCAGGGGCGCCTTCGCAGTCCTGGCCCTGAGCCGCCGCAGGGGCCCCGGTCGCCACGAGCCAGCCCGCGCTCAGGAGACCCGCGCTAAGGAAAATACGCAGCGCCGCAGCCGTCCGGCGGCGCGCGACGACCGGCCTCAAACGACTTGAAGGCACGGGCCGGTCAGGACTCGTCTTCGGGATCGAGCGCCTCGAGAGCGGCTTGCATCGTCTCTGTCACCGGAACGATGCGGTCAAAACCCGTCGTGTGCAGCAGGCGCTTCAGCGACGGCTTGTCGCACAGCACCGAGATTCGCCCGCCCCCGTCGCGCACACGGCGTATTCCGCCGATGAGCGCGCCGAGACCCGCCGAATCGATGAACGGCACGTCGGACAGGTCGACCACCAGGCGTGTCGGGTCGTCGAGCCCGCTGAGGGCCTCCCGGAAATCACCGACCGTGTACGCGTCCAACTCGCCGACGGGGCGGCAGACGGTGTGATCCTCCGCGACTTCCACCTGAACCTCGAACACGGCGAACCTCCCGTCTCGCCGGGGATGTTACCGGGCCGGTAGCCTCGCGGTGTGGGCGACCTGCTCCTCGCAACCGACGCCGACTGGCTCTTCGACGAGGTAGCCGCCGCTCTCGCCGACGGCGAGACGCCGGTCAGCCGCGTGCGCTCCGGCCGCGACCTGCTGACCGTCACCGAGCAACTCCGTCCCGAGATGGTGATCCTCGACCTGCAGATCGGCAACATGGGCGGTATGGCCGCCTGCCTGGAGTTGCGAGCGGAGAGCGACGCCGGCCGGCTGCCGGCCCAGAAGGTGCTGATGCTGCTCGACCGGTCGGCGGACGTGTTCCTGGCCCGGCGGGCCCGCGCCGACGGCTGGCTCATCAAGCCTGTCGACGCGTTCCGGTTGCGCCAGGGGTACGCCGCGCTGGCGGGAGGCGGCACATTCTTCGAGAGCGCCGGCTGAGCCGCCCGACCCCGTCGAGGGGCGCGGGCAGTAGCCGGGACCCTGCCGGACGGCCCGTGGCGGCGGTAATGGCCGGCGGTGACCTTGGTATCCTCGACACCGAACGGGCAGTGGCGCAGCTTGGCAGCGCGCTTCGTTCGGGACGAAGAGGTCGTGGGTTCAAATCCCGCCTGCCCGACTCTTTGCCGCAGGCGATGCGACGACCGCCGAGCCACGGCCGGCTACGCCCGTGAGAGCCACGGCGTCGGCCCGCAACCGGCTGGCCTGGTCCATCCGGACGGTGCTCTCGGGCAGCCCCACGCGGAAGTTCGCCCCCACCCCGGGGGCACCCACGCTTCTCCCCCCCGATGGCGCCGCCTGGGTGGTGCACGCCGAGGCCTCCATGATGATCGGCGGCATCCGGGCGCTGCTGCTGCAGTCGCTGCACCCCGTGGCCATGCAGGGCGTCGGCGAGCACTCGGACTTCCGCCAGGACCCGCTGGGGCGGCTGCGGCGCACCGTGTTCTTCCTGGGCACCACCACGTACTGCTCCCTGCCCGAGGCCGAGGCGGCGGTGGCGGCGGTCCGGCGGGTCCACCTGAGCGTGTCGGGGGTGACGCCGGAGGGTCGCCGCTACCGGGCCGACGACCCGGACCTGCTGGCATGGGTGCACGCCACCGAGGTGGACAGCTTCCTGGAGGCCTTCCTGCGCTACGGCCGCCGACCGCGCCGCGGCGGTGGGTTCCTGGCCCCCAACCTGCCGGCGCGCCACGGCAGCGGCGCGGGCGGGCATGCGGGCCGCGAGCAGGACCCGGTCAGCGCCGGGATGTCAGTGGCCGATCTGCCCGATCGCTACGTGGCGGAGATGGCCACGGTGGCCGAGCGCCTGGGGCTCACCGAGCCGCCGCGCAGCCACGCTGAGCTCGCGGCAAGCGTCGATGGGTTCCGTCCCACCGTCGCCGCCACCGAACTCAGCCGGCAGGCCGTCTACTTCCTGCGCGCGTTCCCACTGCCGCCCGTGGCGCGTCTGGCATACGGGGTGTTGTTCTGGGCGGCGTTCGACAGCCTGCCGCCGTGGGCACAGGCTCTCCACGAACTGCGCTGCGGGCCACTGCGCCGCAGCCTTGTGCGTCCCACGGCACGAGCGATGCTGCGCCTCATGGGCTGGGCACTGCGCGACGCCCCCGACCCAGACGATCCGAGCGGACCTGCCGCGACATCGGCGACGCACCCCACCGCAACCGGCTGAGCCCCGGCGGGCGCTCGCCTACAGGCTCGGTTCAGTAGCTGAGCCAGCAGGTGGCGGTGCCGTCTGGGCGCAGGCCGCAGCTGTGCCAGTAGCCGGCGGCGACGGCGCTGAACGGGCCGGGGGGTGGTTCTGTAGGGCGGTCGGGGGGCGGGGCGTTGTTGCTCTGGTCGAAGTCGGCGGCTCCGTCGCCCCAGCAGAGGACCTCGCCGCCGGCGCCGATGGCGCAGGTGTGCCACTGGCCGGCGCTGATGGCGGTGAAGGCGCCGGGGGGGCTTTGGGTCTGGCCGTGGCTGTCGTCGCCCCAGCAGAGGACCTCGCCGCCGGCGCCGATGGCGCAGGTGTGCCTGAACCCGGCGGCCACGTCGCGGTAGGGGGCGATGTCCAACCACGGCGCCGGCGAGGTCTGGCCCCAGCGGTTGTGACCCCAGCACTCGATGCCGCCGTCGGTGCGGATCGCGCAGACGTGGTCGTTCTCCTCGCTCCAGCCATCCGAATGGCTTCCTCGGCCGGCTAAGGCGCCTCCGCCGGCGCTGAGGTGCGTGAACGGCCCGCGGCGCTCCTCGACTTCGGGCGAGTCGCCCGTACACAAGAGCGCCCCGTCGTCAAGCAGGCCGCAGGCCGCACCCCACCCGCTGTCAAATGCGACGAACCGCCGCCCCGGCGGCGCGACCAGGTGGGTCCACGGCTTGGCCCCGTAGAGACCCCCCCAGCGGAGCCTCCACCACTCGACCTCGCCGTCGGGGCGGATCCCGAACGCTGCTGACCAGCCGACCTCGACTGCAGCGAACTGTCGGTCCGGGGAGCCGGGTGTGTTGCCCCAGCAGTCCACGGTGCCGTCGCCGCGCAGGCCGCATGTTTCGAATGTGCCCGAGTCCAGCGCTGTGTAGGGTCCGCCGGCCACGTCGCCTCGGACCCAGTCCAACTCCTCAGGCACGCCGGGGCAGGCGTCGGGCAAGCCGATCCGTCGCTCGCAGGCTGGGCCGTCGTCGGCGGTCATGTCGCCGGGCTCGGCGGGCGGTTCGGGTTCGGGTGGTTGGGGTTCGCCGAGGACGCCGCGGGGGAACTCCCCGGTCATCCAGTGGTTGGGCGGCCAGTCGGGGTTCCAGCACACCAACTCGCCACCGGGGCGAATCCCGCAGGCGCCGATCGACCGGTCGGACAAGTCAAAGACCACCTCGATGCTCGAGAACGGCCCCCCGGGGAACGACCCCCGCCAGCGCGGGTCGGTCGCGAAGCCGGGCAAGTCAGACTCCTTGGCCGCGGTGAACCGCACTGGCGGTGGGTCCCCTTGGCCGCGATCGTCGCGGCCCCAGCACACCGCCTCGCGGTCGGGGCGCAGCCCGCAACCCAAGTAACGGAACGCCACGACGATCGCGGTGAACGGTCCCGGCGGTGGCGACGCGGCGCCCCAGGTGTTGTCGCCCCAGCAGGTGATCTCCCCGTCGGCGCGCAAGCCGCAGCCGAAGCCCTCACGGCCGCTCATCGCCGTGAAGTCGCCGTCGGCCATGACGTACTCGACGCCGCGGGACCAGCACACCACCTCCCCGCCGGCGCGCACCCCGCACGACCCGTACTCGTTCACGTCCACGAACGCTCCCGACGGCGCGCGCGGCACCCGGGGCAAGTCGTTCCAGCACGCGACCTCTCCGCCGGGGCGGATCCCGCACACCTGCGGCGGATCGGTGTACCACCCCGATCGGGCCTTCGCCACACTGATCAATCCGAACGGGCCCGGCGGGATCGGCGTCCCGTCCCACCCGAAGCACACATGGCGCCCATCCGCACAGTCATGGCGCCCCTGGGGGCCCCAACACTGCACCTCGCCGCCGGCGCGCACCGCGCACGCGAAGTCGTCGTTGAGCGCCACGTCCACGAACACGCCCGCCGCCGGCGACCACCCTCCCGCCTCCTGGACCCACGCCGAGCCCACCACCGGGTCGGGACCCCAGCACACCACCTCGCCACTCACCTCCAGCGCGCACGCATACGTCGCGCCCACATCGACGGAGCCGAACCGCCCAACCGGAGGCGCCCACACCTCAGACACCTCACCCCAACACGCCAGGGTCTCATCGGCGCGGACCCCGCACGCCACGGCCCCCACACCCACCGACACCGACCCGAAGCCGCCCCCCGGCACCTCCCACGTCGCCCCCACCGGGCCCCAACACACCACGGCCTCATCGACACGAATCCCGCACGCCGCCCCATCGCCGACCCCCACCGCCACAAACGCTCCCGAGGGCGCCGACTCCGCCAACAACCGATCAGGCGGACCCGCGAGCGGATTCTCCACAGGGGGCTCACCCGCCTCGGACATCATCCCGTCATCGGGCGACGGATCAGGCGCACCCTCGATCGAGTTCCCACCCCAACAGTGGATCCCCCCACCGGCACGGACCCCGCACATCTCCTGCAACCCCGCATCGATCACCCCGAACTCGCCCTCCGGGGCCAGCGACGACGGCCCCGAACCCCAACAACCCACCGAACCACCATCCCGCACACCACACGCGAAACCCGCGCCCCCCACCGCCACCGACACGAACCCCCGAACAGACGCACCCACCACCGGCGCACCACCCCCCTCATCGGCCACATCACACGGACCCGCCAACAACGACACGAACCACACGCCCGCCAACCACAGGGGGAGCTTCACCCCATCACCCTATGTGGTGAGGCTGGCGCGGTCATTCGTCGTCGCTTTCGAGTCGGCCCTCGACGGTGTCTGCTTCGGGGAGCGGTTCGCCGGCCAGCTGGGCCGACATGGTCGCATCGAGGTCGTCGCCGCGGGCTCCTGCCGTGGATTCAGTTGGCGCGCTGACAGTGAAGGAGAACCAACTGCCCACGCGCCACTGGTTCGCCGGCGCTGTGGCGTAGTCGAAGTAGCCGCATCGGTTGCTTGGGGCCCTCACTCCGAGGCACACTCTTACCCTCCCATCAGACTCTCTCGCGGCGCCGATGCGCCCCAGGCTCTGCGCGGGGCTGTTCGCAACATCGATGACAACACTCGATTGCACCCACTGGTCAACGTCGAGTTCGCTGTAGGTGACGAACCGTGACGTGGGTGTGAACCGGTGGGAATCGCCGCCGGCGCGCCGCACGTCGAACGCGAACTCGATGTCACTGGTACCGTTGGGAGGGTCGAGGCGCTTCGCGGCGACCCGGCCGGTGACCGTCGCGGAGGTGAGTCTGGTGACCGGACTCGACGGATTCGAGTCTCCGGCGCTGTTACGAGCCGTAACCGTGAACCTGTACCGCGTCCACGAGTCCAAACCGCCGATAGTCCTCCAAGTGTTCCTCGTGGTCACGGTCATCGGGCGACTCCCCAGAGTCTCGAAGTCCTCATAGGTGACCGTGTAGTTGTCCGCGCCCGTCGGGGCGGTCCACGTCAGCGATGCGCTGTCCGTGTCGACCACGACAGACTGCAGCACCGGCGCATCGGGCACATCGATCGGCTCCGGCTCCGGCGGCTCGGGCGGCTCCGGTGGTGGGTACGTGACTTGCACCCTTCTGGACGGTTCACTCACCAACGGACCGGCGTTGGCGCGCACCCGGAAGTGATAGATCCCCGCGGCCGACAAGGTCACAGAACGCGTGATCGGCCCCGGCGATTCTGGCTGGTTGACCGTTGCCACAACCGTCTCGCCGGTGGCACTGTCGGTGCGCTGCAATACCTCGTACATTCTGGCACCGCTGACGTAATCCCACGCCAGGTGAGCCCCGGTCGCAGTAGCGGTCGCCGCGAACCCCGTCGGCGTCGGCGGCGGCGGACCGAAACCGAACTCCGGGTCGCCCAACGTCCACGACATACCCGCGGCCCACGCCTCCGAGCCGAGATGACCGGCTGCGGTAACCTCCGAATGTGCCTCCCAATCGTCAGGCGCCCCGACGCCCCGGTCGGGATCGCCCCGCGTCACGCCCGCCACCAAGAATTCTCTCGGCGTCGGTCTCGTACTCCCCAAACTGATCGACACGTCGCTGTCGGTATTGGCAACAATAACTCTCCCCGCGTCGTCTAACACCCGCGCCGAACCCTCGTAGGACCAGCCATCGTTGGTGCCCGCCGCGCGACTCCACGCGACAACACGGAACGCATTGAACTCATCCTGGGCGCGGGTGGCCGTGTCCCTCGGGAAGTCCGATTTCAGAACGTACGTAATGCTTGATCCGGTACCAGACGTCTCAACCCGGATATTCGTGAACGCATTAGGTTGATAGATTGAAGCAAAGTCATCAATGTCACGCCTCGCAACAGGATGGGTACGGTCACTCCCACATCCAGGCTTTTGTGAATGTGTTGGAGGATTTGTGTAGGTGTATAGTGTGACTCTGCCATCAGCCGGACAAGAGTGTCCGTAGTCGCGCAGACCGAGGAAGTGCCCCAATTCGTGCGCAATCGTGGACCTAAACCGATCAGGATCAGTCAGTGCGATCACCGTGTGATAGTCGCGGTTGGATCCCATCAGTAGCCGTCGCGGCGTCCAAGCACAACCGAGGGCGCGGCAATGGTAAGTGTCCAGAACGAAGAAGCGGCTTCTGCAGGCCTCCCACGTTGCCCTCCCCGGGTCCGTACTGTCAGGAGGCGTCCCGCACGGAGGCCGCATTTTGCAATTATCCCACCTTGCCCACTTCGGGCTGGTCGTGTCAGCCGGCTCCGTTCCACAGCCGTCTAGATCCCCTCCAGATCGTCTATGAATGAAGATATCGACAGCGGGATTCAGCGCATCCGTAATATTGTCGGGATCGCAGGAATCCGAGTCTGTTACCTCTTCAAAGATATTGCTCGGTGTTCCGGTAGCAGCATCAGTGCCATGCAATGCTGTGTTCCAGTCGACTATCGCCTCTCCAAATGCTTGATCAAATTGGCGTAACAGCACCTGGCGTCTTGCATCTCCCGCCGGCGTGCCGTTGAGGTTCTCCTCACCCCAATCCTCGAGATGGAAGTCCTCTGCCCGCGCCGTGTTGCAGACCATGAGAGTTTCGCCCTTGAGGATGCGTTCGTTCAGCTTAACTCCGAGATCCACGGGGAGGTCGGTGTATGGCTTCCAAGTCTCCCCAATGTAACCGTCTCCCCTGTCCGCTTGGTATGTCAAGCCGTCGGGTCTTGTCGCGGACGCTACCACCGCATCGAAGAGGGCCTCCACGTCTCGCGGCGTGGTGCCCGCCGCCGACCGCCCCGGGGTCGGCGGCGGCTCGACAATGACGCGCGTGATCTCCGCGGCTGTCTCCCAGTCGAGGACGATACGCGACCCCGACACTGTGTCCACGAAATGCGCTATGTCGTATCGGCCGTTCGCTTCGAGCAGTTCCTCCAGCTCGAGGTTGAGTCCTTGGGGGAGTGTGATGAGTGTCCATTGGTCTGGGTCGCCGAGGATGTAGGTTTTGCCTTCTTGCAAGGTTCCACCGTTGCGTTCGGTGGTGTAGGCGTCTTCGACGATTTGGGTGGTGATGTTGGTGGTGTTGGTGCGGTTGTTGGTGTCGGTGACGGTGAGGGTGATGGTTTTGGGGCCGGATTCGACGGCGTTGGCGGTGGGGTGAACGTTGTTGGGGTTGATACCGGTTCGGGCGCAGGTGACGGTGAGGGTGCCGGAGGCTCCGGTGGTGGTGGTGTCGGCGAGGACGTCGGGGCTGGTGATTGTGTACGGCGGGGTGCCGTCGGTGATGGTGTAGGTGACGTCGATGGTGGCGATGCCGGTGCGGCCGGTGGTGGATCCGAGGGTGATGGGTGTGCCTTCGCCGGTGAGGCAGTGTGTGGGCGCGGTGGCGGCGATGGCGACTCTGGTGGGGTCGGTGACGGTGACGTCGAGGGTGTGGGCGGCGATGCCGCCGGCGTTGACGGCGACGACGCGGACGGTGGTGGCGCCGCCGGCGAGGCCCGTGAGTTGGATGCTCTGGAGGGTGGTTCGTCGGGAGACGACGATGGCGGCGTCGCCGGGCACGACGAGGTACTTGTCGATGGTGCCGGTGAAGGCGCCGGTGACGTCCACGTCGACGGTGGCGCCAACCGCGAGGGTCGCCGGGTCGAGCGCGGTGGCGGCCTGGGGTGCCTCCACGGGTGTCTGCGCGGCGCCGACGGTGACGGTGAACGATGTGGACCGGGTGCCGCCGAGGTTCGTGGCGCTGACCGTGGCGGTCGCTGAACCCACCCCGGCGCCGCGCAGGACCACGATCGACCCGTCCACCGACGCGTCCAGGATCGTGGCGTCACTGGAGGCGGCGCTGTAGGAGACCACGCGGCCGCTGAACACCAGCGCCAGGTCGATCGCCGCGATCGCGCCCACCGTCGTGGACTCGGACCCCAACAGAACCACCAACGCCGGCGGCGGCTCGGCCAACTCGGTGTCCACCGCGAAGGTCTGCGTGGCGCTGCCCGCCGCGTTGGTCGCCGTGACCCGCACATAGGCGTACCCCAACGCCTCCCCGACGAGCGACACCACCGACCCCTGCACCGACACCGACACCACCGCGCTGTTCGACGACACCGCCGCGTACTCCGAGACCGCCCCCGAGAACGCCCCCGCCACGTCCACCTCCAGCGTCTCGCCCACCGTCACCACCCGATCAGCGAGGCGGCCCACACGACCCGGCGCCGCGGTCTCCTGACCCGCCACCGAACCCCCCGGCAGCCCCCCACACAGGCCAACAAACACCAACACAGCCACCACACGACGCACAACACCCAAGACCACGCACCTCCCGGCCCGGCCGACGGACAGGACAAATTACCCGACTATCGACAAATAATCCAGTAAGACAGAATATCTAGGGACAGCGGTTGTACAGAACTCCGGACCATCCCGCAGGCCGGCGCCCGCCGAACGCGCCGCCGGCAAGGACGATGGGCGCCCGATCACGCCCGGGCAGCCATCGTCAGAGATCCAAGCGGGCACTCGAACAGGCGCCTGTAGCCTGCCGGCATGGAGATTGCCGTCGTCGGGGCCACCGGGCAGGTGGGTGGCGTGATGCGCACGCTGCTGGCCGAGCGCGCTTTTCCGCTGCACCGGGTCCGTTTCATGGCCTCGGCCCGCTCCGCGGGCCGGCGCCTGGCCTACAACGGCACCGAGCTCACCGTCGAGGACGCCCGGACGGCTGACTACGCCGGCACCGACATCGCCCTTTTCTCCGCTGGCAAGACCACGTCGCTGACGCTGGCGCCGCTGGTGGCGCAGGCCGGGGCCGTCGTGATCGACAACTCCTCGGCGTGGCGGATGGACCCCGATGTGCCCCTCGTCGTGCCCGAGGTGAACGCCGACGCAATGGCGCACCGGCCCAAGGGCATCATCGCCAACCCCAACTGCACGACCATGGTGGCGATGCCCGTGCTGCGCCCCCTCCATGACGCCGCCGGCCTGCGGCGCCTCGTCATCAGCAGCTATCAGGCTGCCTCGGGAGCCGGGCGGGCCGGCGTGAGCGCTCTGGCTGAGCAGATCGCGACGCCGGGCGAGGCTGCGGCCGGGCTGGCGTTCGACCCGAATGCGGCCGAGGTTTCCGCCGAGGGACCGTTCGGCGCGCCGCTGGCATACAACGTGGTGCCGATCTGCGGAGGGATGACCGACGACGGCAGCGGCGAAACCGACGAGGAGCAGAAGCTGCGCAACGAGAGCCGCAAGATCCTGGGCATTCCCGACCTGGCCGTGTCCGCCACCTGCGTGCGCGTCCCCGTCTTTACCGGACACGCCCTCGCCATCAACGCCGAGTTCGCCGCGCCGATCAGCCCCGAGCGCGCCGCCGAGGTGCTTGCAGCGGCGCCGGGCGTGGTGCTGGACGACATGCCCACGCCGCTGCGCGCCACCGGCGGCAACGAGACTCTGGTTGGGCGCATCCGGCGCGACCCCACTGTCCCCCACGGGCTGGCGCTGTTCCTCGTCGGCGACAACCTGCGCAAGGGCGCAGCGCTGAACGCCGTACAGATCGCCGAGGCCCTACTGGCGCAGTAAGCGCCGACCGAGCCCGCGCCCTGCCAGAGCGTGGCTCAGTCGCCGAGGTGAAGGACCACGTCGACCTCGATACCGAAGCCGGGCAGGGGTGTCTGGATCGTGGTGCGTGCCGGCAGTGGCTCGGGGAAGGTCTCCCGGTAGATGGCGTTCATCTCGGGAAAGTCCGCCATGTCGTGCAGGTAAACACCCACCCGCACGGCGTCGGCCAGGGATCCGCCGGACGCCTCGGCCACCGCCGCCAGGTTGGCGAACACCTGGCGCGCCTGCGCACCGAACCCGCCCTCGGGCACCTCGCCGTCGGGCGTGAACGGCCCCTGGCCCGACAGGAACACGAAGCCCCCGGCGCCTATGGCCTGCGAGTACGCCCCCGACGGCTGGGGTGCGGAAGCGCTCGTGAACGGCTGCTTTCCCATCGTTACCTCCTCGAAGTCCGGCGCCCCCGCTCGGCACCGCGACCCAAACCCTACGCCGTCCGGCGCTCTCACCGCAGACCCCCACCGCGGAAGCGGCGCCACCCGCTTAGGCACGTGGCGGCGCTTCAGGACAACGGAGACAGGCCGGAGTCGGGGGACGGTAGGTCCTGGAAGCGCAGAGCGGCCTCGGATTTCAGATCTTCGATTTTTCGTCTCACCTGCCACTCCAAGGCGCCGCGGTCCGCGGCGATCTCATGCAGTTCGGGGGTCATGTGGCGGGCGACGCGGCGGCAGAAACTCTGGACTCTCGATATGTCGCCGCGGATGACGGCCACCTTCTCAGCATCCGACGGGTTCGAGGGCAGCACCAAGTCATCGAGTGCGAAGTCGTCGACTGTCCTGTCGGCAATGAGATCCTCCAGTGATGCCGCAGCACCGGGAACTCTTCGCTGCGGCGCCGCCGCCGTCATGTTCTTGTGGGACTTGAGCACCCACAGCCGCGCCATGAACCCCGGAGCCTCGCTCCGGCCGCAGAGCGCTGCCAGATCGTAGAGATCGCGTACGAGCGGATCCCGTTGCCAACGGCCCAACTTCTCGGACAGATTCTCCTCGAGATGCATGATCGGGGTCGGGATCCTGGCATCGAAGTCGTACTCCTCGTGAAGGGGTGCCGGAACTGCCGCGAGCCGCTGTGCGGGAAGCCAGAGCCCGCGTTCGGAAAAGTCCATCTTGGCCCCGTACCGACCGTCGGGGAACAGGTCCGACTCGATCTCCAGCAGATAGTGGCCCCGGCGTTCCCGCATGGTGAAATTGAAGTCCGGGAACGACAACCGGTCGATCTCTTCTGCGATCAGCGGCGTGGCACCCTCTGCGACATCGAAATCAAGATCGAAGGAGAAGCGCCCTTTGTGCCCGATCCGGAACTTGCGCAGCGCGGTGCCACCCTTGAAGGTCACATCGCAGGCGTCGTAGAGATGCCTCTGGTGCAGGCCGTGGAGAAGGTGGTCGAAGGCGACATCCAGCACCGCTGCCATGCGAATATTGGCAGACCGTGCCGCCTGCGGGTAGACACGAGTCAGCGTTGTCGGACCGATGGTCGTCACTGTGGCGGTGGCGGGGACTTCAGCGCCACTTGTCGTACCAGCGCGGCGGGAGAGCGTAGTCCAGGACCTCGAACTGCGGCGCCCAGAACGGCACCTTCACGAGCGAACTTCGCCACGCCTTCGGGTCGCCGATCAAGTAGGGGCCTCGTCCCTGTGTCGGTGCTGTGGCTGCCAGGGCCTCTGCCAGAGTAGGACGTTCGCCCATGTCGATGAGATAGGCGGTCTTCATCCAGGCGCCACGAGGGCGGCCTTCCAGTTCTGCCGACAACAGGTCGAGGTTCAACAATTCGCACGCCTCCCACAGCCACTCCTTGATGTCCGACCACGGGAACCGCGCTGGGCGCGCACCCATGTACGCGAGCAGCGTCTCGGGCTTCCAGACGGGCAGGCCGTGGATCTCGTCGGTGGGGATCCGGTGGGCCCAGCGGTAGACGTAGTACCGGTCGAGGCACTGGGGAACCTTCACCCTGGGAGGCATGCCTATGGTCGCCTGCGTCGGGCGACGTAACCAGTGGCGGATCTGCGCCACCGATCTGCCGCCCACGCACGCCGGAGTGTCGGGGCAGACCCGCAGCCGCGCCCGCAACTCCAGGAACTCCGCGGTGTGCTGCTGTGGCCAGCAGGCGGCGAACCACCAGGCACCGCGGGTGCGGAGCGGGTGGAGCCACCCAGCGCGGCGCAGCACGCGGGCCGTCTCCGCGGGAGGCTTCCCCGTCCCGTACGACGCCAGATCGTCGAGGGTGACAACCTGCGCGTTTCGTTCTGAAAGATCGTTGAGTATCGGAACGAGCAGATCGGCCACAGGGCGCGTCAAGGGCCAGTCGTGCAGTTTGGGATGCAGATCAACTGCCGTCGCGGCGATCATGCCGACAGCTTAGTTCCACCGGCATTTACTGGCCCGCAGGACCCGCTTCGGCCAATCTCTCGCTGGGGCGCACTGCTGTCGGGCGACCTCCGCCGTACGGCGCGCCGGGCTAGGCCAGGAAACGGTTCAGGACGTTGGCCGTGATGCGCGAGACGTTGTTGTCGTAGTTGTTGTGCGAGAGGCCCGAGAACCAGTTGATGGAGCTGACGGAGAACACGGCGCCGTCGTCGGCAGTCTCGAAGAACACCATGTCGGCACGGACGTTGTCGTTGTCGGTGCCGTCGATGTTGGCCTGCATGACGAAGATGTCCTCGTGGCAGACCAGGTAGTAGGCGGAGTGCTCCCCCGCCGAGGTGGCCAGGACCAGGGTGTGCGAGGGCGTGCCCAGCGCGTGGTCGACCCGGTCCAGTTCGTCACCGGCCGCTCCGTTCATGACGAGACCGAAGTCGCCGATGATCTCGTCGTCGCCGATGCCCTCGAAGATGAACTCCGCCCGCTCATCGAAGCTGTCGGGCAGGCGCCGGTACCCGGGCGTGTTGGCGTCCCAGCCCTGGGCCGCGAATCCCGTTCCCACGATGGCATTGGGCGAGCGACCCAGGTGGCGCCAGATGCCGCACTGCTCGCCGGTGGAGGCGAATTGCGTCTCGCCGGGGTGCGATTCCCAGGCCCGGCTGCCGGAGAAGCCGCGTCGCACCTCGACGAGGTGGCGCCGCTCGGGGTCGTAGACCGTCGCCCAGTAGAAGCCGTTGCCGCCCACGTACATGAGCCGACCGCCGCCGTCCAGGTACTCCTCCAGGGAATCGAGCATCGGGCCGGTCCAGTATTCGGGATGGCAGCCCGTCATGATGACCTTGTAGTCGGACAGACAGTCGAGTCCCTCGAAGTGCACGTCCTCGTCAGTGATCACGTCGTAGTCGACGCCCTGCTGCTCCAGCCAGTCCACCAGGTAGAGGTCGAAGGCGTACCCCCGCGGCGCGCCCGTCACCCAGTGGCGGGCGGTGGCGCGCATGGACAGGATCGGGCGCCGGGTCGTCGAGTGGCACACCCCACTGCCGTCGGTGTGCACGTCGTAGACGGAACCTCCGAGTTCGGTGTGGGCGCCCAGGTAGGAGTCGTAGGGATCGACGACAATGGGGATGTTGGTGAGGCCGCTGAAGTCGTGGCCCCCGCTGAACAGCACCCGCTCGTTGGCGTACGCCAGGTAGCTACACGTCGGCGCCAGGTAGGCGGCCCTTGCCCGGGGAGCGCCCGGGGCGGGTGTCACGAAGAACGGGATGTGGTCCTCTTCGCCGCCGGCCGCGTCGGTGGCCTGCAGGTGCGCCGCGTAGTAGCCGCTGCGGGCGTCGTCGGGCACACGGAAGGAGAAGTCGGCCTCCCAGCGCGTGTCGTCGAAGTCGTCGTCGTGGAAATGGATGGCGCCGTACTGCTCCGGGACCTCCTCCCGCGTGAAGGCCGTGGCGTCCCAGCTGTGGCCGGTGAGCCCCCGCATGGGGTAGTTGACCGCGATGCCGTCGTGACCCGATCCGGAGACATCGGCGATGTCGACCCCCGAGGCCGGCGTGGCGGCAAAGTCCCACACGGCCGCCACCCCCGGCATCGCCAGCGGATCGGCGCCGCCGGCGAGGGCCTCCAACTCCTCGGTGCCGAGGGCCCGGTTGAACAGGCAGGGCCGCTCGATCTTGCCGTTGAAGCAGTGGTAAGCGCCCGCCTCGGTGCCTCCGATCCGCGAGCCGGCCGCCAGGAGCAACGGCGTGTCGGGTTCGGTGGGCACGGGATCGGCCCAGGAGCGATCCAGCGACCCGAGGTTCGTCTCGGCCACCAGCGAGGGCTCGGGGCCCCGCTCGTAGATCCTCTGCAGCAGGCGCGCCTCGCCGGTGGCGGCGTCCCAGGAGCCCGCAACGAAGTACCAGCGCTTCTCGAGGGGCCAGGCGCCCAGGGAGAAGTCCGCGCGACCGACACGCAGGGTGAGCCCGTCGTCCTCTCCCTCCGGGGGAAGCGTGCATCCGGCACTGTCAACGTCCGGTCCGGTTGGCATTCCTCTCGGGATGCCGAGCCCGAGGCTGTAGCCCTCGCCCATGCTGCGGTGCGACAGGACGGTCTGTGGCCCTGAGTCGGGGGCGGTCGGCCAGATCCACGCCGCGATCGTGAAGCCGCCGGAGACCTCGGGGGCGTTCGGCACCTCCACGTACGAGCCGATGTGGGTCTCCTGGATCCGACCGGGGTGGCTGCCGTCGGCGGACGTGGCGACCGGCTCGGCCTTGAATCCCGGGCTCTCCGGCGAGCAGTCCCCGTGGATGAGCCGCACCACCCGCGACTCGTAGGAGTCGAACTCGCTGCTGACCATGACCCGCACCTCGTCGCCCGGATGGACCACCAGCGGGTCGGCGTACCCCAGCAGCACTCTGCGCCGGCGCCCTGTCTTGTAGGGGTTCCTCTCGGTTTCTTCCGGTGTCCGCATTGGCCCTCCCAGTGTCCATCGCTGCGCCCGTGGGGCTCAGACGTAGTTGATCATCGCACCGCCGTCGACCACCATCACCGCGCCGTTGGTCCACTGTGACTCGTCCGAGGCCAGGTAGAGCGCCAGGTGCGCGATCTCCTCGGGCCGGCCGAAGCGGCCGACCGGATAGCGGGCCAGCCGCATCCGGCTGCCGGTGTCACCGTGGGCGTCGTGGACTTGGGCCATCGGAGTGCGGATCGTGCCAGGGGCGATGACGTTGGCCCGGATCCCCTGGGGCCCGTACACCACCGCCAGCGACCGGGTGAGCGATATCAGCGCTCCCTTGCTGGCGGTGTAGGCATCGAGCGGCATGCTGCCGCCCACGAACGCCCGGATGGAAGACGTGTTGATGATCGAACCGCCACCGCGCCGCAGCATCTGGGGGATGGCGTGGCGGCAGCCCAGCATCGGACCGTTGAGGTTCACCGCCAGGGTGCGCTCCCAGGTTGCCAGGTCGACATCGACCACCGAACCGTCCTCGACGCTGACGGTGGCCGCGTTGTTGTACAGCACGTCGACGCCGCCGAAGCGTTCCTCGGCTGTGGCCACGACGCGGCGCCAGTCGGCCTCCACGCTCACGTCGGTCTCCACGAACACCGCCTCACCCCCGGCAGCGGTGATCTCGTCGGCCGCCGCCGCGCCGGCCGTGGCGTCGATCTCCGCCACCACCACCCGGGCGCCCTCTTCGGCGAAGCGCAGGGCCGAGGCGCGGCCCTGCCCGGAACCCGCGCCGGTGATGATGCAAACCTTGCCGTCGAGCCTCACGGCGTCACCGGCTCTCGCCGCGGCCGGTGGCGACCCAGGTGGCGACGTGCTCGCCACCGTCGATGATCTCCGAGCGGCCAAGCATGTGGAACGCCGAACAGATGTGGTTCGGCAGGATCTGCACCCGCTGTCCGATGGTCACCTCGGTGGGCGGACCGTCACCCGTCCAGCGCAGCCAGCCGTGCTCCTCGGAGAGCTGGTACAACTCCCAGCCGGGGAGGTCCACCACCAGTCCGTGACCGCCCGGGGCGCCCGGCACGTGGATGCCGAGGCGGTCCTGGCTGACCGACTTGGAACCGGCGTCGACGATGGCCCTGTCGGGGGCGGCGTGGCTGACGACGGTCGCCACCACCCGGGCGGCGCAGCGGTCGAGGCCCACCACACCGCGCAGTACCTGCCCGTAGTCGTTGAACGCATAGATGCCGGGACGCACCTGCGTGAGCCCGTCCACGGCGGTGGTGTGCCGGGCCGTGGCGCTCGACCCCACCGACACCACGTCGATGTCGAACCCGCGGGTGCGCAACTCGGCCGCGGCGGCGACCATCAACTCGCCGGCATGGACCGAGGCGTTGTGAAGACCCTCGTCGCCCGGCTCGGAATAGGCGTGGCCCTCGTGGGTGATGAGTCCCCGCAGACGCACCCCCGGAAGGTGCGCGATCGCCGCCCCGAAGTCCGCCGCCTCGGTGGCCGCCACGCCGCAGCGGTGGTAGCCCGTGTCCACGATCACCAGCACGTCGGCGGTCATACCCTCGGCGGCCATGCCGGCCCCCAGCGCCTCGGCCGCGGCGAACGAGTCCACCGACAGCAGGATGCCGGCGCGTTGCATGAGGCGGCGGGCACGGGCGATCTTGTCCGGCCCCACGATCGGGTAGGCCATGACGAAGCTGTCCAAGCCTGCGTCGGCGAAGGTCTCGGCCTCACCAAGTTTGGCGATGCAGAGCATCTCGGCGCCGGCGGCCATCTGCAGGTGGGCGATCTCGGGCGTGCGGTGGGTCTTGGCGTGCGGCGCCAGTCCGATGCCCCGGCCGGCGGCGTAGGAGGCCATGTCGGCGATGTTGCGCTCCATCCGGGTGCGGTCCACGACCAGCGAGGGGGTCTCGATGCTCTCGGGGATGTCCAGGAGTGCGCCCGCGGTTGTCGACTGCTCAGTCATCGCCTGCTCCAATCACGAAGGTCGCTTCCACGACGATGGGTAGATCGAACGGGAGGCTCGCGACGCCCACGACCGAGCGAGCCGGCCGGGCGTCGGGCCCGAGCGCCGCCTCCAGCACCTCGCCGGCTCCGTCAAGGACCCTGGCGTGCTCGCCAAATCCGGCGGCGGCGTTGACGTAGCCGGTCATCCGCAGGACTCCCACGATCCTCGACAGGTCGCCCAGGGCGGCCTCCGCCGAGGCCAGCAGGCTGAGTGCCGCCGCAGCCGCCGCGGCGCGGCCCTCCTCGATGGTGAGGGGGTTGCCCACAGCGCCCCGATGCGTGAACTCCCCGTCGGGACCGAACGGGCCGTGCGCACTCAGGTGCAGCAGATCACCGTGGCGGCGGGCCGGCACGTACATGCCCTTCGGTACCGGCAGCGGCGGCAACTCCCAGCCGGCATCGCGCAGCCGTTCGACGGGGGTGCTCACGCCGCGACCTCGCCCGGATTTCGCAGCACCCTGCCCGGCCGGGCCCCGGTGTGGCTGTCGTCGTCCTTGACCAGCTCGCCGTTCACCAGCACCCAGGGCATGCCCTCGGGGTACTGACGTGGGTTCTCGAATGTGGCGGTATCGCGCACGCCGTCGGGGTCGAAGACCACGATGTCGGCCCGGAAGCCGGGGCGCAGCAGCCCCCGGTCGAATTGCCGCAGTCGCAGGTTCGGCAAAGCGGCCAGCTTCCGAACGATTTCGGGCCAGCCGAACAGCCCCTCGTCGCGGGTGTAGTGGGCCAGATAGCGGGCGAACGTGCCCCAGGCACGGGGGTGCGGCCGAGCGCCGGTCATGATCCCGTCGCTGCCGCCCATGTGGAACGGCAGCTGCATGATGGTGCGGACGTTCTCCTCGTGACCGACATGCGTGAGGATGTTGACGTTCAGCCGCTCGTCGAGCATCAGGCGCCGAGCCGCCTCCCAAGGCGCCACGGCCATCTCAGCGGCGATGTCGGCGACGCGCATGCCGATCCAGCGCCGACCGTCGTCGGAGCCCACCGAGGAAACCTCGATGGCCGACCAGTCCATCAGCGCCCCGTGGAAGCCGTCGGTCCCGACGTCCTCCAACTCGTGGCGGATCCGCTCGGCGGCAGCCGGGTCGGCCAAGTGCGCGAGCACCCCCTCGGGACCGTCGGTCCACGCCCAGTTCGGTAGGAACGCAGCCATGTACGTGGAGCCGGGCACGTAGCAATAGCTGTCCGCGGAGACCTCGACGTGGCGCGGGTCGATCGCCGCCAGCCGCTCGACCAGTTCGCCGGCGCGGCCTTCGTTGCCCGGGAAGCTGACCTGGCAGTGCGTGAGGTGCAGGGCCGCGCCCGACCGCAGGCACACGTCGACCATCTCGTCGTAGGCCTCCATCACGCCGCGGCCGTAGCTGCGGGTGTGCGGTGAGAAGTAGCCGCCGAAGGGCACGATCTCCGCACAGAGCTCGACGAGTTCGTCGGTGCCGGCGTACATGGCCGGTGTGTACGTGAGGCCGGTGGAGAGCCCCAGTGCGCCCTCGGCCATGCCCTGCCGCACCAGGGCACGCATCTCCGCCAGCTCGGCGTCGGTCGCAGGACGGTCGTCGGTTCCGACGGTCATCATGCGGAGGTTGCCGTGGGGGACGAGGAAGGCCACGTTCAGCGACGGTGGCGCTGCCTCGAAGCGCTCCAGGTACTCCGCCACCGAGCGCCAGCCGTAGTCGAGGCCGGGCGGGTCACCCACCCAACCGGCGGTCTGGGTGCGAACCGTCGCCAGTGTGAAGTCGTCGAGTGGCGCGTAGGCCAGTCCGTCCTGGCCGATCACCTCGCCGGTCACGCCCTGCATCACCTTGGCGTCGGCAGTCGGCTCGGCCAGTAGCGCCAGGTCGGAGTGGGAGTGCATGTCCACGAACCCCGGCGCCACCAGATGGCCAGAGACGTCGATAACTCGCCGGGCCGCGCCCGCCCGACCCAAGGCGGCGATGCGGCCCCCGTCAACGGCCACGTCGGCACGGAACGCCGGGCCGCCCGTGCCGTCCACCACGTGCCCCCCGGACAGCACGAGGTCATGCATCGGACAGGTCCACCGTCAGCTCGCGGCGCACGCCGCGCACGTCCATCTCCCAGCCCACGTCCCTGGACGACGGGGGGCCACCCGGCAGGAAGTCGAAACCCTCCGGGGCCGAGCGCATCGACACGCCGCCCGGTGCGCTTCTCAACTCCGGAGGTTCTGTAAGTCGGCGCCGAAGACGTGGCTGCGCGCCGCGTCGAACGCCAGCCGAACGTTGGCGCCGGTGGACACCTTCGTGTCGGGCGGCATCCGCACCTGCACCGCGTGCCCGGCAACGTCCACGCTCACGAACAGGTCCGAACCGACAGGCTCGAGGAAACGGACCACGCCCGGCAGACCGTCCGCGTCCGGCGGTGCCAGGGTGAGGTGTTCGGGGCGCACACCCAGCCGGGCTTCGTCACCAGTGGCCGCGTCCAGTACGTCGGGGGCGATGCCGGTCACCGCCGGATCCACGGCCAGTTCGTAGCCCTCGCAGCGGAAACACGTCTCCCCGTTGTCCCGGTGGAGAGCCCCGCTGATGAGGTTCATGGGTGGGGCACCGAGGAACGTGGCCACGAAGGTGTTGGCCGGCAAGTCATAGACAGCGGTGGGGTCGCCCATCTGCTGGATGCGGCCGTCGCGCATCACGGCGATGCGCTGGCCCATCGTCATGGCCTCCACCTGATCGTGCGTGACGTAGATCGTGGTGATGCCCAGGCGCTCGTGCAGAGCCATCAACTCCAGGCGGGTCTGCAGGCGCAACTGGGCGTCGAGGTTCGAGAGCGGCTCGTCCATCAGGAACACGAGTGGCTGGCGCACGATCGCCCGGGCCAGGGCCACCCGCTGGCGCTGACCGCCGGAGAGCTGCTCGGGCAGGCGCTTCAGCAACATCTCGATCTCCAGCATCTCCGCCGCCCGCTGCACCGCCTCGGCGATCTCGGCCTTCGGCATCCGCGCCGTCTCGAGCGGAAACGCGACGTTCTTGTACACCGTCATGTGCGGGTACAGGGCGTAGTTCTGGAACACCATCGCCAGGTTGCGCTTGGTGGGATCCTTGAAGTTGATGAGTTCTCCGTCGACGAGGATCTCGCCGCCGGTGGCGTCCTCGAGCCCGGCGATAAGGCGCAGGATCGTGCTCTTGCCGCACCCTGACGGGCCGAGCAGCACGAGGAACTCCCCGTCGGCGATGCGCAGGGACACCTCTTCGACCGCTTCGACACTGCCGAAGTGTTTGGTCAACCGGCGCAGAATTACCTCAGCCATGACGCCTCCGATTTCGTCTGCGGATCACTCTTGGGCCCACGCCGGCCGGAAAAAGGCCGGCACCGATCCCTCTCACCCAGGGCGCACCAAGCGCGGCCGGAATCATTGCTTCAGAGCGCCGGCCATCGACGCCTGCACGAACCACTTCTGGAAGAACAGGAAAACGATGGTCACCGGCACGATCGTCATCAGCGAGGCCGCGGCCAGCACGCCCCAGTCGGTCACGAACTGCCCTTTCAGGGAGGCGATGCCCACCGTCAGCACCCGGTAGTCGTTGCTTGTGGCCGCCACCAGCGGCCACAGGTAGCTGGCCCAGCTGAGCATGAACACGAAGATGCCCAGCACCACGAGGGCCGGTTTGATGAGCGGCAGCACGATCCTCGTGAAGATTCGCCACTCGCCCGCCCCGTCGAGGCGCGCCGCCTCGTAGAGCCCGTCGGGCAGGGTCTGGATGAACTGGCGCATCATGAACACCCCCAAGGGGGACACCGCGCTCGGCAGGATCAGACCCAGATAGGTGTCGATGTCGATCCAGTCGCCGATGATCGGCCAGCCCCCGATCGTGCGCATTGTCAGGTACGTGGGCGCCAGCACGGCGGCCACCGGCACCATGAGCGTCGCCAGGATCACGAAGAACAGCACGTTGCGTCCAGGGAAGCGCAGGCGGGCGAAGGCGTAGCCGGCCATGGAGTTGGTGATGAGGGTGAGAATGGTGGTGCAACCGGCGAAGATCAGCGTGTTGATCGCCCAACGTACGTAGTTGGTGCTCGAGAACAAGAAGCGGTAGTTGTCCAGCGTGGGCTCGCTCGGGAACCACTCCGGCGGGTAGGTGAACAGCGAGACACTGTCGCGGAACGCCGGCGAGATGAGGTAGAACGCCGGACCGATCGCGATCACCACGAACAGTGTGAGGGCCATGTAGGCCAGAATCATCCGGGTGCGATCGCTGAGGCGCTTGACCCGCCCCGCCACGGCGAGGCGCTCCGCCATGGCGGCGGCGTCTTCGGTCGCCTCCGGTGGGGCCGGCGCGGTCGGGTCTGTGACGTCTGTCGTCACCTCGCCACGCCCTTCACGCCTCGCGCCGGCGCCGCTTGCCCAGCAACCAGAACGACAGACCGGTCAGGATCAGCACCACGATCAACATTCCGATGCTGGCCGCATACGCCAGGCCGGTGTCCTGGAACGCGAACATGCGCTTGTAGACGAACCACACCACCGTGGCGGTGCCGAGTCTCGGGCCACCGTCGGTGAGTACCTGCACCGAGTCGAAGAGCTGGAAGTTGAAGATGACGGCGATCACGAGGGCGAACAGCAGTAGCGGACGCAGCGTGGGCACGGTCACGCGCCGGAACCGCCGCCACGTGCCCGCTCCGTCGATGCGGGCAGCGGCCAGCAACTCCTCGGGAACGCTCTGCAGGCCCGCCAGGTAGAACAGCACCCAGAAGCCCAGCCCGCGCCACACCTCCACCGCCACGATGGTCAGCAGCGCGTGGGGATTCTCGCCCAGGAACCTGATGCCGTCGCCCCCCAAGATCGTCCGTTTGATGAGGTTGAGGATCCCGAAGTCGAAGTTGATCATGAAGAACCACATCATGGCCCCGAGGATCGGCGGCGCCAGCAGCGGGAAGTACAGCGCCACCTTGTAGAAGTTGCTGCCCCGCCGGTAGCGGTTCAGCAACGAGGCCAGGAAGATGGCCAGGGTGAACACCACAGCGATGGCGATGACCACATAGATGCTGGTGTTCTTGACCGCGGTGCGGAGTTCGGTGTCGCTCCAGGCGCGAGTCCAGTTCTCGAAGCCCACGAACTTCCGCGGGACGCCCGGCCACAAGCCGTCCCGGTTGAAGCTCAGGAAGATTCCCCAGCCGACGGGGATCGCCAGGAAGACGCTCCAGAGAATGAGGTAGGGGGAGAGGAAGCCTGCCGCGCGCCTTACGGTGCGCAGGCGGTAACGGCGGGCACGCCGGCGGTACTCGGCGTCGCTGAGGCTCAGTGCCGTCCAGTCGTCGGCCGCCGGCGCCTCGTGGGTCGGTACGTCGACCGCTGTCACGTCGCTCTCGCTGCGATGTGTTTCCCGGGAGGTCGCACCTCACGGACCTTCACGTGCCTACCTCGATCCCCAACCGTCATCTGTCCGGAGCGATCGGTGTTCGGTGAGGCCGGCGCGCCCAAGGGGTACGCGCCGGCCTCCGGACCGTCGGTCAGCGGCCGGCCCCGTGGAGTTCACCGTCGGGGCCGGCCGGTGCGTCGGCTACTCGCGCTCGAGGATCTCCGTGGCGCGCGCTTGGCCTTCGGCCAGAGCGTCCTCGACCGACACTTCGCAAGAAGCGGCCGCCTCGAGTGCCTTCCCGTACTCGTCGAGGATCTGAGCGATCTTCGGGTGCGTGACCAGGCCGTCCCAGGAGTCCTGAATCCACTGGAGGTTCCTCTGCAGCTTCTCGTTGCCGAGGAACGTCGTGATGTCGTCCCGCGGCGTGATCCAGCCGTAGACCTCGTTGTAGCCGGTCATGAACTCGGCCGAACTCAGGAACTTGGTCAGCTCCCAGGCGGCTTCGGGGTTATCGGACCCCGCGGCGATCGACCAGTGGCCCGTGGTGGAGAACATCGTCCGGGTCCCGTCGGGCGCCCCAACCGGCTGCACGATGTCCCAGTTGAAGGGCAGGCCCTCTTCCTCGAAGACGGCGACACGCAGCGGCTCGTCCAGCAGCAACGCGAGTTTGCCACCCTTGAACAGCGAGATGCCCGCCTCACGGTTGTACTGACCGATCGGCGGCTGCACCTGCTCGTTGCAGATGAGACCGGCGGCGAACTGTGTCGCCTGCTGCACCGCCTCGGAGTCGAGGGTCGCGGCCGTGAAGTCCTCGGAGATGATGTCGCCACCGAAGTTGTGGACGTTCTGCAGGTTGAAGTACCAGTTGAAGTCCACGGTTGTCATTGGCACGTGGAAGCCGGTCGCGTCGGTGTTCTCCTCCACGGCGCGGGCCGCGGCGATGAGCTCGTCGGTGGTGGTCGGGATCTCGCTTACTCCGGCCTGCTCGAGAAGGTCGAGGTTCACGAACATCACGGTGCTGCCGACGATGATCGGGACGCCGTACAGCTTCCCCTGGTAGACGCTCGCGTCGACGGCGCTGTCGACGAAGTGGGCGCGCTCGGAGGCGTAGTTGGCGCTGCTCATCAGCGGCAGTACGTCCATGAAGGCTCCCCGCTCACCGAACAGCGTGAGGTGCGTGCTCACCTGGTACGTCACGTCGTACGGGTCGTCGCCGGCGAAGCTGGTGGTGTACTGCGACTCGACGTCCCCCCACGCAACGACCGTGTGGTCGATGGTGATGCCGGTCCTCTCCTCGAACGGAGCGAACCACTCCTCGAACAGTTCCTTTTCCGTAGTGCCGTGCGGGGCTTTGCCGAACTTCAGCGTGACGCCCTCGAACGGCCGTGCCGTCGCCGCGATCGCTGCTTCGGCCTCAGCCTGGGCCGAATCGGCCTGAGCCTGCGCAGCCGTGGCATCGGCCTGCGCAGCCGCGGCATCGGCCTGCGCGGCCGCGGCATCGGCCTGCGCGGCCGCGGCATCGGCAGCGGCACTGTCGACAGCGGCCTGAGCCTCGGCAAGCGCCGCCTCGGCTGCTGCCACCGCGGCCTCGTTGTCCGAAGCGGTGGACTGCGCCGCCTCAGCGGCGGCCTGAGCCTCGGCAAGCGCAGCCTCGGCTGCAGCCACCGCGGCTTCGTTGTCCGCGGCAGAGGCCTGAGCAGCAGCAGCGGCAGCCGCAGCCGCTTCGGCCGCGTTCGTCGCAGCCTGGGCCTGCGCCAGGGCCGCTTGGGCCTCCGCGGCATTCGCCGCGGCAGCGGCGTCCCTAGCGGCGTCCGCGGCGGCATCCGCGGCGGAGTCGCCCGAATCCCCCCCGCAGGCGGCCGCAAGCAGCCCGACTACCACGAACAGGGCCAGCCACCGGGCCGGGCCTCGTCTCGATAACAGTTTCATGCGTCTTTCCCCTCTCGGTGTGACATCTTCAGTCTCCCCTGAGTTCTCGCGGTGTGCGATGGAACGTCATCCCCCCAGAACGGAGCGACTCCCCCCTCGCACGGCAGCACCGTAAGGTGGTGCCGCCGACAAGAGCCACAGGCGAATGAAGACTATAGATCAATCCCCGACAGCGCATCCAGAGCTTTCCCGCGCGTCGGCGCCGCCGCTGGGAGCCCTAACGTGAACTCTCCACGAAACGGTCCGAACGTGCTGCTCACCGGTGCGGCCGGACATCTCGGCCGGCGGATCGCCGTCCAACTCGCGTCGGCCGGCGGTCGTCTGGCTCTCTGCGACATCGACCAGGACGGGCTGGAGATGCTGGCCATCGAACTCGCGGACGGCGGAGCACAGGAGGGCCCTGCCGCAGTGGGGTCATCTCGCAATAGGAACGCTGCAGCAGACAGTTCGGTCGTCGTTCCGGCCGACGTGACCGACGAGGCGGCGGCGCGGGCCGCGGTGCACGAAGCGTGCGACCGGCTCGGCGGCCTCGACGTGCTCGTGAATGCTGCCGGCGTGGAGGGCCCGACGGCGCCCGTCGAGGATCTCGACGCCGCCGACGTGCGCCGCACCTTCGAGGTGAACGTGCTGAGCATGTTCTGGCTGTGCGGCGCAGCAGCCGAGGTCTTCAAGGCCGTCGGCGGGGGCCGGATCGTGAACATGGCCTCGGGCGCCGGCTTGGCGGGTGGGGCCTACACCGGCGTCTATCACGCCTCCAAGCACGCCGTCGTGGGCCTGACGCGGTCGCTGGCACTCGAGTTGGGACCGTCGGGAATCGTCGTCAACGCCGTCTGCCCCGGCTTCGTGGAATCACCCATGGTGGACCGCATCGTCTCAGCCCTCGGCGACATGGACCTGCCCACCGAGTATGCCCACATGGTGCCGCTGGGCCGCTACGCCGACCCCGACGAGGTCGCCGAGACGGTGCGCTACCTGGCCTGCGAGGCCCCCGAGTACATGACGGGCTCCTGCCTGGTGCTCGACGGCGGCCTGCGCGCCTGAGGAGTCGCCCACGCCACGGGATGCAGGGCGAACCTGGATGCCGGCTCTCGCCGAAATGACGAGTTCGGCGCAACCCCGCGAGGCGGGGGGCACCTCACTCCAGGAGGCGGGGCAGGTCCTGGCGGCGGATCTTGCCGGTGGCGGTGCGGGGGAAGTCCTCCACGAAGACCACGTGCCGCGGCCGGCTGCGACGGTCGAGACGTTCGGCCACGAGGGATTCGACGTCGCCGGCCGTGAGCATGCCGCCGGGCCGTAGCCGGACCGCCGCCGCCGGGGCCTCGCCCCAGTCGGCGTCGGGAACACCGAAGACCGCCACCTCCTTGACGTCGGGATGGGTGCCGATGACCCGCTCGACCTGCGCCGGGTAGATGTTGACACCACCGGAGATGACAACGTCCCTCGAGCGGCCCACGATCGTGATGTAGCCGTCGGCATCGACGGTCGCCAGATCGCCGGTGAGCAACCACCCGTCGGCCAAGGCGGCGGCCGTGGCGGCCGGGTCGTCCCAGTAGCCGGACATGACCTTCGGCGTGCGGACGGTGACCTCGCCCACCTCCCCTGGTGCCACCTCCGAGGCGTCGGGGCGGCGGACGACCACCTCGGCACCGTCCATCGGTCGGCCGCACGAACCCAGCCGCGGGTCGACGGGACCCGTCAGCGCCCGGTGGTCGTCCGCGGTGAATCCCGTCACCACGCCGCAGGTCTCGGTGAGTCCGTAGCCGTGGTACAGCCCGCAGGGAAACTCGTCGCGCATCCGCAACACCTGCGAGGGCGCGCTCGGTGCGGTCCCGTAGACCAGCAGGCGCAGCGACGCCAGCCGCGCCGGCGTACAGCCGTCGTGGTCGAGGATGCGGCGGATCTGCGTCGGCACCACGATGGCGCTCGTCACCCGTTCGGCCTCGACGGCCGCCAGCCAGGCGGCAGGGTCGAAGCGGCACAGCACGATGTGCGTGTGTGCCCCGTCGAGCATGGTGAAGACCCGTGCGGCCGCCGAGGTGTGGTACAGCGGTGTCGACGTGAGGCACACCTCGTGCGGACCGAACTGCTGCGCCACGGCGGTCATGGCCGCGTTGGCGGTCATGGCCGCCTGGCTGAGGCACACCCCCTTCGGCCGGCCGGTGGTGCCGCTGGTGTAGACGACGAGGACGGTGTCGGACGGCTCGGGCAACCGAACAGCGGGCAGCGACTCCGCTGGGGCGGCAAGAGCGGCGCGGTAGCGATGGCTCCCCTCGACCACCACGTCCACGCCGGCGGCGCGCAGCGCTTCGGCGCCGGGAGGATCGGCGAAGGCCAGAACGGGCCGCGCATCGCCCACCACGTAGGCCACCTCCTCGGGGGCCATCGCCGTGGGCACGGGTACGCAGGCCGCACCGATGCGGGCCGCCGCCAGGTAGGCGTCGAAGTGCGTCAAGCCGTTGGCGGCGCGCACGGCAATGCGGTCGCCCCGCCGAACGCCGCCGGCGGCCAGCCACGACGCCAGGCGCTCGATGCGCTCGCCCAACTCGGCGTACGTGAGTTCGGCCCCACCGACCACGACGACGGCCTGCCGCTGCGGGGTCGACGCCACCGCATCGGCGAGCACCTCGGGGACAACCCGGGCCGAGCGGCGGCCCGAACCGTCGCGGGCTGCGGCAACGACGCGACGCCGATCCGAACGCTCGCCGACGCCGGAGGGGCCCTCGGCGTCGGTCACAACGCCGAGACAGGCCAGGGAAGCTCGGCTCGGTCCACCGTGCAGCGTGCCGTGGGCAGGGAGTTGGCCACCTGGCAGATGCCCACATCGGCGATCATGCCCAGGACCTGCGCGGTGTCGGCGCGAGAGAGCCCCGAGGCGGTGGTGCACCACGCCAACATCTCGGCGAAGGCCAGCTTGGATCCCTCGTCAATGGTGCGGGCCGATACCACCGTGACCAGCTGCTCGACGCTCAGGATGCGCGGCCAACCCATCTCCGGGGGTCGGGGGCCCACCTCCACCGACACCTCCAGCCGCGTGCCGACCTCGGGGGCCTGCACGACCTCACCGTCACCCATCCGTGCCTTGCTGTCGCCGAAGTAGAGATAGGCGCCCGGCACCTCGACCGGCAGCACGACGGTCGCGCCCGCCCGCACCTGGTTGCAGTCCATGTTCCCGCCGTAGGGGCCCTGCATCTTGGAGAAAACCGTCTCGCGGTCGGGCGCGGTGGCGATGCAGCCCACAACGGGGCGTGCCGCGATGGCCAGATCACCGAGGTGGATGTGGCCGTCGCGCACCTCGAGGCCGTCGCAGGCGTACCACTCGTCCCACCAGTCCGCCGGCGAGGAGGCGGCGCAGGTACTCCAGGCGGTGCTACCAACCGTGGTGACCTCCACGCTGTGCAGCGTCACCGCAACGGCGTCGCCGCGCCTGGCGCCGGCCACGGCAACCGGGCCGGTCACGCCGTCGAGGTTCTCCAGCACCCACGCCAGGTTCTCGGGGGAAAACCCGTCGGGCCGGCGGAAGCGCCCGGTGAAGCAGTCCTCTGTCTCCACCACGCACACTTCGCCCGGCTCCACCGTGCCGATCGGCGAGTGCGCCGCGCTGTAGGTGAACTTCAGGTCGTCGGGCTCGAAGCGCTGCACGCGCCGTCTCCGGGCGCTAGTCCCGGCGGAGGGCCGAGCAGTTCTCCCGCACCATGCGCAACTGTTCGGTGAGCCCCAGGTCGGAGTCCGGCCGCCGGGCGGCGGCATCGTGGCGCAGGCGGGTCTGCAGGTGGATGTCGGCCACCTCGGGCGTGCAGAACGGAACGTCGCCGCCGTCGACGTCCTCCAGCCAGACGTGGCGGGGCACGTTCTTGCCGCAGTAGGCGCAGTTGTAGACGTCGAACGACAGGTACATCGGCTCCCGCTCGATCCAGCGGCCGCTCACGACGAGCCCACCCTCACAGCCGTGGGGATGACAGCCCACGGGCCGCTCATGACACCCTCGCAGCCGTCGGTGTGGCATCCCACGTGCCGTTGTGGCGCTCGACGGTCAAGCCGTAGTCGCGCTGCGCTGCGGTGGGCGTGACCAGTCCCTCCGCCACATCGGCCAGGACCCGGTCGGCGGAGCGCTCCAGCGGGTCGCCCCAACCGCCGCCGCCCGGCGCCACGATGCGGACCTGGTCGCCCCGGCGCAGGCGGATGTTGGAGAACTTGGACGGCGATATCGTCCCGAACTTCTCGCTGAAGGTGCTCCAGGACTCCTCGCCAACCAGGCGCACGTAGATGCCGCTGTTGGCGCCAGGTTTCCCGCCGTGGATCCCGAAGGGGTCCACCAACATCCGGTTGAAGATGGCGCTGACGGTCACCTCCTCGGCAACCATCGTCAGGACGCGCTCGATACCCAGGCCGCCACGGTTCAGCCCCGGCCCGCCGGAGTCCTCCAGCAGTCGGTAGGAGTCCACGCGCAGCGGGTAGCGGCTCTCGAACACCTCCACCGGCGTGTTGCGGCAGTTTCCGTTGATCACGATGATCTGGCTGTTGCCGTCGGCGGCGGGCCGGCCGCCCCAGCCGATTCCCTCGAAATGGAAATGCGAGTAAAGCTCGCCCGTGTCGGGGTGCCGGCCCCCGAACAGGAAGCAGCAGGAGGTGCCGCCGAGCGACGCCGGGATGCGCTCGGGCAGAGGGTCGGCGAGGGCGCCGAAGATGATGTCGGTGATGCGGGGGCTGACCTCGGTGTTGCCACCCACCAAGGGCGCTGGGAACTCGCAGTTCACGATGGTGCCCGGCGGGGCGATGATGTTGATGGGCCGGTAGCAGCCCTCGTTGCGCGGGATGGTGGGATCGGTTATGTGCATGAAGGCGTTGTAGACCGCTGAGGCCGTCACTGCGTACGTGGCGTTCATGGGGCCGGCCGCCTGGCCGTCCGAGCCGGTGAAGTCACAGGTCAGGTGGTCGCCGTCCACCACGACGGTGCAGTCGATGACGTAGGAGCCCTCGACCACGCCGTCATCCTCGATGACGTCGCTGAAGCGGTACTCCCCGTCGGGGATGCGCCTGATCTCGTCCTCCATACGCCGCTCGGCAATGCCGATGAGATCCTCGGTGGCGGTGGTGACGGTGTCGTGGCCGTAGGTGTCGATCAGGCTCGTGAGCCGGCGCTCGGCAACGTTGAGCGAACCGACCATGGCCATCAGGTCGCCGTAGGTGACCTTCGGCGTGCGATGGTTGGCGAAGATGATCTTCCAGATGTCCTCCTGCTGGACGCCCTCGCGCTGCAGCCACAGCGGCGGGATGCGAAGTCCCTCCTGGAAGATGTCGGTGGCGTCACCCGCCAGCCCCCCGGGTGCCTTGGCGCCCGGTTCGGCCAGGTGGGCGCAGTTGGCCACGAAGCCGACGATCTCCTCGCCGTGGAACACCGCCTTCAGCAGTGTGTGTTCGGGGATGTGGCCGCTGCCCCGGTAGGGGTCGTTCATGATGATCACGTCGCCCGGCTTGTAGATATCGGGGCCTAATTCATCGATCATCCACTCGACGGTGAACTTGATGGTGCCGATCTGGGAGGGGCAGAACTCGGCCTGGGCGATCAGACGCCCCTTGGGATCGAACATCACGCAGGAGAAGTCCAGCGACTCGTTGAACATCGGCGAGTAGGCGGTACGCATCATGGCAACGCCCATCTCCCGGCAGGTGGTGGCCAGGTAGTTGTCGATGACCGTGAGGGTGACCTGGTCGACCACCAGATCGGCGACCCGCGAGGCGGTGCTCGGCGGGGTCAGCAGAGCAGTCACGGCGTCACCTCCACGATCAGGACGTCCCCGGGGGTGCGGCGGACCCGCTTTCCCGCTCAACGAGCGTAGTGGACCCTGCCGCAGCCCTCGCCGCGGTCGGCGTGGCATCCCATTCGCCGTTGCGGTGCTCGACGACGAGGCCGTAGTCGCGCATCGCCCCTTCGGGCGTAACCAGCCCCTCGGCCACGTCGGCCAGCACCCTGCCGACGGAGCGCTCCAGCGGATCACCCCAGCCGCCGCCGCCCGGTGCCACGATGCGGACCTGGTCGCCCCGGTGGAGCCGAATGTTGGAGAACTTCGAGGGCGACATCGTCCCGAACTTCTCGCTGAAGGTGCTCCAGGACGCCTCGCCGGCGAGGCGCACGTAGATGCCGCTGTTGGCGCCCGGCTTGCCGCCGTGGATCCCGAACGGGTCCACCAGCATCCGGTTGAAGAGGGCGCTGACGGTCACCTCGTCCACCACCATGGTGAGAATGCGCTCGATGCCCAGACCGCCGCGGTTGAGTCCCGGCCCGCCGGAGTCCGCCAGCAGGCGGTAGGACTCCACGCGCAGCGGGTAGCGGGTCTCGAAGATCTCCACGGGGGTGTTCCGGGCGTTGCCGATGATGACGATCACCTGGCTGTCGCCGTCGGCGGCCGGGCGACCGCCCCAGCCGACGCCCTCGAAGTGGAAGTGCGAGTACAGGTCGCCGGTGTCGGGATGCCGGCCGCCGAACAGGAAGCAGCAGACGGTCCCGCCGTGGGCGGCCGGAATGCGTTCGGGCAGCGCGTCGGCGAGGGCGCCGAAGATGATGTCGGTGATGCGAGGGCTGAGTTCGGTGTTGCCGCCCACCAGCGGCGCCGGGAACTCGCAGTTCACGATCGTGCCCAGGGGGGCGATGACGTTGATCGGCCTGTAGCAGCCCTCGTTGCGCGGGATTGTGGGGTCGGTGATGTGCATGAAGGCGTTGTAGACCGACGAGGCCGTGACCGCGTAGGTGCCGTTCATGGGCCCGGCGGCCTGGCCGTCCGAGCCGGTGAAGTCGCAGGTCACGTTGCCGCCGTCCACCACCACGGTGCAGTCCACCACGTAGGAACCCTCGGCCACTCCGTCGTCCTCGATGATGTCGCTGAAGCGGTACTCGCCGTCGGGGATGCAGCGGATCTCCTCCGCCATGCGCCGCTCGGCGATCCTGATCAGGTCCTCGGTGGCCGTCGTCACCGTCTCGTAGCCGTAGGTGTCGATGAGGCCGGTGAGCCGCCGCTCCGCCACGTTCAGCGAGCCGACCATGGCCATGAGGTCGCCGTACGTGACCTTCGGCGTGCGATGGTTGGCGAAGATGATCTTCCAGATGTCCTCCTGCGGAACGCCCTCACGCTGCAGCCACAGCGGCGGGATGCGCAGGCCCTCCTGGAAGATGTCGGTGGCGTCGCCGGCCAGCCCACCGGGCGCCTTGGCACCCGGCTCGGCCAGGTGCGCGCAGTTGGCCACGAACCCGACGATCTGATCACCGTGGAAGACCGCCTTCAACAACGTGTGCTCGGGGATGTGGCCGCTGCCCCGATACGGATCGTTCATCACGATCACGTCACCCGGCCTGTACACGTCGGAGCCCAATTCGTCGAGCATCCACTCCACGGTGAACTTGATGGTCCCGATCTGGGAGGGACAGAACTCGGCCTGGGCGATCATCCGCCCCTCGGCGTCGAACAGCACGCAGGAGAAGTCCAGCGCCTCGTTGAACATCGGCGAGTAGGCCGTGCGCATCATGGCGACGCCCATCTCCCGGCAGGTGGTCGAGAGGTAGTTGTCGATGACCGTGAGCGTGACCTGGTCGACGGTGAGGTCGGCGGCAGCCGACGGGCTCTCCGGGGGCGTGAGCAGGGTGGTCACGGGCTCACCTCCACGATCAAGATGTCCTCGGGGCTTCGGCGGATCCGCATTCCGGGATCCACGAGCGTCGTTGACCCTTCCTCGGAGACGATCAAGGGTCCGTCGAGTACCTCGTCGATCGGCATGGCGCGGCGGTGCATGACGCGGCACGCCACGAGCCCCTCGCCGGCGAACCGGACCTGCCGGCTGCCGGTGGGGTAGCCGTGCTCGGGCTGCACTCTCGCCAAGCGCGGGTGGGGGATGGCGCCGACGGCGGACACCCGGAAGCTGACCATCTCGATGACGGCGTCGGCGATCACGTAGTCGTACATGGCCCGATGGCGGTCGTTGAACGCCTCGTACGCCCGCTGGAGCTGCTCGGTCGCCCCGTCGGCATCGAGGGCGTCGATGGGTGGCACCGCCACCTCGGTCTCGTAGTTCTGGCCCAGGTAGCGCATGTTGATGGCGTAGTGCAGGACACAGTCGCCGGCGAAACCCTGGGTGCGCAGCTCCTCGGTGGCCGCAGCCGCAATGGTGGCGAACCGTTCGGCCACCTCGCCGGGGCCCGCCCGGTCGGAGCGGAACGACTGCGTCCAGAGCTTGTCCACGCGCAGGTCGCCCAGCAGCAGCCCCAGTGCCGAGAAGCTGCCGGGGAACGGCGGCACCACGACGGTGGGGATGTGCAGCTTGCGGGCCACCGCGGCGCCGTGCAGCGGCCCCGCCCCACCGAACGCCAGCAGCGCGAAGTGGCGAGGGTCGTGGCCCCGTTCGATGCTGACCATGCGGATGGCGTTGGCCATGTTCTCGTCCGCGATCTCCACGACGGCGTTCGCCAGCTCCAGCGGGGACATGTCCAGGCCGTCCGCCATCGCGGCGGTGGCGTTGCGGGCGAGGCCCTCGTCGAGGCGGATCGCCCCGCCGCAGAAGTACGCCGCGTCGAGGTGGCCGAGCACCAGGTTGGCGTCGGTGACGGTGACCTCGCTCCCACCGGTGCCGTAACAGATGGGGCCGGGGTCGGCGCCGGCGCTCTGCGGTCCGACCTGCAGGAACCCGCCGGCGTTGACCCAGGCGATGGACCCGCCGCCGGCACCGACCGTGTGGATGTCCATGAGCGGGATCGCCGCCGGGATGCCCCACTCCACCTCGTAGGAGGTCGTGTAGCCCACCTCGCCGCCCAGGATGAGCGCCACGTCGGCGCTGGTGCCGCCCACGTCGATGGTCACCACGTTCTCCAGATCGAGCAGGCCGGCCACGTGGCGACCGGCGACGGCGCCGCCCGCCGGTCCGGACATGGCCAGATGGATGGGGTGGTCAGCCGCGGCGTCGGCGTTCATCAGCCCGCCGTTGGACTTCATCATCGCCCAGTTGACGTCGATGTCGGCTGCGGCCAACCCGCTGGTGAGGCTGTCCACGTAACCCTGCATGAGGGGTTTGACGTAGGCGTCGGCGATGACGGTGCTGGAGCGCTCGTACTCGCGCCAGATGGGCGCCACCTCGTGGCTGACCGACAGCGGCAGGTCGCCGAACCGCTCCCGCAGGGCCGCCGCCAGCGCCTTCTCGTGGTCGGTGTTGAGGTAGGAGAACAGCAGGCACACCGCCAGCGCCTCCAGGTCGTCGTTGGCGGCAATGCGCTCGCACAGGTCGTCGATGGCCTCGGCGGTCAGCGGCGTCAGCACCTCCCCGTCGGCGGTGATGCGCTCGGCCAACCCGAAGCAGTCCCGCCGGCTCACCAGCAGTGGCCGGGGCTTGTTCCAGGTCAGGTCGTAGAGGAACTGGCGGTTGACACGCTGGATGTAGGGAATGTCCTCGTGGCCCGCCGTGCAGATGAACCCCACGCGGGCCCCCGCCCGCTGGATCATGGCGTTGGTGGCCACGGTGGTGCCGTGTACCAGGAAGGCGATGTCGTCCGCCGGAACCTCTGACGCCTCGATGGCCCCCAGGAACGCGCGCAGCGGCTCTGCCGGAGTCGACGCCACCTTGACCGAGGTGACCGTACCGTCGGCGGTATCGAAGGCGATCAGGTCGGTGAACGTGCCACCTGTGTCGATGCCGACACGGGTGGAGTTCACGGCCGTGCGCCGATCTTCCCGCGGCTGGTTCTGTCGATCATGTTCCCTCCCGTGGCGCGTCCGGTAGTCCACCTGCAGTCAGCACGTTGGCGAAAGGATGCTCTCCACCCTCCGCCGTCGGGCAGAAGTTCAGTGTGTCGCCCCGTACACCCCAGTCGACGGCAACCATCCCGGCGGTGTCGTCCACGGTGATGAACAGCGTGCTGTGGTCGGGGCCGCCGAAGCAGACATTGGTGGGCGCTGCGCCACCGCACGGGATCCGGTCCACCTCGGCACCGTCGGGGTCGTAGACGTAGACGAAACCCGAGCCGTAGTGCGTCACGAGAAGGTTCCCCGCTGCATCGAACGCCATCCCGTCGGGGCCCGACACGGCGGCGTCGGGAACGGCCGGCTGGCGGCAGAAGAGTCGGCGGTCCGCTGCCCGGCCGGGCCCGACAACGTCGTAGGTCCACACGCAGCTGCGTAGCGTCTCCGCCGCGTAGAGGCGACCATGGCGGACGGCGATGCCGTTCGGGAACGCCATGTCGCCGTCGATGCGGTGCAGCTCGCCTGTGGCCGCGGCGTAGCCGTACACGGCACCGATGGGCGTGTCGAGTGAACTCCCCCAGGGGTCGGTGAAGAAGCAGTTGCCGTCGGCGTCGAAGCTCAGGTCGTTGGGGCCGTTGAGCGCCTCGCCCTCGAAGGAGTCCACCCAGCGGCTGCGGGAGCCGTCCGCGCCGATGCGCAGCACCGCCCGATGGCCCTCGTCGGTGACGTACAGCGCGCCGTCGGGGCCGAATGCCAGCGCGGCCGGAATGCCTTCGACGCCGCCGTCGCCGGTGTTGAACAGCCGTGTCGTGATGCCCGGTGCACCGACGTGCGTGGCCGTGATGTCGCCGCCGCGCGTCGGCCAGGCCGGATCCCGCGTGAACGAGCACACGTTGAGGATCCACCCGTCGGGGCCCACCGTTGGGCCTTCGGGGGCACACAACTGCGAGGCGAACGGCCTCGGTTCGGTCATGGTCCCCCCGCCCTGTGGCTAGCCGTCGACCGCCTCGCGCAGCCGCCCGACGAGTCGGTCCACCTCCGCCAGCGTCTCGGCGTCGGGCTCGTAGCCCAGCGGTGCCCGCATGCGACCACTGGTGAAGATCCCCTGCGCCACCAGGAGGTGCTTCTCGATCGCCACGAAGGCGTCGAGGCTGTGCATCAGCGACACCAGTCGCGACAGCGGATCGGCAATGGCCTCGATGCGCGCCTCGTCGCCGGCCTCCAGCGCTCGCCAGAGGGCAACCAACGCCCACGGGGTGTCGGCCGCCGGCATGGTGCCGACGATGCCGCGCCGGTAGCTGTCCACCAGGGCGATCCCTCCCGACCCCTCGAAGACCCGCGCCCGACCGCCCGTGGCGTCGCGCAACTCACTCAGGCGCGGCCCGATGGGCACCGCCTCGGGCTTGAAGAGAACCCGCTCGCCGTACGCCGCCAGCAGGTCTGCCTGCATCCCGATGGACATCGGCCGCCCCACGTAACCGCTGGCGTCCTGCACCACCACGGGGATGTCGATCGCCGCCAGCAGCGCCTCGTAGTAGGCCGACAACTCGCTGTCGGGCACCCCCACCGAGATGGGCGGGATGGCCATGACCGCCGAGGCCCCGGCACTCTCGGCATGCCGAGCCAGGTCCACCGCCACCTTCGTGCTCTCGGCTCCCACCGAGACGATCACCGGTCCGCGCGGCAGCCCGAGGCTGCACGACAATTCGGCCAGTCGGCGGCGCTCGTCGGTGCTCAGGCGCAGCACCTCGGAGACCATCGCCATGACGATGCCGTCGACCCCGCAGGCGTACACCCATTCGATCTCCGCGGCGAGGGCGGCGGCATCGATCTCGTCGTTGTCGTCGAAGGGCGTCTGGAAGACCGGGAAAACCCCGGCCAGCGCCTCAGAGGGGTACCGCACGGCGGCGATGCTATCGGACACACCCGCGGCGGTCGCCCGGCGGGTCAAGACCACCGGCCACCTCAGCGGCCGGGACGCCAGAGGGCACCGATGGGAAGCGCCCAGACACGATCGTCGATGCGGAAGGGGAACCGGCCGGTGTAGAGCACGGCCCCGAGGTGGAACTCCTCGCCGAGCTGTTCACGCAGCCACAGGATGTTGCGGGCATCGCGGCGGTCCACGACCGACGCCGACTTGACCTCGAGCGCGACCAGTCGCCCACGCCTCTCGAGGAGGAGGTCCACTTCGTGGCCGGAGCGGTCTCGGTAGTGGAACATCGTCGTGGTGTCCGAGGCGGACTCGACGTGGGGAAGCAACTCGGTCGCCACGAACGTCTCCATGAGCTGTCCGATAAGGGGCTCTTCGGATTTGAGCGGGGTGTAGGTCCGCAGTGGGGTACGAGGGCTCTGCGATTCTGACGGTTCTGTCGCCTTCAGAATGGAGAGCCCTCGTGGAGTTGGTGGACCTTCACCGCCCTCGACGACGGGGGCTGACGCAAGGCCGACACCGGGTTCGGCGAGGATCACGAGCCTCGACACGATCCGGGGCTTCGCCGTTCTGGGGATCCTGACCATGAACGTGGTGTCCTATGGACTCGGCACCGGCGCCTACTTCAACATCGACGCGTCCAGCCCCCAGAGCTGGCTCGACTGGTTGATAGGCGGGTTTGGCGAGGTCTTCTTCGATCAGAAGTTCATGGGGCTGTTCTCGATGCTGTTCGGCGCCGGCATCGTCTTGTTCGCCGATCGAGCCGCGGCCAAGGGCCGTCGCGCCGGGTGGTTGAGCCTGTGGCGCAACTTGCTGCTGTTGCTGATCGGACTCGCTCATGCGGCACTGTGGGACGGCGATGTGCTCACGGTCTATGCCGTGTGCGCACCGTTCTTGATTGCGATGCGCAACTTTCCGGTGCGGCGGCTGCTCATCGGTGGGGCGATTGCTCTGGTCGTGTCACCGATTGTCGCTGCGGTGGCGCAACCGACCGTCGACGCCGACGGACAGGGCTTGGGTGAATACTGGGGCGTCGCCGGGCCCATGTCCGACGCCGTGGGGCTGTGGCTGCTCTCGGACTTCTTCTTCCGTGCGTTGGGGATGATGTTGATCGGTGTGGCCGCCTATCGATCCGGGTTCCTCACCGACGAGTTCTACCGAAGGTCGGCGCGCTGGGGGCTCGGCCTCGGTCTGCCTCTCAGTGCGGCCGGTTTCGGCCTCGTCGTTCTCAACGACTTCGCACCCGACGTCGCCTTGAGAAGCACCGGTACGGCCCCGCCGAGTGGGCCTGGAGGGCCGCCACCTACCGCCGCCTACCCCGCATGCACAGCTAGCAGCGCCAGCGATCTGTGTCAGGGCGCGTGAGGTCCGCTCAAGCTGGGGCAGCCCGGCATGCGGGTTCTAGCCAATTTCATCCGGCTCGCCCTTGCCGATGGCTACTCAGGGTCGAGCGGCAACGACGGCGGGAGTTCGGCTGGTCGCAGCAACCCATGCGCAGCAGTCGGAACACATCCAGCCCGTTAGTTCCAGCAGGTGAGCATGATCGCGCGAGAGGTCGCGCCGATGGATCGGCTCGTGGTGTGCGATCCGGTTCCGAAGGAAGTGGAGACGCTGCATCCGATCTGCCACTTCGACTCGGACCCTCCGCGGGTCACCGGCCGCTGGATGCCGAGGAAACGCTGACGCGACGGCTGGCACCCACAGCGATGTCAAGTACGGCGGCTCGCACAGGTACCGCCAGAACCCGAAGCTCAACTCGGCGATGACCTTGCCGTGCGTATCCGAGCGGGTGCCCCCGCGCTCTGCGCGCCACCGGGCAGATTCAACGTCATCTCGGGCCCGGGATCCATGCCGGCCCGGAAAGAGCTGCACCCGTTGGTACCAACGACCTGACCACCCCTTCGTCGCGCCGTACCTCGCGAGCGCGTCATCGACGGCATTGCGGAAGACGACCTCAAGACGGCCCAGATCTTCGTATAGAGCGCTGGCCGCGCTGGTGTTCCAGTCGTACAGGCGGATGGCCGCCTCAACGTTTCCGCCGGTCTCGTGCAGGTACGATCCGAGTCGGGCCACCGTCAGGCGCTGTGCGACTATGTGGACATCGATGCTTGACATTTCCACAGGACATCGTATAGTTGTTCTCGAAGACCCCGGAACCGTCCCTGCCTCGGCAAACGGCCGGGGTTACGCCTTTAGCGCCCCTTTGCGTTGATCCGGCGGACCGGCAAGACCCGAATCAGGGCAGCGACTCTCCCCGCAGCCAGCGGTAGAGGGCCTTGGTGGGGTCGGCGATCTCGTCCAGCGAGGAGTACCAGTAGTCCTCCCACCCGTGCTCCGGGAGGCCCGTGAAGAGCATCAGGTTGAGGGGATAGATCTCGTTGTCGTTGCAGCGGCGGAAGTCGTCGCGGAACAGGAACGTGGCCTTGCCCCAGGCAATGGCCATTCCCAATTCCACCATCACGCCTTCCTCGGGCGGGCAGCCGTTGGTGATCGTGAAGATGCCGTCGGCCTCGCGGACAAGACGCATGTCCTGCTGTCCGACCCGGTAGGGCCAGCCGGGCTCACTGATCCAGCCCTGCTGGTTCCCCATTGCGAAGGGCTCCCACACCTCCGCCCCCACCGCCTCCAGGGCAGCGATCAGATCGACCAGCGGCCCCGAGCGCTGCTGCGGCGAAAACCCGTACGGGTTAGCCAGGTAGAGGGTCTTCCGCGCGCTCACGGGACGTGGATGGCAACGGTACGGCGACCGATCTCTTCGCCGGACAACGACGACGGCACGACCGGGGCGAACCCGGCCCGCACGTCCGGTGAGCACTCCACGGAGCAATGCTACTGGAGGCATCTCCAGGGGATCGCGCGAAGCAATAGACGCTGGTGGAGCACCTACGGCGACGCAATGAGGATGTCACTAGGGTGATCGACAGCAACGACTGCGATGCGAGCGAGGATGTCATGACAGCCGGCACAAACGACCTTCTGGACAGCAAGCCACAGGGAGCAAACACCCCGCGGGTGGGCTTCATTGGGCTGGGGAACATGGGTTGGCCCATGGCCGCCAACGTTGCCGCTGCCGGGCTGCCGTTGCGGGTCCACAACCGGACCCGGAGCAAGGCTGAAGCGTTCGTCGAGCACGTCCACTCGACGGGCGGCGGCGCCGACGTGGAGATCTGCGAGACGCCCGCGGAAACCGCGGCCCGCAGCGACGTGGTTCTCAGCATCGTGTCCGACGACGCCGCCGCTCGGGACGTGTTCGAAGGCTCTCAGGGAGTGGCCGCGGGCATCGCGCCGGGTGCGGTGGCCGTGGAGATGAGCACCATCAGCCCCCCGTGCGCCCGACATCTCGCCACCGTCGTGGAGGCCGCCGGCGCCAAGCTCGTGGACGCCCCCGCCGGCGGCAGCGTCTCGACGGCTGCGGCCGGACTACTCCTCATGATCGCCGGCGGCGATAGCGACGCCGTCAATCAGGCCCGACCCGCTCTGGCGCCCTTCAGCAGCAGAATCGCGCACATTGGCGGCCAGGGGTCGGGCGCCGCCATGAAGCTGGCCCTCAACACGCTGGTGCACGGGCTCGTCAACAGCATCGCCGAAGGTCTGGTGCTGGCCGAGGGGGCCGGCATCGACCGTCTTGTGGCCTACGACGTGTTCGCATCGAGCCCGCTGGGCTCACCGTTCTTCCAGTACCGCCGCGACTGGTACGAGCGTCCCGGTGAACAGCCGGCCATCTTCCGCCTGGATCTGGCCATCAAGGATCTCCACCTGGCCCTGGAACTCGCCGAAGAGGTCGGCCTCGACCTACCCCAGGCCGCGTCCAACCATCGCTCGCTGCAGATGGCGTCGGCCGCCGGCTTCGGCGACTACGACGTTTCCGGGGTGGCGGAGTCTCTGCGCGGCCACCGGCGAAGTCCCGAGTAATCCATCGGCGGCGCCGGCCGGCCGGAGAGTGGGTTCCGGCGCCGGATCAAGTCCGGGACAGGCTCCCGCCGGAACGACGAACCAGCCGGGCCGAAGGAACGCCGGGCCCGCCGGCTCGCTCAGCGATCGCTCAGGAGGTACCCGCAGGTGTGTCCAGGGCGAAAGCGTCGTGCAGGGCCGACACGGCGCTGACCACGTCGTTCTCGCGCACGACGCAGGAGATGCGGATGGCCGAGGTGGAGATCATCTCGATGTTGATGCCGGCGGCGCCGAGCGTCTCGAACATGGTCGCCGCCACGCCGGGGTTGCTCTTCATGCCTGCCCCGATGAGGCTCACCCGGGCGATGGTGGCATCCGCGCTGACGTCGCCCGCTTCGATCTCGCGGGCAAGCCGCTGCGCCACGGAGATGCTGACGTCGAGTTGCCCCCTCGGCACGGTGAAGGAAATGTCGGTCACCCCCGCGTCAGAAATGTTCTGCACGATCATGTCCACGTTCACGTCCAGGTCGGCGAGGCGGCGGAAGAGCGTCCCCGCGATCCCCGGACGGTCGGGGACCCCAGGGACGGTGATCTTGGCCTCGGACGTGTCGTGGGTGACCGCGGAGACGATGGCCTGTTCCATGTCGGGTTCCTCCTCGTCGATAAGGGTGCCCGGCTCCCAGCTGAATGCCGAGCGGACATGCAGTTGCACGCCTCGGGCGCGCGCCACCTCCACCGAGCGCATGGCCGGCTTGGGACAGCCGGTGGCGGTCATCTCGAGCATCTCGTCATAGGAAATCCGGGCGATGCGGCGCGCCGACGGCACGACGCGGGGATCCGCGGTGAAGACGCCGGACACGTCGGTGTACAACTCGCAGGTGGCGGCGCCGAGCACGTGAGCGAGCGCCACGGCCGTGGTGTCCGAGCCGCCGCGGCCCAAAAAGGTCACGTCACGATCGGTGGACACGCCCTGCGAGCCGGCGACGACCGGCACCCGCCCGTCGGCCACGGCGTCACGCACCCGGTCGGGGCGGATCTCCAGGATGCGGGCGTTCTGATGAGTGGTGTCGGTGAGGAACCCCGCCTGGCTGCCCGTGAGGGATTCGGCAGGCACGCCTTGATCGTGCAGCGCCATGCACAGCAGGGCGATGGCCTTGCGCTCGCCGGCGGTCACGAGCATGTCCATCTCCCGGCCCGGACGGTTGTCGGCCACGGCAGCGGCGAGGCGTAACAACTCGTCGGTCTCGCTGCCCATGGCGCTGACCACCAGAACGATGTCGTCACCCTGCAGGCGGCGGAAGCGCACCTGCTCGGCGATCTCGCTCATACGGTCGGGGGTGGCAACCGAGGTGCCGCCGAACTTCTGTACCACCAGAACCATCGGTGCCACGGTAACGCTCGGCGGCACGACTCCGGCCCCGGGCGCCTGGTTTCGCGCCGTGCCGATTCGGGCGCCCATCAACGATTCGCCGGGTGCCGGACGGCCGGCACCGGGCGGCGCGACTCTGTGCCCCGCTCACCTGTAGTTTTGACGCCATGAGCAGCGAGAAACGCGCCCGGCAGAAAGCCGGCACGCAGGCGCGGCGAGCGGCACAGCAGGAAGCGGCGGCGCGAGCCAAGAAGCGGCGCACGTTCATCAAGGTCGGCGTCATCGTCCTCGCGGTGCTGGGGACCTTCCTGGGCATCACCCTGAGCGGCCGCGACGACGGAGACGACTCGGCTGTCACCCCACCACCACCGGCCGGCGCCGAGGTGGTCGCCGAGCCCGCCGACGATGCTGACGAGGAATCTGAATCTGACGACGAAGGCGCGACCTCGAGGTCGGACTGCGTGTTGTCGCAGTCAGTGCCAAACGCCACACCCTCGGTTTTTCAGGTGATAACGGATACCAGCCAAGGTACTGGTCTCGGAACAGCGTTCTACATTGGCGACAACAAGTTTCTGACTGCCCAACATGTGGTCAGCGAGGCGCATGCGATCCGCCTAAGCAGAAGTAACCACGATCTCCCAGCGGAGGTGCTCGACAGTGACCGAACGACGGACATCGCGCTACTTCGCGCCTCCGGTACGGGGATCACTCCTCTGACCCTCGGTCGAGTCAGAGATGTCACTGCCGGAGTTCCCGTCGCTGCCATCGGCTATCCGCTTTCCGAAGCGCACGATCCGTCTGTTACTAGGGGCATTCTGTCGAGAGTGGTGGACGACCCCGACCTCGGAACCCGCTTACAAACCGACGCAGCCGTCAATCCTGGCAACAGTGGTGGCCCGGTCATTGACGAGTGCGGGACCGTTCTCGGCATGACTACCACAAAGTTCGTAGGCGTCAGCGTTGAAGGCATCAGCTATGCAATCGCCGAGAACACCCTCCGCGAGTTTCTCTCAAGGGTCCGAGGCTCCAACGAGGTTGAGGCAGACAGTACGCCTGCCGATGAGGGCATGGGCGACGAGGGCACGGCCGGTGGGCCCGACCACACGCCGTACAGCGCCGGCGAGTACGGCGCCGAGCCGTGCGCCCCGGCCGGGGGTGTGACCGAGCCGGTGCTGGACTTCGACGGGCCGCCCATGTTGTGCATCGACCCCGCGGTGGCACACACAGCCGTCTTCGACACGTCCCGGGGGACGGTTCGGGTGGCGCTGGACGTGACCAACACGCCGGGCACGGTGAACAGCTTCGTGAATCTGGCCCGCTTCGGCTACTACGACGGCACGCTGATCCACCGCAGCGATCCGAGCATCGGCATTCTGCAGGGCGGGTCGCCGCACACCGACAGCGCCGCCGACCCCGGTCCGGGCTACACGCTGTGGGACGAGGGCACCGGTTTCACCTACCGGCCGGGGCAGCTGGTCATGGCCCGCCGCGGCGACCCCAACAGCGCTGGCGCCCAGTACTTCTTCACCGTCACCACCGACGCCGCGCTGCTGGACGGCCAGGGCACCTACGTGGTGTTCGGCGACGTGACGGACGGTCTCGACGTGCTCAGCGACATCCTCGCCAGCCACGTCAACGACCCCGAGAGCCGCCTCGGCGGCGCACCCGACCCACCGGTCGTCATCAACACCCTCACCGTCGAAACCGGCTGAGCAGCGTCCAACTCCCTTCGACTCCGGGTGGGATTACTGCCCAAGAGAGTGCTGGGTAACCCATCTGCAGCGCGGGTCAGGCCGCTGGGAAGTGGATTCCGGCTTTCGCCGCAATGACACTCGGAATCGGTGGACTGCGGAGGTACTCAGCAGCCCCTAGATCGACAGGGACGGCGCTCCGGGCGGAGCCGACAGTCTCCTCGCCTCGTACTCGTCACAGGCGTTGCTCACGTTGCCGAACGCCCACTCGAAGTCGGGTGCCAGGTGGGGCAGGTGCCCGAAGCACTCCTCGATCAGTTCGTGCATCTCCTCCTCGGTGGTGATCCCAGTCCTCTCCATCAGTGTGATGGTGTCGTCCATGTCCTTCTCCCGACCGGCGAGAAGCTTCATGGCGAGCAGCACCTCGAGCCCCAGGATCTCCAAGGTCAGCCTTCTGCCCTCGAACAGCACCGACCTGTCAGCCCGGCCGATTTCGGGCACGAACCGAGCCGCATCGTTGTTCAGCCAGTCGGCGGCGAGGCCCTCGCGCTCGGCAACGGCGGCCACAGCGGACATCAGGTCGTTGTTGATCGTTCGTTCGAGGACATCGACGTCAACCGACAGCCGACCCCTGACGACAGTCATCATCGCCACTCCTCCACCGGCAAGGAGGGTGATTGGCGGGCCGTCGCCAAGTTGCTCGTCGAGGGCTGCGAGAAGTTCGAGCACTCGCCTGAGATCCAGTTTCGGCTGGTCGGCGTCATTCATGCCGAAGCCTTCATGTTCCAGAAGCCGTGCACGCGGTGGTCCGTGATGTGGTCGCCCTGGAACCAGACCCTGTGGTAGGCGCAGAGGGGCAGGCCATGCCCCCGGAGGCGGCGACCCAACCCGCCGTCGATGGCCAGACGCTCGCTCATGCACACGTCCTCCGACCAGCGGTGGAACCACACCCAAGCGGGGATCGCCACGTCGTCGCGGTCGCACAGGGCGTGGACCGTGGCGGCGATGCGGACCAGGTCGAGGCGGTTCGGCCCGACCGGCGCCGCGACGCACATGGCATGGCGATCCGCCGGCCGATGGGCCCAAGTGTTGACGAACTGCGCCAGGGAGGCGGACCGTGCACGTCGGCCCCACGACCCCATCAACGCCGGCAGGTGGGCGGCCTCCAGCAGTTGACGCGTTCCGGCCCACCGGGGCGGTGTCGGGTAGGTCGGGGGCGGGGGATCACCGCCGTCGAGGACGTCGCAGAGCGACCTCACCCGCTCCCGCAGCAGGAGCGCCCCGTTGCCGCGCTCGTCCTCGACGACCTCCATCATCGTCTCCGGGCGTAGCAGGCGGTGATGGTCGACGTTGGCCGCGGTGATTCGCAAGGCCTCGTCCCAGTCCACCTCGGAGCAGGCGTCGAAGAACGAGACGGCCTCGATGTAGGCGATCTCCGTCGGGTTGAGAAGCCGTCGACGCTCGTTGGCCCGACCGCACAGCCTCACCCTGGGGATGGGGCTTTCCAGGCCGGGCCTGCCGACGACCGCCACCGGCACGGTGCGCGTCGTCAGGTGGGTGAGCCAACCGGTCAGACAACCCGCGGTATGGCCTGCGAAGCCCCACCCGGCGCCGGCGAACGCGGCGAGAACATCGCGGTCGGCGGGACGGCGGACCTCGCCACCTCCGGGCGGAACCCAGTACAGACCCGGCGCCACCCGGATGCACGCCGCCTCGCCGTCGGGCTTGGACGCCTCGCGGCTCAGGAACGTGTGCACGGCGGTGGTGCTGGCGCCCGGCATCTCGCTCGGCCGGAAGTAGCTGCCGGCCGGCAACTGTTCCAGCCATACCCGCTGATCGCACACAGAACCCATCCCGACGCTCCCCGATGTAAGTATACCGTACCCGTATTGCGGATTCAACCGGAGCGGGCCCGCGGCAAGGCACCGTGGCGCCTGCAAACCTTCTCCGCCGTGCATGCCGGAAGGCTGTGGGCGACTCAGTGGATGAGTCCCATGCAACAGACCGCAAGCATGTCGGCATGGCTTGCCGAAGGCCATCCTCCTGATACCGTCCCGGGGCAACCTCGCAGCCCGGTGGGTCCGAATACAGAACTCGGCCGGTTAGCTACCCAGGGCCTCCGAGTCGGTTCTCGTCCCGTTGCGATAGAGGGTCACCGTGCCGACGGTCTCCCAGGAACCGTCCGGGCGGGAGATCAGCGCGCTGCGTTCATCCACGGCGGCCACGAGCAGGCCGGGCGGTGCCAGCCGGACGGTACGGGAGATCCGCTCCGCCGACAGGGTGTCGGCGCGGGAGATCATCGCCAACTCGTCGGTGAGCCCGAGACCCAGGGTGAAGGCACCCCCACGGACATCCACCATGTGATCGCACAGCACGTTGCCGCCGGCACCCGCTCCGGCCACAGTGGCCCCAGCGCCGGAGGCTTCCACCAGGGCCTCCCAGACGGCCGTGCGCAGCAACGTGGAGCGGGCGTGCAGGGGGGATCCGCCGGTGAGGTAGATCATGGCGGCCTCGCGCACCGCCGCTGCGGCCTCGGTGTCGTCCGCTTCGGCGCGGCGGTAGACGTCGAGCCAGCGGCAGCCCACACCGAGCGCGCCGAACCAGTCCTCCGCTCGCTCCCGGCGCCTGGTGGGGTTCTCGTAGGCGGTCGCCGTCGGAAGCACGACCACCTCCCGCGCACCGCATTCGGCCACCAGGGCCGCATCGAATTCGCATCCGGGCGAGAACTCCGCGCCCCCGACGAAGGCCAGGGTTCCCCGGCTCACGCCGCCGCCCCTTCTTCACCGGCGGCTTGGCCCGGGTCTCCCGGCGCCGGGCGGGCGGCCCCCACCACGACCCTCACCAGTGGCAGGCCGCAGAGGGGCAGCGGTCGCCGCCCGATGGACAGCACCTCGAAGCCGCCGCGCCACAAGTCGCCCGAGACGTCCCGCGCCATCGGCATCCCCCAGAGGCGCCGCGCCACCCTGTCCAATCGGCGCCGCCAACGACGGGCGTCGCCGTCGGGCTCCACGAACAGCATCCGGCTTCCCGGCGCCATGACGGCCCGCAACCCGGCCAGGAACTCCTCGGCGGAGGGCGCCGTCGCCAGCGAACCGAACGAGCACACCGTGTCGAACGGTGCGTCGGCGCGGCCGGCCAATGCCGACAGGGGAGCCACGACCAGTTCCTGCGGATTCTCGTAGGCGAACCCACCGGCCAGCGGGCCCCGCAGGTCGAGCACCCGGCCGCCGGCCCGGCGCTGCATGGCAATCACGTCGGGGCGCAGCCGGCGCCGAAGCGGTCCGCAGCCGCCGGTGAGGCGCATGTCGGCGCCCGGATCGGCAGCCGCCATGTCCTTGGCGGCGACCGAGAACGCAGTTGCCGCGAAGGGGCCGGCGAATCCGACGCGGCGGCCGGCGAGTCCGGCGGCGACACAGCCGAAGACGCCGCCACGTCCGCTGACGTGCCCGAAGACACGGCCGACGGCACCGCGGGCGGCGAGGGGACCGAGGATGACGCAACCTCCGACGGTGCCGCTGATGACGCGACCGAAGAAGCCGCCGGCGGGCCGGATTACACCCCGTACGGTGCCGACGACTACGGCGCCGGGTCGTGTGCCCCTGCCGGGGTGGCGGGCGAGGCAGTGTTGGACTTCGACGGTCCGCCCATGTTGTGCATCGACCCCGCGGTGGCGCACACCGCGGTGTTCGACACCTCTCGAGGCGTCGTCCGGGTGGCCCTCGACGTGGCCAACACGCCCGGCACGGTGAACAGCTTCGTGAACCTGGCCCGCTCCGGCTACTACGACGGCACGCTGATCCACCGCAGCGACCCGAGCATCGGCATCCTCCAAGGCGGCTCGCCGCACACCAACAGCGCAGCCGACGCCGGCCCGGGTTACACGCTGTGGGACGAAGGCACCGGCTTCACCTACCAACCCGGACAGCTGGTCATGGCGCGGCGCGGCGACCCCAACAGCGCCGGCGCCCAATACTTCTTCACCGTCACCACCGACGCCGCCCTCCTCGACGGCCAGGGCACCTACGTCGTGTTCGGCGACGTGACCGAAGGCCTCGACGTGCTCGCCGACATCCTCGCCGGCCACGTCAACGACCCCAACAGCCGCCTCGGCGGCGCCCCCGACCCACCGGTCGTCATCAACAGCGTCACGATCGAGTAATAGCGCACGATGTGGAAAAGTTCATCCGGATCTAATAGTCTCCTGTAGGTGAGGCAATCGCGTATCGGGGCCTCGTCGAGGGCCATCGGTAGAAGTCGGCGGCAGCGGGGCCTGCATCTTGGCCTGGCGTTCGTGCTGGTCACCGTTATCGCCGTCGCGGCCGGCTCCTCATCCGCTTCGGCACACACCCGGCTGCTGGAGACCGTCCCGGCCAACCGCACGATCGCCGCCGAGGCACCCGAGCGGCTCACGCTGGTCTTCGCCGAGGCCGTGGATCCCCGGTCGGTGCAACTGGAGATCATCACCGTCGCCGGCGATACCATCCCCGGTGCCACTCTGCTCACAGCAATCGGCGCTGACGCGGCCGTCGTCGAGTTCTCCCTGCCGGACCTCACCAATGGGGTGTACGGCTTCGCCTGGGTCACCGTCGGGCCGGACGGCCATCGCGTCGCCGGCGAGGTCGTACTGGGTGTGGGAATCGTCGACGGTGAAGCCGTGGCCTCGACCGGTTTCGCCCGCGTCGCACTGCTGGACCGCGCTCTCGAGGTGCTCACCGGCGTCGGGCGATATCTCTGGTACTTCGGCTTGGCCCTGGTCGCGGGGGCGATGCTCGTCCTGGCTTGGCACCTGCGCAGGGACAGAACCCACTCGGTGGCCTCGGACATCCTGATCGCCACCGCCCGGCGCTCCCTGCCGGCGGGCGCTCTGGTGATGTTCGTCGCCATCGTCGTGCGAACGGGCGCCACCGTCGCGCTCGTCACCCGCGGCTATAGCAGCGGATCAATGCGTGAGCGGCTTTACCTGGCCTTGCTGGAGGGAGCAGGCAGGACGCTGCTTCTGGCCGTGATCGGCACAGGGGCGCTGGCGGTGTGGGCTCACCGCCTGGGTCGGGCGCGCTCGGGCTGGACGTTCGTTCAGGCCGGCCTCGGCATGGTTGCCCTCATCGCCTTCGGCGCCGCCCCGGGCCACACCGCCGCACTGTCGGAGGACCCCTTCGGGGTCTGGATCTCCACGCTGCACCTGGCGGCCGCAAGCGCTTGGCTGGGACCGCTGGCGATCGTCGGGCGGGCCCTCGCCTCGCCGGCGTGGCGGGAGCGCCCGGCCATCGAACGCTCGACGGCGATGAGCAGCCTGTTCGATCGATTCGTCCCCGTGGCGGCTGGAGCCTTCGTCGCTCTGGTGCTCACCGGCCTGCGGTCCGCCTGGCTGTTGGCCGGTTCCGAACTGCTGAGCGGTTCGCGCTACACGACGACCCTGCTTGTCAAACTGTGGCTGGTGGCGCTGGTCGTGGTGCCCCTGGGGCTCCACCACGACAGGCGCCTGGGCTGGTTGGCCCGCGCGCGGCAGCGCGGCGGCCGGCAAGCGCTCCCTGTCTTTTCGCGTACGCTGCGGCTCGAGACTTGGGCCCTGGGCGGGGTGCTGGCGGTGGCGGCGCTGCTGACGGGCTTGAATCCCGCAGTCCTCGGTGCTGACGGCGGCGGGCCGTCGCAGGTGGCGACGGCCCGCCCGGCGCCGCAGCCGAGCGATGCGGACGCCTTGGCCCTGCTGGGCAACGAACCTCCCGCCAGTGCCGAGGAGTGCGCCGGGCGCACCGTTGGTAAGGCGAACTGCTACCGGGACTACTTCGCCGAGATCATGCGCAACGAGGGCGCCGACGTGGCCGTGGCCGAGATCGACGCCCTGTCCGGGATCGACGAGTACGTCTCCCGGGACTGCCATCAGATCGTCCACGACCTGGGCAACGACGCGGTCGTGTGGTACGGCGACGTGGGCACCGCCCTCACCTACGAGGGCTCCGCCTGCTGGTCGGGCTACTACCACGGCGTCGTGGAGTACGCCATCGGCCAGTTCACCGACACCGAGTTGGTCGACGAGCTTCCGGTGTTCTGCACCGAGCAGGCACGCAGGGAGTACTCGTTCGCACACTTCAACTGCGTGCACGGTCTCGGGCACGGCATCATGCAGATCCTCGGCGGCGATCTGTTCGGGACGATTCCGTACTGTGAGGTGTTCAGCGACCCCTGGGAACAGAGTTCCTGCATGAACGGCGCCCTGATGGACAACGTGATCACGGGCCAGCAGGGGAACCCCAAAGACCTGCGCACCGACGACCTCGTCTACCCCTGCAACGCCATTCCCGACGCGTACGTGGCCGACTGCTTCGCCACGCAGACCTCCTGGATGCTCACCCAGACGGGTTACTCGGCGGAGCACTTCGCCGAGGTGTTCACCATCTGCGACGGCGTGCGGACCGACATGATCGACGATTGCTACCGCGCCCTGGGCCGGGACGTCAGCAGCGTGCACGATCAGGATCCGAGCGCGATCGTGCGACTCTGCTCACTCGGCAACCCCGATCTCCAGGAGGAGTGCTACGTGGGCGCCGCCACGAACACGATCTTCAACAACAACAACACAGTTGCGGCCACGGAGATCTGCGAGTCGATCCGGGCGCGGATGCAGCGTGCCTGCTTCGCCGCGCGCGACCGGGTCGCCGCCACGCTCTGAGCCGGTCGGCCGAGCCGCACGCAGCGGCGATCCCCGCTCCGTGCCAACAGGTCAGTTACAGTTGACCGAACAATGTTGGAAGGGGAAACGTTCTTGAGTACAGTATCACCTGGAGGCCCTGTAACACCTGGAGGCCCTGTAACACCTGGAGGCCCTGTAACACCTGGAGGCCCTGTAACACCTGGGGGCGGTGCGGCACCAGTGCCCGCCCCTTCCAGCACCGCCATCCGGCGATCGAGGGCGATCATCGCAATCGTCGGGATTTCGGCCGCATTCGCCGCGGGCTTCTTCACCGGAAGTTTCTTTCCGCTCGGCGACGACGGTACGGTCACCGCCGATCCGGACACCACGGTCGCCGAGCCGCCCCCGACCCCCGACAGCGCCGTCGACACCGGGGCCGCCGACGACATCGGGGAGCCGGTTCCCACGACCCCGAACACCACCGGGCCCGCCGTCGCCTCCGATGCGACCTCTCCGGCCTTCTATCCGTACACGCTCGGCGACTACGGGGCGGGGCCGTGCGCGCCCGCCGGAGGTGTCACCGAGGCGGTGCTGGACTTCGTCGACGCGCCGGCGCTGTGCATCGACGTGTCCGCGAGCTACACCGCCGTGTTCGACACGTCCCGGGGGACGGTGCGGGTGGCGCTGAACGCGGCGAACACGCCGGGCACGGTGAACAACTTCGTGAACCTGGCCCGCTTCGGCTACTACGACGGCACCCTGCTCCATCGCAGCGACCCCAGCATCGGCATCCTGCAGGGCGGCTCGCCGCACACCGACGACGCCGGCGACGTGGGCCCCGGCTATCTCATCTGGGACGAGGGCGCCGGTTTCAGCTACGTGCCCGGCCAGTTGGTCATGGCGCGCACCGCGGGACCCAACAGCGCCGACGCGCAGTTCTTCTTCACCGTCACCGACGCCGCCGCCCTGCTCGACGGCCAGGGCACCTACGTGGTCTTCGGCGAGGTCGTCGAAGGGCTCGACGTGCTCGGCGACATCCTCAACAGCCACCTCGACGAACCCGGCAACGACTTCGGCGGCGCCCCCGACCCGCCCGTGGTCATCAACAGCGTCACCATCGAAACCCAAGGCGACACCAACCCACCCATCATCTCGACCGAGGGCGGGGGTCTCTTCTACTACCCGTTCGCGCTCGGCGATTACGGGGCGGGGCCGTGCGCGCCCGCAGACGGCGTGGACGAGCTGGTGCTGGACTTCGCCGACGCGCCCGTGCTGTGCATCGACGTGACCGCCACCCACACGGCGGTGTTCGACACCTCCCGGGGCACGGTGCGGGTGGTGCTGGACGCCGTGAACACGCCCGGCACGGTGAACAACTTCGTGAACCTGGCGCGCTTCGGCTACTACGACCGCACCCTCATCCACCGCAGCGACCCCAGCATCGGCATCCTGCAGGGCGGCTCGCCGCACACCGACGACGCCAACGACCCCGGCCCCGGCTACCAGGTACGCGACGAGGGCGCCGGCTTCAGCTACGTGCCCGGACAGCTGGCCATGGCGCGCACGACCGGGCCCAACAGCGCCGACGCGCAGTTCTTCTTCACCGTCACCGACGCCGCCGCCCTGCTCGACGGCCAGGGCACCTACGTGGTCTTCGGCGAGGTCATCGAAGGCCTCGACGTGCTCGCCGACATCCTCGACAGCCACCTCGACGAACCCGGCAACGACTTCGGCGGCGCCCCCGACCCGCCCGTGATCATCAACACCGTCACCATCGAAACCCAGGGAGGCACCAACCCGCCCATCATCCCGGAAGACTCCGGGGGCCTGTTCTTCGACCCGTACGCGCTCGGCGACTACGGGACCGGGCCGTGCGCGCCCGCAGACGGCGCAGACGAGCCGGTGCTGGACTTCGCGGACGCGCCCGTGCTGTGCATCGACGTGACCGCCGCCCACACGGCGGTGTTCGACACGTCCCGGGGCACGGTGCGGGTGGTGCTGGACGCCGTGAACACGCCGGGCACGGTGAACAGCTTCGTGAACCTGGCCCGCTTCGGCTACTACGACCGCACCCTCATCCACCGCAGCGACCCCAGCATCGGCATCCTGCAGGGCGGCTCGCCGCACACCGACGACGCCGACGACCCCGGCCCCGGCTATCTCATCTGGGACGAGGGTGCGGGCTTCAGCTACGTGCCCGGCCAGCTGGTCATGGCGCGCACCGCGGAACCCAACAGCGCCGACGCGCAGTTCTTCTTCACCGTCACCGACGCCGCCGCCCTGCTCGACGGCCAGGGCACCTACGTGGTCTTCGGCGAGGTCGTCGAAGGGCTCGACGTGCTCGCCGACATCCTCAACAGCCACCTCGACGAACCCGGCAACGACTTCGGCGGCGCCCCCGACCCGCCCGTGGTCATCAACAGCATCACCATCGAAACCCAGGAGGGCACACCCGCACCCGACACCCCGCCACCCGGCGAGGAGGGCACACCCGACACCCCCACGGCCGGCGAGGAGGGCACACCCGACACCCCCACGGCCGGCGAGGAGGGCGAACCGCCACCCGGCGAGGAGGGCGAACCGCCACCCGGCGAGACCGGCGAACCGCCACCCGGCGAGACCGGCGAACCGCCACCCGGCGTGGACGGCGAGTTCGGCGAGCCGGTGCCCGAGGAGACCGACGAACAGCCGGTCGACGAGAGCGGCGAACCGGAAGAGGGAACGCTCTAGCCGGCAGCGCCCGGCACGACCCGATCCAAGCGGGCGCAACCCCTCACCAACTGCGATGCGATACCTCCCAATGGACGATAGTCCAGAATAGGCAATAGTATTGTTCATGAGTAAGACTGTTGTCGTAAGTAGACCCGATCGACCAGGATCCATGGGCACGGCACCGGGAACAAGCAAGTGAACGAGGCGAGGCCGCCTGACTCCGCATGATCTCCTCCACATGCGACGCCGCGTACGAGGCGCAACGACCACAAAGCCCTTCCACCGGCCTCGGGAACGCCAATGCCGGATGGAGCCGCCGAGGCCTGCGTCGCGGCGTGCCGGTGGCCGCCACCCTGCTGGCGATCGCTGCCGGCTGCAGCGGCATGGCCGACGCGGGACGGGGCGCCGACCCGGCCGGACCAGGTGAGGAGTACCGGCCGGCGGCCACCACGGCGGCCGAGAATCCCGCGGCGACGGAGACCGCTCTCGGGCAGGTGGCGGCGAGCCGCTACGACGACCTCCTCATCGATCCCCCTCCCCCGGCGGGAAGCAACTGCTCGTTCCTCAGCACCATGACCCACATCCAGGACTCGGTGTTCCAGATCATCCTCAACGACATCAACGGCGTCGGACTCGGCACGGCGTTCTACATCGGCGACGGCGACTTCCTCACAGCGGCACATCTCGTCGCGGGCCGTAGCAGTGCCCGCCTGCGCAACGCCGTCGCCGACTTTCCCGCCACGGTGACCGCATCCGACCCGGGCAGGGACGTGGCTCTGCTGCGAGCGGTCGAACCACCGAGTGAGGCGCTGCAGTTACTGAACGGCACCGACGTCCGGCCGGGCCAGGTCGTCGCATCGGTTGGCTACCCGCTCTTCGAGGAATACCGGGCCTCGATCACAGGGGGGCTGGTATCCAGGCTCACCGAGGATCGAGACTTCGGCCTTCTCATCCAGACCGACGCTCCGATCAACCGCGGCAACAGCGGCGGACCGCTCGTGGACCAGTGCGGTCGCGTTGTCGGGATGACCGTCGAGAAATGGTTCGAAGCGGGCGTCGATGGCGTGGCCTGGGCCATCGCCTCGAGTTCTCTCGAGACGGCGCTCGCCGATCTTCGGAACGATCAACCACCCGAAAGTCCGGTGACCGCCGTGAACGCCGTGAGTACGACCCCCCAGGCGGTTCCGGCCGCTTCGCCCCCGACTCGCCCGCAGGCGTTCCTCGACGAGGTGGCGGCCCTGTTCGAGGACTACCACGATCAGATCGAAGCGGCCGGCCGCCACTTCGACTCGGGGAGCATCGACGCCGTCACGCAGGAACAGATCCTGTGGAGACTCGCCGAGGACACCGACCACTACCGGAACGCCCTGGACTCCGACGGCTACGACCTCGGCAACTTGGGCCGCAGTTGTGACCTGGCGCGGCGTGCCTACGCCCGCGCCCTGGGTTGGACAAGCCGGTTGGCGGGCTACCGCGCCGCCCAGGTGTGGAGCCCCGGCACGTACGACTCCCAGGAGATCGAAGCGCTCCGGAAGTCCCGCGAGATCGCCGCCGAGGCAGCCGCCCACCACAGCGACTGCGCCGGCGACCGATGACGCATGGGCCCCGAGGCGATGTCCGGCTCCGATCAGCCGAATGTGCGGCTCCTGGTGTCCATTGCCGCCATCGTGGCCCTCGCGGGGTCCGCGGTGACGATCCCCGTGCTGCTGGGACGCTCCGGCGGCACTGCAGCTCAGGCGGCCCGCCCGCAGGCCGGAGAATCCTCAGCGGGCTCCGGGAATCCTCCCGGGCCCCCGGCCGCACGACCGCCGGACCGAGCCGGCTTCGTGTACGAGCACGAGGACGGAACCATCCATACCCACCGCGCGGGCGCCCCGGACTCCTGGACGGTGACCTACACCGACGGCGGGTTTTTCGTCCCCGAGCGCCTCGGCATCCCCACCGGGGACGAGGTGGTGTTCGTGAACGGCTCGCGGGTCCCGGTCTGGCCCGCCTCCAACATTCATCCCACCCACGAGGTCCTGTCGTCGTTCGACCCACTGGAGGCGGTCCCGCCGGGCGAGAGCTGGACGTTCACCTTCGTCGACAACGGCTACTGGCGCTACCACAACCACATCGATCCGTCCGAGACCGGCCTGGTGGTGTCCGCCGGGGGCGCCAGCGATGCCCGGAGCCCCCTCGAACTCGAGCTTCCCGACACGAGGTTCGCCACGGTTCCGGCCGGCACCGACGGCAACGCCCTGTTCGACGACCCCGACGCTCTCATCGCCTTCGTCGAGGCCCACGGCCCGGCCGCCACCGTGAACGTCCTCAAGCAGACCGAACTCACCACCGGGCGCTACTGCCACGACGCGGCCCACGACGCCGGCCGGGTCGCCTACGAGACGTTCGGTCCGGCGGCGTTCGTTCTCACGGGCCACGAGTGCCAGGCGGGCGCGCTGCACGGCAGTATCGAGGCGCTGTTCGCCGACAGGGGAACGTCCCGCCTCGGCGAGGACGTCGCGGCGGTGTGCGCCACTGCTGCCAACCCCTTCCTGGCGCACCAGTGCTACCACGGGGTGGGCCACGGCCTGATGGCGTGGACCAGCTACGAGATCCACGAGGCGCTCGAACTCTGCGACGTGATCAGCGACGAACCCAACCGCGCCTCATGCCATTCGGGGGTGTTCATGGAGAACGTGGTCGGGGGACTGTCGGGCCTGATGGGCCACACCACCGAATACCTGCGCCCCGACGATCCGCACTTTCCCTGCGACATGGTCGCCGCGGACTACGTGGACGACTGCTACGGCTACCAGACCACCCACATGCTCGCGGTGTTCGGCGGCGACTTCGCGGCGGTGGCGGCGGCCTGCGCCGGGTTGCCCGCCGGCGCCCGAACGCTGTGCTTCTATTCCTACGGGCGCGACGTGGGCAACGCCACACGGGGCGATCCGGCGCGAGCCGTCCGGCTGTGCGCCCACGCCCCCGCCGGGTCCGACCACGTGGAGTGCATCGTGGGAACGGCCCAAGACCGCTTCTGGGAGACCACCGGAGCAGTCGAGGCCATCGTGGTGTGCTCGCTGGCTGAGGCCCCCCAAGCCGCCGAGGCCTGCTGGTGGACGATCATCAATAGAGCAGGCGACGTCTTCTTCGACGAGGCCGGGCGGCGCTCGTTCTGCGATCGCCTCCCGGGCAACTGGCGTCGCAACTGCTACAGCGTGATCCTCCTCTGACCCCAACCCGACCGCCGGCGCACTAGGTGCAGTCGGAGAGTCCGAGGATGTCGAGATCGTTGCGGGCGACATCGCTCAGACTTCCGGGCAGGCATCCGGTGAGATGGTTGTCGCTCATATACAGCTCGTCGAGGTTGGTGAGCCCGCCCAGCGTGGCAGGGATCGGCCCCGACAGCCTGTTGTCGATCAGGGCCAGCGCCGTTAGCGCGGTGAGGTTGCCCAACTGAGCGGGAATGGCCCCGGTCAGGCCGTTGTCGAACAGGTACAGCTGGGTCATGGCGACGAGGTTGCCGAGTTGAGCGGGGATGGTCCCGCTCAAGAAGTTGTCACCCAGGTTCAACATCCTGAGCGCGGTGAGGTTGCCCAGTTGGGCGGGGATGATCCCGGTCAGGGCGTTGTCACCGAGATCCAGATAGGTCAGCACGCTGAGGCCCCCCAACCCGGCCGGGATGGCCCCGGTCAAGGAGTTGTCCTCGAGATCCAGATAGGTCAGCACGCTGAGGCCGCCCAACCCGGTGGGGATCGCCCCGGTCAGGGCGTTGTCACTGAGATCCAGGCGGGTCAACGCGGTGAGGGCGCCCAGCTCTGTGGGGATCGAACCCGTCAGATCGTTGTCGGACAGGTCCAGGCGGATCAGCGCAGTGAGGTCACCCAACTCTGTGGGTATCGCACCCGTCAATGCATTGCTGTCCAGTTCCAGGCGGGTCAACGCGGTGAGGGCGCCCAGCTCTGTGGGGATCGAACCCGTCAGATCATTGTCGGACAGGTCCAGCCGTGTCAGCGCGGTGAGGTCACCCAACTCGGGCGGAATCGAACCCGTCAAGCCGTTCCTGCTCAGCGCCAGATACGTCAGCGCGGTGAGGTCACCCAGCTCGGTGGGGATGGTCCCGGTCAGGGAGCCGGCGCTGAGTTCGAGCGTTCCCACCCGGGGCGGGGAGGCGGTGAGTGTCACACCGTCCCAGTCGGCCATCGCCAGCGTGGTGGCCCAGTTCAATGTGCCGTCCGGGTCCAGGATCGCCTTGGCGCCCAGCAGAGCATCGCAGTCCGCGATCAGCCCGGCCTCGGTGGTCGACCCCGCAACCGCCGTGGCGCCGGCACACGCCGAGAGCGAACAAGTCGGGAGGTTCAACCCCTGCCCGTCGAGCAGATCGACAAGGTCAGCTGGAACACACCCCGTCACGTCGTTGCCGCCCAGGACCAGAGTTGTCAGCGCGGTGAGACCACCCAACTCGGGCGGAATCGAACCCGTCAACCCGTTGCCGTTCAGCGCCAGATACGTCAGCGCGGTGAGGTCACCCAACTCGGGCGGAATCGAACCCGTCAAGCCGTTGCTGCTCAGGTGCAGCTGAGTCAGGTTGGCGAGGTCACCCAGTTCGGTCGGTATCGAACCCGTCAACCCGTTGCTGCTCAGCGACAGAGTCCTCAACGCGGTGAGGCCACCCAGCTCCGTGGGTATCGAACCCGTCAACCCGTTCCTGTTCAGCGCCAGAACTCTCAGCGCGGTGAGGCCACCCAACTCGGGCGGAATCGAACCCGTCAACCCGTTGCTGCTCAGGTACAGATGAGTCAGGTTGGTGAGGTCGCCCAACTCGGCGGGTATCGCACCTGTCAACCCGTTCCTGCTCAGCGCCAGATACGTCAGCGCGGTGAGGTCGCCCAGCCCGGTGGGGATGGCCCCGGTCAGCGAGCGGGCAGTGAGATCGAGCCTTCGCACCCGGGGCGGGGAGGCGGTGAGTGTCACACCGTCCCAGTCGGCCATCGCCAGCGTGGTGGCCCAGTTCAGCGTGCCGCCGGGATCCAGGGTCGCTTTGGCGCCCAGCAGTGCATCGCAGTCCGCAATCAGCCCGGCCTCAGTGGTCGACCCCGCCACCGCCGTGGTGCCCGCACACGCCGAAGTCGAACACGTCGGCAGGTCCAACCCCTGCCCATCGAGCAGATCGACAAGCCCAGGCGGAACACACCCCGTCAAATCGTTGCCGCTCAGCGACAGGGTTGTCAGGTTGGCGAGGTCACCCAGCTCGGTCGGAATCGAACCCGTCAAATCGTTGCCGCTCAGCGACAGAGTTCTCAGCGCGGCGAGGTCACCCAACTCGGCCGGAATCGAACCCGTCAACCCATTGCCGCCCAGGTACAGATACGTCAGGTTCGCGAGATCGCCCAACTCGGCCGGAATCGAACCCGTCAACCCATTGCTGCTCAGCGACAGATATGTCAGCGCCGTGAGATCACCCAACTCGGGCGGAATCGAACCCGTCAACCCATTGCGGAGCAGGTCCAACCGTGTCAGGTTCGCGAGATCACCCAACTCGACCGGAATCGAACCCGTCAACCCATTGCTATGTAGCGACAGGGTTCTCAGGGCGGTGAGATCGCCCAACTCGACCGGGATCGAACCCGTCAAATCATTGTCGTACAGCGACAGCCGTGTCAGGGCGGTGAGGGCACCCAACTCGACCGGGATCGAACCCGTCAAATCGTTGTCGTACAGCAAGAGATCCGTCAGGTTCGTGAGACCACCCAACTCGGCCGGGATCGAACCCGTCAACCCATTGCCGTCCAGGCGCAGATCCGTCAGCGCCGTGAGATCACCCAACTCGACCGGAATCGAACCCGTCAACCCATTGCTACCCAAGTACAGAACCGCCAGGTTGGTGAGATCACCCAACTCGACCGGAATCGAACCCGTCAACCCATTGCCGCCCAGGTGCAGATACGTCAGCGCCGTGAGATCACCCAACTCGACCGGAATCGAACCCGTCAACCCATTGCTACCCAAGTACAGAACCGCCAGGTTGGTGAGATCACCCAACTCGACCGGAATCGAACCCGTCAACCCATTGCCGCCCAGGTGCAGATACGTCAGCGCCGTGAGATCACCCAACTCGACCGGAATCGAACCCGTCAACCCATTACCGCCCAGGTCCAAAGACGTCAGGTTGGTGAGATCACCCAACTCGGTGGGTATCGAACCTGTCAGATCGTTGTCGTACAGCGACAGCCTTCTCAGGTTGGTGAGATCACCCAACTCGACCGGAATCGGACCCGTCAAATCGTTGTCGTACAGCGACAGCCGTGTCAGGGCGGTGAGGGCACCGAGCCCGGTGGGTATGGTCCCGGTCAGGGAGCGGGCGGCGAGACTCAGGGTTCGCACCCGGGGCGGGGTAGTGGTGAGTGCCACGCCGTCCCAGTCGGCCATGGCCAGCGTGGTGGCCCAGTTCAACGTGCCGCCGGGATCCAGGGTCGCTTTGGCACCCAGCAGGGCGTCGCAGTCCGCGATCAGCCCGGCCTCGGTGGTCGACGCCGCCACCGCCGTGGTGCCCGAGCAGGTCACCGTCTGCGCCGTCACCGCCGCACCCGGGTCGCCGATGGCCAGGGCGGTGATCAGCAGGGACAGAACCGACATCCTGGCCACGAGGCGCCTCCGCCTGTGGCGGGTGCCGCTGTTGCCGGCGTGAAACCTGCCGGTCGACGCGTTGGTCGTCAAAGAATCGGACATGAGGAATGGACTCCCAGTTCGGTGGCTTCGGTGGCTCGTGGTGGCGTTACTGTGATCCGCCGCCGCCAGGGCCGGCCGGCCCTGGTGGGCCCGGAGGTCCAGGCGGACCGGCCGAACCTGGCTGAGTCGGAGCAGGCGGACCCGGAGGCCCAGGCGGACCGGGCGGACCGGCCGAACCTGGCTGAGTCGGAGCAGGCGGACCCGGAGGCCCAGGCGGACCGGGCGGGCCGGGCGCAACCGGAGCAGGCGTACCGGAACCGGCCGGCGGTCCCGGTGGACCGGGCGGACCCGGCGGACCGGGTTCTCCGACGCCCGGATCGCCCTTGGGACCGGGCGGGCCGACCGGACCCTGAGGACCCCGGTCACCCGGCGGACCCGGCGGACCAACTGGACCCTGAGGACCCCGCGTACCCGGCGCACCTGCCGAACCCCGCGAACCTCTCGCGTCCCTTCCCGGCGCGCCCGGAGGGCCGGGCTCGCCCTGGGCTCCCGGAGAACCCACCGGACCCGGCGCACCCGGCAAGCCGGTCTTACCCGCCACACCCTGTGGGCCGTCGGGACCCCGCTTGCCCTCATCGCCCTTCGGACCCCCATCGCCCCCCGGACCCTGAATGCCCTGAGGACCCGTCGGTCCCTGCTGACCCATCGGACCCGCCGGACCCGTGGTTCCCTGAAGACCCGGAGGACCCGCACCACCCACCGGACCCGGCGCACCCGGCTGACCCTGAAGACCCGGCTGACCCGCAGCGCCCACCTCGCCCCGAGTACCCTGAATGCCCGCCGGACCATCCGAACCATCGACGCCCGGCGGACCCGGCGGAGCCGGATCACCCGCCGCACCCGGCGGACCCTGAAGACCCGGATTTCCCTGAGGACCCGGCTCACCCGGCAGACCCCGATCACCCGGCGGCCCGCCCAAAGGACCCGGCGGACCCTGCGGCCCCTGCGGCCCGTCGTCACCCGGCTCACCCGGCTCACCCTTCTCGCCCCTATCGCCCGGGCCACCCTTCGGGCCCGGCGGACCCACACTCCCAGCGCCTGTAAGACCCTTCTCACCCCTCGCACCATCCGGACCCGGCGGACCCGGCGGACCCACCGGACCCACACCCGCCGGACCCGGCGGACCCGGATCGCCCGCACCCGGCGGACCCGGCGGACCCACACTCCCAGCGCCTGTAAAACCCTTCTCACCCCTCGCACCCGGCGGACCCTGCGGACCCTGCGGACCCACCGGACCCACACCCGCCGGACCCGGCGGACCCGGATCGCCCGCACCCGGCGGACCCGGCGGACCCACACTCCCAGCGCCTGTAAGACCCTTCTCACCCCTCGCACCATCCGGACCCGGCGGACCCGGCGGACCCACCGGACCCACACCCGCCGGACCCGGCGGACCCGGATCGCCCGCACCCGGCGGACCCGGCGGACCCACACTCCCAGCGCCTGTAAAACCCTTCTCACCCCTCGCACCCGGCGGACCCGGCGGACCCTGCGGACCCACCGGACCCACACCCGCCGGACCCGGCGGACCCGGATCGCCCGCACCCGGCGGACCCGGCGGACCCACACTCCCAGCGCCTGTAAGACCCTTCTCACCCCTCGCACCCGGCGGACCCTGCGGACCCTGCGGACCCACCGGACCCACACCCGCCGGACCCGGCGGACCCGGATCGCCCGCACCCGGCGGACCCGGCGGACCCACACTCCCAGCGCCTGTAAAACCCTTCTCACCCCTCGCACCCGGCGGACCCTGCGGACCCTGCGGACCCACCGGACCCGTCGCACCATCCCGACCCCGCATACCCCGCGCACCATCCGAACCCGGCGTGCCCGCCGGACCCGTCGCACCATCCCGCCCCCGCTCGCCCGGCGCACCCGGCAGACCCGGCGGCCCGTTCGGCGGACCCTGCGGACCCTGCGGACCCTGCGGACCCGGCGGGCCCTGAAGACCCGGATTTCCCTGAAGACCCGGATCGCCCGGCGCACCCGCCGGCCCGCCCAAAGGACCCGGCAAACCCCGCTCGCCCGGATCACCCCGAGGACCCTGCTCACCCCGCGGGCCCTGCGGGCCCGAATTACCCGTAGCGCCCTGCCGACCCTCACCCGGCGGACCCGGCGGACCCGGCACACCCCTATCGCCCTGGTCGCCGTCAGTACCCTGATCGCCCGGCTGGCCCGGCGGACCCGGCTGACCTAGAGGTCCCGCCTTACCGTCCACACCCTGGTCGCCGTCAGGACCCTGATCGCCCGTCTGACCCGGAGTACCCTCCTCACCGGTCGCACCCTGAATGCCCCTCTGGCCCACCAATCCCGGCCTACCTATCGGACCGGGCACACCCGGCACACCCGGCAAGCCCGACAAACCCGTCGTACCCGGAGGACCCGGCGTACCCGCCACACCCGGCGAACCCGGGTCACCCGGCGCACCTGGATCGCCATCCGTCCCATCGACGCCCGGAGGACCTATCGCACCCCGCTGACCCGTAGCGCCCGGCCGACCATCGGTACCAGGCGTACCCGGCTGACCCGCAGGACCCGGATCACCCGGAAGGCCGGCCGAACCATCCCCCGGACCCGGCTCACCCCGCGCACCGGGCGGACCCGGCTCACCCTTCGCCCCATCGACGCCCGCAGCACCCGTTCTACCCGGCTGACCCGGCGCACCATCGGAGCCATCAGAGCCATCAGAGCCCGTCGCACCCGGACTACCCCTCGGCCCCTGCTTACCCGTCTTACCCGTCACCCCGCGAGCACCCTGTGAACCGGGGTCGCCCTTCGCACCAGCGGAGCCATCAGAGCCCGCCGGACCGCTCGCGCCCCGCAACCCCGGAGCACCTGTACGGCCCCGGTTGCCCGGATCGCCCGTCGCACCATCGGAGCCATCAGAGCCCGCCGGACCGCTCGCGCCCTTCGGACCCGGCGCACCATCCGAACCATCCGAACCCGCCGTCCCCGGCGAACCCGGATTACCCCGCGCACCCGTCGTACCCGGACCGCCCGGAGCACCGTCGGCACCCGCCGTACCCGGACCGCCCGGCTGACCCGCAGCACCGTCGGTACCCGGCAAGCCCGGCACACCCACACGCCCCGGCGTCCCCTCCGAACCAGGCGGACCGGCAGCGCCCGCAGTACCCGCAGTACCCGGAGGACCCGCAGGACCCAGAGGGCCGCGCTTGCCCGACGAACCCGGAACGCCCGGAGTACCCGACTGACCCGCAGCACCCGCCAGCCCCGCAGGACCCGGCTTACCATCCGAACCCGGCGTACCATCCGAACCCGGATTACCCCGCGCACCCGTCGCACCCTGATCGCCCCGATCGCCCGGACCGCCCGGCGGACCCGCAGCACCGTCGGTACCCGCAGGACCCTGAGGGCCGCCCTTGCCCGCTGAACCCGGAACGCCCGGAGTACCCGGCTGACCCGGCGCACCATCGGAGCCATCAGAGCCCTCCGGACCCTGCTTACCCGGCGCACCATCCGAACCCGGCGCGCCCGGCGAACCATCCGAACCCGGCGTACCATCCGAACCCGCCGTCCCCGTCCCCGGCGAACCCGGATTACCCGTCGCACCCGTCGCACCCTGAGCGCCCCGACCGCCCGGCGGACCCGCAGCACCCGTCGCACCATCCGTACCCGTCTGTCCCGCCTCGCCAGCAGCACCCCGCTGGCCCGCTGCACCCTGCGAACCCGGCGAGCCCGGACCGCCCGGCGCACCCGCAGCACCCTGCGAACCCGGCGAGCCCGGACCGCCCAGCGCACCCGCAGCACCCTGCGAACCCGGCGAGCCCGGACCGCCCAGCGCACCCGCAGCACCCTGCGAACCCGGCGAGCCCGGACCGCCCAGCGCACCCGCAGGACCCCGCGCACCCTGTGAACCGGGATTGCCCGCAGGACCGCGCGCGCCCGCCGAACCCCGACCGCCCGTCGCACCCGCCGAACCCGGACCGCCCGTTGGGCCCTGCCGCCCCGCAGCACCCGTTGGACCGCGCGCACCCGCCGGCCCTCGCGGGCCCTGCGGACCTCGATCACCCGGCGGACCCGGTGCGGTCTGGAGGCCCGGCGTGACCGGAGCACCCGCCGGACCCTGAGTGCCTCGCGGGCCTTGCGGACCCGGGTCACCCTGCGGGCCCCGTGGACCCTGCGGACCTCGATCACCGGGCGGAGCCGGCGCAGCCTCGCCGTCCCGCGAAGCCGGGAGGCCGGGCAGCCCCGGATTGCCCTGCGGACCCCGATCGCCCTGCCCACCCTGCAGACCCGGATCACCCTGCGCGCCCGGATCACCCGGCGCGCCCGGATCACCCTGCGCACCCGACTCGCCCGGCGGGCCCGGCGCTCCCGTAGGGCAGCCGGCCGGCGACGGGCATGACGAGCAGCCGACCCGGGGCAGGCACGGCGAGCAGCCGTCGTTCAAGTCTGAATCACAGATTGAATCCTCAACGCACGTCGCGCATCCACCACACGACGGCACACCACTACAGCCGCCGGGCAAGACTCCGGGCACGCCGACGGTGCCGATGCCACAAGTCGAACACGTCGAGCAGGTGCCGCATGGCAGTCGGAACCCGGCACCGCCGAAGAGGGCACCGGATCCCGGTACGCCGGGCACGCCCGGTACGCCCGGTACGCCGGGCACACCGGATTGTCCCGGCGCGCCGGGTGTTCCAGGTGTGCCGGGACCGCCGGGATCGCCCTTCTCTGCCGCCTCCGTCGGACCGCCGGGATCGCCTGGCGATCCCGGCAACCCCGGATTGCCGCGATCGCCCTCCGGTCCGGGCAGCCCTGGACGACCCTGCAAATCGAACTGCCCCTGCGAGTCAGGGGCGGTGGCCTGGCCCGCAGGCCCCTGCCGGGCCGTCGAGGCATCCGCCACGGGGCCCCCGCCCTTACCCACCGCCTGCTGTGCCGCCGGCACCTCGACATTGGCAGACGACGCGCCGTCACTCCAACCCCTGACGCACCCACGAAGCAGCAGCAGGACGAGAACGACGATGATGACCGCCAAGGCGAATGCCGCCAAGGTGAGACGCCGCGAGCGTTGCGCCTGCTCGTTCTCGGTGCGAGCCGCGGAACCCTCGAATCCGACCGGAACGACGGGAAAAGGCCGACCACCAGTGGTATCGATCGTCGTCATCGAACTGCCGCCCCGACCTGGCCCGAACGACCGCCATCCGCGCGAGCGCGCCACGGTCTGGACGCCGGCACCACTGCGTTGCGCAGCAGCGCCCGCCTCCAGACGCAATTCGGGTAGATGCTTCTGACAGACGAAATCATTGGCTTATAAGAGACTACCTGACAAGCGACAACGATTTCCAGTCGATAGAGAGTTGGATATCGCAGAAGATCAGTCTGTTATCGACAAGTCATCCACAGGCTCAGGTTGGCTCCAGAGCAAGGAGACGCTGCGACGCCTTCGAACGCGGGTCCGCGGTGGACTGCGGGCAACCCACCAGATGGGCAGGTCGATTCTCTCGCCAGTGCGTTCCAGCCTCGACCGGGATGACGAGAGACCGCTACCTGGGCCTACGAAGAAGGAGAACCGGGCCACCGACCCAGAACGAGCGAACCGATCCGTGGACCTACGACAGAAGATGTGGTCCGCGAGCCGACGACAGGAGCAGCGCCCGGCGGAGTTACTCAGCAGGCTTCGCGACGCCTACGGACGCGAGCAAACGCTTGGATCGAACGAACCGAATGCCGGTCGATAGTCCCGAACCGGAACAGCGCCGAGTGGTAACCTTGCGTTGGTAATCGGTTCGGGTGCGATCCGACAGGACCGAGTGAGCGGCGACGGCCGCCATCCCGGACTCTCAAGCTAAATCTCCACTTCACGTTAAGAGTTGGGTTCAAATTTTGCGAGTCATAGCGCTGAGTAACCGTTGGGTGGGTTAGTCGGCAGTGTCTTGGAGGTAGCGCCACTCGTCGGGGGGCTTGGGTGGGGTGGTGAGAATGGCGCGGGCAATGTTGTTGGGTGTGTCGGGGATCGGTTCGGGGTAGGCGGGTTCGGGCATGTTGGTCTGCGGCGGTGTGGGTTCGCTCACAGCCGCACCGTAGCGCAGGTCAGTGCCGCGGAGACCCGGATCGCGGACGTTCGGTCATTTCAGGGAGTTGGCAACTCCCGGCATTTGACGGCGACGACGACCGTACACCACCGGTGGGTGGCGAGCCGAGGGTTGACGGATTACCCTCACCGCATGGCAGACCCTCCAACAGTGAACGTCCTGCTAGACGGCTCGGTATCCGCGGCGGGCGTCTACGCGAATGGTGCTCTGATCTGGGACACCGCTCATGAGTTCACCGTGGATTTCACGGCGCCGCTTAGTCCTGAAACGCCCGACCTGATCGTTGTCGCACGGGTTAGAATCCCTGTTGGCGCCATGTTTGAGATCATTCGCAGGATGTCAGAGCACATCGGGAAGCACGAGACCAGACACGGTCGGCTAACACCCCCACCCTTCGAGCTATCACCAGAGGAGGAAACATGAACGGCGACACAAGCACTGACCATCACTACGTCATCGCCGCGCCACGGAGTTACTCAAGCGATGTTGAGGGAGTGTCGATCTCCGGCCCGACGACTCGTGAGGAGTACGAAGCCTGTCGTCGATGGATCGAGGAACGCTCGCAGGGCTAAGCGGCGGCTAGAAGGGGTCGTCGGCGGGGACCGAACTCGCCTCGGCCGACGCGACCAGATCGGCGTAGGTCAACTGTCGGCCAACCATCCCCGTAGCCGTACGAGCCATCATGGTCGCCGTATCCAACGGGCGCCGGTTGTGCCTGCCGGCGAACTCGGCGACATACCGGTCTAGGTGCTTGGCCGACATGTGGTGGTGCGTGCCGTGATAGCCGCGCTTCGACGGGACCGGCGAACCGCTCAGGGTTGCGGTCCGCCCACGTCTCGCGGATGCGATGCGCCAAGTGCCACGCCGCCTCAAATTTTGCTGACCCTGGCGGTTCAGCCGCCCAGGTTGTCGAGAGTGATTCTCGTGCCGTCGCGATACAAGGTCACCCCGCCAAAGGTCTCCCAGGAACCATCGGGCCGGCCGATGAGGGCGCTGCGTTCGTCCACGGCGACCACCAGCAGACCGGGCGGTGCCAGACGGACGGTCCGGGAGATCCTCTCGGCCGACAGGGTGTCGGCTTGGGAGATCATGGCCAGCTCGTCGGTCAGCCCGAGACCCACGGTGAAGGCACCCCCGCGGACGTCCACCATGTGATCGCACAGCACGTTGCCGCCTGCACCCGCTCCGGCCACGGTGGCTCCGGCGTCGGCGGCCTCCACCAAGGCCTCCCAGACGGCCGTGCGCAGCAACGTGGAGCGGGCGTGCAGGGGGGAACCTCCGGTGAGGTAGATCATGGTGGCCCCGCGCACTGCCACGACGGCCTCGGCGTCGTCGGCATCGGCGCGGCGGTAGACATCGAGCCAGCGGCAGCCTGCGCCGAGCGCGCCAAACCAGTCCTCGGCTCGCGCCCGCAGCCTGGTGGGGTTCTCGTACGCGCTGGCCGTCGGCAACACGATCACCTCCTGCGCACCGCACTCCGCCACCAGGGCCGCATCGAAGTCACACCCGGGCAAGAACTCCCCGCCACCGACCAAGGCCAGGGTTCCCCGGCTCACGCCACTGCTCCTTCGCCCCCGGCGGCGTCGGGCGTCGGACGGGCCGCGCCCACCACGACCCTGACCAGCGGCAGGCCGCAGAGGCGCAGCGGTCGCCGGTCGATGGACAGCACCTCGAAGCCGCTGCGCCACAGGCTGCCCGAGATGTCCCGCGCCATCGCCATGCCCCAGAGGCGCCGCGCCACCCTGTCCAATCGGCGGCGCCAACGACGGGCGTCACCGTCGGGCTCCACGAACAGCAGCCGGCTCCCCGGCGCCATCACGGCCCGCAACCCGGCCAGGAGCCCCTCGACGGAGGGTGCCGCCGCCAGAGCTCCGAACGAGCACACCGTGTCGAACGGCGCATCGGTGCGGCCGGTCACTGCCGAGACAGGCGCCACGACCAGTTCCTGCAGGTTCTCATAGGCGAACCCGCCGGCCAGCGGGCCCCGCAGGTCGAGCACCCGGCCGGCGGCCCGGCGCTGCATGGCGATCACGTCGGGGCGCAACCGGCGTCGAAGCGGTCCGCAGCCGCCGGTGAGGCGCATGTCGGCGCCCGGATCGGCAGCCGCCATGTCCTTGGCGGTCATCGGGGATGCAACTGCCGCCCGCACGGGCGGCGCCCCTATCGCCACCAGCGGCCGGCGAAACGCCAGCCCGACGTTGCCGGTGCTGCCGACGGCGGAGCCGGCGCCCGGCGCAGGAACCAGCTTGCCGCAGTCACGATCGCCACCACCTCGTCGTCATCGGCAGGAGGCGGCGACACCGTCACCTCCGGTGCGGCGCCGCTCCGGATGGTCACAGTGGAATGACGCCGTGCTTGCGCCGCGGGCGGTCGGCGCGCTTGGAACGCAGCACGTCGAAGCCGGCTATCACCTTGCGACGGGTCTCGGCCGGGTCGATCACGTCGTCGATGTAGCCCCGCTCGGCAGCCACGTACGGGTTGGCGTAGCGCTCGATGTAGTCGTCGACCAACTCGCTGCGGCGGGCCTCGGGGTTGTCGCTCTCGGACAGCTCGCGGCGGTGGAGGATCTCGACGGCGCCCTGCGGCCCCATCACCGCCAGTTCCGCCGACGGCCAGGCGAAGGACAGGTCCGAGCCCACGGACTTGGAGTCCATGACCACATACGCGCCGCCGTAGGCCTTGCGGGTAATCACGGAGATGCGCGGCACGCCGGCCTCGCAATAGGCGTACAGCAACTTGGCCCCGTGGCGGATGATGCCGCCGTACTCCTGGTCCACGCCGGGCAGGAATCCCGGCACGTCGACGAACGTCAGCAGCGGTATCCCGAAGGCATCACAGGTGCGCACGAAGCGGGCCGCCTTGGAGGAGGACTCGATGTCGAGCACACCGGCCAGTACCAGCGGCTGGTTGCCCACGACGCCGACGGTGTGCCCGTCGAGCCGCCCGAACATGCAGACGATGTTCTGCGCCCACTGCGGGAAGTACTCCAGAAACTCGCCGTCGTCGAGCACCGAGGCGACCACGTCCTTCATGTCGTAGGGCAGGTTGGAGCTGTCGGGCAGGATCGTGCGCAACTCGGGGCACGCCCGGTCCGGCGAGTCGAGCGGCTCGTAGTGCGGCGGGTGCTCCATGTAGTTGGCGGGTAGGAAACTCAGCAGTTCCTTGACGGCGTCGAGGACCTCGTACTCGGTGTCGCGCGCGAACGTGGCCACGCCCGACTTGGTGGCATGGGTCCGGGCGCCGCCGAGATCCTCCAGCGAGACCTCCTCGCCGGTCACGGCTCGCACCACGTCCGGGCCGGTGATGAACATGTGCGAGGTCTCGCGCACCATGAAGATGAAGTCGGTGATGGCCGGGCTGTACACCGCCCCACCGGCACAGGGTCCCAGCACCACCGAGATCTGCGGCACCACGCCCGAGGCGCGTACGTTGCGCGAGAAGATGCCCCCGTAGGAGTCGAGGCTGACGACCCCCTCCTGGATGCGTGCCCCGGCGCCGTCGTTGAGCCCGATCATGGGCGCGCCGGTGGTCATGGCCATGTCCATGACCTTGTGGATCTTCTCGGCGAACACCTCGCCGAGGGCGCCCCCGAAGACGGTGAAGTCCTGCGCGAACACGAATACCTTGCGGCCGTCGACGGTGCCCCAGCCGGTCACGACGCCGTCGGTGTAGGGGCGTTCGGTGAGGCCGCTCTCGGTGGCCCGGTGCCGGGCCAGCATGTCCAACTCGTGGAACGACCCGGCATCCAGCAGGTAATCGATGCGCTCGCGGGCCAGCAACTTGCCCTTGGCGTGCTGGCGTTGCACGGCCCGCTCCGAGCCGGCTTGGCGGGCCTGCTCCTTGCGCTTGGCGAGTTCCGCCAGGCGGTCGCCCATGGAATGGTCGGCCATAGAACCGAAAGCGTACAGGAGCAGCCGATCCGGCCCGCTAGCGTGCGCGGCGTGGTTCCGGTGCGGTTGTTCGCGAGTTGTCTGATTGAGATTCTGCGGCGTGACGTGGCGGCGGCGGCGGAGCGGGTGCTGCGCGCCGACGGGTGCGAGCCGCTTGCGGTGTCCGGGGCCACCTGCTGCGGCCAGCCCGCCTACAACGCCGGCTACGCAGCCGAGGCCCGGCGCGTTGCCCGGCGCACGCTGCGCGCTCTCGGCGACGGCGACGAGCCCTGCGTCGTGGCCTCCGGCTCGTGCGCCACGATGATGTCGCACCACTGGCCGGAGCTGTTCGAAGGAACGCCCGAGGCACCGGCCGCTCGCCGCGCCGCCTCCCGCACCGTGGAGCTGACCGCCTTCCTGACAGATCCCGACCGCGGCGATGCGACCACCGGTCCCGGCGATGCGACCGGCACGCACGGCGACGCCGGTCCCGCCGGCGCCGACCCCGATGGTGACCCCGGCGCCGGCAAGACCGTCGTGGTCCACGACTCCTGCCACGCACTGCGCGAACTGGGCGCCGGCGTCACCGTGCGGCGTGCCCTCAGCGACGCCGGCCACGTGCCCGTCAGCGCCGAAGGGACCGACCGCTGCTGCGGCTTCGGCGGATCGTTCTCGGTCAAGATGCCCGACGTGTCGGTGGCCATGGCCGACGAGAAGCTGGACCTGCTCGGTGCCACCGGCTGCGAACAGGTCGTGAGCTGCGACCTCTCGTGCCTCCTGCACCTGCAGGGCCGGGCAAGCCGGCGCGGTCTCGGACTGCGCTTCGACCACGTCGCCACGCTGCTGGACCCGGGAACGTGAGCTCGCCGGCCGCCATCCCGGTGACCTTCAGCGCCCGCGCCGGGCGCGCCCTCGGCGACGACCGGCTGCGGGCGGCGGTGGCCCACGGCACCGACGTCATGCTGCAGCGGCGCCACGGCGCCATAGCGGAACTGGCGAACGCCGACGAACTGCGCGACGCGGCCGCGGCGATCCGGGCCGCCGCCGTGGCGAACCTGCCCGAATTGCTGGAACGCTGGTCGGACAACTTCGTTGCTCTCGGCGGGCACGTGCACTGGGCCACCGACGCGGCCGAGGCCACCGCCGTCGTGGCCGACATCGTGGCTCGGCGCGACGGGCGGGTCATCGCCAAGGGCAAGTCCATGGCGTCGGAGGAGATCCACCTCAACGAGGTCCTCGAACGGGCAGGCGCGGAGGTGGTGGAGACCGACCTGGGCGAGTTCATCCAGCAACTGGCCGGGGAACCTCCCTCACACATCCTGGCACCGGCCATGCACAAGGACCGCTTCCAGATAGCGGAGTTGCTCACGGCCGACCGCGGAGCGCCGGTGAGTGCCGAGATCGAAGCCGAGGCCGCCTACGCCCGCCGGCGCCTGCGCCAGGTGTTCCTCGACGCCGGGGTGGGCATCACGGGGGTGAACTTCGCCGTCGCCGCCACCGGCTCCATCTGCCTCGTGGAGAACGAGGGCAACGGCCGCATGTGCTCCAGCCTGCCACCCACCCACATCGCCCTCATGGGCCTCGAGCGCATCGTGGCCGACCTCGACGAGTTGGACGTGATGCTGAACGTCCTCGCCCGCTCCGCAACCGGCCAGGCGCTGTCGGTGTACACGAACCTCGTCACCGGCCCCCGCCGTAACGGCGAGGCGGACGGCCCGGAGGAACTGCACGTCGTGGTGTTGGACGGCGGACGCAGCGCCGCTGTGGGCACCCGCTTCTCCTCGGCGTTGCACTGCATCCGCTGCGGGGCCTGCCTGAACGTGTGCCCGGTGTACCGCCAGGTTGGCGGCCACACCTACGACTCGGTCTACAGCGGCCCCATCGGCGCCGTGCTGACTCCCGTACTGAAACCCGACGCCCCGGCGGCTCGCGAGCTGTCCGAGGCCTCCTCGCTGTGCGGCGCCTGCACGGAGATCTGCCCCGTGCGCATCCCGCTGCACGACCTGCTGCTGCACCTCCGCCACCGGGATGCCCGTGGCGACGCATCGGCACTGCGGCGCCTCGGATTCTGGCTCTGGTCGCAGGCATGGTCGCGGCGCTGGGCGTTCCGCGCGAGCGCCGTTGCGATCCGCATGGGGTTGCCGCTGCTGCGCAGGATGCGGCGGCTGCCGGACGTCGGTTGGCTGGGCGCGTGGCGCCGAGGACGGGACCTGCCGTGAGTGCCCGCACCACTCGGGAGGCGTTTTTGGGGCGGCTGCACGCTGGGTCCGCGGGCGGCTCCGGCTCCGGTGCTCCCCCGACACCGCGGGCGCGCTTCGTCACGCCCCGCAGCGGCGCCGACGGCTTCATCGAAGCCTGGGAGGCCCTGGGCGGGACCGCCGAGCAGGTGCCGGCAACCGATCTGCGCCGTGCCGTGGCCGCCTACGCCGAGGGACGCGACGGCCCGGTGCTGGCGGTGGAGGGTTTGGACGTGGACGCCGCCCTGCGCTGGCCCGAATGCGGGACGCAGGCCGCAGCCGGAGCCGCGGTGGGCGTGGTGCACGCCGCCGGAGCGGCTGCGCAAACGGGCACCGTCCTGCTGCGCGCGGACGACAACAGGGGGCGGGCCGCCAGCCTGTTGCCCCCGGCCTGCGTGTTCGTGATCGACGCCGACACGATCGCCGACACCCTCGGCGACTTCCTGAGGAACAGCAGCGAGCTACCCAGCCAGCTCGTGGCCGTCACCGGGCCGTCCCGGTCGGCCGACATCGAGAGCACGCTCGTCATCGGCGTCCACGGACCGGGCGACGTGCACGCCATACTCACCGGGTGACGGCGCACCCCCCAACCGAGCGGCTCGTGACGCCGACATTCACGGCGCTGCTGACAGCGTGCATCTGGTACTTCGTCAGCACGGGCATGATGCTCGTGGCCGTGCCCGTCTTCGTGACCGACGAGCTGGGCGGAGGCAGTTGGAGTGTGGGCGCAGCCATGGGTGTGTCCGGCTTGGCCGCGGCCGTTCTGCGGATCGTCGCCGGACCGATCACCGACACCAAGGGCCGGCGGTGGGTCATGGTCTTCGGCTCGACGATCGCCGCAGTGAGCATGCTGGGTCTCGTGGTCGCCGACAGCGTCGGTACCGTCGTCGTGCTCCGCGCCCTAACAGGCGTCGGCGAGGCCGCCTTCTTCGTCGGCGCGGCCACGGCTCTCCAGGACATCGCGCCGGAAGGACGGCGCGCCGAGGCAACCTCGTACTTCTCCGCCGTGGTGTACGCCAGCATGGCCCTTGGCCCCCTCCTCGCGGAGTGGCTGATCGAGCAATTCTCGTTCGACACGGCCTGGATCGCCGGCGCGGCGTTCTGCGGAATCGGTGCCCTGCTGGCTCTGCGCGCCCCGCAGAATCGTGTCTCGGGGCCGGCAGCCTCGCAACTCCGTTCGAGGCCGGTGCTGCACCCAGCGGCCGTTCGGCCGGGCGGCGTGCTCGTGATCGGGCTTCTTGGGTTCTCGTGCTTCATAACGTTCGCGGCGCTGTGGGCGACCGAGGTGGGAATCACCCAGGCCGGCAACGTCTTTCTGCTGTTCGCCGGTGCCGTGCTGATCCTGCGACTGCTCCTGGCACGGCTTCCGGACAGGATCGGCGCCCGCACCACCACGACCATCGCCCTTGTCGTGTCGGCACTCGGGCTCGCCGTCATGGCAACATGGCAGACGCCCGGCGGGGCCTACCTGGGCAGTCTTGTGATGGCGGTGGGTCAGAGTTTCCTGTTCCCGGCGCTGTTCGCGCTGGTGATCCAGACGGCTCCGGCCGCCGAGCGGGGTCAGGCCGTGGCGTCGATCAGCATCTCATTCGACGTGGCATTCGGCAGCGGCGGATTCATTGCCGGTGCCGTGGCCGCACACCTCGGCGGCATCCCATCGGCATTCTGGTTCGGCGCGGCGGCGTGCAGCCTGGCGCTGGTCCTGGCACGAGCGACACTGCCGAAAATCGCCGCCGGCGCCCGGCCGGTTGGCGACGTGCCCCCTCCTCCCTGGGCGGGACCCGACGAGGTGAAGCGGCTCAGAGAATCTTGATCTCGATGTCCACCCCGGCAGGCAGGTCGATGCGCTGCAGCGAGTCCACCGTCTTGGCCGAGGAGTTCACGATGTCCAGCAGCCGCTTGTGAATGCGCATCTCGAAATGCTCGCGGCTGTCCTTGTCCTTGTGGGGTGAGCGGATCACGGTGAAGCGGTGCCGCTCGGTCGGCAGGGGCACCGGGCCCCGCACGTCGGCCTGTGTGCGCTTGACGGTCTGCACGATCTTGCGTGCCGACTGATCCACGATCTCGTGGTCGTACGCCTTGAGGCGGATGCGGATCTTCTGCCCGGTTGCCACGACCGCTACGCCAGGATCTTGGTGACGGCGCCGGCACCCACGGTGCGCCCGCCTTCACGGATGGCGAACCGCAGACCCTCATCCATGGCGATGGGAGCGATCAACTCCACCGTCATCTGCGTGTTGTCGCCGGGCATGCACATCTCGGTGCCCTCGGGCAGAGCGATGTTCCCGGTCACGTCGGTCGTCCGGAAGTAGAACTGCGGCCGGTAGCCGTCGAAGAAGGGCTTGTGCCGCCCGCCCTCGGACTTGGTCAGCACGTACACCTCGGCCTCGAACTTGGTGTGCGGGGTAATGGAGCCGGGAGCGGCGAGGACCTGGCCCCGCTGCACCTCGTCCTTGCCGACGCCCCGCAGCAGCGCGCCGATGTTGTCGCCCGCCCGACCCTCGTCGAGGATCTTGCGGAACATCTCCACGCCGGTGCAGACGGTCTTGCGAGTGTCCTTGATACCCACGATCTCGACCTGGTCGCCGGTGTTGACGATGCCCTGCTCGACGCGGCCGGTGACCACGGTGCCGCGGCCCGTGATGGAGAAGACGTCCTCGATGGGCAGCAGGAACGGCTTGTCCACGTCGCGCATCGGCAAGGGCACGTAGGAGTCCACGGCCTCCATGAGGGCCACGACCTGGTCGCCGGCATTGTCGTCGCCGTCGAGAGCCTTCAGGGCCGACACGGGAATGACCGGTGTGTCGTCGCCGGGGAAGCCGTACTCGTCGAGAAGCTCCCGGACCTCGAGCTCGACGAGCTCCAGCAACTCCTCGTCGTCAACGGCGTCGACCTTGTTGAGGGCAACCAGAATGCGGGGCACCCCCACCTGGCGGGCCAGCAGAACGTGCTCGCGCGTCTGGGGCATGGGCCCGTCCGCGGCGGAGACCACCAGGATGGCGCCGTCCACCTGGGCCGCACCGGTGATCATGTTCTTGATGTAGTCGGCGTGGCCGGGCATGTCGACGTGGGCGTAGTGCCGGTTGGGCGTCTCGTACTCGACGTGGGCCACGTTGATGGTGATGCCCCGCTCCCGCTCCTCGGGCGCCTTGTCGATGGAGTCGAAATCGGTGAACTGCGTGGAGTCCGGGTCGCGCTGGGACAGAACCCGTGTGATGGCAGCGGTCAGCGTCGTCTTGCCATGGTCGATGTGCCCCATGGTCCCGACATTGATGTGCGGCTTTGAGCGCTCGAAGACTTCCTTGACCATTTTCTTGCTCCTGATGCTCCGTTTGGGTTGAGATTCTTCCTGGCTGTTCGCGACTTCGGCGCGAACAGCGGCAGGGTTAGACGCCGCGCACCCGCGAGACGATTTCCTCCTGCACCGATACCGGCGCCCGCTGGTAGGAGTCGAACTGCATCGTGTACGTGGCCCGTCCCTGGGTGCGCGAACGCAGATCGGTAGCGTATCCGAACATCTCCGCAAGCGGCACCGTCGCGTTCACGACCTGACTGGCGCCGCGGCGCTCGGTTCCCAGCACGCGCCCCCGACGGCTGTTGATGTCGCCCACGACCTCGCCCAGGAAACCCTCCGGCGTTACCACCTCGGTGGCCATCACCGGTTCCAGCAGCACCGGGGCTGCTTTCGGGGCGGCCTCCCGGAACCATGCGGCGGCGGCCACCTTGAAGGCCATCTCCGAGGAGTCCACGTCGTGGTGCCTGCCGTCGACGAGCACCACGCGTATCCCCACGGTGGGGAAGCCCGCCAGCACCCCGGCGGTGAGTGCCTCGGTGATCCCCGCCTCCACCGCAGGGATGAACTCCCGTGGAATGGCGCCGCCGGAAACTTTGCTCACGAACTCGAAGTCCTCGCCGGCGCCCAGCGGCTCGATCAGTGCGGTCACGACCGCGAACTGGCCGAGGCCGCCGGTCTGCTTGCGGTGCACGTAGGTGTACCGGATCGGCGCAGTCAGCGTCTCCCGGTAGGCCACCTGCGGACGACCCACCGAGGCGTCCACCTTGAACTCGCGCAACATGCGGTCGACGATCACCTCGAGGTGCAGTTCGCCCATGCCGGCGATGATGGTCTGACCGGTGTCGTCGTCGGTGCGCACCCGGAACGTGGGGTCCTCCTCCGAGAGGGCCTGCAGGGCCCTGGAGAGGCGGTCCTGGTCGGCCTTGGACTTCGGCTCGACGGCCACGTCGATCACCGACCGGGGGATCTCCAACTGCTCCAGGAGGATCGGCCGCTTGCGGTCGCAGAGCGTGTCGCCGGTGCGGGTGTTCTTGAAGCCGATGCCGGCCACGATGTCGCCGGCGCCCACCTCGTCGCGGTCCAGCCGGTCGTTGGCGTGCATCTCCAGCAGCCGGGCGATGCGCTCGACACGCCCGGTGCGGCTGTTGAGCACCTGGCCCCCCTTGGGCAACGACCCGCTGTAGACCCGGAAGTAGGTCAGCCGGCCGACGTGGGGGTCGGACATGATCTTGAAGGCCAGCGCGGCGAAGGGTTCGTCGTCGCTGGTGCGCCGCTCGACGATCTCACCCGTGCGGGGTTCGATGCCCCTTACCGGCGGCAGGTCCATCGGTGAGGGCAGGTAGTCCACCACCGCATCCAGCAGCGGCTGCACGCCCTTGTTCTTGAACGCCGAGCCGCACAGCACCGGCACGAAATCCCCCGCCAGGGTGCCGCGGCGTATGACGGGGCGCAGGTCGGCGGCCTCGATGGCCTCCTCGGCCACGTACTTCTCGAGGATCCCGTCGTCGATGGCACTCACGTGGTCGATGATCTCGGCTCGGTAGGCCTCCGCCGGCTCGCGCAGGTCGTCAGGGATGTCGACCTCCGTCCACGTGGCACCGAGGTCAGCAGTACTCCAGATGAGTCCCCGCATGGTGAGCAGGTCCACAACGCCGGCGAAGCCCGCCTCCGCGCCGATCGGCAGTTGCAAGACCAGCGGCGTGCAGTCCAGCCGCTCGCGGATGCTGTCCACGCAGAAGAAGAAGTCGGCACCGGTGCGGTCCAGCTTGTTGACGAAGCAGATGCGGGGGACGCCGTAGCGGTCGGCCTGGTGCCAGACGGTCTCGGTCTGCGGCTCGACTCCCGCCACCCCGTCGAACACCGCCACCGCGCCGTCCAGCACGCGCAGCGAGCGTTCCACCTCCATGGTGAAGTCCACGTGCCCCGGGGTGTCGATGATGTTGATCCGGCTGTCGCGCCAGGTGCAGTTCGTGGCCGCGGCCGTGATGGTGATGCCCCGCTCCTGTTCCTGGGCCATCCAGTCCATCGTCGCGGCGCCGTCGTGCACCTCGCCGATCTTGTAGTTGACGCCGGCGTAGTACAGGAAGCGTTCGGTCGTGGTGGTCTTGCCGGCATCGATGTGGGCCATGATGCCGATGTTGCGTGTTCGTTCGAGGGGTTGTGGAGACATGATGGCGCTCTCCGGCGAAGGGGTCGGGGCCTCCGGGTTGGGGCCCCGGTGACCGGCGGTGACACGTCACCGAACCGGTCGGAAAATACTCAGTCGCGGTGACGGATCGATACGTCCATGGTTACGCAACCATGACGAATCAGACCCCCACTACCAGCGATAGTGGGCGAAGGCCTTGTTGGACTCCGCCATCTTGTGCAGATCCTCTTTGCGCTTGATCGACGCCCCGCTGTTGTTGGAGGCATCGAGCACCTCGCCGGCCAGCCGGGCCGACATGGTGCGCTCGCGGCGATCGCGGGCATACCCCACGATCCAGCGGATCGCCAGGGTGGTCTGGCGCCGCGGCCGCACGTCCACCGGCACCTGGTACGTGGCACCGCCGACGCGCCGGCTGCGCACCTCCAACTGCGGCTTCACGTTCTCCACGGCGCGCTTCAGGACGACCGCCGGCTCGGCCCCGGTGCGCTCGGCCACGGTGTCGAGGGCGTCGTAGACGATGCGCTCGGCCAGAGAACGCTTGCCGCGCTGCAGGACCTTGTTGACGAACTGCGTGACGAGCACCGATCGGTAGACCGGATCGGGGGGCAGATCGCGGCGCTGCGGGGGACCTCGGCGGGGCATGGCTCAGACCTTCTTGGCGCCGTAACGGCTGCGGGACTGCCGGCGCTCGTCCACGCCGCTGGCGTCCAGAGCGCCGCGGATGACCTTGTAGCGCACGCCCGGTATGTCCTTCACCCGGCCACCGCGCACCAGCACGATGGAGTGCTCCTGCAGGTTGTGCCCCTCCCCGGGAATGTAGGCGGTCACCTCGATCCCGCTGGTGAGACGCACGCGCGCAACCTTCCGCAGTGCTGAGTTGGGCTTCTTGGGCGTGGTCGTATAGACCCGCGTGCAGACTCCCCGGCGTTGAGGCGCGCCCTTGAGGGCCGGCGTGCTGTCCTTGCGGGACTTCGTTCCGCGGCCTTTGCGCACGAGTTGCTGGATGGTCGGCACGGTGCTCCTCTGGGGCTCCTGTGTGAGGTTGTCGGATCGTGTCGGATCGGAGATGTTTCGGGGGCGCCCCACAGAGGCACCGCATCGGTCACGCTCGTTGGGAGATGCCCGGCGCCGCTCCGTTTCGCATGGAACGGGCGGGCGTACCGGCCCTCTGTGACGTGCCTTCAGCAGCGAATTGTTGTGACGAGCACGCCCCGATAACAGGCCGAAGCCGACACGTCAGACTATGCGGGGGCGGCGGCGTTCACAACCCGGCGCGCTCGGCGGTGACGGCGCCACCGGGGTCGTCGGCCCGCACAGCGGCGAGCGGATCGAGCGCCTCGGGGGCCACGCCGAAGACATCCGCGTACCCCTCCGCGTAGTCGCCGTAGTCCTCGGAGTAGACCTCCATGGGCACGTAGTCCGGGGCGTGCGGGCGGATGTTGCGGTACTGGGCGATGCCGGTGCCGGCGGGGATCAGCTTGCCGATCATGATGTTCTCCTTGAGGCCGCTCAGGTCGTCGCTGCGCGACTCGATGGCGGACTCGGTGAGCACCTGCGTCGTGGTCTGGAAGGAGGCGGCGGAGAGCCACGAGTCGGTCGCCAGGGACGCCTTGGTGATGCCCATCAGCTCGGGGCGCCCCTGTGCCGGGCGGCGATCCTCGGTGATGAGCCGGCGGTTGACGTCCCGGTAGCGGCGGGCGTCGACCCGTTCACCCGGTAGGAATCCCGAATCGCCCGACTCCTGCACCAGGACGCGGCGCGTCATCTGGCGCACGATCAACTCGATGTGCTTGTCGTGGATGGAGACACCCTGCTCACGGTAAACCTCCTGCACCTCGTCCACGAGATACTGCTGCACCGCTCGCAGGCCTTTGATCTCCAGCAGTTCCTTGGGATCGACGTTGCCGTCCACCAGCACGTCGCCTGCCTCCACCTCCTCGCCGTCGTCCACCTCGAGGCGGGCACCGACCACGGCCAGGTGCTTTTCCTCGCTGCCGTCGGGGGCAATGATGCTGAGGCGCTGCTGCTGGCCGTCGGGCTCCTCGACGCGCAGGACCCCCGAACTGCGGGCCAGGGTGGCCTTGCCCTTCGGGGTGCGGGCTTCGAACAACTCCACCACACGCGGAAGCCCGCGGGCGATGTCGCTCACCGCCCGGCCCAACTCCATGGCGCCACCGGTGTGGAAGGTGCGCATGGTGAGCTGGGTGCCGGGCTCGCCGATGGACTGGGCCGCGATCACGCCCACCGCCTCGCCCGTCTCGATCAGGGAGCCCGTGGCCAGCGACATGCCGTAGGACGGGGCGGAGATGCCCTGCAGGGAGTTGTCGGTCAACGGCGAGAGAACCCGCACCCGCTCGAGCGCGGCGTCGTTCGCGATCCGCTCCATGAGCCGGCGCGTCACCATCTCACCGGCCGCCAGCGTCGTGCCGTCGCCGAGCGTGACCTCGTCGGCCAGAACCCTGCCCAGCAGGCGGACCTCAAGGGGACGATCCTCGGAACGGAGATCGATGTGGACACCCGGAACGGGCTCATTGCTTTCGAAGGGATTCTCGTCGTTGATGATGAGTTCCTGCGCCACGTCCACCAGCCGGCGGGTCAGGTAGCCCGAGTCGGCGGTGCGCAGAGCGGTGTCGACGAGGCCCTTGCGGGCGCCGGGCGTGGAGATGAAGTACTCCAGAACCGAGAGTCCCTCACGGAAGTTGGACTTGATCGGCCGGGAGATCATGTCACCGCGGGGGTTGGCCACCACGCCGCGCATCCCGGCGATCTGGCGGATCTGCAGCATGTTGCCGCGGGCGCCGGAGTCGACCATCACGTTGACGGGGTTGAGTTCATCACTCCGCAGCGTCGCCACCATGGAGTCCTGCACCTCCTGGGTGGCCTCCAGCCAGGTCTCGATCTCCTTCTGGCGCCGTTCGCCGTCGGTGATGATGCCACGGCGGAACTGGCGCTCGGTCTGCTGCGCCTCCTTCTCGCGACGATCCAGGATCTTCTGCTTGTCGGCGGGCGCCTTGATGTCCTCGAGCGAGATGGTAAGACCGGACTGCGTCGCGTAGCGGAAGCAGAGATCCTTGAGCCCGTCGAGGCTGCGCGCCACCATCGCCTTGGGGTAGTTGCGGGCCAACCGCTCGACGATCCGGCCGACCTCGGATCTCTTCAACTCGGTGTTGATGAAGCCGAAGTCCTCCGGCAACCGCTCGTTCAGCCAGATCCGCCCGACGGTCGTGGGCTCGTAGACGAACTCCGAGCCGTTGCCCTCGCTCGCACCGTCACCGGCCGGACGGCGCAGCTCCGCAATGCGGAACTCCACCGGGGCGTGCAGATCCAGCAGCCCGGCCTCGTGGGCATAGGTGGCCTCGTCGGCGCTGCGGAAGATCCGCCCCGCACCCCGGCCCTCGGGATTCAGCAGGGTCAGGTAGTAGGAACCGATGAGCATGTCCTGGGTGGGAACCACCAACGGTGAACCGTGGGCCGGCGACAGCACGTTGTTCGCCGACAGCATCAGGACGCGGGCCTCGGCCTGCGCCTCCGCCGACAGCGGCAGGTGGACGGCCATCTGGTCGCCGTCGAAGTCGGCGTTGAAGGCGGCGCACACCAGCGGGTGGATCTGGATGGCCTTGCCCCCCACCAGGACGACCTCGAAGGCCTGGATGCCCAGCCGGTGCAGCGTGGGCGCCCGGTTGAGCAGCACCGGGTGCTCCCGAATGACCTCCTCCAGCACGCCCCAGACCTCCGACCGGCGGCGCTCCACCATGCGCTTGGCGGACTTGATGTTGGGGGCCTGCTCGTTCTCCACCAGGTTCTTCATGACGAAGGGCTTGAACAGCTCCAGCGCCATGAGACGGGGCAGACCGCACTGGTGGAACTTGAGGGTGGGCCCCACCACGATGACCGAACGGCCCGAGTAGTCCACCCGCTTGCCCAGCAGGTTCTGGCGGAATCGGCCCTGCTTGCCCTTCAGCATGTCCGACAGGGACTTGAGCGGCCGATTCCCCGGTCCGGTAACGGGCCGGCCACGGCGGCCGTTGTCGAACAGGGCGTCCACCGCCTCCTGCAACATGCGCCGCTCGTTGTTGACGATGATCTCCGGTGCGCCCAGGTCCAGCAGGCGCTTCAGGCGGTTGTTGCGGTTGATGACGCGCCGGTACAGGTCGTTCAGGTCGGACGTGGCGAAACGCCCGCCGTCGAGTTGCACCATGGGCCGCAGATCGGGAGGGATCACCGGCACGACGTCCAGGATTACCGCCCGCGGGTCGTTGATGCGCCGGCCGTGGTCGTCGCGGGTGTTGAAGGCGCTGACGATCCGCAGGCGACGGATCGCCTTGTGCTTACGCTGCGCCGAGAGCGGCTTGACGCCCTCAGCGGGCGACACCATCTTGCGCAACTCCTCCTCCTGGGAGTCGAAGTCGGACTCGCTGATGAGCCGGGCGATGGCGTCGGCACCCATGCCACCGTCGAAATAGTCCGCGTAGCGGAACCTGAGCTCGTTCCAGAGCTCCTCGTCCTCGATGATCAGGCGCGGGTACAGCGTCTGGAAGACCTCGAAGGCGTTCTCGATCTTCTCCAGCTCCTCGACCCGCTCCTCCTCGAGCTCCTCCAGTTCGCGCTCGACCGCGCCACGTCGGTTGCGGATGTCGGCGCCGGTGCCCTCGCCGGTCTCCAGTTCCTCGATCTCCTGCTCCAGCGCCAGCTGGGACTGCTGGCGGCGCTCGTCGAACTCGGTGTTGACGAGCCGCAACTCCTCGTGCATGTCCCGTTCCAACTCGGGCAGGTCGGTGTGGCGACGCTCGGCGTCCACGCGCACCACCAGGTGGGCGGCGAAGTAGACGACCTTCTCCAGCTGCTTGGCCTTGACCTCCTCCTTGGGCTCGGTGCCCGTGAGCAGGTACGCCAGCCAGGAGCGGGTGCCGCGCAGGTACCAGATGTGCACCACGGGGGCGGCCAACTCGATGTGGCCCATGCGCTCGCGGCGCACCTTGGTACGGGTCACCTCCACGCCGCAGCGCTCGCAGATGATGCCCCGGAATCTGATGCGCTTGTACTTCCCGCACGAGCACTCCCAGTCCTTCTGGGGACCGAAGATCTTCTCGCAGAAGAGCCCATCCTTCTCGGGCTTCAGCGTGCGGTAGTTGATGGTCTCGGGCTTCTTGACCTCGCCGTTGGACCACGTACGGATGGAGTCCGCCGTGGCCAGGCCGATGCGCAGCCGGCCGAACTCGTTGACGTCCAAGGCGTTGGAGGTGCCCCGCCGTTCGTGCTCCATCATTACATTCCCCTTCTGGCGGTATATGCAGGCCGGTCACTGCCGAGTTCGCGCGCTCTGCGCTCGGCCTCCCGACGGGCGTCCTCCTCGTCCGAACCCCGCTCCGGGCGCGATATGTCGATGCCCAGTTCCTCGGTGGTCCAGTAGATGTCCTCGTCCATCTCCCTGATCTCGATCTCCTCGCCGGCGCTGGAGTAGACCTCGACCTCCATGCACAGGGCCTGCATCTCCTTGATGAGCACCTTGAAGCTCTCGGGGATGCCGGGATCGGGCATGTTGGCGCCCTTGACAATGGCCTCGTACACCTTGACGCGGCCCAGCACGTCGTCGGACTTGACCGTCAGTAGCTCCTGCAGGCAGTAGGCGGCCCCGTAGGCCTCCAACGCCCAGACCTCCATCTCGCCGAACCGCTGGCCACCGAACTGGGCCTTCCCGCCCAGGGGCTGTTGGGTGATCATGGAGTAGGGGCCGGTGGAGCGGGCGTGGATCTTGTCGTCCACCAGGTGGGCCAGCTTCAAGATGTAGGAGTAGCCCACGGTCACGCGGTTGTCGAAGGCCTCGCCGGTGCGACCGTTGTACAACACGGCCTTACCGTCCGGACCGATCAGCCGGCGGCCGTCGGGGGACTCCGGGCGGATGTTGGCCAGCAGCGAACGGATGGAGGGCTTCTCGCCCGCGTCATCGACCGCGGGGCCGTCGTCCCAACGGGCCCCGTCGAAGACGGGCGTCTCGATGAACACCGATGGCTGGGTGTTGGGGCGGGTCTTGCGCTCGGTGCCCGCCACCGGTTGATCGCCTACCTCGTCACCGTTGAGCTGCCACCCCCAACGCGCCGCGTAGCCCAGGTGGGCCTCCAGCACCTGCCCCACGTTCATGCGCGACGGCACCCCGAGCGGGTTCAGGATGACGTCCACCGGTGTGCCATCGGCCATGAACGGCATGTCCTCGATCGGCAGGATCCGGGCGATAACGCCCTTGTTGCCGTGGCGGCCCGCCAGCTTGTCGCCCACGCTGATCTTGCGCTTCTGCGCCACGTAGACACGCACCAACTCGTTCACGCCGGGCGGCAACTCGTGGTCGTCGTCACGGCGGAAGACCTTCACGTCGATGACCTTGCCGGCGTCACCGTGGGGAACCTTCAACGAGGTGTCACGCACCTCCCGCGCCTTCTCGCCGAAGATGGCCCGCAGCAGGCGCTCCTCGGGCGTCAGCTCGGTCTCGCCCTTGGGAGTGACCTTGCCGACCAGGATGTCGCCCGGGCCCACCTCGGCGCCCACCCGCACGAGGCCGGCGTCGTCCAGGTCGGCCAGCACCTCGTCGGACAGGTTGGGGATGTCGCGGGTGATCTCCTCGGCGCCCAACTTGGTCTCGCGAGCGTCGATCTCGTGCTCATGGATGTGGATGGACGTCAGGACATCGTCACGCACCAGCCGCTCGCTGACGATGATGGCGTCCTCAAAGTTGTAGCCCTCCCAGCACATGTAGGCCACCAGGACGTTCTTGCCCAGCGCCAGCTCACCGTGGTCCGAGGACGGGCCGTCGGCCAGCAGGTCGCCCTTGGCGACCTCCTGCCCGGTCCGCACCAACGAGTTCTGGCGGATGCAGGTGTCCTGGTTGGAGCGGGCGAAGCGCGCCAACGGGTGGACCACGTCGCCGAGGGTCTTGTAGCGCATCGTGATGCCCCGACCGTCGAGGTCGGCGACCACGCCGTCGTCGAGAGCCAGGATCACGTCGGCGGCGTCGCGGGCCGCCCTGGCCTCGATACCGGTGCCGATGTACGGAGCCTCCGCTCTGTGCAGCGGCACCGCCTGGCGCTGCATATTGGCCCCCATGAGCGCCCGGTTGGCGTCGTCGTGCTCCAGGAACGGGATGAGCGCCGTGGCCACCGACACGATCTGCTTGGGCGACACGTCCATGCGCTCGATCTCGGCGGGTGGGGCGAACACGATCTCCGTCGTGGCGCCGAAGAAGTGCTCCTCCTCCAACTGCAGTTTCAGATCCTCCAGGGACGCCGCCTGCGGGGAGCGCCTCGCCAGAACGCGGGGGTTGCGGAACGTACCGTCGGGGTGCAGCGGGGCGTTCGCCTGCGCCACGACGTACTCCTCCTCCTGGTCCGCCGTGAGATACTCCACCTCGCTGGTGACCTTGCTGTCGCGCACTACCCGGTACGGCGTCTCGATGAAGCCGTGCCTGTTGATCCGACCGTACGTGGCGAGCGCCCCGATCAGCCCGATGTTGGGACCCTCGGGGGTCTCGATGGGACACATCCGCCCGTAGTGGCTGAAGTGCACGTCGCGCACCTCGAAGCCCGCCCGCTCGCGGGACAGTCCGCCGGGGCCCAGCGCCGAGAGGCGGCGACGGTGGGTCAGGCCACTCAGCGGGTTGACCTGGTCCATGAACTGGCTGAGCTGGCTGGTGCCGAAGAACTCCTTGATGGCGGCCACCACCGGACGGATGTTGATCAGCGTCTCGGGGGTGATGGCCTCCATGTCCTGGGTGGTCATGCGCTCGCGCACGACACGCTCCATGCGCGACAGCCCGATCCGCACCTGGTTCTGGATGAGTTCGCCGACCGAGCGGATGCGCCGGTTGGCAAAGTGGTCCTGGTCGTCGAGCCGGTAGCCCTGCTCGTAGCGCACAAGGTGCAGCAGGTAGGTGGCCGTGGCGAGCAGTTCTGCCGTACTCAGTGTGGGCTGGTCGGGGTCGGGCGCCTCGAGGTCGATGTCGAAGATCTCCCTGATGCGGTCGATCTCCCTGCCCAGCTTGCGGTTCAGCTTGTAGCGGCCAACTCGCGACAGGTCGTAGCGGCGGGGATCGAAGTAGGCACCGACGAAGTAGGCCCGAGCGGCCTCGGCGCTGGGTTGGTCACCGGGGCGCACACGCTTGTAGATCTCGATCAGGGCGCCGTCACGCGACATGTCGTTGCCCTTCTCGCTCTCCCACTGCGGGGCAAGGAAGCCGAAGTGCGCAACGAAACGGCTGAAGAACCCGGGGTACTCCTCCTCGTCGCCGAAGCCGAGCGCCCGCAGGAAGGTGAACAGGCTGAGACGCCGCTTGCGGGCCACGCGCACGCCGGCGGTCACGTCCCTGCCGGGCCGGTGCTCCACATCGAACTCGATCCACTCACCGCGGTAGGGGTGGACGGTGCCGGTCACGAGCTGGTGCTTGGACATGTTCCGCAGCCGGTAGCGCTCGCCGGGCTGGAAGATGACGCCGGGGGAGCGCACGAGCTGCGACACCACCACCCGTTCGGTGCCGTTGATGATGAAAGTGCCCTTGTCGGTCATCTTGGGGAAGTCCCCCATGAAGACAACCTGCTCCTTGATCTCGCCTGTGTGGCGGTTCAGGAAGCGCGCCCGCGCGAAAACGGGGGCGCTGTAGGTCATGTCCTTTTCCTTGCACACCTCGACGGAGAACTTGGGTTCCATGAGCAGGAACTCGTCGCTCGGGTCGAAGTCGAACTCCAGGAGCAGGTTCTCCGAATAGTCCTTGATGGGACTGATGTCGGCGAAGACCTCCGAGAGGCCCTGTTTCAGGAACCAGTCGAAGGACTCACGCTGGATTGCAATCAGGTCAGGAAGCTCGAGGACCTCCTCCAGATTGCCGAACGAGTAACGCTGGCGGGTGACCGCTGGAGATGCCACATCTCACTCCTGGGAAAGCACGTGATCGACTTGGGGACGCGCGACGATGCCACGAGGTTAAGAACCCGAAATCCAGACAGCAGGAAACGGGGATGACTACGCGGGAAGCGGCGACACGGGGAACCCACTCTAGTGGCAACACCGTGCGCGGACAACCCCCCAAGAGGCATCCCGCAGGGGATTTCGAGGGGATTGCCGGGGGATTACGCCGCTGTGCCTGTGCGTTGCGGGACTTCGCTCGGCAAGCGCCGGAGCTTGCTCGTCGCCGGCGCGAGGGCCGGCGACCGGCTACTCGACGGTGATCGTGGCTCCGGCGGCCTCGAGGGCCTCCTTGGCCCTGTCGGCCTCGTCGCGCGGCACACCCTGCAGCACCGGCTTGGGGGCGCTGTCCACCAGTTCCTTGGCCTCCTTCAGCCCGAGGCTGGTGAGGCCGCGAACCTCCTTGATGACCTGGATCTTCTTCTCGCCGATCTCGGACAGCACGACATCGAAGGCGGTCTGCTCCTCCTCTTCGGGCTCGGCTGCATCGGCGGCTGCGGGAGCCATCATCGGCATGGCCGCCATGGGGGCCGCCGCGGTGACGCCGAAGCGCTCCTCGAACTCCTTGAGGAGCTGGCTCAACTCCAGAACGGTCATGCCGCTGATGGTGTCGAGTACTTCTTCGATCTTGGCCATGGTCAACTCTCCTGTGTGTGTCTAGGTCTGCTTGTTCCGGGGTGTTTCTCGGTTCGTTCCAGGGCTCGGGAGCCCCGGGCGCTCTCAGTCGCCGTTGCCGGCGCGGTCGTTGATGAGGGCCTGCAAGAGGCCGGCGAAGGTGCGCACCGGGGCCTCGGTCAGCCCGACCAGATTCTGCAGCGGTGCGGCCAGGAGGCCGGCGAACTGCTGCAGCGGGGCGGCGATGAGGCCGGCCACCCGGGCGTGCAGTTGCTCCGCCGGCGGCAGCTTGGAGAGGTGCTCGACCGCCTCGGGACCCACGGCGTCGCTTCCCAGCAGGACTCCCTTGATGACCAACCGCCGGTGTTTGCGCTGGAACTCGAAGAGCGCCTTGGCCACGGCCGCGGCATCGCCCGGCCGGCCGTCGGGCAGGGTCTCGACGAAGGCCAGGGCGGTGGGGCCCACCAGCATGTGCTCACAGTCGATGCCCATCTCACGTACTGCAAGGCGCACCAGTGTGTTCTTGTAGATCTTGTAGCCGGCACCCACCGCGGCCAGAGCGCTGCGCAGCTCGGCCATGGCTTCGGTGTCGAGGCCCCGGTACTCGGTCAGCACCGTGCCCTCGGCAGCCACCATCCGGTCGTGGATCTCGGCAACCACTGCCACCTTCTCCGGGCGGGGGGGCCGCTTCTCTTTGCTGGTTGGCTGGGTCACTGTGGGCTCCGGGGGCAGGTTCGTGGCTGGGGATCTTGGGGTCTTGGGGCTCGCGAGGTCGGAATCCGTTGGCGGGGTCGACCTGCTGGGGCACCAAAACCGCGAACGGCGCCGCAAAAGACCACGCGGCGCCGGGAGAGTAGGGGCGTCACCTCATCAGGCGGGTAGGAGCGCGGACGCTGCCGTAACCCTTTCAGCTCTTCGGAGCACCGGAGATCTTCAGCGAGCTTTCGGTTGTTCGGAGCCTGAGGCTAGCGGGACACGCCGAAACCTCCACGGTCGCGCGGGCAGAGCGGTACCGCTACTGCAGCCCCGGCTCGCGCCGGGCCTCAGATGCTCGCAGGGTCGATCTTGACCGGCGGCCCCATGGAGGAACTCACCGTGACCTTCTCGACGTAGCGCCCCTTGGTCGCTGCGGGACGCACCCGCTGCAGTTCCTCGATCACCGAGCAGAGGTTCAGCATCAGATCGTCGGTGGTGAAGCTCACCTTGCCGATCGGCACGTGCACGTTGCCCTGGCGGTCGGTGCGATAGCCCACCCGGCCGCCCTTGAAGTCGGCGACCGCCTTGGCGACGTCGGGGGTGACGGTGCCGCTCTTCGGATTGGGCATCAGCCCGCGGGGGCCCAGCGTCCGGCCCAGGCGACCCACGGTGGGCATCATGTCCGGTGTGGCGATCGCCACGTCGAAGTCCATCATGCCCCCGCTGACCGCCTCGACAAGATCCGAGTCGCCCACGTGGTCGGCGCCGGCGTCACGGGCGGCAATGGCGGCCTCGCCGGTGGCGAAGACGGCGACCCGCACCTTCTTGCCGGTACCCGACGGTAGCGAGATGGTGCCCCGCAGCATCTGATCCGCCCGGCGCGGGTCCACGCCGAGGCACACAGCCATGTCGACGGTCTCGTCGAAACGAGCCGTCGGCAGACCCTTGACCACGCCGATCCCCTCGGTGGCGTCGTGCATACGCTGCCGGTCGTAACGGACGGCGGCGTCTGTGTAGCGCTTTCCCCTGGTCATTCCTTCTCCTGTGGCTCTTCGTCCGTCCCGTGTCCTCGCGGCCCCCGCTCCCCGGATCTTCTCCGGGGCGTGGTGCCGGCCCGGTGGGGCTACCCGCGCACCACCCGCACGCCCATGCTGCGGGCAGTGCCGGCGATCTGGCGCTTTGCCATCTCAATGTCGTCGGTGTTCAGATCGGGCATCTTTACCTCGGCGATGGTCGCGAGCTGGCCGTCGTTGATCGTGCCAACGTCCTCCCGGCCCACCTCGCCCGCGCCCTTCTCGAGGCCGACCGCTTCGCGGATCAGGAACGAGGTCGGGGGCGTCTTGAGCTTGAAGCTGAACGTCCGGTCCTCGTAGATGTCGACCTCGACGGGGATGATCTGCCCGGCCCGGTCGGCCGTGCGCTCGTTGTACTGGCGGCAGAAGTCCATGATGGCCACGCCGTGGGGCCCCAGGGCCGTGCCCACGGGGGGTGCCGGCGAGGCCTTCGAGGCCTCGATGTGGATCTTGACGACTGCGCTGACCTTCTTGGCCATGGCTATATCTCCCGATGTGTCCTGATGATGCTGTTCGAATGTTGCTCAGAGCTTGGCGACCTGGGCGAACTCCAACTCGACCGGGGTCTCCCGCCCGAAGATGTTGACCAGCACCTTTACCTTGAGCTGATCGGCGTTGATGTCGATGATCTCCCCCGACAGTTCGGCGAACGGTCCCTCCCGGACCCTGACGGTCTCCCCGGACTCGAACTGCAGGCGCGGCCGGCCCCGTTTGATGACCTCGTCACCGGTGGACTTGGACTCCAGGAAATTCTCGACGTCGCGGCGCCCCAGCGGTGTGGGCTTGGGGCCGTGGCCCACGAAGCCGGTGATGGAGGGTGTCTCCTTGATGACCTGGAAGGCCTTGTCGGTGAGCCGGCAGCGCACCAGGAGGTAACCGGGGAACACCTTCTTGGGCACGACCACCTTCTTGCCACCCTTGAATTCGACGACGTCCTCGGTCGGAATCTGCGCCTCGTAGATGAGGTCCTCGGCGTCGAGGCTGCGGACGCGCGCCTCCAGATCCTGCTTGGCCTTCTTCTCGTAGCCCGACTGGGTGTGGACCACGTACCACTTCCCGGGACGCCGCGACGGGCTGTCCTCGTCGAACGGGGGGGGCTCGTCCTCGGCCTCGGCCTCGGCCTCGACGGCGTCGCCGTGGAGGTCGTCCTCGCTCAGGACCTGGTAGGGAACCTCACCGGCATCCCCCGGGGGGGTGGCGTCGCCGGCCAGCGGCCCCGAGGGCAGCTCACCGCCGATGTCGGCAGCGGTGGCGGTGGTCTCCGGCGCTGCGGCCGCAGGCACAAGCGGGTCGGTCGGGGTCTGCGTGTCGTTCATAGTGTCGTTCATCGTTCGAAGAGCTTCAGGACGGCCTCGCCGAAGCCGTAGTCCAGGGCCCCGATGACGGCGGTGAGTATCACCACCACCACCAGGGTGACGATGGAGTAGTTGACGACCTCGGAGCGGGTCGGCCAGGACACCTTGCGCAGCTCGACCCGCACCTCCCGCATGAACCGGGCGGGTGAGGCGCGCTCGCGGCGCGGTGGCGCCGGGCGGCGGCGTTCGGCGACGGGCGCGCCGTCCGCGTCCATGGCCCCCTGCTTGCGGGCCATGCGGCGAAACTGTCTGTTCATTTCCATTGCAGGGCAGGAGGGACTCGAACCCCCAACCGCCGGTTTTGGAGACCGGTGCTCTCCCAGTTGAGCTACTGCCCTCGGATTCGACAACGGCGATACGGGACGAATCAGGATACCCACCCCGCTGGCCCATCCCCACGGCAACGCTGTGCGGGCACGCGGGGATGCTGTAGCGGCGGCCAGACTTGAACTGGCGACCTCTCGATTATGAGTCGAGCGCTCTTACCAACTGAGCTACGCCGCTGGGTGTCCGGGCGGACGCCGGGGAGCTCCCTGAGAGAATCGAACTCTCGACCTTTTCCTTACCATGGAAACGCTCTGCCGACTGAGCTAAGGGAGCCGTGCGGCTATCATGCCACGGCCCGGCCTGCGGCCCAACCCCCGCGCCGGCGCCGTCGTGGCGGGTGGCGGAGGGCCGCGTGGCCGAGCGGCCGGGCGGCCCGTTGCGGTCCCGGCGTGGCGGTAGCGTCGGTGTGATGGAGATCCGCTTGGCCCACCGTGGCGACGCCGAGGGCGTCGCCGCGATCTACAACCACGAGGCCACGCGGGAACGGACGGTGTTCGACCTGCGGGCGCGCTCGCTGACCGAGCAGCAGGAATGGCTGGCGGAGCGTTCCGGCGCCCACTCGGTCATCGTGGCTACCGAGGGTGGCGAGATCCTGGGGTTCGCCTCCCTGTCGCCCTACCGGACCCGGCCCGCCTACAACACGACCGTGGAGAGTTCGGTGTTCGTGCGCCGCGACAGCCTCCGGCAGGGAATCGGGCGTGCGTTGCTGGAGCGACTGGTGGCCCTCGGCGCCGAGCACGGGTTCCACTCCATGATCGCCCGGATCGCCGGGGAGAACGAGGGGTCGGTGGCGCTGCACGCCGAGTGCGGATTCGCCGTGGTGGGCACCGAGCGCGAGGTGGGGCGCAAGTTCGGGCGGTGGCTCGACTGCACGGTGATGCAACGCCTGCTGTAGGACTGCGGCGGCCCGCGGTCAGGTGGCCGGAACTACCGCCTCAGCGATGCGGCCGGCGGCCATGACCACGTCGGCGGACACGATCTCGCCGGTGAAGACGTTCACCACCCGCGCACCGGTGAGCACCGCATCGGCGGGTTCGTCCCCCAGCGCCACACGGATCAGACGTGTACGCACCTCGGTGGACATGTCCAGAACAGAGGCACCCACGAGCCGAGAGTACCAACCGCGCCCGGTGCTGTCGCCCCCGGACAAGACCCCGGATGCTGCCCGGCCCACCCGGTCGGTTACCTCCGGCGGAACGCGGAACGTCGTCCGGTCGGCAGCGAGCAGTATCGTGACGGCCTCACGGGTCGGTGCCCGAGCGGACAAAGGGAGCAGGCTGTAAACCTGCCGGCTACGCCTTCGGAGGTTCGAATCCTCCCCGGCCCACTCAGGGGTATTGGCCAGTCATGGCTGGTCATGTTGGCGAGTTCGGTATTCGCGCGCGGTTTTCGGGAAGATTCGGGCGTGTCAGGTGCCGTTTGGCCCGCGTTGGCCGGTGAGGAGCATCGGGGTAGGCCGATCGGATCGTCAACGGCGGGTCCCCGGTTGGCGCCAAAGCGTATCGATGGGCACGGAGTAGAGACGGTCTCCGACTTTGAGGCTTCGGGGCCCAGTGTGCAGCAGCACGCCGGCGCGGAAGGCGTCCGGGGACACTGCGTCGAGGTGGTCGCGCAGCCAGGCGAGGTGTTTGAGATGGGCGGCGCCGGGCGATGCAGTGGCCTTCACTTCCACGGCGACGACAGCGCCGTCGGCGCGCTCGATGACCAGGTCGGTCTCGTGGCCGGCGCCGTCGCGGTAGTGGTGCAGGTGCAGCAACTCGCTGCCCGCTGAGAGCTGCCGTGCGATCTCGTTGGCGGCGAAGGTCTCCAGCAGCGCTCCCGCGGCGACAGCGGTGGCGGGTCGCAGAGCGTCGGGGTCGACGTTGATGAGGGCGGCGGCGAGGCCGGTATCAGCGACGTGGAGTTTGGGTCGTCTCACCACTCGGGCTGTGTGGTTGCGGGCCCAGGCGGGCAGCTCGTGCACCAAGAATACCATCCGTAGCCAGCCCAGGTAGGACTCGAGCGTGCTGCGGTCGATCGCCAGTCGGCGGCACCAGTCGGCGATGTTGAGTTCGCCGGAGGTGCGTGCCGCGGCCAGTCGCAGCAGAGCCCGCAGCGCGCCGGTGCGGCGGACATCGGCGAGCGCGGTCACGTCGCGGCTCATCACCGTCTCGGCGTAACTCTCGAACCACATGCGTCGAGCCGCCGGGATCAGCGCCACGGCCTCGGGGAACCCGCCCGCACAGACCATCTCCAAGTAGTCCGAGCGGATCAAGTCGGAGACCGCGCCCAGCGGTATGCGACCCTCGAACCAGTCGGTGAACCCGCAGCCCGCGGTGTCGTGTATCTCGGCCGCGGACATTGGCCAGAGCCGCAGGATGGCGGCCCGCCCGGCCAGCGATTCGCTGATCGTGGGGACCGACAGGAAGTCAGTGGACCCCGTGAGCAGGAAGCGACCCGGCGTCGGATCATCGTCCACGACCGTCTTAACGGTGCGGACGAGCCGGTCCCCGCCGAGCTGTATCTCGTCGATCACCAACGGATGCGACTGCTCGCGCAAGAAGGTGAGGGGGTCCTCCAGCGCGGCCAGCCGTGTCTGTTCGTCGTCGAGAGTCGTGTAGGTACCACTCCGCTCCGCGGCGACCTGCTTGGCGAGGGTGGTCTTGCCGCTCTGCCGGGCACCGTGCAGCACCACTACCCGGAAGGTGTCCAGCGCTTCGCGGAGCCGAGGACGAAGGTGGCGTTCCACATGCCTCACGACAACAATCCTACACCGTAACCTTAGATTTACACAGTACCTAACCCAACATATGGAATACAGGTAACCTGAGAGCTACGGACCTTCGCTTTTGAGGTTGGCGTGAGGGGCGCAGCCATCCGCGGCTGAGGTGTGTCTGAGTTTGTGTCGTGTTTTGTGGGGTTTTTCAGGCCGCATGGTTGGGTTGTGTGGTTTGGTTGCGATTGTAGGTGATTCGTTGTTGGCGGGCTCGGATGAGTCCGTCTCGGCGGGCGGCTCGGATGGTGTCGCCGTGGCCTCGGTGTTCTTGGTCGGGGGTGACGTAGCCGATGCCGGCGTGGAGGCGGACGGTGTTGTAGTGCTCGCGGCGGATGTCGAGTTCGCGGCGTAGCACGTCGATGTCTTCGATCAGGTCGAGGTGGGGGTGTTCGGTTTTGAGGTGTCCGAACAGTGATTCGATCCAGGCTTGGTCGGTGGGGGTGTGGGGGCGGCCGTAGTGGGTGGCGAGCCAGCACAGCGCCATGAACTCCCGGGTGGATCCTGAGGTCATCTGCGGTCCGTTGTCGGACATGACCAGCAACACCGGCGCCTCGTCGGCGTCGGGGTGCCAGCGAACGCTGTGGGGGTTGCGGGCGTCGATTGCCTCGTTGAGGCCTTCGGTGCGCAGCGCCCGGTTGAAGACGGCTTGGACCTCGACGCTGGTCTCGTCGGCCGAGGTGATCTCCGCGATCCACTTGCGGGACACGACATCGGAGATGACCGTGGTCGCGGCCTGGGCGCCACTCCAGTGCGTCGTGTCGTAGATCCAGATCCGGTTCGGGGCTTGTTCCACCCAGTGCGGCCACGGTCGCCGCTGTGCTCGCCCCGGGCGCTTCACAGAACCGAACCGCAGGTCGCGGCGTTCAAGCACGCGGCGCACCGTCGAGGGGTCCGCCCAGAAGCGATCCAACCACGACCCCCGATGGGCGAGCTTGCGATGCGAACGATCCACCTCGGCCCACTCGTCGAACACCGCCACGATCTCCTCGGCCTCCTGCGGCGTCAGCGCGTGCAGCGCGCTGCCCCCCGGAGGCTCATCGTCGAGACCGACACCGGCGGCCACGCGGCACCGCCAGCGCTGCAGCCGGCGTTGGGACAACTCCAGGTACCGACACGCCTGCGCATCGGACCAGCCGCTTCGGACCGCGCCGTCGACGAGGCCGATCAATCCGGCTTTGGCGGCCGCGTCTACTCGCTGTGGGACCTGGCCGCTCAGCCCCATAGCTCTTTTCCCTCCGCCAACGTGAGCTTCACCGCCATCTCCGCCAGCGCTGCACGCAGCCGCTGCACCTCCGCGCGCGCCGCCTCCAACTCCACGTCGCGTTGCTTGTCCCGCCGGCCCGGGCGCGACCGCGCCAACGCATCCAACGCGCCCTGCCGAGCGACCTCGCGCAGCCTCGCCACCGTGGACCGGTCAACGCGTGCCCGCTCGGCCGCGTCACCAACGGTGCTCTCACCACGCACGAGCTGCATCCAGATCTCGTACTTCTCCTGCGGCGCCAAAACCCGCTTCTTCTTCCCGGCATGCTCAATGCTCAAAACGCCCTCCTCAGGCTCGATCCACAACCCCCACATGCTGTCTGAAACTCTTCCCAAAACACGACACGAACTCTGCCTCAACACAACGTTGCTGGCGGCAATGCTGGTCGGGGCGACGCATATCGATCATGTGGATCGGTTACGCGCCGGGGCGACCGGCGCCGTGTTGGGGTTCAAGCCGGCGGCGGCGTCGACGACGGGAACGTTCCTGCGGGCCTTTACGTGGGGCCATGTGCGCCAGTTGGATCGGGCGGCCGGTGAGGTGTTGCGGCGGGCGTGGGCGACCGGCGGCGGCCCCGGCGACGATCCGATGACCATCGACGTGGATGCGGCGATCTGCCCGGTCGCCGGCAAGAAGAAAGCCGGCGCCGCCTACGGCCACACCGGCGAGTTGGGCTATCACCCCCTCGTGGCGACCCGCGCCGAGACCGGCGAGGTGCCGGCCACCCGCTTGCGCAAGGGGTCCTCCCAAAGCGGCCAGACCCATTTCGTCGCCGAAGCCGTCGCCCGCGCCCGGCGCGCCGGCGCCGCCGGCGCACTGGCTGTGCGCGCCGACTCGGGGTTCTGGAGCTACGAACTCCTCGACCGCCTCGACGCCCTGAGGGTGCGCTGGTCGATCACGATCCCCCTGTATGGCCACGTCAAAGCCGCCATTTCCGCCATTCCCGAAGCCGACTGGACGCCCATTGCGTATCCCCAAAGCGGCGAAGCGCACGTCACTGAGACCACCCTCGCCGCCAGCGAACGCGGCAACCGCCGCCGCATGCGCCTCGTCGTGCGCCGCAGCCGCCTCACCGACGCCGCCCAAGCGGCGCTGTGGCCGAACTGGCGCTACCACACCTTCACCACCAACACCACACAGGACGCCGTCACCGCCGACGCCTACCACCGCCAACACGCCAGCATCGAACTCGCCATCCGCGACCTCAAAAACACCACCGGCCTCGCCCACCTGCCTCGGGGAACTTCGCCGCCAACGCCGCCTGGGGAACCTGCGCCACACTCGCCCACAACCTCTACCGCTGGATCAACGCGCACACCACCAGACGCCGTCGCGGCCAACTCACCGCCGCACGCACCATCCGCAACCAACTCCTCGCCCTACCCGGACGCCTCGTCAACCACGCCGGACGCACCATCTTGCGCCTCCCCGCCCGCTGGCCCTGGGCACCCACCTTCCACACCACCCTCACCAACATCCGCAACCTCCCCCAACTCTGCTGAACCCCCCAAACCCCGAACCTCCCACACCAGCCGCACCCCAACACGACCCCACGCGCCCCGACACGCCCCACCACCCGCATCCAACGCCCCCACACGGCCACAACACCCCTCCCAGAGCCCCCAACACCCCTCCACGAGCCCCGAACCCGCCCCGCGGACCCCTCCACCAGCCCCCAACACCCACCAGCCCGCCAAAACGGTGGATTCAGGCTTAGACCGCGTCGATCCGCCGGACGGTGGGGACACCAGGTCGGGGCCGGATCGATTGCGGAGGCGAGAGCCGGACACGGCACCGGCTGACCCCACCCCGACAGCAGCCGACCGAGCGTGGGGATGTCGGGGGCGGCGGAGGCGGGCCTACTACACCGCCGGAGCGCCACCGGCAGCGCCGCCCGGACGGCTCCTGCAAGCGGCTCAACCGATGTCGGCGACGGAGATGTTGCGGCCGGTGGCGGCGGCTTGGGCGACGGCGAGGGCTCCTGCGAGGGCTGAGAGACCCTCGGCGGCGGTGACCGTTGGTTCGCCGGTGCCGGCGACGGCCGAGCGGAAACCGTTGAGGGTGATGTCGTAGAGGTCCCGGCGGTCGGGGACGGGAATCTCCTCGGTGACGCCGCCGACCGTCCGCCAGAGGGTTCCGATGGGGTCCTGGGACATGATGTCAACCCCGCGCACGGAGGCCTCGGTGCCGATGACCTCCACCGACGACGGGCAGTGGGCGACGGTGAAAGCGTCGTGGACCTGCACCGGCACGTCGCCGAACCGCAGCGTGGCCATGACCGCGTCGGGAGGGCCGCCGTCACCGGCGGTGGCCCATTCCCCTTGGCGGACCGCGATGGCCGACGCCTCCGTGGCGGTAGTGCCCAGGATGGCCTGGGCCACGGAGAGGTCGTGGACGGTGATGTCCAGGATGACGCCGCCGCCGGTCGGATCGTTCAGCCGCCAGCCCCGGAGCCGTTCGGGGATCATCACTGGAACACCGATGCGCATCGCCAGCGGCGTGCCGAGAGCGCCCGAGGACACCAGGCGTTGAATCGTGCGATGCGTGTCGGCGCCGGGCAGGTGGTGGTTGACGGCCAACACCACGCCGTGGCGGTCGGCCGCTCGCAGCATCTCCCGGCCGTCGGCCACCGTCAACGCCAAGGGCTTCTCGCACAGCACGTGCTTGCCGGCGGCAGCCGCGGCGATGGTCTGGGGGGCGTGTTTCTCGTTTGTGCCGGAGATGTAGACCGCATCGACGCCGGGCCACTCGCAGGCTCGGGCCGGGTCGGCAGTGGCCTCGGCGATCCTGTGGTCGGCCGCATACTCCGCGGCCCAGGCCGGCGTGGAGCTGTAGACGAACGCCACCGAGTCCCCGCCCCGCCGGATGGCGGGCAGGACGCGGGTAGCGGCGATGTCGCTGGCGCCGATCAGCCCCCAGCGAAGCGATCTCCCCATCAGACGAGCTTCCCGGCTCGCATGATGGCCGCTCCCCGTTCACCGATCATGACCGAGGTTGCCTGCGTGTTACCACTGATGAGCCGGGGCATAATCGAGGCGTCGATGACCCGGAGCCGCTCGAGACCGCGAACCCGGAGTTGAGTGTCGACCACAGCGTCATCGCCGGTTCCCATCGAGCACGACCCTACGGGGTGGTAGTCGGACTTCGACCACTTCCTGATGTACTCCCTGACCTCGGCGTCGCTGTCGACATCAGCGCCGGGCATGTGCTCGTAGCGGATGAGCGGGGCGAAGGTGTTGCTCCGCAGCAGCCGGCGGCCCCAGCGGAATCCTTCGATCGAGATCTTCCAGTCGTGGCCCTCAGGGTCGCCGCAGAAGTTCGGGTCGATCACCGGTGGATCGTCAGGGTCGGCCGACCGCAGCGAGACCGAGCCGATGCTTCGAGGCCGGAGATGGCAGGTGTTGATGGTGACACCGTGGCCCTTGCGCCGTTGACGGCCGTGGTCGATCACGTAGGCCGGGAGGCAGTGGATCTGAATGTCGGGCGAGACGACATCGTCGCCGGATCGGACGAAGGCCCCGGCCTCGGCCACACAGGCGGTCATCGGACCGGTCCTGTACAGGAGGTACTGGATCAGGTGCCGGACGGCCCGATCGGGACGGTCCTCGCGGTTGTAGGAGACCGGGGCGGTCTCCGCGGTCAGGTAGACATCCATGTGGTCCTGGAAGTTCCGCCCGACACCGGGCAGATCGTGGACGACATCGACACCGATACTGCGGAGGTGCTCGGCCGGCCCGATGCCGGACAGCAGCAGGAGTCGGGGGGAGTTCACGGCTCCCCCGCTGAGCACGATCTCGCCTTCGGCCCGAGCGGTGTGCATCCTGTCCTTGCGGCGGTACTCCACGCCGACCGCGGCTCCATCGCGAACGAGAACCCTGGTGGTTCGTGCCTTGGTGACGACGGTGAGGTTGGGGCGTTCGGAAACGGGCCGCAGGAACGCGGTGGAGCAACTCTCCCGGCGGGCGTTGCGCTGGGTGACGTCGTAGAAAGTGACGCCGTCCTGTTCGGCGCCGTTGACGTCGGCATTGAAGTCGAGGCCCAGTTCCTGCCCGGCCAGCACGAACGCGCGGGTGAGGGGGTTGTGCTGGATCTGCTGGGTGACGTTCATGTCGCCGCCCACGCCGTGGTAGGCGTTGTTGAGGCGGGTGTTGTTCTCCGATTTGCGGAACCAGGGCAGCACGTCGTCGTAGCCCCACCCGGTGTTGCCGAGGGCCTGCCAGGCGTCGTAGTCGGCCCGGTGCCCCCTGATGTAGATCATGGCATTGATCGAGGTCGAACCGCCCAGGGTCCGGCCCTGGGGGTACCACATCTCGCGACCGTTCATCTGTGGTTGCGGCGCGGTCGAGAAACCCCAGTTCACGTCGGGTGTCGTGAGCTTGGTGAATCCGACCGGGATGTGGATCAGCGGGTTGCGATCAGGACCCCCCGCTTCGAGCAGCAGCACCTCGTTCGCCGGGTCGGCGCTCAGGCGATTGGCGACGACACATCCCGCAGCACCGGCACCCACGATGACATGGGTGTAGCCACTCATCACCCTCCTCTCCGCTTGCGTAGCCATGCGCTTGGCCCAAGTGTGCATATGCACGTACTATGAACATATACACGTTAGCGGCATGACCCCGGGGCAGCAAGGAGGAGAGGCCCTGCGCGTCTGCGCCTGGCCGAACCGGTCAGGAAGCGGGACGCATCCTGTTGCGGTCGACGACGGCCCGTGCGGTCGGCGTATCGGTGCACAGAACGTCGATGGCCCCGCTGCGCAGTGCTGCGAGGATGGGACGGACCTTGGCGGCGCCCGCGGCTACCGCCAGTGTGGTCCCGATGGCCCGCAGGTCCTCGATCGACACCCCGATCACTCGATCGCTCAGCGAACAGTCGACCAACTCGCCGTTGTCGTCAAGCAGCCGCCATGCGAGGTCGCCCGCGGCTCCCCGGCTGCGCGCCTCGGTCAGCTCGTCCGCGGTCACCGCACCCGACCGGAACATGGCCGACGATTCGGGTTCCATCGAACCGACTCCCACCAGGGCCAGATCGGCCGACCGGGCCGCCGCGAGGCTCGAACCGATGTCGCGCTGGCCAGCCATCAGCGCAGCAGCGGCGGGGCTGTCGGCAACCGGTGGCGCCCGGAGAAAGGTGACGTCACCGCCGAATTTCTCCGCCAGCCGACCGGCCAGCGCGCTGGCGTCGTAGTCGCGGTCGGGCAGGGGACGGTTACCGATGGCCTGAACCACTCCGATGCCGGACAGTTCGCCGGGTTGCACGGCGTCGATCACCGAGCGGGTGGCTCGGCCCAGACAGACGGCCATGGTCTGCCCGGACCGCAGCGACTGTTCCAGGACCCGCGCTCCCGCAGGTCCCAGCCGGGCCGCGCTCGGGTGTCCGCCGGTGCCGTCACGGCCGACGACCACGACCTCTTTCAACTCGAAGGCCTCGGCGAGTTGCGCCTCGAGGACACCGTTGCGAGCAAGCGGCCAGCGCACGGCGATGCGGACGACGCCGCAGTCGCGGGCCTCCTTCAGCAGGCGGTGGACCTTGACCCGCGAGATGTCCAGTTGGTTGGCGATGTCGTTCTGGGTGAGTTGCTCCTCGTAGTAGAGATGCGCCACCCGCGCCAGCAACATGTGGTGTTGCGGTTCGAGGTCTGTCATCTCGCTGAGCGTCGCCCGTGGCTTCAACCGACGACGGCGGAAGCGGATGCCGCAAGCGGGCCGACCGGGCACGTCCTCCACCACGGCTTCCGGGCCGCCGATGACCGGCACACCATTGCGCAAATGCACATCAAGCGTGCACAATATCAATCCAGGGGGAGAGACGAACGAAAGGGAACCGGGTGACGACGACGGCACAGGTGGACGTGGCGATCATCGGCACCGGCATGGGCGGCAGCACGGCTGCCCTCGCACTGGCCCCGACCGGGGCGTCGATCCTTATGCTCGAACGGGGCGACTTCCTGCCGGCGGAAGCCCAGAACTGGTCGCCCGAGGCCAACTACGCCGACCATCGGTACAAGAACGCCGAGACGTGGCGAAGCGGCTCCGGTGATGTGTTCAAGCCGGGCGTTCACTACTACGTGGGCGGGAACACCAAGGTCTACGGGGCTGCGCTGCCCCGGTTCCGGGCTCACGACTTCGAGGAGGTCGAGCACATCGGCGGCGTCTCCCCCGCCTGGCCGCTCGGCTACGACGACCTGGAGCCCTACTACGCCCGAGCCGAGACCATGTTCAGGGTCCACGCCGCACGGGGCGAGGACCCGACCGATCCGCCCCGATCGGCGGACTTTCCGTACCCGCCCGTGCCCCACGAGCCGGCGATCTCCGAACTCGCCGAGGCGCTCCGATCCCAAGATCTGCACCCGTTCCACGTGCCGCTCGGCATCGACCTCCGCCCGGGAGGAACCTGCATTCGCTGCGGGACCTGCGATGGCTATCCGTGCCAGGTCCGGGCCAAGAGCGACGCCGAGACGTGTGCCGCCCTGCCTGCCCTCGAATCGGACAACGTCGGGCTCTGGACCGGCGCACTGGTGGACCGACTCGAGATTGACACGGCCGGCACCGCCGTGACCACCGTCGCCGGGCGCCGCAACGGGGAACCGTTCGAACTGAGAGCAGGTCATGTGCTCGTCGCCTGCGGAGCAGCGAACTCCGCGGCCCTCCTGCTCCGCTCCGCCTCGCCTGCCCACAACCAGGGTCTTGGCAACGCCTGTGACCAGGCGGGCCGCTACTACATGGTGCACAACAACGCCGTGCTTATGGCGCTGCGCCCGTTCAGGATGAACGCCACGACCTTTCAGAAGACCCTGGCCATCAACGACTTCTACCGCCCCGGGAACCCTCGCAGCGCGTACCCTCTCGGCAATCTCCAGTTGATCGGCAAGGTGCACGAGGGCGCCCTCAAAGGTGCCCGGCCCCGCCTCCCTCGCCCGATCCGATCGTTCGTCACGGAGCGGTCAGTCGAATGGTGGGTGATGTCGGAGGACCTCCCCGATCGCAACAACCGCGTGAGCCTGGCCGCCGACGGCCACATCGTCGTCCACTGGAAGCCGACGAACACCGAGGCGCACGAGCAGTTGCTCCGCACGGCGAGGCGCATGATGCGCCGGGCCGGCTATCCCCTTGTCTTCAGCGAGACCATGGGGATCGAAACCAACTCGCACCAGTGCGGGACGCTGCGCATGGGCTCCGACCCCTACCGCTCGGTGGTCGACCCCTTCGGCCGCGTGCACGGGCTCAGGAACGTCACCGTGGTCGACTCGTCGGTCTTCCCATCGTCGTCGGCCAGCAACCCGGCCCTAACGATTGCCGCGCTCGCGCTGCGGGCCGCCGAGCATCTCGCTGCGACCTGGTAGCGGGCACTCAGGAGCGGATGGCCACCCCGTCGGCCGGGTCGAAGAAGTGCAACTGGGTCGCGTCGACACCGACCGTCACCTCTTGGCCGGTGCGGGGACGCCGGTCGGCAGCCACCCGGGCCGCGATGCGCGTGACCGACGGGGTCCGCCTCGTCCCCAACTCCACAGGGGCACGGTCGTCGTCGGTGTCGTCGATCAGTTCGTTGATGATCTCGGTTGCTGCCGGCGTTGCGTCAACGTCCAGGTAGACGATCGTCTCGAACCCGAGGACTTCGACGCTGCGGAGGGGGCCGGTCAGTGTCGGACGGATCGTGCTGCCGGCGCCTGCTGTGACGAATGTGAGATCCTTGGGTCGCAATCCGAGAATCACGGTCCCCCCGACGTGATCGGACAGTCGTGGCCGCTCGGCCAGCACCCCCGCCGGTAGCGGTATCCGACACGAGCCGGCCACCGCGGAGAGGCCATTTCCGCCCCGGTCGGTGATCTCGGCCTCCATGAGGTTCATCGACGGTGACCCCATGAAGGCGGCCACGAAGACGTTGTCGGGTGCATCGAAGATGTCGTGGGGGGCGCCGAACTGTTGCAGCACCCCGCGGTTGATGACCGCGACCCGGTCGGCCATTGTCATGGCTTCCACCTGGTCATGGGTGACGTAGAAGGTGGTGACCTCCAGCCGCTCCTGGAGTTCGGAGATCTCACCGCGCATCTGGACCCGCAGGTTGGCGTCGAGGTTCGACAGGGGTTCGTCCAGCAGGAACAGCTTGGGGCGGCGCACGATTGCCCGACCCATGGCGACGCGCTGCCGCTGACCACCGGAGAGGCGCCCGGGTTTGCGGTCGAGCAGGTCGCTGAGTTCCAGGATCCTCGCCGCCTCGGCCACCCGCTCCCGCCGTTCGTTCTTGGGAACCCTGGCCAGCCGCAGCGAGAACCCGATGTTCTGGGCCACGGTCATGTGGGGATAAAGGGCGTAGTCCTGAAAGACCATGGCGATATCGCGTTCTCCGGGGCCGAGGTGGTTGACGGACCGACCGTCGATGAGGATCTCGCCCTCGCTGATCTCCTCGAGGCCGGCGAGCATGCGCAGAGTCGTCGACTTGCCACAACCCGAGGGGCCGACCATGACCACGAACTCACCGGGTTCGATCCTCAGGCTGAGGTCGTCGACGGCCTTGGTTCCGTCGGCGTAGATCTTTGTCACGCCGCGGAGCTCGACTCCGGTTCGGTCGTTCTCGCTCATTGGCTCTAACCCTTCAGCGCTCCGGCTGTGACACCTCGGACGAAGTAGCGGCCCAGGAAGATGTAGACCAGCGCCGTCGGTAGGGCGGCGGTGACGGCGCCGGCCATGACCACGTTCCAGTCCACGGAGAAGCTGCCCGACAGGTTGTTGAGGGCCACGGTTACGGGCTGCTCGTTCGGGGCGAGAACGACGGTGACGGCGAAGAGGAACTCGTTCCAGATGTTGGTGAACTGGAAGATGGCCACCACCACGATTGACGGGATCGACAGGGGCAGCATGACCGACCAGAAAGCCCGGAACGGTCCCGCCCCGTCGACTCGGGCGGCTTCGAACAGACCGTGGGGCAGCGTCAAGAAGTGGTTCCTGAAGATGAGCGTCGTGATCGGGAGCCCGTAGACGACGTGCGTCAGGACGAGGCCGGGCATCGAGCCGTAGAGGTCGACCCACTGCAGGAACCGCACCAGGGGCAGCAGGATCGTCTGGTACGGGATGAAGAACCCGAACAGCAGCAGGGTGAGCAACAGTTCCGACCCCTTGAACCGCCATTTGGCGAAGAAGTAGCCGTTGAGCGCCCCGAGGAAGGTCGAGATGGCTGTGGCGGGGATCACCAGCCGGACGCTGTTGGTGAGGTTCGGGGAGAGCCGCGACCAGGCTTCTCGGAACCCGCCGAGCGACCACTGCGACGGTGGCCGCCACATCTGGGACAGCTCCGCCGATAGCGGGTCTTTGAGCCCGTTCATCACCAGGACGTAGATGGGCATCAGGAAGAAGGCGGCCATGGCGGCGAGCACCAGCCACGGGCCCCAGGCGTTGGCGACCCGCAGGCGTCGCCATGCGGCGCGGGCCATCGCCGCGAACGTCGTCGCCGAATCCCGCGGTGGTGCGGCAATGGTCATCGATCCACCCTGGCGGCTCGGACGAGGTACGGGACGATGACAATCACCGTGAAGAGCAGCACGACAATGGCTGCCGCGGTGCCGGCGTTGTAGCGGGTGGCCCGGAACATCGTCTCGAAGACGTAGAGGGACGGGAGGTCGGTGGCGAAGCCGGGGCCGGGGCCCGCCATGGCCACGACGAGGTCGAACGTCTTCAGCGAGATGTGCAACAGGATCACCAGAACGGTGATCGTGACCGGCTTCATCATGGGTATCACGACCCGGCGGTAGATCTGCCATTCCGAGGCGCCGTCGATGCGGGCCGCTTCGCGGACACTGTCCGGAACGGTCGCCATGCCGCCGATGTACATGGCCATGACGAACCCGGCGACCTGCCACGAGGCGGCGATGGCGACCGGGATCAGGGCGGCCGGAATGCCGAGTTGGACCCCGATCCGGTCCCCAAAGGGCACGATGCGCTCGACCACACCGTTGACCTGGAACCAGACGTCGGGTTCGGTCGTCCATCCGGGCCGCAGGTCACCGACGCCGGCCCCCTTCAGCAGGGTGTTGAAGCCGGTGGCGTCGAACAGCAGGTTGACCCCCGCTTCGGGGTTGAACATCCAGCGCCACACGACGCCCGTGACCACCATGGAAATGGCGTAGGGGAACAGGATGACGTTGCGGAAGAACCGTCGGCCCCTGACCTTCTGCTCGAGCAGGATGGCGGCACCGAGACCGACCACAACGGCGAAGAGCAGGAACAGCGCCGTGAAGACGAACGTGTTGCGGATGTCGGCCTGAAAGCGGGTCGTTTTGAACAAGTCCGCGTAGTTGCCAAGCACCGGGTCTCTGATGCTGAGGTCCTCCTTGAGGGTCGACCAGTTGGAGATCGAGACCCAGAAGGTGTAGGCGATGAACCCGTAAACGAAGATGCCGACGGCCGACAGCGACGGGAGCAGAACGAGGGGTGACGTCACCGCAGCGAGCCGCCGGCGCAGCCACCGGGGCACCCTCGTCCGACCGGTTCCGCGCAGTGGAAGGTCTTGGGGCGCCGTCGCGGTCGGGGCAGCGTGCTCCGTCACCGTTGGAGCCATCGCACTCCTTCGTCGGTCGATCCGACGTTAGCCAGAGAGGAGTGCGGGACACAGGGAGGATTCACCTGTGCCCCGCACACCCCCGGCGGTTCGATCCGTGTCGCAGCGGCAAGGGGGAGTCGAGAGTCCCCAACGCAGGCTTCCGACAGCGCCCTCCGTGCACAGTCGCACCATGGGCCTCGAACCGCCTCGGTGGCCTCGTGGCTAGCCCCCGAATCCGGAGGCTGCCGCCGCCGCGGCCAGTTCGGAGGCGAGGGCGTCAACGTCGCCACTGACCACGAACACGGTGATCCCGTCGTTCAGTGCCTGCTGGAACGCAGCCGGAGCGGCCGAGCCGTGCACCACGGTCGGCACGATCACGTCGCTGCCGAACGAGTCCATCGACCAGTTGTGATACTTGCCGAAGTCGGCCCGATCGCAGTCGGTCCGAGCGCAGATCGATCCCTTGAGCTGGTTGAACGCGGTCTGACCCTCGATGCTGCCGATGGCCTTCAGCCACTCGATGGTGGCCTCGGGGTGGGGTGCACCCACGGCCAGAGTGAAGCCGTCCGTGACCGCCACGAACGCACCGTCCGATCCGGGGTGGCTTACCCATCCGAAGTCGACGCCCTCTTCGAGGTTGGCGTTGAGGAACTCACCGAAGGCCCAGTCGCCCATCGAGTTGAACGCACAGCGTCCGTCGATCACCTTGGCCACGGCCTGGTCCCACGACAGGGCGGCGTGGTCATCGTTCTGGAAGGCCAGGAACTGTCCGTAGACGGCGATGGCGTCCTTCACTTCCTGGGATTCGAACGATGTCGTGCCGTCCCAAAGGCCCAGATAGGCCTCCGGTCCGATCACACCGACCAGGGTGTTCTCGAACAGTTCGGCCGATGCCCAGATGCCGCTGTCACCGACGCAGAGCGGATCGATGCCGGCCGCGTCGAGGGTCGCGGCAACGCTCAGGAACTCATCGACCGAGAGGGTGTCACCGATGGTGATGCCCTGCCCGTCGAGGAGCGTCTTGTTGTACCAGAAGCCGTTGCCCCGGTGGACCCCGGTGAGGACCATCTGCGGTTCGCCGTTGTACGACAGCGCCTCGACGAGCCCCGCTGGGATGAGGTCGTACCAGTCCTGCTCGGCGTACAGATCGTCCAAGCCCGTGGTGAAGCCCGCTTCGGAGTACTGGCCGAGGATCTCGGCCCCGTGGTGGGTCTGCCAGGTGTCGGGCGGATCGCCACCCCCGAGGCGGGTCTGAAGCACCGCCCGGGCCGTGGAGCCGCCCCCGCCGGCAATGGCGGCGTTGACGATCTCGATGTCGGGCTGGGCCGCCGTCAGAGTGGCGAACAGTGCGTCCAGCGCTGCCGCCTCGCCTCCTGATGTCCACCAGCTGAAGACCTCGACCTCGCCGCTCACCTGAGCGATGGCTGTGTCGTCCGCGGTCTCAGCGGGCTCGTCTGCGGGCTGGGCCGGCTCCTCGGCAGCAGCAGGCGCCGGCGCAGGCGCAGGCTCCTCGGCAGCAGCGGGCTCTTCCGCCGGCGGGGGAGGCGCCGGCTCGTCGGCCGCGCCCCTGTCGGGGGTGGCGGCCGGCTCGTCGGCTGCGTCGTCGCCGCATGCTGCCGCCACCAGGGCGAGGACCGACAGTAGGACCAGAAGGAGTCGCATACTTCGTCTCCTCGTGGCTTTTCTTTCAGTCGTTGGGGAACCAATCGTGTGGTCCCCTACCGTTGTTTTTCTCAATGTTCCTTCCTTCCGTTGCTTGGCTGTTGGGTGCTTGCTGGTTGAGGAACCGGTCACGCGGTTCCCCCCCGTTGTGGTCGTGGTCGGTGTTACTTGCTCTCCCAGTGGTGGCCGGACGCTGCTGCGTGGTCGCCACCGGCCGGGGCGTCTAGATGTCTCTCGATAGCCACCTCCCTCCGAGGCACTTGTCGAGGGTTTCGACGAAGAAGTACTCGCCCCACATGACGCTCTCGTCGACGCCGTAGCCGTGCCGTTCGTGGTAGGAGGCGTGCTTGAGGACGCCCTCCCAGTCCGGGTCCTCCGAAGCCAGAAACTCGGGCGTGCACAACGTGCGGACGATGTCGAAGGCATATTGCCGGTAGCGCTCGGCCGCCCCGGCGTCGGTCCGGTCGGTTAGTTCGGACAGTTGCAGGAGGCCGCTGGCGGCGATCGCTGCGGCTGAGGATTCACGGGGGACGGTCGGTCCGGGCTCATCCCAGTCGTTGGGCGGGATGCAGGCCGCACCAGTTCGTTCGATGAAGAAGTCAGCGCACGCCCGGGCGGTGTCGAGGTAGGCCCGGTTTCCGGTGAAGGCGTACATGGTCCCGAACCCGTAGAGGGCCCAAGCCTGGCCGCGCGCCCACGTTGAGTCGGACCGCCACCCTTGCTGAGTCGACTGGCGGAGGAACACACCGGTCTTAGGATCGAAGATCCCCTCGTGCGCGACGCTGCCGTCGCCGCGTACGAGGCGGCGGCGGGTGTTGAGGCAGTGCGCCTCAACGATCTTCCGAAGCCGGTCGTCGTCGCCGACGTCGGCGGCGTACTGGGCGATGCCGACATTCATCATGATGTCGATGAACGTCGAGTCGTCGGCGAGGAAGGACCGGAGAAATCCGGCCCTGTCGTCGAAGCGCAGACCCATCGTGCGCCCGGCCTGAACCACCACCTCCTCGAGGTCGGGGTCGCCGGTGAGGCGGTGCCACCGCTTCCAGGTGGGCCAGAACGTGAATCCCAGGTCGTGGACCTCGCGGTCGAACTCCCGGCCCCGTAGCGCAACCGAATAACTCTCGGCCGCCTGCCGCCAATACTCGTCGCCGGTCTGCTCGGCGAGGATCCACAACTGGCCGCCGAGGAAGCCCTCGCCCCAGTTGGTCCATGCCGGCATGTCATGGGCCCAGCGGCCCTTTTCGGTGTAGAGCGGAAACAGGCCCGGATGGTTCACGATCAGGTTGCCGACCTTGGCCCTGACCACTTCCAGCGCACCGGCGGCGAGACCGGCGACATCCGCGGGGACCGGCACGCGAGTGGTGGTGTCGCCACTCATCGGCCCGTGAACTCCGGAGGCCGCTTCGAGCGGAAGGCGGCGATTCCCTCCTGCAGGTCGGCGGTGGTGGTCGACAGGGATCCGGCCAGCGCCTCCAGGGCTTGGGCCGGAGCCAGGTTCCCGGTCAGGGCGTTGAGCACGATCTTGGCCAACTCCTGCGCGACCGGCGACGGCTTACGGAGTTGGTCCAGGTAGTCATCTCGCGCCGCCGGGAGGTGCTCAGGTTGCGCAATCGCGTTGAGCAGACCCCAGGCACAGCCTGTTTCTGCGTCGAGGTGCCGCCCTGTCAGGATGAGTTCGCGGGCTCTGGTTGCCCCGACGGCGGCGATCAGACGGGCCGTGCCACCCCAACCGGGCACGGTGCCGACGCCCACCTCGGGCTGGCCGAGCCTCGCGGTCGTTGCACCGATCCGGATGTCACAGGCCAGTGCCAACTCGAGGCCGCCGCCGAAGGCCGGGCCGTTCACCACCGCCACCGTCGGGCGGGGGAACACGGCGAGGAGTGCGAACGCCCGATGGCCGGCCGTGATCCAACGGGTTCGCGCCGTCTCCGGTGTCTGCGCTCCGAACTGCTGAAGATCCGCCCCTACTGAGAACGCGCTGCCTTGCCCCGTGATCGTCAACACACGGACATCGGCTCGCACCTCTAGCAACTCGATCGCACTCTCGAGGTCGGCCAGCATGGCCAGAGTGAGTGCGTTGAGCTTCTCCGGTCGCTGCAGGGTCACGGCGGCCACACCGTCGGCCACTGTGAGCCCCACAGCACGTTCCGTCGTCATTGGATCGATCCAAAACTAGAGCCCAAGAGAGCATCGGTAAGCAGGGCCCCATCCATCACCCGGAGGTCGCCGGCGATGCGGAGCGGGATCTCGACGAGTTGGGTGACATCGCGAACCGGGTCCACCCCGGGGGCGATCTCGGTCACGACGAGGCCTTCGGGTCGCAGTTCCAGCACGCAGCGCTCGGTCACGAACGTGACGTGCTGACCGAGTTGGATGGCTCTGGGGCCGCTGAACGAAACCTGTGCGACCTCGGGGACGAACTTGGGGATCGGGCCGTTCGCCTTGATGCGCATCTCTCCGTTACCGACTTCGATGTTGCTCCTGCCGGCGGCAAACGTGCCGACGAAGACGATCCTGGGCGCGGCCGAGGTGATGTCGGCGAACCCGCCGAGGCCAGCCGATACGTGCGACTTGCCGGGCAGGTGGGAGACATTGACGTTGCCGTGTTGGTCGACCTGGATGAACGACAGGCACGTGGCGTCGAACCCTGCGCCTTGGAGGAACTTGAACTGCTCGGGTGAGGCCATGACCGCCGCGGGGTTGAGGGCGCAGCCGAAAGCAGAGCCGGTCAGCGGGAAACCTCCGACCGCTCCCTGTTCGGTCAGCCAGGTAATGGCGCCATCCCTCCCCTGTTCGAGAAAGATCCGAGGAATGCCGGCGCACACCCCGAACCCGAGGTTGACGATCCACCCGGGCTCCAGTTCGGCGGCCGCGCGTCGGGCCAGAACCTTCTCCAGGCCCCACGGCAGTGGCTCGATCACACCGTCCGGAGCCACTATCTCTCCCGAGAGTGCCGGGTCGTACGATGTCAGGGTCGCCTGCATCTGATCGGGGACCACGACAACGGCGTCAACGATCGCCCCCGGTACCTGAACCCTCTGAGCCGAGAGGCTGCCCACCTTGGCCACCCGCTTGACCTGGGCAATCACAACGCCGTCGTTGCTACGGGCCGCGTAGGCCTGCTCGAGGATCCCGAGCGGGGCGCCCTCGTGTTCGGTGGTGATGTTTCCGTGGGTATCGGCCGTGGTGCCGCGGATGAGGGCGACATCGGGTCGCAGGGGCGGATACAGCAGCCACTCCTCACCCCCGACGGTTTCCACCCCCACGAGATCGGTCGGTGTGACGGCGTTCAATGCACCGCCTCCGAGGCGAGGGTCGACGAAGGTACCCATACCTACCTTGCTCAGAACCCCGGGTTGGCGAGTGGTGCCTGCCGCGTGCATCTGGAAGATCACGCCGCTCGGCAGGTTCCAGGCCTCGACCCGACTCTCGTCGATCATGGTCCGGATCGCCGGCGGGGCCATCGCCGAGGGTCCGCTGGGGTACGAGCCGGCGATCACCCTGCTCAGCAGACCATCGATGGCGATGTGATCGATGCCCTTGATCCCGAACATGTCGCCGGCGGCGATGGGATGCACGCTGGTCAGTCCTCGCGGCGACCCGGTCGCCCGGAACGACCGTCCGATGGCTTCCAGCAACGCGTCCGGGCAGGCAAGTCCCGAGGAGGAGCTGATCGAGACGACCGCGCCATCGGGAATAAGGGCGGCGACATCGCCCAGGTCGATGATCGGGACTTCCTTACGCTGACGACGCTGCCGTCGAACGGTCATACCCTCTCCTCAACTCATCTCGCCGACGGGCTCGTCGGCATCACAGCCACAACTCCGGCGAATCACGAGCGACGAACCGACGACACGGTCAGGCTCGGCGACATCGACCCCCTCGATGATGTCGACCAGCAAATCGGCCGCCGCCGCCCCCATCTCCGCCACGCCGACCCGCACCGTCGACAGCGGAGGCTGTTCGAAGCGGGCGGCCTCGATGTCGTCGAAGCCCACCAGCAGCACGTCGCGGCCAACCGTCAGACCCCGTTCGCGGGCCGCGGACGCCACCCCCAAGGCCACGACATCGTTGTAGGCGAACACGGCAATCGGCAACTCCGGATAGCCCCCCAGCAGATCGGTGGCTGCGGTGTGCGCGTCGTGTCTCGACACCGTGCAGGGCATCATGATGATTCGGTCGGGGTCAGCCCCCGCTTCGGCAACCCCGGCCCGGATCCCGCCCGAGCGCTCGAGAAACGGCGACCCTGCCGGAGATCCGCCCACCAGCGCCATCGACGACGGCGAATGAACCGAAGCGACATGATGACCCGCCGCTTGCGCCCCGCCCACGTTGTCCGAGCCGACGTAGGCCCCACCCACACCGGGCACTCGACGAGTGGTGGAAACCACCGCCACGCCGGCAGCGGTCAGCCGCTCCAGCGTCGCCCGCTCGGTGCCGTAGGCCGCGGTGACGATGACGCCGTCGACACCGGCTTCCATGAGCCGGCTCAACAGATCGTCCTGGGCTCGCAAGCTCTCCGAGTGCTGGGCCAGGATCGCCGTTCGACCACTGACCGACAGCGTTGACTCGACACCATCCACGAGTTCGGCGAAGAACGGGTTGCCAACACTGGTGACGACCACCCCGACCGAGTCCGTTCTCTGTGCTCGGAGACTGGACGCCGCCCGGTTGTAGACGTAACCCAGGTCCTTGCAGGCCTGGAGAACCTTGGCACGGGTCTCCTCGGCGACCAGCGGGCTGCCCCGCAATACAAGGCTGGCGGTGGAGCGCGAGACGCCGACGGAGGCCGCCACATCGGCCAGGCGTACCCGGCGACGGCCGCCGGCGCTCTTCTCAGTACCCAACACGTATCGCTCCCTGTCGAAGCCCGGCCCGCCCACGGAATTCAACGTTCTCACCGGACAACACGGGCACCCTTCGCTGACGCCGCGCGCCGGACTTCGGCGACCGTCGCCATCGAAGTGTCGCCAGGCGTCGTCATGGTGAGCGCCCCGTGCGCAGCACCGAACTCCACCGCATCCGCCGGGCTCTTCCCTTCCAGCAAGCTCCAGATCATCCCGGAAGCGAAACCGTCGCCCCCGCCAACGCGGTCATAGATCTCGAGATTACGACGCGTCCGGGCTTCGTGGAACGAACCGTCGGCATACAGGATCGCCCCCCAGTCGTTGAATCCCGCTGTCTTGGCGGTCCGCAGCGTCGTGGCGACGATCTCGAAATTGGGGAAAGCTCCAACCGCCTCACCGATCATCGTCTTGAAGTCGCCGGAGTCGATCCGGGAGATCTCGTGATCAAGGCCGGCGACCTCGAACCCGAGCGCATCAGTGAAGTCGGCCTCGTTCCCGATCATGACGTCCACGTTGCGTGCCAGACGGCGGTTGACCTCGACCGCCGCAGGTTGCCCCCCTTGCGGCGCCCAGAGTGAGGACCGATAGTTCAGATCGAAGGAGACGACGGTCCCTGCTTGCCGCGCTGCGACCATGGCTTCCAGCGCCGACTCGGCCGCCGTATCGGAGAGGGCCGCGAAGATGCCGCCGGTATGGAACCATCGAACTCCCTCCTCGCCGAACAGTCGCTTCCAGTCGATGTCGCCGGGGGCCAGTTGTGACGCAGCGCCGCGAGCCCGATCGCTCACCCCGAGTGCGGGCCGGATCCCGTAGCCCTTCTCGGTGAAATTCAGACCGACCCGAGCCGATGCCCCGATCCCGTCGTGGTTCAGCCACTTGACGTAGCGCATATCCACGCCACCGGCCATCATGAGATCCTCGACCAGATGCCCGACCTCGTTGTCAACAAGGCTCGTGACAATCGCCGTTCGGAGTCCGCATACCTTCCGCAGCGCCCGGGCCACGTTGTACTCGCCACCGCCCTCGGAGACCCGGAACGACCGCGCCGTGCGAACCCGGCCCCACTCCGGATCGAATCGGAGCATGACCTCACCCAGGCTGACGCAATCCCAGCGGCACTCCCGAGACGGCCTGAGCGACAGCATCCTCTAGCCCCTACACGGCCCTCGGCACCGCCGGCTCCGCGACGTCCTTCGCCGGAGTAGGGCAAGGGCCCGACTTGGCATAGGCCGCCCCGTCACGTCGAACCGCGGCAACAATGTGGTGTTCGGCTGGCACGATTCCCCCGCCACGTGGCCGATTCATCTTTGGACCGGTTTATTGGATCGATCCATTAGATCGATCCGAACCGTACCGACGTACTCGGGTCGTGTCAAGTCGTGCGAGAATACCGCTGTTAGATCGCTGACACGGGCACCTGCTCAAAGGGCTTTCGTCGGCGTCGGCCGTCCATCGTCGGATGCGGATCGAGGGGTCAGATCATCCGTCCTCGTGGCGGGCCGGTGGGCGCCCTGTCAGGCCGGTGGAGCCTCCACCCTGAAGGTCGCCGGGTCGGCGTCGAAGGCTTTCTTGCAGCCGGGGGCGCAGAACCAGTAGTCGGCGCCGTCGTGGGTTGAGTGGTACTTGGCGTCGGCCACCAGGACGGTCATGTCGCAGACCGGGTCGAGGGCCGTTGCCGGAGCCTCGGGCACGGCACCCCAGCGCGACAACTCGCCCGAGGCGCGCCGGGCAACCAGGTCGGCCATGATCGCCACGGCCAGTTCCCGGTTCGTGAGGCGCCCCAGGTCGAGCCCTGCCGGCGCACAGATGCGTGCCAGATCCTCCTCCGAGACGCTGCGCCCGCGCAGGTTCTCCGCCACAGCGTCGGCCCGCTTCGACCCCGCCACCAGGCCGACGTAGGCGGCGTCGGTGGCCAGGGCTGCCACCAGGGCCAGGTCGTCGTAGTGGCCCTGCGTCGCAACGACCACCGCCGACCCCACACCCACGCCCAGGCCGGAGAGGTCGAGCGTCGTGCGCACCAGTTCGGGCAGCGGGTGCTCGTCGGGTGACCCGCCGTCGTCGATCACCGCCACGTCCCACTCCAGGGCGCGCCCCATGAGGGCGAGAGCCGCCACAGCCGGCGAGCGACCGATCACGACGAGTTGCGGGCGCGGCGGGACGGGTTCCAAGTACACCTCCAGGGCACCGTCATTCTCACACGCCATCGGAACCGAGTACGTGCCGCCGGGGCCACCCCAGGAATGACCGCCTGCCGTTTCACCACCGCCGGCGCCCTCTGCAGTTGCGACGTCGCGGCCGATGGGCTCACCGTCGGAACCGAGGCCGCCTGGAGGAGCATCGTCGCCGCCCGTCACCGCGCCGGACAGCAGCGCCTCCACGTCGCCCAGCAGCAGCAACCGGGGCTCGCCGTCCAGCAGGGCCTCCCGTGCCTGCACCACCACGGTGGGCTCGGCGCACGCCCCGCCCAGCCAGCCCCGGACGGTGCCGTCGGCCAGAATCAGCGCCTTGGATCCCTGCTGACCCGACGACGGCCCGCGCCGCCACACCACGGTCGCCAGCACGAACGGCGTCCGCGCATCGGCCAGCACCACAGCCTCACGCAACACGGAAAGAGTCACCGTCGAACCCCCCTCAGTTCAACCCCCGAGGGCGGCGCTGCCGCCCAAAAGCGAGGGCAGGAGCCGGGGGGCCGGGCTGCGACGACTATTCGCCTGCGTGGAGGAGCAGAGCGGCACCCCAGCTCCTGCCCGGACAGCCGCAGATGCCGGCGGCCGCGATCAGAGTCGCTGAGATCAGGACGCTGATTGGATGGCGCCCCAGACCCGGTCGGGTAGCAGCGGCATGTCGATGTTGCGCACACCGAGGTGCGCGAGAGCGTCGATGACCGCGTTCACGTACGCCGCCGGGGAGCCGACCGTGGCCGACTCGCCCACGCCTTTCGCCCCGATGGGGTGGTGCGGCGACGGCACGCAGGTCTCCAGCAGCTCGAACCGGGGGGTCTCCCAGGCCGTCGGCACCAGGTAGTCCATGAAGTTGGCGCCGATGCAGTTGCCGTCGTCGTCGAAGGTGATCCACTGCATGGAACTCTTGGCGAAGCCCTCGGTGAGGCCGCCGTGGATCTGCCCCTCCACGATCATGGGGTTGATCCGCACGCCGCAGTCGTCGAGCGCCACCATCCGGTCCACCTTCCAGACGCCGGTCTCGGCGTCCACCTCGACCACCACGATGTAGCTGCCGTAGGGGAAGGTGAGGTTCGGCGGGTCGTAGTAGTGGCTGCCCTCGAGGCCGTGCTCGATGCCCTCGGGCATGTTCGTGTAGGCCGCGAACGCCACGTCCTGGATGGTCACCGACCGGTCGGGTGTGCCCCGCACCGAGAAGACACCCGCCGCCAGGTCGATGTCGGCCTCGGCGGCCTCCAGCAGGTGGGCGGCGATCTTGCGCCCCTTGTCGGCCAGCTTGCGCGACACCATCGCCGTGGCCGCACCGCTGGTGGCCGTGGAGCGCGACGCATACGTGCCCAGGCCGTAGGGCGTGTTGTCGGTGTCGCCGTGCACCACCTTGATGTCGGTGAAGGGAATGCCCAACTCGCTGGCCACGATCTGGGCGAACGTGGTCTCGTGCCCCTGGCCCTGGGTCTTCACCCCGAGCTTCAGGATGGCCTTGCCGGTGGGATGCACCCGTAACTCGGCCGAGTCGAACATCTTCAACCCGACGATGTCGTAGGTGCGTGACGGCCCGGCGCCCACGGCCTCGGTGAAGTGGGCCATGCCGATGCCGATGAGCCGGCCCTCGGCCCGCGCTGCTGCCTGCTCGGCGCGCAACTCCTCGTAGCCCACCTCGTCCATGGCCTTGCGCAGCGCCGTCGGGTAGTCACCGGAGTCGTACTCGAAGCCGGTGGGCGTGGTGTAGGGGAACTGCTCGGGCTGGATGAAGTTCGCCAGCCGGAAGTCGGCGGGGTCCATGCCGATCTCGTAGGCCGCGTTCTGCACGAGGCGCTCGATGAGGTACGAGGCCTCGGTGATGCGGAACGAGCAGCGGTAGGCCACCCCGCCGGGCGCCTTGTTGGTGAACGCCCCCCGGGTGGTCACGTGCGCGGCCGGGAAGTCGTACGACCCGGTCACGACGTGGAACAGGCCGGCCCGGAAGTTGGACGGCTGGGCGTCGGAATAGAAGGCGCCCTGGTCGGAGAGCACGTCGGCCCGCAGCGCCAGGATGCGTCCACCGTCGTCGAGCGCCAGCTCGCCGCGCATGTAGTAGTCACGTCCGAACCCGGTGGAGATCAGGTTGTCGCTGCGCGACTCGATCCACTTCACCGGCGTGCCCAGCAGCAGCGAGGCCGCCGTGGCGACGACGTACCCGGGATAGATCGGCACCTTGTTGCCGAAGCCCCCGCCGAGGTCCGGCGAGATGATCCGTATGTTCTGCTCGGGCAGCCCGGCCACCAGGGCGAACAGCGTCCGGTGGGCGTGCGGGGCCTGCGACGTGAGGTACAGGGTGGCCTGGCCGGTGACGGAGTTGACGTCGGCCACGATGCCGCAGGTCTCCAGCGGCGCCGGGTGCGAGCGCGGGTAGTGCGTCTCCAGCGAGACAACCCTGGCCGCCCGGTCGAAGGCCGCGTCGGTGGCCGCGGCGTCGCCACTCTCCCAGGTGTAGACCAGGTTGTCGGTCTGGCCCTCCTTCTCGTCGCGGATCAGCGGGGCGTCGGCGGACAGCGACTGCTGGGGGCCGGTCACGGCCGGCAGCATCTCGTAGTCGACCTCGATGAGGGTGGCCGCGTCGGCGGCGATGTACGGGTCGGTGGCGATCACCGCCGCCACCTCCTGGCCCTGGTAGCGCACCTTGTCGGTGGCGAGCACCGCCTGGGTGTCGCCCGACAAGGTCGGCATCCAAGCCAGGTTGTGGGCGGCCATCAACTCGCCGGTCACGACCGCAACGACACCCTCGACAGCCGACGCCGCGGCCGTGTCGATGCCCCGTATGCGGGCGTGCGCCAGCGGGGAGCGGTGGATGGCCATGTGCAGCATCCCCGGCAGGACCATGTCGTCGAGGAAGTCGCCTTGACCCTCGATGAGCCTGTCGTCCTCGCGCCGCAGCACGCTGTGTCCGATGCCGCCGATCTCCGGCGGGGTGTCGAGTTCTGCGGTGACCGTCATTGGGCTCTCCTCTCGGCCGCTGCGGCCTGAATCGACTTGACGATGTTCATGTATCCCGTGCACCGGCAGAGGTTGCCGGAGATCGCCCAGCGGATCTCGTCCTCACTGGGGTCGTCGTTGCTCTCGAGCAGGGCGGCGCCCACGAGCATCATGGCCGGCGTGCAGAAACCGCACTGGAGGCCGTGCTCCTGCTTAAAGGCTTTCTGCACAGCGTGCAGTTGGCCGTCAACCTTGAGCCCCTCCACGGTGGTGATCTCGTGGCCGTCGGCCTGGGCGGCCAACATCGTGCAGGACTTCACCGGCACGCCGTCGAGCAGGACCGTGCAGACGCCGCAACTGGTGGTGTCGCAGCCGATGTGCGTGCCGGTAAGGCCCACTGTCGACCGCACGTAGTCCACGAGCAGTTGCCGCGGCTCCACGTCGTGGGACTGGGCGGCGCCGTTGATGGTGACGCTGATCTCCATGCCTACTCTCCTTCCTCGCCGGCCTGCGCCTGCGCCAGGGCCGCTTCCAGCCCCCGCCGGGTGTAGACCCGCACCACGTTGCGTTTCCATTCGGCCGAACCCCGCACGTCGCTGCGTGGCTCCGATGCCGCTGCGGCCGCCTCGGCGGCGGCGGCGAACAGGTCGTCGCTGGGCGCTTCGCCGACGAGCAGCGCCTCGGCGTCGGTGGCCTTGCGGTTAACCGGCGCCACCGACGTCATGGCGACACCGGCGGCGCTGATCCGCCCGTCGCCGTCCAGTTCGAGGTGGGTGGCCACCCCGACGGTGGCGTAGTCGCCGACCTTGCGCTCCAGCTTCATGTAGGCCCCGCCGGAGGCGCCGGACGGCACCGGCACGTGCACCTCGGTGACCATCTCGCCGGGGGCGAGGCTGTTGGTGAAGAAGTCCACGACGAAGTCGCCGATGTCGATGGACCGCTCGCCGTCGGAGCCGGCCGCCACGACCGCCGCCCCGGTGGCCAACAGCACCGAGTTCCAGTCGCCTTCGGGGTCGCAGTGTGCCACCGAGCCGCAGAGCGTGCCCCGGTTGCGCACCAGCGGGTCGGATATCCAGGGCGCGGCCGAGGCCACCGCCCCGGCGGGCAGGTCGGAGGACACGATGGCGGCATGGCGGACGGTGGCCCCGATCCGCAGGTGCCCGTTGACCCGTTCGAGGACGTCGAGTCCCGGAACGGCGTTGATGTCCACGAGCAGCGACGGGGACGCGAACCGGAGCTTCATCATCGGAATCAGGCTCTGGCCCCCAGCCAGGATGCGGGCGTCCTCCCCCCCTTCACGCAGCGCTGCGACGGCTTCGGCCACAGAGCCGGCCACCGTCAGGTCGAACGACGACGGGTACATGGAAACCCCCTAACGAGCCCTGCTCGGGGCGGGCTCTTTCTTGTGAATCCCTTGGCGCACGACGGCGCCGAGTGGTCGCGACTGTAGTCGGCGCTGACCAGCGGCGTCATGCCCAACGTGGCGCCCGAGTGACGCATCGGCGACATCGCTGGGCTGCGTGAGGCGGAGGTGCTCGGCCGGCCGCGGGCCCGGCGAAGCTCGGCGGGCGACGAGTACGGTTGCGCCGGTGCCGGAGCGGCGGAGCACAGCGCCTGCTGTCGGCATCCACGGCGGCAATCACGATGACGCGAGAGGGGAGTCAGGTGGTCGAGTACGTGACCGGCGTAGGAGCCCGGCTCAGCGAGTGTCCCATCTGGGAGGGCGAGGCCGGCGTGCTCTGGTGGTTGGACATCGAGGGCTGCAGCATTCACCGGTTCGATCCGTCGAGCGGCGCCGAACAGGTGTGGCCGACGCCGGACAAACCGGGCTCGATGGCGCTATGCGGCGACGGGCGGCTGCTCGTGGCGATGCGCAACGGCGCCGGCTGGCTCGACCCCGGCGACGGGTCGTTCACGCCGTGGCTGGATCTGGAGCCCGGCACCGCTGCCAACCGCATGAACGACGGCCGCTGCGACCCCGCCGGGCGCTTCTGGGTGGGCAGCATGGCCGAGGACCAGACCGGCGGCCCCACCACGGGCAAGCTGCACCGCATCGACCCCGACGGATCGCACACGGTGCTGCGCGGCGAGGTCGGCGTCTCCAACGGGCTGGCGTTCTCCCCCGAGGGCGACCGGATGTACTTCGCCGACTCGGTGAGGGCGGTGGTGTGGCGCTACCGCTACGACCCCGACGACGGCAGTGCCGGTGACCCGCAGGTGTTCTCGGACTGGTCGGGACTGCCGGGGGTGCCCGACGGGGCGGCCGTTGACGAGACCGGGTGCTACTGGTCAAGCTGCGCGTTCGGCTGGTCGCTGGCGCGCCTCACCCCCGACGGGAAGGTGGATCGCGTCGTGGAGATGCCCGTGGAGATACCCACGATGCCGGCCTTCGGCGGCGCCGACCTCGACACGATCTACGTCACGTCCATCGGGCCGGGTGGCGGTTTCCCGCAAGCCCCCGGCCAGCCCTTAGCGGGCGGTATCTTCGCCGTGGACGCGGGAATCTGCGGCCTGCCCGAACCCCGGTTCGCCGGCAGCGGCTAACGGTGCGACACCGCGGCATCCCAAGCGCCACCCGGTAGGTTCCGCCCGAGCCTCATCGCCCTGCCGACAGACCGCCCCAGGAGGACACATGGCCCGCTGGCTCAAGACAGGCATCACCGAGGAGACCAAGCGCGCCCGCGACGCGCAGGTTCGAGCCACGGTGACGGAGATCCTCGACGACATCGAACACCGCGGCGACGAGGCCGTGCGGGAGATGTCGATCCGCTTCGACAACTGGGACCGCGACGACTTCCGCCTCAGCGACGCCGAAGTAGCCGCCGCCGTGGCCGAGATCCCCGACGAGACCCTCGACGACGTGCGCTTCGCCCAGGCACAGATCCGCAACTTCGCCCAGATCCAGCGGGACTCCATGCACGACGTGGAGGCCGAGACGCTGCCCGGCGTGATCCTGGGGCACCGCAACATTCCCGTCGGGTCGGTGGGCTGCTACGTACCCGGGGGGAAGTACCCGCTGGTGGCCTCGGCGCACATGTCGGTCGTGACGGCCAAGGTGGCCGGCGTGGAACGCATCGCGACCTGCGCGCCGCCCTTCCAGGGCCGCCCGGCGTCGGCCATCGTGGCCGCCCAGCACCTCGGCGGGGCCGACGAGATCTACTGCCTCGGCGGCGTGCAGGCGGTCGGCGCCATGGCACTCGGCACGTCGTCGATGGCGGCCGTGGACATGCTGGTGGGCCCCGGCAACCCGTTCGTGGCCGAGGCCAAACGCCAGCTGTTCGGGCGGGTCGGCATCGACCTGCTGGCCGGGCCGACGGAGACGCTGGTCATCGCGGACGACACCAGCGACGGCGAGATCTGCGCCACCGACCTGCTCGGACAGGCCGAACACGGCCCCACCTCGCCGGCAATCCTGCTCACCACGTCGGAGCAACTGGCGGTGGCCACCATGGCCGAGGTCGAGCGGCAACTCGGGGTGCTGTCGACCGGGGAGGTGGCCGGGACCGCCTGGCGGGACTACGGCCAGGTGATCGTGGCCGACAACGACGACGAGATGGTGCGCATCGCCGATGAGATCGCCTCCGAGCACGTGCAGGTGATGACCGCGGACCCGGACTGGTTCGCCGACCGGCTCGGCAACTACGGCTCGCTGTTCCTGGGCGCCCGCACCAACGTGGCCTACGGCGACAAGGTCATCGGTACCAACCACACCCTGCCCACCCGTCGGGCCGCCCGGTACACCGGCGGTCTGTGGGTCGGCAAGTTCCTGAAGACCTGCACCTACCAGAAGGTGCTGACCGACGAGGCCTCGGTGCTGCTGGGCGAGTACTGCTCGCGGCTGTGCGCCCTGGAGGGCTTCGCCGGCCACAAGGCGCAGGCCGACATCAGGGTCCGGCGGCTGGCATGAGCGCAGGGACCCCCGCAGATGCCCCCGGCCGCAACGTGCGGGACTGCGGGATGTGTGACAGCGCGGCGTGGCCGGACGGGCGACGGCCATGAGCGGCGAGACCCCTGACGGGGCGCTCCGAGGTCCTCCGGGCGGAATGCGCCTGGACGGCCGGCGGGCACTCGTCACCGGAGCCGGGCGAGGCATCGGCCTGGCGTGCGCCGAGGCCCTCGCGGCGGCCGGCGCCGAAGTGACGCTGCTGAGCCGCACCCGCAGCGAGTTGGAGCAGGCCGCGGCGGGCCTCGAGGCCGCCGGTGGGCGGGCCGACGTGCTGGTCTGTGACTGCACCGACACCGCGGCCGTGTCCGAGGTGATCGGCGCCGCACCCGGGCACTGGGACGTGCTGGTCAACAACGCCGGCACCAACCGGCCGCAGACGTTCCTGGAGGTCACTCGCGAGGCGTTCGACGAGGTCATGCGGATCAATGTCACGGGAGCGTTCTTCGTGGCGCAGGTAGTGGCCGCCAAGATGGCCGCGGCCGGCAGCGGCGGGAGCATCGTCAACATGTCGTCGCAGATGGGCCACGTGGGCGGGGCCGGGCGCTCGGTCTACTGCGCCAGCAAGCACGCCATGGAGGGCATGACCAAGGCCATGGCCATCGACCTGGCCCCGCACCGCATCAGGGTCAACACCGTCTGCCCCACCTTCATCTTGACCCCCATGACCGCGGGATTCCTGGAGGACGAGGCCTTCCGAGCCGACACGCTGGGGCGTATCCCGCTGGGGCGTCTCGGCGAACCGCACGACGTGACCGGCGCCGTCGTGTTCCTGGCCTCCGACGCCTCGGCGCTAATCACCGGATCCGCCCTCAAGGTCGACGGAGGCTGGACCGCCATCTGATGCTCAAGTCCGCGCAGGGACGGCTCCGGCATCGGCACGTCACTGCTGAACCACACGGCCGACTACGCATCGCCCCTCCAGTGGGCAGGTGTAATCGGAACCTGCGAGTACTAGAGCCTTCGCGGAAACGTGGGTTTTGGGTCTGCTGGTGTCGGTTGGGTGGATCATGTCACGAGGAGGCCGCGGGCGGCGAAGTTGTGGGGGTTGGTGAAGCCGTGGGCGCTGCGCTTGGCCTCAGTCGAGCGCAATTACTTGCCTATCGTCGAGTGGAGGCTTGTTGCTGCGGCCCGCGTCGAGATTCGGCCACGTTGACTTGAGCCTTGGACGGCGTCAGCAGTCCTCCGGGACCGCGGGGCCGGGAATCGGCGGTTACGTCGCTCGCGGCTCTGATCAGGACAGGAGTGCTCGAACGATTCGCCATCGAATCCGCTGGCTCACGGAGGCACAGCATGTCGACATCCAGAGGCGTCCCTCCCCAACCGATCGCCGGCCCATAGACGACCGCTCTACGTAGCACTATCTACATAATTCTATGCTTGTCTAGAGATGTTCTATAGACACTTGTAGACTCTTCCGGCATGGACCCCGTTCGGAACCCGTACTCGCCCGGTGCCGGTCAGCGGCCGCCCGAGTTGGCCGGCCGCGAATCCGAGTTGGCCGCCTTCGAGGTCGCACTCGACCGCTTGGCTGCAGGCCGCGCTGAGCGCGGCGTCCTCCTCACGGGACTGCGGGGCGTTGGCAAGACCGTGCTGTTGGAGGAGTTCCGCTCGCTGGCCGATCAGCGCGGCTGGGTGTCGGCCTTCATCGAAGCCGACGCGGACCGGCCGTTCCGCCTTCTGGCGTGCCGGGCACTGACGAGTTCACTCCGCGCCACGTCGCTGCGGCATCGATCCTCGGCGCGTCTCCGAAGCGCCCTACGGGTGTTCAGATCGTTCTCGTTACGGGCGTCACCCGACGGCTCGATCGGCATCGGCATCGACGTCGACCCGCTGGACGGGCGTGCCGACTCAGGCGACCTCGAACTGGATCTTTCCGAACTGCTGGTCGACCTGGGCGAGGCTGCCGCCGACTTCGGCGCCGGTGTGCTGTTGCTCGTCGACGAGCTACAGGAAATCCCTCGATCCGACATTGCTGCGTTGGCTGGGGCGGCCCACCGCGCGAACCGACTTCGGCTCCCCGTGGCTGTCTGCGGCGCCGGCCTCCCCAACCTTCCCACCCTCCTCACCGAGGCCAAGACGTACGCCGAGAGGCTCTTCGCCTACCGCCCGATCGGAGCGCTGGCCCGACCGGAGGCCGCCGACGCGCTCCGGTGCCCTGCAGAGGCTCTGGACGTCACATGGGAACCCGACGCGCTCGATCACGCAGTGATAGCCGCCGAGGGCTACCCGTATTTTCTGCAGGTCTTCGGGAAGATGATCTGGGACGGTGCTCCGAGTCATAACGCGATCTCCACGGACGACGCCCGCGTTGGGGTCCTCATCGCGCAGAGCGAACTCCGGGACAGCTTCTACGGACCGAGATGGGAACGGGCTACGCCGGCTCAGCGGGCCTATCTCACGGCGATGGCCGACGAGGAGACTCCCGATGGAGTGGTACCGAGCGGGCGAGTCGCCGCCCGGGTCGGCAAGTCGCACAGAGAGCTGAGCACGAGCCGTGACCAGATGATCCGTCGCGGACTCATCTACGCTCCCGCGCGCGGCCTGGTGGCCTTCACCATTCCCGGCATGGCCGCATTCATCAGAGACGACGCGAACTGACGGGGCGGCAGGGAAGCGCTGGTGCTCTCGGCCCGGGGTCATCAACCCGCCACCGAGCCATCCTTCCCGACTCATCTGTGACGACGAGCACGTCGTGCCGTTCCCGGACGACCGCGTGAGCCGATAGCGGCGCCATGGGGAGACTCGGAGCCGCGCGCCGAGACCTCAATGGATTGTGCGGCCCCCGTCCACGGACAGCGCCTGCCCGGTGACGAAGGAGGCGTCGTCGCTTGCCAGGTAGGCGATCGAGGCGGCGACCTCCTCGGGCCGCGCCAACCGCTCGATCAGATACCCCTCCACCATCTGCCGGTGCCGCGCCTCGGGATCCTCGGCGGCTGCCAGCACGGCCGCGGCCATCGGTGTGTCGACGGCGCCGGGACACACGGCGTTGACCCTGATGCCGTCGGCGGCGTGATCCTTGGCCAGCGACTGCGTCAGGGTCACCACACCCCCCTTGGAGGTGGCGTAGGACACCATGCCGACGAGGCCGCGAAGCCCGGCGAAGGAACTCAGGTTGACGATGGATCCGCCCCCGCCGCGGCGCATCTGCGGGACGGCGGCCCGGCAGCCGAGGAACACTCCGGTGAGGTTCACGTCCAGCACACGCTGCCACTGCTCGAGCGTGGTGTCCTCGGCGCTCCCGATGCCCAGGATCCCGGCGCTGTTCACGAGCACGTCAATGCGCCCCGAGGATTCGACCACCGTGTCCAGGGCGGCCGTCCAGTGCTCCTCCACTGTGACGTCCACCTCCAGCGCCGGATAGCCGGCGGGCCCTTCCATGCCCGGCAGCACGGCAGCCCACACCGTCGTCCCCTCGTCAGCCAGTCGCGCCACCGTGGCGCCGCCGATTCCGCCCTCCGCGCCGCTGATCAGCGCCACCTTCCCCTCGAACCTGCGCATTGTCATCTCCTTGCTCAGCGCCGACCCGGCACCGGGCTCAGCGCGGGCCGGCGTCCAGCGCGTCGCTCCAGTAGCGGCCCTTCCGAGGACCTCAACCTGACAGGCCGGAAACGCGCCGGCGTTGCGACCGGCGCAAGAGCGTGATCAGTGCAGGGCGATGCCGCCGGTGATGTCGAACTCCGAGCCCGTGGCGTAGGTGTTGAGGTCGCTGAGCAGCCAGACGATTATCTCCGCCACCTCCTCCGGCTCGCCGAGGCGCCGCAGGGGGATCATGTCGCGCTCGGCCTTGGCGACGAGCGCCGGGTCGGTCTGCTCGGTGAGCATGCGGGTGCGCATCGCGCCGGGGCAGACCGTGTTGACGAGGATCCCATCGGCGGCCCCCGCATTGGCGAACATCTTGGTCATCACCGCCACGGCGCCTTTTGTGGTCTCGTAGAGCAGCGACGTCGTGGTGAATCCCCCCTCGTACACGCCGGTGGACGTCACGTTCACGACGCGACCCCAGCCGCGCGTGGCCATGTCGGCCATGGCGGCGCGGCAGAGCAGCAGGGGCGCCCGGGCGTTGATGTGGTACACGAAGTCGAACCGCTCAGGGGTGACGTCCTCCAGCGGCATGCGGAACAACACCGCGGCGGCGTTGACAAGGGCGTCCACCCGTCCGAAGTGCGCCACCACCTCGGGAACGACCGACTCCACCTGCTCGGCGTCGGCGAGGTCCACCGTCAGACCCAACGCCTCGGCGCCCACAGCCCGCACGTCGCTGAGCGTTCCTTCCAGGGCGTCGGCGCGGTTGTCCACCAGGGCAAGCCGGTAGCCGCCGCGCTCGGCCAGGATCCGGGCCGCGGCACCGGCAAGACCACCGCCCGCGCCGGTAAGGAGGGCGACCCGTTCGGGTGCCTGCGAGTTGCTCATGGTTACCTCCTGGTGCGCCTCATCCCCAAGGGCTGGGGATGGGCAGATCGGTGATGGACAGCAGGCCGGGGGGCGCGGCGACGACGTGGGGCAGCATGTTGACCAGCACCGCCATCGTGGTGGACTGCGGGTTGAAACCCGGGCGCACGACCGCGTGCAGGTCAGGGTCGCCGACCACATTGAGGGAGTCCTCGGGGGCCAGGTCCACCGACGCCAGGTCCACGTGCCCGACGAACGTCGCCGTGAACCACGCCTCGTCACCGGTGAAGCCGGTGGTTACCTGCGTGAAGCCGGCGGACTGCCCCGGCGCTATGGGCACCGCCACGGTGTCGATGGCCTCCGGGGCGGGTATCGGGTCGATGGTCTCGGTGAACCGGCCCACCGTCCGGCCGAAGCGCCGGGCGAAGGTCCGCATGGTATGGGGGTAGCCGATGTGGCCGTAGATGCGGCCCGCCGCCACGCCGGCTGCGTGCTCGGCGGGGTCGTAGCCGAGGCCGAGGCGCCGCTGCACGGTGCCGCTGAAGCGTGAGAGGTCCACGACACGACGCACCTCGATGCTGTCCACACGGCAGGCCGCGCCGGTGAGCGCCAGGCCCAGCACCTCGTAGATGTAGCCGGGGTTGGCACCGGCGCCGATCACGGTGACGCCGGCGTCCTGGGCCCTGGCGTCGATGTCGTCGGCGAAGGCCGGATCGATCGCCCAGGAGTAGCCCATCTCCTCGGCGGTGCACATCACGTTCAGACCGGCGTCCACCCCGGCGACGATGTCGTCGCTCACGTCGGCCACGAACGAGGTGGTGGCGATCAGCAGCACGTCGGCCGGAGTGGCCAGGGCGGTGGCCCGGTCGGTTACCGTCACGCCGAGCGGGGTACCGCCGGCCAGCTCACCGATGTCGGCACCGAGCAGGGCCGGATTGCGGCTGCAGGCGGCCACCACCTCTGCGCCGGGCCGGCTCCCGGCCAGGCAGGCCACGTTCCTGCCGACGCTCCCAACCCCGCAAATCACCAGTCGAATCGTGCTCATCGGTTACCTCCATCGTCACCGCAGTTCGTCCACGGACCACGCCCTGGCGTCCTCGCGGAGTCCTCAAGAATGTCACACAGCTCGTGTAGGTTGCATACAGGTCTTGACCGGGAGTTTTCCCGCGTCGCGCCTCGGCGATGAATGACTCGGGAACGGTTCGGAGGCAGCGTGAGCAGACCAGAGCGGCGGCGTGAGAGCACCTCCACGTCCAACTTCGGGGTCGGGCGGCGCGAGAGCCACGACGCCTCCGCCTTCTACAGCCGCTTCCCGCTGCCGACAATCAGCGAGGACTCCGAGGTGGCCCGTCCGGCGTGCACCGATCGGCTCTGGGTGGGAGACGCCCGTGCGATGGACGACTACGCCCGCGGCGACGACGGGCGCCCGCTGATCGAGGAGTCCTCGGTAGCGCTGGTGGTCACGTCGCCGCCGTACTACGCCGGCAAGGAGTACGAGGAGGCCGTGGGACAGGGCCACATCCCGGCCACGTACATCGACTACCTGGACATGCTGCACGATGTCTTCGAGCAGTGCGTTGACAAACTCGAGCCGGGCGGTCGGATCGCGGTGAACGTCGCCAACCTGGGGCGCAGGCCCTACCGGTCGCTATCGGCCGACGTGATCGACATTCTGCAGAATCGGCTCAAGCTGCTGCTGCGCGGCGAGGTGATCTGGCAGAAGGCACGCGGCGCCACAGGCAGTTGCGCCTGGGGATCGTTCCAGCGGCCGGGCACGCCGGTCCTGCGAGACCTCACCGAGCGGGTCGTCATCGCCTCAAAAGGCCGCTTCGACCGGGCGCAACGGCCCGCCGAGCGGGCTGAGGCCAACCTGCCAGCGGTGGGCTCGGCCACCGCGGACGAGTTCATGGAGGCCACGACCGACGTCTGGGATATTCGCCCCGCCTCCGCCACCCGGGTGGGCCACCCCGCGCCGTTCCCCGTGGAACTCCCACAGCGTCTAATCGACCTGTACACCTACCGCGGCGACCTCGTCCTGGACCCGTTCATGGGAGCCGGCACCACCGCCGTGGCAGCGGTGCGGACCGGCCGCCACTACGTCGGCTTCGACACCGACGCCGACTACATCGACCTCGCCCAGCAACGCATCGCAGCCGAAAAGGCGCGCCTCGAGAATTGCAGCGGCTCCCAACGGTGGGAGGTCATTGTGCCGCCAACCTCCAAGGGCAACGGCCGCTCCGCATCACTCGACAACCCCGGTGACTTGCCGACACCGGCGTCAACCGAAGGAAACGACGACAGCGCCGACCGTCACTGCACCTCGGGGGAACGGGTTGACCCGCTGCGAGACGACACAATCAACAACGGCAACGACGCCGACGACGGCGCCAGGGCACACGTGGGGCACAGCGGCGACCAATCCCACGCCGGCCCTCACATCGCGAGGACGGCACACCTGCGACACAACGGCGACAGCGCCGCGGTTGGTTCGAAAGTAAGAGCCGGGACCGAGGGCGACCACACCGACGACAACACAGCCGGTCAGGACGATGACTTCCAGGCACGGGCAGTACGCGAGGGGCGTAAGGCCCGCGCGCTGGCCGAGGAGATCCTCGTCCACTGCGGCTTCCGCGAGATTCGAGAGCGGGTGCGCTGCCTCGGCGGCGTGGAGGTCAACTTCGAGGCGTCAGACCAGTCGGGGCGGCGGTGGCGATTCGACGTCTCGGGTGCCTTCACCGTCACCCAGCGACCAGGTCTTCGCCGCATGGACACACTCTGGAAGGCGCTCGGGAAGGCTGCGGCGCTGTACTTCGCCGAGCAGGCCGCCGGTAACCCGGTGCCTCCGCCGTTGGTACTGCTGACCACCAATGGCCCGGCGCGCAACAGCAACGGGCGCAAGGCACTCGCCGCGACCACCGGGGAAGGCAAGCCGATCCGGGACGTCATCGAGTTGCTCGACCTGCAGGACGTGGCCCGCCTCGCCGAGCTTGCGCGTGGCCAACCGGCGCAGCCGGAACCAGAGCCAGCGGGTCGTCGCTCCGGCTGAAGCCGGCATCGAGTAGGCAAGGTGCCTGACGACCGGACCACTGTCAGCGAGTTGGCCACTGCGCTGGGGACGACGGGGTTCGGCGCGCTCGAGGAGGCGGTGGGCGAGCGGCCCGGCGCTCTTGATATCGGGAGCGAGACGTGGGAGCGGCTGGACCGGATCCTCAACAGCGGCGACTACGACGGCCTCGCCCTCGCGGCGTTCGGGAACGGGGCGTTCTTCGCCCGCCACCCCGCGGGGCTCGGCGGGCGGGCACCGCGGCTGATCGAGTGGAGCGGCGACCGGCGTATCCCCGGCGACCAGGCCATCCCCGCCGACCTGCTGATCGACCGGGTCTACATGATCAGTTGCAAGTACCTGTCGCAGATCCTGCACAACACGGCCCCGGCGCGGGTCTTCGACGACATCCTGGCCCCCTCCTCGCGGGCGAGCCACCCCGACTGGTTCGCCAAGGTGGCGCCTCGCCAGCACAAAGCGCTCTACCGCAGCGCCCTGGAGCTGCTGGGCACCGAGGCCATGCCGGAGGCGCCGGGCGGTCTGGATGCCGCACAGCGCGGCCGGCTCAGGGCCGCGTTCAAGGAGCGGGGCAGTCGACGAATGCCGCCCGAACTCAGAGCCGAATACGACGCCCTCATCGGCCGGGTGAGTATGAGATCAGCCGACCGATGGCGGAAGGCCCTCCGGGAGCCGGCGCAGCAGGAGCGCATGCTGTGGCGGCTGCTGCGCATCTACTCCGCCACGTACTACATCCTGGGCATCGACCGGCGGCGGACAATGCGGCTCAGGGTTGTCACGCCCTGGGAGTGGCGGCAGGCCTACGAGATCAGGTCCTTCGCCGTCGAGCCCGACGGTCGGGGCCAGCCGCGGGTGAACTGGACGGCCCGGTACCGGGAGCGCACCGGCGGGCAGGGCGGCGAGGTGCGCGGGCACGTGGAGATCCGCTGGAGCCACCGGCCCTTCTGCGGCCCGCCCGAGGCCAAGATCTACCTCGACACCCGCCACGACGAGGTGCCCGGCTACGTGCAACTCGACGGGCGCGCCCGGGGCCCGGCGCACGAGCAACTCCGGTTCCCCCTCAAGAACAGTTGAGGGGGCCCGCCCGCTCAGACGCAGGAGGTGCGCCGCGGGAGTTCGGCGACCTCGGCCAGCACTTCGGTGATCTCGACGCTGCGGATGGCGTAGCCCACCTCGGTCCGCGACCGCGACGTGGCGAAGACCATGCCCACGACAACATCGTCACCATTCAGCACGGCGGCGCCGGAGTCACCGTACGTGCCGCCGAAGGTCAACTCCAGGGCGCGCCTGACCACCCGGCGGGCCAGATATATGTCGTCAATGTTGGCCCGGACGCGGCGGGTCACCTCGAATGGCTTGGCGAGCAGTTCGCCGCCCTCGGACATCGAGGCCACGACGCCGGTGCCACCCGGCGGCGCCAGGGCAGCGTCGTCACCGGCTGCCAACGTGACAGGATCGGCGCCGAGCCCCGGCACGCGAACGGCGGCCACGTCGAGTGCGGGGTCGAGCGCCACGACGAAACCCTGGCGGGTCCGCCCGGCGACATCCGTGACCGCCACCCGGCGCCGCCCGGCAACGGGGTGAGCCGCCGTGACAACCAGATCGTCGGCCACGGCGAAGCCGCTTGCGAACGACGTTCCGCCACAGCCCACCGCCGACACGGTGAAGAACGGACCGACCGGTGCCGCCTCGTGCAGCACACCCCACAGCGCCAGTCCCACCGCCAGCCCCACGACGGCCGCCTGCACCCACCGCACCACCGCCGAGCGCCCCCGAAGACCCCCATCCCCCGGTCCATTCGATCGCCCCACCACCATCGACACCACAAAACCCTACTTTCGACCCCGGCGAGATCCGAGGGGTGACCGCCGGCGGAGCTTCTGCTCGATCCGCGTGGCCCCAGAGTTGTCATACAAAGTACAGTAACTGTATGACAATGCTCAGTTTCCGGACCGACGACGAACAGGCCGCCGACGCCACACGCTGGGCCGAGGTCCTGGGAATCGACCGCTCCGAACTCCTGCGCGACGCCCTGCGCCGCCACCTCCTCCGTCTCGCCGGTGAGAACGACGCCGGGGCCTGGATCGAGACACCGCTCGACGACGACGAACTGTCGCTGGCAGCCATCGCCGACTGGGGGCCGGCGGAGAAATGGGGAGACTGGGTCGATGCGGCGAGGTGAGATCTGGTTCGCGGCGACACCAGGCGGTGACCGGCCCGTTCTCGTGCTGACACGTGATCCGGTCGCCGACCGCATCGGGGCCGTCGTCGTGGCCGGCCTCACGCGCGTCCGGCGAGGACTCGTATCGGAACTCCACCTGACCCCGTCGCACGACGGCGTGCCGACCGACTGCGCCGTCAACTTCGACAACATCCACACCATCGGGCGTGTCGCCTTCCGCCGCCGCCTCACCACCCTGACAGCAGGGCGCGTGGCCGAGGCCTGCCGAACCCTGGCCGCAGCCACCGGCTGCTGAGGTCGCCCCATCTTCGTCTCTTTCTGATCCCCAATCCGAATCTGACGGGTGACGCCATGGTTGAACGGCTCATGCACAACTGGGAAGCCATCCTGCGCCGGGCAACAACCATCGGCCCCTACGCATACGCGATCCTGCCCGGCGGACTCGCGAAGCGCTGGCCCTAGAACCCCGGCAGCGGGGCGGCTCGGCCGACAGCGACGGGATTGCGGTCGCACCCGCCGCACTTCTCGGGCGGTGGGTCGTGCAGTTACCGGGCCGGCACCCCAGGCGCGGATCCGCCGGGGCTGTGGGATCAGGCTTCGCGGGCGATCTGGCTGGAGATTGTGTTGAGGTCGAAGTAGCTGCGGCCGCCGATGACGCGACCGTCCCGGACGCGCAGGACATCGCAGGCCTGCAGCTCGACCTTGGCGTTCGACGGCGGCAGTTCGCCGTCATCGCCGAGGAGTGCGTCTACGACCGCATTCAGGTCAGCCACGACATAGGGCTGTTCGATCTCGACGCCAAATACGCCGACGTGATGCCGACCGACGGTGTTATCGAGCGGCTTCGGGGGCAGGTTCCTCGATCTTCCTGACGGCTCGGGCTGCGTTGCGCCTCGGCCGCAGGATCACCGCCGCCAGCGCGCCCGCGACCAGGACCGCCCCCAGCGTCAGCAGGGTCGCCCGCCCCACGGCCGTGGTGAACGCCTCCTGCCCCAGAGTTTCGTACAGCCGGCCGTCGGCCGCCGAGACGCCCGGCGGTGCGGCACTGCGACCCAACGTCAGGTCACGGGTGATCTCGGAGGGCACCTGCGGATCGAGCCCGGCACCGAGCAGCTTCGTGCGGTAGACGCCGCTCACGCTCCCGGCGACCAGCGACCCGATGAGCGCAATCGAGAGAAGCTGGCCGAGTTGTATCGCCACCGTGTGCGCGCCGGAGACGAAACCACTGCGGGAACTCGGTGCTGCGCTGAGCGCCAGGTGGAGCGACACCCCCGGGAAGATGGACATGGCACTGCCCACGAGCGCGAGGGAGATCCCGATAACCACATAGCTCGACGATGGGCTCATGCGGGACAGGCTCGCCAAGCCGGCCGTCTCCAGCACAACGGCCGCCCCCAGCATGCGCCCGAAGCCGAACCGCTCGACCAGCCGCATGGCGAACGGCGAGATGAGGGCGGCCACCACACCGAACGGCATGAAGGCGGCGCCGGCAACCAGCGGGGAGAAGCCGAGCACCGTCTGCATGTACGTGATGACGAAGAACATGGTCCCGACGACGGCGAAGACCGCCAGCAGCATGATGGCGAGACCTCCGGCCAGTATCCGCCGATCGATCTCGGGGTCGCGGCGCGCCCCGTCGCCCGAACGGAGGAAGACCGCGCCCAACCCCAGGACGATGAGCCCCAGCACCATCCGCCAGAGCGCCGAGGAGGAACCCCAGCCGTCCTGACCGGCGCTGATCACACCCCAGATGAGCACCGCCAGACCGACCGAGCCCGTCACGCTGGGAAGCACCCGAAGGCGAACCCCGGGAGGCGGAACGGCATCTGCGCGGACGACGAACACAGCGGGGAGCAGGGCAGCCACGGCAAAGCCGGCGGACAGCCAGAAGATCGACCACCACGGCCATACGCGCAGGAGCAACCCGCCCACGAGTGGACCGATGGCCGAGCCGCCGAGCGCACCGGTGAACCACAGGCCCAACGCCCGCGTCAACGGGCGCCCGGCCGGCAGGTGGACCCGCAGGAGCGCCACCGACGCAGGGAAGGCCAACGCTGCACCCGTCCCCGAGACCACCCGCATACCGACCAGGAATTCCATGCTGCCGGAGAAGGCGCAGCCGACGGTCCCGGCCAGGAACAACCCCAGACCGAGGCGGAGAATGACCGGGGCCCCGAACCGGTCCGCCAGCCCGCCGCTCAGAATCACCAGCGCCGCCAGCGGCAGAAGGAACCCCGAGAACATCCACTGGGTGGCGGACAGGTCGGCGCCGAGGGCTTCGGCGATGGAGAGCGCCCCGAGGAGTACCGTCGCCTGGTCCAGGTTCAGCACCATGGCTGTCAGCATCCCGGACACCGTGACCCACCAGTGGGATCGCCCCGCTGTCATTTGTCGTCGGGAAGCACGCGCGAGGCTCGTCATTCCCCCTCGACGCGGTCCACGAAGGACATGACCGCGTCGTCGTTCTCCGTCGCGAAGTGGGCCACGTGGTCCAGGATGTCCCGCTCGGGGAACTCTCCCTTCCCGTCCGGCACCCAGCCGCTCCTCAAGTCGTCGCGAGCCGGCCACTCGTCGCGCTCCTCGTCATCGTCCACGGCAAGAAGGGGCAGCGCCCGGGCGTACATGACCGAACTGCTCGCCGTCTGGTGGAGAAGAACGACCGGCGGCCCTGCTCCGGCCTCCACGTAGTGGACCTGTCCGACTTCGGTGTCCGCGTAGCCACGTCTCATGACTTCCCCGTCAGACGTTGCCCACATTTCGGACGGGGAGCATAGTATCCCCCGCACTCTGATCGTCCGGCTATCCACGGGAGGACCCATGCTTTAGCCGGCGGGGACGGACCGCAGGCTCTACGCCACACACGGCGGGCACGTCCATCTCCGGATTACCGGCGAGGGTGACCCGCCGCTGGTTCTGCTGCACATGGGTCTGGCCTCGGGCCGCATGTTCCGCCACATCACCCCGCTGTGGCCGGGCACGGCGCAGGCGCGCCCGTCCGGAGCGGGGGAGCGGGTTTACGACACGGCGCCCGTGGGGAAGCCGCCGGCCTTGGACAGGTAGCCGGGCACGGGGTGGTCCAGAACCTGCTCCAGCCACAGCGCCGAGGTGCACAGCGCCTCCAGGGAGACCCCGGTGCGGACGCCCATGCGGTCCAGCAGGTAGACGAGGTCCTCGGTGGCGATGTTGCCCGTGGCGGTCGGGGCGAAGGGGCAACCCCCGATGCCGCCAAGGCTGGCGTCGAGCACCTCGACACCGGCATCGATGGCGGCCACCGCGTTGGCGAACCCCGTATTGCGGGTGTTGTGGAAATGCGCCCGGAGCCGCACCTCATCACCGACGGCTTCACGCACCGCCCCCACCCGCTCGATCACGTCGGGAGGCACCGCCACCCCGATGCTGTCGGCGATGGCGATCTCCACGGGGCCGCTGCGGACCACCTCGGCGGCGACCGTCGCCAGGCGCTCGGTGGGCACCTCACCCTCGTACGGGCAGCCGAACGCGGCGGACAGCGTCACCCCGGCACCGATCCCGCCGGCCCGGGCTCCCTCGGCAAGATCCTCCCAGACCGCCACGGCCTCGGCGGTGGTCGTGCCCTGGTTCCGCTCGCAGAACGTGTCGGAGCACACGACCACGGCGTTGATCTCGTCCACCCCTGCGGCCAGCGCCCGGTCGAGCCCCCGGCGGTTCATGACCAGACCGATGTAGGTCACGTCGTCGGACCGCGGCAGGGCGGCCATGAGCGCCTCGGCGTCGGCCATCTGCGGCACCCGGCGGGGATGCACGAAACTGGCGGCCTCCAGCCGGCGGACGCCGGCGTCGATCAACCGCCCGATCAGCTCCACCTTGGTGGCGGTGGAGACCATCGCCGGATCGCTCTGCAAGCCGTCGCGGGCAGCCACGTCCACGATCTCCACCGCCGCTGCGCCCTGCCGTGCCATCGTCGACCCCTCTCCTGCGCCCCTCCGGGCACCTTGACGATCCCGCCGCCCGTCCGTAGCGTGATCCGCCCAGATGGTACCGCTGCCCGCTGCCACGAACCGCACCGGAGGCCGCGCGGCGGGTCGGCGACGGATGGAGTGATCGATGGCCCCTGCACTCGACGGTCTGCGCGTCGTGGAGACAGGCGTCCTGCTGGCCGGACCTTTCTGCGGGCAGCTCCTCGCCGACTTCGGCGCCGAGGTCATCAAGGTGGAACAGCCCGGCGTGGGCGACCCGATGCGGGAATGGGGTCGGGAGCGCTCCGGCGGGCGCTCGCTGTGGTGGCCCGTCGTGGCGCGCAACAAGAAGTCGATCACCCTGAACCTTCGGGAACCCCGGGGGCAGGATCTCGTGCGACGTCTGGTGGCCTCCTCGGACATCCTGCTGGAGAACTTCCGGCCCGGCACGCTGGAACGGTGGGGGCTCGGCTACGAGGAACTCGCGGCGATCAACCCCCGCCTGATCCTCGTTCGGGTCACCGGATTCGGCCAGACCGGCCCGTACGCCGGACGGCCGGGCTACGGATCGGTCGGCGAGGCGATGGGCGGGCTGCGCTACGTGGTCGGCAACCCGGACTCCCCGCCGAGCAGGGTGGGCATCAGCATCGGCGACACGCTGGCCGCCACGTTCGCCTGCGTGGGCTCGCTGTGCGCCCTGCACGCCCGGGAGCGCACCGGCCGTGGCCAGGTGGTCGACTCGGCCATCTATGAGGCGGTGCTGGGGGTAATGGAGTCGCTGATTCCCGAGTACGCCGTGACCGGCTACGTGCGGGAGCGAACCGGCGCCATCCTTCCCAACGTGGCGCCGTCCAACGTGTATCCCACCGCGGATGGGCAGATGGTGATCATCGCCGCCAACCAGGACACCGTGTTCGGCCGGCTGGCCGGCGCCATGGGGCGGCCCGACCTGGCCACAGACGAGCGCTACGCCACGCACGTGACCCGCGGGGCCCGCCAGGGCGAACTGGACGAGCTGATCGCCGCATGGACCGCCGGCCTGGACGCGGAGGAGTTGAACGAGGTGCTCCTGGCACACGACGTGCCCACGGGGGAGATCTACCGCGCCCCGGAGATGCTGCGCGACCCCCACTTCGCGGCCCGCGAAGCCATCGTGCGCCTCGCCCATCCCGACTTCGGCGAGCTTCCGATGCAGAATGTCGTGCCCAAGCTCTCCAACACGCCGGGAGAAGTGCGCTGGGTGGGCCCCGACCTCGGGGCGCACAACGAGGAGATTCTCAGCGGGCTCCTGGGGCTGAGCGCCGCCGAACTGGCCGAACTGGTCACAGCCGGCATCGTCTGAGGCAGGCGGCCGGCAGCACAGCCCGGCCCCGCCGACAGAACCGCGGCGTCGGGGCGAAACGCCCGAATCGTCGGCGGGCGGGCGGCGGCGGGTGTCCTGTAGCGTGAGCGGGCCTTTGTCGCCTCAGTTGGGGAGAACCATGCGATCCGGCCCTATCGATCTGCACGCGCACGTCCTGCCCGAGAACTGCCTCGCCATACCCACCGCCAGCGGCGAGCTGCAATTGCGCGAGGTGAACGGCGAACTGCATCTAGGGAACCTGTCTCTGTCCATACCGACGGCCACGATGTACGACCTGGACATGATCCTGGAGGACATGGACACCTACGGCCTGGCGGTGCGTGCCATGTCGCCGCCGCCCTTCACGTTCGCTCTCGACGCTCCCGCCGATCGGGCCGCTGCCTTCATCGCCTCGGTCAACGACGGGCTCGTGGCGCTGTGCGAGCGGGCACCGGAGCGGTTGCGGGGCCTGGGTTCGCTGCCGCTGGCGGATCTCGACGCGGCAATGAAGGAGTTGCGCCGCCTGGCGGACATCGACCTGGTCCGCGGCGTCACGGTGCCGCCGCTGGTGGGCGGTGTGTCCTTCGAGACCGACCCGCTGCAAACGGTCCTGGCCGAGGCGCACCGGCTCGGCATGTGCATGATCGTGCACCCCATGCAGCTGCCCGGCCCCGGCCTGGGCCACCACTACCTCATCAACCTGCTCGGCAACCCGACCGAGACCGCGGCGGCCATCGGCGCGGTGATCCTCTCGGGAATTGCCGACCAACTCGACGGTCTGCGGCTGGCGTTCCTGCACGGCGCCGGCTGCGCGCCCGGCGTGCTGGGGCGCTGGGATCACGGCTGGTCGGCCCGGCCGGACGTGTCCGCCGACTGCACCCGGCAGCCCAGCGAGGTGTTCCGGGACCGGATCTGGGCCGACAACCTCACCCATAGTGCCGCTCACGCCCGCTTTCTGGCCTCGGTGACGGGGGCGGAGCGCCTCGTCCTCGGCTCGGATTACCCGTTCGACATGGCCGCCAAGGACCCGGTCGGCGCCGCGGAGGCGGCCGGGCTCGACGTGGAGCAACTCACCCGGAACGCGCTCACGTTCCTGGGCTACTAGGCCCGCCCGCCGGCACGTCGACGTCGAGGACGGCGGCAATCGAGTCCCCACAGTCCGAGCCGGGACGGGCGGCGGCCGCCGCTTCGCACGCCGCGGCCACTCCTGGCGCGGCCGGGGAAGCCGATCCCCATCGTTGGGTGCTCCTGGCGGGAGTCTGGGCGATGTACACCGCGTTCGGGCTGGTCGTCGCCTCCCTTGCGCCGGTGCTCACACCGCTGGCGGAGGATCTCGGACTGAGCAAGTCGCGCCTCGGCGTGATCCTCGGCACCTGGCCGGCGGTGTTCGTCTTCTCCGCGATCCCGGGCGGCTGGTTCCTGGACCGCATCGGGATGCGATGGGCACTGTTCTCCGGCGGCGTGCTGCTGTGCCTGTCCGGCGTGCTGCGCGGGCTGGCCACCGGCGGGGTCAGTCTCTTTCTCGCTGTGGCCGTGTTCGGTCTGGGGGCGCCGATGATCTCCAACGCTGCGCCGAAACTGGTCGTCAGCCGGTTCCCCGCACGCGAGCGGGCCAAGGCCACCTCGCTCTACCTGACCGCACCTGTCACCGGGCAGATCATCGCTGTGGCGGCGGCGAACAGCGTCATCCGCCCTGCCGCCGGCGGCAGTTGGCGGAGCGTTCCCCTCGTGCTGGCGGCCGTCACGGGCATCGTCTGCGTGCTGTGGCTGATGCTGACGGCCCGGCTGAAGTCCCGGTCCCCATCGCCGGCTCACGCGGCGACCCGGAGTTTCGGGCTCGACAGCGCCACGCGCCAAGGCGCCGGCGCCCTTCTGGGGAATCCGGTCATGCGGCTGGTCCTGGTCATGGCTGTCGCCATCTTCTTCGTGAACCACGGTCTGAACAACTGGCTGCCGAAGATCATCGAGGACAGCGGGGTGTCGCCCGCGACAGCCGGCTATCTCACGTCCGTGTCGTACGCCGCCGGGCTGCTCGGTCCGATAGTTCTCACCCGACTGGGGGAACGCCGTGCGCTGGCAACCCCCGTGGGTGTCTCGCTGTGCCTCGCAGCAACCATCGCCATGCTGACGGTGGTTTCGGGAATCGCCTCCACACCGTTCCTCCTGCTCGTCGGCTTCCTTCGGTTCGGGCTCATCGCGCTGTGCGTGCTGACGCTCATGGGGATCCGTGGCGTGGACGGCCGCAACATGGGCGTGGCGAGCGGTCTCTTCTTCACGGCGGGCGAGATCGGCGGATTCGGCGGGCCGTTCGCCGTGGGCGGCATCGCCGATGCCAGCGGCGGGTTCGGTGCCAGCCTGCTGACGCTCACCGCAGCGATGGTGCTCGTGGCCTGGCTGTTCTGGATGATCCGGCGCCGCAGCGCCGCAGCGGGTCCGGCCGGTTCGGTCCGCCGTTCTCCGGGCGAACCGCACTCCCCCGTCGCCTAACAGGGCCGTCAGGGTGCGGTCGACCTGGAGCGTGCGCTGGTAGGCGGCTGGGAGCCGACCTGCACACATGTCCTCCGGTGACTTTGTGGTGAGGAGCCGGGCCGGACGAGGGCCGAGTCGGGCGCAACCCTTGAAGCGCGCCGCCTACCCGCGCGGCCTGCTAGAGCTGTCGGCGTGATTCTGGGTGGGGATCAGCGTCGGAGGGGGTGGTTGATGGTGCCGCCTGCGCTGCTACTACCGGTGCCGCGGCGGCGGCCGAGGTGGTTGCGGCATGTCGGCGGTGGGGGGTTGGGCGGGTGTTGGAGCGTGTACTTGCCGGTGGGTGCCCGGTGGATGTCGGCGCCGTTGGTGTGGACTTGTTTCTGGTGGCAGTCACCGCAGAGCAGGCAGAGGTTGTCGATGTCGGTGGGGCCGTCGTGTTCCCAGTGGATGATGTGGTGCGGCTGGCAGACGTTGTTGGACGTGCCGCAGCCGACGCAGCCCCGGTCACGTGCAGCGAGGGCGATGCGCTGGGCGTCGCTGGCGTGGCGGTGCTCGCGACCCAACCAAAGCGGTTGTTCCTTGGCGTCGAAGAGGGCGGGCAGGATCTTCGCCTCGAGCGCCAGTTTGAGCAGTTCGCTCGCCGCGACGGGGGTCCCGTCGACGAGGCGGGCGTCAGCGAGTTGCCCGGCGACGGTGTCGTAGTCGGCGATCACCAACAGGTTCGTGCCCTGCGCCTTGCCGGCACCGTTGCGGGTGACCAACAACTCCAGCGCGTCGGCGAAACGCTGCGCGGGGGTGGAGCGGTTCTTCGGGTCCTCGGCTACCCAGAGTTTCTTCGCCATCGCGGCGAGCGCCGTTTCGATGCGGTTCCCGGCGATGGGATCGAACTTGCCGAACAGTTCGTACATGCCGTCGGACTTCTTGGAGAGACTCACCCGCCGCTGCGCCCGCTGGCGCTTCCGGCGCTCTTCCAGGTCATCGCCGGAGCGGTCGTTGACGTGATCGCGGACCGTCCGGGCGAACACATCGACCGGCTCGCGCTCCGCGGCGGCGACCAACTCGGCCTCCTCAACAGGGGTGTGCTCACACGCGTCGGCGATCATCTTCGCGTGCTGCGGCGTGATCACGCCCCCAGCGAGCGCCCGGCTCGTGTCAGGCAGGTCGGCGAGCTGTCCGGCAAGTTTCACGTCACTCTTGGCGCCGCCGCGGGACTGCCGCAACCGGTCGCGCACCACCTCCGCCGTCCTCGCCTCGCCGTCACGGCGCGCCAGCGAGGCGACCACCTCGGACTTCACCGCCGCGAGGGCGGCCTCGCTGCGCCCCACCAGCGTCAAACACTCCTCCGGACACTCCCCGCCCAGAGCACGCAACCCGGTCACAAGAGCATCCAGTCGGCCCGCCACCACACCAACGGAGGCCGTCCCCGATGCCGCCCCACCGCCGGCCGCCACCGCAGGAACCGCCGCCGCAAGGACCACATCTCGCCCGACGCCGTCGCCGACACCCACGCCGACCGCAGGAACCGCCGCCGCAAGGACCGCATCTCGCCCGACGCCGTTGCCGACACTGACCGCACCTGCCGCACCGACCGCATCTGCCGCAAGCGGGTCGCGCGCAGCCACCCCTCGCGGAGCCCCGTCGCCAACGTCTACCGCAGACACGCCGCCCGCGGTCACCGCTCGCCCAGTCACCGTCGCAGACACGTCGCCCGCGGCAACATCCCGCCCGGCGCTGGTGCCTCCGGCGGCGACCACCCCAAGCACGTCGCCTGCGGCCGCAGCCCGTCCGGCGCCGTTGCGGGAGCCGGCCTCTGCGGGGGCGTCAACCGGGGCCGCCGTGGCGGTGCGGTTGGCGAAGAGGGTCAGGTGGGTCATCGGTCACTCCCCGAGGCGTGCAGCGAAACGTTTTCGGTCGACTGCGTCGACAAGCCGGTCGGGGAAAACCAACCCCCGCCGAAGCGGCGGTCAGGAACCGGTACCCCGTACTCTACCAACCCCCTACGACAACCACAACACCTGTTCGTAATATTTCCGATATTTCTTGTCAAAGGACCAAAGTGACCAGCGGCGCCATGACCGACCAGCGGCGCCATGACCGACCAGCGGGACCGCAAACGTCGACGGCGGACCCACCGTCGCCGGCGGCAAACCCACCGGAACCGCACCCAACCAGCGAAAACACGAACGAATCGGCCAGAGCGCCTGACGCGGCGGTGTGGGGCGGCGTCTCGTGAACGATCTCGTGAGAGTGTGGGCGGGGCTGGGCGGCGCGCAACGTGCGGTGGCCGCCTAGTGTCCTGAGTTCTTAGTTCATTGGATATTCTGAGGCACCGATGTCGTCGCCGGTCCTGCGCCAATGCGGGTGGTCGAGGCCGTCAACACCCCAGTGAACTTGAAACTCGGGACACTAGGGGGTTGCCGGTGGATGAGATGTCGATACGCCGCCTCCGACCCCATATATTCATTTGAAACTATATAGGTCTCTCCCTATATTTATGAGGTGCGACATGGGAGGTCAACGGCACCGACGAGTTCGCCGTCTGGTACAGAACTCTCGACATTGCCGAACAGGACGAGGTCATCGCTGTTGTTGAGCTTCTCGCCGAACACGGCCCGGGACTCGACCGGCCGTACGCCGATCGGGTCAAGGGCTCGAAGTACCACGACATGAAGGAGTTGCGGCCCAGAGGTGTTGCCAGCATTGCCGGGTGCTGTTCATCTTCGATCCCCGTCGTGAAGCGATCCTGCTCCTCGGCGGCGACAAGAGCGGGCAGTGGGCGAAGTGGTACGCAGCAGCGATACCCCAGGCGGAACGACTCTACGAGGACTACCTCGCCGAACTGAAAGCCCAGGGCTTTTTCGACGACACCGAATAGGAAGGGAACACGACATGGCACACCGCAGGTTCACCGACATCGTCGGCGACATCAGCCCTGAACGTCGGGCCCGGATCGACGCCATCAAGGAAGAAGCGCGCGCTGACGTTGTGGCTTTCAACCTCGCGGAACTCCGTCGACATCGCGAACTCACGCAGGTCGAACTCGCCGAGCGCCTCGAGAAGGCACAGGCGTCGATCTCGGCGATGGAGTCCGCCGGCGACAATCTCCTGTCGACGTGGCGCTCCGTGGTCGAAAGCATGGGTGGCCGGCTCGAACTCGTCGCCGTGTTCGACGACGAGCGCATCGCCATCCCGACCGCCGAGCCGGCGTGAACACTGGGAACGCCACGAGCCCTCCGCACGCCGCCCTGGCGTCGTTGCGGTGCTTTCCTTGGCTCGACATCCAGGAGAGTGCTGAGCAATCCATCGGCAGCGCACGTTGGGCCGCTGGACAGTGAGCTCCTATGTCGCTGTCCCGTGTCATTCTTTCTGGCACAGGTTGCGGTTTGAGGGTTCGGTCGTCTGTTAGGCGTTTAGCCTGAATCCACCGATTCGGGCTGGTGGGGGGTGTGTTGGGGTGGTTTTTGGGGCGGTTGGGGTTGTGGGGTGTTGGTTGGGGTCGCCGGTGGCGGTGTGGGGCGCCGGTGAGGGGGCGCTGGGGTGGTTCGGGGCGCGTGGGGGCGTGTTGGGGCGCGTGGGGGCGCGCTAGGGCGCCGGGGCGGTGGGGCGGTGGGTGTTCTGGTGGGGGCTCAGCAGAGTTGGGGTAGGGCGCGGATGTTGGTGAGGGTGGTGTGGAAGGTGGTTGCCCAGGGCCATCGGGCGGGGAGGCGCAGGACGGGGCGTCCGGCGTGGTTGACGAGGCGCCCGGGCACAGCGAGGAGTTGGTTGCGGACGGTTCGCCCGACGCGCAGACGTCCCGTGGGGTGGGTTTCGGCGAGTGTGGTGATCCAGCGGTAGAGGTTGTGGGCCAGTGCGGCGCAGGTCAGCCAGGCGGCGTTGGCGAAGAAGTTCCCCGACGGCAGGTGCGCCAGTCCGGTGCTCGCCTTGAGGTCGCGGATGGCGAGTTCGACGGTGGCGTGTTGGCGGTGATAGGCGTCGCCGGCGGCGCTGTTGAGGTCGTCTCGGTTGGTGACCAAGGCGTGGTGGCGCCAGTCGGGCCACAGCGCGGCCTGCGCGCTGTCGGTGAGGCGGGTGCGCCGCACGACGAGGCGCACGTCGCGGCGGTTGTCGCGCCCGCCGGCGATGATGGTGGTCTCCGCGACCTGCGCGTCGCCGCCGTCGCGGTAGGGGATGGGCTCCCAGTCGTCTTCGTCGATGGCACCAATGGCGGCTTTGACGTGGCCATACAGGGGGATCGTGACCGACCAGCGCACCTTGGCGGCGTCGAGGCGGTCGATGAGTTCGTTGGACCAGAACCCCGAGTCGGCGCGCACGGTGAGTTGGCCCGCCGCGCCGGCGCGGCGGGCGCGGGCGACCGTCTCGGCGATGAAGTGCACGTTGCCTCTCTGGGAGGATCCCTTGCGCAGGCGGGTGTGCAGCGTCTCGCCGGTCTCGGCGCGGGTCGCGATGAGCGGGTGATAACCGAGCTGTTGGGTGTGCCCGTAGGCGGCGCCGGCTTTGGTCTTGGCGGACACCTCACAGATCGTCGAGTCCACATCGATGGTCATCGGATCCTCCCCGGGGCCGCCGCCGGCGGCCCACGCCCGCGCCAGCGCCACACCTGCGGCTTTGTCCAACTGCCGGACGTGACCCCACGTGAACGAACGCAGCAACGACCCCACCGTCGACGCCGCCGCCACCGAGAATCCCAACACCCGGCGCGTCGCCCCGGCGCGCAGACGATTCACGTGATCGATATGGGTGGCGCCGACCAGCATCGCCGCCACCAAACTCAACACCTTGCGCCCCGGAGACGCGCCGCCGACGCGGCCCCCCAAGCGCACCGTCTCATCAACCAGAGACTCCAAACCCAACCGATCCATCAACGTCGCCGCCACCACCAGCCCCGCGTCGGCCACCAACGACTCGTCGTCGAAGGTCACCCCGAACCGGTCAATCTTGCGCGATACTCCACTCACAGGAAGTGCCTCCTCGATCTGGGCCGAAGCCGCTATCACTACCGGCCATTCTCCCAGGTCAGAGAGGCACTTCCGCGGACCCCCAACCCTCAACGCACCCACCAAATCGGTGGATCCAGGTTTAGGGGCTTTGTCCCGAGTCAGCGCTCCGCCCGGCCGCTGCCACCGCCCGAGTCCAAGGAAGCTGGCCGCGCGAGACCCGGGGCACACCAACCACACCCTCGCCACCCGCTACCAGACCTGGCTCACCCAACACGCCGCTTGACACCAATAGGAGCATCCCAGGACATACGGAGAGGCTCAGGATCCACGAGGTGCTGTCGCTCGACAGCGACTTCCGCATCTACCGATTCGAGTCGCGGCGCCTCCTCCGGCAGCGTCGTTGCTTGGTCGCTCGACACGCTGGGGGAGCCGCCCCCACCGGTGGTGGATGCTGTCGATGCCGGGCCAGAAGACCCCCGACACCAACGCGAATTTCAGTTAGCGCAGAACGCGCATTTCGATGAGAAACAATAGTACCTCCGTATCATACTGTTCGCATGGACTACAGGATGTTGGCCGTTGGCGCCGGCGTAGGTCGATGTCGACGCCTTTTGCTCGTGTCGGGTCGGGATGGCGGGCTGCGGCCCGTGTCCGTCGCTCCTCGGGAAGACACCGAGCCGTGAGCACTCGTCCTCCTCCTCCTCCGCCCCGCCGTCCGCCTATTCCTCCTCCTCCACCGCGCCGTCGCCAACCCCTGCGGAAGCCACCACCTCCCGCACTGCAGAGGCCTCCGCCGCGCGGTACCGCCCAACGACCGCCCCTGGGCCTTGCGTTGGTGGTCGGCGCGGCAGCCGTCTGCTCGGTGGTCCTGCTTCAGTACGCGGGTCCCGCCGCCAATATCAACGGGTTCCTCGTTGGGGCTCTGGCCGGCCCGACACTCCTGGTCGGGTTCCTCGTGATCGATGAGACCCGGCGCGCCGGAGGGAGGTTCGGCGATTGGCGGTGGTTGGGGAGCCGACCGACGATGTCGGCGCTTGCGCTGGTGGGCTGGGCGGCGGGCGCCGCGCACGCCTGGTTTCTCGCCAAGGAGATGACCAGATGGCTGGCCGGCTGAAACGGCGGTGCCGCCGCGCCGTTTCCGGCGTGGCGGCGGTGATGGTGCTGGCGACGGGGTTGGCGCTGGCCTTCGCCGGCAGGCCGGTGCAAGCCCAGACCCCGGCCGACGAGTGGCAACCGTGCGCCTCGGCAGCCGCGAGTGCCCGCATCGAGCGGGTTGAGATCCTGCTCGCCCTTGACCGCTCCGGCTCGCTTCAGAACGTGGATCCCAACGGCACCCGGCGCCGCCGCGCCGTGCACGGCACCCGCGAACGGCTGGCGCGACTGCAGGACTCGGTCTCGCAACTGCTCAGAGGGTCAGGCTCCAGCCTCGACTTCGGCATCGATGTGGCGCTGGTGGCCTTCGACACGAAGGGCGAGACGGTCGCCGAATTCGCTCCGGTCGGTGCGGACCATCCGTCCGACGCGGCCATCGGCGCGGCGCTGGACGCCGGGGGCGACACCGACTACGGCCCGGCCGTCGAACGGGCGCTGGCCCGGTTCGAGAACTCGCCCAACGCCGACTCCGACACCACTTGCCGCGTTCTGGTGCTGTTCACCGACGGGATCCTGGATCCCTACGACACGGCGGCCGGACGCAGGCCGGCGCTGGAGGACCAGGCGGCGACGCACGTCTCGAACCTGCTGGCCGATCTGTGCGACACCGATCCGGGCATGCGCCACTACCGGCAACGGATGGACGAACTCGGGGTCTCCACGTACGTCGCCGTGCTGAGGGGACCGTCCTTCGACCGGGGAGCCGGCGGCTCGCACCTCGACGAACTGGCCAGATCCTCCAAGCAGATGATCCTGGCCGTGACCGGCCACGGCGACTCCCCGCTGCTGGGCGGCGTGACCGCTGCCTCCGGCTGCGAGCCCTGGTCGGGCGTCCGGGCAGGCAAGGTCATCGAGATCGAGGACATCGGCGACCTCACCGACGAGCTGACGAACGCCGTCGGCGAGGTCGGGCTGGCGGTACGCCAACCCCGCATCCGTTGCACGAGGGGGTCGAATCCGGAGGCCACCCTCGACGGCGAGTGGCCGCACCGGCTGGCCGTCGGGGACCTCGCAGCGGAGTCGCTGTGCACGGTCACACCGCCGCTTGACGGTGAGGTGGTCCTGAGCGTCGGCGGCGAGGGGCTGCCCGCCGGTGTCGAGTGGCTGATCGACGACGGGGCCGAGCCGGCCGCGAGCCGCAGGCTCTTCGCCGGTGACGCCGAGCTGTCCTTCGATATCGCGTCGAGCCGCCTCCCGGAGGACGAGCCGGTTGGCGCCGTTGCCGGCGCCGCAGTCGAGATCGCGGCCACCTGGTACCCAGCGCCGCAAACAGGCTGGCCCGAGCAGCCGCCCGAAGTGCCGTTGGTGCCGACGACGCTGCGGTTCGACGTGCCCGACCGCGAGGCGTACTGGGTCGAGCGTCTCGTTAAGTGTCGGGTGCATCAGCGGGCGAGTTGGGCCGACGCAGCCGGCGGCGCGCGAGCTGAGGCCTCCGGGCTGTGCACCGTGGAGGCCCCGCCCGCCGGCGACTTCGAGTTGGCTCTGGTGCCTTCGGACGGCAACCGGCTGGCGTGGTCGGCGTCGCGAGCGGTCGGCGGCGGCGCTCCCGAGCAGGTGCCGCGCGGCGAGACCATCCGCCTCGTGCCTGGCGACGGGCCCGTTGCGCTCGGCGGAATCTCGCAGATCCTCGCCGCGGCAGCGATCCCGTCTGACGAGTTCGATGATGAGGTCAGTTTCGCGCTGATCTGGCGGTCGCCACGTGGGGCGATCCTGGTGGAGCGTGCCTTGGTGGACATCGGGATCGACGTGCGGCCGACTGCGGTCGATCTGCTCGAGTGCGGACCTGAGGCCCAGGTGACCGCTGCTCGCGAGAACCCGTCCGGCGAGTGGGCGTTGGTAGTCGACACCGGTTGCAGGTTGCTGTCCCCGCCGCACGGCGCCGTTCGGGCAACCGTCTCCGGCGACGTCCGCGGCGAGGCCTGGCAACTGGCGGACCCCCCGCCGGCCGGAGAGCAGAGTTGGCTCACCCGTAACGACGTCGTCCTGGCCCCGTCGGAGCCGGATCGCACCCTCTTCGTCGGGATCGGTCACCCCGAACTGGCCGAACTGGTCGGCGACGACGTCGAGTTCACTCTGGTGGCGACCTGGTCCGACAGAGGGTCCGAATCCCCGGATCAGCAGCGGGAGCCACGAACGGTGACCGTGTACCTGCCGGTGCCGCGTTGTGAGAGCCGTGTCGAGGCCGTCCGGGTGGACGTGGAGCCGTCCGGCGGCGGGGAGCCCGAGCCGCGGGCGCGGGCGCGGAACCTCTGCGAGATCGATCCGCCACCCAACGGCCGCTTGGAGGTTCGCATCGCCGTCACAACACCGGGCCCCGACCTCTCGTGGCGCCCGATGCACGATGGCGACGCCACCGATGTCCTGATCGTGGAACCGGGGGACAGATCGGTCTCCCTCGAAGGCACCTCGGGCCCGCTGGCGCCGGGGCTGATAGGCCCCTTCGAGGCCGGCCTCGAAGTCGAACTGACCTGGTATTCGGAGCGGAGCCACGTCTCCGAGAGCCGCCGGAGCGTCGTGGTGGCCGTCCCCGAGGAGGCGCCCGACTTGTTGGACTGCTCCGGCGAGCCGGCGGCGCGCGGGTTCGGTGTGGAGGTGCCCGAGGGGCCGCTCGTGGTCGACACCGGCTGCGAGCTGTCGGCTCACGAGGTCGGCGTGGTCACGCTCGGCGTGGAAGGCTTCGTCGCCGGCGTGCGCTGGCGGCTGCCCGAGTTGGTGAGTCTGGCGCCTGGTGACGCCGACCGGCCGATTCTCATCGAGTCCGCCGGTCTGCTGCCCAACGAACCTCTCGCCACCGAAGCGACCTTCGAACTGGTGGCGACCCTGACCCTCGACGACTACGAACCCCCGGCCGACCGCAGGCAGCGCGACGTGGGGGTGCGGCTCGAACGGCGAATCCGGATCCTTTGCACGGGGACGCCGCAGGTCGTCGGCGTCCCAATCGAGGTGCCCGAGGGGCCGCTCGTGGTCGACACCGGCTGCACCCTGCTGGCGCCGGACGCCGGCACGGTGACCGTCAGGGTCGACGGCGACGTGGCCGGCGTGCCCTGGGGATTCCCCGGGGATGTCCGGCTCGGCCCCGGCGACGCCGACCAGCCGATCCTCATCCGGACCACCGCTCCGCTGCCGAACCGCCGCTACGAGACCGTCGCCGAGTTCGCCCTCATCGCCACCTGGCGCTCCCCCGACGGCCTCGAACAGAGCGTCGGCGAGCAGCCCCCACCCGGACAGCCGTCACCGGAGGTCGCGGTGGCGCTACGGGCACGCCCCAACATCGCCGCTGCGGCACTGATCGCCATAGCCCTGCTCCTCGCCGGGCTCCTGCTGGGCTGGCTGGTGCTCCGGCTGGTCGGGCGCCGGACCAACCGCCTGCCCAAGTTGGGCGAGTACCGCTTCGTCCGCAGCGACGTGCCGGCGTCGGTCACACCGGGCGGGGGCGTGGACCTGCCCGGCTTCGATGCGGCGTCAGCGCTCGACGGCGGCTCCGAGCCCCTCGTGCGCCGCCGGGCACAATTGCGGGCCGACGGCCTGACGATCCACGCCCGGGTGCAGTGGTGGAACCCGCGGGACCTCCTCAGCGGAGGCCGGGCCGCGGCGGTGCCGCAGGAGGGACGGAACCTGCTCGTGGCGGCGTCGCCTTCCTCCGGTGGGCCCGACTGCCTCGAGCCGAGCCTCGCCACCGGAGCAGTCATCGTGGCGCTGGACCGCTCGCCCACGGTCTCGAGGCCCGAAGCAAACCAACACCGCGCCCAGGTGTGGATCCTGATCCAGAGCGCGGCGCCGAGGACCTCGACCGAACAGAACGCAGCCGGCAACCTGCGCAAGGCGCTGGCCGAACTCAGCAGGCGCCTCGCCGGCCGACCCCCCGGCGGCGCCCCGTCCCAACCCATCCCCGGACCGGCCTCCGGCGCCTACCCGCGGCCGCCCAGACCACCGGAACCTCGACCGAAAGGCTGACATCGCATGTACAACCGCTTCCTCTTCATCGGGCTCGGCGGCTCCGGCGGCAAGACGCTCCGGTTCCTGAAGGACCAGATCCAACGCTGGATGAAGGCACACGGCATCGACGGCGACATCCCCTCCGGCTGGCAGTTCCTCCACATCGACCTTCCGCCGCAGCCCGACGGCGACGAGATCAACGACCGCGTCCCCCATCTGGCCGCCGACGAGTACGTCGGTCTGGTCCCGGTTGGCATCACCTTCGACGACGTTCAGCGCCAACTCGACGCCTCGGCCGCTCGGCGCGCCGAACTTCGCACCTGGAGGGTGGAGCCGACGGGTCTGAGGATTCCCATCCTGCACGGAGGCGGTCAATACCGTGCGGTCGGTCACAGCATCGGCACGCTCTACGTCAACGACATAAAGGGCCGCATCGAGACCAAGTTCAACAGTCTCAACTCCAATGCGGCGGCCCGCGGGTTGAACTACGCCTATGCACGGGCGCACGGCACCGACGCCGCTGCGGCGGGCCGTATTCCGACCTTCGTCTTCGTCATCTCGTCCCTGGCGGGAGGCACGGGCGCCGGTCTTCTCAACAACGTGTGCGATCTCATCCGCAGCATGGATGCCGACGCCGGGAGCAAGCTCTTCGGGATCCTCTACACGTCGCAGGTATTCGACGTCCTCCAGGATTCTGAGAAGGCGGGAGTGCACGCCTGCGGTCTTGCAGCCGTCTGCGAACTGCTCAACGGCTACTGGTGGGGTGGCAATCCGAGCGCGGACGATGACGTCGTCGTGAAGCCCATCGGCGATCCGTTCTTGAAGGCCGCCGGTGCAGTCGGGATGTTGACGATCAGCGGGCCCTCGTATCCGTTCCTCGTCGGCTTGCAGAACGCCGAAGGCGTCAAGTTCGGCACGTTCGATTCCCTGTTCGAAGGTGTGGGTCGTGCACTGCTTTCGTGGGTCACCGACGAGGAGGTCGCCGGGTCGTTCGTCGCCTACACGGTTGCGAATTTCAGGAACAAAGCCTCCTCCAACGTCGGGGGCAAGGCTCTCGTGGACTGCGGCGAGACCGGTGCGATGGGCCTGCCACCCTTCGCAGCGCTCGGGTTCGCCCGGGTATCCCTGGGCACCGACCACTTCGAGCGCTACGCCGTGGATCGGGTGGTCCGTGATTCGTACGAGCACCTCGTCGCCTATCACTGGAAGTCCGATGACGCCAAGCGGGTGGGCAAGGCGCTCAACAGCAACGACCCGGAAGCCATCGCCGGGAAGCTTGCCGAGAACCACGGCGCCTGGTTCCGGGGCGAGGTGGGGATCGAAGAGACCGATCACGAGCCCGGCCCGATGCGGCGCGAATTGTGGCCGCCCACCGGCAGCATCGACCGGACAGGAGGGCACTGTCTGGAGTACCAGCAGCAGATCGAGCAGGTCGCCTCCCTCGACGCCGGCGGCAACCGGGCGGCGAGCGAATGGCGAGGTCTCATCGACGCCGCCGTCGAGGACTGCTTCGACGACTACGCGCAGCAGGTTCGCGCCGACCTCGACGAGCGGTCCCTCGCATGGGTGGCGGCCGTCGAGCAGCGGGCGCTGAGCGCCGTCAGCACGGCGCTCAGCAGGTACGGGCTCCGGGTCGCCGCACGCCTCTGCAGTGACGCGGCGAGCCATCTGCGAACCTCGGTCGTCAACAACCTGCGCGCCGATGTCGTGCGGGATCTGCGTCGGTGGGCCGACCTGTGGCGGGAGGAGGCGTCGCGGGAACTGGAAGGTGCCGGCGGAAGGCTGAAGTCGAACGATGCAAGGTTGCGGAGTTATCTCGAAACAGCCGTACACCATCGGTCCTTCGAGGTGGACGCGCTCGTCGCCGAGCGGGCCGCCGACCTGGCGAATGAAGCGGCCGACCGGCTGTTCGACCCGATCGCTGAGGCGGTCGAGGATGCCTTGGTCCGGCTCCGGAACGACGAAGGACCGGGAACGATCGAGTTCGGTCCGCCCGAGAACGAATTCGGCCTGATCGAGGTGTCGGAGTATCAGGCACTCTTCGATCGGCTGCTGCGGCAGACGTTCGGCGGCGCCGACTACGGGAAGCTGCGGGAGGCCGTCATCGGTTGTACCGCGTGCGATCCGCGATCGGGAGACAAGTTCGTGGATTTCGCCCGCAGCTGGGCGCCGGGAGCACGCTGGAGCGGTGCCTCGACGAACATCGACGTTGCCGTCTGCCGCACCCGGGAGGGTTCGACGAGAGAACTCCTGGTTCGCAGTGCCACCGCTTGGCTGAACGACGAAGGCGGACCTTTCGGCGAACTCCTCGGGCTCAGCCTCCGCGACGCGCTCGACACCGGCGCCGCCGCGGGGGCTGCTATCACCACCGCCGAGAGGCAGGAGTATCAGCGGCGATTCCTGGCCTGCCTGCCCGCCGCCATCGAGGCCGCTGCCCCGCTGGCGGACCTCGACCCGACCCTGGCCGGCCTGGTCGGCACCCCCGCCGGCAGAGGGCTGGTGTGGCACTTCAGCAAGCTGCCGTTTGGGCTGGGCCGGGCCGGGGCGCATCCGATGCAGGCCCCGGTGGAGGACGTTCTCTCCCCGAGGATTGGTGCGGAGCGCGTGGCAGAACTCATGACCCCCGATGAGCGCAGGCGACACATCGATATCGCCTCGCAGCTGGCCGCACCGCAATCCGTGCTTGCCCTCAAGTCGCTGCTCGGGCCGATTGCCGAGGACTGGGGCAAGAAGAAGGGGCTCGGGTCTGAGGCTCAACAGCTGTTCTGGGAGCACCGGCGCACGCGGCCGCTGCAGCGGTTCGTGCCCTGCCCGCAGGCCCATCTCCGCGGCTTGGTACGCGGGTGGTTCACGGCACGGATACTCGGGCTGCTGGATCCCTCCGGCGCCGACGGGACGATCCTGATCGCCCGGGGCGACCGGAGCCCAGTGGCGTTTCCGAACCCGTCGCTGTCGCCGACGCACCCCCAGGACCGGCTCGGCCCGGTGCTGGAGGCCTTGGGCTTGGCCTACGTGGAGGTGGCCGAGCGTGGCAGCCTGGAGCCGCTGGAGGCGTACGTCCGGCTGCTGGATCTTGGCAAATCGGGCGGCGGCGGCATCCTCCACTACGACAGCCTCAACGCTCGGCTGGTGAGCTGGATCGAGTCCGGGAGGCCGGACGGGAACGCTCTCACCGGCATGACTCCCGCCGCGTTGGGTGATCTACCGGACACGGCCACTTGGCGGGATCGTGCCGAAGCGGTCGCCGAGGTACTTGTCGAGGTCCGCTCGGACTACGAGACCGACTACGCCGAACTCGAGCGGAACTGGGACATCAATCACGGCAGGCTGTCACGGGCCCCGCTGTGGACGGGGCTATGGCCGCTGATCGGCGACGAACTCGGGCGACTACGCGAGGCCGTAAAGAACCACGCCCCCGACGTCGGGCTCCGCTAGATGATCTTGCGGCGGCACCTGGAGGCGAGAGGCGGCACATGATCACCGTTGTGCATCACGAAGCCGACCGGGTCATCGTCGAAGCCACACGCGTGCTGCGCGAACTCTCCTCCCACGACCTCCTCGCCGACGTGGTACTGGTGCCGGTCGGCGACGCCGCGTGGTCGGGCCAGCCACGGGCCATCTGCCTACGTGCTGGCAAGGACACCGAGATGGGTCTGTTCGACGCGCTGGCGACCGATCCGGCGACCGATGGCCGCGTCATGACCGCGGTTGCCTCGGCCGACCTTGCGCCGCAGGCCCAACTCGAACTTGCCGAGTCGGTGCTGCGCATCACCGATCAGGGCATGAAACTTGCGGGCGTGCCCGTGGTTGCGAGCTGCCTGTTCGTGCCGGAGTCGCGCGACGGCGGCGGCATCCTGCCGGCTGCGGGGTTCTTCTCGGCACGGACCGCCAACTTCGTTGCCCTCCCGGCGGACTGGCGGTTCGTGGACGGCGCGGCCGTTGCCATCGAGTTCGCCGATGCGGATCGGACGGCATGGCATGCCGCGCTCGAGATTGCCACGTTGACGTCGGCGTGGCACGCCATGGCCGACAGCCGTTGGCAACCGGCGTTCCTGGCCCCCGGGATCTCCGGAGTCGGTCTCAGGATCGTACGGTCCTCGGCCAGGATCGTGACCGTCCGCCGGAGCGGGCCGGCCGCCGCGGTCGAGAACGTCCTGCCCGTGTCGGACGGATTCACGCCGGCGCCGGTTCCCGAGATGGTCGAGCGCACCGTGGCGACCCTGCACCCCGAGGTCTTCCGGCTGGACAGCCAGGTGGACGGGCCCGGTTCCCTCGGTCAGCGCGGCGGGGTCACTAGATTCCTGACCGCCGCGCTCGGCGGCCTCTTCCCGCCGCTGGCGTCCGGACTGCGCGGGTTCCGCCGGGTGCTGCGCACCGAGGTCGTCAGGGCCCTTGGTGGCGACGTCGCAACGATCGAGAGCGATCAGCCGTCCGCCTCGCAGCCCGTCATCGAGTCGGCCGACGCAACGGCAGTCGTACTCGAGGGGTTCGAGCCGAAGGTGTGGACCGATCTCGTGCGGAACGTCCTGGGCGTCGCCGATGGCGGCGGCACCGTCGACGCCGCCGAGGCGCGCCGAGCCGCCGGTCACGAACGGTTCTTGTTCGTGACGCGGGACAGCCTCGTCGACGACGAACTCGAACGACGCCTCGACGGTGGACGCCCCGACGATGCCCGGCCCGCCGACGGCGACGACGCGGCCGAGGAGGATGCCGGTTCCGCCGAGGCCGAGGCCGACCCGGCCGGCGACGATGCCGACCCGGCCGAGGCCGACGGGCGCCGTCGCGGACTGTTGACGCTCATCGACGATGCGTTCCGTGGCGAGATCGCCAGGGCGAAGGACCTGCGCAGGGCGCAGCAGGGCGAGTTCGATGACCTGGCCGAGCGGATGAAGCGGGCCGAAGAGTTCGAGCCGCCCGCAGCATTGCGTGCCACCGTCATTGCGTTCTTCGTCACCGCCTTCGTCGTGCTTGCGAGCTACGTGTTGCTGCTCGACGCCTTCGACTTCGGCGACGTCGACGGGACCCTCAGAACACGCCTGGCCGTCGTGGCTACGGCACTCACCTGGCTGGTGCTGCAATATCCACTCGCCCCCCGCGGCAGCGACGATCCTCGTGCGGTCCAGTCGCACCTGCTGCGTTCGGCCGCCGTCGTGACGGTTGCGGCGGCGCTGGCTGCGGTGTTCGCCGACCCGCTCACCGACATCGCCACCGGCCGTCCATGGCTGGAACTCGTCCCACTGTTCGCCACGGCGGTCACACTGTGGCTGGCGTGGAAGGTTGTTTCCTCCGAGCGTGCCCGGGAACGACCGGCGGGCCGAGCCCTGGCGCTGGCGTGGACGATCTGCTACCTGGTTGCCGGCCTGCTTCTCTACGCCAACATGGACCGCTCGGTCTTCAACCGTTGGGACTTTCTTCGGAGATTCTTCGAAACCTACGGCGACGGCATCCGGTATGCCGCGGTCGCAGTGGCCGGCTTTCTCTTCCTGCTGGCCATCGCCATGGTCGCCTTCAGCGACAGCGACAATGATCTCCGGCGCAGGCGCGCTCGGGCGCGAATACGGGAACTCCGCGGGGAACTCGAGCGAGAAGAGCTGTTGCCGATGCTGCGAGGGCTGCGGGTCAACTGGCTCGGCACGGCGGCTGCTCTCGACTACATCCTGCGACGGGGCTTTCCGGCCCCCGCGGCCGGCGAGGATCGAGACCTGCGCTCCCCGCTGCTGCGGCTGGCGATGCGTTGCCGCGACGCGCAGTACCCGCCACCGGCGCCCGGCTGGCTCTTCGCACAGTACGAGACGGCCGTTGAGGCCTATTCCGCTCGCCGCGCGTCCGGGCGGCCGGCGGGGGCTTGGGTGCGCCCCGAAGTAAGCACGATGGTCAGCCGTTTCGATCGGGATCTGCCGGCGGCGTCCGGCGCGGACCCGCGCTGGGACTTCGCGCACCGCCTCCGCGCGGGCGAGTTCGACGATGTGCCGGCAGCCGGCTCGCCGGGCGCCGGGGACGGATCGCTGCAGGATGCGGACGTCGGCTTCATGGGCGAGATCGCCCCGGTCGCTCCGGCGTCGCTGCCTCTGGGTCTGGTCGGGCCCAGCGCCGCCGGCCTTGGCCACGTCGCCATGGGAAGCACGTGGTGGTGGCCCGACGGGTTCCGGGTACCCGAGTCGGTGACCCCGCCGAGGCCTACCCGGACTGTCCGGTCTACTGCCGGCCAGGCGTACCTGGCGGTACGGCTCGACGTCTCCGATCCGGTCCTCGAGAGGCAGATCAGCGAGGGATCAGCGCCGCCGCTGGAGCCGGACGACGAGCCGGGGCCCGCGGGCACTGACGACGGATTGCGCTGAGCCTCGACGGTTCGTGGCCAGCAGTCCGCTCCATCGCCGCCGCCCGCCGGATCGCGAGCCTTCCCCGGGAGGTGGCCGCTCGGATTCCTCGCGGGCCGGCGGCGGGGATGGGTCACCGACCGGACCGCCACCCGGGCCGGCGGCTGAACCGGAGATCCGAAAACCGCCGCGGCGCGCCGGGCGCACGAGGAGGCCGGCGCCTCCGCTGCCCCGATCCGCCGGAACCGGTCCGCGCGTAGCCCACGGTTCCGGGGGCGGCGCTGCCCGGGACAGCCCCGACGGGCGATCAGGTCCGGGCGGCGGCGGGCCTGCCGATCGTCTCGGCCGCGCCGCGGCGCTGGTGGACCCGCGAGCCCGCGTGCCGTTGCTCGTGGTCGCCGTCGTGGCGCTGTCGGTTGCCCTCCCGCTGGCGCTGACCTCGGGAGGCGACGGAGAGCCCGATGGCGAGGCCGATCTGGCCACCGCGGCTACGACGACCCCAACCGACCCCGCCCCCGAGGCGCCAGACGAAGCCGCCGGTGAAGTACCAACCCCGGATCCGCCGTCGCCGGACGCCGACGATGCCCCCGAGAATCCCGATTCCCGTCCTCCAGGGCCGCAGGATCCCCCGCCTCCTCCGTCGGATCCGCCGGTCGCTTCACCCGATCCACCACCGCTGCTCGGCCCACCGGCGCCACCCGATCCCCTACCACCGGAACCTGACCCCCTACCACCGGAGCCTGACCCCCCACCACCGGAGCCTGACCCCCCACCACCGCCAACCACCGTTGCGCCTGACCCTCTGCCTCCAACGACCGTCCCCCCTCCGGCCGAGCCCGATTGGGGCGAGATCGCTCGCTCCATCGTCTTCGTCTGGGCAACGGGGTGCGACGCCGCCGGCTCGGGCACAGTTGTCGTAGACGGGTGGCACGTCCTGACGAACGCGCACGTCGTCCTCTCCGAGAAAGGCCGGGTCTGTTCGGGTCTGTCAGTGGGTTTAACCGAGGCGTTCGAGGACGAACCGAACCAGTGGATCGCCGCCACGGTGGTGGCCTTCGAGGGGGGCAGTCCCGATGCAGAGGGCAATGTCTCGCTGCCCGACCTCGCCGTTCTCAAGCTGGATCGCCGGTCGGATCGACGTGCGGTGCCGGTGGCGGCCCGCCGACTCGAGCCCGGCGAGACCATCGTGACCATGGGCTTTCCGGGAACCGGTGGCGGGACGATCACACTTACCCGCGGCGTTTACTCGGGCACGGACGGCGGCTACATCAAGACCGATACCGACATCAGCCCCGGAAACAGTGGCGGTGCGGCGTTCGACGAGCAGGGCGTCCTCGTGGGCGTTCCCACGGGCGGCAGCCATCCCGATCGCGGGTCCACCGAACTGGGTTTGCTCATACCCGCCGAGGATGCCGCACGCTTCCTGCAGCACCATGTCGGCGACTGAGTAGGCCGGCGGGCAGTCATCCGAAGTGGACCCACGTACGGCTACTCGCACAGGTCAAGTCGCTGCTCGAGACATTGGCAGGCATCTGCCCATCAAGGTCGCCGCCAGGGTGGACGTGTGGGCGAGGATCACGTCGTCTTCGCTGCTGCGGTGTCCGGCGGGATATCGCCGATGGCGTGGGCGCCTCGCATCGCGAGAGCCTCCTTGCCGCTCATCGTCTGACCTCCAACAGCGGGCGGAGCCCCTTTGCCTCGGTGCGGGCGCTCGTCGGGGGTGCGGCCGGATAGAGCGTCAATCGCGGCGGGCGGCTCCGTTGTCCGGGCGAAGTCGGCGGAGGCGACCGGCGGTTCGAAGCGGGTGGTGGTGGGCACCACGCCTGCCCACCACGGGCCGGCGATGTCGTCGGGCTCGTCAATGGGATCGCCGCTGCGGACCTTGGCCGACGCTTCGGTCAGCGGAAGTTCCAGCACCAACGTCTTGCGCAGTTCCGAAGGCGACAGCGGGCGGGCGGCGTCCCAGTTCGCAACCACGTGGTCGGTGATGAGCTTGAGGGCCTCGCGTTTGCGCTCGTCGTCTCCGATGCGCCGGGCACGCCCCCGCACGACCACTGAGCGGTAATTCATCGAGTTGTGGAATGGCGTCCGGGCCATCACCAGCCCGTCGAGATGGGTGACGGTGACGCAGATCTCCGTGCCGTCGCCCGTGCCGAGCAGATGGTTGGCGACGGCACCGTGGAGGTAGAGCCGGTCCTCGTCGCGGCCGTACGTCATCGGCAGCACCAGCGGTCCGTCGGGCGTGGACACTCCCACGTGGGCGATGAGTCCGGCGTCGAGGATGGCCAGTACGTCGGCCGAGTCGTAGCGAGCCCGCGAGGCGGCACGGCGCACCCGCACGCGCTCCGACGGCGGCTCGGCTCGGTCATGGGGCCGGGGTTCGCCCATGGCGGGGATCGTACCGATAGAGGTGCCAACGGCCGTGCAGCGAGAACCACACTGCCGAGCCGTCGAGAGCCGCTACAGGTGGTCGTTGTCCAGTGGGATGCCGACGACCCGAGCGACGCGGTGGAGGTCGGTGTCGGATGCGAGCAGGCTCGCGTTGTGGCGGTGCGCGACCGAGGCGATCATGCAGTCGATCATGCAGTCGATCATGCCGCGTGGCGTGACTCCGCTGCGGCGGCATGTCCGGTAGATCCTCGACGCGGCGTCGAAGTCGATCGCCGCGTCGAATTGCAGCAGGCTGCAGCGGCCGAGGAGCCGGCGAAGGTCCTGCTCGCGTGCGGCGTTGCGGGCGCCGGCGGTGACCTCCATGATCACCGGCTCGGTGACCGCGATCTCGGCATCATCTGCGATGAGATCGCTCAGGCGGGCATCGACAGCGCTGCCGGTGGCCCGATCGAACTCGACCCAAGCGGAGGAGTCGACGAGGATCACACCATCTCCGGTGCCGCGGAGTCCGCAGGGATATCGGCGATGGCGTGGGCGCCTCGCATGGCGAGAGCCTCCTCGCGGCTCATCGGCTGGCCCGCCAGGTGGCGCAGCGCAAGGTCAACCGCCGCTGTCTTGGTGTGGACACCGAAGCGATCCATGATCGCCTCCACATACGTGCTCTCGAGTTCGATGTTGGTTCGTACACGGCTCATACACGAATTATACACGCTCGGTGTATAAGTGGTGTATATAGCCCGAGCCACCGATCCGCCCTGACCCACGATGGGTCGCAGGTCCCACCACGCCGGACGGCAGCAACTAGTTCTACCCGGCGCAGTAGCGGCGGTAGGCCTGCCCCATCCACTTGGCGACTTCACGCGATCCGCTACCGTGAGGTGGACCGAACAACCTGACAAAGTCGACAACTCGTCAGACTCGTGCGACTGGCAACAGCCGCAGAAGGAAGCAGCAACATTGGGGACCGTGACATCACTGCTAGACCGCGAGGTCTACACCATGAGCCAAGTCGACCAACTTCTTGCGGTCACAAAGGGCACGGCCAGTCGCTGGATCGACGGGTATCCGCGCAAAGGTATCGTCTATGAGCCTTTGGTCCGCGAGACGCGCACCGGGTCGCCGATTGTCACGTGGGGCGAGTTCGTAGAGGCACGTCTCATCTCCGAGTACAGGCGATTGGGTGCGTTGGTCTTCACGATGCGTCCGGCGATCATGGCACTGCGGCGGGAGTTCGACACGAAGCACCCGTTGGCGACAGCTCGACCGTTCATTGATGTTCAGGGCCGCGAGATCGTGCTGGACATCCAGGAGAAGACAGACTTGCGATCGTCGTTGTCGTTCGTGGTGCGCACAGGGCAGGGTGTGCTGCGGGCACCGGGGGTCCGGCGATTTCAACAGGAGGCTTCCTACGGCGAAGACGGCACCGTGCAGAAGTTCCAACTCGGAGCGCACGTGGTCATGGACCCGGACTTCGCGTCCGGTGAGCCCACGATCGCCGGACGGCGTTTGCGAGTACGGGATGTCGCTGACGCGGTCGCCGAGGGCACGCCGGATGAGGAGATCGCTGAGATGTGGGACCTAGAGCACAAGGCGATCGACGAGGCTCTCTACTGGTCGAAGATTGCGTGAGATCCCGGCTCTCTTCATGGATGAGAACCTCATCCATGTCGGGAGATCCCTCGCGGCACTCCCGGGAGTCGGGAATATTCTATGGGTCGGACACGCCGCGGTCCCCGATTTGCGGTTGGGTACAAAGGACGTGGACCTGTTCGACGCGGTCGGCGGGGACGGGTTGAACGCGCTGTTCATGACACCCGACAAGAAGATCCACCACAGGCCCGTTGAACGCAAGAAACTCCACCAGGCTCGAGTGCGGGCTGTATTCGTCGCAGGTGCCAACAGGCGGCCTCCGTACACTCACGATCTCGTTGTCAGGTGCTGGGACGACTTGGCCGACATCGCCGAAACGACAACCGGGCCATGTAGATATTCTCTGACGGCTAACGGGCTGGTCGAACGGGATTTGCGGCCATGAAGAGCACGGCATACATGGCTGTGTCCTCCTACTCCAAACCCTGATCGTCCAGCGGCTAGTCGGGAGATCAGGCGGCTCAACAAGATGGTCCGGGCCTGAGCAGCTCCGAGGCGACCGTCTGCGAATTCGTCCTTGACGCGATCCGCAGCGCCGTCGGCGACACTGAGGACATGCGCCATACCGCCCTGCTGTGGGGCGAGGAGAAGAACCACATCCTTGGGCAGGACATCCGAACGGGACGGCTACGCAACGCGTAGAGCCGCTACGGGCGGTCGTTGTCCAGCGGGATACCGGGAGAATCAGGCCATCTCTGCTGCTGCCGCGGTGTCCGGCGGGACATCACCGATGGCGTGGACACTCCCACGTGGGCGATGAGTCCGGCGTCGAGGATGGCCAGCACATCGGCCGAGCCGTAGCGAGCCCGAGTGGCGGCGCGGCGCACCCGCATGCGCTCCGATGGCGGCTCGGTCGTGGGACGGGGACTCGCTCACGTCAGGGATCGTACCGACGGCCGCGACGTGAGAACCAAGCTGCCGGCAGCGGGCGGAGGCCGGACAGCGTCCCGGTTGGCAGCTACGCGGTCGGTGATGAGGTTGCAGGCCTCGCGCTTGCGCTCGTCGTCGCGGAAACGGCGCGCCCGCTCCCGGCGGGTCGGCGACCCGAGATTCGATGGGGATTCACTCGGCCGGGAGCGGGTACTACATTTACCCGGATGCACTCACCCCGGTCAGGCCCGGCCGCCAGGGGTGGCACCGGAAGGAGTTCACCATGAAGGAAGCGTTCGGCGTTCTCAGCACCGATTGGCGCGAAGGCATCAACTGGCAGGAAGTCCGGGAGTGGCGCCTGCGGCGTGCCCGGGAGGCGATGGCCCGCCACGGACTCGGGGCCATGCTGCTGATGTACGACGAGAACATCCGCTACGTCACCTCCACGCTGACACCGGGCTGGAACCAGCTGAAGCCGGGGCTGCGCTACGCCGTCCTCGTGGAGGGCCGTGAGCCCATCATCTACGAGCAGGGCGACATCGGCTACCACCTCCGGGAGCACTCGCCGTGGATCCCGAAGGAGAACGTCCGTTACTCCTACGCCTGGATCAAGGGCGCCGCCGGGCCGGCCGCCTCCTCCCAGGTGAACAAGTTCACGGCCGCGCTGCTGGCCGACATGGAAGAGGCCGGGGTGGCCGACCAGCCGCTCGGCGTGGACTTCATGGACCTCAACATGATCCGCGTCTTCGAGGAGCGGGGAATCCGCTGGACCGACGGCATGACGCCGATGATGGAGGCCCGCGCCATCAAGAGCCCCAACGAGCAGAAGGCGATGCGGATGGTCGGCTCCATCTGCGACGTGGTGCACTACCAACTCAGCCAGTTCCTGCGCCCCGGCCTGACCGAGAACGAGGTCACCGCCTTCGGCATGGAGAAGCTCTACAACATTCCCGGCATGGAGAACGTGGAGGACGTGATCGTCTCCTCCGGGCCGAACGCCTGGCCCAACTGGCGCAACCACGGCGACCGGATCATCCGCCCCGGCGAGCTGGTCATCATCGACCTCGCCGCCCTCACCTGGAACGGCTTCAAGTCGTGCGTGTACCGCACCTACTGCGTGGGCGGCAAACCCACCGACGAGCACAAGCAGTACTACGACCTGGCGCTGAAGTGGCTGAACGACTCCATCGAGGCCACCCGGCCGGGCGTGACCACCGCCGACATCGCCGGCGTGTGGCCGTCGGCGAAGGAGATCTGGGGCTACGAGGAGGAGGACGAGGCCGCCGCCAACCTCTGGGGGCACGGTCTGGGTCTCGCCCAGTACGACATCCCCGTCATCTCGCGGATCTGGTCGCTGGACCATCCCGTGGAGATCCAGCCGGGCATGGTGTTCGCCCTCGAGACGCAGCACGGCAAGCTGCACGAGTTCGGTGTGCGCCTCGAGGAGATGCTGATCGTCAACGACACCGGCATCGAGATGATCTCGACGCCTGCGCCGGAGATCATCGCCGTCGGCTGAACGGACGGGGGGAGGTCGGGCCACCCATGCAGGGAGTCCGATGAGCACCCCGCGTCCCGCCACCGAACCGACGCCGGCGCCACGGGTTGTCGCGCTCGACGACCCGGCGGCGTTGACTGTGGCAGTCGCCGGCGCCAAGGCTGCGGGACTGGCACGGGCTCGTCGAGCCGGGCTGGCCACCCCGGACGGGTTTGTCGTGACGGCGGCCGCATCGCTGCCGGTGCTGCGCCACGCCGCCGACGCGCTCGGCGAGCGGGGCTCGGGGGCCGCCCGACTGGCGGTGCTGCGCCGCGAGCTGGACGACGCCCTGACGGCGGAGATCGCCACGGCGGCCGAGCGGCTGACCGAACCGCTCATCGCCCGCTCGTCCAGCGCCCTGGAGGGGGAAGGCATGTGGGCCGGGGCGTTCGCCTCGCTGCCCGAACTGCGCCGCGACGAGGTGCCCAAGGCCCTGCGCAGTGTGTGGGCCGCCACGTTGACCCTCGACGCCCTGGAACGCTTCGAGGCGGCGGACATCGAACCGGGCAGTGTCGGCATGGGCGTCCTGGTGCAGCCCGAAGTGGCGCCCGACTGCGGCGGCGCGGCCGTGGTGGACGACATCGGGGCCGTCGACATCTCTGCGGTGAAGGGCTCGCCCCGCGACCTGCTGGCCGGATGGGTTCCAGGTGTGCGTGCGGTCGTGGCCCCCGACGGCAGCATCAGCGGCCAGGAGGCCTTGGAACTGATCGGCGCCGAACGGCTCGGCGAGGTGGCCGCCCTGGCGCGGGAAGCGTCCGACAAGCTGGGCTTCAACCTCGTCGAATGGGCCGTGGCGGACCGTGCGGCCCTCCTGCTGCAGGTGCAGCGAACGCCGGCACGGGCGGCGGCGGCCGACGGGCTGGTGTTGCCCGCCGCTCTGGGCCATCCCGACGCCCGCCGCCTGGCGCGCCTCGTGATGCGCTATCCGGGTGCCCTCGGCGAAGAGTTGGTGCTTGGCTGGGCGGCGGCGCCGGGGTTCGGGACAACGGGCTCGACTCGTGGTGGACCGGCGGGGGCGCCGGTGGCCGTCGGCGGATCGTCTGGCGAAATCGCTCCGGCGCCGGCCCCCGGCGTCCCCGCCTCTGGGATTGCTTCTGCCGGGGGCAGAGGCTCTGGTGACCCAGCGGACCGGTTGGCTGCTAGGAGTGACGCCGCCGGCCAGCCCTTTGGACGGAAAAGTGGGGATCTGTTGGCTCGGGCGCGGGTGCTGGCTGCAGACTTGACTGCTGCCGCCTGGGAGCGGGAACCGGAGGAGGCTGTTGCTCTTGCTCGGTCGGTTCTTCGGCGGTTGCGGGGGGATCGGCCCAATGAGTCGATTGAGGCTTTGGGGGGGTTGCGGGAGCCCGATCCTGTTGTGGCTGCCGAGGTGCTGGAGATCGTCGAGCGGTTGGGTGAGGCCTTGGGTGATCCGCACGGCCTCTGGTATCACACGGTCGATGAGTTGGCCGAGATCCTGGCCGGGCGGACCTCGCCGGCGCGAGGCCGCATCGGTCGGGACCGTTGGGAGCCCTTTCTCGCCGGTGTGGCAGCGCTCGGGGGCGAGGCGCGCACGGGCACCGGGGCCTCCGGGGGTGTCGGGGCAGGCCGGCTGGTGTGGGTGTCGAGCCCCGCGTCGGTCGACCACGTACGCCCACGGGACGTGATCATGGTGCAGTACCCGCTGCCCAACTTCGCCCCCCTGCTGTGGGGCGCCGCCGGACTCGTGGCCCTGGGCGGTGCCCCCTCGGCCCACCTCATGGAGGTCGCCCGGTCGCTCACCGTGCCCGCCGTCGTCGGGTGCCCGCTTGACGACCTGCGCGGCGTCGGCGCGCCGGGCGGCGGTGCCTCGAGCGAATCGCTCCACCTCGGCACAGTCGACGGGGACGAGGGCCGCGTAGCGGTCCTGGAGCTGTGATGGGCGCGTCGAGCCGCGAGCGACCCCGGGTGGGAGTGATCGGCGTGGGGGTCATGGGCGGTGCCATGGCGGGGCACTTGGTGGCCGCCGGGTTCGAGGTGTGCGGCTACGACGTCGACGTGGCGAAGGTCGCAGCCTCCGCCGCGACGGGGGTTGAATCGGTTGCCGAGGTGGCCGGCCGCAGTGACGTGGTGCTGTTCTCCCTGCCGTCGGCGGGCGCGCTCGAGAATGTGTCGACGGAATTGGCGGCCGCTGATCCGGAAGGTCTCGTGGCCGTCGAGATGGGGACATTACCGCTGGAGGTGAAACAGCGGGCCTTCGACCGCCTGGCCGGGGCCGGGTGCGACCTGCTGGACGCCCCGGTCAGCGGAACCGGCCTGCAGGCGGCCGACGCCACCCTCGTCGTTTACAGCAGCGGCAGCCGCGCCGGTTTCGAGGCGGCATCACCGATCTTCGACGTCATCGGGCGCCGGGCCTACCACCTCGGCGAGTTCGGCAACGGCACCCGCATGAAGTTCGTGGCCAACCTCCTCGTGGCCGTGCACACGCTCGCCGCCGCCGAAGCCCACGCCCTGGGGGCCGCCGCGGGCCTCGACCCGACCGTGGTGCAGGAGGTGATCTCCGCCGGTGTGGGCACCTCGTCGATGTTCAACATCAGGGGCCCGATGATGGTGGCGGACAGCTTCGACCCGCCGTCGGCGCGCCTGGCCATCATTCACAAGGATGCAAGCATCATCGCCGACTTCGCCCGAGCGGTCAGAACCGACACGCCGCTGCTGGACGCCGCCCTGCCGCTGTACCGGCGTGGTGTCGCCGGAGGCCTCGGCGACCTCGACGCCGCCGCCCTGCGCCGCCTCTTCGCCGGCCCCACCGGGGACACGAGCACCGGGGACACGAGCGCCGGGGACACGACCGGCACGACCGCACACATCGAGACATCCGTCGACACCGGAGGAGAGACCCCATGACCATCGCCCGCCAAGAACTCAGCACCGACCTGCTTGACGAGTACTGCGCCCGGTTCAACAACTGGGGCCGCTGGGGGGACGACGACGAGTTGGGCACGATGAACTTCATCACCCCGGAGAAGATCCGCGAGTCGGCTTCGCTGGTGCGCTCCGGCAAGGTGTTCTCCCTCCAGTTGCCGCTGGACGGGAACGGACCGCAGACCGGCGCCTTCGGCCGGGTCAATCCCGTGCACCAGATGGTCGCCACCGGCTCCGATCACGCGGCGGGCCTGCAGGACTGGCCGCTGGACTGGGGTGTCGCCGACGACTCGCTGTTCCTGTTCCTGCAGGGCGGCACCCAGTGGGACGCCCTGGCGCACATCTTCCATCACGGGAAGATGTACAACGGCTACGACGCCAACCTGGTGACCGCCAAGGGTGCCGCCCGCAACGGCATCCAGAACCAGAAGACCGCGGTGTCCCGCGGGGTGCTGCTGGACGTGCCCCGTGCGCTGGGGCGCGACCACCTCGAGCCGGGCGAGCCCATCGACGGCGACCTGCTGGACGAGACCTGCCGCCACCACGGCGTGGAGGTCGGCACGGGCGACATGGTGCTGATCCGCACCGGCGACATGGCCCGGCGCCGTCACCTGCCCGGCTGGGACGGCTACTCCGCCGGCGACTCCCCCGGCCTGTCGCTGCTGTCGGCTCCGTGGCTGGCCGAACGGGAGATCGCCGCTGTGGCGACCGACACCTGGGGGGCCGAGGTGCGCCCCAACGAGATCCCTGACAGCTTCCAGCCGCTGCACCTGGTGATCATCGTGAACATGGGGCTCTTCGTGGGCGAGATCTGGTACCTGGACGAACTGGCCGCCGATTGCGCGGAGGACGGGGTGTACGAGTTCCAGCTGGTGGCCCCGCCGATGGTCATCCCCCGCGCCGTGGGCTCACCGCTGAACCCCCAAGCCATCAAGTAGCGCCACGAGGATTCGTTCGTCCAGCCCGGCTCCGGTGGTCGTCGCAGTCCACCACGAGTGACGATCAGACCTCGAGACGCGGGTCGCCGCGGAGGCGGGCATGGCTCGAGGACACGGCGTAGCGTGACCAGGTGGGGCGAACGGGGAGGAGGCCAACATGAGTATCGAGGGGCTTGCACCCGCCGACGTGCCGATCGGCTGGATCGGTACCGGCGTCATGGGTGCCTCCATGTGCGGGCACCTGATGGATGCCAGCCATCCGGCAACCGTGCACACCCGCACCCGAGCCAAGGCCGAGGGACTGCTCGGCAGGGGGGCCGCATGGGCCGACTCGCCCCGGCAGGTGGCCGAGGCATCTGACGTCGTCTTCACCATCGTCGGCTACCCGGCCGACGTGCGGGAGGTGATCCTCGGCGACGACGGCGTGCTGGCGGGCTGCAGCGGAGACGAGATCATCGTGGACATGACCACCAGCGAGCCGTCCCTGGCCGTCGAGATCGCCGAGGCGGCCGCGGCGCGGGGCGTGGCGGCGGTGGACGCCCCGGTGTCCGGCGGCGACGTGGGCGCCCGAGGGGGCACCCTGTCGATCATGATCGGGGGCGACGCCGAGGTGGTGGCCTCGCTTGCGGGCTGCTGGGAGGCCATGGGGCGCACCTGGGTTCACCAGGGCGGCGCCGGCGCGGGCCAACACACGAAGATGGTCAACCAGACGCTCATCGCCTCGGGCATGATCGGCGTCTGCGAGGGCCTGCTCTACGCCTGGCGGGCCAGGCTGGACCTCGAGACGGTCATGGAGTCAGTGGCGAGCGGGGCGGCGGGCAGCTGGTCGCTCTCGAACCTCGGCACTCGCATGATGGCCGGCAACTTCGACCCCGGCTTCTTCGTGGAGCACTTCGTGAAGGACATGGGCATCGCCCTCGCCGAGGCCGACCGCATGGGCCTCGACCTCCCGGGCCTGCGCCTCACCCGCGAGCTCTACGGACGCGTGATGGCCGCCGACCGGGGCCGCCTCGGCACCCAATCCCTCATCCTCGCCCTCGCCGAACTCTCAGACCTCGACTGGACGGCGCGCTGACCGCCGACCAATCGGGGGCACGGGCAGCTGGCTATTCGGGACGATCTACCAGTCGAACTTCAGACGCGAGGACAAGGACGAAGTCGCCCTTCGACAGAGCGGTGCGCAACCTGTTGAAGTTGGACAGCAAACGGTCCTTCGCCTCGATCGGATCGGGAGCCTCGACAGCAACTAGCCCCACACCGAGTTCAGCGCAGAGTTCGCGCAGCGCCGGCTGCTCCAACGAGTTTCGATCCCGCAGGACGACCGCTCGGAATCTCCGCCGGGCGGCCTCCCGGACGAGTTCTTCGTCGGGGAGGTCCGGGCCCGACCATCGATCCAGTTCGACACCCGCCGGCGCTTCGACCGTCGCAATGGCGGGCAGCGCGGCATCGAGAAGGAGCCGCATCGCTAGCGAGCGTCGATGAGTTGCCGGCCGATCGCGACGGTGCCCTCGAGATCGGCATTCGTCAATTCGGGATAGGCAGCGTGAATTGCTTGAAGTCCGTTTCGGCGATCCAATTCGGCGAGAGCGCGAGCCGGTATCCGATGGTCTTTTAGGTACGGCGTCCCGTGTAGGACCGCCGGATTCAATCTTGTGTTGTCGCTGGCGTGAAGCAAGTCTGGAATACGGCGTCCACCAATTTGGAACTCTCGGAACGCCTCGTCCACCTCCACGACGCGGTCGAAGACCAGCTGCTCGGTCTGGAGGTCGACCCACCCGCCGCCACTGTCCACAAGGACGTGCCCGTCCTCTGTGACGCCGATCCGGGTCGCGTCCGCATCACCGGCAAATCCCGCCAGGGCCGACACCACTTTGTTGGAGACACGGCGGCGAGTCTGCGACCTCAAGTAGCACAGTGTGCGTACCGCCACGAGGTCGCTGAACCCCCAAACGGTCACCGGCTCCCGACGGCGGGGGTGCAACAACTCCTGGCGTGAGAGCCTGTAGAAAATCGCCGTGGACGCACCCGACAGGAAAGCAGCCTCCCGCGTCTCGTACACCCCCAACCCATACACGTCGGGGTCCCAGTGTGATATCGAGAGTTCGGGCCCAAGCGTGGCCAAGCGAAGCCTGCAAACAGCTGGCAACTCGGAATTGATGCGTCGCAGCAGGGCTGCCTGGTCCCGCTCCTTGTCGAACGGGCGGCTCCAGAGGATCTGAGCCTCCGGAACGTCCGGGTACTGGCTGAGGATCCGCTGCCGCGTCGTCGGATGACACACCGCTACCGTCTGCGGTCCGAACCATTTGGGGATCGGTCGCTGCGGCGCAAGCCGCCGCACGGACGCCCCCGCACCATCGAGCCGCGCCGCCAAGCGAAGCATGGCGGCGGCATCCAGCGTTCGATCGAGGACCACGACCGGCGCCAAGGGATGCATCCCACCCGCAGGTCGCGAGCCGGGCCAGCACTGCCAGTGAAGCAGCATCTCATCCTCAGCGTGCGGCCGGAAGTCGCCGTCAAGGCGAATCCGTCCCGCCGGGTCATCCCCTAGTGCGTCGGAAACGCGATTCCGGACCGCCTGCTCGGCGCCCGGGTTCCCGCACAACGCAGCAGCAGCGAGCATCAACTCGCGATCGCTACTTCCGATCGCGACGGTGGCCAACTCGCCAGCCGCCTCGAAAAGGTCGAACCGAACGAGAACATCGGCCGCGAAGCGCAAGCGCTCCATGTCGCCCCGCAGGAGTGACAGCACACCGGCAACGGCATGCGGCAGCTGTTCGGCTTCTGCGGTGGTGAGAGCACTCAGGAAGTCGCGAAGGGCCGATACGACACCGTACGTGCGAGGATCGGCGCTGCGGAGTTCGTGTAGCACCGCAGCGAAGAAGCCAGGGGTTGGTCTCTCTACGGTCGCCACTCGATCCCCTCAACCGTCGAGACGGGAATGTCCAAGTCGATCCGCTCGTTCGGGACGTCACCTGGATGCCACTGCAGGTGACGACCCGGAATCGCGTCGATACCGCGGGGTTGCCTCACAGCAACTCCCCCGTTACGCATTCGCTCGACGGAGAGAACCAGGACCACATAGGGCGGGTCCTGTCTCAGCCGGAGACGTGTTCTCAATTGTGCGCCCGACAGCCCTCGCGTCTCGCCCACGGGCACCAGCCACGAGTGGGCTGCAGGGACGAGAAGCCCCGGGGCCAAGTCATCCAGCAGCCTTCCGGCGGGATCCTCTTCGTTCTCAACTTGCCTGCGGTAGTCCTCTGGGCTGCGAAACAGCGCCTTCCGGTCGGCAAACAGGTTGCAGCGCCAGAACACCTCAATGGACAAGCACCGTGCGTAGTCGACCACCGGTGCCTCGTCCCGCAGGTTCGGCCGGACCTCGTCGGACAGCTCTATGAGCCGCTCCAGAGCCAGGTCGGGATTCGACTCTGCCAGCGCAACCAGCGTCCCGGCCCGCCGTCGGACCCGCACCGGCAGGCCGGCATCGGTCGTGACGATCCGGATCAACTCCCGGGCCTCGATTGCGGCATCCGCCATGTCAGGAGTATCGCATCAGAATCGACCGGATCGCCCTGCCCAATGGACTGTCACAGCAATGCCGAGTCGATTCGCTCGCCATCACTCCCTCCTGCGGGTCCGCCGCGATCCTCGACCGAGGGTACCCCGCGGCACTCGCCTCGCTAGGGACACTCGCGCCCCGGCCTCGTCCGCTCGCAAGTGCTGGAGCCGGTGGCAAGCGGCGCAGCGAGCATCTGGCTACCTCCGGCCTTGGAACCCAGCCGTTCAACTGGTTCAGGTCTACGAGCAAGCGCCCGACTCCGGCGCCGAGCGGCCCTACCGGGCCCCACAAAGGGGTCGTGGCGATGACGAGGCGGAAGAGCCCCTGAGTTGGCCATCTCGCAGCTCTTCGTGGCGATGACCAGAGCCCGGGACCGCCTCGTTATCCTGCACAGCGCCACCCTTGCCAAGGAGGTTGCAGCAGCAAGCGACCACTTCGAGCTAGTCGGCTCGTAGCCAACAACTCCCCGGATGGTCGCGGGGCTACGGACCGAGTGCAGTGACCGGCGCGACCTGAACGCCGTCGGGGCGGCGATAGGCGGCGCCGGTGGAGGTCACCACCAGCAGGGCGGCCAACTCGTCGGCTCGACTGCGGGACACCTTGTTCCGCAGGCGCAGCAGGGACTTGGCGGCCTTGTCCACCACAGCCTGAGCCGGGCTGAGCTTGACCTCAACCGCCATCCAGGTGCCGTCGTCGCGCTCGATGACGGCGTCGGCCTCGAGGCCGGTGTCGTCGCGGTAGTGGAACACTTCGGCTCGGTGAGCCTGGCTGTAGACGCGGAGGTCCCGCACGACCAGCGACTCGAAGAGAAGTCCGAACGTCTCCGGGTCGCCCAGCAGCCGCTCAGGGGAGGCCCGCAGCAGTGAGGCCGCGAGCGACGGGTCGATGAAGTGGCGCTTCGGTGCCCGGCGCAGGGTTGCGCGCGACCGCAGACCGACCGACCACGCCGGCTGGTCCTCCACCACGAAGACGCCCTCGAGTGCATCGAGATAGGCACGAACAGTTGCGCGGCTCAACGGAGTGTCGCCGCCGGCGTCCGATGCGAGCGTTGTCGTCTTCGCCTCCGTGGCCACCTTGTGCGCGATCGACCGCAACAGCCGTCGCACCGCGCCTGGCCGATGCTGGACACCGGTCGCGGAGCGGAGGTCGAGCCGGATGATCTCGCTCAGGTAGTCGCTCACTGCGAGGCGGGCCTTGGCCTCGTCGAGGTTCAGGCTCCCGGGCCATCCGCCGACGCAGATGAACGAGGCGATGTCTCGCAGTCCTATGTCGGATCGGGGCAGCGCCGACGTGGCCTCTCCCTCGAACAGGCACCCGAGCGATACCTCGCCGCTGGAGTGGCCGACCTCATCGAGGGACATCGGGCGCATCAGCACGCGACTGATGCGCCCAAATCCGGTGTGGCGGGTGGCGTCGTCCTGTGGGGACGCTGAGCCGGTCAGAATGAACTGACCCGGCCGGGCCCGGTCGTCGCATTCCCGGCGCACTCGGTTCCACAGTTGCGGCGCGTTCTGCCACTCGTCGAGCAGTCGGGGAGTCGCGCCGTGCAGCACGGCACCTGGATCAGTGTCCGCCAGCAGCACCAGCGACTCGTCGTCGAGGCGAGCCTCGCTGCGGGCGAAGTGTCGCGCCGCCCAAGTCTTGCCGCACCCTCTGCAGCCCTCGATCAGGACCGCTCCCCGTCGCTGGAGCACTCCCGCGATATCACCGCCGGCGACGCGGGGCAGGTAGCCCGGCATCGTCAACGTCGAGGATGCGTTGTTGTCGGGACTCATGGAACAGAACTCCCACGGCTACGAATCGAGCGTTTCGGTAGTCAACAATAGCGCGTTTCAGGAGGCACGTATAATCCGTTTCCGGAATACGTTATTATACATTTTAGGAATGTCACACAGCGCGTTCTGGGAACAGAAGAGGGAACACTCTTCGGTCGGGCTCCTGGCTCGATCCGTATGTTCGACTGCCTCCAACATGAACAAGGGTCCGGTGACGCCGGAACGTGCCAAGTCCCGGTTGACCTCCAAACAGGTTGTTCCGCGTATCGCGCGGGCCGAGTCCTCCAACCTCGAATCGGCGGGCCGGGAGTGCACCGCCGTGGTGGGTTCGCTGACCAAGACGTTCGCCTGTCCCGGTCTGCGACTCGGCTACCTGATCGCGGATGACGTGGAGCGGTTTGTGCGCCGGCAACCGGCGGGGTCGGTGGGCTCGTTGGCGCTGGCAGTGCTGCCCGATCTATTGGAGCAGGCCGACGTTGCGGGCTGGACGACGGCCATCGCGGTGGCTCGCCGCGACCTCACTGACCTCTCCGCCGAGCGGGGATACGCCGTCGAGAGCGCCGCTGCTCCCTGGGTGCTGGTGCACGCCACCGGCCTGCGTGGCGCACTCGCCCCGCACGGTGTTCTGGTGCGGGACTGTGCCAGCTTCGGGATGGCGGGCGTGGCGCGTGTGGAGGTTCCCGACGGCGACGGGCTCGCCCGGCTGGCGGCAGCGTTGGACCGGGTAGCCGACACCGGCCCAGGAGGGACCGGGGTCTAGACTGCGGCTTGTCCGGGGACGAAGTCCGGTTGAAATCCGGCACTGACCCGCAACGGTGAAGCGACGTTCGGCTCCCATGGAGTCGGGTCGTCGCCAAGTCCGGTCGAACCTCGGGCCTATGCGAACCACGCGACCCTCGAGGATCAGGGGTTGGTTCGGCCGGCAGCCTCTGTCGATCGAGCTTCCGTCCTCGACCGACAGGAGGCCACCACATGCTGCGACACCGTTCCCTGCTCCTCGTCGTGGCTGTGCTGGCGGCGATCGGACTGGCCGCTGCGGCCTGCGGCAACGGCGACACCACCGGTGCCGCCCCGGCGACGACGACTGCGGCGACATCGACCGCTGAGGCCACGCCGAACCCTGCCGAAGTCGCCCCGGACGCTGCGCCGGACGCCCCGGACGACACCGCGACGACTCCCGAGGCCACCACGGTCCCGACGACCACGACCACCACGACCACCGCCGGGGACGAAGCCGCGCCTGACACCGCTACGACCGCCGAAACCGACGGCACCGGCGACGCCGCTCCCACCGATCCCGCCGCCGACTTCCCTGTCACGATCCAGTCCGACGGCGGGACGTGGACACTGGAGTCGGCCCCGCAGCGCATCGTCTCGCTGTCGCCGAACGCGACGGAGATCCTGTTCGCCATCGGTGCCGGCGATCAGGTCGTGGCAGTGGACGGCTTCTCGTACCACCCGCCGGAGGCGCCGGTAACGGACCTCTCGGGATTCGACCCGAACGTCGAGGCGGTCACGACGTTCGACCCGGACCTGGTCGTGGTCGCCTTCGACGCCAACGATCTGGTGGCCGGCCTGGGGCTCCTGGACATCCCGGTTCTGGTGAGCCTGAGCCCGTTGGACATCGAGGCGGGCTACGTGGCGGTCGCGGAAATGGGGCTTGCCACGGGCCACGCGGCCGAGGCGGAGGAAATGAACGCAACGATGCGCGCCGAGATAGCGGCCGCCCTGGCGAGGGCGCCCGACCTGGCCCTGCGGGTGTACCACGAGTTGGACGAGACGTACTACTCGGCGAGTTCGGCCGGGTTCATCGGCGCCGTCTACACCGCGCTGGGCACGGCGAACATCGCCGATGCGGCCGATCCGGACGGCTACGGGTTCCCCCAACTCACCGAGGAGTACATCATCGAGGCCGACCCGGAACTGATCGTCATCACCGACTCGGTCGCCTACACCGCCGCCGACGTGGCCGCGCGGCCCGGATGGGAGCAGATCACGGCGGTGCGCAACGGTGACATCGTCGTCGTGAACGGCGATGTGGCGTCCCGCTGGGGACCGAGACTGCCCCTGTTCGTCGCCGCCGTGGCCGATGCGCTGGCGGCGGTGGCGGCGCGGTAGCGCGGATCGTTCCCGTGGCCGACGGATCGACGACGACCGCGCTGCCCGGCGACGGCACCGACCGGGCAACCGAGCGGGCCTTCCGCCTGCGGGTCCCGGCCCTGGTGGCGGCCCTGGCGGCCCTGGTGGCGGTGGGGCTCCTCAGTGCCACCAGCGGCGCAGCCGGATTGGCGGTTCTCGACGTGCTGGCGGCCCTGGCGGATCGGCTCCCGCTGGTCGACCTGGACTCCCCTCTGAGCCCGCGGCAGGACGGCATCCTGTTCCAGATCCGCCTGCCCCGCCTCGTGCTGGGCATGCTCGTCGGCGCATCGCTGGGCTTGGCGGGCGCGGCCTACCAGGGGGTGTTCCGCAACCCGCTGGCCGACCCCTACCTGCTGGGGGTGTCTGCCGGAGCGGGGTTCGGAGCGGTGCTGGCGTTCGGTTTCGGGCTGGACTTGGGGCGGGGTCCGTTCGACGCCGTGGCCGCGGCGGCGTTCGTCGGGGCGCTGGTGGCAGTGACGGCCTCGGCGATCATCGCCCGCAGATCGTGGCAATCCCCGGCGACTCTGCTGCTCGCCGGCGTTGCCATGGCGGCGCTGTTCTCGGCCGCGCAGACCTACGCGTTGCAACAGTTGAGCGAGACACGCACGCGCGAGGTCCTGTCGTGGCTGTTCGGTCAACTCAGTACCAGCGGCTGGACGCAGGTGTGGATCCTCGGTCCGTACGTCGCCGTCTGCGGCGTCGTGCTGCTGGCGCACCGCCGGCACCTCGACGTGCTCCGCGTCGGCGACGACGAAGCCCGCTCGCTCGGCCTCGATCCGGCCCGGTCGCGGCTGGTCGTCATCGCCACCGCCTCGTTGCTGACCGCTGCGGCGGTCTCGGTGAGCGGCCTGATCGCCTTCGTCGGACTCGTCGTGCCCCACGTCGTCCGCCTCCTCGTGAGCCACAGCTACAGGGTGATCGTGCCCCTGTCGGCCCTGGGAGGCGCCGCGTTCTTGGCATTCGTCGACATCGGAGCACGGACCCTCACCGCCCCCGCCGAGCTGCCGGTCGGGGTGATCACGGCATTCGTCGGTGCGCCGTTCTTCGCGTACGTGCTGTGGCGCGGCACGCGCTGGGCAGAGGCGTGAGTGGCGCCGAAGTGCGGGCGGCATCGGCGAGGCGCGCACCGGCGGGGCGGCGCCCGCACTCGGACACCCGCCACGGCAGCGGCAGTGGCGTCGGCGTCGGCAAGGCACGCGGCGGCGCGGCGGTGATGACCCCCTCGGGTATGACCTGCCGTGGCCTGCGAGTGGCGTTCCGGGGCACCGAGGCACTGTGCGGCGTGGACCTCGACCTGGCGGCCGGGGAATGGCTCGGCGTGATCGGACCGAACGGCGCCGGCAAATCCACGCTGCTGCGGGCGATCGCCGGTCTCGTGAGCCACGAGGGAACCGTGGCTCTCGCCTGCGGTCGCCCGCCCGCGGCCACCGACGTGGCCCTGGTCCCGCAGAACCCGCACCTGCCCGAGGGCATGACAGTGGCCGAGTACGTGCTGCTCGGTCGCAGCGCGCATCTCCGATGGCTGGCCACCGAGTCGCGCCGCGACCGCCGGATCGTGGCATCGGTCCTGCATCGGCTCGACCTGCAGACGTTCGCGCACCGGCCCGTGACCAACCTCTCCGGTGGCGAGACCCAGCGCGTCGTCCTAGCCCGGGCACTGGCCCAGCAGGCCCCCGTCCTGCTGCTGGACGAGCCCACCAGCGCCCTGGATCTGGGCCATCGCAACGCCGTGCTGGAACTGCTCGACGGCCTCCGCCGCAGCGACGGGATCTCCGTGATCGCCGCCACGCACGACCTCGGCACCGCCGCCCGCTTCGCCGACCGCCTCGCCCTCATCGACCGTGGCAGCATCGTGGCCGACGGCCCGCCCCGCGACGTGCTGCAGCCCGGCAGACTCTCAGCGGTCTACGCCACGCCGCTCAACGTCCACACCATCGACGGCGAGATCGTCGTCCTGCCCACCCGCCGACCCCGCCAGGAGCCCCTCCCATGACCAGCGACGAAGCACCCCTCACCGACGAAACACCCCTCACGGAACGGCCCTACGAGCAGGTCGAACTGCGGTCGGCCTCCTCGCTGGTGCTGGTCAACACCGGCCACGGCAAAGGCAAGTCGACCGCCGCGTTCGGCACCATCCTGCGCGCCCTGGCACAGGGCTGGCCCGCCGCCGTGGTGCAGTTCCTCAAGAGCGGCGACTGGAACACCGGTGAGGAGAAGACGTGCCGCGGCCTCGGCGTGGACTGGTTCGCGGCCGGCGACGGGTTCACCTGGGATTCCGACGATCTCGACGAGAGCAAGGCCAAGGCGGTCGCCGCCTGGGAGTTCGCCGCCGGGCTCGTGGCGGCGGGCAACCACCGGCTGATCGTCCTGGACGAGATCAGCTACGCCATGACCTGGGGTTGGATCGACCCGGTAGCGGTGGCGGCCGTCATTACCGACCGGCTGGCGAAGGTGAACGTGATATTGACCGGCCGGGACATGGCCACCGAAGTCATCGAGGTGGCCGACACCGTCACCGAGATGGTGAACGTCAAGCACGCCTTCGACCGCCAGATCAGAGCCAAGAAGGGGATCGACTACTGAGCCTGGATCCACCGGTGGGGTCTGGTCTGTGGGGGCTAGGGGTGCGCGGAAGTGCCTCGCTGACCTGGGAGAATAGCCGTTAGCAACAGCGGCTACGGCCCGAGTTCGGGAGGCACTTCCTGTGAGTGAAGTATCGCGCAAGATTGATCGGTTCGGGGTGGTTTTCGACGATGAGTCGTTGGTGGCCGATGCGGGCTTGTTGGCGGCGGGCACGCTGCTGAGCCGGTTGGGTGTGGCGGCGATCGTTGACCGTGTGGTGTGCCTGTCGGGGCGCCCGGGTGGGGCGGGTCCGGGTCGCAAGGTGTTGACGTTGGTGGCGGCGATGCTGGTGGGCGCCACGCACATCGATCACGCGAATCGGTTGCGCGCCGGCGCGACGCGGCGGGTGTTGGGGTTCACGGTGATGGCGCCGTCGACGTTGGGGACGTTCCTGCGTTCGTTCACGTGGGGTCACGTCCGCCAGTTGGACAAGGCGGCCGGCGAGGTGCTGCGCGCGGCGTGGTCGGTCATCGGCGGCCCCGGGGAGGATGCGATGACCATCGACGTGGACTCGACGATCTGTGAAGTGGTCGGCAAGGCGAAGGCCGGCGCCGCCTACGGCTACACCGCCGAGTTGGGCTATTGCCCGTTGGTGGCGACCCGCGGCGAGACCGGCGAGGTGCTGCATGCCCGCCTGCGCAAGGGGTCGGCCAGAGCGGCAACGCCCATTTCGTCGCCGAAACCGTCCACCGCGCCCGACGCGCCGGCGCTGCGGGTGCGCTGACCGTGCGCGCCGACGCGGGGTTCTGGTCCTATGACCTCCTCGACACTCTGGAGCGCCTCAAGGTGCGCTGGTCGATCACGATGCCGCTGTACGCCCACGTCAAAGCCGCCATTGATGCCATTGCCGACGCGGACTGGACGCCGATCGACTATCGGCTCGGCGGCGAAGCGCACGTGGCGGCGACCACCCTCGTCGCCGGCGCCCGCGGCGAGGGGCGCAAGCTGCGCCTCGTGGTGCGCCGCAGCCGCCTCACCGACGAAACACAAGCGGCGTTATGGCCCGACTGGCGCTACCACGCCTTCGTCACCAACACCACATCTGACACCGTCGCCGCCGACGTGTTCCACCGCCAACACGCCACCGTCGAACTCGCCATTCGCGACCTCAAGAACTCCACCGGCCTCGCCCACCTGCCGTCGGGCAACTTCTTCGCCAACGCCGCCTGGCTGACCTGCGCCACCCTGGCCCACAACCTCTACCGCTGGATCAACCACCACACCCCCAACCGCCGCGGCCGACTCACCGCCGGGCAAACCGTCCGCAACCAACTCCTCGCCCTCCCCGGACGCCTCGTCAACCACGCCGGACGCACCATCTTGCGCCTACCCGCCCACTGTGTTGAGGCAGAGTTCGTGTCGGGGGTGACGTAGCCCAAGGAGGCGTGCAGGCGCCGGGTGTTGTAGTCGTGGCGGGCGAGGTCGAGTTCGGCCCGCAGCGTGTGGGGGTCGGTGATCTGTTCGAGGTGGGGCCACTCGGTTTTGACGTGGCCGAAGAGGGTCTCGATCCATGCCTGGTCGGTGGGGGTGCCGGGGCGGCCGAAGCGCGCCGCGATGGAGCACAGGGCCCAGAACTCCCGGGTGGTGCCGGCGCGCATCTGCGGGCCGTTGTCGCTCATGACCAGCAGGATCGGCTCGTCGCCGCCGCCGCCGCCGTGGCGGGCGTCGTCGGCCCAGCGGGCCTCGATGCGCTCCCACAGGCCCTCGGCGTCGAGCGCGTCGGTGAAGACGACCTCGACGCCGCTGGCGGACTCCTCGACGCTGACGTGGGTGGCGAGCCATTTGCGGGTCACGACGTCCAAGATGGCGTAGGCGACGCGGCCGGCTCGGGGGAAATGCGTGATGTCATAGATCCAGATCTGGTGGCGTTCCCAACGCACCCAGTCCGGCATCGGTGTCGCCGGGACCGGTGCGCGCTGCGCCCTGGCGGGCAGAACGAGCCCCTCACCAGCCAAAACGCGATACAACGTCGACGGAGACACCCACACCAGACCCTCGTAGGAGCCGCGGTGGGCGAGCTTGCGGACCCCGCCGTCGATGTCGCCCCAGGCGTCGAACAGGTCCACGATCGCCTGGCGCTCTGCGGGGGTGATGGCGTGCACCGCGACGCCGCCCGGCGCGGCGTCATCGAGGCGGCCGGCCTCGCGGCGGTGCCGCCAACGGCGCCACCTGTGGTCGTCCAACTCGAGCACCGCACACGCGCGAGCTGCTGTCCAACCCTCGCCGACGGCACCATCGACGAGGTCCAACAACCCGGCCTTGACGCCGGCGCTCACACGCGGGGGCATGCCGGCGGTCACCCCCAACGCTCTTTTCCCTCCAACAACGTGACCTTCACGGCCATCTCCTTGAGCGCCTCGGCGAGCCGCGCGACCTCGCCGCGCGCCATCACCAACTCGGGATCCGCGCCGTCGCCGCGCACCCCCGGGCGCGACGACGCCAACGCGTCGAGCGCGCCCCGCTTGGCGACATCGCGGGCCCGCATGATCGTGGAACGATCCACACCCCAATGATCCGCGCACTGCGCCACAGTCATCTCACCGGTCAGCACCTGCACGAACGCCTCATACTTCTCCACAGGCGACAACAACCGCCTCTTCCGGCGCCCGCCCCTGCGCCCAGGCACAGTTGAATCAGTCATCTGACGCTCCTCTCACAGCGCCACGATCCCACCCCAACGTTGCGTAATCAACCACCTAAAACCGGACACGAACTCAGACACAGAACACTGCGGTAGCCGCCAGCTCGCAGGATTCGTGCGGGTTGCGCGCCGACAACACCGTCCTCTGCTGGATCTTCCGGGACTGGGGACAGCCGCCCGACGGCGTAAGGATCGTGGGTTGACACGAGCGCGCGACGCACGCCCGGTCACGCTATGAGGGTCCCGTGGAGTAGACGCGGACCCCGTTAGAGCCGCCGGAGTGACGTCCCCTCCGGTTCATCGCACCTACTGTCCTCGCCGACGATTCGGGATCGGAGAAACAAGTGCCGGACCAATCACAGGGATCTCGGAGGTAGCCCTTTGGAGAGCGTGGGAATGTTCGTGGGAACAGCCGCCGGACCAGCCTCTCAAATGTGTCCTGAACTGGGGACTCGCGGTCTGTCCGGGTCCGCTCACCTCCGCGAAACGAACCACACCCGCGAATTCTGGGTCACCGTCGGCCGCCTCATGGCCAGCTACCAACTCCCAGAACCAACCGCGCCGCCATCGGCAAGAACATCTGGCGCGATCTCACCGAACCAGGGAAGGCCTCGCCGGTCGTCAGAGCTAGGTGCTGGCTCCGATCCTGAGTGGGATGGCGGTTTCCACTTCGCCGTCGTCGAAGATGGCGAGGATCTGAAGTCGGGCGCCGAGGCTGTCGAGGTAGCTGCGCAGGGTCGACACTTTCACGTCCTCGCCGCGTTCGAGTTGTGAAACGGCCGGCTGGCTAATGCCCAACTCGGCGGCGAGGTCGGTCTGGGAGCGTTCGAGAGAGCGGCGCAATTCATACAGGCCGATTTCAGCGAGGGTGTCCAGCCGCAGGGCGGCGAGGCGCTCGGCGGCGCCGGGCCGCGCGGCAACCCGATCGTGAAGCTTCTGGTACGTAGAGGTGCTTGGCATGGTGCTGCCGTCCTTTCGGGTGTCATTTCGTGGCTATGTCTTGTCATCGAGAAGCCCTTCCGCTCTTAGTTCCTCGAGATGGATGTCGTAGAGCTCGTCGGCCCGTGGGATCGCCCAGTTGTGCCACTCCTTCCACCGGCCCGACTTGTCGCCGCCCAGCAGCAGGATGGCGTGGCGCCGAGGATCGAAGGCGAATAGCACTCGCAGAGCGCCGCCTTTCGACACGCGAAGCTCTTTCATGTTGGCGTGTCGTGACGAGGCGATCTCCCCGACGACGGGACGACGCAGGCCCGGTTCGACCTCGGCAAGCAGCGTCACCCGGTCATCGAGTGCTTCCTGCTGCTCGGGGGTCAAGCCGTCCCACCACTCGCCGAACTCGTCGGTGAACTCGACTTCCCACACACTCACCAGTATAAGCCACAGATTGTAGAAGCGCGGGCTTATGAGTGCTGGTGATACGTGGCGAGGTAGTCGGCCCAGCGGTCCATGACGTCGCGGCGGGCTTTGAGTAGGTCGCTGCGTTGGTAGGCGCCTTCGACGCCGGCGATGGTGTGTCCGAGTGCGGCTTCGGCGACTTCGCGGGGTGTGCCTGTGTCGGCGCACCAGCTGCGGAAACTGCTCCGGAATCCGTGGGGGACGGCGCCGATGTTGCGTTCTTTGAGCAGCTTGGACAGTGTGGCGTCGCTCAGCTCTCGGCTGGAGGGGCTCGGGAATAGCAGGCCGCTCGCGTCGGCGATGGCGGTGGCGTCGGCGAGGATTTCGAGTGCTCGGCTGCTGAGCGGTACGCGGTGGGGTTTGCCTGTCTTGGTGCGGTCGCCGGGAACGGTCCAGGTCTCGGTGTCGAGGTCGATCTCGTCCCACCGGGCGCCGCGGACCTCGCCGCTGCGCGTGGCGGTCAGGACGAGGTACTCGAAGGCGAGCTTCGTTGCTGGCCAGGCGTCGGAGTCCTGGATCGCGGTGATGGCGTCGCCGACTTGGTGGTGGGGGAGCGCGCGGTGGTGGGTTTGCTGGGCGCCGGTGCGAGGCAGCGCTGCGGCGATGGCTTCGCCGGCGGGATTGTCGGGCCGGTAGCCCTGGGCGATGGCCCACGCCATGACGCCGCCGATGCGCGATTTCAGCTTGGTGGCGGTGGCCCGTTTGTCGTTCCAGACCGGCACCAGCACCCGCATCACGTCCGCCGATGAGATCTCGTTGACGCGCTTGGCGCCGATCTGCGGGTACACGAAGCGCTCGAGGGACGACCGCCAGATCCCCGCGGTGCGGCCGCCGTCACGCCAAGTGTCGGCGCGGATCGCGATCACCGCTTCGGCGGCCTGCTCGAAGGTGGGGATCGCTCTGCTGCGCCGCGGGTCCTTGCCCCTGGCGAGTAGCCGTCGGTTCTCCAGTGCCTTCTCCCGCGCGTCGGCGAGGGTGACGACGGGGTAGGGGCCGAGGCCGATCATCACCGGACGGCCGTCGATGCGCAGGCGCTGGCTCCAGGTCTTGCTGAGGCGTCCGTTCTCTGTCGGCTTGACCAGTAGGCTGAGTCCATGACCTCCGCGACCGTCGCCGTAGCGCCCGGGATGCTTCACGGTGCGCACGAAGCTGGCAGAGAGTGTCGCGGGCCGGTCCAAGAGTATGCCTTTCGTTATTACCATTTGCTCGGGAGTCTATCGGATGAGTCCGGACAGCGTCAAACCTCAAATGGCGTCTGAACTGGATAAATGCGGATTCTCTCGGACATAGTCGGACGGCAGCGGACGCCGAAACGGTTTCCCCCAAGCACCGACCTGTCCCGATGGACCGCCGAAGAGATCAACGCCGTCGCCAACACGCTCAACGCCCGGCCACGCAAAACCCTCGCCTGGAGAACCCCCGCCGAAGCCCTCAACGAGCACCCACGCTCCCTCCAACAACCCGGTGTTGCGACGACCGGTTGAATCCGGCCTGTATCTGGACGCCACCTATCTGAACGTGCGCAACAACCTCTCCCAGCCCGCCTCCATGGCCACCGTCGTCGCCAGGCGGGCGACGCTCATGTTGCGCCACATCCAGGAGGGGAGCGCCTCAACGGCTCGGGAATCATGTCGCCGTGCGCCTCGATCAGATCGTCCACCAGAGACCAGATCTGGTCGAGGTCGAGCTCGCTGGCGGTTCGGGGATCGAGCATGGCGGCGTGGTACACGCACTCGCGGTCCCCTGACGTCAGCGCCTCGACGGTCATCCGTTGGGGCGCGATGTTCGTTGTGATGAGCGCTGCCAGATGCGGTGGTATGCGCCCAACGGCTGCCGGTGAGAGGCCCTCAGCGTTCGCGGTCGCAGGAACTTCGACGATGCACTCGCTAGGAAGGTTCTCGATCAGGTCGCCATTCCGGACATTGACGTACACGGTTCGCGCAGTTCCGGTCTCGATGCTGTGGATGATCTGGGGCGCGAACTCGCCGCTACAGGGAACCTCCACGGAGTGGGAGGGATCCTCGAGGCGGGCCCGCAAGTCATCCCATCCCGCTATCTGCAGTTCGCAGCGCCGTATGTACTCACGTACGGGAACCTGGAAACGCTCGGCCAGATCAGGGCGGTGGCTCTTGAGAAAGTACGGGGTGTACTCAGCGAAGTGCTCGCTCGACTCCGTCACGAAGTAGCCGACGCGGCGCAACATCTCGTAGCGGACCGAGTCGGGAAGGCCCCACTCGCCGCGCTTGGGGGCGTCGGCGGGGTCCGGGTACAGCCGCTTGAGTTCCGGATAGAGGTCGCGGCCGCGATGCTCAAGGCGGAGGAAGAAGGCCATGTGGTTGATGCCGGCCACGACGTAGTCGAGATCCTCCACGGCGATTCCGAGGTCCGAGGCCAAGTGGGCGGCGGTTAGGGGCACGCTGTGACACAGTCCGTATGCCTCCACCTCGCAGAACTCGGCCAGTCCCCACATGTTGATGGCCATCGGATTCGCGTAGTTGAGAAGCACGGCGGCGGGGCACCGCCTCTTCATCGCTTCAGCCACCTCCACGAGGGCCGGGACGGTCCGCAGGCCCCGCATGATGCCGCCGATGCCGACCGTGTCGGCGATCGTCTGCTGGAGCCCGTAGCCCTCGGGCATATCGAAGTCGATGACTGTGGCCGGCTCGTATCCGCCGACCTGGAACATCGTGACCACGTAGTCGGCGCCCTCGAGGGCTGCCTCGAGGTCGGTGGTCGCCCTGACGCGCGCCGCGGCGCCCCGTGCCTGGACCAGTCGCAGGGCCACGATCTCCGACGTCGCAAGCCTGCGCTCGTCGATGTCGTGCAGAAGCAAGTCGAGTTCGTCGCGCAGATCGGCGAAGGCGAGCAGATCACAGACGAGGCCACGGGCGAACACCGTGCTTCCCGCCCCGATGAATGCGACCGCTACCACTTTGCTCCTCGTCGCCGAAGGCTGCTCCTCAACTGATCGCACCCTAAGGTGTTGTCAGCGCTGACGCCAGCGATGACACCAACGCATCAATTTCATGCTGGCCGCTCATGGAGCCGAGCGGCGACGCCGGCCGCGTTGAAGAAGGCGAAGAGCTGGACAGCCTCCCACAGGCCGGCGCCGCCGGCGTGGGGAGTCACGTCGACTCCTGTGTTGATCGGTTGGTCCAGAGACCGGCGTGCAGCGCGGCTCCGACCACTCCGCTGAGATCCCCGTGCATAGCCAGGGCGACCGGAGGCGGCGGCCTCGATGGCGCTAGGAGAGCAGCAAGCCGCGGACCTACAGCCTGTAGGAGTTCCCAGCCTGCGTTGGCGAGCCCACCTCCTAAGACCACTATCTCTGGATCGCAAAGGCACACGCCTGTGGCGAGACCGTGGCCCAGTGCGTCCATGGCGGTGGACCAGACCCGCGCCGCGACGGGATCCTCGGACAATGAGGCCACAATCTGCGCGACGCCGAGGGCTTGTCCGGTCTCTCGACAGTAGGCGTCACTGATGGCTCGCCCGGATGCCACCCGCTCAAGGGGGCGACTATCGCTGCCAACCGGCACGAATCCCATCTCGCCTGCCAGTTGCGAGCCACCGCGTTCGGTGCCAGCGAGAGTGAAGTGGCGCGAAGCCACGCGCGTTCCGACAGACACGTACAACATCGACGCAGCGCCCACTCCGCGGCCCGTTTCCCACTCGGCTCGGGCCCCGAGGTAGACGTCATGGTCCAACACGACTGGCAGCCCAAGGCCTCGACCGACCTCTGTACGAACATTGACATCGCGCCACCCCAGACTCGCCGCTTCAATCACTACGCCGGATGGACCGCCAACTATGCCCGCACACCCAATCCCGACTCCACGGACATCGGCACCCTCCGCGGTGCGCACGAGTTCGTCGATCGCTTCACGGATGGCTGCCAGGACCGAGGCGACGGGCTGGTCCGGCCCTGTGCTGCCCCGCAGCACTCGGCCCAACTTCACGCCGTCGAACACCGCCGCCTTGAAGGCGGTACCGCCAATGTCGACTCCAATGGCGGCAGATGTGAGCTTCTCTGATTCCGGCTTCCTCTCGGGCGATGGGGATTGGGGAACGCTGATGCGCTCGGTCCGGCGGTAGGCGATCCTTCCTTCGAGCACGGTGGCTACCGGCCGAAGCTGCGCGTCCACGATGACGATGTCAGCGCGCCGGTCGGGTGCTAACCGTCCTCGGTCGGTGTCATGGAGCAGATCGGCCGGGTTTGTCGAAGAGATCGCGGCCAGCTCATCCCATGTGGCGCCGGTGACTCTCTGCACCTGCCGGACCGCCTCTGGCATCGCGAGCAACGAGCCGGCGAGACTTCCATCGCCGTCACGGGCCGCTTCACCGCACTCGACGATCTCGCTTCCGATGCGGTAGGTACCGGCCGGCGCGCCCATGCCGGCCATCGCGTCGGTAACCAGGCAGATGCGGCCGGGTCCTGCCAGGCGCCAAGCGATCTGGATGGCCTCCTCGCTGAGATGATGACCATCGGCGATAAGCGAGACATAGGCGTGGGAGTGCAGTAGCCCGGCACCAGCCGCGCCGACCTCACGGTGGTGCAGCGGTCCCATCCCGTTGAAGACATGGGTTAGTGCCGACGCGCCTGCGTCCAGCGCGGCGGACGTCTGCGCCGCAGTTGCGGCGGTGTGTCCGAGCGAAACTGCAATCCCCGCCTTGGCCAGCCGCGCAATCGAGTTCGATGCGCTCTCCACCTCAGGGGCGACGGTCACAAGAGCAACTACGTCCGCCTCGCGGAGGATTTCGACTGAGAGTCCTTCAGGGCCGCTCACCAGTTCGGTGCGCGGATGGACGCCCGCGTAGTCGGGCGCGAGTGCGGGCCCCTCGATGTGCAGGCCGAGCGGCATCGCGCCCCGATACCCGGCCGGCCGGGATCTGATCGCGTCATAGGCGGCTTGCCGCCGCTGAGGGGGCGACGATATGACCGTGGGTAGGAATGCGGTCACGCCATGGCTCAAGAGCCGCTCGCCGATCGACCACATCTTCAAGGGGTCGGTCGTGATGTCGTGGCCGAAGGCACCGTTCAGTTGCAGGTCGACGAATCCAGGCAGGGCCACGTGGGGTGTGAAGTCCAGATCCGCGTCGCCATCCGGGCCGGTGAGGGGCAACGGACCCACCTCGACGATGCGGTCGGAGGCGACGACGATGCGGGCGCAGCAGAGCCCACCCCGTCCGTTCGGCAACATGGCGGCTAGGCGCATGTCGCTCGGCCCCCGGTGCGTTCCTCGACAATGTGTTGTGACCGCGACCCGGGGGACGACCCCTTCGACGGGACGACGCCCTTCAGCATTGCCCCACCCGGGCTCGGTCAGCCGACTCGAAGGCGTCGACGACAGCGAGGAAGTTGTCACCGATCGTTGCTTCAGCCTCGGTCTGGGTGGTCTCGCGGTTGCACAGCACCAGGATTGGCTCCCGCCAGATGGAGCGACCGACGGCGAAACCCCGATAGTGCTCGTTGCCGCCTCGGCAGGAAAACGCCTGCCGCAGCCCGCCGATGTCGGATCCTCCCCCCAAGATGAGAATCCCCGCGTCCTGGCGGGCCGATGCCACGAACGCATTCCCGAACCCTCCTCGGAGCGCGAGCAGCTCCCGACGCAGGACGGCGGCTGCCGCGTCGGGGCGGAGCGTGTCGCCTCCTGACTCCTCCAGGGCGAGGGCGACCCGGACGCCGGCCGAGTCGGCTTCACACCCGATGCGCTCGTTGCCGCGGTCGATGAGTACGGCAACGTCGGCGTCTTCGGCAACGCGAGGCAGCGCCGTCTTCAGGCCCTGCCAGACGATCAGCTTCAACTCACTTCGGCGAGATGCGCAGCTGAGCCGCACCCAATGTGCAAACACGACCCGGAGACCAGAAATCGATGAAGTTGCTCAGCTGCGACCCCTTCACCAACGGCGACAGGCCACAGCTCTGGCTGCGACACGATCTCGGCTCGGGTGTTAGAACCCGGTCCGAGGTCGTCCCGTCGTGACATCCTACGAGTGCGTTTCATCGCGAGCCTCTGCGCAGGATCTGGGAAGTGTCTGCATCAAATACTGTTCGCGGGTCAACGACTTCGCCACGAACTCGGGATTCTTCGAGCGCGAATCCAACACGGTGGGTTCTGAGCGCTTCGGAGAAAGAATGAAGTCCCTTATCGCTAGGCTCCCTCATCTGGGCCATGAACGCTCCAACGACTCCCTCGTCTCCTCCGGCGTGCCCGCTGGCGATGTCATGGCCTGACGTTGCGACGGTGTATCTCTTTCGCTTGCGATCGTAGAACGAATAGACTTCGATGCCAGAGGTGGTGACTATCGCCTCCGCTCGGGTCCCGCCAAGAACGGTGTGTCGACTCCTGAGTTCGCTGAACGCGCTAACGGTGATCGTAGCTGTCTGGCCTCCCTTGAAGAACAGATTCGATACCTGGTTGTCCATCACGTTGTTGTCACTGTCATAAACACAGATGCCGTAGGGACCTGTCTCAAGCGCCTCTAGAACGCCATCACGGGTGCGACTCTCGGTGATGGTGGAGACTGGATGGCCAAACTCGCCCCGGTCTGCCGCTGCGAGATAGATGGCCTTTGCATCGTAGGCGCAGTCAATCGAGCAGTCCACGCACCTTGCGGCAGCTCCTGGAGGTTTCGAACCGTTCACAAAGTAGCGAAGCGAACCGAACGACGACACCGCCGTGACCTCGTCTGAGATCAGACTCATGACCCAGTCGACATCGTGACAGGCCTTGCTGACAATGAGCGGAGCCGCACTTCGGGTGGAACGCCACCTTCCGCGTGCGTACGAGTGTGAGAAATGCCAGAACCCAACAGGTTCGATGTGATGAACGTTGATGATCTCACCAAGGACACCGTCCGCAATCAACTCATTCAGGCGCGCTGTGTACGGCGCGTAGCGCAGAACATGAGCGACAAGAATCGGCGTAGGATCATCGGGGAGCCCGTCGAAGAGGCGCTGGCACTCCGACCACGTATGACCGATGGGCTTCTCTAGCAGCATCGGAACTCTGAGCATTGCGAAGCGCAACGCGGGGTCGACGTGAAGATCGTCTCTAGTCGCGATCACGATTCCGTCGATTTGGCCTCGGGAGAGGTCCAGGCTCTCCCAGCTGGCCACGGCGCCAGTCGCCATGATCGAGTGTCGATCCATAAACGCTTGTCGGCGAGTGTCGTTCGGCTCAGCAACCGCCACAATGACGGCACCTCGGTTTGAGAGGATGTCCGCGTAGCGGTTGCCGCGATCACCTGCTCCGATCACGGCAACCCGAGGAAACGACCTGCTCATCGAATCAACTAGCCCCTGGGGCTCTTGCCGAGGTCGGGCGTTCGGGTACTCCAAGCGATGTTACGTGTGATGCTGACGGTCAACCCTTCGAACTGCCGGACAGGAGGCCGCTAGTGAACTGCTTCTGCAGCAACAGATAGTAGATGAGAATCGGTATCGATGCCAAGAACATGATCCCGAACATCTGCCCGTAGTCGTTGTTGTATTGGCCCAGAGCCACAAAGATCCCTAACGTGATTGTTATGCCCTGGCTGGGTCCCAGGATGAACAGAGGCGTCACTAGGTCGTTCCAGGTCCACAAACCGATAAAGATAGCGACAGTCGCAGTCGCCGGGCGCAGCAGTGGAAAGACGACGTACACCAGCGTTTTCATCGGAGTAGCGCCGTCGACGAGAGCAGCCTCATCGAGACTCTTGGGGAGTGTCGACATAAAGCCGACGTAGACGAACACGGCGAATGACAGGAAGCCTCCCCCGACGTTGAACAGCACCAGCCCGGGAAACGTTCGAGCGATACCGAGAAACTCCAGCACGTCGACAGCCGGGATGAAAACCACGTGAGGAGGGATCATCATGCCCGACATCAGCACCAGGAGCGCGATCTTTGTGATTCTGCTCCGCCGCCGCACTACCCAGTAGGCGACGGTGGCGGCGATAGGGACGATGATGATGACGGTGGCAGTCGAAATTATCACGCTGTTCCGCAACCCGATCCACAACAGATTGTCAGAGCGAGTCAGGCCGTCGATCAAATTCTGCATGCTGACAGGGTTCGGCAGCGCCAAGGGTTGGCGTGAGATCTGTGTGTTGATCTTGAGGACATTCACCACGGCGATGTAGAGCGGAAGCGAGAATGCTGCGACGGAGATTCCAGCGAGCACGAAGCGCGCCCGAGGCGGCAGTGTTGTCTCGCGGGTCCTGCTCACAGCCGGACCTCACGACGTCGCATCAGACCGACCAGGATTGCCGATACAGAACCGATGATCAACAAGAGCACGAACGCGATAGCGGACGCGTAGCCGGTCCGGTTGTTTGTGAACCCCATGCGCAGGAGGTAGAACACTGCGGTTTCCGTCCGGAAACCTGGACCCCCACCGGTCAGCACGGCTACGTGGTCGTACAGTCGGAGTGTGGTGATGAGGACGATCGTGACTGCGATGGTCACGCCTTGCCCCATGAGCGGAAACGAGATCTTGGAGAAGCGATTCCACGCTCCTGCGCCGTCGATCCGAGCGGCCTCCAATAGTTCATCCGGCACCGACTGCAGAGCCGCGAGGTAAACCACGGTCGTGAAGCCGATCATCTGCCAGATAACCACCGCTGCAATAGACCAGAGCGCCAAATCCGGTTTGCCCAACCATGGCTCGGTCAGGCTCTCCAATCCAATGGACTCGAGCACCGAGTTCAGGATACCACGGTTGGACAGGATCGTGACGAAGATGAAGCTCACCACGACTGCGCTCAAGACTTGAGGTATGAACACCAGCGTGCGGAGAACGCGATAGTAGCGCGACGTCCCATCCAACACAATAGCCAAGGCCAATCCACCCAGATTTGCGCCGATGGTGACGGCGAGTGTCAGCCTCGCCGTGTTGTTGAGAGCCCGGTATAGCGACTCGTCGCCGAACAGTTCGCGATAGTTGTCGAATCCGACGAAGTTGGCGTCGCTGAGCAGCGGATTCTGGTCGGTGAAACCGAAATAGAAGCTGATTGCCAGAGGAACGAGAACGAACGTCGTGAAGAGCAGCAGGCCTCCAGAGGCCGCAGCCTCGAGCATCGTGTTTCGGCGCCGTCCGCCCCGACGATGGCTCAATGGTTCCAAGGAGGACCTCGCTCGAGAGAAACTCTTCGGCCTACGGTGCGAGGTGCCGCAGGCCGAAGGGCCGAAGAGTTCCTCCCGAGTCTATAGGGAGGCCTGATCTAGCTGTTTGCGGCGTCGAAGGCTTCGTCAAGTCGGGCCATCTCGTCGACGACGTCGTCACCGAGGAAGATGTTCTGCGCTGCCGCGTAGAACTCATCGTTGAAGCCCGGGGGCATGAGCATCCGGTCATTGACGGTCCAGGCGAATGGGGGCACGACGGTGCTGCTCGTGTCCGTGGTCCAGGAGAAAGCCTCGTTGTAGATAGGCAGCACATCAGCACCGAGATCGGGCGCTCCCTGTCCCTTCACGTACACGAACAAGCCGTCGGACTCGATCAAGAATCGCGACACCTCAGGGTCGGTGTGCCAGTTCTGCGCGAATTGCATCGCTCTATCGACATCCTCGGCCAGTGCAGACACCGACAAGTTACCGCCGACGTGGAGCGGGATAACCACATTCCCGCTGTCGCTAGGGAACGGGAAGACGCCGACCGGGAAGTCGGCTTGTCCGGCCGCACCCAGCCACCACGAACCCATCATGTACATCGCCGCCTCCCCGTCGAGGAAGGCGTTGGTGGCGCCATCGTAGGCGACGCCGAGCGCTCCGTCATCAACTAGGCCCTCATCGACGAATTGCTTCCACTTGTTGGCCGCGGCCACAACATTGTCATCAGAGAACGACACCTCGCCGGCTGTGCGCTTGATAACCCAATCGGGATCCTGGCCCAGCACGTCGACTGCCATGAGAGTGGAGAGCGTTAGCGAAGCAGACCAAGGCTCCGCTCCGGCGTACGAGATAGGCACGAACCCGGCGTCCCTGGCTGCCTGCGCAACATCGAGGAACTCGGCGTAGGTGGTCGGGACGTCTAGATCGAGATCAGCAAAGACGCTCTCGTTGTAGAACACCATTGTGATGACCTGGCCACCCGATGGCGTCTGCCACGCATTGCCGTCGATTTTTGTGGCATCCGGGAAAAGGTAGTGCTCGTTGAGGTAGTCGTCGCGGTACGGGACCAGCAGGTCGGCTTCCACGAAGTCATTGACATTTAGTGCGGCCAGAACATCGGGGAGCTGGCCCGCGGCTTGGAGTTGCTTTGCGTAGGCCGTCCTGTCGAGATCCGGAGTCACGAGTTTGACGACATTCAGCCCGTCAATGGGCGCTGCAGCTGCGGCCAATGTGGCGTCCCAGAACTCGGGAGTAAGTGCCGGCGTCTCAAAGACAAGCACCTCCAGATCAAACTCCGCCGCGGGTGCAGCCGCGTCATCCGCCGCGGGTGCAGGCGCGGGTTCAGCAGCGTCATCCGCCGCGGGTGCAGGCGCGGGTTCAGCAGCGTCATCCGCCGCGGGTGCAGGCGCGGGTTCAGCAGCGTCATCCGCCGCGGGTGCAGGCGCGTCATCCGCCGCGGGTGCGGGCGCGGGTGCCGGGGCGGGATCCGCCGCGGGTGCGGCAGCGTCGTCGTCGCCACACGCTCCGGCAATCAAGGCCAACACGAGAAACACACCAAAGAGCCGCACAATGGTACTGGACTTGGACATCGAGAATCCCCCTTTGAGTAATCGATTACTCCATTCTACAACACAACCTCGGCGATCTGTCAAGTAGCGGTTACAGGTGGGCCCCTGATTTGAGTCCGCGTGTTGTGGGTCGGAGTGCCCCCGAATGGGAGGATGACCACAACGGAGACGAGGCGTCACACTCCGGGGCAGGCGGTTCGCAAGGTCCGTGAGGGCGGGCGGATGCTGGGGTCGGGCGGTGATCTCAGGGAGGTTCTGCGCCATCTGGAGATCACCGGGTCGACTTGGCGCCGCTGGCGCCGAGTCGCGCTGAGGCCGAGTTGCGTGAGCGGCTGCGGGACTTCGCTGTCGGATCTGCCCCGCATCAAGCTGCTCAACGCGGTTGACGAGCTCATCGCGAGGCCCTCGCTGTCGCAGCCGCCCACAGCATCGACGCCCGAGCCGCGCTCGAGAACCGGAGAGTCGAGTACCACACCTACCGGTCCCACCAATCTCTCGGCGGGCTCACCCCCGCCGCCCACGCTGACCACTGGAAGACCCACCAGCACCAACCAACACACCTATAGAACCAGGACTCACAAACGGTCAACCAATTCTAGTGGTCACTGCACGGTGAGGTCAGCATAGAGCTGTGCGGGTGATCGGTGGTTGATGATGTCGGCGGCGTGTTGTGCTTGGGCGGGGGCGACGAGGCGCAGGTCGGTGCCCCGTGGGAACCACCAGCGCACTTGGCGGTTCTGGTTCTCGATCTGGCCGCGTTGCCACGGCGAGTGCGGGTCGCAGAACCACACCTGCAGGTCGTAGTGGCCGGCGAGGCGGCGCCAGTTCGCCCATTCGGACCCGCAGTCGAAGGTCAGGCTGCGGCGCAGGTGCGCGGGGATGGTGTCGAGGCCCTCGAGGAGGCCGGCGAAGACCGCGTCGGCGTTGTAGCCGTCGGGCATGGTGACCGGTATCAGGTAGCGGCTTTGGCGTTCGGTCAGCCAGATCATCGAGGACCGGTTGTAGGCGCCAATGATCTGGTCGACCTCCCAGTGGCCCGCCACCGCGCGCTTGTTGACCGCGGCGGATCGCAGGGAAATGTTCGGCCCGCGGGGCGCCGAGGGGGGGTTTCGCCGCTGCCGGCAGCGTCTGCGTCGGCGGCGGGTGCGCAGACACTCAGCGGGGCGCACATCCACAGCGCCGGTGTAGAGCGCCTGGTAGATGGTCTCGGTGCACGGCGCTTGGGCCACGCCGTCAGCGACGAGGTCGGCGCGGATCGCCTCGGGGGAACGCCCCAGGCGCAACTCGGCGGTGATGCGGTCCCGCAGCGGCCCCGGCGCCGCCAAGCGGCGGCACCGCGACCGTCGCCGTGCCCGCTCGGCGCGCCGCTGCGCCGCCGCCGGCCCGTAGCGCTCACGGCCGCCCCCGGCGTTGACCTCTCGGGCCACCGTCGTCGGGTGTCGACGCACCCGACGGCCGATCGCGGCCCAACTCGCCTGCGGATCCTCAACCACCGCGCGGAAGATCTCCTCGCGTTCGTGCAACTCCAGCGGTGCGCCTGGCATGCTGGTACCTCCATCGGTTGGTGCTTGTGTTGGCACCGGTCATCATGACCGGAACCGTGCACCGACCGATGGAACTGGCCGTCCCCCTCAGTTGCTGACCAGCCATCGGCTATTGTGCACGACCGTGGCGACAATCCGTGACGTGGCGACTGAGGCTGGATTATCGACGGCCACAGTGTCCCGAGTCTTGAACAACAACGGCCGCGTGGATGTGACGTTGGTAGCTCGCGTGAACGAGGCCATTAACCGGCTCGGCTATCGGGCGAACCCGCTCGGCCGCGCGCTGCGATGCAAACGAACGCCTATCTGGGGCTTCCTGGCATCTGACATCGAGGCCCCTTTCTTCGCGTCGCTCCTGCACGGGCTCGAAGGACAAGCACTGCTAAACGGCAAGCTGCTCATGCTGTGCAACACAGGCGAGGACCTCGAACGAGAGCGCCAATACATCCAGACAGCGCTCGATTACCAGTTCGGTGGCCTTGTCATCGCGGCGGCATCGATGACCGCTACCGAGTTGGACGTGCTCCAAGACGAGATGCCAGTCGTGCTGGTTGACCGCGTCTCGGCTACCTACCCCGAGATCGATGCAGTGCTGGTCGACAACCACCTCGGGGCCCACTTGGCGGTGACTCATCTGTTGGAGAATGACTACCGGCGTATCGGGTTTTTGGCCGGTCCGCCGGACATCAGCACGGCTCATGAGCGTCGAGCGGGCTACTGCTCAGCGCTCGTCGACTATGGGATCGGCGTGACTGACGACCTTGTCGCGACCGGCGATTTCTTTGCCCCCAGCGGCTACGCAGCAGCAACCGCACTTGTCACGGCGGATCAACCTGCAGACGCGTTGTTCGTTGCAAACGGACAGATGGCCGTGGGAGCTTTCGCTGCGGTGCGCGACCTCGGCCTCTCCATCCCAGATGAGTTGGGGTTCGCTACATTCGATGACGATCTGTGGATGACGCTGGTCGATCCATCAATTACCGTTGTGCGCCAACCTGCCTACGAACTCGGCGAGGCTGCAGCCCAGATTCTGATGCGCAGAGAAAGCGTTAAGGATTCAGAAACGGTCGAGGTCGTCCGCCGCGTCTTAGAACCCGAACTAATTGTGCGAGCCAGCAGCTACCGTGGGGTGGGCCGCTGATTTGAGTCCGCGTGTTGTGGGTCGGAGTGCCCCCGAATGGGAGGATGACCACAACGGAGTGGAGGCGTCACACTCCGGGGCAGGCGGTTCGCAAGGTCCGTGAGGGCGGGCGGATGCTGGGTTACCGGTCCCACCAATCCCTCGGCGGGCTCACCCCGCCGCCGACGCTGACCACTGGAAGACCCACCAGCACCAACCACCACCAATAGCACCGGGCCTCACAAACGGGTCCCCCTCAACGGGCCTCGCAGCTGAGCAGCACGGTTCGCCGTCAATCGGCTCAGAGGGCACCCTTGCGAACTGTCGCGTTCCCATAGGCACGCGGCTCACCTGTCTGCACGATGACAACGGCGGAACTGGCGTAATCGTAGAAATCGTGCCGCTTGAGTCCCGCAACGTGCTCGTCGGCTACCCCGGCGCGTCTGAGAACGGCTCTGCACTCAGCATGAACCTCGACCTCGCCGCGTTGTTCGGCCATGAGCATGGCGCTGGGCAGATCGTCGATATCCACCGGAATTGCCGAGACTACGGCCTCAAGCGCTTCCGGTGTAGAACATCCCACAAGCCGGATGACCGGCGGGCCCAAGGAACTCGCGGGGAAGTTGCGATCCACAACGGCTGCCACGTCCCCGTGCCCCATCCCGGCCAAGGCCATCAGCAGTTCCGGGGACAGCCGCGGGTCAACTCCGATGATCATCTGACTCCTTAGTAAACGATTACTCGAACTATAGAACATGTCGCACAGGAGCAGCAAACGAATCGGTGTCGTTCACTAGCGCGGTTCAACCTGTGCCATCGGTTACTCCCGACGGACTTGGTCTGCCCCGTGTCTTTCGCGGTCGGTTTAGGCGACTCTCGGGCACGTCGACCGAAGGGAGGTCATCGGGGAGGTCTATCACGCCTCGCGGCGCACCTACGGCGCCCGACGCGTCCACGCCGAGTTGACCCTGTGGGTGCCCGAAACCCTGTTGTGGCTGGTCAGGCGGCATGTTTGTATTCGTTGATGAGGCCATCGCAGCGGGGCGTTCGGACGAGTCGACGCGACAACGGGTGGTCAGTCGTGTTGTTGTCGGGGGTGGTGTGTCGGGGTGGTCGCTGCTCTAGCGAGCGGTGGGGCCGGTGCGTGTTGTAGTGGTCGATGTAGTCGACGACGAGCCTCTCGAGTTGGTGACGGTTCCAGATGATGGTTCGGTCAAGAAGCTCTCGGCGCAGGGTGCCGATCCAACGTTCGGCGAACGCGTTGGCCACTGGGACGCGAACCGGGGTGCGTAAGATCTTGAGACCTTCGCTTCGGAAGATCTCGTCGAAGTCGCCGGTGAACTGGCTGGCACGGTCACGAACAAGGGCTCCGGTGTGGGTGAACCGGTCGGGATGACGCACAAAGAGGTTGCGTGCGGCTTGGGCGGTCCAGGTGCCCGTCGGATTGGCGGTGATACCGCCGCAGAACACCTCGCGGTTGGTGATGTCAATGAAGAACAACAGGTAACAGCGGCGCAGCAGGGCGGTGTCGACGGTTACGAAGTCACAGGCAACGGCGGCCTGGGAGCGCAGGAACTGAGTCCAGGAAACGCTCGAGCGCAGCGGGGCGGGATCGAGGCGGTGCTGTTTGAGGATTCTCCACACAGTGGAGGCTCCAACGCGGTGACCGAGGCCGACGAGCTCGCCGGTGATGCGGCGGTAGCCCCACGTGGGGTTGCTGGCAGCCATCTCGATGATGAGACGACGCAGATCCACAGAGGTGCAGGGCCGGCCAGGCGCCCGGCATGGTTGAGTCCAATGGCGGGCAATTCGGCGCCGGTGCCATCGCAACAAGGTCTCTGGCGTAACGAGCCAGCCCGCTCGCTGTCGTCGCGACAGGACCGCCGCGATGGCACCCAGCAGGGCCCGGTCCTCATCGGCGACGGCTGGTCGGTTGCTCTGCCGGTGCAGCACTGTGAGCTGGTGGCGCAGCACGATGATCTCAAGATCCTTCGAGCGTCCCGAGCGCACAGCCAAGCGTGCCAACGACACGAGCAACCGGTACAGAATGCGACACATAGGACCTCAGGATGCAAGCGCATCATGCCTGGTCAGCGCACACGACCGAATATTGGGCACCCACAGGTCCTTTACCTACAGGGATTCCTGCCGGTTCTGCAGATCTTCATCTCGAAGACGCTGCTGATCCCGGGTTTGACGATCAACACGGGCGTGGGGACGTTCACACCCGAGAACTACCTCGAGATCGCCCCGTTGATCGAGGCAGGGCTACGGTAGGCCACTTGGGCCAGCAACCGGCTCGTCGGCTCGCGCTGACGCCGGTCGGTTGTTCGAGGGGGTGCAACCCGACACGGGCTGCACCCCCTCGAAAACCTGCTCGTCCGGCTCCGCCGTGCAACTGCAAGGATGATTCGCAATGAAAATCACACGAGTCACGCCCCATCTCGTCGGGAATAGATGGAAGAACTGGCTTTTCGTCCGCGTGGAGACTGACGAAGGAATCGATGGCGCCGGGGAGGGCACGCTGAACTCCTTCTGCGCCACGGTCCGGACCGCGATCTCCGAACTCGAGCCTCATTTCATCGGCGCCGACCCGTTCCACGTCGAGCGGCTCTGCGAACAGATGCATCGCGATGTGTACTCTGACGGTGGGCAGATTCACGGGGCCGCGGTCGCAGCGATCGAGATCGCCTGCTGGGACATCGTCGGCAAGAGCCTCGGTGTTCCCATCCACCAACTGCTCGGCGGCCGCTACCGGGACAAGGTTCGGGTGTACGCGAACGGCTGGTACACCGTCCCGCGTGAGCCGGACGCATTCGCGCAGGCCGCCGCGCGAGTCGTGTCCCTCGGCTTCACAGCCATGAAGTTCGATCCGTTCGGATCGGCCTGGCGCGTGCAGAGTCCCTACGAGGAGGATCGCTCTCTGGCGTTGGTGGAGGCTGTCCGAAGCGAGGTGGGGCGCGATATCGATCTGATGATCGAAGGACACAACCGCTTCAACGTCACGACCGCCCTGCGCATCGCCGAGAGGCTTGCGGAGTTCAACCCGACATGGTTCGAAGAGCCGATCCCGCACCACAACATCCCGGCGATGATCTCCGTCGCTCGCCGCTCCGCCGTACCGATCGCGACGGGTGAGTCGTTTACATCCCTGCAGCAATTCGGGGAGCTTCTGGCAAGTGAAGCCATCGGCATCGTGCAGCCCGAACCCCTCCATCTGGGGGGCCTGTGGCGGACCCGACAGGTCGCCGGCATGGCCGAGGCTCACTACGCCGTGATCGCACCCCACAATGCGCAGGGACCGATCTGCTCCGCAATCAGCCTGCAACTAGCCGCTTGCGTCCCGAACTTCTTCATCCAGGAGTCCTTCGACATATTCAACGACGCATGGACCCGCTCCCTGATCGAGCCGCAAATCGAAGTCGTCGACGGTCATATCACCGTGAACGACAGACCGGGACTCGGCGTCACCGTGGATTGGCAGAAGCTCGCAGACCACCCTCCGCAAGCAGGCAACGCGCTGTACCTGTTCGAGGAAGGATGGGAAGCACGCGGCCAAACCGCCTAACCGACCTAGCCAGCATCTACCAGTTGGTCTGCCCCGGGTTTCGCGCGGTCAATTCGCGTGATCGCGGGTGGTCGTTCTTGCGTCGCCGGGCCCGGAGCGATCGAGGGGGCAGCGCAACTCGCGCATGTCGATCTCAACGAGGGTGACCTGTCGAAGGGGAGCGAGACGCTCGGCGAAGCCATCCCCTCGCTGACGGTTGGCGGTCTAAGCAGCCGTCGTCAGGCCGTCGACAAGGACCTCCAGCAGAGGCCTTCTGGCTGTCAAGTTCCGGTACCCGTGTGACAGGTTGGCTCCGGTAGCTGTGTTACAGGTCGGGCGGGGGTTAGGCGGCGTTGGTGCGTGAAGGTCGGCCGGTGGCGTTGGCGAAGGCGCCGTGCTCGCGGCTGGGGTCGTGCTTGATGCGGTGCACCTGCAGCACCTCGCCGCCGGCGGTGATCTCCACGCTGTCGCCCACGACCGCGACCTGGCGTCCCCGGTGAAGGTTGCCGACGCGGTAGCTGGCCCCGGCGAAGGACACGTTGCCTCCCGAATCGACCTTGCGGGTCACGATCTGGCCGACCGTCGGCTGACGCGGTCTCGGGCCGCGTTGGATGCTGGGTTTGCGGCGCAGCGCTGCGAGCTCTTTGGCGGGGCTGTGGCGCTGCGCATGCGTGGCCACCACAACGCCGCGGTGACTGATCGTCACGAGCCCGGCGTCCACTGCGACCTCCACGGTCTCACCGGTGAGCCACACGCCGACCGGATAGGGCTGGGACGCGAAGCTGATCTTGCCCTTGGCGCTGACCTTGCGCGTCGCCGACGGCGCCGCGGTCTCGAAGGGATCTTCGAGCGCCGCCGGCTGTGCGGGTTCTGCGGCCAGGCGGAACCGCTCCCAGGGCACCACGTCGCCGATGCCTTGGTGGCGCCGCCGGTAGTTGTAGTGACACACCCACGAATCCACCTGGGTCTGCGCATCGTCGATGCTGGCGAAGACCTTGCCGGTGAGGAACTCCCGGCGCAGCGTCTCATGGAAGCGCTCCACCTTGCCCGTCGTCGTCGGCGACCGAGGAGCGGTCAACAGGTGCCGGATCCCGTTCTCTCTGCAGATCCGGTCAAACAGCACCTCACCGGTGCTGGGCCCGAACCGGCCCGTGAACACCTTCGCGTTATCCGTGAGGACCGCCTCGGGTGTTCCCCAAGCGCGCATCGCACCAGCCAGCGCGTCACACGTCGGCCGAGACGTGGCCCGCGCCACCACACGGGCCGACACCGCGAACCGCGAATGATCATCGATCCCGGTGACGATCGACGCCCGCCGGCCGTCTGTGAGCATCACCCCACCCATCACGTCCATCTGCCACAACTCCATCGCCCTCGCGCGCTCCCAACGCTTGTAATCGGACCTCTTCCGGCGCCGCCGCTGCGGCTCGATGAGCGCGTGACGCACCAGGCACCGATACACCGTGGGGTGCCCCGGCAACGGCTCCACACCCCGAGCCTCCAACTCGAACAACAGCGTGCGCGGCCCCCACCCCGGATTCTCCCCCCGAAACTGAACAACCAGCGCCTCCACCTCCGCCGGCATCTGATGCGGACACGAATCAGGCCGCGGCGACCCGTCCGCCAACCCCGACAGGCCACGCGCCGCATAACGGCGCAGCCATGTGTTGCGTCTGAATTCGACGCGGAGATGGTGTTGAGTAATTAACCTAGTTTGGTGGTCTTCTCGCTGATTTGCGAAGGAGCATGAGATGAGTGCTGGAGATGGTCGGCGTCGGCCGACGAAGTTGTCCGCGGAGGCGAAGTGGGAGATTTTCCTGCTGGTCGCTTCTGGGGAGGTTACCCAGGCCGAGGCGGCCCGGAAGTGGATCGTGGACGTGTCGACGATCATCACGATCCGCCGCACGGTGAAGGACGCGGCGTTGGCGGCGTTGGCTCGCCGACCGGGTCGGCCGGCGAGCCAACGCAACTGGGAACTCGAGGCGGCCCGCAACGAGATTGGTCAGCTGACCGAGGCGGTCAAGGCCCAAGCGATCGAGTTGGCGATCATCCGGGGAAAATCGGGGTGGGGCTGAGCGGACCGGTCCCGGCGCGAGTCCCCGCCGAAGTGAAGGAACTGGTCCTGGGCACCGTCGATGAGGCGGTCGCCGGCGGGTACGCGCACCGCTGGGCAACCGGCCTGTGGCAGGTCTCCGATGACCGGGTGCACCGCTGGCGCGCCCGACGCTGCGCCGAGGGAACTCTCGAGGACCGCAGTGCGGGCGGGGCGGCGCCCCATCGCTTGTTGGACGGTGAGGTGGCGGCGATCTTGGAGATCGCCGAGCAGTGGGGTCCGGTGGACCGGTCGCATCGCAAGCTCGCGCACCGCGGTTCCTACGAATCCCAAGTGTGGGTGTCGCCGTCCACGTTTCGGCGTGTTCTCGCTGCTCACGGCCTCGTCCTGGCCCAACAGGCGGCGCAGCCGCGGCGTGTTCGCACACCGTGGCCGCACTGGTTGGTGTGGGAACCGAACCGGATCTGGATCTGGGACGTCACCCACTTCGGTGCTGCCCGGCGGGTCGTGTTCGCGATCGTCGACATGGTGTCGCGGCGCTGGATCGCCACGCTGGTCTCCACCGAGGAGACCTCCACGCAGGTCCGCGTCGTCTTCGACGCCGCCCTCGTCGCCGAAGGACTCGACGAACTGCTCACCGACGAACGCCTCGACCTCGACGCCGACGATCCCGACCGGCCGATCCTGCTCGCCGTCTCCGACAACGGCCCAGCCATGACGTCCACAGCCACCCGGGCCTACATGACGCTCATGGCCATCGCACAGCACCACGGCCGACCCCACACACCGACGGACCAGGCGCTCATCGAGTCGTTCTTCGGGCACATCAAACACGAATGGCCCCACCTCGCAGCGATCGCCGACGCCGAGCTGCTCGACGCCGAACTCGCCCCCGTCCGCGTCGAGTACAACACCGTCCGCCTCCACGAAGCAATCGGCTACGTTACCCCCAACGACGAACACCACCGCCGAGGCGAACACATCCGCGAGGCCCGCCGCCAAGGCCTGCGACGAGCCCGCCAACAACGGCTCGACCACAACCGCCGGACCACAACAACCACACCCGAGAGAACCCCACAACCAGGTTAATTACCAACGCCAATCTCCGCGGAAGACTCAGACACACCTCAACACCCACCACCACCGCCGCCGAGCACACCGCCGACCCAACAGCCTCTCCCAACCCCCACCAGCCCCCACCAACACCACCCACCACCCACCAACCCCCCAAATCGGTGGATTCAGGCTGAGAGGCCGCGCGGGTAGGTGCTGACCTGGGGTTTTGGTGTATCGCTGACTCAGCCGTTTGCGCTGGTAGGCGGGTCGGAAACGGGCACCGATGGAGAATATCTGTCAGCGTCAGCCACCTACCCGCGCACGCTCTGAGCCGAGTTGCGGTCGGGACTGGGTTTGACGAGGAAGGCCACCAGTACCGCACCGACGACGGCGCCGCCGGTGGAGAGCATCAGATCCACGACGGTGTCCTCATAGGTGAGGTCGAGGCGGGTCGTGCCCGACTTCATGACGACGTACTCCACGAACTCCCACAGGACGATCAGGAACGCGCCGAACCCGCCCCCGGCCGCAACCAGACCAAACCGGGTGGTGGGCTTCGTCCGGCCCAGGATGAGCGTGAACGCCGTGGCCAGGAGCAGCCAGTTGCCCAGGTGGAGGATGTCGTCGAACAATTCGACGCTCTCGTACAGGCCGAGCATGTTGCCGCCGATGTCCAGGCAGAACGGCGCCACGATGCAGGCATCGGCGGCGGTCAGGTAGGTGATCCGGCGCTTCGACCACCGGTGCAGCAGCGGTGCAATCGCGATGCACAGGGGGAAGGTGAGCGACCGGGCCAACCACCCCTTGCCGTCGAGGCGCTCCAAGTCGAAGATCAGCCCGCCGGCCAGCATCGCCCCCAGCGCACAACGTGCAACACCCAGCGCCAGACCCGGTCCCCCGTCATCACAGCGACCTGTCTACCTTCTCGGGAGCGCCACGGGCAGACCGGATCATTCCTGGATCGAGATCATCCGCCGGGGCCGCCCACCATGCCGCGGACGTTGTGCCGCGCTCAGCCGCGGCCGACGAAGGGCATGTTGTTGGCCATCACCGTCATCTGCAGGACGTTGGCGTCGGAGGGGAGTTCGGCCATGTAGCGAACCGCTCGGGCCACGTTGGCGACGTCCATCAGGGGCTCCGGGCGCACCGAGCCGTCGGCCTGGGGGACGCCGACCTCCATCCTGGCCGTCAGCGGGGTGCGGGCGTTGCCTACGTCGATCTGACCGACGCTGATTCCGTGCGGGCGGCCCTCGAGCGACAGCGCCTTGGTCAGCCCGGTGATGGCGTGCTTGGTGGCCGTGTACGGCGACGAGAACGGGCGGGGCGTGTGCGCGGAGATCGAGCCGTTGTTAATGATGCGCCCACCCGACGGCGTCTGGCTCTTCATCAGCCCGAAGGCGACGCGGGCACACAACCAACTCCCGGTGAGGTTCACACCCACCACCCGCAGCCAGTCCTCCACCGGCAACTCGTCCACCGGTACCGGCTTCGAGCCGGCACCGGCGTTGTTGAACAGCAGATCCACTCGGCCGAAGCGGTCGACCGCCGCAGCGAAGAGGCGCTCCACGTCCGCAGGCACCGACACATCGGCCACCACCGCCAGAGCGTCGCCCGCGCAGCGCCCCACCACCTCGTCCAGCGGCTCCGGGCGGCGCCCGCACACCGTCACCGCCCAGCCCCCGGCGCTCAACTCCAGGGCGCTCGCCTCGCCGATCCCGGTGCCGCCACCGGTCACCACAGCAACCCGCCGCTCAGTCACCATGCTCTCCCCTACCTCGCGTTCGGGGACACGGTAGCCCCGCTGGAATCGACCCCCTCCGGAGCAAGTCCTCGAACGCTGCCCGAGCCGCAGCACGCACAGACTCGACGGTAGCGGGGCCGTTCGTGTGGGGCATCCATGCGGGCCACTGGAGTGATCGACCAGGCCGACATCGCCCTCTGTTGGGGCGTTACGATGAGACGCGTAGACCTCCGGGTGTCGTGGGCTGGTTGGTCAGCACCACCCCACTCGGCGGTCTTGTCAAGGATTTCACCCCGCCCACGCGTGATCAACGTCGTGGCCTAGTAGACCCAACTGGAGGGCACAACCATGCTGGACCAGGCACTGAGGCACTACTGGCACCCGGTCGCAGTCTCAACCGAAGTCACGACCGAGCCGCAGCAAGTACGCCTGCTGGGCGAGGCCATCGTGTTGTACCGCGATGACGAGGGCCTGATCGCTCTACGCGACAAGTGCGTGCATCGGGGTGTGGCTCTGTCGGGCGGGTGCATACGCGACGGGCGCCTGATGTGCCCCTACCACGGGTGGCAGTACGACCGCACCGGCATGGTGTCGTTCATCCCCGCGCTGGGGCCCAACGGCAACATCCCCAGTCAGGCCAGGGTGCACCGCTACAACGTGCGGGAGCAGTACGGCGCGGTGTGGGTGGCTCTTGAGACGCCGGTGGCCGACCTGCCGCCATGGCCCGACGGTGACTGGAACAGCCCCGACTGGCGCGTGCTCCTGGTGGGATCATGGCGCTGGCAGACCTCCGCGGGCCGGATGGTGGAGAACGTCATCGACTTTGCCCACTTCAACTTCGTGCACGAAGGGTTCACCGAGCTTGCCGACGGGCCGTTCATCAAGCCCTACGACGTGAAGATCACCGACGACGGCATGACCTACGCCTACGACGACAGCGTGCTGGTGCGGGACTACACGCTGCACCTTCCCTTCACGCTGCACGACCGCAAGGTGGTGATGGCACCTACCGGCGGGGTCACCTGGACAGAGCAGAGCGACTCCAAGGCCGGGGACGTCACGACCGTCTCATTCATCGCCTCGCCCACCGATCGGGCGGAGACGTTCATCCTCGGGTACCTGTCCCGCAATCATTCCCTCGACGTACCCGACGAGTACTTCGTGGACGGCTATGCCGTGGTCATGGAGCAGGACCGCGCCGTGGTCGAGACCCAGGATCCGCCCGAGCTGCCCCTCGACCCCCGCGAGGAACTGCACCTCAAGGTTTCCGACTCCGCCTCGATCCTCTACCGCAGGCTGATGCGAGAACTCCGCCCCGCTGTCCCGGTGTGATCGGATATCCGGTCGCTCTGAAGCCCGGATCACCGGTGTCTCCTGGTTGACCCTGGAGCGACTCGGCCCAGATTCTCTCGGCTGTTACTTGCGAATGCGGCACCGCCCCGTCAGTTCCGCGAGACCCTCGGGTGGCCGGCGAGCGGTTGGCTCCTGCCCTCCCGATTGCCGGACCGCGGCCCGTTCACGGTGAGCCTGAGGCGCAATACTCACACGCATGACACTACCGAAGGCTAGAACGGCGCCATGACGACGCCGCGAAGGGGAGTGCTGTTCCACTTCACACACGTCGACAACCTGCCGGCGATCGCAACGAACGGACTGCTGAGCGACCACGCGGCGGTTTCTCGGGGGCTCTTGACCGCCGACATCGGGAGGCAAGACATCAAGTCCCAACGTCGAGAGAGACGGGTACCGATCCGACCGGGCGGCGTGGTCGCAGACTACGCGCCCTTCTACTTTGCCGCTCGGTCGCCAATGCTCTACTCGGTCCACATGGGGAACGTGCCAACCTACGACGGTGGACAGGACGGCGTGATTTACCTGCTGACCGATATCGACATGATCGTCGGACGGGATCTCCAGTTTGTTCTCACCGACCGCAACGCCGTAAGTGCCTACGCTCGGTTCTCCACTGAGATCGACGATCTCAGTAGTTTCGTCGACTGGCCACTAATGGAGGCCCGCTACTGGCACAACACGCCCACCGAACCCGACCGGCGGTCGCGCAGGATGGCGGAGTTCCTGGTCCACCGCAGAGTGCCCTGGGCGACCTTCATCGAACTCGCCGCGCGGACCGATGAGGATGCAACGAGGGCCCAGGCCAGTCTGGCTAAGGTGAACGTCGACGGTGTCATACGGGTTCGCCAGGATTGGTACTTCTGATGACGACATTCACCGAGGCAACCGGCAACCTGCTCGAGGCCGATGTCGACGCGCTGGTCAACACCGTGAACACGGTCGGCGTGATGGGCAAGGGAATCGCCCTGCAGTTCAAGAACGCCTTCCCGGAGAACTATGGGGCCTACCGCCGCGCCTGCGAGGACGAGGCGGTCCGGCTCGGCGAGATGTTCGTGTTCGAGACCGGCGTGCTCGGGCGACCACGCTGGATCATCAACTTCCCGACGAAGCAGCATTGGCGCGCCCGATCCAGGCTGCACCACATCACATCAGGGCTCGACGCGCTCTGCGCGACGATCCGCGAGCACGAGATCAAGTCGATCGCCGTCCCTCCCCTCGGATGCGGAAGCGGGGGGCTCGACTGGGCCGAAGTGCTCCCGATGATCCTCACGCAGCTCGACGAACTCGATGCCGAGGTGTGGATCTACCCGCCTGGCGGTGCACCCGCCGCTAGCGAGATGGTTGTCGCCACCGAACGGCCGGTGCTCACTCCCGGCAAGGCCGCGCTGGTGGCGATGGTTGATCGGTACACCGCGGTCGCGTTGTCCACCTCGCTCATCGAGATCCAGAAGCTCATGTACTTCCTACAGGCATCGGGCGAGGATCTTCGCCTGAGGTACAAGGATCACTACTTCGGCCCGTACGCCGACAACCTCCGCCACGTCCTCAAGGCGCTCGAAGGCCATCACCTCCGCGGCTTCGGCGATGGCTCCAACCCGGTCGCCCACGCAGAGCCCATCGTCGTCCTGCCCGGGGCGACAGAGGAGGCACGGACGGTGCTGGCAGAGAACCCGGCCATCGCCAGCCGAATGAACCGGGTGCTGGAACTCGTCGAGGGGTACGAATCACCTTTCGGTCTCGAACTGCTGGCCACCGTGCACTGGGTTGCCACACACATCGAGTGGGGGCCCGACGAAGAACCCCAGAAGATCGTCGAGCGGGTGCAGGCTTGGAGCCCACGAAAGAGGCGCCTGTTCGCCGCCGAACACATCACCGCGGCGTGCGAGCGGCTACGGCAACAGGGCTGGCTCGGCCCTGTCGCTCCCGCAGGCTGAGCGGCTCTCGGGAGGCGCTCAGCCCAATCGAGTTCAGGCCTTCGCCGCGGCTTCGAAGCTGTAGCTCTTGTCGGTAGTGCGGGGTGGGGCCTTGCGGGCCAGGGCGGCCTCGATAGCCGGGGCGAGGCGCTCGCACTTCCGCTCCCACTGCTCCCGGTGCCGCTCGGCGAACTCGCCGATGACCTCGGCGCCCATGAGTTCCAGGGACTCGCAGATCTGCTCGTGGGGGACGCGCCCCATCTGCGCCATGAAGATCACCTGGTCTACGCCGGCCTCCTCGTAGCGGCGCAGCAGCGAGCGGACCTGATCGGGAGTGCCGATGGCACCGCGCAGTCCGAGCACCCCCAGGTCGCCGTAGGAGGCACCGAGCGGCCCGCCCGTCTGTCCGGCGTCCTCACGGCGGAACCCGGCCTTCTCGCGGTTGGCCTCGAACTCCTGCCAGACGTTGGTCCGTCCGGGTCGGTGATCGCCGAAGGCGTAGTAGTGAAGCAGCGCATAGCCGAAGAAGTGCGCAGAATCGAGGCCCCGGTCGACGGCCGTCTGCTCGTCGGGATGGCACATCAGCGGCAGGACGATGGCGATGCGAGGGTTCACCGCGAACCCGGCCGGCACGCAGTCCTCCGAGGCGAGGATGGCCTCGTACTCCGCCACCCAGTCGGCCGCCCGCTCGGGTTCGATGAACTGGAACGACAGGGCACCAATCCCGCACTGCGCAGCCAGCAGGATCGTCTCCCGGCGACTGCACGCCACCCACAGCGGCGGATGGGGTTTCTGCAGCGGCTTCGGCACGACGTTGCGGGGCGGCATCTGCAGCCACTTGCCGTCCCAGCCGGCGAACGGCGTCTCGACCATCATGCGGCTGACGGCCTCGATGTGGTCGGTCCATTGGTCGCGCTTCGTGTCCCAATCGACACCGAAACCGCCCAGCTCGGCCTTCGACGAGGCCTCCCCGGTGCCGAGATCCACCCGCCCGTCCGACAGCAGGTCGAGCGTGGCCACCCGCTCGGCCACCCGGGCGGTGTGGTTGAACTCCAGCGGCAGCTGCACGATGCCATGACCGAGACGGATCCGCTGCGTGACGGCAGCCACCGCACCCAGGAACACCTCCGGGGCCGAGGAGTGGCTGTACTCCTCCAGGAAGTGGTGCTCCACCTCCCACACGTAGTCGAACCCCAGGCGGTCGGCCAGCACCACCTGCTCGAGGCACTCCTTGTAGAGCCGGTGCTCGTCTCCTGACTCCCAGGGCCGGGGCAATTGCATCTCGTAGAACAAGCCGAACTGCATGAGGACTCCGGTTTGGCGCGGTCCCGACACGAGGCACCGCGCCGAGGCGGGCGGCCTCGCCGGCCATTGTACGAAAGCCCGCTGCGTGCCGGGGTGGCACCCTCATCGGCGTGGCGGCGTTGCCCCGGTCGTGGCGACCCTGCAACACCGGGCTCGTAGCACTCCCGCATCGAACCACGGCGCCGATTCACGACAACGATGGGAGGTGGGCACCGGTCTGTCTCGGGCGGGGCATCCACTCCGGTGCCGGAGGGGCGACACTCCCCGCCACCGAGGGCACCGGTACCATCGGCGGCGATGAGCAGGTCCAGCAGCCTGAGCCGGGCAGTGGAGGCTCTCGACGAATCCGAGAGAGCCCACTACGACCGACTCCTCGCCGGTACCGCCCTCCTGGCCGACATCTCCTTTGCCGACATCCTGGTGCTGCTGCCGATCGCGAGTGATGACCGCGACCACGGCGAAGACGAAGGGCCGGACCCGGGAGGGTTCGGGCCGGATCGACGGGACAACCGCGGGCAGCCCGGGGAGCATCGTCACGACAACCGCCGACGTGACGGCGACGAGGGGCGCTTCGTCGTCACCGCCCACAGCCGGCCCATCACCAGCCAAACGGTGCACCCCAACGACCTCGTGGGCCGGGAGATCTCCGCCGCGGAGCGACCCCTGTACACCCAGGCGGTGCGCACCGGCGTCAGCACCAACGGCGGCGCCTACCTGCGCGACCAGGACCGGTGGGTGCAGTCGCTTGCTGTCCCGGTCAACCACCGCGACCGCACCATCGCCGTCCTGGCGCGTGAGTTCCCCGCCGTAAGCGACCGCGTCTGGGGACGCCTGGAAACGAACTACTTCAGCCTCTTCCGGCGCCTCGTCGGGATGATCGCCGACGGCGTGTACCCCTACGCCAGCACGCCCGACGACCACGACCACCCACCCCGCGTGGGCGACGGGTTGATCCTGCTGAACGCCCGCTCGCGGGTGGAGTACCTCACGCCCAATGCCCAGTCCGCGCTGCGGCGCCTCGGCATCAACAGCGACCCGACCGGGCGATTCCTGGCTGAGGTGGGGATCGAACCGAGAGCCGTCCGGCTGACGACGGCCATGGCGTTGCCCCACACCGAGGAGATCGAACGCAACGGGCACAACGTCGTGATCCGCTGTCTCCCGCTCATCCAGGAGGACACCCTCACCGGCGTCCTGGTGCTGGTGCGCGACATCACCGAACTGCGTCGCGTGGACCGTCTGCTGCTCACCAAGAACGCCGCCCTCGCAGAGGTTCACCATCGGGTGAAGAACAACCTGCAGACGGTCTCGTCGCTGCTCAGCCTGCAAAGCCGCTGGCTGGAGGTGCCCGAGGCGAAGGAGGCGCTGGCGGAATCGGCCCAGCGCATCCGCCTGATCGCTGCCGTGCACGAGATCCTCAGCGGGCCCGATGGTGAAAGCACGTCGTTCGAAAGCGTCGCGACCTCGCTGTCGTCACTGCTGCGGGAATCGCTGGCCCCGCCGAACGCGCCGATCTCCATCACGGTGGAAGGCGCCGTCGGCCCCCTGCCGAGCGAGGTGATGACCACCATGGCGATCGTGCTCAACGAGCTGGTACAGAACGCGGTCGACCACGGCTTCGGCGGCGGAGCGGCCACTACCGACCGCAACGAGATCGTGGTCCGGATCACCCGGGAGGGCTCCGAACTGCGGGTGTCGGTCACCGACAACGGCGCCGGCATGCCCGACGGCCCACTGCGCGAGGGCCTGGGTCTCACCCTGGTGCGCACGCTCGTGGAGCACGACCTCGGCGGCAACCTCGTCCACCGTTCGACGCCCGGCGGCACCACCGTCGAACTCACTGCCCCAGTGGCGGCCACGAACCCCTAGAAGTGTGCTGAGTAATCCATCGGCAGCGCACGTTGGGCCGCTGGACGGTGGATTCCGGCCTTCGCCGGAATGACGAACAAGGTCATCCGCAGCATTACTCAGCAGTCTCCTAAGAGTGCGCCGCGCAACGCCGCGGGTCTCGTCTGCCGTCGTTGCGGCGCGGACCGGAATCGCCCGGCGGCGGCGCTACCCCGCCTGAGGGGCGGCCGCGGCGGGCCGTCGCGGGGCGCTCATGATCGCTGAACTTACGGAGCCTCCACCAGCGCGGCCACGGCCTCGGCGGGGCGGCCGGCGATGAGGCCGTCCACGCCGCGGCCGAGCAGTTCGGTGTAGAACTCGCGGCTCTCCGCCACGTCGGTGCCGCTCAGCCACACCCACACGTGCCGGCCCTCGCTGTGCACCCTGTCGACGAGGTCGGGCTGGACGACCTCGATGCCACCGTAGGTGAAGGGCACCTGCAGCACCCGGTAGCGCGGGTGCAGCGCTTCGCCTGCCAGCCACCACGCCACCAGTTCGTCGGTGCCGGGGCTCGTGGCGACGTCGGGAGCCAGCTGCTGGAAGGCGGTGAGCACCTCGTCATCGAAGCAGGCCACGATCACCGAATCCTCCCGGCCCAGCTCGGCGATCTCCGCGGCAAGCACCTCCGCGGCTGCGATCCCCGAACGAGGATCCTCCTCGCCGTCGGGGCCGCGCTGGAGCTTGATCTCCACGTCGAGCACATGGTGCGGGAAGCGCTCAGCAACCTCCCGGAACGTCGCAACCCTGAAGTCCTCGGCGTCGAAACCCGGCGGGGGTTCGGCGGCGCCGCCGCGCGCACCCCGGAAGACGTAGTCCTCGGCGGGACGGGTGCGGTCGCCCCACAGGCCCGGAACGAACCAGTGGGCGCTGTCGAGCACCTGGATCTCCGCCAGGGTCAGATCGGCCACCGGTCCGGTGGTCTCGGTGGTGCGGTCCACCGTGTCGTCGTGCTGGACGATCAGCACGCTGTCGGCGGTGAGCTGCACGTCGAGTTCGAGAACGTCCGCGCCGGCGGCGGCCGACCGCGAGTACGCGTACGTCGTGGAGTGCGGATGATCCTGGTCTCCACCAGCGTGCGCGATCACCAGCGGGCGGCCCAGCGCCAGAAGCCCGTCGAGCGTGGACGCCTCCGGCCGCGGCGTGGCGGTGGAGGTCGCGGCGCTCGCTGCCGTGCCGGCGGCCACCGTCGACGTGGTCGCGGCCGGCTTCGCAGCTCCGCCAGTCGGCTCGGTTGGCGTGGGCGCCTCGGGCGCAGCCGGCCCGGCGGGTGTGCTCTCGGCGGCCGGCGCGGGCGTCGTCCCGGCGTCCATCGATGCGTCCGGTGGCACGGCCTCAGTCCTTGCGGTCAAAGTCGTCGTCCCGGCGTCCGGCGGCGCGGCCTCGGTCCTTGCGGTCGTAGTCGCCGTCATGGTCGCCGGCGCGGCGGCGGTCGTGGTCGGGATGGTGTCGGCGGGGGGCGCAGCCGGCGCGGCGTCTGCTGCTGTTGCGCTCGAGTCGCCCGACGTCACCGACGCGCCGCCACCGGACGACCCTCCGCCGCATCCGCCGACCGCCAACGCGAGCGCCGCCGCGGCCGCGAGCCCCCCGTGCAACACCTGGCGACAGCGCCCTGAACGTGCCCACCGGCGACCCGACGTCGATTCCGGCCGGTCCGATTCTCGGCCGAAAGCCAGCGTGGGCACGAAACCCAAGTTAGAGCAAGTGGGCGGCTCCGGTCACAGGCCCGGGCCGGCGGCAGGGAGGGGTCAGCCGGCGGCGGCGACGGCGAGCAACGAGACGTCGGTGAAGCGGGTGACCGTGGCCGGTACGACGCCGAAGGCCAGGGTGGCAGCGACCGTCAACCCGAGGGCCGAGCGCAGCGAGAACGGCACCGCGATGCGCCCCGCTGCGGCCGCTTCGTCGGTGGGGCGCTCGAACCACATGCGGGCGGCGATCTTGCCGTAGTAGCCCACCGCGATCACGGCGTTCACCGCCGCGAAGCCGGCCAGCACGTAGCCAGCAGGCCGGTCGGCGGAGACCAGCGCCTCGAACACGGCGAACTTGGCGTACCAGCCTCCGGCGGGCGGCACCCCCGCGAGTGACGCCAGGAACACGGTCATCACCACGGCGATCCCCGGCGAGATCCGGAACAGCCCGTCGTAGGAGGCCACGTCGCCGGTGCCGGTGCGGCGGGCCACCGTCATGATGACGGCGAAGACACCCAGGTTCATCGCGGCGTAGATGACCAGGTAGGTCAGTACCGCCGAGACGGCCTCGTCGGCGACATCGGTGCTGGTGCCGGCGATGGCGAGAGGCGCCAGCATGAACCCGGCTTGGGCGATCCCGGAGTAGGCCATGAGCCGCACGATGTTCTTCTGGCGCAGCGCCATGAGGTTGCCTGCCGTCATGGAGGCCACCGCAAGGAACCACAGGGCCGGGCCGTACACGTCGCCCCGGTTCCAGAACCCCACGAACACCAACGACAGCAGCGCCACGAAGCCGGCCGTCTTGGAGGCCACCGACAGGAACGCGGTGATCGGCGTGGGCGCCCCCTCGTAGACGTCCGGCGCCCACGTGTGGAACGGGAAGGCCGACACCTTGAAGGCGAAGCCCACCAGCACGAAGATCACCCCCACCGTGACGGCCGCGGTCGGAACGGCCTGCGCCCCGGAATCCAGCGGAGCCGACGCGGCGATGTCGGCCAGCAGCGTCGAGCCGGAGGCGCCGAACAGCAGCGACATCCCGTAGAGCATGATGGCCGAGGCGAACACGCCCATCAGGTAGTACTTCAGACCGGCCTCGTTGCTGCGCAGGTCACGCTTGCGCCAGGCGGCCAGCAGGTAAGCGGGGATGGACAGCAGTTCCAGGGCCACGAAGATGCTGATGAGGTCGCGCGCCGAGGCCATGATCACCATGCCCAGCAGTGACGCCAGCATGAGGCCGTAGTACTCGTTCTCCCAGTAGTCGCCCTCGGCCACGTAGTTCATGGACAGCAGCACCACGACGTAGCCCGACACCACGAACAGTGCCTTCAGCACGAGGGAGAAGCCGTCCACCACGTAGGCCCCGTCGAACATGACCCGCGGCTCCGACGCCACGCCGGCGAGTGCCAGCGTGAGGATCGGCACCAGGACGCCCAGCAATCCCAGGCCGGCCATGGCGGCCGTGACAGCGCGCCCCCGCTCGGCCAGAGCGATGTCCAGGCAGGTCAGCAGCACCCCGACGCCCAGCAGTGTCAACTCCGGGGCGAGCGCGTGCCAATCCAGGTGCGGTCGGACGAACCCGAGAACCCCGACAGCGGGGCCGGCGAGGGCCGCGAGCATTACCGGCCGCCCCGCGCCTGTTCGCCGTGGCGCCGCAGTGTCTCGAAGCAGTCCTCACCGGTGTCCAAGGACAGGCAGCCGCCGGGCGCCCCTTCCACGGACTCCACCCGCAGGGACTCACGCACCGCCGGGTCGGTGGCCTCGTGCAACAGCCGGGGGAAGAAGCCCAGCACCAGGATCAGCACCAGCAGCGGCGCCCAGGCCAGATACTCCCGGCGGGTGGCGTCGGTCACGTCCGGGGAGTCGGCGAACTCCTCCGGCGGTGTGCCGAAGGCGGTCCTCTGCAGCATCCACAGCAGGTAGCCGGCGGCCAGCACAGTGCCGAGCGCGGCGATCACCATGTAGGAGCGGAACACCGCCTCGTTCAGGATGGCCGCCGGGTTGTACGACGCCAGGATGGCCGGAAACTCGCCCCAGAAGCCGGCCAGGCCCGGCAGGCCCAAAGAGGCCATGACGCAGAAACCGAGGATCCAGCCCATCCGCGGCGCCTGCTGCAGCATGCCGCCGAGGCGGGACATGTCCAGGGTGTGGTAGCGGTCCTTCACCGACCCGGCCAGGAAGAACAACATCCCGGTGATGAGGCCGTGCGCCACCATGCCGAACACCGCCGCGTTGATGCCGAACGGGGTGAGCGTGGCGATGCCCAACATGATGAAGCCCATGTGGGCCACGGAACTGAAGGCGATGAGCCGTTTCATGTCCCGCTGGGCGAGGCAGCCCAAGGCGCCGTAGATGATGCCGATCACCGCCAGCAGCCCGATCACCGGTGCCCAGGCGGCCGCCGCCTCGGGCAGCATCGGTATGGCGACCCGCACGAAGCCGTAGGTGCCGAGCTTCAACAGCACCGCGGCAAGGATCACCGACCCCACCGTGGGGGCCTCGGTATGGGCGTCGGGAAGCCAGGTGTGGAACGGGAACATGGGCACCTTGATGCCGAAGCCCAGGAACATGCCGCCGAAGATCCACAACTGGCTGCTGCGGGCGATGGCCGCGGTGGCGCCTCCGGAGAGCGCCCGCATGTCGAAGGTGCGGGCCACGTCGAGGCCGGCCAGCGTGCCGTCGGCCAGGAAGAACATGGCCAGGAAGCTGACCAGCATGAGCGCCGAGCCGAACAGCGTGAACAGGAAGAACTTCATGGCGGCGTAGCGCCGGTTCTCGCCGCCCCACACGCCGATCATGAAGTACATCGGCAGCAACACGACCTCGAAGAACACGAAGAACAGGATGAGATCCTGGGCGGTGAACGTGCCGATCATGCCGGTCTCCAGGACCAGCAGCAGCGTCAGGAACGCCTTGGGGTTGCGCGGCTCGGGGAAGTGCCCGAACGAGTACACGATGCACAGCGGCACGACGAGCACCGTCAGCAGCAACAACGGCAGCGAGATGCCGTCGATGCCCATGATGTAGCGGCTGTTGATGACGTCGATCCAGGGGTGGTCCACGACGTACTGCAGGTCCCCGGCCCGGCCCAGGTCGAAGCGGGCCAGCAGCAGCACCGCGAAGACCGCCGAGAGCAGCGAGGTCCCCAGCGCCGCCGCCTTGAGCCACAGCTCCTGCGAACGGGGGAGTGCCATCACAACCAGCGCCCCCACCAAGGGCACGAAGGTGACCAGCGTCAACCCCCAGTCGTTCAGAAATGCATCCATCGGTCGTCTCCTAGAAGGGTCACAGGACCAGAATCAGGGCGGCGGCGAGAACGACCGACGCCACGAACATGACGCCGGCGTACTGCTGCACTTTGCCGGTCTGCATCCGTCGAAGTTCCTCGCCGGCGCCGTGCGAGGCCCTGCCGGTCATGTTCACCACCCCGTCGATGACCTGCTGGTCGATCCGGTCGTAGATCACGTGCCCGGCGGCCACGGCCTTGCGACCCGCCTGGTTCACCACCTCGTCGATCCCGTGCTGGTCGAGCCAGTAGGCGCCCTGTGCGATCGGCCCGGCCGTGCCGCGTGCCACGACGCCGGTGTAGAGGTGGTCGAGGTAGTACTTCTGCACCAGCACGCGGTGACCGAGGCGGGCCGCCGTCCAGCGGGTTGTCGGGCCGTCGGCCAGTTCGGTGGCCGACTCCCCGGCTGCCGCCCTCCGATCCACCCGGGCGTAGTAGGCCGCCGCCGCGCCGCCGCCGACCAGTACCACCAGCACCGAGAGCACGGCGAGGGTCCAGCTGGGCGTGGCGTGGCTGATGGCGGGGAAGTAGAAGTGTGGCGCCGCCACCGGCTCGACGTAGTGGCCGAACCGTTCGGTCCAGCCCTTGGGCACGATCTGGAAGCCCTTCGGCAGGTTGGCCCAGCCGGCAACCACGGCGAGGACGGCCAGGATCCACAGCGGCACGGTGATGCGCCGGCCCGACTCGTGGGGCGTGCCGTGGCCCCGGTAGGTGCCGAAGAACGTGAGGTACACGCAGCGGGTCATGTAGGCGGCGGTCAGGGCCGCCGTCGCCATCCCCATGAACAGCATCGCCGTGTAGGCGCCGTTGCCGCCGGTGCCGCCGAATAGACCCCAGCCACCGGTCCCCGCCAGGATCTCGTCCTTGGACCAGAAGCCGGCAAGGGGCGGCAGCCCCGCCAGCGCCGCCGAGGCGATCACGAACGTGCGGAACGTGCACGGCATGTGGCGGCGCAGCCCGCCCATGTCCTTCTTCATGTCGAAGCTGTGCACGGCGTGGCTCACCGAGCCCGAACCCAGGAACAGGCAGGCCTTGAAGAAGGCGTGCGTGAACAGGTGGAACACCGCCGCGGTCCAGGCACCCACGCCCAGCGCCATGACCATGTAGCCGAGCTGGCTGATGGTGGAATAGGCCAGCACCCGCTTGATGTCGGTCTGCACGAACGCCAGGCTGGCCCCCACAAGGGTGGTAATCCCGCCGATGAGCGCCAAGGCGTTGATGGACGACCCGGCGATCGCCAGGCCCTCGAAGAACACCGCATACATGCGCGCCACCAGGTAGACGCCGGCCACCACCATCGTGGCGGCGTGGATGAGCGCCGAGACGGGTGTGGGCCCGGCCATGGCGTCGGGCAGCCAGGTGTGCAGGAAGAACTGCCCCGACTTGGATATGACGGCCGCCAGCAGGCATAGCGAGGACACCAGCAGCAACAGGTGGCTGATCTCGCCGCCGGCCGCCTTGGTGTTGATCTCGAGGATCGAGAACGTGCCGCCCGCAGCAAAGAAAAGGATGCTCACGCCCACGAGCAGGCCCACGTCGCCGACCCGGTTGGTGAGGAAGGCCTTGAGGGCGGCGTCGGAGTTGGGCTTCTCCTCCCACCAGTGGCCGATGAGCACGAACGAGCAGACGCCCACCAGCTCCCAGCCCACGATCATCTGGATGGTGTTCTCGGCCAGGACGAAGAACAGCATGGCTGCGGTGAACAGCGACAGGAAGGCGAAGAAGTGCGTGTAGCGGACGTCGCCGGCCACGTAGTCGGTGGAGTAGACGTGTACCAGGAGCGACACGACGGTGACGACGATCAGCAGCGCCACCGCCAGTCCGTCCACCAGGGTGCCGATCGTGAACGACACGCCTCCCGACGCCCACCAGGCCCAACTGTTGATGACCGGTGCGACGGCGGCCTCGTGGGCGTGATTCACCTCGCCGATCCACTGGACGGCGGTGCAGACGGCGAGCACCAGGGACGCCCCCACCGCGGCGATGCCCGCCTCGGAGCCACCCCGGGGCATGCGCTTGCCGAAGAACAGGATGACGAAGAAGCTCGCCGCCGGGATGGCGGGGATGATCCAGGCGTTGGACAGGAACCAGCCGGCGGCGCTGACCACCTCGGCGGTGGCCTCGGCCGCCAGCACGCCGAGCCCTTGTGTGAACGCCGGTGACACGACCGCCTAACCCTTCATCAGGTCGGCGTCAGACAGGTCGACACTGCGACGGTTGCGGTACAGCAGCAGCAGGATGGCCAGGCCCACGCCCACCTCGGCTGCGGCGACGGTGATGATGAACAGGGCGAACACCTCGCCGGAAATACTGGAGACGTAACTGCCGAACGCCACCAGGTTGATATTCACGGCGTTGAGGATCAACTCGATGGACATGAGCACGAGCACCCCGTTGCGGCGCGCCAGCACCCCGTAGACGCCTATGGCGAACAGCACGGCGCTCAGCACCAGGAACTGGTTCAGCAGCACGGCCTCAATCCCTCCGGGCGATCACGATGGCCCCGATGAGCGCGGCGAGCAGCAGCACCGACACGGCCTCGAACGGGATGATGTACTGGCCGAAGATGGAGTCGGCCACCTCGGCGGTGGTCGTGCGGGTGTCGGCGGGAAGCTGCACGTCGCCGAAGCTCGACACCACCGCGTAGATGGTGACCGTCGCCACGAGGGCCGCCGCCAGCACGGCCGGCAGGCGGTTGGCGTGGTCGGTTCCCTCCTCGTCGCCGACGCGGGTGCGGGTCAGCATGATGCCGAACAGGAACAGCACCACCACGGCACCGATGTAGACCAGGATCTGCGTGATCCCCACGAACTCGGCGCCCATCAGCAGGAACAGCGCCGCCACACCGCCGAGCACCACCACCAGGAACAGCGCGGCGTGCACCACGTTGCGGGTGGTGACGAGACGCACCGCGGCAACACCCATGATGGCGGCGATCACCCCGAAGGCGATGTTCTGGGCCACGAGGGCGCCCAGCACGCTCACCGGGAGGCACTCCGGGGGGGTCGGTGCTGCGACGGCTCCGGAATCACCGGCTGCTTCACCGCGGCGCCCGGCTCGTACTTCTCGAACTCCGGGACGGTTTCCATCCAGTCGGCGAGGCGGTCGGAGTCGTGCAGCAGGTTGGCGATGCGCGGCTCGGAGTACTCGAACTCGGGGCTCCAGAACAGGGCGTCGAACGGGCACACGTCCACGCAGATGCCGCAGTACATGCACAGGGCGAAGTCGATGTCGAAGCGGTCGATCTTGCTGCGCGAGCGGGGGCTTCCGCCGGGGCGCCGCGGCGGGGCCAGGTCCTTGTGGCCCTCGATGTAGATGCACCAGTCGGGGCACTCGCGGGCGCACAGCATGCACACGGTGCAGTTGTCGTGGTGCAGGCCGATGACGCCCCGCGCCCGCGCCACCGGGGCCTCCTTGACATGGGGGTACTGCACGGTGTGGGCGCCCCGGCTGGGTGCCGGGATCGGCTTGCGCAGACCGTCGGGGAACAGCGTCCGCAGCAGCGTCCGGCCGGTCACGCCGAGCCCCTTGAGCATTCCCATTCCTCGCATGATTTCTCCCTGACCGAGCCCTGTTAGACGAACACCTTGAGCAGGCCCGTAACCACGATGTTCAGCAGCGCCAACGGGATGAGCACCTTCCAGGCCAGCTTCTGCAACTGGTCCTCCCGCAGGCGGGGGAAGGTGAACCGGAACCAGAAGATGAGCGTCGAGACGGCCATGATCTTGATGAACATGACCACCGGGCCGATGAGGTTGAACCATCCCGAGGTCGGATCCAGCCCCGGCACGTACCAGCCGCCCAGGAACAGCACCGAGGCGATCCCGGCGAAGGCGAACGCCGTGCCGAACTCGGCCATGAAGAAGAACAGGAACCGGAAGCCGGTGTACTCCACCTGGTAGCCGCCGACGATTTCGGACTCTGCTACCGGCATGTCGAACGGCGGCTGGGTCAACTCGGCCTGCACCGCCACCAGGAAGATGGCGAACCCCACGAACTGCGTGAAGATGTAGGGGAACCCGATGGCGCCCCAGCCGAACAGCTCGCCGGTGGCCTGTGCCATCACGATCTTGTTGAGGTTCAGAGTGCCGGCCTGGATGACCACACCCATGGCGGCGAGCACCAGCGGCAGCTCGTAGGCGATCAGCTGCCCGGCGGCACGCATCCCGCCCATGAGGGCGTACTTGTTGGCTGACCCCCAGCCGGCCATCAGGATGCCGATGACCGACAGCGACGACACCGCCAGGGCGAAGAACAGGCCCGCATCGAGGCTGCTGACCACGGCGTCTGGCCCGACGGGCAGGATCACGTAGAGCAGGAACGTGGACACCATCACCACCACCGGTGCCAGGGCGAAGACGTAGCGGTCCGCCCGGCGGGGGAACACGTCCTCCTTCTGCAGGAACTTCACGCCGTCGGCCAGCAGTTGCAGCGTGCCGTACGGGCCGGCCTCCATGGGCCCCAGCCGGCTCTGCATGAAGCTCATCATCTTCATCAGGAACACGTACCCCAGGATGAGGGACGCCGTGGGGATCACGAGGGACACCACACCCAGCTTGATGAGGGTCTGCAGCCAGTAGGCCGGCTCGAAGGCCAAGACGTTCATCACCGGTCGATGTCTCCGAGGATGAAGTACAGGCTGGCCAGGATCGTGATCACGTCCGGTACGTAGACGCCCTGCATCACCCAGGGCACGACCGAGACGTTGTTGAACGAGGCGGAGCGGATCTTCACCCGGAACGGCCCGAGGTCGCCCTTGCTGACCACGTAGTACCCCATGACGCCGAGTGGGTTCTCCGTGGCGACGTAGGCCTCGCCGGCGGGGACCTTGATGATGACGGGCACCTTGGCCATGACCGGCCCCGCGGGCAACCCGTCCAGCAGTTGCTCCACGATGTACGTGGCTTCACGGGTCTCCTGCAGGCGCACCCAGTAGCGGGCGAAGGAGTCGCCGTCGGGGTGGGTCCAGACCTTCCAGTCCACCTGGTCGTAGACCATGCCGCACGGGTTGTCCCGGCGCATGTCCCAGTCCACGCCCGAGGCCCGCAGGTTGGCGCCCGACAACCCGTAGGACAAGGCGATCTCGGGCGGGATGACACCCACGCCGCGGGTGCGGGCCTCGAAGATCTCGTTGCCCATCAGCAGATCTTCCATCTCGTCGCAGAAGGTGCGCATCTTGACCATGACGGCCCTGGTCTCGGCCACCCAGCCCGCCGGCAGGTCGTCCTTGAGGCCGCCGATGCGGTCGAAGTTGGGGTGGAAGCGACCGCCCGTGACCGCTTCGATCTGGTTGAGGACGAACTCCCGGTCGCGGAAAGCGAAGAAGACGGGCGTGATGGCACCGAGTTGCACCCCCATGTCGCCCAGGAACAGGGAGATGTTGGCCAGGCGGGAGAGTTCGAAGAGGATGGTGCGGATCCAGGTCGCCCGCGGCGGCGGCTCGACGCCCATGAGCTGCTCGGCGGCCAGGATGAACGGCACCTCGTTGGCGAAGCTGCCGAGCCAGTCGATGCGGTTGATGAGGGTCGTGACCTGGGGATAGGTGCGCACCTCGGTCAGCTTCTCGTAGCCGCGGTGCATGTAGCCCATGATCGGTTCGGCGGCGACGACCTGCTCGCCGTCGAGGCGGACCACGATGCGCAGGGTGCCGTGGGTGGCGGGGTGCTGGGGGCCGATGTTGAGGGTCATGCCCTCGGTCTCGAGTTCGATGTTGACGCGGGCGTCGGCCGCGGTGGCGGCGATGAACGCCTGTTGCTCCCGCTCGGTGATCGTCACGACTTGGCCGCCGCGTCGGTGCTGGGCATGTCCTCCACGTCCACGAGACCCGGCCAGGGCTTCACCCGGCGGGCCAGCAGCGGGAAGTCCTTGCGCAGCGGGTGCCCCTCGAACTCGCCGGGCAGGTAGATGTGGCGCAGGTCGGGATGGCCGATGAAGGCGATGCCGAACATCTCCCAGGCCTCCCGCTCGTGCCAGTTGGCACCGGCGTACACCGGGATCCACGTGTGGACCGCCGGGTTCTCGTTGGGCAGGTCGGCCTTCAGGATCACTGCCAGATTGTCACCGCCGGGGTTGGGTTGCACCGCCTGCACCCTTGCGAAGATCTGCAGGCGGGTCTCACCGCCGGTCACGCCGTGCTCGATGGTGGTGTCGCGCGCTTCGGGGCCGCCGGCGGGCCAGTCCTGCTCGGCGTCCATGTCGCGTCCGAACGGTGACGGTAGCCAGTCGATGGCCGACAGGAAGTCGAACCAGCGGCAGCCCAGTTCGTCGCGCGCCACGAGCCCGGCCCGCTGCCAGGCCTCGTGGTGCACCCGCACCCACAGCTCGCCCCGGTCGGCGTGGCTCGCCAGGACGGCGTCGCCGAGCTCCGCCGTGAGGGTCGCCAGCGCTGCGGCGTGGCGGGGTTCCATCGAGGCGGGGGCGTCGGGGGCATCGGTTGCGGCGGTGGTGTCGGTCACGGGAGTCCTACGATCCGACGACGATCGGTTCGCCCTTCCAACGGGACGCCATGTCCTCGTTGGCGATGCGCTCCTGTAGCAGAACGATCCCTTCCAGCAGGGCCTCGGGCCGGGGCGGGCACCCGGGTACGTAGACGTCCACGGGGATGATCTGGTCGACTCCCTTGGTGACCGAGTACGAATCCCAGTAGGGGCCACCGCAGTTGGCGCACGACCCCATCGAGATCACGTACTTGGGGTCGGGCATCTGCTCATAGAGGCGCAGGATGGACGGCACCATCTTGTCGGTGACGGTCCCGGAGATGACCACCAGGTCGGCCTGGCGGGGGCTGGCGGGGAAGGGGATGACCCCCAGGCGCATCACGTCGTAGCGGGGTGAGCCGAAGGCCGCCCCCATCTCGATGGCGCAGCACGCCAGACCCCACTGGTACACCCACAGCGAGTACTTCCGGCCCATGTTCAGCAGCTTGGTGAGGGGGGCGGGTATCTTGCCGCTCTCAACGAGACCCATCTAGCGGGAACCTCCCCGAGCCCGGCGGGTGCCGCGGCCCATCGTGCTCAGACCCATCGCAGGACCCGCTTGCGCCAGGCGTAGAAAAGGCCCAGCGCCAGGATGAAGATGAAGATCGCCATCTCGACGAGCCCGAAGACGTTGTAGACCTCCAGGCGGGTGGCCCACGGGAAGATGAAGACCGCCTCGACGTCGAACATCACGAACAGCAGGGCGAAGAGGTAGTACCGCAGCGTGCTCTGCGACCAACCCTCGCCCACCGGGTCGACGCCGCTCTCGTAGGTGACGTACTTCTGGCGCTGCGGGCGGTGGGGGCGCAGAACCGCCCCCACCGCCAACATCGCGGCCACGGTGAGCACCGCCAGGACGGCGAAGAAGCCGACGGTCAGGTAACTGCGCAGGAACTCCGACACGGGCCAAGAGCCTACCTATCGCCGACGGCGCCTAGACGACTTGGCCGTACGGGTTGGTGGCAGGTGGATCGCGCAGAGTAACGGCACCGTGCCCGGCCGAACGCCTGGGCGGCAATTTCTCGCCTCCGCCGCGGAACAGGCTGTCCGCCGCGTGCGGTCTACGGGGCTTAGCCGCCTGTCTGCGGGAGGCCTTCGAGCGCTGCGGCAATCTCGTCGGCGGGATAGTCGTGGTCGTGCAACTGCCCCGACAGGTACGAGTCGTAGGCCGACAGGTCGAGCAGCCCGTGGCCGCACATGGCGGTGAGGATGACCTTCTCCTCGCCGGTCTCGGCGCAGCGCCGCGCCTCGGCCACCGCCGAGGCCAGAGCGTGCGTGGGCTCCGGCGCCGGGATGATCCCCTCGCAGCGGGCGAACAGCATGCCCGCCTCGAAGCACTCCGACTGTGGCTTCGATTCAGCCCCTACCAGGCCCATGTCGTAGATGTGCGAGAGCAGCGGCGACATGCCGTGATAACGCAGGCCACCGGCGTGGATGGGCGCCGGCACGAACGTGTGCCCCAGCGTGTGCATCTTGATGAGCGGCGTGAACCCTGCCATGTCGCCGAAGTCGTAGGCGTAGACGCCCTTCGTCAAGGAGGGGCAGGCCGCCGGCTCGACGCAGCGGATCTCCGGGGCCATCCGCCCAGCCAGCTTCTCGCGCAGGAACGGGAACGACAGCCCGGCGAAGTTGGAACCGCCACCGGTGCAACCCACGATCAGGTCGGGGGTCTCGCCCAGTTCGGCCATCTGGACGAGGGCCTCCTCGCCGATGACCGTCTGGTGCAGCAGCACGTGGTTCAGCACGCTGCCCAGGGAGTAGTGCGCCTGCGGGTCGCCGGCCGCCACCTCGATGGCCTCGCTGATGGCAATGCCGAGGCTGCCGGGGTTGTCAGGGTCGGCTTCGAGCAGCTTGCGGCCCGTCTCGGTGACCTGCGACGGGCTGGGGTGCACGGTGGCGCCGAACACCTCCATCATCGAGCGCCGGTAGGGCTTCTGGTCGTAGGACGCCCGCACCTGCCACACCTCACACTCCATGTCGAAGGCCTGGCAGGCGAACGCCAGGGCGCAACCCCACTGCCCGGCCCCCGTCTCGGTGGTGATCTTCGTGATGCCGGCCTCGGCGTTGTAGAAAGCCTGGGGGACCGCGGTGTTGGGTTTGTGCGAGCCGACCGGGCTGACGCCCTCGTACTTGTAGTAGATGCGGGCGGGTGTACCGAGGGCCTGCTCGAGGCGCCGGGCGCGCACCAGTGGGGTGGGGCGCCACAGGCGGTACACCTGCTGTACCGGGTCGGGAATGTCGATGTAGCTCTCGCCGCTGACCTCCTGGAGAATCAGCGCCATGGGGAAGAGCGGGGCCAGCGCCTCGGGGCCGATCGGCTCCATCGTTGCCGGGTGCAGCGGCGGCGGCGGGGGCGCCGGCAGGTCGGGGATGACGTTGTACCACTGGGTGGGCATTTGCTCTTCGGACAGGTTGGTCTTGATGCGTTCAGCCATGCGCACAGAGTAGGCCGTGGGTATCCGGTGCGCCTGCGGGGGTCTGCCGCACGACGGAAACCATGGCCGTCCGGGTGGGCGCCGCCGGCTCTGTCGCGCTGCCGGCGTCCCGGGTAGGCCGGGCGGGGGGCGCCGGGCGGGCGACGCCGGTGCCGTGTCCGGCTCTCGCCTCCGCAATCGATCCGGCCCCGACCCCGGCGTCCCCCGCCCTCGGTTGGCTGCGTCGCGAAGGGGGCTGATCGGTTCCAGTCCGGGTGGTGCTGCCGGTGGCGCTTCGGACTGGGCGAGGATCAGGCCGTGAGGGGGCTACTCGGCGGTTGTTGCGCTCGTGATCCAGGCGGTTGTGGCGGCGGTCTGCTTGGTGCCGTCGAAGCCGCTGCGCTGGGTGGGCTCCACTTCCAGGATCACCCGGCGCGGCGAGTCCAGGAACCGCTCGAAGTGTCGCCGCCTCTCTGGGTCGGCGTGTAGAGCGGCGGCCAGTTCGGGATAGAACCAGGCCTTGGTGGCGGCGTCGTCGTGAAGGTGGCAGAGCCCCTTGTAGGTCACGGTCCGGCGGCGGGGCACACCAGGGGCGCCCGTGCTGGTCACCACCAAACACACGCGGGGATCCCGGCGCACCGCGGCGATGCGCGCCCTTTGGCCGCTGGCGGTCAGCCAGAACCGGCCCCTGCGCCAGACGAAGCTCATGATGACCCCGACCGGCCAGCCCTCGCGGTTCGACAAGATGAACGTGCACTCGGTCTGCGCCGCCAGCATGGCCTCCTCGTCGGCCGCGTCGAGCCCCCACGCTGAGACGTCCTCGTAGTGGCCGCCGTCGGGAGTACCGCTCCCCACCGGCTCGGCACCGGTCGGATTGTCACTCATGCGCATCCTCCGGCTTTCCGGCCGCGTCGCGGAAGAACCCGACGAGCGGCGCGGCGACCGGATTCTCGACCGATGGCAAGCGCATTGTCAGTCGCGCAGGCGGACGGGGTCGGAGCCGTCCCAGTCCGTGGCCGCTTCGGCCACCATGGCGTAGAAGTCCCGCAGACGCCCGCTCGGCTCGTACAACTCGGTCAGGTGGCCCCGCTCGGCGGCGGTGTCGATGTAACAGAACCTCGTCAGCCCGTAGGCATTGCCGGTTCCGGCCATTTCGTAGCCCAACGCCTGATAGCCCCGGACGGCGGCGTCGAAGTCCTCCACGAAGCAGGCCACGTGGTGCAGGCCCTCCTCGCCGGGGGCAAAGAGGTCTCGCACCACCGACGGCCCGGTCCCGTGGTCCTGTACGAGTTCCACCATGATCCGCCCCCACTGCCCGCAGGCGTTGCTGTGGTCGAAGTGCGTGGGGCGGCCCCGGTGTGTGGCGTCCTGCACCGGTATGTGGTGGCGGACGAAGAACGGGCCTGCGCCGAACCGTTCTGCCCACTGCCGAGCCGACTCGGTCACGTCGTTCACCGCATAGGCGATCTGGACGATCCCTCCCAAAGGATGCAACACGAACCCAAACCCTACCGAGACCTCACGATGGGCTGCGCTGGGCGTCGTAGGATCATCCGTGCGATGCCCGCGCGAGCCAGATTTCTGAGGTGAGGGCGATGCCGAAGCCCATTCATGAATTCATCGGCGACGACGAAGCGCTCGCCGACTGGTGCGAGGCCTACAAGCCCTCCGAGGCCGATGAGGTGCCGGTGGCCGAGTACTTCCTCGAATGCGCAGCCGAGGTGCCGGCTAGCAACGAGCAGCAACTTGTGGAGGCGCTATCCGCGGCACGGGCGGGCGGGACTTCATGGAGCCGGATCGGTGAGGTTCTCGGCATCTCGGGCGAAGCGGCTCAGCAGCGCTACGCGTTGTTGATCGAAGACCACAAGCCCGAGGCCGTCGGTCGCTAGCTCGGCGGCGCCGGGCGTTGCGGATAGTCCCGATAGGGAAGCTCGGAGGCCGAGGGTTCTCGTCCGGCCGACCGGACGCCGTCAGAAGTCGAAGTCGTCCGCTTGGACCACGTCGAGGAACTCCCGCAGCCGCTTGGCCTGTGCCTCCATCTCGTATCGGAAGCAGGCATCCTGCCAGGGCTCGGGCTCGAAGTAGTCCGGGCAGACGTCACGGATTTCGCTGTCCAGATCCTCCTTGATCTCGGCGATGTCGACCAGGTACACGCCGCGGTCCGGATCGCACTCAACGAAGTACCGGGCTTCGACAGGGGTGGCGAACACGATCAGGTCTCCGTCCAGCACCGTCATGCAGGTCTCCCTGGGGTGCTGGTCCAGACCGGTCCGGATCCGGTCGAACGCCTGCTGCACCTGCTCCAGCGGAGCACCCCACTCCAGCAGGACCCTGATGATCTCGAGCGCCAGCACGTCCTTGTAGGAGTATCTCCTGCGACGAAGGCCGGGCGGACCTTCCAACGACGGGCGCACGAGACCGGCGCTCTCCCAGAGATCGAGTTGGCGATGGGTGATGCGGCAGATGTCCGTTGCCTGCTTAGCGTTGAACCCCGTGTCCACCCCTCCGTACATGTCTGCATCCATGTCTTTCCCTCCTGTTGCATCTCACCGATTGGTCGTGGCGCAAGTTACGAACCCCCTGTGACACACCTCCCCCACAGAGTTCGGAGGGCGCCCCCCAGCGCGTCTCCGAACCCGCGACCCCGCGGCTCGACCCGACGCTCGAACCCGCTGCGATCCGGTCACGGTGACCTCTAATCCTGGATCCACCGTTTCGGCTGGCTGGTGGGTGTTGGCTGGTGGTGGTGGGGGTCTGGTGGGGGTTGGGGGACGTTGTTTGGTCGGCGTTGTGCTCGGCGGCGGCGGTGGTGGGTGTGTGTTCGCCGGTGTGGGCGGGTTCGGGGCGTGTCGGGGCGCGCGGGGGCTGCTGGGGGGCCGCTGGTTTCGGGGAGTCCTGTGGGGGTTAGATGAGCAGCGGCAGGTTGCGGATTCGTCGTAGCGCGTCGGTGAAGGTGCGCTGCCAGGGCCAGTGGGCGGGCAGGCGCAGGACGCTGCGTCCGCTGTGGTTCACGATGCGCCCGGGCAGGGCGAGGAGTTGGTTGCGGACGGTGCGCCCGGCGGTGAGTTGGCCGCGGCGGCGCCCGGCGGTGTGGTGGTGGAGCCAGCGGTAGAGGTTGTGGGCCAGTGTGGCGCAGGTCAGCCAGGCGGCGTTGGCGGCGAAGTTCCCCGACGGCAGGTGCGCCAGTCCGGTGGTGTGTTTGAGGTCGCGGATGGCGAGTTCGATGCTGGCGTGGGCGCGGTGGAACTCGTCGGCGGCGGCGGTGTCGTGGGTGGTGTTGGTGATAAAGGCGTGGTAGCGCCAGTGCGGCCACAGTTCGCCCTGGGTCGCCTCGGTGAGGCGGCTGCGGCGCACGGCGAGGCGCAGGTGGCGCGCCTCGCCGTCGACGGTGGCGGCCAGGGTGGTCTCGGTGACGTGCGCCTCGCCGCCGGGGGGGTAGGCAATGGGCGCCCAGTCCGCCTCGGCGATGCTGGCAATGGCGGCTTTGACCTTGGAGGTCTGGCGCACCGTGATCGACCAGCGCACCCCCAGGGCGTCGAGGCGCGCGACGAGGTCCCAGGACCAGAACCCGGCGTCGGCGCGCACGGTCAGCGGCCCGGTCGCGCCGGCGCGCCGGGTGCGGCCGACGGCCTCGACGACGAAGTGCACGTTGCCGCGCTGCGACGAACCGCCGCGCAGGCGCGCGGCCAGCACCTCGCCGGTCTCCGCGCGCGCCGCCACCAACGGGTGATAGCCCAACTCGCCGGTGTGACCGTACGCGGCGCCGGCCTTGGCCTTGCCGACCACCTCACAGACCGTGGAATCCACATCGATGGTCACCGGATCGGCGCCGGGACCCGCGCCGGTCGCCCACGCCCGCGCCAACACCTCGCCGGCAGCTTTGTCGAGTTGGCGGACGTGTCCCCACGTGAAGGCGCGCAGGAACGTCCCCAACGTCGACGGCGCCACCACCTTGAACCCCAACACACGACTCGTCGCCCCGGCGCGCAGACGATCCGCGTGATCGATGTGCGTCGCGCCGACCAGCATCGCCGCCACCAACGTCAACACCTTGCGACCCGGACGCGCCCCGCCGGGGCGTCCCCCCAGGCGCACCATGCGGTCAACGACCGCCTCGGCGCCCAACCGGCCCACCAGCGTGCCCGCCGCCACCAAACCCGCATCGGCCACCAACGACGCGTCGTCGAAGACCACCCCCAGTCGCTCAATCTTGTGCGATACTCCACTCACAGGAAGTGCCTCCTGATCAGGGCCGAACAGCCGCCGTTACACACGGCCATTCTCCCAGGTCAGCGAGGCATTTCCGCGCACCCCCAACCCCCAACACCCCAACCCATCGGTGGATCCAGGGTAATAGAGTCCGACCATGACCTTGAGCGCGAGCACCTCGATCGAGACGGCCGCCACCGCGCAGGAGGTCATGGAGTTGGTCCTCGACTTGGAGCGGTACAAGCAGGTCGACTCGAAGATTCTCTCGGTCGGTGCCATCGAAGGCCCGGATGACGCAGGGCGCGGCCGCGTGAGATTGTGGTCGAGACTGAAATGGACCCCGCCCGCTCCCGATGTGCAGACCTTCGTACTGGAGCGTTGGAGCCGTCTGACCTTCAGCGGTGCCCCCCGACAGCCCGCTCGACTCCTCTTCGGATTCACGGGCACCGTCGAGTGTGAGCCGACTCCGGACGGCACACTCGTGACCCACTCGTACGAGTTGAGGTTCCGCGGCCCGTTCCGCATCCTCGAGCGCCCGCACCGTCAATGGTTCCAGCGGGATCTCGACGAAGAGATGCAACGGGTGTCGGATCACCTGAAGCGGGCCGCCCCCGACGGGGACCCGATCGCCCGACCGGGGTGACCCCGCTCCCGAAAGGCAGGCATCACGTGCCAGCAATGATCTCGCTCGCCGATGTGGACCGGGCCGGCCGCGACCACATCGAGAACCCCGCTGCGGCGGGCACGCTGCACGCCGAGACGTACACGGAGCAACGGTGGTACGACTTCGAGCAGGAAGCCGTCTTCGCCCGGTCCTGGCAGTGGGTGTGCCATCGGGAGAAGCTCGCCCGTAGCGGTGACTACGTCACGGCAACGGTGGCAGGGTTCGGTGTCCTCGTGGTTCGCGACGGTGGTGGGGCGCTGCGTGGCTTCTACAACGTCTGCAAGCACCGGGCGCACGAACTCGTCCTCGGCGAGGGATCGACCGGGTCACTGAGGTGCCCCTACCACGGCTGGGTGTACGACCTGGGCGGCTCGCTGGTGGCAGCGCGCCACACCAAGCACCTGATCGACTTCGACCCGGGCGGCATCTGCCTCGAGTCGGTGCAGGTCGAGGAATTCGCGGGTCTCGTGTTCGTGAATCTCGATCCGTCAGCGGCACCGCTGCGAGTGCAGTCAGGTGATCTGGCGACCGAGATCGCAGCCCGTGCTCCCGATATCGGTGACCTGACGCACGCCCGGCGGTTGACCTACGACATCGCATCGAACTGGAAGAACATCATCGACAACTTCCTCGAGTGCTACCACTGCCACATCGCCCACAAGGACTTCGTGTCGCTGGTGGACATGTCGACGTACACGGTGACCACGCACGGCATCTATTCGAGCCACATGGCCGAAGCGGGTCGGGGGGCGAACACGGCGTACGACGTCGGTAGCGCCACGGTGCGGGAGCATTCGGTCTGGTGGCTGTGGCCGAACGTGTGCCTGATGCGGTATCCGGGGCGGAGGAACATGATCGTGCTGCACGTGATCCCGGCCGGTCCCGGCCGGACGCTGGAGACGTACGACTTCTTCCTCGAGGACCCGGAGCCGAACGAAGCCGAGACCGAGGCGGTCCGCTACATCGACGAGGTGCTGCAAGTCGAGGACATCGCGCTCGTCGAGAGCACCCAACGCGGTATGCGGACGCCGGCCTTCACGTCAGGGCGGATCGTGAGCAACCCGGAGAACTCCGGGCTGAGCGAACACGGCGTCCATCACTTCCACGGGTTGCTGCTCGACGCGTACCGCAGCAGCGCCACGGCTGAGGGGAACGTCGTCCAGGGCGCACACTGAGCGAACGGCCCGATCAGCCGGCGGGCGCGTCCCTTCTCGGGCTCCCGCTCTCGCTCGTCGCGGCATCGGTGTCGGCTTCGTGCGTGGCGTCGTCTCCGTCCGTGTCGGTGGGCTCCTCGCCCGTGTCGGTGGGCTCCTCGTCCGTGTCGGTGGGCTCCTCGTCCGGGTCGCCCTCGTCGTGGTCCCTGTCGGTGTTGGCCGTAGCGGTGTCGGCCCCGTCGATGTCGGTCTCGGCGGTGCCGGTGCCGAGGTCCGCCTCGGTGTCCTTTTCGACTTCGTCGCTGCAGGTGATCTTGAACTCGAAGATCGTGTCATCGGGCGATCTCGTCAGATCGGCGCTCAGGCTCGTTCCCTCCGCAGTGCACCGCTCGGGAAGTTGCGACACCGTTATGGTCGCCTCGCAGGGCTCGCCCTTGTTGTCCAGCACCCGAAGGGCCACACCGTCGAATGCGTCGTCGGCCGTGGGATCGTCCGCGATCGCGGCGGTGATGTTGAAACGGCCCTCGCGCAACTCCACGACGGTTTCCGAAGGACCTACCTGGATGCCACCGCTGAGCGGTGCGTGCAGCAACACATCGGGCAGCGGCGACGGATCGCCGCACACCGTGGACATCGCGTACTGGGCATTGGCGTCACCGGAGTCGCCGACGACGTTCTGCACCACGTAGAGGGTCTTGGCGACCACGCTGACGCTGATGTCGATGGTGACGAGCGGATCGAGATCCTTGACAATGTGCCCGCGGTGCGCCGCAGTCAGGGAGGGCGGAAGGCGGAGCGTCACGTCGTAGCGACACGCCTCGCCGGCGGACGTGACGTCGACAACCTCCAACTCGACGGAGACGGTGTCGTCGGTGGTGTCGCCAGGTGTTTCCTTGTCGTCCACTTCCGACACCGCTGTCTTGGTGCTACAACCCTTCGGAGCGTCCTCCACCCGCCGAGCGGTCGCGCTGAAACTGGTCGCCAGGATGGCGTTGTGGTCGGTGCTATCCACGGTGACCACCACGGCCGGATTGATGCGCACCGTGATACGGGACCCCTGGGCGCACGATGTCGCAGGGTCGGCCAAGGTGATCCTGATCTCGTTGTTGGTGTCCGGCGCGAGCGGGGTCGGCCCGACGACACAGTTGGCGTTCGTGGTCGCTTCGACGAGCGACACCCCCCAGCGGTAGACGCACGTCGGGCGGATAACGACGACATCCTCCGCCGCGGCGCCTGTGAGCTCGCCGGGCGCAGGCGTGTCATCGGCAGCACCCGCGGCCTCAACGGTCAGCACCGCCGTGCCGGAGTTCCCCGACGTACCGGCACCGGGGTCGCAGCCACCCAGCGTCTGCCAGGTGACCGTGTACTCGCCCGCAACCGTCGGAGTCGTGATCCGCACGATGACAGGCTGCACCCGCTGCCGGCCGTCCTGCGCCGCAGCGGGCGCAGCCGGCAGAATCGACCCGGACGCCAGTACCACAAGAGCCGAAAACATCCCAATGACACGCCAAGCATCGTACTTGCGAAACATCAGACCTGAGAGTAGCATCAAGTCTCGAACAATTCTTTGAGGTGAACAACCTAGCAGCACGCCGCTATGCGCGATGTCGGAACGATCCTTCCTGACGCCACCGCCACGACCTGACAGGCTGCGGGGCCCCTATGACGGAGCTTGCGCAACCGTGCAGTAGCGAGAGCCACCAGAGACCAGACCTCCGGAAACCCAGTGCGATTCACACCGACAACGGGGGACGACTCATAGGTGGCTCCTCCAGTCAGTTGTGGATCCGCCATGGGCGCTTCATCGTGGTGTCCTCGAGCGTCGGCCGCTTAGCAAGCCGCGACTCGCCATGAGCCGACAGCAGAACTGGGCGGCTCACTAAGAAAACTGGTCGGCTCACCAGAGCACGAAGTGGTCAACACGGCCTAAGCCGGCCCTCCAAGGCATGGGGAAGCTCACCACTGGGAGGGGTAGGTTCGGTGGCTGTGTACGTGCCCGCCTGTAGCACCGAAGGTGCCCCGGCGCCGGATCGGGGTTGTGAGGGTGTCGTGGTGGGGCCGCTGTCGCTTGCGGCCGGAGTGCTGCCCGAGCACAAGCCGCCGGAGGTGGTGGCCGCGGCCGCGGCGGCGGGGTTCGGGTTCGTGGGCGTCTGGTTCGATCCCGAGAGTTGGTCGGCTGCCCGGGCCCGCGAGGTGCGGCGACAGTTGGACGGAACCGGGCTGGTCGCCCTGGACATGGAGCCGATCTTCGTGACGCCCGAGGGCGACTTCGGGGAGCGGCTCATCGACGCAGCAGCCGACGTGGGCGCCCGCAACGTGCTTAGTGTGAGCCGCGGCCTGGAGCCGGCGCGGTTCGCGGACCGCTTCGGCGAACTGTGCGACCACGCCGCGCCCGCCGGCATCACGGTCGTCGTTGAGCCGACGCTGCTGTACTCGGTGGCCACGCTCGCCGAGGCCCGGCAGGTGGTGGCGCTGGCCGGGCGCCCCAACGGCGGCATCCTGGCCGACAACCTGCACATCGACCGGGCGGGCGGCGCTGCGCTGGAGGTGCTGCGGCGGCTCGACTCAGCCCTGCTGCCCTACGCGCAACTTTGCGACGCCCCGGCGGCGGCGGCAGACGGCTCCCGAACCGGGCTGTTCAACGACGCTCGCAACGGACGGTGCCTGCTGGGCAAGGGCGAACTTCCGCTGCGGGAGTTCCTGGCCGCCCTACCGGATCGGACGCCATTGTCGCTGGAGATTCGCTCCCGGGAACTCCGTGAGCGCTACCCGGACGCCGCCAAACGGGCCGCCGCTGTCCACACGAACGCCACCCGCTACCTGGCAACGCTCGCCGGTTGTTGACGCCGGACGGTCGTCGGCGCATAGTGTCGGCTCGTGTCGCGGCTGTTCGTGGCCGTCTGGCCGCCCGATGACGTGATGCAGACGCTCACGCAGATGCCCCGTCCGGCCGCGCCCGGTGTTCGTTGGGTGCGCCCGGAGCGGCTCCACATCACCCTGCGGTTCTTCGGCAAGGCCGACGAGGCGGAGGCGGCGGCCGCGTTGGGCGAGGCTCGCCTGCCGGCGACGCAGGTGACCTTGGGGCCGGGCGTCGAGCGGCTGGGGCGGGGGGTGCTGATGATTCCGGCACGGGGCTTGGACGAACTGGCCGCGGCGGTCGCAGCTCTGACCGGCCACGTCGGCCGGCGGGTGCCGGAGCGCCCCTTTACGGGGCACCTAACCGTCGCCCGGTTCGAGCACGAGCCACCATCGGGATACGAGCAACCGCTGGAAGCGTCGTTCAACGCCACCGAGATCGCCCTCGTCAGGAGTGAGCCACCCGGCACCTACGTAAACGTCGAGCGGTTCGGTCTCCACCAACGGCCCGGCGGGGTCGGTCAGCTTGGCCGGTAGACGTCTCGGCGGTGTTGGACCCGGTGAATCAGGACGATTTCGTCGTCCTCGAAGATCTCGTAGATGATGCGATAGTCGCCGCGGCGGGCGGTTCGGAGACCGTCGAGTTCACCTACGAGCGGTCTACCGAGCCGCTGGGGGATCTCGGCGAGCGGGCCGAAAATGGTCTCCGAGGCCGCAGGTCGAACCTTGTCGGGCAGTTGGTGGAGATGACGGAGACCCTCGGGGGTGATCTCGACGTCGTACACCAGGGCGCCTCAGAGATGATCGCGGAGGCGCAGCCGCTTTCCCTCGGAGGCTTCTCGTCGTGACTTGCGCAATGACTCCATGAGATCGTTGTCTCTGAGGATGTCGAGAGATTCCTCCAGAGATTCGAGATCATCGGGGCTCATGAGAACGAACGAGGGTCGACCGTTGCGGGTCACCAGGATGCGGTCGTGTTGGCCTTCTACCCGATCGGCTAACTCAGAGAGATGGGCCTTGACCTCCGAGAGCGGGAGCGTGTCACTCATAGCCGCCAGTATAGGTCAGAATATTGACCTATCGGGCCCTGGCCTCGGGGAGCGGCTCATCGACGCGGCCGCCAAGATAGGTGCCCGCAACGTGCCGGCCGTGGGCTGCGACCCGCGGCCCGACGCGGCTGGGCCCGTCGGCTAGTACATGTGCCTCGCCACCGAGGAGGCGAGGGCGATCTGGAGGTCGTTGATCGCCCCGCTCATTGCTTGACCGATCAACTCCAGCTTGCGCACCTGCTCGATGCGGGGGGCCACTTCGGTCAGCTCCCGAGCCGGCAGAATCTCCTTGAAGATGCCGCAAGCGTCGACCAGGCAGATGAGCATCACGTCACGCGGGTCGGGGATCTCGTCACTGAACAGCACACCCATGACGCGGAGCTTCGCCTCGCGCCGGGCTTCGCCGTCGATGACCGGGTAACGCCTGGACCGGAAGACCCACAGGACGCGTTCGTCGCGACGTTCGAGGATGCCGCGGGCGATCAGATGGGAGAGAGCTGCGGCATGGATCGCATCGGCGCTCGAAGCGATGTGCTCCAGCCAGAAGCGGGTGTCGTGCTTCTCCCCTGCTGCTATCTGAGCCAGCGTCGGATCGAGCAGGTCGTCGCCGACAGGCGTGGCGTCGAGCAGGACCAGTTGCTCCAGGTCGGTGTCGATGCGGTTCTCCATGGCCAGGTCCATCAGCACCCCGCCGGCAACGGCGTAGCGCAGCGACCACGGGGGCACGCGTACGAACGCCCCACCCTCGTCGCGAAGCAGAAGCAGAATGATTTCCTCAACGAATCTCAGCACGCTGCCCGACCTCCGGCTTTGACGCTGTCCCGGGAGCCCGTGGGCCCCTGCGACGCGCGTTCTCTTGGAGTCGACTGTAGCGCCCGGTCGGGATCCGTTGGCGAGACCATGACGGACGCTGCGGGGTTTCGGCGACGGCTGCCGCAGAATCGTCCGCTCCCACGAGCACTGGCGGGGGTCGCTGCCCGCGCCGGGGCGCTCAGCCGCCGAGGAGCAGCGTGGCGTCGTTGGTCAACTCCACGAGCGGACCGGGGAACACGCCGAAGACGACCGTCACGGCCACGCAGACCGCCACCACGAAGCCCGCCGAACGGGAAACCGGCGGACGCGTGGACTCGCTGGGGGCCGTGAGATACATCCGCACCACCACCCGCAGGTACAGGAACGCCGCCACCACCGCGCCCAGCATCGCCATGCTCGCGAGCCAGTACGAGCGGGCCTCCACGGAGGCGCCGATGACCTCCAGCTTGGCCCAGAAACCCGTCGTGAACGGCACGCCGGCCTGCGCCAGCAGCAGGATCGTGAATCCTGCGGCCAGCACCGGGGAGCGGCGGGCCAGGCCGTTGTAGGCATCGAGCGTCTGGCGGCCGTCGGGGCCGCGACCCAGGACGGTGACCACGGCGAAGCTGCCGAGCGCCAGGAAGGCGTAGACGCCCAGGTAGAACAGTGCTCCGGCCACCCCGGAATCGCCGGCCGCCCCGGAATCGCCGGCGGCCTCCACGCCCACCAGGATGAACCCGGCATGGCTGATGGAGGAGTAGGCCAGCAGGCGCCGGACGTCGGACTGCACCACCGCCAGCGTGGCCCCCACCAGCACCGTCAGGGCGGCGATGGCATACACGATGGGCTGCCAGTCGGCGGCGTCGTCGCCCAACGCCGCCACGAATACCCGCAGCAGGGCGGCGAAACCGGCTGCCTTCACGCCGGCGGACATGTAGGCAACCGCCGGCGACGGCGACCCCTCGTACACGTCGGGCGTCCAAGCGTGGAACGGCACCGCCGCGACCTTGAAGAACAGCCCAACCAGCAGCAGCGCCATGCCCCCCAGCAGCAAGCCGTTGGACGCCGGACCCTCACCGGCGAGGAAGTCGGCGATCAGGGACAGCTTGGTCGAACCGGTGGCGCCGTAGAGCAGGGCCACGCCGTACAGGAAGAAGGCCGAGGCGAACGCCCCCAGCACGAAGTACTTGAGCCCGGCCTCCTGCGAGGTTGCCCGGCGCAGATCCAGCGCCGCGAGCACGTAGGCGGCGATGGACAGCACCTCCAGGCCCAGGAACAGCACGATCAGGTCGTTGGCCGAGGCCATCGTGACCCCGCCCGCACCCGAGAGCAGGAGCAGGACACAGAACTCCGTGACCGGCAGGCCCTCGCGACGCAACGCACCGGACGCCAGAACGGCCGCCAGCAGCACCGACACCACCACGACACCGCTGAGGAACACGGCGAAGCCGTCCACGGCGATGGTGTCGGCGATAGTGCTGAAGGCGCCCCGGGCGGGGTCCTGCACCCTGATCCACAGCCAGATCACGCCGCCGAGGGCGCCGAGGGAGGCGGTGGCGCTGAAGGCGGTGGGGAACCACGAGGGCAGCCGCCGGCGGGCCAGCGAGGCGACGGTCAGCAGCACCAGGCCGCCGCCGCCCAGGAACAATTGCGGCAGGAGAGCCGCCCAGTCGACGTGTGGCGTCATGGCGTGGTCTCCGCCTCGGCGACGCCGGTGCCGCCGCCGGGGGTGCCGTGCATCTCTACGTGCGCCACGAGCGCCTCAACGGCGGGTTCCATCCGCTCCAGTACGGGCCGCGGGTACACCCCGAGGAAGACGATCAGCGCCAGCAGCGGCGCCAGGACGAGGCCCTCCCGCCAGCGCAGGTCTGCCATCTTGGCGTTGTCGCCCCGCGCCGGGCCGTGGAACACCCGCTGGTAGGCCCACAGCAAATACACCGCCGCCAGAATCACGCCCGCCGTGGCCGCCACCGCCCACCAGCGGTGCGCCTCGAAGGCGCCCAGCAGCACCAGGAACTCCCCCACGAACCCGTTCAGGCCGGGCAGGCCCACCGACGACAGCATCACCACCATGAACACCGCGGCAAGGACGGGCGCCGGGCGCGCCAAGCCGCCCAGTTCGCCGATCTCCCGCGTGTGGCGCCGCTCGTAGATGTAGCCGACCAGCAGGAACAACGCTCCGGTGGACAGGCCGTGGTTCACCATCTGCAGCAGCCCGCCGCTGAGCCCCTCGGTGTTGAGCGCGAAGATCCCCAGGATGATGAACCCGAGGTGCGCCACCGATGAATAGGCGATCAGACGCTTGACGTCGCTCTGCATGGTGGCCACCACGGCGCCGTAGAGGATGCCCACCACGCCGAGCGTCAGCATCAGCGGGGCGAAGAAGCGCGCCGCCTCGGGGAACAGGTAGAGCCCGAAGCGCACGAACCCGTACGTGCCTAGCTTCAGCATGACTCCGGCCAGGATCACCGACCCGGCCGTGGGGGCATCGGTGTGGGCGTCGGGCAGCCAGGTGTGCACCGGGACCAGCGGCACCTTCACCGCGAACCCCAGCGCGAACGACAGGAAGAGCCAGCGGGCCGTCGTGGTGGCGATGGACTGGGCCTGCGCGATCTCCACCACGTCGAACGTGAGCGGCCCGCCGGTGGCCGCGGCGTGCAGGAACGCCGTGGTAAGGATGCCCACCAGCATCAGCGCCGAGCCGAACATTGTGAACAGGAAGAACTTGACGGCCGAGTAGCGGGCGTTGCCGTGCCCCCACTGGCCGATGAGGAAGTACATGGGCACCAGCACGACCTCGAAGAACAGGAAGAACAGCAGCAGGTCGAGCGCCGAGAACACCCCGAGGCAGCCGAACTCCAGCAGCAGCAGCCACACGTAGTAGGCCTTGTGGTCGTGGCCGGGGTCAACGGCCAGCGCCGCCAGCGGGAACAGCAGGGCCGTGAGCGCCAGCAGGAACAACGAGATCCCGTCCACGCCGAGCTTCCAGCTGATCCCCCAGTCCGCCACCCACACCTGCTCGGTCAGCAACTCGAAGCCGCCGCCGGGCGCGGCCGAGAAGTCGACGACCATCCAGCCCGCCACCGCCGCGGCGGCCGTCATGAACAGCACGGCCACCGGGCGCACCAGTTCGACACGGCTGCGGGGCAGCAGCAGCACCGCCGCGGCGCCCAGCAGCGGCAGGACCACCAGCATCGCCAGCACCGGGAACGACGGCGACATCGCCTCAGCCGCGCCGAACGTCACAGGCCCACCCGGGCGGCGAAGTACGCCAGCAGCGCCACCGCACCTGCCGCCATGCCCAGGGCGTAGCGCCGCACGAGGCCGCTCTGGAGGGAGCGAAGCCGCTCGCCGGTTTGGCGCACCAGGGCGCCCACCTTGTTGACCGCCCCGTCGACCACCCCCGCGTCGAAGCGCGTCGCCGCCTCGAACAGGCGCCGGCCCGGCCCGCCCACGAAGTCACCGATGGCTCCGTCGTACCCCCAGGCATCGGCGAAGAGTTGCCGCTCCACCCGCTCGGCGGGCACCCGGCGACGCACGTACACCGCCACGGCTGCCCAGATTCCCCCGGCGGCGGCCAGGATCGCCACGCCTCCCAGGATCCACTTGGTGCCCCCGGCGTAGCCCAACGGACCGGCGTGGGAGCCGGCGAAGACGGGCTCCAGCCAGCGGCCCAGGAACTCCACCTCGTGACCGAAGGGCAGGTTCAACACGCCGGCCGCCAACGCCAGGCCCGCCAGCGCCACGAGAGGCAGGAGCATCAGCAGCGGCGACTCGTGCGGCTTGATCCCGGCCGGATGGCGCGGCGAGCCGAGGAACGTGAGGATCACCAGGCGGCTCATGTAGAAGGCGGTCAGCACGGCTGCCAGCAGCAGCAGCGCCCACAGCACCTTGTTGGCGCCCCAGGTGTGCGCCAGGATCTCGTCCTTCGACCAGAACCCCGCCAGGGGCGGCACCCCGGCGATGGCGAGAGTACCCACCCCGAACGTGGCCGCGGTCACGGGCATGGAGCGGGCCAGACCCCCGTAGCGGCGCACGTCCTGGTGGCCGTCCATGCCGTGGATGACCGAGCCGGCGCCCAGGAACAGCAGCGCCTTGAAGAAGGCGTGGGTGACCATGTGGAAGATGGCGGCGGTCCAGGCGCCGACGCCCACCGCCACGAACATGAACCCCAACTGGCTGATCGTGGAATAGGCCAGCACCTTCTTGATGTCGTTGGCGGCGAGAGCGATGGTTGCGGCCACCATGGCCGTGGCCAGACCCACGGCGGCGATGATCTGGCTGATCCAGGGCGAGGCTTCTTCCAGCAGCGGATGGACCCGCACCAGCAGGTACACACCCGACGTGACCATCGTGGCGGCGTGGATGAGCGCGGAGACCGGCGTGGGGCCGGCCATGGCGTCGGGCAGCCACAGGTAGAGGGGGAACTGCGCAGACTTACCCGCCGCCCCCAGCATGAGGCACAGCACGATGGCCGTGACCGTGGTCTCCGCCGCGTGGCCACCCAGGATGCCGCTGTAGCTCAACGTCCCGAATGCCCCGAAGGCAAAGAACATCGCCAGCAGGAAGCCGAAGTCGCCCACCCGGTTGGTGACGAACGCCTTCTTGCCGGCCACCGAGTTGGCCTCGTCGCCGAACCAGAACGAGATCAGGAAGTACGAGCAGGCCCCGACCCCCTCCCAGCCCAGGAACGTGAGCAACAGATTGTCGGCCAGCACCAGCACCAGCATCGAGAAGACGAACAGGTTGAGGTACAGGAAGAAGCGCGAGTAGTTCTCGTCGCCGTGCATGTAGCCGATGGAGTACAGGTGGATGAGGGCGCTGACCCCGGTGACGAACAGGATCATCGTCACCGACAGGGGGTCGACCAGGAACGCGGCGTCCACCGCCAGGTCGCCCACCGGAACCCAACTGAACAGCGTGACCGTCACGGCACGGTCGTGGGAATCCAGGCCCAACAGTCCCGCCAGCACCAGCAACGAGGCCACGAACGAGGCCCCCACCGCGGCGGTTCCCAGCCAACCGGCGAGCGGCTCGCCCAGACGCCGGCCGAACAGCGCGAGTGCCACGACCCCCGCCAGCGGCGCCAGGGGTACCAGCCAGACCAGCTCCGCCAGGCTCGCCATCGGCACCGACTCCTCAGCCCCGCAGCGTGGCCACGTCGTCGGCGGTGGCCCCGGTCCTACGGCGCATGATGGCCACCACGATGGCCAGGCCCACCACCACCTCCGCCGCTGCCACCACCAGGACGAAGAACACCGAGACCTGCCCGCCCAGGTCGCCCAGGTCGCGCCCGAAGGCCACGAACGTCAAGTTCACGGCGTTGAGCATCAGCTCCACGCACATGAACATGACGAGCGGGTTGCGCCGCACCAGCAGCCCGACCGCGCCCAGGGCGAACACCACCGCGCCCAGTGCCAGGTACCAGAAGGTTGGCACCATGCTCAGACGGCCTCCGAGGTGGTCTCGGGGACCGTGTCCTCGCCGTCGGCGGCCCGGGGGCGCCGTGCCAGGCTCACCGCCCCGACCACGGCCACGGTCAGCAGCAGCCCGGTCAACTGGAACGCCCAGACGTAGTCGGTAAACACCCACCAGGCGATCTGGCGGATGTTGCTGATGCGCTCCGGTCCGTCGCAGAGGGCCGCGAGGGGTGCGCTCTCGCTGAGCACCTTCGGCGTGGCGGTACAACTGTCGAACTCCGGCGCCACCGCCGCCGGCCGGCCGGTGGCAACGGGGTCGCCGATGCCTCCCGAGCCTGCCGCGATCGTGAACAGCAGGGTGAGAACCAGCACGGCCGCACCGATTCCCAGAGCCAGGGGACGCTGGCCACCGAGTGGCTCGGTCCGCAGGTTCTCCGCCCGGTCCACCCCCAGCAGCATGATGACGAACAGGAACAGCACCACGATGGCGCCCGCGTAGACGATCACCTGCACGGCGGCCAGGAACTGCGCGTCGAGGGTCAGGAACAGCACGGCGATGCCGAACAGGGTCGCCACCAGCGACAATGCGGCGTGCACCGGGTGACGGTTGACGATGACGCCCAGCGCGCCCGCCAGCACGATGGCAGCGCAGATGACGAAAACGGCGACGGCCATCAGTGCGCGGATTCCTCGCCATCGGGCGCGCTACGGGGATCGTCAGGGGCAGGGACAACCACCGGGGAGTCCGGCGCCGGGCACGGTGCCGCTCCGTCTGCCGGCACCGCCGATGCACCCGAGCCCGGCGCCCCGGGAATGCTGCTCTGGCCCTGCTCGGGGGGCCGCACGCCGTAGCCCAACTCGGCGGACCAAACCGCACGACCCTCCCAAGCCGCCGACCCCGACGGGGAGGTGGCCCGCATCCAGGCGGAAGTGTGCTCGTCGTCGCCGGGGCGCCAGTCCTCCCACGGCAGGTGTTTGGGCCGCCCGTCGTCGTCGACCAGCAGTTCGTCCTTGGTGTAGACGGCATCCGCGCGGGACGTGAAGGAGAACTCGAAGAGCTTGGTCTCGGTGATGGCCTCGGTGGGACAGGCCTCCACGCACAGATCGCAGTGGATGCAGCGGAGGTAGTTGATCTCGTAGACGTAGCCGTAGCGCTCGCCGGGGGCCACCGGGGCGTCGGGCGGGTTGTCGGCCCCCCTGACGTGGATGCAGCTGGCGGGGCACACGCCGGCGCAGAGCTCGCAGCCGATGCAGCGCTCCATGCCGTCCTCGTAGCGCCCGAGGACGTGGCGGCCGTGGAAACGCTCGGGCTTGGGGCGCTTGACGGTGGGGTACTGCGACGTGACCCGCTCCTCGAAGAGCTTGGCGAACGTCACCCGGAAACCGTCGAAGAACCCCATCACCGCGTCCCTTCCCGCGCCGGCTGCTCGGCGGCCTCCTCCGCCAGGCGCTCGGCCCGCCCGGCTCCCACCGCCAGGCGCAGCAGCCCTGCGGCGGCTCCCAGGGCTGCCACGCTCACCACGATCACGACAGCAGCGGGCCAGCCCCGGTCACGGCCCACACTGAGGGCGCCCAACACAAGCAGCCAGCCCAGCGACAGCGGGATGAGCACTTTCCAGCCCATGTCCATGAGCTGGTCGTAGCGGAGGCGGGGCAGCGTGGCCCGGAACCACACGAACAGGAACAGGAACGCCATCAGCTTCAGGAAGAACCAGATGATCCCCCACAGCCAGTCCACGCCGGCCACCAGGATCGGACCGTCCGGGCCGCCCAGGAACAGGGTCACGATGATGGCCGACATGGTGATGACGTTCATGAACTCGGCCAGGAAGAACAGCGCGAAGCGGATGGAGCTGTACTCGGTGTGGAAACCGCCCACGATCTCCTGTTCGGCCTCCACCAGGTCGAACGGCGGGCGGTTCAACTCCGCGGTGGCGGCCACGAGGAACACGACGAACGGGACGATGCCCGTCACCCAGAGGTTCCAGTCGTAACCCCCTTGGCCGGCAACGATGTCGTGGGTGGAGAGACTGCCCGACTGCAGCAGCACCGCTGCCAGGGACAGCCCCAGGGCGGCCTCGTACGACACCATCTGGGCGGTGGCCCGCACCGAGCCCAGCAGCGGATACTTCGAGCCCGAGGACCAGCCCGCCAGCATGATCCCATAGACCGCCACGGAAGACATTGCCAGCACCAGCAGGATGCCGATGTGCGGATCGGCCACCTGCAGGTAGGTGGTGTTGCCCCACCAACTCACGGTGCCGTCGCCGCTGGTGAAGTTCCCGCCGACGGGCACCACGGTGAACACCAGGAAGGCCGGCACGAGGGAGAGGTAGGGCGCCAGCTTGAAGACCAGCCGGTCGGCGCGGGCCGGGATCAGATCCTCCTTGAAGAAGAGCTTGGTGCCGTCGGCCAGCGTCTGCAGGATGCCCCACGGCCCGGCCAGGGCGGGGCCTATGCGGTTCTGCATGTCGCCGATGAGCTTGCGCTCGAACCAGATCATCAGCATGACCGCCACCATCAGAATGGCAAAGGCGGCCACGACCTTGACGATCAGGATCAGCGCCTCGTCGAGGCCGAAACCGCCGATGTAGGCCGGATCCAGGGCGAGAACGTTCATAGGCTCGGCGGTTCGATGCGAATCTCGCAGACGGGGGCGTCGACGTCGATGAGCAGGCCGGGGTCGGCGCCGCCGGTGTTGACCGCCAGGGCGGCGACCGCGGGCGGCACCCGGTCATCAGCCACGGCCCGCGCCGGCACAGTGCCCGTCGGGGAACTGAGGCGCAGCACATCGTCGGGGCCGCAGCCGAGGCGCTCGAAGTCACGGGGGTTCAGCCGCAGCAGCCCCGGGCGGGCGAAGCCGGCCAGCGACGGGCACTGCGACACGACCGTGCCGCGGTCGTACAACCTGCGGTCGGCCACCAGCCGGTAGGAGTACCGGTCGAACGGGACCACCGGCGCGTCGGGCAGGCGAACGTCGTCCAGCGTGAGACGGCGAAGGAGCTGCGCTTCCTGGGCGCCGGGGTCGGTCACCCCGGTTGTTGCCGCAGACGGATCGGCCCCGTCCCCGGCACCATTGCCTTCGGCGGGATCGTCCGCGACATCCGCGGCCATGGGCAGCAGCACACCGTCGAGGTGGGCCCGCACCTCGTTCCAGCCGGCGCCGGCGTGCAGCGGCGACAATGCGACCAGCTCGGCCCAGGCCTCAGGGGGCGAGGAGAGCCCCAGGTCGGCCCCCAGCCGCTGCGCCAACTCCGCGGCGATCTCCCAATCCCGGCGGGCCGCCGGCGGCGGGGTGACCTGGCGGGTCACAGCCGTGGCGCGGCCCTCGATGTTGACGTGGGTGCCGGCCCGCTCACCGAACGTGGTGGCCGGCAGCACCACATCGGCGCGGCCCACCGAGGCGGTGCCGAAGACATCGACGGCGATGACCGTCCCGGCGCCCTCGAGCGCCCGCCTCGCCAGCGCACGGTCGGGGAAATCCGCCAGGGGGTCGGCGCCCAGCAGCACCAGCACCTCGATGCGTCCCGCCGCGGCGGCCTGCAGGATGCCGGCGGTGTCGGCGCCCCGGCGGGCGGGAACGTTGCCCCACGCGGCGCGGTAGCGGTCACCGGCGACCTCGAGAGTGGTGCGCCCCGGCAGCAGACCCGGCGCCAGGCCCGCATCGATGGCCCCGGCCACGCCGCCGCGCCGCAGCAGCGGCAGGAAGCGGGCCTGCGGGAAGGCCCCGGCCAGGCGGGCCGCGGCCCGCGCCGTCGACGCCGGCGACTCGGCGACCGAACTCCGCCCCAGCAGTACCGTCAGCGGCCGGTCCGCCAGCAGGTCGGCCACGGCACGCAGGTCATCGGTGGCGATCCCGGCGACGGCGGGGGCGGACGGTGGCGTCAGCAGCGCCTCGGTCACCAGGTCGGCGTCACCGGGGCGCACCCGCAGTGAATGGCGCGCCAGTGGCGTGAGGCTGCCCGCCAGCGGTGTCATCTCCACCAGTGCCACGTCGTTGTCGGCGATGGCGCCGCGCAACCGCAGGAACAAGGTGCCGAACTCCTCGCGCAGGTCGCCACCCAACGCCAGCACGGCTCCGCCCGGCCGGCAGGCGTCGGCGATCGTGGCCCGCTGGAGAGCACACAGCAGCTCGGCGGGCAGGCCGTCACCCATCTGCGCGTCCACGTTGTCGGTGCCTATGACCCCCTTGGCCAGCTTGACCCAGGCGTACTGGTCCTCGCTGGGAAGCCGGGCACCGCCCAGCACCGCCACCGAGGACGCCCCGGCACCGTCGAGGGCTCGCTGCAGCGCATCGGCGGCGGTCCCCAGGGCGGCCGACCACGACACCGGCTCCAGGCCATCTCCGTCGCCCCCCCGCTCCTTGCGCAGCTGTGGCTCGGTGAGGCGGTCGGGGCTGTGCACGGCCTCGAAGCTGAACCGGTCCCGGTCGCTGAGCCACCCGTGATTCACGGCATCGGAGTCGACCCCCTGGATGCGCACCAGACGGTTGCGGGAGGCGTGCACGGAAACCCGGTCGCCGACGGCGTTGGGGTACGTGGAGACCATCTCGGTGAGATCCCACGGGCGGGCCTTGAACCGGTAGGGGCGCGCCGTGAGGGCGCCGACAGGACAGATCTGCACGGTGTTGCCGCTGAAGTAGGAGTCGAAGGGCCGGTCGGGGAAGGTGTTGATCTGCGTGTGATACCCCCGGCCCTGGAAGCCGATGAGCGGCTCGCCGGCCACCTCGTCGGCGAAGCGGGTGCAGCGGTCGCACAGGATGCAGCGCTCGCGGTCCAGGTACACGAGCTCGCTGATCGGGATGGGCTTGTCGAAGTGGCGCTTCTCCTCGACGAAGCGACTCTCACCTGGGCCGTAGGCCATGGTCTGGTCCTGCAGGGGGCATTCCCCGCCCTTGTCACACACGGGGCAGTCCAAGGGGTGGTTCACCAGCAGGAACTCCAGCACGCCGTCCTGGGCCTTGCGGGCGGCGTCGCCGGCGGTCTCCACGATCATCCCGTCGCTGACCGCCAGCATGCACGAGGGCGCCAGGGCGGGACCACGGCCGGTGTCCACCTCCACGAGGCACATGCGGCACATGCCCACCGGTCGCATGCGCGGGTGGTGACAGAACCGGGGGATGTAGGTGCCGGCCTGCTCGCAGGCGTCGATCAGGAGTTGGCCGGCCACCGCAGTGACCTCTGCACCGTCGACGGTGATGCGCACCGGGGTCTCGCTCATGAGCCCACCGGTTCGGCCGTCGGCACGAGCGACAGGGGTGCCGCTGCCACAGGGATGCGGCGCGGCAGGTACGCCTCGAACTCGTGGCGGAAGTCCTTCAACGCCGAGATGATGGGCGAGGCCGCGGAGGGACCCAGCGGGCAGATGGTTGTCATCCGAGGCGGCCAAGCCAGGCCGGGGCTGATGTTGTCGCACACATCGGTCAGCAGGTCCAGGTCGCCGGGCCGGCCCCGACCCGACAGGATGCGCTCCAGGATGACCTCCAGCCAGCTCGTGCCCTCCCGGCAGGGGGTGCACTTGCCGCAGGATTCCCGAGCGAAGAACCGCACCAGGTTGTGGCAGGCCCGGGGGATGTCGGTGGTCGAGTCCATGACCACGATGGCGCCCGAGCCGAGCATCGACCCGGCGGCGTCCACCGCTGCCTTCTCCAGCGGCAGGTCCAGGTGATCGGCGGTGAACCACGGTGCCGAGGCACCGCCGGGGATGAACGCCTTCAGGGAGCGGCCCTCCCGGAGGCCTCCCCCGTAGCGCTCGTCGCAGATGATCTCACCGAAGGTGGTGACGCCGAACGGCACTTCGAACACGCCGGGACTGCGAACGTGGCCCGACACGGCGAACACCCGCGTGCCGGCCGACTTCTCCGACCCCAGGGCCACGAATGCGGCGGCGCCGTGGGTGACGATCCACGGCAGGTTCGACAAGGTCTCCACGTTGTTGACGATGGTCGGCTTGCCGTACAGGCCGATCGCGGCGGGGAAGTAGGGCGGCTTGAGGCGGGGCATCCCGCGGTTGCCCTCGAGGCTCTCGATGAGCGCCGTCTCCTCGCCAACGATGTAGGCCCCCGCGCCGGTGTGCAGAACGATGTCCACGCCGAAGTCGCTGCCGCAGATACCCGAGCCCACGTAACCGGCGGCGTACGCCTCGTTCAGGGCGGCGGCGATGCGCTCGGCAGCCAGGGCCATCTCGCCGCGCACGTACAGGAAGCATTGCGACAGCCCCAGCGCGTAGCAGGCGATCAGGCAGCCCTCGATGAGCTGGTGCGGGTCGCGCTCCATGAGCAGGCGGTCCTTGTAGGTACCCGGTTCGCTCTCGTCGCCGTTGACGACCAGGTAGCGGGGCCAGACGTTCGGCGGGCAGAACCCCCACTTGACCCCGGCGGGGAAGCCGGCACCGCCACGCCCCAGCAGGCTCGCCGCCCTGACCTCGGCGTGCACCGCGGACGGTGCGGCGGCCAGCGCCCGGCGCAGACCCTCGTAGCCGCCCGTGCGCAGGTACCCCTCGAGCGTGTGCGCGTCGTCCACCGGGCGCCGGGCGGTCACGATCATCCCGTCGGGCGGCGCCGGCACCACCGCCGGCAGCGCGCTGTCGGATCCGTCCGCAGCGTCAGCGTCGGGCGGCGTCCGGTGGCGCTCCCACCAAGGCGGCGGCCCGCCGGCCGTTGGGAGCGACACCCCCGCCGCGCGCTCGGGCGGGATGTGCTGGCGCACCGTGGCCACGACCCCGTGGGGCGGCAACTCCGGCGGGGTGCCGTTGCGCAGGTCGGTGGCGAGGCGGTCGAAGTCCTCGGTGCCGACGCGACCGACGTAGCGGTAGTTGACCTGCAGGCAAGGCGCCTCGGTGCAGGCGGCGACACACTCCACCGCCTCCAGGGTCACCTTCCCGTCAGGTGTGGTGCCGCCCACGGGTACGCCCAGGGTCTCGGCCGCGTGGGCGATCAGATCGTCGGAACCCTCCAGGTGGCAGCTGATGCCGCGGCAGATGTTGACCCGGTAGGTGCCGCCGGGCGAGCGCTTGAACATCTCGTAGAACGAGCAGGTGCTGAGCACCTCCGACGGTGTGGTGCCCACGAGTTCGGCGACGTGCTCCATGGCCTCGTCGGTGACGTACCCGTCCTGGGCCTGCGCCACGTGCAGCAGCGGGATGAGTGCCGAGCGGGGCCGGGGGTAGCGCCCGATGATCTCGGCGGCCAGCTTCACGTTGTCATCGCTGAGGCGGGCCATCAGCGGTCCACCTCACCCATGATGGGGTCCACGGAGGAGATGATGGCCACGGCGTCGGCAATCAGGCGGCCCTCCATCATGTACGGCAGCGCCTGCAGGTTGACGAAGCTGGGCGCCCTGACGTGCATGCGCAACGGCTTCGGCCCGCCGTCGCTGACCATGTAGCAGCCCAACTCGCCGCGGGGCGACTCCACGGCGGCGTACACCTCGCCCGCCGGCACCTTGAAGCCCTCGGTGAAGATCTTGAAGTGGTGGATGAGAGCCTCCATGGACTCGTCGATGCGCCCGCGCGGCGGCGGGGTGACCTTCTTGTCCTGGATGCGGTAGTCGCCGCCGGGCATGCCGTCGAGGATCTGGCGCACGAGGCGGATGGACTCGCGGATCTCGTTGAGGCGGATGGCGTAGCGGTCGAAGCAGTCGCCGTAGCTGCCGCAGATCACGTCGAAGGTCAGCTGGTCGTAGGCCAGGTACGGCATGTGGCGGCGCAGATCCCACGAGTAGCCGGTACTGCGCAGAATCGGGCCGGTCACGCCCAGCGCCAGGCACTCCTCGGCACTCATCACACCCACGCCCTGCAGGCGCTCGCGCCAGATGGGCTGACCGGTGAGCAACGAGTCGTACTCGTCGAGGCGGTCGCCAATCGGATCCAGCAGGCGCAGCACGTCGTCGCGCCAGCCGTCAGGCAGGTCGGCCGCCACCCCGCCGGGGCGGATGTAGTTGTGGTTCATGCGCAGGCCGGTGATCTTCTCCAGCAGGCGCAGCACCTCTTCGCGCTCGCGCCAGCCGTAGAGCATCATCGACACGGCACCGAGGTCCATGCCGTTGGTGGCCTGGAACAGCAGGTGCGAGCTGATGCGGTTCAACTCGCACATCAGCATGCGGATCCAGATGGCCCGCGGCGGCAACTCCAGGCCCAGCAGGGTCTCGGTGGCCGTCGAGAAGGCCAACTCGGTGAACAGGGGGGCGGCGTAGTCCATGCGGGTGACGTTGGTGGGTCCCTGCAGGTAGGTGAGCGTCTCGCCGGTCTTCTCCATGCCCGTGTGCAGGTAACCGATGACCGGTTTGCAGCGCAGCACCGTCTCGCCGTCGAGCTCCAGCAGGAGGCGCAGCACGCCGTGGGTGGAGGGGTGCTGGGGACCCATGTTGATGATCATCCGCTCGGGCGCCGATGGCACCGCCGTCAGCGCCTCCGACTCGCTGAGGCGCAGCACCGGCCCGTCGCCGCGGACGTAGGGTCGGGCCGCGGCGGGCGCGGTGCTCATCGGGTGTCCCCGGCTGCTTTGAACCGCACCGGAACGGTGCCGACGCCGTAGTCCTTGCGCAGGGGATGGCCCTCCCAGTCCTCGGGCATCAGGATGCGGGTTGGGTCGGGGTGGCCGTCGAACCGGATGCCGAACATGTCGTAGACCTCGCGCTCGGCACTCTCCGTGCCGGGATACAGGTCGAACAGCGTCGGCACGCAGAGATCCGCCTCGGGCACCTGCACCCGCAGGCGCACCCGCCGGCGCGCCTCGTGGGACAGCAGAGTGACCACCACCTCGAAGCGCTGTGGCGCCACCTCGGGGGGCAGGTCGGCCCGCCAGGAGGCGCCGAGGTAGTCCACCCCGCAGAGGTCCACGCACTGGACGTAGCCGTCGCCGCGCAGCGCTTCGGCCACCACCGGCAACTGCTCGGCCGTCGGGTGAAGCACCACCCCGCCGGAAGCGTCGCGACCGGTGGGAACCCCGTAGCCGCCCACATCCGGCGCCGGGGTGTCCGGCGCAGGTGCCTCCATCGCCGTCATCGGCCACCGGCCGCTGTCGACGAGCCACGGGAGCGCCACGGCAGGCGCCCGCGGCTGCGTCGCTGCTCGTTGCCGGGCTCCTCGGGGGCGACGCCGGCGCCCGGTGACCCGAAGCGGCCGCGGGTCGGGCTGACCACCATCCGGGTGGCGGTCTGGCCGTCGCGTTGCTCGACGATGATGCCCGCCCCCGGCCCCGTGGCGGACTCCCGGCGCTGCGTCAGCTCGCCGCTGGTGATGAGCCCGTGCAGGGTCAGGATGGCGTGCAGCAGGGTCTCCGGACCGGGTGGGCAGCCGGGCGCGTACACGTCCACGGGCACGACCTGGTCCACGCCCTGCACGATGGCGTAGTTGTTGAACATGCCGCCGGAGGAGGCGCACACGCCCATCGAGATCACCCACTTGGGAGCCATCATCTGGTCGTAGATCTGGCGCAGCACGGGTGCCATCTTCTGCGAGACCCGTCCGGCCACGATCATGAGGTCGGCTTGCCGGGGCGAAGCGCGGAACACCTCCATGCCGTAGCGGGCGATGTCGTAATGGGCGCCGGCGGTGGCCATCATCTCGATGGCGCAGCAGGCCAGGCCGAACGTGGCCGGCCAGCAACTGCGCGCCCGCGACCATTTCACCAACTCCTCCAACCGGCCGGTGGCGAAGTTGTGCGGCAGTTCCTCCAGGCCCCCGTAGGCGGGGCCCAGGGGGGATGCGGGGGGCGGGGACGCGGTCACGGCGCCTGCGCCACAGAAGCCGGGACGTCCGCTGCACGGACGAGGCCCGGTCGGGAGTCCTCAGGAGGAATGCGGCGGACGGTGCCGGCGGCGGTGCGCTGCGCTCCCACCAGCGGGTCGTCGCGCCGGGAGCGCAGCGGCCCCCAGTCCAACGCGCCCTTGCTGATGAGGTAGACGAACGACTCGAAGACGGCGAAGGAGAAGATCAGGATCGCCACCAGCCCGAACAGGCCCAGGCGGCCGTGCGCCACGGCCCACGGGTACAGGAACACGATCTCCACGTCGAAGACGATGAAGATCATGGCTACGAGGAAGAACCGGACCGGGAACCGCTCCGGAATCTCCGACGACGAGACGATGCCGCACTCGTACGGGGCTTCCTTGGCCCGGGTGGGGCGCCTCGGCGCCAGCAGGCGCGACGCCACGAAACTGAGGGCGCAGAACAGCACCGCCAGGACGCCGAGGGCGAGGATCGGGAGGTACTGACCCACGCCGCCGCCTCTCGTCCGCCTACGCCGTGGCGCCCTCTAGGGATTCCTGCTCCCGGCGGAACCGTAGGTCGCGCCAGTGCAGGCTGAGTACCAGCGTCAGGAAGATCAGAGCACAACCGATGGCTATCAGGGCCGGCACAAGACGGAGGTCACCCAGGTTGCGCACCATGACGATGGAGATCGTCTGGCCGTTGCGGTCGGGCTCGGGCAGCGGCGGCGCTTCGCCGAGCACCTGCGCCTTCGGCACCGCCGGGCGGGCCTGCACGACCGCGTAGTTGGGGGGATGGGTGATGCGCGCCGAGTTGGCGATCTTGTTGGTGACACGCGCCCACAACCCGTCGTTGGCCCGCTCCGGCTTACCGCCGCGGCGGAAGGCATCCTCGAACACGAACAGCGGGCTCACCGAGGGCTCCTCGGTGCCGTCGTCGGCTGTCAAAGTGGTCGGGACGAAGGCGAAGGTCTCCCGCTCGGTCATGATGGCCTCGGCCGTGGCGGCGGCCTCGCCGGACTCGGCGGTGGACAGCAGATTCCAGCCTCGCAGGTCCAGGTAGCCGACCGTCTCGGCCCAGTCGATCACCTGCGGCGCCACCGCCGCCATAGCGCTGAGCGACATGTGGTCGATGCGGTTCGCCTCGGCCGCCGCCTGCGCCTCGGCTGTGGCCTCCAGGGCGGCGGCGTCGAGGTGGCGGGGATCGGTCGTGTCCAGCAGGTTGTTGCGCTCCGCCAGCCGGGCGCGGATGCCGTCGACGTCCACAGTGGCGACCTCGGCCACGACCTCGGCCCGGTCGGCCCCCGGGTACTGCATGACCAGGGCGATGGCCCGTGGCAGGCACCCCGGTGCCGGCGGGGAGAAGGTCCAGCCGGTTTCGGCGGCGGGGAAGATGCGCCCGCTGTCGCAGTTCGGGTCGGGCAGGTCGCCAACGGTGGCGACGTAGGCGTCCTCGATGCCGGAGGCCTCCGCACCGGCCGGATCGGAGAACGTCCCCTCGTACTCCCACGCAGGCGTGTCGCCGGTGTAGCCGATGCCGTGCAACCACCAGACGGTTGCCATGATGGTGAACCAGCCGAAGAGACCGGCCAGGGCCAGCAGCGATCCCAGGCGCACCCCGGTGTTGAGCACCAGCAGCAGCCAGACCGTGCCCGCCAGCAACGTGGCGGCCAGGGCCACGGTCAGGAAACCGCGGATCTCCGGATCCCAGCTGATCCCGCCGAGGGTGACGATGTCGTACGCGTTCATGTCGCCGACCCGCTACAGCTGCCGCTCGTAGGCTACGATGGCGGCGATCTGCTCCGGCGTGAGGACGCCCTCACCGCCGCGCACCCCGCAGAAGTCGGACCGGGTGATGGGCTCCAGGTCGCCGGCGTCCCGGTCGCCGACGCACACGCCGAAGGAGGGCATCTGCCCGCCGCCGTCACCCTGTCCGAAGTTGCCGTACTTGACCCCGTTCTGGCTGCCCGAGGTGACGAACGCCTCGTGCTCGTCGGGCGTGTCGAACTGCCGGGTGGTGGAACCGTTGGCGAGGGCCGGTCCGAAACCGCCGCCGCCGGTGATCTCGTGCGGTACCAGCGGGTTGTTGGCCGCCACCTCGTCCGCGTCGTAGGACCAGCCGGGCGTGTGGCAGCGGGCGCAGCCGTAGACACCGCCGTCGGCAGTGTTGTTGAACAGCAACTCCCCCATCCGCACCGGATCGTCCGCCGCCGACGACAACATCTCCTGGGCGGCCTCGGTAATCGCCTCGTTGGATGCGCCGTCGCCGAGTTCCTCGATGGCCAGGCGGCGTGCCGTCGAGACGACGCCGTCCTGGGAACGTTGGCGGATCTCGGCCACGTCAATCTGCTCGTGCTCCAGGTAGATCACGATCTCGTCGATCTGCTGCGTCGTGAACGGGCCACCACCGGCGATACCCCACGCCGGCATGGGCGTGTTGGGTCGGCCGTACTCCAGCACGTAGCGGACCTCGTCGGCGGAGTAGCGGTACAGCACCGCCCCCAGGGAGGGAACCTTCCAGTCCACCTGCGCCAGGAAGATGCCGTTGTTGTCCACCAGGGTGTGGTCGCGCACGCCGCCCGGTCCGTCCACCGAGCCATGACAGGTAGCACAGCGCTCCTCGTAGAGCACCTCGCCGCGGTGTATGGCCTGGTTGTCGCTGAACTCGATGAGGCCGTCGTGGCGGCCCGGCTCGCCCAGCCAGTACAGAGGCAGCGCAATGCTGATGATCACGATGCTCACCAGCCCGGCGGTCAGGCCCTGGTCCAGCCGGCGCCCCTCCATCTCGGCGTCGTCGAGGAAGGGACGGCGGTTGGGTGCCAGCTCGATCTCCGACCCTGTCTCGGGGCGGCCGGCCAGCCAGTTGAACACCCAGTAGAGAATGAAGCCGCCGATGGCCACGGTGGCCAGGACCACGCCCACCGTTCGCTGCGTGGAAGCGGCGAGAACACCGATGTCTGCGACGACGGTGGGCATTACTCGGAAGCCTCACCGATGCAGTGCGGGCCCTGCGCCTCCTGGTTGGTGGTGTTGGTACCGATGGGCGGGCCCTGGACGATCTTGCCGGTGTCCACCAGGAACTCGCCCCGGTCGTTCACCGAGGTGGCGAAACGGTCCATGCCGCGTGGCGCCGGCCCTCCCCGCTTCTCGCCCACCTGGTTGTACTTGGACCCGTGGCAGGGGCATTCGAACCACTGGGAGCTGATGCACTCGGGCACGGTGCAGCCCAGGTGCGGGCACTTCCAGTAGAGGGCCACGAGACCCGACTCCATGCCCCGCAGCACCGCCGGCGAGTAGGAGTCGCGGGCCTTCGCCAGCGCCCCGGGGGGGTACTCGGTGATCCACATGCGGCCGACGGGCAGCTTGAGGAAGCCGTCCTCGTCGCGCACCTGCGTCTTGAGGCTGTCAACGGTGCCGGTATTGATGACAGCCCCGAACCCGGTCACGAATGGCGGCCACAGGAAACCCAGAACGGCCGCCCCGAACCCGGTGATGCTGAGGGTCATGAAGCCCACGATCGACCGGTTCAGGAACTGCCGGCGGGAAACGCCGACCGCCTCGTCGTCGGGTGGCGTCCACGGGGCCGGGACCTCGTCGGGATCCGGAATCGCCGGAAGCTCGTCGGGAGCGCGGCGGGCCAGAACCGCCGCCCGCTCCACGTCGCGGCCGGTGGGTTCGCCGGGTGTCGCGGCCGCGGTGCGACGTGCCAGGCGGTCGCGCAGGCGCGTGCGCCGGGAGAGCCGACCCGTGGCCGAACGCACCTCGCGGCGGCGATAGGCGGCGACGAGCATGATCACCCCGGCCGCGGCCAGGACGGGGATCACGATGGCGAGCACGATCATGGTGTCCGCCTCAGAAGTCGAAGAAGAGGCCGTCTTGCCACGGGAAGATGAAGTTGAATCCGGGGCCCCGGAAGAACGAGCCGATCATGACCAGCACGGCCCAGAACATGAGGTGCACGGTCATGAGCGACACCGCGAATTTGCGGCGTTCGGGGACGGTCTCGGGGTTGCGGTCGAGGTAGGGGGCGAGGATCAGCAGGAACAGGGCGATGCCGGGGATCGTCACCCCGGCCACCATCGGGTGGAACATCGTCAACAACTCCTGCAGACCAAGGAAGTACCACGGCGCCTTGGAGGGGTTGGGCGTCTCGTTGACGTTGGCCAGCTCCAGCAGCGGGGCGTTCACGAAGACCGAGAAGATCAGCAGGAAGGCGGTACAGAACAGCGCCGCCACGAACTCCCCCAGCAGGAGGTGCGGCCATACGTGCACCCTGTCCTGCGGCGTGGCCTTGACGTCCTGGATGGACCCCGACTTGACCACGGTCAGCAGGCGCTGCGTGTGCCCCCCGGGGCCCGTCGGCAGCAACGGTGCGGCAGGCGCCACCGGACCGCCGGGCGCGGCCGGCGCCATGGCGGCCTGATCGGCGGCCGAGCGGGAACGGTCCAGGAGATGCGCCGGGATCTTGTCCTCCCCGGCCGGTGGCGCGGCGTCGGCGGGCGGGGGCGCCCCAGCCGCGGCGGCGCTCGGGGCCTCCTCGGCGCCCGGCTCGGCGCCTTCCAGACGCTCGCGGGCCTCCTTGGCCCGCCGGAGCAGGTGCTCGGGGATCTCGGTCATGGCTTCGTCGTCCTGCGCGCCGACTTACAGCGGCCCGGAGATTCCGCCGTCCTTACGGACCCGCCAGAAGTGGACGGCAAGGAAGATGATGAGCACGAACGGCAGCATCAGGACGTGCAACACGTACCAGCGCAGCAGCGTGTCGGTACCGATCTCCACGCCGCTCAAGAGCACGAACCGCACCTGGTCGCCGAACACCGGCGTGAATCCCATCATGTTGGTGCCGACGGTGACCGCCCACAGGGCCAACTGGTCCCACGGCAGCAGGTACCCGGTGAACGACAGCAGCAGCGTGAGGTTCAGCAGGATCACGCCGATCACCCAGTTGAACTCGCGCGGCGCCTTGTAGGCCCCGTGGTAGAAGACCCTCGCCATGTGCAGGAACACCGTCAGCACCATCAGGTGCGCGCCCCAGCGGTGGATGTTCCGCACCAGCAGCCCGAAGGCCACCTCGGTCTGGAGTATGTAGATGTCGTCCCAGGCCTGCGCCGCGGTCGGCCGGTAGAAGAACATCAGGAAGATGCCGGTCACGGTGAGCAGGATGAACAGGAAGAAGCTGAGCCCGCCGAGGCACAGCGTGTAGCTGACCCTGACGCCGTGGCGCTTCACCTTCACGGGGTGCAGGTGGTACAGGACGCTGTTCATGATGACGTAGGAGCGGTTCCGAGGACTGTCGGTGTAGCCCTTCCGGAAAATCGACCCCGGGCGGAAGATCGACGTCCAGGCCTGCGAGCCCTGCACCTTGCCACCGATGTCGCTCGCCTTGTCGCCGAGACGGCGCAGGTCGTTTCCCGTGGGGAGCTTTGGAGCCAACTCGTTTCGCCTCTCTCGTTGCCGGTCGCCGTCTCGAAACTAGGCCAGGCGCATGCCGTAGCCGTAGCCGTAGCTGGCCACCCGCTGGTGAGGATCGCCGTCCGGCGGCGCTTCGCCAACCTTGCCCATGATGATGACCCCGGTGGGGCAGCGGTCCACGCACAGGGCACAGCGCGTGCACACGTCGTCGTCGATCGTGAAGATCACGTGGTCATTGGGGTCGGCGCCGGGTCGCTCGGTGCCGATCGCCATGTCGATGGCGTCGGGTGTGACCATGTGGATGCACTTCCACGGGCAGATGTCCACGCAGCCCTCGCACATGATGCACTCGGACTGGTCGATGTGAATGAACTGCTTGGGCTTGACCGCCTTGGAGAGCCACGCAGCGTCGACCTCGGCCAGGACGTAGTCGTCGCGGAACTCCGGCATGGGCGGGTTGGCATCGTTGGCTCCCATCAGCTCTCAACCCCCTCCCGCACCAGGGGGCGCCCATAACGCGACGCCGGGGCGGGAACCTCGATGGCCGGACGGCCGCGGTTCTGCCAGATCGCGTGCAGGGCGACCTGGCCGCCGAGCGCGAAGCCGTAGATGACGACCGCCACGATGTCCCGGGCGACCCGGTACGTCAGATCGAACGGCAGGGCCCACGGCAGCAGATTCTGCCCCGGCGCCCACCAATCCGGGAGAGCGGGGCCCACGAGCAGCCGGTCGGCGCGCCAGTTCAGCTCGCTGTCGGCGAAAACCAGCCACCAGTGCGGCACCACGCCGTAGATCCAGAACATCAGGAAGAACGACGCGGCGGCGCCCAGCATGGCGCCGCCCCAGGTGACCGGCGTATCCAGCGGCCGGCGGCGGGCGTACGCCAGGAGCGCGGCGATCCCCAGGCAGCCCACGACCCACGAGGAGGTGAAGGCCACGTTGAAGTAGGGGGGGTCGGCGTCGCCGGTGATACCCAGCCACAGCGCCAGGACACCGAAGAGAAGCACCGAGCTACCAATCATGGCCCGGGTGAACCTCTTTGTTGCTACGTCGATAGCCCGAATCTCGGCCACTCTGCTCCCTCCGCCCCGGCGAGGCGATGTTAGCCATGCAGCTTGACAGAACACACACAAGAGGCTCGTACTCGTGAAAGTGCTCACAAGGAGTCTAGCCTGCCGCCATCGCCTCCACGGTGGCCGCGCGGCTGTCGCAACGGGGCGGAAAACGGCGACGCTAGGATTTCGCGGACGGCTGCCGCCGCCGGTGGAGGATCAGTGACCGAAGTACCCGAGTATCTCCTGGAGCGCTCTCGCGAGCGACGTATGGAGTTGACCGGCGAGGCCGGCCCCACGGCCGCTGCCGGGACGGCTGCCGCTCCTACCGCCGCGCCGGCGACCGGCGTGGCCGCGGCAGCGCCCGCACCGTCACCGCTGCCGGCCATCCCCGCCGCTGCGCCGCCGCCTCCCCCGCCGCCGCCCAAGCCGTGGGTGCAGGCGGCGCTGGCGCGTCCCAAGATCCCGTACTGGGTCATGCCGGTACTGCTGTTCCTGCCCATCTGGGCGTACATGTACGTCGGCACCCTGGAGGACCCCACCCGGGCCGCCACCGGCATCCTCGCCGACGGGGCGGAGGTGTACGCGCAGCAGTGCGCCGTCTGCCACACGGCCACCGGCGTCGGCGCCGGCAGCGGGCCGCAGCTGAACGGCGGCGAGGTCCTCGTAACCTTCCCCGACGACCCGGCGAACCTGGGGCTGGCCCAGCACATCGCCTGGGTGGCTCGCGGTACCGACGGCACCGGGGAGGGCAACTCCTACGGCGCCACCGAACGAGGACGCGTCGCCGGATGGTTCGCCAACATGCCCGGCCACCACGACAAGTTGACCGCCACGGAGATCCTGGCCGTGGTGCTGTACGAACGGACCGAGCACGGCGGAAGCGACGTGGCCGCCACCCTGGCACCACTCGCCGACGAAGTGCTGGGTGCCGGAACGCTGGTGCTCCCGGAGCACTTCGACGAGAACATCAGCCCCGACGACGTGACGGGGCTCCTGGGGTCGCACCTGAGCGCCGGCGACGGAGCCTGACGATCACCCACCGCCACGATCTGGTCGTCGTAGGCGGAGGACCCGCAGGAGCGGCCACCGCCTACTGGGCGGCTCTGCAAGGGCTCGACGTACTGGTGGTGGAGCGCAAGCAGTTCCCCCGCGACAAGACCTGCGGCGACGGCCTGACCCCGCGAGCGGTCAAACAACTCATCGACATGGGGCTCGGTGCCGAGATCGAGACCTACCACCGCTTCCGGGGGCTGCGGGCGGTGGCCCACGGGCATACCCGGGAATTGCCCTGGCCCGAGCACCCCATCTACCCCCCCTACGGCTACGTGGTGCGCCGCAGCACGCTGGACGAGGCGGTGCTCGACCACGCCCGCCGGGCCGGGGCCCTGGTGTGGTACGGCGCGGAGGCCACCGAGCCGCTACTCGCCGACAGCCTGTGCCGCGGCGTGCGGGTGCGGAACCGGGAGACCGGCGAGCGCAGCGACATACCGGCGAGCTACGTGGTGGTGGCCGACGGCGCCAACTCCCGCGTCGGCCGCGCCCTCGGCTGCCGGCGCGAACGCTCCTGGCCCCAAGGCATGGCCATCCGCACCTACTACGAGAGCCCCAACCACGCCGACACCTGGATCGAAAGCGCTCTCGACGTGCGCGACCGCAACGGCGCCACGCTGCCCGGCTACGGCTGGATCTTCCCGCTCGGCGACGGCACCGTGAACATCGGCATCGGCCTGCTCACCAGCTACCGCCACTGGCGCAGCGTCAACACCAGCCACCTGATGCGGGAGTGGGCACACGCCGCCCCCGAACGGTGGGAACTGCGCCCCGAGGACCCGTTGGCGCCGCCTGTGGGGGGCCGCCTGCCCATGGCCGGATCGGTGAACCCCAAGGCGGGCCCCAACTTCCTGATCGTCGGCGACGCGGCCGGGTCGGTCAACCCGTTCAACGGCGAGGGCATCGACTACGCCTACGAGACAGGGCGTCTGGCCGCCGACCTGGTGGCCGAGGCCGTGATCTGCGACGACGGGCTGGCCCTGGCCCGCTACCCGGACCTGCTGGAGATCGACTACGGCGCCTACTTCAAGGTGGCCCGCCTCTTCGCCTACGCCATCGGGCGCCCCCGCCTCATCAGCCGCCTGGTGCAGATCGGGATGCAGTCCCAGACCCTCATGGAGTGGGCGCTGCGGATCATGGCGAACCTCATGCGCGAGGAGGACCCGGGCGCAGCCGAACACATCTACCGGGTAGCCGCCCGAGCCGCCTGGCTCTGGCCCGACTAGCGCTCGTACGTCGTCGACTCTCTCGCGGAAACCTGCTGACCACTAGCGCCGATTGCTACGGTCGATTCCCAAGCTCGATAGTGACTCGAGAATTACCAACGATCCACTGCTGAGCATGAGGGCAAATCCAACCGGCAATCTCGACTATGCAGCGCTCGTCCCTTTGTAGGTAAGGTTCTACACGAAGGCCCCGGAACCGTCCCTGCTTCGGCAAACGGCCGGGGTTACTGTTTTTCCTGGCGGCACGACTGACTCGCGGAGATTCAGATCGCCGTACACACCCAGATCTAGCCGAGGTGGTGCGTCCGAGCGCGGGGCGCCATTACCCGAAAATAGCCATGTCTGACTTTTGTACGTCATTTTCAGTCACTACGAAGCCTGTAGCGCTGCGGGCAACGCTGACGCCACTGGGCCATGATCACTTCTAGTTGACTCCACACTGTCTTCGCGCCCGGGGCCGCAAGCACTACCATCCGCGCCGCGTGATCGGCGACCGCCCGGCGTTCAGCAACCCGACGGCTGATCCGACGGTCCCGAGTGATGATCAAGTAGCCGGCAGCGGACACTCGCGGGATCCAATCCTCGTCAGGCGTGCCAGCACTCGTGACCAGGCACGGGGGCCGTGCCTTCTTGTGAACGACTGCACCGGCATCTCCGGGATAGGTGCAGTCGGGACGCAAACCGGCAATGAGCTTTCCCAAGCCGAGAACGTCAGCGTCGAAGTAGTAGCGGACGACGGCCGGTTTCACGCCGCTTGATTGGCGCGGCGGCAGGACAACTCGTAAGCGCGCGCCCAACCGACATCCTCGACCTCGATGTCGAACTGTGCGGCCACGTCCTCTTCGTCCTCACCCCCGTCGATGTGCTCGGAGATCGCCACCGTGCTGATGCCCTTGATCGCCGGCCGGCCGAACCGGTGCGTCGGGCGGCACCGGACAGGGGAGAACTCATCGTCATGAGGTCGCCATGCGACAGCGAGATCGTTGTCCCAATCGACTCGATGGATGAACGACGCCGCCGGCGGGGTCAGCACGACCTGATCGCTTGCGGGAGCCACCAACCAGAGAGCGCCCGGAAGGTCAGCTTCTTTCTGCATCTCCAGCAGCAATTGCCGGCCTACACCAACCCAGGGCTTGTGGTGGGCCAGGGGATAGGGAATCCCTTCCTCCTTGCGGAGCTTCCTGACGAACGTCCGGATCTCTTCGAGCGGCACGCCCGAATCACGCCGGTACTGACGAAGGAGGGCCACCTCGATGAACTCACCCCACGTGAGGCGACTTTCACCCGTCGGCACCGGACGCACCACGGGCGGGTAGCTGCGTTTGCCGCCAGAGCGTCCCTCCAGCCACCAGTGCAGCGTCGACCGCGGGACGCGCAGAATCTCGGCCGCGTCCGCCTCGGAATAGACCGGGCGATCCAGAATCTCGACACTCACGGTCCATATCATGCCTGCTGAGCGGGCACTCGGCGCGGCTCCCGAGCATCCTCAGAGCAGAACCCGGACCAGGAAACCGTGGGCAGGTCGGGGACGACACCATCAACACCCGAGGGCGGGGATGTCGGGGGACAGCGGAGGCGGCCATTCGGAGGCCGCCGGAGCGCCACCGACAGCCCCGCCCGGACCGGTGGCGGTGGCGGTGGTGGTGGGATGCCGGTGAGGGGCGTCGGCTCGTTCTGCTGTGTTAGGCGGAGGCGAGTTCGGCGGCGGCTTGGGTGGCGGCTTCGATGGTGGCGTCGATGTCGGCTTCAGTATGGGCCAGGCTGACGAAGATGGCCTCGTAGGGGCCGGGGGCGAACGCAACGCCGCGGCGGAGCATGGACCGGAAGAACGGCGGGTAGCGGCCACCGGCGACAGCGGCGGCGGCCTCATCGAAATCCTGAGGAGGATCGACGCAGAAGAACAGGCCCAGCAGCGATCCCACCCGCGGCAGCACGGCAGGCACGCCGGCGACGTCGAACACCTCCTGCAGGCCGGTGGCCAGCCGCACGGCGGTGGCCTCGAGGCGCTCGTAGGCGGCGGCGTCGAGTTGTTCGAGCGTGGCGAGGCCGGCGGCGGTGGCCAGCGGGTTCCCCGAGAGGGTGCCGGCCTGGTAGACGCCGCCCAGCGGGGCCAGGTTGCTCATCAGGTCGCGGCCACCACCGAAGGCGCCCACCGGCAGGCCCCCGCCGATGACCTTGCCGAAGCACCACAGGTCGGGCCGCACGCCGTACCACTCCGTCGCGCCGCCGCCACTGAGCCGGAACCCGGTGATGACCTCGTCGAAGATCAGCAGCGCCCCGGCGCGGTCGCACGCCGCCCGCAGACCCTCCAGGAAGCCCGGCGCCGGTGCCACGAGTCCCATGTTGGCGGCCACCGGTTCCACGAGCACCGCGGCGGTGGCGTCGTCCACGGCGGGCACCACGTTGTAGGGCGCCACGACCGTGTCGGCCACCGCCCCCGGCGTCACACCGTCGCAGCCGCTGAGACCCTGGTTGGCCACCCCGCTGCCGCCCGCCGCCAGCAGCGCGTCGGAGTGCCCGTGGTAGCAGCCCGCGAACTTGATGATCTTGTTGCGGCCGGTGGCGCCCCGCGCCAGGCGCACCGCCGACATGGCGGCCTCCGTGCCGCTGGAGACCAGCCGAAGCATCTCCAGGCCCGGTACCCGGGCGCACATCTCGGTGGCGAGGCGCACCTCGCCGCGGGTGGGGGCGCCGTAGCTGGTGCCGTCAGCGGCTGCTGCGGTCACCGCCCGGGTGACGGCGGCCGGTGCGTGGCCCAGGATGCCGGGGCCGTAGCTCTGGACGTAGTCGATGTAGCGGTTGCCCTCCACGTCCCAGACGTACGCCCCCTTCGCCCGGGCCACGAAGTACGGCGTGCCGCCGACCGAGCCGAATGCCCGCACGGGGGAGTTCACGCCGCCGGGCAGGACCTCGCAGGCCTGCTTGTACAACTCGGCGTTGGTCGCGTGAGCGGCGTCGGTGGCGGCGCCGGTGTCCCGTGCCTCAGGCACCCAGAGCCTCGGCCATCTCGGCGGCGAAATAGGTGAGCACGAAGTCGGCACCGGCGCGGCGGACCGCGGTCAACTGCTCCAGCGCCACCGCGGGGCCGTCGATCCAGCCCCGCTGCGCGGCGGCGGCGATCATGGCGTACTCCCCGGAGACGTGGTAGGCCCCCAGCGGCACGCTCACGGCTGCCCGGGCGCCGGCAATGACGTCCAGGTAGGTCACCGCCGGCTTGACCATGACCATGTCGGCACCCTCGTCCACGTCGGCGAGAACTTCGGTCATGGCCTCGCGGGCGTTGCGCCAGTCCTGCTGGTAGCCCTTGCGGTCACCGCTACGGATCGTCACGTCCACGGCGTCACGGAAGGGTCCGTACAGGGCGGATGCGTACTTGGCGGCGTAGGCCAGGATGGCCGTGGTGGCGTGACCGGCGTCGTCGAGCGCACTGCGGATCGCCGCCACCTGCCCGTCCATCATCCCGCTGGGGGCGCAGACGTCGGCCCCTGCATCGGCCTGGGCCACGGCCGCCCGCCCGTAGATGTGGAGCGTGGCGTCGTTGTCCACCGAGCCGTCGGCGGTGAGGATGCCGCAGTGCCCGTGGTCGGTGTACTCGTCAACACACAGGTCGGCCATGAGGACCAGGTCGTCGCCGACCTCGTCGCGCAGCTCCCGCAGTGCCACCTGCACGATGCCGTCGGGATTCCACGCCTCGGAGCCCTCGGCGTCCTTGCGGGTCGGCACGCCGAAGAGGATCACGGCCGGCACGCCCAGATCGCAGAGCCCGCGAACCTCCCGGCGCAGCGATCCGACGGTGTGCTGAACCACCCCGGGCAGCGACGGCACCGGCTGCGGCTCGTCGATGCCCTCCCGCACGAACAGCGGCGCCACCAGATCGTCGACATGCAACGTCGTCTCGGCCACGAGCCGGCGCAGCGCAGCCGTGCGGCGCAGGCGGCGGGGACGCTGCTGGGGGAAGGCCACGGTCCCCGAGTCTACGAATACCGTTCGGCGATTCCCGGAGGCGGCCAGGCTGCGCGAGTCCCGGTAGGAAAGCCCGTCGCCGTGCCGTCGCTCTCCCGGCTCTACTCATCGCCAGAAGCGGTGGCGTGGCGGCAGAGCGCGACGACGAGGCCCTCGACGGTGTGCTCACCGGCCTCGACGTGCACCGTCAGGCCGCGGCGACGAGCCGCCTGCGCCGTGACCGGTCCGATGGCGGCCACTGTCGTCGGGACCTCCAGCGGCTCGGGCTGATCGCAGAAAGCGTCCACGACCGACGGCGACGTGAAGATGACCGTGTCGCACGACGTCGCCGCAGCGCGCTCGGCGGCCGTCAGCCGTCTCGGCACGGCCCGGTAGGCGGCCACGACATCGGTGGACCAGCCCCGGGCCCGCAGCCCGTCGGGCAGTACGTCGCGCGCAACCGCCGCCCGCACCACCAGGACCCGCCCCGCGCCATCGGGTGACGGGAACGCGTCCAGCAGCGACTCGGCCACGTACCGCTCGGGCAGGACGGAAACCGTCATCCCCCCGGCGGCCAATGCTGCAGCCGTGGCCGGGCCGATGGCGGCCACCCGGAGACCGTCGGGTACGGCAGTGCCCTCCAGAGCCTCCAGCAGGCAATCCGCACCGTTCGCCGAGGTGCAGATCAGCCAGTCGTAGTCTCCCAACCGCTGTGCCGCTGCGGCCAGCGCCGCACCATCGTCGGGGGGCGCCAACAGCTCGATGAGCGGCACGAGCACGGGCTCCGCACCCGCCCGGCGCAGGACCTCGGCGCTGGCCACGCCCTGCGCCTCGGGGCGCACCACCAGAACCCGCCGCCCCGACAGGGGCCGTTGACCATGCACCGCCACGACGCTCCTAGAACGCGCCGGCCAGGAGGAGTTCGGCCAGGTGCCGGCCGGCCGGCACGCCGTCCTCGCCGGTCACCTCGGCGCGCCGCAGCGGGCCGCCGCCGGCGGGTGCCAGCACGCCACACACGTGGACCGCACCGTCGTGCAGGCGGGCATAGGCCCCTGCGGGAATCGTGCAGTCACCCCCCAGAGCCGCCAGGAAGGCACGCTCGGCGTCGACGCAGCGGCGCGTCGCCGGATCCTGGATAGCGGCCAGATAACCGCGCAACTCGGCATCGTCGGCCCGGCACTCCACCGCCAGGGCGCCCTGACCCACCTGCGGCACCATCACCTCCACCGGCAGGGCTTCCAGCACCGGGGGCCGCCGACCCAATCGCTCCAGCGCCGCCAGCGCCACCACAATGGCGTCGAACGTCGCCGCCTTCGTCAGGCGGGTGTCGATGTTGCCCCGCAGATCGGCGAATCGCAGATCGGCGCGCCGGTCGGCGAGTTGCACGCGGCGGCGAGCAGCGCCGGTGGCGACCACCGCGCCGGGAGGGAGGTCGGCCAGGCACGAGCCCACCAGGGCATCCCGCACCTCGCCCCGCGGGGGCACCGCGGCAATGCACAACCCGTCGGGCGTGACCGCCGGGAGATCCTTCGCCGAGTGCACCGCCAGGTCGGCCCGCCCCTCCAGTACCGCCGCCTGCAACGTCCGCACGAAGACCCCCTTGCCGCCGATATCGGCGAGGGACGCCTCGGCCAGCCGATCCCCGCGGGTCCGCATCGGCACCGCTTCGACCACGAGACCGGGGCAGGCGGCGGCTACGAGCTGCGCAACCGCCGCTGTCTGCCACAACGCCAGGGGGCTGGCCCGGGTGGCGGCGCGCAGCACCCTGGGCGCGCCCGACGTCGCGCGTCGAGAATGCGGACGCTGAGGCACGGTGCGCTCGGAAGAGGTGTGCTGAGGTGTCGCGGTCTCGGACCCTGGGCGCTCGGACGACGTGCGCTCAGATATCGAAGAGTTCGCGGAGGGCACCGGCCAGCTGCTCGCTCCCGCCGTCGGGAGCAGCGTCCTTCAGACGGACGGTGGGCTCGTGCAGCACCTTGTTCACGATGCCGTGCACCAACGCCTCCACCGCCCGGCGTTGCTCGGTGTCGAGCGACGAGAGCCGGGAATCGAACCGTTCGAACTCGGCCTGGGAGATGTCGCAGATGTGGCGGCGGAAATTGCTGATGAGCGGCGCAACCTCCCGGCTCGCCGCCTGCTCGCCGAAGCGGGTGGCTTCGGCGTCGACGATTGCCGACGCCCGGCGCGCCTCGGCCTCGGTGTGGCCGGCGTTGGCGGCGGCGAAGGCCCGCACGTCGGACATGTCCCAGAGTGTCAGCCCATTGATCGCTGCAGCGGCAGGATCCACGTCGCGGGGAACGGCGATGTCCACGACCAGCAACGGGCGCCCCCCACGCTCGGCCATGACCTTGTCCAGTTCGTCGAAATCCATCACCAGGGACGTGGCCGCCGTCGACGTGAACAACACGTCGGCGTCGGTCAGTTCCGCGGCCACCTCGTCGAGGTGCACCGCCCGGGCGCCCAGCAGGAGCGCCATCTCCTGCGCCCGCCCCCACGAACGGCTGGCCAGAACCAGTTCGGCGTCGCGCACCGGCGCGATGGCCTTCGCCATTCCGCCACCCATCTCGCCGGCACCCAGAATGACGATACGACGCCCGGCGAAACCGGCGAGGTGCCTCGACGCCATAGCCACCGCTGCTTCGGACACCGACGTGAGGGAGCGTCCCAGCCGGGTCTCGGACCGCACCCTGCGACCCACGCCCAGCGCTTGGCGGAAGAGCGGGTTCAGGCCACTGCCTGTGGCCCCGGCGGCTTCGGCGGTCTGCCAGGCCTGCTTCACCTGACCCTGTATCTCCGCCTCGCCGAGCACCGCCGAATCCAGGCCGCTCGCCACCGCGAAGAGATGGCGCACGGCGTCGGTGTCGTACAGCGAGTAGGCCGCCCTGGTCATCTCCGACGTGGAACAGACGGCCTGCTCGGCTAGGTGGTCGCGGAGATTCTCGTAGGCCGAGTGAAACTTCTCCGCCCAGGCATACACCTCGATGCGGTTGCAGGTGGACAGCAGCACCGCCTCCTCCACGTCGGGCAGCTCCTGCAGCAGACCGAGGGTCTTGGGAAGGCGTGCGTGCGCCGTCGCCACCCGCTCCAGCAGGTCCAAAGACGCGGAGCGGTGGTTCAACCCGATGACAAGGACGGACACGTCGCCAATCTAGCGACCGGGGAGCGATCCCCCGCCGGCGGGCGCGGCCGGCACCGGCGCCGCCCCCGGACGGCCGGGGGTGTGGCGGCGCTCGTAGAAGCTCAGCACCTGCAGCTCGACGGACAGGTCCACGTTGCGCAGGTTCGTTCCTCCGGCCGTGGTCACCACCACGGGGGCAAAGTTCAGGATGGAACCGATCCCCGCCGCCGCCATGCGGTCGGCCACGTCCTGTGCCGCCGCGGCGGGCGTGGCCACGATGCCGATGGCGATGCGGCACTGCTGCACGATCTTCTCGAGATCGTCGAGGTGCTGAACCACCACCCCGGTGATGGTCCTGCCGACCTTGACAGGGTCGGTGTCCACGAGCGCCCGCACCGGGAAGCCCCTCTCCACGAACCCGCCATAGTTGGCCAGAGCGGAGCCGAGATTGCCGAGACCGGCGATCACCACCGGCCAGTCGTGCGTGAGCCCCAACTCGCGGCTCACCTCGTAGAGCAAGTGCTCCACGTTGTACCCCACGCCGCGGATGCCGAAGGAACCGAGGTAGGAAAGATCCTTGCGTACCTTGGCGGCGTTGACACCTGCGAGGGTCGCCAGCCGCGTGGAGGACACCGTCGAAACCCGCGTCGAGAGCAACTCCAGCAGGACACGCCGGTAGACAGGCAGCCGCGCCACGGCGGCCGGAGGAATGGACGTGTACCCATCGGGATCGGGCGTGACCATGACCTGAGGCTAGTGAGATTTCTCTATTTCACAAAGTGGCACGGACCGGTCTCCGGGTGCCGTGGCCCGTGCCCGGCAGAGCATCGTCATGGGTTGGGAGGCACGGCCGGCCGGATCCGCCACCGTCTCACAAGGGGGTCGCCCTGCCGTTCGCAGGCTCCCCGGGTGGCCACAGGCCGCGCGCAGCGGACAGCCTCGCCGGCTCAGCGGGCAAGGAAGAAGAGTTGCAGTACGCCGGCCACGAGGACAGCCAGGAGGAGGACGGCGATCACGATGCTGGTGCCGTACCTCATGACATGACTCCCCGGCGGTCGCTGAGATTCACCGACACGGTACCGGCGCCCTGCGCCCCACGCCCCCCGACGTTGTCCGGCGAATCCTCTCCGGCGGCATCGGCCGTCTCGGGCCGGGCAAGAACGACCGCCGAGCCCGTCGACAAACCCAGTTCGGCGGCGCAGTCGCGGCGATCCTGCGCCAGCGACACCAAGCCGTAGGAGTCCACCACGAGGCCGATGCCGCCCTCCGGCACAGCCGCATAGGTGCCGGCTCTCTGCACCACCCGCAACTCGCCTCCCGCCCGCAGCGCGATCCGGTCGCCCAGCCCGGCGAGATCGGCAGGGTCCACGTTCAGTTGCACGTTCCCGAACCGGTCCACCCACAGCACCTCCGCCTCGATCCGATCGGGACCGACGGAGGCTGTCGGGACGATGCCGGGTACCAGAACGGACGGGTCCAGCAAAGGGCCAAAATCCTCCAGCGGCACGCCCGCGGCCAGATGGGCTGCCGCCGGTCCGAAGACATCGCGGCCGTCGAACGTGGCCCCGGCACCGGCCAGCCGGTACCGATCGTTGCGCAACTCCACCACCCGGCCGGCCCCGCCCACCAGGGACACGGCGGGCGCCAGCAGCCCGTTGTCGGGGCCGACGAGAACCGACGCCCCGTCACCCACCTCCGCGGCAATGGGGCGACGGTCGCCGCCGACCGTGGGATCCACCACGGCGAGCACCACGCCCGGGTTCAGGTACTGCGCCGCCCGGGCCAGGGCCAGACCGCCCGCCCGCACGTCGTGGCGGGCAATGTCGTGGGTGACGTCGATGATGCGGACATCCGGGACGATCGAATGGACGACCGACTTGACGACGCCGACGAACTCGTCGGTCAGCCCATAGTCGGAGAGAAAGGAGATCGTGCCGTAGCGCAGGGCTTCAGCCGGCTCTGGTGTACTGATCCGCCAGGTAGCGATCCACGTCGGCCTCGTCGAGCCGGTACGACTTGCCGAATCGAACCGCCGGCAGGTCGCCGGCCTTGATGAGTCGGTAAACGGTCATCGTCGAGACGCGCATCAACGCCGCCACTTCCGCCACGGTCATAAACCGGGGCCTCTGTTGTGCCGTGTCCATATTTCCCCCTACTCCGCTGCGATCACAGTAGACACGCTGAACACTCCGAACAAATCGCCCATGCGCCACAACGGCCACAGCGCCGGCAACGGTGCTCTAGGAGTGTGCTGAGTCATTCATCGGCAGCACACGTCTAGCCGCTGGACAGTGGATTCCGGCCTCCGCCGGAATGACGGAAGAGGTGGACCGCGGACTTGCTCAGCAGTCTCCTAGGTGTGACAACCGGGGAGGTTGTCCCTGGATCGATGGGATTGAGGGTCCACCGTTGAGGTGAGCCCTCCGGGCGATGCTGTGGGTGTCATATCGGCTCACGGCACCCAAGGAGGGCTCATGGCACAGATTAGACAGCATGTGAACGCGCGGTTGACACCGCGCCAGCGCCGGCAGATGGTCGAGGTGATGCTCGGGGAGGGCTGGAGTGTCGCGGCGGCGGCGCAGCGGTTCCAGGTCAGCGCCAAGACGGCACGCAAGTGGCGCGACCGCTACCTCGCCGAAGGCCCCGACGGGTTGTTGGATCGCTCCAGCCGGCCGCACCGCTGTCCCGCACGCACATCTGAGGCGATCCGCCGGCGGGTCATCGAGCTGCGATCCACCCGGCGCCGCGGCGCCGGGTGGATCGCCCACAGGGTCGGCCTCGCCCCCTCGACGGTGCAGAACGTCCTCAACGAGGCCGGCCTGGGGCGCCTCGATGTCGGCGACCGCGCCACCGCGCCACCGGTGCGCTATGTGCGCGAACGCCCTGGTGAACTCGTCCGCGTGGACGTCAAGAAACTGCCCGGTATTCCCCCCGGCGGGGGCTGGCGCGTCCACGGACGCGGCCAAACGCCCACCCCGGGCGCCAAAGCCGGCTGGCGCTACCTCCACACCGCCCTGGACGATCACAGCCGCTTGGCCTACAGCGAGATCCTCGACGACGAGTGTGGCCCCACCGCCGCGTCGTTCTGGCACCGCGCCGACGCCTGGTTCGCCACCTGGGGCGTGACCTGCGAACGCGTGCTCACCGACAACGGCGGCTGCTACCGCAGCAGAGCCTGGCACAAAGCCTGCAAACAGACCCGCACCCGACCCAAGAAAACCCGCCCCTACCGGCCCCAGACCAACGGCAAAGTCGAACGCTTCCACCGCATCCTCCTCGAGGAATGGGCCTACATCCGCCCCTGGACCAGCGAAACCGAACGCGCCAACGCCTACCAAGGATTCCTCCACTACTACAATTGCCACCGAACCCACGGAGCGCTCGGCTGGAACACACCAGCCTCAACCATCGGGAACAACCTCCCCAGCATGCACACCTAGGCCAGTGCGGACGCCGTTCAGGAAGCGCCCAACTCCACCGAACGGCGAGTGGCCGCTGCGACCGCCTCGGCGAACGCCTCCCGGACCGCCCTGCGCTCCAGTACCGCGAGCCCCTCGGCCGTGGTCCCGCCGGGGGAGGTGACGTCGGCACGTAGTTGCGCCGGGGGACGACCGGCGGCGACCAGCAGTTCGCCCGCGCCGCGGATCGTCTGCCGTACCAAGGCGTCGGCGACCTCCGGGGCAAGGCCCTCCGCCACGCCGGCGGCGATCAAGGCCTCGGCCACCAGGAAGACATACGCCGGCCCGGAGCCGGAAAGCCCCGTCACCGCGTCGAGCTGCTCCTCGCTGGTGACCTCGACGGTGCCCACACTGCTCAGCACGTCGCTCGCCCAGGCCACGTCGTCGTCGGTGGCCGTCACACCGGCAGCCACGGCAGCCGCGCCGACACCCACCAGCGCCGGTGTGTTGGGCATCGCCCGGACGACGCGCGTCCCGGCGTCCAGCCAGCCCTCCAGGGAGGCCGTGCGCACCCCGGCGGCGATGGACAGCACACGGGCCACGCCAAGGCCCCGCAGAGCGGTGGCGGCCGCTTCGACATCGTCGGGCTTGACGGCCAGCACGGCGTCGGCGCCGGGTTGGGGCACGTCGCTCACCAGCGTCTCGGGGTGGCGTCGGGACAACTCCGCCCGGCGCTCCGCCAGGGGCTCCACGACGGCCAGTTCGGCGGGCTGCGCCCAGCCCTCGGCGCAGAGCCCCCCCAGAAGCGCCTCGCCCATCTTCCCGCCGCCGATGAACTGCAACCGAACGGTCATGCCAGCACCCTAGCCAGCGGTGGACGCTCCTCGAATGCCCCCACCGGGAAGGGGCGCCGGACCGGCCCGCTTCCCCATTTGAGCCGGTCCGGACACCCCTTGCCTGGTGGTTGCATCGGTAAATATATCGAAATCATATGACGTTGTCAACAGTAGAAGCAATCTAATTCTATTTCAATAGTTGTCATATCTCGAAGCAGCACCCGCGGAGGGCTCCGCTGTGCCCGCAGTCAGCCGCGGAAGCGGGATCCGTAGCCGATGCGCATAGCCGGACGGAAGAACTGTTCGGTGGCCTCGTAGAGGGTGCCCAGGATGCGGTCCAACTCGTCATCGTCGACGTCGTCCACCCCTATCTCGCCCATCAGGAACACGGCGTCCTCCGCACCGATGGCGAAGCGGGCGCCGCGCAACCTGAGGTTGCGGCGCAGGCAGTACTCGTAGAGGCGGGCGTGGTTCTCCATCGGTGCCGGCACGAAGTAGGTCTCGAAAGCCAGGGTGCGCTGACGCAACGTCAGCCACACCGAGAAGACGGCCTTCTCCTCGCCGAGAAGGCGGATGTACCAGCGGCGCAACGGGGCCTCGCCCCGCTCCACGGACGCCACGCAGCCCTCGTCGTGCAGTTGGCGGGCCGCCCAGGCGTCGATCCGTCGTTCGATCTCGTCGAGTTCGGCAGGCGTGGCCGGCCGGGGACCCATCAGGCAACGCACTCCACGAGTTGGCGTCGCCGCAGCCGCGTGTAGCAACCGGACAGCATCTCCGCGGTGGACGCCCAGGAGTAGCCCTCGGCCTCCGCGGCCGCTTCCAACGCCATCTGCACCGCGTTCAGCGGATCCCCCAGGATCTCCTCGACGCGGCGGGCCCAGGCGAACCGGTCACGGTCGGCAACGAGGTAGCCGGTGCGGCCGTGGCGGACAAGCGCCTTCAAACCGCCCACCTCGGCCGCCACGACCGGAGCGCCGCAGGCCGCCGCCTCCAGGGCCACCAGACCGAACGACTCGCTGCGACTCGGGACCAGCACCACGTCCGCTGCCCGGTAGTAGGTGGCAAGGCGATGGTGGGGCTGCGGGGCCACGAACCGCACCCGGTCGCCCAAGCCGGCTGTGGCCACCAGCGAGCGGATCCGGGCCATCTCGGACCCACCCTCCGGGCCGCTCGGGCCGCCCACGACCAGCAGGCGGGCACGGCCCGCAAGACGATCGTCGAGGGCGCTCAGGGTCTGCACCGCCAGGTGGGCACCCTTCAGTGGCTGCACCCGGCCGACGAACAGCAGCACCGGCTCGTCGCCGAGACCGAGGGCCGCCCGCGCGCCCTCCGGGTCGCCGGGAGAGAAAAGGGCGTGCTCCACGCCGGGGGCCACGATCTCCACACGGTCCGCCGGAGCGCCGTACAGGCGGTGTAACTGCTCCGCTTCGGTCGGTCCGGCGGCACAGATCAGGTCCGAGCAGGCCACGACCTCGGCCTCGGCGCGGCCGCGGCCCGGTGGCTCCACCTCGCCCAGCGCCTGCTTCACCCTGGCCAGCGTGTGAAACGTGGTGATGAGCGGCCGGTCGAGGGCGTGCTTGATGCGATGGCCGGCGACACCGGAGAGCCAGTAGTGGGCGTGCACGGCGTCCACGGCACCGGTGCGGGCGATGTCGGCCAGAACGCCATCGGTAAAGGCATCGAGGGCGTCGGGCAATTGCTCCTTGGGCATCTCCGGCGGCCCGGCCGACACGTGCACGATCCGCACACCCGGTTCGACAAGCACCTCCGGAGGAAGATCGCGGTGGTAACGGCGGACGTACACCGTGCACTCCATACCGCGATGGGCCAGGGCTGCGGCGAGTTCGCGCACGTACACGTTCATGCCGCCGCTGTCGCCGGTGCCGGGCTGCGCCAGCGGGGAGGTGTGCATGGACAGTACGGCGAGGCGCCCAGCGTCGCCTTGCGGACCTATCCCCCCGGCGCCGCCCGAGACCGGAGGCAGCGCGGCAATCTCGTCGTCGGCACCCACCGGATCCGACGGCGAGGCAGGTTCGCCATTGCGCCAGATGCGACAGCCCTGGAGCTGCTCGGCGAACGCCGGACCGAAACGCTCACAGGCGGCGGCGAGCACGGCACCCACCGTGGCACCGGTCACCGTGGCCGAGGCCACCCCGGCCGTCTGGCGCACGGAGGCGAAGAGTCGCAGAGTCGCCATACCGTGAGCGTAGAAGTCTCCGCCGCCGGTGGCACAGCCGGGCGGCGACGGCGTGGCGCTATCGTCGCCTGCCGTGACGCGACTCCTGCTCCTGCGGCACGCCGAAAGCGAGTGGAACGCCCAGGGACGCTGGCAGGGGCAAGCCGACACGCCCCTCACCGAGCGCGGGCGGCGCCACGCGACCCAAGCCGGCCCGCTCCTCGACAGCTTCGAGGTGATCGTCTGCTCCGACCTGCGGCGCGCCCGGCAGTCGGCGCGGATCATCGCCGACGGCGCCGGGATCACCGATGTGAACGTCGAGCCGCGACTCCGGGAGCGCAACGCCGGTCCGTGGCAGGGGCTCACCGTCGACGAGATCGAGCACGACTGGCCGGGCTATCTGGGCGCCGGGCGCCGGCCCGAGGGGTACGAACCAGACGAACATCTGGTGGCGCGCACCGACGCCGCCCTGTTCGACGTGGCGGCCCGCGCGACGCGCAGCGGTACGGCGGAAATACTCGTCATCACGCACGGCGGGGTGATCCACAGCCTGACGATCAGGGCAGGGCTGACCATGGCCCGCATGCCGAACCTCTCCGGCCGCTGGGTTACCGTCGCCGACGGTGCCGTCACGGTGGGCGAGACGGTGGAGGTCGGCTCGGCGGAGGAGCACAGTTCGGCCGCCGTCGAAGCCGGCAACGAGCAGCCGAAACCCTGAAGAGGCGTCCGCAGGACGACGGGGCACGAGCCACACCGCCGCCGGGACGTTGCAAGAACCCGTCTACCTGCGATAATCGAGGCGCCCCCGTAGCCTAGCCTGGCAAGGCAGCGGACTTTTAATCCGGAGATCGTGGGTTCGAATCCCACCGGGGGCACCCCAGGACCGGCGCAGCATCCGGATGCGCGGCGAGCCGTGCGGGGGCCCGTAATCTGGGGCCATGACATCACGGGAAACGGCACGCGCCCGGTTCGAGGCGCAGTGCGTGCGGTCGTCGCTCCGAGTCCGGGCGTGGGTTGCAGTCGCCGTGGCGGCGACGATGATTCTCGTCTGCTCCTGCACGATCAGCCGGGAATCCACCACCGCCACCGTGGCACGACCCGACGGTGTGGCGACGCCGACAGGTCCTTCCAGCGGCGCCACGACGTCGGCGACGGACACCGGAGGGAGCGGCGGAGAAGCGGCCACGCCCGGCGATGGCGGCAACGACGGCGCGGCGGAAGGCGACGGCGCGGCGGCGAGCGAGACCGGGGACAGCAAGAGCGACGCACCTAGCGACAGCGGCAGCGAGCAGGGAAACTCGACAAGCGGCGGCGAAAGCGGCGAGAGCAACGACGGGGCCAGTGGCAGCGGCGAGAGCAACGACGGGGCCAGTGGCAGCGGCGAGAGCAACGACGGCACCGGCGACAGCGGCGAGAGCAACGACGGCACCAGCGGCACAGCCAGCACGACCGGCACAGCCAGCACAGCTAGCACCACCGGCAGCGGAGACAGACCACCGCAGACCACGACCAGCGGCTCCTTCACCGCCGGCGAGGGGGCGTTCGACGAGAAGTCGCCGGTCTCCACCGTGGGCATCGGCTCGGTGTACTTCGGCATGTCCCCGGACGAGGCGGCCGAACGGGCGGGCACCACGTGGGAAGGCGTCCCCGCCGGCGGCGCCGACTGCTACGTGGTAACGCCCTCCAACGGCCCACCCGGCGTCGCGCTGTGGGTGTATCACGGCGCCGTGGAGCGGGTCGACATCGACACACCCCTCCTCCGGACAAGGTCCGGCCTGGGGGTGGGCACGAGCCTCAGCACGCTCCAGGACCGCCTCGGCGACAAACTGGATGTTCAGAACCATCCCAGACTTCCCGGCTGGATTCTGGCCACGTTCGTCCCGACCGACCCGAATGACGCCGCATTCCGGATCGCCTTCGACGTCTCCGGCAGCGAAGTGGTCCGGTACCGGACCGGGCGGGCAGAGCTCATCGCACTGGACGCCTGTGAGTAGCAACACCCGGCCCGGCCAAGACCGCCGGCTCCGAGCCCGGCGAGGACATGACCGCTGATCGCATCACCCTCAGCCTGCCGGCGGAGGCCACGTCGGTTGCGCTGGCGGAGAGCGCGGCGAGGGGGATGCTGCGCAACACGGGTTTCTCCGCAGCCGGGGTCGGACGGCTCGTTGCGGCCACCACGGAGGCGGTAGCGGCCGGCATCGACGCCTCACGCCCCGCCGACAGTCTCCGCGTGCACTACGACGTGGCGCCGGATGCGATCCTGCTGACCGTGGAGCTACGCCGCCGGACACGGTTGCGGCGCAACGGCGGGGTCGTGACAAGCGTCGCCGTCACAGCCGACGGCAGGGTGCAGGAGCGGTACAACAGGCCGCGCCCCGTGACAGGAGCGCGCTGAGCAGTCGGCGCCGTCGCAACCGGCCGCTGAACCCCGCCGGGCCGGACGGCGCCCCTAGCGACCGGTCGAGCCGAACCCCCCGCTGCCCCGCTCCGACGGCGGCAGCTCGTCCACCTCAACCAGGGAGGCCACTGCTACCGGCTGGATCACCAACTGGGCAATGCGCTCCCCCCGCTGCACGATGAACGGCTCGTGAGGGTCGGTGTTGACCAGCAGCACCTGCAACTCGCCGCGATAGCCGCTGTCGATGAGACCGGGCGTGTTCAGACACGTCACGCCGTGGCGCAACGCCAGGCCGCTGCGGGGTTGCACGAATCCGGCGTATCCCTCGGGAATGGCCAACGCCAAGCCGGTGGGTACCAGCGCCCGCCCGCCGGCCGCGTCCAGTTTCGTGTCCTCCGCCGCCAGCAGATCCATCCCGGCATCACCAGGACGGGCGTAGGTCGGTAGTGGCAGGGTCTTGTCCAAGCGCAGCACGGGAATCTCAACCACAAGGAGTCACTGTAGGAAAGCGCAGCGCAGCAGTTTCGGCGGCCAGCGGAATCCCCCGAAGATTCACAAGATTTCCCGACGATATCCCATCTCATCCTGCCGGTATCCCGAGGCCACCTCACCGCGGCGCTCACCCCGGCACCTTCCCGACGGCGCCTCTGTAGCATCCGGGCCGTGCTCATGTGGATAGATCTGGAGATGACCGGCCTCGACGCCGACCGGGATCACATCCTCGAGATCGCCGCCATCGCCACCGACGACGACCTCAACGCGATCGGCGACGGTCTGCAACTCGTCATCCACCAGCCGCCGGAAATTCTGGCTCTCATGGGCGACGTGGTCAGCAAGATGCACCACGAGAGCGGGCTGACCGCCGAGGTGCGCACGTCGCAACTCAGCCTCGACGAGGCGCAGCGCCTGACGCTCGAGTTCATCCGCCAACACGTTCCCGAGTCGGGCACCGTACCCCTGTGCGGGAACTCCATCGGCACGGATCGAAGGTTCCTGAACCGGTGGCTGCCCGAGATCGAGAACCACCTCCACTACCACGTCGTGGACGTGTCCTCCATCAAGGAACTCGCCAAGCGCTGGTACCCCGAGCGGGCCAAGGAACAGCCCACGAAGAAGAAAGGACACCGGGCGCTCGACGACATCCTCGAGAGCATCGAAGAACTGCGCTACTGGCGGACCGCCATCTTCGTGCCGCAGAAGAGCGAGACCACTCGCCGACGTTCGTCCCCCGGGCGGCGGCGATAGGTTGAACCGGTGACAGGACAGTCCTCGGAGCCCGACCGGACCACGCGCCCGCCACGTCAGGAACGGGAACCCGCAACCGAAGAGGTCACCGAAATCGCCCCCGGCGTGCTGCGCTCCCAGCTTCCGGTGCATCTCCCTGGGATCGGGCACGTCAACTGCTACCTGCTGGAGGACGACCGGGGTGTCGCCGTGGTGGATCCCGGCCTGCCCGGTCCGGTGTCGTTCGGCGCACTCGAGAAGCGATTGCGCTCGGCCGGCTACACGATCGGTGACGTGCACACGGCCGTCGTCACGCACTCGCATTTCGACCACTTCGGCGGGGCCGAACGGCTGCGGATCCTGGCGGGGGCGGAGATCCTCACCTACGAGACGTTCCGGCCGGTGTGGGAGGTCGCCGAGGCAGCCGAAGCCGCCGAACTGCCCGATGCGGACACCGACGACGCCGACGACAGCGACAACGACGGGTCCTGGCCCCCCTGGAACGCCCTGCGGACCAACCCCTGGGGGACGAAACGCCAACCTCTGCCCGAGAAGGAGTGGCGAACCTGGATGGAGATCGCCGCGGAAGACCCGCGCTGGTTCGCCACGCCGCGGCCCACACAAACGGTGACCGACACGCAGGTCGTGCGCCTGGCCCGGCGGGACTGGCTGTGCGTCCACACGCCGGGCCACACCGACGATCACTTCTGCCTGTACGACCCCGAGTACGGAATCATGGTTTCCGGCGACCACGTTCTTCCCACGATCACGCCCCACATCAGCGGGATGACCCCCCGCCCCGACCCGCTGGCGCGTTTCTTCGATTCGCTGCACCGCATGCACGCTTTCGAGGGCGCGACGAAGGTGCTGCCGGCCCACGGGCACCCCTTCGACGACCTCGTCGGGCGCGCCAAGGCCATCAGACGCCACCACGAGCACCGGCTGGACGTCATCCGCGCCGCCGCTGAGGAGATGCACACGGCGACGGTCCCTGAGTACATGCAGCGGCTGTTCGCCGAGCGGTCATGGGGGAACATGGCCGAGAGCGAGACCTTTGCCCACCTCGAGCATCTCCGCCACCTCGGTGAGGTGCGAGCAACCGAGCGGGACGGCCAGACCGTCTTCTCGTCGGCCTGAACCTGCCGTGCGGCGACACCGGCCGCGGGGCGGTCTCGGAGCGATGTCGAAACCCCCGGTGCGGCGGCATGAGCCGCGCCAGGTTCTCGGACCGATCCTGATCGCGCTGCTGCTGGTCGCCGGCTGCGGCGCGAGCAGCGAGATCGCCCCCACGACCGGCGGCGTGGCCGACACCGCGCCCACCACGACGGCCACCCGACCGGCAGCCGACGCGCCCCCCGCCACAGCAGCGGCCGAGGAATCGCCGCCGGGACGCGAAACCACGACGACCCAACCGGAAACGCCACCCGGCAGCGGCAGGCAGTTGGTGCCCGACGTGCGGTTCCGCTACTTCGACGGGTCGGAGGGCTCGCCGGCGGACTTCGCAGGTGTGCCGACCGTGATCAACTTCTGGGCCTCCTGGTGCGCGCCCTGTGTCGTGGAGATGCCGGCATTCGAGGCCGTCTACCAGGAACTGCGCCCGCAGGTGGCCTTCTTGGGGCTGAACGTGGGGGACGAGGCGACCGCAGCCCGTGCTCTGGTGGAGCGAACCGGGGTGACCTACCCGCTGGGGGAGGATCCGGACTCGGCGATCTTCCAGGCTTTCGGTGGGATCGGCATGCCCACCACCGTTTTCGTAAACGCCTCTGGCATGATTGAGGCTGTGATCGGGTCACGGCTGCGCGCACAGCATCTGCGGGCGCTCATCGCCGAGCACCTCGGGATATAGCGGCAGGCATCCGTCCGTTGAAAGCGCCCCGTCTGCAACGCCTCGTGAGCAACCGCCCCGTGCCCAACAACCGGTGAGTATCCACCCGTGAACACCGTCAGTCTCACCGCCCTTGCGGGCCTCGCCCTGTCGGCGGGGTTCATCTCGGCGTTCAACCCCTGCGGCTTCGCCATGATGCCCGCCTACCTGTCGTACTTCTTGGGCATCGAGGGCGACAAGCGCCTGAATCCGGCGCAGAGCGTCTTCCGCGGACTGGGAGTTGGGCTCACCCTGTGCGCCGGGTTCATGACCGTGTTCGCGGCCATCGGTGCCCTGGCCTCGACCGTGCTGAGCCGCAGCGCCATCGAGAGCCGCATCGCCTGGGTGACGTTCGTACTCGGCATCGCCATGGGGGTGCTGGGTGTCGCGATGCTGCGCGGGCTCCAACTCAAGCTGAGCCTCCCGCGGCTGCAGCGGGGCGGGGAGAGCCGCCGGCTGACCTCCATCTTCATGTTCGGCGTCTCCTACGCCGTCGTGTCGTTGGGGTGCACCATGCCGGTGTTCTTCGGAACGGTGGTCAGCGCCTTCTCCAGCCGGAACTTCTTCGACGGGCTGCTGGTGTTCATCGCCTACGGCGGCGGGCTCTGCGCGGTGATCATGGTGCTCACGCTGGCGATGGCCGTGGCCCGCACCGAGGTGCTCGCCAAGATGCGCCGCATCCTGCCGCACGTGAACAAGATCTCCGGTGCCTTCCTGGTGGTCGTGGGAGCCTTCCTGGCGCTGTACGGCTGGTGGGAGATTCAGGTACTGCGGGGCAACCTGGACACCAACGTTCTCGTGGACCTCTCCCTGGACGCCCAGGGTTCGCTGAGTTCATGGGCCGCCTCGGCCGGACCCGCTCGCCTGGCGGTGGCGGCGGGCTACATCGTGCTGGGGATCCTGCTGGCCGCGCTGCGCCCCGGCATGCAGCCGCGCAACCAGCGGATCGCCGTGGCGGTATTCGCTGTGCTCTGGCTGGCCGTCGAGGGCGCGTACTACCGCTTCGACCTGTTCGTGCTGCCGGTGGTGCGGACCATTGCCGACATTCCCGAGCGCGTCGCCAACTGGTCCGATCCGCTCCGCTGGGCGGTGCTGTTCGAGTTGTGCGCGGCGGTCGCCGTGGGTGCCCTGGTGTGGTTCCAGTTGCGGCGGCAGCCTCGATCCTCGGCCGGCGCAACCGTCTGACGCACGACTCCCCGCCTGGCCGGGCAGGACCACGGGGCAGATTGAACACGGCACGGCGCCCGGGGAGCGGTCAGCCCTCGTTGCGCTCCCGGCGCAGCACACACCACGACGCCCACAGCGCCTCACTGGCGACACCGGTCCAGCGGCCCGGCAGCGCGTCGGCCACCTCGGCGGCCGGCAGGTGGATGGGCGTGCGCGTACCCAGCGTGTTGAACCACAGGACCGCCCCGTCCGGCCGCAGCACCCTATCCACCTCGGCGGGGAACAGCAGCATGTTGACCAGCGCGACGACATCCACCGAGTCGTCGGGCAGCGGCAGCGCGGCGCCGTCGGCCCGGACGCGCGGCGCCAGATGCGGCGGCAACAGCGCCAGCATCCCCGCCGAGAGGTCCATGGCGATCACACGCCGGAAGTGCGCCGCCAGGTGCACCGTGCCGAAGCCGGTTCCCGAGCCCACCTCCAGACAGGTCGCTTCGGGGGCGAGGCGGCCACGCTCGCAGGCGTCGGGCAGCCCCACGAACTCCTCGGGAGCCAGGCGGGTCTTCCACTCCGGCGCCAACTCGTCGAACAACTCGGTCATGGAAGCCGCCTCGGCGGGTGTCCACCAGGCCGCGTCGGCAGCGACAGCGCGGGTCACGAACCGCACGGGATGGTCCGACCCATCCATGTCCGGGCGGTCAGGCGGCGCCGGGATCAGCACCGGCAGGTGCCGGATCGGACCCTGCGCAGTGGTCCCCTGCTCGGCCGGTGCCACGGTCAGTCGATCGCTTCGAGGCCCCGCATGTAGGGGCGCAGCGGCGGCGGCACCCCGATGGAGCCGTCCGGCCGGCGCCACGTCTCGGTGAGCGCCGCCCACACCCGCGGCACCGCGAGGGCCGACCCGTTCAGGGTGTGCACGAAGCGCGTCCCGCGCTCGCCGTCGGGGCGGTAGCGGACGTTGGCCCGTCGGGCCTGGTAGTCGCTGAACCAGGACACCGAGGAGCACTCCAGCCAGCGGTCGGTCCCCGGCGAGTAGACCTCCACGTCGAACGTCCGGGCCGCGGAGCCGCCCAGGTCGCCCGTACAGATGTCCACGATCCGGTAGGCCAGACCCAGGTCCGCCATGGCTCCCTCCGCCCGTTCGAGCAGCTCGGCGTGCACGGCTGGGGCCTGCGCGGGGGTGGCGTACGACAGGATCTCCACCTTGTCGAACTCGTGCACCCGCAGCAGTCCCCGGGTGTCGCGCCCGCCGGCGCCGGCCTCGCGGCGGAAGCAGGAGGTGTGGGCCATGAGGCGCATCGGCAGGTCGGCCTCGGCCAGAACCTCGTCGCGGCACAGCGACGTGAGCGGCACCTCGGCGGTGGGGATGGCCCACAGGTCGTCGCGGGTGAGGTGGTAGGCGTCATCGGCGAACCGGGGCAGGTGGCCGGTGCTGGTCATTGTGTCGGAGTGGACCAGCGTGGGCGGGCGAACCTCCTCGTAGAGGTCGGCGTTGCGGTCCAGGGCGAACTGCACCAGGGCGCGGGCCAGCATGGCCCCCTCGCGGCGGAACATGGCGAACATCGCCCCCGAGAGCTTGGTGGCGCGCTCGATGTCCAGCAGACCTTTCTCGGTGGCGAACTCCCAGTGGGGGATTCGCTGGTGGGCGCCGTACCCGTCGGCGGAGTAGTTCTCGACCCGCAGCACCCGGTTGTCCTCGGCCCCCGCACCCACCGGACAGTCCTCCGCCGGCAGGTTCGCCACCCGCATCAGCAGATCGTCGAGGCGCTCCCCCAGAGCGTCGGCCTGCGCGGCCACGGCCCTGGTCTCGTCGCCGAGCATGCGGCTGCGCTCGGTGGACGCCGCCGCCTCATCGCCGCGCCCCGCCCGGTGCAGCTGGCCGATCTCCGCCGACAGTCGCTTCACCTCGTGACGCAGATCGTCGCGGCGCGCCAGCAGGTGGCGACGGCGCACGTCGAGGTTCAGGGCCTCCGTCAGCGGTGCCGTGTCGTCACCCCGAGAGGCCACGGCGGCACGCACCTGTTCCAAGTCGCTGCGCAGCAGGCGGACATCGAGCACCCCAAAACCGTACCGGGGCGCGGCACCGAGCCGTCAGCCGCCAACTACTTGCAGACCGCCCCCGGCACCGGGCTCCCGGCTACGGCGGACGTGCTCGGCATTGCGCCTGTCACGACCCGCCATCGGCGTTGCGGTAGCGCTCGAGGAGCCACGCGTTGAACTTGGGAAGGAACGAGTCGAGGTGCGAGAGCGGTCCGCGGGGCGCGAACTTCGATTGCATCCCCACCTGGAGAGCCAGGTTCGCCGGCAGATCCTGACCGTTGAACTGCTGGATGGCCGTGTCGTACAGGTCAAGCAGTGCCGGGAACAGCTTCTTCTCGGTGGTCGCCTGCGGGAAGAAGTACCCCATCGAGAGCGTGTGGCTGCTCACCGTCTGGGGCTGCAGCGTGAACCAGAAGCCCGAGTCCGGGAAAACCCCCAACAGCAGCGTCGGCGGGACGAAAGCGAAGATGAGTTGCCTCCTCTGCTCGTTGGTCAGCTGGGGAGCCGGAGGGAACAAACCCTGTTGGGTCGGGTTCACGGCGGGATCGACCTCCGGGGCGACACCGCAGTGGACGATCACACCATCGCCGGGCTCGTACGGCGGTTGATACCCGCCGTCAGCGGCCGCACCCTCCCCGTACTCCTTCTTCTCCAACAACCTGTTGTGCAGCCCGTAGTTGTGGTACGACTCCATGAAGTTCTCAGCCATGATCTTCCAGTTGAACGGCACGTCCTCGTGCGTGTCCACCGGGGTCGTCACCCAGCTCTGCAATCCGTACGGCTCCAGCAGGTCATCGATCTTCGACATCGCCGGCGCCAGCGCAGGGGCCTCGTCGTCGAAGTTGGCGAAGATGAACCCTTGCCAGATCTCGGTTCGCAATCGCGGCAGGCCATGGTCGGCCTTGTCGAAGCCCGTTCTGCGCTCCATCGACGGGGCGCCCAGCAGCCTCCCGTCGAGGTCGTAGACCCACCAGTGATAGGGGCACCGGAACGTTCGGGCACTGCCGGAGACCTGCGGTATGCGCGCGAACCACTCCTCGCGGGGACGTTCCGGCGGCGCGGTGATGCACATGCCCCGGTGCTGGCAGATCGACGACATCACGTTGACGGCTCCGCCGGACGATGCGATCTCCGGGCTCGGTGTCCGCCGGCCGGAAGTCGAGATCGCCGTCGTCAGTGATCGGGATGTAGCTGAACAGGTTGACCGGCTGCGGCACGACTCCCATCTTCACGCCCAGGCTGGCCAGGGCCGCCGCCAGGTTGTCGGTGCAGTTCCGGTGGTCCCGGTGGCCGAGCAGTTCGTACCGTCTCTTGTCGCAGGCGGCCACGAGCATGTCATGGTGGCCCGGCGAGGTGTCATCGAGCACAGTGAGAATCGGGTTGCGCCGGTCGGTGAGGAAGGCCTCGCCGATCGCGGGGAACATCCGTTCGAGGGTCACCCGGGTGTGGCTCGCGCTCAGATGCTCGGAGGGATCCTCGGCACAGAAGGCGAACAGGTCGACCACCTGGCCGCCCTCGACATCGGTGACCGCGACCTGTTCACCGGCGGCCACACGCCATCCCTTGCCGTGCGTTGCGGGCACCACGTCCAATCCGTTCGTCGGTGCCATCTCGCCGCTCCCCTACAGCCTTGAGGCACCTGCCGTGGCGGGATCGCGCTCGTACTCCTCCCGGTAGCGCTTCACCAACCACCTGTTGATCTGCTGCAGCGTCGCCTCCTGCCACGAGTAGGGCCCGCGCGGCGCGAACCGCGAACGCAACCCTCCCTGGACCATGGTGTCGGCGTGGATGTCCTGCTCGTTGAAGTTGTTGACATCGGCCTTGGCCTGCTCGAAGAGGACGTCGAACAACGGCAACTCTACGACCCTGGGGTGGAAGAGATAGCCGATCTGGATGGAGATGCTCCCCGGCCCGGTGGCGAAGACGGTGAAGTACGCGACCTCGTCGGGAACGATGGCCAACGCCAACGCCGGAGGAACGAGCGCGAAGTTCCAGTGCCAGCGATCCTCGTCGGAGAGATGCGGGAAGACGGGGAACAGAGGCTCCCGCGTCAGGTTGAACGACGCATCCTGCTTGAGGGTGCGGTTCGAGCGTGAGATGTGGTTGTCCCGGGATTCGTCGAAGTCCAGAAACTTCGCATCGCTGCACGGCATGACGTCGCCGATACCGCTGTGCAGGCGATTGTTGTGATACCCGTCGACGAAGTTCTCGAGCATGACCTTCCAGTTCCAGGGCAGCCCCTCGATGAAGCCGCCGTCGACCCAAACGGTCTCGTCGAGGCGGTAGTTCTGCAGGATCCCCGTCAGGCCGCCGAGCGTGGGCGACAACTCTCCGGCGTCGTCGTCGAACGTGATGAAGATGAACCCGTTCCAGATCTCGCTGCGCAACTGCGGCAGGCCGTGGCACGATCTGTCGAAATCGACGCGCTGCTCCATCGCCGGGGCGCCGAGGAGTTGACCGTCGAGCCCGTAGACCCAGAAGTGGTAGGGGCAGCGAAAGTTGTTCCCGTTCCCGGTGCCCTCCGCCACGATCATGCCCCGGTGTTGGCAGACGGCCGAGAGGACCCGCACCTGATCGTCCTGGCCGCGTACGGCCACGAGCGGATCGTCGAACAGCTTCACCGTGAAGTAGTCACCGGTGTTCGGGATCTGTTTCTCGTGGCCGATGCAGACTCAGTCCCGATCGAAGATCGCCCGGCGCTCGAAGTCGAGGAACTCCTCGGACACATAGCACGCAGGCGGCAGGGGCTTCGCCCGGTTGACGTCGACCGTCGACTCCTCGAGGTCCTTCAGGAAGCCGTTCTCAGAACTCACGGTGGATGGCATTCCCTTCCTCTCGGGCCCTCGTGGGCGCTCAACCTCGTCGATCAGAATACTGGTCCGATCGCCAAGCGGTCCGACCACATCGGTCCACCACCGGTGCCGGTCCCCGATCAGTCAACTCTGCGCTGAGGCCGGCCAGGTACCCGGCTGGCCCCGCCCGGACCGCCGACAACCGAGGGTCGGACTGTCGAGGCGCCGCATGCGGCCATCCCGAGGCCGCCGGACGGCCACCGGCAGAACCGCCGGACCGCCGCCGACACCTGAGAGCGGGGGACGCCGGGGGCGGGGCGATGGCGTCAGTCCGGGCGTTCTGCGGGGGGGTCGCCGGCTTGGCGGAAGGCTTCAACCACCTGGGAATACGTGAGCGATTCGGGCGCTGCCGGAACAGGCTTTGCGACCGGATCTTCAGCGGGCTCAGCGGCGGGGTCGGTCCGGAGTTCTGCGGCACGCTGGCGGGCCGACCAGCGGAAGAACACGCCGGCGATGATCGTCCAGAGGTACAGACCGCCGACGATCTTCATGATGAGGCCGGCCATCTGCTGGTCGTTGGCCACCGTCACCCCCCAGAGGCGCACCGGCGTGTCATACGCCTCGTACAGGGTGGTCTGGGCGAAGGTCAGGAACCCGGCAGGAACGGTGGGCAGGACCGACATGGCGAACAGGTAGAACATCGTGGCGAGAGGCTGCAGGCGCAACTCGGGAAACGGGCCGCACACGGGCAGCCACATGGCGATGGCGGTCACGAACAGCAGCAGGTGAGCCGTGTAGTGGAACAGCCCGTTGGCTGCGCTGGTGTTGACAACCCACGGTAGATGCGTGATCGCCACGACCACGTTGAACACCACACCAACCACGATCGGGCGCAGCAGACGCCGTGCCACCGGACGGGAGGTGTCCACCACCCGCCGCGCCAGCCATTCCGGTGTGGCCAGCAGTAACAGCGGCGGCACCACCAGGGTGACCAGCAGATGCTGCACCATGTGCACCGAGTAGAGGTTCTGCTCGGCGATGTCGTGCACGGGCCAGTCGCTTGCCAGCCAGAGGAAGGCCAGGGCGAGGAGGTAGAACCCCCTCTGCCGGCGGGTAACGACCTCGTGTGCGACGGGTGCCAGCACCCGCGCCACGTACCACCCCACGGCCAGTGCGGCCAGGATGATCAGCCACACCTCGGGATGCGGCGTCCAGCGCCAGAGTTCGTAGTCGGCGAAGGCCGGCATCGTCCGCCCCGGGCGCCGGGGTCAGCCTCCCCAGATGCGGAAGGCGGTCAGCATGACCAGATACACCCCGAGCGCCAGGGTGATGCCCGCCACGAAGATGCGTCGGAACAGGATCGAGTCGAACTTGAGGTGCATGAACCAGCCCACAACGTAGACGAACTTCATGATCATCATGACCGTCAGGAGGATGTACAGGGCGGTGTCGCCGAGATGGTGCACCGAGTCGAAGTACGTGAACACCTCGAGGACCGTCAGTGCCCCCAGGACGAGAGCGATCTTGACGTACTGCCGATCCGAGGGATGCTCGTGGGCGTCGGCTCCGGCAGGGTCGTCGTGTCCCGCGGCGTCGGGCGCGACGACCTGGTCGGGAGCCTCGGTGGCCTCGGTCGGCGCCGGCGGTGTCTGCGTCATGGGGCGGCGACCTCCTCTACTGCGGGAACAGGTAGATGATCGTGAAGATCAGGATCCACACGATGTCGACGAAGTGCCAGTACAGCCCAATGAGTTCGACGGTCTCGACGCTGACCCGACTGCGGTGGCTCGCCACCAGCAGGGACATCAGCATGACGATCCCGATGGAGACGTGGGCGCCGTGGAAGCCGGTGAGGGTGAAGAAGGCCGAGCCGAAGATGTTCGTGGTGTAGCCCAGGCCGAGGCTGTAGAAGACCGTGAACTCGTACACCTGCCCGGCAATGAACGTTCCCCCCAGCAGGGCGGTGGCCGTGATCCACACCCTGAAGTTGCGCATCTCGCCCCGGTTGAGGGCGGACAGCGCCAGCACCATCGTTAGCGAACTCATCAGCAGCACGAACGAACTCACCGACGTGAACGGGATGTCGAACACGTCGAGGGGGCCCAGCTCGCCGGCAGGCAGGCGGGACTTGGCGAACATGTAAGTGGAGATCAGGGCGCCGAACAGCAGGCATTCCGAGCCGAGGAACAGCCACATCGCCAACTTGTTGTGTGAGAGGCCCGTCGTCGTCGGCGGGTGGGAGGCCGTCTTGTGCCCCCCGTCGGCCGGCGCGGTCACGACGGACTCAGAAGACTCGGGAGTGGCGACATCGGTCATTGCCCACCCCCTTCGGCCTGTGCGGCCGGACCGCCGGCAGCGGCTCCGGCCGTCTCCAACTCCCGCGTCGGGGCGTCGGCGGGGGCGGGCCCAGCACCATTGCCGGCACCGTTGCCCTCGGGGGCACCGTCGGAGGGGCCGGTGGCGTGGTCCTCGTCGTGGGCGTGGGCCTCGGGATCGTCGGGGGGCTCCAGCACCCAGCCGTAGATTGCCAGCAGGATGACCAACGCCCCGACGCCGGTGATCCAGAGATTGAAGATGAGCCCGTACGCCACCAGCGGCAGCCCCAGGGCCAGCATCACCGGCCAGTAGGACGGCGACGGCAGGTGCACCCCGGTGGCACTGCCGTCGTGCGCCACGTCGGCGGCCCGGGCGATGCGCACCACTTTGCCGTCGGCGTCGTAACCCCACTTGCGGTGCCAGAACTCATCCTGACGGGTGACGTGGATCTCGCGGTCGAAGTTGTGCTCGGGCACGGGCGAGGCCGTCATCCACTCCAGGCTGCGGGCGTCCCACGGGTCGGGACCCACGGGCGGCGCGCCGCGGGCACGGCGTCGGCTGATCGCGATGTTCCAGAAGAAGAACAGCATCCCGAGGGCGATGACGAACGACCCGGCTGTGGCCACAGCATTCCAGAAGTTGAAGCCGGAGCCGCCGGAATAGCTGTGGATGCGGCGCGACATGCCCTGCAGGCCCAGGATGTGCATAGGTCCGAAGGTGAGGTTGAAACCGATCAGCAGTGCCCAGAAGCTGGCCTTGCCCCAGCGCTCATCCAGCTTGTGGCCGAACACTTTGGGCCACCAGAAGTAGAACCCCGCCAGCAGCCCCAGCAGAGACCCGCCGAAGATCACGTAGTGGAAGTGGGCCACGACGTAGTAGGTGTCGGTCTGCTGGGTGTCGGCAGGTGCTACGGCATGCGTTACCCCCGATAGTCCACCGATGGTGAACATGGCCACCGCCCCCACCGCAAAGAGCATGGCGGTGGTGAAGCGAAGTCTGCCCCCCCACATTGTGGCAAGCCAGTTGAGAATCTTCACCCCGGTGGGTACGGCGATGAACATGGTGGACAGGGAGAAGGCCGCCACCGAGACCGGCCCCATGCCGGAGGTGAACATGTGGTGCGCCCACACGCCCCAGCCCATGAACCCGATGGCGATTCCGGAGAAGACCATGAACGGGTAACCGAAGATGGGCTTGCGGCTGAAGGTGGGGATGACCTCGGAGAGGATGCCGAAGGCCGGCAGGATCAGGATGTAGACCTCGGGATGGCCGAAGATCCAGAACAGATGTTGCCAGAGCAGCGGATCGGCGCCGGCGGACACGTTGAAGAAGTTGGCGCCGAACAGCCGGTCGAAGCTCAGGAGGAACAACGCCACGGTGATGACCGGGATGGCGAACAGCAACAGGAACTGAACCACCAGGAGCATCCAGGTGAGCACCGGCATGCGCCACAGGGACATCCCCTTGGTGCGCATGTTGAGCACGGTCACGATGAGGTTGATGGCGCTGACCAGTGAGGCGATGCCGACGATCTGCAGGCCCAAGGCGTAGAAGTCCATGCCGTGGCTCGGCGAGTAGACCAAGCCGCTGTTAGGGGCGTAACCGAACCAACCTCCGTCGGGGGCGCCGCCCAGTAGCCACGAGGTGTTGAGGAAGATGCCCCCGGCCAGGAAGCACCAGAGGCTGAAGGCATTGAGGCGCGGGAACGCCACGTCGCGGGCGCCGACCTGCAGCGGCAGCAGATAGTTGGCGAAGGCGGCGGCCATCGGCATGATCACCAGGAAGACCATGGTCACACCGTGCATGGTGAAGACTTGGTTGTAGGCGTCCTCGCTGAGCACGTTCCCGTCGGGCACGGCCAGCTGCAGGCGGATAAGCAGCGCCTCGATACCGCCCACCACCAGGAACAGCAGCGCGGCGGCGCCGTACATGATGCCGATGCGCTTGTGGTCCACGGTGAACAGCCAGCTCTTCCAGCCGGTGGTGGCCGTGGGCCGCGACAGCAGTCCCAGCGACGTCGAGGGACGCACCAACTGCTCGCCTGCAGTCAGCTGCAGCGGGGGTTCGGAGGTGATGGTCATGGTGCTCGCTGTGCGTTCTCGGGCTGTTTCTCTGTCGGGATCGTTGCGAAAGCCTGCTGCGGTCCTGTCTAGCGCAGCGTGATCAGGTATTCGACCAGCGCGTCCACGTCACCGTCGGTGAGGCCGGGGAACGCCGTCATGCCGCGGCCACCGTCGGGGTCGTTGGCCTTGCGCTCCGGTGCGTTGCGGATCCACGTCTCGAGGTCACCCCGGTTCAACTCGCCCCGCGCCGCCACGTCGAGGTACGGCACATAGGTTGCCCGGTCGTCGTAGAGATCGAAGATAGAGCCCGCGAACGTCGTCCGGCTGGCCAGGTGCGTGAGGTTGGGCGCCGCCCCGGACACCAGGACCGGCGTGATGACGTTCGCCCCGGCGTAGTCCGCGGTGCCGTCCGCCACGCCGTCGAGGTTTGCGTCGCTCACGCCGTTGACGACGTGGCATTTGGCGCAGTTGGCCAGGAAGATCTCCTGGCCCTCGTAGCCCACGTCGCCCGGTTCGAGTACGGCGGCGTCGGCGAGTTGCAGGGCGGCCCAGTCGTCCCACTCGGCGGACGGCAGGGCGATGGTGTACATGCGCATGTAGGCGTGCGACAGGCCGCAGAACTCGGTGCACTGACCCATGAAGCGGCCCGGCTCGGAGGCCTCGAGCACCCACGGGTGCGTGCGGCCCGGCACGGCGTCCCGCTTGCCGTTCAGGCGGGGTATCCAGAACGAGTGGATCACGTCACGGGAGGTGATCTCCAACGGCACCTGCTGGCCCACGGGGATGACCAGTTCGTTGGCGGTCACGATGTCGGGCGGCGTGGCGGTGTCGCCGTCCAGGTGGTACTGGAACTCCCACCACCACTGCTGCCCCACGACGGTGACCCGCAGGTCATCCTCAGCCGCGGTCACTTTGTTCAGCGACACCACGCCGATCAGTGTGAACACGGAGATCACCGTCAGCAGGATGGTGGGGATGATGGTCCACGCCAGTTCCAGGCGGAGGTTGCCGTGGACCTGCTCGGGGTACTCGTCGTCACCGTACAGATCGTCGCCGTCCGGGTCGCCGGCGGCGGCCGTAGCCGTGGATACGGCCGCGGCACGACGGCGCGCCCGGTAGCGCACGGCGAGGTAGATGATGGCCCCCTGCACCAGGAAGAAGACCACGATGGCCACGCCCAGGACGGGATAGAACAGGTCGTTGATCTCCTGCGCATCGGGCCCGGCGTCGGCGAGCGTGTCGAGGGGATGTTCGTCGGCGCAGGCACTGAGGGCCAGCGCCACGGCCAAGGCGACGACGGCCAGCCGGCACCACCGCCAGGGCAACCGGGCGAGCCTCCCGAACCGCCGCGGCGCCGGAGTGGCCATCACTCCTCCGCCTCGTGACTCTCAGCGGCGCCGGCGGGACCGTGTTCCTCACCGTGGTCGTAGGAGCCCGCCGCGGCGGCCACAATCCCGGCGGCCACGACCGCCACGGCGGCGAAGGCCAGCACGGTGGCAATGACCGACTTCCCGAGTCGGGGTCGGGCGACAAAGAGCATCGAGACGAGGACGATAACCGTGGCCACGCCGGCGGCGACCCAGACGGCGCTGAACTCGCTGACGGCCAGTAGCACGCGCGAACCGCCCACGACCAGGACACCCACACCGGCGGCACCCAGCACGGGAATCTCCACGGGATACATGATCCGGTTGCGAAGCGCCCGGTTGGCGACGGCGTCGCCGGTGGCACGATCCGCCCAGGCCGAGATCATCCACTCGAAGATCACCACACCCGCCAGGATCAGGCCGATGACGAAGATGGCGGCATGGGTAACCAGCCCGATCACCGCTACTGCCACGGCGAACGCCGACAGCACGGGCCAGTAACTCGGCTGCGGCGGCGCCGCGGTCGGCGGGGTCTCACCGGCCGGTGCCAGCTCGCCCACGGCAGTGGCATCGGCGTCGCGGAACGCCACCAGCAGGCAACCCAGACCACCACTCACGAGCGCTGCGAAGATCAGGACGATGTACCCGGTGTGCTCCCCGACGCCACCCCGCCAGCCCAGGCTGATGACGCCCTTCCAGGCGTTGCGGTCCACAACACCGATGTAATCCGCGCCGCCGGGGTCGCCGGTGGCGACGCCGTACACGACGGCTCCGACGCCAACCAGCACGCCGATGCCGAAGAAGAGCTTGAAGCCGGCGGTCAGCACGACCGGTACCTCAGGATCGTGGCGGGAGGCAGCCCATGGGGGCAGGTTCTCAACAGCATCATCGAGTCACGAAGACGCCGACCCAGATGACCAGGTCGACGAAAACCATCACGTTCCACAGCAGGGCGGCTGCGGACATCCCGTCGACGTGGACGCTGGTCTGCGGGCCGGTCAGGGTGCGCACCGCCATGATGAAGAGGTAGACGAGCGCCACGACCACGAGCGCCACGAAACTGCCGGAGATCGTGTAGATCAGCGGCGCGGCCAGGGTGCCACCGTCGATGACGAGGCCCATCTGGGTGAACTGGAAAGCGGTCTGGTTGATGACGGCCACGCCGAAGATCCCCGTCACCAGGAGGGCGATGAGCGTGTGCCGCCGGTCGTTGCGGGCCGTGGCGTGCACGGCCCACTGCATGGTCACCACGCTCAGCAGCAGCGTCCAGGCCATGATGGTGGGTGCCGTCAACTCGATCCTGGCGTTGGCGGGTATCCACGACTGCCCGGGGTTCTGGCGCAGGAAGTCGGCCCGCTCGGAGAAGTAGACGCCCAGCAGGCCGCCGAAGTACATGAGCACGGCGGCGCCGGCAAAGCCGGTACCCACCTGCAGGGTGCGCCGGCGCGGCAGCACCGCCGCCGGGACGGTCTCGCCGGAATCGATGGCCGCGATGTCGCTCACGGGGCACCATCGGAGACGTCGGGGACGGGTGCGTCCCACAGGGGATGTGCGGAGCGCACGACAGCCACCGGCGGCTCGGCGAAGTTACCGGGGGGCGGCGGCGAAGCGGTGGCCCATTCCAGCGTGTGCCCGCCCCACGGATCGGGAACGGTAGAGGCGCCGCCGGCGAGGTCGGCCGCGCCACGCAGCACAACGGTCAACACACCGGCCAGACCCAGCAGGATCACGATCACACCCGCGGCGCCGAGAACCCCCATGACGTCGGCAGCCGTGGACGCGAACGTCTCGCTGGGACGCGCCGGGCGACCGAGGAACCCCGCCACGAGATCCGTCACTCCCACCAGCAAGCTGCCGGCCCCCAGCAACGCTGCGGCGCCAAAACCGGCGACGGTGGATGCCTTGCGGCCGAAGATCTTGGGGCTCCAGTAGAACAGACCGGCGACGGCACCGATCACCGCCGCCAGCAGGACCAGGTTCAGCAATCCGCCGCCCGCCGCCGTGCCCCGCAGATCGTCGAGAGGGGCCAGGGCGTTGTCCAGATCGCTCTGCCAGGACTCGTTGTGTCGAGCGAAGCTGCGCAGGAACCCGACCATCCCGCCGAGAACCCGTACGAACCCCACCAGCGCCGCCACAACGAGCACGCCCAGCGCGGCGAGGCTCAGCGCCAGCTGACCGCTGGGCCGGGGCAGTCGCCCGGCGCTGCGAGCCAGATCGGCCCAGCCGCCGGCCAGGGCGACGATCAGCAGCGCAAGAGCGACACCGCTCACCACGTAGAGAGGCGTCGTGGAGACGGACGGGGCATAGAAGCGCTGTAGGTGGGCGCCGAAGCTGAATGCCCCGACCGCCCCGATGAGGAAAAGGACGGTGCCCCGGCGCCGCGGCAGTGTGCCGAAGGCCACCGGCAGGATCTCACCGATCACACCGATGGCGGGAATGGCGAAAGCGAAGACCTGCGGCTGCTCGAACACCCAGGACACCTGCTCGTACAGGTTCTGATCGGCGCCGTAGCGGACCGCGGCGACACCCCGCAGGTCGACCCACATGAGCATCAGGTTGGCTACGAGCACCGGCAGGCTGAGCAGCCACACACCCCCTGCAACGAGCATGGACCAACTGAACAGGGGCACCCGGTCGAGGCTCATGCCGCGCGGGCGCTGGGTAACGATGGTGCTCAACAGGATCGCCGTGGCCGCCAGCAACGCCACGACCACCATGGCGAACGCCAGCAGCGAGAGTTCAACCGCCCGCTGCTCGCCGCCGGAGGCAAGCCCACCGTCGATGGCCCAGGACGCGATGAGGACGCCGGCGCCGGTTATCCAGACCCAGAATGCCGATGCTGCTGCCCGCGGGAAGGCCACCGCCCTCGCACCGATCTGCAGCGGGACCACGCAGGTGGCGAGCCCGATCCACAGCGGCACGGCGAACAGGAACACCATCCCCACCCGGTAGAGCGTGAAGAACTGCCAGAAGGACTCGATGCCGGCGAACACGGCCACGCCAGGGGAGTCGGCCCGTTCGACATTCAGCAGCAGCCCGCACACCAGGGTGAATGCGCCCAACATCAGCGAGGCCAGGATCCACAGGCGACCCACGGTCTTGTGGTCGCCGCTGGACAGCAGGCCTGCCAGACCCGCAGGCGACGGCAACGCGCCGGTCGGAGCCTGCGCGGCCTGCTCGTCGGGAACAGGGGCGTGGGTCTCGGTAACGGTCATACGTGATCGGTGACGGTGTTCGAGTTTTCCGTTCGGTATGACCGCTCGGCGAGGTCCACTCGCTCGACGGCCAGGGGGCCTGATCCAGCCGCAAACTGTACAGCGTGACCGGGCACCGATCGCACCGATGTCGTTTCGGCAGCGACACCGAGGCTCGGACCGGCCGTCGGCACGCCCCCACCTCCGCGCGGACGCACTGCCGGCCCGGGCACCATCAGACGAGCCGATCCACGGCCATGGCACCGAAGAGAACGACGACATACGTGATCGACCAACGGAACAGGCCCATGGCCACCTGCGGGGTCCCCTGACGCAGCAGCCGGACAGCCCACATCAGGAAGATCATCCCCGACACCACTGCAACCGCCAGATACAGAGCCCCCAGGCCGGCCACCAGACCGAACGCCACGCTCATCGCCCACAGGACCACCGTGTACGCGATGATTCGCAGCGCCACGTCCCGCACCGACCTCACGGCCGGCAGCATCGGCACACCCACCTGGGCGTAGTCGTCGCGGTAGCGCACGGCCAATGCCCAGAAGTGTGGCGGCGTCCAGTAGAAGATCACGGCGAAAAGCAACAGCGGCGCCCAGCCCAGGCGACCCTGCACCGCCGCCCAGCCCACGAGCACCGGCACCGCGCCGGCCGCCCCGCCGATGACGATGTTGCGCTCGGAACGTCGCTTCAGCCACAGGCTGTACACGAACACGTAGAACAAGGTGGCGCTCACCGCCAACACAGCGCTCAGAAGGTTCACGAGGAACGCCAGCCAGACGAACGCCGCCACCTCGAGCACGACGGCGAACACCAGGGCGGCCCGAGGGCTCACCTCGCCTGTCACCAGAGGACGGCTCTGCGTGCGCTCCATGATGCTGTCGATATCGCGGTCGATGACCATATTGATGGCGTTGGCGCCGCCGGCCGCCAGAGCGCCGCCGAAGACCACAGCGGCCATGAGCCAGACCGACGGCAGGCCCCGCTCGGCCACGATCATGGTCGGGACCGTTGTCACCAGCAGCAGCTCAACGATGCGAGGCTTGGTCAACGCCAAGAACGACGCGAACTTCCCTCGGGTCTTCGTCCGGGCTTTCGTCCCAGGCATCGGCGCAAGCGTACGAGACGGTCGGGTCCAATGCTCCGTTACGGCGCGCCGGGGTACAACGGTCCGGCTCCTAGGCTGAGCCGCGATGGCGACGACCGGGCGAGGGATCACCCCGACGACGTACCGGCGCATCACGCTGTTCGCCCTCGCCGCCCTGGTATTCATCATCATCACCGGCGGCGCCGTCCGGCTGACAGGCTCCGGGTTGGGCTGCTCCGACTGGCCGACGTGCGAGGACAACCAGTTGGTGGCCGACCTGGAGTACCACGCCATGGTCGAGTTCGTGAACCGGGTCATCACCGGCCTGGTCTCTGCGGCGGTGGCCCTGGCGGTGCTGGGAGCCCTGCTGCGACGCCCGCGGCGGCGCGATCTGACCTGGCTGGCTCTCGGACTGGTCGCCGGTGTGGCGGGCCAGGTCGTCCTGGGCGGGCTGGTGGTCTGGTACCACCTCTCCCCCTGGCTCGTGATGGCCCACTTCCTGCTGTCCATGGTTCTGGTGACGAACGCGGTGGTGCTGCACCACCGAGCGGGGCGAGCCGAGGAGGAGGTTCCCGGCAACCGCCACGGTGCCGAACGCACCCGGGACGGCGGGACGCAGCGAACCACCGAACGCCTGGCGTGGCTGCTGGTGGTGGTGGCCGCCGCGGCCATCTTCAGCGGGACACTTCTCACCGGTGCCGGCCCCCACGGGGGCGACCAGACGGTCGAGCGGCTGCAGTACCACATCCCGTCCCTGGCCCGCCTTCACGGCACGGCGATGGCCCTGTGCGCTCTGTTGGCACTCGTGATCTGGGGAGCATCGGAGCGGGGTTCCCTGCATCCCCGGCGCCGGTCACCGCAGCGGACCCACTACGCCGCGCCGGCGCGAATCACGGTGGGTGTACTGGCCGCGCAGGGCTTCATCGGCTACCTGCAGTACTTCACCGGCGTGCCGCCGCTGCTGGTGGGAATCCACATCGCCGGCGCGGTTGCGTTGTGGATGGCCGTGCTGCGCCTCCACCTGGCGATCCGTAGCTACGCTGACCGGTCCGGCCCCCATCGTCCAGCGGCCTAGGACGCCGCCCTTTCAAGGCGGTAACACGGGTTCGAATCCCGTTGGGGGTGCGCAGACATGCAGGCGTCGCCGAGGCTTCGTGCCGCTCGGCGGGCAGCGTGGGTAGGCTGTCAAACCTTCTGGTCCTGTGGTGCAGCTTGGAGTGCACGCCGCCCTGTCAAGGCGGAGGTCGCGGGTTCAAATCCCGTCAGGACCGCTCCGGTCGGGTAGCTCAGTCGGCAGAGCGTCCGCCTGAAAAGCGGAAGGTCCCCGGATCGATGCCGGGCCCGACCACGCCGGAACCACGTCAGGAAGCAGCGACGGACCCCTCGGGGGTTTCGTAGGCGAACCCCAGATCGGGAGCCGTTAGCAGGGCGCGGAACGCCAGCCCTTCGGCGGCTGCGGCGGCTGCACAGGTTCCGCCGCGGTCCACGACCGCCAGAATCATCACCGGCTCGGCGCCGAGAGCGCGTACCACCCGGGCTGCGTCCAGCGGCGAGGTACCGCGGGTGACGGTGTCCTCGACGATCAGAACCCTGTCGCCCGGTTCAACAACACCGGCCAGCCGACCTTCCACGCCGTGGTCCTTGGACTCCTTGCGGATGCTGAACGCCCGCAACCTGCGGCCACGAACGGCGGCAACAGCCGCCACACCGAATGCCACCGGATCAGCGCCGGCGGTCAATCCACCGATGGCGTCGATGTCGTCGGGTGCGGCGTCGAGAACTGCGTCGGCCACGAGCAAGAGACCGTCGGGCCGGCAGATGGTCTGCTTCGCATCACAGAACCAGTTGCTGCGCTTCCCGGACTTCAGAATGAAATCACCTTCCCGGATGGAGTGCTCCAGGATGTGTCGGCGAAGAAGTTCCACGAAACCCACGCTACCTCCGACGTGTGTCGGCGGGAACAAAACAACCCCATGTGACCGAGATGCCACGATGGCACTACACCGGCAGGTAGGTGTACCGGCCCGTCACTCATATCAGTCGTTCAACGGAAGACAACCTTTCGACCTGAAGGAATAGCGAGATTTCGGCCTGAGGGAACAACGAGCGGGTTACACTTTGTGCTGCGCTCGACAACCCCCTAGTCGAAATACTGCACTATCCGATCACAAGGAGCTATTCATGAACGAACATGACGATTCTTCCGAGCAGAAGGCTCGCGAAGTCACACCGGAGCACAAAGCGGCCATGTCTCAAGGACGGACCGAAACCCGCGTTGTGCGGCACTATCTCGACGCAGTCGCCGGTGTCAAACAAGGCAGCGGTCGCCGGCGCTCCAAGGCAACCCTTGAGCGGAAGCTGGCGGCAGTGGAAGAGGAATTGACAACCGCAGACACCGTGAGGCGTTTGCACCTCGTGCAGGAGCGACTCGACCTGAGCAAGGCACTTGAGGCCGCAGAGCAGACGATCGATATGGACCAACTCGAGAGCGATTTCGTCGCCGTCGCCGCGTCGTACAGCGAGCGCAAGGGCATCTCTTACCAAGCGTGGCGCGAGGTTGGCGTGGATGCCAAAGTGCTTCGCGCCGCGGGTATTCGCTGAACCCCTTCACAAGTATCCCGATGTAGGGGCCGGGCGCTTGTGCCCTGCCCCTACAGGATCGGCTCCGGAGCAAGTCCCGTAGCAGTTGGGTAACGGGCCACCAGTATTTCGGCCCGCCGGACAAACGTGGCCACCTGCGCCTCGGCCCGCCCGGGCGTCACTGCTCCTGCCAGCACCGCCGCCGTGGCTGCCGCGGTGAGCGGAAAGTCGACATCGGCCCCCAGGGCCTCCACCAGGTCGTGCGGATGCCCGGCCCGCTCCGCTTCGACCGCGGCCAGCGTGTGCCGTTGCACTACGGCGTGGGCGGCGGAACGGTCGGCGCCCGCAGCCACCGCAGCCGCCAGCAGCGCGGCGCTCGCCAGCGACGGTCCGCGGCGGCGAAGTTCGTCGGCGGCCGCCTCGGGGAACGGTTGCAGTTCGGCGAGCACCGTCAGGAAGGTCTCGAGCAAGCCGTCGGCGGCGAAGAAGGCGTCGGGGAGCACCACCCGGCGCACGACCGAGCAACTCACGTCGCCTTCGTTCCACTGCCGACCAGCCAGATCCGCGGCCATGGTGACATGCCCGCGCAGCACCGCTGCCAGACCGCAGATGCGCTCGCAAGAGCGGGCATTGGTCTTGTGGGGCATGGCGGACGACCCGACCTGCTCCGGGCCGAATCCCTCGCCCAGCAGATCGTGGCCCGCCATGAGGCGCACGGTGGTTGCCAGGCTGGCCGGTCCGGCGGCGAGCCGTAACAGGCAGGAGACCACCTCGAAGTCCAGCGACCGGGGGTACACCTGCCCGACGGCACCGAGCGTGCGAGCGAAACCGAGCCGGCCCGCCAATGCCTCCTCCAGCGCCTCCACCTTCGCCTCGTCGCCGCCGAAGAGCGCCAGCAGATCCGCCTGGGTGCCGACAGGTCCCTTCAGGCCTCGCAGCGGGTAGCTCTCGAGGAGGCGATCGAGGCTCTCGGCGGCCTCCAGCAGTTCCTCGCCCGCGGCGGCGAAGCGTCGGCCCATCGTCGTGGCCTGCGCCACCACGTTGTGGGTTCGGGCGGCGACCGGTGCAGCGGCGAGCTCCTCGGCTCGGCGAGCAAGGGCGCCCACCGCAGCCGCGGCCTTCGTGAGCACGAGTCGCAGACTGTCGCGAATCTGGGTCTGCTCGACGTTCTCCGTCACGTCACGCGACGTGAGGCCCCAATGGATGTACTCGCACCCCGCCAGGTCGCAGAACTCCTCGAGGCGCGCCATCACGTCATGGCGGAGCCGCCGCTCACGACGGGCGATGGAAGACTCGTCCACCCGATCGATCACGGCGCGGTAGGCGGCCGCGGCCCCGGCGGGGATGTCCACTCCCAGCGATCTCTGGGCCTCCAGCACCGCTACCCAGAGCTCACGCTCGCGGCGAATCTTCGCCTCCGGCGACCAGATGTCCCGCATGGGCCCGCCGGCGTAGCGCTCGGCCAGCAGGTTGGGGACGGTCACGGCGACGGCCGCAGACGTACGATCTGCCGCCGGCGCGGCCCCACGCCCACGAGCGTGATCGGCACGCCCACCTGGTCCTCCACGAACCGTAGGTAGCCGGCAGCGGCGGCGGGCAGGTCCGCCGGGCGGGTCACCTCTGCCAGGGAGGTGCGCCATCCCGGCAGTTCCTCCAGAACCGGTCGGGCCCGGTGCACGTCGGACTGGTGGTAGGGCAGGTGCTCCACCCGACGCCCGTCGATCTCGTAGGCCACGCAGACGTTTACCGTCTCCAGCGAATCCAGCACGTCGAGCTTGGTGATCGCCACCTCCGAGAGCGAATTCAGCCGGGCGGCCTGGCGCAACATGACCGCATCGAGCCATCCGACGCGCCGGCGACGGCCCGTGTTGGTGCCGAATTCAGCCCCGTCGGTGACCAGCCGGTCGGCGAGCGATCCGTGCAGTTCGGCCGGGAAGGGGCCCGATCCGACCCGCGTGGTGTACGCCTTGGTGATGCCCATTACCCGGTCGATGTGGCGCGGTCCCACGCCCGCGCCCACGCAGGCGCCCCCGGCCACGGGGTTGGAGGAGGTCACGAAGGGGTAGGTGCCGTGGTCGAGGTCCAGGAAGGTCGCCTGCGCCCCTTCGAAGAGCACCTCCCGACCCGCTTCGAGGGCCTCGTGCACTGTGGCCACGGTATCGGTCACGTACGGCTCGAGGGCCGGTCGGCACTCCTGCAGATACTTGTCGGCGAGAACCTCGGCGTCGTAGCCGAGACGGTTGTAGGCCTTCGCCAGGAGGAGGTTCTTCTCACGCAACACCATGTCCAGCTTCTGCCGGAAGATGTCGGCGTCGAACAGATCCTGGATCCGCAGGCCCACGCGGGCGGCCTTGTCGGCGTAGGCGGGACCGATGCCGCGCTTGGTGGTCCCCAGCTTGTTGGAGCCCAGGCGCCGCTCGCTCAGCACGTCGAGCTGCTGGTGGTACGGCAGGATCAAGTGGGCGTTGCCCGAGACCTGCAGCCGGGACGTGTCGATTCCCCGGTCGGCCAGCATGGCTAGCTCGCCCAGGAGCACGAACGGGTCCACGACGACACCGTTGCCGATGACAGGCGTGATGTGCGGGTACAGCACGCCCGACGGCACGAGCTGCAGGGCGAACGACTCCTCGCCCACGACGATGGTGTGCCCGGCGTTGTGGCCGCCCTGGTAGCGGACCACCATCTCCATCTCGCCTGCGAGAAGGTCGGTGAGCTTGCCCTTGCCCTCGTCACCCCATTGGGTGCCGACGACCACCGTTGCCCCCACAGCAGCCTCCCTCGCCGCAGCGAATTACGCGGACAGCCTACGGCCGCGACCCGTCGACACGCCGAGCCAGGGTCACCGAGAAGTCCCCGTCGTCGTCGAGCCACTGGGCCAGGACCGCGAAGCCCACCGCCGACAGTTCAGCGGTGATCTCAGCGAGGCGGAACTTGGCCGATACCTCGGTGCGCATGGCCTCGCCGTCGGCGAAGTCCACCCGCAGGCCGAGCCGGGGGACGTGCACAACCTGCGCCCCCTCCGATCGGAGCCACATCTCGATCCACCGCGTCTCCTCGTCGTAGGTGGCCACGTGCGAGAACCGCTCGGGCACGAAATCGGCCCCGAGGCGGCGGTTCACGACCTGCAGCACGTTGCGGTTGAAAGCCGCGGTGACGCCGGCGGCGTCGTTATAGGCGGCCAGCAGACGGCTGCGGTCCTTCACCAGGTCGGCGCCGAGCAGGAACGTCTCCCCCGGCGCCAGCAGGCGCGCTATCTCGGCCACGAAGGCCCGCCGCTCCGCCGGGGTGAAGTTGCCGATCGTGCCGCCGAGGAAGGCCACCAGCCGCTGTCCGGCGCGCGGCAGCGCCGGCAGGTGGTGGTCGAATTCGCCGACCACGCCGCTCACGGCCACGCCGGGGTAGGCCGCTGCGGCTCCGGCCGCCGTGGCGCGCAGGGCGGCCTCGCTCACGTCGAAGGGAACGAACCGCACCAGCATGCCGGTGGCCGCCATGGCGTCGAGCAGCAGTCGGGTCTTGGGCGAGAAGCCCGATCCCAACTCCACCAGCGTGTCGGCGCCGGACAGGCGGGCAACGTCGGGCGCCGCCCGTCGCAGGATTTCATGCTCGCGGCGCGTGGGGTAGTACTCGGCCAGCAGGGTGATCTCCGCGAATAGGCGGGAGCCCTCGTCGTCGTAGAACCACTTGGGAGGTAGGTCCTTGGGGACCGACGTGAGGCCCGCCGAGAGGTCGGCCGCCAGCGCCCTGTCCTGCTGCGCCTCGTCGGTGCAGACGCTGATCGCGTACGAGACCTGCTCGGTGGCGCTTGCCGCGGCAGGGGTGTCGGGGAGCATCTCGGTGGACATCGGCCGGGGGTGGCGTCAGCGGCTATCGCGGGCCAGCCGCAGGCCCGAGAAGTGCCACCTCGTCCCGGGGGCGAAGAAGTTGCGATACGTCACGCGGGCGTGGTCGGCGGGGGTGGCGCAGCAGCCACCCCGCAGGACCATCTGGTTGACCATGAACTTGCCGTTGTACTCGCCCACGGCGCCGGCGGCGGGCGCGAAACCGGGGTAGGCGCTGTAGGCGCTGGACGTCCACTCCCACACGTCACCGAACATCTGCGTCAGGCCCGAGGCGGCGCAGGCGCGGGGATGCAGGGTGCCGGTGTTCAGCAGGTTGGCCCCGTCGACAGCGGCCTGCGCCGCGGCGGCACCCTCCCATTCGGCCTCGGTGGGCAGGCGGGCACCCGCCCAACGGGCGTAGGCGTCGGCCTCGTAGTACGAGATGTGGCAGACCGGTTCGTCGGCAGCGACCGGCCGGCGCCCGTACAGGGTGAAGACCGACCAGATTCCTTCGTCGGCGTCGCCGGGTTCGTCGCCGTTTCTCCAGTACAGCGGCGCCTGCCAGTGGTTGGACTGCACCGCGGCCCAGCCGTCGGAGAGCCACAGCGTGGGGGTGCGGTAGCCGCCGTCGGCCATGAACTCCAACCACTCGCCGCAGGTCACCGGCCGGCAGCACAGGTCGTAGGCACCCAGCAGGACGTCGTGACGGGGAGACTCGTTGTCGAAGGCGAACGAGCCGCCATCGTGTCCCAGGCCGTAACGGCCGCCCTCGAAGCCGACCCAGGCGACGACCGGCGCCGACGCGCCGTGCCCTCCGGCAGGCGAGGTCTCCATGTCTCGGATCGGCCGGTACGAGGGCTGGGCGGGGTTACAGCTCAGTACGTTCTTGATGTCCATCAGCAGCAACTCCTGGTGCTGCTGCTCGTGATTCAGGCCCAACTCGACCAGTTCCGCCACCGACGCCGGGAACTCCTGGTTCAGCAGGCGATCCATCGCCTCGTCGATGTGGGCGCGGTAGTCGCCCACCTCACCGGCGGAGGGTCGGGAGATCATGCCCCGCCTCGGGCGAGAGTGCCGCTGGCCAACGGTCTCGTAGTACGAGTTGAAGAGGTAGCCGTAGAGCGGGTCGGCCTCGCGGTAGCCGTCCAGGTGGGGTTTCAGCAGGAACGTCTCGAAGAACCACGTGGTGTGGGCACGGTGCCACTTGGTGGGGCTGACGTCGTCCATCGTCTGGATGCACTGGTCCTCCGGCGAGAGCGGAGACGCCAGCTCCTCGGTCAGCCCTCGAACGGCGCTGTACCGCTCGGCGAGCGTGGCGGCGACGGCATTCACGACGAGACCCCCAGGTGCTCCCGCAGCGGGGGCCCCTTCGTGGCCGCCGCGAATTCGTTCAGCGCCCGGCGTTGTGCGGCATTGAGTTTCTCCGGCACGGCGACCTCCACGGTGACCAGCAGATCGCCCACCCCCCGGTCGGTGCTCACGCCGCGGCCGCGCACACGCAGAGTTCGGCCCGACCGGGTTCCGGCGGGGAGGCGCACCGTAACAGGGTCGCCCTCGAAGGTGGGAACATCGATCCGCGCCCCGAGAGCAGCCTCGGTGAAGCTGACCGGAACCGTGAGGGTCAGATTGTCGCCGTCACGGCCGAACAGCGGATGGTCGGAGGTCCGGACGATCACGTAGAGATCACCGGGCGGTCCGCCCCCCGGGCCGGGGCCGCCCTTGTGGCGCAGGCGGATCCGCTGGCCGTCGGTCACGCCCGGCGGGATCCGTACCTTGATCCGTTCGGTTGCCGACCGCTCGCCGACGGCGACCGTGGTGGTGGTCCCCTTGACGGCCTCGGCGAACGACAGGGAAATCTGTGCCTCGCGATCGGCGCCCCGTTGCGGTCGATGGCCTCCCGGCGGGGGCCCGAACGGGGCCCCGTGACCGCCGAAGAGACCGGCGAGCATGTCACCGAGACCGTCGGCACCGGAGAACTGGAAGGAGGGCGACCCGCCGGGACCGGCGGCTGTGAACGGCATCCCTCCCGCCGACAAGCGACGCACCTCGTCGTACTGTTTGCGCTTCTCGGCGTCGCCCACGATGTCGTAGGCGGCGGAGACGTCCTTGAAGCGCTCCTCGGCCGCGGTGTCGCCGGGGTTGCGGTCCGGGTGGAGCCGACGAGCGAGCGTCCGGTAGGCCTTCGTTACCTCGGCAGGCGACGCCTCGGACGACACACCGAGAATCCGGTAGTAGTCCTTCTGCAGCCACTCCTGGCGGATGTCGGTCACAGGCCCGGTCCTGCTCGAACGATCATCCCCGGACGCCGACCACCGCCGGGCGCAGGACGCGTCCGCCCCAGGCGTAGCCGGTGCGCAGCACTTCGGTCACGACCTGCCAGCCCGGCGTCCCGGCGGTCTCGTGCGTCACGGCTTCGTGATAGGCGGGATCGAACGCCTCGTCCTGCGGGGAAATGACCTGCAAGCCCTCGGCTACCAGGGCGCCCACGAGCGCGCTGTGCAACGGTCCGACAACGTCGTCGTGGTGGACGGCACCGGCCTCGCAGGCGTCGAGCACGGGCAGCAGGTGGGACGCCAGATCGGCGGCTCCACGCTCGGCCGCCTGCGCCTGCTGGTCGCCGGCGCGGCGACGGTAGTTGGTGAACTCGGCCTTCAGTCGGGTCAGGGATTCCAGGTACTCCCCGCACTGCTCGCAGGCATCGTCCGACGGGCCGGCGCCGGCAGCGTCCGCGGCGGCGTCGGAGACGGCAGGCGCCTCGGCTCCGGCGGCGGCCGGATCGGGCTCGGCGGAAGGGCTGGAGACCTCGTCGCCGAGGTCGGTGTTGTCGCGCTCGCGCGCCGTCACGAGTCCTCCTCGTCCACGATCTCAGCGTCGATGAAGTCGTCGGCGTCGGGTCCTGGGCCCGCGCCGTCCGGGGCCGTCCCCTCGTCCTGGGTCGCCCTGGCGTACATGGCGGACACAAAGGACTCCACAGCGGCCTGCAGGTCGGCGACCGCGGTCTCCACGGCTGCGGTGTCGTCGCCCTCGAGAGCGCTGCGTGCCGCGTCCACCTTGGCGCGTAGGTCGGCCGCTCCTTCGGCGTCGCCCTCGGCGGCCTCCTCGTCGAGCAGCTTCTCCGCCCGGTACACCAGCGAGTCGGCCTCGTTGCGGGCCTCGGCGGCCTCGCGGCGACGACGATCCTCGTCGGCATGCGACTCGGCGTCGCGCACCATCCGGTCGATCTCGTCGTCCTCGAGGGAGGACTGGCCGGTGATGGTGATGGACTGCTGGTTGCCCGTGGCCTTGTCGCGTGCCGACACGTGGACGATGCCGTTGGCGTCGATGTCGAACGTCACCTCGATCTGCGGGACACCCTGCGGTGCCGGCGGGATGTCCACGAGTTGGAACTTGCCGAGCGTCTTGTTGAACTCGGCCATCTCCCGCTCGCCCTGCAGGACGTGGATCTCCACCGACGGCTGACTGTGGGCGGCGGTTGTGAACGTCTCGGACCGCTTGGTGGGGATCGTGGTGTTGCGGTCGATGAGCCGGGTCATGATGCCGCCCTTGGTCTCGATGCCGAGCGACAACGGCGTCACGTCGAGCAGCAGGACGTCGGTGACGTCGCCCTTCAGCACGCCCGCCTGGATTGTGGCGCCGACGGCCACGACCTCGTCGGGGTTGACGCCTTTGTAGGGCGCCTTGCCGGTCAACTCGGCGACCAGCGCACTCACAGCGGGCATGCGCGTCGAGCCGCCCACCAGAATCACATGGTCGATCTCGCCGGCGGCCACGCCGGCGTCGGCAACCGCACGTTCGAAGGGCCGACGGCAGCGGTCCAGCAGGCCGGCTGTCATTGCCTCGAAGGTGGCCCTCGTCAGCGTGTAGTCGAGGTGCAGCGGGCCGGCGTCGGTTGCGGTGACGAAGGGCAGGTTGATCTGTGCCTCCTGCTTCTGCGACAGTTCGACCTTGGCCCTTTCGGCGGCTTCCTTGAGTCGTTGCAGCGCCATGTGATCGGCGGTGAGATCCACGCCGTGGTCGCCCTTGAAGCGGTCGGCGATCCAGGCGATGACGGCCTGGTCCCAGTCGTCGCCGCCCAGCTTGGTGTCGCCGCTGGTGGACTTGACCTCGAACACGCCGTCGCCGATCTCCAACACCGACACGTCGAAGGTGCCGCCCCCGAGGTCGAACACGAGCACCGTCTCGTCGGTCTGCTTCTTGTCCAGCCCGTAGGCCAAGGCGGCGGCGGTGGGCTCGTTGATGATGCGCAGAACGTCGAGGCCGGCTACCTGGCCCGCTTCCTTGGTGGCGGTGCGCTGGGCGTCGTCGAAGTACGCCGGGACGGTCACGACCGCTTCGGTCACGTCCTCGCCGAGGTACGACTCGGCGTCCCGCTTGAGTTTCATCAGGATGCGTGCCGAGATCTCCTGCGGCATGTACTTCTTCCCGTCGATCTCCAAGACGGCAGTGGTTTCGCCCATGTGGCGCTTCACCGAGCTGATCGTCCGGGCGGCGTTCGTGATGGCCTGTCGTTTGGCCACCTCGCCCACGAGCACGTCGCCGCCCGTGGCGAACGCCACGATGGACGGCGTTGTGCGGGCACCCTCGGCGTTGGCGATCACGATCGGATCACCGCCCTCCAGCACGCTGACCACCGAGTTGGTCGTCCCAAGGTCGATACCTACTGCCTTACCCATACTGCCTTCTCTCTGCTGTTCGAGATGTTTCGTCTTGTTCGATGGCCTCTGCCGATTCTCCGGTCAGGCTACCGAGACCCGGTTCGCCTTTCGTCGCCGAACAGGGCCACCCGGCGGACCGGGCACACTTGAAAACACCGCCACAGCCGCAAATGTTCCCACCGCGGTATGTCCGACTTCTGCAGGAACGTCGTCGGGTCGCGCAGGCTCCGCCCGGCCGGGAGCCAGGCTACCGAGACCCGGTTCGCGCGCTGTCCGGCACGGCTGCGCGGGGCGCCGGGCCATCTGGGCACTATTTTCTTCGGCGTCGCCGCCCGGCGTCGCCGCCGGGCATCTCCGCCACGACACGACGGCACCGATCCCACCAACGAGAGCCCATGACCGCCAACCTGATCCTCCTCCGCCACGGCCAGAGCACCTGGAACCTGCAGAACCGGTTCACGGGCTGGTACGACTGTCCCCTGTCGCCGCAGGGCCGGGACGAGGCCATCCGGGCGGGCCGGCTGCTGGCAGCCGCCGCGCTCCGTCCCGACGTGGCCCACACGTCGCTGCAGAGCCGCGCCATCGACACCTGCGAGCTGGCGCTGGCGGAGTTGGGGCGCGGCTCGATCCCCATCCGGCGGCACTGGCGCCTCAACGAGCGCCACTACGGCGACCTGACCGGGCTGGACAAGGCCGAGACGGCAGCCCGACACGGCGCCGAGCAGGTGCGGCTCTGGCGGCGCAGCTACACCACCGCCCCACCGCCAATAGGCCCGGCCAACCCCTGGAACCCGGCCGACGACCCGCGTTACGCCCATATCGCGCCGGAGTTGATGCCCCGCAGTGAGTGCCTGCGTGACGTGCTGGAGCGGCTGCTGCCCTACTGGGATGACCGGATCACGGACGACCTGCGGAGCGTGGACTGTGTCCTGGTGGCGGCCCACGGCAACAGCCTGCGGGCGCTGGTCAAGCATCTCGACGGCATCGCCGACGAGAACATCAGCGGCATGGAGATCCCGACCGGCGTGCCGATCCGCTACGAACTGGACGCCGACATGCGCCCGGCGCAACACCTCCCACTGGCCGAGCGGTTTGTGACCGTGTCCTGACCGGGCACTAGCATCATCGGGCCGGTCCAGCCCATGTGGCTGCACCGGCCGTGCAACGCATTGTCGAGAGGTCTCGAACGGAGCGTCAACCAAGGAGGGGAACTTATGCGTGTCCGTTACGGGCTTCGCGCTCTACCCGAACGCCATCCCGCGCTTCGCCGACCTCAGGCCGGCGGGCTGATCCAATAGCCGTGGGGGTGCGGGCACCGCTCGCACCCCCACGACGACAAGCGGCGGCGCTCCGTCCGGCCCTAGGCGGCCGGCGGAGCGCCGTTGCGGTATTGGGAGCCGAGGGATGGAGGTTCAGCCGGCGTGCCCGGCTCTCGCCGAGCGAGCCGCAACACCCAAGAGATCGCTCGGAAACTTGTGTTCCACGCATGTAATCCCAAGTTTCACGACCGAGACTTGTTTTGTCAGAGCAAATCGAACACGTTGCGCACAATCGGACTCCGCCTCATGAACCTCAGACGAGCCCTCAGAGCATCGTCTCGGTGTCTGAAACTCCGTCTGAATCTCGCGGTGGTGGCCGCCAACTGATTAGTTGCCCCGACTCGGGTGCCGGGCGGGAGCCACTCGTCTCCGGCGGCTCAGCGGCGGCGGAGTATCCGGTGACGTCGGGGTGGCGCGACCGGGGCCGGCGAGGGCGCCGGCGTCTGGGCCGCTCCCGCAAGTGCCTCGGCGGGACTGAAGAGTGGTGCGCTGGAGGAGTCGACGGGCTGGGGTAGCTGCGAGACGACGCCGGTCACGCCGGGCACCCGCTGCAGGAGCACGGCCTCGATCCCGGCTGTCAGGGTGACCATCGACAGCGGGCACGTGCGGCAGGCACCGATGAACTCAACCTCCACGACGCCGTCGTCGCTGACACCCAGCAGGGTCAGGTCACCGCCGTCGGACTGCAGCGCGGGGCGCACGAAGTCCAGCGCCTCGGCGAGCAGTTCCATGTCGACCGGCCCGCCAGTTGGTACGGCGTCGGTCCCCATCTCGGTCGCGTCGGATTGGCCTGCCATGGTCAGAAGACCTCGATCCAGGTCCCGGCTCCTGCTTCGAGGGCCAGGTCGTAGACCAGTGACGCCACGGCTGCGTCGAGTGCGGGCATACCCATGTGCGTCATTATGGTGCGCTCGTCGGGATGTTCCCGACCCGGACGTTTCCCCTGCAGGATGTCCGTGGCAATGTCGGCGTGGATGTCCTCGCGGGAAAGCTCGTCCGGACCGAGCCCGCCAATCCGGCCGACCTCGTCGCCGGTGATCCATTCCAGATCGCGGCCGTAGGCACCGACGACCCACTTGTCGAAGGCGCGGGCGCATGCCACGTCCACGTCGCGGAAGCCGGTGGCGGCACACACGTGGGCACCCGGTGGGATCCACGGCTCCAGCAGCACCGGCCGCGGTGCTGTGGTCACCACGCAGGTGATATCGGCATCGGCGACCGCAGCCTCCACGGTCGGGGCAACGCTCGCCTCGATGCCTAAGCCTGGATCCACCGATGGGTTGGGGTGTTGGGGGTTGGGGGTGCGCGGAAATGCCTCGCTGACCTGGGAGAATGGCCGTGTGTAACGGCGGCTGTTCGGCCCTGATCAGGAGGCACTTCCTGTGAGTGGAGTATCGCACAAGATTGAGCGACTGGGGGTGGTCTTCGACGACGCGTCGTTGGTGGCCGATGCGGGCTTGTTGGCGGCGGGCACGCTGGTGGGCCGGTTGGGCGCCGAGGCGGTCGTTGACCGCATGGTGCGCCTGGGGGGACGCCCCGGCGGGGCGCGTCCGGGTCGCAAGGTGTTGACGTTGGTGGCGGCGATGCTGGTCGGCGCGACGCACATCGATCACGCGGATCGTCTGCGCGCCGGGGCGACGAGTCGTGTGTTGGGGTTCAAGGTGGTGGCGCCGTCGACGTTGGGGACGTTCCTGCGCGCCTTCACGTGGGGACACGTCCGCCAACTCGACAAAGCTGCCGGCGAGGTGTTGGCGCGGGCGTGGGCGACCGGCGCGGGTCCCGGCGCCGATCCGGTGACCATCGATGTGGATTCCACGGTCTGTGAGGTGGTCGGCAAGGCCAAGGCCGGCGCCGCCTACGGTCACACCGGCGAGTTGGGCTATCACCCGTTGGTGGCGGCCCGCGCCGAGACCGGCGAGGTGCTGGCCGCGCGCCTGCGCGGCGGTTCGTCGCAGCGCGGCAACGTGCACTTCGTCGTCGAGGCGATCCACCGCACCCGGCGCGCCGGCGCGACCGGGCCGCTGACCGTGCGCGCCGACGCCGGGTTCTGGTCCTGGGACCTCGTCGCGCGCCTCGACGCCCTGGGGGTGCGCTGGTCGATCACGGTGCGCCAGACCTCCAAGGTCAAAGCCGCCATTGCCAGCATCGCCGAGGCGGACTGGGCGCCCATCGACTACCCCCCCGGCGGCGAGGCGCACGTCACCGAGACCACCCTGGCCGCCACCGTCGACGGCGAGGCGCGCCACCTGCGCCTCGCCGTGCGCCGCACCCGCCTCACCGACGAGACCCAGGGCGAACTGTGGCCGCACTGGCGCTACCACGCCTTTATCACCAACACCACCCACGACACCGCCGCCGCCGACGAGTTCCACCGCGCCCACGCCAGCATCGAATTGGCCATCCGCGACCTCAAACACACCACCGGACTGGCGCACCTGCCGTCGGGGAACTTCGCCGCCAACGCCGCCTGGCTGACCTGCGCCACACTGGCCCACAACCTCTACCGCTGGCTCCACCACCACACCGCCGGGCGCCGCCGCGGCCAACTCCTCGCCCTGCCCGGGCGCATCGTGAACCACAGCGGACGCAGCGTCCTGCGCCTGCCCGCCCACTGGCCCTGGCAGCGCACCTTCACCACCGCGCTACGACGAATCCGCAACCTGCCGCTGCTCATCTAACCCCCACAGGACTCCCCGAAACCAGCGGCCCCCCAGCAGCCCCCGCGCGCCCCGACACGCCCCGAACCCGCCCACACCGACCAACACACACCCACCACCGCCGCCGCCGAGCACAACGCCGACCAAACAACGTCCCCCAACCCCCACCAGACCCCCACCACCACCAGCCAACACCCACCAGCCAGCCGAAACGGTGGATCCAGGCTAAGCGCTCAGTGGCCTCGGTCGCGAACCGGGCCGCCGCGATGTCGTCGATGTCGAACGCCGCCACGTGAGCCAGGTCGAACAACTCGGCCAGCAGCCACAGGTGGGTCCGCCCCTCGTTGCCGCAGCCGATGATCGCCACGCGCCTGCTGTCAGGGCGGGCCAGGAACTTGGCGCCCACGGCGGCATGGCCGCCGGTGCGCATGTTCGTCACCGACGTGCCGTCCACCAGTGCCAGCGGCATGCCGGTGTCGGTGTCGGTCACGAGATCCAGCGCCGAGATCGCCGGCAGGGAGCGCCGCGGGTTCTTGGAGTAGCTGCTGAGCCACTTGACCGCCGCCCGCTCCAAAGGGCGGATCATCGCCGGGAAGGCCTGGACGACGCCGTAACCGAAAGGGGGTTCGGGTCCGGGCGCGGTGCGGTCGTGCACCCAGAGGTTCACCGGGTTGGTCTGATCAACCTGCCCCGCCCCCACCCAGGCGAACGTGTCGAGGCAGCGCTGCAGACAGGCGGCCGGCGTGAGGAGGGCCTCTACCTCCGAGCGGGAGACGACCAGGATCTCCCCGGGGCCCCGATCGGTGGGCGCACTCACAATTCGGCCTCCATCTCGGCAAGGGCGGCAGCAGCGCCACGCACTCGCTCGGCAGCGGGCTCGGGTAGCGGGCAGTACGGCTTGCGGGGCGGTCCCGGCCGGGCGCCGCCGAGTTCGGCGATGGCCTTCAGGTAGGCGTACTCGTAGCTGAGCATCGACGGCATGTCCGGGCGGCGGATCGACGCCGAGAGATGTTGCAGTGCCCCGTAGGCACGGCGCACCCAAGCGTCGTCGTGATTGCCCTTGCGGCACTCGTCCACGAACCGGGTGGCGGTCCGCATCCCGGCCCAACAGAAGATGCCCGTGGCCCCCACCGCCCCCAGCATCGAGCCGTGGAAGAAGGCAGGATCGTTGCCGGTGAAGACGTTGACCCGGTCACCAATGGTGAGCAGCACCTGATCGAAGTGCGGCAGCGCCATGTTGGATTCCTTGATGGCCTTGATGTTGGGGGCCTCCAGGAGCCGCTCCCACATGTCCACCGAGATGTTCACGCCGTTGAGCGGGGAATAGTTGTAGAGCATCAACGCCATGTCGCCGTCGAGCGACTCGGCCACCTCCACGAAGAAGTTGATGGCCCATTCCGGCGTGAGCGGCAGGGCGTAGGGCGCCGCCAGCATCGAGCCGTCCGCTCCCACCCGCTCGGCGTAGCGCGCCCGGCGGATGGCCTCCTGCTGGTAGGTGGCCGTGGACCCCACCACCACCGCCAGTCCACCTTCGGCGCCCGCGGCCACCGCGGTCTCGCACACCGCGTCGAACTCCCGCGGCGACACGTTGGTCATCTGCCCCATCGAGCCGAACACGATGCAGCCCGGCGCCCCCGAGGCGGCGACGAGTCCGACGCTGCGGCGAACGCCGGCGAGGTCGATCTCCTCGGAGGCGTCGAGACTGAGCGGGATGAGCGGCAGCAGCCCCTCCAGCGGTTTGCGGGCGAAGTCAGGCATCGAGCCCCTCCAAGGTCAGACAGTGATCCAGGCGTTGCACCGGTCCGCATGATGTCATGGCCGAGATCATCGCTCAGCCGTCCCCCGATGTCAGGTCCCGGTACAACTGCTGCAGTTCCCCGCAGCGCCGGGGGAGGTCATCGAAGCCGACGGCCTCGCAGCGGTAGCCGAGGTTCTCCATGGCGGCGCGGGCCTCCGCTGTGTAGACCACCGTACCGTCGGCCGCGATACGGTCGATGCCGTCGAAGCGGGCAGCACGATCGTTGATAGCCGTCGCCTGCGCCGTATCGAGGCCGGGAGGCAGGCGCAGGTCCACCCTGCCGTCACCGATGGTGGCGGGATAGCCACCGGGCAGCCCCATCGGCGACGTGACGTGCGTCGTCACGGCATCCGGCTGCGTGAGGGCAACGGCGTTCTTGACCGCGGAGGCGGCGAACAGCGAGAAGACGTCGGCGCGGCCCCAGTTGATCGGCTCGGGCCACGACGACAGCACGGCCGCGAGGTCCACCGCCGCTGTGGCATCCACGCCGCCGACGGTGAGACGGAAGTGATGCGGCACGATGGCGCCGTAGGCCAGCAGCGCATGGGAGCCGACGAGCGACACCTCGATGTCGGCGGCCGGGCGGTCGGTGACGGCCATGACGTGGCGCAGCACGCGCGCCGCGCACACCTCGACGTTGCCGGCGCCCGCCGTCGGGCCGTGACCGAAGTGCCTCCACAGCGCCACGTTGACGACATCGGGGAAGGAGGCGTTCACGACATGGGTATCGATTCCGGCCAACTCGACGGCCCGCACGAGCTGCGCGGCAGGCCACAGGTGCCACGGCAGCCACAGGCCGAACGTGGCGGCGCGGATCTCGGCGCGGCGACCGGGATCGACGGTGGCCCCCATGAACCGCCGGGGCGACTGCACCGTCGCCGAGTGGACAATGACGTCGGGGCGGATCTCCGCCAGCAGTCGGGCCACCTCCCTCTCGTCGGCCAAGTCGGCCCGATGGTGCTCGAACTGCTTGGTGTGGCCCTCCAACGCCGAGCCCAGCATGGCCATCGTAGTGCGCGATGGCCCCGCCCACGGGCTGCGCTTGAGAGTGACGATGCGCTCGACACCGGGCGTGCGAGCCAGGAACTCCAGCGCCCAGCCGCCGAGCTGGCCCACACCGGAAAGCAGCACGGTGGTCATCGGCAGAGGATCCTCCGAGGCGCGGACACAAACGGTCTTCTTACCACGCGGGCGCCCGCACAGGGTTCGAACGGCGCTGGTGCCACCGGGCCGGCCGCGAACCCATTTGCCGAACCGGGGTGTTACGGGGGCACCGCGGCGGGGCAGAGCCACTCGACGGTCGCACCTGCTGCCCTAGAATCGCCGTTTCAGCCCCAACACACCGTGCCCCAGAGGTAGGAAGTCGAGTAACGCATCATGCAGGTCTCCCTTGTCACCGGCGCCGCGAGCGGGATGGGGGCGGCCACCGCTCGGCGGCTGGGGGCACGCGGCGATGCTGTCGTCTGCGCCGACATCAACGGTACGGGTGCCGAGGCCGTGGCGGGCGAACTCGACCACGCCATGGCGTTCGCCCTCGACGTGACCGACGAGGCGGACACCGAGGCCATGGTGGCCGCCACGCTAGAACGCTTCGGTGATCTCCACACGGTGGTGACCTGCGCCGGCATGGTTGCGGGTGGCGACACCGTGGACTTCGCGCTCGACGACTTCCGGCGGGTGATCGACGTCAACCTCACCGGTAGTTTCCTCACAGCCCAGCGGGCCGCCCGGGCGATGCGCGACCTCGGCCACGGCGGGGCGATCGTGCTGATCGGGTCGATCGGCTCCCAGATGGCGGTGCCCAGCCACGCCGCCTACGTGACCTCCAAGGGGGGCGTGCTGATGCTGGGCAAGTCCCTGGCCGTGGACCTGGCGCCCCACGACATCCGCGTGAACGTCATCGGCCCGGGCGTAATCCAAACGCCCATGACCGCCGAGGGTCTCGCCGACCCGGAGCTACGGGCGTTCCTCATGGGGCGTACGCCGATGGGGCGCCCCGGCGACCCGGCGGAGATCGCCGAGGTGGCGGCATTCCTCACCTCCGACGCCGCCGGCTTCATGACCGGCTCCTACGTGGTCGTCGACGGGGGCTGGTTGGCCGGTTAGGTGCTCGGCCCATAGCCACGCCCCACGACGTGGCGTCGGGCGGGGCGATTTCGCGCATCTTCAGCGACTGTGGGACCGCTTCGGGGCGGCGTTTTGTTCCGGCGGTGGGTGCTACATGTCGGATGGGTCGATGACCACGTATGAGCCGCCACGACCGACATTCTGCAGCCGCCGGTCGGCGCCGCCGGATCTCCTCCTGCGGTTTGTCTGAGCCATGAGGCGCGTGCGGCGCGTGGAATTTCGTAGGATCACGACTCCCGTGCACATGCGCGGGAGTGCCGGAGAGGAGCATCTCACCATGACCGCCGCCAAGTCCCCGCAGCCACTGAGCGACATCGCCATCGAACGTGCCCGGGCGAAGAGCTTCGCCGTCCTGTCCACGCTCCTGCCGGGCGGGCAACCGCAGAACCATGTCATGTGGGTGGACACCGACGGCACAGCCTGCTCATCAACACCGAGGTGCACCGCCGGAAGTACCGCAACGTCGAGGCCGACCCCCGGGTCACCGTCCTGCTGCCCGACATCGAGAACCCCTACATCTTCAGTGAGGTGCGCGGCCGTGTGACCGAGGAAATCCGCGGTCCACGGGCGCTGGGGCACATCGAGGAACTGGCGATGAAGTACATGGGGACGGCCTATCCGGCGCCCATCACCTCCGAGCGCGTCATCCTCATCATCACCCCCGAACGCGTCTACGACCACACCCGACCCTGAGCAACCCAGTCCGGCCCCGAGCCCCGGACGGGTTCGGGATCCCGTGCCCCAGAACATCGCCACCGCAGGCCCCGGAAGGGTGCGGACACATTCGTCGGCAGTGCAGAGCCAACCGCTGGGCAGTGGATTCCGGCCTTCGCCGGGATGACACTCATACTGTTGGGGTTCCCGATTGGTGGTGGGTCTGACCCGCCGGAATGTTGGCCGTGGTGCCTTGTTTCCGATCTGTCGGCCTGGTGCTAGTCGGGGACGCGCACCGACCGGTCGGGCGGACGTGACCTGATAGGAGCTTTGAGTTGAACACCCTGAGTGTCCTGTCCGCCGTCCCGGCCGGTGGTGCCCTTGACCCATTGGTTTGCTCGAAGGAGGGCAGCACCATTATGTCGGAGAAACCTGTTGAAGTGATCGGTGGGGTGGACACCCATCGTGACAACCACGTCGCCGCAGCCGTGGACGGGGCGGGGCGGATGCTGGACACGGCGTCGTTCGCGGCGACTGTGGCCGGCTACGGCGAACTCGTCGCCTGGTTGAGGTCCTGGGGTCCGCTGAGGATCGTCGGCGTGGAAGGCACCGGCAGCTACGGCGCCGGCCTGGCGCGTCACCTCGCCGCGGTCGGCGTGGCGGTGGTGGAGGTGAACCGTCCCAACCGCCAGGCGCGGCGGCGCCACGGCAAGTCCGACACCGCCGACGCCGAAGCCGCGGCGCGCGCCGCGCTGTGCGGCGAAGCCACAGCCCAACCCAAAAGCAGCGACGGTCTGGTGGAAGCAATCCGGATGCTGCACACTGCTCGACGCTCGGCGCTCAAGGCCCGCACCGGCGCGATCAACCAGATCCACGGCCTCCTCGTCACCGCCCCCGAACAGCTCAAAGACCAGCTCGGCGGGCTGCGCCCCGGCGCCCTCGTCGACGCCTGCGCCCGCCTGCGCCCCAACTCGACCACCGAGGAGGTCACCGCCGCTGCGAAACGGGCGCTGCGCACACTCGCACGACGCCACCAGGCGCTCAGCGCCGAGATCACCGAACTCGACGCCGAACTCCGACGCCTGTGCGCACAAGCCAACCCCGCCCTGCTCGCCGCAACCGGCGTCGGCGCCGACACAGCCGCCACCCTGCTCGTCGCCGCCGGCGACAACCCCGGTCGCATGGCCACCGACGCGTCCTTCGCCGCGCTGTGCGGCGCCAGCCCCGTCCAAGCTTCCTCGGGCCAACACACCCGCCACCGACTCAACCGCGGCGGCAACCGCCAAGCCAACAACGCCCTCTGGCGCATCACCATGGTCCGCCTCACCTGCGACCAACGCACCCGCGACTACGCCAACCGGCGCAGCGCCGAAGGCAAAACCCGCCGCGACATCATCCGCTGCCTCAAACGCTACATCGCACGCGAAATACACCAACTCCTCACCAACCCGCCAGACACCCCCCACGGAACCGACCTGCGCCAACGACGCCTCCAAACCCACACCACCATCACCGCCACCGCCGCAGCACTCAACACCCACCCCACCCGCATCTCCGCACTCGAACGAGGCACCTACCACAACCACAACCTCGCCACCCGCTACCACAACCACCTCACCAAAAACACGACTTGACAACCATAGGAGCATCGGAAGAGGTGGACTGCGGAGTTATCCCGCAGCCTCCCAGGACCGGGATCCGGGACATCCTCGCACGGGGTCCAGGACCTAGCCACCCCAAGACACCCTTACCCAAAACCCCAGGAAGCGAGGACATCGATATGCGAGTCTCTCTGGTCACAGGAGCAGCCAGCGGAATCGGGGCGGCCACCGCCCGGCGGCTAGGGGCACGCGGCGATGCTGTGGTCTGCGCCGATATTGACAGAACGGGTGCCGCAGCAGTCGCGACCGAACTCGAAAACGCCATGGCGTTCGCCCTCGATGTGTCTGACGAGGCGGCGACCGACGCCATGGTGGCCGCCACCCTGGAGCGCTTCGGCGACCTCCACACGGTGGTGACAGGCGCAGGCATGGAAGCCGGCGGCGACACCCTGGACGTCGCGCTCGCCGACTTCCGACGGATGATCGACGTCAACCTCACCGGCAGCTTCCTGACCGCCCAGCGGGCCGCCCGGGCGATGCGCGACCGCGGCCACGGCGGGGCGATCGTGCTGATCGGGTCGATCAACTCCCAGATAGCACTGCCCAACGTCGCCGCCTACGTGACCTCCAAGGGGGGAGTGCTGATGCTCGGCAAGGCTCTGGCCGTCGACCTCGCGCCTCACGACATCAGGGTGAACGTGATCGGCCCCGGCGTGACCAACACGCCGATGAGCGCCAGCAGCCTGGCCGACCCCGAACGACGGGCCTTCCTCATGGGCCGGACGCCGCTGGGGCGCCCCGGCGACCCCGCGGAAATCGCCGAAGTGGCGGCGTTCCTGACCTCCGATGCCTCCTCGTTCATGACCGGTTCCTACGTCGCCGTCGACGGAGGCTGGCTGGCCGACTAGGCACCTGACGGGCGGTCCACCGGCAGCGCAGCCCGGATCGCCGGAATGTCGCCTGCGGTCGGTCGGGGGCTCGTTCTATACGGTGATTTCGGACCGTACGCCGCGCATGTCCATCTCGAACTCGAGTCCGAGGACCGGGGGCCGCGATCGGCTCCAGCAGATCCCGCGGCGCGTCGCAGGGCCGATCCTCGGCACCACCGCGTCCTCCAGCAGCGCCTCGAGCAGGTGCACCGTGTACACGTCGACGGTGGTGATTGGGTCCCAGTTGGCACCCAATCCATGGAGGCGCTCCTCCATGATGCCGATCACGTGGTCGGCCTTCTCGCGCATGGCCTCGGGCCCGGACTCGCCCTTGCGGATGATTGTGTTCTCGTCGAGCGCTGCCTCGCGCAACTCCGCGGCACCGGCGACGACGAATGTCATCGGCGCGTCCTGCTCGGCGGGTGCCGTGTAGGAGAAGGCGTGCAGGGCGGGAACTGCAGGTGGGTGGTCAGCCGGAGCCACGTTCGTCCGGGCGAGGGGATTCAGGTCACCAACATAGAGATCCCATGACTGGACCAGCTCGCAGTAGCCCACGTTGAACTCGATGAATCCCGCCATCGTGAACGGTGTCGGTGAGCGAAGCTCGATCGCGCAGAGGGCATGACGATCCCGGCCGATTTCCCCCAGGTACGAGTCGATCTTCTCGAAGCCCTCCTGCCAGGGCAGTGGGCTCCGCAGAGTTGCGTGGACAACCTCAAAACCCGGGTCCGCAACGACGCCGCACGAGTAGGGGTCGATTCCCGTGAGGAAGTGGTACCCGCCTCGGGGGTTGGCAAGAAGCATGGGGTGTCTCCGTTCCTGGGTCCCGCGCTATGGCAGGGCGGCGTGCAGGATTCGCTCGTAGTCGGCCTCTTCGGTCGGGAAAGTGGTCACCAATCGACCTTGGCTCATGACGTGAATCACGTCGGCCACGCCGAGCAACTCCTCGAACTCCGATGACGCCACCACGACACCGAATCCGAGCGCCTGCACCAACCGCCGGATGAGCGCCAGGATCTCCGCCTTGGCGGCAACGTCGATCCCCTGCGTGGGTTCGTCGAGCAACAGGACGCTCGGTTTCGACACGAGCGCCCGCGCCAGCGCCAGCTTCTGTTGGTTGCCGCCGCTGAGGTTTCCGGCGAGGATCTCGGTGTTGGCGGGCCGGATTCCGAGCGCGTCGACGTACTCCCGGGCCAGTTGCCGCTCCCTGCGGATCCGGCGTATGCCGGCTCGCCTTGCCGTGGAGTGAATGGGCAGCGTGAGGTTGGCTCGCACCGACATCTCCGGGACGATGGCCGAGGCGCGGCGATCCGCGGGAACCAGAACAACGCCCGCCCGGTATGCATGGCGTACGACGGCCGGGTGAAGGGCCTGGCCACCGACGGCGACGCGGCCCCGGTCGTATCCGTCGACGCCGGCGATGGCACGGAGGAGGTGACCGTGACCCGAACCTTGCACACCCGCCACTCCCACGATCTTCCCCGCCTGCAGCCCGAACGTGACATCGACGAGGTTGGGCTCTCGCGTCAGCCCGTCGACCTCGAGCAGGAGGTTCCCGTTTGTCGTTGCGGCCGACGGCGGGCGGCGAGTGACCGGCCCGGCGGGTTCATGATCGGCGAGCCTGCTGTCCTTGGTCATGAGTGCGACGATCTTGTCCTTGTCGAGTTCCGCCCGGGGGAACGTCCCGACAGCATGACCATCGCGAAGAACCGTGATCCGGTCGGCGATGCCCAGCACCTCGGTCAGCCGGTGGCTCACGTAGATGATCGCCTTCCGCTGATCACGCAGCAGCCGCAGGCGCTGCAGCATCGCCGCGGCGTCGTTCTCCGACAGGGCCGCGTTGGGTTCGTCGAGGAGGATAACGTCGCCCGGATGCAGGAGCGTCCTCGAGATCTGTGCGAGCCGCAGTTCCGGAACACTGAGCTGACCTGCTGAGGCGGTCTCGCTGAATGAGGCGCCGCAGCGGTCGAGCGCCTCCCGGGCAAGCCTTCGCTCCTTGGCGGTGAGCTTGCCCTTCCGATCGAATGGCCCCTCGAAGCCCAGCAGCATGTTGCGCCCGACGCTGAAGTCCGGAACCGCCTGCACTTCCTGGGGCACGTAGCTGATGCCACGCCGCTGGGCGTCCCGGGGCCCGCCGAAGACCACGTCGGCATCGTCGAGCTGGATGCGACCCGAGTCGGGGCGGATCAGCCCGGCCAGGATCTTCACCAGGGTGGACTTGCCGGCGCCGTTCTCGCCCAGGAGTGCATGAACCTCGCCCCGGCGCACGTCGAAGGACACGTCGTCGAGTGCCTTCACCCCCGGGAACGACTTCGATATCCCGTCCAAGCGTGCCGCGGGAGCGTCCCCGGGCGGCTTCTGCCCGCTGGACGCCACGCTCGGATTCAGCTCCGCGACCGGGTCAGGCGGTGTCATCATGCGCCGGATCCGCCGCGGGGGCCGAGGCGGCGACCGGGCGGTCCCGGTCACCATCACGGCGAGCGCCACCGAAGAGCTGCATGAGTGCCGGCAGGATGTCCGACGTCCGGCGGATGCGTCCTCCGCGAATCTGGCTGATCAGGACCGCCACGACGAGGGCGACACCGATCGCCATCTGCTGCTTGAAGGTGCTGACACCGGTTACGCCGAGCCCCACGGTCAGGCACGTCATCAGGGTGACGCCGAGGAAGACCCCGCTCAGACGGCCCTTGCCGCCGCCGATGACCGCACCTCCGATCACCGCTGCGGCGATGGACCGCAACTCGTAGCCCGCCCCGAGCGCGGTCTGGCCAATCGACACGCGGGACGCGGCCATGATCCCGCCCGCGCCGGCAAGCATGCCGGTGATCATGTACGTGACGGTCTCGTAGCGGGCCACGGGAATCCCGGTAAGGCGGCACGTCTCGCGGCTTCCGCCGATGCCGTACACGTAGAGGCCGATGCGCGTCCTGCCGGTGAACACCACGGCCAGCAGCAGCACGATGATGCCGATCGCGAACGTCGAAGGCAGGACGCCCCAGTCGCGGCCCCCGAACCACTTGAACGTCGGGTCGTTGGCGATGACCGACGCCCCCCCGCTTCGGACGCCGGAGTACCCGGTCAGGAAGGTCAACATGGCCATGGTGACGACGAACGGGCTCACGCGCAGCTTGGCGATCAGGAGCCCGTTCGCCAGTCCGATCGCCGCGCCGGTGAGCAGTCCGATCACGATGGCCGCCGGGACGCCGTGGGCCCCCAGCGCCTGGGCGGTGGCGACGCTGGAGAACCCCATGTTCGCCCCGACCGACAGGTCGAACCCGCCGACGGTTATGGCGAACATCTGGCCGATCGCCACCACCAGCAGTATCCCCGCCTGCCGCGCGATGTTCCGGAAGTTGTCCGTCGTCGGGTAGATCGACGGCTCGATCAGCGCGAATATGAGGATCAGCAGCCCGAGACCGACCAGCAACTGCAGTTCGGTCGAATGCTTGGAGCCCCAGTCGCGCAGCGAGAGCCTGTAGCTCCTGGCAGCCGATGAGCGGGCGCGGTCAGCCGACGATTCGTCGATCACAGAAGCCCCGACCGAGCGTGATCATCGTCCACTGTCGCTCTCCGGCTCCTCAGCGAGCGGCCGTGCGGACTGCGCCCTAGCTCTGCATCAGGCGTCGCAGCTTCTCCGAGGTCGCCGGCGGTCGTGCGGCAGCCCCTGTCAGATGGGGGTTGGCCTCCGCCCACTCATCGAGGGGGTTCTCGCTGCGGAACTTGGCCGCCAGCTCGGCGAGTGTCCGGAAGGTGCGCCCGTCACCCTTCATGTGGTCGATCAACCCGTCGAGCATCCTGAGACGCGACCCGCGGCCGATGAACTGCGGGTGGCACGTGAGGACGTACATCCCACCGGGGCAGTTCTCGACCATGTAGTCGAACTCGCCCTGCCACAACTCCCGCACCTGCGACGGCGTGTTGGGGCCCTGGTTCATACCCCACACGTACTCCAGCGGCGGGAAGTCGTCGAGGCCCCAGCTCGGCGGCAACTCGACCATGTCGACCAGTTCGCCGAACTCGAAGGGTTCGTTCTTCGGGAACTTGTCACCCGAGCGCAGGTAGTAGGGGTAGAAGTCGCTTGCCATGAACGTCGACGAGTAGTTCAGGTCGAACTCCATCATGAGGTCGAGCGTGTTGGGGCTGAAGTCCCACGCCGCAGTGCGGCACCCGGTGGGCACGACGCCGGCGGCGAAGTCAATCGCCTCGAAGCCCAGCTCGAAGTCCCGCTTCTCCTCCTCCCGGGTGAGTTTGGTGGGGTTGCGGTGGCTCCATCCGTGATGGCCGATCTCGTGGCCCTTGTCCACGATCTCCTTGACGAGGTCCGGGTACAGGTGGGCCGAGTGCCCCGGGCAGAAGAACGTGGACTTGATGTCGTGCTTGTCCAGCACCTTGAGCACACGCTTCAAGCCGGGGACGGCGAACTCCCCTCGAGAGCACATGCTGGGTGTCTCTGCCCCGAACGATCCCAGCCAGAGGCAGATCGCATCGAAGTCGAAGGTCAGACAGACCGTATGATCGTCATTGCTCATTTTTTCTCCCTCCCTGCTGAGTGTCATTCCCGGGACCTAGCCGACCTCGGCCTGCCAGCCCTCGGGAATCAGTTCGATCTGTACCCAGTCCTCGTTCACGTTGGACGGGTTCACGACAGGGAACGGCACGCAGTTGATGCGAGGCACGTCGTCGCCGTTCAGCACCGCAACCGCGGTCCCGAGACCGACGTAGCCCATCCAGTACGGGCTGACCAGGAACAGGGCGTCGGCGCTGCCGTCGTGGATCCAGGGCTGGGAGAAGTTCGTGAAGTCCGACGCCACGTAGGGCACGTCCGCGTACTCCTCCGGGATGGTTACCGGCAGCAGCAGTGCGAAGTGGGCCGCGTCGATCGACCGGAGGACTTCTTTGGCGTGCCACGCCATGCGGACCTCGCCGTGGGGGTCGCCCGCTGCGAGCAGGCCCAGCAGCTTCGACCGGCCACTGTCGTTGAGGCGTTCGTCGGCCTTGGTCAACAGGCGCCGGCAGCGATACAGCGGATCGTCTTTGCGTCCGCGGTGGCCGAGCGTGTCGTTCTGCACCCGGCGGCGGACTTCGTCGAGGCGCTGGTTCGCCAACTTGACGAGCCCGAACGGATCGGCGACCTGTCTGGCGTCGGGCAGCATCGTGTCGAACGCCAACCGCCACGCACCGCGACAGGTCCAACACCGCCCACAAGATCGCATCTCGCCACTGTTCTGGCTGCTCAGCGAACCATGCGCAGGCGCCGGCGGCGGTGCGGCCCTCGACCACGTCGAGGAGTTGGCCGGCCCCGACGTCGACGATCGACGTGGACCACGCTTGGGTTCGCCACTGTCCCGCCCGGGCGAACAGCACCTCATCGAGGCCGAGCGCGGTGACAGTCCCGAATCTGCTGGCGTCGTCGATGAGCGGTGTCCCGTAGGCGACCACGGCGTCGTTGACCGTGTGCCAATCAGCTCCAAGGTCCGCCGCCACGTCTTCGATCGTGCGGCCATGGCGGCCGGTCTGCTCGGTCGCCCACCGGCCGGCACGGTCCGTCATTGCCAGGCGCGCCGCGGCGATTGCGGGCACATCCTCAGTCCACGACCCGACCGAACACGACCCGCTCGGGCAACGCCAGCGGCGCTTGCGCCACACCAGGCGTGTCCGCCGCCCGAAGCACGGAAGGTCCACCAACTCCACGACCGGGCGGTCCTTCACCCACACCCGACCGCCGCACCCGTCGCAGCGGGGCCGCTCCAGATTCGTCTCGACAGACACCCGCAACAGGTCCGTCTCCTCGACACCGAGCACGTTCACAGCCGGCAAGCCAACCAACAACTCACACATACGCGTAGGGTCCAACTCCACGAGGGCTCTCCGATCTGAAGGTGGTAGATACCCTCAGAATCGCAGAGCCCTCGTACCCCACCGCGGACCTACACCCCGCTCAAATCCGAAGAGCCGGTTAACGCCAGACGCAGCACAGTAGGACGAGTCAAACGACTAGTGCGGTGACCGGAAACGTTTGCATGGGTGGGGGTATCGGTTGTGTGTGGTTGGGGGTGTGTTTTGATGGGGGGATGTCGCAACCGATATTTGTGCGTCGTTTGGCGCATCACGAAGGTCAGCAGTTGCAGCGGATTGTGCGCCGTGGCAGTGGGAAGTCGGAGTCGTCGGTGGTGCGATGGCGGCGTGCCAGTGTTGTGTTGGCGTCGGCGGGCGGGAATCGGGTGCCGGTGATCGCGAAGCTTGTGGCGACGTCTGAGGACCGGGTCCGGGAGATGATTCACCGGTTCAACGAGTTGGGGATGGCGTCGCTGGACCCTCAGTGGGCGGGTGGCCGTCCCCGCCGGATCACGACTGACGATGAAGCATTCATCGTTGCGACGGCCAGTCGGCGTCCTGAAGTGTTGAGGCGGCCGTTCACTCGCTGGAGTATCCGTAAACTTGTTGCGTTCCTCGGCGACAACGAGTCTCGGATCGTCGTGATTGGCCGGGAACGGCTCGGAGAGATCCTCAAGGCGAACCAGATCACGTTGCAGCGCACAAGGACGTGGAAGGAATCCAACGACGCCGATCGCGACGCCAAGCTCGACGGGATCGACGAGGTACTCAACACCGCTGCTAGCAGGTGTTTCGCGTTCGACGAGTTCGGACCGTTAGCGATCCGACCGACCGGTGGATCATCGTGGACGCCCTCGAATCGCCCCCAGCGTCTACCCGCGAACTACACCAAGTCCCATGGCGTGCGCCAGTTCCACGGCTGCTACTCGATTGGTGATGACCAACTGTTCGGCACGGCCAGTTCCATCGGTCGGTGCACGGTGCCGGTCATGATGACCGGTGCCAATACAAGCACCGACCGATGGAGGTACCAGCATGCCAGGCGCACCGCTGGCGTTGCACGAGCGCGAGGAGATTTCTCGGGCGCTGATTGAGGATCCGGCGGCGAGTTGGGCGGCGATCGCCCGGTCGCTCGGCCGGCATCGGTCGACGGTCGCCCGTGAGGTGACCGCGGGCGGTGGCCGTGGCCGTTACCGCCCGGCGATGGCGCAGCGGCGCGCCGAGCGGGCACGCTGTCGGCCGCGGCGGCGCCGCTTGGAGGTTCCGGGCCCGTTGCGGGACCGGATCGTCGCCGAGTTGCGCCTGGGGCGCTCCCCCGAGGCGATCTGGGCGGACCTGGCCGCGGCGGGCGTGGCCGCCCGGCCGTGCGTGGAGACCATCTACCAGGCCCTCTACGCCGGGGTTCTCGACGTGGAACCCCGGCAGTGCCTGCGCAGCCGCCGGCGGCGGCGACGCTGCCGCCAGCGGCGCAACCCCAGGTCGCGCCCCGGCGTGGCGAACATCTCCCTGCGCCCCGTGCAGGTGAACGACCGCAGCGAGGCCGGCCACTGGGAAGCAGACCAGATCATCGGCGCCAACAACCGGTCCTCCATGATCTGGCTCACCGAGCGCACCACCAGGTTCTCCATCCCGGTCACCATGCCCGACGGCTACACCGCCGACGCGACCCTCGCCGGCCTCATCGAAGGCCTCGACGGTATCCCCGCGCACCTGCGCCGCAGCCTCACCTTCGACCAAGGCCCCGAATGGGCCAACTGGCGTCGCCTCGCCGACCACTACAACCTCGACGTGTGGTTCTGCGACCCGCACTCGCCGTGGCAACGCGGCCAGATCGAGAACCTCAACCGCCAATGCCGCTGGTGGTTCCCCCGCGGCACCGACCTCCGCCTCATCACCCCCGCCCAAGCAGAACACGCAGCACACATCATCAACAACCAGCGCCGACGCAGCCTCAACTACCACAGCCCCGCAGAGCTGTATCATGCCCTCACCGTGCAGTGACCACTAGAACTGGCCCACGGTCCGGCACCGCAAAGGTGCCGACAACACGTTGAGAGCATTGAAGACGATCCGGGATCGACGCCCTGACGGCGACATGATCCACATCATCTTGGACAACCTCTCGGCGCACAAAGCCAAAACCATCCGCACATGGGCCCACAACAACAACGTCGAGTTGTGCTACACCCCGACCTACAGCTCGTGGGCGAACCCCATCGAAGCACACTTCGGACCGCTACGAGAGTTCGTCCTCAACAACTCCAATCACCCCAACCATGTCGTGTTGACCCGCCGACTCCACCACTACCTCCGCTGGCGCAACACCGACGGCAGCCGCCCCGAACTCCTGCTAGCTCAACGCCGAGAACGAGCCCGAATCCGCTCCGAGAAAGGCCACCAATGGGGCCGACCCCAAACCCAAGCCGCATAAAACCACACCCGCGCGAACGTTTCCGGTCACCGCACTAGTAGCCGAACCTCGTCGTCGAGGTGCGCTATGCGCGACATGGATGAGAGCCCGCCAGAGGGATTCGGGCGGGCGGTCCCAGAAGAACGCCGAGTAGCAGCATCATCACGGATCCGCGACTCACTGCACTGGGATAGTGCCGTCGGGATGGGGGCGTGGATCGCTCGATCAGCGCTTGGCGGCTCAGCCCATGGCCACGTCGACGACGTGGCGTTTCCCGCCGGTGCCGGCGGCCGCTATGCGGTCGAGCGCGGCAGGAACCTCCGCCAGCGGAACGGTCGGTCCCACGACGAGGGAACGTAGATCCAGGTTGCCGGCCTCGTAGAGGGCGTTGCCCAGCAGGAAGTCGGCGCGTGTGAAGCCGAAGGTGGTGATGATGGTCACTTCGCGGCGCAGGAAGTCCGCCAGGAAGTCGGCGAAGTTCAGCGAGGCGGCGCCGTGGACGATGCCCATCAGCAGCACGGTCCCACCTGGGCGTGCGGCCCGCAGCACGGTGTCGATGCTGGAGGGATGACCGGCCGCCTCGAACGCGAGGTCGGCGCCGTGCGGTGCCCCCAGAGCCTCGCGCAGCGCCTCCGCCGCGTCTGCCGGAGACAATCCCGAGACGTTGACGGTGGCGTCCACCCACGGTTCGGCCGCCGCGAGGTGATCGTCGGCCACGTCGGCTGCCACGAGGGTGGTGGCGCCCATGGCCCGAGCGACCTGGCACACCGTGAGGCCGATGCTCCCGATACCCGAGACAACCACCCGCGAGCCGGCGCTGATACCCGACCGGCGCAGCCCGTGCACCGCCGCCGGCAATGCCGACCCCAGCATCACGGCCTCGTCCAGCGGCGTGGCCGCCGACAGCGCGAATACGTTCGATTCGGACACGACCACGTACTCGGCGAAGCCGCCGTCGAGGTCGATCCCGAGGTGACGCATCCACGGGCAAATGCTTTCGGCGCCGCGGACGCACCACTCGCAGACGCCGCAGCCCACAACCGCGTCAGCCACCACCAGCGATCCCGGCAACGGCGTGGCGGCTGAGTCGGCCTCGACGATCTCCCCGACGATCTCGTGGCCGAGGATCCGGGGAAGGCCACCGGTGTCGATCATCCCGGCCGCCATCTGCTTGTGGAACAGGCCCAGCGCCGAGGCGCGTACCCGCACCAGCGCCGAGTTGGGGGGCCGCTCGGGCACGCCGATGTCGGCCATCTCCAGCCGGCCCTGGCCGAACATCAGGAGCGCGCGCATGGTCATCGGCCGGCTCTCAGGACATCAGCCCGCCGCAGCGCGAGCGGGGCCGCTGGGCAGTGGATTCCGGCCTTCGCCGGAATGACGGCTGTGAGGCTCGCGAACGGTGCAGGCCCTCGGCCGGAATGACGGCAGTCGTGATCGGCACGCACGGGGCCGCTCAGTCGAGGACGTCGTCGCTGTCGAGTTCCCAGATCAGCTCGCTGTAGTGATCCCCTGCCGGGACCCAGCGCTTGCGGGAGTAGCGGATGTTGGGGTTGTAGGTGAGGGCAATGTGCTCGTCGAGGTCGCAGAAGTTGGAGGAGAACTCCACGTCGGGGGCGTTGTCCCGCAGGTAGTCGCCGATGGGGCAGTTGAGGCGCAGGACGTACTTGGCCATGTTCCCGTCGTCCTCGAAGTAGCGCTCGGTGTCCAGCTTCGGCGACCACGCGAAGTAGCTCCAGAACTCCTTGAAGAAGTTGTTGAGGCTGAGGCGGTCACCCTTGGCGCGCGACCTCTCGGCCATCATCGAGCCCATCTGCACGCCTTGGCGCTCGCGGGCGCGCGACACGGCCGCCCGCCCCTCGTCCTTGCCGAGTTCGATCTCCATTGCCTCGGCCAGGACTGAGAAGATCTTCGTCTTGGCGTGGAACTCGTTCTCGTTGGCGTCCCAGCCCTGCTGGATCGGGTCATCGGCGGCCACCTCGCGGTAGCGCTCCAGGTAACGACGCTGGCCGTCGTGGTCGACCGCTCCGGCCTTGGTGCGCGCCAGACGATCACCGGGCCCGTCGTCGATGGCGTCGGCCAACTCCTTCAACTCGGGAAGCGCAATCTCAACCTTGCGATACTCAGTCATACGGTCCGCTCCTCGCTATCACCACGGCGACTCCCACCGCTGGTAGTCCCGCTCCAATCCGGCGCGTCATCCTATTCCGGACGGGCGATCCGAGCGAACGTCATCAGTAGGAGGCGGAAACGCTCGGATGGGGGCGAAGGCGGGCTCGGCGACCGGAGACCGGGTCGGGACCGGCGGCACCCGGGACTCGTTGGTCACGGCGTGTCTCTGCGGCGGAGGGGTCGGCTGTTGTTCACTTCCCTGCTCGCTTCGGACCGGGCATCGTGCGCGCTGTCGATCTTCGAGCGGAGAGAGTCCGGTGTCGTCGGATAGCTGTCGTACACCACGCAGGACTTCTCGTTGTCGAACCCGAAGTAATTGTCCGCGAGCCGCTCCGGAAATATCACCTTGTTCTTCATCGAAGGGAGGGGTACCGCGAGTATCCCGTTGCGATGCCGGACCGGACTGTCCTGGAGGGACGCCGCGAGTTCCCAATCGACAAACTTCTGGTGCCAGGTGTTCTCGCCGATCAGGACGATCGTCACAGTCGAATCACCGAGATGCTCGTAGCGGACTCGGCTCTTGATGTAGTCCTCGTCGAGACTGTCGATGAAACTGTCCTGCTCCGTAATCCCGATACAGCGAGGTATGAATTCGCTGCCGAATTGGCGGATGAATTGTTCGACCTCACTGAAGTCGGCATCGTCGTAGCAGACGAAGCACGTGCGCCTCGTCGGGTCATACCTACTCGTCGACACCAGGTCGGCCAAGCGCTGCATGAGGATCGCGAGGTTTCTCGGCTTTATCACACCTGGTCTCCGGAGCAGTCATGCACGTCGGCACTCCGGTGGGCAATCACCGCCACCCGATGGGCCGCCGCTCCTACGTGAAGGTCTCGCCCGGCTCGAACAACTCCAGCACCAGCCCACCCACCTCGCGGGTCTCGAAGTAGGCGAATCGTCCGCCGTCGGACACCCGGCCGTAGGAGATCACCGCATACCCCAGGCCGGTGAGGTCGGCCATGTCGCGGTCCAAGTCGTCCGTGTAGCCACAGAGGTGCACGACACCCTCTCCGTGGCGCTCGAGGAATTCCGCCTGGATGCCCTTGCCGGCCACAGGCTGCAACAACTCGAACTCGATGTCGCCCATCTGGGCGATAAGCCCCCGCACCGCCACATCGGGGGCATCGACGCCATAGATCTTGCGCTCCAGCGTGTGCCCCGACGGGCCCTCGACGAACGGCCCGATCCCGAGCCGCTCGTAGAACTCCACGGCCTGCTCGAGGTCGCGCACAACAACACCGATCTGGTACGTGCGCGACCAGAGGTCCTCCCGCACGCCCATGTTGGCGGATTCGTTCGGTTGTTCGGACATCGGAGGCCTCCCGGGTTGAGTGCCGCCCCGGCGACGGTGCAGGCGTGACTATATGTCTCGGCGGCCGGTCAGGCACGCCGGGCGACGCAGTCGATCTGCACCTTGGCGCCCTTCCATAGGAATACCACGCCGAAGCTGGTTCGAGCGGGGTACGGCTCCCGGAAACGCTCGCCGTAGATCCGGTTCATGGCGTCCAGGTCGTCCTCGTTGATGAATTGCACACAGGCATGGACCACGTGCGGTAGCGACAAACCCACCTCGCTGAGGATCTGCTCGAGGTTGGTGATCGCCTGGTGGAACTCGGGCTCGAAGCCGCCTTCGACAAAGTCGCCGCCGGCCGGATCCCGGCCGATCTGGCCGGTCACCCAGACGTGGTCACCGTCGACGCGGATGTGCGGGTACGGCCCCCGCGGCTCGGGAGCCGCTTCAGTGGTCACAGTGATGTCGGACATGGCAGGTCCTTTCTGGTGGTCAGGTATGCAGCGATGCGATGACGCAACTCGCGCCAACCGGCGCTGGGTGAGCGTTGCTCACGTCAACCAGCCGCCGTCAACCACGAGGACGTGCCCCGTGACGTAGGAGGCGGCCTCGGAGCTGAGATAGTCCACAGCGGCCGCTATGTCGGCCACCGTGCAGAGCCGACCGAGCGGGATGCGCTCGGAGGATTGGCGCGCTAACTCATCGGGATGGCCGTCGAACACGGCGCGGCTGAGGTGCGTGTCGAGGGTGCCCGGTGCCACGGCGTTGACGCGGATCCCTGCCGGTGCGAGCTCGCGGGCCGCGGCGATGGTGAGCATGCGCACCGCGCCCTTGGACGTGTCGTACGGCACCATGGGGGTCGTCGAGGCAGTGAACGCCGAGGTGGATGCCACGTTCACGATGCAGCCGCCGCGGGAAGCCATGGCGACCGCCGCCGCCTGGATGCCGAAGAACGTGCCCCGCAGGTTGACCGACATCAGGTCGTCGAACTCCTGCGGCGTGACCTCAACCAGCGGCCGGACCCACCCCACTCCGGCGTTGTTCACCATCGTGGCGAGCGGCGCCACGCTCTCGACCCGCGCCACCGCAGTGGCCAGTGACTCGGGATGACGGACGTCCAGTTCGAGCGGCTGGATCGTCAGACCGGCGGCAGCCAGTTCCGCAGCGGCAACGGCAGCCGTATCGCCGATATCGCCGATGAACACCGTGTCGCCCCGGACCGCCAGCCGCTCGGCAATCGCCCGGCCGATACCGCGCGCCCCGCCGGTGACGAGCGCGCCAGGGCGCTGCTTCATCATGACGGCCTCCCTAGTCGTTGGCGACGAGGTCGGTCGGGTACTCGTTCAGTTTCACGCCGCCGCCCGTGTGCAGACGATGATGTCCTCCACTCGGACCCCCACCCGGCCCGGCCAGAACACCGAGGGCTCGATCGTGAAGGTCATGCCGGCTTCCAGCGGCGTGTTGTCCTCGGGGGAAATGAAGGGCTCCTCGTGCACGTCGAGGCCAATGCAGTGCCCGGTGCGATGGCGGAACCAGTCGCCGTAGCCGGTGTCAACGATCACCTGCCGCGTCGCCCGGTGCACGGCCGAGGCGGTCACACCGGGACGGACGGCGTCAATGCCGGCCTGCTGCGCCGCCATCACGGTCTCGTAGACGCGCCGGTACTCCTCGCCGGGGTCGCCGACGTGGACCGTGCGCCCGAAGTCCGAGCAGTAGCCCTCCAGCACGGCGCCGAAGTCGAACGAGATCCCGTTGCCGCCGCGCAGCGCCTGCTGGGAGATCCGCACGTTGGCGTCACGGTCGTCACTGGGACCCATCGACCAGACCGCCGTGTCGAACGACCAGGTGCGCGCCCCGAGGCGCAGCAGGTGGTAGTTGACCTCCTCGGCCAGTTCCAGTTCGGTCACCCCCGCACGCACGCGGCCGGCGACCTCGGCCATCGAATCGTCGGCCATGCCGCAGGCCCGCTTCATCAGCGCCAGCTCGCCGGGGGTCTTGATGCGGCGCAGGCGGTTCACGAGGCGGCTGCCGTCGACGAGTTCGGCACCCCCGAACGCCTCCAGCAACCGCATCACCGCCGAGCCCCACGTCCGGGCGCCGATGGCGACACGTCGGGCGGGGCCCAGCGAGCCGGCCGACCGGGCGAACAGGGCGTCGCCGTCGTCCATCTCGTCCACGCTGATGACCTCGCCGGGCACGCCTTCGGGCAGGTCGAACTCCACGAAGTTGCGCGGCAGCAGGAAGACCGGGTCGCGGTCGCGGACGATGAACGCCCCCGCCACCCAGCCGTGGGTGTAGTTGACGTCGCCGAACGTGGGCACCCGCCGCTGCAGCCCCGTGAGGTACTCCAGGTCGGCCCCGGTGGGGAACCAGGCGAGGTCCACGCCGGCACCCTCCAGAACGGCCCCGAAAGCAGCGCGCCGTGCTGCGTGGTCGAAGTCGGTATCAGTTGTCACAGTCGTTCTCCCTCTCGCCGGTGTACGCCGGCGTCCGGCGCCGCCAAGAGACGGCGACCAATCGCTGCGTCGCCGCCCCGGCCGACGCTACGTCGCCCGCGCGGTCGCGAGCGGGCCGGCCATCTCGCCCGCTGCCGGCCGGCCATGCGTCACGACCAATCGAGGGTGACCGAGCGCGCCCAGGGAATCCATCGGGTTGGCGGCCAGCAGCACCAGATCGGCCGCTGCGCCCGGCACAGGGACCGAGGCGTCACCGAGGCCGTTCAGGTCCCGCCCGCCGACGGAGGCGGCGTGCAGCACCGCACGGCGGTCCATGCCCGCCCGCTCGAGCATCTCCAGTTCGCGGTGCAGCCGCACGCCGATGGGGTTCAGGTCGGCGCCGGTGGCGATCCGCACCCCAGCAGCGATACACGCGGCCAGTGCCTCGGCGTGGCCCGGCAAGATCTCCCGGGAGCGCTCGGCGGCGTGCATGGGCCAGTTCTCGGCCTCGATGTACTCCTGGTCGTGGGTGACCCCGACGGTCGGGACCAGCCAGGTCCCGTTTCGGGCCATCACCGCGGCTGCTTCCTCGTTCAGCACATAGCCGTGCTCGACCGACCGGCCTCCCCGCTCGGAGAAGGCGATAGCCACGTCGGCGCCGCCGCAGTGCGCCGCCACCGGTATTCCCCGGAGGTTGGCCACCTCCATGACCGCATCGAGCTCCGCCACGGTGAACTGACCACCCTCGGCGGTCTCGTGCGGGCTGTAGAGGCCGCCGGTCAGCATGACCTTGATCCACTGGGCGCCGCGCTCCACCTGGCGGCGCACCGCCCAGGCCATGGCGTCGGGGCCGTCGACGATCAACTCCATGTTGACGGCGGTGTAGTGCCGCGGGAAGCAGGTGCCGTGCCCGGCCGTGGTGCGGATGGCCCGGCCGGCGCCGGTGACCCGGGGTCCCGGCGTGGTCCCCGCCGCGTAGGCCCGCCCCCAGGCCAGATCCAACTCGTCGGACTCGTCCATGGCGCGCACACCGGCCACGCCGGCCGCCAGCGCCCCGGCGAAGTTCTCCCCGGCGCGGATGGTGCGCTCGGGCACGCCCTCGAAGAAGCCCACGCCGACGTTGTCGTACATGAGGCCACCCGGGTGAGCGTGGCAGTCCCAAAGGCCGAACATGGCCGTCATCCCCGAAGCGTCCACATCGATCGCCTCACGGCCGTCGTCAGGCTGGATCACCCCTCCCGCCACGAGGAGGTCGCAGGCCGCGGACTCGCCTGTGGCGACGTCCAGCCAGGAGGTACCCCGTATCCGCAGCGGGGTGTCGGGAACGCTCACGCGCCGTTCCCCGATGCGCCGTTCCCGGCGCCCCCGAGTTCGGGCGCGTCCAGCCCCTGCGGGACGACCGTCGTATAGCCATCGATCAGGTCGCGGCGGTGATCCTCGTCGCTGCGCTCGGCAGGGTCGCCGTAGCCGCCGCCGCCCGTCGCGATGCGCAGCCGGCTGCCCGCCGGAGCCGGGAACCGGTTCACCTTCAGCACCGACATGGTCTCCCCGTCAACCGTGATCACCGCCTCGGTGGCCTTGCCCGACTCGCCGCCGAACAGCCCCCAGGCCGGCGTCCTGGTGCGTTCGAACCAGGTCGAGAGGGTGACCCCGTCGGTGAGCACCTCGTACTCGCGTTCCACGCCGCAGCCGCCCCGCCAGCGACCCCGACCCCCCGAGTCCGGCAACACGCCGTAGCTGTGGACGCGGATCGGGTAGCGCGACTCCAGCACTTCCACCGGAATGTTCTTGAGGTCACCGCCGCCGTAGTTGATGAGTCCGTTCGTGCCGTCGCCGCCGGCGAACGCCCCCCAGCCCACCGCCGTGGCCTCGCCCGTCACGAAGTCCTCGCCGGTATCGGGATCGGTCCCGACGAACAGCACGTTAATGGGGTCGGCGGCCTGCGCGGCGACCACCTTGTCGGGCATGCCCGGCGCGAGCGCGCTGATAAACAGATCGATCATGAGCCCGAGGTGCGGGTAGTAGTACTGGCACGCCGCCGGCTCCCGGGCGTCGAAGATGGAAGCCTCCGGGGCAGCGAGCCGCAGGTTCCGGAACGTGCCGGCCGTGACCGGGACCTCGGGGTTGATGAGGAGCTTGTAGGCCAACCGAGCAGCCGCCACCGTCTGGGCGAACCCGCAGTTCATGCAGCCGGGGGTCTGCGGCGACGAGCCGTCGAGGTCGAGAACCATCTCGTCGCCGGAGACGGTCACCGTGGCCCGGACGTACACCGGGTCGCCGCCTGGCCCCCAACTGTCCATCTCACCCTCGGTCCGGAACACACCGTCGGCGATGGCGCCCACGGCCTCCCGGTCGAGCCGCTCGCACTGCTCGAACACCACCTCGGCCGCGGCCTCCACGGTCGGGCGACCGAAACGGTCCAGCAACTCGCCCAACTGCCGCTCGCCGGTGCGGCAGGCGGCGATCTGCGCGTGCATGTCGCCCCAGATCGAGCGGGGCTGGCGGCTGTTGCGCGTGAGGAATTCAAGGACGCCTCGTTCGGGCCGCCCCTCCCGGAAGAGATGGGTGGGGCCGAGCCGGTAGCCCTCTTCGTAGATGGACGTGGCGTCGTTCGTCTGGCTGGGGTCCTTTGCCCCTATGTCGATCCAGTGCGCCTTGGTGGCCCCGAAGCCGACCAGATCGCCCTCGTGGAAGATGGGCGAGAACACGCTCACGTCGTTCAGGTGGCTGCCCACCAGATAGCTGTCGTTGACGGCGTAGACATCGCCGGGACGGTAGATCTCCAGGCCGCCGAAGTGTTCGGTCGTCGCATTTACGGCGGCCTCGAGACTGCCCAGGAAGATCGGAAGACCCGGGGCTTGTCCCAGCAACTCGGCCTTCTCGTTGAACAGCCCCACGGAGCAGTCCTTCATCTCGTAGATGATCGGCGTGTAGGCCGAGCGCGCCAGGTTGTTGTTCATCTGCGAGGCGATCGAGATGAAGGCGTTGCGGATCACCTCGACGGTGACCGGATCTACCTGCTGCATCGGAAACTCCTTGGCTGCATTCGTTGTGCTGTCCTCACCCGGGTTGGGTGGCCCGGGCGACGCTGCCGGTAGCGCTCCGGCGGCTTGGCATGGCCGCCCCGTCGCCCCCGGCATCGCCGCCCTCGCGCGCTGTCAGGTGTGGCTCTCGGTTCTCATTCGTCGGCGGGCAGGCCGATCTCCACGGGCTGCTCGATTGCCTGCCAGCAGCGTACGAGATGTCCTGCCTCAGTGGCCCGGAGGGGTTGCGGTTCTTCGCAGCGCTCGACCGCGAACGGGCAGCGCATCGTGAGGCGGCAACCCGGTTTTGCGGCCTGCTCCTCGCTCAGCTCGCCGACGAGCCGCACCGGCTCACCGTGGCGCGGCGGCTCGTCCAGCTCGGCGGCGTCGAGCAGGCCGCGGGTGTACGGGTGTCGGGCGTTGGCATAGACCTGATCCCGCGACCCGACCTCCACGAACTGCCCTAGGTACATGACCGCCACCCGGTGCGCCATCGCGTAGACAACCCGCAGGTCGTGAGCCACCAGCAGGTAGGCCATGTCGCTGGTTTCCTGAAGGTCCAGAAGCAGGTTGACGATCTGACCCCTGATGGACACGTCGAGGGAGGACGTCGGCTCGTCCAGGAAGAGCAACTGCGGTTCGGGGAGCAGCGAGCGCGCAACGCTCAGCCGCTGGAGCTGACCACCGCTGACCTGCGACGGCCGGCGGTCGGCAATTTCGGGGTCCAGGCCGACGCTGCGTATCGCCTCGGCGATGGCCGCGTTCTGCTCGGCGCGGCTCTGCTCGACGTTGAACCGGGTGAACTCGCGCAGGCTCGAGCGGATGGTGGTCTGCGGATCGAAAGCCGCGAGCGGGTCCTGGAACACCATCTGCATGCGCCGGCGCTCGGGCCGGAACCGGCGCTCCGGCACGCCCAGGATCTCGTCGCCACGGAATGTCACCGTCCCGTCGGTCGCCGGCGTGAGCTTCAACAGCACCCGCCCAACGGTCGTCTTGCCCGACCCCGACTCGCCGACGATGGCGAACGTCTCGCCGGCGTGGATCTCGAAACCAACGCCGTCCACGGCGCGTGCAACACGTTGGCGCAGTCGGGCGTCGCGGGTCACGTAGTCCTTTACGAGGTCGCGGACCTCGACGACGGGCGCATTCGCGGGCTCGTTCATGCTCTCACGCACGCCACTCGGCGGTTGGCAACAGGGCGCAATTCGGGGACGCCGTCGCGACACTCCGGCGCGGCCTGCGGACAGCGATCGGCGAAGGCGCACTCGGTGAGTTCGCCCATCAGCGTGGGCACCGTGCCGCCGATGGCGTACATGCGGCCGGCGTCGACCGTTACGAAGGCCTTGAGCAACGCCGCGGTGTAGGGATTCTTCGGATCCCCGACGACCGAAGCGGTCGGTCCGGTTTCCATCACCCGACCCGCGTACATGACCGTCGTGCGTTCGCAGGTGCTGCGGGCGACGGCGATGTCGTGGGTGATGAGGAGCAGCGAGGCATCCCGTGAGGCCACCTGCTCGACCACGAGTTCCAGCACCTGTTGCTGCAGCGTGGCGTCGAGGCCGGTCGTGGGCTCGTCCGCGATCAGCAGATCGGGCCGGCAGGACAGCGCCATGGCCAGTGCGGCCCGCTGCGCCATGCCACCGGAGTACTGATGCACGTAGTCCTTGGGTCGCCGGCCGGCGTCGGGGATGCCCATCTCCCCGAGCAGGTCCACCGCCTGGGTCCAACTCTCCCGACGACCGGCATTACCGTGCACCCTGATCACCTCGGCGATCTGCCCGCCGACCGTGAGCACCGGGTTCAGCGAAGCGCGGGGGTTCTGGAACATGATCGCCATCCGGCCGCCCCGCAGCTCGCGCAGGCGGCGCTCGGGGGCGCCGAGCAATTCCTCGCCGTCGAGGCGGACGGAGCCGCGGATGATCTCCGCGCCCTCGGGCAGCAGCCCGAGAACCGCCGCGGCCGTGAGGCTCTTGCCCGAGCCGGATTCGCCGACCAGGGCCATCCGTTCGCCGGCACCCACCTGTAGGCGGATGCCCTGCAGCGGGATGGACTGCGGCCTGCCCGCCGAACCGAAGCCGACGGTCAGGTCAACCACGTCCAGGACAGGAACGTCCCCGCCGTCCCGCATCGGCGTACCGCCACCCGCGACGGTCGCCTCGAGGCCTGCGGAGGCGCTCACGTGGTGTGCCTCACGCGGTCACTCAACTGGTTGAGGGTGAGCACTGTTGCCAGGATCGCCAGACCTGGGAACAGAGCCACCCACCAGCGGCCGTAGACCAATTGCTCGTAACCGTCGCGCACCATGGCGCCCCATTCCGGCGTGGGAACCGGCACACCCAGGCCGACGAAGCTCAGGGCGGCCAGGATCTGGATGGCCCACGCCACGTTCACCGAGAACTGGGCCAGGACTACCTGCTTGACATTGGGAAGGATGTGGCGCCACAGGATGGTCAGTTCGCGTTGTCCGGCGCAGCGCGCCGCCAGCACGAAATCCGCGTTGATGATGGGAGCCACGGCGCTGCGGGTAAGGCGCAGGTACACCGGCACGTTCACGATGGCGATGATGAAGATGAGGATGGGGATGCTCGGCCCCACGGCCGCCACGATGCCGAGCGCCAGCAGCAGTGTCGGGAAGGCCTGGAACGACTCGGAGATACGCAGCAGCACGGCGTCGAACAGACCGCCCCGGAAGACGGCCAGCGCCCCGAGGGGCATGCCAACCACAACCGCCAGCGCCGCGGCACTGAAGCCGACACCGAGGTCGAGGCGCGCCCCGTGCAGCACCCTGGCGAAGATGTCCCGACCGAACTGGTCGGTCCCGAACCAGAGACTCCCGTCGGGAGGCGCCAGCGACTCGCCGGCACTGAGCATCAGCGGATCCCGCGTGAACAGTGGGCCGATAAGAGCCGCCAGGATGATCGCCAGCATCACGGCCACAGCGGGCCGGATCACTCGGCGGCGATGGTCCCATACCAGGGGGGCCAAGAGGACCGCCAGCACGGACAGGACCGCCCGGATCGCCCGCCAATCGGGATCCCAGACCAAGGCGGCCAGGACGATCGTCGCCGTGGCGACGGCGACGAGAATGCGGACCGGTTGCGCCGCAGAGCTGGCGCGGCGACCTCCCGCCGCAGCCGTGCTACCCGAGGCGCGTGACGGCGCAATGCTCACGTGCGCGTCCTCGGGTCGATGATGAAGTGCAGGATGTCCATGATCAGGTAGACGAGGATGTAGCTGCAGGCGCTGAGCAGCACGGCCGCCAGCACGGGCGCATAGTCCGACGCGTTGATGGAGTCGATGGCGTACTTCCCGATACCGGGCCAGGCGAAGACGAACTCCACCAGAACGGTCCCACCCAGCAGGTAGCCGTACATCATGGCCGCCATCGTGGACACCGGGAGCAGCACGTTCGGCAAAGCGTGGCGGAGCACGATGGAGCGCTCCGGCACGCCCAACGCCCGGGCCGAGCGGATGTGATGCGACGCCATCGTCTCGCGCATGAAGCCACGTGTGACGCGCAGCAGCGGTCCCCCCGTGACCACCGCCAGCGTGACCGCCGGGAGGATCAGCTGCGCCAGGGCCGAGCGCAGTGCCCCCCAATCGCCGGCGATGACAGAGTCGAGGGTGTACAGGCCCGTCACTTCGGGCGGAATCACCCCGATGGTGCGCCCGAGCGGAGGCGGCGCTAAGTCGAGCGTGTAGAAGAAGACCAGGATCAGGATGATGCCGAGCCAGAACTCCGGGATGGAGACGCCAAGGCCGGACATCACGTTGGCCAGGCGGTCCGAGAGCGAGCGGCGCCGCAGTGCCGAGACGATGCCGAGCGGCACCGACCAAGCGACCGCCAGGATCGCCGAGGCCGAGGCCAGCTCAATAGTGGCGGGCCAGCGGACGGCGATGTCGGTCGTCACCGGGTTCTTGGTGCGCCAGCTGTCGCCGAGATCTCCGGTGAACAGTTGCCGCATGTAGTGGCCGTACTGCTCGGCGATCGGCCGGTCGAGACCCAGCCGCTCGATGACCGCGTCGACCGTGGACTGGTCGGCCTGCACCCCCACGATCAGGTAGGCGGGGTTGCCGGGCAGGACGCGGGTGACCACGAAGGTGATGAGCGACACGCCGAACAGCGCCACCACCAGGAACACCAGGCGGCGGGCGATGTAGATGGCGAGTGGCACGTCAGCGCTCCGCTCTGCGGCCTCCGACCGGCGCCGGGAGGCGGCGGGTCACGGGGTCAGAACTTCCTTCCGGCGCCGGCCAACATCTCCGCGTAGCGGACCGGCGTGATCAGCGGGTCCAGGACCGGGACCGGCACCCGGTCACGCACCGGCGCCAGCAGGCCCGACCAGAGGGTGCAGGCAAAAAACAGCACCGTGGCGTCGTGGTCTCGCCACGCTGCCTCGGCGGCATCGCCCGCCGGACCGGCCACAGAGTCCGCCATCTCCCGACGCACGGCGCGGAGAAGACCCCGGCGAAGGCGGACTCGCCGCCGTATGCGTGAACCAGGCGGCGCACCCAGTTTGCGTCCTGCGGGAGGTTCTCGCCCTCGCCGCTCTCGATCCGCGGCGCCACGATTCCCAGGCGCCCCAGGGCGCGGCCCGTGGCGATGGCCGCCTCCATCGGCGCCGTCACCGGAATGGACACCAGTTCCTTGGCGTCCGCCAGACCGGGGTCGGAGGCGCAGGCGATGACCACGGCGTCGTAGCCGTCCCGCTCGCCCTGCTCGACGGCACCCAACAGTTGGTTCATGAGCGCCGACGCCGCCGGAAGGAACGCCGTGGCGGGCACGCCCGTGCCGACGAGCGAGCGGACCCCCAACTCGGTGTCGGAACTGATCGCCGGGCGGACGACCTCGTCGATCAACTGGTCGTAGACGTTCACGCCGAGCGGGTTGATCATCAGAATGCGCATGCCGGGCGCCTCCTCGGTTTCGGACGGTGATGTTTTGGTTGTTGGGGCGCTGCCGGGCGGGACTGCCTCGCGGATCTCACGATCTGCGCAGCACCAGATGCCCGTGGGTCGAGACCGTGGCGCTCCAGGCCGGCGGCACCAGGGTGGTGCAGGCATCCTCCAGCACGATGGCCGGGCCGGCCACGACCGCAGCTGCACCGAGGCGCTCGCGGCGGTAGACGGGCGTGTCGAGCCACTCACCGTCGAACCATGTCCGCTCGGTTGCCGCGGGCTCGGGCGCAGCACCGGCGTCCAGCACACTCGGCGAGGGCCGGCCCAGCAGGCCACGGGCGGTCATGCGCAGGTTCACGAACTCGACGTCCTCGGCGGGATTGCTGTGCCCGTAGCGCACCTCGTGCGCCTCGGCGAAGCGCTCGGGGAGTTCCGCCAGCAGCTCCGCTTTCGCCTGGGCGGGGTCGAGCGAAAGGGTGACCGTGTACTCCTGCCCGACATAGCGGAGGTCGGCCGACGGCTCCAGGGCGGTGGCTCGCTTGTCGACGCCGTCCTCCTTCGCCAGAAGGCGGGCGCGCTCGGCCAGCTCTGCCAGAGTCGCATCGAGGGTTGCGGGGTCGAGATCCGCGACCCGCGCGTAGAAGCTCTGCACCACGTCGTGGCGGATGTCGGCATGCAGCATCCCGTAGGCCGACAGGACGCCGGGGTCGGCTGGTACGACGACGGTGCCGATCTCGAGCTCGTCGGCCAGGGCCGCGGCGTGCAGCGGCCCGGCGCCGCCGAAGGCAACCAAGGCGAAGCTGCGAGGATCGATACCGCGCAGCACTGTGATCTCGCGTATGGCGTTGGCCATCGTCGAATCGGCAACGGCCACCAGCCCGACAGCCAGGTCGGCGGCGTCCAGGCCCAGTTGCTCGCCCACGTCGGCCAGAGCGGACCCGGCCGCAGCAGCGTCCAGAGCCAGGCCACCGGCCAGGCGCGCAATGGCGGGCAGCCGCCCGAGGTGCAGGTTCGCGTCGGTCACCGTCGGCTCGGTCCCTCCGGAGCCGTAACACGCAGGGCCGGGCTCGGCACCGGCTGAGCGGGGCCCGACACGCAGGCCGCCGGCGGCGACGTGGCCGACGCTGCCGCCGCCGGCGCCGATCGTGTGGATTGCGACGGTGGGTGCCAGCACCGGGTGGCGTTCCAACTCGGATTCCAGTTCCACATCGGCCTCGCCGTCCACCACCAGACTCACGTCGAAGGAGGTGCCGCCCATGTCCACGCAGATCAGGCGGCCCACTTCGATTTCGCTGCGAAGGTCGTCGGCGACGGCCACGCAGGCAATGGTGCCGCCCACCGGGCCCGAGAAGAGCGTCTGGATCGCCTTGCGGCGAGCCATGGCGGCCATCATGACCCCACCGTTGGACTGCATGACCCGCAGCGGGCCGCGCAGCCCGCGATCGCCGACCTCCCGCTCGAGTTCGCTGAGGTAGCGCTCCACGATGGGCGCTACGTAGGCGGCGATGACGGTGGTGCTCGTCCGTTCGTACTCCCGCCACTCCGGGGCGATCTCGTGGCTGCAGACGACGGACAGGCCGGGCGCGACATCGGCCAGCAGATCGGCCACCCGCTGTTCGTGGTCGGGGTTGGCGTAGGAATGCAGGAAGCAGATCGCAACGGCGTCGAACTCGCCTGCCAACCGGCGCCCGAGGGCACGCACCGTCTCGTCATCCACACCGACGAGCGGAGAACCGTCGGCGGCGACGCGCTCGTCGATCTCGAACACCGATCGGCGCGGCACCAGCGGGGTGGGCTGGCGGTAGCGCACGTTGTACATGTCGGGGCGGTTGGCCCGACCGAGTTCGTAGACATCCCGGAAGCCGCGGGTCGTGAGCAAAGCCACCCTGGCGCCGCGTCGCTCCAGGAAGGCGTTCAGGCCGGCCGTCGTGCCATGGGTGATGGACTCCAGGCGGCCCCAATCCACGCCGAGCCGCTCGAGGACCTCCAGCACACCGTCATGGAGCCGGCGTGGCGTGGTCAGGACCTTGGCCGTACGGATGCGCCCCGCCTTGTCCACGGCCACCGCATCCGTGAACGTGGAGGCTGCGCGGATTTGTGGGGAGTGGGTGTGGCTGAGGGTCCCTGAGATGGGGTCGAGGCCCTGCTGGAATCGGTGTTGGCAATAACGCCGAGCCAGGAGGGCCTCGATGGGTTCAGATCATATGCGGGTGAAGTTGCATCTGCGGCAGGTACGGGTGTTGGGGGTGTCGGTGGACACCCCGGGGCGTTTGGATGTGGAGGTGGCGTCGACGCGGTCGTGGTCGCGTTGTGTGTTCTGCGGGTTCAAGTGCAGGGCCGTGCACGATCGTCGCTGCCGGCGGATACGCGATCTGGAGGTGTCGGGGCGGCGCACGACGCTGGTGTGGGCTCGCCGCCGGTTCGCGTGCGGGAACTGCGGCGAGCGACACATCGAGGAGCACCCGGAGTTTGACGGTGGTCTGACCCGGCGCCTGGCACGCCGCCTGGTGGCTGACGCCAAGGTGATGTCGATCCGGTCGGTGGTGCGCCGTCACGGCGTGGGTTGGCAGACCATCCAGGGCCTCGTGGACGCCTGGTCGGCGCTGCTCGCCGAGCACCGACGGCGGCGCCCGCCGCGGGTGCTGCTGATCGATGAGACGTCGATGCGCAAAGGGCACCGTTACGTGACGGTGATCGTCAACGGTGACACCGCCAAGACCCTCGCCGTGATAGAACACCGCTCCGCGGCCGCTCTGAGCAGCTTCTTCGCCGCGCAGGGCCACCGCTGGTGCGCCGGCGTGAAGGTCGTCGTCACCGACGGCTCCAAGGCGTATCGGGCGGCCGTGGAGCACCACCTCGGACATGCCCGCCACGTGCTGGACCGGTTCCACGTCATTCGCTGGTTCGCCGCCGGGCTGACAGCTGTGCGCCGCGACGTGCAACGCCGACAGCCCGACGGCGTCACCCCGGTGTTCGACCCCGACGTGTTCCGAGCGAGGTTCCTGCTGCTGCGCCGCGGCGACCGCATCGGCGACGCAGAACGGGCGCACCTCGAGGCGCTCTTCGAGCAGCACCCACGGCTGCGCGACGCATGGGACGCGCTCCAAGAGTTGCACGGCCTGTACCTCGCCGACGACGAAGCGGGCGCCCTGGAGGCCCTCGACCGGTTCTGTGACCTCTACGCCGGCGGCAACCTCCCCGAGTACCACACCATCGTCAACACGCTCATCGCCTGGATGCCCCAAATCCTCGCCTCCCACGCCGCCCGACGGCCCAGCAACGGACGCATCGAAGGCGCCAACAACCTCCTCCAAGTCCTACGCCGCACCGCCCACGGCTTCACCAACCCCCACAACTTCGCCGCCCGAGCACTCCTGATAACGTGACCACTCAACCGACACCAGCAACCACAATCCCACGTTTCCGCGCAGGCCCTGAACGTGCCTCCGATATCGACGCCGACGCGCATGCGGCCACCTCCCCAAGATCACCGGAAAGCCTAGACGAGCCCGCGTCTCGGGGCACTGCCCGGTGCGAACACCATCGGTGCCGGTTGTCCGCCGCCGGACTACTGCGGCTGCTCGTAGGCCCGCGCGTCGCGCGGCAACACGTCGGCGGGATAGGCGCCGATGCCGTGCTCCGTGAGGTCGAGCCCCAGTGCCTCCGCCTGCGCCGTGACCCGCAGCAGACCCAGTCGACGCAGCACCGCGAAGAGGGCGCCCGTCGTCACCAGCGTCCAAGCCGCAACGACGCCCACGAGGATGAGCTGCACGAGCAGTTGGTTCGCGCCGCCGCCGTAGATAAGGCCGGCGTCGTCCCTGCCGAGGTAGCCGTCGTCATACCGGGCGAACAGCCCGACGGCCAGAGTGCCCCAGATGCCGCACACCCCGTGCACCGAGACGGCACCAACCGGGTCGTCAATGCCCCGACGCTCGATGAAGGACATTGAGTACACCACGATCACGCCCGCCACGGCGCCGGTCACGAGAGTGCCCAGCACGGTCATGGTGGCGCAGCCCGCCGTGATGCTCACGAGCCCGGCGAGCGTGCCGTTGGCCACGATCGACATGTCCGGTTGGCCTTCCCTGCGCCACACCACCGCGCCGCCGGTCAGCGTGCCGACGGCGCCGGCGATGACGGTGTTGAGTATCACCCGTGTGATGGGGCTGTCCGCCGCGGCGGAGAGCTGCGAGCCGGCGTTGAACCCGAACCATCCCAGCCAGAGGATGAACACGCCGAGCACGACCATCGGCATCGCGTGGCCCGCAATCCGGCGGGGTGTCCCGTCCGGGGTGTACTTACCCAGGCGCGGTCCCAGAAACACGGCCCCGGCGAGTGCGGCCCAGCCGCCGGTGGAGTGCACCACCGTCGAACCGGCAAAGTCGCTGTAGGTGGCGCCGCCGATGGAGATGTCGGCGATGAACCCCCCGCCCCAGGTCCAGTGGACCACAAGCGGGTAGACGAACGCCGCCATCACCACGGTGAACAGCAGGTACGCCTTGAAGCGGGCCCGCTCGGCCATCGCCCCCGAGGCGATCGTGACCGCCGTGGCGGCGAAGACGGCTTGGAAGAAGAAGAACGCGCCTGTGCTGAGATTGCCGACGCCGCTGGACCCGGACGCGGCCACGTCGCCGCCCGACAGGAAGAAGCCCTCCGTTCCCCACAAGGGGTTGCCCGCGCCGAACGCCAACGCGTACCCGACCGCCAGGAAAGCGAGAGCGCCGAGGCTCATGTCGGCCAGATTCTTGGCCAGGATGTTGGTCGTGTTCTTGACCCGCGTCAGACCGCTCTCCAGCAAGGCGAAACCCGCCTGCATAGTGAACACGAGCACGCCGGCAAGGATGACCCAAACGTTGTCCAGGGCGGCCTGCACGGCGGCCACCGGATCGTTGGCCTGCGCGGCCGCCGGCGTGGTCAGCAGGGCTACAACCGCGCCCGCCGCGCCCAGTACCACCATCGTCTTGCGCTTCACGAATCTCTCCCCAGGCTGGCCAACTGTATTCAACCTGACGATAGATCAAGGAACGCCCCCGGATTGCAGACCGGGCACCGCTGCGGCCCGGCGGCGTTCCCCACCGGCTCTCCCCCCGGGCTACTGCGGCTGCTCGTAGGCCCGCTCGTCGCGTGGCAGCAGGTCGGGCGGGTAGGCGCTTGCGCCGTGCTCGCTGAGGTCGAGCCCCACCGCCTCCTCCGCCGCCGTGACCCGCAGGACACCGAACCGGCGCAGTATCGCGAACAGGATCCCCGTCGTGACCAGGGTCCAGGCCAGCACGATGGCCACGAAGACGAGCTGCACGAGCAACTGGTACCCGCCGCCCCCGTAGAACAGGCCCGCATTCTCCCTGCCCAGGAAGGCGTCGTCGTAGCGGGCGAACAGGCCGATGGCCAGCGTCCCCCAGACCCCGCAGACGCCGTGGACCGAGACGGCGCCAACCGGATCGTCGATACCCCGGCGTTCGATGAAGAACACCGAGTAGACGACGATCACGCCGGCCACGGCGCCGGTCACGAGCGCGCCCAGGACGTTCATCGTGGCGCAGCCCGCCGTGATGCCCACAAGGCCGGCCAGCGCGCCGTTGCCGGCCATTGCCACGTCCGGCTTGCCGGTCTTCAGCCACACCACCGCACCGGCGGTCAGCGTGCTGGCCGCGGCGGCGATGACAGTGTTGAGGGCCACCACCATGACGACGCCGTCGGCGGCCAGTTCCGAGCCGGCGTTGAACCCGAACCAGCCCAGCCAGAGGATGAACACGCCGAGCACGGCCATCGGCATGGAGTGACCCGGAATCGGGCGGGGCGTGCCGTCAGGCGCGAACTTGCCCAGGCGGGGCCCCAGGAACCATGCACCCATGAGAGCCGCCCACCCGCCGGTGGAGTGCACCACCGTGGAGCCGGCGAAGTCGCTGTAGACGGCGCCGCCGATGGAGATGTCGGCGATGAACCCCCCGCCCCACGTCCAGTGGACGACCATCGGGTAGATGAACGCGGTCATGGCCAGGCTGAACAGCAGGTACGCCTTGAAACGCGCCCTCTCGGCCATTGCTCCGGAGGCGATGGTGACCGCCGTGGCGGCAAAGACCACCTGGAAGAAGAAGAACGTGGCTGTGCTGAGATTGCCGACGCCGCTGGAGCCGGCCTCGAACAGGGCGCTGCCCGACAGGAAGAACCCTTCGGTGCCCCACCAGGCGTTGCCGGCGCCGAACGCCAGCCCGTAGCCCACCGCCAGGAAGGCCACCACGCCGACGCTCATGTCGGCCAGGTTCTTGGCCATGATGTTGGTGACGTTCTTGGCCCGCGTCAGTCCCGACTCCAGCAGGGCGAAACCGGCCTGCATGAAGAAGACGAGCGCACCTGCGATGAGAACCCAGATGTTGTCGAGTACCGCCTGCACGGCAGCCGACGGATCATCGGCCTGCGCCGCCGCCGGTGTGGTCAACAGGGCCACGATCGCGCCCGACACGCCAAGAACAACTAACGATTTGCGCTTCACGAGAATCCCTCTCTGGATCAGCCGCCCATGTGCATCCCGACGAAGATCGAAGGGGCGACTGCCTTGGCGCGCCCGGCACCGTACCGGCCCCGGAGCCCTATCCCACGCGCCCGGAGCCCTATCCCACGCGCCCGGAGCTGTGGCATCGGTCGCACCCGCCCCGAACCGCGGTGCCGGCGCGAGCCCGACAAGTGCCTGCGAAGCGACGCCGATGGCCGTAACCTCGCCGGTGACATGAGCGCCCAAACGCCCCGCCGCAACCGCGTTGCACCCAACCGCCTCGTGGTCCTACTCGGCGTGGGGGTGGCCCTGTTCACCGTCGCCTCGGGCATCGCGGCGGCCATCACCGGTTTCCACGGCTCCGCGACTGTCGCCCGCGAGGTGTTCGTCAACATCCCCGGCGCGCTGCGCGTGGCGTTCTACACGGTCGTCCCGGTGGCCCTCGTGTACGCCGCGATGCTGTTCGCCGACCGGGTGCGCAACTGGGAGCGGGGCGCCGCGGAGGATCGCCGCACCACGTGGCGCAACGTGCGCCGGCGCCTGGCGGACCTGCGGGCCGGGGTCTACATGCGCACCCTGTTGCGCGACCCGGCGGCCGGCATCATGCACTCGCTCATCTACTTCAGCTTCCTGGTGCTGCTGGGCGTGACCACCACCCTGGAGATCGAGCACCAACTCCCCGACGGCGCCAAGTTCCTGACCGGTCGGGTGTACCAGGGCTACTCGGCTGTGGGCGACCTGGCGGGGGCGGTGTTCCTGGTGGGCGTGCTGTGGGCCATCGGGCGGCGCTACGGACCGTGGCGGCTGCGCCCCTACCGGATCCGGAACAAGTCCCGCCCCGAGCACGCCGTCATCCTCGGCACACTGCTGGCCATCGGTGTCACGGGGTTCGGCGCCGAGGCGTTCCGCATCGCCGACGCGGGAACCCCCGCCTTCGAGCGGTGGTCGGTGATCGGCTACCCGCTGGCCACCCTGGCCGACGGCCTCTCCAACACCGCCGGCTGGCACCAGGCATGGTGGATCCTGCACGTGGCGTCGTTCGTGCTGTTCCTAGTGCTGATACCCGTCACGATGCTGCGCCACATCATCACCTCGCCGCTGAACATGTACCTGCGCGACCGGGAGCGGCCCAAGGGGGCCATGCGGCCACTGCCGAACCTCATGGAGACCGATCTGGAGACATTCGGCGCCTCGGTCGTTCCGGACTTCACGTGGAAGCAGTTGCTGGACCTCGACTCCTGCACCATGTGCGGGCGCTGCACGTCGGTGTGCCCGGCGCAGGCCACCGGCAAGCCTCTGGACCCCCGGGAGATCGTGCTCAAGGTGGGCCACGTCATGGCGGCCAGCGGCACGCCGGCTACCTCACCGCCGCTGGGCAACGACCCCGAGATCACCGTCACGTCCGACAGCGTGTTCGAACGCGTCACCTCCGAGGAGATCTGGGCGTGCACGTCGTGCAAAGCCTGCGACGAGATCTGCCCGGTGAACATCGAGATCCTGGACAAGATCCTCGACATGCGGCGCTACCTGTCGCTCATGGAGAGCGACTTCCCCACGGAGCTGGGCACCGCCTACCGTGCCATGGAGAACTCCGGCAACCCGTGGGGGATGGCGCAGTCGGCCCGGGCGGACTGGGCCGACGACTTCGAGGGTGTGGTGGTGCTGGACGGTACCAACCCCTTGGAGGCCGAGTACCTCTACTGGGTGGGCTGCGCGGGCAGCTACGACGACAAGAACCGCAAAGTCACCCGCGCCATGGTCGAACTCATGCAGCGTGCCGGCGTGGACTTCGCCGTGCTGGGGCCGGCGGAGATGTGCACCGGCGACCCGGCACGCCGGTCGGGCAACGAGTACGTCTTCCAGATGCTGGCCATGCAGAACGTGGAAACGCTCAACGGCATGGGCGTGCGCAAGATCGTCACCCAGTGCCCGCACTGCTTCAACACCCTCGGCAACGAGTACCCGCAACTCGGCGGGCACTACGAGGTGGTCCACCACAGCCAGTTGCTGGAGGAACTGGTCGACAGCGGGCGCCTGGACGTGTCCAATGCCCACCTGCCGGATCGCCTCGTCTACCACGACTCCTGCTACCTGGGTCGCCACAACGACGTCTACCTGGCGCCGCGGCGGGTGGTGGGCGCCATCGGCGGCCTCGAGGTCGTCGAGGCGCCGCGCAACGGCACCAAGGGCATGTGCTGCGGGGCCGGTGGGGCCCGCATGTGGATGGAGGAACACGTCGGCGTGCAGGTGAACGTGGCCCGCAGTCAGGAGTTGCTGGCCACCGGCGCGGACCGCATCGCCACCGCCTGCCCGTTCTGCTACGTGATGATCGACGACGGCGTGCGCGGCGAAGGCGTGGAGCCCGAAGACGTGCGCGTGGGCGACATTTCCCTGCACCTGCTGGAAGCCATCCACAACGGTGAGCAGGAGGCCGCCGCGCGGCGCGGCGCCGAGTTGGTGTTGGCGGCCGGTGCCGGCCAAGTCGCCACCGAGGGCGTCCCCGTCGAGCCGTCCGCCGCGGGGATCGTCCTGGCGCCCATGCCGCGACCTGCGCCGGTGCACGCCGCCCTGCCCGCGCCCACCGCGACGAGCCCCGCCCCTGCCGGGACCCCGGCGCCCGTGCCCGCGCCCGCAAGGGTTCCGGCACCCGCCGGCGGCGGCGAACCGACCGGGGCGCCGCGACGGGACGATCTACGGCTGATCAAGGGGACCGACCCGATGCTGCTGGCCGAGCTGAAGAAGCAGGGCATCACCGGCTACGACCAGATTGCCGCCCTCGACGCCGCCGCCGTGGCGGCGCTGGAGGAGGCCATCGGCGCCCCCGGACGCATCGGCAAGTGGAACTGGGTGGCGCAGGCTCAGGATCTGCTGAGCCGTTTCCCGGCCGGCGACTGACCGCTCTCTAGAAGTTCTCCCAGTAGCGGCTGGGAATCGGGCCGATCTGACCCTGGTACTTGGAGCCCACCGCTCGGCTGCCGTAGGGGTTGTCCGCCGCGGTGGTCATGGCGATGAAGCTGATCTGGCCGATCTTCATGCCCGGGTACAGGGTGATCGGCAGGGTCGCCACGTTCGACAACTCCAGCGTGAGCTGACCCTGCCAGCCGGCGTCCACGAAGCCGGCGGTGGAGTGGATCAGCAGGCCGAGCCGCCCCAGGCTGGACTTGCCTTCCAGGCGCCCCACCAGATCGTCGGGCAGCGTCACCTTTTCCAGCGTGCAACCCAGCACGAACTCGCCGGGATGCAGGACGAACACGCCGTCGGGATCGATCTCCACTAGGTCGGTGAGGTCTGCCAGATCCTTCTTGACGTCGATGCACCCCAGCGTGTGGTTGCGGAAGACCCGGAACCAGCGGTCGAGGCGCAGGTCGACCGAAGACGGCTGGATGGCGCCCTCGTCCAGCGGCTGGATACAGATGCGCCCGGCCGTGATCTGTTCGCGGATGGTTCGATCGGACAGAATCATTGCCCGGCGACGTTACCCTCGATTCACCGTCCACAGAAAGGAGCCGGCGTCATGCCCCGTGCCTTCCTCCACGCGTTCACTCCGCCCACCCAGGAGAAGTTCATCAACCTCGTGCGCGGCGAGGGTTGCACCCTCTGGGACGACGACGGCAACAGTTACCTCGACGCCATGGCCAGCCTCTGGTACTGCCAGGTGGGCCACGGGCGCGCCGAGATCATCGACGCCGTGGCCGACCAGATGCACCGACTCGAGGCCTACAACACCTTCGCGCCGTTCACGAACCCCCCGGCGGAGGAAGTGGCGGAAATGGTGGCCGAACGCTCGCCGCACCCCGACGGGCGGGTGTTCCTGTGCTGTTCAGGCTCCGAGGCCGTGGACACCGCCCTGAAGCTGGCACGCCAATGGCACCGGCTGCTCGGCGACACCGAACGCCAAGCGGTGATCACCCGCACCAACGGCTACCACGGCACCAACTTCGGCGGTACCGCCGCGCAGGGCATCGCCTCAAACCGGGAAGGCTGGGGAGATCTCGTTCCGCACTTCGTGGAGGTGCCCCACGACGACCTCGAGGCCACGGCGGTCGCCCTGGCGGCACAGGAGGGCCGAGCGGCAGCGGTGATCTCCGAACCGCTGCAGGGCGCGGGCGGGGTCTGGCCGCCCACCGAGGGCTACCTAGCGGGACTGCGACGGCTCTGCGACACCCACGGGGCGCTGTTCATACTCGACGAGGTGATCTGCGGGTTCGGGCGCACCGGGGAGTGGTTCGGGGCGCAGCGCTACGACGTCACCCCCGACATCATGACCTTCGCCAAGGGGGCCACGTCCGGCTACCAGCCCCTGGCCGGGGTGATCCTGTCGCGCCGGGTCGCGGAGGTGTTCGAGGCCCAGGAGAACTTCCTGCTGCGCACCGGCTACACCTACTCGGGGCACCCTGCGGCCTGTGCCGCCGGTGTGGCGAACCTGAAGCTCATGGATGCCGAGAACCTGCCGGCGAGGGCGGCGCACGTGGGAGAACGCATCTCGGCAGGTCTGCGGGCACTGACCGACGACGGGCTGCTGGCCGGCTACCGGGGCGACGGCGCCGTGTGGGCCGCCGAGTTGGGCCGCGACGCCGTCGGCGTGCGGAACGCGATGCTGGAGGCCGGCGTCATCGTGCGCCCCATCGGCAGCGCCCTGGCCATCTGCCCGCCGCTGGTCATTGGCGACACCGAGATAGACCGCCTCATCGACACGATGGCCGACGCCCTGCGCTGAGCAACCGGCAGCGCCCTCGCCGGCGCACCGCCCGGTGACGACCAGCCCGGCAGGTGCACGCGGGTCTCTACGGCCGCTACATCTTGCTCGGCGGCGTCTATTCGACGATGCGCACGACCGTGCCCAGCGGGGCCTCTTGGGCGATGATCTCGACGATGTCGTTCGACACCCGAACGCTGCCGTTGGTGAGTGCCTCACCTGCCCGCTCGGGTATGTGCGTGCCGTACACCGCGATACGGGGCAGCCCCCCGCCGAACGTGTTGAACACCTCGCTGAAGAACGAAAGCATCAGGATCCAGTCCCCGAGCACAACGCTCCCGTTCTGCTGGTCGTGGTTGGGAAGCTTCTCGACGATGAAGCCCGACAGGATCGGCGTGGGCGTGGCGGGCTTGCCCACCTGAACCCGTGAGGTCACTACCAACTCGTCGCCGTCGAACAGCGCCAGGTTGCGGTCCGACAGGTCAACCAGAACGTGATGGTTGACCGTGGACCAGTCGAACTTGTCGGTCCGGATCCAGCCGCGAACTCCGCTGGGGCGGATAGGCAACTCGGCCTCCACCCATTCATCGCCTTCGGCTCCTTGTGTCACGCGAACCACGAGTCTGTTCCTTCGGTAGGTGTAGCTCCACAGTTCGCCGTCGGGGAACGTCAGGCGATTCCCGTTGCGCGCGTCGTAGACCGGGATGATCTCGTTCACACCCTCCTTGGAGACCAAGATGGTGGCCGGCTCCCAAGCCACCTCCGCGGGCGGGAACGATGGCCGGGTCGTGGTCGTCGGTCGCGGCGCATCCGTTGTCGTCGTGGTCAGTGAAGTCGGCGACGCCTCGATCATAGCGTCCGGTGGCTCGGTCGATTCCGGCGACCGCTCCGGCGACGGTTCGGGCGGTGGGTCAGTGGCGGGCGGGGACACAACCCCTCCGCCGGGCGGCTCCGGCGTAGGCGTCGGCTGCGCGGCAGGAACATCCGTCTCGCTCGCGGCCGCCTCCGGCACGACGCTCGTACTCGGCGGCTCCGGCAGGGGCGTCGGCTGGGCGGTAGAGACTTCCGTCTCGCTCGTAACCGCCGTCGGCACGGCGCTCGTACTCGGCGGCTCCGGGCGGACGGCAGTGAACGTGGGTTGCTCCGCGCCACCGCAGGCCGCCGCCATCAACGCCGACGCCACGATCACCGCCGTCACTGACCGGCGGAGGTTGCCCGCACTGCGCCGAGAACGCTGTCGGAATACTCCGAGTTCCGGCGTCGCAGCCCCCACACCTGAACAGACGCCCAGCGGCGAGGTCCCGTTGACAACCCGGTAAGAGCCACCGGATATGGCCACGTGAAGAAAGCGGCCTAGGAGAGTGCTGAGTCATTCATCGGCAGCGCACGTTGGGCTGCCGCACAGTGGATTCCGGCCCCGGATCGAGTCCGGGACAGGCTCTCCGCCGGAATGGCGGAATAGGTGGACCGAGGGCTTACTCAGCAATCTTCCCGGCACAGGGCACAGCGCGGCCCCGGGCGCCGGCGCGCGATGGGGATCGGGTCAGACTCTGACGCTCACGACCGTGCCCAGCGGGGCGCGCCGGGCGATCGTTTCGATGATGTCGTTGGGAATGCGGATGCAGCCGTTGGACAGCGGCTCGCCGACCCGCTCGGGTATGTGCGTGCCGTGCAGCGCAATGCGTGGCAGCCCCCCACTGAAGGTGGTGAGCACCTCACTGAAGAACGACAACATGAGCACCCAGTCGCCGAGCACAACGCTGGCGTTCTGCTGATTGTGGTTCGGCAGCTTCTCGACGATGAATCCCCGCAGGGTCGGTGTGGGCGTGGACGGCTTACCCACGATGGCACGCGTGTAGGTGAGCAGATCGTCGCCGTCGAACAGCGCCACGAGGCGATCCGACAGATCCACGAGGACGTGGTGGTTGACCGTGGTCCAGTTGAAGTCCTCGGTGCGGATCCAGCCTCGCACGCCGCTCGGACGAACAGGCAACTCGGCCTGCACCCACTCGTCACCCTGGGAGCCCTGCGTGACCCGCACCACGAGCCGGTTCCGACGGTAGGTGTAGCTCCACAACTCGCCGTCGGGAAACAACAGGCGCCGGCCGTCGGGAGCGTCATAGACCGGGATGACACGATTCACGTCGTCCTTGGAAACCAGCACGGTCACCGGCTCCCACGCCGGCGTGGCCGGCGGCCTCAATGGTTCGGTGGTCGTCGTGGTGGTGGGCGGCGGTGGGGATTCAGCGGTTGTGGTTGGGGGAGGGGCCTCACTCGTCGGCGTCGTGGTTGACGGGGGGGCCTCACTCGTCGGCGTCGTGGTTGACGGGGGCGCCTCGCTTGTCGGCGTCGTGGTTGACGGAGGAGCCTCACTCGTCGGCGTCGTGGTTGGGGGAGGAGCCTCGGCTGGCGTCGTGGTTGACGGCGAGGACTCCGTCGTCGGCGTCGCGGTTGACGGCGAGGCGGCCTCTGCGGTCGTGCGCGGCTGGGCCTCTGCGGTCGTGGGCGGCTGGGCCTCTGCGGTCGTGGGCGGCGGGGCTTCCGTTGTCGTGGCGGGCGGTGGTGCCGAGCGCTTGGTCGTCGACGGCGGCTCGGGAGCCGGTGCCGCAGCCTTGGTCGTGGTCGGCGCAGCCGTAGTGCTCGCCGGCGGAGACTGCGGAGTGGCGGTGGGTGTGTCGTCGACGTCACCGCCACACGCCGCTGCCACGAGTGCAACAGCCACGCCCAGCGCCTGCAGTCGGACGGCTATTGGCCACCGCCGTGCGGTACACCTCGAACATGCGGCGTTCACTCCGGACCGCGACGGCCCCGCCGCTCGGCTCCTTCCGGCAACACGCACGACCGACTCCCTTCAGGCGACGACGTTGACGACCGTGCCCAGCGGGGCGCGCCGGGCAATGGTTTCGATGATGTTGTTGGGGATGCGGATGCAGCCGTTGGAGAGCGCTTCACCCACCCGCTCGGGTATGTGCGTGCCGTGCAGCGCGATGCGTGGCAACCCACCGCCGAAGCTGGGGAGCGCCTCGCTGAAGAACGACAGCATCAGCACCCAGTCGCCGAGCACAAAGCTGGCGTTCTGCTGGCTGTGGTTCGGCAGCTTCTCGACGATGAATCCCCGCAGGGTCGGCGTGGGCGTGGACGCCTTGCCCACGATGGCACGCGTCGAGACAACCAGATCGTCGCCGTCGAACAGGGCGACACTGCGCGCCGAGACGTCGACAAGGACGTGGTGGTTGTGCGTGACCCAATCGAAGTTCTCGGTGCGGACCCAGCCGCGTACACCACTCGGTCGCACGGGCAACTCGGCCTGCACCCATGCGTCGCCCCGGGAGCCCTGCGTGACCCGCACGACGAGCCGGTTCCCGCGGAAGGTGTAGCTCCACAACTCGCCGTCCGGGAACGACAGGCGCCTGCCGTCGGGAGCGTCGTAGACCGGGATGACGCCGTTCACGTCGTCCTTGGCGACCAGGACGGTCACCGGCTCCCACGCCGGCGTGGCCGGCGGAGGTGCGGGAGGCGACGGGGCCGGCGGAGGTGCAGGAGGCGACGGCTCCGTTGTGGGTCCGGCGGTAGTGGTCGGGGAGGGGACCGATGTCGAAGTCGGGGTCGGCGCGGTGGTCGATGTCGAGGTCGAAGTCGGCGCGGTGGTCGATGTCGGTGTGGAGGTCGATGCCGGGGTCGCATCGGTTGAACCCGCAGGCGGTGCCGTTGAATCCCGGCGTGCCTCGCTGGCAGCCGCCGCGACATCGGTGGTCGCCGGCGTCGAGAAAGCCACGGGCGGCTCCGGGCGGACAGAGGTGAGCGTGGGTTCCTCACCGCCGCCGCAGGCAGTCGCGACCACTGCCACGGCCACGAGCAGCGCCGAGATGCGGCTACCGAGCGAACCGCGTCGGCAGACACGACGGTCCGGGCGTGCAGCCATGACATTGCCTCCGGAAGACCGCATCGTTCCGTCGCCCTCAGGCGACGATATTTACCACAGTGCCCAGCGGGGCCCGCTGGGCGATCGTCTCGACGATGTCGTTGGGAATGCGGATGCAACCGTTCGACAACGCCTCGCCCACCCTCTCGGGTATGTGCGTGCCGTGCAGCGCGATACGGGGCAGACCACCGCCGAAGCTGTCCATCGACGCGCTGAAGAACGAAAGCATCAGGATCCAGTCCCCGAGCACGATGCTGCTGGTCTGCTGGCTGTGGTTGGGCAACTTCTCGACAATGAAGCCCGACAGAGCCGGCGTGGGAGTGGCGGGCTTGCCCACGATGGCCCGCGTCGAGGTAATCAGGTTGTCGCCCTCGAAGAGCGCCACGCTTCGGTCCGACACGTCGATGAGAATGTGGTGACTGACCGTGGACCAGTTGAAGTTCTCGGTGCGGATCCAACCGCGCACACCGCTCGGGCGCACCGGCAACTCGGCCTGCACCCAGTCATCGCCCTCGGCTCCTTGCGTGACCCGTAACACCAACCGGTTGCGGCGGAAGGTGTAGCTCCACAACTCGCCGTCGGGGAACGCAAGGCGGGTGCCGTCGGGGGCGTCATAGACCGGGATGATGCCGTTCACGTCGTCCTTGGAAATTAGGACAGTGACCGGCTGCCACGTCGGAGCCGATGTCGGCGGCACCAGGGGCGGTGGAGGCGGCTGCAACTCCTCAGGTGGCAGCACCGTCAACTCGGGGTTGTCCAACTCGTCGGGGAGCGGCACGTCGGGCAGCAACACTGGCGGGACGTTCGGATCGGGCTCCTCCTGACCCGGCACGGTGGCAAGAACCCTGGGCTCGGTTGTCTGCGTGGTGGGCGCAGCGGTGGTCCCGGGCGCAGCGCCCCGTTCGGGCAGTTCGGGCGCCGCGTCCGTGGGCGCCGTCGGGCGGTCCGCGGTCAGCGTGGGTGCGTCGCCGCCGCAGGACGCGGCAAACAGAGCCAGTCCCAACAGCAAAGCCAAAACCCGGATCACCGATCGGCGCGGCAAAGAGGTCCCGAATATAAAAGCCCTGGTCATATCGCTTCCTTCGTTGCGGGGTGCGTCCCGTCCTGTCCGCAAGCGTCCCGGACCGATCGAGGCCCCGCTCCACTCCACTGCCGCAGAAAGCCTAGCGCCCGGCCCCTGCGCCACGGCGCCACCACCGCCGCGGACCGACGCTGGTCACGGCGGTGGCAGAATCTGGCTCAGTTGCCGAACATCGCCAGCCACTGTGCCGCATTGGCGGGCGCGAACACGTAGTTCGACCGGCGGGTCTCGCCGAGAGATGCCGACGGGGCCGCCGAGTACAAGTGACCGGGGAACAGCAGCGTCTGATCGGGCACCCGGGCCAGACGTTGCGTGAGGCTCTCGTACATGGCCCCGGCGTCTCCGCCGGGCAGATCCGTCCGGCCACAACCCTCGAGAAACAGGGTGTCACCGGCAAGGAGGCGCCCGTCGGCGAGGAAGCACTGGCTGCCGGGAGTGTGGCCGGGGGTGTGGATCAACTCGACACGCAGCGCGCCCACCTCCACCATGTCGCCGCCGTCGTGGAGCGACACATCGGCGGCCTCCAGACCGGTCGTGGCGTAGACGTAGGGAGCTTCGGCGATCTGTACGTGCACCGGTACCGGAGCGATCTCCAGCAGGTCGGCCACACCCGGTATCGAGTAGCCCATCATGTGGCCGCCAACGTGGTCGGGGTGGTAGTGCGTCGCCAGAACGCCGGTCAGGCGCATGCCGTCGTCGGCACAGACGTCGATGATTCCCTGGGGGTCGTAGGCCGGGTCGACCACGAGAGCCTCGCCGGTCGCCCGGTCGCCGATCAGGTAGACGAAGTTCCGCATCTGGCGCGCCACCTCGTCGCCGGTGGCGAAGTCCCGCCCGGACAGGAGCTGGCGGAAGTACAGGCGATCGGACACGGGATCGAGCCTATGACCCCCCGGTGATCAACCCGCGGAGTCCGTCGGCGGCTCGCGGCGGCGCCACGCCTCCTCGGCCAGGGCAACGACCTCCCGCAGCGGGCGGCCGCTGCGGGAGGCTACGCGCGCCGCGTCGTCGTGCTCCACCTTGATCCGCCCGGCGGCCAACTTCAGGCGCACCGGCAGGCCCGCCACGTCCACCTGGGCCTGAGCGCGCGCCTGCGGCCAACGTTGCAGCGTCGTGGCCCGCAAGCCGAGGCTGCCCGTCTCGGCGATCATCAGATCGGCCAGCGCGCCCGTCAGCGCCGGGTCCACCAGTGCGCTCAGAACATGTGCCGGGCGACCCTTCTTCATCACGACCGGGGTAATCCAGGCGTCGTGGGCGCCCGCCTCCAGTAGCGCGGCAACGGTGTAGGCCAGGGTCTCGCCGGTCACGTCGTCCACGTTGGTCTCGAGGAGTTGCACCTCCTGTCCGTGGCTGCGCCCGGTGGCGACGTGGCCGATGACGACCTGGGTGACGTTGGGCCGGTCGGGCAATTCCTGGTCGCCGGCGCCGTAACCCACGGCGGCAACCGTCATGGGCGGCATGGTCCCGAAACGCGTGGCCAGGGCCGCCATCAGGGCCGCCCCGGTGGGGGTGGTAAGCTCCAGGGACACCTCGGTGCCAAAGGTGGGCGCGCCCCGCAACAACTCCACCGTGGCCGGTGCCGGGTTCGGCAGGTGGCCGTGGGCACTGCGGATCATGCCTTGACCCTGGGCTATGGGACTGACCTGCACGTCGGCGACATCCAGCACCTCCAGGGCAGCGCAGGTACCCACGATGTCCACGATGGCGTCGAGCCCACCGACCTCGTGGAAGTGCACCTGCTCCACCGGGCGGCCGTGCAGGCGGGCTTCGGCCGAAGCCAGCGCCCCAAAGGTTGCCAGAGCGCGGTCACGCACCCTGTCGGGCAGATCGGCGCCGGCAACAAGGCCCAGGATGTGCGCCGCCGTGCGCACGACACCGGACTCCGAGACGTCCACCCGCACGTCGGTGGCGGCGATCCCGCCCCGCAGGACGGGCGCGGCCAGCAACTCCCAGCCCGGCACCCCCAAGCCGGCGAGAATGTCTCGCACGGCATCGACGTCGGCCCCTGCATCGACCAGCGCGCCCAGGGCCATGTCGCCGGCCACACCGCAGAAGCAGTTGAACCAGGCCACCGTCGGCGGTGCAGGCGAGCCTTCGGCGCCTGGGTCCGTGGTCACGGTGACGGCACCGGTGTTGCTGATCGTGGCATCGACATCGGTGTCCCGCGAGGGGGACTCCCCGGCTTCTCCGCCGTTCGGATCGGAAACTTCCGGATCGTGCATCGGTGTCTCCTTCGCTCCCGTCACCACCGCCGCTCAGGCGCGGCCACGGCACCGTCCGGTCCACACAGCACAACTGCGGTAGGCCCGAACCGACCGTCCATCCCTACCACCGTCACCCCTGCTTCGCACCGCGGCTACCGCCGCTGTCCAACAAGCGCAGCACCGCCGCGGCAGCCCCGAAACCGTTGTCGATCCCTACCACCGTCACGCCGGCCGCACACGATGCGAGCATGGAGAGCAGTGCCGTGACCCCTTCCAGCGCAGCCCCGTAGCCCACGCTGGTGGGCACGGCCACGACCGGGGCGCCGGTCAGGCCCCCCACCACACTCGGTAGAGCACCCTCCATACCCGCCACAACGACAACGGCGTCAGCATCCTGCAGCGTCGCGACCTCGGCCAGCAGGCGGTGCACCCCGGCCACGCCCACGTCGTTCAGCCGGTGCGCCGCAACGCCATACGCCGCGAGCACCGTTTCGCACTCCGCCGCCACCGGCCCGTCCGCCGTTCCGGCCGTGGCGATCACGACGCTCACATCGCGGGTCGGCGCGGAGCGCCACACCACAGTCGAACCGTGGCGCCGTCCTCCGGGATTCATCGCCAGCGCGGCGTCCGCTTGCTCGTTGCCGGAGCGGGTGAGTACCACCGGCCCGGGGGATCCTGCCAGCAGCTCGGCGACGATGGCCGCGCACTGAGCAGGCTCCTTGCCCGGCCCGTACACCACCTCTCCGAGCGGTGAACGCAACCGCCGGTGATGGTCCACGCGCGCGAATCCCACGTCGCCGAACGGAAGCCGACGGAGTTCGCGGACGGCGTCGTCGGGGTGGATCTCCCCGGCACGCACGCCGGCCAGCAGCTCGCGCAAGACGCCCTCGTCCATACTCCTCGTCCTCACTGTCGCCGACGACACGCTGAACCCAGGCCGCACATACGCCGACCGCGACCCCGACGGGGCGACCCTACCGGTGGTTCTGTATCCTTGCCGACCATGACCGGCCGTCCCGCGTCGCCGACCTCGGACGCTGCGGCGCCCCGCCGTGTCGCTTACCTCGGACCCCCGGGCACGTTCACCGAGGAAGCGCTACGGCTGGAGACGGCATTCTGCGAGGACATCCACATTCCGATGTCGACGATCCCCGACGTGCTGGACGCCGCCGCGTGCGGGGACGTGGACTTCGGCTTCGTCGCCATTGAGAACTCCCTCGGTGGTTCGGTGAGCGTCACCCTGGACAACCTCGCTCTTGAGTCCGAACTGCTCATCCAGCGCGAGATCGTCATGCCCGTCCAACTGAGCCTGCTGGCGCCCCCGGGGACGGAACTGGCCGACGTGCGACGGGTCGTGTCCTTCCCGATGGCCACCGCGCAGTGCCGGACGTTCCTGCGCACGAGTATCCCGGACGCCACCATCGACTCGGCCACGTCCACGGCCGAGGCGGTCCGCAGCGTGGCCGAGGGAGCGGACCCACACACCGCTGCCATCGGAGCCGGCCGGGCCGCGGAGATCTACCACTTGAGGTCACTCGCGGCCGACATCGGCGACGACCACGCGCAGCACACGCGCTTCGTGGCGGTGGCGGCTTCCGGTGTCACCGCACCCACGGGCCACGACAAGACCTCCATCGTGATCTTCCAGCGCGAGGACGTGCCAGGATCGCTGGCCGGCATCCTCCATGAGTTCGCGGCTCGATCCATCAACCTCACCAAGCTGGAGTCGCGCCCCACCAAGGAGGCGCTCGGGGACTACTGCTTCGTGATCGATCTCGAGGGCCACATCTCCGACGACCTCCTGGCTGACAGCCTGTTGAACATCCAGGCCAAGAAAGCCGACGTCAAGTTCCTCGGCTCGTACCCGGCGGCCACGTGGCGGGAGGGCGACGCCAGGCGGCCGGAGGCCGACGCCGCCTGGCAGCGGGCACACAAGTGGCTGGCCGACATCCGGGACCATCTCCCGGACTGAGGGGTCCCCCGGCAGGCTCGCCGGCAATCGATGGTGGCCGGGCTCAGGAGGGGATGAGTCCTTCCTGCGGCAGTGTCCACGGGAGCGAAGGCACGTGGGCCAGCAGTTTGGCCCGAGGCAGATCGATGTGCCCGACGGGCACATCGATGACCACGGGCGCCGCCGTGCAGGGGGAGGGTGTTGGCCTGGACCCTTGTCAGTTCGCCGTCGTTGATGTTGATGTTCACCAACGTGGCCAGCTGGGCACGATGCGCACGACCGGGGCCGGATCCCGCAACTGAACCTCTTCCCGCTCCACCGAGGCCTCCGGCGGAACCTCGATCAGAACGGGACGCGGACGGCCGGTGCGCATCTGCCTGAACGCCTCGGACACGGTCCATGGGATCTCCCGAGGTCGAAGCGCCCGCTGCCGCCACTTGGTGACCGGACGTACGACGTCGGGCTGGTCCAGGATCTCGTGAACGCCACCGAGGTTCCTGCCGATCTGACCGCGGGGAATCTGGCCGGCGATGACGAGCACCGGAGAGGAGCGGGAATACGCCGTAGCCAGGCCGGCGGCGGCGTTGTAGAGGCCCACGCCCGGAACGACCAGAGCCACTCCCGGCTTACCCGACACGCGGGCGTAGCCGTCAGCCATGTACGTCGTGGCCTGCTCGTGGCGGGTCGTGATCATGCGGAGACCGGGTTCGTCGCGCAGGGCGGCGACGATGCCGTACATCTGCACACCCGGGATGCCGAAGACGACCTCGACGCCTTCGGCCACGAGCGATTTGACGAGAGCCTCACCCCCGCTCATCTTCGACATCGGTCATTGACTCCGTTCGTCGCGCTACAGGCTGCGACTCGGGCAGGCTACGGCGCCGTCCCCTCCTAGGAGAGTGCTGAGTAATTCGTTGCGGCGCCGGTGGGGAAAGGCTCGCGTTTTGGGTCGGGCTCTGGGAGTATGGGGGTATGCAGGGTTCTGAGCGTTCTGATCGCGAGTTGTTGGATGTCTTCGCGTTGTGCGGTGATCTGGTTCCGGTGGGGTCGGTGTATCGGTTCTTGGCTGAGCATCGCCTGGGGGTGTTCCCTGACGGGTTGTTCGCGGATCTCTTCGGTGGGCGGGGGCGGCGGTCGCAGCCGGCGTCGCTGATCGCGACGGTGTTGGTGTTGCAAGCCTTGGAGGGCCTGTCGGACCGCGAAGCGGTGCAGCGTTTGCGGTGTGATCTGCGTTGGAAGGCCGCGGCGGGTTTGTCGTTGACCGACGGGGCGTTCCATCCGAGCGTGTTGACACTGTGGCGGGCGCGCCTGCGCAGCAGCGCCCGCCCGGAGCGGATCTTCGACGCGGTCCGGGCGGTGATCGCCGAGAGCGGCGTCGTGGCGGCCAAGGGTCGCCGGGCGTTGGACTCGACGCTGCTCGACGACGCGGTGGCGACGCAGGACACTGTCACGATGATCTGCGCGCAGATGCGCCGGGTGCGCCGCTTGGTGCCGGCGGCGGCGGCGGTGGACGTGTCGGCGCATGATGACGGGGGGCGCGCGAAGCCTGCGTGCGACTGGGCCGACGCCGAGGCGCGGGCGGATCTGATCGACGCCCTCGTCGGTGACGCGTTGGCGGTGTTGGCCGCCGTGGACGGGGTGGATCTCGACGACGAGGCGGCTGCGGCGGTGGGCTTGTTGGGCGTCGTGGCGGGCCAGGACGTCGAAGCCGATCCCGAGGTGCCCGGGCGCTGGCTCATCGCCCGCAACGTGGCGGCGGATCGGACGATCTCCACCGTGGACGCCGAGGCGCGCCACGCCCGCAAGTCCCGCTCGGCGCGCCGCGACGGCTACAAGGCCCACATCGCCGCCGAACCCGACACCGGGATCATCACCGCCGCCGCGCTCACAGCTGCGAACGTCTCCGACGCGACGGTCGGCGCCGAACTCCTCACAACCGACACCACCATCGCCGCTGACACCGCGACTCCCGCCGACGCCGCCGCGACCGGCGTGGGTGTGGAGGTTCTGGCGGACTCGGCGTACGCGTCGGGTGAGGCGCTCGCCGCGTTCGCCGACGCCGGGCACACCACCACCATCAAACCCATCGACCGCCGCCCCGCCATCGCCGGCGGCTTCCGCCGCGGCGACTTCACCATCGACACCGCGGCGGCAACCGTGACCTGCCCCGCCGGACACACCGTCACCATCAGGCCCAGAGCCAACAACCGCGGCATCGCCCGCTTCGGCGCGCTGTGCGGCGCCTGCCCCCAGCGCGGCCGCTGCACCACCAGCGCCCGCGGGCGCACCGTCGGCGTCGACCGTTTCGAGGACCACCGCGCCGCCAACAAGGCCCGCTGGGCCGACCCCGCCACCCAGGGTGCCTACCGCCGACACCGCCCCATGGTCGAACGATCCATCGCCTGGCTGACCCGCAACAAAGCCAGACGCGTCCCCTACCGCGGCGTCGCCGCCAACCACCAATGGCTCACCACCCGCGCCGCCGCGGTGAACCTCACGCGCCTCGTCAACCTCGGCGTGACCCACACCGGCGGCCACTTCCACCTCCAAGGCGCCCACTGACACCCCAACCCGCCCGCGGCCACCCCCGACACGACAAAAACAGAGCCGAAAAGCTCCACCAACAGCACACCCACCTCACCACAACCCCAGCCCCGCCACCCCAACAGCCCCACAGCCCAAAAACTCAGCAGTCTCCTAGGAGAGTGCTCAACTCCCGGCGCCGATCGCGCCCGCCGGTCCCCGATAGCCTCGCCGACGGAGGGATGGCAGAGCGGACGATTGCGACGGTCTTGAAAACCGTTGGGTTTCACGACCCCGGGGGTTCGAATCCCCCTCCCTCCGCCGAACCACCCGGCCACTGCACCAAAACCGCTGCAACCGGCCATACTTGAGACCGCAGTTTCGCCTGCGACAAGCGCTCGTAGCTCAATTTGGACAGAGCGTCTGACTACGGATCAGAAGGTTGGGGGTTCGAGTCCCTCCGAGCGCGCTCTCCCAGGTCTTGGCGGTCCCATGCGCCGTGGCGGTGGGCCGTTAGCCTTCGGGTGTGGGTGATTCTTCCGTTGTGGACGAGGAGTTGCCGGCCTCGGCTCTGGACCTGGCCGTGCGTGCCGGGCAGGTGGCCCTGAGGTGGTTCGACGCGCAGAGCCTCGACAACTGGACCAAGGCCGACGGCAGTCCCGTCACCGAGGCCGACCTGGCGACCGAGGAATTCCTGCGGGGAGAGCTGGCGCGGCGCTACCCCGACGACGCCGTGGAAGGCGAAGAGTGCGGCGTCACCGAAGGCACCAGCGGACGGCGCTGGGTGATCGACCCCATCGACGGAACCCGAACGTTCGTGCGAGGCGTGCCGCTGTTCGCGACGCTGCTGGCACTCATCGACGGGTCCGGTCCGGCGGTGGGTGTGGCACACATCCCGGCACTGGACGAGACGGTGGCCGCCGGACGGGGCCGCGGGGCGCACCACTACTGCTCTGATGAGGTCCGCCCGGCGCGGGTCAGCGACCGGCAACGCCTCGACGAGGCCTATCTGATGACCAGCGGCGCCGAGTACCTGCCGGAGCACGCCAGGCGGCTGCTGGTACGCCGGGGCGGCCCCGTCGTTCGCACCTGGGGCGACGGCTACGGCCATGTGCTCGTCGCCACCGGGCGGGCGGAGATCATGCTGGACGCCACCCTGTCGCTGTGGGACGTGGCCCCCATGCTGGTGATCATCCCCGAAGCGGGTGGACGCATCACCGACTACGCGGGCGCAGCAGACCCCCGCGGCGGCGATGTCGTGGCGACGAACGGCCACCTGCACGAGGTGATCCTGGAGCTGCTGGTGCCCTGAGCGGCTCCGGCGGAGGCTCTACAGGCCGACGCCCTCGAAGAGAACGGGGTTGATACCTCTCTCGGTGAGTTCGACGAGGAAGGGCAGGGGGGCCAGCGCCTCGGCAACGCCCATCGCGCCGCTGCGCAGTGCATCCCCGCGGGCGAGCGCCAACGCCGCCGTAGCCGCCACCGTGGCCGCAGCGGCGGCGGGGCTGTGGGCCACCCCGAGAACCCGTTGGGCGCTTTCCCCGCGCAGGCGGCCGGCCACGGCCACCCGCACTGCGCCGAATCCCCCGACCGCAGGCGGCGGCGACAGCATCGGCAGGCGGGCCGTGAGCCGGTCCTGACGGTCGGCGGCGCGCCGGGCGGTGATGGTGGTGGCCTGCGGGAACACCCGCACGAGTAGTCGCGGTTCGGCCAGGGCACCGAAGTAGCAGTCCGCCGGACCGACAGGGTCGGGGAACCAGCACAGCTCGCGCCCCGAACCGCCGTGGCGGCGCACCCAGGTGCCCCCGCGCCACACCCAGGCAAGGCGACCGAGAGCGGCGTGGTAACGGCGGGCGCAGGACGGCCCGCCTGCCCCCTGACGGGCCACATGCACCGCCTCCACCTGCTCGAACCAGGCCGCGGCGTGGGCGGCCAGCACGCACGTCAATCCCGGCGAGAAGGCAGCACCCAGCAGCAGCGGCACATGGCGTTCCCGCGCCTCGGCGTCGAGTGCCAGCAGGCCGCGCACCTCTGCGGGGTCGTCGGAAACCGAAACGGTCGGCACCCCGGCCCGCAGCAACTGCGCGGCGACGGGCCAGTGCGTGCCCGAGGGCGTGGCCAGCACCACGGCGTCGGCGCCGCGCAGGTCCTCCAGTCCGACGGAGACCGTCCCGGCGACGGCTCGCACCACCTCGGCGGCTGCGCCGACACGGTGGCCGCACACCCCAACCGGCTCCAGTCCCCCGGTGGCGACCAGGCTTCGGGCGACCCGCGTGCCGACCGCCCCGGTCCCGACGACGCCGATGCGCATGAACCCGAACCGGCCGCGCCGGAACTCAGGTCAAATCGGGCCCGCGCAGCGGTCGCCAGCCGCCCTGACGTGCCGGTTGGACCTCCGTGCATATCCGCATGATGCGGTCCATGACGAGAACCGCTAGCGCGGCGAGGATGAACGTCGCCACCCGCCCGAACACGTCTCGCACAGCAGCGACTCTACCGACTGCGTGGGGCTAGCTGGAATCGAACCAGCGACCTCACCCTTATCAGGGGTGCGCTCTAACCGACTGAGCTATAGCCCCGGAATACCCAACGGTAGCGGCCCGGCGACTTGGCACCCACCGGTACCGCCCGCTGCTAGCGGGGTGGGCGTCGCGGCGGTCTGCGGCGCACGGGTGGTTGCGGGCGGGCGCGAGCCGGGCGGAAGCGGGTCGACTCCTCCTCCACCAGCATGATCCGCAACCCTCCGACCAACTCGCTGATGAGGTTGAACAGAACTGCTGCCAGAACGTTGAACAGCGTCGCCAGAAAAACCGACACGAGACCGCCGAGGGCATACACCCTGAAGATCTGCCGCGAGTCGAAGGCGAAGCTCTCCAGCCCGAAGATCTGGATGATGAAGTCCTCGAACCGGCCGACCAGGCCCGACGAAACAACGATGTTCCAGAGGATCACCCCCGCCACGAGTAGCACGGCCCAGAGGCAGAGATAGAAGATCACCGACAACTTCAGCACCGACCACAACTCGACGCGGCGCACGATGCGGCGCACGCTGCGAACCTGCAAGCGTCGCCGTCGGCGGCGCTCGGCGAGCGTCCAACGGTCGACGAGGAGATCTCCATCGGCGCCGGCAGATGCTGCACGCGGTGGGCGAACGCGTGCCCACGGCGGGCGGCCGGCGGGCGGGGGCGCCGAGCGCGAACTCACTGCAGGAGGATCGCCGGGCACAGCACGAAGTGTAAAGGACGACCGTCTCCGGCCCGGCACAGCCCGGTCCGGTGACTCAGCCTCGCCAGCTCGGCGGCGAGAGAGCGCGACGCCATCACGCCGTCGGTGCCGAAAGGGCCCAATGGACGCAGCGACGCCACAGCGTCGGCGCCCAGAATGTCGGCCACACGGTCGATCGCGGCGGCCAACGCCGGCGTGACGTCACCGAAGCGGGCGGTCGCCGCTGCAACCGCTCCTACGCCGTCCAGCGTGACCTCGACCCTGACCGCCGGCCCGGCGAGGACGAACCCATCGAGTGTGGCGCCGTTTGCCATTGCCAGTTCCCGTGCCGCGCCGTCCCCGGCCAGCGCTCCGGCGAGTGCTGCGGCGTCGGCCGCCGTCTGGGCCCGCGCCATGCGGTGGGCACGAACCCCCAGATGCGCCAGCACCAGAACCGCCACTGCAACCGCTGCCACCGCCAGTGCGAGCAGGGGCAGAATCTGTCCCCCCTCGCCGGGCCGCGACCCACGGCGAAGCCTGCCCGATTGCGGGCTCAGGGTTCTTCGCGGGGAACCAACGTGACCGCGCTGACCTTCCGGTCGCCGGCGACCTGCATGACCTTCACACCAGTGGCATAAGCCCCCTGCGTAGAGACGTCGGTCACCGGTAGGCGGATCACGACGCCATCACTCGCAACCACCATCGCCTCGTCGCCGGCGGATACCCCCAGGGCGGCCACCACCTCACCCTTGCGCTCCACCAGCCGGACCGCCCGCACCCCCAGCCCGCCGCGGTGGCGTGGCGTGAAGGCATCGAAGCTGGTCCGCTTGCCAAAGCCCTCGTCGGTAACGATCAGCAACTCCTGCGACGGCAGGTCGCGCACCGTGGCAACCACCTCGTCGCCCTGCCGCATCCGCATCCCCCGCACACCGGCGGCCGCCCGCCCCATCGCCCGCACCTCGCCGGAGTCGAACCGCAAGAGATTGCCGCGGCGGGTGACCAGGCACACGCGGTCGCCGTCGCCGATGGGTAGCACCTGCACCAACTCGTCGTCGTCGACCAGACGGATGGCCTGCAATCCCCTGTAGCGAGTCTGGTACTCGGAGAATCTGGTCCTCTTGACCCTGCCGCGACGGGTGACGAACAGCAGGTACGGGTTGGTCTCGTAGTCGCGCGTGTCGATCACGGCGGCCACCCTCTCGCCCTCGGCCAGTTGCAGCAGGTTGACGACCGCGGTGCCACGGGCCGACCGGCCGGCCATGGGTACCTCGTGTACCCGCAGCCGGTACACCCGGCCCTTGTTAGTGAAGAACAGCAGGTAGGCGTGCGCCGAGGTGTGGATGACAGCACTGATGTAGTCGCCCTCCTTCAGCTTGGCCCCCGCCACACCGCGCCCGCCACGTCCCTGGGTGCGGAAGGCGTCGGCAGCAGTGGTCTTGACATAGCCGCCGCCGGTCATGATGAAGACCACGTCTTCGTCGTCGATGAGGTCCTCGATATCGAACTCGCCGGGATCGATCGTCAATTCGGTGCGCCGAGGCTCGGCGAAGTCGTCCCGCACAGCCGCCAACTCGGTGCGGATGACCTCTCGCAGCCGCCCGTCGTCTGCCAGGATCGCCTCCAAGGAGGCAATGATGTCCCGCAGTTCGGCCAACTCCGAGGCCAGCTCGCTGCGGCCCAGACGAGTGAGGCGGCCCAGAGGCATGTCCAGGACGTGGTTGGCCTGCACCTCGGAGAACCCGAACGGTGAGGCCATGAGTTGCGTGCGGGCCTCGGCACGGTCGGCGGCGGCCCTGATGAGCGCGATCACCTCGTCGAGCAGTTCCACCGCCCGCAGCAGGCCCTCCAGGATGTGCGCCCGCTCGGCGGCCCGCGCCAGGCGGAACTCCGACCGGCGCCGCACCACCTCGATCTGATGGGCCACATAGGCCTCCACCAGACCCGCCAGGGTGAGCGTGCGTGGCACACCCCCGACAAGGGCCACCATGTTCACTGAGAACGAGATCTGCAACGGCGTGTGCTTGTAGAGGTTGTTGAGAAGGACGAGCGCCGGGGCGTCACGGGTTAGCTCGAAAACCAACCGGGTCTGCCCCTTGGCCGACTCGTTGCGAATGTCCCGGATGCCGGTCAGCACCTTGGTCTCCACCAGGTGGGCGGCTCGACGCTCGATGGCCTCCACGCTGACCTGGTAGGGGATCTCGCTGACCACGATGCTCGTGGTGCGGCCGTCGGTGACGATCTCGGCGCGGCCCCGCAGCCGCACAGCACCCCGCCCCGTGCGGTACGCCTCCTCGATGCCGACGCGGCCCAGGATCTGCCCTCGGGTGGGGAAGTCGGGGCCACGCACGAAGCGCATCAGGTCGTCGACGCCGGCGTCGGGGTGCTCCAGCAGGTGCAGCACGGCGTCGACGACCTCGCCCAGGTTGTGCGGTGGGATGTTGGTGGCCATCCCCACGGCGATGCCCTGGCTGCCGTTCACCAACAGATTGGGGAACCGCGCCGGCAGCACCTCCGGCTCGCGGTGGCGCCCGTCGAAGTTGCCGACGAAGTCCACCGTCTCCTCGTCGATACCGGCCAGCATGGCGGTGCTCAGCTGCGACAGGCGACACTCGGTGTAGCGGTAGGCGGCGGGTGGGTCGGCGGGCGAGCCGAAGTTGCCGTGCGGGTCCACCAGCAGATGCCGCAGGCTGAAGTCCTGACCCATGCGCACCAGTGCGTCGTACACGGCGCTGTCGCCATGGGGGTGGTAGCGGGCGATCACGTCGCCGACCACGGTGGCGCACTTCACGTGTCCCCGGTCGGGCCGGTGCCCGTTGGAGGCCATCGACCAGAGGATCCGCCGGTGCACCGGCTTGAGGCCGTCGCGCACGTCGGGTAGAGCGCGAGCCACGATGACCGACATGGCGTAGTCCAGGAAGGATTGCTCCATCTCGGTTTGGATCTCGATGGGCTCGAAGATCTCCTCCGAGCCGGCGGGGGCGTCGATGCCGTCGATGTCGGGCGGTTCGGTGCTCACGCCGGTCAGATATCGAGGAAGCGCACGTCGCCGGCGTTCGCCTGGATGAACGACTTCCGCCCCTCCACGTCGTCTCCCATCAGCCGGGAGAACACCGCGTCGGCGGCAGCGGCCTCCTCGATCTCGACCCGCAGCAGGGTGCGCCGGGCCGGGTCCAAAGTGGTATCCCACAGCTCGTCGGCGTCCATCTCGCCGAGGCCCTTCAACCGCTGGAACTCGTTGCGATGCTTGGGATGGGCCCCCAGGAAGTCGGCCTTGGCCCGGTCGTCCTTCAGGTACACCTTGTCACGGCCCACCTCGGTGGAGTACAGCGGCGGCTGGGCGATGAAGACGCGGCTCTCCTGCTTCTCGCCCGTCTCGTCGGCCTTCTCGAAGAGTGGGCGCATCTGGCGGAAGAGGAACGTCAGCAGCAGCGTGCGAATGTGGCTGCCGTCCACGTCGGCGTCGCACAGCAGGATGACCTTGCCGTAGCGCACCCGATCGATGTCGAACCCCCCGTTGCCGTTCCCGTTACCCGGCCGGCGCCCGTTTTCGCCGGTTCCGTTCTCCTCGCCCTCGTCGTCGTGCATACCGAACCCGCCGCCGATAGCGCTGATGAGCGCCGCTATCTCGGTGTTGCGCAGCATGCGGTCGGGTCGCGCCCGTTCGACGTTCAGAATCTTGCCCCTGATGGGTAGCACAGCCATCGTCCGGGGATCGCGGGCCTTCTTGGCCGATCCGCCGGCGGAGTCGCCCTCCACGATGTACAGCTCGCTCTCGGCGGGGTTGCGCGAGATGCAGTCGGTGAGCTTGCCGGGCAGGCCTGCACCGTTCAGGGCCGACTTGCGACGGGTGGCGTCGCGGGCCGCGCGGGCGGCGACGCGGGCACGCGACGCCTCGGAGGCCTTCGTGACCACCCTGCGAGCCTCGGCGGGGTGCTCCTCCAGCCACTCGTCGAGGTGGCGGTTGGTGGCCCGCTCCACGAGCGAACGGATCGAGACGTTGCCGAGCTTGCCCTTGGTCTGACCCTCGAACTGTGGATCCCGCAGGCGGACACTGACGATGGCGGTCAGGCCCTCGCGGATGTCCTCGCCCTGCAGGTTGTCGATGCCGCGCAACAGCCCTTTACGGTCTGCATAGCGGTTCAGGGCGCCAGTGAGGGCCTTGCGGAACCCCTCGACGTGCATGCCTCCGTCAGTGGTGGTGATGCCGTTGGCGAAGGAGTGCAACCCGTCGGTGTTGTAGGCGGTGTTCCACTGGAATGCCACCTCCACCTCCTGGTCGGACTCGACCTGGCGGAAGAAGCCCACGTCGTCGAAGAGCGCCTCCTTGGAGGTGTTCACGTGCCGCACGAAGTCAACGATGCCGCCCGTGTAGCAGTACGTGATCCAGCCGTCGGACGGTGACGAGCGGAGGTCGCGGAAGCGGATACGCAGGCCGGCGTTCAGGAACGCCATCATCTGCAGGCGTTCCGTGAGCCGGGCGGCGTGGAACGTGACCTCGTCGAGAACATCCGGGTCGGGCCAGAAGCGCACGGTGGTGCCGGTCGGAGCATCGGCGGGGAGGTCCTCGAGCCGTTGCAGAGGAGTCTCGATCCCGCCGCCGTCGGCGAAGCACATCGCCCAGCGGGCGCCGTCGCGACGGACCTCCACCTCGAGGCGGCGTGACAAGGCGTTGACGACCGACACCCCCACACCGTGCAGGCCGCCGGCGACCTTGTAGCCGCTACCGCCGAACTTGCCACCGGCGTGCAGCACCGTCATGACCACTTCCAGCGCCGACTGCTCAGGAGTGTCGGGATGCGGACCGGTGGGAATGCCCCGCCCGTTGTCGCTGACCTCGCAGCACCCGTCGGCGTGCAGCGAGACGTCCACCTCGGTGCAGTACCCGGCCATCGCCTCGTCCACGGCGTTGTCCACCACTTCGTAGACGAGGTGGTGAAGTCCCGACGGGCCGGTGGACCCGATGTACATGCCCGGTCGGCGGCGGACCGCTTCGAGGCCCTCGAGAACGGTTATGTCCGACGCTTCGTAAGACTCAGCCCTGTCGACCACTCGAGAGTGTCTCCGTCCCGTACCGGTTCTTCTTGGGACCCCCGGGGGGCCGTGTCGCGCACTCTGCGGGGAGATGCGCATGCACCGGTGGTGCCGGCCGACGGCGTTGCCCGACCGACTCTTATTCTACCGCCTGCCGGGCCGGTCCCGACCGATCCGACCGGTGGTACGAAGGTGGATCTGGCGCACCCGGCCCTCGCCGACGCGGTCCGCGAGCGACGCCAGCAGCGCGTCCTGCGACCAGCGCATGCGTGCGGCCCAAGCGGGGTCGTCCACCTGAACCACCAGCCGGCGGTTCACGACCCGAACCGGTCGGGTGTGTTCGGCCAGTTCAGTGCCAACGATGTCGTCCCAATGCTCGAAAAGAACACGCAGAACATCCGGGGGTGGCGCGCCGAGGGCACCCAGCAACCGGTTCAGCCCATCGGCGACGTGCCGCGGCTCGCGCCGGGGGCGCCGGCCGCTCACCGCGCGACCGCACTCGCCGAGGGCAGATCACGCACGGCCAAAATCTGATCCGGTTCGGCGCCGACGGGTACCTCGCCGGCCGTGGCAAGCAGGATCTGCCCCGGCGGAAGCAGGGTCAGGAGCCGCTCCTGGCGCGGGGGATCCAGTTCGGAGAAAACGTCATCGAGAAGTAGCAGCGGCGGTTCACCGGCAGCCTCGGTCAGCGCATCGTGGACCGCCAGGCGGAATGCCAGCGAGAGGGCACGCTGGTTGCCCTGAGAGGCGTGGGTTCGAGCCGCCATGCCGTCGAGCCGCCATTCCACGTCGTCGCGGTGGGGTCCGATGGTGGTGGCCGCGCGCTGGAGATCGTCCGGCCGCGCTTCGATCAGAGCCGCCGCCAGGCCCGGAACCAGCCAGTCGGGCTCATAGGACAGGCCGACGGCCGCGGCTGTGGTGTCCGCCAGCAGGCCGAAGAGCCGAGCCATGCGTGGTTGGAGTTCGGCCAGAACCCGGCGGCGGTGGTGTGCCCATGTCTCCGCGGCGGCTGCGAACCGGTCGTCCCACACGTCTAGAGACCGGCGCGTGGTCTCGTCGATGTCTCCCCGGCGGGAGCCCGCCGCTTGGCGCAGGAGTGCGTTGCGCTGGCGCAGGCAGGAGGCCAGCCGGCGCCGCGCTTCACCACAGCGAGGATGCAGCGCCACGACGGCATCGTCGAGGGCGTCCCGTCGGGCACCCGGAGGTCCCTTGACCGTCTGAAGGTCGTCCGGCTGGAATACGAGGATCTGGACTTCCTCACACAAATCAGCAGTACGGCGCAGGGGTTGGCGGTTCATCTGCACCCTGGTGCGCCCGCCGGTCGCCGACAGGGTCACTTCCACCAGCAGGCGCCGTCCGCGCACAACGAACTCGCCCCGCAGTACCGCCGTGGCGGCACCCGCCCGCACCAGATCGCCGGCGGTGGCACCGCGGAAGGACGAGAGCGATCCCAAGTATCCCGCGGCCTCCAGCAGGGAGGTCTTGCCGACGCCATTGGGACCGAGAATGACGGTCAGACCATCCGCCGGACGGATGGCGACGCTGTCGTAGAGGCGGAAGTCGATTGCCTCGAGCCAGCGCAGCAGAGCGACCCCTCAGGTAACGCGTACGGGCATGAGCAAGTACAGGAAGTCGTCGGCGTCGGGGGCCTGCAGGAGGGCCGGCTTGAGAGCGTCGGCGGTAAGCAGGACGACCTCCTCGGACTGCAGCACCTCCACGCCGTCGTGCAAGTACTCCGCGTTGAACGCGATGAGCAGACTGTCACCGTTGTAGGAGGCGCTGACCTGCTCTGTTGCCTCACCCACGTCCTGTGACACCGCGGAGAGGGTGACGCTCTCCGTATCCATCTGTACGCGCATCGGCGTCTTGTCAGGCGCCATCAGGCGAACCCGGCGTATGGCGTCGAGCAGTAGTTGACGGTTGACGACCAGGCGGTTGGGGTGATCGGTGGGTATCAGCCCCTCGTAGCTGGGGAAGTCGCCATTGATGAGGCGCGCCGACAGGCGGGTGTCGCCGACCTCGAACAGAACGGTGCGCTCGTCGAGTTGCACCCCGACACGCTCGTTCTCACCGACCAGACGTGCCACTTCCTCCAGGGCTCTCGACGGCACGAGGACACCCTGCTCCCCAAGTTCCATGGAAATGCTCCGGAGGTCACGTTGCGCCAACCGGTAAGAATCCGTGGCCACGACTCGCAGACCGTCACCGCGGGACACGACCGAGACTCCTGTGAGGACGGGTCGGGCGTCGTCGCTGCCCGCCGCGGGAACCACCTGACGCAGGCCGGACACCAATGCCGGCCCGTCCACGGTCACCGTTGCCTCGCTCAGCGAAGGGATCTTCGGGAAATCAGCCGCCGGCATGGTTCGAAGCGAGAACTCCGATCGACCGGCGCTGACACACAACATCTGTTCGGTCAGTTCCACGTCCACTGCGCCGAGGTCCAACGAACGAACCACGTCGGTAATCAGCCGGGCCGGTACCAGTGCCATCCCGTTCTCGGTGCCGTTGACCGTGACGCGAGCAGAGATGGTCAGATCGAGATCGCTCCCGGTCACAGTCAGGTTCTCGCCGTTCAACTCCAACAGAACGCCCGACAGCCCCACGATCGACCCGGTCTTTGTCGTCACGGCCCGTCCGGCTTTGCTGAGAGCGGCGATCATCGTGTCCCGTTCGCATCTGAACTTCACAGGTTCCGTCCTTAGTGTCAGGGGTTTGTTTGTATACGGTTGTAACGGTAGTAGGGCTGGGGATTGTGTATTTCTACCTGTTCTCGCAGGTCAAGGACATTCGACAGTGTGCAGATGTGTGGCGGGTGTTCCGCAGGCCTCGGTCCGCATTCCGTCGTGTGGTGGTGAATCACCGGTGTTGTGCACGGTTTTGTCCGTTTGTTTTGCACAGGATTCCCCTATGTGCGCCCATAGTGGGGAAATCAGCGGACACTCACCAGGTTGCTGCGTAGCATACGGATCAATTGAGTTACTTGCTCGTAAACCTGCTGTCTTTCAGACATCAGCTCTTTGATCTTGTTGACGGCGTGAATAACGGTGGTGTGATCGCGGTTGCCGAACTCGCCGGCTATGGCGGGGAAGCTCAGGTCGGTGAGGTCACGCGTCACGTACATGGCGATGTGGCGGGCCGTGACCAGCTGGCGGCGTCGGCTCGTTCCGATGATGTCCTCGGTGGAGATGCCGAACATGGTGGAGCACGTGGCCAGGATATGCGCCGGGGTGACGACGTGCTGCTTCTGAGGGACGAACAGGTCGCGCAGGAGGTCCTGCGTGGTGGCCACCGAGATTGTCTGATCGTTCAACGTCGCGAAGGCGCAAACGCGAGTGAGCGCGCCCTCTAGCTCGCGAATGTTGTTGGTGACCCGCTCGGCGATGAACTCGAGAACCTTGCCGGACAACAGGTGCTCGCAGTCCCGAGGTACCCGTTGTTCCAGGATGGCGAGTCGCGTCTCGATGTTGGGAGGCTGGATGTCGGTGATGAGACCCATCTTGAAACGGCTGCGGAGGCGATCCTCCAGCGTGGCAATGGAGTCCGGCGGGCGGTCGCAGGTGATGACGAGCTGGCTGTTGGTCTCGTACAACGTGTTGAACGTGTAGAAGAACTCCTCCTGGAGACCCTCCTTGCCGGCGAAGAACTGGGCGTCGTCGACGAGGAGCACGTTGATCCGCCGGTAGTGGTCCTTGAAAACGGGGAGCTGGTTGTTGCGGATGGCGTAGACGAACCGGTTCAGAAATGTCTCCGTCGACACGAACCTGACCAACGAGGTGGGGTAGTGCCGGTGCACGTAGTGGGCGATCGCATGGAGCAGGTGTGTCTTCCCCAGCCCGGCGCCGCCGTAGACGAACAGCGGGTTGTAGACGCGTCCGGGCTGTTCAGCGACCTGGAGGGCGGCGGCATGGGTGAAGGAGTTGGACGGCCCGCAGACAAACTGCTCGAACGTGTAACGGGGGTTGAGGGTTTCGTCGTCGAACGGTCCGCCGCTGACCACCTCGTAGCGGGACGGCGGCCGCGGCGCCGCCGCGCCGGAGGCTTCGCTGTCGGTCGGATCGCCGGCGATGAGGTCGCCCGCCGCCGGCGGCGGGTCAAGTGCCGCCGCGCTGGGAGAGACGTTGATGATCATCTTCAGCGAACGCCCGGTGACCTCTTCGAGGATGTCCTCGATCAGCGACCTGTAGCGACGTTCGATCCGGTCCCGCACGACGCTACTCGGCACGTCGATCAGGAATCCGTCGCCGTGGAGTTCCTGAGGCCGAACGTTGCGGAAGGTTGATTGCCAGACGGCGTCGGAGACCTGGCTCCGAATCGTTGTAGCGCACGCGTTCCACATGCGCGCGGGGTCGTTCACGATGGCTGGTTCGGTATTCGCGTGGTACGACATGGTTGTCCGTGCGCCGCTGGGTCAACCAGCGGGGCTTGAGTCGATCTGGCAGTTCCGGTGACGAGAGGCTGCGGCGCCTCGTCGTGGCGCGCAATGTAGTCGCGTAGCTCGCGTGATGAGTCGGCGTTTCCATGATTTTTCCGAAGTTTGGTTGTGCTTGGGTCGGTCATTGGGGTTCTGAGCCGGTACCTGTGAAGGTGGTGCTTGCAGACCTGCCGTCAGGCTCTGTCATGGAACGCTGTTCGCCCGCCCATGGTTGTCGTGGGTACGGTCAGCCTCTAGCGTGAAACGGTCGCGCCGTGCCCGGGTTACCTGTCCGGTCCGGCGCTGCCGGCGGAGCCTCGAGGCGTTGACAGCCCAGGGGGCCGAGATCTCAGCGGCCACCCGCTGTGTGCGCTCCGGTGAAGGTGGGTGGGCCTGTGCCAAGGAGGGATTCGAGTGAAGCGGACGTATCAACCGAACGTACGTCGCCGGTCGCGGCGGCACGGATTTCGGAAACGCATGAGCAGCCGCGGCGGGAAGGCCGTTCTCCAGGCCCGCCGACGCCGCGGCCGTCGGAAGCTGTCGGCCTGATCTGGCGTATCCGCAGTTCAGCGACATTTCGACGGCTCCTAAGCGATGGTCTTGCCGCGCGGCACGGGCTGGTGGAGTTTCGGTATCTGCTCGGTGGCGAAGATCCACCACGCCTGGCTTTTGCCGTGGGTCGCCGTGTCGGCCCCGCGGTGGTGCGCAACCGGGTGCGCCGGCGGCTCCGGGCCGTGATGCGTGACATCGCCGCGTCGGCGCCGGAAAGGCTGCTCAGCGGTGACTACCTGCTGCGGGTGCGACCCGGCGCGGCCGGGGCGGATGTCCGGCGACTGCGTCGGGATGTCGAGGCCGCTCTGGATCGAATCGGGCGGCGGGGGCACCGCGGATGAACGTCGCTCGGCGCATGCTGCTGCGGGTGATCAGGGTCTACCAGGTAGTCAGCGCGGCGCGCCCGCCCCGCTGTCGCTTCCTGCCGACCTGTTCGGCGTACGCAGCGGAAGCGATCGGCACCCATGGTGCATGGCGCGGTTCGTGGTACACATTCCGCCGGCTGGCCAAGTGCCACCCGCTCGGCCCCCACGGTGTTGACCCGGTTCCTCCTGTTCGTGTGCCGTCGGTGCGCCGTGGGGCGATCTGTGAGGGATCTGCCTGATGTTCGACGCCATCGGCCGGGCTTTCCGACCACTCCTGGATCTCAGCGGGCGGGTCCTCTCGTTCTTCTACGACGTCTGGCCCAGCTACGCAGGGGCGATCCTGCTGCTGACAGTGTGCGTCATGACGCTGCTCACCCCGATCACGATCCGCAGCACGAAGTCGATGCTGGCGATGCGACGGCTGGCGCCGCAGACCAAGAAGCTGCAGGCCCAGTACCGCCAGGACCGCCAGAAGATGAACGAAGAGGTCATGGCGTTGTACCGGGCCAACAACGTCAACCCGCTGGGCGGGTGCCTGCCGCTGTTGATGCAGTCGCCGGTCTTCATCGCGCTGTTCCAGCTCCTGCGGGGATTGACCCGGCGGACCTCCGTGCTCGGCTGGTCGTCGAGCCAGGCTGCGGCAACGTGCGCTGCGCAACCGGGTGAGACGTGCCTCCCGCAGCTGGCCGAAGCCCCCAAACAGCCGTTCAACCCGGACTATCTGAACACCGACAGCCAGCTCTACCAGGATCTCGTCGCCAGTACCGAGATGCGAGCGTGGGGGATCGATCTGGCCGAGAGTGCCAACTCGGTACTACGGAGTTCCTTCGTATCGGGTCTCCCCTACCTCGGCATGATCGTGCTGGTGGCGGCCCTGGGCTACTACCAGCAGCGCCAGATCAGCGGCCGCATGTCCAACGAGGAGCAAACGCCGCAGGCGCGAATGATGATGCGCATCATCCCCGTCTTCCTGCCGGTGATTTCCTTCGGTCTGTCGGCGGGCCTGGTGCTCTACTACAACGCCCAGAGCATCATCCGCATCGGCCAGCAGGCGATGATCACCCGGAGGCTCTACCGCCCCTTTGCCGCCGAGGAGGAAGCTCGCAAGGCCCTCGAGGAGGCCGGCGACGGCGAGGAGGCGCCCGAAGTCCCTGTCGCGCCGAAACCTCCCGAACAGCCACGGGGTGTGGCCGGCCGGCTGGGTCTGACCCGCCCGCCCGACCCTCGCCGCCACGGCCGCCAACGCCCTATCAGCGGTGCCGCGCCCAAGCCCAAACCCGCTCCGCCCCCGCCGCGGACGGCGCCGTCGCCCCCGCCGCGGAGTTCGTCGCGACGGGATGCCAAGGATTCGCCGCGGCGCGACAGGGGCCGCTCGTCGGATACGAACAAACGTTCTAAACGCCGGGATACACCGCCGCCGAAACCACTACCGAGTCGCGTGACACCCAAAGGTGCCCAGCAGCGACACCGGAAACGCTACAAGAAGTGAGAGACTATGGAATGGATCGTCACCGAAGCCCGAACCGTCGCCGATGCGAAGGAGGTGGCACTCGACCAGCTCGGCGTGGACGAGCGGGAGGCAGAGTTCGAAGTCTTGTCCGAACCTCAGCGAGGCCTGCTGGGTCTGGGTCGGACAAAGGCCCAGGTGCGGGCCCGTGTCATGCCACGCCTCGAGAACACGCGCGACGGCCGCAGCCGGCAGCGGAAAGGTCGCGGAAGCGGTAATCGGCGGGATCGACCCCGTAAAGACCGCCACGGCGAGCAACGAGCGAAGGCTGAGCGGCCGCAGAAAGCCGAGCGGCCGCAGAAAGCCGAGCGGCCGCAGAAGGCAAGACGACCGGAGCCTCGTCAACAAGAGCGGTCGCCGCGCCGTTCTGCGACACCACGGCCGAAACGAGAGACCGTAAATGCAACAAGGGGAAAGCAGGACAGGATGAACAGGAACGAACCAGATCGACGGGACGAAGCGTTTGATGCCGCCACGCTGGATGAGATCGTCTGCTCGTTCACGCAGGAGCTGGCCGACGCGTTCGGCTTGGATGCCACAGTGAAGGCAAACCGCGAGGAGGAAGGCGTTCTCGAGGTGGTTGTGGACGGCAACGAGGTGGGTCTGCTCATCGGCCGTCGCGGCGCCACGCTCGCTGCCGTCGAGGAACTTCTGCGTGTCGTCGTGCAGCGACGGGCGCAGGGACGCCGCTACGACAAGGTGCGCCTCGAGGTCGCCGGCTACCGTCGACGCCGACGCGAGGCCCTGGAAGGCTTCGCCCAGCGTGTTGCCGAGGATGTGCGTGCCACCGGTGAAGCCAAGATTCTCGAACCCATGAGTTCCGCTGACAGGAAGATCGTGCATGACGTCATTGTCGAGATCGACGGCGTGCAGACAGCTTCGGAGGGGGAGGAGCCCCGCCGCCGGGTGGTGGTTTCGCCTGACGACTGACGGCTTGTCGGAGGCGCGACCAACGAGCGATCAGCCGGCGGAGGATTCTCTTCCCGACTCTGAAACCCGCCTGAGGCAGATCTACCAGCGAGCGCAGCGTGAAGGGCTCATCGGGCGCGCAACGTCGGTGCCCCGCGAAGTGGCACACGCCGTCGAAATGGCAAGGCTCCTGGTCGACCCGGGCTCCGTTCGCTGTCTCGACCTCGGCACCGGTGCGGGCCTGCCCGGACTGATTCTCGCAACTCGCTGGCCGACCACGACGTGGGTTTTCCTGGATCGAAGGCCCCGTAGCGAAACCTTCGTGTCCTGGGCGCTGGGCGTCCTGGGGATGACCGAGCGTGCGTCCGTATGGTGTGGCGACGCTGCCGAAGCAGCCCGAGATCCAGAGTTGGCCGCGGGCACGGACATCGTGGTCGCCCGGGCTTTCGGGCCTCCGGCTCTGACGTTGGAGTGCGCCACAGGGTTTCTGCGCGTTGGCGGTCGTGTGGTGGTGAGCGAACCAGCGGTTGAGGATCCTGACCGTTGGCCACCCGGACCCCTGGCGTTACTGGGCCTCGAGGTCGTGCGCCGGACGGAGTCGCCGCGACTCGCTGAGATTCGCAAGGTCGGCCAGCACGAGCAGCGTTATCCCCGTCGGTTTGCGGCCATGTCCCGCCGGCCCCTTTACTAGGTCGGCGCTGCTCCGGATGGCGCCGCTGGGCGATCTTCTATCGGGCGGGCCCGACCGCGTCCGCCGCCCTGCTCAAGGACCTACCCGCGCGCAAGAATGTGCGCCAGCGGCGCGGGCTACCAGGCCGGCTGTTTCGTTTGGTGACGGGTTCGCAGTTCTGAACAGGGCTTCTGTGGCGCGAAGGCGATCGGCCGAGCGTCGGCCACGGTGGGCGAGCGTCCGGCGATGTTTCACGTGAAACATCGCCGGACGGGTCGGCCGAGGTGGACTCTGACGTTCCCAGTGCTCTCGTCGGCGAGGATCGTGTTGTTGAGGCGCCGCCGGTCGGTCTGGCGCCCCGAGGCCAGAGATCGACCTCAGTTCAATGTTTCACGTGAAACATTTCCGTTAGGTATTGACTTGTGGCTTGATTACAGGGAAAATGTCTCTCGTTGGAGGTGTTGCTGCTGTGACTACTGATTGCCGTACGATTGCTGTCGCCAACCAGAAGGGGGGCGTCGGCAAGACTACGACAGCAATTAATCTGGGTGCCGCGCTTGCGAACCTGGGACAGCGGGTCTTGGTCGTCGACCTGGATCCGCAGGCCAATGCCACGACAGGTATCGGCCTGGACCCCCGTGGTGTGCAGGCTTCGGTCTACGACGTCCTGCTCGAAGGGAAGCCGGTCTCCGACTGCATCGTCCCGACGGCACTGAAGGGGCTCTCGACTGTACCGTCGCACCTGGACCTGGCGGGAGCGGAGATCGAGTTGCAGTCCTCGTTCAATCGCGAGCGGCGCCTGGCGAACGCTCTGGCAGAAGTTCACGACGATTTCGATTTCATCTTGGTGGACTGCCCACCGGCCCTGGGCCTCCTGGCCATCAATGCGCTCACTGCGGTCAAGGAAGTGCTGGTCCCCATCCAGTGCGAGTACTTTGCCCTCGAAGGCCTCGCTCAGCTCACGATGCACGTTGAACAGATCCGGCTCCACCTCAACCCCGAGTTGGAGTTGGCGCTGTTGGTCCTCGTCATGTTCGATTCTCGGACCAACCTGTCCCGTCAGGTGGTCGAGGAGGTCCGGAGTCTGTACACCGACAAAGTCTGTCGCACGGTGATCCCGCGGTCGGTGCGCCTCGCAGAGGCGCCCTCTCGAGGTCAGCCGATTAGCGAGTTCGCACCGCGCTCGCGCGCGGCGATGGCCTATCGATTCCTGGCCAAGGAGATTAACGGCAATGACGAACACTGAACGCGGCCTCGGCCGCGGTCTGAACGCCCTGATCCCAACCGGAGGCCGGCTGGCCGGTGGGTACCGGGAGATAGCAGTCTCGAGCGTCGTTCCGAACAGGCACCAACCTCGACTGCGGTTCGAGCAGGAATCCCTCGATGCATTGGCGGCGTCGATCAGTCGGTTGGGAGTTCTCCAGCCCATTCTGGTTCGCCAGGTGGAGGTGGACCGCTTCGAACTCATCGCGGGGGAGCGGCGCTGGCGAGCAGCAGAACAGGCCGGCTTGAAGACTATTCCGGCTCTGGTGCGCGACGTGGAGGAGCGGCAGTCTCTCGAAGAAGCCCTGGTGGAGAATCTCCAACGGGAGGATCTGAACCCCCTCGAGGAGGCGGCGGCGTACCTGCAGTTGCAGCAGGAGTTCGGTCTGACGCAGGCAGCCGTCGCGAACCGCGTCGGACGGAGCCGGACGGCGGTCACCAACGCCACACGCCTTCTGCAACTCCCCGCAGCGGTGCAGGAACTCCTGGCATCGCGGGAGTTGTCTGCGGGTCACGGCCGGGCGCTGCTCGCAATTCACAACCCGTCGGAGCAGACGAGGGTCGCCCGCCGGGTGGTGGCTGACGGATGGTCGGTTCGCCAGTTGGAATCCCACGTGCGCCCGCCGGCGAAACAGCCTGCACCCCGTGCCGCCCCGGCCAAGGAGGAGGCCAGGTCGCCCGAGGCGGCCGCCCCGACCGCGCTGCTCGAGTTGGAGGTCCTTCTCGAGGAGTTCCTGTCGACGACGGTGAAGGTGGAGATCGGGGACCGGAAGGGACGCCTCACGGTGGAGTTCGCCGACCTCGACGATCTCGAGCGGATCTTCCATCTCGTGACCGGATAGAACCCCCGGCCGGCTCGGCTGGCTGTCCTTGTAGTCTCCTGAGCTAAGAACATATGTATGTATACGACCGCTCCAGTGGCGCTCTTCAGACGGGGTCTGCGATCCAGTCCGCTAGGCACTGGGCGATCTGTGCTGCGAGCGCGCCCTGTCGCTGGGCTACGACCGAAGGCGGTCCGAGCCGACACGACACGGCCGGCATGCGGCTCTCGCGCAGCAGAGGCAGGCGCATCCCGCTCGGCGCCGCCGGGGGAACACTCAGGATGACGCTCAGCGCCGCAGCGAGCATCTCGGCAAGCCGCTTTCCGCCAGTGGACGTGAACCCCTCCGTGGCGAAGTAGGCGGTCTCGCAGGTGGGCTGTTCGGTCAGTTGCAGCTCCAGGCAGACCGAGGCAGCGAGCGTGTTCGCGGCCGCAGCCTGTGCCGAGCCGTCCCGATGTGTCAGCACGGCCACCACGGCACCGTCCCGGCGCAGGAGCCGTGCGGTCGCCGTGGCGAGTGAGTCGGCACCGCCAATGGCGATGCGGGTATCGCTCAGCAGTCGTGGTCCGGCGCGCAGTCGTTCTCGCTCCAGGAGCATCTCCATGCTGTGATTGTCGCCCGCGGGGATGCGGCCCAGCACGGCAACCGTGTCGGGGCCGCAGATGCCGTCGGCGGTCAACCCTGCGTTCTGCTGCAGGGCGCCGATTGCCGCTGCGGTTTCCGGACCGAGAATGCCGTCCACGCGTCCCGCCGAGAAACCCAGGGCGCCCAGCTTGCGCTGCAGGTCGGCGACGTCTTCGCCGCGCTGGTTGGGAGCGCGCAGGTAGAGGAGCCGATCTCCGAGCCGATGCCCGGCCTCCACCAGGGCCGTCCACGTTCCGTGCCCGCACACTCCGTCGGGCACCAAACCCCGGCTCTGCTGGAAGCGCCTCACCGCTTCGGCCGTCGCGGGCGTGTAGGTGTCCGACGGCGCGACACCCGCTTCCCCGGCGGCCGCCAGTTTGCGGTGCAGGTCGCGCACGGCCGCCCCGTGGGCGCCGATCTCGAGAGGTAGCGCCTCGTCGGCTGTCGACGTTTTCCCGTCGCCCGTGCGGCGTTCTACAGGAATTCTGCGAGATCCTCGAGCAGTGCCGCCTTGCCCTTGGCGCCGACGATGCGCTTCACCGGTTGGCCGCCATCGAACACGATCAGCGTTGGAATGCTCATGACGCCCTGCTTCCGGGCGACATCGGGGGCTTCGTCAACGTTGAGCTTGGCAAACGTGATGGTCTCCACCTGACCGGCGAGTTCGTCGAGTACGGGGGCGATCATCTTGCAGGGACCGCACCACTCGGCCCAGAAGTCCACCAGGACCGGGTTCCCGGCGGAGCCGAGGAGTTCGTCGAAGGTTGCCGAAGAGAGTGTGGTGATGCCTGTCATGAGTCCTCCTAGGACCGCCCGGGCGCACCCCGGTGGGACGCGCCGGTTCGGATGTTCTCGGATCTGGTCGTCGACGTCGGTGCTGCCTACAGGAACGCTACCGGAGTGCACCGTCGTGCTGCGTCTCCAACCAGCGCTCGGCGTCGATGGCGGCCATGCAGCCGTTGCCGGCGGCGGTGACCGCTTGGCGGTACACGTCGTCCTGCACGTCGCCGCAGGCGAAGACGCCGTCCACGTTCGTTCGCGAGGAGTCGGCGCCGGTGATCAGGTAGCCGTTCTCCTTCATCGCCAGTTGTCCCTTGAACAGGTCGGTGTTCGGGCGGTGGCCGATGGCAATGAAAAGGCCGGCGAGCAGGAGTGCCCCCTCTTGCCCGGTGCCTGTGTGTTGCACCCGAACACCTTCGAGCGTCTCGGTGCCGAGCACGTCGGTCACGACGTGGTTCCAGAGAAACTCGATGCGGTCGGAGGCGAAGGCTCGTTGCTGCATGATCTTCGACGCGCGGAGCTGGTCGCGCCGGTGAATGATGGTGACCTTGCTGGCGAACTTGGTGAGGAAGAGAGCCTCCTCCATGGCCGAGTCGCCACCGCCCACCACGGCGATCTCCTGGCCACGGAAGAAGAAACCGTCGCAGGTGGCGCAGGTGGACAGGCCGCGCCCGATGAGGCGCTCCTCGGCAGGGAGGCCGAGCATTATCGACTGCGCGCCCGTGGAGACGATGACCGCATGCGCCTGGACGGTGGCCTTCGCACCGTGGTCGTCGCCGACCCAGAGCCCGAACGGTCGTTCGGAGAAGTTCACCTTCGTGACCTTCTCGGTGCGCAGGTCAGCGCCGAAGCGGACCGCCTGGGCGCGGAAGGCGGCCATCAGGTCGGGTCCGAGTATGCCGTCGGGGAATCCCGGGTAGTTCTCCACGTCGGTCGTCAGCATGAGCTGACCACCGGGCTGGTCACTGGTGGAGGAGGGTTCACCCTCGAAGACCAGCGGTGCGAGGTTGGCCCGGGCGCAGTAGACGGCGGCGGTCAGACCTGCCGGCCCCGACCCGATGATGGCGATGTCGCTCGGGCTCACGTGGCCCTCAGGAGGTGGCGCGCCGCGGCCGTTTCGCCCACAGCAGCAGCCCGATACCGCAGAAAAGCGCGCCGAGCAGGGCGTGTGTGGCCCAGACATCGGCCGGCAGGTAGACGTTGATGAGGCGGACCAACCCGACGACGCCCAGCACGAACATCAGTACGCCGAGCACGATCATGACCAGCCCGTACACGAGCCGGCGAGCCATGTTCGCGCTCGGCCGGTCGGTTGCGGTGCGGATCCGGCCCACGATCCGCACGATGCGGTCGGCGACCCGGCGGGGCCAGTCCTCGGACAGGCCGGGCAGGGCGCGGCGTACGGGGTCAGAGGGTTCCGGGGGCATGGAACCGGCAGTTTACCGGTCGGCCGGGATCTCCTCGCAGGCGTCGGCGTCAAACGGGACCAGCCGTCCGTCGGCGGTGTGCACGGCCACGATGTGGTGACCGCCCAGCGTGAACCGCAGTTCGACGGTACCGTCGCCGATCTCGGCGGGGCAGAGTTCGGTGCCGGCCTCAGCGTCGTCAGCCTCGGTCGGGATCTCCTCGCAGGCGTCGGCGTCGAGTGGCACTAGCCGTCCGTCGGTGGTGCGCACGATCACGACGTGGTACTCGCCCAGCGTGAACCGCACCTCGGCGGTGCCGTCGCCGATCTCGGCGGGGCAGAGTTCGACCGGCGCGTCGGTGGCGATGTCCATCGAGGGTCCGCCCATGTCGGCATCGTCCATCCCGTCCATGTCGTCGGCTGCCATGCCGTCCATGTCGTCGGCTGCAGGCGCTGCAGGCGCTGCGGGTGCTGGCGCAGCTGCTTCCTGCGCGCTGGCGGCTTCCGCCTGCGCTGCGGGTGCTGCGGCTCTGGCCTCGGTGGCCTCCGCCTGCGCGCTGGCGGCTTCGGCTCGGGCTTCGTCGGCGGCTTCGTCGGCCTCGGCGAGAGCCGCTCCCGCTGCTGCCAGGGCCTCTTCGTTGCCCTCGACGGTCGCGATCTCCGGTGCGGGCAAGGCCGTGGCGGGCGGTGGGGGTGCAGGTGCGACCATAGTTGTAGGGACGGCTAGCAGTTCGACTGCAGGTGGCGATTCGGCTGCAGGTTCGGCTGCGGATGGGGGGGCAGGTGCGGCATCGGCTGCGGTTGCGGCGGCCGGCGCCTGTGCCACCGTGGCAGCGTCGTCGCCCACCTCGTCGGAGAACAGGCCGATGGCGGCGGCCACGAGGAAGCCCACCGCGATGGCCGCCGCTGCGCCGGTGATCAGCCGGACGTTGCGGGGGCGCCGCTGCCGGACGCCGGCGAGATCGGTGACCCGGCGCGCCTCGTAGTCCGCCAGCGTGGTCTCGACGGCCGCATCGGCGGCTCCGGCCGGCGGCGTGACAGGCTCCCCCACCGCCTCGGCGATCCGGCGGAACTCCTCGACTCGCGCCGCCAATGCGGGGTCGTCGCGCACGGCGGCGGCGTCGCTGTCGGCGAGCACGTCGTCGAGGTGCGCCGATGCCAGTTCGTCGGGAGGAAGGTCGTGCTCGTTCATGATCCGTCGCGCTTTTGACGTTCGGGAGAGGTCGCTTGGTTCCCGGCGTCCAGGAACTCGACCAAGCGGGCACGCCCGCGGGCGATGCGCGAGCGCACAGTGCCGGGGGGAATGTTCAGGACCGCAGCGATCTCGTCGTAACTCAAACCGGCATGGTCGCGCAGGACCACCGGCACGCGGAACTCCTCGGGCAGGGTGCTCAGCGCCAAGTCGATGTCCAGTCGGGTGGCGGTCCGTTCTCCCACCGGGTCGGCCCCGCCGGCGGCGAGTTCGTGCGGCAGGGCGTCGGCGCTGCGCCGCTGCCGGCGCCGCAGTTCGTCGAGGCAGGCATTGGTGGCGACCCGGTAACTCCACGTCGTGAAACCGGCCCGACCGTCGAAGCGGTCCAGCCCCCGGGTGATGGCCAGCAGTGCCTCCTGCGCGGCGTCCGCCGCGTCGGCGTCGTTGCCGGCAAGGCGGCGGCAGACGGCGTAGACCCGTGGGTAGTGGCGGCGTAGCAGCACCTCCAGCGCCGCCCGGTCACCTCCGGTGGCGGCATTCACGAGGGTCTTGTCGTCGGCGTCCCGCAGCCGGGGGTGGCCTCGGGTTGGCGCCCGAGCCGGTTCCCGTCCGCGCACGGGATTCCGGCGAACGTCTCCTCCGTGCCGATCCCTGATGGGCTCAGCGTACTTGCGCGCCCTCCGCTGCAGAGATGACCACCTCGGCGATGCGAATCTCCTCGGTCACCGCAGCTCGGGGATCGGGGATCCATAGCAGAACGGCGTCCGCTTCCTGACCGGCCAGGTCGAACAGCAGCCGGCCCGTGTGGTTGGTCTGCTGATCGAAGAGCACACCCCAGTCGCTCAACCGGTCGAAATCCTCCTCCGCTGTGTAGACGGCGGCCGTCCAGCCCCGCGTGTCGGAGGTGACCGTCATCCGGGAGAGCCGCGCAGGTTCCGCGAGCCGAAACACCAAGCCGACGCCGTTCACCGTCGCATCCCCCGCGCCAAGGCCCGCCGTCGTCCAGTAGGTCGACTCCTCGCCGTCGAGGGTTCTGAGAGCGTCGGCCTCCTCGGCGTAGCCGTCGCGTTGGCCGCGAAACGTGGTCACCCGGACATTGATGACCGCCACGCCCGCCGAAACATCGGCCGTCGTTGCCGCTTCGCCGGTTGCCGCTTCGCCGGTTGCTGCGGTTCCGGTTGCTGTGGTCGTGGTCACCGGCGCCGGCGCGGGGTCCCGACCGGCGCCGGTCGCGGCCGTTGATCCGATCGTCGTATCGGTCGCCGCGGTCGGCGCCAGCGGCAGTGGCAGGGGGTCATCGCCGTCGCCCGTCAGCGTCATGGTCAACGCGACCGTCACCAGTGCCACCATGGCGGCGACCAGGACACCCCGCCGTCGGCGCCGCGGTCGCCGCTCCGGCCGGATGGGGAGCGGAGCACTCTCGGAGAACACGACACGGTCCCCTGCGAGGTCTGCAGCGGGCGGCAGTCCCTCGACCGACGTCGCCGGTGGGGATCGTGCGGGCGCCAGGCGAGCGCGCGCCTCGGCCGCCGTGGCAAAGCGGTGGGCGGGGTCGTCCGCCAGTGCCACCTCCAGGAATTCCGCGATGTCTACCGGCAGGGCGTCGACCTCGAGGCCGCCCACCGCACCCGCCGTCAGGCAGTCCCGCAGCAGGCACCCGAGGGAGTACACGTCGGCCCGTTCCTCCTCTGCCGCCGAGCGGTGCGGCTCCGGCGCGGTACGTGCCCGGGCGTGCCAGACGGTGCCGAAGTCCGTGACCTTGACCCGCTGGTCGTTGCACAGCCAGACGGTGTCCGTCGACAGGTTGAGGTGGCGGACGCCGTCGTTGTGCGCCGCCTCGAGGGCGTCGGCCACCTGCAGGGCGATGCTGACCGCTTCGTGCGCCGCAACGGCCCCGCCGGTGTGCAGGAAGCGACTCAGGGGCGTGGCCTGCACCTGCTCGAGGACGAGCCCCAGCGCCCCGCTCTGCGAGATCGTGTCGTACACCGCCACGATGCCCGGGTGGGAGAGGCGGACGACCCCCAGGGCCTCGAGCTGGAAGCGCTCCCGCAGTGCGGCGTCCCCGTCGGCCGCGTGCAACAACCTGACCAGCACGGTCCGATCCAGGATCTCGTCATGGGCTGTCCAGGTGTCGGCCTGCGCCCCGGTCGCGATGCGCTCTGTGAGCCGGTATCGCCCCTTGAGGGAGTTGCCCGCCCGAAGCTCGCCGGGCCGCGGGTTACCGGCCCCGCCGCCTGGAGCATCGGCCATGGACGTCAGCCGTCGTCGTCGCCGCCGACGATGTACGTGACGCCGATCACGCCCTGTCCGGCATGGGTGCCGATGACGGGCCCGATCGGGCCGGTTCGTATCCGGTCGCCGTCGATGACCTCACCGAGTACTGCCAGGAAGTCGTCCATGTCCGCCGCAGCGCCGTCCACCGCGCACAGGTGGGTCACCGGCTCGTCGGCCAGGATGCGGTCCCGCAACCACACAAAGGAGCGCCGCCGGGTGCGCGTCCGGGCGGCCTCCTCCACTCGTCCCGAACTGACGTCCACGATGGGCTTGATCGACAGCATCGTGCCGAGCATGGCCTTCGCACCACCGACGCGGCCACCCTTGCGCAGGTTGTCCATCGTGTCGATGGTGCCGAACATCCGGGTGCGTTCGGCAAGGTCGTTGCTCAGTGCCTCGAGGTCGCCGAGGCTTGCGCCTTCGCCGGCGCGTCGGGCGGCCTCCAGGACGATTGAACCCAGCCCGCTGGTCAGCGAGCGCGAGTCGACGCAGCGCACCTCGATCACGTCTTCCACGGCGGCTGCGGCTGTCATTGCGGACTGCCGGGTAGCGGAGAGTTCGTGGGAGAGGTTGATGCAGAGGATGCCGTCGGCGCCCTCGTCGGCGAGTGCCCGGAAGGCCTCCTCGAACCGTCCCGGCGAGGGAGCGGCCGTCATCGGTAGTTCCGCAGCCACAGCCATGCGTTCGTAGAAGTCGTCAGGAGACAGTTCCTCCCGGTCGACGAATTGGGTGTCGCCGAACGTGATGATCAGAGGCACCACGGTGATGCCCCACTGCTCGGTCAGGGCGTCGTCGAGGTCGCAGGCGCTGTCGGTGACGATGCGGACGGTACTCATGGCTCCACCTTCATTGCCGGACGTTGTCGGCCTCGACACTAATGGCCGCTCCGGGCACGGATGCCGCCGGGGGCTGCTGATATAGGCTCGCCGCGGTGTCCGTGCTGTTCCTGGCCGATGAGCGCTGCCTGGATCACGTCCCCGGCCGCGGCCATCCCGAGCGGCCCCGCCGCGTGGACGCCGTACACGCCGGAGTGCTGGCCGCCGGCCTGCGTGAGGCCCTCGTGCCGCAGGCGCCGTCCCCTGCCACCGACGAGGACCTCCTGGTGGTGCACAGCGACGCCCTCGTGGCCCGTGCGGTGGCCCTCTCCGCAGCCGGAGGAGGTGCAATCGACGCCGACACCGTGCTGAGCGGCGGCTCGGCGCTGGCCGCCCGTGTCGCGGCCGGTGCGGGCCTGACCGCCATCGCCGAGTTGTCCGCCGGTCGCGCCGAAGCGGCGTTCTGTGCCGTCCGTCCGCCTGGGCATCACGCCACCGGGAGCCGTTCGATGGGATTCTGCCTCTTCAACAACGTCGCAGTCGCCGCGGCCCGGCTGGTGGCGCAGGGCGAACGCGTGCTGATCGTGGACTACGACGCTCACCACGGCAACGGTACGCAGGACATCTTCTATGAGTCGGCCGACGTTCTGTACGTGTCGCTGCACCAGTATCCGGCCTACCCGGGCACGGGCGCCGTCGGGGAGACGGGCGTCGGGGCCGGGAGCGGAGCCACCGTCAACCTGCCGCTGCCACCCGGCGCCACCGGCGACGTCTACCTGCGGGCTTACCACGAGGTCGTGGAGCCGGTCGTCGAACGCTTCGCTCCAACCTGGGTGCTGCTGTCGGCGGGGTTCGACGCGCACCGTGCCGATCCCTTGACGATGTTGGGCTTGAGCGCAGGTGACTTCGCCGACTTGACGGCCGCCGTGCGAGCGACCGTGCCGGCCGGGCGCCTCGTGGCCTTCCTGGAGGGCGGCTACGACCTTGCGGCTCTGGCCGAGAGCGCTGCGGCCTGTGTCGCGGCTCTGGCCGGTGTCACCCATCGCCCCGAACCGCCCACCACCGGCGGGCCGGGTGACTCGGTGGTGGCCGCGGCCGGCCGTCTGCACGGCGACTGGTAACCGGACGGAGCGGTGGTGATGTCGCCCGGCGGTACGGGCCATAACACGAGTCTCGACGCCTTGCGCACGGGCGCGGCTGCGCTGGCGCCCTGGGGCCGGCGCTTCGCAGACCGCGGTGGGTGGCGGTTGTACGTGGTGGGCGGCGCCGTGCGGTCGCTGCTGGCCGGGCGGCCGCTCGGCGACGGTGACGAGGTGGACATGACAACCGACGCCCCCCCGGGCGAGATCATGGAGATCTTGGAGGGCTGGGCCGACACCGTCTGGACGCAGGGGGAGCGTTTCGGCACGGTGGGCTGCCGCCGGGGCGGGCGCATCGTGGAGATCACGACCCACCGCGCCGAGGTCTATACCGAAGGATCCCGCCGCCCGGACGTCACGTACGGCGACGACCTGCTGGTTGATCTGGCCCGCCGCGACTTCACCATCGGCGCCATGGCGTTCGAGCTGCCCGCAGCACCCGCCGCTGCCGCCGACATCGAACTAGTCGACCCCTTTGGGGGGTGGGACGATCTTTGCCGCCGCCGGCTGCGCACGCCACGCTCGCCGGAGCAGTCCTTCAGCGAGGATCCTCTGCGCATACTGCGGGCGGGCCGGTTCGTCGCAACCCTCGGACTGGTCGCCGATGCGGATCTCTTGGCGGCAATGGAGTCCCTGCGCGGCCGGCTCGACATCGTGTCGGTGGAGCGTTGCGGGCGGGAGCTCTCCCTGCTGCTCGCTGCCGAGGCGCCCGCTGCGGGCGTGGCGATGCTGGCCCACACGGGGGTGCTGGCGCAGATCGTTCCGGAGTTGGTCTCTGTGGCGATACCCCGCCCACCGGCCACCACGCTGCTGGACGCGCTGCCGCCGGAGGAGTCGCTGCGGCTGGCGGGGCTGCTGTGGCCGTTGGACGACGTGGCGGCGACGGCGCGACGCCTGCGCTTCCCTGCCGCGGTCGCCCGCCGGTCGGGTGCGATCGCCACCTCGGCGCGGGCGCTGCTCACCGCCGCCGGGGGCGACACCGCATCCGACGCCGATGCCCGCCGCTGGGCGGCTGCCGCCGGCGATGTTGCCGCCGCAGCCGTCGACTTGGCGGGCATTGTCGCCGCCGACTCGGGGACCGTCGCCGTTGCGGACTTCGTCGGTCGCTGGCGCCGGCTGTGTCGCAGCGAAGCTCTCGACGCTCCGGCGAAGCCGCTGAAGGGAGCGGAGGTCATGGCGCATCTCGGCATTGCCGCCGGACCCGCCGTGGGTGCCGCTCTGCGCCATTTGGAAGAATTGCGCATCACCCGGGGACCGCTGTCGCCGGCGGCGGCCCGCCGCCACCTCACCGCCTGGTGGGAAGCCGAATGGCGGCCGTCGGCGGACGCGTGACTACTGTGTTGGCCGTGGAGCCCACCTCCGCCGCCGCACGGATTATCCCGAATGGGCCGGGCACGGTCGACTACCGGCTCCTGCGGCAGGCCACCGTGGCCGGCGTGCGGGCAGGGCGCATCGACCGGGCCGACGCCTGCGACGCGCATCCGGAACTGTTGCGGGCGGCCCGTTGCTACAGCGAGGCCACCGACGAGCCTTGCCCGCTGTGCAGCGCCGGACCCCTTGTCCTCGTGCGCTACGTGTTCGGGCCGCGCCTGCCGGCGCACGGACGCTGCGTGGCCACGCCCGGTGACTGGGAGCGCATCGCGAGACGAAAGGGCGACTTCACCTGCTACGTGGTGGAGGTCTGCGTCGACTGCACCTGGAACCATCTCCGCTCCCGCTTCGCCGTGCCCGGCGCCCGCTGAGAGGCGCGGCCCCGGCCGGCATTGCGTGACCGAGCCGCCCACCGCCACGGCGGTTTGTGGTCGCTGTCCTCGTCGCTAGGCTTCCCTTATCGCCGGCAGCCGTTGTGCGCTGGACGAGGAAAGGAGGTGCCCATGGGCACCCGTATCACTGTTCCCGCCGTTCGGGCGCGCAAGGTCCGCGCCGGCGGTGACCGTCTCGTGATGGTGACGGCCTACGACGCATCCGACGCCCGGCTGGCCGACCGCTCCGGTGTGGACCTACTCCTGGTAGGCGATTCGCTGGCCATGGTGGTCCTGGGCTACCCCGACACGCTGAGCGTCACCGTTGATGACATGGTCCATCACACCGCCGCCGTAGTACGTGGCGGCCCCGATGCGCTGGTCGTGGCTGACCTGCCGTGGTTGAGCTATCACCTGTCGCCGCAGGACACGATCGCCAACGCGGCCCGTCTCGTCCGTGCCGGTGCGCAGGCGGTGAAGTTGGAGGGCGGCACGCAGCGGGTACCGATGATCGAGGCACTGGTCGCCGCTGAGATTCCTGTCATGGGCCATCTCGGGTTGACGCCCCAATCCGTGCACGCCATGGGCGGGTTCCGGGTGCAGGGTCGCACCGCCGAAGCGGCTTTGGAACTCGTCGACAGCGCCAAGGCGCTGGAACATGCCGGCTGCTTCGCCATTGTCCTGGAGGGCGTGCCGGCCGACGTGGCCGGTCTTGTGACCGATGCGGTGGGAGTGCCGACCATAGGCATCGGGGCCGGTTCGCGCTGCGACGGACAGGTCCTGGTGTTCCACGACGTGCTGGGTCTGCAGGATGAGTTGCAACCGAAGTTCGTGCGGCGTTACGCCGAACTGGGCGCCGACGCCGTCGACGCTCTTCGCCGGTACGTGGCCGATGTCCGCTCGGGCGGGTTCCCATCGCCCGAGGAGTCGTACTCGCTCAACGCGGAGGCAGCCGTCGCGCTGCGCTTGTACGCGCCGTGATCCGATCGTCGCGCTGTGTTGGGGTGCGGCGCCGGTAGGGTGACCACCCACACAAAGCCTGCTCCGCTGGTGCGTACAGCGGGGCCCTGCAGTTGCAGGACCAGAGGAGGTGCCCCGTTTCCATGAGGGCCTACGAGTTGATGATCATCTTCCGCGGCGATTTGGCGGAGGACGCTGTCGAGGCCACCCTCGAGGGGGCCACGACCTCGCTGGTGTCGTTGGGCGCCCGCGTGGAAACCGTCAACAGCTGGGGCAAGCGCAGGTTCGCGTACGAGATCGACCACCGTAGCGAGGGCTACTACGTGGTCATCGAGTTCCTGACAACCGGCATCGACCTCCCCGGCTTCGAACGCTCGCTCCGCTTGACGGACGCGGTCGTCCGCCACAAGCTCATCCGCCTTCCCGACGCCGAGGCCGGACGGCGCGGCCTCCTCGAGTCGGCGGCCGAAACCGTCCCCGCCGAGGTCTAGGCGCCGATCGGATCCAAGAGGAGCCATGTCCAAGACGTCCAAGAGCCGACCCCGAGCCAAGAGCCGGGACAACATCCGACGCGGCGGCAAGAAGAAGGTCAGCGTCCTCACCCACGAACGGGTGGAGTACATCGACTACAAGGACGTCAACCTGCTCCGCCGGTTCATGTCCGACAGGGCCAAGATCCGTGCCCGTCGGGTAACCGGCAACGACGCCCAGCAGCAGCGCACTGTGGCCCGCGCCATCAAGAACGCACGTGAGATGGCCTTGTTGCCGTATGCCAACAAGATCACCACCCAGCGCGGTGCCGGCCGGCCTGGGGGTTCCCGTGACGGTTCGTCCGGTCGACGCTCCGACGACTCGATGTCCGACGCCCCGATGTCCGACGCCCCGACGCCCGACGGGCCACCGCCGGGTCCCGCTGACGAGGCACCGTTGAGTCTCGCCGACGACGGGACGGAGGAGACGGTTTCGTGAAGGTGGTGTTGCGCGTCGAAGTGGCCTCGCTGGGTCGTCGCGGCGACATCTGCGATGTGGCCGACGGCTACGCCCAGAACTACCTGATCCCACGAGGATTGGCGATGCGGGCTACGCGGGGCTCGACCCGCGAGGCGGAGGCCATGCGCCGGCGCCGGGAACTGGCCGATGCCGCTGTCCTGGGTCAGGCACGGGAGATGGTCGAGCGCCTCGCCGGTAAGAGCATTCGCATCGTGGCGCGGGCCGGCGAGACGGGCCGCCTGTTCGGTTCCGTGAACGCCACCAACCTGGCCGCGGCGATTGAAGAGCAGGAGCGGGTGGTGCTGGATCCGAGCATGCTCGACCTTGCCGAGCCCATCAAGCAGGTCGGAACCCACACGGTGCCAGTGTCTCCCCATGCCGATGTGACCGGTGACGTGACCGTCGAAGTGGTTGCCGCCTCGTAGTCTCCGCCGCCGAGGCGCCCCCGGGCGCCCGAGGCGTGTTTCAGAATATTCCGATATATCCTAAGTACTCTCGCGGCCGCCACGCGGCGCTCGCCGTTGCCTTCCGTCCCGGTGGGCGTGTTGTTCACACTCGATCTGCTCGGTTCCCCCGTGCTTCCCCTGTGCTTCCCCCGCCGGCCGGCCCAAAATCCTCAGGGAAGAGGCTCTTTTCCCTTGCGTCGTCCCCTTGTGATTCACGAGTCGGTCCGGGCATCGTGCAGGGCGCTCGGACGCTCTGCGGCCAAGCAGGTGCGAACACTTGTACTATAGGTGGTCGCCGACAAACAAGGAGAAGAAAGAGATGGCTTTCGACAATACGGTGTTGATCGTGGGCAACGCCACGCGGGATCCGGAGTTGCGTTTCACGCCGTCGGGTGCGCCGGTGTGCTCGTTCGGCGTGGCGTGGAACCGCCGCTACGAGCGCAACGGCGAGCAGGTGGAGGAGACCTCGTTCTTCGACGTGACCTGCTGGCGTTCGCTGGCGGAGAACGTGGCCGAGTCCGTCACCAAGGGCACCCGGGTGATCGTCTACGGCCGGTTGGATCAGCGCTCCTGGGACACGCCCGACGGCGAGCGCCGCAACAAGGTGGAGATCGTGGCCGACGAGGTGTCGCCGAGCCTGCGCTGGGCGTCCGTGCAGGTCAACCGCAACGAGCGCCGCGAAGGCAACGGCACGGCTCCGCGGCGCGCCCCGGCGCCGACACCCGCGCGCACCGCGGCACCACACTTCGAGGACGAGGAACCCTTCTGAGCCCCCCGCGGGCGTCGGCGCGCTGAGCCGCCGGCCCCGTTCGCGCCGAACGGGGCAAAACTCGGAGGCTTCCGGCCTCCCCCACGGCCCTCGCGGCCCCCTTGTCGTCCACCGAGCTTGTCGAGGCTGTCACACCCGCTCGACAAAATAAAGCGGTGACCATGACCACCACGTCCAGCACTTTGCCGTCCGGCTCCGCCGTCCGCGAGGGCGGTCCGGCAGCGCGCCGTTCCGGTGACGGTCCGGCCGCGGCTCGGGTGCCACCGCACGATCTGGCGGCGGAGCGGGCGCTGCTGGGAGCGATGCTGCTGACCCCGACGGCCATCGCCGACGGTGTGGAGTTGACGGCGGCAGAGGACCTCTACCGGCCGGCGCACGCCCACGTCTTCGATGCCATCGCCGGCCTCTATGCAGCGGGCGAGCCGGTGGACACGGTGACGGTGGCGGCCGAACTGCAACGCTCCGGCCTGCTGGACGCGGTGGGCGGTGCTGCGGCGCTGGTGGAGATGCAGGCCAGCACCCCGGTGGCGGGCAATGCGGCGCGCTATGCGGGCATCGTGGCCTCCAACGCCACCCTGCGGCGTCTCATCGGCGCGGCGGGCGAGGTGGCGGAGTTGGCCTACAGTCGCCCGGCGGACGTGGACGCGGCGATCGACGAGGCCGAGTCGGTGATCTTCGCCGTGGCGAGCGGTGCGGAGTCAACCACGATGGCGCCGCTGCGGTCGTTGCTCGACGCGGGCGTGGACCACCTCGAAGACCTCTACGAGCACGGTCACAGCCTCACGGGCGTGCCCACCGGGTACACCGACCTGGACGGCCTGCTGCTGGGCCTGCAGCCATCGACGCTGGTGATCCTGGGCGCCCGCCCGTCGGTCGGCAAGACCAGCCTGGCGCTGGGCGTGGCCGCCTCGGCGGCGGTGACCGCGGAGCGGCCGGTGCTGTTCTTCTCCCTCGAGATGAGCCACCTCGAGCTGACCCAGCGGTTGCTGTGCGCCGAGGCGCGGGTTTCCACCCAACTCGTCCGCTCGGGGCAACTGAAAGACGAAGATTGGAACCGCATCAACGCCGCCGTGGGGCGCATTGCCGATGCCCCGCTGTGGATCGACGACAACCCCAGCACCTCTGTGCTGGAGATCCGTGCCAAGGCGCGCCGCAAGCACGCCGAGTTGGGCGAGCTGGCGCTCGTGGTCGTGGACTATCTGCAACTCATGGGCGGCCGCCACAGCGCCGAGAGCCGCCAAGTGGAGGTCTCCGAGATCAGCCGCAGCCTCAAGATCCTGGCCCGCGAGCTGAAGTGTCCCGTGCTGGCGCTGTCGCAGCTGTCCCGCGCCCCCGAGGCCCGCCAGGACAAGCGCCCCATGCTGGCCGACCTGCGCGAGTCGGGCGCCATCGAGCAGGACGCCGACGTGGTCATGTTCCTGTACCGCGACGAGGTGTACAACGCCGACAGTCCCGACCGGGGCATCGCCGAGGTGCACGTCGCCAAGCACCGCACCGGTCCCACGGGCACCGTCAAGCTGGCCTTCCTGCCCCAGTACACCCGCTTCGACGATCTTGCCGCTCGCTCCGGGCCCGGTGAGATCTGAACCGTATGGTCTTTCTTGGCGACGACATCCTCCGCTGGCTCATCCTGGCCCTCGGCGGTGCCTTGGCCGTCGGTAACATCCTGGCGCTGGTGCGGCCCCGCCCGCCGGGCGGCAAAGACCGCGGTGGCGACCTGCCCCGTCCGCCGCTGGCCCGCAGCGTGGTCATGATCGCCGTGGGCACGGTGGCGGCCGTCTGGGCTCTGGCGAGCCTCATCGCCGGGTAGGTTGGCCGACCATGAGCGAGTACGTGCACCTGCAGCCCGACACCGCGCCCGGCGTGGCCACGATCCGCCTCGACCGGCCCCGCATGAACGCCCTCAGCGCTGCCGTGACCGCCGAGATCGCCGCCGTGGCCGACGAGTTGAACGACCGTCGGGACATCCGTGCCGCCGTGCTGTGGGGAGGTCCGAGAATCTTCGCCGCCGGTGCCGACATCAAGGAGTTCAACCCTGGTAGCGGCGATGGCGGCGAGGCGGGGGCGCCCGTGAGCCTGAGCGGTGCCCTCCGCCAACTGGAGTCCATACCTCAGATCCTTGTGGCGGCCGTGAACGGCTACGCCCTCGGTGGCGGTTGCGAACTGGCCATGTCCGCCGACTTCCGCGTCGCCGCGGACGACGCCGTCTTCGGCCAGCCGGAGATCCTGCTGGGCATCATCCCCGGTGCGGGCGGTACGCAACGGCTGCCGCGCCTCGTCGGCATCAACCGCGCCAAGGAGATCATCTGCAGCGGGCGGCGGGTCAACGCCGAAGAAGCCCTCGCCATCGGACTGGTTGACGCGATACAGCCCGCGGCCGAGACCTACGAGAAAGCGGTGGCCATGGCCGAACGCTATGCCGCCGGCCCGGCGGCACTGCGCCACGCCAAGGCTGCCATCAACGCCGGCTTCGACCTCCCGCTCGACGAGGCGCTCGACGTGGAAACCACGGAGTTCGTGGCTGCCTTCGCCACCGACGATGCCAGCATCGGCGTCAAGAGCTTCGTCGAGCACGGCCCTGGTAAGGCCAGGTTCACAGGGCGCTGACTGTTCCATGATCCGAGCCGAGACGCCGGCCACCGGGGGAATCCTTCCCGCACCCGTCGTGAGCGGGGCCTGGCTGCAGGCCAACGCCGAGCACGTGACGGTGGTGGACGTGCGCTGGTACCTCGACGGGCGCTCCGGGCGCGCTGCCTACGAAGCCGGCCACATCCCCGGTGCCGCGTTCCTGGATCTTGACGATGACCTCTCGGCGCCGCCAGGTGCGGGTGATGGGCGTCACCCGTTGCCGCAGCCGGAGCACTTTGCGGCGGCGCTCGGTGCGGCCGGCATCGGTGACGGTCGGCCGGTGGTGGCCTACGACGACGCCTCGGGCATGGTGGCGGGACGGCTGTGGTGGATGCTGCGCTCACTGGGCGAGCCCGTAGCGGTTCTCGACGGCGGGTTGGCGGCCTGGCCGGGTCGGCTCAGCGCCGCTGTTACGGAGATCACCCCGGCCCGCTTCACGCCCCGACCGTGGCCCCCGGACGCCTTTGCCACCATGGATGAGGTGGACGATCTGCGCCGCGCCGGCGGGACGGTGCTGCTCGACGCCCGTTCCCCGGAGCGCTACGGGGGTGAGCCGAACGCCATCGACCCCCGTTTCGGGCACATCCCCGGTGCTCGCAGTGCACCGCACGCGGCCAACCTGGCGCCCGACGGGACGCTGCTCGGCCCCGCGGAGCTGCGGGAGGCGTACGCCGCCACGGGTGTGGACGGCGGCGCCGACGTGGTGGCGTACTGCGGCTCGGGCGTCAGTGCGTGCCTCGACCTGCTGGCTCTGGAGGTGGCCGGGTTGAGCGGCACCCGCCTGTTCGTGGGATCCTGGTCGGCGTGGGGCGCCGACGACACTCGACCGGTTGCGACCGGCCCTGGCCCCGGCTGAGCGGTCCGCCCTCGCCCTGCCGCCGTCGTGCCGTACGATTCCAACGGGGGTAACACGCCATGAACGCCGAACGCTCCGGCGGCTGGAGCCGCCGACGCAAGATTCTCACGTTCGGTGCCGCAGCGCTGGTGGCAGCGGTCGTGGCGGTGGTGCTGGTGTGGTTGCTGGTGTGGCGCGGCGACGCTCCACCGCCGCCGTCGGTGCTGGAACGGAGCCAGGCGCTGACCGCCACCACGGCGGTCCCGCCCCCTGCCGCGGAGGCACCTCCTGCCGAGTCGTCGCCCCCACCGGCGACGCCCGCTACCGCACCCGAGCCGCCGCCCGCCGATGAGCCCGCCCCCGCGCCTGCACCGCAGCCCGGGCCCTACCAGGACGCCGAACCTTCGCCCGAACCGGCTGCCGCCGCCGAGCCGCCCCCGCCGCCCACAGACCCGGTGCCCCCGCCGCCCACGGAGCCGCCGCCACAGCCCTCCACCGACGCTGCCGTCACCGCGGAGCCGGAGGCCACTTCCGGGGTGAACCTCGATGGCGTCTGGTCGGTGAACACGACGTTGGGCAGCTTCGACGACTACACCAGTTCCTGGGTCGGGTACCGGGTGGGTGAGCAACTTTCCGGCATAGGCACAACCGAGGCCGTCGGGCGCACACCTGCCGTGGCCGGGACTCTTGAAATCGTCGGCGCAACCGTGGTGGCCGCCGCGGTGGATGTCGACCTGACCACACTGGTGAGCGACCGCACCCAGCGGGACGGGCGCGTCCAGCAGGCGCTGGAGGCCCGGCAGTTCCCCACGGCCCGCTTCGAGTTGGCCGAACCGGTGTCCTTCGATGCACTTCCTGCCGCCGGCGAGGAGGTGACGGCCACCGTCGCCGGCGCGTTTTCCGTGCACGGCGCCACCCGCCCGGTGGAGGTCGCACTGGAGGCCACCTGGGTCGACGACATCGTCATCGTGGGCGGGGTCTTCGAGATCCGCTTCGAGGACTACGGCATCACCCCGCCCAGCGCTGCCGTCGTCCTGTCCGTGGAGGACACCGCGACGGTGGAGTTGCTCCTGAACCTCACCCGCTGAGCTCGAACCGGGAGCGCCTGGATCCTTCCGCGATCGCCGGATCGAGTGTGGTCCAGGGGGCTCCCGCCGGCCGGCTCCGTGGGCGATGACGTCCGCCCGGGGGTCCGACCTGGTAGTCAGGACGAGCGGAGAGCCGGGAGGTGTCGCATGTCTCCGAGTGTGGGATTCATCGGATTGGGAAACGTGGGCGGAAAGCTCGCGGGGTCGTTGTTGCGCAACGGTTTCGACCTCACGGTGCGAGACCTGGACCGATCGGCCGCTCGACCGCTCCTCGATGCCGGGGCGGCGTGGGCCGACAGCCCGCGGGACATGGCCGAGATGTGCGACATCGTGATCACCTGCCTGCCGAGCCCGGCCGCGACCGTGATCCGCAGGCTCGAGGAGCAAACGGGCCTGGACATTCGGGCGCCCGGCTTCCCCCCCGAGCTACTCGACGGCGAGCCCGAACAACCCGGCCACGAAGTCACGACAACGAACCACTAGGCCCTCCGGGCTGCGAGCGGGTGAGGGGAATCGAACCCCCGTATTCAGCTTGGGAAGCTGATGTTCTACCATTGAACTACACCCGCAGGTGCCCCGACGTTACCCGCTCGGAGACCTGTTGGTGATTGCGGCCGGGTCGGCTCACGCAGGCGTTCTCAGGTGTCGTCGGCCGTTGCGGCCGGGATCTCGAAGCCCACAGCGGCACCGCCGCCGGGGGAGGTGGTGGCCCAGACGCTGCCGCCGTGGCGCTCAGCGACCTGTTTCACGATGGCGAGGCCCAGCCCCGACCCCGACGCCGACCGTGCGCCGGCTGAGCGGAAGAAGCGCTCGAAGACGAGTGGCTGTTCCTCGGGCGCAATCCCGGGGCCTTGATCGTGCACCTCGAGGCGCCCCCCGGCACTGGGCGACGTCAGCGACCTGCTCGGCTTGACGCCGGAGGAGTTGACGGAGAAGTTGCGTGCCGGTGCTCACCGCGGCTTCGGCCGCGGCGGACGGCACCTCAACTGAAGGCTGATTGGCCGGTGATCGCCTGGCCCAGAATGAGGGTGTGGATCTCGTGGGTGCCCTCGTAGGTGGACACCGACTCCAGATTGTTCATGTGGCGGATGACCGGGTATTCCAGGGTGATGCCGTTGGCGCCCAGCAAACCTCGTGCGGCGCGGGCCACCTCCAGGGCGGTGCGCACGTTGTCCAGCTTGCCGACGCTGATCTGCGTGGCCGTCAGTCGGCCGGCGTCGCGGAGGCGCCCCAGGTGCAGGGCCAACAGCATGCCACGCTGTATGGCGATCATCATCTCCACGAGCTTCTGCTGCGTGAGTTGGAAGCGGCTGATCGGCCCGCCGAAGACCGTGCGGTCGGCGGCGTAGGCCAAGGCGGTCTCGTAACACGTACGGGCGGCGCCCAACACGCCGAAGAGGATCCCGAAGCGGGCCTCGTTGAGGCACGACAGCGGCCCCCGCATCCCTGCCACGCCCGGCAGCACGGCCTCCGCGGGCAGCACCACGTCGTCGAGCACCAACTCCGAGGTGACCGACGCCCGCAGCGAGAGCTTCCGGCTGATGTCGTTGGCGACGAACCCCGGCGTGTCCGTCGGCACGACGAAGCCCCGTATCCCGTCGTCGGTCTGCGCCCACACGACGGCGACGTCGGCGATGGAGCCGTTCGTGATCCACATCTTCGTGCCGTTCAGGACCCAGTCGCCGCCTCGGCGCCGCGCCCGGGTACGCATGGAGGCAGGGTCGCTGCCTGCGTCGGGCTCGGTCAGCCCGAAGCAGCCGACGGCCTCGCCGGCCGCCATGGCCGGAAGCCAGCGGTGTCGCTGCTCATCGGAGCCGAAGGCGCGGATCGGGAACATGGCCAGGGAGCCCTGCACGCTCATGAAACTGCGCAGCCCCGAGTCACCGGCCTCCAACTCCAGGCAGGCCAGCCCGTAGGCGGTGGCGCTGCTACCGGCGCAGCCGTAGCCCTCGAGGTGCATGCCCAGCAGGCCCAGCGCGCCCAGGTCCGGCGCCACCGTCTCGGCCGGGAAGACGCCCCGCTCGAACCAGTCGGCAACGTGGGGGACGATGCGCTCGGCGACGTAGCGCCGTACCGTGTCGCGCAGCAGGAGTTCGTCGTCGTTCAGCAGCGAGTCGATCGCCAGCACGTCCGTGGGCGCCACCGCGCCCAGGCCGATGCCGTGGCGCTCGGCAGATGCATCGTTGCCCATGATTGGCTCCTTCGTTGTCGGTCCGGCTGTCGGGCCGCTCGTCATGACCGCCGGTGTCACCACTTGGTGGTTTCTTCTGCATACACATGGTCGGGCATCCGGTACGTGATGCCTTCCTCGTCGAACATGGAGGCTTCCAGCACGGACGTGAAGTTGTTGAAGTTGTTGGCCCGGACGAATTTCGGGGACAGTTTGCTCAGAAGCCGTTGCCGATGAGATTGCAGGCGGAACCGTGGAATTACACCAAATGCCAAACGCCGGGGATACATCAGTTCATTGGCAAGGGAATCCCCAATGAGCGCGCGCGACACGCCGTACACGTACTGCGCCAGGCCACGTCGGGCATCCGGTTGAACAATGCCGGCAACCAAGGGCGCGGAGTTGATCAGTGAATTTGCCATGGCGATCGACTCGAGGTCCGGCGCAGGCTCGCACATCTTGCCGATTTCGAAGAGTCTCCGTGCGTCGTCCTCGTCGTGAAAAAGGATGGACTCGGGGATGCCCATCAAGTACCCCGAATAGCGCCAAACCTGTAAGAATCTTTCGCCTTCTTCCTGGGTATGTCGAACTCCCAATCTCCTCATGTGGCTCAGCAGCCTTGCCGAGAACGTGGTGATCGCGAAACCCATGTGTGCTGCGCTCAGTGGCGTGCCCCAAGCTGCGGTATCCCAGTCGTCTGAGTTTTTCAGCAAGTGTCGGGTCTGTGCATGAATAAGGAGGATACGGACGGATAGTTTCCAGCTGTCCCCGTACCGCTCCAAGCCCTGAGGAATGAAAATCTCGACCATGTGGCGGCTGTTCTGCTGCAAGCGCCGGACGCCCTGATCCCGCAAATGTCCGGTAATGAAGAATGACTTGCTTATATTTGTTGAGAATCCCTCTACCAGTACACCTGCCACCATCGCCGCCAGAATCGATTTCGTATTCCGGTGAAATAGGCGGACTCCCGGGGCGAAGGCTGGGAGGTCGAGCCAGTCGGGCGGGGACGCAATCTCTCCGAAGACCTGTCGCAACAACGGCGGTAGCTTGAGTGGAGAGTCCTCGGGCCGTTGGTTCATGCCCGCCTTGATGAATCGCCCTACTTCTTGCGGCCCGAAAGTCGAAAGTTCTTCGACAACCGCATCGGCCAGAGGGTCGCCGATGACTGTGTGGGCGACGTACTTGTTGGCCATCTCCGGATCGACGGCGCGAGCCTTCTCATGCCCCGGTACGTAGGCCGTCGGAACCTTCACGGGCTTGCCGACTCCGACTCGGCCCTTCGTGGCTCCGGTGGTGTTCTCGCCTTACCAGGACGTCGCCAGGTACTTGCGCTCGAGGTATTCGTCAATGCCCTCGAAACCGCCCTCCTTGCCGATGCCGCTCTCCTTGGTTCCGCCGAAGGGAGCCGCCACCTCGGAGATCATGCCACGGTTGACGGCCACCATGCCGGCGTCGAGTCGCTCGCCCACGGCGAGGGCGTGGCCCAGGTCGCCGCTCATGACGTAGGCGATCAGGCCGGCATCGGTGTCGTTGGCCATCTCCACGGCGGCGTCCTCGTCGCTGTAGCGCACCAGCGGTGCCACGGGCCCGAAGATCTCCGTGGCCAGGATCGGTGCGTCGGGTGCCACGTCGGCGAGGACGGTGGGCTCGTAGAAGTAACCGCCGATGTCGGGGGCGCTCCCACCGGTAACCAGGGAGGCGCCGCCGGAAACCGCCGCGTCCACCAATCCGGCCACCTTGTCCCGTTCGCCGTTGCTGACGAGTGCACCCACCTCGGCGTCGGGCCGGCGGTCGAACCCCCGCGTGAGGCCCGCCATGCGCCCGCTGAGTTGTTCGGTGAAGTCGTCGGCGAGACTCTCGTGCACGTAGATGCGGTTGGCGGCAACGCAGGTGGCGCCGGTGTTGCGCATCTTGGACGCGATGGCAGCCTCCACGGCCACATCCAGGTCGGCGTCGGCGAGCACCACGAACGGCGCGTTGCCGCCCAACTCCATGCTGGTGCGCAGCACCCGGTCGGCGGCGGCGCGCAGCAGGTGCTTGCCCACCGCGGTGGAGCCGGTGAAAGAAACCTTGCGCACGGCGCGCCGGGCCATCATGGCCAGGGCGGCCTCGCCGGGCGGCTCGGGCAGCACCACGTTGATCACGCCCGGCGGCGTGCCGCAGCGCTCCATGAGTTCGGCGATGTACAGGGCCGTCAGCGGGGTCTGCGGTGCCGGCTTCAGTACCGTGGTGCAGCCGGCGGCGAGGGCGGGAGCGATCTTGCGGGCGGCCATGGCGGCGGGGAAGTTCCAGGGCGTGATGAGCAGGCAGACCCCCACCGGTTCGGGCAGCACCAGGATGCGCTTGTCGCCGGCCGGCGCCCGGCGAACCTCGCCGCCGATGCGGACGGCCTCCTCGCTGAACCAGCGGAAGAACTCCGCCGCGTAGCCGACCTCACCGCGGGCCTCGGCGACGGGTTTGCCGTTCTCGAGTTGCAGCAGGGTGGCGATCTGTTCGCGCTCGGCGATCATCGTCTCGAAGACCCGCCGCAGCACCTCGGCACGTTCCCGCGGCGGCGTGGCCGCCCAGCCGGGGCCGGCGCGCTCGGCGGCGTCCACGGCGTCGAGACAGTCGTCCACCGAGGCGGTGGCGACGGCGGCGATGATCTCGCCGGTGGTCGGGTCGTGGACATCCAGCTTGCCGTTGCCCTGCCGGACGGCACCGTCGATGAGCAGTCCGCCGAGTCGGTCGAGCGCGTCGGTCATAATCGATCCCTCCTGAGTGAAATCTGACCGATCCTCGCAGAGGCGCCGAGATAGGACAACCCCTGTCTCGGACAGCTCTGCCGGTCGGCGCCGTTGCCGGCTGGGCCGCCGCTGTCGTCCCCGGGCAGCCGCCCGGGCGCCGCCGTCAGCCGTCGGGCAGGCCGACGACCGCGTCCATCTCGATGCGCATGCCGGGCACCGGCAGTGCAGCTACCCCGATCAGCGTGCTGGCGGGGCGAGCCGAGCCGAAGTACTCCTGGCGGACGGGGTTGATCCTCGTGCGGTCGTCCACGTCGGTGAGGTAGACGGTGACCTTCAGGACGTCGCCGAAGCCGGCCCCCGCGGCCTCGAGAATTGCCGCCATGTTCTCGAGGACCTGCCGCGCCTGAGCGACCACGTCGCCGGGCCCCACGACGGCGCCACCGGCGTCGAGCGCCGGGACGCCCGACACGAACAGCAGGTCACCGAAGCGGACGGCGTCGGTGTAGTGGCTGATTGGCTCGCTCAGCCCTGCGATGCGGAACTCGTGACGTCTGGCCATGGCGTGTTGTGGAGCTGATGGGACTCGAACCCACGACCCCTTGCTTGCAAAGCAAGTGCTCTAGCCAACTGAGCTACAGCCCCGAACCGCCCGCCCGCCGGGTGCGGTGGCGGACGGACCAGCGCTCAGGCTAGCAACGCCCGCTGCCGGATCGCCGTTGTCGAGTGCTGTCCCGCTCCTCGGCGGCGTCTGGCTGCTGTGCGGGCAACGCCACAGTTCGCCGGGTCGAGCCTCCGGGAATTCGTGTCCAACTTGGGATTCATGTGATAATCACATGAATCCCAAGTTATAGTTGCAGCAAGTCTGCGGGGGAGTGGTCAAGGAGGCGGCATGGCGGAGAGCACGATCGGATCGCGGATTCAATCCGCTCGTAAGGCGGCGGGCTTGTCGCAGCGCGAACTGGCTGCTCGGATCGCCGGCGCCAACCGGGTGGACGGGATGGATCCCAGCGCACTCAGCCGGATCGAGTCGGGCCGGCGGCGGGTGGCCAGTCACGAGTTGGCCGAACTGGCCGACGTGCTCGGCGCGACGGTCGATGATCTGCTCGGGACCAGGGAGCGGTCAGCGGCACTGACCCTCGCGGCCAGGGTGACGCAAGTGTCGCCCGCGGACTACCGGTCGGTGGCCGACCGGGCGCGGCAGATTCTGGAGGCGGACGATCTGTTGAGCCGTGTCGCACCGCCGGGCGCGCCGCTGTCGATGCCCGCGATTCCGCATCAGGACGTTCCGACCACAAAGGACGGCGGGAGAGAGCTGGCGGAGCGGACACGGGAGTCTTTGGGGCTGGGGGACGGCCCTATCGGCGACTTGACGGCCCTCATCGAAGAGCACCTCGGCGCGCACGTACTGGTCGAGCCGCTCCCGGCCGGCGTCCACGGGTTCTGCGCCGTAAGCCCAAGCGCCGACGGCCACCCGGCCGCGGCGGTGATCATCGTCAACGGCGATGACATATCGGGGCGTCGCCGGTTCACGCTGGCGCACGAACTGTGCCACCTCCTCACCGGGGATCCGGTGGACGTGGAGGTGCTGTCGGGTCAGACGGAGAAGGCCCCGGCGGAACACCGGGCCGACGCCTTCGCTGCCCACTTCCTGGCTCCGGACGAAGGCGTCCGGCGCGCCGTGGGCGACCTCCGATTCGACGAAGGTCTGGTCAGGCGTCTGAGCCGCCTGTTCGGGATGAGCCATCAAGCGATGACCCGTCGCTTGGAGGAAGTTGGCCTGGTCCGCTTCCTGAGCAGGGACGAGGCGAACGACGTTGCTCTCCGTGCCGCGCTGCTGTCCGGCGGGGACGAGGACACCTCCGGCCGCCGGGCTCCGGTCCGCCTGCTGCAGTGGGCGTTACGGGCCTACGAGGAGGGTCGAATCGGGGTAGGTCTGGTCGCCGACATTCTCGGCGAGGCCGACGCGGCCGCTCTCGCCGAACGCTTGAACGAAGCGGGACACCGGCCGCCCGCACCGGCACCCGGAGCGTGGGCTCTCGCATGACCGACCGCCTCTTCGTGTTCGATACGGGTCCGCTGCTGTGCTTCGCGGGCTTCCCCCGCGGTACTCGGCTACTGGCCGACCGCTACGACGGGCGGGCTTGGATCACCAACGACGTGGACCGAGAGTTGCGGGGGCTACGCAACAGCGGCAATCCGTTCATCGCCCGCGCCGCCGATCTGGGTGTGCGAAAGCTGGGTTGGATTTCTCGTCACGGGTTCGAGGGGGTTGACGCGTTGGATGCGCTGCGCGACCTGCGCGATCAGTTGTCAACGTTCCGGCGTCCCGGACGGGTCGGTCAGTTCTAGTGGTCACTGCACGGTGAGGGCATGGTACAGCTCTGCTGGGCTGTGGTAGTGGAGGCTGCGTCGGCGTTGGGGATTCCCTCCGTGTGCTTCGCTGAAATATTGAAGGCGATGAGCCATGATGGGGCGCTGCCACCGTCGGCAGCGTTCGAAGGCTGCCAGAAACTCAAGAGAGGGTTCGTGGACGTGGGGGACGTCGTCGACTCTGCCGGGTACTTCGAGCAGTCGTCGGCGGCCTGATGTCGGCAGATTCCGGGCTGGGGCGGCCCGGTCGGGGCGATCAGGGCGCCAGGGGGCGGCCGAAGGGGAGTTGTTGGCGCCAGGTGCGCAGGAAGCTCTCGGCGTGGCGGCAAGCACCCAGGAAAGCGCCCTCGGGGTGGGGGGCTGTCTTGCGCACCAGGTCGGCAATGGTTTCCAGGGCGGCAGCCTCGACCGCCTCGGACGTGACGGCGTCGCCTTCGAGGCCGGCCAACTCCCCCGGCCAGGCGGCGAATAGTGGCCCGGCCAGGCAGACGAAGTCGGGTAGTACCACCGTCCCTGCCGCTTCCAGGATCACCAGTGCCCGGGTGGTGAACGGGATGGGGTGCAGGCACGCCACGGCCGACACCTCGATGCCGCCGGCAACCTGGTGGTCGAGTACACCCATCTTCGAGCCCACGAGCAGCACATCGGTGGTGGCGCCCCAGACGTCAGCCGGTTCGGTGCAAGGCCTGTCCAGGTGCTCCACGAGGGCCGGGCCGTGGTCGGCCCAGGCGGCGCGCAGGGCCGAGGGGTCGAGACCGGCATCCGGCGCGGCGGCGCAGAACCCCTTCTCGGTGGCCACGCCCGCCAGCACCGCGCCCCGCTCGGCTGCCGCCACCGCTGCGGCCACGCCGGCCGCCCCGCAGCCCTCGATCACGACGCGCCGCCCCTCCAGGCCGCCCAGTGCCTCCGTCACGGCTGTCACCGCCCCGGCACCGGCGAGACGCTCGGCGAGGCTCGTGCCGCCGACAGCGCTCAGGCGGATCGGATGGCGCGGATCCTGTACCTGCAACGGCGCCAGATCGGTTGCGGTGAGGCCCTTGCCCGGATCGGGCAGGAACTCCCCGGCGCTCATCCACGGCTCGCACTCCGCCAGGAACGCCGCCACGGCGCCCTCCCGGCCGTCCGGGCGGGCGTTGATGCCGGCGGAGGCGCCGGAGCGGCGCATGCCCACGGCGGCGAAGGTGTAGGTGGCCGACCGGGCCAGCTCCTTGGCCCCGCTCAGCAGGATCTTGGGCGCCAGCCGCACCAGGCCGGCCGACCCGTCGGCGCCGTCGAGGTCGACGACGACGAAGGCGTCGGTTCCGGACAGCTTGCGGACCGCCATCAGGCGGTCCCGATGTCGGCTCCGTCGGCCGGGTCGTCCTCTGCGTCGGCGTCACCGGGTGTCGACGCGGCCGGGTCGGCGTCCAGCGACAGGTCGTCCAGATCGGCCACGATCCGGGTCACCTGGGTCTCCGCCGATACCAGGCGCTCCCTGCAGAAACGCAATAGCTCCGCGGCGCGGTCCACGTGGTGGGTCAGAGCGTCCACGTCCACATCGGGCGCTTCGAGGGCGTCGAGGATCTTCTGCAGCTCGGCCAGGGCGGCGGCGTAGCCGTCGGCGGGAGCGTCCTGTGGGTCTCTCTCAGTCATCGTTGCCGGGACTTCCGGTCGTGTCGTTGGGCGAAACCGCCCGGACGGTGCTCTCGATCACGCCGTCCCTCATACGGGTTCGCAGGGTAGCGCCCGGGACGACCTCGCCGACCGACCGGATCAGCCGTCCGGCGGCGTCGCTGGTCATGCTCCAGCCCCGCTCAAGTGCCCGCTGCGGGTCGTAGGCGTGTACTTGCGCAGCCACGTTGTCGAGACGTCGACCCTCGGCCGCCAGCGTCTGGGTGGTGTCGCCGCGCAGCCGGTCGGCTGCGACGGCCAACGTCTGGCGGTGGCGACCCAGGCGCGCCGCGGCCCGTTCCACGACCCGCGTCTGCTGGTGGTCCAGGTGTGACCCGGCCCGTTCGGTGCCACGGTGTGCCGCCTTGGCGACGTCGAGCGCCAACCGGTGCACGCCGGCCCGGGCGCTACCGCAGACCGTCGACACAGCAGCGCCGGCCCGGCGGCGGGTCCTGTCGAGTTGCCGCCGGTCGTCGGCCAGCCCACCGACGGCGGCCCGTTCGATGCCCCTCCATAGCGCCAGCACCTGCCGGTCGAAGGCACGGACCCGCTCCAGGAGGAACGTCGCGGCGGCGGTGGGGGTGTTGCAGGCGGTGTGCGCCACGACGTCGGCCAGCGATCGGTCGATCTCGTGGCCGATGCCGGTCAGCACCGGCACCGACCGTGTGACAACGGCGTGCACCACGGCGGCGCTGTCGAACGGCGCCAGCTCGGTGCGGGCGCCGCCACCGCGCACCAGGGCGATCACGTCCACACCGCGGCGGTCGGCCAGATCCAGCGCCGCGGCGATCCGCTGCTCGCTGCCGAACCCCTGCACCGGGGTGTCCACCATCAGAATCTCCCAGCCCATGCCGCCGGCCGTCAGCACGTCGCGAAAGTCGGCCTCCGCGGCGCTGCCGGCGCTGGTCACCAGGCCCACCCGCAGCGGTACGGTCGGCATCGGCAGCGCCCTGTTGCGTTCCAGCAGCCCCGCCGCCGCCAGCTCACCCAGCAACCGATCCCGCTCGTCGGCCAGCCTGCTGAGCGTGTACTCGGGGTCGATGGTCTTCATCTGGAGTTGGAGCCGCCCGCGGGCCTTGTAGAACGAGACACCGGCGCGGATCCGGATCTCCACCCCGTCGGTCATCTGACCGGAGGCGCCGGTGCCGAGGATCCGGTTCACGATCTGCCGGTACCAGTCGAACAGGACGACGGGCAGCGCGGCTTGGGGACTCTTGTCCGCCGGGCCCGGCGTCACCAGATCGAAGTAGACGTGGCCCTGCCGGGAGCGACGGTTCAGGTTGCGAATCTGTCCCCGGATCCAGATGTCGTCGGGGAACGCCGCCTCGACGACCGCGCCCAGCTCCTCGGCAAGCTCGGCCACGTCATAGGTGACGTGTTGGTCGCCAAGCGGTGGCTCGCCGTCGGTGGGGTTGCCGGCGCGAACCGTGGGCATCGGCGGGCCGCTCACGGGGCCGCTCACAGGGTCGCCTCGCCCCGCACCAGCGTGCGGTAGAGCTTGGCGTAGAGCCCGTCGGCGGCCAGGAGGTCGTCGTGGCGACCCTGCTCCACCAGCCGGCCCTCGTCGAGCACCACGATCCGGTCGGCTGCGGTGATCGTGGACAGCCGGTGGGCGATCACGAAGGCGGTGCGCCCGGCCAGCGTGGTGGCCAGAGCCTCCTGCACGGCGGCCTCGTTCTCGCTGTCGAGGTGGCTGGTGGCCTCGTCCAGGATGACGATGGCCGGATCCTTCAGCAGCATGCGAGCGATGGCCAGGCGTTGCTTCTCCCCGCCGGAGAGCCGGTAGCCCCGCTCGCCGACGAGCGTGTCGAACCCCTGCGGCAGCCCCTCGATGACGTCCAGCACGCCCGCGTCCCGGCACGCCGCGGCGATCTCGTCGGGCGTGGCCTCGGGGCGGGCGTAGCGCAGGTTGGCTCCCACCGTGTCGTGGAACAGGTGCGGATCCTGCGGCACGACGCCGACGGCGGCGCGCAGCGACTCGGCCGTCACGTCGCGCAGGTCGGTGCCGTCGACGACTATGGCACCCCTGTCGGGGTCGTAGAGGCGCAGCAGCAGCGACGTGAGGGTAGTCTTACCCGCCCCCGACGGCCCGACCAGCGCCACCAGCTCACCGGGGGCGATATCCAGGCTCACGCCGTCCAGCGCCGGCCCCGAGGGTTTGTCGCCGTTCGCCTCCGGGGTCTCCGCCGGTGCCAGCGACGCCAGAGCGGCGGCGTCGACGGCCGGGTAGGTGAACCGCACGTCGCGCAACTCGACCCGGCCTCGCGGGCGCCCGAGGTCGGCGGCGCCGGGGCGGTCCGGCACGGCGTTGGGTGTGTCCAGCACCTCGAACACCCGCTCGAAGGACACGAACGCCGTCATGATGTCCACGCGGGCGTTGGTGAGGCTGGTGAGGGGCTGGTAGATGCGCACCACCAGCAGGCCCATGGCTGCCAGCGTGCCGATCGTCACCGAGCCGGAGATGGCCAGGTGGCCGCCCACCCAGTAGACCACGGCGGTGCCCACGGCGCCCAGCAGGGTGAGGGCGATCATGAACACCCTGGCGTACATGGCGGTTCGCACGCCCAGGTCGCGCACCTTCCCCGCCTTGTCGCCGAACGCGTCCCGCTCGGCGTCGTGGCGTCCGAACAGCTTCACGAGCAACGCTCCGGCCACCCCGAGGCGCTCGGTCATGAGGGTGTTCATGTCGGCGTTGTGTTCCATCTGCCGGCGCGCCAGGCCCTGCAGGCGCCGCCCCACCCGCTTGGCGGGCAGGATGAATACGGGCAGCAGCGCCATGGCCAGCAGCGTGAGCCGCCAGTCCAGCACGATGAACATGGTCAGGAGCGTGACCCCGAGGACGCAGACGTTGGACACCAACTGGCCGAGCGTGCCGGTCATTGCCCGCTGGGCGCCGATCACGTCGTTGTTCAGGCGGCTGATGAGCGCCCCGGTCTGGACGCTGGTGAAGAACGACACCCCCATGCGCTGCACGTGGTCGTACAGCGCCACCCGCAGGTCGAAGATCAGCCCCTCGCCGATGCGCGCCGACCACCAGCGCTCGCCGAACGCCAGGAGCGCCTCGGTGAATGCCGCTGCCACGATCAGCCCCGCCAGCAAGTTCACCAAGCCCCGGTCGGAGTTGCCGATGGCCCCGTCGATGATCTCCCGGAACAGCAGGGCCGGTACCTGACTCAGCAGGGCGCCGATGAGGATGACGACCACGAAGGCGACGATCATGCGCCGGTAGGGCGCCGCGAAGCCCAGCACCCGCCGGGCCACCGCACGGTCCACGGTGCGGCCCCTCACGGCCTCCGCGTCGCGGCCGAGCGCCGCGTGCAGTCCCCACTCCATGACGACAGGTTAGGGAGCCGTCGCGACAACCTCCCCGGCGCCGGGTCGGCGGGGGTGAGGGGTGCCGCTGGGCAGTGGATCCCGGCTTCCGCCGGGATGACGAGGTGGGGGGAGTCGGCGGGGGTGAGGGGTGCCGCTGGGCGGTGGATCCCGGCTTTCGCCGGGCTGGCGAGGTGGGGGGAGTCGGCGGGGGTGAGGGGTGCCGCTGGGCGGGCGTCCGCCCGGGTCGGTCAGCCGGCCAACTCGGCGCGGGCGCGGGCCACACCGTCGATGGCGGCGAGCACGCGGCCGTAGCCGGTGCAACGGCACAGGTTCCCGGAGATGGCCTCGCGTATCTCCAGTTCGGTGGGCGACGGGTTCTGCGCCAGCAGGTGGTCGGCGGCCACGATCAGCCCGGGGGTGCAGAACCCGCACTGCACGGCGCCGTGGTCCACGAATGCCTGCTGCACGTCGGTCAGTTCGCCGTCGGTGCCGAGACCCTCCACGGTGACGATCTCCCGCCCCACGGCCGCCGCCGCCAGCATCAGGCACGAGCACACCGGCGCCCCGTCGGCCAGCACCGTGCACGACCCGCACTCGCCCTGGTCGCAGGCGTTCTTGGTGCCCGGCAGGCCGAGGCGCTCGCGCAGCACGTACAGCAGGCTTTCCCCCAGCCAGGCGTCGGCGACGTCGCGGTCGGCGCCGTTGACGTGCAGCGTGTAGTAGAGCGTGGCCTCCTCGCCCGCCACCGGCGTCGTCTCGTCGCTCACGACAGTGCCCTTGCCAGGGCTCGGCGGGCCATCACGGCCACGGCGTGACGGCGGTAGTCGGCGGTACTGCGATGGTCGTCGATGGGCCGTGCCGCAGCCGCCACCAACTCGCCGAAGCGCGTCAGGACGGCGCCGTCGGGGGCATCGGCGGAGTCCCAGTCCACGGCGTCGGCGACCCAGTCCTCGGCCTCGGTGGCCCGCAGCGGCACAGGTGACACCGATCCCAGCGCCACACGAACCCGGCGTTGCGTCCGGTCCAGAACCAGCGCCACCGTTGCCACCGAGATGACCATGGCGTTGCGGGTACCCACCTTCAAGAACTCCTGCGGACCGTCGACCACCGGCACCGAGACGCTGCGGATCACCTCGTCGGGCGCCAGGGTGTTCTGCTTCGGCCCCACGATCAACTCATCGAGGCCCACCTCCCGGCTGCCGCGTACCGAGCAGACGGTGACGCGGGCCTCCAGGGCCGCCAGCGGCGGCAGCGTGTCGCCCGCCGGCGAGGCGGTGGCCAGGTTGCCGCCGAGCGTGCCGGCGTTGCGGATCTGCGGCGAGCCCACGGTGCGCGCCGCCTGTGCCAGGGAGGGCACGTAAGCGGCGAACAGCAGGTGTTCCATCTCGGCGTACGTCATGGCGGCACCCATCTCCACCGCGCCGTTGCGGCGCCGCCAGCCGGTCAGTTCCGGGACGCGGTCGATGGCGATCACCGACGCGGGCCGGCGGTGGCTGTAGTTGACCTCCACCATGAAGTCGGTTCCGCCCGCCAAAAGGGTGGCCGACGGATCGGCCGCCAGCAGGTTGCACACCTCGTCAAGGGATTCCGCAACGCGCACGCTCACAACACCATGATGCCCGCCGCGACCCTCGAACGCACGTCCTCCGGCCATCGGAGGCACCGCCTGACGCTCCGCGCGCACCGCGTAGCGAGGGGCGGTCGCCACATCGGCGCCGGGAGCGGTCGCGGCCGACGGGCGCGCCAAGGGTCGTCGCCGCAGGCGGGTAACATCGGCTCCTCCGTCCGAACGTCTCTGTGGGTCGCCGGGCGGTAGCGGACGATCCCGCGTCCGGCGTCGGCGTCGGCGACGGGAGGCAGATCGGAGACACCATGGACAATGTCGTACGGGCCGCCCTCGTGCAGCAGGCATGGACGGGCGACGCCGCCTCGATGGTCGAGGCGCACGTGGCCTCGGCACGGGCCGCCGCCGAGCAGGGGGCGCAGGTGATCTGTTTCCAGGAGCTGTTCAACGGCCCCTACTTCTGCCAGGTGCAGGACGACTCGTTCTACGACACCGCCGAAGCCATTCCCGACGGCCCCACCACGGCGCTGGCCTGCGAGTTGGCCGCCGAGTTGGGCATGGTCATGGTCCTGCCGCTCTACGAGCAGGAGCAGCCCGGCGTTCTCTACAACACAGCGGCCGTGATCGACGCCGACGGCACCTACCTGGGCAAGTACCGCAAGACGCACATCCCGCAGGTCAAGGGGTTCTGGGAGAAGTTCTACTTCCGTCCCGGCAACCTCGGGTACCCGGTCTTCGACACGGCGGTCGGCAAGGTGGGGGTCTACATCTGCTACGACCGGCACTTCCCGGAGGGCTGGCGCGCCCTGGGGCTCGGCGGGGCGCAGATCGTCTTCAACCCGTCGGCCACCAGCCGGGGCCTGTCGGCGTACCTCTGGAAGCTGGAGCAGACCGCCTCGGCGGCGGCGAACATGTACTTCGTGGGCGCCATCAACCGGGTGGGCGTCGAACCGCTCGGCACCAACGACTTCTACGGAACGTCCTACTTCGCCAACCCGCGCGGCCAGTTCGTGGGCGAGGTGGCGTCGGACAGCGAGCCCGACGTCATTGTCCGCGACCTCGACATGAGCCTCGTTGCCGAAGTGCGCAACCAGTGGGCGTTCTACCGGGACCGACGCCCCGACGCCTACGACTCACTGGTCGCCGGCTAGGGCCGCAGCGACCTGGACACGAGGGGGTGTGACCGTGCCCGACGACCTGCTGGCCCGCCATCGCGAGGTGATGCCGAACTGGCTCAGCCTGTACTACGACGAACCCATCGAGTTGACACACGGCGAGGGCTGCCGGGTGTGGGACAGCGAGGGACGTCGACACCTGGACTTCTTCGGGGGGATCCTCACCACGATGACCGGGTATGGGGTGGCGGAGGTGGTCGATGCGATCGCGACGCAGGCCGCCCGGATGATCCACACCTCCACGCTGTATCTCATCGAGCCGATGGTGGCCCTGGCGGAGAAGATCGCCGGCCTCAGCGGCATCGACGACGCCAAGGTCTTCTTCACCACCTCGGGCACCGAGGCCAACGACGCCGCCCTGCTGCTGGCCACCAACCATCGGGGCAGCCATGAGATCCTCGCGCTGCGCAACAGCTACCACGGCCGCTCCTTCAGCAGCCAGGCCATCACCGGCAACCGCTTCTGGTCCGCGTCGGCGCTGTCGGGCCTGTCGGTCAACTTCGTGCACGGCGGCTACCGGATGCGCAGCCCCTGGCCGAACCACGACGACGAGGCCTACACCGTCGCCTGCGTGCAGGATCTGCGCGACGTGATCGACATGTGCACCACCGGGCACGTGGCCGCGATGATTGCCGAACCGGTGCAGGGCGTGGGCGGCTTCAGCCTGCCACCCGACGGCTTCTTCGGCCCCATGAAGAACGTGCTGGACGAGCGCGGCATTCTCTTCATCTGCGACGAGGTGCAGACCGGCTGGGGGCGCACCGGCGAGCACTTCTGGGGCTACGAGGCCCACGGCATCGTGCCCGACATCATGACCTTCGCCAAGGGAGTGGGCAACGGCCTGGCGCTGGGCGGGGTCGTGGCCCCCGCGGCGCTCATGGACACTCTCGGGGCCAACTCCATCTCCACGTTCGGCGGCAACCCGCTGGCGTGCGCCGGCGCTCTGGCCAACCTGGAGTACCTCCTGGACAACGACCTGCAGACCAACGCCGCCAAGATGGGTAACCGGCTGCGCCTGGGTCTCGAGCCCGTCGCGGAGGCCACCCCGGAGATTGCCGAGTTGCGCGGCCGGGGCCTCATGCTGGCCCTCGAGTTCAACCACCCGGGTGGCGTCGAACCGCACCTTGCCGCCGCCAAAGCCATGCACGAGGGCGCCCACCGGCGCGGCCTGCTGGTGGGCAAGGGCGGGCTGTACGGCAACGTGCTGCGCATCGCCCCACCGCTGTGCGTGAACGCCGAGGAGATCGACGAGGCCGTCGACATCCTGACCGCCGCCGCGCAGGATCTTCGCTAGGGGCCGGGAGGTCCAGCCGCCGCCGAGCCGAGACACAACGCCGGGACCCAGCCCCGGTCACGACCACACAGGAGGACCCCATGCGCATGCTCATCGCCAACGGCACGGTCGTCAGCGCCACCGGACCCGTCCGCGCCGACGTTCTGGTGTCCGCAGGGACCATCGAGGCGGTCATGGCGCCCGAGAGCTACCTGGCGGAGACGTTGCGGCGCAGCGGCGACCTGCGTCTCATCGACGCCACCGACCGCTACGTCGTGCCCGGCGGCGTGGACGTGCACACCCACATGGAGTTGCCCTTCGGCGGCACCAACGCCTCGGACACCTTCGAGACCGGCACGCGGGCCGCGGCGCACGGCGGCACCACCACCATCATCGACTTCGCCGTGCAGCGTGAGGGCGAGGAGGTACGGGAATGTCTCGACGCCTGGTTCGCCAAGGCCGAGGGGCAGTGTGCCGTCGACTACGCCTTCCACATGATCCTGGGGGGCATCGACGAGCAGTCCCTCAAGGAAATGGACACCCTCATCGACGACGGCATCACCAGCTTCAAGCTGTTCATGGCGTACCCGGGGGTGCTCTACAGCGACGACGGGAAGATCCTGCGGGCCATGCAGCAGGCGCACCACAACGGCGGCCTCATCATGATGCACGCCGAGAACGGCATCGCCATCGACGTGATCGCCGGGCAGGCCGCCGCCAGGGGACAGACCGACCCGGTGTACCACGGCATCACCCGCCCCTCGCGCCTCGAGGGCGAGGCCACCAACCGGGCCATTCAGTTGGCGCTCGTGGCGGGCACGCCGGTGTACTTCGTGCACCTCTCGGCCTCCGAGGCCCTGACGCACGTGGCTGCGGCCCGCAACGAGGGGTACAACGTCTTCGCCGAGACCTGCCCGCAGTACCTGTACCTCAACCTGGAGGAGCACCTCGGCGCCCCCGGCTTCGCCGGCGCCGGCTACGTGTGCTCGCCGCCGCTGCGCACCCGCCACGAGAGCCACCACGCCGACCTGTGGCGGGGTCTGCGCACCAACGACCTGTGCATCGTGGCCACCGACCACTGCCCCTTCTGCATGAAGGAGCAGAAGGAACTGGGCCGCGACGACTTCCGCCTCATCCCCAACGGTCTCGGCGTGGTCGAGCACCGGATGGACCTCATCTACCAGGGAGTCGTGCAGGGCGAGCTGTCGTTGGAGCGCTGGGTGGAGACCTGCGCCACCACGCCGGCGCGCATGTTCGGCCTGTACCCCCGCAAGGGCATCATCACCCCTGGCGCCGACGCCGACATCGTGATCTACAACCCGACGGCCACCACACGTATCAGCGCCGAGACGCACCACATGAACATGGACTACTCGTGTTTCGAGGGCTTCGAGATCGCCGGGGCGGTCGAGACGGTTCTCTCGCGGGGGCGGGCGATCGTGGACGGCGGTACCTATCACGGCAGCCCCGGCGACGGTGTGTACATGCGCCGGGGCCTGTCGCAGTACCTGCTGTGAGCCGTGAACTGTGAGCGGCGCACGGGGTACGAGGGACACGAGGCGCCGCCTCACAACCGGATCGAACAGGGAGCGGACATGAAACGGCTACATCACTGGATCGACGGGAGGCTCACCCCGGGCACGGGGGAGCGCCGCGGCGCCGTCTACAACCCGCCACCGGCGCCCGGACCGCCGAGGTGGACTTCGCCACGGCGGCCGAGGTGGACGCAGCGGTGGCCTCGGCGCGCGAGGCGTTCGCCTTCTGGCGGGAGGTGCCCGTCAGCCGCCGCAGCGAGATCCTGTTCCGCTACCGGGAACTCGTCCACCGCCACCGCGACGACATCGCTCGGCTGCTGACCGCCGAGCATGGCAAGGTGTTCTCCGACGCCGCCGGAGAGGTGAGCCGCGGCCTCGAGAACATCGAGTTCGCCTGCGGCGTGGGGCAGTTGCTGAAGGGCGAGCACACCGAGCAGGCCTCGGGAGGCGTGGACGTTTACTCCATCCGCCAGCCTTTGGGGGTCGTGGCCGGCATCACCCCGTTCAACTTCCCGGCGATGGTGCCCATGTGGATGTACCCCAACGCCATCGCCTGCGGCAACACGTTCGTGCTGAAACCGTCGGAGAAGGACCCGTCGGCGCCCCTGTTCACGATGGAGTTGCTGGCGGAGGCCGGCCTGCCGCCTGGTGTGGTGAACCTCGTGCAGGGCGACAAGGTGGCCGTCGACCGCCTGCTGGAGCACCCCGACGTGGCCGCTGTCAGTTTCGTGGGCTCGACGCCCGTGGCGCGGGCCGTCTACGAGACGGGCACGCGCAACGGCAAGCGGATGCAGGCGCTCGGCGGGGCCAAGAACCACATGGTCGTGCTGCCCGACGCCGACATCAACCTTGCGGCCGACGCGGCGGTGAGCGCCGCCTACGGCTCCTCGGGCGAGCGCTGCATGGCCATCTCCGCCGTCGTGGCCGTGGGCGAGGTGGCCGAGCCGCTCGTGGCCGCCATCGGTTCCCGGCTGGACAAGATCCGCATCGGCGACGGCCTCGAGGATCCCGACGCCGAGATGGGACCGCTCATCACCGCCGAGCACCGCGACCGGGTGGCGGGCTACATCGACGGCGGCCGGGCGGAGGGGGCCACCGTGGTGCGCGACGGTCGGTCCGACGCCGCCGAGCTCGACGGCTATTTCCTGGGCGCCTCGCTGCTGGACCACGTCACGCCGCAGATGGCCTGCTACCGCGACGAGATCTTCGGGCCAGTGCTGAGCGTGCTGCGGGTCGGGAGCTACGACGAGGCGGTGCGTCTCGTGAACGACAACCCGTGGGGTAACGGTGCGGCCATCTTCACCCGCGACGGCGGTGCGGCCAGGCGGTTCCAGTTCGAGGCGGCGGCCGGCATGGTGGGCATCAACGTGCCCATTCCCGTTCCCGTGTCGTACTACTCCTTCGGCGGCTGGAAGGGGTCGCTGTTCGGCGACACCCACGTGTACGGGCCCGAGGGCGTCCACTTCTACACCCGCGCCAAGGTGGTGACCAGCCGCTGGCCCGACCCCGCCACCAGCAGCATCGACCTGGGCTTCCCCCGCAATCGCTGAGAGGAACCGCCAACAGGCACCTCGACGGAGAAAGGAGCCGGCATGGACTTCGGACTCGTGCTGCAGACCGACCCCCCCGCCCAGCGGGTGGTGGACCTGACCCGGCGGGCCGAGGACCTGGGCTTCAGCCACGCCTACACGTTCGACTCCCATGTCCTGTGGCAGGAGCCGTACGTGATCTACGCGCAGATGCTGGCCACAACCGAGCGCATGGTGGTCGGCCCGATGGTCACCAACCCGGGCACGCGGGACTGGACGGTCACCGCCTCGCTGTTCGCCACGCTCAACGACACGTTCGGTGAGCGCACCGTGTGCGGCATCGGGCGCGGCGACTCGGCCATGCGGGTGATCGGCCACCGCCCGTGCAACCTGGCCACCCTGGCGGAGGCCATGGGTGTCATCAAGGGCCTGGCCGAGGGGCGTGAGGTGCCCTACAACGGCGCTCCCTTACGGCTGCCCTGGCGCCAGGAGGGCCGGCTTCCCATCTGGATGGCGGCCTACGGGCCGAAGGCGTTGGCACTGTGCGGGGCGCAGGCCGACGGCTTCATCCTGCAACTGGCCGACGTGGACCTCGCGGCCTGGACCATTGGCGCCGTGCGGGCCGCTGCGGCAGAGGCCGGGCGCGACCCGGCGGAGCTGACGATCTGCGTGGCCGCTCCCGCGTACGTGGGCGACGACCTGGCGCACCAGCGCGACCAGGTGCGCTGGTTCGGGGGCATGGTCGGCAACCACGTGGCCGACCTGGTGACGCGCTACGGCGGCGACGGCTCGGGGGTGCCCCGGGCGCTCACCGACTACATCGCCGGGCGTGCCGGCTACGACTACGGCGAGCACGGTCGCGCCGGCGCCGAGCACACTGACTTCGTGCCCGACGAGATCGTGGATCGCTTCTGCATCCTGGGGCCGCCCGAGGCGCATGTCGAGCGGCTCGAGGCCCTGGCGGCGCTGGGGGTGGACCAATTCGCCATCTACCTCATGCACGACCAGCCCGACGAGACCCTCGAGGCCTACGGCCGAACGGTCATCCCGGCAGTGGCGGCGGGGCTGGGGTGAACGTGACCTCGACCAGGTGCCGGCGGCACGGGCGGCGCCGGCAGGGTGAGGGGATCGTGACCAGCGGTTCGACGCCACGGCGGGAGAGGTCCCGACGCACGCTGGTCTTCGTCGTGTTCGTGGTGGTGCTGGCGCTGGTGTACACCGGGTACAAGGCGGTCGGTCAGGCCATCGACGACAGCCAGCGGGACTGGTGGCTGGTCGGGTCGTTCCTGCCGCGCAGTGACGACAAGAACATGCCGCCGGTGCTCGACATCCTCGTCGAGTTCGGCGAGGCGCCCCGTGCCGGCGGCACCACCATCGGCCGGCTCACCCTCGACGGCGCCCTGTTCACGCTGCGGGAGGCCGCCGTCGGGTTCGCCGCCGGCACGGCTATCGGTCTGGCCATCGCCGTCGTGCTGTTGCAGTCCCGCCGGGCGGAACGGGGCGTGCTGCCCTACGTCATTGCCAGCCAGACGGTTCCCCTCATCGCCATCGCCCCCATCGTGGTGGTGTGGGGGCGCACCAACTTCGGGTTCCTGCCGTGGGAGTGGGAGGACTGGATGTCGGTCTCGCTCATCGCCACCTATCTGACGTTCTTCCCCGTGGCGGTGGGGGGTTTGCGGGGGTTGCAGTCACCGTCGCCGGAGGCCGCCGAGTTGATGCAGTCCTACGCCGCGTCCCGCCGCCAGGTGCTGACGCGCCTGCAACTCCCGGCCTCGGTGCCGTTCCTTTTCCCGGCGCTGCGCATCGCCGCCACCGCGAGTGTCGTCGGGGCCATCGTGGGGGAGATCTCCGCCGGGGTGCGCGGTGGTCTGGGGAGACTCATCCTGGATTTCGCCGGCAAGTACATCACCGGCCCCGAACGGCTCTACGTCTCGATCATCGGTGCGGCCCTGACAGGCCTGCTGGCGGTGGGCGTGGTGGCGATGGCCGAGCGGGCGGTGCTCGCCCGGCGCAGGCAGCCGGCGCTATGAGCACGCCGGTAACGGAGGGAGGCGGCAGCGTGGAGCAGGACCTGGTCGTGGAGATCGCCGGGCTGGACAAGACGTTCAACCCCGGCCGGGCCAACGCTGTGGCGGCCGTCGCCGGCTTGGACCTGTCGGTGCGGCCCCGCGAGTTCGTATCGATCATCGGCCCCTCGGGCTGCGGCAAGAGCACGCTGCTACGACTGGTGGGCGGCCTGACAGAAGCCACCGCCGGCACGGTGGCGGTCAACGGCCGCAGCGCCGCCGAGGCGCGCCAGGACCGCGACTACGGGATGGTGTTCCAGGCGGCGGGGCTGCTGGACTGGCGCTCGGCGATCCGCAACGTGGAACTGCCGTTGGAGTTGATGGGTTGGTCGAAGTCCCGCCGGCGCGCTCGGGCCACCGAGATGCTGGAGTTGGTGGAGCTTACGGGTTTCGCCTCCCACCACCCGGGGGAGCTCTCCGGCGGGATGCAGCAGCGGGTGTCGATCGCCCGTGCGCTGTCGTTCGAGCCGTCGCTGCTGCTGATGGACGAGCCGTTCGGCGCCCTCGACGAGATGACCCGTGAGCACATGCAGGCCGAGTTGCTGAAGATCTGGCGTGAGACCGCCACCACGGTGATCTTCATCACCCACTCCATCCCCGAAGCCGTTTTTCTGTCCACCCGGGTGGCTGTCATGTCGCCGCGCCCGGGCCGGATCGCCGCGGAGATCCCCATCGAACTCCCCGAACGCGCCCCGGCGGTTCGTGACACCGAGGAGTTCTTCCGCAGCGTCTCGCGGGTGCGCCGGACGCTGCGCTCCGTGGAGGGCCGGTGAAGGCTCTGCGCAGCGGTAGCTGGCTGCCGCCGGCGGTTTTCGGCGCGGCCGCGCTCGGCCTCTGGGAGTTGGTGCTGTGGCTGACCGATCCGGACGGGTTCGTGCTGCCGCGCCCGTCGGAGATCGCCCTGGCGCTGGGCGAGAACATCTCCGAGGTGTGGGCGGCCTCCCGGGTGACCGGCTTCATCATCCTGAGCGGGCTGGCCGGCGGCGTGGTGCTGGGAGCCGTGGCCGCTCTCGTGGTGATCCGCTTCCGCACCGCCAACGAGACGCTCACCCCGCTGGCGGTGGCCATCAACGCCATCCCGATCATCGCCCTGGCGCCGCTGTTCAACAACTGGCTGGGGATCACCTCGCCCCGCTCCAACCAGGCCGTCGTGGTGCTGCTGGTCTTCTTCCCGGTGTTTATCAACACGGCCCGGGGCCTCAGCGAGGTGGGCGACGAGCAACTCGAACTCATGCAGTCCTACGCGGCCGGCGACTGGCGCATCATGCGCACGATCCGCATTCCCAACGCCCTGCCGTTCTTCTTCACGGCGCTGCGCATCGTGGCCTCGCTGGCGGTCATCGCCGCCATTGTGGTGGAGTACTTCGGCGGCCGCCAGGACACCCTCGGGAACATCATCACCCAGAACGCCCAGTTCACGAGGTACGACGTGGCGTGGGCGGCCGTCGTGGCGGGAAGCATCATCGGCATGGCCCTGTACTTCGCGGCCCTGCTCGCCGAACGCCTCGTGACGGGCCGCTACGCCCGGTCGGCCGCGACATCCTAAGAGGGCGACGCTGGGGCAGAATCTCCGGGTGGGTCCATCCTGCCCGACGACAAGGGGGAAACCCACGAAAGCGAAAGGGGAGATCATGAAGACTCCGAGAACGAGAACCACTTGGCGGCTGCTTGCAGTCCTGCTGGCGGTCGGACTGCTGGCGGCGGCCTGCGGCGGTGACGACGACGAGGCCGCGCCCGAGCCTGCGCCCGCGCCTGCGCCCGCCCCTGAACCCGCGGCGGCGCCCGCCGACGAGGGCTGCGACGGGCTGACCGAGGTCACGGTGCAGTTGCAGTGGTTCACCCAGTCGCAGTTCGCCGGTTACTACGCGGCGCGGGACCAGGGCCTGTACGAGGATCTGTGCCTCGACGTGGAGATCCTGGAGGGCGGCGTGGAGATCGTCCCGATCCCGGTGCTGGACTCCGGTGGCGCCGACTTCGCCGTGTCGTGGGTGCCGCGGGCGCTGGTGCCGCGCGAGGAGGGGGCGAACGTCGTGAACATCGCCCAGATCTTCGAGCGCAGCGCCACGCTGCAGGTCTCCTGGGCCGATTCCGGCATCAGCTCCGTGGACGATCTGCGCGGCAAGAACGTCGGCAACTGGGGATTCGGCAACGAGTTCGAGTTGCTCGCCGGGCTGCGCCGCAACGGCATCGACCCTGCCGACGACGTAACGCTGGTGCAGCAGAACTTCGACATGTCGGCACTGTTGAACCGGGAGATCGACGCCGCGCAGGCCATGATCTACAACGAGTACGCCCAGGTGCTGGAGGCCGTCAACCCCGAGACCGGCGAGCTGTTCCAGCCCGAGGACCTGGCGGTCATCAACTGGAACGACGTGGGCACCGCCATGTTGCAGGACGCCGTCTGGGCCGATGCCGACCGGCTGGAGAGCGACGCCGCCTACCGCGACACCGCTGTGCGGTTCGTGCAGGGCACGCTCGCCGGGTGGATCTGGTGCCGTGACGAGCCGGGCGCCTGCGTGGAGGTGGTCCTCGACAATGCTCCCACGCTGGGCCGCTCGCACCAGACCTGGCAGCTCAACGAGATCAACGCCCTGATCTGGCCGTCCACCAACGGCATCGGCGTCGTGGATCCCGGCCTGTGGGACCAGACAGTCGACGTGTCCGTGGCGGAGGAGATCCTCTCAGCGGCGCCCACCGGCGACGCTTACCGCACCGACATCGTTTCGGAGGCCATCGCCAACCTCGAAGCCGACGGTGTTGACACCAACGGCAGCGGCTGGACCCGCGCCACCGTCGTACTCCGCGAGGGCGGCGAGTAGCAACACTTGCAGGTGTCGCCGGTGGCCAAAAACGGTCGCCGGCGACACCCCCGCCCTCGGTTGTCCGCCGTTGGGGAGTCTGATCGTCAGCCTCTACCCATGGTGAAGAACTCGTCGTTGGGGCGCATGGACGTCAGGTGGGCCATCCGGTTGGACATGGCGAAGAGCGCGCTTATGGCGCCGATGTCCCAGATGTCCTCGTCGCTGAAGCCGTGGGAGCGCAGCTCGTCGTGATCGGCGGGGCCGACGGCGGCGGGCTCGAGGCTCAGCTTCAGGGCGAAGTCGATCATGGCGCGCTGGCGCTCGGTGATGTCGGCCTGCGCGGGGTCGATCGCCAGTTGGTCGGCCAGCAATGGGTCCTTCGAACGGATGCGCAGGACGGCTCCGTGGGCGACGGTGCAGTAGAGACAGTCGTTGGCCGCGCTCGTGGCCACGACGATCATCTCCCGCTCGGCGAGGGTGAGGCCGCCATCACCGGCCATGAGGGCGTCGTGGTACGCCAGGAAGGCGCGCAACTCCGCAGGCCGGTGGGCCATCGCCAGGAACACGTTGGGCACGAAGCCCGTCTTGGCCGCCACCTCCTCGATCCGCTCGCGCAGATCCGCGGGAATATCAGCCAGGTCCGGCACGGGAAACGACGAAATCGCAGGTTCACTCATGCGGCGAGCCTACCGGTGGGGGTATCCCGGCTTCCGAGCAAGCGCCGACGCCGGATGCCCGGGAAGGGATGCCGGCGGCGCTGCGGCATCGCCGTCCTCGGACGACGCCGGGGTGGTCGGGCCGTTGCCTGACTAACATGGCCCGTCCTGGAGAGGTGGCCGAGTCCGGTTGAAGGCGCTCCCCTGCTAAGGGAGTAAGGGTCACAAGCCCTTCGTGGGTTCAAATCCCACCCTCTCCGCAGCGCGGTCAACAGGTGAGGCAAGCAGATGGTGGCCAGGGAGTCGAGCCCCCTCGACGACATCCGCCCCATCGGCGGGAGTTGCAGAGGAGTCGTATGAGACGGTACGTGGCCGCAGGAGCGGTGGCGCTGATGGTCGCCACGGCCATGGGGTGGGGGCAGGCGGCGGCGCAGGAGGAGACGCCGGAAGATGCGGTCGAGGTGTGCTTGACGGCGCGGCGCCTCGTGGACGGACGCGTCGAGGTCGCGTTGCAGCGGCGCTCGGAGAACGGTGCCTGCGGCGAGCGCCTGCTGCCCCGGCGCCGCATCCTGCATGCCGGCGCAGAGGCCGGGCGGTGGCTGGCGACCTCGCCCGTGACGCTCGACGGCATCGAGCTTCGCGTCGCGGCGCGGGGCCTCGTGGACGGACGCGTCGAGGTCGCGTTGCAGCGGCGCTCGGAGGACGGCTCCTGGGGCGCGCGCCTGCTGCCGCTGCGCCGGTTCCTGCCCGCCGCCGGCGCGGCCGACCGCTGGCTCTCGTCCTCGCCCGTGGGTGCCGTGGCGATACCGCAGGGCTCCCTCCTCCAACGGGCCCAGGTCGTGTCCTTCTACGGCCATCCCGGCGTGCCGGCGATGGGGGCGCTGGGCCGCGGCGGCCCCGCGCAGGTCGCCGATGAGATCGCCGTCTGGGCGGCGCGCTATGACCGCCTCAACGGCACGCGTGGGGTGATCGCCGCATTCCACCTAATCACCGGCGTCGCGCAGGCCCACCCGACGGCGGATGGAACCTGGCTCGGCCGGCTCTCCGCCGAGCGCATCGCCGAGTACGTCGAGGTTGCCCGTGAGCGTGGGATGCTCGTCTTCCTGGACGTGCAGATCGGCTGGAGCGACCCGCTCGCGGAGGTGAAGCTGTTGGAGCCGTTCCTGCGTGAGCGGTTCGTACACGTGGCCCTGGACCCGGAGTTCGCGACGAAGCGCCAGGGCGTGCGGCCGGGGTTGGCGATCGGTTCGGTCACCGCCGGACAGGTGAACGAGGTGCAGCGCTACCTGGCAGCGCTTGTTCAGGAGGAGGGGCTTCCTCCCAAGATCCTGATGGTGCACCAGTTCACCCCCGCCATGCTGCGAGACCGCGACGCGGTGGAGGATGTGGACGGTGTTGATCTGTCGATCGACATGGACGGCTTCGGCTACACCGCCGCCAAGCTGGCGGGATACGACAGGTACGCCCTTCGCGAGCCATCGGAGTGGCCGGCGCTGAAGCTGTTCTTCAAGTACGACACGCCGGTCATGACTCCCGAGCAGGTCCAGGGGCTCGACCGGGTGCCGGACCTGATCATCTACCAGTAGCCCGGCGACTATCCCGAGAGCCGCGAAGCCCACGTCACGTCGCCGGCACCACCCCCCGCGGGAACCCGCTGCCCGTCCCACACTTGGGGCCGGATGGGCGACGACGCCGAGAAGGCGACCGCTGGTTGTGACAACCCATGAGGTTGTCTCGTCGTTGAGGATGTGGGGGTGACCGGGTCGGTGTGAGCCTTTGAGGGACGATGCAGGTGCCTACACGCCGATCCCCCAAGGCTCGGCGAAGGCAGATTCGACGGATCGGCCGGGAACCAGACGGGCTCGGTCAACGTCGTAGTGTCATACCGAGCCAGGAGGCCACCCATGCGTCACGGACACAGCTGTCAGCCCTCGACGGGCCGCACTTTGAACTACTTCGTGCCGGCGCTGCTCGCCGCGTTCGTCGTGCTGGTCTCCGCCTGCGGCGGCGGCGACACCGAGTCCTCCGCCGAGCCTGCGCCTGCGCTTGCGCATGGCGCGGAGTCTGCGGCCGACGACGAGGCGGTCGAGACGCAGGCGGAGGAGTCTGCGGCATCTGAAGCGGCGCCCGCGCCCGCCCCCGCCGCCACCCTCGGTGCTCCGACGGCCCTCACACCGGCCGACATCGGGCGCGACATCGTGTACCGGGCCACGATCACCGTCGAGGCCGACGACGTCGCTGCCGCCAGCCGGGAAGCGGTGGCCATCGTGCAGGGCCTCGGCGGCATCGTGTTCGCCCAGACGACGCGAACCGAGCCCCAGCCCCGGGCCGAGATCACCTTCAAGGTGCGGCCTGTCGACTTCGCCCCGGCTCTGGAGCGCCTATCGGGTGTGGGGAAGTTGGTTGATCAGTCGATCAGCGCCGACGACGTGACCGAGCGCATCGTCGACCTCGACAGCCGCATCATCACCGCCGAGGCGAGCGTGGTCCGCCTGCGCAGGTTCCTCGAGGAGGCAACCGAGTTCGAGGACGTGGCCCAGCTCGAGCGGGAGTTGCTGGACAGGGAGACCACCCTGGAGACGCTCAGGGGCCAGTTGCGCACCCTGCGCGGCCTTGTGGACCTCGCCACGATCACCCTGACGATCAACCAGTCGCCCAAGGTGCTTCCCGACTCGGGGATCCTGTTCACGGCCTGGGTCTCCGACAACGTCGACGACCTGTGCCTCGGGGACCAGCACATAGACGTCGAGCCCGTCGCCACGGTCTACATCTGCGTGGAGGTGGCGAACGTGGGAGCGTCAGCGCTGACCGACGTGGAGATCAGCTCTGAGAACGTGCGATTCAATGCCAACTCCTTCACGGCGCTGCAGGGCGGCTTCGACCGGATCGAGCCCGGCGATCTGCTGGTGGCCTCGTTTTCCGAGCCGATCGAGGAGGGACGCCTGGCGGGCCGGGTGGCCACCAGAGGACTGGAGATCGATCTGACGGCCGAGGCGGTGCCGATCGACGCCGAGGGCGCCGCGCTCCCGCAGGTGTCGGGAGAATCCTTTGTCTCGGTGCAAGTGATCGAGGACAACGCGTTGCCCGGCTTCTTCGACTCGGTTGTCAACGGCGCCCGCGCCCTGGGCGCCATCGTGAGCATCGCCATGATCGTCGTCGGGGTGCTGGTGCCGTTCCTACCCGTCATCGCCGCGATCGTCGCCTTGATCTGGTGGCGGCGTCGCCGTCGCCGGAGCACCGGAGTCCCATCCACCGACGCCTAGGAACGCACAACTGGTCGCGCCGCCTTGCGGGCCTGCGCCGGCAGGTCCGAGGCCGGTCGGCGAGCCGGTTGTATCCAGAATGCAAAGTTATACGGTCTGCGCAATACCAATAACGAACGCGCAAAGCCCAGCGCATAACCCTCCGTTCTGATCTCGATCCAACAGGTGCCCGAAACGGCCGGCCTGGCGAGTTGACCGTATCCGGAATGCAAAGTTATGCGACGCACGCAATACAAAACTCGAAAGTGTAAAACTATGCGTATAATGGTGGCTCGATGGAACCCAACGTCGAGAGCCTCATCGCGGGCGGCGAGACTTACACCGTCGAGTTCAAAAGCGACGTAAACGACGACGAGTTGACGGAGGCCGTCGTGTGCCTCGCCAACGGGGACGGCGGCCGGCTTCTGGTTGGCGTCGCAAACGACGGCACAGTGGTCGGCGCTCGACCCCGGCACGGCAACACCACCGACAGCCACAGAATTGAGGCGCTGATCGCCAACAGGACCTCTCCCGCCCTGGCCGTCGCGGTCGCCGTGGACCGGCTCGATGCTGTCGATGTCGTGGTCGTCCACGTGCCGAAGGCGAGATCGCTCGTCGCGACCACGTCCGGGCGGTACGTGCGCCGGGCGATCGACGTCGACGGCAAGCCGCAGTGTCTTCCGATGCTGCCCCACGAGGCCCAAGCGCGCACGACCCTCCTCGGGGGTCGGGACCTGTCGGCGTTTCCGCTGGCCGAACTGTCGGCAACCGATCTCGATCCCGCCGAAGTCGACCGATTCCGGCGCTTCGCAGCGGGCGGAGGTGACGCTGCTCTCGCTGAACTCTCCGATCTCGATCTTCTGTCCGCACTCGGCTTCCGGTCCGTCGACGGCGCTCTCACGGTCGGCGCCGCGTTGCTGTTCGGGACGCCCGGCGTGCTCCGGACCTTCGTGCCGACGCATGCGGTCGTGTTCCAGGCACTCGATGAGCACGATGCCGTCCAGGTCAACCGCGACCTCCATGTCCCGCTCCTGCGCGCCATGGTGGAACTCACAGAGGCGATCAAGCCGTACAACCCCGAGGAGGAGGTCGACGACGGGCTCTTCCGCCTGGGACTTCCGCTCTATTCCGAGATCGCCGTACGGGAATTGATCGCCAACGCCCTCGTGCATCGGGACTACTCGGCCAACGGCCAGGTGCGGGTCGCCGTCGAGGGATCACAGGCCCTGGCGGTGACCAGCGCCGGTGGGTTTCCCGGTGGGATAACGATCCACAACCTGCTGACCGCACCGCCGCAGGCACGGAACCCGCTGATCGCCGATGCGTTCAAACGCGCCGGGCTCGTCGAGCGGATCGGGCGAGGTGTCAACCGGGTCTACAGGAGCCAACTCGCTCTGGGGCGACCGCGACCCGACTACTCGCGGTCGACACGTGCGTGGATCGAGGCCCGGCTGCCCGCAGGACCGGCCGATCGCGAACTCGCCGCGTTCACCGCCGCCTCGGCCCGTGACGGCCGACCGCTCGACCTCCGGACGTTGCAGGTCCTCCACGAGGTGCGGATCGAGAGCCGCGTCACCTCGGGGCGTGCAGGTGACCTGCTGCGGATCGGCGCCGACGAAGCGCGGTCGGTCCTGAATTCGCTCGTCGAACATGGCCTGCTGGAGTCCCGCGGCGAAGGCAAGGGACGCACCTACCACTTGGCCGCCGAGTTGTACAAGGAGATGGGCGAATCGGCCGCGTACGTCCGGGCCCGCGGCTTCGACCCGATTCAGCAGGAACAGATGATCCTCACGTACGTGGCGCGCCACGGCTCGATCGGGCGCGCCGAGGCGACCGAGTTGTGCCGGATCGCACCCGATCAGGCATCTCGACTCCTGCGCCGCCTGGTGAGGGACGGGACACTACGTATGACGGGAAACCGGCGAACGGCCCGCTACCACGGCGTCGAGAACAGCCGGACTGACCACCGTCGACCGCGCCGGCGAGCGGGACGCCGTTGACCCGGTCGGTTGCGCGGCGCCGGATGGGTCAGTGCCGCAAGCCGGCGCGGCCTATTGCTCAGAGGCCGGCGAGGAGACGTTCGTAGTCGTCGGGCGTTGCGAAGGAGAGTTGCGTGCCCGGGCGGGTGACGCTGTCGGCGGCGACCGTGGTGGCGATGCCTACGGCGTCGATCTCGCTGCGCCCGCCGGCCAGTGCCCAGATGAAGCCGCCCACGAAGGCGTCGCCGGCGCCGGTGGTGTCGACCGCCTCGACGGCGGGGGCCGGTATGCGCAGAACCTCCCCGTCGATGCCCACGAGGGCCGAGCCCGCCTCACCGAGCGTCACCAGCAGCCGGCACCCCACGCGCTCGGCGACGGCCCGCAAGGTCTCGTCGCCGGGTTGTTCATCGGCGGGGGTGCTCTGGCCGGTGAGTGCGGCCAGTTCCACCTCGTTGGGGATCAGCCAGTCGGTCGCCGACGCCAGTGCAGGGTCCAGGGGCGCGGCCGGCGCCGGGTTCAGGACCGTCACCGCGCCCCGGCGTTGGGCGGCGGCGAACGCCGTGGCCGTCACGCTCTGGGGGATCTCGAACTGGCCCGCCACGACGCCGGGTGCCGGACCGTCGTTCACGGCGTCGACCGCCACGGCGGGGTCCATCGCCAGGTTGGCGCCGGGCAGGATGATGATCCGGTTCTGGCCACCGCTCTCCACCCAGATCGGCGCCACGCCGCTGGCGCCCGGCACACGGCGTACCCAGGTGGTGTCGATGCCTCGCTCGGCGAAGTTCCGCAGGGTCTCGGCGCCGTAGCCGTCGTCGCCGACGCAGCACACCATCGATACCTCGGCGCCCAGCAGCCGGGCCATGACCGCCTGGTTGGCACCCTTGCCGCCGAACCCCGTCTGGAACGACGAGCCCACGACGGTTTCCCCCGCCCCGGGGGCACGGTCGGTGTAGGCCACCAGATCCATCATGGTGCTGCCCACGACGATGACCCGCGGCGCGCCGGCGCCTCCCGATGCGGCCATGGGTTACCCGAACATCTCGGGGTTGAGGGCGATGATCGTGAGCACCGCGCCGTGGGGGTCGTTCACGACGGCGAACCGTCCGGGCGGGATGTCGGTGGGCGGTACGCAGACGTCCCCACCCAGCTCGGTCACCCGCGCCGCTGCGGCGTCGCAGTCCTCCAACGCGAAGTACACCATCCAGTGCGGGGGCACCTCGGCGGGCCAGTTCTCGTCCATGGCGATCATCCCGCCGATGGGGGTATCGCCCAGCATGAACGCGGTGTAGTCGTAGTCGGGCCCTCCTTGTTCGACAGGACCGCCGACCTGTCGGGTGTCCCAGCCGAAGAGGGTCCCGAAGAACGCCACCGCGGCGTCGGGGTCTCGGGTGTTCAGCTCGATCCAGCACATGGCGTTCGGCTCCATCCTCACCTCGGCGCCGATGTGGTTCCGGGGCTGCCAGAGAGACAGCGCCGCGCCGCTGGGATCCATGATTCCCGCCATGCGGCCCGCGTCGAGCACGTCCATGCCTTCCATCAGCACACGCCCGCCGGCTGCCGCGGCCGCGGCGACGGCCTGGTCGACGTCGGCGACGGTCACGTAGGCGTTCCAGCACGTCGGCATGTCGCCGAAGAGCGGGCCAAGGCCGGCCACGGCGGCGTCGCCGAGCATGAAGACCGTGTAGCCGTGGGCCTCGGGCTCGGGCGACGGCTCTCCGGTCCACCCGAACAGGGCGCCGTAGAACGCCCGTGAGGCCTCGGGGTCGGGGCTGGCCAGATCTGCCCACGACGGGTTGCCGGGCTCGTACTCGGTGGTTTGGACCATGACGTATGGCTCCTTCGTCGTTGTCAGAGGCGGGAGGATGCCGGTCCCAGCGGTGACGGCCGCAGTGTCCGGGGCCACATTCTGCCAGCGCCGGCAGACGACCCCGCGCTGCGCCGTAGCCTGCCGGCAGCGCCGGATCGCCGCGGGCTCTTGCCAGGTTGTGTGCCGGTGGCCGTGACCCACAGCGACAGGAGGAGCGCATGCACGATTCCCCGGTGTGGTCCTCGCCGGTCCTGCAGTCCGTCGTCGGCGTGATCGAACGCTCCCGCCACGTGACCACCTCCGTCGAGGCTGTGGAGAGGGTGGCGTCGTGGATGGCTTACGAGGAGTTCATCTTCCCGTCGGGTCCGATGGACGGGGCGTTCAGCGATCGCAGCGACCCGGCGGAGATCATAGACGTGTCGTTCTTCTACGCCGTGATGAACTTCGCCTTCAGCGACTTCGACACGGGGGTCAAGTTCGCCACCACCCACGACGGCCGCGCCTGGTCGGACAGCGAGGCCATGTTCGCCTGCGTCAATCGGGCGCTGGCCACCGGCGTTCCGCTCGTCGAGGGTGCCTATCTCGCCGAGATGGACCACGGCGACCTCGCCGCCGTGTTCACCGGCAACATCCCGATCCCCATGCCGGACGAGCGCGTCGAGATCCTCAACGAGGCCGGGCGCACTCTGGCGGAGGGCTACGGGGGCGCCGCGCACCGCTTCGTGGCGGATTGCGCCCCCGCCATGTACGCCGGCGGCGACGGGCTGATGGAACGACTGGTGGCGGAGTTCCCGCGCTTCAACGACGTGAGCACCCACGACGGCCGCGAGGTGCAGTTCCACAAGTTGGCGCAGCTCTGGCTGTGGCAACTGCACATGGCACTCGCCTCGTCGGGCACCTTCGCCGTGGCCGACCTCGAGCGGATGACGGCGTTCGCCGACTACATCGTCCCGGTGGCGCTACGGCTCATGGGCATCGTCTCCTACACCCCCGAACTCGAGGAGGCGATCAATCGCGGCGACCACATCCCCCGGGACAGCGCCGAGGAGGTGGAGATCCGGGCCCACACCCTCTACGCCACGGCCCTGCTGACCGACGCCGTCAACCGGATCCGCCCCGCCCACCTGGCCCTGATCGTCCCGCAACTGGAGTTCCGCCTCTGGAAGAGCTACCACGCCACCTTCCGGCCCCACCACCTCACCCGCACGATCATGTACTGAGTCCGCTGCGGCCCGGCGTCACCACTGCGGAGTCTGCTGAGCCGGCGGCGGCTCGAAGACGCATCCGCGAACTCGAAACCGCGTTGGCGGTCACCCGGCGGGCGAATGAGTTGTTGAGGGCCCGGACGGGCCCAAGAGGCGCTTCGAAGTCGCCACCAACGCGCTCGCCGTGGTCATCGCGAACGGCCAACCCGCAGCGTCGATCATCCGTTCGAGCAGTGAGACTGTACTGCTAAACCTTAATATTATCTATCGATAGATTATTGGGCTAGCATCTCTTTCGGCGTTCCGAGCTTGTCCGGGACGATTACGGAAAGGGATTTCGGGAGATGAGTCCAAGTCTGACATTCACGCAGAATTCCGGGGGGGGGGGGGGGGGGGGGCGTTCAATGACGCGGGGCAGGTTCCCGCTGGTGATCGCCGCCGCGCTGGTGGCGGTCACAGCCCTGGTGGGCTCCCTGGTCTTCTCCGGCGGTGACGCGCAAGCCCAATTCGCGGTCCCCGCGGCGCCGTCGGGCCTTACCGCCTCGGCGGTGTCTCATGATGCGGTGAGCCTGGCTTGGGACGACCCCGCAGACGCCACCATCAGCGGCTATCAGGTGTTGAGGCGCTCCCGCGACGGCGACGCGTACGGCGACGGGCGGGGCGCGTGGGAGTTCGTCGCCGTGGTTGCCGACACCGCATCGTCGGCCACCTCCTACACCGACACCACAGTGACGGCGCGCACCAGGTACGTCTACCGGGTCAAGGCCATCAACCCCGCAGGCCTCGGCGCCCGCTCCAGCTACCTCAACGTCGAGACATCGGACGCGCCGGCCGCGCAGACCGCTCCCGCCGCCCCCACCGGCCTGAGCGCCTCGTCGGTCTCCTATGACGCGGTGAGCCTGGCCTGGGACGACGCCGGCGATACCACCATCAGCGGCTATGAGGTGCTGAGGCGCTCCCGCGACGGCGACGCGTACGGCGACGGGCGGGGCGCGTGGGAGTTCGTCGCCGTGGTCGCCGACACCGCATCGCCGGCCACCTCTTACACCGACACCTCGGTGACGGCGCGCACCCGCTACGTCTACCGGGTCAAAGCCATCAACCCCGCAGGCCTCGGCGCCCGCTCCAGCTACCTCAACATCGAAACGCCCCCGGCGCCAGCAGTTCCCGCGCCCACGCTCACCGTCGTGGAACTGCCCGAAGAGCCCGACGAGCCCCCCGTCGCTGCCCAACAGCTGCAGCCGAACGTCATCCCCCGCGGCGAATTGGCGGTGGGCGCGCGCGGCGTGTTCGGGACCATCGAGTCGCCCGGCGACCGTCACCGCTACCGGGTGGCGCTGCAGGCCGGCAGGTTCTACACGCTGAACATTTGCGGGTGCTATGGCAGTGAGAGCGGGTTCGACAAGAGAGAGATGCAGCTCCTGGACAGCGACGGCAACCCCGTCCAGGACAACGGCCGGGACGTGATCAGCGCACCCCACCGCATGTTCGGCGGCGTCGACCTCTACTACCAACCCACCACCACGGGCACCTACCTGCTCGAAGTGCGCGCCGGCGACGACCAGCAGACCGGCGTGTACAACCTGGACGCGTATGACACCACCATCACCGCCTCCAGCCACAACGAAGGCCCCGGCAGCTGGAACGACTTCAAACCATATATCCGAAGAGCCACCCTGATCCCGTGGGTGGACGGCTCAGACGCCGAAGTCAGCGGCAACCTGAACGATGACGGCGATGCGCACGGAGTCGCGCTCGACGTCGACTACTTCGATGCGAATCTGTACGCAGGCCGGACCTACGAGTTCAGATTCTCCGCCTCCATAACCCCGTCAGGCGAAGCACCCCTGCACCAATCCTTCCGCCTGGTCTCCGAAGTCAGCGGACCCGAAAACTACCACACGTTACGCGAAGGCGCCTCCAAGCGGAACACCTCGCAGAATCAGACCATGACGTTCACACCCAAGCGGACCGGGTTACATGTCTTCAGCATATGGATGAACTCCGCCGGAACATCGTCCAGTGATGTCGAGCGTATCGCGCCTTCCGCCTCATACACGGTACGCCTCACCCAGCAGTAGCCCGGTGTCGCAGGAGGTCGGCTCCCCGCAGACACGCCAGCGCGGGGAGCCGACCCCTGCCCAATCACGTCCCGGGCCTGCTGACCGTCGGGACGGTGGCGGGCGTCGCGGCCGCGGTCACCGCAGGCGACGTTCGCGCCGTGCTGACACCACCATGGGCGACCAAGGCCGAAACGGCGAGCCGCGTCGAGGACCGTCACCGATCCGCGCCGCCTGGCCCTGATCGTCCCGCAACACGGGGCCGACCGCTGACACCACCACTGGTTCCGCGCGCGATCAAGCGATCTGACCCTGGGGATCCCGACTCAGATCAGTTAGTACGTTGCTGCTAATATTTCGATGCTGTCGATTGTCCCACGCTTCGTGGGGGTTGTGTGCGTCCCCTCGGGAACGTCACTATCGGTGGCGTGCCGTTGAATCTGCCCGAGGGGCGCACATATGGCACAGAGGCCGCCAGACGGGTGGCGTTGGACCATGTTCGGCTGGCTCTGCCTGGCGGGATTCGTCATGGTGGGAGTGTGGGCATTCGTGCTCGGACCCTGGCGATCGGTCGAGACTGCCACATCCCCACCCCCGCTCCCGGTGTCTCCGCCACCCGTGAGCGAACCGGCACCCCCAGCCACCACGACCACCATCTACATCACCACACTCTGCGACGTCAGCCTCGAAGTCACCAATATCATCTACAACGGCGCCCGGCAGTCGATACAGGATTTCGGGTCCAACATCGGACGCAACGACTACGAGTCGGCCATTGGCAACCTCGTGGACGCGCAATTCATAGTCCGCAATACCCTCCCGGAGGCAGAAGCGGCGATCCTGGAAGACTGCTCGCCCCTCACCGAAGAAGCCGTCAGGACTTTGGACCACTTGGAAGCCATGTACGAGTACTGGGACAGGACCCTCAAGCCGATCTGCGCGGATCAGTTCCCCAGCATCGCCAGATACGGCGGCTGCGATCGGTAAGCGTACGATGTTCCCCAACCCGCGCTGAGGCCAGGGCGGGAACCTCCCCCTCAGCCTGACCCGCAGCGGCGAAGTGCGCAGCGGCCGCTGCAACGAAATCGACACCGACGCCGCAACTTGGGAGATCCCCGCCGCCCACACCAAACCGGGCAACCGCGCCGCGTACCGCTCAGCGCCCAAGCACTCGCCGCCCTGCCCCTCGTCGAGATCCACTACGGACCCTTCGTGACCCGAACCGTTCGGCTGCCGCTGGCGAACCCTCCGGACGCGGGGCCTCGGACCGTTGAAGTGCTCAAACCGGCCTTCTGTTAGCTGCGAGTCTTCAGTTCCAGCGAGCGGAGGGTGTGTCCGCTGGTCTCCGCCGGGCACACCAGAGCCTCCACCAGACCCGGGGTGATTCAGTTCATCGTGGTCATCCTCCCATCCTTGGGGACTCAGACCCAGAACAGACGGACTCAAATCAGGGACACACCTCAGGTCGATTCGACCGTTGCGGCGGCTGCTTGGGGGGCGGCGAGGAGGCAGCGACCCGTCCGAGCGCTCATGGGCATGATCGCAGTTGCTAGCCGCGGAACAGGCGTCTGCCTCCGCTACTTCCTCTCCCGGTACCGACCTGCCCGAGCCGGTCACCGTCGCAGCCCACGCAGCGCCGCCACGTTCCGCGCCGCACTATGGCGCCGCTGCGTGGGCTGCGACGGACAGAGCACCGACCGCCACGTTGACCAACGCGGCGACGCTCTCGCCGGTCTGGTCGACCAGCGTTATGCCGCTGTGCGTCAGGGCTGCGGTGTACGCCGACAGCAGCGGCCCCACCGCGGCCACGGCACTGGCGGGGGCGACGCCACACGCTACGGCGGTCGCGACCACACGGCCGACGTAGGCGCCAACTAAGCGGGCGTATGCGTGGGCGTCATCGTCTGTGGCAACCAGAGGGCGTGCCTCGGCGGCAATGGCATCGTGGACGGCTCGCGCCAACGCGCGATTCGCCCGGACTATTACCCCCGGGCCGGCCTGGTACCGGACAAGTAGCCCGACAACGACGTCACTGCCTTCGTCAATGCCGGTGGCGACGACAGTCACCACGGACGGGGCGCCACCGGCCCCGACAACTTGGACCTGCCTGAGGGCGCCCGGCTGGGGTGGCCGGCGCCGGGAAGCGATCAGCACCAGGTCGCCCCAATCCGTGCGGCGCAGCGTGCCGCGCAGCACTAGGACACCTCGGAGTGCGCGTCGGCCAACGTCACGGCCCACGGGTGTGGGGTGGCAGCGGCTATGGCGACATGCACCAGGCGGGACGGCCCGTTACTGGGCTCGCGGCGCCGCTGGCGTATCGCGAGACCCGCGCGGGCGGCCTCCAAGAACGCGCGCTTCCAGTTGTGCACCGTCTGCTCAGCTACAGCGGCGCGGCGGGCGGCGTCAGCCGCCCACACCTCACCGCGCAGCACTGACAACACAACCTGCAACTTCCGCTCGGGGCTCCTCTTCCCTGGCTTGGACATCAGCATCTCCTTGCGTCAGACCCGACCTAGACCTGAGCACGAATTGCTGCCCGGGACGTGGAGAACCGAATACAACACCTACCGGCCCCACCGATCCCTCGGCGGGCTCACCCCCGAACTTCACCGGGAGTTGCGCAGGCTGGCATGCCCCGGGTTCCGCGCGAGCAGCTTGCGGGAGTTCCCTCGCGATCGTGGAGGATCGTACGACCCGTCGAGATCTCTCCAGAACGCCAGGTGCCCCAGAGATGAACCAGGCGCCTCAAAGGTTGACTAGGAAGCGCATCTTCGGCGGACGTCCCGTTCATCACGCCGCTCGCCGAGCGACCAAGGCCGCTGGACAAACACCAATGGGCCGGGCCGCTCAGGTTCGGTGCTGGCAATGTGAATCACCGCGGGTTTCGTAGAGGCTCTCGACGCGACCAAGGCCGCTGGACAAACACCAATGGGCCGGGCCGCTCAGGTTCGGTGCTGGCAATGTGAATCACCGCGGGTTTCGTAGAGGCTCTGGTGTGCCCCGGGATGATTCACGCCGGTTGCTATCCAGGCGCTACCAGGTCATATCCCTCCGACCGGCTCGTGCGCGCCCTCCACAGGCCACAAGCCGACACGTCGGATACAAGCCACGCAACCGGCGACGGCTCAGTTCAGACCTGCGCCCGGCGAGACCACGCTTCCTGTATGAGCGCGGAGGCTCAAGACCTTGACACGGGACAGCGCGATTGGTGCCCGTCAATCCCCGCCGAAGCGAGCTTCGTAGGCTTCGGCCATCCGGTCAATGAACTCCTGCCATCGGAGGCCGCTGCCGATGGCAGGAAGCTTGGGGTCGATGCTTCCCGACTCTTGATCAAACACGACGATTGCAATGCCCTCCAGCAAGTGAGAAGCGTCGCCCTCGGTGTGCCGTCCGCCGGCACGCATGAACCGCGCGACAGCTCGCTCGATCAAGTGTCTCGTCGACTTCCAATTGTCGTCCTTCCCCGACTGCACCCGCTCCGTCGTCGGCAACGTGAGGATTCCGCCGACGACTGCGAACGGGAATTTGAGGTGAACGTTGACAGCGAAAGTTCGGATGTCGCCGAAGCGGTTCCAGACAGCGCGCCCCACGGCCAAGTGGACGGGCTTGATTTCGACCGCCAGCTTCAAGCCGTCCGTCTCCGTGATCTCCGAGACGTCGGCCTTCACGCTCCGCAGGCCGCCGCCGACCGTTCGCTCACCCGCGACCGCGCCGTCCAGGCTGAGGCCCCTTGCCCGAAGGCTGGCAAGGGTCGCGTGGGAAAGCCCGTTGGAGAGCCGAAGCTGCGCCGCCTTACCCTTCTCGGGGCCGACCAGCGACGCGCCTCGGATGTACTCGGCGGAGGCAGCGCAGTAGTCGTCAATTGTCGGAGTGGCGGGATCTCCCAAGTGGTCCACCAGAGCAAGACCTGTGGGGTCTGGCGAACGAGCCACAACTAGGCCGTAAGGTCCAGGGCTGGCTGACTCGATACGTCGAGGGCGTTTCGCACCCTGTTGACGGAGTGCTCGAAGTAGACCGGGTCGATCTCGCAACCCACACTGTTGCGACCCCAGGCCGCTGCGGCGGCAGCAGTCGTGGCGGTTCCGAGGAATGGGTCGTAGACCGTGTCGCCGACGAACGAGAACATTCGGATCAGACGCTCGGCCAAGCTGAGCGGAAAGGGCGCTGGATGGTCCCGCGTCGAGGCGCCGTTGATGCGCCAGATCTGCTGGAACCATTCCGCATGGTCCCCGGCCGGGAGGATGGACATGAGTCTTGTGGCCAGCGAGGGCTTGCGGTATCCGCCGGGCTTGCGCTGCAGCAGGATGTACTCAATGTCGTTCTTGATGACGCCATTCGGCTCGTAGGGCTTGCCATAGAATCCGCCGGGACCCATCTCGTACTTGGCGTTGGCGATCTTGTGCCAGATGATCGGCGCAAGGTTGTCGAATCCGATCAGTCGACAGCGCTCTTGGATGCTGGCATGCAGCGGGAACACCAGATGTCGCCCGAACGCCCGGCGCGACACGTTGACGTCGCCCACGACGACCACCATCCGTCCGCCGGGCACGAGCGCGCGATGGACGTGGCGCCATACCTCGTCGAGCGCGTCCAAGAACTCCTCATAGTCCTCGACCTGGCCGAGTTGGCCGGCTTGATCGTTGTATTCCTTGAGCGTCCAGTAGGGAGGAGAAGTGACCACGAGTTCGACACTTTCCGGCTCAAGCTCCAAGCGTCGACTGTCACCAAGGTGGATCAAGTGCGCGCTCGGGAGGCTCTGGACGGCCTGAGCGATCACCGCGCACGTGTTCGGCTCTTTCGCAATCGCCGGGAACCCTCGCTGGGGCTCGGCTGTTACGCGCTCGAGAAGCGGCGGGGGCGCCGCTGCCACAACCGCCGCCTGGTTGGTCAGCGAGCCCAACTCGATCCGCTGCCAGGCTGGGTACGTTGGTTGGGGCCCGCTGATGCTCATCAGAACACTGTTACTCAAGGGCAACTCCCCCAATCTTCCCGAACTCGCTTCAGGCCCAGTTTCACCGTAGCCAACTTTCTACGTCCCGTTGTTCATAGTATATCCATAATTGTCGCTATGTTAGCATATAGTTGCTGTCTTGTAATGGCTCTTTAGGCGTCAAGCAGCGTGTTAGGTAAGCCAGTTCGGGTAGCGGGTAGCGAGGTTGTGGTGGTGATGGGTGCTGCATTCGAGCGGCGTGCGTCGCACTGGGTCTCGTGGAGTGGTAGGTGTGCCTCGGGTTTCGCGCAATCGGTCTCGAGCGGGGATCAGCCTTGCAGAGCCGCTCACGTCCCTCTCCGAGCCACGAGGCGCCCGATTCTCGCCAATCGGGGGAGATTCTGTGGCCTTCGGACCTCCTCGGCATCCTGGTGACGCTGCGGTCCGCCTCCGGGGAGATCTCGCCATCGGTGGGGCTGAGGGATGGCGTTTCGGGCGCTGGCGAGCAGACTCATCGACCATGAACTCGTTCGGAACGGAAGCCCGGGAGGGCAGGCACCACCACCGGTCGGCGCGGGCGCTGCCGCGGCGCTACCGGTGGGCGGTTGTGAATCGCCCCGGGGTTTGGTGGAGGTGGTCTGCCCCGTGTTTTTCGCGGTCGGGATAGTTGAATCTCGGCCACGCTGGCGGTGGGGAGGTCATCGTGGCGAGGACGTATCCGGCAGTGTTCTGGCGCATGGCCCTGGGTCTCATTGCGACGTCGAGACCAGTCGCGAGCATCGTCGAGCAACTCGACGATGCGTACGGTACCCGGTGGCGTGATCACGAAGCGCACTCGTGGCGACCCCGGTCACACGCCGGTCGCCTAACGACGACGGTCGGTGGCCGCACACCAACAGCGGGAACCTGCGCGGATCCATCGCCGCCCGCGGTCAAGAACGCGTTCTTCCAGTTGTGAACGGTCTGCTCGGCTACACCCGCGAGTGGGGCGGCCTCTGCCGCCGACACCTCACCGCGCAGCACCGACAACACAACCTGCAACTTCCGCTCAGGGCTCCTCTTCGCTGGCTTGGACGTCAGCATCTCCTTGCGTCGGACCCGACCCAGCCCTGTACAAGAAACGTTGACACTCATACTTGGGGGTGTTCCCGGTCGGCGGCGGGTCTGATTGAGCCTCCGCAAGAACCAAGAGTTCTGCCTCGTGGTGTCGGCAAGGTAATCATGCCACCCAGCGGGGCCCTCATTGCCCCGGCACCCGGCCAGTCATTATCGTCAGGTCAATGTCCACCTCGTGGGCGTTCGCTGCGCGGCACCGCTGGATGGCATCAAAGCTGCGGTCAAAATCGCCCCTGGCGGCCAAGCGAGCCAGACGCCTCAGCGCCCGGTCGGCAGCCCAGGACCGCCGGCGACGCTCGGCCTCCTCTCGGGCAGTGATGAGTATTCCCTGAACGATCCCGCTGTCCTCGTGCCCAGCCGCCGCGGCAAGCTCGCTGGGCTCGATGCCAACTGACACAGCCGCCACGGTCACGTTGATTAGGCGGTCCCGCTCCCATGCGGCCCGCGAGACGGCTTCGCGTGCGTCGCGGCGGGCCACTCCCCAGCCTGCACGTCATCCAGCAGGCGGCTCGCCACGACGCCGGTCCGCTCGGCTTCCGCTTCCATCCGAGCCCATGCGTCGATTTGTTCTGCCCGCCAAGGTGGCATTGGTGCCCTCGTATCGTCAGCGGTCACCTGCTCAGCCTAATTCGGCTCTACGCGTTGATAGGGCTGGTCATGTCCAGGGTGGTGTGGTGCAGGGCAGCGCAGCGGAGGTAGATGCCGTGGGGGAGGTCAACGCGGCGGGTGACGGCGGGGTCGCGGATGGTGACCGTTGCGGAGTCGGCGTGGACGACGAGGGGGGGTGTGCCGGGTTGCCACTGGATGGCCCCGGGGCCACTGTTTGGCGGCGCGGGCGGTGACGCGCGCTTCGTGGGCCGGTTCAGTGCGGCGAGGGCGGCTTGCTCGCCGGGCGGTGGCGGCGCGTCGGGCGGGCGCTGTGGGTCCTCGAGCTTGGTCGCGGTCGCCACGAGGGTGGTGACCGCGACGGCGACTGTCGCTACGGGATGGACGGCGACCGCCGAGCCGACGATCTGGTCGGGGTCGCGGGCGAGCAGCGCGATCAGCTCGGGTGCCGCGGCGGGATTGCGCGGCGAATCCTATGACAACGCCCTTGCCCAACGCCCTTGCCGAAACGATCATCGGGAGCTACAAGACCACTCGTCGGAAACCGGGACCCCTGGCGAGGCCTCGACGACCTCGAACTCGCAACCCTGGAATACGTCGACTGGTTCAACTACCAACGACTCCAGCACCACATCGGCCGCATCTCATCAGCCGAAGCCGAAGACCTCCACTACCGTCAACAACACTCAGGCCGCTAGGCCGACACTCACACAAAACAGCCTGCGTGGAACCGGGGGAGGTTCACGGCGTAGGCACGGCAAGCGTCTGGTTGTTGTCGTCAGTTGTGCAACTTTCCCTCAGTCTGCCGTCTCTCCGGTTCGACGTTAGAGAACCGACGCGGTGCCACCCATTCGAGCCGAACCGGTCGACCGCTCCGGGCCGGGCCAATGCGTAGTGCCGTGATGCGCTCGACGCGACCAGAACCGACGAGCGACTCGACAAGGAGGACCTCAGCGGCGCCTGCGAACGAGTCTTCGTCGAGCCCCATCTGGTCGATGCCAGATATCGGATTGGCCATCTCGGCCATGAACGCCATGGGGCCGAGAGGATTCGGTTCATCGAAAAGTGCGGGCCGAAGCGCAAGCTCCGTTTGGTCATCCGGCGACCAGTCCCCAAAGCCGACGTCCAGGAGCCCCATGTCGTTGCGGCTCTCGCGGACCTTGGTGGCCTCGATCCGTACGAGCCGCGAACGGCCCGCTGTCGCCTCCACCACGACGGCGTCGATCACGACCGCGTGTGTGCGGCCCGTGCAGGTGATGCGTGACGACTGCTTGCCGTGCCAGTCGCCGGGCCGCTTGCCTTCCAGTTCGGCGAGAATGTCGTCGTCGCGGACCGAGGCTTCAACGCTGATGTGGGTACCGTCGTCGGAATAGCGACGAGCCCGGAAGAGAACAGGGCCGACCTTGCACCACGGCGAAGTGGCTGCTGACGCAACTTCCGCGAGGCGTCGCGCCAAGCCTTGGCGGAGTTCATCGGGGCTGGAGTAGCTACCGGTTGTGTGAAATGTGCGGACCTCCTCGAGGAAGTCTCGCTGACGACCGTCCATCTCCCCCGTGGTTGCCCACACGCTCATGCGCAGTCCGGCCTTGATCGCTTCGTTGTACTCCGTGTGTGTGGGGGAGTATCCGGTTGGCTCAGGCTTGCCGTATCGATCGCCGAGGATGCCAACGTAGATGTCTGACGAGCGAACGCCTATGAGGTACGCGGTCTGGGCGTCATCGTCTCGTCCGCCTAGGCGCTCGAACAACAACACCCTGCCGCCGAGGTCCTCGACTGCGCCGCGCACCGCTTCCCGTTCGGCGGTCATCGTGGCCATTACGCTGGACACGAACACCGTCTGTTCTGACACCCAGGCTCGAAGCTCAGCAGTGGTGAGGGGCTCGGGCGGCGAGCGGTCCACGGTGATCGGCCGGGACGGGTCTGCTAGCACCATTGCTTAGGCTCTCAGCGACGGTCCACGACGACAGTGCCGAAGCGGGCATGCCGGCCGCGCTCTCCGCGAAGCTCGTTCTCGATGCAGGATCTCAACTCTGAATCGGTCGAGAACAGAGCGATCCTGCACTTTGGGCAGCGCATGTCGCTTCGGGAATTGGTGGGTCTGGCGATGGGCGCGCCCGGGTGGCACTGCAGGGGTTCGGGGACAGCCAATCCAACGAGGACGCATAGATCCCACTTGAATCCGCATCGGCACAGAATCATCGCCTTGGTGTAGTCGTACCGCACAGGACTCGGTCCCCTTTCTCGCGTTGCGAGCGCCGGGACCGTGTGCAAGCGTGATGACCGCCAACGGTGCCGTTTCGCGGCCCCGTTGGCGGACGGGGGCTACCACCTCCGGCCGACAGAACTCTTTCTGTTCTCGCCCGCGACGCCAGGAGGTTCGTGGCGACGAGTGGGGGATGGTGCGAGCACCTCAACCAAGCCCTGCGATTCGAGTCGTGATACGGCAGGCTCGCGCAGATGCCACCATCCGCGCGCACTTTGGTGCAGGTGCCCTAGCTTTTGGCCGGTATCCACCACCTGCGCGCGGGTACTGGCTACTGTTGGAGCATGTCTCGTCAACGCAAAACGGAAAATCGGGTTGCGACCGCTGTGCGGCTCCCCGAGAACCTTCATCACCAACTGCAGGATCAGGCCAAACTTCGCGATGTGTCAGTGAACTTCCTGGTTGTCAGAGCGGTGACTCAGTACCTCCAGAACGCCCCCGACCCTCTGGCGCTGGAAAAGTCTGTCGCAAGATCGGCTTAGAGGCCGCGCGGATAGGTGCTGACCAGGAGTTTTGCTGTACTGTTGACTCAACCGTTTGCGCTGGTGGGCGGGCTAACAGCCCGAACCAATGGGGGCGATCGATCGGTGGCGATCACCTACCCGCGCACGCTCTTAACAACCACGTCCTGGTTGGTTTCGAGCGAGCAAGTCATGGAGTGATCGCAGAACGCAACCCCGTGGGCGCTTGACCCCGGTGCCAGAGGACCATCGCAGGGGCAGGTGAGCGCACAGAGCGGAGCGGAGTCCCGGAGCCGGCTCTCGGCGCGGCTCATGATCTTGTAGATATTGCCGAACGACTTGGCGCGCCCCATATGTGCCAACTGTTGCCCGCTGTTCTACGCAGGAGGCCGGACGAACCCGCCGCTTGCGTCGTGGAGGTTGCTAGGACGGTCTCGTTCGAAGCGTCGGGTTCGTCCAAACCTCCGAGGGCGACACCCACATCGAACAAGCCCACACGGCAAGCGGCAGCCCGATTGGACTGAGGTCATCTCGCCACCAAGACTGGCACCAAACCACGAGCCCGCAGGTCACAAGCCATTTGTGGCGGAGGGTGTGGGATTCGAACCCACGGTGACCCGGAGGCCACAACGGCTTTCGAGGCCGCCCCATTCGTCCGCTCTGGCAACCCTCCGCCGGACAAGCTAGCGGCGCCGGACGGCGAAGAATCTCCGCAGCAGGTCAGCGGACTCCTCGGCGAGCAAGCCGTCGCTCACGGACATCTCGTGGTTCAGCCGTGGGTCGGCCGCCAGGTTGTAGAGCGATCCGCAGGCCCCGGCCCGGGGGTCGGCGGCACCGAAGACGATCCGGCCCACTCGCGCCGCCAGCGCAGCCCCCGCGCACATCGGGCAGGGCTCCAGCGTGGACACGAGCGTCGCCCCGTCGAGGCGCCAGGTGCCGCGGACCTCCGCCGCGTCGCGCAGGGCCAGCAACTCGGCGTGCGCCGTGGGATCGCCCAGCAGCTCCCGCTCGTTGTGGCGCCGGGCGATCACCTCGCCGTCGAGCAGGACCACGGCCCCCACCGGCACGTCGCCGTGGTCGGCGGCCGCAGCGGCTTCGGCCAGCGCCATGCGCATCGCCGCCGATTCCGGTTCGGTGTCCATGTGCTGTCCGTTCCGGGTGCGCCCGCGCCGGGCGGCATCGATGTGGCGGAGGGAGTGGGATTCGAACCCACGGTGGCCGCAAGACCACACACGCTCTCCAGGCGTGCCGAATCGTCCGCTCTCGCATCCCTCCCGGCGTCCCCGCGCTCGGGGCGCGGCGATAGCACGTCAGGGTACCCTGTGGCCGCAGATGCCCGTCCTGGGATGTGGCGGCTGGGTTCTGTGCGACCGGAGCCCGTGAACCGAGTCAGGGCCGGGAGGCAGCAGCTCTCAGCGGAACCCCTGGAGCGCCGCAGGCAGCCTGGCCGTCACTTCCGAGGGCGGGCATCCGGCCCGGAGCATCGCGGCAAGAGCGCGCCGTGTGCGTGGCGCAGCGGGGCAGGCACTTTCCATCGGCGCGGCGGTGGCTGTCGCAGGGGCTAAGTAGGCTCGGCGCCGATGGCGCACCAGTCCCTGTATCGCCGCTACCGGCCGGCCCGCTTCGGCGAGATCATCGGGCAGACCCACGTCGTGGCGGCGCTGCGCAACGCCGTGGCCACCGACCGGGTGGGCCACGCCTACCTCTTCAGCGGCCCCCGCGGCACGGGAAAGACATCCACCGCCCGCATCCTGGCCAAGGCGCTCAACTGCGAGGACCTCGCCGGGGGCGAGCCGTGCGGAACGTGCGGGTTCTGCGTCTCCATCGCCTCGGGCACGTCCTACGAGCTGCACGAACTCGACGCCGCCTCCAACAACAAGGTGGACGACATCCGGGACCTCATCTCGAGGGTGGCCATTGGCACGGCGGGCCGCACCAAGGTGTACGTGCTCGACGAGGTCCACATGCTTACGCCCGGCGCCGAGAACGCGCTGCTGAAGACCCTCGAGGAGCCGCCCGGACACGTGGTCTTCGTGCTCTGTACCACCGAGCCGCACAAGGTGGTGCAGACCATCCGCAGCCGGACGCAGCATCTGCACTTCGCGCTGGTGGGGGCCGACCTGCTGGAGCGCCACGTCCGGTGGGTGTCCGACGACGCCGGCCTCGAGGTCTCCGACGACGACGTGGCGTACGTGCTCACGGCCGGAGACGGGTCGGTTCGCGACACCCTCTCCGCGCTCGACGCGGTGACCGCCGCGGGGCGGGCACCCGACGGCGCCGATGCGGTGGCCGCCGTGCTGGAGGCTCTGGCGTCCAGCGACACGGCCGCCGCGCTGGCCGCTGCCGACGAGGCGGCCCGCGGGGGGCAGGAGCCGCGCGTTCTCGGCGAGGCGTTGCTGGTACAACTGCGCAACGCCTTCCTGGCATCCGTCGGGGCGCCGTTGGAGCACCTCTCCGCAGCCGACCGGGCCGCGGCCGGCGAGCGGGCCGGGCGCCTCGGCGCCCGCGCCTTCACGTTTGCCATGGAAACGCTGGGAGCGGCGCTGGTGGGGATGCGTGAGGCACCCGACCCGCGTGTGGATCTCGATCTGGCGCTGGTACGTCTCACACAGCCCGACTTGGCGCCGAGCCTGCGCTCCCTGGCGGATCGGGTGGACCGCCTCGAGCGAGGCGTCGTGCCCCGTTCGGGTGGTCAGCCGCCGACGTCGGTTGCCGAAACGCGGCGTCAGGGTCGCTCCGGCGAGGACCCGCCGCGGTCCGCCGCGACGGAATCGCCGCCGCCGCGGCGCACTTCCGGCAGGCAGCAGGCGCCGGGGAGTCGCCCGTCCGGACCGGCGATGGTGCGGGAGACGCTCGCCAGGGGCGCGTCGACACCCGACACCGGCGCTGCTGCTTCCCCACCTCCGCCGGAGGCCCCCGCCGGCGTTTCCGCGTCCCAACCTCCGCCGGAGTCCCCCGCCGCTGCACCTGTACCTCCCTCGCCGGAGGTAGCGCCGGTGTCGGCGGACGAGCAGGTCCTCCTCCAGCGCCCGTTGCAGCCTGCACCCCCCTCGCCGGAGGGAGCGCCCGTGCCGGTGCCATCCGAGCCTGCTGCCGCGTCACAACTGGAGGCGGCGGTTGATCCTGGACCTGCCGCGGCGGCGTCCCCCGAGCCTGTACCTGCGCCGGCGCTGCCGCCGCCCAGCCGCGACGAGGCCGTCCTGGCCTGGGCGGAGAAGGTTCTGCCCGCCCTGGACAAGTCCGCCCGTGCCCGTCTCGGGGTCGGGCGCCTCCTGCCCAACGCGGAGGGCGCTCTGCGGCTGGGCTTCCCCACGGCAGGGTTCCTGGACCGCTGCGCTTCTCACCGCGGTGACGTGGAGGCCGCTTTCGGGCGCTGCTTCGGCCGCGCCGTGACCGTCCTGTTCGAACTCGACGACGGCGGCCGCTCCGACCCGCCGTCGTCTGCGGCAGCAGCCGCCGCCCTGCGGTCGCCCCTGCTCGGTGAGGTCGTGTCGATCTCGAGCGGGGCGAGGGCGCGGCCGCGGCCGGCCCGCGAGGAACGCAGTGGCGTCGAGGAGGTCCAGCAGGCCTTCCCCGGCGCCCGGCTGGTCGAACTCGACGTCTCCTGAGGGCGAGCGCAGCATGGCGACAGGCGGCTACACGGCTCCGATCCAGGAACTCATCGACCAACTGGGTCGCTTGCCCGGGATCGGCCCCAAGTCGGCCCAGCGCATCGCCTTCCATCTGCTGAAAGCGCCCGGCGAGGACGTGGCGCAGCTGGCCGGCGCCATCGCCGAGGCCAAACGTGCGGTCCGGTTCTGTCGGCGCTGCTGCAATCTGGCCACCAGCGAGGAGTGCGACATCTGCAGCAATCCGCGCCGGGACGCCACGCTGCTCTGCGTCGTCGAGGAGCCCCGCGACGTGCTCGCCTTCGAGCGAACCGGCGAGTTCGCCGGGCGATACCACGTCCTGCACGGCGCCATCAACCCCATGGAGGGCGTGGGGCCCGATCAGCTCCGCATGTCGGAGTTGCTGCGACGCTTCGACAACGAGTCGATCGCAGAGGTGATCGTGGGGACCAACCCGAACCTCGAGGGCGAGGCCACCGCCATGTACGTGGCCAACATGTTGCAGCCGCTCGGCGTGACCGTCACCCGCTTGGCGAGCGGTCTTCCTGTCGGAGGTGACCTGGAATACGCCGACGAACTGACCCTCGGTCGCGCTCTGGCGGGCCGACGGAGCGTGCTGGGCGACTGAACCCGCTGGCCGGCCCGTCGGCGCCGAAGCACGGCGGGCGGGTCACCGCGGCGCCGCGGACATCGACAGGGGCTTCGTCCGGAGCGACTGTCGCATTAACGGATTCCGGCTGTCGACACTGGAGGTGCCGACAGCCGAAACCGGGGGGAGGAGAAATACGGTCGAGGCGCCGCTGCGCGGGCTGCGGGGCGCGGGCTACGTTGCAGCCCGGCGAGGCAGCGCCTCGACCGTCGCACCGGGGGAGGGGAAGATCGTGCAAACCCCGATGAGAACCATGAAGATTATGTTACAGACTTAACGTACCGGCGTCAAGTCATTGTGGAAAAAATCTTCTTTCCCTGGTCAGGGCGAATTTTGCAATGTTACGGTTGTTACAGACCTCTACCGGACCCTGACCAGGGCCGCGTCGCCCTGGCCGCCGCCGCCGCACAGGGCTGCCGCCCCGAGGCCACCGCCCCGGCGCCGCAACTCGTGCACCAGCGTGAGAAGCACCCTGTTCCCGGAGGCGCCGATGGGGTGCCCCAGAGCCACCGCCCCGCCGTTCACGTTGACCACGTCGTGCGAGATGCCCAGGTCGGCCATGGTGGCCAGCACCACGGCGGCGAACGCCTCGTTGATCTCGAACAGGTCGATGTCGGCGAGCGTGGCGCCCGTGCGCTCGAGCGCCTTTGCGATGGCGGCTGCCGGTTGGAGCAGCAGCGACGTGTCCGGCCCCGCCACCTGGCCGTAGGCCACGATCTCGCCCAGCGGCGCCACACCGAGCCGCTCGGCTGCGCCGGCCGACGCCAGCACCAGGGCGGATGCCCCGTCGGAGATCTGCGAGGCATTCCCGGCGGTGACCGTCCCCTGCGGGTCGAAGGCCGGGCGAAGCCGGGAGAGGCTGTTGGCGTCGGCGTCGGGCCGGATCCCCTCGTCGGCGGACACCGTCAGCGGCTCGCCGCGTCGCTGCGGCACCTCCACCGGTACGATCTCGTCGTCCAGCAACCCGTCCTTGGTGGCCCGGGCCGCCCGTTCGTGCGAGGCGGCGGCGAACGCGTCCTGGCTCTCGCGGCTGATACCGCCCAGCGCCGTGAGATGGCGCTCGGTGCTGACACCCATCGAGCAGCCCTCGATGGCGCAGGTCAGACCGTCGAACATCATCGAATCCACCAGCGTGGCGTCGCCCGCCCGCAGGCCGCTGCGCACGCCGGGGGCGAGGTAGGGAGCGGAGCTCATCGACTCCATTCCCCCCGCCACGACCACCTCGGCGTCACCGGCGGCGATCATGCGCTCGGCCAGGTACACGGCGTTCAGCCCTGACAGGCACACCTTGTTCACTGTGGCCGCCGGGGCCCCGAGGGGGACGCCGGCCTTGGTGGCGGCCGCTCGGGCGGGCGCCTGTCCCTCACCGGCCAGCAGCACCTGCCCCATGAACACGTAGTCCACGTCGTCGGCGGGCACGCCCGCTGCCTCGAGGGCGGCGGTGATGGCGAAACCCCCGAGGTCGGTGGCGGAGAACGACGACAGCGAACCCGACAACCGGCCGATCGGCGTGCGGGCGCCTCCCAGAATCAACGCTGCGCTCATGGTGACCTCCGTGGCGGCGCGGCAACTTGGGTGCTCACGCTAGCGGCGCCCCGTCGCCTGAGGCTCCGCAGTTCGGCGGCGCGCTGGGCAGTGGCGTGGCGCAGCGGGCATCATGGGGTCGTGATGCTGACGGAGATAGACCACGTGGCCATCGCCGTGCGCGACCTCGACGCCGCGGTGGACTACTACCGGCGGGCATTCGGCGCCGAGGTGGCCCACCGGGAGGTGGTGGCCTCCGACGGCGTGGAGGAGGCGCTCGTGGCGGTGGCCGACTCGTACATCCAACTCACCGCGGCGACACGGTCCGACTCGCCGATCGCCCGTTTTATCGAGCGCCGCGGCGAGGGGCTGCACCACGTGGGCTACCGGGTTGCGGACTGCGCGGCGGCGCTGGCCGCCATGGTGGCTGCGGGTGCCACCCCCGTCGACCACGCCCCCCGGCCCGGCTCGCGCGGCACGACCGTGGCCTTCGTGCACCCGAAGGGATCGTTCGGCACGCTCATCGAGTTGGTCGAGGAGTAGGCCACCGGCAGCCGGACGGCACAGGGAGGCGACGGGCACAGTGCAGGTCCACCTCATCGACGGCACCTACGAGCTGTTTCGGCAGTTCTTCGCCAGGCCGTCGCACCGCACCGCAGAGGGGCGGGACGTGGCGGCGACACGGGCGGTCGTGAGCGGTCTGCTGCGCCTCATCGCCGAGGGCGCCACGCACGTGGGCGTCGCCACCGACCACGTCATCCCGTCGATCCGCAACGAGATGTTCGACGGCTACAAGACAGGCGAGGGCGTCGACGCGAACCTGCAGGCGCAGTTCCCCCTGCTGGAGGAGGTGGCTGACGCAGCCGGGTTCACGGTGTGGGCGATGACGGAATACGAGGCCGACGACGCCCTGGCCACCGCTGCGGCACGGGCCGCCACCGACCCGGCGGTGGAGCGGATCATGATCTGCACGCCGGACAAGGACCTCGCGCAGTGTGTGAGCGACGACGGGCGCGTGGTGCAGTTCGACCAGCGCCACGGGCGCATCACCGGCCGCGCCGGGGTCATCGAGCGCTTCGGCGTCCCCCCCGAGTCGATCCCGGACTACCTGGCGCTCGTGGGCGACAGCGCCGACGGTTTTCCCGGCCTGGCCGGCTGGGGCGCCAAGTCGACTGCTGCGGTCCTGGCCCGCTACGGGTGCATCGAGAACATCCCCGAAGCATCCGGGCAATGGGACGTGGCCGTGCGGGGCGCCGTGTCGCTGGCGGCGCGCCTGGCGGCGGGCCGTGACGAGGCGTACCTGTACCGCCGCCTGGCAACGCTGGTGAGCGACGTCCCCGGGGTGTTGGACACCGTGGCGCCCGGAGCGGCAGGCGCCGTCGAGTCGCTGGCGTGGACCGGTCCCCGCCCCGGCTTCGCCGACCTGTGCGCCCGCATCGACGCCGGGCGTCTGGCGCAGCGGGCGGCGGCGCTGGTGGCCGAGCGTCCCGCCTCCGGCTAGCCCCCGCCCGATCACGGTCCCCTCGAGCCCCGCCTCGACCCCCTCGATCACCAGCCCTCGTCCCGCCCCCGAGCCCCGCCCCACGCCCGTTGTGTCCACCGACTACACCACTCTGGAGGTGGACGGCTACGAGGTGCGGATCTCCAACCCTGGCAAGGTGTTCTTCGCCGCCCGCGGCGAAACAAAACTGGACCTCGTCGAGCACTACCTCACGGTGGGGCCGGGGGCGCTGCGGGGGGTGTGGTGCCGCCCGACGGTGCTGCACCGCTTCCCCGACGGCGCCGAGGGCAAGCACTTCTACCAGAAGCGCGTGCCCGAGCACCGCCCGGAGTGGCTGCAGACCGCGGTCGTGGCGTTCCCATCCGGACGAGTCGCCACCGAGCTGTGCCCGACCGACATGGCGCACATCGTGTGGGCGGTCAACCTGGGGTGCCTCGAGTTGCACCCCTGGGCGGTCCGCCGCTTCGAACCGCACCGTCCCGACGAGCTGCGCATCGACCTGGACCCATCACCCGAGTTGGGTTTCGAAGCCGTGCGCCGGGCGGCGTTCCTGGTGCGGGAACTGCTTGAGGGGTTCGGGTTGACGGGCTGGCCCCGCACGTCCGGCGGGCGGGGCATGCACATCGTGGTGCGCATCGTGCCCCGCGACGGCTTCGCCGACGTGCGCGACGCCGCCCTGGCGCTGGCGCGGGTCGCCGAACGGCGAGCGCCGGACCTCATCACGAGCGCCTGGCGTAAGAAGGATCGGGGACCGAAGGTGTTCGTGGACTACAACCAGAACGCCCGCGACCGCACCCTGGCCTCGGCCTACTCGGTGCGCCCCGGCCCCGAGGGGCGGGTGGCGGCGCCGTTGCGCTGGGAGGAGGTCGCCGCCGCCGAGCCCGGAGATTTCACGCTGGCCACCATGGCGGCCCGCTGGCGCACGGCCGGCGACGTGGAGGCCACCCTGGAGGACCGGGCCGGCTCGCTGGCGCCGCTGCTGGAGTTGGCGCGCCGCGACGCCGAGCAGGGCACCGCCGACGCCCCCTGGCCCCCGCACCATCCCCGCCGGCACTAGCCGTGGGGTGCCTTGCGCCGGGAGGCTGCCGAGCAACTCCGCGGTTCGCCTAAGAGCGTGCGCGGGTAGGTGACTGACGCTGACAGATATTCTCCATCGGTTCCCGTTTCCGACCCGCCTACCAGCGCAAACGGCTGAGTCAGCGATACACCAAAACCCCAGGTCAGCACCTACTCGCGCGGCCTCTAAGCCGTCATTCCGGCGGAAGCCGGGAAGCCACTTTCCAGCGGTCCCGGCTGCGACGCCGATGGACTATTCGGCGCCCTCCTGGCCGCTCGCCTCGGCGCCATCCGCTTCGTCGCCGTTCGGCGGTTCTTGTTCCGGTGGCAGTTCGTCGTCGGGTGGCGGTTCGTCCTCCGGGGGCGGCTCGTCGTCGAGCGGCGGTTCGTCCTCCGGGGGCGGTTCGTCGTCGGGCGGCGGTTCTTGTTCCGGTGGCAGTTCGTCGTCGGGCGGCGGTTCCTCCAGCGGCGGCTCGGCGCACTCGACGGGGGCGCCGGCCGGGCTAAAGCGGCGCGGCACCTCCACAAACCCCGTGCCGGGACGGTCGGTCTCCAGGTAGGCCTCGAGGGCGTCGGCGGTGGCCTGCGCCGCCACGGCGATGTACTCCTCGGTGGCGAAGAGTTCGGCCTCGGAGGGGTTGGAGATGTAGCCGTACTCCACGAGCGCGGCGGCGGTGACCGGTCGGCTGAGCATGCCGTAGGCGTCGCCGGCGTCCTCGGAGAGGCGCAGGACGCGCAGCACTCCGGCGTCGGGCAGGCCGCTCCACTGAACGCCTTCGAAGGTGCCGAGGGCCGCGGTGATCTCCTCGTAGAGCAGCCCTCCGAGGCGGGCGGAGTCCGCGCGTGGCTCCTCGGGCGAATCCGACTGCACGAAGACCTCCGTGCCCGGTGTGTCCTGAAGGTCCCAGGTGGGGCCGTTGTGGTGGATCGAAACGAGCACCTCCGCGCCAAGCGCGTCCGCAAAATCCGCTCGCACCGACAGGTACTGCCCGTAGTCGGCGGTGCGGGTCGTGGCGGCACTGATGCCGCGGGCGGTGAGTTCCGCCAGGACGGCGTCGGCGAGGTTCAGGTTCAGGTCGCGTTCGACGAGGCCGGTGGGTCCTACCGCGCCGGACTCGAACGGGCCGCCGTGGCCGGGGTCCAGCACGACCCGCACCGGCTCGATGCGCTCCCCGCCGGCGATCTCGGTGGTGTTCCCGCACGGTGTCTCAACGACGAAGCCGTTCTCGGTGACCTCGATGACGGTCACCGGGATGCCCGTCGGCGTCAGCAGGGCGACCGGGGGCGGCGGCGGTGGTTCGGTGGTTGTGGTGGTGGTCGGCGGCGGTGGTTCGGTCGTGGTCGTGGTGGGTGGCGGTGGTTCGGTCGTGGTGGTGGTCGGTGGCGGCGGTTCGGTGGTTGTGGTGGTGGTCGGCGGCGGTGGTTCGGTCGTGGTCGGTGGGGACGCGTCGGTCGTCGTCGATTCGTCGGCCGGCGGAGGGAGTGTCGGGTCAGCTGAGCCCGGACCGGATCCGGCCGTCGTCGGCGTCGTTCCGTTGCCGTCCGTCGCGCCGTCGCCGTCGGTGCCTATGAGGACCAGGCCGACGATGGCCACACCGGCGACGAGAGCGACCAGCGCGAGCAGGAGAACCTGACGGCGGCGGTGGTCGTGCCCGGACGCAGCGAGGTTCGGGCGGTCCGGCTGCATCACTTGTTGTCCAGCGGGTGCCGGACGCCGGGCGTCACGATTCCCCACCCCAGGTGCGGCTCCCGGCGTCGGTGGCCGCGAAGATCTCCGCCAGTTCCACCGGGGGTGTACGGGCGATCTGCTCGTAGGTGCAACTGTCGGCCCGACGATCGGGGCGCCAGCGGAGCAGACGGGCGTTGTGGCGGAACCGCCCCGACAGGACGGCGTCGTAGACCACCTCGGCCACCGGCGCGCCCCGTAGGGGCACCCAGGCGCCGCCCGCCGGTCGCCAGCGGTTCGGCGCCCCCGGAACGCGCCCCTGATCGACCTCGTCCCCCGCCCACGGATGCGCGCTCGCATCCTCGAGCCGGTACGGCGCCAGATGTGCGGTCAGTTCCAGCCGCTGCGGAACCCCGAAGCCCGACGCCACCCCCACGTAGTGCAGGATGCCGGCGGAGTCGTGCAGTCCCAGCAACAGCGATCCCACACCGTCGCCGCTGCGGTGCAGGCGGTAACCGGCGACGACGCAGTCGGCGCTGTGGCGGTGCTTGATCTTGAACTGCGTTCGTCGACCGGGCAGGTAGGGGTCACCTGCCGGTTTGGCGATGATCCCGTCCAAGCCGGCCCCCTCGAACCGCTCGAACCAGTCGGCTGCCCGGACGCGGTCGGTCGTTGCCGGGGTGAGATACACGGGTGGGGCAAACCCCGCGGCCACGTCTTCGAGGACCCGTCGCCGGTCGACGAATGCTCGGGGAATGAGGTCACGGTCACCGAGCGCCAGGATGTCGAAGGCCACGAACTGTGCCGGGGTCTCCGTAGAGAGCCGGGCAATGCGGCTCTCGGCCGGGTGGATCCGGGCACTCAGAGCGTCGAAGTCCAGGCGCCCGCCGGTGCCGGCGATCACCAACTCCCCGTCGAGCACGCATCGCTCCGGTAATCGTGCCCGGAGCGGCCCGAGCAGTTCGGGGAAGTAGCGGGTCAGCGTTCGCTCGTTGCGGCTGGCGATCTCGACGGCCGCTCGGTCTCGGAACACCAGGGCGCGGAAGCCGTCCCATTTGGGCTCGAACCAGAGATCGCCGGCGGGCGCCTCGGGGAGAGTGCCGACCGCCTTGGCGAGCATCGGAGCGACGGGCGGCATGACCGGCAGGCGCACGGTCCGTACCGTAGGCCGTCACCCGCCGATCCCCTGACCGGTAGCCGCGACGCGCGTCGCGAGCGTGCCGGGGGCGAGTTGAGTGATCCGCCGGTGGCGCCGGTCGGGCCGCCGGTGGCGCCGGTCGGGCCGCCGGACGGCGGATTCCGGCCCCGGATCGAGTCCGGGGGAGGTCCCCGGATCGGGGTCCGGGGCATGCCTTCGCCGGCATGACCGGCGAGATGGCCCGCAGGGCTACTCGGCGGACGGCTAGCCGAGTGCGACCAGCACGAGCCCGACAACGGTCAGGACCAGGCCGGCGATCTGCGGCCGGCTCACGCGCTCGTGTAGGAAGATGCGGGCCCCGAGCACGGTAAAGGCGGGCGTCAGCGAGGTGATCGGTCCGACGACAGAGAGGAATCCCCTGTTCAGAGCTTCGATCAGCAACGCGTGGGCAAAGACCAGCAGCGTCCCGGCCACGCACACCGCCACGATGCTCTCGCGCCGGGGCCGGCGCGGCATCCCGCCCCCCGACCGTACGTGGATCGCCGCGAGGGCTGTGAGGCCCAGCACGCCGCCGACCCCGCGTACGATGACCAGCGGCCCCGGACCGTCGTCGACCCCGATCTCCAGCAGCAGGATCTGGAACACCACGAACCCGCCGCCGGCGCTCACGGACAGCGCGAGTTCACCTGCGAGGCCGACCCGCCGAGTCGATCCTGGCGTCCCTCCCGCCCCCCCGGCAGCCGCCGGCGGGCGGGAGACGAGGACGACCGCCAGGACGATCAGCCAGACGCCGGCGATGGCCGGCGCGGAAGGCCGCTCGCCGCGCACCAGCCCGATTGTGAACGTCAGCAGAGCCACCGCCGCGAACGTCACCGGCGACATCACGACGATGCGGCCCCAGGCCAGGCCCGCGTAGAAGCAGACGGCGCTGAGGGCCAGAATCAGACCCGCCGCTGCCGCCAGAAGCACCTCGCGGGCACCGCCGAGGAAATTCATCGTTGCGAGTAGGTAGATGGCGACGACCAGCGTGCCGACGACCTGAACCCCGGTGATCGTCCGCAGCGGGCCCAGCCGGCGCCCGGCGGCCCCACCGACAACGTCGGACACCCCCAGGCTCACCGCTACCGCCAGGCCTAGCAGGACCTCCACGACTCAGGCGCCGGGCAGGCCGGCGGGGTGGTGCATCAAGCGAGACTACTCACCGACCGGCGGTCGAGGCCGAGTCCTTGGGCCTTCGTTGCCCCCGTTTCTCGGTCCTGCCGGCGCCCGGTCAGCCGAGGGCCACGAGTACCAGGCCGATGGTGGCGAGGACCATGCCGACGACCTGCGTGCGGCTGATGTGTTCGTGCAGGAAGATGCGGGCCGGTATCACGGTGAAGGCCGGCGACAGTGAGGTGATCGGCCCCACGATCGACAGGAACCCTCTGTCCAGGGCTTCGAGAAGGAACGCGTGGGCCACAAGCAGCAGCGTTCCGGCCACGCACACCAGCACGACCCGGTCGCGCCGGGGCATCTGAAGGCCGACCGAACCCGAACGCACGCCGATCACCCCGAGGGCGATCAGGCCCACGACACCGCCGACGCCGCGCAACACCAGCAGCGGCGCCAGGCCGGCTTCCGTGCCGATCTCCAGCAACAGGGTCTGGAAAGTGGCGAATCCGCCGCCCGCTGCAATGGACAGTGCCAACTCGCCGCCGAGGCCCAACCGCCGGGCGGCCCCCTTCATGGGGTCGGGCGCATCGGCCGCCCCGGGCGGGCGGGAGATGAGGATCACCGCCAGGATCGCCAGCCCCACGCCGCCCAGGGCCAACGCCGAGGGCCGCTCACCGCGCACCAACCCGATGGCGAACGTGCCCAACGCCACAACCGCGGCGGTCACCGGTGCTATCACCGACATGCGTCCCCAGGACAGCCCTGCATACATGCACATGACGCCGATCGACAGGACCGCGCCTGCGATAGCCGCCAGGGCGTTCTCGCGGGCGCCGCCGAGCGGCTGCCACGTCGCGAGCAGGTAGATGCCGACAACCGCCGCACCCGAGAACTGGACGCCGGTGATGGTGCGCAGCGGGCCCGTGCGCCGCCCGGCCATGCCGCCGAAGAAGTCGGCTGCCCCAATACTCGCTGCCACCACCAAGCCGAGGAGGACCTCCACGGCTCAGGCCCTGAGGTGGTCGGCGGGGCGGTGCATCGGGCGAGATTAGTCCCCCCCGGCGCTACGGTCGGCGGTGGTGAATCTTCGGGTTGTCTGCGCTCTTGCCGCCGGGGGCATCGCCGGGGCCACCGGGCGCCGGCTCGTGGTCGACCTCTGGTCCGACGGAACCGCTTCGTGGGCAACGCTGCTCGTCAACGTGGCCGGTAGCGCCCTGCTGGGCTGGCTGGTGGCCGCCGAGGCCCGGCCCGCCCGGCGGACGCTCACCGTCGCCGCCGGCGCCGGTTTCTGCGGCAGCTTCACCACCTTCTCGGCATTCAGCCTGATCGTGGCCGAGCACCTCGACGCAGGCCGCGCCGGCGCGGGCGTCGTCTATGCCGCCGGCTCCTTGGGCCTCGCCATCGTGGCGGCCGTGGCCGGCGGGTACCTGCGCCGACGCTTCCGGCGACCGGTAGCGGAGGCCGCATCGTGACGGCTGTCGGCTTCCTGGCGGCTGCCGCGGCGGGGACGTTGCTGCGGGTGGCGGCGTCGACACGCCTGAACCGTGAGGGTTTCCCCTACGGGACGCTGGCGGCGAACGTCGTCGGATCCTTTGCCCTGGGATTGCTGGCGGGCGCCGGCGAGGCGGCGACGGTGATTCTGGCCGGCGGAGCCCTCGGTTCGCTGACGACGTTCTCGACCCTGGCGGTCGAGGCCGTCGAGTTGTGGCGCGCCAGCCGCCGACGCGCTGTGTTGTACGCGGCGCTCTCGCTGGTCACCGGCGTGGCGGCCGCCTACGGCGGCATCGTGATCGCTTGCTGAGGGGCCGGATCCCGAACGGGACGGCCGGCCTGCCCGCCGCGCCCTGCCGCTGCGCTGCGCGGCCGGTCCGGGCGCGCGGGCGCACCGCCTCGACCGTCACCCCGTGGCGATGAGCACCAGCCCCGCCGCGGCCAGCCCGAACCCCACGAGCTGCCCGCGGTTCATGCGGTCCTTGAGCACCACCCGCGCCCACAGAACGGTCATCGCCGGGAAGAGCGCAGCCACCGGGGCAACGAGGCTCACGAGTCCCTGGCGGAACGCCTCGATCAGCAGGGAAGTCCCGAGCGTGTCGAGCAGGGCATAGGACGCCAGGAGGCGGACGCCGCCGGCCGTGAGCCGGGCAGGGAGTCCGTCGACGCGAACCCGCGAGAGGACGAACGCGCCCGCCAGGATGCCCGCCGTCAGGCGCGCCGAGACGACCGGCCACATCCCGGCGTCGTCACTCGCGGCGGCGAAGAAGATCTGCGTGGCGCCCAGCGTCAGCCCGGCTCCGACGGCCAGAACGATCTCCTGGGAACGGCTGGCGACGGTGTGGCGGGCGTGGGCCTGCGGGGCAGCCACATCTGACTCGTGATGCTCGGCGACGTGGGCGATCAGCACGACGGCCGAGATGGCCAGCACCACTCCGATCACGGCGATCACTCCAGGGCGTTCGCCGGTGATGAACCCGTAGACCACGCCCACGGCCGCGCCGAGCGCTGCGGTCGTCGGCGCCACCACCGACATGCGCCCGACCGACAGACCCCGCACCAGGCAGCAGATGCCCACGACCAGCCCGAATCCGGCGAAGACCCCCAGAACGAGATCCCACGCCGTCGGGAGGGTTCGGTCGGTGGCCGCGATGAAGATCCCCAGTGGGGCGAGGCCCCAGAACTGTGACAGCGTCACGACCACCGATGTGCGCATGCGGCGTGCCGCGATCCCGCTGAGGAAGTCCGCGGAGCCGATGCTGACGGCTACGAGGACGCCGAGCAGGAACGCCACTGGTTCAGTGTCCCTTCACGTCGGTTCGCCGTGCTTCCGGTGCCTGACTGCCCTGGGCAGTCAGGACTCGCCGGCGGGGGGACGGTAGAAGACGGTGAGAAGCAACGCGGCCGCCACGAGGCCACCGCCGAGGCTCACGGCGAGGCCCACCCAGCCGTCCAGCACGTCGGCGAGGCCGGTGACGTGGTCCAGCGAGAGTTCGCCCGGTCCGAGCATGGCGACGGCGACGGCCACCGTGGCCAGGACGGCCGTGTACTCCCAGCCGTCGGACATGATGAGTAAGCCCTTGCCGCGGTGCGCCACCCAGAACGCCACAGCCATCAAACCCACGAACCCGGCGGCGGCCGGACCGGTGAGCAGCCCTGCGGCGAACGCCAGGCCGGCGACGATCTCGCCGGCTGCGGCCAGGATGGCGTGGCGCCGGCCGGGGCGCATGCCGATGCCGTCGAACCAGCGGCCGGTGCCGGCGATGCGCCCGCCGCCGAAGAACTTGTTGTAGCCGTGGGCGGCTAGCGTCAGCCCGACCACGACCCGCAAGAGCAGCAGTGCCACATCGATGTATCCCATGGCCCTCCCCTCCAGCCTTGGCGGACACTGCGAGCACGGGCGACTCCGAGCCTCCGTGCGGCACGGCGTGCGCCCGGTGAGCCTAATCCGGCGCCCTGCGGTTCCCGGCCGAACCCCTGCTGTCGCCCGATCGTGAACGACCCTCTGATCCTGTCGGCGCTGCGCACCCCGTTCGGGGCCCGGCACGGCGCGCTGGCCGGCCTGCACCCGGTGGATCTCCTCGGCGACGTCCTCGAGGGTGTGCTCGGGCTCTCCGGTGTCGAGCCCGCCGACGTCGACGAGGTACTGGTGGGATGCGCCACACCGGTGGGTGCGCAGGCCGACAACCTGGCCGGTCACGCGGCCCGGGCGCGCGGCCCGCTGCGAGGGATCCCGGCCACCACGGTGAGCACACTGGACACGTCGTCGCTCGTGGCTCTGGTGCGTGCCGTCGATGCGGTGCGGTCGGGACGCTGCGACGTGGTGCTGGTGGGTGGCGTGGAGGTGATGAGCACGGTCCCGGCCGGCGCCGACATGACGCACCGGGGCTTCGGCCTCCCGGCCCCGTCTCCGGGTGGCGACGTGCCGCTGCCGCCCGGACCGGCGGCCGAACGCTGGGCGGCCCGTCACGGTGTCGACCGGCAGCGTCTCGAGGATGTGGCACAACGGAGCCGGACCCGTGCCGCGCGTGCGCAGTCCGCCGGCCGCTTTGCCGCGGAATTCCTGCCGGTGTGCCGGCCGGACGCCCCGCAACACGATCTTCTCACCGTCGACGAACTGCTTCGACGGGAGATGTCCGCACCGGCGCATGACGTCGTGACCGTCGACGAGTCGCACGGACCGCACGGCCTTGCGCCTGAGCCCGATCCCGATCCCGACGGGATGTACAGCGGTGACGGTCCGCTGACCGCCTCCACGGTGGCGCCGATGGCCGACGGTGCGGCCGCGGCCGTGGTGGCGTCACCGGAAGCGGCGCGGCGTCTCGGCGCCGAGCCCGTGGCCGGAGTGGTTGCCGCTGCCATCGCCGGCGGCGACCCGGGTGCCGGCCGCGGCGCCTCGCTCGAAGCCGCGTCGCGAGTGCTGGCCGCCGCCGGGGTGTCCGGAGGGAACGTGCGCCGGGTGGAGTTGGCCGAGTTGTTCGCCACCAGCGTCGTCCAATGGCAACTCGCCCGCCCCGATGTTGCCGAGTTGGTGAACCTCGACGGCGGTTCCCTGGCGTTGGGGCATCCCCGCGGGGCGACGGGGCTCGGTCTGCTGGCACGTCTCGTGCGAGCGTCGGCGGCGTCGGGGCGCCCCGGCCACGGGTTGGTGGCCTGCGACGCCGTCGACGGTCACGGCGTGGCCGTACTGTTGCAGTCGTGACCGCTGCAACCGTGACGAGCCTGTCGTCGGCTGACGTCGCCGGGGTGGTGGTGCTGGCGGGGCTGGTGGGCACCGTGGTGAAGACGATCATCGCCGTGGTGGGCGGTCTGGCGATCCTGTGGGTGGGCGTGCTGGCGCTGCGGGTTCTCGCGCAACCTCAGCCCGAGCCGCCGCCACCGGGGGAGCTGCGCAAGGTGCGCCTCACCTTCCGTTGCTCGATGTGCGGTGCCGAGGTGCGCATGACCAGTGCGCCGCAGGAGGATCCCGAGCCGCCCCGACACTGCGGCGACGAGATGTCGCTGCTGGCCCCTATCGACGAGTGACGCCCCCTTCGAAGTTACCCACACCTGTGGATAAACCGGGGGGAAACACAGATGTGTAGTTCATATTCCTCGGCGCGCACTCCGTAGCCAGGGGCGCGTGCGCGGTACGCCGAGTCGGCGGTTAGTGGACCTCTCGGCCCCCAGGGTGCCCGGCCGAACGTGCCGCCGGACGGTTCAGTGCAACTGGGTTGCAGTGATAACGCCGCCCAGGATCAGCCCCAGGCCGGCCAGAAGCCACCAGTTGTCCGTGCCCCCCGGGATCCAGCCCAGGTAGTTGATGATGATCAGGACGGCTCCGAGCCCGAGGAGCGTGAACAGCAGGATCGGAACCCAGATCGGGCTGACCTTGGCCTCCGGCGGCAGGAAATGTTCCCCGGCCGGCCGTGTCCCCTTGGGGGTGACCCGGCCCCCTTGGACCTTGCGTTTGGGAGGATTCACCATGCCCGCAGGATAGGCGCCGCCGACCGTCAGCGGCACACCGTTTCGTGGTGGGTGCCCGACGCCCGGCGCCCACTACCCTCAACAAACATGAGCGGCAGGGTTCTCGTCCTCGACAACTACGACTCGTTCGTCTACATCCTGGTGCAGTATCTCGGTGAGCTGGGTGCAGAGACGATCGTGCGGCGCAACGACGAGATCACCACGCGCCAGGCCGTGGAACTGGAACCGGATGCATTGCTCGTCAGCCCCGGCCCGGGCCGCCCCGAGGATTCCGGGATCTGCTGCGAGGTCATCGAGGCGTTCGCCGGCCGCTGCCCGATCCTGGGGGTGTGCCTGGGGCACCAGTGCATCGCGCACGTCTTCGGCGGCGAGATCGTGCGCGCCCCCGCGGTCATGCACGGCAAGGTCTCGCACATCGACCACGACGGCGCCGGTGTCCTGGCCGGCGTACCCAACCCGCTGCAGGCGACGCGCTACCACTCCCTCGTCGTGGAACCGTCGTCGGTTCCGGCGCCTCTGGAGGTGACGGCCACCACGGCCGACGGTGTCATCATGGGCCTGCGCCATCGGACGCTGCCGGTGGAGGGCCTTCAGTTCCACCCGGAGTCGCAAATGACGGTCGCCGGCCACACCATGCTGGCCAACTTCCTGGGCCTGCCGGGGCGCTAGCCGTTGCTCGGCGCCGGCCGGTCGGGGAGACCCGCGGGGTCGGGGTCACCCGTGGTGGGGCCCTCGCCGTCGATCCCGGACGTGTCGCCCTCGTCAATGGGCTCGGGTTCGCTGGTCACGTAGAGGGTGATGACCGAGCTCGGGATGATCTGGAAACCCGGGTCCGGAAATTGGTTCACGATGATTCCGGGCGGCTCGTTGGGCAGGGGCGCCACCTGCAGGACATCGGCTGTGAAGCCCAACTCGTCCAACCGGATCCACGCCGTCGTCGGGTCGAGGCCCGTGAGATCGGGCATGAGCAGGACCGCCGGCCCCGAGGAGATGTACACGAATATCTGATCGCCCTCGTCCAGTTGAGAGCCGGCGGGGGGCTGCGTGCGGGTGACCAGCCCTTCGGTCACGGTGTCGGAAGGCTCGGACTGCTCCGCTATGACGAAGCCGGCGTTGGTGAGTTCAACGGCGGCCCGTACGGCGTCCATGCCCGCCACGGCCGGTACCAGCCTGGCCGCAGGACCGGCCGAGATGTTGAGCGTGACCGCCGAGCCGATCTCGTGGGCCACCAGGGGGGCGGGTTCCTGCCGCAGGACCTCGCCGAGCGGCCTCTCGCTCGACACGTTGATCGGGTTGAAGTCGAAGCCCGCCGCCCGCAGCGCCCGCTCCGCGTCGATGGCCTGCCAGCCCAGGACGTTGGGCACGGGGACTGCCGACGCCCCTGCACTCACGGACAGGGTGACCGCCGAGTTCCTCTCCAGCTTGGCCCCGGCCTGCGGTTGCTGATCGAAGACCCGCCCGGACGGGTGCTCGGCATTCTGCTCGGGCACGGTCAGCACCTGAAAACCGGCGGTCTCGAGCAGGCGCACCGCTTCCGCCTCGTCGAGTCCGAAGACCGACGGAACCGCCACGGTCTCCGCCTGCGGCGTCACAGTGCCCTCGTCACCGGGGTTCAGCACGTTCACCAGAACCACGACCATGACCAGTAGCACCACCAGCAGGACGGCGAAACCCACGAAGAACAGCCCCGAGCGGCGCTGCCGCTCGAGGCGGCCGTAGACGTCCCGGCTGCCGCCGCGGTAGGTACCGGCGCGCTCGCCGTACCCCGGCGGGCGCCGTGCCGCCGGGATCCGTCCGGTCCACCACTGGGTTATCGCGTTCGGCGGCGCCCGGCGCGCCTGCGGGCGCGGTGGCCCCCGCCGCACCGGCTCACGCGGCTGGGACGGCTCCCGGCCGCGGCCCCGGGGCGGTGCTTGCGGCGCGGGTTGGCGAGGCGGGCGGGGCGGTCTCCGGGGAGCCTCTTGCGGTGGCCGCCGGCCGGCGGACGGCCGGGGGGGCTGGGACGGCGGCGCCGGGCGGGGCGGCGGCGGTGGGGGTGCTGGGCGGGGAGCCGGCGGTGGGGGTGCCGGGCGGGGAGCCGGCGGTGGGGCGGGTGGCTCCGCGGCCTCGCTCCGGTCGATCTCCCCGCGGATGACCTGCAGGTGTTCCCGCAGGTCCTCCGCCCGGGCATAGCGCTGCTCGGGATCCTTGGCCAGCAGCCGCATGGCGACGGCTTCGAGCGCCCCGGGCACGTCCACACCCAGCCGGCTCAACGGAACGGGCGGATCCTGCACGTGCTGGTAGGCCACCGCAACCGGGGTGTCGCCCTGGAACGGTGGCCGACCCGCCAGCATCTCGTAGAGCATCACGCCGAGGGAGTACAGGTCGCTGCGGGCATCGGTCGGCTCGCCCCTGGCCTGCTCGGGGGACAGGTAGGCGGCGGTTCCCACCACCATCCCGGTATCCGTCAGGCCGGCGGAGGCTCCGGCGTCCATCACCCGGGCGATGCCGAAGTCGGTGACCTTGACGTGCCCGTCGGTGCTGAGGAGCACGTTCTGCGGCTTGACGTCGCGGTGCACGATGCCGGCGCGGTGGGCGAAGGCCAGCGCCGCGGCCACCTCGAAGGCCACGGTGGTGGCCGCTTTGGCTTGCAGGGAGCCGCTGGCGGCGATGATTGCCGAGAGGCTGTGACCGCTGACGTACTCCATGACGATGAAGTAGCGGTCGCCCTGGCGCCCCCAGTCGTAGACGCCGACGATGTTGGGGTGGCTCAACCCGGCCGCGGCGTGGGCCTCCCGACGCAGACGCTCGGCGAAGGTGGGATCGTCGGCGAACTGCGGGTGCAGCATCTTGAGCGCCACGTGCCGGTCCAACTGCCGGTCGCGGGCCAGGTACACGCTGGCCATGCCCCCCTGCGCCAAGCGGCGTACGAGTTCGTAGCGTCCGCCGAGAACAGGAGGATTTTGTGCTGCCATAGCTGCCGGGAGTCTACGAGTGTGGCCCTGTCGCCCCGGCGCAGCGCCGGTTCACACGAACCGCCGGCGGCTACCTTCGACGACGTCGGCGACAACCACCGTGATGTTGTCCTGGCCGCCGTGGTCGTTGGCCGCCTCCACCAGTTCCTCGCAGACCACTTCGGGTGTCCCGCCCCCCGCCAGCACGTCGCCGATGTGCGCGTCGGACAACTCGTTGGTAAGTCCGTCGCTGGTCAGGAGGTAGCGATCGTCGGCGACGGCATCGAAGGTCCAGACATCGGTCTCGCACGGCTCCGGGAACGCGCCCACCACCCGCGAGAGAGAAGCGGCGCCGCGCATGGAACGCGCCTGCCGGAGGCTCATCCCCATGTTCACGTACTCGTTCACCCATGTGTGATCCCGGCTCACCTGCTCCAGCCGGCCGTCACTCAGGCGGTAGATCCGGGAATCTCCCAGGTTGGCCAGCACCACGACACCGGCCGGGTCCAGTGCCAGAGCGCACAGCGTGGTGCACATGTCGGCGAGGTCCGGGCTTCCGTCCGCGCGGCGCAGCACAGCCTGGTGTGCTGCCGCGAAGGCGCGGCGCAGATCGGCCGGATCGGGGGAGGCGGCCGACGCGTGCAGTGTTTCGACGGCAGTTGCGGAGGCCAGGTCGCCGCCCGGGTGCCCCCCGAGCCCGTCCGCAACGGCCAGGAGGTCGTCGGTCAGCAGGAAGGCGTCCTCGTTGCGCTGCCTGCGCCTTCCGACGTGGGTGCAGGCGTCGGCGTCGAGGCGGAAGACCTTCCGGGTCATGCCGCAGGGGTCGGAGGGCAGCGGCTCGTGCGATCCTCGCCGGTGGCCGCGCATGGCGTGAGCACCGAGACCGAGTGTAGGCGACCGCTCACCGCGCCCCATCGGTGGTTGCTGTGACGGGTGGTGTTGCGCCGGGTCTCCGGGACTAACCTGATCCGCCCGGCGCGAGTGGCGGAATTTGGCAGACGCGCAGGATTCAGGTTCCTGTGTCCACTACGGACGTGAGGGTTCAAGTCCCTCCTCGCGCACTCCGGGCCCCCTGGCTACGGCGGGTGTTCAGGAACCCTCCCGCGGCGACGGGACGATGGGGAGATGGCCCTTGGGAGTCTCGGCGTTCACGACGTGCGTGGCGGCCCTCTCGAAGTACGCGAGGAGTTCCAGCGCCGCCGCGGTCGGGGTGTCGGCGGCGCGCACCGCGGCTGTCATGTGGTGTATCCAGGCGTCGCGCTCGGGCTGCCCGATGGCGAAGGGCAGGTGTCGGGCACGCAGCATGGGGTGTCCGCGCCGACGGCTGTAGTCGTCGGGGCCTCCCCAGTACTGGATGAGGAAGTCGCGCAGGTTCGTCTTGGCGTCGGTCAGGTCCTCGGGGTAGAGCGGCCGCAGCACGGGGTCGGTCGCCACACCGGCGTAGAACCGTTTCACGAGCGCATCGAAGAAGGTGGCGTCGCGTGTCCACTCCGGGGGCGGGTGGAATGCTTTGGGTGCTTCGGGTGCTTCGGGTGCTTCGGGTGCCATGGCGTCGGGGTCGGGATTCCTCTCGCTTCGTCCCCGGGACCATACAGACCGCGGCGACCCTCTCGTCCCGAACCCGAGCATGCATCGATCGGGCACGCCGGTGGGCAAGTCATTACAGTTCGCCGCATGCCTCTCTCACTGCAAGAACTCGTCGAACCCTCCCACACTGCGGTCGTGCTGCAGGAATGCCAGAACGGCATCATCGGGACCGAATCCGGCCTGCCGGCCATGGCCGAGGCGGCCCGCGAATCGGGCTGCATCGAAGCGGTCACCCGGCTGGCGCACGCGGCGCGCGCCGTGGGCGTGCGCGTCATCCACAGCGTCTTCCATCAGCGCGAGGACGGCTGGGGCGACAACACCGACCTGGAACTGTTCAAGGTGATCGACGAATCGCCGGTCAAGCTGCGAGCCGGCAGCGCGGCCGTGCAGGTTCTGGACGAGATCGGGGTGGAGCCCGCCGACTTCCACATCGTCCGCCACCACGGTGTGTCGCCCTTCCCTGTCAGCGAGTTGGACGCGGTGCTGCGCAACGAGGGCGTGACCACGATCATTCCGGGGGGCGTGTCGGTCAACTGGGCCATCACCGGCCTCACGTTCGACGCCATCAACCGGGGCTTCGACGTGGTGATCCCCCGCGACGCGGTGACCGGCATTCCTGCGGAGTACGTGGAGATGGCCATCGACCACTCGCTGGCCTTCGTGGCAACGATCGCTGCCACCGACGACATCCTCGCCGCCTGGTCGGGCGGCTGAACGACCGACCGGCCGCCTACGCCGCCGACCGCAGCGTCGCCAACCGTTCGGCAGCCTCGGCGATGATCTCCGGCCGCTTACAGCAGGCGAAGCGCACCAGGGGCTTGCCTACGTCCTTGCTGTCGTAGAACACGACGCTGGGGACGGCCACAACGCCGCACCGCTCGGGCAGGGACCAGCAGAACGCCACACCGTCGCTGTGGCCCAGCGTGGCGAGGTGGGTCGTCACGAAGTAGGTGCCCGCCGAGTTCCAGACGTCGAAGCCGGCGTTGCGCAACCCGGCGGCGAGGCGGTCCCTACGGTCCCGCAGGCCGTCGGCCAGCGACCGGAAGTAGTCGTCGCCGAGGCGCAGACCCTCGGCGATGGCGTACTGGAAGGGGCCACCGCTCACGTAGGTCAGGAACTGTTTGGAGGTGCGCACCGCGGTCAGAAGTTCGGGGGTGGCGCACGCCCAGCCGATCTTCCAGCCTGTCGTGGAGAAGGTCTTTCCCCCGGAGCTGATGGTGACCGTCCGCTCGCGCATGCCCGGCAGGGTGGCCAGCGGGATGTGCTCGCCCTCGTAGACGATGTGTTCGTACACCTCGTCGGTCACCACCAGCAGGTCGTGGCGGATCGCCAACTCGGCCACGTGCTCCAACTCGGCGCGGCCGAAGACCTTGCCCGTGGGGTTGTGCGGTGAGTTCAGGAGGATGAGGCGGGTGCGTGGCCCGATGGCGGCTTCCAACTCCTCGGGTAGGTAGGACGACTCGGGGCCCCGCAGCAGCACCGGCCGCCGCACCGCACCGGCCATGGCGATCCCGGCGGCGTAACTGTCGTAGTACGGCTCGAAGCAGACCACCTCGTCGCCCACCTCGCACAGCGACAGCAGGGCCGAGGCGAGCGCCTCGGTGGCGCCGGCGGTGATGAGAACCTCGGTGTCGGGGTCGTAGGACAGGTCGTAGAAGCGTTTCTGGTGCGCGGCCACGGCGTGGCGCAGCTCGGGAATGCCGATGCCCGGCGGGTACTGGTTCCGCCCGCCGCAGATGGCGTCGACGGCCGCCTGCAACACCTCGGGGGGCCCGTCCGTGTCGGGGAAGCCCTGTCCCAGATTGATGGCGCCGGTGCGCACGGCCAGGGCCGACATCTCGGCGAAGATGGTGGCGCCGAAACCCTGCAACCGGGTTGTGAGGTAGGGGGCCCGTGCGACCATGCCGCGAGCCTACGACCGCCGCGGCGACGTAGACGGCCGCCGGGCGGCTCACTACTGAAGCTGCGCCTGGAGGTATCGCTCGATGCCGATGTCGGCGATGACGTGTTGCTGGGTCTCGATCCAGTCGAGGTGCTCCTCCTCGCCCACGACGAGGTGCTCCAGCAGTTCCCGGGTGCCCGGATCACCCTCGGCAAGTGCCAGGGCCACGCCGCGCCGGTACATGGCGACGGCGTTCTCCTCCAGCGCCCGATCCACCTCGAGTTGCTCCGGCACTGTTTCGCCCACCCTCACGCTGCCCAGGCGCTGCAGGTTGGGCATGCCTTCGATGAGCAGGATGCGTTCGATGATCTTCTCGGCGTCGTTCATCTCCTCGATGGATTCGGCGCGGTACTTGGTCGCCAGGCGCAGGTAACCCCAGTTCTCACAGATCTTGGCGTGCGCGAAGTACTGGTTGATGGCCGTCAGCTCCGACGTCAGCGCCTCGTTGAGGAACTCGATGATTTTCGGTGACCCCTGCATGGGGTCAGCCTACCGTGCGACGGTCAGCGACACCGAGGCGTCCCGGCGCCCGCGCGCCTCGTCGAGTACCTGCTGGATGGTCTCCCGGCAGCCCCCGCAGCGCGCTCCCGCCCCGCACCGAGCGATGACGTCATCGACAGTGATCGACTCGCCTTCGGCGACGGCTTCGATGAGCCGGTCGTTGATGGCAAGGCAGTGGCACACGATCATCTGTCGGCGATCCTCCGGGGTTTCTGCGGTCGGACACGTGGTGGGTTAGGTGCCCCTAACCTACGCCGTTTTCCCCGCGGCTTCAACCCGCCCCGTCACGCTGCGATCGGGCCGCGCACGCCGGCGGGTACCTAGGCGGCGGGTACCTAGGCGGCGGGGCCGCGGCCGCTCCGGCGACGCTGCGGGAGCGCTGCCAGGGCTTCGCGGGACTCGTCGAGGAGTCGCTGCATTTCTGCCCGCACCCGCGCCGACAGCGCACGTCGCAGCGTGCGGGCGTCGCCGGGCTCGACACCCGGCAGCGCGTTTGCCGGCTCGATGGGATCGCCGATGGTGATCACGATCCGGCGCAGGCGCGGGATCCGGGCGCCGGGAGGCATGGCGTCGTCGGTGCCGGCCAGGCCGATGGGGATGACACGCACCCCCGTGACGGTTGCCAGGTAGGCGCAGCCGTTGTGCACGTCGCCGACCTCCGGTCCCGAGCTCCGTGTGCCTTCCGGGAAGACGAGCACCATCTCGCCCCGGTCGAGCAGGGTTGCTGCTGTTTCCAGTGCAACCCGGTCCAGTTGGTCCCGCTTGACACGGGAAAGGCGCCGATGGATGCCGAGAACCAGCGGCTCACCGGTCCCCGGAACATTTCGGTCCTTGGCCAGGGAGCGGAGCCGTCTCGGGCACTGCGCGGCGATGAGGGGGACGTCCAGATTGGAACGGTGGGCCGGGGCCAGGATGGCGGGACCGGTGGTTCGCAGGTGTTCCTTCCCGCGAACCTTGATCCGGAAGTAGAACAAACCCGCAACGAGGGCCGTGTTCCGGCACAGCCAGTAGACCTGCCTGTTCAGCGGGCGGTCTGCGGTGGCGAGGACTCGCTCCTGGAGGCGCCTTCTGGCGGCGATCGTCACGTTCGGATCCTTCCGGCTGTCCAGATCCCGTCAGGCGTGTCTCGAGGTGCTGGCCGGCCGGTTAGATGGTCTTCGACGGGCGGCCGGGCCCCTCGGTGTCCTGGCCGGACATGTCGGCGTTCAACCGGGCGTCGGCCGTCAGCCCTCGCACCAACTCGGTGAGCTGCGCCGGGTCCCCGGGTTGGGTGGCCACGGGACCAAGGTGCCAACCCTCGGCGATGCCCAGTTGGTTGCCGTTGACGTTGAACACCCGCCCGGTCACCCCGGACGACGCGGAACTCGCCAGCCAGGTGGCGACGACGGCGATCCAACGCGGCGACCACGACTCGGCCAACTTCTCCGCCGCCTCCTCGCCCACGATCGGCACCGTGAGCCGGGTCAGGGCGTTGGGGGCCAGGCAGTTCACGGTGACGCCGTAGCGGGCCAGCTCCATGGCACAGATGACGGTGAAGGCGGCGATGCCGGCCTTGGCCGCGCCGTAGTTCGACTGCCCGACGTTGCCGTAGATGCCCGACGGCGACGAGGTGTTGATGACCCTGGCGTCGAGAGCCCGGCCATCCTTGGACTGCTGGCGCCACCAGGCGGCAGCGTGGTGCGTGGGGGCGAAGGTGCCCTTCAGGTGCACGGCCATGACGGCGTCCCAGTCGCTCTCGGACATGGAGAAGACCATGCGGTCGCGCAGGATGCCGGCGTTGTTGATGAGGACGTCCAGCCCGCCGTAGGTGTCGATGGCCTGGTGGATCATGTCCTTGGCCTGGTGGAAGTCGCTCACGTCGTCGCCGTTGACGACGGCCTCCCCGCCCGCTGCGGTGATCTCGTCAACCACCTGCTGGGCGGGCGTGATGTCGACGCCGGATCCCGCGGCGTCGCCACCCAGGTCGTTCACCACGACCTTGGCCCCCTCGGCGGCGAGCATGAGGGCGTGTTCCCGGCCGATGCCGCGCCCCGCTCCGGTGACGACGGCAACCCGTCCTTCGCAAAGCCCAGCCATGTGCCTCTCCTGTCATCGGTCGTTGTTCGTCGGCGCACTAGCCGACAGCAGCAGGTCAGGTGCCGATGGGTATGTTACGGCGTTGCAGGTACAGGACAGGAGCGGGCGATGGCGCGGCACGACGAGACGGCGCGGCGCAGGGTGGAGGCGGGGGAGATCGCCTACCGGGTGGACGTGCAGGAGGGGTTCGAGAACATCCCGACCACCTTCCTACGTCTCTTCACCGGCGCCAACGAGGGCAGGCAACTCCTGCGCCTCTGAGAGCGCCGCGCGACCGGCTGTCGGTGGTCGGCGGGAAGTCAACCGGCACCCGAATCCCCCAGCCGGGTCGATATCCCCAAGATATCCTCCGAACTTTTCGACAATTCCTCGATTCGGACTTTCGTCGTCGCCCCGTTTGCGCTACGCTACTTCGGCGTTGGAGTGTCGGATCGGGAGAGGCGTGCAATGAAATTCAAGAGAATGTTCGTATTGGTCGGAGTGGTGGCTCTGATGGGGATGCTGTGGGCGGCGCCCGTGTCCGCCGACGGTCATCTGCCCTCGCTCACGCTGGACCCATCGGATGTGCCCGCCACCGAGGGTGACGTCACGATCACCGTGAGTGGCTCGGGTTGGGAAGATCCTGAACGTCGGAGCCCGCTCTTCATCACCGCTTGCACCGGAGCGCAGGGCGATCCCACGATCCTGGTTGACCAGGCGAGCACCCTGGCGAGCTGCGGCGGACTGCCGGGACTCCTGGGTTCCATCGCGTTCGAATCCCTGGACGACAGCAGCTTCACGACCGACGTCACGATCACCATCACTCAAGCCGACATAGACGCCGGCGGGGTGGTCATTCTCGCCGGTTGGCTGAGCATGGGTGCCGGGACGGAGGACGCCGGATTCGGCGTTCTCACCATCGGCGCCGCGGAGGCGGCTGCCGCAGAGGCGGCTGCTGAGGCCGAGGCTGCGGCTGCCGAGGCGGCGGCGGCTGCTGAGGCGGCTGCTGAGGCGGAGGCGGCTGCCAAGGAGGAGATGCCCGTGACCGGCGCGGAGAGCGACCTGCTCGCCGTTGTCGGCGCAAGCATCCTCGCCGCCGGCCTCCTGGTGATCGGCGCCGGGCGGCGCGTGCGTACCGCCACCCGCTAGCGGTCCGCCCGGACACCGGGCGGTACTGATCGAATTGCCCGAGGGCCGGACAGCAGTCCGGCCCTCGTCAGTTCCGGGGAATCTCGCTCCAGGCCACGTCCCGGTCCACCTGCGGCTCCTTCGGCAGGCCGAGGACGCGCTCGCCCAGGATGTTGCGCATGATCTCCGACGTGCCGCCCTCGATGGAGTTGGCCCGCGCTCGCAGGAACAGGCGGCTGGGATCGAACGACCCGCTGCCGCCGGCCTGGTCGGGGCGCAGCATCGGGTAGCCGTAGGGGTGCAGCATCCCCCGACTGCCCCCCACGTCGAGGGCACACTCGTGGAGTTCCTTGTTCAGTTCCGCCGACAGCAGCTTGCCCACCGATCCCTCGGGGCCAGGAACGCCCGCCGATGCCGACTCACGGCCGCGCAGATTCGTCAGCCGCAGCACCTCCGCCCTTATCCAAAGCCGCGTGACGCGGTCGCGCATGACGTGGTGCCCGGCGGTGCCCGGATCGGGCGCGTGCTCGGCCCACTGGTTCATCAGCACCCCGATGTTCCCCGATCCTCTCTCCGCCACACCGCCACCGAGGGCCACCCGCTCGTTCATCAGGGTGGTGATGGCCCCGCCCCAGCCCCCGCCCCGCTCACCGAGGCGCATGGAGTCGGGAATCCGTACGTCGGTCATGAAGACCTCGTTGAACTCGGCCTCGCCGGTGATCTGGAACAGCGGCCGGACGTCCACGCCCGGAGCCTGCATGTCCATCATGAAGTACGTCATGCCCTTGTGCTTGGGCTGATCGGGGTCGCTTCGGGCCAGCAGCATCCCCCATCGCGACACGTGCGCCAGGGTGGTCCACACCTTCTGGCCGTTCACGATCCACTCCTCGCCGTCGAGCACGGCGCGGGTCGCCAACCCGGCCACGTCGGAGCCGGCCCCGGGTTCGCTGAAGAGCTGGCACCAGATCTCCTCGCCGGTGAAGCAGGGGCGCAGCACCCGGTCCTGCAGTTCCTCGTTGCCGTGGGTCAGCACGGTGGGCATGCCCATGCCGATGCCGATGGGGTTGACGGCCAGGTTGTGGTAGTGCCGGCCGGCGGTGGCCAGTTCGTCGTCCACAACCGCCTGAGCCCCGCGCTCCAAACCCAGCCCGCCGCGACCGGGGGGAAAGTGGACGCACGCCAGTCCCCGGTCGAACTGCTCGCCCCGGAAGGTGGCCATGTCCACGTCGTCGCCGGACATGTCGGCGACGAGGTCCTGCGTCATCGCGCGGAGTTGCTCGTGGCTGATCTCGCTCATCGTCGTGGCTGCTCTCTCTTGTCGGCAGGGGTCGGTTTGTTGCCGGCGGTCTTGTCCGCACTCGTGTAGAAGCCGGGCGCTCCTGCTGGCAGAATGCTAGCCATGACGCTTGGGCGCGGTCTCCGTGCCGGGGCGATGCCGGCGACCGCCACCGGAGGCGGCTCGTTCCGGCGGATGATCCTCCACCTTCTTCTCAGCCTCGGAGTGTTGCCGGCGGTACTCGCGGCGGCGTGCACGCCGGCCGGCGACGGCGCGTCGCCGGCCACGACTACCGCAGCCCTCCCCACCATGCCGACGTCCTCGACGACAACGGCAGAGTCAGAGACTCCAGCGCGGGCGCCCGCCCCGACTACGGCTGCTCCGACAACGGTCGCTGCGCCGGCTACGACCGGCACAGCCCTACCGCCCACGACCACCGACGCCCCAGCCCCGTCGGCTGACATCCCGCCGCAACCAACGCCCGCGACCGAGGCTCCTCCCCCGCCTCCCTCGACGGAGGCGCCGGCGCCCTCGACGGCCGAGTCGCGGGACGCGGAACGAGGCTTTACAGAAGCGGGTCCGGAGCCACCTCCCCCGACGACCACGTCAACCACCGAGCCGCCTCCCCCGCCGACAACCACCACAGAACCGCCGGCGGATGCCGTCATCCACGTGACGCTGGTGGAGGGACGGATCGAGGGCGAGCGTCGCTACGAGGCGTCCTTCGGCGACATGGTGGAGGTGCGTGTCAGTTCCGACGTGGCGGAGGAGGTGCATCTCCACGGCTACGACCTGTTACTGCAGCTCGAACCGGGAGGTGAGGTCTCTCTGGTCTTCGAGGCGAACCTGCCCGGCGTGTGGGAGGCGGAACTGCATCCGTCGCACCGGGTGCTCTTCCAGCTTCAGGTTTCCTAGGTTCTGCGGTGGTTCCCGCAGGCGTGCTGGCGCACGGCATCGGCGTACGCCACGATCGCCCCGGTGGCGGTGTACGTGGGCTTCTGGGTGGGGCTCCTGTTCACCTCCGCCGTCTTCGGTGACGTCTGGCGTTTGCTCAGCCCGTGGGAGACGCTGGCGCTGGTGGCCGCGACCCTGCGGCGCCGCTTCTTCGGCCACGTGGCGCCCCACCGGCTTCCCCGCCCCGACATCACCCGCAGCGGCTGGGTCGGGGTGGCGACCGTGCTGTGCTTCGCCGCCCTGGAACTGGTGCACCCCAACCCGCCGAGCACTCGCATCCTGGGCGTCGCCATCGCCGTCTACTCGGTGCTGATGCTGTCGGCGGCGTCGCTGTGGGGGCGGGAGTGGCTGCGCCACGGCGAGGGATTCGGCGTGGTGTTCCGTCACGTCGGCGCGATGGGCATCTTCTGCGGCGACGGCAAGGGCCGCCTGGCCGTGCGACCACCGGTGGTGGGCCTGGCGAACCTCCGCATGACGCTGCCGCACGCCTTCGTGCTCCTACTGATGCCGGGGACCACCAGCTTCGACGGCATCTCCCGCACCGAGTGGTGGCAGGGTCTACTCGTCCCCTTCGTCGCCCTCGGCCTCGGCGACCACCGCCGTGAGCCGTTCCCACTCGTCGAGGAGGCTCGAGTCCACCCCGCGCACGAGTGATCCGAGCCAGTCCGTCAGCTCGAGCACTTTGGGGGTCTGCTGCTCGGCGGGCACGTTCTGCACCAATGCACGGTACGAGTCGGTGAGGTAGCGCAGCAGCAGCCCCTCCGAGCGCTTCAGGCCGTAGTGGTTCACGTACTCGCCGAACGTCATGGCCCGTTCGTGTATCTCCCGGGCAACCGACTTGGGGCGCACGTTGTCGCCCTCCACCCAGGGGTGGTGCTGGCGGAAGACGTTGAACGCCCCGTAGAGGAACTCCCGCAACGGCTTGGGGTGCTCCACGTCGGCGAGGCGTTCCATCCGCTCCTCGTACGGCACGCCCTGCGCTTTCAGTTCGCCCAGCAGGTCCGTCCGCAGACGTTCCGTCTGTGCGGCCAGCACGGCGCCGGGGTTCTCCAGTACCGACTCCACCACCGAGAGCACGTCGAGGGGGAAGTCCTCGTCGTCGGGGTCGAGCACACCGAGCGCCTCCATGGCGAACAGCGACAGGGGCTGGTGCAGGGCGAAGCGGTCCTGCAGGTCCACCGTCACCCGCACGCGCCGGTCCAACTCGTCGGGGGTGGCCAGCACTTCCACGACGCCGGCTTCGAGCAGCGACCGGTAGATGCCGACCGCCCGGAGGATGTGGCGGCGCTGGCGCCGGCGTGTCTCGTGGTTCTCCACCAGCAGGCGTCGCAGCGCCGCGCAGCCGTCGCCGGGCCGGTCCAGCAGATGCATGACCATCTGGTGGCTCACCGCGAAGCTGGACACCAGGGGTTCAGGGTCCGCGTCCACGAGCCGGTTGAACGTGTCGGCATTCCAGTGCGAGTAGTTGCGTTCCGGAGCGCGACGCTTGGTTGCCTTGCGCCTGCGCTTGGGGTCCGCCGCGGCCTTCTCTGCGGCGATGCGGTTCTCAATCCAGTGGGCAGGGGCCTGGACCCTCACCCAGCCCTGCTCGTCGTAGCCGGCCCGGCCCGCCCGCCCGGCGATCTGATGGAACTCGCGGGCGCTCAGCAGCCGGGTCTTCTGCCCGTCGTACTTGCAGAGTTGGGTGAACAGCACCGTGCGGATCGGCACGTTCACGCCAACGCCGAGGGTGTCGGTGCCGCAGATCAGCTTCAGCAGCCCCTGCTGAGCGAGGCGCTCGGTCAACAGGCGGTACTTGGGCAGCAGTCCGGCGTGGTGCACCCCCACGCCGTGGCCGATGAGCCGGCGCAGGTCCTTGCCGATCGGCGAGTCGAAGGCGAAGCCGCCGATGGCCTCCGCCACCCGGTCCCGCTCGGCGCGGGTCAGCACCCCGATGCTGGTGTAGGCCTGCGCCGCCTCGATGGCCTCCCGCTGGGTGAAGTGCACCACGTAGACCGGCGCCCGATTGCGCTCCAGCAGGTCCTCGATGGATGCGTGCAGCGGCAGGGTGCCGTACTCGAAGCGCAGCGGCACGGGCCGATCGGCCGAGCGGATCGTCACGGTCTCCCGCCCGGTGCGCCGGCGCAATTCGTCGGCGAAGCGCTCCGTGGGCCCCAGCGTGGCCGACAGCAGCACGAACTGGCACTGCGGCAGCGTCAGCAGCGGCACCTGCCAGGCCCAGCCCCGCTGCGGGTCGGCGTAGAAGTGGAACTCGTCGGCGATGACCACGTCCACGTCGGCGTCGGCGCCCTCGCGCAGCGCCTGGTTGGCCAGGATCTCCGCCGTGGCGCAGATGATGGGTGCCTGCGGGTTGACGGCCGCGTCGCCGGTGATCATCCCCACCCGCTCGGCCCCGAACGCTGCGCACAGAGCGAAGAACTTCTCGCTCACCAGCGCCTTCAGCGGGGCCGTGTAGATGCTGCGGCGGCCGGCTACGAGGGCGGCGAAGTGGGCACCCGCCGCCACCAGCGACTTCCCCGAGCCGGTGGGGGTGTTGAGGATGACGTTGTGGCCCTCGAGGATCTCCAGCAGCGCCTCCTCCTGGGCGGGGTACAGGTCGATCCCCTGCGACGCGACGTAATCCACGAAGCCGTCGAGGGCCGACGCCGCCCCCAGGCGCGCTGCCAGCGGCGCCATCGTGCCGCCCGGCTCGAGCGGATCGTGCGGGTGCAGGGGTGCCATCACGCGTCCGCCGAGTTCCGCCGGGGCAGGGTTACCCCCGGGGGGCGGCTGGGGACAAGTAGCGGAGTTCGGGTTGGAAGGGTGCTGAGCAACTTGTGGATGGCCGATGTCCCGACTGTGAATGTCCAGGCCAGAGGATTGCGGGCCGAGCGAACTCCCCATTTCCGGGCAATCTCGTAAGATGTCTGCACAGGCCGGTTGTGGGGTAGGAGCGGCTTCGGGTTGCGGCAGGAGTGACGAGCTTCAGAAGGGGGCAAAAAGATGGTACAGGCGACGAACGGTCAGGCGCCGGTCTTCCGAACGTTCCAGCGGCGCAACATGACGGACATCCCCGGCTACGACACCCTCGACGACCATCAGCGCCTGGTCATCGACGTGGTGTCGAGGGTGCTCCCCTTCAAGACCAACAACTACGTGTGCGAGCAGCTCATCGATTGGTCCAACGTTCCCGCCGATCCGATCTACCAGCTCACCTTCCCCCAGGAGGGGATGATCGACCCGGAGCACTTCGCCACGATTGCCGACATGGTGCGGGCGGAAGCCCCGGCCAAGGAGATCGACGTCGTGGCGCGCAACATCCAGCGCAGCCTGAACCCGCATCCCAGCGGGCAGGTACAGATGAACGTCCCGCACGCCGACGGCGAACCGATGCCCGGCATGCAGCACAAGTACGACGAGACCGTGCTGTTCTTCCCCGCCCAGGGCCAGACCTGTCACGCCTACTGCACCTACTGCTTCCGCTGGCCGCAGTTCGTACAACTCGACGATCTGAAGTTCGCCACCAAGGAGGGCGGCAACCTGGTGCGCTACCTGCGGGCACACCCCGAGGTGACCGACGTGCTGTTCACCGGCGGCGACCCGATGATCATGCGCACCGCCGTGCTGCGCCGCTACGTCGAGCCGCTCCTCGAGCCGGAGTTCGAGCGCATCACCATCCGCATCGGCACGAAGGCGGGCGCCTACTGGCCGCACCGCTTCGTGGACGACAAGGACTCCGACGAGACGCTGCGGCTGTTCGACGAGATCACGGCCGCCGGGCGCCACCTCGCCATCATGGGCCACTACTCCCATCCCGTGGAACTGTCCACGCCGGCTGCGGAGAAGGCGGTGCGTAACATTCTCAACACCGGGGCGGTCATCCGCTGCCAGGCGCCACTCATCCGCCACGTCAACGACAGTTCCGAGACGTGGGCCGCGATGATCCGCCGCGAAGTGAAGCTGGGATGCATCCCCTACTACATGTTCGTGGAACGCGACACCGGGGCGAAGCGTTACTTCGAGTTGCCGCTGGAGCGGGCGCTGGAGATCTACAACGAGGCGTTCCGGGACGTGTCGGGTCTGGGCCGCACCCTGCGGGGTCCGGTCATGTCGGCCACGCCCGGCAAGGTGCAGGTGCTCGACGTGATGCACGTCAACGGCGAGAAGGTCTTCGGCCTGCGCCTGCTGCAGGGCCGCAACGCCGACTGGACGAACCGCGTGTTCTTCGCGGCGTACGACCCTGCCGCCGTCTGGTGGGACGACCTCAAGCCCGCCCCCTTCGACGATGGGTTCTTCTTCGACGCCGAACTGCACGAGATGCAGATGGCCGCCATGACCGGCGCCTCCGACGAGTCCATGCGCGTGGAACTCGGCCGCAAGGAACCGGCGCCCGCCTGACCCTCGCTGCAGCGGTCCGGGCGTCACCGGCATCCCCACCCTCGCCTAAGTTCGGCACTGTCGCGCCTCCCATCCGTCATTCCGGCGAAGGCCGGAATCCACTGCCGGAGAGCACCGATCTGCGTTCACCGGTGACCTTCCACGGCACGCTGCGGTTCGACGCCTTCATGGAGTTGGCCCTGTACAGCGAGCCCGGTGGTTTCTACGCCGCCGGGGGAGGGGCGGGGCGCCGGGGCGGCGACTTCCTGACCAGCGTCGAGGTCGGTCCGCTGTTCGGTCGCCTCGTGGCGCGCCTGGCCGACCGCTGCTGGGAGGAGTTGGGCCGTCCGGAGGACTTCACTCTCGTCGACGCCGGTGCCGGGCGTGGCACGCTCGCTCGCAGCGTGCTGGCGGCCCGCCCGGCGTGCGCGAGTGCCGGCGCCTTGCGGTACGTCCTCGTGGAGCGCTCTGCAACTCTGCGCCGGGCCCATGAGGATCTGCTGGAGCGCTCGGCGCCGGGTGTGCCCATCGAGTCCCTGGCCGATCTTCCCGCAGGACCGATCACCGGCCTCGTGGTGGCCAACGAGTTGCTGGACAACCTGCCGTGCCGCCTGCTGGAGCGCACCGCCGACGGCTGGGCCGAGGTGTACGTGACCGCCGGTACGGCGACCGAGGCCCGTCCGGCTGGCCGGCGGCGGCCCGACGAAGCCCGCCGAGGTGCATCGGACGAAACCGGTGCCCTGGTCGAGACGCTGCGACCGCTCTCGCCAGCGAGCAAACCTCCGCCCGCTCCGCCAATTCGCGCGGGTGCGCTGGTCGAGACGCTGCGGCCGCTCTCGCCAGACGAGCAGGTCACCGCGGCCGCCTTCGCCCCCGACGCCCCGGTCGGCGGGTGTATCCCCCTGGCGTCGGCTGCGGGGGATTGGGTGGGCCAGGCACTGGACATGCTGCGCCGGGGCCGACTCGTGGCCATCGACTACACCGACACCAGCGCCTCCCTGGCCGACCGAGCGCATGGGGAGTGGGTGCGCACCTATCGCGCCGGCGTACGGGGCCACGAGCCGCTGCGTGACGCCGGCACCGCGGACATCACCGTGGAGGTACCGCTGGATCAGATCCTGGCGGCGCACCCCGGCGCGGACGTGTGCGATCAGACGACGTTCCTGCGGTCGCTCGGCATCGACGATCTCGTGGCGGAGGGCCGTGCCGTGTGGCGGGAGCGGGCGGCTGTCGGCGACCTGGCGGCGTTGGAGGCCCGCAGCCGCGTGCACGAGGCCGAGGCCCTCTGCGACCCGTCCGGTTTGGGCGCTTTCACCGCGGCCGTCTGGCGAACCTGACCGGGCCGGCCAAGGCGCGGCCTGCGAACGCTGGTCGAACTGGAACGGCAACGGCGGGGACGGGTTGCGGGCGTCATTGATCGACGTAGGGGAAGGGTTGTGCCCCCGGGCGATCCTGAGCCCGCCTGACCATTGGCAGTAACCCTCCGCTGCCCTCCGACCGGCCATCACCGCGATTTCATCTACTCCTGGAAAGCTCAAACCGCCGACTGTGGAAGAAACTCTGCGGCGGGACACAATCACCTTGGTGTGGGAAGAACCGTCCGCGCTGGCGCTGGATGCGGGCTTGTCGGCGGTGGCCCAGGAGAAGGCCCAAGCCATGGCCGACACGCTCACCTGGTAGTACGACTTCGATTTCATGACGCGGCTCGAACTTGGCTGGGACGTATGGCGTATCGGCCGGTCGGTGCGCACCGACGTCAACCCTGACCATCTGGACATGCCACAGAACTTGCCGCCGCGCTCCTCGCCACCATCACACCCCGCTAATTTCCGAAGCGCCAACAAACCCAGTGCGATTCAAGGAGTGTCCATGCCGCTTCTTCGAGTCGTGCTCAGTCACCCGTCGGCGCAACACAAGAGGAAGAATCCTACTGGTCCGCCCGCGGCCGAGAGCCTGAGCGGTACCCGGAGAGGTCTAGGGCTACTCCACGGGCCCGTTCTCTTCGGACTGCAATCTTGGCACTGCCGTGAGCATCATCTTCGAGAATGCTCGGTCAAGAGCAAGCGCCCATTGAAACATGCCGGGTTCGGCGACCGCGATCCGGCCGTCGTCCCAGTAGTCGCGCTTGTCGCGGTGACACATGTAGTCGCGGGTTGCGCGGAGATGAGCAAGGTGCCTCGAATCGTCTCCCAGACGGAGAAGATTCTCGACTAGCTCGACATCCGGCCCCGAAACATCCCGGACAAGTTGTTTCTGATCATCCGTCGCAGATCGCCACGCTTCGATCGTTACGTACAGAAAGCAGTGCCACATTCGCTCGAGTCTGAATCGCGGCTGAATTGTAATAGCTGCCGGATGGTCCGGATCTGCTTCAAATGGCTCTGTCATCATTCTCGTTCTCATCAGATTCGCGTTGAGATATACGTCATGGAAGTTCGCAACCCACTCCCTCGGTTCTTCAGCTGTCGCCATCGTTCTCTCCAATCTGTCCGCGGGCTCAAGGCGAACCGCCCGGGTTGTGATGTCCTGCTCTCCCGCTGCCCCACCCAGGTGGTCTGCCCCGTGTTTTTCGCGGTCGGGATAGTTGAATTTCGGGCACGTCGATGAGGAGGTCATCGTGCCAAGAAGCTATCCGGCGGAGTTCCGGCGCAACGTCCTGGATCTGGTCGCGGCAGGGAGGCCCGTCGGGGAGGTCGCCGCTCAGCTCGGTGTGTCGGGCCAGACGATCTACAACTGGCGCAACCAGGACCTAGTTGACTGCGGGCTCAGGCCCGGCGTCACCACGGCGGAGTCAGCGGAGCTGGCAGCGGCCCGCAGACGCATCCGCGAGCTCGAGATCGAACTGGCGGTCACCCGGCACGCCAATGAGCTGTTGAAAGCCCGAACGGACCCAAAAGGCGCTGCGAGGTCGTCGCGGCTGTCGTAAGCGACGGCTACCCAGTGGAGGTCGCCTGTCGGGTGCTGGAGGTCTCAGTGTCGGGCTAGGACGCCTGGCGACGCCGGTCGCCGTCGGCTCGTGCGGTGCGCCACGCGATGCTGCTGGAGGTCATCGGCGATATCCAGCAGGCATCGCGGCAGACCTATGGGGCAAGGCGTGTGCACGCCGAATTGGTACATGGGCGCGGCGTCGAGGTGGCGCGCTGCACCGTGGAGCTGGTGATGCGCCGCAACGGCCTAGCCGGACTACCGGGCCGGCCCCGATATCGCAGGTCCCCCAACCAGCGGACCGCCGAAGCCCTCGGCGACCTCCTACGCTGCGCCCAACAAGACAGTGTTGCAACGACCGATTGAATCCGGTCAGTACACCTCCGACGCGTTCGCCGCGGCCTGTGCGAGTCTCAAGATCCGCCAATCCATGGGACGCGTCGGCTGCGCCCTGGACAACGCCGCAGCCGAATCGTTCTTCTCGACCCTGCAACACGAACGCCTCTCACGGCGACGTTACCGCACCCGAGAAGACCACCAAACTAGGTTAATTATTCAACACCATCTCCGCGGCGAACTCAGACGCAGCACAGGAGATGGTCTGAGATCTCGTCGAACAGGGATCTAATCGTGTCGGCTGTAAGTGCCTGCCACTTGCCGGAGGCGGGCGGGCCGGTCATGTGGCGTCGAGGATCGCCGCCGAGAAGTAGACCCGGTGGTAGTGGCAAGCCGGCGGCGCCGTTGCGCGGATGTCGTGCCCGAACCCGGACCGCAGATCAACGCCGGGCACCAAGGTGGTTTCGTAGGGGGAGCGTGACCCCATCACCCACCCTGGGACGGCATGGCCGTCCTGGTCGCAGAGGGCGTGCACGACGGCAGCGATCTTTGCCGCCGTCGCCGGGTGCGTGCCGGGCGGCAGGTCGTCGGCGATCATGGCGTCGCGACACCACGGCATGTGATTCCAATCCTTGATCAACTGAATTACCGGCAAATAGCCGGCACCACGCCCCGGTTCGGCCATCGCAGCCGGCAACTCCGGGACGCTGTCTCGGGTACTCCGTGACCTGGTCGACGCCACCGGCGATTGGACGTGCGCCGTGGCACTCCTGATCCGCCGGCTATCTGCTGCCGGCTGCATCGGCCTATCCGGCTGCCTGGGTGGCGCCTCTGATCAGGCGGCCGGGCCGCTCGCCGGTGAACTCGCCGTCGGCGGACACCTCGGTGCCCGACACGAATGTGTGGCGATACCCCACCGAGCGCTGCACGAGACGCTTGCCGCCCGCCGGCAGATCGCGCACCAGCACGGGACGGGTCAGGCCCAGGGCGTCGTAGTCGACCACGTTGATGTCGGCCTTGTGCCCTGCTGCCAGGAGCCCCCGGTCGGCCAGGCCGTAGGCGAGCGCCGTGCGGCGGGTCTGCTTGTTCACGAGGAACTCCAGCGGGAAGCGCCCGCCACGGCTGCGGTCGCGGCTCCAGTGCGTGAGCAGGAACGTGGGATAGGCGGCGTCGCAGATCGTGCTCACGTGCGCCCCTGCGTCGCCGATGCCGCAGATCGTGTAGGGGTCGGCCAGCATCTCCTCGATCTACCCCTGACCCGTCAACAGGGCAGGTGCCCGCGGCATCCACGAGTCCAGGCACATCCACCGATCGGGACTCCCCGAGGCGCCGCTCACCCGCTGTGTCGGCGGGCGCGCGAGGCGCGGTAGTCGTCCACCCAGATCCGGGTACTGCGCCACTGGCCATCCGCGCCGCGGTGGGCCTGAAGGCGACCGCGCTGCGCGGCGGCCTGCAGTGCCGTGACCGAGAGGTCTGCCGCGGCGAGGGCGCGCAGCGGAACGAGCCGTGCCGGTCCGGCCACGGCGGGGAGCACGAACCGGTAGAGGCTGCCCAGTACGGCTCGCGCGATCAACTCGCCCAGCGGCCCCGGTTCCCCGAAGTCGGTGGATCGCAATGCCCGCAGATAGCGGTCCCTGTCGCGCTTGTAGATGACGATCGGCGGATAGCCGAGGCGAACCAGGACGAGGTTCAACAGCAGCCGCCCAGTGCGCCCGTTGCCGTCCAGAAACGGGTGGATCTGCTCGAAGCGGCAGTGAACGAGGGCGAGATCGTCGCAGAAGACTTCAGCGTCGATGTCGAGCGAGTTGACGAAGTCGACCCAGCCGGTCATCTCCGCAGGGACCAGCGGCCAGGAAACGGGCGTCATCCCGCCGGGGAACGGTCGGATGTCGTGTTCTCTCGGACTTGTCGGGGTGTTGAAAAACTAAATTGACAACGACAAGTGGATTATGGACCGGCGTGGAGCAACGCTCCCGGAAAAGCCAATCAGGCCACCACAATGCTGTCACCAGCGATTTTCCTCACTTACGGGCAGCGACGGGGCGATTGCCCGAGATCCTCGACTTGTCGGGCTATCGCGGATTGTAAATTGACAGAACATCGGTGACCCGGCCGAGCGGGCCGGCCCCTGTCGTCGGCGTGGTCGCCGGTTCGTCAATCGGGCCGGGTGGCGCCTCTGATCAGGCGGCCGGACCGCTCGCCGGTGAACTCGCCGTCGGCGGCCACCTCGGTACCCGACACGAACGTGTGGCGGAAGCCCACCGAGCGCTGCACGAGACGCTTGCCGCCTGCCGGCAGGTCGTGCACCAGCACGGGACGGGTCAGGCCCAGGGCGTCGTAGTCGACCACGTTGATGTCGGCCTTGTGCCCTGCTGCCAGGAGCCCCCGATCGGCCAGGCCGTAGGCGAGCGCCGTGCGGCGGGTCTGCTTGTTCACGAGGAACTCCAGCGGGAAGCGCCCGCCACGGCTGCGGTCGCGGCTCCAGTGCGTCAGCAGGAACGTGGGGTAGGCGGCGTCACAGATCGTGCTCAGAGATGAAACGGTCTGGCGCCCTCAGGATTGCGGGTCGGCGCTGCTGATCCGCGGTTCCGGTGGGAGCGTCCCATCGTCGGCGGGGAGGTTGTCGGCCCGTGTGCGGATCGGTGGCGACGCGAGAGTCGGGATGGCTCGTTTGAGGTATTCGTCGAACTTGGGCACGGTGAACGCGGCGTAGCCGTGGTCGGTGGCGTACAGCAGTCCCTTGTCGATCAGTTGTTTGCGGGTGGGACCGCATTGGGTGGACGACCGGCCGAGGAGTTCGGCCACGTCGCGGGCGAGTTGTGGGCCGGGCCCCAGTTCAGCCATGGCGCGCAGGTAGGCCTTCTGGAGTTCGGTGGTGCGATCCAGTCGGACCTTGAAGAATCCGGAGTCGAGCTTCTCCTCGACGACGACCCTGGCATTCTCGGCGTCGCGCTCGATGATCTCGGCGCCCATGGCGAGGTTCCAGGCGGCCTGTCCGAATTCCTGCAGGAAGTACGGGTACCCCTCGGAGAAGCTCAGACCTCGGCGCAGGGCTTCTTCGCTGAAGACGACGCCGAGTTGCGCGGCTGGTTCGCACAGGACGCGCTCCGCCTGGGCGTCGTCGAGCCGTCCGATCTCGGGGAATTTGAACAGTCGCTCCGCATACGTCTTGGCGTTGCCGACGAGTTCGCGGATCTGGGGGAGCCCCGCGGCCGCGGCCGTGATCGGCAGGGCGTGCTGGATGGTCCGGTGGTTGGCGGCGATCAGCGCCTCCATCTGGATGCTGCTCAGGTAGTGGAGTTCGTCGAGCAGCAGCACGACGCCGGTTCCCTGCTCCCGGGCTGCTTCGCCGAGGCTGACGAGCACATCGGTCAGATCGGCGTTGAGATCGCCGCTGTCGGCGTAGCCTGCCGTCGGGGCGATATCGAGGCCGATCGTAAGTCGCCCCTCCGGATCGATGCGCAGCGTGAACGACTTGAGCACTCCCGCAGCCCGCTTGGCCACTTCCGTCCATCGTCCTCCTGCGGCGATGCGGTGGAGCACTCGTCTGATCTCGCGAGCAAGGCCGGCGCGGAACTGGTTGTCGTCCCACTTGGCGACCTCCACCTCGACAACGCGCCACCCCTGGTCCAGGGCGCACCGCCGGAACTCTCCCAGCAGGACCGTCTTGCCGACGCCACGGAGTCCGACAACGATCAGCGATTGCTCGGTGTGCCCGGCGGCGAGGCGACCCAAGAGGGCATCGAATGCCGCCAGTTCGCCTTCGCGGCCGACCAGGACGGGTGGTTTGGCTCCGGCGTTGGGAGTGTAGGGATTGGCTCGAGGATCCACGTCGGAGGTTCAGTGTATCCGCTACACAAGGACTTTTTCAACTTTTTCGAGCTTTATGTTCAAAAGATAAAGTTCGATAAACCTCGTAAATCTCGAACGTGAGGCAGAAGCCCTCTGCGGTCCGACCGAGTCGGCGCCTTCACGGTCGCGGCCGTGTGGCGCCTCTGATCAGGCGGCCGGGCCGCTCGCCGGTGAACTCGCCGTCGGCGGCCACCTCGGTGCCCGACACGAAGGTGTGGCGGTAGCCCACCGAGCGCTGCACGAGACGCTTGCCGCCTGCCGGCAGGTCGTGCACCAGCACGGGACGGGTCAGGCCCAGGGCGTCGTAGTCGACCACGTTGATGTCGGCCTTGTGCCCTGCTGCCAGGAGCCCCCGGTCGGCGAGGCCGTAGGCGAGCGCCGTGCGGCGGGTCTGCTTGTTTACCAGGAACTCCAGCGGGAAGCGCCCGCCACGGCTGCGGTCGCGGCTCCAGTGCGTCAGCAGGAACGTGGGATAGGCGGCGTCGCAGATCGTGCTGACGTGTGCCCCTGCGTCGCCGATGCCACAGATGGTGTAGGGGTCGGCCAGCATCTCCTCGACGACGTCGAGGCTGCCACCGCTGTAGTTCTCGAACGTGTACAGCAGCAGGTTGTCGCCGATGCCGGCCGCCAGAAGGTCCAGCGCCAGTTCCCAGCGGCTCACCCCAGCCGCCTCCGCCCGCGCTGCCACCGAGGTTGTGGGGTGCGGCTCGTAGTCGAGGTGTGCGCCCAGTTCGTAGGTTCGCCCCAAGGCGTAGTCGATCCACCTGCTGTCGCCGTTGTCGGGGCGGTCGTCGACGAGCGTCCGGCGCAGCGCCGGGTCGTTGCGCAACAGGGCCGCCCGTTCGGCGGTCGGTAGGTGCGCCACCCGCCGGTACGCCGGATGGTTGCCGAACGGGTTGACCGTGACGTCGAGGCCCATCAGCACGCCGATGGGGCGGCAGCCCACCTGGCCGTTGGCGGCGATGCCGTCGGCGTTGGCTGCGTGGATCTGCGCCAGCGTCTCGCGCCAGCGCTCCGGCCACTGGTCCATCTGCACGAGCAGAGCCGACAGGGGCCGGCGGGCCAGCGCCGCCGCCGCCCGCAGCAACTCGAACTCGCCGGGACCGAAATCGGAGTTCACCTGGAGCACGCCGGCCCCGGCCGTCCGCATTCCCCGCGCCACCGCCGCCAGCTCGGGGTCGCCCGCCGACAGCGACGGCGTGAGCCGACCGTCCGCTGCTTTGTGCTTGGTGGTGCGTGACGTGGTCACTCCAAGCGCCCCCGCCTGTAGCGCTTCGGTCACGAGCGCCTCGATGCGGTCGAGTTCGGCCTCGTCGGGCGTCTCGGCGTGGTCGGCGCCGCGGTCGCCCATCACGTAGAACCGCAGCGCCCCGTGGGCCAGTTGCCCGGCCACGTCCATCACCCGGGGCGTGGTCTCCAGCGCGTCGAGGTACTCCGGGTAGGACTCCCAGGCGAAGTCGATGCCCTCGGCCAGCACCGAGCCGGGGATGTCCTCGACGCCCTCCATGAGATTGATGAGGTAGTCCTCGCTGCCGGCGGTCACCGGCGCGAACCCCACGCCGCAGTTGCCGAACACTGCTGTCGTCACGCCGTGCCACGACGAGGGCGTCATGTCCGGGTCCCAGGTGGCCTGCCCGTCGTAGTGGGTGTGGATGTCCACCCAGCCGGGCAACACGAGGTGACCCTCGGCGTCGATCACCCGCCGGGCCGCCTCCCTCCGGGTGCCGTTTCCCTCCTCGGCTGCACGCACCGAGGTGATCACCCCGTCGTTGACCGCCACGTCGCCGACGAACCCCGCCTCACCGCTGCCGTCGACCACGGTGCCGTTACGGATCAGCAGGTCATGCACCCGGCCAGACTACTCAACCCCACCCAACCCGCCCCCGGGCGCCGACGGCGGGACATCGTGAGCCGAGCAGCGTCCACAATTCGTGTGCCTGCGCTTGGGCCGCCGACGGCGGGGCGGGGGGTAGGATCGGCAGCCGCCTGCGAGTGCGGCTCCGTGGTGGTACGCCGCCGGGACGCAGACCGTCCTGCTGCGGTGCGAAGCGAGGTGAGACCATGGCCGAAGCGACCATTGCCGACTTCTACGTCGAGGAACGCACCTTCCCGCCGCCGGACGGCTTCGCCGAGGCCGCCGAGGCCGCCGCGGCGCGGTCCTTCTACGCCGAGGCGGCCGCCGACTACGAGGCCTTCTGGGCGCGCCAGGCACGCGAGCTGCTCACCTGGTTCGACGACTTCGACACGACGCTCGAGTGGGATCTGCCCTACGCGAAGTGGTTCGTCGGCGGCACCTTGAACATGGCCTACAACTGCCTGGACCGCCACGTCGAGGCCGGTCGGGGCGACAAGGTGGCGTTCCACTGGGAGGGCGAGCCCGGCGACACCCGCACCATCACCTACGCCGAATTGCTCGACGAGGTGTGCCGTTTCGCTGCCGTTCTGCGGTCGCTGGGTCTGCGAGCGGGCGACCGGGTGGCCGTCTACATGCCGATGATTCCCGAACTGCCGGTGGCCATGCTGGCCTGCGCCCGCATCGGCGTCGCCCACTCGGTCATCTTCGGCGGCTTCTCGCCCGATGCCATCGTGGACCGCTGCGAGGATGCCGAGGCCCGCCTCGTCATCACCGCCGACGGTGGTTACCGCCGCGGCACCGCCTCCCCGCTGAAGGTGAACGTGGACGAGGCCCTCGCCGCCGGCGCCCCGTCGGTCGAGAAGGTGGTGGTCGTGAACCGCTGCGACCTCGACGTGGAGATGCAGCCCGGGCGCGACCTGTGGTGGCACGAGCTGATGGACGCCGCGGAGGCGGCCGACGCCGACCCCCCCGGCGGGCCGGAGGCCTTCGACAGCGAGCATCTGCTGTACCTGCTGTACACCTCGGGCACCACCGCCAAACCCAAGGGCATCATGCACACCACCGGCGGGTACCTCACCCAGGTGGCGTTCACGCACCGCCACGTGTTCGACCTGCGCCCCGACAGCGACGTCTACTGGTGCGCGGCTGACATCGGCTGGGTCACCGGGCACAGCTACATCGTGTACGGCCCGCTGGCCAACGGCGCCACGTCGGTCATCTACGAGGGCACCCCCGACACACCCCGCCCGGAGTTCCGCGGCGGCGACCGGGCCGCCTGGCCGCGGGACCGCCTCTGGGACATCGTGGCCCGTTACGGCGTCACGCAGCTCTACACCGCGCCCACGGCCATCCGCACGTTCATGCGCTGGGGAGCCGAGGAGACGGCCCGCCACGACCTGTCCTCCCTGCGGGTGCTCGGCACGGTCGGCGAGCCCATCAACCCCGAGGCCTGGATGTGGTACCACACCCACATCGGCGGCGAGCGCTGCCCCATCGTGGACACCTGGTGGCAGACCGAGACCGGCGGGCACATGATCAGCCCCCTCCCCGGCGTCACAACCACGAAACCCGGCGCGGCCACGCACCCGCTGCCCGGCATCTTCGCCGAGTTGGTGGACGACAGCGGGAACCCCGTCGAGCGGGGCGGCGGCTACCTGACCATCACCCGCCCCTGGCCGTCCATGCTGCGGGGCATCTGGGGCGACCCCGAGCGCTACCACGAGACCTACTGGTCGCGTTTTCCGGGCCGCTACTTCGCCGGCGACGGGGCCAAGATCGACGAGGACGGCTACCTGTGGTTGCTCGGCCGGGTGGACGACGTGATGAACGTGTCGGGCCACCGCATCAGCACCACCGAGGTGGAGTCGGCGCTCGTGGACCATCCGGCGGTGGCGGAGGCTGCCGTCGTGGGAGCCACCGACGCGGTCACCGGTCAGGCCATCGTGGGCTACGTCATCCTGCGCGGCAGCGCCACCGCGAGCGACGACCTTCGTGAGGAGGTTCGCCGGCACGTCGCCACGAAGCTGGGACCGATCGCCCGCCCGAAGGCGGTCGTGCTGGTCCCCGACCTGCCCAAGACCCGCAGCGGCAAGATCATGCGGCGGCTGCTGCGTGACGTGGTGGAGGGGCGCAACCTGGGCGACACCACCACCCTGGCCGACGCCTCGGTGGTGGAGGAGATACGCGAGCGGGCCGCCGACTCGCCATCGGAGGAATGAGCGGCGGCGGCGCGACGGCACTGCCCGCCCACTGGACGTGGCGGTCCGGCCCGCAGGCGCCGGGGCTCACCGCCATCTGTGACATCGACGGGGTGCTGGCCGATGCCTCGCACCGCCAGTGGCACCTTGACGGCCCCGTCCGCGACTGGGACGGCTTCTTCGCCGCCGCCGCCGGCGACGCCCTGCTGGCGAACCACGCCGAGATGGTGCGCCGCCTCGGCGGGCATCTGCAGGTTGTACTGGTGACGGCCCGCCCGTTCCGCCTGCGCCAGGTCACCCTTGATTGGCTCGGCCACCACGGGGTGCGCTGGGACCTGCTGGCGCTGCGCGGCCCCGACCAGGACATGACCCACTCGGTGCGTTTCAAGCGCGAGTCCCTGGCGCTGCTGCGGTGCCGCGGGTTCGAGCCCGCCTTCGCCATCGAGGACGACCCGCGTATCGTGGAGATGTACGCCGCCGCGTCACTTCCCTTCGTGTACGTCCACTCCGGCTACTACGGGTGAGACCCGCAGGGGGAGCGCCGGGACGGCCGCACCCGCTCGCGAGGAATCCGGAGAACGCCGAGAAACCCGCTACGAAGGAGGACCAGTGAAGAACACGTTCAAGACCTTCGCCCTGCTGGCGCTGCTGGGGGGCTTGTGCATCGGCATCGGCGGCATCTTCGGCACCGGTGGCCTCATCGTGGGGGCGGTCCTGGCCTTCGCGATCGTCGGCTTCTCCTACTGGTTCTCCGACAAGCTCGCCATCGCCTCGGCCCGTGCCCAACTCGTGGAGCGCCACGAGTTCCCGGAGTACCACGCCGTGGTGGAGGATCTGGCGTCGCGTGCCCGGCTGCCCAAACCCCGTCTTTACATCACGCCCAATCCGCAGCCCAACGCCTTCGCCACGGGTCGCAACCCCAACAAGGCCGCCGTGGCGATCACGGCCGGTCTCATCGAGCACCTCACCTGGGAAGAGATCAGGGGCGTGCTGGCGCACGAGTTGATGCACATTCGCAACCGGGACATCCTCATCGGCTCGGTGGCGGCGGCCGTGGCGATGGCGATCACCCTGGTCGCCCGGATCGCCTTCTTCGCTGCCATATTCACCGGTGGTGGCGGCAACCGTGACCGTGGTGGAGGCCACCCGCTCGTGTTTCTGGCGACCATGATCCTGGCCCCGATCGCGGCCGCCCTGGTGCAGGCCGCCATCAGCCGCACCCGCGAATTCAAGGCCGACCGCGCCGCCGCGCAACTGATCGGTGACGGCGAGCCCCTGGCCCGGGCGTTGGAGAAGCTGGACCGCGCCGGGCGCCGCATCCCCACGCCGGTGGCCCGCGAGCAGGCCTCGCACTACATCGTGAACCCCCTGGCCGGCCAGCGCGTTGAGTTCGCGAGCATGTTCTCCACCCACCCGGACACCGAAGAACGGGTGCGCCGCCTCCGCTCGAAGGAGTGGCGCCGGCGCTACCTCACCTGAGCCGCCCTGCAGCGATGCCACCTCAGGGATCAGGCAGGATTCTTGCCGCTCCGACGAGCGTCGGTTCCGCCAATACACGCCGCGCCACCCTCCCAATCCGGTCGAACGGTGGTTCGTCGGGCAGGGTCCGGTAAACGTCAATGATTTCGTCGGGTAGCGCGAGGCGACCGGTAAGGGCGTCTAGCGCAGTCTCGGCGATTAGTGCGGCAGCGGCCAAGACCGTCGTTGGTGGAGCGTTTGTTACGGGTCCGGAGCAGCCGACCGCGGGCCGGATCAGGTCGCCGCCGTCGCCTGGCGGAATCGAGCGGTAGCCAAGAGCAGGTGTGCGGTCGAGAATCGGTACATCGCCGGGCGTTCCTTGCCGCCGTACTCGCGAAATGGCGCCGCCTCTGAAGAGCGCGCCGGATACGAGCGCTTTCGTCCGAGCCAGCGCGCTCAAGCAGATTGCCTGAGTTGCAGCGCCGCCGCCGGTCGCGTCAACAACTAGGTCCGCGTCCACCAGAGCTCGCCCCACGGCATCAGGAGACATTGGGTTCAACTGGAGCGTGCTGACGTCGGTCCATGGAGCATGGTCGGCGATGGTGGCCGCCACCGCATCCGGTTTGGGGTGCCCGATCGCGTGATGGCCGATCACGTGCCGGACGGCGTTCTCGGGAAAGAGTTGATCGCCGTCAACAAGTCGGAGTTGAGTGACGCCGCTCCCGGCTAGGGCAACCGAAGTGTGTCCACCTAGCGCGCCCAAGCCAAAAACGACGACTGTCCTGTCCGCGACGAGATCCGCGTCAGGTCCGGCTCGGAGGATCAGGGACTTCTCGTCTCTGGGGCCCGGCCGCAGGGCGACTGCGGCTGTGTCCGTTCCGGTGCCTTCGAGGGCAAGCACGAGCACATGCGGAAGGTTGTCTCGGTCCCAGGCGAACAGAATGAGGTCGATCGATCCGCTCGACCGGAGCAACTCACCACTTCGGCGGGACTCTAGGGCCCGGTCGAGGGAGCGGCCTTGGGCTCGATTGAGGACCTGTCGCAACTCAGCCAAGTTCCGCGGCGGCACGTCGACGACTGTCGAACGAATCCACAGGCCTTCGAGTTCCGTGCTGCCGGATCGACGGCCCGGATGGAGCGAGACGTGCAAGCGATGGAGCAATTTGCCGTAGAACGATCCGCTGGTCCCCGGTCGACCGAGTTGTAGTTCGCCAAGGTCGAACGTGGCGACGGCTGGATCCCTCTTCCTAAAGTTGAGTTGAGCGTCTTGGGCGAGGCCTTCCGAATCCCATCCGTTCTGGGCACCGTCGCTCCACGAGATGAGCCGGTCGAAGAAGCCGCTAAGTGTGATCCATTCTCGCGATCCGTCGCCTTCGTGCCATAGGCAGATGTACCCGTCTGATGTGAGGTGGTTCGTATGCAGACCCTCGGCAAAGAGGTAGGGAAAGACGACCGGCCATCCGTCTCGGATCCAGAGACTCATGTCCCGGGCGTCGGTGAGTGACGCGAGAGCGGGATGAATTGGCCCGGTCCACACTTGCCTCATCGTCCCCGGTGCCGGTTCGAATCCGGCAGCGACCAGTTCGGTCGTGAAGGATTCGAGAGACGCTTGATCGAAGGCCTCGACGGGTGTTGGATCGCTCATCCGAACCCTTGAGCCTCCCGCGGTCGGGTCGCGGCTAGTCCGGCCATGCCGGTCGTTGCGAACCCTCTTGCATCACATCCCGGCGGCAGGGGGAAGACCTGACCTCGGGAGTTCGCGCCGAGGATTTCTCGCCACCTCACGGCGGCCTCGCATCGGTTGGCGGTCAGGGCTTCCGCTGCCGTGTCCGCGAGATTCTGGAACTTGTCGCTGGCGTGAAGCCAGACGCTGGCGTCGAGCGCGGGGTTGACCGGCGTGTCGAGTCCAGGGTCCAACAGCGGCTGGGTGGGCACGCGTCCGAACCGGTCAGCCACGGTACGGAGCGTGGCCTCAAGCAGCGAGCCCCACTCGCTGCCACTGACGTGTCGATTGTTCCAGACATCGAAGACGGCGAACTCGGCATACAAGCCGCCGGGCTTTTGGTCCCCAAGGTGGACCTCGCGGACCTGCCGGATCAGTTTCACAATGGGCTTGTAGGCGTCTTGGCCCTGAACGGTGGGGCTCCAGTACGCGGTATTGAGAACTCTCGAAAGTTCTCCGAACTGCTCGGGATTAGTTGTGACCCAACGGCTTGGACTGTCGATCCATAGGTTCTGGTCCTTTGAGGGGATCGCCCATCGGGTGCCGTTACGGACGGCGGGGACGGTGTCGACGGCGAAGCTGGTGTCCACACCGTCCGCGCTCGAGAACTCGACTTTGATACTGCGTGTCTGCGAGGTAGCCCGGTCGCCGTACTTGGCCACGACCACTTCCTCGACGCGGCGATAGACGACTTCGGGGCTGGCCGTCGTGTCAAGGTTCGTGAGGCGGGCGAACACGTCGACGTCCCGACCAGGGTAAATGCCGGTTTGTCGGCTGTAGGAGCCGATAAGCCTCGTACTGATCCCCCAGTCTCGTAGACAATCGTTGCTGTAGAGCAACTCCTGGATCTCGGTATGCGCGGCAATCGCGCGCTGGCGCTTGGCACCGTTTACCTCAATGTTGGTCAGGGCCTGGCTGAATTGTGTGTGCAGCGTCTCCACTGGTGCTCCTTTCAGGGTTCGCTACTCAACGGTGTAGCTGTGACTTGGTCGATGGGAGAGCCTCCGGCCCCGGAGCGCAACACCATGCTCGGCACGTACCGCGGATTGAATCCGGAGTCGCCATCGGTGCTGTCCTCCCACTCGTAGAGATGGACTGCGAGCGTGTTGAGAGTGCGCCCGAGCAGAAGCGCAACCGGGTACGGGCAGCGCAGCAGCAGATGGACCTCTGTGGTGCTATGCCTATTCGCGAGCGTCCGGATTTCTCCGGTGAGTTCGCCGACTATCGCCGCTGCGTCGCGCGGCATGAGCAGGCCAGCCCCGCGTGGGCGGAAGTGAACTACACCCGCGAAGGCTGTCGTGCTCAACGCGACCATCTCGTCGAATGCCGCATCGCTTCGCTGCGGCAATAGGTCGATGTAGACGAGCACTGGGCCACGCTCGTAGTTGTACACGGGGGGTGTGACAGCCTCGCAGAGCCCTTCGCCGATCGGCGCTGGCGCCTGTCCGGTGAGCACCCACCCATCACCCTGTGTGTCAATGACTTCGACGGTCCCTGCGAGTGTGGTTGGGAGCGCCGCGCCCAAGGCGCACGCGACCGACAGGTGGGCGCCGCCACGCACGCGTACGGCTCGGGCCGCTGCGATCGCGACGAGATGCGGCAATTCCCCGAGGAAGCGATGCAAGTCCTCGAGCCCACTGGGATGTGGACGGCGCTCGCTGTCCACAGGTGGCCGAAGACGCAGGACGAGGTCGCCATCCTGGGCTGAAGCGACCGGGGGAACCCGTGTTTGCACATCGATGACAAGTACTCCGCGGGAGGCTTCAATCTCGGGCCGAAGCCGCGTTAGCCGCTGTCGGCTGAGAGCGTTCGCCAAGCCCGTCCACTCGTCGGACTCCGCCACCCGTTGTTGGTTGAGTCGTCCGAGCGTCCCCTGCGGCTGGCGTAGAAGCCGATCAGGTGCCGCATAGTCGAGACGGCCTGGACTGTTGAATTCCTCGACCGTCGATCCGACAGCGAGGGTGAATTCCGAATTGCCCTCGAGGTCTAGCAGGCGCGGCAATTCGACGTCGCGGATGACCCGCGACTGCTCAATCTCAGGCGTTACGAGGACCACGGCGCCGGACAGCCCGGAAGCGAGCGCCTCTTCGAGGCGGCGATCAGTATCGCCTGGCGGGAGGTCGGTGTCATCGTGCCAGACAGGCACGCCGGCGGCCCGCAGCGCCCAAGCCAGGGAACCGGCTAGCGCTTTCCCGTCGCTCTGGCGATAGGAGATGAACACCGGGCCGCGCGGGTCGACCGCGCTAGCTCCACGGGGTGGTTGAATATGCACTGTCGTCTAATCTCCGTAATTTCGGTTTCGGATGGTCGAAATGCTCACGGTGTAACTACAACAACAGAAGTTGTCTGTTTATTCCAGCCCCGAGGGCGAGAAGTGACTCGTGTGAAGCCCAGTGGGATTCGCTGCTATGGGTAGGGTCGCTGACGCGACGCGGGGCGCCGGGTCGGGTTCTTAGCTACTTCCCCGGACAGGGAGGTGAACGCGTTGCTCGCCTGCTTCGGACGTCGCACTCGGGGTACTCTCTGCTAGGCGTTGCGTCAAGGATTCAGTTCCCGCGTCGGAGTCGTTCCGACCGGGGCACGTGGACCGCGAGCAGGTGTTGCACTGCATCATCGACCCACCGCCCTCGACCCCGTGTAGTCGGGTGACCTGTTCTCGCTAACCCCGCCACCGAGGAGTGGGTGCGCCGCCTCTGTTTCGGCGAATAGCGGGAGCGGTGCCGCAATGAGCGTGGCGCGAGGAGATCGCGTCCTTGAGTGGTTGGCCTCAGGAGTCGGCGGGGAGCACGCGTGCGCTGCGGCGGTCGATTGCTATTTCGGAGGATCTGAGAAGGTCGGTGACGCGCTGCAGGTCGAGGCCACTCAAGTCCCAACCCAGCGTGAGGCCGTGCCGTAGCAGTGCCAGGTAGAGCCGACTAGGGGTTGCCGCGGGGTCTGTGACGAGGAGGTTGTGCACGAAGTCGTCCACGGCGCCCGGCGTAGGCGGCCGGGTCGGAGCGATACGGTCGGTGGCCGATCTCAGCGTCAGCATCAGGTCCAGGGTCGCCACGTTCTCGAAGCCCGAGGCGAGACCCTTGACCGATCGTTGGCCCTTGTCGAGCACGGTGATCAACTCGGGTACCGCCTCCAGCCCGGCTTCTGTCAAGGCGCTCTGCAGTAACTGCCACATGGCTCCGGAGCTGTTGCCGAACAGCAGCGTGATACGTCCGCCAGGCTTCACCACACGGCGGCACTCGCGCAGAGAGTCGACGAGCATCTGTTCGTAGCGAGCGGCTGTACGGGGGGCGCCGGTGTCCACTCGATCAACCACAGCTTCGGCGTCGGGGTCGGTCACCTCCGAGAGCCACGCCTCCTGGAACAGATTCATGTCGGAATAGAAAATGTTGGCGCCGAACGGCGGGTCGGTGAACACGTAGTCCACCGAGTCGTCCTCGAGCGGGAGCTTGTCCGCGCTGGCTATGTCGTACACCACGGCCGGGTCCCGGGCGTCCGGCGAGGGAGCCCCGTTCCGATGCTGCCTGATCCATTCGTCGGAGCGGATCGCCGCCGCCACCTTGCGGTCGAACAAGTCGAACACGTTCCACTCGTAGAACACCGGGGCGACGTAGTAGTTGGCGTTGGCCGCGTTGAGCGGGCGCTGTCGCGACCACTGGTAGCGCTTGCTCGCACGCGTCAGCACCGCAGTGAACGCGAAGAGCAACTTCGTACGCACAGTAGGCTCGTCGACAGCGTCGATGGCGTCTCGCAACGCGGCCAGTGCGCACAGGTTCCGGCGGGAGTAAAAGGCCGCCGTTGACGTCAGGCCGTTGCGCCCGAGGGCGGAGGCCACGTACATCTGGCGCGTCTCGGCTATTGACACGTCGGGCCAGATCAGCCCCGAGGCGTCGGGCTGTTCCAGTGGTGGCGTGTGTTCCTGCTCGAGTTGAGTCCGCGAGCAGGAACAGCGAATGGAGTCGAGTACGGGCGTCTCAGATAGCCGCCGGGAGCGGCTGCCGAAGCCGGCACCGCACTGCGGGCAGGTCATGCGGTGCTTTGCCCACGACGCATCTTCCAACGTCCGGTAGTAGTTCACCGGCTCGCTACAGGTACGGCACTCCAGCACTGCCGTCCACACTGTCTTGGCGAGTTGCGCGTCGGCACCGCAGGCCGCGCAGCAGACTCCGTACACGTTGCCGATGCGCCGGGCAGCATTCTCCAGCACCGAGTCGCCGTGACGGCGCAGCATCTCCGGTGCCACCAGGTTGACGTAATTGGTCCCGATGTGGCGGCCGAGAACCGACACGTCGAAGAGTTGGGCGCGCCGGCCCGTGACGGCGGCCGCGACGCCGGTCATTCCCGATCCGGCGAACGGATCGAGTACGACGTCGCCCGGCTCGGTGAACGCCTCGATGAACGGTGCGATCGCGGCAACCGGAACCTTCGTGAGATACGCGTGCGCCATGTACACCGGGTCGCTGCGCCGCACCGCGATCATCCCTGCCAACTCAGGTGACCCGTTCACGGCGAAGGTGGGTGCTATTGCCGGCCCGTCCGTCGGCCGCGCGCTGCTCGCGAGCCGGGTAGCGCGATCCGTCGCTGTCATCGAATGTCCACCCTACGCTTTGAAGATGGGGTTCAAGGAGGATGCCGACTTCGCCCGCTTCGTCTCGATGGGCGCCGTGGGCGCAGCCGCGGTGGCCTACGACCTGAGCGCCGAGCACGGCCATCGGATGGTCGAACTCGAGCGCTATGCCATGGCCAACAAGGTATGGCAGACGAAGGTCAAGCGCCTCCGCCTGCCCGACCTGCTGTGCGTCCGCTGCGGCTTGCGCGTGGAGGCACGTGCAAAGTCCAAGCTCGGGATCGTGCTGTCGCACTCCGACGTGCCCGGTCGCGAGTGGGACTCGGGCGGGATGCGGGACGGCGATCAGTACGCCTTCATCCGTGCTGACCTGAGCCACTTCCCGCCCTACGCAGGCACGCCCGTCTTCTTCTCCGCAGCGGGGCTGAGGGCCAGCATCGACCAAGTCCGGCGCGCGGCGCCGAAGGCGGCATCGGAAGGTTCGGAGTCGACACTGACTTGGCCGTGTTGGGTGCCGTCACGCCCAGGCAGATTTCTGGGAGTCGACACGGATGGCCGCATTTGCTACCACGACGCCGGAGGCGTGCAGCGCACGTACTGGCAGTGGCGGAACTGGACCGCGCCTAGACACGTCTACCTGAAACCCGGTGACGAGTTCGAGGCCGGTGAGACGATCGTGGCAGGAGTGGTGCAGGCGACCGGACCTCCTGGCTGTGATGGCGATACCTGGGATGTCTCGGCGGACCTGCGCTCAGACGACCCGGTGGATCGCTATGCCGCAATTCGGGCGGCGGGTATGACCGGACGCCGCGACCTGCTGGGCGAGCTGACGGCTATCGAGGCGGACACCGCCGAGGATTGGCGCACCCGGCTCGAATCCCGCGCCAGTCTCGCCCGGCTCGATGCTGCCTCGTGGGCCTCCGCGATAGCTGACGTTGCACTAGCCGACGATGCCGAGGCGGAGCAGCGAATGGAGGCCGTGTTCGCGTTGACCGAGTTGCGGGACAGCGCTGCAACCGATGAGTTGGCACGGATTGCCGGATTGCTCAGCCTTCCGTCCGAGGTGCGCGCCGCTGCTGCGTGGGGCCTTGGCCAAGGCGACATTCGGAGGCCCGACCTCCTCATCCAGATCGCTCTTGATCCCGACGAGACGGTAGCGCTCCACGCGATGGCCGCTATTGAGGATCTACCCGAGACTGTGCAGAGCACGCTGGTCGGTTGGCTGTCGGCGGAAGGGCGCCGCGCGGAAATGGCAGCGTGCTTACTCGCGCGACACAGGTGTGTCGACAGTTTGCTTAACGCTTGCCCCACGTCCGGGCAGCCGCGATTACTGGCGCTGCGTGCCCTTGGCGACATCCCGCGGGAGGCGGTCCGGCTTCATGCCGGGACAAGGCTGACGCCCGACCTCGTAGCCATCCTGGAGCCAATGTGGCACGGTCAGGGCGCCTGGCTCAGGACTACCGGCAAGGACGGCCTCGAAGCGCTCGATGTCCAGAAAGTGAGATTCGACCCGGCATCGCCCCGCGGGCCTTGGCGAGCCGGCGCGGAGTAACTGCCGTATCCACCTACGTTGTCGGCGTCGAGTGGCGGGAGCGCTACCGCACCTGAGCCCGCCGCCGCACGCGCCGTCGCGCGTCCGGCTCGGCGGTCTGCTAGCGGATCACCCGTGCGCCGCGGGTGGCGATGGCGCGCTCCACCTCGGCGAGCGTGGCCATCGACACATCGCCGGGGGTGGTCATGGCAAGGGTACCGTGCGCTGCGCCGTACTCGACCGCTTCGGCGGGTCCCTTGCCGGCCATGAAGGCGTACGCCATGCCGGAGGCGAAGCCGTCCCCGCCTCCCACCCGGTCGAAGATCTCCATGTCCTCCCGGCGCCGTGTCACGTGGTACTCGCCGCCGGCGTACAGCACCGCCGACCAGTCGTTCCGGGACGCGGTCGTCGCCTCCCGCAGCGTGGTGGCGATCACCTTGAGATTGGGGAACTCCTCCCGCACCGACCCGATCATCGTCTCGAAGCCGGCGAGATCGAGCTTCGAGAGAGATCGGTCGATGCCCGGCACGTCGAATCCCAGCGCCACGGTGAAGTCCTCCTCGTTGCCCAACATGACGTCGACCATCGGTGCGATCTCCCGGTTGACCTCGATGGCTCGCTCGCTGCCTCCGTGGCTGTTCCACAAGGACGGCCGGTAGTTGAGGTCGTAGGAGACCACCACGCCGTGACGCCGGGCCGCCGCCACGGCCTCGAGAACCACGCCAGGAGTCGTCTCCGAGAGCGCGGCGAAGATGCCGCCGGTGTGGAACCAGCGGGCGCCCTGTCGGCCGAACACGTCGTCCCAGTCGATGTCGCCGGATTTCAGCTGCGACGCCGCCGAGTGACCCCGGTCCGAGCATCCGAGCGCCGGGCGGACGCCGAACCCCTTCTCGGTGAAGTTCAGCCCGACGCGGGCGGATCGGCCGATCCCGTCGAACGGCAGCCACCTGACGTAGGACATGTCGACCCCGCCGGTGAGGATCAGGTCCTCCAGCAGCCGGCCGACCTCGTTGTCGACGATGGCGGTGACCACGGCGGAGCGGAGCCCGAAGCAGCGCCTGAGCGCGCGGGCGACGTTGTACTCCCCGCCGCCTAGCCACACCTGCAGCGTGCGCGCGGTCCGCACTCGCCCCCACCCCGGGTCGAGGCGAATCATGACCTCCCCGAGGGCGACGCAGTCCCACCGGCAGCCGGCGGGATCCCTCAGGTCGAGCACCGGCATCGGTGACTCACCCATTGCCGGCCCGGGCCCGGCACCGGCCGATCAGCGAGAGGGTGTCGGCCACCCGTCGCTCCAGCACCGCCCAGTCGCCGGAGGCCACGATGTCGGCCGCAACGAGGCTGGAGCCGACGCCGACGCACGGCACGCCCGCCTCGAACCATGCCGACAGTGACACCTCGGTGATGTCCACCCCGCCCGTCGGCATCAGCAGGGTCCAAGGGCACGGCCCCCGCAGGGCCTTCACGAAGGCAGGCCCCCCGACCTGGCCGCCTGGAAAGATCTTGACGATCTCACAGCCCAGTTCCTCGGCCTGCGATATCTCCGAAGCCGTCCCGCAACCCGGCGAGTAGGCGACCTTGCGGCGGTTGCAGAGGCGCGCCACCTCGGCGTTCAGAACCGGTCCGACGACGAAGTTGGCACCCAAGTCGATATAGATCGCGGCCGTGGGTGCGTCGACGACACTGCCGACCCCGAGAATCACGTCCGGGTGGTTACTGCGGCAGTGACGCTCCAGAGCCGAGTGTGGCGCGCTGGGGGGCGGGAGGCGATATCCGACGGGGATAGGGCGGGGGTACATTCGAGGAATGGGCGGATACGGCGAGTCCGGCGCCGACGGCGGGCTGCGCAGGCTGGCGCTGCGTGATCGCCATAAAGCAGCCGGCGCCCGCTTCGCGCCCTTCGCCGGCTGGGAGATGCCGCTGCAGTACCAGGGAATCGTCGCCGAGCACGCGGCCGTGCGGGAGAATGCCGGCGTGTTCGACGTGTCGCACCTGGGGCGGGCCTGGCTGCAGGGGCCGCGGGCGGCGTCACTGCTGCGCTCGGTGACGACCTTCGACGTCACGATGTTGCCGGCGGGCAAGGCGCACTACTCGCTCTACTGCAACACCGCCGGCGGCATCGACGACGACGTCTTCGTTTACCACCTGCCCGGCGAGCGCTGGCTGATCGTCCACAACGCGGCCAACGCCGAACAGGACATCGAGCGATTGCACTCCGTCGCCGACGACGCCGTCGAGGCCACCGAGGACACGGTGATGCTGGCCGTGCAGGGGCCCGAGGCGATCGGACTCCTCAGCGGAGTGCTTGACGAGAACATCGCCGCACGCGAACCACGCGACTGCGTCGAGCTGGACTGGCACGGCGCGAACGTGCTGTTCGCTCGGACCGGCTACACGGGCGAGGACGGCGGCGAGTGCATCGTCGGCGCCGACTGCGCCGAGTCGCTCTGGGACGCTCTGCTGGCGAACGGCGCTACGCCCGCCGGCCTTGGCGCACGCGACACGCTGCGGCTCGAGGCGGCGCTGCCGCTGCACGGCAACGACATCGACGGGTCCACGCACCCCTACGAGGCCGGGCTCGGATTCGCCGTGAGCCTCGACGACGGGGCGTCCTTTACGGGCCGGGAGGCGCTTGTCGAGGCGAAGGCCCGGGCTCGCACGCGGCGGCTCTGCCACCTGTTGGCCCGCGACCGCGGCGTGCCGAGGGCGGGTTACGCGGTGTGCCGGCCTGGCGACGGCGAGCCCGTTGGGCAGCTCACCAGCGGGTCGTTCAGCCCCAGCTTGCGTATCGGGATCGGCATGGCCTACCTCCCTGTCGAGCTTGCGGAGCCCGGGGTCATGCTCGAAGTCGATGTACGCGGCCGCGCTCTCCCGGTGGAGACCGTGCGCCGCCCCTTCTACCGGAAAGCGAAGAACCCGTGACGACCGACAGCGCTATTCCTGACGACCTCGTCTACACGCCCAGCCACGAGTGGCTGCGTCGCGACGCCCAGACGCCCGGCGAGGTCACCAGCGGCATTACGGACTTCGCCCAGGATCAGCTCGGCGACGTGGTCTACGTCGATCTTCCCGCCGAGGGGAGCCTGGTGAGCGCTGGTGAGGTCTGCGGCGAGATCGAATCCACCAAGACCGTCTCCGAGCTCTTCGCGCCGGTCAGTGGCGAGGTGATCGCCACTAATGGGGAACTCGAGGACACCCCGGAGCTGGTCAACGCTTCGCCCTATGGCGAGGGGTGGCTGATCCGCGTGCGCTTCGCCGATGACGCCGAGCTGGAGGGCCTGCTCGACGCCGCCGCGTACCGGGCGCAGTTGCCGGCGAGCTGACACCGGTGTCAGCGTTGCTCACCGGTTCGCCCCATCCGTACATCCCGGCCACGGAGGCGGACCGCGCCCGAATGCTGGAGCGGGTCGGCGTCGCCGACATCGGCGCACTGTTCGCCGACCTGCCCGCGGCCCTGCTCGACCCGGCGATCGACCTTCCCCCCGCCCTCACGGAGCCGGAACTGATCGCGCACCTGAGCGAGCGGGCGGCCGCGAACGCCATCCCCTCGCGGCCAAACTTCCTCGGCGCGGGCGCGTATCGGCACTCGATACCGACCATCGCCTCGCACCTGAGCGGCCGCTCGGAGTTCGCCACCGCCTACACGCCGTACCAGCCGGAGATCAGCCAGGGGACGTTGCAGTCGGCGTTCGAATACCAGTCGGTGGTGTGCGAACTCACCGGGATGGACGTGTCGAATACCGGTCTCTACGACGGGGCCAGCGCCACCGCCGAGGCGTGCCTCCTGGCCGCCCGCGTCACGAAGCGCCCGGCGGTTGCACTGTTGGAGCCGATCCATCCCGGAACCGCCGACGTCGTGCGCACGTACGCCCGCGGTGCGGGGCTGCGTGTCGACGTGCTTCGGTCCGGGGAGGCGGCGACGCCCGATCATGCCTGTCTCGTCGTCCAGCAGCCGGACTTCCTCGGCGCAATCGTCGATCTCGAACCTCTCGCGGAGGCGCTGCACGCCGACGGGGTGCTCCTGGTGGCGGTGGCCGATCCCTTTGCGCTGGGACTGCTTCGTGCGCCGGGCGACGCGGGCGCCGACATCGTCACCGGCGAAGGGCGCGATCTGGCGGGGCCGCCGCACTTCGGCGGGCCGTCGCTCGGGCTGTTCGCGGCGCGAGCCGAGTTCCTGCGGCAGATGCCCGGGCGCATCGTCGGGCGCACGCGAGAGTTGCACGGCCCGCCGGGCGGCGAGGGCGAACCGCGCACTGGCTACGTGCTCACCCTGCAGGCACGCGAGCAGTTCATCCGGCGCGAGCGGGCGACCTCGAACGTGTCGACGACGCAGGCGCTGATCGCCCTTGCGTTCACGATCGCCGTCCAGGCGCTGGGACCGCGGGGCCTGCGCGAAGCCGCCGAGTTGTGCTACCAGCGCGCCCACGACGCCGCAAGGCGTATTGCCGCGCTGGGTGGCTACGAGACGCCGGAGCGCGGGCCGTGGTTCTCGGAGTTCCTCGTGCGCGGTCCGATTCCTGCCGCCGAGTTGGCTGCCGCGCTCAGGGCACGCGACATCGGTCCCGGATTCGACGTGTCAGGGAGACCGGAGCCGGAGGCGCGCCAGGCTCTGCTGTTCGCGGTGACCGAGGCCACGCCCGACGCACACGTCGACGCGCTGATCGAGGCGCTGGCGGAGATCGGGGGCGAGGTGTGAGCGCGCCCCGGCCCGGGGGCGGAGACTTCGGGGCGCGCCTGAGCTTCGATCGGGGAGTGCCCGGGCGCCGGGCAGTCGATGTTCCCGCCTGGCACGGCGACGACACGCCGCTGCCCGACGCTCACCTGTTGCGCGACTCGGTGCGGCTGCCGGAGCTGAGCCAGGGCGAGCTCGTGCGTTACTACACGGAGCTCTCGGCGCGGAATTACGGCATCGACTCCGGTACGTACCCGCTGGGCTCCTGCACTATGAAATACAACCCGAAGGTCGACGACCTCGTGGCGTCGCTGCCGGGACTGGCGGATGCGCATCCGCAGGCTCCTCCGGAGGACGTGCAGGGCACGCTGCGCACGATGCTCGAGTTGGGTCGCGGCTTGGGCGAGATCACCGGCCTACCGGCGGTCAGCCTCGCCCCCGCCGCCGGCGCGCAGGGCGAGTTGGCCGGCGCGCTCATGATCACGCGTGCCCTGGAGGATCGCGGCGAGCTCCAGCAGCGGCGACGCATCCTGGTCCCGGACTCGGCGCACGGCACGAACCCGGCGACCGCCGCCATGGCCGGTTTCACGGTCACCCAGATCCCGACAGCGGCGGACGGCTCGCTGGATCGCGCCGCCATTGAGGGCGAGTTGGACGGATCGGTGGCGGCGGTCATGGTCACCGTGCCGAACACGCTGGGTCTGTGGGAGCGCGGTATCGAAGAGGTGGCCGACTTGATCCACGACGCCGGCGCTTACCTGTACGGCGATGGGGCCAACCTCAACGCCATCATGGGGCGCGTGCGCTACGGCGATCTGGGATTTGACGTGGTGCATCTGAACCTGCACAAGAGCTTCAGCACGCCGCACGGCGGCGGCGGCCCGGGTGCGGGACCGGTCTGCTGCGGCGAGGACCTGGCGCGCTACCTCCCGACGCCGGTGGTCACCGAGTGCACCGACGGCGTCGTCCGCCTCATGGAGCCCGAGCGCAGCATCGGGCGCCTGCAGCAGTTCGGTGGCAACGTCGGCGTCCTGATCCGCGCCTACGCGTACTTGCGCGCCCTCGGCCTCGACGGCCTGCGAGCCGTCTCCGGGCAGGCCGTGCTCAACGCCAACTACCTGCGCGTGCTGCTGGGTGGCCACTACGACCTGCCCTACGACAGGCCGGTGTTGCACGAGGTCGTCTTCTCGGGGTCGCGCCAGCGCCGCGAGCACGGCGTGCGCACGTACGACATCGCCAAGCGCCTCATCGACCACGGCTTCCACCCACCGACCGTCTACTTCCCGCTGATCGTCGAGGAAGCGCTCATGATCGAGCCGACCGAGACGGAGCCCCCCGAGGCGATCGAAGCTCTGGCCGCGGCCATGATCGCGATCGCCGACGAGGCCGAACGCGATCCGGAGACGCTGCACGGCGCACCCTGGACTGCACCCATCGGGCGGCTCGACGAGGCCACGGCGGCGCGCCGGCCGGTGCTCCGCTGGCAGCCCGACGCAGCGGCCGGCTCGTAGCCTCCGACCTGCCGGGCGGGGAGGTCCCGACGGAGACCTTTGAGCAGGCCGAGCGGGCAACGATGAGCCCGCGAGCAGCCGCCGACGCCGGGGATGTGGCGCCGGGGGGTGAGTGGGTGTTGGCGACCACCACTGACCTGCGGGTTCTCGCTTGCCCGCAGGGGGCTCCACATTTCGAAGGGGTGGGTCTCCACATTTTGGCCAGCACATCGGCTGCGGGATTCCGACACCGAGGAACGAGGTATGCCCCAGTTGGGGTATTGCGCACCTGGTAACCCTGCTTAGCCTGGATCCACCGGTGGGGTCTGGTCTGTGAGGGCTAGGGGTGCGCGGAAGTGCCTCGCTGACCTGGGAGAATAGCCGTTAGCAACAGCGGCTACGGCCCGAGTTCGGGAGGCACTTCCTGTGAGTGAAGTATCGCGCAAGATTGATCGGTTCGGGGTGGTTTTCGACGACGCGTCGTTGGTGGCCGATGCGGGCTTGTTGGCGGCGGGCACGCTGCTGAGCCGGTTGGGTGTGGCGGCGATCGTTGACCGTGTGGTGTGCCTGTCGGGGCGCGCGGGTGGGGCGGGTCCGGGTCGCAAGGTGTTGACGTTGGTGGCGGCGATGCTGGTGGGCGCGACGCACATCGATCACGCGAATCGGTTGCGCGCCGGCGCGACGCGGCGGGTGTTGGGGTTCACGGTGATGGCGCCGTCGACGTTGGGGACGTTCCTGCGTTCGTTCACGTGGGGTCACGTCCGCCAGTTGGACAAGGCGGCCGGCGAGGTGCTGCGCGCGGCGTGGTTGGTCATCGGCGGCCCCGGGGAGGATGCGATGACCATCGACGTGGACTCGACGATCTGTGAAGTGGTCGGCAAGGCGAAGGCCGGCGCCGCCTACGGCTACACCGCCGAGTTGGGCTATTGCCCGTTGGTGGCGACCCGCGGCGAGACCGGCGAGGTGCTGCATGCCCGCCTGCGCAAGGGGTCGGCCAGAGCGGCAACGCCCATTTCGTCGCCGAAACCGTCCACCGCGCCCGACGCGCCGGCGCTGCGGGTGCGCTGACCGTGCGCGCCGACGCGGGGTTCTGGTCCTATGACCTCCTCGACACTCTGGAGCGCCTCAAGGTGCGCTGGTCGATCACGATGCCGCTGTACGCCCACGTCAAAGCCGCCATTGATGCCATTGCCGACGCGGACTGGACGCCGATCGACTATCGGCTCGGCGGCGAAGCGCACGTGGCGGCGACCACCCTCGTCGCCGGCGCCCGCGGCGAGGGGCGCAAGCTGCGCCTCGTGGTGCGCCGCAGCCGCCTCACCGACGAAACACAAGCGGCGTTATGGCCCGACTGGCGCTACCACGCCTTCGTCACCAACACCACATCTGACACCGTCGCCGCCGACGTGTTCCACCGCCAACACGCCACCGTCGAACTCGCCATTCGCGACCTCAAGAACTCCACCGGCCTCGCCCACCTGCCGTCGGGCAACTTCTTCGCCAACGCCGCCTGGCTGACCTGCGCCACCCTGGCCCACAACCTCTACCGCTGGATCAACCACCACACCCCCAACCGCCGCGGCCGACTCACCGCCGGGCAAACCGTCCGCAACCAACTCCTCGCCCTCCCCGGACGCCTCGTCAACCACGCCGGACGCAGCGTCTTGCGCCTGCCCGCCCACTGGCCCTGGGCGCCCACCTTCCACACCACCCTCGCGAACATCCGCAACCTCCCCCAACTCTGCTAACCCCCACACATCCCGCCGAAACCAACGGCCCCCACACGCCCCCACACGCCCCAAACCCGCCCACACCGGCAAACACACACCCACCACCACCGCCGCCGAGCACAACGCCCACCAAACAACGTCCCCCAACCCCCACCAGACCCCCACCACCACCACCCACCACCCACCAACCCCCCAAATCGGTGGATCCAGGCTAAGAGGCCGCGCGGGTAGGTGCTGACCTGGGGTTTTGGTGTATCGCTGACTCAGCCGTTTGCGCTGGTAGGCGGGTCGGAAACGGGCACCGATGGAGAATATCTGTCAGCGTCAGCCACCTACCCGCGCACGCTCTAAAGCGTCGGGCGTTGCGCGCCGAGTTGGGTACTGACCGTGGCACGGTGCGCCGGGTGGCGGTCCAGTTGGGGTTCGGTGTGGAGTCGGTATCGCGTTCAGCCGTGTGTTGAGGCAGAGTTCGTGTCGTGTTTTGGGAAGAGTTTCAGACAGCATGTGGGGGTTGTGGATCGAGCCTGAGGAGGGCGTTTTGAGCATTGAGCATGCCGGGAAGAAGAAGCGGGTTTTGGCGCCGCAGGAGAAGTACGAGATCTGGATGCAGCTCGTGCGTGGTGAGAGCACCGTTGGTGACGCGGCCGAGCGGGCACGCGTTGACCGGTCCACGGTGGCGAGGCTGCGCGAGGTCGCTCGGCAGGGCGCGTTGGATGCGTTGGCGCGGTCGCGCCCGGGCCGGCGGGACAAGCAACGCGACGTGGAGTTGGAGGCGGCGCGCGCGGAGGTGCAGCGGCTGCGTGCAGCGCTGGCGGAGATGGCGGTGAAGCTCACGTTGGCGGAGGGAAAAGAGCTATGGGGCTGAGCGGCCAGGTCCCACAGCGAGTAGACGCGGCCGCCAAAGCCGGATTGATCGGCCTCGTCGACGGCGCGGTCCGAAGCGGCTGGTCCGATGCGCAGGCGTGTCGGTACCTGGAGTTGTCCCAACGCCGGCTGCAGCGCTGGCGGTGCCGCGTGGCCGCCGGTGTCGGTCTCGACGATGAGCCTCCGGGGGGCAGCGCGCTGCACGCGCTGACGCCGCAGGAGGCCGAGGAGATCGTGGCGGTGTTCGACGAGTGGGCCGAGGTGGATCGTTCGCATCGCAAGCTCGCCCATCGGGGGTCGTGGTTGGATCGCTTCTGGGCGGACCCCTCGACGGTGCGCCGCGTGCTTGAACGCCGCGACCTGCGGTTCGGTTCTGTGAAGCGCCCGGGGCGAGCACAGCGGCGACCGTGGCCGCACTGGGTGGAACAAGCCCCGAACCGGATCTGGATCTACGACACGACGCACTGGAGTGGCGCCCAGGCCGCGACCACGGTCATCTCCGATGTCGTGTCCCGCAAGTGGATCGCGGAGATCACCTCGGCCGACGAGACCAGCGTCGAGGTCCAAGCCGTCTTCAACCGGGCGCTGCGCGTCGAAGGCCTCAACGAGGCAATCGACGCCCGCAACCCCGACAGTGTTCGCTGGCACCCCGACGCCGACGAGGCGCCGGTGTTGCTGGTCATGTCCGACAACGGACCGCAGATGACCTCAGGATCCACCCGGGAGTTCATGGCGCTGTGCTGGCTCGCCACCCACTACGGCCGCCCCCACACCCCCACCGACCAAGCCTGGATCGAATCACTGTTCGGACACCTCAAAACCGAACACCCCCACCTCGACCTGATCGAAGACATCGACGTGCTACGCCGCGAACTCGACATCCGCCGCGAGCACTACAACACCGTCCGCCTCCACGCCGGCATCGGCTACGTCACCCCCGACCAAGAACACCGAGGCCACGGCGACACCATCCGAGCCGCCCGCCGAGACGGACTCATCCGAGCCCGCCAACAACGAATCACCTACAATCGCAACCAAACCACACAACCCAACCATGCGGCCTGAAAAACCCCACAAAACACGACACAAACTCAGACACACCTCAACGTCTGGACCTTGCGACCCGGCGACGCCGCACCGGGGCGTCGACCCAGGCGCACCGAAGCGTCGACCGCCTCGGCGACACCCAGCCGGCCCATCAGCGTGCCCGCCGCCACCAGGCCCGCATCCGCGACCAACGACTCGTCGTCGAAGACCACCCCGAACCGGTCAATGTTGTGCGATACTCCACTCACAGGAAGTGCCTCCTGAACCGGGCCAAACAGCCGCTTGTATTCACGGCCATTCTCCCAGGTCAGCGAGGCATTTCCGCGCACCCGCACCCCCACCCCCAACCACCCCCCACCCAACGGTGGATCCAGGCTAAGAGCATGCCTCCACGATTTCGGGGGAACTCCAACGAACTCTGCCGCGAGGGTGGGATCGTCGATGGCGTAGACCGACCGGAGGACTTCCTTGGCGTGCCACGCCATGCGGACCTCGCCGTGGGGATCGCTGGCGGCGAGCAGGCCGCGGAGTTTGGCGTCGCCACCTTCGGTGAGGCGTTGGGGGGCGGCGAGGAGCAGCCGCCGCGCCCGATAGAGGGGGTCGTCTGTGCGGCCGCGGTGGCCGAGAATGTCGTTCTGGGTGCGTCGGCGCACCTCGTCGATGCTGTTGTTGGCCAAGCCGATGACGTGGAACGGGTCGGCGACCTGGCGCGCTTGGGGCAGCGCCACCTCGAAGGTGCGCCGGTACGCCCCGGAGAGGTCCAGCACGCCCCAGTCGATGTTGTCGCGCCACGACCGGGGTTGTGCGAGCAGCCACCGGATGGGGTCCGCAGCGTCGCGACCAGCGACAATGTCGAGGAGTTGGCCTTCGGTCACGTCCACGATCGAGGTGCACCAGTCGCGGGTGCGCCAGCGGCCGTGTCGCCCGAACAGGGTCCCATCAAGACCCAGGGCTTCCACGGTGCCCACCCGTGCGGTGTTCGCGGCCAGCAGCGCCTCACCCCAGGCCAGGACCGCCCGGTTGGCGGTGTGCCAGTCACAACCCAACTCGGCGGCCACATCGGTCACGGGGCGGGCGTCGCGGCCCACCGCGACAGTCGCCCAACGCGCCGCCCGCGCCGGCGCGATCCGGTCATCGACCTCAGTGAACGATCCGACCCCACAGTTCGCCGCCGGGCAACGCCACCGTCATTTGTGCCACACCAGACGCACCGGGCGCCCGAACGCCGCCAGATCCACCAAGCTCACCGCGCTGGCGCCCTTGGACCACACCGACCCACCACAGCTCACACAAGCCGGCCGTGCCCAAGTTCGAATGTGCACCGCCAGCGGCCCGCCGGGCGCGTCGCCGACACCGAGCACCTCCACGTCACCGAGGCCGACGATCAACTCGCAGATACGCGTAGGGTTCTCCTCCACCAAGGGCCTCCCTCGAGCCGGTGTCTGTCAACCCCGATTCTGGAGGCCCCCACCCCGCCGATCGCGGACCCAGTGCCCGCTCATTTCCGAAGAGCCTGTTTGCCGCTCCCAACTCTTGTATTGTCTGCCGTGGCAAGCGGCGTGCCCGAGGCCAGGCACGGCAGGGTCTGAGAGATGTATTACTCCGCCTTTACCCATGTTGAGCTAGAACCGAATGCCTGCTCAGGTGGGCTTGCCCGCGATGGTGGCGCAGAGCGTGCTCGTATTCGAGACCCGCTCGCTCAACGTAGGTCACAGTCGGCCTTTGGCGTAATTCGGATAATCGAATTACTTGGAGACATTCGGAGACACAATGCACGCTTATGGGTAGCCGGTGGTGGTCGTCCTGGCTCCTTGGAGTCGCTGGAGCAGGCTAAGGCTCTGTGGACGTCGCGCCGGGACGCCGAGGCTGTTGGAGTTCGAACGCCTCGAGGACGGTGGGCCAGCGGCACACGAACTCGCGACGGCGCTGGTTGCGCCTACACGTGGCCGACGTGGTCGACCTGAGCCGGTCCAAGACTGAGGCTGTAGTTCAGCTGTGGACCCAGACGATCGCGCTGCTGGTACTTGCCGCGCTCGTTGCTGCATTTGGCGTCTTGGCTTCCCTTCAGGTGCAGGCCCAGTCCCTGTCGTCGACGGCCACTCTGAGCAGCCTGACGGTCAGTCCCAGAGACATCAGTTTCGAGCCCGCAAGGACCTACTATGCCGTGGGTGTGGCCAGCACAGTCGCCTCCGCGACCATTGAAGCCATCCCCACCCACAGCGGGGCAGGCGTGTCGTACAGTGTCCCAGACGCCGACGGGAACGCCGCGGGCCACCAGGTCGACCTGGACAGCGGTGCCAACACGGTAACCGTCACCGTCACGGCCGAAGACAACACATCAACCCAGGACTACACCCTGGTTATCGCCCGGGGTTCCTCCGCACCCTATGGATGGGCGGCCGAACAGGACCTCGACGGGCTCCTCGCAGCCGGCCAAATCAACCCGTACGGCATCTGGAGCAACGACCGTACCTTGTGGATATCCGACTTCGGTGAGGACAAGCTCTTCGCGTACAACAAAGACGGCACCCGGGCCACCGGCCTCGACTACTCACTTACCACCCTGAACGACACCCCAACCGGTATCTGGAGTGACGATCAAATAATGTGGGTAGCAGACGCCGACGACAACAAGCTCTACGCCTATGAATTCTTTGAAGAGAGGGGCTACCAACCCGCTAGAGACATCAGCCTGGATGTGACTAACACGCTGCCCGGTGACATCTGGTCAGACGGCGAGACTATGTGGGTGTTGGATGTACAGGTCCGCAAACTGTTCGCGTATCAGTTGTCTGGCGGGGAGCGCGACGAGGACAAGGACTATGACTTCAGTGAGTCAACCGTCGCGCCCAGTGGAATCTGGAGCGACCGCGCCTTCTGGTATGTTGCTGATAGCACATCGTCCGAGGTGTCGGCCTATGATATCATTTTGGGAGAGCGGAACGAAGCATTTGGATTCACCATCCCCGCGGATACCGGGCTCATGGCCAAGGCATCCCTCTGGTCCGACGGTGTCACCGTGTGGGTGGTGTCTCCGACCCAAGACAAAGTCTTCGCTTTCAACGCCAACAGTCAAGACGCCACGCTGAGTACCATAACCGTCAATACTGGAGAGTTCGTCCCTGGAGAGGTCGTCGACGTCATCGCGGGCCGCACCCTTTACGCCGTGGGCGTGGACCGCATGGTCACCACCGTCACGATCGACGCAACCCCCACCTTTGAAAAGGCTACGCCTGATTACCGCGTCACTGACAGCGATCCGCTTACGGATGGCATCCAAGTCCTCCTCTCCACAGGCCGCACGAGGGTGAATATCGTCGTCACTGCCTACGACTCCCTGAACAGCGAGATATACACGCTGGACATCGGACGCGGTTCGGAAGCCGGGTACGGCTGGCGTGCCCAGGACGACCTGAACGGGCTGATCGCGGCTGGGAACGAGGATCCTTTCGGCATCTGGGCCAACGACGACCACATATGGATTGTTGATACTGAGGACACGAGGCTCTATGTGTACAACAAGGACGGGACGCTAGACAGCTCCCAGGGGTTTGCGTTGCATTCTGACAACAGCAGTCCCACCGGCATCTGGTCCGACGGCGTCACCATATGGGTAGCAGACACGGACGGAGCCAGACTCTTTGCATACACACTCTCGAATGGAGAGCGCGACTCCTCCGAAGACATCGTTTTGGATGATTCCAACAAGGATCCTGCTGAGATCTGGGCTGACGGCCAATTCATGTGGGTCTTGGACTCGACTGCCTCCTGGCTCTACGTCTATCAGCGGTCGAACGGAGAACGCGTGGAATCGCAAGAACGTGGGGTCAGCACGGACGACGATCCTCCCACTGGTTTCTGGATGGACGATGAGACCATCTGGATTGCTGACAAGGCAGTCGATTCCTTGGTTGGTTGGGATATCGACGACCGGATCAGGAATGAGCAACGGGACTTCCCGATCCCCGACGATATCGGAATTACCGACCAGAGGGCAGTCTGGTCAGACAGCATAACCCTGTGGGTGGTCTCTGATGGTAACGACAAGGTGTACGCGTTCAATTCTGTCCGCCACCAGCCGAGGCTCAGCGCTCTGACGGTCGCACCCAGAGACATCCTTGGGTTCACTCGACGGACGACTCACTATGCAGTCGGTGTGAATAGAAAAGTCACCACCGCGACAATCACGGCCATTCCCATTGACAGTTCCGCCACTCTGGCCTACAGCGTCCTCGACTTGGATCCCTTCGAAGACGGTCACCAAGTAGACCTCAGCATCGGCTTGAACACCGTCGCTGTCACAGTGACCGCCCACGACGGCTATACAACTATGGAACATACCATTGACATTGGGCGTAGCCATCTAAGCCGCCACAGCTGGAGAGCCGAATACGATCTGAACGGGTTGAGAGCGGTCGATAACATCCGGCCCGTTGGCTTGTGGGGCAACGATGACACCATCTGGGTAACGGACTCTGGCAGCGGCACAGTCTTCGCGTACAACCGCTACGGAACCCGGGATGCATCCAAGGAATTCCCGCTGGATACCGACAACAGCGCACCAGAGGGCATCTGGTCAAACGGCGTCACCGTGTGGGTCGCTGACTCGTCTGCGGTCAGACTTTTCGGCTATCAGCTGTCGGACGGGACCCGCGACTCCGCCAAAGACATCAAGCTGGATCCCGACAATACCAATCCCTCCGACGTTTGGTCAGACGGCGTAACCATATGGGTTGCCAACCAAGATCCGATGTCGAACATCTTCGCTTACCAGCTATCGAATGGGACCCGGACCCAGTCCAGCGAACTCAACGTGCGCTCGGTGTTGACACGGCCATCCGGCATCTGGTCAGACGGCGTAACACTCTGGGTCACCAATCCCAGCCTGACCTCCCTGGCGGCATGGAACCTCGAAACCCTGGACCGGGAAGCGGCCAATGACATCACTCTCCCGGCGGGTATCGGGCTCACCGACAAGAGAGCCTTCTGGTCCAACGGCAACACGTTGTGGGTGCTCTCGAACGCCCAAAACAAGGCGTACGCGCTGAACTTGACCAGCGCGGAGACCTGGCTTAGCAGCCTGAGCGTCAGTCCAAGGGACATAATCGGCTTCCACTCGGAGCGGAACGACTATGCGGTGGGCATGGCCAACTCGGTCACCACGGCTACCGTCGGTGCCACTGCCACCGACGGCGAGGCTTCACTGTCCTACAACTCCTCGGACGCTGATCCAGATGTCGAAGGCCACCAAGTGGACCTCAGCGTCGGTCTCAACACTTTCACAATCACTGTCACGGCCCCAGACGGAGTGGAGACAGATGAGTACTCCGTGGGCATCGGGCGGGGCGATCGAAGTCAATACGGTTGGCGGGCCGAGTACGACCTTGACGGTCTCATTGGGGCGGAGAACCAAGCCCCCTTCGGCATGTGGGGCAACAGAAACAGCATCTTCGTAGTTGACTCTGAGGACGTGAAGGTATACGTCTATCAGCCGTCGGACGGGACCCGGCGCCGCACGCGAGAATTCCCGCTGGATCCCGACAATGCGGTGCCGACCGGCATCTGGTCAGACGGCACCACCATCTGGGTCGCGAATTGGGAGGGCTTCGATACGAAGCTCTACGCCTACCGGTTTTCGGGCAGGACTCGCGATTCCTCCAAGGACATCACGTTGGATACCCAGAATGAAGCTCCGGCCGACATCTGGTCCAACGGCACGACGATTTGGGTTGCGGACATCCAGGATGGCGTGCTGTATGCCTACGGGCTCGAGAACGGGATCCGTGATTCATCCAAGGACCTGGACTTGAGTTCGGACTTCATTTTGTCAAGCGGCATCTGGTCGGATGAGACCACCATGTGGGTTGCCGACGCCTTTGGGTCCACAATAAGCGCCTACGACCTCACCACCAGGACACCAGCCCAGGATAGAGATTTCCTCCTCCCGAGTTATCCAGTATTCGCCGAAATTCAGTCCATCTGGTCGGATGGACTCACAATGTGGGTGCTCACAAGCGACGCAGACAAGGCTTACTCATTCAATCTGATCAGCGACGACCCAACGCTCAGCTCCCTTAGGGTCAGCCCAAGGGACATCATCGGTTTCGAGCCAGACAGGGAAAACTACGCCGTAGGCATGGCCAGCACAGTGGAGCGAGCGACCGTCATCGCAACCCCCAGCCAGAGCGTGTCCACAGTGTCCTACAGCGTCCCAGACGCTGATATGAAGGCGCCGGGCCACCAGGTCGACCTCAGCGCCGGTCTCAACACTCTAACAGTCACAATCACGGCCCAAGACACGGTGAGTACCCAACAGCACACCCTGACCATTGGACGAGGCGTCACCGATGTCTACGGCTGGAAAGCTGTGGACGACCTGGATGGTCTCATCTCGGTAGGAAACCAGATGCCCTACGGGATCTGGGGCAATGAGAACAACATATGGGTGGTGGACGCTGACGACTTGGAGGTCTATGCCTACAACCTCGATGGCACACCGGACGCCTCCAAGGACTTCCCGCTGGATACTCAAAACTCCACTCCCGGCGGCATCTGGTCCAACGGCGTCACCGTATGGGTCTCCAACATGGAGTTCACCGATCGGAGGCTCTATGCCTACCGGCTGTCGGACGGGGCCCGTGAAGCCTTGAGGGACATACCACTACACTCCTCCAACCCGTCACCGGCCGACATCTGGTCAGACGGCGTGAATATTTGGGTCTTGGACGTGTTGAGCAGGCTCATCCACCCTTACCGGCTGTCGGATGGGGTCCATCAAACCTCCGGAATCCTGAACGCAAGCGCCGGAACCCTAATGGCCGGAGGTATCTGGTCAGACGGAACCTCGATGTGGGGTTATTCATGAGGGTTCGTCCACCCTGCCCGCCTGGAATATCACTAGCGGGGAACGGGAAGAGCATAGAGACATTGTCCTCCCGACCGATGTTGGATTCACCGACAGGAAGGGCATCTGGTCCATGGGGCGGACCTTGTGGGCGACGTCCGCCAACGAAGAGAAGGTCTATTCCTTCAATACCGCCAGCGACGACGCATCACTGAGTTCCCTGACTGTCAGTCCCAGGGACATCTTCGGCTTCACACCGGATACGACAGCCTATGCGGTGGGCATGGGGAGCACAGTAACGCGAGCCACCGTCACGGCCACCACAAATCAATACGGGGCCACGGTGTCCTACAGCGTCCCAGACGCTGACATGGCGGCACTGGGCCACCAGGTCGACCTCAGCCCCGGACCCAACTACGTCACGGTCACGGTCACGGCCCAAGACACCACAACCGCACAGGAATACATCCTCACCATCGTACGGGGCACCGCGATCGTGCTGTCTGTGTCGTCGCTGACGGTGCTCGAGGGCGACGCCACGGGCGGCGCCTACACGGTGGCGCTGGCGACCGAGCCGTCGGAGACTGTGACGGTCACCGTGTCGGGCCAGCAGAACACCGACGTGACGTTGGGCGGCCTCACCGCGAGCACGCTGACGTTCAGCGACACGGATTGGGGCAGCCCGCAGTCGGTGACGGTCACCGCCAGGGACGACGCCGACGACACCGACGACTCGGTGACGCTCACCCACACCGCCGCCGGCGGCGAGTACACCGGCGTGTCCGCGGACCTGGCGGTCACCGTCACCGACGACGACCGGGGGATCGTGCTGTCGGTGTCGTCGCTGACGGTGCTCGAGGGCGACGCCACGGGCGGCACCTACACCGTCAAGCTGGCGACCGAGCCGTCGGAGACGGTGACGGTCACCGTGTCGGGCCAGCAGAACACCGACGTGACCCTGGGCGCGAGCACGCTGACGTTCAGCGACACGGATTGGGCCAGCCCGCAGTCGGTGACGGTCACCGCCAGGGACGACGCCGACGGCACCGACGACTCGGTGACGCTCACCCACACCGCCGCCGGCGGCGAGTACACCGGCGTGTCCGCGGACCTGGCGGTGACCGTCACCGACGACGACCGGGGGATCGTGCTGTCGGTGTCGTCGCTGACGGTGCTCGAGGGCGACGCCACGGGCGGCACCTACACGGTGGCGCTGGCGACCGAGCCGTCGGAGACGGTGACGGTCACCGTGTCGGGCCAGCAGAACACCGACGTGACCCTGGGCGCGAGCACGCTGACGTTCAGCGACACGGATTGGGCCAGCCCGCAGTCGGTGACGGTCACCGCCAGGGACGACGCCGACGGCACCGACGACTCGGTGACGCTCACCCACACCGCCGCGGGCGGCGAGTACACCGGCGTGTCCGCGGACCTGGCGGTCACCGTCACCGACGACGACCGGGGGATCGTGCTGTCGGTGTCGTCGCTGACGGTGCTCGAGGGCGACGCCACCGGCGGCACCTACACCGTCAAGCTGGCCACCGAGCCCACCGAGACGGTGACGGTCACCGTGTCGGGCCAGCAGAACACCGACGTGACCCTGGGCGCGAGCACGCTGACGTTCAGCGACACGGATTGGGCCAGCCCGCAGTCGGTGACGGTCACCGCCAGGGACGACGCCGACGGCACCGACGACTCGGTGACGCTCACCCACACCGCCGCCGGCGGCGAGTACACCGGCGTGTCCGCGGACCTGGCGGTGACCGTCACCGACGACGACCGGGGGATCGTGCTGTCGGTGTCGTCGCTGACGGTGCTCGAGGGCGACGCCACGGGCGGCACCTACACGGTGGCGCTGGCGACCGAGCCGTCGGAGACGGTGACGGTCACCGTGTCGGGCCAGCAGAACACCGACGTGACCCTGGGCGCGAGCACGCTGACGTTCAGCGACACGGATTGGGCCAGCCCGCAGTCGGTGACGGTCACCGCCAGGGACGACGCCGACGGCACCGACGACTCGGTGACGCTCACCCACACCGCCGCCGGCGGCGAGTACACCGGCGTCACCGCGGACCTCGCCGTCACCGTCACCGACGACGACCGGGGGATCGTGCTGTCGGTGTCGTCGCTGACGGTGCTCGAGGGCGACGCCACCGGCGGCGCCTACACCGTGGCGCTGGCGACCGAGCCGTCGGAGACGGTGACGGTCACCGTGTCGGGCCAGCAGAACACCGACGTGACCCTGGGCGCGAGCACGCTGACGTTCAGCGACACGGATTGGGCCAGCCCGCAGTCGGTGACGGTCACCGCCAGGGACGACGCCGACGGCACCGACGACTCGGTGACGCTCACCCACACCGCCGCCGGCGGCGAGTACACCGGCGTGTCCGCGGACCTGGCGGTCACCGTCACCGACGACGACCGGGGGATCGTGCTGTCGGTGTCGTCGCTGACGGTGCTCGAGGGCGACGCCACGGGCGGCACCTACACGGTGGCGCTGGCGACCGAGCCGTCGGAGACGGTGACGGTCACCGTGTCGGGCCAGCAGAACACCGACGTGACCCTGGGCGCGAGCACGCTGACGTTCAGCGACACGGATTGGGCCAGCCCGCAGTCGGTGACGGTCACCGCCAGGGACGACGCCGACGGCACCGACGACTCGGTGACGCTCACCCACACCGCCGCCGGCGGCGAGTACACCGGCGTGTCCGCGGACCTGGCGGTGACCGTCACCGACGACGACCGGGGGATCGTGCTGTCGGTGTCGTCGCTGACGGTGCTCGAGGGCGACGCCACGGGCGGCACCTACACGGTGGCGCTGGCGACCGAGCCGTCGGAGACGGTGACGGTCACCGTGTCGGGCCAGCAGAACACCGACGTGACCCTGGGCGCGAGCACGCTGACGTTCAGCGACACGGATTGGGCCAGCCCGCAGTCGGTGACGGTCACCGCCAGGGACGACGCCGACGGCACCGACGACTCGGTGACGCTCACCCACACCGCCGCCGGCGGCGAGTACACCGGCGTGTCCGCGGACCTGGCGGTCACCGTCACCGACGACGACCGGGGGATCGTGCTGTCGGTGTCGTCGCTGACGGTGCTCGAGGGCGACGCCACGGGCGGCACCTACACGGTGGCGCTGGCGACCGAGCCGTCGGAGACGGTGACGGTCACCGTGTCGGGCCAGCAGAACACCGACGTGACCCTGGGCGCGAGCACGCTGACGTTCAGCGACACGGATTGGGCCAGCCCGCAGTCGGTGACGGTCACCGCCAGGGACGACGCCGACGGCACCGACGACTCGGTGACGCTCACCCACACCGCCGCCGGCGGCGAGTACACCGGCGTGTCCGCGGACCTGGCGGTCACCGTCACCGACGACGACCGGGGGATCGTGCTGTCGGTGTCGTCGCTGACGGTGCTCGAGGGCGACGCCACCGGCGGCACCTACACGGTGGCGCTGGCGACCGAGCCGTCGGAGACGGTGACGGTCACCGTGTCGGGCCAGCAGAACACCGACGTGACCCTGGGCGCGAGCACGCTGACGTTCAGCGACACGGATTGGGCCAGCCCGCAGTCGGTGACGGTCACCGCCAGGGACGACGCCGACGGCACCGACGACTCGGTGACGCTCACCCACACCGCCGCCGGCGGCGAGTACACCGGCGTGTCCGCGGACCTGGCGGTCACCGTCACCGACGACGACCGGGGGATCGTGCTGTCGGTGTCGTCGCTGACGGTGCTCGAGGGCGACGCCACCGGCGGCACCTACACCGTCAAGCTGGCCACCGAGCCCACCGAGACGGTGACGGTCACCGTGTCGGGCCAGCAGAACACCGACGTGACCCTGGGCGCGAGCACGCTGACGTTCAGCGACACGGATTGGGCCAGCCCGCAGTCGGTGACGGTCACCGCCAGGGACGACGCCGACGACACCGACGACTCGGTGACGCTCACCCACACCGCCGCCGGCGGCGAGTACACCGGCGTCACCGCGGACCTGGCGGTCACCGTCACCGACGACGACCGGGGGATCGTGCTGTCGGTGTCGTCGCTGACGGTGCTCGAGGGCGACGCCACCGGCGGCACCTACACGGTGGCGCTGGCGACCGAGCCCACCGAGACGGTGACGGTCACCGTGTCGGGCCAGCAGAACACCGACGTGACCCTGGGCGCGAGCACGCTGACGTTCAGCGACACGGATTGGGCCAGCCCGCAGTCGGTGACGGTCACCGCCAGGGACGACGCCGACGACACCGACGACTCGGTGACGCTCACCCACACCGCCGCCGGCGGCGAGTACACCGGCGTGTCCGCGGACCTGGCGGTCACCGTCACCGACGACGACCGGGGGATCGTGCTGTCGGTGTCGTCGCTGACGGTGCTCGAGGGCGACGCCACGGGCGGCACCTACACGGTGGCGCTGGCGACCGAGCCGTCGGAGACGGTGACGGTCACCGTGTCGGGCCAGCAGAACACCGACGTGACCCTGGGCGCGAGCACGCTGACGTTCAGCGACACGGATTGGGCCAGCCCGCAGTCGGTGACGGTCACCGCCAGGGACGACGCCGACGACACCGACGACTCGGTGACGCTCACCCACACCGCCGCCGGCGGCGAGTACACCGGCGTCACCGCGGACCTGGCGGTCACCGTCACCGACGACGACCGGGGGATCGTGCTGTCGGTGTCGTCGCTGACGGTGCTCGAGGGCGACGCCACCGGCGGCACCTACACCGTCAAGCTGGCCACCGAGCCCACCGAGACGGTGACGGTCACCGTGTCGGGCCAGCAGAACACCGACGTGACCCTGGGCGCGAGCACGCTGACGTTCAGCGACACGGATTGGGCCAGCCCGCAGTCGGTGACGGTCACCGCCAGGGACGACGCCGACGACACCGACGACTCGGTGACGCTCACCCACACCGCCGCCGGCGGCGAGTACACCGGCGTCACCGCGGACCTGGCGGTCACCGTCACCGACGACGACCGGGGGATCGTGCTGTCGGTGTCGTCGCTGACGGTGCTCGAGGGCGACGCCACCGGCGGCACCTACACCGTCAAGCTGGCCACCGAGCCCACCGAGACGGTGACGGTCACCGTGTCGGGCCAGCAGAACACCGACGTGACCCTGGGCGCGAGCACGCTGACGTTCAGCGACACGGATTGGGCCAGCCCGCAGTCGGTGACGGTCACCGCCAGGGACGACGCCGACGACACCGACGACTCGGTGACGCTCACCCACACCGCCGCCGGCGGCGAGTACACCGGCGTCACCGCGGACCTGGCGGTCACCGTCACCGACGACGACCGGGGGATCGTGCTGTCGGTGTCGTCGCTGACGGTGCTCGAGGGCGACGCCACGGGCGGCACCTACACCGTCAAGCTGGCCACCGAGCCCACCGAGACGGTGACGGTCACCGTGTCGGGCCAGCAGAACACCGACGTGACCCTGGGCGCGAGCACGCTGACGTTCAGCGACACGGATTGGGCCAGCCCGCAGTCGGTGACGGTCACCGCCAGGGACGACGCCGACGACACCGACGACTCGGTGACGCTCACCCACACCGCCGCCGGCGGCGAGTACACCGGCGTCACCGCGGACCTGGCGGTCACCGTCACCGACGACGACCGGGGGATCGTGCTGTCGGTGTCGTCGCTGACGGTGCTCGAGGGCGACGCCACGGGCGGCACCTACACCGTCAAGCTGGCCACCGAGCCCACCGAGACGGTGACGGTCACCGTGTCGGGCCAGCAGAACACCGACGTGACCCTGGGCGCGAGCACGCTGACGTTCAGCGACACGGATTGGGCCAGCCCGCAGTCGGTGACGGTCACCGCCAGGGACGACGCCGACGACACCGACGACTCGGGTGACGCTCACCCACACCGCCGCCGGCGGCGAGTACACCGGCGTCACCGCGGACCTGGCGGTCACCGTCACCGACGACGACCGGGGGATCGTGCTGTCGGTGTCGTCGCTGACGGTGCTCGAGGGCGACGCCACCGGCGGCACCTACACCGTCAAGCTGGCCACCGAGCCCACCGAGACGGTGACGGTCACCGTGTCGGGCCAGCAGAACACCGACGTGACCCTGGGCGCGAGCACGCTGACGTTCAGCGACACGGATTGGGCCAGCCCGCAGTCGGTGACGGTCACCGCCAGGGACGACGCCGACGACACCGACGACTCGGTGACGCTCACCCACACCGCCGCCGGCGGCGAGTACACCGGCGTGTCCGCGGACCTGGCGGTCACCGTCACCGACGACGACCGGGGGATCGTGCTGTCGGTGTCGTCGCTGACGGTGCTCGAGGGCGACGCCACGGGCGGCACCTACACGGTGGCGCTGGCGACCGAGCCCACCGAGACGGTGACGGTCACCGTGTCGGGCCAGCAGAACACCGACGTGACCCTGGGCGCGAGCACGCTGACGTTCAGCGACACGGATTGGGCCAGCCCGCAGTCGGTGACGGTCACCGCCAGGGACGACGCCGACGACACCGACGACTCGGTGACGCTCACCCACACCGCCGCCGGCGGCGAGTACACCGGCGTGTCCGCGGACCTGGCGGTCACCGTCACCGACGACGACCGGGGGATCGTGCTGTCGGTGTCGTCGCTGACGGTGCTCGAGGGCGACGCCACCGGCGGCACCTACACCGTCAAGCTGGCCACCGAGCCCACCGAGACGGTGACGGTCACCGTGTCGGGCCAGCAGAACACCGACGTGACCCTGGGCGCGAGCACGCTGACGTTCAGCGACACGGATTGGGCCAGCCCGCAGTCGGTGACGGTCACCGCCAGGGACGACGCCGACGACACCGACGACTCGGTGACGCTCACCCACACCGCCGCCGGCGGCGAGTACACCGGCGTGTCCCGCGACCTGGCGGTCACCGTCACCGACGACGACCGGGGGATCGTGCTGTCGGTGTCGTCGCTGACGGTGCTCGAGGGCGACGCCACCGGCGGCACCTACACGGTGGCGCTGGCGACCGAGCCCACCGAGACGGTGACGGTCACCGTGTCGGGCCAGCAGAACACCGACGTGACCCTGGGCGCGAGCACGCTGACGTTCAGCGACACGGATTGGGCCAGCCCGCAGTCGGTGACGGTCACCGCCAGGGACGACGCCGACGGCACCGACGACTCGGTGACGCTCACCCACACCGCCGCCGGCGGCGAGTACACCGGCGTGTCCGCGGACCTGGCGGTCACCGTCACCGACGACGACCGGGGGATCGTGCTGTCGGTGTCGTCGCTGACGGTGCTCGAGGGCGACGCCACCGGCGGCACCTACACCGTCAAGCTGGCCACCGAAGCCCACCGAGACGGTGACGGTCACCGTGTCGGGCCAGCAGAACACCGACGTGACCCTGGGCGCGAGCACGCTGACGTTCAGCGACACGGATTGGGCCAGCCCGCAGTCGGTGACGGTCACCGCCAGGGACGACGCCGACGACACCGACGACTCGGTGACGCTCACCCACACCGCCGCCGGCGGCGAGTACACCGGCGTGTCCGCGGACCTGGCGGTCACCGTCAACACGACGACCGGGGGGATCGTGCTGTCGGTGTCGTCGCTGACGGTGCTCGAGGGCGACGCCACCGGCGGCACCTACACCGTCAAGCTGGCCACCGAGCCCACCGAGACGGTGGACGGTCACCGTGTCGGGCCAGCAGAACACCGACGTGACCCTGGGCGCGAGCACGCTGACGTTCAGCGACACGGATTGGGCCAGCCCGCAGTCGGTGACGGTCACCGCCAGGGACGACGCCGACGACACCGACGACTCGGTGACGCTCACCCACACCGCCGCCGGCGGCGAGTACACCGGCGTGTCCGCGGACCTGGCGGTCACCGTCACCGACGACGACCGGGGGATCGTGCTGTCGGTGTCGTCGCTGACGGTGCTCGAGGGCGACGCCACCGGCGGCACCTACACCGTCAAGCTGGCCACGGAGCCCACCGAGACGGTGACGGTCACCGTGTCGGGCCAGCAGAACACCGACGTGACCCTGGGCGCGAGCACGCTGACGTTCAGCGACACGGATTGGGCCAGCCCGCAGTCGGTGACGGTCACCGCCAGGGACGACGCCGACGGCACCGACGACTCGGTGACGCTCACCCACACCGCCGCCGGCGGCGAGTACACCGGCGTGTCCGCGGACCTGGCGGTCACCGTCACCGACGACGACCGGGGGATCGTGCTGTCGGTGTCGTCGCTGACGGTGCTCGAGGGCGACGCCACGGGCGGCGCCTACACCGTGGCGCTGGCGACCGAGCCGTCGGAGACGGTGACGGTCACCGTGTCGGGCCAGCAGAACACCGACGTGACCCTGGGCGCGAGCACGCTGACGTTCAGCGACACGGATTGGGCCAGCCCGCAGTCGGTGACGGTCACCGCCAGGGACGACGCCGACGGCACCGACGACTCGGTGACGCTCACCCACACCGCCGCCGGCGGCGAGTACACCGGCGTGTCCGCGGACCTGGCGGTCACCGTCACCGACGACGACCGGGGGATCGTGCTGTCGGTGTCGTCGCTGACGGTGCTCGAGGGCGACGCCACGGGCGGCACCTACACGGTGGCGCTGGCGACCGAGCCGTCGGAGACGGTGACGGTCACCGTGTCGGGCCAGCAGAACACCGACGTGACCCTGGGCGCGAGCACGCTGACGTTCAGCGACACGGATTGGGCCAGCCCGCAGTCGGTGACGGTCACCGCCAGGGACGACGCCGACGGCACCGACGACTCGGTGACGCTCACCCACACCGCCGCCGGCGGCGAGTACACCGGCGTGTCCGCGGACCTGGCGGTGACCGTCACCGACGACGACCGGGGGATCGTGCTGTCGGTGTCGTCGCTGACGGTGCTCGAGGGCGACGCCACCGGCGGCACCTACACGGTGGCGCTGGCGACCGAGCCCACCGAGACGGTGACGGTCACCGTGTCGGGCCAGCAGAACACCGACGTGACCCTGGGCGCGAGCACGCTGACGTTCAGCGACACGGATTGGGCCAGCCCGCAGTCGGTGACGGTCACCGCCAGGGACGACGCCGACGGCACCGACGACTCGGTGACGCTCACCCACACCGCCGCGGGCGGGCGAGTACACCGGCGTGTCCGCGGACCTGGCGGTCACCGTCACCGACGACGACCGGGGGATCGTGCTGTCGGTGTCGTCGCTGACGGTGCTCGAGGGCGACGCCACGGGCGGCGCCTACACCGTCAAGCTGGCCACGGAGCCCACCGAGACGGTGACGGTCACCGTGTCGGGCCAGCAGAACACCGACGTGACCCTGGGCGCGAGCACGCTGACGTTCAGCGACACGGATTGGGCCAGCCCGCAGTCGGTGACGGTCACCGCCAGGGACGACGCCGACGACACCGACGACTCGGTGACGCTCACCCACACCGCCGCCGGCGGCGAGTACACCGGCGTGTCCGCGGACCTGGCGGTCACCGTCACCGACGACGACCGGGGGATCGTGCTGTCGGTGTCGTCGCTGACGGTGCTCGAGGGCGACGCCACGGGCGGCACCTACACCGTCAAGCTGGCGACCGAGCCGTCGGAGACGGTGACGGTCACCGTGTCGGGCCAGCAGAACACCGACGTGACCCTGGGCGCGAGCACGCTGACGTTCAGCGACACGGATTGGGCCAGCCCGCAGTCGGTGACGGTCACCGCCAGGGACGACGCCGACGGCACCGACGACTCGGTGACGCTCACCCACACCGCCGCCGGCGGCGAGTACACCGGCGTGTCCGCGGACCTGGCGGTGACCGTCACCGACGACGACCGGGGGATCGTGCTGTCGGTGTCGTCGCTGACGGTGCTCGAGGGCGACGCCACCGGCGGCACCTACACCGTCAAGCTGGCCACCGAGCCCACCGAGACGGTGACGGTCACCGTGTCGGGCCAGCAGAACACCGACGTGACCCTGGGCGCGAGCACGCTGACGTTCAGCGACACGGATTGGGCCAGCCCGCAGTCGGTGACGGTCACCGCCAGGGACGACGCCGACGACACCGACGACTCGGTGACGCTCACCCACACCGCCGCCGGCGGCGAGTACACCGGCGTGTCCGCGGACCTGGCGGTCACCGTCACCGACGACGACCGGGGGATCGTGCTGTCGGTGTCGTCGCTGACGGTGCTCGAGGGCGACGCCACGGGCGGCACCTACACCGTCAAGCTGGCGACCGAGCCGTCGGAGACGGTGACGGTCACCGTGTCGGGCCAGCAGAACACCGACGTGACCCTGGGCGCGAGCACGCTGACGTTCAGCGACACGGATTGGGCCAGCCCGCAGTCGGTGACGGTCACCGCCAGGGACGACGCCGACGGCACCGACGACTCGGTGACGCTCACCCACACCGCCGCCGGCGGCGAGTACACCGGCGTCACCGCGGACCTCGCGGTCACCGTCACCGACGACGACCGGGGATCGTGCTGTCGGTGTCGTCGCTGACGGTGCTCGAGGGCGACGCCACCGGCGGCACCTACACCGTCAAGCTGGCCACCGAGCCCACCGAGACGGTGACGGTCACCGTGTCGGGCCAGCAGAACACCGACGTGACCCTGGGCGCGAGCACGCTGACGTTCAGCGACACGGATTGGGCCAGCCCGCAGTCGGTGACGGTCACCGCCAGGGACGACGCCGACGGCACCGACGACTCGGTGACGCTCACCCACACCGCCGCCGGCGGCGAGTACACCGGCGTGTCCGCGGACCTGGCGGTCACCGTCACCGACGACGACCGGGGGATCGTGCTGTCGGTGTCGTCGCTGACGGTGCTCGAGGGCGACGCCACGGGCGGCACCTACACCGTCAAGCTGGCCACGGAGCCCACCGGAGACGGTGACGGTCACCGTGTCGGGCCAGCAGAACACCGACGTGACCCTGGGCGCGAGCACGCTGACGTTCAGCGACACGGATTGGGCCAGCCCGCAGTCGGTGACGGTCACCGCCAGGGACGACGCCGAACGACACCGACGACTCGGTGACGCTCACCCACACCGCCGCCGGCGGCGAGTACACCGGCGTCACCGCGGACCTCGCCGTCACCGTCACCGACGACGACCGGGGGATCGTGCTGTCGGTGTCGTCGCTGACGGTGCTCGAGGGCGACGCCACGGGCGGCACCTACACCGTCAAGCTGGCCACCGAGCCCACCGAGACGGTGACGGTCACCGTGTCGGGCCAGCAGAACACCGACGTGACCCTGGGCGCGAGCACGCTGACGTTCAGCGACACGGATTGGGCCAGCCCGCAGTCGGTGACGGTCACCGCCAGGGACGACGCCGACGGCACCGACGACTCGGTGACGCTCACCCACACCGCCGCCGGCGGC
>CBDEFI010000004.1:0-575878 GCA_965237375.1 Acidimicrobiales bacterium
GGGCCAGCCCGCAGTCCGGTGACGGTCACCGCCAGGGACGACGCCGACGGCACCGACGACTCGGTGACGCTCACCCACACCGCCGCCGGCGGCGAGTACACCGGCGTGTCCGCGGACCTGGCGGTCACCGTCACCGACGACGACCGGGGGATCGTGCTGTCGGTGTCGTCGCTGACGGTGCTCGAGGGCGACGCCACCGGGCGGCACCTACACGGTGGCGCTGGCGACCGAGCCGTCGGAGACGGTGACGGTCACCGTGTCGGGCCAGCAGAACACCGACGTGACCCTGGGCGCGAGCACGCTGACGTTCAGCGACACGGATTGGGCCAGCCCGCAGTCGGTGACGGTCACCGCCAGGGACGACGCCGACGGCACCGACGACTCGGTGACGCTCACCCACACCGCCGCCGGCGGCGAGTACACCGGCGTGTCCGCGGACCTGGCGGTCACCGTCACCGACGACGACCGGGGGATCGTGCTGTCGGTGTCGTCGCTGACGGTGCTCGAGGGCGACGCCACCGGCGGCACCTACACCGTGGCAAGCTGGCCACCGAGCCCACCGAGACGGTGACGGTCACCGTGTCGGGCCAGCAGAACACCGACGTGACCCTGGGCGCGAGCACGCTGACGTTCAGCGACACGGATTGGGCCAGCCCGCAGTCGGTGACGGTCACCGCCAGGGACGACGCCGACGACACCGACGACTCGGTGACGCTCACCCACACCGCCGCCGGCGGCGAGTACACCGGCGTGTCACCGCGGACCTGGCGGTCACCGTCACCGACGACGACCGGGGGATCGTGCTGTCGGTGTCGTCGCTGACGGTGCTCGAGGGCGACGCCACCGGCGGCACCTACACGGTGGCGCTGGCGACCGAGCCCATCCGAGACGGTGACGGTCACCGTGTCGGGCCAGCAGAACACCGACGTGACCCTGGGCGCGAGCACGCTGACGTTCAGCGACACGGATTGGGCCAGCCCGCAGTCGGTGACGGTCACCGCCAGGGACGACGCCGACGACACCGACGACTCGGTGACGCTCACCCACACCGCCGCCGGCGGCGAGTACACCGGCGTGTCCGCGGACCTGGCGGTCACCGTCACCGACGACGACCGGGGGATCGTGCTGTCGGTGTCGTCGCTGACGGTGCTCGAGGGCGACGCCACGGGCGGCACCTACACGGTGGCGCTGGCGACCGAGCCGTCGGAGACGGTGACGGTCACCGTGTCGGGCCAGCAGAACACCGACGTGACCCTGGGCGCGAGCACGCTGACGTTCAGCGACACGGATTGGGCCAGCCCGCAGTCGGTGACGGTCACCGCCAGGGACGACGCCGACGACACCGACGACTCGGTGACGCTCACCCACACCGCCGCCGGCGGCGAGTACACCGGCGTCACCGCGGACCTGGCGGTCACCGTCACCGACGACGACCGGGGGATCGTGCTGTCGGTGTCGTCGCTGACGGTGCTCGAGGGCGACGCCACCGGCGGCACCTACACCGTCAAGCTGGCCACCGAGCCCACCGAGACGGTGACGGTCACCGTGTCGGGCCAGCAGAACACCGACGTGACCCTGGGCGCGAGCACGCTGACGTTCAGCGACACGGATTGGGCCAGCCCGCAGTCGGTGACGGTCACCGCCAGGGACGACGCCGACGACACCGACGACTCGGTGACGCTCACCCACACCGCCGCCGGCGGCGAGTACACCGGCGTCACCGCGGACCTGGCGGTCACCGTCACCGACGACGACCGGGGGATCGTGCTGTCGGTGTCGTCGCTGACGGTGCTCGAGGGCGACGCCACCGGGCGGCACCTACACCGTCAAGCTGGCCACCGAGCCCACCGAGACGGTGACGGTCACCGTGTCGGGCCAGCAGAACACCGACGTGACCCTGGGCGCGAGCACGCTGACGTTCAGCGACACGGATTGGGCCAGCCCGCAGTCGGTGACGGTCACCGCCAGGGACGACGCCGACGACACCGACGACTCGGTGACGCTCACCCACACCGCCGCCGGCGGCGAGTACACCGGCGTCACCGCGGACCTGGCGGTCACCGTCACCGACGACGACCGGGGGATCGTGCTGTCGGTGTCGTCGCTGACGGTGCTCGAGGGCGACGCCACGGGCGGCACCTACACCGTCAAGCTGGCCACCGAGCCCACCGAGACGGTGACGGTCACCGTGTCGGGCCAGCAGAACACCGACGTGACCCTGGGCGCGAGCACGCTGACGTTCAGCGACACGGATTGGGCCAGCCCGCAGTCGGTGACGGTCACCGCCAGGGACGACGCCGACGACACCGACGACTCGGTGACGCTCACCCACACCGCCGCCGGCGGCGAGTACACCGGCGTCACCGCGGACCTGGCGGTCACCGTCACCGACGACGACCGGGGGATCGTGCTGTCGGTGTCGTCGCTGACGGTGCTCGAGGGCGACGCCACGGGCGGCACCTACACCGTCAAGCTGGCCACCGAGCCCACCGAGACGGTGACGGTCACCGTGTCGGGCCAGCAGAACACCGACGTGACCCTGGGCGCGAGCACGCTGACGTTCAGCGACACGGATTGGGCCAGCCCGCAGTCGGTGACGGTCACCGCCAGGGACGACGCCGACGACACCGACGACTCGGTGACGCTCACCCACACCGCCGCCGGCGGCGAGTACACCGGCGTCACCGCGGACCTGGCGGTCACCGTCACCGACGACGACCGGGGGATCGTGCTGTCGGTGTCGTCGCTGACGGTGCTCGAGGGCGACGCCACGGGCGGCACCTACACCGTCAAGCTGGCCACCGAGCCCACCGAGACGGTGACGGTCACCGTGTCGGGCCAGCAGAACACCGACGTGACCCTGGGCGCGAGCACGCTGACGTTCAGCGACACGGATTGGGCCAGCCCGCAGTCGGTGACGGTCACCGCCAGGGACGACGCCGACGACACCGACGACTCGGTGACGCTCACCCACACCGCCGCCGGCGGCGAGTACACCGGCGTGTCCGCGGACCTGGCGGTCACCGTCACCGACGACGACCGGGGGATCGTGCTGTCGGTGTCGTCGCTGACGGTGCTCGAGGGCGACGCCACCGGCGGCACCTACACCGTCAAGCTGGCCACCGAGCCCACCGAGACGGTGACGGTCACCGTGTCGGGCCAGCAGAACACCGACGTGACCCTGGGCGCGAGCACGCTGACGTTCAGCGACACGGATTGGGCCAGCCCGCAGTCGGTGACGGTCACCGCCAGGGACGACGCCGACGACACCGACGACTCGGTGACGCTCACCCACACCGCCGCCGGCGGCGAGTACACCGGCGTGTCCGCGGACCTGGCGGTCACCGTCACCGACGACGACCGGGGGATCGTGCTGTCGGTGTCGTCGCTGACGGTGCTCGAGGGCGACGCCACCGGCGGCACCTACACCGTCAAGCTGGCCACCGAGCCCACCGAGACGGTGACGGTCACCGTGTCGGGCCAGCAGAACACCGACGTGACCCTGGGCGCGAGCACGCTGACGTTCAGCGACACGGATTGGGCCAGCCCGCAGTCGGTGACGGTCACCGCCAGGGACGACGCCGACGACACCGACGACTCGGTGACGCTCACCCACACCGCCGCCGGCGGCGAGTACACCGGCGTGTCCGCGGACCTGGCGGTCACCGTCACCGACGACGACCGGGGGATCGTGCTGTCGGTGTCGTCGCTGACGGTGCTCGAGGGCGACGCCACCGGCGGCACCTACACCGTCAAGCTGGCCACCGAGCCCACCGAGACGGTGACGGTCACCGTGTCGGGCCAGCAGAACACCGACGTGACCCTGGGCGCGAGCACGCTGACGTTCAGCGACACGGATTGGGCCAGCCCGCAGTCGGTGACGGTCACCGCCAGGGACGACGCCGACGACACCGACGACTCGGTGACGCTCACCCACACCGCCGCCGGCGGCGAGTACACCGGCGTGTCCGCGGACCTGGCGGTCACCGTCACCGACGACGACCGGGGGGATCGTGCTGTCGGTGTCGTCGCTGACGGTGCTCGAGGGCGACGCCACCGGCGGCACCTACACCGTCAAGCTGGCCACCGAGCCCACCGAGACGGTGACGGTCACCGTGTCGGGCCAGCAGAACACCGACGTGACCCTGGGCGCGAGCACGCTGACGTTCAGCGACACGGATTGGGCCAGCCCGCAGTCGGTGACGGTCACCGCCAGGGACGACGCCGACGACACCGACGACTCGGTGACGCTCACCCACACCGCCGCCGGCGGCGAGTACACCGGCGTGTCCGCGGACCTGGCGGTCACCGTCACCGACGACGACCGGGGGATCGTGCTGTCGGTGTCGTCGCTGACGGTGCTCGAGGGCGACGCCACCGGCGGCACCTACACCGTCAAGCTGGCCACCGAGCCCACCGAGACGGTGACGGTCACCGTGTCGGGCCAGCAGAACACCGACGTGACCCTGGGCGCGAGCACGCTGACGTTCAGCGACACGGATTGGGCCAGCCCGCAGTCGGTGACGGTCACCGCCAGGGACGACGCCGACGGCACCGACGACTCGGTGACGCTCACCCACACCGCCGCCGGCGGCGAGTACACCGGCGTGTCCGCGGACCTGGCGGTCACCGTCACCGACGACGACCGGGGGATCGTGCTGTCGGTGTCGTCGCTGACGGTGCTCGAGGGCGACGCCACCGGCGGCACCTACACCGTCAAGCTGGCCACGGAGCCCACCGAGACGGTGACGGTCACCGTGTCGGGCCAGCAGAACACCGACGTGACCCTGGGCGCGAGCACGCTGACGTTCAGCGACACGGATTGGGCCAGCCCGCAGTCGGTGACGGTCACCGCCAGGGACGACGCCGACGGCACCGACGACTCGGTGACGCTCACCCACACCGCCGCCGGCGGCGAGTACACCGGCGTGTCCGCGGACCTGGCGGTCACCGTCACCGACGACGACCGGGGGATCGTGCTGTCGGTGTCGTCGCTGACGGTGCTCGAGGGCGACGCCACGGGCGGCGCCTACACCGTGGCGCTGGCGACCGAGCCGTCGGAGACGGTGACGGTCACCGTGTCGGGCCAGCAGAACACCGACGTGACCCTGGGCGCGAGCACGCTGACGTTCAGCGACACGGATTGGGCCAGCCCGCAGTCGGTGACGGTCACCGCCAGGGACGACGCCGACGGCACCGACGACTCGGTGACGCTCACCCACACCGCCGCCGGCGGCGAGTACACCGGCGTGTCCGCGGACCTGGCGGTGACCGTCACCGACGACGACCGGGGGATCGTGCTGTCGGTGTCGTCGCTGACGGTGCTCGAGGGCGACGCCACCGGCGGCACCTACACGGTGGCGCTGGCGACCGAGCCCACCGAGACGGTGACGGTCACCGTGTCGGGCCAGCAGAACACCGACGTGACCCTGGGCGCGAGCACGCTGACGTTCAGCGACACGGATTGGGCCAGCCCGCAGTCGGTGACGGTCACCGCCAGGGACGACGCCGACGGCACCGACGACTCGGTGACGCTCACCCACACCGCCGCGGCGGCGAGTACACCGGCGTGTCCGCGGACCTGGCGGTCACCGTCACCGACGACGACCGGGGATCGTGCTGTCGGTGTCGTCGCTGACGGTGCTCGAGGGCGACGCCACGGGCGGCGCCTACACCGTCAAGCTGGCCACGGAGCCCACCGAGACGGTGACGGTCACCGTGTCGGGCCAGCAGAACACCGACGTGACCCTGGGCGCGAGCACGCTGACGTTCAGCGACACGGATTGGGCCAGCCCGCAGTCGGTGACGGTCACCGCCAGGGACGACGCCGACGACACCGACGACTCGGTGACGCTCACCCACACCGCCGCCGGCGGCGAGTACACCGGCGTGTCCGCGGACCTGGCGGTCACCGTCACCGACGACGACCGGGGGATCGTGCTGTCGGTGTCGTCGCTGACGGTGCTCGAGGGCGACGCCACGGGCGGCACCTACACCGTCAAGCTGGCGACCGAGCCGTCGGAGACGGTGACGGTCACCGTGTCGGGCCAGCAGAACACCGACGTGACCCTGGGCGCGAGCACGCTGACGTTCAGCGACACGGATTGGGCCAGCCCGCAGTCGGTGACGGTCACCGCCAGGGACGACGCCGACGGCACCGACGACTCGGTGACGCTCACCCACACCGCCGCCGGCGGCGAGTACACCGGCGTGTCCGCGGACCTGGCGGTGACCGTCACCGACGACGACCGGGGGATCGTGCTGTCGGTGTCGTCGCTGACGGTGCTCGAGGGCGACGCCACCGGCGGCACCTACACCGTCAAGCTGGCCACCGAGCCCACCGAGACGGTGACGGTCACCGTGTCGGGCCAGCAGAACACCGACGTGACCCTGGGCGCGAGCACGCTGACGTTCAGCGACACGGATTGGGCCAGCCCGCAGTCGGTGACGGTCACCGCCAGGGACGACGCCGACGACACCGACGACTCGGTGACGCTCACCCACACCGCCGCCGGCGGCGAGTACACCGGCGTGTCCGCGGACCTGGCGGTCACCGTCACCGACGACGACCGGGGGATCGTGCTGTCGGTGTCGTCGCTGACGGTGCTCGAGGGCGACGCCACGGGCGGCACCTACACCGTCAAGCTGGCGACCGAGCCGTCGGAGACGGTGACGGTCACCGTGTCGGGCCAGCAGAACACCGACGTGACCCTGGGCGCGAGCACGCTGACGTTCAGCGACACGGATTGGGCCAGCCCGCAGTCGGTGACGGTCACCGCCAGGGACGACGCCGACGGCACCGACGACTCGGTGACGCTCACCCACACCGCCGCCGGCGGCGAGTACACCGGCGTCACCGCGGACCTCGCGGTCACCGTCACCGACGACGACCGGGGGATCGTGCTGTCGGTGTCGTCGCTGACGGTGCTCGAGGGCGACGCCACCGGCGGCACCTACACCGTCAAGCTGGCCACCGAGCCCACCGAGACGGTGACGGTCACCGTGTCGGGCCAGCAGAACACCGACGTGACCCTGGGCGCGAGCACGCTGACGTTCAGCGACACGGATTGGGCCAGCCCGCAGTCGGTGACGGTCACCGCCAGGGACGACGCCGACGGCACCGACGACTCGGTGACGCTCACCCACACCGCCGCCGGCGGCGAGTACACCGGCGTGTCCGCGGACCTGGCGGTCACCGTCACCGACGACGACCGGGGGATCGTGCTGTCGGTGTCGTCGCTGACGGTGCTCGAGGGCGACGCCACGGGCGGCACCTACACCGTCAAGCTGGCCACGGAGCCCACCGAGACGGTGACGGTCACCGTGTCGGGCCAGCAGAACACCGACGTGACCCTGGGCGCGAGCACGCTGACGTTCAGCGACACGGATTGGGCCAGCCCGCAGTCGGTGACGGTCACCGCCAGGGACGACGCCGACGACACCGACGACTCGGTGACGCTCACCCACACCGCCGCCGGCGGCGAGTACACCGGCGTCACCGCGGACCTCGCCGTCACCGTCACCGACGACGACCGGGGGATCGTGCTGTCGGTGTCGTCGCTGACGGTGCTCGAGGGCGACGCCACGGGCGGCACCTACACCGTCAAGCTGGCCACCGAGCCCACCGAGACGGTGACGGTCACCGTGTCGGGCCAGCAGAACACCGACGTGACCCTGGGCGCGAGCACGCTGACGTTCAGCGACACGGATTGGGCCAGCCCGCAGTCGGTGACGGTCACCGCCAGGGACGACGCCGACGGCACCGACGACTCGGTGACGCTCACCCACACCGCCGCCGGCGGCGAGTACACCGGCGTGTCCGCGGACCTGGCGGTCACCGTCACCGACGACGACCGGGGGATCGTGCTGTCGGTGTCGTCGCTGACGGTGCTCGAGGGCGACGCCACGGGCGGCACCTACACCGTCAAGCTGGCCACCGAGCCCACCGAGACGGTGACGGTCACCGTGTCGGGCCAGCAGAACACCGACGTGACCCTGGGCGCGAGCACGCTGACGTTCAGCGACACGGATTGGGCCAGCCCGCAGTCGGTGACGGTCACCGCCAGGGACGACGCCGACGACACCGACGACTCGGTGACGCTCACCCACACCGCCGCCGGCGGCGAGTACACCGGCGTGTCCGCGGACCTGGCGGTCACCGTCACCGACGACGACCGGGGGATCGTGCTGTCGGTGTCGTCGCTGACGGTGCTCGAGGGCGACGCCACCGGCGGCACCTACACCGTCAAGCTGGCGACCGAGCCCACCGAGACGGTGACGGTCACCGTGTCGGGCCAGCAGAACACCGACGTGACCCTGGGCGCGAGCACGCTGACGTTCAGCGACACGGATTGGGCCAGCCCGCAGTCGGTGACGGTCACCGCCAGGGACGACGCCGACGACACCGACGACTCGGTGACGCTCACCCACACCGCCGCCGGCGGCGAGTACACCGGCGTCACCGCGGACCTCGCGGTCACCGTCACCGACGACGACCGGGGGATCGTGCTGTCGGTGTCGTCGCTGACGGTGCTCGAGGGCGACGCCACCGGCGGCACCTACACCGTCAAGCTGGCCACCGAGCCCACCGAGACGGTGACGGTCACCGTGTCGGGCCAGCAGAACACCGACGTGACCCTGGGCGCGAGCACGCTGACGTTCAGCGACACGGATTGGGCCAGCCCGCAGTCGGTGACGGTCACCGCCAGGGACGACGCCGACGGCACCGACGACTCGGTGACGCTCACCCACACCGCCGCCGGCGGCGAGTACACCGGCGTGTCCGCGGACCTGGCGGTCACCGTCACCGACGACGACCGGGGGATCGTGCTGTCGGTGTCGTCGCTGACGGTGCTCGAGGGCGACGCCACCGGCGGCACCTACACGGTGGCGCTGGCGACCGAGCCCACCGAGACGGTGACGGTCACCGTGTCGGGCCAGCAGAACACCGACGTGACCCTGGGCGCGAGCACGCTGACGTTCAGCGACACGGATTGGGCCAGCCCGCAGTCGGTGACGGTCACCGCCAGGGACGACGCCGACGACACCGACGACTCGGTGACGCTCACCCACACCGCCGCCGGCGGCGAGTACACCGGCGTGTCCGCGGACCTGGCGGTCACCGTCACCGACGACGACCGGGGGATCGTGCTGTCGGTGTCGTCGCTGACGGTGCTCGAGGGCGACGCCACGGGCGGCACCTACACCGTCAAGCTGGCCACGGAGCCCACCGAGACGGTGACGGTCACCGTGTCGGGCCAGCAGAACACCGACGTGACCCTGAGCGCGAGCACGCTGACGTTCAGCGACACGGATTGGGCCAGCCCGCAGTCGGTGACGGTCACCGCCAGGGACGACGCCGACGACACCGACGACTCGGTGACGCTCACCCACACCGCCGCCGGCGGCGAGTACACCGGCGTGTCCGCGGACCTGGCGGTCACCGTCACCGACGACGACCGGGGGATCGTGCTGTCGGTGTCGTCGCTGACGGTGCTCGAGGGCGACGCCACCGGCGGCACCTACACGGTGGCGCTGGCGACCGAGCCCACCGAGACGGTGACGGTCACCGTGTCGGGCCAGCAGAACACCGACGTGACCCTGGGCGCGAGCACGCTGACGTTCAGCGACACGGATTGGGCCAGCCCGCAGTCGGTGACGGTCACCGCCAGGGACGACGCCGACGGCACCGACGACTCGGTGACGCTCACCCACACCGCCGCCGGCGGCGAGTACACCGGCGTGTCCGCGGACCTGGCGGTCACCGTCACCGACGACGACCGGGGGATCGTGCTGTCGGTGTCGTCGCTGACGGTGCTCGAGGGCGACGCCACGGGCGGCACCTACACGGTGGCGCTGGCGACCGAGCCGTCGGAGACGGTGACGGTCACCGTGTCGGGCCAGCAGAACACCGACGTGACCCTGGGCGCGAGCACGCTGACGTTCAGCGACACGGATTGGGCCAGCCCGCAGTCGGTGACGGTCACCGCCAGGGACGACGCCGACGACACCGACGACTCGGTGACGCTCACCCACACCGCCGCCGGCGGCGAGTACACCGGCGTCACCGCGGACCTGGCGGTGACCGTCACCGACGACGACCGGGGGATCGTGCTGTCTGTGTCGTCGCTGACGGTGCTCGAGGGCGACGCCACCGGCGGCACCTACACCGTCAAGCTGGCCACGGAGCCCACCGAGACGGTGACGGTCACCGTGTCGGGCCAGCAGAACACCGACGTGACCCTGGGCGCGAGCACGCTGACGTTCAGCGACACGGATTGGGCCAGCCCGCAGTCGGTGACGGTCACCGCCAGGGACGACGCCGACGACACCGACGACTCGGTGACGCTCACCCACACCGCCGCCGGCGGCGAGTACACCGGCGTGTCCGCGGACCTGGCGGTCACCGTCACCGACGACGACCGGGGGATCGTGCTGTCGGTGTCGTCGCTGACGGTGCTCGAGGGCGACGCCACCGGCGGCACCTACACCGTCAAGCTGGCGACCGAGCCCACCGAGACGGTGACGGTCACCGTGTCGGGCCAGCAGAACACCGACGTGACCCTGGGCGCGAGCACGCTGACGTTCAGCGACACGGATTGGGCCAGCCCGCAGTCGGTGACGGTCACCGCCAGGGACGACGCCGACGACACCGACGACTCGGTGACGCTCACCCACACCGCCGCCGGCGGCGAGTACACCGGCGTCACCGCGGACCTCGCCGTCACCGTCACCGACGACGACCGGGCCATCGTGCTGTCTGTGTCGTCGCTGACGGTGCTCGAGGGCGACGCCACCGGCGGCACCTACACCGTCAAGCTGGCCACCGAGCCGTCGGAGACGGTGACGGTCACCGTGTCGGGCCACCAGAACACCGACGTGACCCTGGGCGCGAGCACGCTGACGTTCAGCGACACGGATTGGGCCAGCCCCCAGACGGTGACGGTCACCGCCAGGGAGGACGCCGACGACACCGACGACACCGTGACGCTGGTGCACGCCGCGCAGGGCGGCGACTACACCGGCGTCACCGCGGACCTCGCCGTCACCGTCACCGACGACGACCGGGCCATCGTGCTGTCGGTGTCGTCGCTGACGGTGCTCGAGGGCGACGCCACCGGCGGCGCCTACACCGTCAAGCTGGCCACGGAGCCCACCGAGACGGTGACGGTCACCGTGTCGGGCCAGCAGAACACCGACGTGACGTTGGGCGGCCTCACCGCGAACACGCTGACGTTCACCGACACGGATTGGGCCAGCCCCCAGACGGTGACGGTCACCGCGGCGGACGACGCCGACGACACCGACGACTCGGTGACGCTCACCCACACCGCCGCCGGCGGCGAGTACACCGGCGTGTCCGCGGACCTGGCGGTGACCGTCACCGACGACGACCGGGGGATCGTGCTGTCTGTGTCGTCGCTGACGGTGCTCGAGGGCGACGCCACGGGCGGCACCTACACGGTGGCGCTGGCGACCGAGCCGTCGGAGACGGTGACGGTCACCGTGTCGGGCCAGCAGAACACCGACGTGACGTTGGGCGGCCTCACCGCGAACACGCTGACGTTCACCGACACGGATTGGGCCAGCCCCCAGACGGTGACGGTCACCGCGGCGGACGACGCCGACGACACCGACGACTCGGTGACGCTGGTGCACGCCGCGCAGGGCGGCGACTACACCGGCGTCACCGCGGACCTGGCGGTGACCGTCGCCGACGACGACCGGGCCATCGTGCTGTCTGTGTCGTCGCTGGGGGTGGTCGAGGGCGACGCCACCGGCGGCGCCTACACCGTCAAGCTGGCCACGGAGCCCACCGAGACGGTGACGGTCACCGTCAGCGGGCAGGCGGGCACCGATGTGACCCTGAGCGCGAGCACGCTGATGTTCACCACCAGCGACTGGGGCAGCCCCCAGTCGGTGACGGTCACCGCCAGGGAGGACGCCGACGACACCGACGACACCGTGACGCTGGTGCACGCCGCGCAGGGCGGCGAGTACACCGGCGTCACCGCGGACCTGGCGGTGACCGTCGCCGACGACGACCGGGCCATCGTGCTGTCTGTGTCGTCGCTGGGGGTGGTCGAGGGCGACGCCACCGGCGGCGCCTACACCGTCAAGCTGGCCACGGAGCCCACCGAGACGGTGACGGTCACCGTCAGCGGGCAGGCGGGCACCGATGTGACCCTGAGCGCGAGCACGCTGATGTTCACCACCAGCGACTGGGGCAGCCCGCAGTCGGTGACGGTCACCGCCAGGGAGGACGCCGACGACACCGACGACTCGGTGACGCTGGTGCACGCCGCGCAGGGCGGCGACTACACCGGCGTCACCGCGGACCTCGCCGTCACCGTCATCGACAACGACGTGCCTGAGGAGATGCCAGTCACAATGGCGAACACCGAAGAGCCTGAGGGGGAGGTGGTGTCGCTCGCGCGCGTGCCCGACGGCACCGTCATCCCCGACAACTCGACCGTCTTTGAAGGCGGAACGGTACTTGACGGCTCGACGTTCCTCGAAGGCGAGCGGATGTGGTTCCGGATTCTGCTGTCGGCAGCTGATGACGGACCCGCACCGGGCGGCACTGACGTGGAGGTGTCCTTCACCAAGGTGGAGGTGTCCTTCTTCTGGCAACCAAACTCGCCGTTGGTGCGGACATTGGGGCTGCTCTCACGGGCTGTGTACGGATTGCTGAGGGGGACTGATGTCTGGGACACCAACATTGACACCCAGGACAACGCGGTCGGCAACCCCGCCAGCACAGTCACGGTGCGCATCACCGGATGCGAGCCCGACAGCTGTGTGATCGGCACGCCCTCGCAGATCACCTTGACCATCGCCGACGACGACGGCGGCCCTGCTGCGGCGCCCCCGGCAAGGCCGGTTAGACCGGAGGTTCTGTGCCCGGACCGGGGTGCGAGCTTCCAGGACACGGGAATTAAGGTGAGGTGGCGGGCCCCTGAGTTCGAGGGCGGTGCGCCGATCGAGGGTTATGGGGTTCGCTACCGCCGATGGAACGACCTCGAGGGCGAGGAATCGGGCTGGGGCGAGTGGCAGCCCTGGCCCCACAACGGCATCTCGACCTCGACGGACATCGTCGGCTTGGACACAGACACCTCCTACGGGGTGCAGGTGCGGGCGGTCAACGCCAACGGAGCCGGCGAGTGGTCCCGCGAGGGAACCGGCCGCACCGGCGAACCGGACTACGTCTGCGAGTTCCTCGCTGAGTGATGCCCGCATCGCCGAGTTCACGATCTACGGCAGACCGGGCAACGTAACCCACGTCCGCTGCTTGTACGGCATCTGCTCAGAAACGATTCGACGACAGCCCCTTTATCTGGCGCTTCGGTTTTCAGCGGGGAGTGAGGGTGTCGAGGAGGTTCCAGTTGGGTTTGCCGGCGTAGAGGAGGGCTCGGATGCGGTTGTGGGCGAAGCGGCGGAATCCGAAGGCGGCGCGTTTGACGCGTTTGATGAGGTTGTTGATCGCTTCGGTGGGTCCGTTGGTGACCCGGGCACAGTGCCAGTTGACAATGGCGGTGTGCCAGCGGGCCAGGGTGCGGCCCAGGCGGCGCAGCTCCGGCGGGCAGTCGGTGTCCTGTAGGTCGTCGGCGAGTTCGGCGGCGTAGGTGTCGGCGAGTTGCGGGCAGCCGATGTCATAGAGGCCGCGGAGGGTTTCCTTGGCGTGCCACGCCAGGCGCACCTCGCCGTGGGGATCGCCGGCGGCGAGCAGGCCGCGGAGTTTGGCGGCGCTTCGGAAATTAGCGGGGTGTGATGGTGGCGAGTAGTGCCCAGTTGGGTCTGCCGGCGTTGAGGAGTGAGCGGATTCGGTAGTTGGCGAAGTTGCGGAATCCGAAGGCGATGCGTTTGACGCGTTTGATCAGGTTGTTCACGGCTTCGGTGGGTCCGTTGGAGACGTGTCAGCGGTGCCAGGCGACGATCTGGTGTGCCCAGCGGGCGATGGTGCGGCCGAGCTGGCGGGTCTCGGGCGGGCAGTCGGCGTCTTGGAGGTCGACGCTGAGGCGCGCCACGAACTGTTCGGCGAGGGTGGGATCGTCGATGGTGTAGATCGACCGGAGGACTTCTTTGGCGTGCCATGCCATGGGGACCTCGCCGTGGGGGTCGCCCGCTGCGAGGAGGCCCAGCAGCTTGGCCCGGCCACTGTTGGTGAGGCGTTCGTCGGCTTTGGTGAGTAGCCGTCGGCAGCGATACAGCGGGTCGTCCTTGCGTCCGCGGTGGCCGAGCGTGTCGTTCTGGACGCGGCGGCGTACTTCGTCGAGGCGCTGGTTCGCCAACTTGACGAGATGGAACGGATCCGCGACCTGTCTGGCGTCGGGCAGCATCGTGTCGAACGCCAACCGCCACGCACCGCGACAGGTCCAACACAGCCCACAAGATCGCATCTCGCCACTGTTTGGGCTGCTCAGCGAGCCATCCGCACGCCCCGGCGGCGGTGCGTCCCTCGACCACGTCGAGGAGTTGACCGGCTCCCACGTCGACGATCGACGTGACCACGCCTGGGTCCGCCACTGTCCCTGCCGGGCGAACAGCACCTCACCTGACCAAGCGCGGTGACAGCGCCGAACCTGTCCGGGTCGTCGATGAGCGCTGTCCCGTAGGCGACCACGGCGTCGTTGACCGTGTGCCAATCAGCGCCGAGGTCCGCCGCTACGTCTTCGATCGTGCGGCCGCAGCGACCGGTCTGCTCCGTTGCCCACCGCCCGGCACGGTCCGTCATTGCCAGGCGCGCCTCGGCGATTGCGGGCACATCCTCAGTCCACGACCCGACCGGACACGACCTCTCCGGGCAGCGCCAGCGGTGCTTGCGCCACACCAGGCGCGTCCGGCGCCCGAAGCACGGAAGGTCGACCAACTCCACGACCGGGCGGTCCTTCACCCACACCCGACCGCCACAGCTTCGACAGCGGGGCCGCTCCGCCGCGGTCTCGACGTGCACCCGCAACAGGCCGGCGTCCTCGACGCCGAGCACGTTCACAGCAGGCAGGCCGACCAGCAGTTCACACACGCGCGTAGGGTCCAGTTCCACGAGGGCTCTCCGTTCTGAAGGCGGTAGTTACCGTCAGAATCGCAGAGCCCTCGTACCCCGCCGCGGACCTACACCCCGCTCAAATCCGAAGAGCCGACAAAGTGAGCGCGGCACAGTTGATCGCCGCCTGTAGGACCGACTGTGGTGTGCCCCACGCCACCTCCTGTCGCCTGCTGGGCGTGAGTGAGTCATGGTTCTACAAGTGGCGAGCACGCACCCCGACGCTCACCGAGTTGCGCCGCCGGGACCTCGACAAGGCCGCCTTCGTCGCCAGCGACCGCACCTACGGGTCCCCCCGGGTCGCCGAGGCGTTGCGCGACGACGCCTGGGCGGTCTCGGCGAACACCGTGGCCGCCTCGATGGTCCGCCAGGCGCTCTGTGCGCGGCCCAAACGGCGGGCACGCAGGGGTTTGACCCGCCCGGATGTGGCCGCGGCACCGGCGGCGGACCTGATCGGGCGCCACTTCTCGGCTGGCGCGCCGAACGAGAAGTGGTGCGGGGACTTCAAGCAGATCCGCACCGAGGAGGGGCCCGTGCACCTCGCGGCCGTGGTCGACCTCTACAGCCGGCGCCTCGTCGGGTTCGCGCTCAGCGACAACCATCCCACCGCGCAGCTCGCGGAGGATGCGATCTGCATGGCCACCGCGATCCGCGGCGGCGACGTCGCCGGGGTGATCTTCCACACCGACCGCGGCGCCCAGGGTGGATTCAACCGGTCGTTGCAACACCTGGTGATGGAGGTGTGCAATGGGGACGATGCGGGAGCGCCAGCGGGAGGTCCAGTTGTATCGGGGCCAGGTGCCGTCGCCGGGGCGGCCGACGGTGGCGTGGCGTGAGGATCGGGTCCGGTTCTGGGCGGCGATCGCCGGTGGGGTGAAGACCGAGGACGCGGCGGCGGAGGCTGGGGTGTCGTCGCCGGTTGGGTTCCGGTGGTTCCGCCATGCTGGCGGGGTGAACCCTGGTTTGTGCCCGACGGTGTCGGGCCGCTATCTGTCATTCGGCGAGCGTGAAGAGATTGCGCTGTTTCGCGCGCAGGGTCTCGGGGTGCGCGAGATCGCCCGGAGGCTTAATCGGAGTCCATCGACGATCTCGCGGGAACTGCGCCGCAACGCGTCGACGAGAACCTGGCGCCTCGAGTACAAGGCGTCGACCGCGCAGTGGCACGCCGAGCGTCGTGCTCGCCGGCCGAAGCCTGCGAAGCTGGCCACCAACGATCGGCTACGCGCCTATGTGCAGGATCGGCTCTCGGGGGTGGTTCGAGCCCCCGATGGGCGAGCTGTCGGTCCGCCAGGGCCAGCGTGGAAGGGCCGCAACAAGCCACATCGTGGGGATCGCCGGTGGGTGCAAGCCTGGAGCCCGCAGCAGATCGCGAACCGCCTGCGGGTCGATTTCCCCGAGGATGAGTCCATGCGGATCAGCCACGAGGCGATCTACCAGGTGCTCTACGTGCAGGGCCGAGGGGCGCTGCAGCGGGAGCTGGTCGCCTGCCTACGCACCGGGCGGGAGCTGGTCGCCTGCCTACGCACCGGGCGGGCGCTGCGGGTCCCGCGGGCCCGGGCCCACCATAAGGCCTGGGCGCACGTCACGCCTGAGGTGATGATCAGCCAACGCCCTGCCGAGGTCGAGGACCGAGCCGTCTCCGGACACCGGGAAGGCGACCTGCTCATCGGCCTGAAGCGCTCGGCGATCGGCACCCTCGTCGAGCGCACCACCAGGTTCACGATGCTGATCCACCTGCCACGCGAGGACGGCTACGGCGTGATCCCCCGCACCAAGAACGGCCCGGCTCTCGCCGGCTACGGCGCCATCACCATGAAGAACGCACTCGCATCCACGATGACCGCGCTCCCCGAGCAGCTGCGCCGATCACTGACCTGGGACCGAGGCAAGGAACTGTCCGCACACGCTGCGTTCAAGGTCGAGACCGGCATCCCGGTCTACTTCGCTGATCCTCACAGCCCCTGGCAGCGCGGCACGAACGAGAACACCAACGGGCTGCTGCGCCACTACTACCCCAAAGGCACCGACCTGGCCCGCCACAGCCGCGACGACCTCGACGCCGTCGCGCTCGCCCTCAACGCCCGGCCACGCAAAACCCTCCGCTGGAAAACCCCCGCCGAAGCCCTCAACGAACTCCTAGACTCCGCCCAACAAGACAGTGTTGCGACGACCGGTTGAATCCGGTCTGTGTTCGGCTGTGAATGTGAGCGATGAGCGTCGCACCATCGTCTGTCTGCAGTCAACGGCAGCTAGGTGCAGTGACATCACATGTCGTTCCTCTCATCTCCAGTAGGCCCACTTTGAACAGGAACCCTGTGCTCGAACGTGCTGAACCCAGTGTCACCGAATAGCGCTCTTGGAACCAAAGGTTCAAGTCGTCCCGTGGCGGACGGTGGTCCTCGACGTAGCGGCACACTTGTTTCAAAGAGTCCAAGTACCCGTCGTTACCGCCAGGCAGTGGCCAGACGCCTTTGACCCGTTGATCCCAGGGCAGCGCTGGCGGAATGTCGGGGTGGTTGGTCTCTGACATTGATGTCGCTCCTCCGGCCGACTCGTGGGGATGGGTGCCTGACGGTCGGGACGCCAAGAGTTGGAGCCTCTCGTCGCTTCACCTCGCGGTATGTATAGCCGCGGAGTCCATCAGGCTCCCAGGCGAGTGCGTGATGCGGTGCGCCTGTCTGCTCGCCGGAGCTGCCGGTGGACGGCCCTGCCTACGCCTCTAGGCGGGATCGGGCGTTGGCGCTTCGTTCGAGTAGGTGGGGTGGTACCAGGGCGCGGAGTTGGGCGTTGGGGCCGTCGGCGTCGGCGCTGTCGGTGGCTGCGGCTGTGGCCTCGACCCCGGCTGCTGCGCCGGCCGCGGCTGCTGCGGCTTTGGCGGCTGCTGCGGCTTCGCGTGCGGCCTTGGCGGCCAGGAAGTTCTCCCAGTCGCGGGGGCGCACCAACTGGTCGCTGTCGAGGGAGCCCATCTGGATGCCGTTGTCGAAGAAGACCCAGTAGCGCTTCCACGAGAAGCCGGCGACCATCTTCACCTTGCCGGGGCTGCGCGCCGGAATGCCCGGCAGGTCCTCGGTGGCGAGCACGATCTCGTTGCGGGTGAACGGCCGGTCGAGCGTGTTGGTGTTGCGGCGCAGGCCCATGGTCCTTGTCTGCTCCGTGGGGTCGGGGGATCGGCTCATACCGTAACGTGCACGAGTCCATCCGCACCGCCCGAGGTCCTGCCTGTATCGGCCTAGGCGACGGTGGAGCCTATCGGCCGTGGGAGCCGTACGGCGTCGCGGCGGCTCGTCATCGGCTGTCCGGAACGGCGCCGTACGGCTGCGGCCCCGAGCCGCGCCAAGGTGACCCGCGCCGGGACAGGGCGCGCGGAACCCGGATGGGCCCGGGGTCGGGGGGTTCGGGGCTGGGCATGCGGGGCCGGCCCTACGATGGACCGGCCACCACCTGCGGGAGAGGAACCGGCCATGGCGTGGAAACCCGATGATCTGCCCTCGGTGGTGGAGGTGTTCCTGACCGATCGCCACTTGGCGACGCTGAGCATCCCGCGCCCCGACAGGGCGCCGCATGTGGCGCCGGTGGGGTTCACCTGGGACGGCGGGGCCGGCCTGGCTCGGGTCATCACGTTTGCCGGTGCGCGCAAGGTGCTCCTGCTGGAGGAGGCCGGTCCGTTGCTGGTGGCGCTCTGCCAGATCGACGGGGGCCGCTGGTTGACGCTGGAGGGCCTGGCCGTCGTGACCGCCGACCCGGCGCGCTGCGCCGAGGGCGTCAGCCGCTATGCCCGGCGCTACCGCCCCGCCGGCGACCGGGGGGCCGACCGCCGGGTCATCGAGGTGGCCGTCACCCGCCTGATGGGGCGGGTATGAGCCTGCGTTCCCGACGTCGGCCCTGCACCGATGTTGTCGGCGCGTCGGAGGCCGGCGTGCCGAGCGGCGCCGTACCGCGCTCTCGGTGCCGAGGCGGACACGACGTTGTTACCGCACCGGCGAACGCCGTTGCGCAACGCCGGCAGCCGCGCACATCCGCCGGCCTGCGGCGCACCCTCTTGGCCGGTGCGGCGGCTCTGGTCGGGCGCGGCCGGCAGCTGCGCACGTCCACCTACCAGCGGGGCGCCGGCAGGCGACGTTGAGCGCTGATGGAACGGATCGGTAAGACCGGGGGCCGCGAACTCGTCCGCTCGTGGGCGAGCGAGATCGACGAACCGACGATGCGCCAGGCGCTTACCTCGGCGCGCTGCGCCGCCGTCTCGGCGCCCGTGGCGCTCATGGCGGACGCCCACCTGGGCATCGGCGCCACCGTCGGGTCGGTCATTCCCACCTCAGGGGCCATCATTCCCGCCGCGGTCGGCGTGGACCTCGGCTGCGGCATGATCGCGGTGCGCACCGGCCTGGTTGCCTCCGACCTGCCCGACAGCCTCGATCCGTTGCTCGCCGACGTGGAGCGGGCCATCCCGGCCGGTTTCGCCGCCCACCCCAACACGGTAAAGGCCGCCGACCGCTGGCTGGCAAACGATCCGCTGCCGCACCCCGAGGGGATCGACCGGAAGGGTCTCGCCAAGGCCGGGCCACAACTCGGCACCCTCGGTGGGGGCAACCACTTCGTGGAGGTCAGCCTCGACGGCGCCGAGCGGGTGTGGTGCGTGCTGCACTCGGGCAGCCGCGGCATCGGCAACCGGCTGGCCACCGGCCACATCGCCGGCGCCCGCCGTCTCTGCGCCGACCTGGAGCGGGCGCTGGAGGACCGCGACCTGGCCTACTTCCTCGAAGGTGACGAGCAGTTCGAGCGCTACGTGGCGCACATGCTGTGGGCGCAGCGCTACGCCTTCGCCAACCGCGAGATCATGATGGACGCCCTGCTGGCCGCCGTCGGGCGGGCCACCGGCCGTCCGCCCGGCATCGCCGAGCGGATCAACTGCCACCACAACTACGCAGCCCGCGAGGTCCACGACGGGCGCCCGCTGTGGATCACCCGCAAGGGCGCCATCCGCGCCGGAGTCGGCGACCGGGGCGTGATCCCCGGGTCGATGGGCGCCGACACCTACGTCGTCACCGGCCTCGGGAGCCCGGACTCCTACGAGTCCGCCGCCCACGGTGCCGGCCGGCGCATGAGCCGCAAGCGGGCCAAGCGGGAGCTGTCCATCGGTGACTTCCGGTCGGCGATGGCGGGCCGCGCCTGGCAGCGGGACAGGGCGCAGCGCCTCGTGGACGAGGCCCCGATGGCCTACAAGGACATCGCTACGGTGATGGCCGACCAGGCCGACCTGGTGAGCGTCGACCACGTTCTGCGGGCCGTCATGAACTACAAGGGGTGCTGAGATGGCCGGCAACGGTGCGTTCGAGGGGAAGGTGGCGGTGATCACGGGAGCCGCCAGCGGCCTGGGCCGAGCCTTCGCCGACCGTTTCGGGCAGGCGGGTTGCACCCTCGTCCTCGCCGACGTCGAGGAGCCCGCACTCCACCGGGCGACCGCTGAGTTGACTGATGCAGGAGTCGAGGTCACGGCGGTGCTCACCGACGTGTCCGACGCGGCCTCCATGGACGCTCTGGGCGAGGCCGTCCTTGAGCACCACGGCCACGTGGATCTGGTGTTCAACAATGCCGGCGTCGGGATCCAGAAGCGCACGGAAGCGATGACGACCAGGGACTGGGAGTGGGTCCTGGGCGTGAACCTGTGGGGCGTCATCCACGGTCTGCGGGTGTTCCTGCCGCACATGCTGGCCCGCGACGCCGGCCGCATCATCAACACCGCCTCCTCCGCGGGTCACGTCGTCGTTCCCCTTCTCGCCGCCTACAACGCCTCCAAGCATGCGGTGGTCGCCATCTCCGAGACCGTGCGCGCCGAACTAGGCCAGCAGGGCAGCGCGGTCGGCATCACGGCGTTCTGCCCCGGCATGGCCCGCACGCGGATCACCAGCTCCGCCCGCAACCGTCCCGAGCCGTTGCGCAACCCTGGCGAGGCCCTCCCGGAGAAGGAAGCGTGGGACGAGAGAACGGCCGCCGGGCGTCAGGAGGCATTGGAGGCCCGTTTCGGCCGGGCCAAGTCGCCGGCGGAAGCTGCTGCCATCCTCCACGACGGGCTGCTGGAGGGTCGCTTCTACGTCTGGACCGACGACATCTTCGTGGAGGGTCTCCGCCAGCGCCACGCCGAGATCCAGAACTCGTTCTGGCAGGCTCCCTAGCCAAGGCGTCTGATGGCAACGATCGTCTACATCGACGGATTCAACTTCTACTACGGCGCAGTAAAGGGAACGCCATACAAATGGCTCGACTTCGAGAAGCTCTGCGGACTGCTGCTACCGAGCGACGACATTGCCAAGATCCGCTACTTCACAGCTCGGATCGACAGACGACCTGATGATCCCCAACGAGCCGGACGCCAACAGGTCTATCTGCGCGCTCTTGCCACGCTGCCCCTGATCGAGATCCACTACGGGCACTTCTATACCCGGCCGGTCCGCATGCCGCTTGCCTCGCCCCACAGTTCGGGTCCGAGAAGTGTCGAGGTCATCAAGACTGAGGAGAAGGGCTCCGATGTCAACCTGGCCACGTATCTACTCTTGGACGCCTTTGAGAATCGCTCCGACACCGCTGTTGTGATCAGCAATGACTCCGATCTGGCCGAGGCTGTGCGGGTTGCTCAAGTCGAGTTGGGAATCAGGGTGGGCATCGTCAACCCGCATCCGCGGAAGCATCGTTCCCGCAAACTGCAGCAACTCGGCTGTCTGTTCTACAAGCAAGTTCCGCGTGGGGCGCTCGCGCAGGCACAACTGCCGCCCGTTCTGCACGACGGGAGAGGGCCGATCCGCAAGCCCAACCGCTGGTAGAACGCTCGAAGGCCCGCCGAAGCGGGCCTTCGCCCAGCCGTCGAAGCGACTGGGGGGATATGCGGTGATCGTACCACCGGCGGTGGGCTGGTTGTCAACTGATTGGTCAATTGTCACTCCCAGACGGCGGGGTCACACGAGAGCGGGGTCGCAGATGACCTCCACGAGGGCGGGGCCGGGGTGCGCCAGCGCCTCGCCGAGCGCTGTGTCCAGGTCGCTACGGTCGGTGACCTGCACGCCGTGCGCCCCGCACAGTTCGGCGAAGGCGGCGAACGGCGGGTTCACCAGCGAGGTGTGCCACACGCCGAACTCGCCGGCCAACTGCTCCTTGGTGATCTTGCCCAGCTCGCTGTTGTTCAACAGCACGTGGGTGATGTCCATGCCGTATTTCACGGCCGTCGTCAACTCCATGGCGTACTGCCCGAATCCCCCGTCGCCGCTCACGGCGAGCACTGACCGCTCGCCGCCCACCGCCGCCCACGCCCCCATGGCGGCCGGGAAGCCGAAGCCGATCGACCCCAGGTAGCCCGACATCAGCACCGACTGGCGCTGCACCTCGAAGTAGCGGCCGAAGGAGTAGGTGTTGTTGCCCACGTCCACGCAGATCACCGCGTCGGCGGGTGCCACCCGTCCCAGAGCGTCGAAGATCGCCGCCGAGTTGACACCCCGGCCACGGTCGTCAGCCAGCCGGGAGGCCTTCTCGGCCCGCCACAGCGCCCAGCGCTCGGCCACCTCGGCGGTGACGGCTGCCGAGCGTGCCCCGTCGACGGCGTCGAGGGCGGCGTGCAGGGCTTCCGCGGTCACGCCCACGTGGCCCAGCACCGGAACGTCCACGGCGTGGAAACGCCCCAGCGCCATCGGGTCGAAGTCCACCTGCACGATGGGCTTGTAGGGGGCGATGCCCGTGTGGTTCGAGAACGACGCCCCGAACGCCACGATCAGGTCGCTCTCGTTCATGAACCAGCTGGCAACGGGGGTGCCGCTGCGGCCGAGCACGCCGCATCCCAACGGGTGGCGGTCGGAGATCTGGCCCTTGGCCTTGAACGTGGTGGCCACAGGGGCGGCGATTCGCTCGGCCAGGGCACAGATGGCATCCATGTCGAAGCGGGCGCCGGCGCCCGCGATGACGAGCGGCCGCCGGGCCGCGGCGATCCGCTCGACGGCTGCTGCCAGCGCGTCGCCCGGGGGCTGGATGCGACGCTCCGCCACCCGGCCGGTCGGCCCCCCGGTCGCGGCGCCGTCGCCGGCAGGCAGCACCTGCACCTCGTCGGGCAGCACCAGGTGGCCTACGGCCCGCTCCACCAGGGCGTTCTTGCAGGCCAGGTTCATGAGTTCGGCGTGGTTGCTGCCGGCGTGCACCGTCTGGCTGTAGGTGGCCACGTCGGCGAACGCCGCCTCGAGGTCGAGGTCCTGGAACGCCCCCCGCCCGGCCACCGCCGAGGGCACCTGCCCGGTTACGGCCAGCACCGGCGCCCGGTCCACCTTGGCGTCGTACAGGCCGGTGAGCAGGTTCGTCGAGCCCGGCCCCGCAATGGCGAAGCAGGCTGCGGGGCGCCCGGTCAGCTTGCCGTAGGCGCCGGCGGCGAACGCCGCCGCCCCCTCGTGGCGGATGCCGAAGTAGCGCAGTTCGCCGTGCTCCTCGGCCCGGCGCATCGCCTCGGCGAAACCCAGGTTGGAGTGGCCGACCATGCCGAACACCACGTCCACGCCCCAGTTGTGCATCGTCTCCACCAACACGTCGCTGACGGTGCGCGCCGGTGCCGGGGGTGCGGGCAGCGCCACGTACACGCCGTCGGGGCGGACCTCGGTGGCGAAGCACGGCGGGGCGTCGTCGAACGGTGGCGGTGGAGTGCCCGTGAGCGGGTCGTAGTCGTAGCCGTGCCAGGGGCAGCGCAGCCAGCCGTTCTCGATGGAGCCCTCACCGAGGGGACCACCCTGATGCGGGCAGCGGTTGTCGAGCGCCCCGTAGCGGCCGTCGTGATGGCTGAGCGCCAGCGCACGTCCCCCCGCCACCACCGTCTTCACTCGCCCAGCCGGCAGCTCGTCCGGCCCGGCCACCCTGTGCCACGTCGTCGGCGTCTCGTCGGTCATGTCGCCTCCTGTCGGGTAACTCGTTGGGATCGCGGCTTTCGTCCTCACGATCTTGTATGGATCTTCGTACCTTGGTGGCGGTTCGGTCAGTCCACATCAGGGTGCGTGTCGGGGACAATGATCTCCCTCGCTCGCTCCTCGTTTCGCACCTTGAACTGCACGTACGGAGTGCTCGGTCCTCGTGCGGAATTGGGAGCGACGATACGGAACCCGATGATGCAGGAACGCTCTTGGATCTCCGTCTCTGTGTCCGGCGGTTCCAGATGCTGCTCAACGATCGGGTAGACGATGAGCGCGCCACGTCGGGCGGTGTGAAGCCCGTCGGCAATCGTGTCCGGGTGCGGTGCGGCCTCGCGTACTCCGGCAATTCTGCACGCTGCATGGCGGTGTTTGGGATCGCTGATGGCTTGGAAGAGTGGATCCCGACTGCGTTTTCGATAGACGACGCTCCTCATTCCGATGCCTGGAAGTATACGCTTCATCCCCTTCTTGAGTTGCGGCATTAGCAACACCCAGTCGTCAGTGAAGCCAGAGATCTCCTCCAAAAACGCAAGATCTGGATCGAAGTGATCTATGTAGGACCATCGAAGTTCCCGTAGGCTGGCGAGTAGATCGTCATGCGCTACGAGCCCATAGTGTGCCGTATACGAGCCCTTTCCAGCTGGCCCCGGAAAAGTAAGAGTCGCTTGCTCGTTCGCCAGTTGCATTAGCGGCAACATCGTATTGTAGTTGTGTTCTATCTCGGCTGGCGCGGTTGGATAGGCGACTGGTTCGACCGCCTGCAGCCTTCTGACGGCGAGCCGTGCATTGAACATCTTGTTCCTAGCGGTGGGACGAAGCCACGGAAGGTGTTGAGTAACCAGTGGCGGTACCTGTGCTGGCCTGATCTGAGGTCGACCGTCTACCAACTCGGCGTACCTCCTCAACTCGTCACGAAAGAGCTCTTCCGCCCGCATGATTGCTCCGAATGCGTCGTAGAGATCTATCGTTCGTTGACCGACCTGCGCCGCTCGATCGATGTAGAGCCGCACGAGATCTTGGTATCCCTTTCGAAAGCCGAACCACCGCCCCATCTGCATCAGAGTGTCGGCTTGCCCGGTTCTTCGCCGATAGTATGAAATAGTCAGGCCTTCCACCGTGAAACCGCGACTGAGTTTCGCCCCGCCGACGAGGACTCGCCATACGGACCGTCTGTCGAAGTCTACATTTTCCCTCCTTATGTCCTGATCGCTATTGACGACAATCACTGGGTCACCGGTTTCCGTAATTCTCGATGCGGTGACCCCGACGAAGGGTTTTAGGTTTTCAAAACTGCCCGGAAGCTTTTCCCTGCCCAACGCGCGACTTGTTGGAACTATGTCCTTGTCGTACAACCCGCGAAGATATGAGAGTCCCGACGGACTGCTGAAAGCAGCAGATCGCCATACTTCGCGAATCTCGTTGGCCAGAGCAAGATGATCGTCTTTCCTAACCGACTCGTGTGCGAGCATGGTGTGATGCCGGAACTCCGGTTCTCCGTGTTGTTCTCGGAATAGCTTGATTGCGCCGGTTAGGACAAACATCGCCAGGGCCCGCCGTATCTCGGCGGACCGGCGGTCCGGATCCTCCGTCGGTGCGACGAGATCGCGTACGTGGGCCTTCTCGCGGGGGTTCCGTACTGTGCGGTCCTCATCGTCCGTCTCCGGGTCGAGATCGTGGAACTCGCTCGCGCCCATGTAGCCGGGTGGACGTGTGAGGGCCAAGAGGAAGTCCTTCGGGAAGATGTCCTCGGCATCGGTGGGGTCAACAAAGACGTTGGCGAACGGGGTTGCTGTGTAGCCGACATATTGGGCACGGGGGAGCAGTCCGAGTAGCTGGGAGATCAAGTTGTTGATTGCAGTTCGTTGTGCCTGACCGGCTCGCCACCGGCTTGGGTTGATTGTATTCACGGAAGCGTGGTCTGACTCGTCGTCAATAATGATCGTGGGAATCTCTGCGAGTTTCGGCTTGATGCTCTTCAGGTCGCGAACGAGCCGAGTCAGTACTTGTTTGTTTTTCTTGACTACCGCCAGGCGGGCTGAAGAATGTTGGAGATTTCTTCGGTCGTTCAGCGGAAGCGTATTGTCATACTTTTCGAACTCTAGCGCTGTTATACCAGCCAGTAGGCTTCGATAGTCGCCGGTTTTGCCAGCAAACCGATGGTTTGTGAGCCTGATAATATCGGGGCAGTTCTGGCTTGACGGAAGCAGGCCGTGCGAAACAAACTTCTCCCAGTCGGGATCGTCCTGGTAATCAACCGTAGCCAGTGACTCTACGTCGTCCGGTTCAATTCGACGCAGTATGTTCTCCCTGCCAACCAGCTCCATGTCGATTCGACGTTGTGTTTGTTCGCGGAGCAGGTCGATAGTTCCGGTCATTACGATTAGGAGGCGATAGCCGGCGTCGATTGCTTTGGCGAGAACTCCGGTAATATTGGCTGTCTTGCCGCTCTGAACGTACCCGACGACGAGCCCTTTCGACTGGTAAGCCTCAGGACGAGCGGGATCAGAGAGCCGTTGTACGATATCGGTCGTTGCGGAGTTCAGATCGGCAACCGACTCGGGTTCCCACCCCGGCTTGTTCATAAGGTACTGCTCGTAGGCAGGCCAGTAGAATGATCCGTCGTTCTGACGTTCGCCCGTATACCAAGGATCGAATTCATCGGCAATGACGACATTCTTATCGTGCTTGATCGGGAACAAGCTGGTTAGTACGGTATAGGTCTCGTTAGGTAGGTCAAGGCGTTGGTAGACGACAGTACGCCGTTCGGTTGTCCGCCTGGCCATGTTGTCTGCCCATGGCCGCGATTCTTCGGCGTCATCCCAGAGCGCGAACTGGAGGGAGAACTGCCTCTTGACGGGATCGTTCGGGCCCGCAGTTCGAAGGTGTTGGAGCAGGGCCGTGAGAGATGTATCTAACTCGGTACCCTCGTTCTCCAGATCCACCCGAGGTTGCAATGCTCGCGGGCCGATCCTGTTCAGGCCGGCGAGTACGGCGAGGTAGATATTTTGCAAGTCACTATTCATGGTGAGCAAAGTCCCTGTAGTTCTGTCGGAGGTGGATCCGGAGGAATCCCAGCGGTGTGCAGCACGTAGGAAAGGTGACTGAACCGCTCAATCGGGAACCCTGCGTCCCGGAGCCGGCGCTCGGTAATCGCGGGGAAGTCGGGAGTGACCCTGAACGTCAGCATCTCGGCGCGCGGCGCGAAGTGCCGGGTGTAGAGGTAGTCGTGCGCCGGGTTCCAGCCCAGATCAGCCAATCTGCTGGCGAAGAGGTCCAGAACCCCCGGGTTGGACAGTCGGTCGGTGGTCCGCTGGACCTGTTCGGGGAGCGTGGTGCCCCCGACACCACCGCTGGTGAGTTGAACCGATACCAGCCAAAGCTCCCTGTCAGGGGACGGTTCAAGCTGCGTGAGGCTGGAGATGCGATGGCTCCTGTCCTCCGAGAGAGTCGTTTTCACTTCGATGTCGCAATCGCCGAGGCCGAAGTCGTGCTCTTCCAGCGTTGGTCCGCGCCAGGATCTCACGGCCATGCGTTCTCCGACCGAGCCGATCAGGTGGTCGAGAACGAGCAGTTCCCCGTATAGGCCCAGTTCCTGGTGTTCGCTGAGGCGACCCAGTGAGCTGAGGAGTTCGTGGTAGGAGGCGAGGACCCGTCCGATGGCCGCGGCCATTCCGTCGCCGTGAAGTTGCACTCGGTCGGCCACGGCGAGCAGCAACGGGTAGGCCTCCCGTAGCACGGGGCGCCCCGACACCGCGAATTCCACCCAATCGCCTGAGATGCCCGTACCGACTCTCGTGTCGAGATGACGGTACGCAGCGAGATCGGGAACTTCCCCCGTTTCGGGCCACGGGCCCCGGATGGCTATGCGTTCCTCCGCCGGCTCGATGACCAGATCGAGAGGAGGTGCGCCGTCGATCAGCACGATCGCCGGCGCACCAGCCTCCAAGTACTCCAGGAGGTTCGGCCAACTCAGGTGGCGGTCGTTGCTCGGCTCGGTCATTCCGCCTCCACCCGTGCCGCGGCAGCCAGGATGGCGCCCCACAACTCGATGTTGTCCTTCTCCCTCGGGCCCAGGTACTCGCCCTGGAAGAGATCGCTGAGCAATAGGTACAACGCTGCCTTGAGGAGCGGCGCGTCGTTCAGAGAGGCACCGCGATCGCTGGTCACGGCCCAGCGGTACCGTCGGTTCAGCCGGATCACGCGTTCCTCCAGGTCGATGCCGAAGAATGCGTCGTTGTCGAAATCGCCCCACCGGATGTGGATCGGTTCGACTCCCGCGAGGTACTCCAGTTCTTCTCCGATCGTCCGACGGACATCGGGGGCAAATCCGCGACCAGGCGGGACGACCCTTCGGCGCGTTCCGGGCTGCCGGCGGGATTCCCGGAATCTCGTAGTGGCGTCCTCGAGATACGAACGGAGGTCGAACTTCTCGGATCGCGCTGCTTCGACTGCATGGATGAACGCCTCGGAAGCGCGGATCCGGGTTTTCTCCGGGTTCATCGAGAGGTGCTCTGCGAGGCGATCATCCACATCGACGGCGACACGTGCGAGTTGGCGATGGCGCTCGGGTTGGACGACACCGTTCCATCCCCCCGCTTGCAGCAGCCGGTCGTTTCGGTAGAAGTAGAAGCCCTGCCCCTGATGCTCGTCGGAGCGGGGAATCTTGAAGCCTTGGAGCTGCGACCGCGGTGGCCAGATGTGACAGACGAGATCGGCGGTTCCCGAATCGACAGGGGCCGTCAGGGTCCTCGGATAGCTCAGTCGACCGCTCCTGGGGTAACCGAAGGGATCGATAGCGGTGACCGGTTGCGGCGGACCGGTCTGTCCGATATCCGCTTCTTCCACGTCGATGTCGATGGCGACGGTTCCGTCCGCGATCAGGCGATGGAACACCAGGCCGAGATGGTTCCTCAATCGGGGGATGCGCTGCTCGATGTAGCCGTCCGTCGTTCCGGCATCCGTGGCACCGGGGAAGTCCATCACACCGTCCCAGCGAATGAGTGTGCCAGTACGGGGCGTGACCAGGCCCCAGGGCCTGTCCAGCAGCATCGCCGCGTAGTGCTGCTCGACAACGTCGCATTCGAAGCCGTCCCGAGCGCTCTCCGTTAACCATCGTTTCCCGTACACAGGCGAACTTCGGGCCCGGCTGATGACAGTCAGGCTTCGTGCCTGGCCGAGCGACGCGGCCTTGAGTCCGAGACCGAAGTGCCCGAGATCGTCCGGCTCGTAGTCCCGGCGCCTCCCCAGCGCCATCGCGTGCTCGAGTTCGGTCTCGTTCATCCCCCGACCGTTGTCGACCACGCAGAGGCTGACGAGTCGTGGTCCTCGGCGGACGAACCGGATGAGCACTTTCGAGGCGCCCGCATCGATCGAGTTGTCCACCAGATCGGCGACGGCGGTTTCGAGGGCGTAGTTCAGCCCGATGGCCTCCATGACCATAGGGTCGGGTGGGACGACGGTGGAGCCGACGACCTCGACGTCGTCGGGCCAGTGCCCGAGGCCCATCACCGCGGCGTTGTCAGAGACCATCCAGTCCGGCCTCCGCAATCAGGGTGTCGAAATCGGGCAGCACTGCGAGCACCCCCTGCGCCGCGGCCCGGCAGTTGGCAGCGACGGCGTCCTCGTCGACCGGGTGGCCGGATTCGCGCTCCAAGCGTTGCTGTTCGTGTGCAAGGAGCATGTACACACCCAGCCCGAGCGCGTAGCGATCTCTCGCCCGGGCTACTCCCTCGTTCCCCACCGATCGTGCACGTGACGACGTGTACGCCTTGAGGGGAGCGAACTCCCCGTTCAGCTTGATGTGGTGGACGTCCCCGTCGAGCACTGAGAAGCGCTCGCACTCCCCACCGAGTTCTGCGAGTACCGATGCCCCGACCATCTCCAGCTCTCCCGGAGTGTTCGCCTTCCAAGTCGGCTCTTCCTCGTGCGTCGTCCATGTCGTGTGGATCGGGGCCGGCCCACTGACTCTCCGTCCGTTCGGCGGGTCGGGCGGGCGAGGCTCGGGCGGGCCCTTCTCGTCGACGATCTCGATACTCGTCTCGGTCTCCAGTGCCTCCTTCAGTCCTCCGTGCATCGACGGCCAACTCTCGACGCGGACAGTGAGTGTTGCAGTTCCCAGATCGGCGTCCGCCGGCACGGCGATCGAGACACGGATCCGCCCGCTTCTCAACTCCCCGACAGTCAGATCCTCCTCCGGGGCGATGTCGAGGTGGGTCGTCGTGACCCGACACTCTGCTCTCGCCGGGATGAAGCCGTCGCGGGCATTGATCGCATAGTGGATTCCGCGGGTCCGCCCGCGTACCAACTTGACGGACTGCGGTCCCGCGAGCGTCGTCGGGTCGTCGAGAAGCTCCACCGGGCGCGGAGGCCGGCGCTTCCGGCGTTCTCCACCCGAGCCGCCAGCGGTCCTCCATGCACGTGCATCGGCCGCCCGTGCGATTCGATCGGAGAGGGCGGCTGTGGATCTTCCCCTGTTGCTACGCCGGATCGATTCGCGGATCATGTCGCTGTTCGCCTGATCGAGATCGTCCCAGTCGTCGAGAAACGCGACGAGTTCCTCCTCCAGGCGAACGGCGTCGGGGTTTCTCAGCAGATCCGTCCGGTCGGCCGTGAAGAGGCTCGTTCGAAGTTCGAGCGGTAGCGGATCCGTGTCGAGGACGACGAGGATCCGGTTGTGGAGCTTGTTGAGTCTCGTCCGGTTACGGAAATCGTCCGGTGTCCAGTGTGCGTGAACCTGGCCGTTGGAGTTGAGCAGCACTGCGTGCCTACGGGCGACGAACCGGCGACGAGTCCCTGCGTCGCCGTCGCTGGCGAACAGGTAGAACCGGACGGGTAGTTGGTAGGTCCGTTCCCCGTAGCGGAAGGGGAGCTGCTCGGAACCTTCGACCCGGTCCAGGCGAGGGTTGCCGGCGAGCCTCCTCCCGAGACCTCGCAACTGTGTCGACCGCGACCCACGCTTCTCCCCCAGTGCGGGTGCGGTTATGTGAACGGGAAGAGGAGGTTCGAAGAGCCGGGTGTCGACGATGGTGTCGAGCGAGCGTTCGTCTCCCAGACGCGTGACCCAAATCCCCTCGGACCGGAAGCCGACGACCGCGACGCGGGTACCGCAGTCGAAGCCAGGACAGGCCGCTACCGGGAGTACCAGTGGGTCGGCCCGGTCACCGTCGTCGTTCCAGGGTGATACCACTTGGTACAGCGCCGTCTCCGTCTGCCGGTTCCCTACGCGCTTCCATCTGACAATGGTGAGAACGACGCCTTCTGTCGGGGCGAGAGCGGATCGACTGAGAACGACCAACCCGTGCGCGTTCGGAAGAACTGTCAGCCCGCCCCTGCCGAACGCTCCCATGAGCCAGAGAACGCCGTCCTTCCGCGAGGAACCGACCCGAAGGAGCTGCCGAGATATGTCATCGGGTTCCATTCCGATGCCGAGATCGCGGAAGACGATCGTCCGTTCGCGTTTGCGATCGGGACCAGCGGATCGCAGTTCTACCAGTGCGGGTCCGGGAGCTTCCGGCAGTGCCGCTGCGCCGAACAGTTCGTGAACTGCCGCGGCGGGCGTTTCGAATAACTCCGGGAACTCGTCCCAGCCGAGTATTTCCGCGCCGTGCTCGTCCACAGCCTGCCTGAGCAGGACCGAGTCGATCATGTTGGTGATCAACTCGGTCAGCTTGTGATCGAAGTTCCCGCCCGCGGCCGTGAAGAGGCCCCGGTTGCCCCAGCGGTCACCGACGGGTCGCACATGTGGGGCGAACCGCGCCGCCCGGTCCCAGAGCGCGTCGAGTTGCTCCGGCGACTCGACAGCGAGAGCTTCTTCGTACAGCCCCCGGGCAGCCTCGCCGGTCAGCCGATCAGCCGGCACGGCCCGAACGCCGTCCCGGCCGGATATGCATTCCGGTCATGCCGACACCTCCTCGCAACGATCCGATGACTGTGATAATGCCGCGAGGATGTGACAGCCGAGCGCCTCGCCGAGTTGTAGCGGCACCGCGTTGCCGATCTGTCGCGCGATGGAGTACTTCGAGCCGAACCACTCGTAGTCGTCGGGGAACCCCTGCAGCCGTGCGGCCTCGAGATGCGTGATGGGTCGGTCCTCCGTCGGGTGCAGGTATCGGCCCTTCTCGGGTTTGTAGAACTCGGTCCGGATCGTCACCGATGGCTTGTCCCAGAACAGGCGCCCCATCACGTCACCGGAGCCCGTCCGGTGTCTTCGCCAGCAGGGAGCTAGGAGGTGGTACGGGATGTCGAATCGGTTGCCGCCCGGGGGGATCGACCGGTAGCGGTTCAGGGATAGTTGGGTAAAGAAGCGCGTCACGTGAAGTTCTTCTCCGGTGAACGGCCCCGGCACCCGCTGCCCTCGGAAGTCGGTGCGCTTGTCCAGCAGGTCCCTCTTCCGTACCTCCGGAGCCAACCCGACGAACGCATCGCGGACGTTCGGACGGCTTTCGCATCGGGGCGGTTCGCCGAGGGGAGGGGAACCGCGGCGTCGGCCGATCACGATTGCTCGCCGCCGCCGCTGCGGTGCTCCGTACAGCGACGAATCCAGCATGAACGGCTCGATCTCGTAGTCCTCCAACTCGTGGCCGGCTCCGCAGGCTGTTGTCAGTCCCTCGAACTGTTCGGACTTGAGGAACTCCCGCACGTTCTCGAGCACGAAGAATTCGGGCCGGAGAGCGTTGACAGCGTCGACGTACTGCTGCCACAGGGCATTTCGCTCATCTGTGACATCCTGTTTGCCCAGCGACGAGAAGCCCTGGCACGGTGGCCCTCCTAGGACGACATCGGCCCTCTCGGGGTGGGGGCCATCCTGCAGCCAGTCCTCGATGCGGCCATAGAACACGTGTTCACCGATGTTGGCGGCATATGTGGCGGCTGAATCGAGGTCCGAATCCACTGCTCCGACCGGCCGGAACTCTCCGATGTCGCTGTTGGCTCGAAGGAAGCCAGCCGTGAGACCCCCGCACCCGGCGAAGAGATCGACCACGCTGTAGGTAGGTGTCATCGTGCAGCCGCCCGGTGCCGATGCGAGTACACGTCGACCACGAGGTCGGCCGCAGTCGCGATGTCGTGCTCCCAGATCCGCAGGGGTTCCCAGCCGTGCTCACGCAGGAGCCGATCGGTGTCGGTGTCACGAGTTCGGTTCATCTCGATCTTGTTCTCCCACCACTTCGCATTGGTTATCGGCCACGTCCCGTGGGTCGGGCACCCGTGCCAGAAGCAGCCGTCGACGAACACGGCGAGACGGACGCCGACGAACGCAATGTCGATTGATCTTCGGTTGTTGCCTGGGACTGGGTATCCCACTCGGTAGCGCATGCCCCGTGCATGGAGTTCGCGCCGTAGCGCAAGCTCCGGCTCGGTGTCCCGCGTGCGCTGTCGCGACATGCGTGACGAGGCAGGACTCTCCGACAGGGTTGTGCCAACACCATGCCGAGGGGGTGTGACAACGCGTTCGCGGATACCCGATGGGGTGGAGCGTTCTGGCGGAGCACTGCCTTTCCCATAGAACTTCTCAGTATATTCTAACATGTTACGTATGTATTCGTTCCCCGAGACTCCTACGCGGCAGTAGCGCGGACCAAGGTCGGACGCGCGCCGGTGATACGGGCGTTCAAACGTAGCACTCCGGTTTCCGGTGTTCACGAGCACCCCGGCGGGTGAGAACGGCAGGATCGCTGCCCCCGTCGGCCCGTCATGTCACCTCAACCGGAGTCCTCCGGTGACAGGGGGCTGGTTCGTCGTGGTGAACGGGGCGCTGTATGGCGCGCCGCGGGCTGTGGTCGCCGCGTGCGGCTTGTAGCTGGTCGCCACATCGGGTCCCTATCGGCGGAGTTTGCTCGTTCACCGAGAATTCAATTGTGCAAACACTTTCTGAATTTGTTGAGTTTGGGCCGAATCAAATCAACCAAACAAATTGCCCGTCTTGGAGGGCGGCGAACGGCGGCAGCCGTACGGTGTCGACACGGGACCACCAACCGGGAGTCCGGGCCTGTTCGGGGGCGCGGGTTCTGTAGGGTGGCCGGTCGGACGGTGTGGGCGAGGAGGAGCGTGGTGACAGCGGAGGCGAGCGTGTCGAGAGATTTTGCCGGCAGGGCGGGTGTGGCGCTGGTGAGCGGTGGCAGCGGTGGCATCGGCGCGGCGATCTGCCGTCTGCTGGCCGCGCAGGGCAGCGAGGTCGTCTTCACCTACCGGTCCAACGGCGAGGCGGCCGCGGCGCTGGTGGCCGAGATCGAAACCACCGGGGGTCGGGCGCGGGCCGTGCAACTGGATCTTTCCGACACCGCTGCCACGGCGGCGGCCGTGGAGGGGGCGGCGGCCGGCGGCGGGCTGCACACGGTGGTGTACGCCTCGGGGCCGTACGTGTCCATGGAGTACGTCGCCAGTATCGACCCGGAGTGGTTCTGGCGGCAGTGCACGCAGGACATCCTGGCGTTCTACAACCTCGTGCACGCCTCGCTGGGGCACCTCCGGGCCGCCGGCGGCGCCCTGGTGGCCGTTACGACGTGTGCCACGCGGCGCTTCCCCAAGCGCGACTCCCTGTCGTCGGCGCCCAAGGGGGCGGTGGAGGCGCTGGTGCGGGCGGTCGCCAAGGAGGAGGGCCGCTACGGCGTGCGGGCCAACTGCGTCGGGCCGGGGATGATGGCCGACGGTATGGCCGCGACGCTCATGTCCAGCGGCGAGATCGACGAGCACGCCCAGGCGGTGGCGCTCACCGACATCGCCGTGGGGCGTTTCGGCTCGTCGAGCGACATCGCCGAGGCGGTGTGCTTCCTGGCCTCGGATCGGGCCGGCTACATCACCGGGCAGAAGCTCGACGTGGACGGCGGCTTCACCCTCTGAACCGGCCGACGTGTTGCGGTGGCTCTTACCGGCGGCGGTCGTGATATCCGGCGGGCGCTGCCGCGTTGCCGCTGCCAGGCTGGTCGTGTCGGCGCCCGGGAGGCGCCGGCGCCTCAGCCGGTGTAGGGCCGGGAGTAGCTGAGGCGCACCAGGGGGATCTGCCGGTCGGTGCGCTCCTGGTACCCGCCGTACCGGGCCGCGCTCGCCACCCGTGCATCCCACAGGGTGGCGCGCTCGGGACCGGTCACCGTCTCGGCCGTCGCCCAGAAGACCCGGTCCCGGTCGCGCACGATGACCTCGGGGTTGGCGACGAGGTTGTGGTACCAGGCCGGATGCGCTGCGGCGCCCCCGAAGGAGCCCACCACGACCATCGTGTCGCCGTCGGGCAGGTAGGTCAGGCAGACCGTGTGAGGTTTGCCGGAACGGCGGCCGATGGTGCGCAGCACGATGCACGGCATGCCGATGAGGTGGCTCCCGATCTTCCCTGCCGTCAGCTTGTAGATGGCGATGTGCGTGCGGGAGATCCACGGGATCAGCCACTGCGGCGGGGTCAGACTATCCAAGGCATCCTGGTACAACCGTCCTCCTCTCCTAGGAACCGAATCGTACCCGTCCCCGCGCCGCCGCGGCGAGGGCCCCCAGTGACCTCCGAGGCGGAATCGGGACACTCCTATACTGCGGCGCGGAGGTGACCATGCGGATCGATCATCCTGCTTTCGAGGTGGCGGCCGCGCGTCGCATGCTGGCGAGGGGCGGTTGCGAGAGTCGGGTCGCCGGGCAGGTGGCGCTGCGCGACCCCGCCCGCACCGATGCGTTCTGGATCTCGCCCTGGGGCTACTTCGACGAGACCCTGCCCGAACACGTCGTGCAGGTGAACATGGCTCTCGAGGTGCTGCAAGGTGATTCCGGGGTGTCGCCCGCGGTGGGTTTCCACGCCGAGATGCTGCGAACCCGCCCCCATGCCGCCGCGGTCGTGCACACCCACTCGCCCTATGTCGAGGTGCTGAGCACGACGGGTGCCGACATGGGCATGTACTCGGCGGATGCCTGCCTGTTCCACGACGAGCAGGCCCACTACTTCGACGACGGCGTGCGCCCGATCGTGGACGGGCCGCGCATGTCGGCGGCGCTGGGAAATCGCCGCGTGCTGTGGTTGGGGAACCACGGCGTCGTCATCGTGGCCGAGTCGCTGGCCCTGGCCACCGTGATGGCGATAACGCTGGAGACCTCGGCCCGCTGCCACGTCCAGGCGCAGATGATCGGCGGCAAGGAGATGCCGATCGCCGAAGCGGTGCGCAGCAAGGGGCTGTACCTCCACAACTTCATCGACGCCATGTGGGAGGCCAACTGGCGCCGGCTGCGCCGCAGCGACCCCGACCTGTTCGAACTTCTCGAGGACTGACCGCTCGGGCTGCGGGCCGGCGCAACCGTCGGCCGGTTCAGCCGCCTCCGCTGTCGCGGTCGGTCGGTGGCGGCCCACCTTCCCCGGCCGGGGTTGTCTCCGTAGCGTTGCCGTCCCTGGTGTCCGGCTCCTGCTGTTCGGTGTCGGCGGTCGGTGCCTCGCCGTCCGGTTCGGGCACGTTCTCGCCCTCGACGACGTCCTCTGCTTCGGACTCAGATTCCTCGCCGTCGCTTGCGCCCTCGGGCACGTTTGCCTCGGTCCCGTCGCCGGAGTCGGGTTCCTTTCCGGGATCGGATTCTTCCTCCGATTCGGGTTCTTCCTCGGGTTCGGGAGGTGGCTGCCACAGTTCCGGCCGCGGCACGCCGTCGCCGGAGCGCTCGCAGTTGTGAGCGCCGTCGTTGGCCAGCAGCACGAACACCCGGCAGGCGGTCAGGGCGATCCACTGCACCGACAAGTTGTACGCCTCGCCCCGGTCGCTCACGGCGGCGACGGCGAACCAGCCGTCGTCGGGTAGCGGGATGATCCCCGCGTCGATCACGAGGCGCACCTCGGCCACGCAGCAGTACGGCGGCAGCCAGCCGGTCTTGTGGACAGCTTCGGTGGCCACCTCGGTCGGCAGGCGGGCCAGGAGGGCGCCGTCGACGGCGTAGGGCGAGGTGGATCCGCGGGGGGTGTCGCGGAGCCATGCCTCGAGCGCGGCGACCCCGTCGGGATCGATCAGTTCGCCGCGGCGCAGGCGGGCGTAGAAGAGCGCCAGATCCGCCGCTGTCGCGAAATTTGCCCGGCTCCCGCTGTCGATCACCGACTGCGACACACGGTCCGTGCCGAAGTACCAGGCCGCCAGATGGGTGCCGGTGAGCCCGGCGATGTCCGTGCTCCAGGTGTTGAGGCTGTCGATGCCGATCAGATCGATGATCTCTCCCGCGGCAAAGTTGTCGGACTGCACGAGCGCGTCGTGTGCCAGCGGGACCACCGCGTCCAGCCCGGCAAGATCGATGGCTGCCGCGGCCCACATTGGTTTAACGGCACTCGCCGAGATATGCGGGCGGTCCCCGTTGACGCCGTACGGGGTTCCGTCGGCCGTCACAACGGCGACCGACGCCCGCCCGGAAGGATTCCACTCGGCGGCGAGCGTGGCGAGTTGGTGCAGAAGCTCCACCAGGAGTCCCTCGGTGTCGGCGGGCAGGCCCGGGGGATCCTCGGGGTTTGCGGTTGCCGGCGGATTCTCCGGCACGTCTGTTTCCGCCCCGGAGGCTTCGGCGATGTCACCGGTCGTCGCGGTGGGCGACGGCGCGACGGTTGTCGTTGTTGGGGCCGCCGTTGTTGTGGTGGCCGCCATCGTGTCCGGTGGTGATGGAGCGTCCGGAGGTGTTGGCGCGGGTCCGCCGCTGCCGGCGCATGCACCGGCGGTGAGCGCTACGACGACGAGAAGGGCGGCGCCTCGGCCGCTCGGACGGTTCTTCACCGGCGGGCTCGGGGTCGCCTCAGCCCGCGGCGGGGTCGAAGACGACCTTGATGGCACCCTCGTAGCGCCGGGCGGCGGCGTCGAAGGCCTCGTCAACCGCGTCGAGGGGGAAGCGGTGGGTGATCAGAGCCCGTGAGATCTCCGGATCGCCGGCGAGAACGCGTGCTGCGGTCTCCACGTCGCGCCCGCTCGGACCCCGCCCGTACATCATCCCGGTCAGGATGCGCAGCTCCTTGCGCATCACGCTATTGCCGGGAAGCACGATGTCGATGCCCCAGTAGTTCGCCAGGAGCAGCAGGGTTCCGCCTCGCCGCGCTTTGCGGGCGGCCGTCTCCAGTGCTTCGGCCGTGCCGGCGGCGTCCACCACCACGTCGTACTGGCCGTCGGCGGGCGCTTGGGCGCCGATGCGATCGGCCGCGGCGCGCTGGGTGTCGTGGCGGGCCTGCACCGCCACCTCCACACCGGCGTGGCGGGCCGCGGCCGCGGCGCACAACCCCAGGGCGCCACCGCCGATCACCAGCATGCGCCGGCTGCCGATCGGGCCGGCGAGGCGCAGGCCGTGCACGCCCACGGCCAAGGGCTCGATGAGGCAGGCGTCACCGATGCCGTCGCCGATGCCGGGCAGCGGCACGACCCCGTCGATGTCGGCCAACACGTACTCCGCCATGCCCCCGTCGGCACCTGCCCCGATCACTTGCCGGGTGGAGGTAGGGCACACGTTGTAGTCGCCCCTGTCGCAGAACTCGCAGTGCTGCCCGCACGGCGTTACCGGTTCGACGGCAACCGGCGTCCCGTCCGCCAGGTATCCGGCCAGTTCGTGGCCGACGGTGACTTCGGGGCTCAGCAGGCCCAACCGGGCCATGTGCAGATCCGACGAGCAGATGCCCGCAGAGTGGACCGACACCAGTACCTGCCCGTCGCCGGGAACCGGGGTGGGAACGTCGCAGAGCTGCATCTGCCCGTCGATGCAGCGCACAGCCTTCATGGAGGGATCATCCTACGAGGCGTCTCAGCAGGTCACAGGTGGTGCGCGCAGCGTCGACAAACGTCGGCGCCCGGGGTCCCGTGACGCGGTCCCCACGTTGTGCTCCTGACCCGGGCCGGCGCGCGATCGACGCCGGCCGGTCGGTAGTGTTGCGGCACCGCCGCAGACCACCGGGGAGCCGTGCCATGCCCATCAACCCTGACGCAATGGGAGCCGAAGGTCCGCCCGTCGAGAGCAGTTGGGACTCCAAGGACTGCTTGCTGTACGCCCTCGGCGTAGGGGCCGGCATGGACGACCCCACCGGGTCTGAGCTGGAGTTCACCACCGAGAACAGCCACGAGGTCACCCAGAAGGCGCTGCCCACCATGTGCGTCGTGCTCGGCGACGGGATGAGACGCAATCCCGACAACCCCATGCGGCACCTGGGTTCGTTCAACCCGGCACTGCTGCTGCACGGCGAGCAGACGATCAGCCTGCACCGTCCGCTCCCGGTGGCCGCCACGATCAACACGGCCGCCAAGATCACGGGTGTCTACGACAAAGGCAAGAACGCCGTGGTGGAGCTCACATCGAGCGCCTCCGACGCCGCCGACGGCGAGCCGCTGTACACCTGCGTCATGACGTTGGTGCTGCGCGGCGAGGGCGGTTGGGGCGGCGACCGCGGCCCGTCGGCCTCCGGCTCCGACCGCCCCGACCGTGCTCCCGACAAGGTCGTGAGCTACACCACCCGCACCGACCAGGCGCTGCTGTACCGCCTGAACGGCGACCGGAACCCGCTGCACAGCGACCCCGCCTTCGCCGCCTTCGCCGGGTTCGACAAGCCGATTCTGCACGGCCTGTGCAGCTACGGCTTCACCGGGCGGGCGCTGCTGCACGCCGCCTGCGACGGTGACCCCGAGCGCTTCGGCGGCATGTACGGTCGCTTCTCCGCCCCCGTCTTCCCCGGCGAGCGCCTCGATGTGCACGTCTGGATCGACGGTGACCGCGCCTGGTACCGCACCCTCGTGGGCGACCGTGTCGTCATCGACAACGGCACCATGACCCGCACCTGACGCCACACCGCGGTATCCCCGCCTGCTGCCGGGAGTGTCCCGCCGCGGGGCTGCGGTGGCGAGAAAGCGGGTTAGAATCCGGTCAATCCTCCCCGCCCTCCTGTGTCGCCAGACGGCGCAGGACTGGCGGGGCTTTCTGTTGTGCCCGACGCTCGAAGCGCCCCGCTGTCTTGCCGAAGTGCGGATAAAGAGATGGCGCCGCTGTCGCGTCGTGCTTGAATGTTGACACGGCGAGGAGGTCTTGATTGAAGACGACTGATCGGCTCCGGTTCGATGTGGCCCTGTACACGGTGGCCGACGCCGCTCGCATAGTGGACGCTCCCTACTCGACGCTCGCGTCGTGGGCGAAGGGATATGTGCGCCGCCCGCCGGGACGTCGTCCTATCGTCGGCGCACCGATTATCACCGCCATGGCGGCGGAGCGCCCCGGTGAGCCGACTATCCCGTTCGTGGGGCTGGCGGAGGGGCTCGTTCTGGCGGCGGTTCGCCGCAGCGGTGTCCCGATGCAGCGGATCCGACCTGCGCTGGATGCGCTGCAGAGCGAGATCGGCGTCGAGCACGCCCTCGCGTCCAAGAAGCTCTACACGGATGGCGCTGAACTGCTGTACGACTACGGCGAGAGACGCCGCGGGACCGACGAGGGCGACCGGGCGCTCGATCTTGTTGTCGTTCGGAGTGGCCAGCGGGTGTTCGTCGAGATCATCCGGGCGTACCTTCGCCGCATCACCTACGGGGAAGATGGCTATGCGGCTGTCATCTCCGTACCGGCATACGAGTTCGCTGAAGTAGTCGCAGACCCGAGGCGGTCCTTCGGGGCACCGATCTTCGAGCGGAGTGGGGCACGTGTGGACGACGTGCTCGAACGGTTCTGGTCGGGCGACACGCTCCAGGAAGCGGCCGAGGAGTTCGGTGTCCCGGTGGGCGAACTCGAGGATGTCGTCCGTGTCACATCCCGCCGGGCTGCCTGACCTCTTCTGTGACCGCAGTCTCGGACGCATCAAAGTCCCGAGCCTGCTGCGGGCTGCGGGACTGCAACTCACCACCCTGGGCTTGTCCCTCCGAGGCGCGTCGTGCGGGAACGGCGGCAAAGTGGGGCTGGACGCGTGCCATGCGATGATGGAGTCATGAGCCGCATGGAGAGCGTGAGCCGGGCGGCGGAGCAGTGGGCCAAGCAGCTCACAGATGTGTCCGGCCGCAACCGGCTGCTGTTCTACTGGCCCCTTAAGCGCGGGACGCTGGATCTCACCATCGCGAACCCCAAAGCGCTCGGGACGCTGCTCTCGGGGAAACCCGGCACCAAAGTCGCGCTCCGGGCACTGTTCGCCGGCGGTCCCGAGGAGGGCGAAGGCTCCGCCGATGACGCGGTGAGGCGCGCCCGAGCCGTCAGCCGCAAAGCGGTTGAGAACTTCGAGGAGCGCGGGGTCAGCACCCTGTTCCTCGTGCAGGGCATGGCAACCTGGACTGCTCAGGGTTCGCGAGCGTTGCCTGCCGCTCCGGTGCTGATGTGCACCGTGGGTTTGCACCGGCGCGGCGCCGCCGAGGCTGACTTCGATCTCTCGCTCGACGGCGAATGGACCGTGAACGATGCCCTCGTGCGATTCCTCGGCAAGGAGTTCGAGCTCGGAGTCTCCGGCGAGGAGCTGCTTGGATCGAAGCTGTCCGATGCTCGGCTCGACGACGCCGAGGTAGCGGAGATCTTCGACGAACTGCTTGCCTCTACCCGTGGTCGGGTTCCGGGCTTTCGCATCGATCGGCGGCGGCTTGTCCTCGGCAACTTCATGTACCGCAAGATGCCAATGGTGAGCGATATCGAGGACAACATCGAGGCGCTGGTGGAGCACGACCTCATAGCGTCCATCGCCGGCGACGCTGGCGCGCGCGTAACAGTCCGTCGTGAACACAGCCACGAGGTTGATCCGTCCTGGCCCGATCTAATCCCACCTGCTGACGAATTCCTGGTGCTCGACGCCGACTCGTCGCAGAACGCGGCCATCAACGCGGCGCTTTCCGGCGAGTCGTTCGTGCTTCAGGGCCCGCCCGGAACGGGCAAGAGCCAGACCATCGCCAACGTCATCGCGACGATGATGGCTTGGCGTAAGAGAGTGCTGTTTGTGGCAGAGAAGCGGGCCGCCATTGACGCCGTCACCAAGCGCCTCACCATGGTCGGCCTTGACGGCTTCGTGATGGACTTCCACGGTGGCACGCTCCGCCGTCGGGAGTTGGCCCGGCACCTCGAAGCGTCCCTGGCCGCGATAGGTGAGACACCTCCGGCGGAGCAGCCGGAACTGCACCGGCGCCTCGAGGAGTCCCGTTTCGAACTGTCGAGCTATGCAGATGCCCAACACAAGGTGCGCGACCCCTGGGGACTGTCGTTCTTCGACGTGCAGTGCCGCCTGCTGGCGCTCGATGGCAGGCGAATCAGAATAGCCGGAGGGCTGACGGAGCAGCAGAGCTTCCCGGCCGACGTGCTGGGGCGCCTCGATCGGACCCGGGTGCCCGATGTGCGCCGCGATCTTCGCGACTGGGCTGACTTGGCGGGGCCCGCCCTCTCACAACAGTCACCCTGGTTCGGTGGTCGTATTGCAACTGTAGCGGACGTGAGACAGGCGCAGGAATTGCTTCCGGCGCTCGCCTCAGCCATCGCGAGCGCGCGAGCCCGCGGTGAGTCGCTGCTCGGCGAACTCGGCCTCGCTGACCCAGGCTCCCTGGCCGCGTGGGACGACCTGCTGGAACTGCTCAGCGGAGTAGAGGAGATCGGCTCCCATCTCACTCCGGCAGTCTTCGATCGCGACCTCGATCAGCTTGCAGTTGACTTGGCCCCCGCCGAGGGTGGTCTGCTCGCATTCCCAAGCCGACTGTTCCGCTCCCGCTATCGCGCAGCTCGCCGGGGGGTCACAGGGTTGTGGCAGCAGGCGGGGAAGCTTCGCGGGCGCGCTGCACTCGGACTTGTCACGAGAGCCCGCGATCTCGCCCACTGCTGGACAGAGCGCGGCGGCGAGGGATCAGCTCGGGCCCCGTCCGATCTCTCGGCCGCAATCAACCAGTTCGGGGAGGTGCGGCGGCGTGTCGGGGAACTGACGAAGATGCTGCCGGAGGGCCGTCTGGTCGGGCGCACCCACACCGAACTGGCCGAGACGGTCGCCGCATTGGCGGCGGATATCCAGACTTTGAACCGTTTGCCCCGGATGTCCGAACTGCGGGGGCGCCTCTTCGCTGCCGGTGTGGACCAGTTGATCGATGAGGTGAGCAGGGGAGCGCTGGTTGTCGACGATCTCCCCGATGCCTTCGAGCAGGCTTGGCTGACGTCGATCCGCCGGGAGGTGCTGCTCGAGGACCGGTTCCTTATGGCGTTCGACCGTGGGCGACAGGATCGCTTCGTCCAGGAGTTCCGCAGTGACGATGCTTCGCATCTGAGCGGGACTCCGGCTCGGGTGCGCCGCTGGCTGGCGGAAGGAGCCATCAAGGTACGCAACAGCCATCCAGACCAGAACGACTTGATCCGCAAGGAGGCCTCCAAGAAGACCAGACACCTCCCGTTACGACGACTCTTCGAGATGGCTCCCGATGTGCTTACCGCCGTCCGGCCCTGCTGGGCCATGTCACCGCTGGACGTAGCCCAAACCCTCCCGCCGCGGCCGCTGTTCGACCTGGTGATCTTCGACGAGGCGAGCCAGGTGCTTCCCTGCGATGCCATCCCTGCATTGCTGCGGGCGCCGCGAGCGATGGTGGCGGGCGACTCGCGACAATTGCCGCCCACCACGTTCTTCGACGGCGTGAGCGACGAGGAGGACGATCCCGAGGACGACACCGGCTCGCTGGCGGACTACGAATCGATCCTTGACGTGCTGGACGCCATGCTGTCCCGCCGGCCACTCGCGTGGCACTACCGGTCGGCCGACGAGCGGCTGATTTCGTTCTCCAACCGCAAGATCTACCACGGATCGCTCACCACGTTCCCGGGTGCGGGCGTCGAGGAGTGCCTCAACTTCGAGCTTGTCGAGCATCGCTACGGCGAGGCGACCGACACCCGGAGCAATTCGGGCGAGGTGCGGCGGGTCGTGGACCTCATGATCGACCACGCCCGGCGGCGCCCAGACGAGTCCCTCGGTGTGATCGCCATGGGGAGCCATCACGCCGACCGCATCGAGGGGGCGCTGCGGCAGCGACTCGGTGACGAGAGCAGCCCCGAACTGGAGCGATTCTTTGACGAGTCGCTTCCCGAGCGCGCGTTCGTGAAGAACCTCGAGCGGGTGCAGGGCGACGAGCGCGACGCCATTATCCTCAGCGTCGGTTACGGGAAGACCGTCGAGGGTCGCCTCCTGTACCGTTTCGGCCCGCTCAACAACCAGGGCGGTGAGCGGCGCCTGAACGTGGCCGTCACCCGTGCCCGCCGACGGATGACGCTGGTGTCGTCGTTCTCCCACGCCGAGATGGATCCGTCCCGCAGTTCTGCCGAGGGCGTGCGGCTGCTGCGGGAATACCTCAGGTACGCCGAGTCGGGTGGTACAGACCTCTCCGGCGCGGATCGGGTCGAGCCGCTGAACTCCTTCGAGGTCGACGTGTTGGACAAGCTGACCGCCGCTGGGCTGAGCGTGGCGCCCCAGTACGGGTTCTCGGGGTATCGGATTGACTTCGCGGTCCGACACCCGCAGGACGGGCGCCGGTTCGTTCTGGCCGTCGAGGCCGACGGAGCTTCGTACCACTCTTCCCACACCGCCCGAGACCGCGACCGGTTGCGCCAGGAGCACCTCGAGCGTCTCGGTTGGCGCTTCTACCGGATCTGGTCCACCGACTGGTTCAACGACCATGTGCGGGAGGTCGACCGGGTGCTGGCGGCTCTCGACGCCGTTGTCGAGGAGATCGACTCCGGACGGCCCGGTCCTTCAACCACTGGACGTAACCACAGTTCGGTTGGCTCACAGGTAAGCCCCTCGCGTCCCGCATCCGACGCTCAGACCGCCGGACGCGTCGCCGTCCCGAGCGATAGTGCACGAGACACGGCCGCCGCTGAGCCCCTCGACCCGGTTCCGACGTTCCCTCCCCGAGGTCCGGTGCCGCGGGTGCCTCGCGGTCTCAACATCGGCGAGCACGATCCGGACCTCCTCGTGCGGCTCGCCAGGTGGGTGATGTCAGACGACCGCCCGCGCACGGACGAGGCGATCTTCGAGGAGATGTTCCAGCAGATGGGGTACGGGCGTCGCGGCCATCTCATCAAGGCAGCGCTGTACAAGGCCATCGAGCAGGCGAAGCGGCGCGGCTCCGGGACTGATCGTCGCCAGTGAGCCGTGAATCGGCCGCGAGGTGATTGAATGTTGATACGGCGAGGAGGTGTGGATTGAGGATGACTGATCGACTCCGCTTCGACGTTGCTCTGTACACCGTGGCCGACGCGGCCCGGATTGTGGATGTGCATCCGTCGACGCTGGCGACATGGGCGAAGGGATACAGGCGGAGCCCTCGAGGCGGACAGCCTGTCGTCGGCCCGCCGATCATCACCGCCACGGCGGCCGACCGGCGCGGTGAGCCAACGATCCCGTTCGTGGGGCTCGCGGAGGCGTTGGTCCTGGCGGCTGTGCGCCGAATCGGTGTGCCGATGCAGCGGATTCGCCCCGCTCTGGACGCGCTGCAGGAGGAAATCGGTGTTGAGTACGCTCTCGCATCCCGCAGGCTCTTCACCGATGGTGCAGAACTGCTCTACGACTTCGGCGACAGTCGACGCGGGACCGACGAGGGCGACCGGGCGCTGGATCTGGTCGTCGCTCGAAGTGGGCAACTCGTGTTCGCGGACCTGATCGGGGAATACCTCCGGCGGATCACGTACGCCGATGATGACTACGCGTCGGTGATTTCGGTCCCTGCGTACGAGCGGGCTGAAGTCGTGGCAGATCCGACAAGGTCCTTCGGCTCCCCCATCTTCCAGCGCGGTGGTGCGCGGGTGGACGACGTTCTCGAACGTTTCTGGTCCGGCGAGACGCTCCAGGATGTCGCCGAAGAGTTCGGCGTCCCGGTCGACCACATCGAGGACGTCGTCCGTGTCACATCCCGCCGGGCTGCCTGAGCTCTTTCTCGACCGCAGCCTCGGGCGAATCAGAGTCCCGGGCCTGCTGCGCGAGGCCGGCCTCCGGCTGACGACGCTGAGCGAGCACTACGGGGTACCCGAAGACGAGACGATCGCGGACGAGGAGTGGCTGGAGTTGGCCGGTTCGCGAGGCTGGGTTGTCCTGATGAAGGACGAGCGAATCCGCTACCGCCCACACGAGCGGGAAGCCATCGAAAAGTTCAGGGTTCGGAGCTTCTGCCTGGCTCGCCGCAGCCTTCCCGCCGAGGAGATGGCCGGTCGGTTCTTGCGCTGCCTGCCCGCCATCGCCAGGGCATGCGAAGAGCCTGGTCCGTTCCTGTACCTCCTCTACAAGGATCGCATCCGGAAGGTTCAACTGGGCCACGGGGGCTAGCGGCGAGCCCGCAATCGTGGGCGTTGCTCAGACGACCTTGCCGGGGTTGAGGACGCCTGCGGGGTCGAGGGCGGTCTTGATCCGTTGCATCAGATCCAGAGCGGCCGGGGGTTTGCGGCGAGTGAGTTCGCTGCGCCAGAGTTGGCCGATGCCGTGCTCGGCGCTGAAGCTGCCGCCCAGCGACTCGGCGGTGTCGAAGACGGCCTCGGTCAGGCGGTCCTCGTTGTCGAGGAGCAGGTGCGGATCCGCTCCCGGCGGCGCCAGCAGATTGAAGTGGATGTTGCCGTCGCCGAGGTGCCCGAAGGCGTTGATCTGCACGTCCGCGAGGACGGCGCCAACCGCAGCAGTGGCCTGCTCCAGGAACACCGGCATGTGTGCCGGCGCCACGGCGACGTCGTGCTTGATGGAACCGCCGGCTCGCTTCTCGGCCTCGGGCGGGGCCTCGCGCACATGCCACAGCCGGTTGCCGGCGCCCGTGCCGTCGGCCACCGTGGCATCGCCGATGATGCCCGCCTCGAGGGCCGATGCCAGGACTTCTTCGAGCAGCAGGCGAAGATTGTCGCCGGGGCGGCTGGAGGTCAACTCGACGAGTACCAGGGACTCCTGACCGCCACCGAAGGGATCACGGGCGCTGCTCGGAGGCGCGCACGCCAGCTGCCGCGTCGTGGGGCTCATCCACTCGCAGGCGGTCACCCGCCCGTCGCTGGCGTCGTCGAGCATTCCCAGGAGTTCGAGCCCCTCGGCTGCGCCGGGGCATGTGGCCATGGCGGTAGTGCGCTGGCGGACAGGTCCGAACAGGGCCAACGTGGCCTCGCAGATCACGCCCAGGGTTCCCTCGCTGCCCACGAAGAGGTGCTTCAGGTCGTAGCCGCTGTTGTCCTTGCGCAGCCCGCCTCCGAGGCGCACCACGGCGCCGCCGGCGAGGACCACGTCGAGGCCCAGGGTCAGCGAGCGGGCGGAGCCGTAGCGCAGCACAGCGGTCCCCCCGGCGTTGGTGGACAGGGCGCCACCTATCTGGGCGCTGGCCTCGGCGCCGAAGCTGAGCGGGAACAGCAGGCCGGCGTCGGCGGCCGCGGCGGCCACCTCCGCCACCGTTGCGCCGGCTCCTACCCTGATCGTGCGTCCGAGAGGGTCGATGTGTCGGATCTCCCGCATGCGGCGCAGGCTGAGCACCACCGACGGGATCTCGCGCAGCGGTGTGGCGCCGCCGCAGAGCCCGGTGTTGCCGCCCTGGGGCACGACGGCCACCCCGGCGGCGGCGCACAGCCGCACGACCGTCGCCACATCCGCGGTGTCGGCGGGGGAGACCACCGCCAGGGCATCGCCGTGGTAGCGCCGGCGCTCATCGACGAGGAACGGGGCCAGGATGTCCTTGTCGGTCTGGGTGTGATGGGCGCCGACCGCTGCGGCGAGGTCGGCGATGAGGGCACGATGATCGATGGTCTCGTCGGATGGGGGCATCGGCCGGCCTCAGACGCTCCCCGCGCCCGCCTCCGCCGGCGCGGCCTGGCCGGTGACGGCCCGGTGCGTGGGATACATCCGGTAGACGATGGCCGCGGCGATGAGCAGCACAGCGGCCGAAACCGAGTAGGCCAGGGTCATCCCGCGGTCGAAAGCGTCCACCGCAAGACCATGCAGCCGTTCGGCCGTCTCCGCGGGTAGCTCGCGGCCGGCTCGGACAGCGCCGCCGACCGAGTCGGATGCCGCCTCGGCTGCCGCCGGGGAGAACCCGCCCAGCCGGCCCGAGACGCCGTCCCGGTAGCTGACCGACACGAGCGTGCCCAACAGCGCGACACCGATCGCCCCGCCCGCCTCGCGTGTCGTGTCGTTGACGGCCGAGCCGACGCCCGACTTGTGCACCGGGAGCGAACTCACGATGGCGTGCGTCGCGGTCGGCATGATGAGTGCCAGCCCGATGGCCAGGACCACGAGCGCGATCGCCGTGAGCCAGTAGGGCGACGCCGTGCCGAGCATCCCCAGCATTGCGACCCCGATGGCAACGATGACCAGCCCCGCACTGATCGCGGCCCGCGCTCCGAAGCGGGCGACCACGGCAGGGGCACGAGGTGCCAGCAGCAACACGACCGCCGATGGGGGAAGCGTCCGGAGAGCCGCTCCGAGTGGCGAGTGGCCCTGCGCGAACTGGAAGTACTGGGTGAGGATGAAGAACGTGCCGTACAGGGCGAAGAAGGTGAGGATGACGGTCATCGAACCGAGGCTGAAGACCCGGTTTCGGAAGTACGCCGGGTCGAGCATGGGGAACCGGGTCCGGCGCCCCCAGCGGGCGTAGGCCCAGAATCCCGCCAGTGCCCCGCCGAAGCAGCCGATCACCCACGGGTTTCGCCATCCCAGTTGGGGGCCTTCGATGATCCCGTAGAGCAGGCAGCCGAGCGCCACGATCGACAGTGCCGACCCCACCGCGTCCAGTGGCCGCTGATCGTCGTCTCGGGACGTTGGCACCATCCGGGCGACCAGTACCAGCACCACCCCGGCCATGGGGGCGGCGACCAGGAACACCGACCCCCACCAGAAGTAGCGGAGCAGGAGACCGCTCGCGAGGGGGCCGAGCAGGCCGCCCACGCCGGCGACCGCTGCCCAGACGGCGACGGCCTTGGGTCGTTCGGACGCAGGAAAGATCACGGCGGCGATCGAAAGGGTCGCCGGCATGATGAGGGCGGCTCCGACCCCCATGATGGCCCTGTAGACGATCACCTGGTCGGCGGTTGTCGAGAAGGCCGCCAGCGTGGAGAACACTCCGTAGACCACGATCCCGGCGAGCAGCACGCCCTTCCGGCCCCGGCGGTCGCCGAGGGCCCCGAACGGCAGCAGCAGACCGGCGAAGGTCAGGATGTAGGAGTCGGTGATCCACTGCAGATCCGCGCCGGTGGCGCTCAGCGCCGTCTGCATGGTCGGCAGGGCGATGTTCATCGAAGTGACGCTGACGAAGACCAGCACGAGCGATGTGCACAGGACGAAGAGGATCCGCCAGCGCTGCGGGTGAGGTTCGGTGGACTTCCCCGCGGGGTACTCGCGCATGCCGAGCGCATTGTAAGAGGCTTGCCTCTGAGGCCGGGCCGCCGAGGGCCCGAGGGCCGGCCTGCTCAGGCCCTGCCTTCGGTGGCGCCCACCGCAGCGGGCGCGCCGCTGAAGGTGATGGGTCCGTCCGCCGGGTACAGCCAGTAGATGACGACCGCAGCGATGAGAAGCACCGAAGCCGCTGTCGAGAAGGCCAGGGTCATGCCGCGCTCGAAGGCGGCCACGGCCAGATCGCGCAGCTGCGCCGCCGCCTCGGGCGGCAACGTCCGGGAGGCCCGCAGGGCACCGCCGACGGAGTCGGAGGCGGCTTCGGCCACCTCCGGCGGGAAGTCACTCAGGCGGCCGTCGATGCGGCCGCGGTACCCCACCGACAGCAGCGTGCCCAGCACGGCGATGCCGATCGAGCCCCCCGCCTCCCGCGTGGTGTCGTTGACGGCCGAGCCCACGCCGGCCTTGTGGGCGGGAAGCGAGGTGACGATGGCGTGCGTGGCGGGCGGCATGAGCAGGGCCATCCCCACTGCCAGGACCGCCAGGGAGATGGCCATCTGCCAGTAGGGCGACGCCGGGTTGAGCGCCGCAATGGCCGCCACTCCGATGGACGCCACCGCCAGGCCGGCGCTGATGGTGGCTCGCGCGCCGAACCTCGACACGACGCGGGGCGTGTGGGGCGCCAGGAGGATCATGGCGATCGGCGCGGGCAGCGTCCGGACTCCGGCGCCGAGGGGGCTGTGCCCCTGGGCGAACTGGAAGTACTGCGTGAGGATGAAGAACGTGCCGAACATGGCGAGGAACGTGAGGGTGATCGTCACCGAGCCGAGCGTGAACCTGCGGTCCCGGAAGTATCGCGGGTCGAGCATGGGGTACCGGACGCGTCGTTCCCACCGCACGAACGCCCAGACTCCTGCAACCGCAGCGCCGAAGCAGGCGACCAGCAGCGGGTTCCCCCAGCCGAGTTCGGGCCCCTCGATGATGGCGAACAGCAGGCAGCCGAGCCCGAGGATGGACAGCACAGCCCCGACCACGTCGAGTGGGCGCTGCTCGTCGTCGCGGGACGTGGGCACTCTCCAGAGGACCAGACTCAGCACGACGCCGGCCATGGGCGCGGCGACCAGGAACACGGACCCCCACCAGAAGAACCGCAGCAGGAGGCCGCTCGTGATCGGGCCCAGCAGGCCGCCCACGCCGGCGAACGCCGCCCAGACGGCGACCGCCTTCGGGCGCTCGGAAGGCGGGAAGACGACGCTGACGATCGACAGGGTCGCCGGCATGACGAGCGCAGCTCCGGCGCCCGTCATGGCTCGGTAGCGGATGACCTCAGCGGGGCTCGTCGAGAAGGCCGCCAGCGTCGAGAACACCCCGAAGACGACGATGCCGGCCAGCAGCACCTCCTTGCGGCCCCAGCGGTCGCCGAGAGCGCCGAACGGCAGTAGCAGGCCGGCGAAGACGAGGATGTACGAGTCCGAGATCCACTGCAGGTCCGACCCGCTGGCGTCGAGCGCGGTCTGCATGGACGGCAGGGCCACGTTGACCGAGCTGACGGTGACGAAGACGAGCAGGAGCGACGTGCACAGGATAAAGAGGATCGACCAGCGCCGCGGGTGCGGCTCGGCGCCCACCCCCGGGACGTGTTCGCTCATGTGGCGCGCATTGTACGGGCCTTCCTGTAGGGGCAGCATCGCGCGGGCCGGAATGCGGAGTCGGCACCGAGCAATTCCCCAGGTCACCAACGTTGTTCGGTGACAACAGGAAGGCGGCGCCGGCCGTGCGGCGGACGTACCGGTCGGCGGCGGCCCTTCCTGCGGAGCCGGCGGCGGACGAGTTCTCCGACCGCTGGCCGGCTGTCAGCGACGGCGGCGCCGGTGGGACCGGGAGCGGTCGCGGGCCGGGGTGCCGGTGGTGCTCGTCGCCTCGCCGGTCGTGACTTCCTCGTCCAGTTCGGGCACCGGCCGGCGGCCCGCGAGCACCGCTGCCATCCTGGCGACGTGCGCCGGCGTGCTCCCGCAGCAGGCGCCCACGATCCGCACTCCCGCCTGCACCGCCCGGTGGGCATGGGCCGCCAGCACGTCCGGGCCGGCGTTGTAGACGAGGGTGTGACCGGCCCACTGGGGGATCCCGGCATTGGGATTGAAGATCACCGGAACGTCGGGTGCCGCGGCGTGGATCTCCAGCGCGGCGGCTTCGGTGTCGGCGACCTTGTTGCCGCAGTTCGCCCCGAGGGCGGCCAAGCCCATCGCGCCCAGCCTCTCGGCGGCCTCGGTGCCCGTGACGCCCATCATGGTGCGCCCCGCCGTGTCGAAGCTCATCGTCACCGCCACGGGCAGATCGCAGGCCCGCCGGGCGCCCCGCACGGCCGCCTCCGCCTCGGCGAGGTCACTCATGGTCTCGATCCACAGCAGGTCGACGCCGCCGGTTGCCAGTCCCTCGGCCTGCTCGGCGAACGCCGCCTCGCAGGCGGCCACGGTCATGGAGCCCAACGGTGCGAGCAACTCGCCCGTGGGTCCCATCGAGCCCGCCACCAGCACCGTCCGGCCCGTGTGGGCGGTCTCGAGGCTCGCTGCTCGCCGCGCGTGACCGGCGGCGGCCTCGTTCAACTCGGCGACGCGCCCATCGAGGTCGTGCAGGCGCAACCGGAAGCTGTTCCCGCCGAAACTGTTCGTGAGCAGCAGGTCGGCGCCGGCGCGCAGGTTGCCGCGGTGGACGTAGCGGATCTTCTCCGGCGCGTCGACGTTCCATCGCTCGGGCGCGTTCCCTGCAGTGAGGCCCAGGGCGAACAGCTGCGTCCCCATGGCCCCATCGGCGACCACGTAGCCCTTCGCGGCCCAGAACTCGGCGAACACGTCGCCGGCAGCGGTCACGCAGGCAACAGTATCGGCCCACCCGGGCACTACCCGCCGACGCTCGCGGTGCCGCTCGCCGTCCGGCGGGAGATCACGGTGACGGCGCGATCCGGGCGGCAGGTTCGAGCCGGTCGCATAGCAACGGGCGGCCCCCGGCGCGTCGCCGAGTCGGTGCGGGGGAGTTGCGGCGTATGGTCGAGGCGTGGTCGGCGACCTTGTGCACCTCGAGGAGGACTGGGAGCGGGCGCTGGCCGTCGTGGCGCATCCCGACGACCTGGAGTACGGGGTGGCCGCCGCGGTGGCCCGCTGGACCGACCAGGGCAAGGACATCCGCTACGCCCTCGTGACCAGCGGCGAGGCGGGCATCGCAACCATGCCGCCCGAGCAGACGGGGCCGCTGCGTGAGGCCGAGCAGCGGGCGTCCGCCGTCATCGTGGGCGTGAGCGAGGTGGAGTTCCTGGGGTTCGCCGACGGGTACGTCATGGCCGATCTGGAACTTCGCAAGGCACTGGCCGGCTGCATCCGGCGCCACCGCCCCGAGGTGGTGCTGTCCATCAACTACCGGGACGCCTTCGAGGGCGGCTTCTGGAACCACGTCGACCACCGCAACGTGGGTTACGCCCTGATCGATGCCGTGCGAGACGCCGCCAACCCGTGGATGTTCCCCGAGTTGGCCGGCGACGGTCTCGAAGCGTGGGGCGGCGTGCGCTTCATACTCTTCGGCGGCTCGCCTGCCGCCACCGTCGGCGTCGACGTCACCAACCACCTGCAGGCCGGTGTGGCGTCACTGGCGGCCCACGCCGCGTACCTGGCCGCCCTCACCGGCCCGGCGGGCGATCCAGAAGCGTTCCTGCGCCCCGCGGCGGAGGCGACGGGGCAGCGCCTCGGCGTCGAGCTGGCCGTGAGCTTCGAGCTGGTCCAGGCCTGAGAGGCGCCCCGCGGAGTCACTCAGCAGTCTGCTCGGCCGCGACCGGCGCCGTCTCGCTCTCCTGGCGGTCGCGATCGGTGCGGGGGTAGAGCAGGTAGAGACCGGCGGCGGCCATGGCGAGCACCCCCGCGGCGACGCCCATGGCCAGGGTCATACCCCGGTTGAAGGCGTCGATGGCGCTCTCGATGAGCCGTGCGGCCCTCTCGGTGGGTAGATCCTGGGCCACCCGTAGGGCCGAGCCGATGGAGTCCGTCGCCGCGTGCGCCGCCGCATCGGGCAGGTCGGTGACCTCCGCGCGCATCCGGCCCCGGTAGCCGACCGCCAGAAGCGTGCCCAGCACACCGATGCCGATCGATGCCCCGAGTTCCCGGGTCGTGTCGTTGACGGCCGATCCGACGCCGGCCTTGTGCGGCGGCAGCGACGTCACGATGGCGTGCGTGGACGGCGGCATGAGCAGCGACAGCCCGATCGCCAGCGTGATCAGCGGCACGACCAGGAGCCAGTACGGCGAGGCCGGCGTGAGTGCGGCCATGGCACCCAGCCCGACGGCGGTCAGCAGCATCCCGCCGCTGATCGTGGCGCGCGCGCCGATGCGCTGGGTAATGGCGGGGCTGCGCGGCGCCAGGATCATCATGGTGCAGGCCAGCGGCAGGACGCGGAACCCGGCATCCATCGGGGTGTGCCCCTGGGCGAACTGAAAGTACTGCGTGATCAGGAAGAACATGCCGAGCAGTCCGAAGAAGACCAGCGTGATCGTGACCGCGCCCAGCGTGAACAGGCGATTGCGGAAGTACGCCGGATCCAGCATGGGATAGCGGACGCGGCGCTCCCAGCGCACGAAACCCCAGAAGAGCACGGCGGCCGCGGCGAACATGCCCAGCACGGGAGGGCTTCCCCAGCCGAGGTCCGGCCCCTCGATCACGGCGAACAGGAGGCTCCCGAGCGCGGCGATGGACACGAGCGCGCCGACGATGTCCAGCGGCCGTCGCTCGTCGTCCCGGGACGTCGGCACGATCCATGCAGCGGCCACCAGGACCACTGCGGCCACCGGGACGGCGACGAGGAACACCGACCCCCACCAGAAGAAGTTCAGCAGGATCCCGCTCACGGGCGGCCCGATGGCGCCCCCCGCTCCGGCGAAGGCCGCCCAGACGGCGACGGCCTTGGGGCGCTCGGAGGCCGGGAAGATCACGGTGACGATCGAGAGCGTGGCGGGCATGACGAGCGCCGCCGCGGCGCCCATGCCGGCCCGGTAGATGATGATCTGCGTGGGGCTCGTCGAGAAGGCGGCGAGGGCGGAGAGCGTTCCGAAGAGGGCCAGGCCGACCAGCAACACCTCCTTTCGTCCCCAGCGGTCGCCGACGGCACCGAACGGCAGCAGCAGGCCCGCGAAGACCAGCACGTAGGCGTCCACGATCCACTGCAGGTCGGACCCGCTGGCGTTGAGCGCGCGCTGTATGGACGGCAGGGCCAGGTTCAGCGAACTCATGCTGATGATTACCATCGTCAGCGAGAGGCACAGGATGTACAGGATCAACCAGCGCCGCGGGTGCGGTGTCATGGCCGGCGCACGCGGTGCGGGAACGATTGCCTCAGGCTACGAGACTGCGCCATGATCCACCGGCAGCAGAGCCCGGATCGCCGGATCGCGGATCGCCGGACCGGATCGCGGATCGCCGGACCGGATCGAGTCCGAGGCAGGTTCTCCGCATCGATGACCGAGCCGCTGTAACCCGGCTCGGGGCGTCGCCGGTGGCGGCGGTAGTAACGTCGCCGCTGTCGCCTACAGAAGGGGTTCGCCATGTGTGGAGTAGCAGTGAAGCGAGCGATCGGTGTCTATCTGGCCTTGGTGGCTCTGGCCGTGGCGGCGCAGTTCGTGGCGTACCCGCTCTATGCCTACGAGGGCGACAACCTCGATGCCGCGAACGATACGTGGCTCGTGCTCGACTGGTTGATGTTCGTCGGGCTCATGTTGGCCGTGGTCACGACGTTCAGAGCGAAGCAGCAGAGCGACGCCGGCTCGTCCGCCGATCTCCGGCGGTGGTTCGGCGCGAACGCGATGTTCTACGGAACCGTCCTGCTCACACTCGCCTTCGTGCCCAACTGGTTCGCGGCGGCCTGGAGCGAGGGCGACGACTCGACGATCTGGCATCTCATCGACACTGCGCTGCCGGTCCTCTTCGCTGTGCAGGCCCGCCGCCTCTGGCGCACGACCCCTGCCGAGCCAACCGGCTGACGACCCGCGCCGCAGGTGGCGCGGCCCTCGGTGCTCACACGGGTATCCGGCGACGAGTTCGTGATCGAGACCTGGACGCCGGGCGGCGGGCACCTCGAGGTTCGTCGATCCTGAGAGCCGGCCGGCGCCGAAGGATCAGCCGGAAGGTCGAAGAGGAGGTCGTTCCCGCAGCGTGACGGTTGCCGGGTTCTGTCCGGGGCGGGGAAAGGATGTTTCCCACCGACCCGACGGAGGATCGACCCCTGCGCGCTGCAGCACCGTTTGCAGGATTTCGAGCGCCTGCTGGGACAGATCCGCCAAGGGCCGGTTGCGGTGCTCGCGCACGCCCAGGTCGGCCTCGGCGATCCGATCCGATCCGAACCGCCGGGCCAGGTCGATCAGCAGCGCGATCTCCACGCCCCAACCCTCGACGAACGGCACTTGCTCGACGGCGCTGCGCCGTACGGCGTATTCCCCGGCCAACGGTTGGCGCAGGTGGGCCAGGGCGGGGAAAAACTGAGCCAGCAATGGGCGGGCCATGAGTTCGGTTGTGCGGCCGCCGCCTGGTCCACCGTTCAGCAACCGCTCGTAGTAGCCCTTCACCAGCACGATCCGATCGTTGGTGAGCAGCGGTTCGACCAGTGCTGTCACGTAGGTGCCGGCGAAACTGGTGAGGTCGGCGTCGCACCAGACGATCAGGTCGGCATCGGTCGCGGCCAGACTCTTCCACAGAGCGTTGCCTTTGCCTGCGCCCGGGCCGGTCTCGGGAAGGATCTCGTCGGACCGCACCACACGAGCACCGGCGTCGGCCGCTCGCGCTGCCGTCCGATCCCGGGAATTGTCGTCGATCACCAAGAGATCGTCCACGAGGGGAACGCCGAGGGGCGCCATCAACTCCCGCCGCACGGTGCCGCAGATTGCGCCTATGGTCCGTTCTTCGTTCAGAGCGGGCAGACATACGGCAATTGTGCGACCGCGTTTGAACTCCACAAGCCGGGATGCGGACACCGGAACAGCCTATGAGCGCGCCGGGCCGGTCCCGGATCCGCCGCGTCCGTCATGCCGGTTGGTAGGGAGATCCACTGTCCGTTGCACCGGGGGTCCGACACTCGCCTTGGGGGTGCTCCGGACTTGAGCGGGGGCTGCCGCTGGTCTGCGGCTAGGTCTACGCGAGGCGCCAGAGGGCGTCGGCGGTGAGGACGTAGATCTCGCCGTCGGGGCCTTCGCCGAACGACAACACGGAGCCGCCGGGCGCGCCGGTCCCCAACGGGCGGGCGCCTGCGGCGTCGGTGTAGCCCCACAGCGCCCCGTCGCAGAAGTCGCTGTAGAGGTAGACCCCATGGAGGCCTGGTAGGCGCCCGCCCCGGTAGACGTAGCCGCCGGTGATCGAGCAGCGCTTGTCGTCTCCGTGGCGGTACTCCACGGTGGGGCGGACGTGGCCGGGTGGTTCTTGCTGCGACCAGAAGGGGACGCTGCCCTCGTAGTCGCTCCAGCCGAGGTTGGCACCCCGACCCGCCGGGCGGTCCGTGGCGGGCAGGCGGGTGATTTCCTCGACGAGGTCCTGGCCCACGTCGGCCACCCACAGGTCGCCGGTGGCCCGGTCGAAGGAGAACCGCCACGGGTTGCGTGCCCCCCAGAGCCATACCTCCGGTGCCCCACCGGTGCCGTCGGCGTAGGGGTTGTCCGCTGGGATGGTGTAGGGCTCGCCGTTGGCCCCGGACCTGGGATTGATGCGCAGGATGGTGCCCAGCCAGTTGTGGGGATCCTGGCCGGCACGCAGCGGGTCGCCGCCCCCGCCGCCGTCGCCGAAGGCCAGGTAGAGGTAGCCGTCGGGACCGAATGTCACGTCGCCGCCGTTGTGGTTGGTGAACGGCTGCGCCAGCGAGAGGACAAGCCGTCCCCGGCCCGCATCGACGCGCCCATCAGCGGCAACCGGCCACTCCCACAACTCGCTGACCTGCCGGGGCGACACCGACGAGGTGTAGAGCCGGTCGCCGTCGGGAGAGAAGGTGAGGCCCAACAGACCCATCTCGCCGGCCGTGGCCACCCGGGCGCTCATGTCCAGAACGGGGTCGTCGTCGATGCGCAGCGCCGACGAGGTGTCGGCGCTCACACCGTCGCCGCGCAGGCGGATCACCACACCGTGGCGCAGTGCCACGTAGAGGGCGCCCGGCTCCTGCGCCCTGAAGGCCAGGGCGAGCGCCTGCGGCAGTTCCGCCACCCGGGAGAGGGTCAGCCCCAGCGGTTCGGGGAAGCGAGGCCCCGGCGGAGCGGCCGGCGCTGCGGCCGGCGCTGCGGGGGCGTCGGAGCTCTCGGCACCGGGGTTGTCGCTGTCGCCCGGGGCGCCGCCGGACGTGCCGGACATGTCGCCGTTTCCGTCGGAGCCGCCACCACTGACGGTCGTGCCGCCACTCGGGCCGGTGCCGGTCGTGGTGCCATCGCCGCCATCGGTGCCACCTCCGTCGCCGCTGCCGGCACCGGCCAGGCTGCCGGTGCCGTCGTCACCTCCGTCGCCACCCCCGGCATTGCTGTCGTCGCCACCGCCGATGCCACCGCCGGCACCGCTGCCGGGTTCGCTCTCGGCATTGGCTCCATCGTCGCCGGCTTCGTCGCTGCCGGCAGCGGTCCCCTCCGCCGAGAGCGAGGCACCGGCGTCCGGCTGCGATCGTGCGCTCGGGCCGCTCGCCGGATCGACCGTGCACGTGGTCGCAAGTAGCACCAGCACCCCCAGCGCGACCAGGGCGAGACGCCCGCGCCGACGACCAGTGGTTACCGAGTCCGGCGATGGTGAGACGGTCGTCATGAGGTGGCTGGGCCAAGAGGGATCCACAAGGCGATAGCGGGAGACGGATCGGCTTGCTCGCGGTTCGTTCCCATTGACACCTTCACGGCACCTGCGCTTCGTGAAGGTGCCGGTCGGGGTGGCTGTGCGTTGGCAGGGGGCACCGGTGGATTCTCGCACGCTGCGCGACAACGGCCCTACCCTTGCAGGAGTGACCTCCGACGGTGTGGCGTCGATGCTCCGGTTCGCTGTTCCCGAACGCGGTGACTGGGAGTCCCAGGTGGAGCGCGCCCTGCGTGGCGAGCCGTTCGAGAGCCTGGTCGGCCGCACCGATGACGGCATCGGTATCCGGCCGCTCTACACCGCCGCCGATTGCCCCACGTCGGGCGACCCGGCAGGCCTGCCGGGCGCGGCGCCCTTCACGCGCGGGCCCCACCAGGTCCCCCGGCGCTGGGACTTGCGCCAGCGTCACGACCTCGACGACCCTGCCGCAGTCGGCACAGCCATCCGCGCCGACGCGGCCGGTGGCACCTCCTCGATCTGGCTGCGGTTGCGACGACCACCGGCTCCCGGCGAGTTGCTGGCCGCGCTTGCCGGGGTGAACCTTGCCGAGACCCCGGTGATCCTCGACGCCGGCCCCTGGTACGCCGCCGCCGCGGCCGCCACCGACGCTCTCGCCGCGGCCGTCCCAGCCGGTGGGCTGGTCGTCGGCACCGATCCGCTCGGCGCCCTCGCCCGCTACGGCTTCCTGCTCGGAAAACCCTCCGAGGGGCTACGCGACCTGGCGCCCCTGGTGGCGGCCACCCGGTCCCGCGCGCCCGCTGACACCGACGGCGAGGCCACGGCAGGAGGGCGGGCCGTCACCGTCGACGTCACCGCCTACGCCGACGCCGGCGCTCCACCCGCCTTGGAACTCGCCTGCCTGCTGGCGACGGGCGTGGCCTACCTCCGAGCCCTGGACGCCGGCGGCATCGAACCACAAGTGGCCGCGCAACACGTCGAGGCACGCCTAGTGGCCACCGCCGATCAGTTCGCCACGATCGTCAAGCTGCGCGCCGCCCGCACCGTCTGGGACCACGTTCTGGCGGCCTGCGGCGTGGCGGCCTCCCGGCGCACGGCGCTGCGCTGCTGGGCGGTCACGTCCGAGGCCATGGCGGTGGCGCAGGATCCCTTCGTGAACCTGGTGCGCGCCACGACGGCGGGGTTCGCCGCCGCCGCGGGCGGTGCCGAGTGCCTCACGGTGCTGCCCCACGACACCGCCCTCGGGCCGCCCGGCGAGCGAGGACGGCGCCTGGCCCGCAACATCAGCCACCTGCTGGCCGACGAGGCGCGACTGGGTGCGGTGGCCGACCCGCCGGGCGGCTCGTGGTACGTGGAGGAGCGCACCGGGCAACTCGCCGCGGCCGCCTGGGAGCGGTTCCGGGAGATCGAGTCCGCCGGGGGGATGACAGCGGGCCTGCTGGACGGCTCGCTGGCCGCCGCCGCCGAAGCGGCCTGGCAGCGCCGCCGCGGGCGGCTGGCGTCCGGCGCCGAACACGTCGTCGGCGTCACCTGCTTCGTTCCGCCCGGCGCCGACGCCGACGCCGACGCCGGCGCACCCGATGCTTCGACCGGCGCCGCCTCGGCAGCGGTTGAGATCCCGGTGGACGCAGCGGTGCGCATTCCTCCACTGCCGCTGCGCCGTCCGGGCCCAGAGGAGTTGTCGTGAGCCGCGAGACGTCCGGAGAAACGCCGGCGGCTGCGGCGAGGCCGTGCCGTCGATGCGTCGGGGAACAGCCATGAGCCCGATCCCGGACTTCGCGGCGCTCCCCTGGTCGGCTCCGGGACCTGCAGTACCGACGGCGACCGCCACCCAGCCGCCGGCCGCCACCACCAACGGCGACCATCGCACCCACACCCCCGAGGGGATTGCGCTCCAAGGCGTCTACACCGCCGCCGACGTGGCCGACCTCGACGCGCCGCACACCTACCCCGGCGTGGCGCCGTACCTGCGCGGCCCCCACGCCACGATGTACCTCAGCCGCCCGTGGACCATCCGCCAGTACGCCGGTTTCTCCACCGCCGAGGAGTCCAACGCCTTCTACCGCCGCAACCTGGCGGCCGGCCAGCGGGGCCTGTCGGTGGCCTTCGACCTGCCCACCCACCGGGGCTACGACTCCGACAACGCCCGCGTCACCGGCGACGTGGGCATGGCCGGCGTGGCCATCGACTCCGTAGCCGACATGCGCATCCTCTTCGACGGCATCCCGCTGGACCGCATGAGCGTGTCGATGACCATGAACGGCGCGGTCCTGCCCGTCATGGCCATGTACGTGGTGGCCGCCGAGGAGCAGGGCGTCGCCCCCGCGGCGCTCACCGGGACCATCCAGAACGACATCCTCAAGGAGTTCATGGTCCGCAACACCTACATCTACCCGCCGCGGCCCTCCATGCGGATCACCTCGGACATCTTCGCCTACACCGCCGCGGAGATGCCCCGCTTCAACTCCATCTCCATCTCCGGCTACCACATGCAGGAGGCGGGGGCGACAGCCGACCTGGAGTTGGCCTACACCCTCGCCGACGGCTTGGAGTACGTCCGCTGCGGTATCGACGCCGGCCTGGGGATCGACGATTTCGCCCCCCGCCTCAGCTTCTTCTGGGGCATCGGTATGAACTTCTTCATGGAGGTGGCCAAGCTGCGGGCCGCCCGGCTGCTGTGGGCCGCACTGATGCGACAGTTCGAGCCCGCCGATCCCCGCTCGCTGCTGCTGCGTGCCCACTGCCAGACGTCGGGCTGGAGCCTCACCGCCGATGACGTGTACAACAACGTGGCCCGCACCTGCATCGAGGCCATGGCGGCCACGCAGGGCCACACCCAGTCGCTGCACACCAACTCCTTCGACGAGGCGCTGGCGCTGCCCGGCGACTTCTCCGCCCGCATCGCCCGCAACACCCAACTCGTGCTGCAGCACGAGAGCGGCACCCGCGCCCCGGTGGACCCGTGGGGCGGCAGCTACTACGTCGAGCGGCTGACCGATCTGCTGGCCCGGCGCGCCGGCGAGCACATCGACGAGATCGACCGGATGGGCGGCATGGCGGCGGCCATCGAGGCGGGCGTGCCCAAGGCACGCATCGAGCAGGCGGCCACCCGCACCCAGGCCCGGATCGACGCCGGCACCCAGGCCCTCATCGGGGTGAACCGCTACCGCCCCGAGGCACGCGAGTCGGTGGAACTGCTGGCCGTGGACAACGCCGACGTGCTGGCCGCGCAGACTGCCCGCCTGGTGAGGGTGCGTGCCGAGCGTGACCCGGCCGCCTGTGCCGCCGCCCTCGAGGCCCTCGGGCGCTGCGCCGCCGGTGGCGACGGGAACCTGCTGGACCTGGCGGTGCGGGCCGCCCGGGCGCGGGCCACGGTGGGGGAGATCAGCGACGCCCTGGAGCGGGTCTGGGGGCGCCACGTCGCCGAAGTCCGTACCATCTCCGGTGTGTACAGCCAGGCCGCGGGCCCCGACACCGGCGTGGGGGCGGTGCGGCGCCGGATCGAGGAGATAGCCGCCCGCCGGGGCCGGCGGCCGCGCATCCTCGTGGCCAAGATCGGCCAGGACGGCCACGACCGGGGCCAGAAGGTGGTGGCCAGCGGGTACGCCGATCTGGGTTTCGACGTGGATGTCGGACCGCTGTTCCAGACGCCTGCGGAGGTCGCCCGTCAAGCGGTCGAGAACGACGTGCACGTCGTGGGGGTGTCCTCCCTGACCGCCGGCCACCTCACGCACGTGCCGGAACTGGTGGCCGAACTGGCCGCCCTCGGGCGGGCCGACATCATGGTGGTGGTGGGCGGGGTGATCCCCGAGCGGGACCGCCCGGTGCTCTTCGAGGCGGGCGCCGCGGCGGTGTTCGGCCCCGGCACGTCGCTCACCGACGCCGCCGGCGAACTGCTCGACGCGCTGGCCGAACGGCCGGCGTGAACGCCCCGGCCTCCTCCGCCGACCGCAGCGCCCCCGGCGGCGAGGCGTCGGCGCCGGCCGATCAGTACGTGACCGGCGTCCTCAGCGGGGACCGCACCTGGCTGGCCCGCACCGTCACGCTGGTGGAGAGCACGCACCCCGAGCACCGCGCCGTCGCCACCGAGGTGCTGGAACGGCTGGCGCCGCACGCCGCCGACGCCCACAGGGTGGGGGTCACCGGCCCGCCCGGCGCCGGCAAGAGCACCCTCGTCGACGCCCTGGGTGTGTACCTCTGCGAGCAGGGTCATCGGGTGGCGGTGCTGGCCGTGGACCCGTCCAGCACCGTCAGCGGCGGCTCGATCCTGGGCGACAAGACCCGCATGGCACGCCTGGCGGCCACCCCGGCGGCATTCGTGCGCCCGTCGCCGTCGGGCGGCGTGCTCGGCGGCGTGACCGGCGCCACGCTGGAGGCCGTCGAGGTGGTCGAGGCCGCCGGCTTCGACGTGGTGTTCGTGGAGACAGTGGGGGTCGGCCAGTCCGAGGCGGGCGTGGCCGACATCTGCGACACCGTCGTCACCGTCACCACACCCGCCGGGGGCGACGAACTGCAGGGCATCAAGCGCGGCCTGTTCGAGGTGAGCGACATCGTTGTGGTGAACAAGGCCGACGGCGCGCTGGCGGCCGCGGCCGACCGCGCGGTTGCCGACTACGGCGCCGCCCTGCGGCTACTGCACCCCGCCGGTGCCGCCTGGCAGCCGCCGGTGCTGGCGACCAGCGCCACCGAGGGCACGGGCCTCGATGCACTCTGGGCGCAGGTGGCCGCCCATGCCGCGGCGCTCCGAGGCGCCGGGCGCTGGGCGCAGCGCCGCGGCGAGCAGCGGGTCCGCTGGATGTGGCACCTCACCGAGCAGCACCTGATGGCTGCGCTGCGCGGCACCCCCCAGGTACAGGCCGCCGTCGGCGGCCTCAGCGAACAGGTCCGCGCCGGCCAACTGCAACCGGCCCGGGCAGCAGCCCAACTCGTCGCCGCCGCCCGCACCGGTTCCTAATAGCTACTCGTGCTGTTCATCTGCCTTTCCTGCACGGGTACGGATTGTGTAGACATCGACGGCGGACATCACAACGCCTGTCACAGCGCTGTCGTTTGCTACGACCGGGTTTAGCTTTATAAGTCATATAGACTCCTTTCGTATATGTACAACTAACAATTAGTTGTGGACCAGAACCCCTATCGTGCATAAACCTCCTGGAAAAGGGCCGGACCCGGTGTGGGGTGGCCACCGGGTCCAGCCGTGGTTGCCTCAGGGGGGAAGAGGCGATCTGTGTGTTCTAGAAGTCCTCGTCGAAGGCCACGTCGCCGGCGACGCCCACCTGGTACGCCGAGACGGTGCGCTCGAAGAAGTTGGTCAACTCCTGCACGTCCTGCAGGTCCATGAACGAGAACGGGTTCCGGGCGCCGTAGCGCGCCGGCAGGCCCAGTTGCGCCAGCCGCTGGTCGGCCACGAACTCGAGGTACTGGCGGGTCTCGGCCACCGACATGCCCGGCACGCCCTCACCCAGGAGATCCTCGGCGAAGAGGTGCTCGCACTCCACGGCCTCGTGCAGCATGTCGCCGATCTGCGTGGCCAGATCGTCGTCGAACAGCTCCGGCTGTTCCTCCCGCACGGTGCGCACCACCTCGAGGGCGAAGTTCATGTGGCAGCTCTCGTCGCGGAACACCCAGTTGGTGCCCGCGGCCAGCCCGTTCAGCAGCCCCTTGGAGCGCAGGAAGTACACGTAGGCGAAGGCGGCGAAGAAGAACAGCCCCTCGATGCACGTGGCGAAGCAGATGAGGTTCAGCAGGAACCGCTTCCGCTGGGCTGCGGTGTCGAGCTGGTCGAGGCTGTCGATGGAGCCCATCCAGCGGAAGCAGAACTCGGCCTTGCGGCGGATGGAGGGGATGTTCTCTACGGCGGCGAAGGCGGCGTGGCGCTCGTCGTTGTCGGGTATGTAGTTGTCCAGCAGCGTGAGGTAGAACTGCACGTGCAGGGCTTCCTCGTACAACTGCCGCGACAGGTACAGGCGCGCCTCGGGGGCGTTGATGTGCTTGTACAGGTTCAGGACCAGGTTGTTGGCCACGATCGAGTCGCCCGTGGCGAAGAAGGCCACCAGCCGCTGCACCATGTGCTTCTCCGCGGGCACCAGCTTGCGGTCCAGATCCACGAGGTCGTCGGAGAAGTCCACCTCGTCCACCGTCCAGGTGTTCTTGATGCCGTCGCGGAACATGTCCATGAAGACCGGGTAGCGCATGGGGCGCAGCGTCAGTTCGAACCCTGGGTCGAGCAGGTTCGGCCGCGTCGCCGGCGTGGACGCCGGGGTCGGCGCGGGTGCCGGCTGGGCGAGGGCATCGGTCAACGGAAACTCGAGGAGGCTCACGTCGGGTTCCTTTCGTGCGTTGCGGGCAACGGGACCACTAGTCGCAGGCCTCGCAGGTTTCGGGGTTCTCCAGCGAACTCGCTACCGCGGGGGCTTGGACTGGCGATTCGGTGACCCGAATTGCAATAGCGAAAGAATACCTATGTAATTTGATCCGACTGGGGACTGTTCGAGCCTCTGACCTGCAGAAACAACGTTCTGAGTACGACTTGAGGTGAGAGAGCTCCCACGACCACGCACTACCGACGAGCGCTGGCCCTGGTTTCCGCGAGCTGGTCGGCGGGTCCGGACGTGAGTCGGAACGATGTACCGCAGCCTGCCAGCAGAGCTACGGAGAGGTGGGCCAGGCCATGCTTAGGTCGGGCAGCGTGCGCGGGGGGATCGCACAGCGCGTACGGGCTCTACTGGGGCGTGACTTTTGTGTCACGCAATGTCCGGTGTGCGGTTATAGTTGCGCCCATCGCGGAAGCACGCACCGGAGCGGAGCGCTACCTGGCGGGTCGGAAGGACGACCCGGAATACAGCCACGCATATGCTGCCGCGCGCCGGCGGATCGACCAGATCGACTCGATCATCCGCATCCTCGACCAGCGTCGTGGCAGCCTTGGGTTGAGCAAGGCCGAGCTTGCACGCCGAGCCAACCTTCGCCCAGAGGTGATCAGACGCCTCTTCTCGGCCGAGCGCCCCAACCCGACCCTGGCGACGCTCGTGGCGCTGGCGGAGGCGCTCGAGTTGGAACTGGCTGCCGAACCTCTCGAATCGATCCGCGTCAGTTGAGCACGCGGCGGTGCCGCTCGAACTCGGCTCGATACGAGCGGATTCGCGTGTAGTCCCTCGGCTCGGCGGCTCGGCGTCGGAGCTTTGAGAGTCCTCCGAGACAGACGATCGACGAACCGCCCAAGTCGGCAGCGTCCCGAACGAGCAGGCAGAAGAGCCGGTGATTCTGGCCCTCGCCTCGAACGCGTACCTCGTAGAACCCGGCCATTTCGCCGTGCATCACCTCCCATTTGCCCCCACCCGCGAATGACGGGGGCGGTGCCTCAGCGACCGCGTCCAGCACAGCGTGGATCTCGGCCGCGACCTTGCTGGACAAGCCGTCGAAGAAGTCCAGCACCGGTACGGACTCACCCGGATCGTCGGACTGGTGCCGTTGAAAGAAGTGGATGAGCCACGGATCGCGCGGGCGCGCTGTGGGGATCATTCCCGGCTAGTCGCAGGCCTCGCAGGTTTCGGGGTTCTCCAGCGAGCAGGCCACCGCGTCGACGGCTCCGTTGCCGTTGGAGAGGGTGGTCTGGTTGATCCGGGTGGCCGGGCGGGAGCGCAGGTAGTAGGTGGTCTTGAGGCCCTTGCGCCAGGCGTAGGCGTACATCGACGACAGCTTCCCGATGGTCGGTGTCTCCATGAACAGGTTCAGCGACTGGCTCTGGTCGATGAAGGCACCCCGGTCGGCGGCGAGGTCCACCAGCGCCCGCTGGGGCAGCTCCCAGGCGGTCCGGTAGAGCAGCTTCAGCTCATCGGGGATGCCGTTGATGTCGGCCAGCGATCCCTGCGACCGCTTCAGCGCGTCGAGCATCCCGCCGGTCCACAGCCCCCGCGCCTGCAGGTCGCGCACCAGGTAGTGGTTGATCTGCAGGAACTCCCCCGACAGGGTTTCCCGCTTGAACAGGTTGGACACCTGCGGCTCGATGCATTCGTAGCAGCCGGCGATGGAGGCGATCGTGGCGGTGGGGGCGATGGCGATGAGCAGCGAGTTGCGCAGTCCACCGGTTGCGATGCGCTCCCGCAGTTCGCCCCAGCGGGCCTCGTCGCTGACGTCTGCGCCCCAGAGGTCCATCTGCAGCTTCCCGCCGGCGGCGCGTGTGTCGGCGTAGTTGGGGTGCGGGCCGCACTGCTGGGCCAGGTCGGCCGACGTGTGCAGTGCCCAGTAGTAGATCTCCTCGGAGATGCGCCTCGACAGCACCTGCGCCTCGTCGCTGTCGAACGGCAGCCGCAGCTTGAAGAACACGTCCTGCAGGCCCATGAGGCCCAGCCCCACCGGACGCCACGCCTCGTTGGAGGACCGCGCCTCGTCGGTGGGGTAGAAGTTGATGTCGATCACCCGGTCCAGGAACGTCACCGCGGTGCGCACCACCTCCCCGAGCCGCTCGAAGTCGAAGGCGCCGTCGCGCACCAGGCGCCCGACGTTCACCGAGCCCAGGTTGCAGACCGCCGTCTCGTCCGCGCTGGTGACCTCCAGGATCTCGGTGCACAGGTTGGAGAGGTGCACTACCCTGCCCTCGGCGCCGGTCTGGTTGCACTTCAGGTTGGAGGTGTCCTTGAAGGTCATCCAGCCGTTGCCCGTCTCGGCGAGGGTGCGCATCATCTTGGTGTAGAGATGCCGGGCCGGGAGCTGCTTCTCGTACAGGCCGGCCTCCTCGGCCTTCACGTACGCCCGCTCGAAGTCGGCGCCGTAGAGGTCCACCAGGTGCGGTACCTCCTTGGGGTCGAACAGCGACCACTGCCAGTCGTTCTCGACGCGCTGCATGAACAGGTCGGGCACCCAGTTGGCGATGTTCAGGTTGTAGGTGCGCCGGGACTCGTCGCCGGTGTTCGCCCGCAGGTCCAGGAACTCGTCGATGTCTGCGTGCCACGTCTCCAGGTAGACGCAGGCCGCCCCCTTGCGGCGCCCGCCCTGGTTGACCGCCGCCACGGAGCTGTCGAGCGTCTTGAGCCACGGCACGATGCCGTTGGACAGACCGTTGGTGCCCCGGATGAGCGAGCCGCGGCTGCGGACCCTGGTGTAGGCCAGGCCGATCCCCCCGGCGTGCTTGGAGAGCTTGGCAACATCGGTGTAGCGGTTGTAGATGGCCTCGAGGTCGTCCGCGGGGGAGTCCAGCAGGTAGCAGGAGGACATCTGCGGGTGCGTGGTGCCCGAGTTGAACAGTGTGGGGCTCGACGGCAGGTACTCCAGCGACGACATGAGGCGGTAGAAGTCGATGGCGTCGTCGGCGTCGGTGGACAGCCCGCAGGCCACCCGCAGCAGGAAGTACTGGGGTGTCTCGATGGCCTTGCGCGTCTCGGGATGGAGGATCAGGTAACGGTCGTAGACGGTGCGCAGGCCGGAGAACTCGAACAGGTCGGTGCGATCGTTGTCGATGGCGTCGTTGAGGGCGCCGGCGTTGGCCTCCACGAAGTCGGCGGTCTCGTCGCCGATGAGGCCCAGCAGCCGCCCCGCCGCCACCGACTGGGAGAAGGTGCCGATGCGCTGGTTGCGGACCTCTTCGTCGATGTAGGTGGCCAGCAGGCGGGCGGCGAGGCGCGAGTAGTTGGGCTCCTCGCAGATGTGCGCCGCGGCGATACGGATGGCCAACTCGTCCAACTCCACGGTGGTGGCGCCGTCGCAGAGGCCGCTGATGGTGCGGGTGGCGACACGCATGCAGTCCACGCCCTCGAGGCCGGTGCTGCAGCGCTCCACCCGCCGGACGATCTTGGTGACGTCCACCGGCTCGAAGCTGCCGTCGCGCTTGCGGACCCGCATGGTGGAACTGAAACCGTCGGGGCCCTTGGGTGGACCGGGATCGGCGGCCAGGTGTGCTGCTCTGCCGCTGGCCCGCGGCCCGGCCGGCGCCTTGGTGCTGTCCGCTCTGGCATGCTCGACGACCGTCACCCCACTGCCTTCCCTTCGGTCGTCCGGTCCGCCGAGTCGGCCTGACCGGAACTACGCACTCGTAGTTGCACGATTGTAATTTGTGCCGACCCATGGAGGCAAACTGCACGGTCGCGGACGCGTAAACAGGCTGTTCAGGGGCGTCCCCCGGTGGCGGCCTCCCGGGGGACGATTCTTTCTGCGGGGTTTTGGATGGGCTTCGCCGGGCGCTTTCCGGGGGCTCAGGCCGCGGCGCGGCCGTCCTCCAGGACCACGATCCGGTCGGCGAGTTCCTCGACGTCGGCCGGATCGTGGGTGACGAGCACCACGGTGGCGTCGCCGGCCCGGACCTGCCGGCGCAGCATCGGTCGCACGTCGCTGTCGGTGGCGGAGAAGGGTTCGTCCAGCAGCAGCACCTTCGGGCGTCCCACCAGCGCCCGCGCCAGTGCCACGCGCTGAGCCTGCCCGCCCGAGAGCCGCCCGGGTCTCACCCCGGCCCCCTCGGCCATGCCGACGGCTTCGAGGGCGGCCAGGGCGCTGCGGCGGGCGGCGCCCCGGCCGGCGCCCCGGCACCGCAGGCCGAACGCCACGTTGTCGAGTGCGCTGAGGTGCCCGAACAGCCGTAGATCCTGGTAGGCGTAGCCGATGGGGCGCTGTTCGGGCGGTACCCAGATGCCCGCCTCGGGGTCGTCCAGGGTTCGTCCCGCCATCTGTAGGCGCCCCGCCTCCAGCGCCAGGAGTCCCGCCAGGCAGTGCAGCAGTGTGGTCTTGCCCGACCCGTTGGGACCGGTGACCACCGTGAGCGCTCCCGCGGGCGCGAGCAGGTCCACGTCCAGGGCGAAGTCGCCGAGGCGCACGCTGACGGATGCCTCGATGCCGCCGTTGGTCCGGGGGGCCGGCGCGGCGTCGGGGCCTGCGGGCGACCCGGCGGGTGACCGGGTACCGAAGCGGCTGATGCCCCGCCCCGGTATGAGCGGGACCGGCCGTCTCATCGGCTCAGCCAGCGGTCTCGCAGCGTGACCAGCACGGCGACGGAGACGGCCAGTAGCACCACGCTCAGCGCCACCGCCTCGTCGGGGCGCCCGGCTTCGAGGGCCTCGAACGTGGCCAGCGGCAGGGTCTGCGTGCGGCCCCTGAGGTTGCCCGCGAACGTGATCGTGGCCCCGAACTCCCCGAGCGCCCGCGCCCAGGCCAGCGCCGCGCCCGCCGCCAGCGACGGGGCCACGAGGGGCAGGGTGACGCGCCGGAACGCCACCGACCGGCGCGCACCCAGCGTGCGGGCCGCCTCGACGAGGCCCGCGTCGGCGCTGCGCAGGGCGGCCTCGGCGGTGATCACGAAGAATGGCATGGCCACGAAGGTGGCGGCGACGATCACGCCGGCGGTGCTGAACGGCAATGACCAGTCGAACCAGCGGTGGAGCCACTGCCCGACGAGGCCCCGCCGCCCCAGGGCGAACAGCAGGGCCGTGCCGCCCACCACCGGCGGCAGCACCATCGGCAGCAGTACGGCCGCCCGCATCAGCCGCCGCGGTGTCGGCCCGCAGCGTGACAGCGCCAGCGCCAGCGGCAGGCCCAGTACCACCGAGGCGCCGGCGGCGGCCGCGCTGGTGACCGCGGAGAGGATCAGGGCGTCGCGCAGGCGCGCCGAGCCGAGCAGCGACGGCAGGTCGCTCCAAGGGGTCCGTTGCAGCAGGCCGACGGTGGGCACCACGAGGAGCGCCAGTCCGACGCCGGCCGGCAACCACAGGCCGCCCACCGCCCGGCGGCGCAGCTCGGGTCGGCGGCGTGCCTCGCCGGCCGCGTGCCGATGCCGGGGCGAGGCGCCCATCGCCCGGTGTTGCGGCTCGGGTCGGCCGGCGCTCACGGTGCCTCGAATCCTGCCGCCGCCAGCAGTTCCTGCGCCGGCGCCGAGAGCACGAAGTCGGCGAAGGCCGCCGCCTCGGCGCTGTCGCTGAGCACCGCCAGCGGGTACGGCGTGGTGGCCGGATGGTCGACGGCGATGCCCGCCACGGCGTCGCCGGCGGCCACCAGGTCGGTGACGTAGACGAGGCCGGCGTCCACCTCGCCCAGCAGCACCTTGGTGAGCACGGCACGCACGTTGGGCTCCAGCGTGTCCGCGGCTGCCACGAGGTCCGCCCCGCCGACCTGGCGGGCCAGGTCGCCGCACGGCACGTCGACGGCACAGAGGGCCAGGAGCAGGTCGGTGTCGGTGAGCGAGGCGAGCCCGGTCACGCCGGCGGGATTGTCCGGCGGTGTGACGATCGCCGGGCGGTTGCGGGCGAAGATCGTGACCCGTCGGGCCGCCACCTGTGCCACCGACCGCTCGTCGGCCGCGGCGAAGATGTCGGCCGGCGCCCCGGCGTCGATCTGCGTGGCGAGGCGGCTGCTGCCGGCGAACTGCAGCGTCACGTCGACGCCGGGGTGGGCGGCCTCGAAGGCGGCGGCGATGTCATCGAACACGTCGGTCAGCGAGGAGGCCGCGAAGACGGTCACGTCGCGCCGTCCCCCCGTCGCACCGTTCCCACCGTCACCGCCGCAGGCGCTCACCGCTCCCAGCGCCGCACCGCAGACCGCCACGGCGAGCACGGTCCGCACGGTGCACCGCAGTCCCTGGGATGTCACCGATGTCATCGGGACCGGGAAGCGCCCAGGCGGGTCGCGACGAACACGCCCGATGTTGCTCGACCGGTGGCGGGAGCGGGTCGGCAGTGTGTGCTCACGGCCGGGGACGTTCCACGACGACGTTGGTGGACTTGACCACCGCGGCAGCCTCTACGCCCGGGGCAAGGCCCAACTCCTCGGCGGCTTCGCGGGTCATGAGTGACACCACCCGGTGCGGCCCCGCCTGGATCTCGATCTGGGCCATAAGGCCTTCGGTCACGACGCGGGTGACGAGGCCGGCGAAGCGGTTGCGCGCCGAGACGCGGGCACGATCGTCGTCGGGGCGTTCTGCCCGCTCCGCTGCCAGCCGGGCCAGGTCGGCGCCGTCCACGAGGCGCTGCCCCCCGGAACTGCGGACCACTGCCAGGAGTCCCTCGTCGGTCCAGCGTCTCACGGTGTCCACCGAGGTGCCCAGCAGATCGGCCGCCTGGCCCATGCGGTACAGCGGCGCTCCTTGCGATCCCCGGTTTTCGGAGGAAGATTCTCTATTACTCTCGCTCATAGACAGATTTTAGACGATAAACCTGGATTCTGCGGCTTTGAAGTGGCCGTGTCGTGCGGTGCCGTGCCGGTTGGCACGGCCGTCTTCTAGGGTGGCGGCTCGACGTGTTCGCACCGAGCGCCCCGGGTGGGGCGCTTCGCATACCGAGGAGTGCCGTCATGAGCGCTGCCGTGGAGATGGCCCAGATCGATGACGGGGCCGCCAGGCTCATCGAAGCCTGCGGTGAGGATCCGGCGCAGACCTGCCGCTGGGTGTTCGATCAGACCGACAACCAGTTCCTGGCCACGGCCACCGAGTGGGTGGTGGAGAAGCCCCTGAAGGTGGTCCTGATCGCGTTGGGGGCGTTCATCGTGAGCCGCTTGGCTCGCCGCGGTGTGCGCGGCCTGGCCAAGCGCATCATGGCCACGAGCACCAGCACGCGTCTGGCACGCCTGCGGGCGCAGGGTCCGGCGTTGCTTCTGGGGCGCGAGGACGAGGGCAAGCGCTCCCAGGCGCGAGCGGACACCCTCACGTCGGTTCTTTCCAGCATCATCGCCGCCGTCGTATGGAGTGTGGCGGTACTCATGATGCTCGGCGTGTTCGACATCAACATCGGGCCGCTGCTGGCCGGCGCCAGCATCGTCGGTGTGGCCATCGGTTTCGGCTCGCAGGCGATCGTCAAGGACTTCATGTCCGGCTTGTTCATGCTCGTCGAGGACCAGTTCGGCGTGGGTGACGTGATCGACGTGGGCCCGGTGATCGGGACCGTCGAGGCGGTGACGCTGCGCACGACCACCCTGCGCGACGTGTCGGGGACCGTGTGGCACGTCCCCAACGGCGAGGTCCACCGGGTGGGCAACTTCTCCCAGATCTGGTCGCGGGCGCTGCTGGACATCGACGTGTCCTACGACACCAACCTGCGTTTCGCCGAGGGGGTGATCCAGCGGGTCGCCAACGACATGTGGGACGACCCCGAGTGGGGCGGCGACGAGATGATGGAGATGCCCGAGGTGTGGGGCATCCAGCGCCTCGGCGCCGACGGGATCGCCATCCGGCTGGTGGTCAAGACCGAGCCGTCGGTGCAGTGGAAGGTGGAGCGGGAGTTGCGGCTGCGCATCAAGGAGGCCTTCGACGAGGCCGGCATCGAGATCCCGTTCCCGCAGCGGACCGTCTGGTTGCGCCACCAGGGCGAGCACGCACTGGCCGAGGCGCCCGACCCTGCCGATATCGAGGTGGTGGAACCGCCCCGCCACAGGACGGTTGTTTCCGACGCCGGCGAAGGCTGAGCCGGGCGGGGGTTCCGGTCCGCCCCAGACGGCGGCCGGCGAGGCGGCGGCGGCTACTCGGCTGCGAGGCGCACGTCGACGGTCGGCCCGTCGTCGCCGGCCGCCGTGGCGAGCACCAGGTCGGCGATGTTGCCGGCGTCGCACAGGTCGCCGCGGGCCGCGTCCAGCGCCGCCAGGAAGTCCTGCGAGGCGGTCACGTGCGCGCCTTCGACGACGGTGCGCAGCTTGCGGCGGGCCTCGCTCTTGGCTCGGCGCACCTGCCCCAGCACGTCCGCTGCGGCGGCCAGCACCTGCGGGTCGCCGTCGCCGTCGGGTAGTTCGGCCTGCTGTGGCCACGGTGCCCGGTGGATCGAACCCTGCCGCCACCACGACCACGCCTCCTCGCAGGCGAAGGGCAGGAACGGTGCGAACAGGCGCAACAGGACGCCCAGCGTGATCCGCAGGCACGCCCGGGCGCTGGCGCCGCCGGGGTCGTCGCGGTAGGCCCGGTTCTTCACCAGCTCCACGTAGTTGTCGGTGAAGTCCCAGAGGAACCGCTCGGTGCGTTCCAGCGCCCGCGCGTAGTCGAAGCCCTCGAAGGCCTCGGTGGCGCCGTCGACGAGTTCGCCGAGCCCGGCGAGCAGCGCCCGATCGATCGGCTCGCTGACGGCACCGCCGGCGGCAGCGGCTGCGGCGCCGCCGTCACCCCCCGCTGCGGCCAGACCCAGCACGAAGCGGGCGGCGTTGAGGAGCTTGATGGCCAGGCGCCGCCCCACCTTGATCTGCGACTCGTCGAAGGCGGTGTCGGTGCCGGGCCGCCCGCCGGCCGCCCAGTAGCGCACCGCGTCGGCGCCGTAGCTCTCCAGCAGCCCGATCGGGGTGACCACGTTGCCCTTCGACTTGGACATCTTCTTGCGGTCCGGGTCCAGCACCCAGCCCGAGATGGCCGCCCGCCGCCACGGCAGCGAGTCGTGCTCCAGGTGGCCGCGCACCACCGTGGAGAACAGCCAGGTGCGGATGATCTCGTGCGCCTGCGGGCGCACGTCCATCGGGAAGGTGCGGGCGAACAGGTCGGGGTCCTCCTCCCAGCCGCAGGCGATCTGTGGTGTGAGTGACGAGGTGGCCCAGGTGTCCATCACGTCGGGATCGCCGGCGAAACCGCCCGGTTGTCCCCGCTGGGACTCCTCGTAGCCGGGCGGCGCGTCGGATGCGGGGTCCACCGGCAGTGACTCCTCGTCGGGCACCAGCACCCGGTCGTAGCGCGGCCGCCCGCCGGCGTCGAGGGCGTACCACACGGGAATCGGCACCCCGAACCAGCGCTGGCGGCTCACGAGCCAGTCGCCGTTGAGGCCCTCCACCCAGTTGGCGTAGCGGGTGCGCATGTGCTCCGGCACCCAGGCCAACTCGGTGCCGCGGTCCAGCAGTTCCTTCCGCAGAGGCAGGTCGCGCCCGCCGTTGCGCAGGTACCACTGCCGGGTGGTGATGATCTCCAGAGGCCGGTCGCCCTTCTCGAAGAACTTCACGGCGTGCTCGGTGGGCGTCGGCGGGGCCACGAGTGCGCCGGAGCGCTCGAGGAGCTCGACGATGCGCCGGCGTGCGGCGTTGGCGCCGAGCCCGGCGATCTCGGCGTAGGCGGCCCGGGCGCCGGCGCCACCGATGGCGTCGGGGGGTTCGGGCAGGATCCGCCCGTCGGGTCCCATGATGGGTCGCACCGGCAGTTCCAGCTCGCGCCACCAGGTGACGTCGGTGGTGTCGCCGAACGTGCAGACCATGGCGATGCCGGTGCCCTTGGCGGGCTCGGCGAGGGCGTGGGCCAGCACCGGCACCTCGGTGTCGAACAGCGGCACGCGCACCGTCGAGCCGAGCAGCGGCCGGTAGCGGTCGTCGTCGGGATGCGCCACCAGCGCCACGCAGGCCGCCACCATCTCGGGCCGGGTGGTCTCGATGAGGACGTCGCCGCCGCCGTCGACCCGGGCGAAGGCCAGCCGGTGCAGGGCGCCCGGGCGGGGGCGGTCCTCCAGTTCGGCCTGCGCCACGGCGGTGCGGAACGTCACGTCCCACAGGCACGGCGCCTCGGCCTGGTAGGCCTCGTCGCGGGCCAGGTTGCGCAGGAACGCCCGCTGCGACACCCGCCGGCAGCGCTCGTCGATGGTGGTGTAGGTGAGGCTCCAGTCCACCGACACGCCGAGGCGCCGGTACAGGTCCTCGAAGGCCTGCTCGTCGGTGGCGGTGAGTTGCAGGCACAGGTCGATGAAGTTCTGCCGGCCGATGGGCACGGGCTCGCCGGAGCCATCCGGCGGCGGCTCGAAGTCCTCGTCGTGGGGCACCGACGGGTCGCAGCGCACGCCGAAGTAGTTCTGCACCCTGCGCTCGGTGGGCAGGCCGTTGTCGTCCCAGCCCATCGGGTAGAAGACCTCCCGCCCCCGCATCCGCTGGTAGCGGGCCACGCAGTCGGTCTGCGTGTAGCTGAACACGTGCCCCACGTGCAGAGCCCCGCTGACCGTCGGCGGAGGCGTGTCGATCGAGAAGACCTCCGACCGCGGGCGGCTCCGGTCGAACCGGTAGACCCCATCAGCCTCCCACCGCTCCCCCCAGCGGGCCTCCAACCCCTCCAGGGTTGGACGCTCCGGCACCCGTCCGGCCGCACTAGGGCGTTGATCCATCCGAAGCACGCTACCGGCCCCTCCCACGGCGACGGCGCACGGCTGGGGGTGAGCTGAGGGGGGATCAACGCCGACGACTGGGCTTGGGCTGCTTGGTGGACCGCCGCCGGCGTGCGGTTGGGGGGTCGGTGTCTGCTTGGGTGGTTCCCGGCCCGGGCCCGGGTGAGAATCGGCCGGCCGGGAAGAATCCCGCCCCCCGAACAATAGGCTGGACTAAATAGTTATTATCTGCTAATAATTGGTTGTCTGTCCAACAAAGGTCGTGCCGGGCAGCGGCGCGACCCCAGGAGGTAGCGACATGCGCAACGCCGCCGGTCACAGAACCCCGGGCACGGCCCGGGCCCCCAAACGCGACACTCACCCAGAATCGGGGGGGGGGGGGGGGCGTTCAATGACGCGGGGCCCGTTCCTGTTGGTGATCGCCGCCGCGCTGGTGGCGGTCACAGCCCTGGTGGGGTCTCTGGTCGTTTCAGGCGGTGAGGCGCAAGCCCAGTCGTCTGTCCCCGCGGCGCCGACGGGCCTGAGCGCCTCGGCGGTCTCTCATGACGCGGTGAGCCTGGCCTGGGACGACCCCGCAGACGCCGCCATCACCGGCTATCAGGTGCTGCGCCGCTCCCGCGACGGCGACACCTACCGGGACGGGCGGGGCGCGTGGGAGTTCGTCGCCGTCGTCGCCGACACCGCATCGCCGGCCACCTCCTACACCGACACCACAGTGACGGCGCGCACCCGCTACGTCTACCGGGTCAAGGCCATCAACCCCGCAGGCCTCGGCGCCCGCTCCAGCTACCTCAACGTCGAAACACCCGACACGCCGACCGCGCAGACCGCTCCCGCCGCCCCCACCGGCCTAAACGCCTCGCCGGTCTCCCATGACGCGGTGAGCCTGGCCTGGGACGACGCCGGCGATACCACCATCAGCGGCTATGAGGTGCTGCGACGCTCCCGCGACGGCGACGCCTACCGGGACGGGCGGGGCGCGTGGGAGTTCGTCGCCGTCGTCGCCGACACCGCATCGCCGGCCACCTCCTACACCGACACCACCGTGACGGCGCGCACCCGCTACGTCTACCGCGTCGTCGCCGCCAACGCGGCGGGCTCCTCGCCCCGTTCCAGCTACGTCAACGTCGAGACCCCCGCCGCGCCGCAGAACTCCGAACTCGAAACCACCACCACCGAGCCCCCCGAGCCCGAACTCGTCGCCACCGCCGTCGTCGTCGAACCCCCCGCCGACGAACCGCCCACCGCACAACAACAATCCGAGCAGGTCTCCACCGAGACCATCTGGTCCGCCACCATGACCGTCGGCAGGGTCACGGTCTCGGAGAGCGACTTCTCCGATGTCACCTACCTCCACGGATACAGCAGTTCGGGCAATTTCGGCAGCCTCGACGACACCACCTTCGACTACGCCGGCGACAGCTACACCGTGCGAAGGCTCAACACCTGGCATAGCGAGGACCGGTCTTACAGTTACTCCCGCCCCGGCCACCCCCCGGTCCTTATCAATTCTTTTGTCCTGTCTGGGGCTGCACTTACGTTCGTGATCGACGATCACAGCAACACCAACCTCTCGGATGTGGTGCTGCACGTCGGCGACAGGTCATACCCCCTCGACGAGAACTCGGCCTCCGATGCCGGCCCCATCGGAGGAGTTCGCGTCCGGATCATCCAGTGGAGCATCCCGCCGGGGCATGCCCTTTCCAACGGCGCCACCGTCACGGTGCGCCTCACCAGGCAGATCAGCGAGCCCGACGGCGAGATCCTGGGTCTGGGTCCCGATTTCCTGCCCGTGAGCGCCCGCCTCACCGTCGGCGACGCGTGGGTGGACCAGACCTACCCCAACGTCTGCGGAGGGTTGGACCGTTTCACGTGCCGCCTCCCCGACCCCCGGAGCCAGTGGTTCGTGGTGCGCCTGGAGGACAACCGCCGCTACGTCGTCGAAGTCGACACCGAAGCCAACAACCACCGGCCCCGCCTGAACCACGTCGCCCCCACCTGGGCCACCGCCAACCGCATCCAATCCAGCGGAGACCGCGTCGGCGGCACCCATACGGGCGTCACCGGCATGCTCACCGTCGAGACCTGGGCCGGGGCGAGGATCTGGCGCGGCGGCGACTACCTCGTGCGGGTCAGCCACACCGGCTACAGCGTCAAGGACCCCGACTACCGCATCCGCATCCGCGAACAACAATGACAACCCAACCGGCCCCCGTCCCTGGGAGGGTCGGTTCGGGCCGCGTTGGACTCAACCTGGACCTCGGCAGGAAGCGCTGGCCCGGGACGGGCACACTCCTCGAACCCGGCTCGGGCGTCACGCTCGGAGTGGATCGCCTCTGACGATTGCGGTGACCGTCTTCGGGCCGAGCCCTGACGCCTCGGCGATCTGCCGGAGCGAGGCGCCGGCGCGATGGGCGGCGCGGATCATCTCGTCGCGGATGGTGATCTCCTTGTGGGCCCGTTCGGAGCGGTCCTTGACTCCCAAAGAGTTGCTGAAGAGCAAACATACCCATGCAACTCTCGTGGCTCTTCCACACCGACATGCCCCGACCTCCAAAGCAGGCTGAGTTGCAAGGCTGCATCGCACCGGCTGTTGCCGATTACGCTGGCGCTCGTGAGCGGTGACGACGACCGACCGGCGGACGATGGCTACGAGGCGTGTGCTCGCGGAATTCCTCGGCGACCGGGGGCGCTGGCCGGGGCTGGGCGACGTTCTCGAGCGCGAACGCGCCGCTGACATCGAAGCGAGTTACACCGACCTCGACGCGGCGACGGCCGGCGCCGAGTTCTCGTCGCCGGCGCGGGGACTCGGATCGCAGGGTCTATCGCTCTAGTGGCTGAAGGACTCGTCGTGCTCGACGCGTGGCCGATCGTCGAGTATTACCAGGGGCGGGAACCTGCGGTTTCGGCTGTGGCGGAACTTCTGGGCGACCGCAGCAGGCCCCGAGTCATGAGCGTCGTCAACTTCGCCGAGGTCTGCTCGGCGATCTCGGTCAGGATCGGGGCCGACGCCGCAGCGAAGCGACTCCACGCCGGACGTGCCAGCAGAGTCGGCCGCCGACCGGCCGCCGCGTACGCTCCGGACCGCCAGTTTGTCGACTACGTGACTGCTCCCCTGCGAGGGGCGGCTCCACGACCGGCCGGTACCGCGTAACCCAATTCTGACTCTCGGCGCGGCCTCCATGCCGCCATCGCACCACCTCGTTTCTTGGGAGTGAGTTGGAGCAATTCCGCCCGTAGGGAGTGCTCGCGACGATGAGAGCCGGGTAGTCCCTCGGCTACAGGATCTGCTCCAGGAACCGCTTGGTGCGTTCCTCGGTGGGGTCGATGAAGAAGTGCTCGGGGGTGCCGACCTCCACGATCTCGCCCTACTAGGGCGCTGATCCATCCGAAGCACGCTACCGGCCCCTCCGACGGCGACGGCGCACGGCTGGGGGTGAGCTGAGGGGGGATCAACGCCGACGACTGGGCTTGGGCTGCTTGGTGGACCGGCGCCGGCGTGCGGTTGGGGGGTCGGTGTCTGCTTGGGTGGTTCCCGGCCCGGGCCCGGGTGAGAAACGGTCAGCCGGGAAGAATCCCGCCCCCCGAACAATTGGTTGGACTAAATAGTTATTATCTGCTAATAATTGGTTGTCTGTCCAACAAAGGTCGTGCCGGGCAGCGGCGCGACCCCAGGAGGTAGCGACATGCGCAACGCCGCCGGTCACAGAACCCCGGGCACGGCCCGGGCCCCCAAACGCGACACTCACCCAGAATCGGGGGGGGGGGGGGGGGCGTTCAATGACGCGGGGCCCGTTCCTGTTGGTGATCGCCGTCGCGCTGGTGGCGGTCACAGCCCTGGTGGGGTCTCTGGTCGTTTCAGGCGGTGACGCGCAAGCCCAGTCGTCTGTCCCCGCGGCGCCGACGGGCCTGAGCGCCTCGGCGGTCTCTCATGACGCGGTGACGCTGGCGTGGGACGACCCCGCAGACGCCGCCATCACCGGCTACCAGGTGCTGCGACGCTCCCGCGACGCCGACGCCTACCGGGACGGGCGGGGCGCGTGGGAGTTCGTCGCCGTGGTTGCCGACACCGCATCGTCGGCCACCTCCTACACCGACACCTCGGTGACGGCGCGCACCCGCTACGTCTACCGGGTCAAGGCCATCAACCCGGCGGGTCTCGGCGCCCGCTCCAGCTACCTCAACGTCGAGACATCGGACGCGCCGGCCGCGCAGACCGCTCCCGCCGCCCCCACCGGCCTGAGCGCCTCGTCGGTCACCCACGACGCGGTGAGCCTGGCCTGGGACGACCCCGGCGATACCACCATCGGCGGCTATGAGGTGCTGCGCCGCTCCCGCGACGGCGACACCTACCGGGACGGGCGGGGCGCGTGGGAGTTCGTCGCCGTGGTCGCCGACACCGCATCGCCGGCCACCTCCTACACCGACACCACGGTGACGGCGCGCACCCGCTACGTCTACCGGGTCAAGGCCATCAACCCCGCAGGCCTCGGCCCCCGTTCCAGCTACCTCAACGTCGAAACACCCGACGCGCCGACCGCGCCGGCCGCGCAGACCGCTCCCGCCGCCCCCACCGGCCTAAACGCCTCGTCGGTCTCTCATGACTCGGTGAGCCTGGCCTGGGACGACGCCGGCGATACCACCATCAGCGGCTATGAGGTGCTGAGGCGCTCCCGCGACGGCGACACCTACCGGGACGGGCGGGGCGCGTGGGAGTTCGTCGCCGTCGTCGCCGACACCGCATCGTCGGCCACCTCCTACACCGACACCACAGTCACCGCGCACACCAGATACGTCTACCGTGTCGTCGCCGTCAACGCGGCGGGCTCCTCGCCCCGTTCCAGCTACCTCAACGTCGAGACGCCCGACGCGCCAGCACTTCCCGCGCCCACGCTCACTGTCGTGGAACTGCCCGAAGAGCCCCCCGAGCCCGTCGCCACCGAGGTCCTCGTGACCGAACCGCCCGCCGACGAACCCCAAACCGCCCAACAACAAACCGACGACCAAACCCTCACCACAACCATCTGGACGACCACCATGACCGTCGGGCACCGGTCGGAAGGCACCGACGAGTTGCCGGTCGACTTATACGGGTATGACAGCGGCGCCTACGGCAGCCTCGACGACGACACCTTCGACTACAACGGCCACACCTACACCGTGCGGGCACTCCGAACCGAACGGGAGGGGGACCTATTCGGCCGAGTTCAGCGGACCCTCAGCTTCGTTGCCGGAGAGCGCGACAATCCCGTCCTCGGCGCGGACTTGCCCATTGGCGGGGAGTTGGTGCTGTACGTCGGCGACCAGTCGTACCGCCTCGAGGACACCACCGGTATAGCTACGACTCCTGGGGGGTTCCGCGGCTACATCTGGCGCGGCCTGGCCGAGCTGCCGGTGCTGGTCGACGGGGAGGCCGTGGAGGTGCGCCTCGTCGAGGAGTTGCCGCCGATCCCGGCCCCCGAGACCATCTGGTCGACCACCATGACCGCCGGCAGGGTTGAGAGAATCCTCAGCGGCGATCAGACCCATGGCGCGGGCGAGCGTGAGACCGGATACACCATCCTCGGTGATCCGTCGGGCCATCTCGGCAGCCTCGACGGCGACACCTTCGACTACGGCGGCGACACCTACACCGTGCACCAGATCCGCAGAGCTTCAGCGGTTTGGACAAATCGCGGTCAATCATTCTTCCGTGAAGTGTTGTTTCATGTGACTGTCGACGATCACGGCGACGACCTCTCGGACCTGGCGCTTTACCTCGGCGGCCACTCGCCGCACCCGTTCGCCGACGCCGCCTCGAGTGTCACCAATTTCGGGTTAGACCGCGTCCGGACGTTCGTCTTCAGCGAGCTGATCCTGTGGTTCAACGACGGCCAAAGGGTCGCGGTGCGCATCGACAGGCTCGACAGGGAGTTCCGGGGCCCCGACGGCCACCCGCTGACCGCCCGGCTCGCCGTCGGCGACGAATGGGCCGACCAGACCTATCCCACGTCGTGCCGCTCGGCCCACGGCTACTGCACCCGCGACGTCGAAAGCCAGTGGTTCCTGGTGCGCCTGGAGAGCAACCGCCGCTACATCATCGAGATCGAGACCGAAGCCGACAATCTGCAGCCCCGGCTGAGACACATCGCCCCCAGCTGGAACACCGACCGCCGCCTCAGCTTCACCGACCAATTCGACAACACCGTGCCCTGGACGGATGGACTTGGAAACACGGGGATTCACCATACGGGCGGGACCGACATGCTGTACCTCGACACCAACGCAGACTCCCTGCGCGGCGGCGACTACTACATACGCCTCGACCCGGGCTCCATCGGCGTCGCCGACCCCGACTACCGCATCCGCATCCGCGAACAATGACAACCGAACCGGCCCCCGTCCCTTGGAGGGTCGGCCCGGGCCGCGTTGGACTCAACCTGGACCTCGGCAGGTAGCGCTGGCCCGGGACGGGCACACTCCTCGAACCCGGCTCGGGCGTCACGCTCGGAGTGGATCGCCTCTGACGATTGCGGTGACCGTCTTCGGGCCGAGCCCTGACGCCTCGGCGATCTGCCGGAGCGAGGCGCCGGCGCGATGGGCGGCGCGGATCATCTCGTCGCGGATGGTGATCTCCTTGTGGGCCCGTTCGGAACTGAGGCCGACCACGGCGAGTGCGACCCCGACCTCATAGTCGACGTCGCTGCGGTACTTGTCCATCGCCGCGTTCGCGGCGTGCACATCAGCGTCGGTATAGCTCATTGCTCCTCCCGCAGGCCGGCGGCCAGTTTGTCCCGAATCGCCATGAGGGTCGGGACTCGTGGTGTCAGATCCCCGGATGCCTCGGCGTGGTTGAGGTGGGCGACCACCATTCCCAGCAACTCCAATGTCTCGATCCGCTCCAGCTCGATACGCACCATTGGCCCAAATCGTACCGCTCGTGGTCCAGATAGGACCACAAGCGCCGGGAGATGCCGGGGAGGGATGGTCCCCGCCCGATCGCCGCCTCAGGGCGCCCAGAGGGAGTCGATGGGGCGGAGGTGGAGCCGGTCACCCACCTTGCCGGACTGTTCGCCGGTGTGCAGCAGCACGCCGGCCCGGAACGTGCCGGGTGCGACGGCGTCGAGCCTGTGGCGCAGCCAGGCGAGATGGTCCAGCCGGCGCGGATCGGGCGAGCGGGTGGCCTTGATCTCCACCGCGACCACACCTTCGCGGGCGTCCTCGAGCACCAAGTCGATCTCGCGGCCCTGATTGTCCCGGTAGTGCGACAGCGTGCAGTCACGCCGCGAGGCGGAGAGTTGGCCGGCGATCTCGTTCACCGCGAACGTCTCCAGGAGCGGCCCCGTCGCCGGGGCGCCGGGCCGGGCGAGGGCGCCGGCGTCGACCCGCAGCAGGCCGGCGGCCAAACCGCTGTCGGTGAGGTGGTACTTGGACCGCCGCACCGGCCGCGACGGCAGGCTCCGTGACCAGGCGGGAAGTTCGTGGACCAGGAACACCGTCCGCAACCACTCGAAGTACGACGTGATGACCGAACGGCTGATCTGCAGCCTCCGCGCCGCGTCCGACAGGTTGACCGCCCCGGCGGTGATCCCGGCGGTCCACCGCAGCAGTGCGCCGAGCGCGGCGGTCTTGCGGATGTCGGCCAGGGCGGCGATGTCACGCTGGGTGACCGTCTCGACGTAGCCGCGGAACCATCGCCGGCGGCGATCCGCAGCGAGGCCGACAACCTCGGGATAGCCGCCGCGGCACACGCGGGCCAGATACTCGTCCCGGGTCGTGCCGGCCGTCGCCGGCGCCGCGGGTGAGCCGTCGAACCAGCCATCGATCTCCGCCGGAGCGACACCGGCCAGCTCGGCCTGCGACAGCGGCCACAGGCGGAAGATCTGCACCCGGCCCGCCAACGACTCGCTGACGGTCGGAACCGTCAGAAAGTTGGTCGAACCGGTCAGCAGGAACCGGCCGGGCGTCCGCTCGGCGTCCACCAGTTGCTTCACGGCACGCACGAGGCGGTCGCCGCCAAGCTGGATCTCGTCGACGACCAGCGGGTGCTGATGTCCGAGCAGGAACGTCACCGGATCGGCCAGCGCGATCTGCCGCTGCGCCTCGTCGTCCAGGGAGACGTACGTTCCCCCCCGACGCTCCGCAATCATCCGCGCCAGCGTCGTCTTCCCGCACTGCCGGGCGCCGTGCAACATCACCACCCGGGACCACTCCAGCGCCTCCTCGATGCGCGGCCCGAGATGCCTGCCGACGATCTCCATACCCCGAGCGTAGCAGCAACTTGTCAGATCGTCAGACCAATAATAGCCATATTGTATCTAGCTAACTGCACAGACTGTATGGCTCGTTGGAGCAGCCCGCCAACAACGCCGCATTCGCTGCCGCGTCGCCGAACGGCGCGCGCGTTACAGGATCTGCTCCAGGAACCGCTTGGTGCGTTCCTCGGTGGGGTCGATGAAGAAGTGCTCGGGGGTGCCGACCTCCACGATCTCGCCCTCGTCCATGAACACCACCCGGCTGGCCACCTCCCGGGCGAAGCCCATCTCGTGGGTGACGCAGATCATGGTCATGCCGCTGCGGGCCAGCTCCTGCATGACGTCGAGCACCTCCTTGATCATCTCGGGGTCCAGCGCCGAGGTGGGCTCGTCGAACATCATCACCTTGGGCTCGGTGGCCAGCGAGCGGGCGATGGCGACGCGCTGCTGCTGGCCGCCGGAGAGCTGGCCGGGGTACTTGCGGGCCTGCTCGGGGATCTTCACCCGCTCCAGCAACTCCATGGCCAGGTCCTCGGCCTCGTGGCGGGGCATGCGCCGCACCTGGCGGGGGGCCAGGGTGACGTTGTCCAGCACGGTGAGGTGCGGGAACAGGTTGAACTGCTGGAAGACCATGCCGGTGAGGCGCCGCACCTGGCGGACGGTCTTGACGTCGTTGCTGAGTTCGATGCCGTCGACGGTGATGCGGCCCCGGTCGTGGTGCTCGAGCCGGTTGACGCAGCGGATCAGCGTGGACTTGCCCGAGCCGGAGGGTCCCAGCACGACGACGACTTCCTGGCGGGCCACCGACAGGTGGATGTCGCGCAGCGCCTGGAACGCGCCGAAGTACTTGTCGACGCCCTCCAGGCTCACCATGGGTCGAGCGTCGCCGGTCGCCGTTGTGTCCGTCGTTGCGGTGCTCGTCATCTCTCTCCCACCCCCAGTCGGCGTTCCAGCCGCTGGCTCTCTCGTGACATCGTGAACGCCAGCGCCCAGAACGCGAAGGCCACGACAACCAGCGTCTCGGCGATGCCCACGATGAGGAACTCCCGCTGCCCGTGGATGCTCTCGCGGATCCGCAGGATCTCGGTGAGAGCGATGATCGACAGCAGCGTGCTGTCCTTGAACAGGTTGATGAACTGCCCCACGAGGGCGGGGATCACCGCCCGCAGGGCCTGGGGCAGCACGATCATCCCCAGTACCCGCGGGGCGCTGAGGCCGATCGCCGAGGCGGCCTCCACCTGCCCGCGGGGCACCGCCTGCAGGCCGCCGCGCACGATCTCGGCGAGGCAGACCCCTGCGACCAGCGCCGCTGTTTCCGGGGCGGAGCGGCTTGCGTGCGTCGACTCGTCGTCCCCCGAGAGGCGCAACGCCCGCCCCGGCCCTCCGGAAGGAGAACCACGTGGCCGGGCGTCCGGTTGTGCGGGCCGTCGGCGAGCCCGAATGTGGTTCCTACCGGTAAGGCGGCACGTAGAGCAGGCCGCCGTTGGTCCACAGGTCGTTGACCGAGCCGTCCAGCGGCAGGCCCAGCGGCTCGAGGTGTTGCCGGTAGATCTCCTCGTAGTTGCCGACCTGGCTGACCACCTGCACAGCGAAGTCCGACGGCAGGCCGAGGCCCGGATCGAAGTCTTCCTCGCCGAGGAACCGGCCGAGCGCCGGGTTGGTGCCGGTCGCCGAGGCGATGTTGGTCGAGTCGAGGCCGAAATCCCAGGCCTGGATGGTGGCCATGACGGCCCACTGCACCACCTGCGCCCACTCGGTGTCGCCGTCGAGCACCGCCGGCCCGAGCGGCTCCTTGGAGATGGTCTCCGGGAGGATGAACTGCTCGTCGCCGCCGCCATTCTCGATCTCGTACTTGAAGACCGCCAGGGACGACCGGTCGGAGGTGAACGCCTCGCACTGCCCGGCGGTGTCACCGAACGTGCAGACCATGGCGATGCCGGTGCCCTTGGCGGGGTCGGCCAGCGGGTGTGTCCGCACGGGAATTTCCACGCCGAACAGCGGCGTGCGCACCGTCGTACCCGTCAGCGGCCGGTGGCGCTCGTCGATGGTGGTGTAGTTCAGGCTCCAGTCCACCGAGACCCCGAGGCGGCGGTACAGGTCCTCGAAGGCCTCCTCGTCGCCGGCGGTGAGCCGCAGGCACAGATCGATGAAGTTCCGCCGGCTCACGGCGACGGGTTCGTCCACCTCGCCGGTCGGGGGTTCGAAGTCCTCGTCGTAGGGCACCGACGGGTCGCAGCGCACACCGAAGTGGTTCTGCACCCTGCGCTCGGTGGGCAGGCCGTTGTCGTCCCAGCCCATCGGGTAGAACACCTCGCGCCCGCGCATCCGCTGGTAGCGGGCCACGCAGTCGGTCTGGGTGTAGCTGAATACGTGCCCGACGTGCAACGAGCCGCTCACAGTGGGCGGCGGCGTGTCGATGGAGAACACCTCCGAGCGCTCACGGCTGCGGTCGAAGCTGTAGACGCCGTCCGCCTCCCACCGCCCACCCCACCGGGCCTCCAGCCCATCCAACGTAGGACGCTCGGGCACGCCACCGGCCCCCGACACCGTCTGATCCATCCCGAGCACGCTACCGGCGCCGACCTGCATGGGCGAGTAGAGCAGCGCCCCACCCCCCACGGCGACGACGGGTAGATTGGCCTTGACTACCGGGTCCCGTGTGGCCCTACCAGGGGGTGGCGTCGTGTTCTCCTACTTCAAGCCTCAACTCGGTGAGCCCGCCTTCGACTCGGTCGGCGAGTTGCGCCTGCACCGCAAGCGGCGCCTGGCCTTGGGCTACCGGGTGTTCGGTGCCCTGGGCTGGGGCGACACCGGCGACGGCCACATCACCGCCCGCGACCCCGAACGTCTCGACCACTTCTGGGTGCTGGGCTACGGCGTGCCGTTCCGCGCGGCCACCGTCGCCGACCTGGTACTGGTTGGCCCCGGCGGCGCCGTCGTGGAGGGCGACCCCGAGCGGGCCTACATGCCTCCCGCCTACGACATTCACGCGCCGATTCACGACGCCCGCCCCGAGGTGGTTTCGGCCGCCCACACCCACACGCCCTACGGCACTCCCTTCGCGGCGCTCGGCGAAGGGTTCAGGCCCATCTGCCAGGAGGCGTGCATGTTCTTCGAGGAGCACGGGGTGTACACCGGTGCCGAGGTGTCGGTGGACAGCATCGAGGTCGGCAAGCGCATCGCCGTGGCGCTGGGCGAGGCACGAGCCGTCATCCTGCGCAGCCACGGCCTGCTGACCGTCGGCGCCTCGGTGGACGAGGCTGTGGGCTGGTTCGTGATGGCCGAGCGGACCGCGGAGGTGCACGTCAAGGCGCCCGGAGCGGTGGCGATACCCGACAGCGACGCTCGTGCCGCCCGCGACGACCTGGGTCCCGGCGACGGCTGGAAGCGCTTCCAGTGGCTCGTCGCCACGCTCGTTCCCGACACGTCGGTGGTGGGCTGAGCCGACCGGTTCCGTCGCCCGCTCGGCGCACCCTGAGGCTCAGAGAACGTCGGCGCGCCGCCAGCGCCAGGCGGCCAGCGCCAGGCCCACGGCCGCCACGGCCAGCGGCACCGCTATCGACGCCGCCAGGGACCGCCCCACGGGCGTGCCCACGTCGAACCCTTCCTCGACCAGCAGGCTGGCGGTGTAGGAGCGGACGGTCAGGCGAGCCGTCGCCGTGCCGAGCGAGCCGATGACGTTCTCCCATACCAGCAGCACCAGCAGCCCTACGAGCAGCGGGCGCGACAGGATCAGACCGAAGGCCAGGAACACCCCCGTGTAGGCCACTGCGGCCAGGGTGGCGGCACCCACCGCAGGCACGTCGAGGATCAGCCCTGTCACGGTCAACGGAATCACCAGCAGGACGAACACCACCGTGAAGGCCGCCGCGGCGGCTCCGGTGACCGCCGACCAAGCCTGCACCGGTCGCAGCCACAGGTAGACCAGGGTGCCTTCCTCGCGCAGGTCGCCGAAGGCCTCCGAGGCCACCAGGAGCGCCCCGAGGGGCAGTGTGATGGACAGGCCGTACCAGACCAGGAACGCCGCCCCGTCCTCGGCCGTCGGCCCGCCTTCCGCGTTGACGCGTATGACCACCGCGATGACGATCCCGAGCGCTCCCAGCACCACCAGGATGACGATGCGGCCCCAGTCCCGCAGCAGTTTCTGCGTCATGAAGCGGAAGATCAGCGCGGCGTGTCTCACGTGCGTTCCACCAGGTAGCGGAACACCGACTCCAGGTCGGCGTCGAGGGGTCGCAACTCGCTGAGCCGCGCCCGGCGGTCGCGGGCCAGCGGGGCGATGGCTGCGGCGAAGCGCCCGGCGCTGGTGGTGGCGACCGTCAGCGTGCCGGACTCGTGGATCTCCACCCCTACGGCCAGACCTTCGGCGATCAGGCCGGCCGCCAGCTCCCGCGGCGCGTCGGTGCCGATGCGGAAGCGGCTCGGCCGGTCGTCCATGAGTTCGCGGATGCGGCGGAAGTCGCCCTCTGCCAGCAGCCGTCCCTGGCCCATGACCAGCACGTGCGTGCCGAGGCGCTGCACCTCGTCGAGGACGTGGCTGGACACCACGACGCAGCGCCCGCTGGCGCCGATGCGGTGGAACAGGTCGATCATGCGGTTGCGCTGATGGGGGTCGAGACCTGTGAGGGGCTCGTCGAGGAACAGCACCTGCGGCTCGGTCACGATGGCGCTCGCCACCTTCGCCCGCTGGCGCATGCCCTTGGAGTAGGTGCGCAGCCGCCGAGGGTCGGCGGGGTCGAGGCCCACGGTGCGCACCGCCTGCTCGACGGCGGCGTCCGTGCCGGTGATCCCCGAGAGGTCGGCGGCCAGCCGCACGAATTCCCGCACCCGCATGTGCTCGAAGAGCGACTCCTGTTGTGGGACCAGGCCGATGCGTCGCCGCAGTTCGAGGTCGGCGCGGGGGTTACCGCCCAGGACGCGCACCCCGCCTTCGCTGGGCGTTGCCAGCCCGCACAGCATGCGCAGCATGGTGGACTTGCCGGCGCCGTTGGGTCCCAGCAGGGCGGTCACGCCCGCGCCGAGCCGGAACGACACGTCGGAGACCGCCACGAGATCGCCGAAGCGCTTGGAGACGCCGCGGGCCTCGATCATGACGTCCGGTGAGCCTGCGCCGGCGCTCACCGTTCCACCTCGATGCGCCGGTAGCGCCAGTGGGCGACGCCGCCCAGCAGGCCCGCCCACGCCAGGTTGGCCAGCACCACCAGCCAACTCGCCACGCCGTCGAGCGAACCGGGGGGTCCTGCGTCGTCGGGCCGCGACGATCCCGCGATGTCGTTGAGCAGCGGCAGGGCGAAGCAGCGCTTTGCCAGCGCGCGGGGCAGCCCCGCCAGGTCCAGGACGTTGATCTCGCTCGGCGCCCCGGCCACTTCGGTCAAAAGCGCGGTGATCCCGGACGGCACCAGCAGGCACAGGGCGATCACCACGATTGCCAAGCCGGCGCGGCGCACCACGCTGCAGACCGCCAGGCCCAGGGTCGTGGGCAGCAGCGCCAGTGACACGGCCGCGGCCAGGGTGCGCAGCAGGAAGATCACGAAGTCACCGGCGTTTCCGGGCCCCGCTCCCAGCAGGGTGTAGACGATGCCCAGGATCAGCACGGGCACGAGCGACATGGCGATCAGCAGCGAGAGAATGGCCGACCCCTGGGCGTTGAGGTAGCGGCTACGGGTGAGCGGCGACGCCAGATACAGGCTCAGCAGCCCGCTGCGCCGGTCGGCGATCAGCAGCATGGGTGTCGCCAGGACGGTGAACAGCACCACCCCCACGCCGACCTGTCCGTAGTACTCCCGGACTGTGTCGAAGTCGAGTTCGCCGACCTCGGAGACGAGTGCGGCGATGAAGATCAGTACCACGGCCCCGATCCACGCCACGAAGAACGACGCAATGGGGACGAGCTTGCTGCGGAAGCGGCGTCTGCGTCCCAGGAGCCGCCCGACGGAATACGTCCAGAGGGTGCGGAACGACCGTCCCGGCGCAAGCCGGGGACCGAGGTAGGGGCGGAACCCCGCTTCGAAGATCTGCGCCTGCGCCCCGGGGCCCCGGTCGCTCATGTCGGGTCACCGGGGGAGTCGCCGCCGGCAGAGTCGCTGCCGGGATGGGCGGCGGTGAACACGTCGGCCAGTGATCTGTGTTCGGGGAGCAGGGAGCGCAGCCGCAAGTCGAGGTCGGCGACGGCGTCCCGGACGGCGTCGGCGCAGCGGGCACCGTCGCCTCCCGACTCCGACGCCGCCGGGATGACGCGGACCACCTCGTCGTCGTGCGCCTGCGCCTCGTAGCCGGCGGCAACGAGGGCGCCGGCCAGGGCGCCGGCACGTTCGTACACCTCCACGACCAGGCCGGTGCCCGCCCCGGTGAGGTCGCTGACCTGACCGGCACGCGCCACCTGTCCCGCGTCCAGGATCACGACGCTCCGACAGACGCGCTCCACCTCCTCGAGGTGATGCGAGCTGATCAGTGCGTTGATCCCGTGCTCGCCGGCGAGCCGGGCGATGAGGCTCAGCATGTCGGCGCGTTGCATGGGGTCGAGGCCGTCGGTGGGCTCGTCCAGGATCAGCAGTTCGGGGTGGTGGGCGACCGCCTGGGCCAGTTTCACCCGCTGCAGCTGCCCCGTGGACATGGTGCCGATGGGGCGGAAGCGTTCCTCGCCCAGGCCCACCTCCCACAGGGTGTCGCTGGCCCGCTGCGTGGCGAAGGAGCGGGGCAGGCCGTGCAGTTGGGCGATGTGGGCGACCAGATCCGCCGCGGTCATGTCGGGTGGCAGTTGGTGGTGCTCGGGCGCGAAGCCCAGCCGCTGGCGGACCTCCGGGCCGGCGTCGCCGGGGTCGGTGCCCAGCACCTTCAGACTGCCCTCGTCACGGTTGCGCAACCCCAGGATCAGGGTCAGCAGCGTGGTCTTGCCGGCGCCGTTGGCCCCCAGCAGCCCGGTCACACCCTCACCGATGGTGGCGTCCACCCCGGCGAGTGCCATGGTGTTGCCGAACCGCTTGACGACCCCCGCCGACTCCACAATCACCACGCCGGGCAGCCTAACGGCGCCATTCCGGCCCAGAGTGCACCGCGTCGTGGGTCCGGGCGGTGGCCACTGATGGCGTGCCCCGGCGTCCCCGTCGTGCGGAGCGCCGAGGTCCTTGCCGCGAAGCAGTGCGAGGATCGCCGTGGCCACGGCCGGTCTGCGGCGATCCGCGGCCGGTGAGTCTCTGTGCGGTTCAGTAGCTGAGCCAGCAGGTGGCGGTACCGTCGGGGCGCAGGGCGCAGGTGTGCCACCGGCCGGCGCTGACGGCAGTGAATGGCCCGAGTGGGGGCTGGGCGGGCTGGCCTTCGGGCGGTTCGTCGTAGCGCTCGGCCTGGGCGGCTGGTCCGTTGCCCCAACAGTCGATCTCACCGTCGGGGCGGAGGGCGCAGGTGTGCCACTGACCGGCGCTGACGGCGGTGAACGGGCCCGGCGGCGCAGAGAGTTGTCCGTAGCGGTTGTCGCCCCAGCAGATCGCCTCGCCGGAGGCGCCGAGCGCGCATGTGTGCGTGAACCCTGCGGCGATATCTCGGTAGGGGGGGTCGTCCCGCCACGGCGCCGGCAGTGCGGTCTGGCCTCTGCCACCGGAGCCCCAGCAGTCGAGTGAGCCGTCGCGGCGGATAGCGCAGACATGGGTCCTGGCGTCCGCCTGCCGGCTCGTGTTCACGTCGTGCCCGGGGATGAAGCCGTTGGGAGGTAGGGGCTCCATCGAGCCGTTGACCGAATCCGGGTCGTACACGAGTCCCCAGCCGATGCTGAACTGCGCGAACGGGCCCGGTCGGGTTTCGGTGGTGTCATTCAGGATGTCCTGGCAGGCGATGGCGCCGCTGGCGAGCAGGACGCAGTGAACCCGGTGGCCACGCTGGATGGCGAGGACATCCTCGCCCGGCGCGATCGGGGCCACGACGTCCGGATCGGCCAGCGTGCGCGCGTGCAGACTCCAGCACCGCCTGCGACCGTCGGTGCCGATCCCGCAGGCCGCCCCCGAGTACACGTCGACGCTGCTGAAGGTGCCCACAACCGAGAGCGTCATGTTGTTCCCCCAGCACTCAACGCTTCCGTCGCGGCGCAGCCCGCACGTGTCGTACCATCCCGAGTCGAGCGCCGCGTACGGCCCGCCCGCGACATCGCCCTTCACCCACGAGAGTCGCCGGTCCACGCCGCGGCGCGTATCGGGAGTCGGCGGCACGGCAGCGGGCACGGTTGTGTCAGCGAGACCGGCGCCCGGAGGCCAATCCTCGTTCCAACACTCGACCGCGCCACTTGGGCGGATCCCGCAGGCTGTCCCGCCGCGCGAGTCGATGACGCTGAAAGTGCCGCCCGGGAGCGAGGCGCCCCACGCCGGGTCGCTAGGGTCACGCTCCGCGAAGAATCGCGCTACGGCGTTCGCCGTCAAGTGTTGCGTTGATCCCCAGCATTCCGTCGTCGCATCGGCCCGCTGGCCACACGCGTACGTCCCGTGGGCGGCGATTGCGTTGAACGGGCCCGGGGGCGGTTCGGCCTCACCGGCGGTGTTGCGCCCCCAGCAGGCGACTTCCCCACCGGGGCGCAATCCGCACGACAGACTCGGTCCCGTGTCGATCGCCGTGAACCGTCCCGGCGGAGGTCTCGCTTCTCCGAAGTCATTGGATCCCCAGCACTCCGCCTCGCCGCCGGGGCGCAGCCCGCAACCATGGGCCCACGCGGCACTAACTGCCGCGAACGCTCCCGGCGGCACCGAGTCCAACCAATCCGCCTGACCCCAACACACCGCGGAGCCATCGACGCGTATTGCGCACGTCGCCCTCCCGCCGACATCCACCGCCACGAACACGCCGGATGGTGGTCGCCGGCGTTGCGACCCGTCGTTCCAACAATCGATGCGACCGTCCGGGCGCAGCCCGCAGACCGGTGTCCTCAACGGCGAGAGGTAGTAGCTCCTCGGCGCCACGTCGATCGACACGAACGGGCCCGGCGGGATCGGATCGTTCCCCCAACCGCTGCACGGCACCTGGCTATGGCACTCCGTGTTCTTCTCGGCTCCCCAGCACACGGCCTCCCCGTCGGCCCGAATGCCGCACGAGAACACCTCGCTCACCGCAACATCGGTGAACACACCCTCCGGCGGCGAGTCCTGCCCATCGTTGGGTCCGTGGGGAAACCAGCAATTGACGACGCCGTCGTCATCGACCCTGCACAGTCGCCCCGCCGGTCCCCAACACACCGCCTCGCCGCCCTCACGGAGGCCGCACCCATAGTCCGGGACAACACCCAGAGACCGGAACGAGCCCTCCGGGGGTACCCAGAACTTCGAATCACCTCCCCAACACACAATCGTGCCGTCCATACCGATCCCGCAGGTCGCTACGGACCCGTAGGCCGCGACCGCGCGGAAACGTCCCTCCGGGACCGGCCCGCGGCCACGCTGGCCCCAACACGCCACTCCGCCATCGACGCGAACCCCACACGCCTTGTCAAAACCGACGTCGACGGAGGAGAACTCCCCGACCGGCGGCGTCAGCAACTCAACGCGGTCGTCACCCCAGCAGTCGATCTCCCCGCCAAGGCGAATCCCGCACACCACATGAGTGCCGGCGCTGAGTGCAGAGAACTCCCCCGTAGGCGACACCGACGCCGGCCCGAAGCCCCAACAGCGCACCACGCCGTCATCACGCAAGGCGCAACCGAACTCGTTGCTGACCTCCACCGCCACGAACCGCTCCGCCGGGACTTGAGGCGCCGAACCCTGCGCCAACTCGCCGTCAACATCGCAGGGACCCGCGAACAACGACACCACCAGCACACCAGCCGCCCAAACAGGCGGACTCAGCATTCCAGCCTCCGAAACACGCGGCGCGACACTACGCGCCGCTTCCCGAATGCAACGTGTAACCCGGAGACATATTCCCCCCGGAATCGTCCGCACAAGGCGCACCGCACTCCACAGAGTCTGGGCTCGCGGACTCGAACTCGGGGCTCGCCTCCAACATCGCGCGCGCCGAACCCACCGGTGTCGCGTCCTGGGCATTCGGAACCGTGAACACGATCACCGAACTCCTCAACCAGTTGTTTTCCTGCATGTTGCGATATGCCACGATCCGGTAACGGGGCTCGACAACGACACCGGCGACGGTAACGAACTGGAGTTCGAACTTGTGGTCGTCGTCGTTGGCGGTCCTCCGCACCCTGATCCTGCCGAGGTCGAGGATTCCTTCCTCGGTCACGCCCCGGATGATACTCGTGACAATCCAATTCGTGCCCAGTCTGTCGTAGTCCAAGAACCGGGTTCCCGGTAGCCGGATAATGTCGGTCTGATCATTGAAGCCGAACTCCAGATCGCTGCCGCTGAGCCGTTCGGGAATCAGCCGAACGGCGAGCTGTCCGGACGTGACCACCGTGGCAGGAGCGCTCGCTGTCCGGCGCTGCTGTGGCGCGGACCACGTCGACACAGCCGACCCGTTCACAGCCTGGACTCGGAACACGTAGGTAGTTTGCTCAGCGAGGCCCCGCTGATTGCGACCCCGAACCGTGTAGGACGTCACGCGCCCGAGCACCACGTCCGTCCAGGACGTCTCCGACAATTCTCTGTACTGCACGTTGTAACTCGTGGCGGGGCTTACCGCGCCCCAGGACAGCCGTACGGAGCGATGCGTCACATCTTGATCCTGTATCGCGCGCAGGTCCGGTGTCGGAGGGACTGTTGCAGGTGGTTCCGGTACAACCACCGGCCCTCGTTGAGGGAACGTCGCCGCGGCGCTCGCTGAGTGAGCACCCCTCAGCGGACCCGCAAAAGCCTGCACCCAGAAGTAATACGTCCCCTCGGCCGTCAGCTCCACGAACGTCGACGGGGAACTCTCCTCCGCCAGAACGATTCGTTCGTTCCCCGCATCATTGAGCGTTCCGCTACCGGGCTCACCCCAGAACACCTTGTACTGCTGAGCACCGGTGATCGCATCCCACGCAACCGAGATCCCATTGCTCCCTGCTGACGCCACGACGTTCTGCGGAACACCCGGCGCGGGTCCAAAGACAACCTCTGGATCCCCCAGCGTCCACAGCTGTGAACCCCGGTCACCGACGGTCACCTCCCACCGTGCCGTCCACGGATCCGGCGACCCGAACAAACGCCTGTGATCGCCCCGAGTCACGCCCGCGACCAAGAACTCCCGCCCCGCGGGATTCACACCCTCCAGAGGGATGGTGAAGTCTCCGTCGGCCACAGAAGGATCAATGATGCCGGCGTCATTGTGCACCGCAACTGAGCCCACATACGTGTAGTCCACATCCGAGCCCGCGGGTCGGCTCCATGCCACCAAGTACTGCGCGTTGAACTCGAAGTTCCCCGCTGTCCCCAGCGGGAGACGCCCACGAACACTGCCCCCTTGGATCTCAACACCCAACAACTCATCGGGATGATAGATGTGATGGATGTCCTCCAAGTCCCTCGCCCCGACAGGGGAATCCCACGGAGTTCGACACCTGTCGGGCTTCGTGTAGGTAAACAACGTCTTATCGTCTGAGCCACGTGGACAGTTGTTCTTGTAATCGCCGAACCCAAGGAAGTGGCCCAACTCATGAGCGATCGTGCTCCGGAAACGGGTCGAATCACTCCGAGTAATGATCGTATGGCGCGTGTAATACACGGTATCGTCATCATCGTTAACTGCGTCCTTGCTCATCATCCGGGAGTTCCCCATATGCGTGATGCGGGCGCACCCACCAGCGGCTTCGCACTTCATCGGTTGGCGAAGCTCGACAAAATGCCTTGCGCGATGCGTTGCGAGGCAGTTGTTCCGTTCTGTTTCATCAGTCTGTGTACAGCTATGTTGCGTATACGTTGTCCGTCTGTGAACGATGATATCAACCGCCGCGTTGTCGTCGCTTGTTTCGCTTGTGCCGTCGCAGTTGCTAGCGCGAGCCACGGCGCGAAAAACCTCGTGAGGTGTGCCATCATCCCCGGTCATCCGGTGCAATTCAAGGTTCCAATCGCTAATCGCATCGTCGAACGCATCGTCGAAATCGTCTTTAAGATCGGACGCGCTGGCGGTCCGGTCAGTCAACGTTTCACTGTCGGCGAAGTCGGCCGTGTAGAAGTCACCCACAGTCGCCGCGTTGCAGACAATAAGCGTCTGCCCCTTCAACATGCTTTCGTGCACTAGAACGTGCGTCGCCAAAGGGAGGCCCGGGTATGGGCGCCAAAAGTTCCCCCACCCACCATAGCGATTACCGCCATCGTAGGCGATCCCATCCGGCGAGACCGCCGAACGGACAAGAGCATCGAAGAGAGCGGAAACATCCCGCATCGGCATCGACGAGTCTCCAGTTCCATCGGTCGTTGAAGTCCCGCCGACGATGTGGCGGTAGACCTCACTACCCGTGTGCCAGTCAAGCCCAATTTCCGAACTCGACACGCTATCTTTGAAACGCCCGGTCTCGAACTGACCTTCGACAGCTGTCACGCCGTCGAATTTGAGGTTGAGTCCGGTGGGTAGTGTGATGAATGCCCAATCGTCGGAGTCGCCGATGACGTAGGTGTTGCCTTGTTGCATGGTGCCACCGTTGTATTCGGTGGTGTAGGCGTCTTCGACGATTTGGGTGGTGGTGTTGGTGGTGTTGGTGCGTCCGTTGGTGTCGGTGACGGTGAGGGTGATGGTTTTGGGGCCGGATTCGACGGCGTTGGCGGTGGGGTGGACGTTGTTGGGGTTGATGCCGGTTCGGGCGCAGGTGGCGGTGAGGGTGCCGGAGGTTGTGGTGGTGGTGGCGGTGGCGAGGGCGTCGGGGCTGGTGATGGTGTAGGGCGGGGTGCCGTCGGTGATGGTGTAGGTGATGTTGATGGTGGCGATGCCGGTGCGGCCGGTGGTGTTGCCGAGGGTGATTGGTGTGCCTTCGCCGGTGAGGCAGTGTGTGGGCGCGGTGGCGGCGATGTCGACTTTGGTGGGGTCGGTGACGGTGACGTCGAGGGTTTGGGCGGCGATGCCGCCGGCGTTGACGGCGACGACGCGGGCGGTCGTGGCGCCGCTGGCGACGCCGGCGAGTCGGATGGTTTCCGGCGTGGAGCGTGGGGAGGTGACGACGCCGCGATCGTCGGGTACGACGAGGTTTCTGTTGACGGTGCCGGTGAATGCGCCGGAGACGTCCACGTCGAGTGTGGTGCCGACGGCGAGCGTGGCGGCGGCGAGGCCCTCCTCGGTCGCCACGGGCGGCGCGACCGGTGTCCGCGCGGCGCCGACGGTGACGGTGAACGACGTGGACTCGGTGCCTCCGAGGTTCGTGGCGCTGACCGTCGCGGTCGCCGAACCCACCCCGGCGCCACGCAGGATCACGATCGAACCGTCCACCGAGGCGTCGAGGATCGCGGTGTCACTGGAGGTGGCGCCGTAGGACACCACGCGACCGCTGAACACCGGCGTCAGATCGAACGCCGCGATCGCGCCCACCGTCGTGGACTCGGACCCCAATAGTCTCGCCAACTGCGGCGGCGGCTCGGCCAACTCGGTGTCCACCGTTATCGCCTGCGTGGCGCTGCCCGCAGCGTTCGTCGTCGTGACCCGCACGTACGCGTACCCCCGCGCCACGCCGCGCAGCGTCACCACCGACCCCTCGACCGACACCGACACCACCGCGGGGTTCGACGACACCGCCGCGTACGCCGAGACCGTCCCCGAGAACGCCTCGGCCACGTCAACGTCCAGCGTCTCGCCCACCGTCACCACCTGATCAGCCAACGACCCCACACGACCCGGCGCCGCGGTCTCCTGCGCGGCGACTGCACCCCCCGGCAGGCCCCCGCACAGCCCCACAAGTACCAACACAGCCACCACCCGACGCACAACACTCACGACCACATACCTCCCGGCTCCACTGACGGACGGAGCAAGCTAACACGCTATCAACCAACTATCTGATAGTTATAACAACATCAAAAACATGAAAGTTCTAGAATACGAAATACTAGACCAAAATAACTTGATCCAAATCACTAGATCTCGTACAAGTCACTTCGGGCGCCTTGAGCACTCAGGGCGCTTCAGCCCCGCGGTGCTGGTGGCGCTGCGGTTCGCAAGCCGACGTCGGCAAGCACAGCGGCGATCTGGGCTCGTATGACCTCCATGGACAGGTGCCGCTCGACGATCCGGCGGTTGTGCTCGGCGAGTTCGGTGTCGCCGGCGGCCAGGTGCTCTCGCAGGGGGTTGAGGTCGTCGGGGTCGAACCACTGGAAGCCGAGGGTTCGGAGTTCCTCGGCGACCGGGTAGTGGCCGACGACGGCCGGGCGGCCCCAGACGGCGGCCTCCACCGGGGGGTTGCCGAAGCCCTCCCAGGTGGACGTGAAGACCACGACGTCGGCGGCGGCGTAGATGTCGGCGGTGCTCGGTGCCGGGTGGTGCAGGACGCGGCAGCGGGCCTCGTCGAGCGCGCGGGCCAGGGCGGGTTCGTAGCCCTCCTCGGTGGCACCCGTGAGCCAGTACGTGGCGCCGAGGTCCTCGCAGACGCGCACGGCTCGGGGGATGTTCTTGCGGGCGATGGCGCGCACCGGGTGGGCGACGAGCAGTTCGTCGGGGGCGATGCCCAACAGCCGCCGGGTTGTGTCCCGGTCGCCCGGCGGGGGGTCGATCTCGAACAGGTTGTAGATCGTCGTGGCGCTGATCCCGCGGGCCGCCATCTGGGCTTCGGTCAGCCGGTTGATCGTGACGTGGCGCCAGGCGGCGTCGTCGGGGGGCAGTTCGGTGACGTGGGCGAAGCGCTCCCGTTGCCACGGCGGATCGTGGTGGTGGAGCACGGCCGGCCGGCCGGCCAGCACCGTCGCCACGACCCGGGCGGCCGGCAGGTTCAGCGGGATCGTGCAGAGGTTCTCGACGACCACCACGTCGGCGTTGGAGAGGGCGGCTGCCACCTCGCCGGGGTCCGGGGGATCGGGCGCACCGATCTGCAGGCCGGGAACCAGCCGGTCGACGGGTCCGTCACCGGCCACGGTCAGCACCCGGAAGCCGAGTTGCTCCAGGATCCGGCCCCAGCGAGCGGCCACCACCGAGACCCCGTCGTTGAGCCCCAGGCGGAACGACAGGATTGCGCACGTCACCACCGCGGCGAAGCTACCCCCGGTGCCGATGCCGGGCGGCAGGGTCGCTCGGAAAGGTCACTCCAGCGGGATCTCGGCGCACCGTGTCGGCGCCGAGGCAGGGTCGAAGACACGGGTCGCCTCGAGGTAGCCGGTGCCGGCGCGGTCGGTGTTGAGGTAGGCCTCGATGGCGTCGGCCGTCGCCGCCGCGGCCACCTCGATGTACTCGTCGGTGGCGAACAGCTCGGCCTCGGACGGGTTGGAGAGGTAGCCGTACTCCACCAGGACCGCAGGGATCGCCGGGCGGCGGATCATGCCGTAGGCGTCGCCGCCGACGGGGAGGAGCACGCGCAGCACCCCGGCGGCGGGGAGTCGGCTCCAGCTGACGTCGGCGAACATGGCGAGGGCGGTGGTGATCTCCTCGTAGAGCAGCCCGCCGAGACGCTCCGAGGCGGGCCGGGGCGTCTCGGCGTCGATCGACTGGACGTAGACCTCCGTGCCCGGTGCGTCCCCCAACTGCCATGTGGGGGCGTTGTGGTGGATCGATATCAGGGCGTCGGCCCCCAGAGCGTCCGCGAAGGCCGCACGTACCGACAGCAGCGTCCCGTAGTCGCCGGTGCGCGTGGTCGCCGCCGGGATGTCGCGGCGGGCGAGTTCGGCGAGGATGGCGCGGCTGAGGGTGAGGTTCAGATCGTCCTCGGCGAGGCCGTTGGGCCCGATTGCGCCGACCGAGAACCGCCCGCCGTGGCCGGGATCCAGCACGACGCGCACCCCTTCGATCGGTTCGCCGCTGGTGATCTCGGCGGTGTTGCCGCACGGGGTCCGCACGAGATAGCCCCTACCGGCTCGTCCGAGGACGGCGACCGGCACACCCGTCGGTGTCATCAGGGCCCGAGGGCCCTCGGAGCCTCGGCCCTCCGGCGATTCGTCCGACGCGGGGGCCGCCGGTTCCGCGTCTCCAACCGGTTCGGTGTCTCCTGGCTGTTCCGGTTCGCTCGGGGGTTCTGGCTCGGCCGCCGGTTCGGGCTCGCTGCGGGGTGCCGGTTCGGGCTCGCTGCGGGGTGCCGGTTCGGCCAGCGGCGAACTCGCCAGCCAGCGCCCACTCGTGAGGTCGGCGGGGACGAATCGCAGGGCGGGCAGCATCCGTTCTCCCCAGGTGCCGTCGGCGTGCCGTTGCTGCAACGCCACCTCGCTGCTCCCGCCGGTCAGGCGACGCGCCGCGATGCGCAAGTCCTGCGCGCCGTGCACGGTGCCGACGGTGAGCGGGGAGGTCACCAGCCAGCGCCCGGCGGGCGCCTGGGCCGGCACGAACCGCCGCGCGGGCAGCAGGTGGTCTCCCCATTGGCCGTCGTCGTGGATGTGCTGCAGCGCGACCTCGAGGCGCCCGTCCGCCAGGTGCCGCGCCAGGATGCGCACATCGTGCCCCGCCTGGGCAACGGCGACCGCCGAAGCGGCCACGACGCCTGCGACAGCGATCAGGGCAACAACCGACAGGCGGCTTCGGCGGCGGGTTCGCGCTCTGGTACTCATCTCCGGTCGATCCCCCGGGTTCCCCTACCTGCGGTGTCTCGTGAACCGCCTGACGGATCACCGCGTCGTCGCGATGCGGTGCCGCACGATTCTTGCCCAGAGCACATTGCACCGTGGAATCGTGCTCCGAGGAGATCGGAGTCGGTGAAGCCGCCCGGCGGCGGGTCGGCGAACCTGCGCCGGTGCCGGGGCGGTCCCGGTTCACGTCCGCCCCGATCACATCGGCGGTTCGCCGCCGGGCCGGGCGATAATGCGCGGGTGGAGTTTCGTGAGCGGGTGCTGGCGGTCCTGCGGCGGCACTGGGTGGACATCCCCGCCGGCGGGGGGTACACGGCGCCCAACCTCCTGCGGTACCCGTGGCAGTGGCTGTGGGACTCGTGCTTCCACGCCCTCGTCTGGGCGGAGTTGGGCGACGACCGCGGTCTCGACGAGTTGGCGCAGGTGCTGGGAGCCGCGGACGCCTCCGGCTGCGTGCCGCACATGACCTACCATCTGGATCCCCGGCATCACGAGGACTTCTGGGGCCGGCCGGGGGCCTCCAGCATCACCGGACCGCCCATGTACGGTCACGCCCTCGCCGAACTGCACCGCCGCGGGGCCCACGTGCCTGAGCGCCTCGTGGCGGCTGCTGCCGGGGGCCTGGAGTTCCTGCTGCACCGCCGGGAGCGCCACGCCGAATCGGGACTGGTGCTGCTGTGCCACCCCTGGGAGTCCGGCGCCGACAACGACCCGCGCTGGGACGACTTCTGCGAGGGCGGCTTCGACGAGCGGCGCTGGTTCGAGCGCAAGGGCCGGCTGCTGGAGACGATCGAGCGCAGCACCGGCGGCTCCCCGCTGCACAACCCGAAGTTCGCGGCGGCATCGGCGGGTTTCTCGGCGCTGGTGGCGTTCAACGCCCTCGACCTGGCCGATGCGACCGGCGCCCTCGAGGCCGCCGCCGCCCGCCGGCTCGCCGACGCGGTACGGGACCGCTGGGACACCGACCTCCGCAGCTACACCGACGCCGGCGCCGCAGACGGAGGCTCGGGCCGTGCCCGCACCGCCTACGGCCTGCTGGGACTCCTCGTGGAGGGCGACGCCGGACGCGCCGCCGCGATCGCCGCCGAACTCACCGACCCCCGGGCCTACGGCGGCGCTTTCGGCCCGGCGGGCGTGCACCGCGACGAGCCGGCCTTCGCAGCCCGGACCTATTGGCGCGGGCCGTCCTGGCCACAGCTGGACTACCTGCTGTGGCTCGGCCTCCGGCGCGCCGGGCAGGAGGCCGCCGCGGCGGAGCTGGCACGGGCCACGATCGACGGGGCCGAGAAGTCGGGCCTCGCCGAGTACTGGGATAGCGACGACGGCACAGGCCTCGGCGCCATCCCCCAGAGCTGGGCCGGCCTGGCCCTGCTGATGGCCTGAGCCGCCCGAACCAGCCGAACTAGAAGGGGCTGAGGCCCATCCGGTTGCGGATCGACACCAACTCGCCGAGGTGGTTGAAGCCGTGGCCCACAGCGCTCCACTGCAGGAACCAGGACGTGGGCTTGCCGTCCCACATCGAGTAGAGCCAGTCGAAACGGTCGGCGGGGGTGCCGATGGCCTCCAGCGCGGCCGCGGTATCCGGTCGCCGATCCATCGCCGGTAGTCCCTGCTCCTCCAGCCAACCTGCCGTGCGCTCCATCACAGCCAGCGTGTAGCCACCCACGGCCTCCGGATCCAGAACATCCACCAGGTCGGCATCCTCGCCCTCGGCCAGGCCGCGCCACAGGTCGTCGTCGATGCCGAGCCGGTCGGTCCAGCCGTCCACCACGGCTCCGCTGCGCCGCAGTACGCCATTCACGGCCACGTCCTGGTGGCGGGCGAGGTGCCACAGCACGTACACCGGGGCGATCCCCCCGCCGTCAGCCCTCTCCCGCAGGCGCTCGGGCGGGATCAGGCCCAGCACCCCACCGGCCAACTTGGCTCGCAACGACCTCAGGTCCCCGACAATCCAGTCCCGCAACTCCACACCCGACACTCTAGGAGTGTGTTGACGGTCGGTACGGATCGCCGCCAAGCGAGGGCGGGGAGGCCGGGGGCTAGCGCAGGCGGCCATTTTCAGAGGCCGCCGTAGCGCCACCGGCCTGCCCGACCGGGCATCTGGCGAAACCCGCGGCCGCCGTAGCGCCACCGGCAGCCCCACCCGGGCAGCGAACCACCGGCGTCGCCGGCCCGGGTTGCGACGACCGGGCCTCAGAAGCCGCTGAGGTACATGGAGCCGACCAGGCGGCCGCGGCGCCACGCCTCGACATAGCAGGTCACCTCCCGGTGCTGGCCACGGGGATCCGACCAGGTCTCGTAGGTGGGCGCCAGGATGCCGATCTCCAGGTCGGAGAGTTCGTACTCCTGGCCGACGAAGCCTGCGAACTGCTCGTAACAGTGCCCCTTCGCCCAGGCCAACATCTCCGCCTCGCCCAGATACTCCTCGAAGGGTGGGGCCGGGTGGAACACCTGGAAGTAGACCTCCCCGTGGTGCGGCCCGGCGCACTCCACGAGGGTGCTCAACTCCTGCAACTCGTTGCTGCCCAACGCGGTGAGGTAGCTGTTGAAGCACTGCCCGACGTCCAGGTCGTAGGGGTTGACGATGAGACCCTCCAGCGTGTCGGTCTCCTCGACGACGGGTAAACGACTGACCGGCTGCGTCTCCTCCGATTCGGTGGCACCGGACTCGTCGCGCACGATCCGCACCGGGGCGACCTCGGTCTCGGTGGCTGCGCCGCTGCTGCCGCCGCAGGCTCCCAGGGCGCCCAGGAGGATGGCGGCGCCGACGGTGACGACGGCGGTGATCCACCACGGCCGTCGCCGCGTGGGTGGCCACGCTGAGCGGTCATCGGCGCGTGCGGTGCCCGTATTCGGGAGGCGGGGCATCAGTAGGCGGGCAATGCCCGGTCGATGTAGCTGAAGGTCATGTACAGCACCACCAGGAACGGTACGACAGCGGCCGCGTAGATGCCCCAGCGGCGCCGGGAACGTCCGAGCATCCAGCCTGCGTACCAGACGGCCGCCGCCGCCAGACCCCACAGGACCGCCGGCCCGATGGCGCTGCGGTCGCCGCTGAGGCCCTCCCCGAAGCCGGTCTGCTGTCGCGCGGGCGTCTCGGCGGCCGCCGCGTCCGATGCCACGGGCGGGCGTTCGTCGGACGGAGATGCCTCGGCGGACGCGGCGGCGTCGCCGGCGCCCGGATCCGCGACGAGATCACCGTTCTCCGCCGAGGCGGCTGCCGGGTCGTCGTCAGTCTCCGCCGGTGCGGCTGCAACCGAGTCGTCGGCGCCGGACGCCTGTCCGGCGGGCGGGGTCGGCTCGTCGCCCGTTGCGTCGTCCGCCCCATCCGGTGCGCCGTCGGCTTCGGGGGCCGCGTCGCCCGCGTCGTCGGCGTCGGAGGCCGGCAGGACTTCTTCGGCGATCGGCTCGCCGGGACGCGGCAGGCGCACGACCGGCTCCCCCGCCAGCGTCGCATGCACCACGATTCGCTGCCGGGAGCTGTACTCGGGGTGGCACGACGTGAGCGTGAGCCGGTTGTCGCCGTAGTCGTCGAGCACCTCGACGGCGCTCGGCGCCACGATGCGATGCCCGGTGATCTGCCCGCTGAGGTGGACGGAACCCTGCACGACCCGGTACACGAACGTGCCCTGCAGGGTTTCCACGATGATCTTGTCGCCGGGGCTCAGCTCGTCGATCCGTCCGAAGGGCGCCCCGTAGGTGGTGCGGTGGCCGGCGATGGCGGCGTTGCCGGGCTGTCCGGGCAGCGGGGTGGAGCCGTAGTGTCCGGGGCCCTTGCGCAGATCCTCGGTACCCACTCCCGCCACGACGATCTCGTGCACATCGATCGCCGGGATCGTGATGCGGGCGACGGCTTCGCCCGGCGCCGGGTACAGCAGCGGCAACAGGGCCTCCACCTCCGGATCGAGCACGCCGGCGGCGGCACGCGCCACGGCCGGCTCGGAGATGTTGCGCACCACCCCGGCGGTGGCCGGGTGCTCGGGCAGCGAAGTCGCATCGGACTGCGGCTGCGGGCTTGCCGCGGGGAGGGCCGACCCGTTCGCCCCGTTGCCCTCGCCGCCTGTCGGCGCGTCGGGAGTCAGGCCGGCCACGTCCCCGTCACCGGTTTGCGCGGTCGGCGAGACCGTCACCCCCGTGGGTCGCCCGGCCGGTCCCTCGTCGCCGCCAAGCTCCGTCCCGTCATCGACGTTGTCGGCTGCAGCGCCTCGCCCTTCGGCAGTCGAACCGGCGTCCGTTGTCTGCGTCGGAGCGCGTTGGCCGGCGGTCGAGGCCTGCTGCAGTCGCTCCTGGAAGTCGCCTTCGAGGCCGCTCTGCGCCTGTGCCTGCTGCAGCCCTGTGCCCCACAATTCGAAGACCACGAAGAGCACCATGATCGTGCCGAGAGCAACGAACGTGCGCCCCATGGTGGTCAGAGCCCGCGACAGCGTCACGGCCCGATGGTATCGACGCCCCCCACCGGGCCGGGGTCGCCCGGCGCCGGTAGCCTGAGTTCGTCTCCGAAGGGGTTGTCGTGGGATCTGCAATCAGGCTTCGTGATGCCGTCTGTTGCCGGGGAGGATTCCCGGCGCTGGCCGGCGTGGACCTCGATGTCGCGACAGGCGAGGTGCTCCTCCTGCGGGGGGCCAACGGGGCCGGCAAGACCACCCTGCTGCGGCTTCTGGCCGGGCTGGCCACGCTCGAGGCCGGAGAGGGCGAGGTGCTGGGCTGCGACCTGCGGGGCGACCGGCGGGCGCTGCGGGCGCAGGTGGGCCTCCTGGCGCACGACCTGATGCTGTACGAGGACCTGACCACCCTCGAGAATCTGCGATTCTGGGCCGCTCTGGCGGGGGCCTCTCCGGCGGAGTCACGGGCGGCTCTGGACCGCCTGCAGGTGGCGCCGCGCCTGTGGGACGTGCCGCTGCGATGGCTCTCGGCGGGTCAACGCAAGCGGGTGGCCACCGCCGCGGTGGCGGTTCGTCGCCCCCTGCTGTGGCTGCTGGACGAACCGCACGCCGGTCTCGACGATGCGGGTCGCCGCGCCGTCAACGATCTGCTCACCGACGCTGCCCGCAGCGGCGCCACGGTCCTGCTGGCCTCCCACGACGCCCCCGCAGCCGCCGAGGTGGCCACGCGCACCGTGCACCTGGTGGGTGGGATCGTGCGGGCCGCCCCGGCGCCGGCTCCCGCGGAGGTGGCCGATGCGTGAGGTGCTCCTGGTGGCCGCCAAGGACCTGCGCATCGAGTTGCGGTCGCGTGTGCTGCTCTACCAGGTGGCACCGTTCGCCCTGGCCACCCTTGTCCTGCTGGGATTCGCCATCGACGCCGACCGGGCGGCCCTGCGCAACTTCAGCCCCGGCCTGTTCTGGGTGGCGGTGCTGCTGGCGGCACTGCTGGCCGCGCAGCGGTCGGTGGGCGTCGAGCACGCCGGTGCCGCCGCCGACGCCCTGCGCCTCAGCGCTACGCCCCCCGCCCGCATCTTCGCCGGAAAGGTCCTGGCTCTGGGGTTGCAGCTGGCGGTGCTGGAGGTTCTGCTGGGCGTGGGCATCGTGGTTCTCTACGACGCCCGCATCGAGGCTTTCGGCCTGGCCGTGGCGGCCGCGGCGGCGGCAACGGTGGGCATCGCGGCCGCCGGTACCCTCTACGGCGTGTTGGCCGCGGGGATGGGAGTTCGGGAGACCCTGCTGCCGGTTCTGCTGCTGCCGGTGTTCGCCCCCGTCCTCATCGGGGCAACCCGAGCCTTCGGCGACGCCCTGGGGACCGCGGCGGTCCACGGCTGGGCCTGGTTCGGTTTGCTGGGGCTGTTCGCCGTTGTCTACGCCGTCTTCGGCGGGCTGGCCTACGGTCCGCTACTGGAGGCCGACTCGTGACCGTGCTGCGATGACCGTGCTGCTCGGTCGCTCCCCCGACGAGGACCGGACGGACGCCGCACCGGCCCACACGGGGTCGCGCACCACCCGGGTGCTGGGTTGGGGCGTCCTGGCGGGCCTGGTGGGGCTCTGCCTCTGTGCCTTCATCTTCAGCCCGCCCGACACCCGTCCCGGCCCCGAGGCGGGAACCGAGATCGGGCAGTTCGATGTCGTGCGGCTCATGTACGTGCACGTCCCGGCGGCCATCTGGACGTACACGGCATTCGGGCTGTGCGCGTTCGCCAGCGGCGTCTACCTGTGGCGCCGTGGCGCCTGGTGGGACCGCCTGGCCTTCGCCTGCGCCGAGATCGGCGTCGTGCTGTGCGCCGTCACTCTGCTGACCGGCATGATCTGGGGCCGCCCCGTGTGGAACACCTGGTGGGAGTGGGGCGACGTGCGCCTCGTGACCACGCTCGTGCTGTTCTTGAGCTACGTGGGCTACCTGGCGGTGCGGTCGGTTCCGGCGCCGCCGGTCGCCCGCGCGCGCCGCGCCGCGATCCTGGGTCTCGGGGGCCTCGTCCTCATCCCGATCGTGAACCGCTCCGTGGAGTGGTGGGAGAACCGGACGCTGCACCAGCAGTCCACGCTGGCGGAACTGCGGATCGAGGATCTCACCCTGTTCACCCTGGTTCTGGGGATCGCCGTCATGGGCCTGCTCTTCGTGTGGCTGCTGGTGCACCGCTTCCGGGTGGCCTGGCTGGAGGAGGAGGCCGAGAGCGAGGGGCTGGCGGCTGCGCTCTCCGAGCGCCGCGCCGAGGCGGACGAATCGCCCCTCGCCGGCACCGGGGCGGACCGATGACCCACGCCGGCTACATCGCCGCGGGCTGGTCGGTCAGCGCCGCCCTGCTGGCGGGCTACGCCGTCATGATCCTGCTGCGCGGCCGCCGGCTCAGTCGCAGGGTCACGCCGCGGCGGCGCCGCTGGATGACCGCCGATGACTGAGGGTTCCGGCGCCACGGACCACCCGGGGTCGCCGCCGGCCGATCCCCACGCCGATCCCTCCGACGGTCCCGCCGACGGACTCGACCTGACGCCCCGTCGGCGTGCCGCCGCCGGTGGCCGACCCCCGAGGGTGCGCCGTCTCGTGTCCCTGCTGGTGGTGGCCGCGGTGGCCGGCGGCATCTCGTTCGCCCTGTTCCGCCTCGTGTCCGACGCCTCCCTGTTCTTCCTGAACGCGGATGAGGCCGTGGAGCGCCGCGACGAACTGGCCAACCAGCGGTTCCGCCTGCAGGGCACACCGGTGGCGCACAGCGTGGTGGCCACCAAGGTGGACTTCGAGCAGGCGGTGGCCTTTACCGTGTCGTTCGCCGGTGTGACCGCCGACGTGGTGCACGTGGGCAGCCCCCCCGATCTGTTCACGCCGGGCGTCCCGGTGGTTCTGGAGGGTCGCTGGACCGAGGGCCGCCCGGTGGACCTCGAGACGTTCGCCTGCGGCGCCAACGACGGGCACTACTTCGCCAGCGACCACATGCTGGTGAAGCACGACAACGAGTACCGCGACACCTATCCCGACCGTCTGGAGGCGGCGGGAGCCGACGGTCCGTCACCCGGCTGCTGAGGCACTGAACGGCCAACGGTGAGCAACCTGATCCTCGGCGATCTGGGAATCGCGGCGGCCGCCTCGGCGGCCGTTGCCGGCGTGGTGGCGTTCGCGCTCGGCCTGTGGCGGCGCGACCGGACGTTCCTGTCCCTCGGCCGGGGGCTGCTCTGGGTGGTTCTGGCGGGAGCGATTGTGGCCTTCGCAGCCATGGAACGGGCGCTGATCACGCGGGACTTCACCGTGGCCTACGTGGCCGACAACGGCAGTTCGGCCACGGCGCCGCTGTTCAACGTCGCCACCGCGTGGGCCGCGCTGGAGGGTTCGATCCTGTTGTGGGGGCTGATCCTGGCCGGCTACGTGGTTGCCGTGTCGCTGCGTTTCCGCCGCCGCGGCGACGACCCGCTGGTGGTCGTGGCACTGCTGTGCTCGCTGGTCGTGGTTCTCTTCTTCTTCGGTCTGATGCTCGGGCCGGCGGACCCGTTCCAGGCGTTCGCGCCGCCGCCGGGCTACGACGGCCCCGGCCCCAACCCTCTACTGCAGGACAACCCGCTGATGGCGGTGCACCCGCCGATGCTGTACCTGGGCTACGTGGGGTTCACCGTGCCGTTCGCCTTCGCCATCGCCTCGCTGATCCTCGGCCGCACCGACGAGGGCTGGCTGGGCGAGACGCGGCGTTGGTCACTGTTCGCCTGGGGTTTCCTCACCCTCGGCATCGTGCTGGGCGCCTGGTGGTCCTACGACACCCTGGGTTGGGGCGGTTACTGGGCGTGGGATCCGGTGGAGAACGCCTCGTTCCTGCCCTGGTTGACCGCCACGGCCTACCTGCACTCGGCGATGGTGCAGGAGCGCCGCGGCATGTTGCGTGTGTGGAACCTGTCGCTGGTGTGCGCCACCTTCGCGCTCACGATCCTGGGCACGTTCATCACCCGTTCGGGCGTGCTGGACTCGGTGCACTCCTTCACCGCTTCGGGCATCGGCCCGGCCCTCCTGGGGTTCTTCGGCGCGATCTGTGCGGTGACGGTGCTGCTCATCGGTTGGCGCGGTGACCGGCTGCGCGCCCCGGGACGGTTCGACTCGTTCTTCAGCCGCGAGGGCACCTTCCTGGCCAACAACCTGCTGTTCGCCCTGTTCGCCGCCGTCGTCCTGCTGGGCACGGTCTTCCCTCTGGTGGCCGAGGCCGTCACCGGCGATCGCCTCAGCGTGGGTGCCCCGTATTTCCAGCGCATGACCATGCCGATCGGCATGGCGCTGCTTTTCCTGATGGCCGCCGCGCCCGTGCTGCCGTGGCGCAAGGCCTCGACGGAGTTGTTGTCGCGGCGCCTGCTGTGGCCGGCCTGGTGCGCGGTGGGCGCACTGGCGGCGGCCGTCGCGGTGGGGGCACGAGGGTTGGTCCCGCTGGTGGCCTTCACCCTCGGAGGGTTCGCCGCCGGCGCCGCCTTGCGCCAACTCGTCCTGGCCTCCCGCCGGCAGGGCTGGCGGGGCTTGGCGGGCCGCACCAACGGCGGCATGGTCACCCATATCGGCGTGGTGATCATTGCCGTTGCCCTGGCGGCCAGCGGTTCCTACCTGCAGCAGGCGGAGTTGCTGTTTTCCGAGGGCGACACGCTGCGGTTCGCCGGTCAGGATCTGACCTTCGTGGGTGTGCGGGAGGTGGTCCACGACGAGCGCACCGAAGTGCGCGCCGAGATGGCCGTCGACGGTCGCTGCTGCGTCGCGCCGGCGCTCAGCCGCTACACGCTGCGGGGCCAGGTGGTCGGCCACCCCGCCACGCTCAGTTCGCCGCGCCGCGACGTGCAACTCTCGGTGGTCCGCCTCCCGGCGGAGACCGGCGGGAACCTGGTGCTGCGGGTCACGGTGCAGCCGCTGGTTCTGTGGCTGTGGGTGGGGGGCGCTGTGATGCTGGTCGGCATCGTGCTGGCGGTCTTCCCGGGCCGTCGCCGTCGCCCCACCGCACCCACGTCGGCGTCTGCGGTGGTGCCGGTCGATACGGCGGCGGGTTCACCGGCGGGCTTACCGACAGGGGGACGGTCGTGACCGATCCGACGTTCGGCACCGACCCACCCGACGGCGGCGACATGAACCCGCCCGACGCCGCGCCGGCCGACGTCGCGAGCCACGCCGACGCCGCGAGCCACCCCGACGGCGCGAGCGAGTCGGATGCCGAGCACGACCCGTCCCGTGCCACCGTCCGGCGCCGACGCCCGATGGGGCGTTCGGTTGCGGTGCTGGCGGTGGGGGTGGCGGCGGCGGTTGCGGTGCTCGTGGTGGTGCTGGCTCTGGGCGACCCCCAGCGGGGCACGCTCATCGGGCGCTCCGCCGTCGGCAACCCGGCACCGGCCATCGTCGGGCTGACGCTGAACGGTGACGCCTTCGATCTCGACGATCACCGCGGGCGCTGGGTGGTCGTGAACTTCTTCGCCACGTGGTGCACAGGCTGCATCCTGGAGCATCCCGAGTTGGTGGCCTTCAGCGAACGCCACGCCGCCGGCGACGCCGTGGTCGTAACCGTGGCCTTCGACGACGATCCCGATGCGGTGCGCGCCTTCTTCGAGCGCGCCGGCGGTGACTGGCCGGTGCTGGCGGGCGACGTAGGGTCGGTGCCGGTGGACTACGGGGTGACGGCCGTGCCGGAGACCTACCTCGTGTCACCCGCCGGCTACGTGGTGGACAAGCTGGTGGGCGCCACCGGTGTCACCGCCGACGGCCTCGACGCCCGCATCGCCGCACTCGAATCCCTGAGCGTCGGGGACGGATGATGGCACGGCGCGCACCGGAAGCGGCGCAGACCCCCCGGACCGCGGAACCGAGCACCGACGAGCGCCCGCGACCGGACGTCGAAGCCGCACCGGGGCCGGACGCGCCGACCGCCACGCCTCGGGGAACGGCGGTGGCGAGTGGCCGGCGGCGCCTCGGTTGGGGGCTGGTGCTGGTGTCGCTGGCGGTCCTGCTGACCTACGGGACACTGGACGGCGGCGACACCTTGAGCGACGCCGAACGGGCCGCTGCCATTGCCCGCAGCCTGCGCTGCCCGCAGTGCGCGGGGGAGTCGGTGGCGGAGTCCAACGTGTCGGTGGCGCGGGAGATCCGTGCTGACATCGCCCGGCGGGTGGACGCCGGGCAGACCGACTCGGCGATCAGGGAGCAGTACGCCGTGCTGTACGGCGATTCGATCCTGCTGACGCCCCGGGCGAGCGGTTTCGGGAGCCTGGTGTGGATCGTCCCGGCCGCGGTGGGCCTCACAGCGGTCGCCGCGCTGGCCTTCGCCTTCCGGCGCTGGCGGTGACATGATGCCCGATGAGCCGATCGAGGAGCCGCGGGGCAGCCTGCCGGACGGCGTCCCGCCGACGGAGGATTCGGATGACCCGCTCCCGCCCGAGGACCAGCCCGCCGAGCCGCAGAGCGACCCCCTTCCGCCCGACGAGCCGCCGGTCGGCCAGGAACGCCGGCTCGACGAATTGGCGTTCCTGGAGCGCTCCCTCACCGATCTGGACGCCGAGAGGGAGGCAGGTGACATCAGCGACGCCGACTACCGCTCCCTGACGGGTCTCTACCGCGAGCGCGCCGCCGCGGTCCGCCGCCGCGCCACCGGGCACGGCCCGGGAGAACGTACCCCTCGACGGTGGCGCCGCCTGCTGGCGGTACTCGTGACCGTCGCACTTCTCGGCACCGGGGTGGGGGTCGGCCTGGCCTCGGCTCTGGGCCATCGCTCGTCGAGCGACACCATCACCGGCGACATCCGCCAGAGCAGCCGCGGGATGCTCTTCGAGGCTCAGGAACTCATGGCCACGGGCCACTTCGACGAGGCGGAGGAGTTGTACGCCGCCGTGGTGGCGGCCGAACCCTCCAGCGCCGAGGCGCTGGCCTGGTGGGGCTGGCTGCACTTCCAGCGGGGCGACCTCGAAGCGGCGGCCGTGCGGATCGGCGAGGCGGTGACGTCCGACCCCTTCTACCCCGACGCCCGGGTGTTCGGGGCGATCGTGGCGTTCCGCCTGGGTTACCTGGACGCCGCTGCCGTCCATCTGGACGCCTTCGACGCCGTCGACCCGCCGCCACTCATGGTGGAGTTGGTGGAGAACTCCGAACTGCGCCAGCGGATCCTGGCGGGCCGCCTGGTCGCAGCGGAGGCGGCCGGTGACAGCGCGGCCACTGCGGCGCTCCTGGCAGCGTCCTCACCGGGCGAGATGGTTGTGGCGGCCCACCATCTGGCCGCCGGTGGCGAGGTGCCGCTGGCCACCCGGCTGTTCGGCGCCGTACTGGCGGTCGACCCCACCAACGTGGCGGCGCTGGTGGGCCGCGGCGCTCTGCTCACGTCGCCGGACTTCGCCGCCTTCGAGGACGTTCTTGCCGACGGTCTCCAAGCGCTGGACAGGGCCGTGGAGTTGGCCCCCGACGATCCGGAGGCCCGTTTCTGGCGGGGGCTGGCCGCTGCCCGGCAGGGCCGCTTCGACGACGCCCTGGCCGACCTGGACCACCTGTTGACTCTGGACGCCCCGGCGGGCCTGCTGGCCGAGGCCGCCCGCCTGCGCGAGGAGGTCCGCGCCGCAGCGCAGAGTTCCTAGCCCAGGGCTTCGTCGGGTTTGCGGGGTGTCTTGGTGTAGGCGGCGCTCACGAGGGCGCCACCGTCGGTGGTGATGGTCCACACCGACCCCTTGGCGTTGCCCCGGTGACCGTTGATGACCGTTCCTGTGATCGCCAGCAGCCGCATTACGTCGGGGATGACGTCACCGTGGCTGCACAACACCGCGTCGATGCCGACGAGTTGCCGCAGCAAGTCCAGTGCGGCGCGCCCGTAGGCGCCCTCCGCGAGGGCGGCGTGCGTCTCCACGCGCAGTCCCAGACGCGCCGCCAGCGGCTCGACCGTTTGCCGACAGCGCAGGCTCGGACTCGAGACGACGCGGGTGACGCCGGCATCGCCGAGACGGTCGGCGATGCCGGTGGCCTGACGCCAACCGTCCTCGTTGAGGGCGCGCAGGTGGTCGCCGGCTGAGAACGGATTGCGCTTGCCGGCATCGGCATGCCGGACGAGGTACAGGGTCACTCAGCGGGTCTCCCAGGGTCGGACACAGCAGCGCGTCAGCCTAAGACCGCCGACCGCGCTCGTCACCCCGTCCCGCCCGAACGACAATCGATCGAGGAGGACCGCAGCAACAACGGAGGGTGGGGGGCCGGGCTGCGACGACTTTCGCCCTGCGTGGAGGAGCAGAGCGGCACCCGTCCCCCGCCCGGACAGCGACGAATCCGACAGGCACCGGTAGCCTGCGCATACCGGTGTCGACGGCGCCGGCGGCGACGTTGGAGGTCTCCTGTGCCCGGCTCGAAAGTTCCCACGAACGAGCAGATTCTCGACGCTCTCAACGGCGTCGACGATCCCGAACTGCACCGCAGCATCGTGGAGTTGGACATGGTCGGCGACGTGCGCGTCTCGCCGCGCGGCGTGGTGGAGGTGGAGGTGGCGCTCACGGTGGCGGGCTGCCCCATGCGCGCCGAGATCACGAGCCGCGTTACCGATGCGGTCAAGGCGCTGCCCGGCGTCCGTGACGTCCGTGTCGAACTGGGCGTCATGAGCGACGCGCAGAGAACCGCCCTGCGCTCCAAGCTCATCGGCGACCCGGCCGCCACGGCGGGTTCCCAACCCGCCCATGGCCACGCCGAGGGCAGGACCATCCCGTTCGCCGATCCGGGCTGCCGGACCCGTTCGCTGCTGATCGCCTCCGGTAAGGGTGGTGTCGGCAAGTCCTCGGTCACCACCAACCTGGCCGTGTCGCTGGCCGCCCGCGGCCGCAGTGTGGCGGTGGTGGACGCCGACGTGTGGGGGTTCTCCATCCCCCGGATGCTGGGTATCAACCGGCCACCGGTCGTGATCGACGAGATGCTCGTGCCGCCGGAGGCCTACGGCGTGCGCTGCATCTCCATGGGGTTCTTCGCTGCCGAGGACCAGCCGGTCATCTGGCGCGGACCCATGCTGCACAAGGCGCTGGAGCAGTTCCTGACCGACGTGTGGTGGGACGATCCCGACTACCTGCTGGTGGACCTCCCGCCGGGTACGGGCGACATCGCCATCTCCCTGTCGCAGTTCCTGCCGCGCAGCGAGGTCTACATCGTGACGACGCCGCAGCCGGCCGCGCAGAGCGTGGCCCAGCGGGCGGCCTTCATGGCGCAGCGGGTGCAGCTCACGGTCAAGGGCGTGATCGAGAACATGTCCTGGTTCACCGGCGACGACGGCCGGCGCTACGAACTGTTCGGGTCCGGCGGCGGCGCCGAGCTGGCTCAACGGCTGGAGGTGCCGCTCGTGGCGCAGGTGCCGCTCGTGGTGGACCTGCGTGCCGGCGGCGACACCGGCCGTCCTGCCGCCGCGGTCGATCCCGACGGTGAGGCGGGCCGCATCTTCGCCGCCATCGCCGAGACGGTGGACGTGTCGCTGGCGCCGACGCGGCGCTACAACCGGGAGCTCAAGCTGATCGGGTGAGCGACCGCCCCGGCCGTGATCGGCCGAGAGCGAGCCGGTATCAGTCGACGGCCGTCAGGCGGCGTATCCGGTGCCGCTCGCCCTCGGTCAGGCCACCCCACACGCCGGAGTCCTGGCGGGTGTCCAACGCGAACTCCAGGCAGGGCACGCGGGCAGGGCACTGATCGCACACGGCCTTGGCGTTCTGGATCTGTTCCACGGCCGGACCGGTGGTGCCGATCGGGAAGAACAGCGCAGGGTCGGTGTTGCGGCACGCGGCCCTCGTCCGCCAGTCGGGACCCCTCGTTGAAATGGCGGGCAGGGTGAGTGCCAACGGGCCCTCCGTGTCGACTGATGGGTACGGTTGGTGCGAGCGTCGTCGATCGCACAGCAGAACAGCACGCCAAGATACCGAAAACCTGTGGAAAATTCAAGATCGACTGTGGGAAGCTTGGGCAAAAGTAGTTGGCAACCGTCGTCAGGAACCGGAAGTGACGAGTACGACCGAGCTGAGTAATCCGAACGAAGGGACGTGCCGGTGACGCTGGTGATCGCCCATCGGGGGGCTGGGGGCAGGATCCGCGAGAACACCACGGACGCCTTCCGGCGTGCCCGCGACCTGGGCGCCGACTGGGTGGAGTTCGACGTGCGGCGCACGGTGGACGATGTCCTCGTGGTTCATCACGATGCTCACCTGCCCGACGGGCGGCTCGTCGCCAGGACGCCTCTCGACGAGATGCCCCGCTGGGTGCCGCCGCTGGCCGAGGCGCTGGAGGCGTGCGGGGGCATGGGTGTCCTCGTCGAGATCAAGAACGACCCCGCCGAGGCGGGCTACGACGATGACAACGCCATCTCCGTGGCGGTGGCAGGCCTGGTGTCGGCCTACCGGCCCTACGACGAGGTGATGATCTCGTCGTTCAATGCCACCACCGTCGAACGCATCCGCCAGGTGGACGACCGGCTGCCGACGGCTCTGTTGATGTTCGACCCCGTTGTGGCGGCGCAGAGCGTGGACCGGGCCTCCGCCGCCGGGCACCGTGCTATCCATCCCTACTACACCACGGTGGACGCCTCGCTGCTGCGTCGTGCCCACGAGGCCTCCGTGGCCGTGTGGGCGTGGACCGTCAACGGGGCCGACGCCGTCGAGAAGCTGGTGGGGTTGGGTGTCGACGGGATCATCACCGACGACTGCCCGCTCGTCCGTGGCGTCGTGGATCGGGCCGCGGCGGGCTGAGCCCCAGGTCCGCCCCGGCGGTCAGTATCCGAAGGGAAGGACCAGGCGCAGCGCCTCGGGCCGGTAGGTCAGGCGCAGGTGCAGCAGCCGCCCGGCGAAGTCGCCGTCCACCTGTACGGGCACCGGCTGGTACCCCACGATGCGTAGATCGGTGAGTTCGTCGGCGTAGTCGGCCGCACCACCGGCGGCCACCCCTCCGTCGCCGCGTAGCGCTTGCAGGGCCAGCCGCGCCAGCCCACCGGCGGTGAAGTCGCGCACCGACACCAGCGCCAGGGGTCCGCCCAGGCTGGCCTGCGGTGCCAGGTTGAGGGGCCGGGTACCGAGATAGGTGTAGGGATTCGTGTTCAGGCACACGGCGAAGTAGCCGTCGTCGATGCGGCGTCCGTCCGGCAACTCCACCGCGAAGTAGGGCTCGCTGCGGTCGAAGTGCCGCCACCACGTGTCGAGGGTGGAGTACACGAACAGGGCATGGTTCAGGGCGCGCTTCAGGTCGCTGCGCCGCTCGACGCGTTCCACCACCGCGGCGTCGAAACCGATGCCCACGTGGAACAGGAAGTAGCGGTGGTTCACCGCTCCCAGTCCGACCCGTTCGGTCAGCCCCTCCTCCAGTGCCCTCAGGACGGCCTCGGCGGCGTCGATGGGCTCGTCGGGTAGCCCCAGCGTGCGTGCGAATACGTTGGTGGAACCGCCGGGCAGCGTGGCCAGGATGGTGTCGGTACCGACGAGACCGTTGGCCGCTTCGTTGAGCGTGCCGTCACCGCCCAGCACCGCTACCACCTCTGCGCCGCGGGCGACTCCTCGTCTGGCCAGTGCGGTGGCGTGGTGGCGCCGAGTGGTGATGGCGACCCTGACGTCGTGGCGCGCCGACAGCAGCCGGTTCACCACCACTCGCGTCCGGGCGGAGACAGCAGACGCGGAGGGGTTCACGATAAGCAAGAGCTTCAGCGTCGGCTCCTCTCCAGAGCCCGTGCCCGTGGCGCGACGCTAGCGCTGCGGCCCAGCCGAGCAACAATCGGCGCGCCGCAGCAGCCCGCCAGGCGCGGCGCGTTGTAATCGGGGGGGCGGGCCAGCAAACTCTGGCCATGAACATCGCTGTGTGCGTGAAGCAGATCCCCGACCCGGCGAATCCGGGTCGCCTCGACGCCGAGACGAAGACGCTGGTTCGGGACGAGAAGCTGATCCTCGACGAGTCCGACTCCTACGGGGTGGAGATGGCCCTGCAGTTGGCCGAGGCCGCCGGCGGCGAGGTCGTCCTGGTGTCCATGGCCCCCAACGAGGAGTTCGGCGGGCTGCGCACGGCTCTGGCGATGGGCGCCGACCGGGCCATCCTGGTGAGCGACGAGGCGCTCGCCGGCAGCGACGCCCTGGGCACGGCCAAGGTGTTGGCGGCTGCGCTGCGCCGCGCCGAACCCGACCTGATTCTGGCCGCCACCGAGTCCACCGACGGCTACACGGGAACGGTCCCCGTGCAGATCGCCGAGTTGCTGGGCCTGCCGTCGGTCACCTTCGCCAAGTCGGTCAGTCTCGGTGATGGCGAGGTGACGGTGCAGCGCCAGACCGAGACCGGCTATGACGAGGTGCTCTGCCCGCTGCCGGCGGTGATCTCGGTGACCGCAGGTGCCGTCGAGCCTCGCTATCCCTCCTTCAAGGGCATCATGGCCGCCAAGTCCAAGCCCACCGAGCGACTCGGCGTGGCCGACCTGGGCATCGACGCGGCCGACGTGGGCTGGGCCGGTGCCCGCCAGGAGATCGTGGAGGTGGTGCCCGTGGCGGCGCGGGAGGCCGGCGAGATCGTCACCGACGCCGGCGACGGCCACGAGCGCATCGTGGCTTTCCTCGAAGAACTCAAGATCCTCTAGGGAGGTACCCATGGGCACCGGAACCGTCTGGGTGCACGTCGAGCCCGCCGGCGACGGCGTGGCTTCGATCTCTCTGGAGCTGCTCGGCGCGGCACGGCGCTTCGGCGACGGTGTCGAGGCGTTCTGCGCGGGCGGCGACGCTGCTGCGGTGGCCGCCGAGGTCGGCGAGCACGGCGCGACGCGGCTGCATCACGTCGACAACCCCGACGAGGGGCTCGTCGGCCCCCTGCTGTCGGCCTCGTTGTCCGCGGCGATCGCCACCGCCGACAACCCACCGGCGGTGCTGCTGTTCGCCACCACCTACGACGGCCGGGATGTGGCGGGCCGCCTCTCCGCCCGCCTCGACGTACCGGTCATCACCAACGTCACCGAGTTGGTGAGCAGCGACGGCGGGCTCGTGGGTGTCGAGCCGGTCTTCGGCGGCACCGCCAACGTGCACACCCGTTTCAGCGCCGCAGGCTCGCAGATCTTCCTGATCCGCCCCAAGTCGTTCGCTGCCGAGGCCACCGGCGGAGCGTCGGCGCAGCTCACCGAACTGCCGGCCGTCGACACCGGCGCCGCTGGGGCGGCCCGTGTGACCGGTCGCCACGCCGAGCAGTCCGAGGGTCCCAAGCTGGACGAGGCCGCGGTGGTGGTATCCGGCGGCAGGGGGCTGGGCGAGGCCGGCAAGTACGAGATGATCGAGCAACTCGCCCGCCTGCTCGGCGGCGCGGCCGGCGCTTCGCGGGCCATCGTCGACGCCGGTTGGGTGCCCTATTCCCACCAGGTGGGCCAGACCGGCAAGGTCGTGAAGCCCGACGTGTACATCGCCTGCGGTATCTCCGGCGCCACGCAGCACCTCGTGGGCATGAAGAACTCCCGGACGATCGTGGCCGTCAACAAGGACTCCGACGCCCCCATTTTCGGCGTCGCCGACCTGGGCATCGTCGGCGACGTGCACAAGGTGCTGCCCCGCCTCATCGAAATCCTGCAAGCCCGCGCCTAGGCCGGGCCGGGCCTGTGACGTTCGGCCGGCCGGTGGATCGGGGAGAACCGGGTTTCCGAGGCGGCCCGCGGCTCCTCGCTCGCCGGCGGGCCGGTGACGCAGGCTCCGCTCCGACGACTGCTAACTTCCGCGCCCGGCCCGTCGTCGTCACCGGAGCCGGCAGCGTGCCGCTTCGGTCGCCGTAGAGCACGGAGGTAGTGCTGTGATCGACGTTTCAAGTCAGTTCATCCTCAACACCTTTGCGTTCCTGGTCTGGGGCGTGCTGGTGATGTGGATGGCTGCCGGCTTCACCATGCTCGAGTCGGGTGCCGTCCGCACCAAGAACGCCTCGATGATCTGTCTGAAGAACATCGGGGTCTTCTCCATCGCCGGCATCGCCTACTACCTCATCGGCTACAACCTCATGTACGTCGACGTCGGTCACGTGATCGGCTCGTTCAACATCTTCTACCAGTCGTCGGCGAGCGAGATCGCCCTGCTCGGCGGCAACGAGGCCGCCACCGAGGCGGTAGTTGGCAACGGCTACTCGGTGATGTCGGACTGGTACTTCCAGATGGTCTTCGTGGCGGCCGCCGCTTCCATCGTGTCCGGCGCCATAGCAGAACGCGTCAAGATGTGGTCCTTCTTCGTGTTCACGCTGATCCTCACCGCCTTCATCTACCCGATCGTCGGCTCGTGGACGTGGGGCGGCGGCTGGCTCGCCGAGCGGGGATTCCAGGACTTCGCCGGTTCCACCATCGTGCACAGCACCGGTGGCTGGGCGGCGCTGGCGGGCATCATGGTCGTCGGTCCGAGGCTCGGGAAGTTCCGCAAGGACGGCACCGCCCGGCCCACGCCGCCCTCCAACGTTCTGATCGTGACGTTGGGCGTGTTCATCCTCTGGATGGGCTGGTTCGCCTTCAACGGCGGTTCGCAGTTGGCGCTGGGGAGCGCGTCCGACGCCGTGGCGATGAGCGTCGTGCTGGTGAACACCTACCTGGCGGCGGCGGCCGGTGTCGTGGCCGCCCTCGCCGTCTCGAAGAGGATCCTGGGGCGCATGGACCTCTTCGCCGGCCTCAACGGGGCCCTCGCCGGGCTCGTCTCGATCACCGCCGGTCCCGACATGACCGAGCACTGGTGGGCGCTCATCATCGGCGCCGTCGGCGGCATCCTGAGCACCCTGGCCGTCAAGGGGCTGGAGAAGCTCAAGCTGGACGACGTGGTCGGCGCCATCCCCGTGCACCTCGTCGGCGGCATCTGGGGAACCATTGCGGTCTGCATCGCCTCCGGCGGCAGCTTCGGTATCCAGCTGCTCGGCATCGTGACGATCGGCGCCTTCTCGTTCACCGCCTCGTACATCGTGTGGCGCCTGCTGGACGCCACGATGGGCCTGCGGGTGTCGAAGAAGGTCGAGCAGCTCGGCCAGGACGTCGGGGAACTCGGCATAGAGGCCTACCCCGAGTTCGTGGTCGTCCCCGAGGAGGTCTACTTCGACGACGAGGACTAGCCGGCCGCTGACGGGCTACTCGGTGGCCTCGGAGGCGTCGAGCAGCCGCTTCGCCACCTCTCTGGCGCTGTCGAGGTCGTCGACGATGTGATCCGCCGGGATGTGCCGCAGCACGTTGAGCGACTGCAGAGTGGTGGCGGGCTCGCCTGACAGACCCATCACGATGCACCCGGTGCCTTCCGCGATGGCCACGTCGATCATCTGCTCCACCACCAGGGCGGCGCTGTCGTCCATGAAGGCGGTGTCGGTGAAGTCGAGGATGACGACCTCGTGCTCCCCGATGTCCACGCTGAGGGCGCGGATCATCTTCCGGGAGGATGCGACCGTGAAGCTCCCCTTGAGCCCCACCAGGCCGGTACGCGCCGCGAACATGTCCACGTCGTCGTTGAGGTCGAAGAGGTCGACGTCGGCGTAGAGGAAGGTCTGGTCCAGTAGCGGCACCGAGACCACCTTGTCGAGTTGCAGGCGCTCGAACCGCCGGGCGCCGATCATCCCGGCGACGACCAGGCCCACCGCCACAGCGGTGAGCAGGTCGACGAAGACGGTGAGCCCGAGCGTGACCGCCATGACCACGAGGTGTTCCCGCTCGATCTGGCGCATGCGGGTGAGGAAGCGCCAGTCGATGATGTCCCAGCTGATCCTCATCAGGATGGCGGCGAGCGCCGCGTGCGGGATCACTTCGAGGAATGGCCCGACGCCGAGGACGACGGCCAGCAGGATCACCGCGCACAGAATCCCCGAGACCCGTGTCTTGGCACCGGCGCGTATGTTCGCCCCCGTCAGCACGGTGACCCCGGCGCTGGGCATGCCGGCGATGAACCCGGTGGCCACGTTGCCGAGGCCCTGACCGATGAGCTCGCGGTCCGAATCGTGCTGCGTACGGGTCATCGAGTCAGCCATCAGCGACGTGAGCAGGGTGTTGATGGAGCCCAGCAGCGCGATGGTCACTGCCGGCAACACGGCGCGCCCCAGCAGGTCCGACGAGAAGTCCGGCAGCGCGATCGCGGGGAAGCCCTGCGGCACGTCGCCGATGACCGGCGTGTCGCTCAACCACAGGACGCTCAGCAGCGTTCCGGCGATCAGCGCCGCCAGGGTGGGAGGGAGGTATCTCCGGAGGCGTTTCGGCCAGAAGATGCTCACGAGCAGCGTCACGGCCGCGATGGCGACCGAATGTGCCCGGATGTCGCCCAGCAGGTCGGGCCAGGCGCGGATTGCCCCCAGCCCCCCACCCGTGGTAACCGGCGACCCCCCGAAGGGCAGTGTCTGCCCCAGGATGATGATGATGCCGACGCCGGACATGAACCCGGAGATCACCGAGTACGGCGTGTAGGCGATGAACCTGCCGATCCGGAACACGCCCAGCAGGATCTGCAGCACGCCGGCGATGACAGCGATGGCGAACACCTCGGTGACGCTCTCCACCTGGTTGGCCACGATGACCGCCACTGCCACGCTCATCGGTGCGGTGGGGCCCGATATGAGGGTCTGTGTCCCTCCGCACAGTGCCGCGATCAACCCCATGGAGATCGCCGCGTACAGGCCGGCGATCGCTCCCAGGCCTGACCCCTCGCCGAACGCCAGCGCCAGTGGCAGCCCCACCACTCCCGCGGTGATTCCGCCGAAGACATCGCTGCGGAGGTCTTCCCTGCTGTAGCGCATGCGCATGAGGGCGCGCCTCCCGGCCGGCCTTCGTCCCGCCGGGGAAGTTACTCCCCGAGCAACCCGGTGCGCTGTCTCCTTCGCTTCCTCCCTGCCCCTACACCACCGGCCACGGCCAGCGCCTGCCCGACGGGTCGGTCGGGAATCGCCCGTCGGCCAGCAGCGTCTCGGCGCGCACGGCCACCGCCGCGCACTCGGCAGGGTCGAGGAGGTCGGCCAGTGTCCCGGGCATCGCCCCGTTGCACAGCCGGCGCAGGTCGTCGCTCACGTCGCCGGGCAGCGGATCCCCGGCGAAGTCCCACACCACCGTGCGCAGTTTGAAGACGGCGTGGAAGCACAGCCCGTTGTCGATGGCCCAGACGTGGTCGGCACCCTCCAGCAGCACGTGACCGCCTTTGCGGTCGGTGGCGTTGGCGACCACGTCGAAGGCGCACAGCCGGCGCAGGGTGGGGTGCAGCTCGGCCCGTTCCCGCAGCGTGAAGTAGTGCTGCTCGAAGTCGGCCGGCACGAACAGCTGTAACGAGCCGGGTCCAAGCGGTCCGTCCCGCACCACGGTGGGCGGCACCAGGTCCCATCGGAGGGCGGCGGACAGTTCGTACGCCGCCACCTCCCGCCGGAACAGCCCGGGCGGGAAGTCGTGCAGCGGTCGCTCACCCTGTACCGGCTTGTAGACGGCTTGCAGCGCCGGCTCACCGGTCGGGTTCTCCGCCGGGGTCACATCCGCCAGGAACGTGGCGTTGGAACTCCACGGCAGGCGTCCCAGGACGCGTACCTCCCCGGTGCTCAGTACCTCGAGGGCGTCGCCGTCGGCGATCGGCGGTCGCGCCCTGATGGGGGAGTCGCCCACAGCGCCGTACTGGTCAGTTCCAGCAACCGCAGAAGCCGTCGTCGTGGTTCAGGGGGGCGCCGCAGTAGGGGCAGGGGGGGCGGCCCGCGGCCACGAGTTCGGAGGCCTGACGCACGAATCCCGCGACCTGCTGTGGTCGCAGGGCGATGCGAGCCGAGGCGGCCTCGTCGTCTGCCTCCTCGGTCAGCTCCTCGATCCACAGGATGATGCGACGGTTGGTCTCCTCGTACGCCGCCCCGATCGTGCCCACCACCCAGTCGGGCGCTTGCGGCTCCCGGAAAGGCGTCTCCTCGGGGGTGTCCGGTGGTGCGTCGGGGGCCGCTGCATCGGCGTCGGGCTTCCCGATGCCGTTCAGCATCTCGTCGAGGAACTTCGCCAGAGCCGCCACCTGCTGCTTCTCCATCTTCAGTGAGGCCTCGACGATGCCCTCACGGACCTGCATGAAGAACACCCGGCGTCCCTTCGGCCCCACGGTGCCGCAGGCGAAGCCGTCCACGTCGGAGAAGTCGTAGGAGGAGGTCATGGTGGGATCGGGACGAGCCGCTCAGCTGGGCCGTAGCGTCCGCAGGTCGTCGCCGGTGGAGTTTACGGCCAGCACCACGGGGCCGTGGGCGGCGTAGACGATGACGGTGATCGAGCACGGTGAGATGACGAGGCGTTGGAAGAGGTCGAGGGGGGTACCGACCGCCTGTGCGGTGGCCGCCTTGATGGGGTCGGCGTGGGACACCACCACGATGGCCCCGCCCCGGTGGCGGGCGGTGAGTTCGCCGAGGGCACCGCAGATGCGGGTCTGCATCTCGGCGAAGGATTCCCCGCCGGGGAACCGGAAGCCGCTGGGGACGCTCTGCACCTGCTTCCAGGCGGCCAGGCGGCGCAGGTCGGCCAGCTTGCGTCCCGTCCAGCGCCCGAAGTCGCACTCGTTGAGCCCGTCGGCGGTCCGTACCCGAAGCCTCAGGGCTCGTGCGATGGGGGTGGCCGTCTCCTGGGCCCGCTCCAGCGGCGAGGCGTAGACGGCGCGCACGTCGTCGAGGCCGCCGATGCGCCGGGCCACCGCTTCGGCCTGTGCACGGCCCGTCTCGGCGAGATGCAGCCCGGGCGCCCGCCCCGGCAGGACGACGCCGGTGGTACCGGTCGTGCCATGGCGCACCAGCAGAACGGTCACAGGTCGTCGAGCAGCAGCCATCGCCCGCTCAACCTAGCGTTCGGGTGTAGCGACCGACTGCTCGCAACTGGTCCTCAGGTCGTGGCGCCTCGAAGGATGTCGATGTCGGGGATCTCCAGGAGGTGGGCCAGCGTCGTGAGCGAGTACGTCCGCCCCTGGGTGGCGATAACGATGTCGGCGAGGGCGTTCGGACGTTCCGACCAGCCCCGGCCGTCAATCTTCGATGAGGGCGTCACCGGACTTCGATAGGGCGATGACGACCGCTCGGCGGCGCAGTACCGGGTCGGGCGTGGTGCCGGCCTCGGTGAGAACGGCGCGCTCCGGCTCAGTAAGCGACACGAAGCAGTCCCAACTCCTCCTGGAAGTGGTCTCCGGCGAGCCGTTCGGCAGCCACCGTCACGTATTCCTCAAGCAGTTCGATGCCGCCGGCCCGCCGACCGTGGCGGCGCGCGACGACCATGGTGGTGCCCGATCCGGCGAAGGGATCCACGACCACACCGCCGGGCGGGCAGGTGGCCTTCACGAAGAACTCCGCCAAGCCTTCGGGCATGACGGCGGTGTGGCGCCCCGCCGGACCGTGATGCTGGTTGTAGGTCTGGCTTACCGGAATGACGTTGCCCGGATCGGCGCCGCCACAGCTGTAGGTCTTGGTGCGATCCCGGCCGAAACCGGCGTCGGTGTTTCTCCGGCCGTTGGTGTCTCCGAGACGCCTGGCGATCTCCGCCGCGTCCGCCTTGTACGGGATCCGAACAGCGTCGAGGTCGAAGAAGGGCTTCGGTGCCTTGGCGAAGTGGTAGACGTACTCGAAGCCGTCCTTCGTGCGCGGCCCGAAACGGCCGGGGACGGCGTTCGGTTTGGCCCAGATATACGTTTCGACCCAGCGCCACCCCATGCGCTGCAGGGCCAGCACCAGTTCGTAGACGTAGGGGTGTCGCTGGCCCCGAAGCTCCCCCGACTTGGCCACCCGGTTCTTGATGTTCAATACGAACGACCCGGTGGCGCTGGTGGCGTCGAACATGGCGGCCGCGAACGGGAGGAACCACTCGACGTAATTGTCGGGGTGAATCTTCGAGTACGCCCGTGCGTCGGCGTAAGGGGGAGAGGTGAAGAACAGGTCCACCGACCCTGTGGGCAAACGCTCCAGCCACTGCGCTGCGTCTCCCCACACGACCCCCTCGTCGAGGATTCTGCGCAACGCCTCGGCTTGATCCGCTGGTGGCGCAGGCGCTTCCGTAACGGCGTCGATCCCCATGCGGCGATAATAGCCAGGGGGGTGTGACACGCCGGGAACCTAAGGGTCGCTGAGGCCTGTAGATGTGCCCGCGTGTGGCCGGCCGAGTAGCCCGTGGGATTAGCGTTCGGGCCATGGTGCTCTCCGGGGACTCGTCGGGCGGTGGCCGTTGCGGCTCAGGCGGGGGCGGGGCGTCGCCCTCGGCCGTGGCGCGTTTGGAGGCCTTGGCGGGCGAGGTCGTCGCCTGCCGGGCGTGTCCCCGGCTGGTGGACTGGCGCGAGGAGGTGGCCCGGACCAAGCGAGCCGCCTACGCGGAGGAGGACTACTGGGGCCGACCTGTGCCGGGTTTCGGCGACCCCGACGCACGGGTGCTGGTGGTTGGCCTGGCGCCCGCTGCCCACGGGGCGAACCGCACCGGGCGCATGTTTACCGGGGACCGCTCCGGCGACTGGCTCTACCGGGCGCTGTGGCGGGCAGGGTTCGCCAACCAGCCCGAGGCGACCAGTGCCGACGACGGCCTACGGCTGACGGGCGTCTACGTCACGTCGCCGGTGAAGTGCGCGCCGCCCGCCAACAAGCCCACCGCCGAGGAGTGGGCCGCCTGTCGCGGCTTCTTCGAGGCCGAACTGGCAGCGCTGGCGCAGGTGCGGGTGGTCGTGGCGCTGGGCGGCCTGGCCTGCGGTGCCGTGGCCCGACACTGGGATCTGCGCCCGCGGCCGCGTTTCGCCCACGGGTTGGAGGTACCGCTGCCCGACGGGCGCACCCTGCTGTGCAGCTACCACGTCAGCCAGCAGAACACCTTCACCGGCCGTCTCACTGCCGAGATGCTGGACGCCGTGTTCGACCGGGCCCGTCGCCTCGCCCGGTAGCCTTCGCCGTCCATGCACTGTTCGCGTCGAGGTCGCCGACGGCCGCTGTTCCTGCTTCTCACCGCCTGTGCAGCGCTCGTTGTCCTGCTCGCGGCCTGCGGCTCCGACGGCGAGCCCACCTCCTACGACGACAAGGTCGAACCCGATGGGATCCCGACTGTGGAAGAGAACTTCATGAACGGCTGCGAGGTGGCTGCGAAGGCCGACCCGGAAATCAGCCCCGCGGCGAAGCAGTACTGTGCCTGCGCCTGGGATCGGGTCAGGGCCGAGATCAGCTTCGACGATTTCAAGAAGCTCGACGACGACGTCCGCGACGATCCCGAAAAGATCAGGGGCGACTCCGACGACGAGGACTCCACCGGCGCCGGCCCAGCCCTAACAGCAATAATGGCCGACTGCCGAACCCAGTACAGCCGCAGCTAACCCCTCCCACCCGCCAAAACGCCCCCGAGAGGCCTAGAGCGCGGAACTGCGACGACTCGTTGCCCCACGTCGGCCATGCAGAGCCCGTGAGGGGGTGAGGGGAGGGGCGCCGGGCTGCGACGACTCTTCGCCCGTGCGTCGGAGGAGCAGAGCGGCGCCCCTCCCCTCACCCCCGGGGAGACGATTACCCCCGGGCAGGTAACCCGATGCGGGCCTCGGGAGCGGCCCAGGTGGGCCAGCGTTGGCGGCTCTTGGCCGACAGTTTGTGCATGAGCGCGATTGCGCCGGGGTCGGCGTCGCCGGGGCGCCCTTCGATCACACCCTCCTGCAGCATCCGCATGATGATCTCCCGCCCCAGGTCGGTGCGCACCACCGTGAGCGTCCAGTCCGAAGCATCGCCGATGCCGCCGGTGGAGATGTCGGCGTGCTCGGCGGCGAAGTCGGGGCAGTGCAGGCAGCCCTCGCGGGTCCAGGCGTGGCATTCCTTCAGGTTGATCTCGTGGTAGTCGCCGTTGTTCATCCACACCTGGAAGACGCCCTTGATGTTCATCTTCTTGATGTCTTCCTTGCGCAGCCCGTATTTGATGCGGAACAGTTCGTCGAACAGTGAGTCGTCGAAGCTCTTCGAGCACAGCAGGCCGATGTTCAGCTTGATGGACCGCCCCACCTTGCCCACCTTGCGGTGCCACATGACCGGGCCGATGGAGGTCTGGCAGCTCATCCCCACGAGGGCCAGGTTGCTCAGCCCCCGCTCGATGGCCTCGGGGTAGGCCATGGTGTTGGCCGAGTAGGTGTAGCGGCTGCCTGCTCCGGCCAGAACCTCGTCGCGGTTGGTGGCGACGCCGGGCACCGCTTTCCAGCCGGCCTGGCCGCCTTCGAGGTGCGAGACGAGGGCGCCGTCGATGATGCCGTTCTCCAGGCACCAGATCAGGATGGCTGAGACGAGGCCCCCGTCCTGGCCTGTCTCGTAGACGAAGTCGTCGCTGGCGCGGGTCAGGATGATGTCCTTGTAGACGCCGGATATTTCGTCGTCGTTGCGGCGCCGGCCGAAGATGTGCTCGTCGGCTTCGGGTTCCCAGGCCCGGAAGCGAGGGCAGGCCCGTGTGCAGGAGGTGCAGCCTTTGACGCCGTGGGTGCAGTCGGTGAGCCCCAGTTCTTCCTCCAGGTGGAAGGGGTAGTACTGGCCGGGCTCGTGGCGGTAGCCGATCACGTCGTGCGGGCAGGCGATCACGCAGCCGGCGCAGCCGGTGCACAGACCGCTGGTGATGACCTCCTCGTACAGCTCCTTCCACTGGAACGTCCAGCGGGGAGCTTTGGCGGGGGGTGTTGCGGTTGCTGTTGTGGCGTCGCTCACGGCCCCGATGGTATCGCCGCGCAGCGAAGTCGCCGGATCGGCCCCGGCGGTGTCACTGGGGATCGCACCGCTTGGGCACCGGCGAGGCAGGGAGTGCCAACCGCGGCCCGATATCGGTGCGCGGCCGCCGTCGTTGGGTTGTGCTGTCGCTATATTGTGGCTACATTTGTGGTCACTATCGGAGGGGGGCCTGTTATGCGCTCTGTCGGAGTCAGGGAATTCAGGGATCGTGCGACCACGTTGATGAAGCTGGGGGAGACGATTCGCATCGAGCGGAACGGCAAACCGATCGGCTTCTTCGTTCCGGTTCCCACGCCCAGGAGAGACCGTAAGGAAGTTCTCGAATCGCTGGACCGCGTTGACGAGGTGGTCGAACGGGTGCTCGACCTGACCGGACTGGGCGAGGAGGACCTTGTCGAAGCTCTGGTACCTGAGGGCCGGCAGGGCTGATGCTGCTGGTGGTCGACACCAGCGTGCTGGTCGGCGACCTGCTGCGGGCCAAAGGACGGGAGCGGCTGGGCGACCACCGCTTGGACTTGTGCCTGCCCGAGCACACGCTTGCCGAGGTCCATGTGGAACTGCCCCGCCGGATCGATGCCTTCGCTACTTCTGCCGGGCTCGGCGCCGATGAGAAGGATGCCTTGGTCGCCGTGTGTCTCGACGCGGTGGACAACAACCTTGCCGTTGTTGCCGCCGAGGTCTACTCCCCGTTCGAGGAGGAGGCTCTGGCCCGTTCGCAACGCGACTCTGCCGACTGGCCTGCTGTCGCCTGCGCGCTGGCCCTGAGTGCAGCGGTGTGGACGAACGACAACGACTTCCTGGGCACCGGCGTCCCAACCTGGACGACCCGAACCCTCCAAATCTGGCTGGATCGGCAGGACTGAAGAACCCGGCCTCGGTCCGCCACGGCTGCTCCTTCGGCCACGAAGAGCCGGGCCGCTGCTTCGCCGAATCCGCTGGCGCTTCCGGTGATGGCGGCGACCTTGCCGGCCAGTCGTCCTGTCATGGGTTCGTCCTTTCGGTTCGTCCGCGTGCGCGGTCTTGTTCGTGCCGGTTGTGTCCGGGTAGGGCCGCGAGCGTTCTGTGCGGTTCCTGGATGCGTGATGGGTCCGTCACCGACCCGGCCCCGACGCCTTCGTGCGCCGCCCTGGCGTATCGATCCGGGTCGGCCGCGCCCACCAAGGGCGCCCTCGACAGGATTCGAACCTGCGCGCACGGCTCCGGAGGCCGCTGCTCTATCCCCTGAGCTACGAGGGCAGACCCTGCAGACTAACGCTGCGGTGACCGCACCGGCGCCGCGACGGCGGTCGGCGCTGCTGCTTGCCGGCGGCGTTGGTCTGCGTTGCGGCGTAGTCGCCTGGCCACGGTGGTGCGGACGACCGTTTCGGCGTCGCGGCCCGGCGGGGTCGGGCGCCGGTCGTGGCGGGAGTGATCGCAGCTCGTGTCTGCTCGTGGGTGCTGCCCTTGCGGCGGGCGCCCGTCGTGGCGGCAATGCTCGGGCCGGTACGCTGACCGTCGTAGCCGGGTGGTGCGCCACCTACGCAGGGAGCACTCCGGTGGAATGTTGGCGACCGGGCGAGGAGCGGCGCCGTCCCCGCTGTCGGCGCACTCCGTGGGATGATCGCCGGCGCGTACTGAGGCGCTCGAGGGGATTTGCAGCATGATCCGCAAGCACCTGATCGACGCCCTGCGGGCCGCCCTCGCCGAGATCGGTGTGGAGCCCCAGCCTGCGACCGTCGAGCTGGGACGTCCTGCACGGGCCACCCACGGCGACTGGTCGTCGAACGTGGCGCTGGTGTGTGCGCATGCGGTGGGCCGTAACCCCCGCGAGTTGGCCGGTGCGCTCGCCGAACGCATCGGTGCACACCCGCCGGTCCACGTGCGCCGTGTGGAGGTGGCTGGTCCGGGTTTCGTGAATTTCTTTCTCGACGACGGCTGGCTGCACGACGTGCTGCGCCAGGTGGTCGCCGAGGGTACGGCCGGCTACGGCCGCCACGACTTCGGCGACGGTCGGGCGGTGAACGTGGAGTTCGTGAGCGCCAACCCGACCGGGCCGCTGCACGTGGGTGGCGGCCGCTGGGCCGCCTACGGCGACGCCTTGTGCAACATCCTGACGCGCTGCGGGTACGCCGCGCATCGTGAGTACTACCTGAACGACCGGGGCCGGCAGATGGTCGCCTTCGCCGAGTCGCTGGTGGCCCGCAAGCAGGGCGCCGAGCCGCCCGAGGACGGCTACCACGGCGATTACGTGCGTGAGTGGGCGGCCGAGATGCCCGACGGTGCCGACGCCGCTGCGTGGGGCTACGCCCGCGCCCGCCGCGACGTGGCCGACAGTCTCGGGCGCCTCGGCGTGACCTTCGACACGTGGGCCAGTGAGCGGGCCCTGGTGGATTCCGGGGCTGTCGACGCCGTCCTGAAGACCCTGGAGGCCAACGGTGCCGCCTACCGCGCCGACGGGGCCGTCTGGTTGCGCAGCGCCGACGGCGGTGACGACAAGGACCGGGTGCTGGTGCGTTCGGGCGGTGAACCCACCTACCTGCTGCCCGACATCGCCTACCACGCCGACAAGTTGGCCCGCGGCTTCGACCTGCTGATCGACGTGTGGGGCGCCGACCATCACGGCTACGTCGAGCGGCTGCTGGCCGGCGTGTGCGCCTTGGGCCACCGGCGAGAGCAGCTGGAGGTCGTGCTCGGCCAGCTCGTCACGGTCATGCGCAAGGGTGTCGAGGCCAAGATCTCCAAGCGGGCCGGCAATCTGGTGCTGCTGGACGATCTGGTGGAACTCGTCGGCGCCGACGCCGCCCGCATGACGTTCCTGCTGCAGTCACTTGCCGGTCGCCAGACGATCGACCTGGATGTCGTGGCGGCGCAGTCCATGGAGAACCCCGTGTTCTACGTGCAGTACGCGCACGCCAGGGTCTGCTCGCTGGTGGCCACCGCCGCCGAGCGGGGCATCGTGCGGCCGCCTCTCGACGGGACGCCGCTGGATGTGCTCACCGATCCCCGCGAACTCGAGGTGCTGCGCACGCTGCACGCCCTCGGTGACGTGGTGGCCGAGGCGGCCCGTGAGCGGGCGCCCCACAAGGTGACGACCTGGGTGCGTGAACTGGCCGGCGCCTTCCACGGCTTCTACCACGACTGCCCGGTGCTGCGCAGCGACATCGAGCCGCCGCTGGCGGCCGCCCGCCTGTGGCTGGTGGAGGCGTCACGCATCGGCCTGGTCATCGCCTTGGACCTACTGGGTGTGAGCGCCCCCGAACGGATGGAAGCGCTCCCCACCGACACCGACGAGACGTAGGGGGACGTCATGGCCGCACCGCTTCCCTGGGGTCTGCTGCCTGACGGCGCCGCGACCGACGGCGACGGGCGTCTGTCGGTGGCCGGCTGCGACCTCGTGGACCTGGCCGGGACGTTCGGCACGCCGCTGCTCGTCTACGACGAGGATCACGTGCGGGCGCGTTGCCGCGAGGCGCTGGCCGTTTTCGGCGAGGGCGCCGTGGCCTACGCCGCCAAGGCGTTCCTGTGCCGGGCCATGGCCGAACTGGTGCGTGACGAGGGCCTGGATCTCGACGTGGCCACCGGCGGCGAGTTGCACGTGGCCCTGGCCGCCGGCTTCCCGCCCGAGCGACTCGTGCTGCACGGCAACAACAAGTCCCTCGCCGAGCTGACCGCCGCCGTCGACGCCGGGGTGGGGCGCATCGTGGTGGACAGCTTCGACGAGCTGGACCGTCTCGACGTCCTGGCGGCGGCACGCGGCTGCCGCCCGGCGGTGCTGCTGCGGGTCACGCCGGGCGTGGAGGCCCACACCCACGTCTATCTCTCGACCGGTCGGGACGATTCCAAGTTCGGGTTTACCGTCTCCTCCGGGGCGGCCGCCGCCGCCGTCGAGCGCGCCCGCGTCGCCGCATCGGTGGAGCTGGTGGGCATCCACGCCCACATCGGCAGCCAGGTGTTCCTCGTCGACTCGTTCCGACGGGCGGTGGCCACCCTCGCCGACTTCGCCAACCCGCTGGGCCTGGCGGAGCTGTCGGTGGGCGGCGGGCTGGGCGTGGCGTACGTGACCGGCGAGGAGGCCCCGTCGATCACCGCCTGGGGTGAGGCGGTGCTGGGCGCGGCCGCCGATGCCGGGGTGCGCGCCCGTCTGAGCGTCGAACCCGGCCGGGCCGTCGTGGCGCAGGCCGCGGTCGCCCTCTACACGGTGGGCACTGTCAAGCACCTGCCCGGAATCCGCACCTACGTGGCCATCGATGGCGGGATGAGCGACAATCCCCGCCCCGCGCTGTACGGCAGCGGCTACGAGGTGTTCCTGCCCCGAGCCGCCACCGCCGAGCGGCCCCGGGAGGTCGCCGTGGTGGGCAAGCACTGCGAGTCGGGTGACATCGTGGTGCCGGAGGGATGGGTGCCGCAGGATCTGGCCATCGGCGACGTGCTGGGCGTCCCGGTGGCGGGCGCCTACGGCTACTCCATGGCGTCCAACTACAACAAGGTGCCCCGCCCGGCGGTGGTCTTCGCCCGCGCCGGCGAAGCTCGCGAGGTCATCCGCCGCGAAACCCACGAGGACCTCCTCCGCCTCGACCGTTGAGGTGCGCCCGGCTGGTGGCCGGGCGGGCGGTGCCGGGGCCTGTGGGTGCTCCTCGATCAGCCGTTGCTCGGCGGCGACCACCGGCTGCCCCGAGTGCGGTTCTTCCCCACGGGCGCCCGCGTCGACCGTTGGCGCCCGCGCCGACCGCTGACTGGTCAGCTCGCCCCTCACCTTCGCAGGACCGGGCTGGTGTGAGGCGGGGGGTTGGGCGGTAGGCGGAGGTTGTCGGGGGGTCGTTGCTTCATGGCCCGGTCGAGACTGCCCACGGTGGGGGTGTCTGCTGGGAGGCGGAGGTGTGTGGGGGGTCGGAGTTTGGGGTGGCCGTCCGCTGCAGTGTGGATGGTCCAGTTGCGGTCGTGGATGAGGTCGTGGCAGCGGGGGCAGAGCGAAGCGAGGTTCGGAATGTCGGTGGGTCCGTTGTGGGACCAGTAGTGGACGTGGTGAGCGTGGGTGGTTTCGGTGTGGGCACCGCAGGAGATACAGCCGCCGTCGCGGACCGCGAGGACGAGTTTCTGAGCGTCGCAGGCGTTGCGCCGGCTGGTGCCCAACGCGAGGTTGGCCCATGTGGCGTCGAAGACGGCTGGGAGGACTTTGGCGCCGGTGGCGAGTTCGGCCAGCAGATCGGCAGGCAGAGGGGTGCCGTCGTCGAGGCGCGGGTTGCCCAGGGCGCCGGACAGCACGTCGTAGTCGGCGATGAGGAGCAGGCTCGTGTTGGGCCGTAGGTGGTTGCTGTCGCCTGTGATGAGTTGGGCGAGCGCGTCGGCGGCGCGCTGGGGGTAGCTGCGCGCCGCGTCGCCCGGTTCTTGGCGTAACGACGCGATCATGGCGTGGAAGGTTTGGCTGATGCGCCGCCCGGTGAGATAGTCGAACCGCCCCGACAGTTCCCACATGCCGTCGGCGGTGGGACGCAGCGACGCCCGCCGCTCGGCGCGCTGGGCGCGGTACACCTCATCGCCGGGTTCGTCCGCGGCGGTGTCGTCACCGGGCAGGGTCTGCATGCTCGCCACGGTCCGGGCGGCGCGCCCGCAGGTGTCCACCGCGTAGTCCCGCGACAATCCCAGCAGGTCCGCCTCGTCCATGTGGCGCTCCTTGGGCGCCTCGGTGGCGATCAGGCGCGCATGGCCGGCGGTGATCTCCCCGGCGCACATCGCCGCCACCGTGTCACCCAGGCCGTGCTCGACGAGCTCGCCGGCCAACGCGGCGTCGCGGCGTGCCTGCAGGCCCGAGACCCGCAGGTACTCCCGCATCATCCATGCGGTGGCTTCTTTGCCGTCGCGGCGCACCAACTCGCCCGCGACTGCCGAGAACAACCCGTTGATCCGGTCCCGCGCCCGGCCGACCTCCACGAAACGCGCCAACAGTTCCGTGCCATCCAAACGCTTCGGATCCGGTGGGCCCTCACACGCCCCGCCGCGACCGCAGCCACACGCCCCACAAGGCGGGTTCCGGTCTGCGGTCACGTCGAATTCCATGAGTGTAACTATAGCAGGTATCAATCATTATTGCAACTGAAAACAACATATGATCGTAAACATTCTCCCGATCATGCGCCGGCTCCGCCGGTAGCGTGGACGTGATGATTTCCTCCTCTCCTCCCGCGTCTGAAGTCGCGCCCGCGCCCGGGTCGGCAGCCGCAGTGGGTGCTGCTGAACGGATCGGCGTGGGCATCCTGGGCTGCGGCACGGTCGGTTCGGCCCTTGTGGAGCTACTGGCGGAGCGGCGGGCCGACATCGTCGCCCGCTGTGGCGTGGAACTCGATCCGGTGGCCGTGGCGGTCCGCTCGCCGGAACGTCCCCGGCCGCACGTGCCCGCGGGGTTGCTCACCGGTGACGCCTCCGCGGTGGTGGCGCACCCCGATGTGGACGTGGTCGTGGAGTTGATCGGCGGCATCGACCCGCCGCGGGCACTCCTCGCCGAAGCGCTGGCGACCGGCAAGCCGGTGGTCACCGCCAACAAGGAACTGCTGGCCACCCACGGTGCCGAATTGTTTGCCGAGGCCCGTGCCGCCGGCGTGGACCTGCTGTTCGAGGCCGCGGTGGCCGGCGCCATCCCGCTCGTCCGGGCGCTGCGGGAGTCCCTGGCGGGGGAGTCGGTGCGGCGGATCATGGGGATCGTCAACGGCACCACCAACTACATCCTCAGCCGGATGAGCGCGGGCGGCGCCACCTATGCCGACGCCCTGGCCGAAGCGCAGGCCCTGGGTTACGCCGAGAGCGATCCCCGGGCCGACGTGGAGGGCCACGACGCCGCCGCCAAGCTCGCGATCATGGCCGGCATCGTCTTCGGCGCCGACGTGACCGCCGCCGACGTGCACTGCGAGGGCATAACCACCCTCAGCCCCAACGACATAGCCTTCGCCCGCCGCCTCGGCCACGTCATAAAACTCCTCGCCATAGCCGAGCGAGTCGACGACGCCGGCGATGCGACCGACGGAGGGGGCGGGGCGGGGAGCCCGAATGCGACGACTCTTCGCCCGTGCGTGGAGGAGCAAGCGGGCACCCCGCCCCAGCCCCCGGACCCCCAGCCGCCGACGATCGCCGTGCGGGTGCATCCCGCAATGGTGCCCGAGGAGCATCCCCTGGCAGCCGTGCGGGAGAGCTTCAACGCCGTGTTCATCGAGGGCGAGGCCGCCGGGGAGTTGATGCTCTACGGGCGCGGTGCCGGCGGCCGCCCCACCGCGTCGGCCGTCCTGGGCGACCTCATCGACGCGGCAAGGAACCTGCGCCGCGGCGGCACCCTCGGACCACCGCCCGCCACGCCGGCCCGCATCCATCCGATCGGCGAGTTACGCACCGCCTACTACCTGGCGCTGGAGGTCACCGACCGGCCGGGCGTGCTGGCTGCGGTGGCAGGAGTGTTCGGCCGGCACGGGGTGTCGATCCGCTCCATGGAGCAGGAGGGCCTCGGCTCGGAGGCCCGGATCATCTTCATCACGCACATGGCGTACGAGCAGGACATGCGAGCAACCCTCGACGACCTGCGGCACCTCGACGCGGTCCGCCAGGTCGGCAGCGTGCTGCGGGTGATCGCCGACGAATGAGTCTCCGCTACGTCTCCACCCGGGGACGCGCCCCCGAGTTGGGCTTCGCCGACGTGCTGCTGGAGGGCCTCGCCGCCGACGGCGGCCTGTACGTGCCCGACCACTGGCCCGACCTGAGTTCCACCGCCGGCCAGACGGAACCCGCCCCCGGCGGGGACGCCGCACAACCCCCCTACGTAGCCACCGCCGTCGAGGTGATGTGGCCGTTCGTGGCCGGCGAGATCGACCGGGCGGCGTTCGAGGCGCTCACCGCCGAGTCGTACGCGGTCTTCGACCACCCCGACGTGGCGCCGCTCGTGGCGCTCGACGACGGCCTCTGGCTCATGGAGCTGTTCCGGGGGCCGACCCTGGCCTTCAAGGACATCGCCCTGCAACTCGTGGGCCGGCTGTTCGACCACGAACTGGCCCGGCGCAGCGAACGGGTCACGATCGTGGGCGCCACCTCCGGCGACACCGGCTCGGCGGCCATCGAGGCCTGCCGCGACCGGGAGGCGCTCGACATCTTCGTGCTGCACCCGCATGGTCGTGTCACCGAGGTGCAGCGCCGCCAGATGACCACGGTGGCCTCGACCAACGTGCACAACATCGCCGTGAAGGGCAGCTTCGACGACTGCCAGGACCTGGTGAAGGCCATGTTCGCCGACGAGCCGTTCCGGAACCGTCACCGGCTGGCGGCCGTCAACTCCATCAACTTCGCCAGGGTGATGGCCCAGATCGTCTACTACGAGGTGGCTGCGCGGGCACTCGGCGGCGCCGGGCGCCGGGCGCCGGTGTCCTTCGCCGTGCCCAGCGGCAACTTCGGCAACGTCTTCGCCGGGTACGCGGCGCACCGCATGGGCCTGGCGATCTCCCAACTCGTCGTGGGCAGTAACCGCAACGACATCCTGGCCCGCTTCTTCGCCACGGGCCGCCTGGAGATCCGCGAGGTGATCCCCACCATGTCGCCGAGTATGGACATTCAGGTTTCCTCCAACCTGGAGCGCCTCCTGTTCGAGCTGCACGGCCGTGACGGCGCCGCCACCGCGGCCCTGCTGGAGGGGCTGCGCGCCACCGGCGAGGCCACCCTCGGGCCCGGACCCGCCGGCGGGCTGCACCCGCTGTGGTCGGGGGGTCGCATCGACGAGGAGGCCACGCTGTCGGTCATCGGTGACGTGTACCGGCGCACCGGCCGGATGATCGACCCACACACAGCGGTGGGTGTCGGCGCGGCGACGGCCTGCCGTCGGGACCCCGACGTACCCATGGTGGTGCTCTCGACGGCGCATCCGGCCAAATTCCCCGACGCGGTGATGCGGGCGTGTGGGCAGCACCCGGAGCTCCCGGAACACCTGGCCGATCTGTACGACCGTCCCGAGCGCTGCACGGTGCTGGAGAACGACCTGGCGGCGGTGCAGCGGTTCGTGGCGGCACACACCCGGGTGGCCGGCGACCGGTGAGAGGAACGCAGCCGTGAAGTACGTGGTGTGCATACCCGACGGATGTGCCGATGCGCCCGTGCCCGACCTGGACGGGCGGACCCCGCTGGAGGTCGCCCACATGCCGACGCTGTGCCGTCTCGCCGCCCGCGCCCGCTTGGGGCGCGCCCGGGTCATCCCCCCCGGCCTGCCGCCCGGCAGCGACGTGGGCAACATGTCCATCTTCGGCTACGACCCGGCGCGTTACCACAACGGGCGGGCCTCCATCGAGGCCGCCGCCATGGGGCTGCAACTCGCCCCCGAGCAGGTGGCGTACCGCTGCAATCTGGTCAGCGTGGGCGCTGACGGCACGATGGTCGACTTCGCCGGCGGGCGCCCCTCGAACGAGGCGGCCGCCGAGGTGATAGCCGCCCTGCAGGCCGAGTTGGGCGGCGAGGTGTCCTTCCACGCCGGCGTGCAGTACCGCCACATCATGCTTGCTCCCGGCGCCTGGGATGACGCCGACTGCGTGCCGCCCCACGACCTGACAGGGTTGCCGGCGGTGGCGCCGACGGGGTCGGCCGCGCCGCACCTGCTGGCGCTCATGGAGGCCTCGCGGCAGGTTCTGGCCCGCTTCGACGTTGCCGCGAACCAGATCTGGCTGTGGGGGCAGGGCCGCCTGCCGCAGTTGCCGACCTTCGCCGAGCGTTACGGGCGCCGGGCCGGTCTCGTCAGCGCGGTGGACGTGGTGCGGGGCCTGGGCGTGCTTACTGGTATGGACGTCGACACGGTGCCCGGCGCCACCGCCTGGTACGACACCGACTACGAGGGCAAGCGTGACGCCGCCCTGACCGCTCTGGCGGCGGGCGCCGACCTGTACGTGATCCACGTCGAAGCCAGCGACGAGGCCGGTCACGCCGGCGACACCGCGGAGAAGGTGCGGAGCCTGGAGAACTGGGATCGGCGCATCCTGACCGACCTGGTGGCCGGCCTGGACGAACTCGGCCCGTGGCGGCTGCTGCTCCTGCCCGATCACGCCACGCCGCTGGTGCTCCGCACGCACACCTCTGAACCCGTGCCCTATCTGCTGGTGGATTCGCAGACCGACGCAGCCGGTGGTGCCTACACCGAGGCGGCGGTGGCCGAAGCGCCGGCGGTGGCCGGCCACACCCTCATGGGGGAGTTGCTGAACTGTTGAGGGCGGCCGGGTGCGGTCCGATGACCTGCCGGTGGGCGGGTTGTGGCCGTCCCGTGATGCGGCTACGCTGGTCATCGCCTCCGGCAGGCTACGTGCAGCCGAATGCGCCGTGACTTCTTCGTGAGTGCATCGTGCACGCGTGGCAAGCAGCCTTTCGAAAGGTTGTGCCGAGGTTCTCCGTCTGCAGTTCTGTGCGGGGCGTCATGCCGTACCGGCGGCTGATCCGGCCCGTGGAAATGAGGTTGAGGTGAGCACCGAGACCGCCGAAGCGCAACGAAGCCTGTTCGAGGCCAAGAGTCGCGCAGAGTTGATCGACATCGCCATGGCGATGGGTGGCAAGCCCCCGTCGCGCAGTCGCAAGGCTGAACTGGTGGACCTGATCGTCGAACTGGCCGGGTTCGACAGCGCCACCGCGGCGCCCGCCGCGCCGCCCGCCGCGCCCGCCGCCGCTGCAGATGGTGCTGACGGTGCCGTGGCCGTGGCCGACCGCGCCGAGGCTGTCGTGACCGACACCGTCGACGCCGTGGCTACTGCCGACGATTCCACCAACGGCCCCGTTGTCGCAGCCGACACACGCGGCGACACCGCCACCGACGGGGTCGAATCCTCCAACGGGGCGTCGGCCCCTGCCGCATCCGACGAGCGCCAATCGGCGCGGGCGGCCCGCCCCACCGGCACCGAACGACGTGAGGGCACCGAGCGCCGCGGCTCGGGCGATCGTCGTCCCGGTGCCGACCGCCGCGACCACCGCACCGACGGTGAGCGCCGCGATCAGCGCACCGACGGTGAGCGCCGCGATCAGCACACCGACGGCGATCGTCGTCCCGGTGCCGACCGCCGCACCGACGGTGAGCGCCGCGACCACCGCACCGACCGCCGCACCGACGACCAGCGCACTGAGGGCGATCGGCGCTCCGGTGCCGACCGCCGCACCGACGACCAGCGCACTGAGGGTGATCGGCGCTCCGGTGCCGACCGCCGCACCGACGGTGAGCGCACCGACGGTGATCGCTCCCGTTGGGACGACACATCGGACTTCGGCAACCGCCGGCGCCGCCGCGGCAGCCGTGGCCGCCCCGAGGATGACGTCTGGGAGGGCGAGCCTGTCGACGTGTCCGGCTACCTCGACCTGCGGGAAGAGGGCTACGGGTTCCTGCGCCTCAAGGGCCACCTCCCCAGCCGCGACGACGTGTACCTGTCGGTCAAGCAGGTGCGCCAGCACGGTCTGCGCATAGGCGACCAGGTGACCGGCGCCTCCCGCCCCGCCAACCGCAGCGAGAAGAACCCTGCGCTGCTGCGCCTCGACACCGTCAACGGCAAGCCCCCCGAGGCCGCCCGCAAGCGCCCCCGTTTCGAGGATCTCACGCCCCTGTTCCCCGACGAGCAACTGCGCCTCGAGCGCGCCGGGGACAGCGGCAACATGACCGCCCGCATCGTCGACCTCCTCTCGCCCATCGGCAAGGGACAGCGCGGGCTCATCGTCTCACCCCCCAAGGCCGGCAAGACCACGATCATGAAGGAGATCGCCCGCTCCATCGAGATCAACAACCCCGAGGTCCGGCTCATCGTGCTGCTGGTGGACGAGCGCCCCGAAGAGGTCACCGATATGCGGCGCTGGCTGCTCAAGGGCGAGGTGGCGGCGTCCACGTTCGACCGCCCCGCCGAGGAGCACACCCGTATCGCCGAGATGACCATCGAACGGGCCAAGCGGCTCACCGAGATGGGCGAGGACGTGGTGATCATGCTCGACGGCATCACCCGCCTGGCCCGCGCCTACAACCTGGCGGCCCCGGCCACGGGCCGGATCATGTCCGGCGGCGTGGACTCCGGGGCGCTGTACCCGCCCAAGAAGTTCTTCGGTGCGGCCCGCAACATGGAGGAGGGCGGCTCGCTCACCATCCTGGCCACGGCGCTGGTCGAGACGGGCTCCAAGATGGACGAGGTCATCTTCGAGGAATTCAAGGGCACGGGCAACATGGAATTGCGCCTCGACAGGCGCACAGCCGAGCGTCGCATCTATCCTGCTATCGACGTGGATGCGTCCTCCACCCGCCACGAGGAGTTGCTGTTCGAACGCAAGCAGTTGCAGCAGGTGTGGAAGCTGCGCCGGGTGCTCTCGGGCCTCGCCAGCGACCACGGCAGCGGCGCCGCCGGTCTGGAACTGCTGATCGACCGCCTCAAGACGTTTCCCAACAACAACGCCTTCCTGGAGGAGGTGGCCCGCGGGCCGATGGGCGCCTGAGCGGACCGTCCCACGAGAGGAGCCGATAGATGAAAGCCGATATTCACCCCACATACAGAACGGTCGTGTTCCAGGACACGTCCTCGGGGGAGATGTTCCTGACGCGATCCACCGTCCAGACCACCGACACCGTCGAGTGGTCCGACGGCAACACCTACCCCCTCGCGAAGGTGGAGATCTCCAGCGCCAGCCACCCGTTCTTCACCGGCACCATGACCATCGTGGACACCGCCGGTCGTGTCGAGCGCTTCGAGCGACGCTACGGCAGGCGCGACCGGGCCTAGAGAGCCCGGTTTGCCGGCAACGGGCCGGCTCGCTCCCCGGTGAGCATCGACGCCATCTCCGAGCGCTTCGAGGAACTGTCCCGCGAGCGTTCCGAGATCGAGCAACGCCTGGCCGACGGCGCCCTCGCCCGTGACCGCGAGGCCTACCGGCAGGCCACCCGGCGCTACAAGGAGCTTTCCGAGATAACGACCCGGATGGATGCCCTGCGCGCCGCCCAGGAGGACTTGGCGGCGGCCGAGGAGTTGCTCGGCGAGGCGTCACCGGAAGAGGCCGAGGCACTGCTCGCCGAAGCGGACGACGTCACCGGGCTCATCGCTGCTCTCACCGAGGAGATCGCCGGGCTGCTGGCGCCCCGCGACCCCAACGAGGGCAAGGACGTCATCGTCGAGATTCGGGGTGCCGAGGGCGGCGAGGAGGCCAACCTGTTCGCCCGCGAGCTGTACGAGATGTACCTGGCCTACGCCGAGCGGCAGGGCTGGAAGGTGGAGGTGCTGAGCTTGCAGGGCTCCGACATGAGGGGGATCACCCACGTGACGTTCACCGTGGCGGGCGACGACGTGTGGCGGCAGCTGCGCTTCGAGGGTGGCCCGCACCGGGTGCAGCGGGTACCGGAGACCGAGTCCCAGGGCCGGGTCCACACGTCCTCGGCCACCGTGTCGGTACTGCCGGAGGCCGACGAGGTGGAGGTGCACATCGACGAGGCCGACCTGCTGGTCAGCGTGTTCCGTTCGTCGGGGCCGGGCGGCCAGTCGGTGAACACGACCGACTCGGCGGTGCGGATCACGCACCGTCCCACCGGCCTGGTCGTGAGCATGCAGGACGAGAAGAGCCAGTTGCAGAACCGCAACAAGGCTTTGCAGGTGCTGCGGGCGCGGCTGCTGCGCATGGAGCAGGAGCGGGCCGCCGCCGAGTTGTCCGACCAGCGGCGCAGCCAGATCGGCCGGGGTGGGCGCTCGGAGAAGATCCGCACCTACAACTTCAAGGAGAACCGCGTCACCGACCATCGGGTGGGACTCACGCTGTACAAGCTCGAACGGGTGCTGGCGGGGGAGTTGGACGAGATCACCGAGGCTCTGGCGCGCCACGACCGGGAGCAGACGCTGGCCGGCAACGCCTGAGCGGGGTGGCTGTGAGCGGGAGCGCCGCGGGCGGGGATTCCGTCCGTTGGGAGGAGTTGCTGGACCAGGCCACCGAGCGTCTGGCCGCAGCCGGGGTGGTCTCTGCCGCCACCGAGGCCCGGCGCATCGTGGCGGCCGCCGCCGGTAGCGACGACGGCGACTGGCATGGCGTGCTGCCCGCTGCCGCCACCCGGCGCGGCGTGGCCTCCTTCGACGCGATGCTGGCCCGGCGGGTCGCCGGCGAGCCGCTGCAGTACGTGCTGGGCTCCTGGGGGTTCCGCACGCTGGACCTGTTCGTGGACCGGCGGGTGCTGATCCCCCGTCCCGAGACCGAGACGCTGGTCGGCTGCGCCCTCGACGAGCTCCAACGCCGGGCCGATGCACTGGTGGGGCAGCCCGAGGACGGGGACGGGGGTTCGTTCCGCTCCTCCGACGCAGGGCGAAGAGTCGTCGCGGCCCGGCGCCCCGCCCTGTCCTCTCCGTCGGTCGCGTCAACGGCGTCGGTGCAGGGGGCTCGGGTGCCGGTGCTGCTGGCGGCCGACCTGGGGTGTGGGTCGGGGGCCATCGGGCTGTCGCTGGTGGCCGAACGCTCCGACACCGAGGTGATCTGCACCGACGTGTCCGCCGACGCTCTGGCGGTTGCGAGCGCCAACCTGGCCGGTCTGGGACGCCCGGCGCGCCGGGTGCGGCTGGCGGAGGGTTCCTGGTTCGAGGCGCTGCCGGTCGAGCAGCGAGGGCGCTTCGACGTGATCGCCTCCAACCCGCCCTACATCGCCCCCCACGATCCGTTGCCCCCCGAGGTGGCCGACCACGAACCGGCCGTGGCGCTGTACTCGGGCAGCACCGGCTTGGAGGCCACCGCCACGATCCTGGCCGGGGCGCCCTCCTGGCTGGCGCCGGGGGGAGCCGTGGTGCTGGAGATGGCCGACGGCACCGCCGGCCGCGTGCGGGAACTGGCCGGCGCGGCGGGCCTGGTGGACATTGCCGTGCACCGTGACCTCGCCGGCCGCGAGCGGGTTCTCGTAGCCCGCCGCCCGTCGTGAAGTACTCACCACGGGACTTGTTGGGCCGCCCGTGCGGCACCCGGTTCGACTTTCTGACGGCCACGCCCGTCGGCTCTTACCGAAGCCTGGCTGCACCTCGGGTGGTGCCGGCCGGGGGCGTCTGCACCGGGACTGTGCGACGCGCTGGACTCCCGGCGATGGCGCGACGTGAGGTGAATCGTGGCTGACATGCATCCCGAGCCGATCCTGTTGAGCGGCGAGCCCGAGCGGGCTCTCGACGCCGCTGCTGCGGCGCTGTGGGCCGGGGGAGTGGTGCTGGTCCCGACCGACACGGTGTATGGCCTGGCCGCCCTCACCCCCGCCGCCGAAGAGAACCTGTTCGTGCTGAAGGGGCGCCCGGCGGACCGCTCTGTGGCGGTGCTGGTGGCTGACCGTCCGGCTGCCGAGTCCCTGGCCGAGTCGGTCCCGCCGGCCCTGGGCGACCTGATGGACCGGCACTGGCCGGGGCCACTCACCGTCGTTCTGCCCCGCCGCACGACGCCCGACCCAGAGCCCGTTGACGACGACCTGGCACGGCGAGCAGCCGGTGAGGTGGGTGACGCCCGGAGAACACCCTCCCCGGCGGCCGGCGGCGACCCGGGGAGAGCGACCGGCCGGGTCGGTGGTCACCGGGCAACACCCGACCCGCAACTCGGCGGCGACGACCGCACCATCGGGGTGCGCTGCCCCGACCACCCGTGGCTGCGCCGACTCCTGGCGATGGTCGGACCGCTGGCCGTCACCAGTGCCAACCGTCATGGCGCCCCCACGCCGCCCGAGGCACAACAGGTGCTGGCGGCTCTCGCCCCTGACCCCGGCTCGGCTGCGGGCTCGGTCGTGAGCATCGCCGTGGCCGTCGACGGCGGACCGTGCGCCGGCGAGGCCTCCACGGTCGTGGCCTGGCGCAACGGCGCCCTCGATGTTCTGCGCAGGGGCCCGGTCGGCGCCGCCGGTGGCGCTCCGGGGGTCTAGGAGGCCCGCCCCGCACGCCGACCCCCCGATCCGTCATGCCGGCGGAGGTCCGGCCCGCACGCCGAACCCACAATTCGTCATTCCGGCGGAGGCCGGAATCCACTGCCCAGCGGCCCGGTCTGCGTTGCCGGTGAATCACCCCCCACTCTCCCAGACGCGCCGCCGACGGCCACCGGTGGCCCCGCCGGACACCTGCCTACACTGCGACCCGTGCGTGTCGCCACGGGGTCCGACCATGCCGGATACCGGTTGAAGCAACTGCTCGCCGACCGGCTGGCGGAGCGGGGCCACGAGGTTCTCGACCTCGGCGCCCACGACGAGAGTCGTGTGGACTATCCCGACTATGGTGCCGCGGTCGGCCGGGCGGTGGCCGGCGGCGAGGCCGACTTGGGCGTGTGTGTCTGCGGCAGCGGCATCGGCATCGCCATGGCGGCCAACAAGATCGCCGGCATCAGGGCGGCCACCGTGCACGACGCCGTCTCGGCGGCCCTGGCCCGCCAACACAACGACGCCAACGTGGTCTGCTTCGGCCAGCGCCTCCTCGACGACGGAACCGCAGTGGATGCCCTCGACGCCTTCCTCGACGCCGCCTTCGAGGGCGGCCGCCACGCCGGTCGGGTCGCCAAGCTGGACGCTCTGTGAGCGCCCCCACGCCGGCGAACGCCGCCGAGCCCACCCCGTGAGCGCCCCCGAGCCCGCTGCTGTCGCCGGCACTCTTGAGCCCGCTTCCGACGCCGGCACTCTCGAGTCCGCTGCTGTCGCCGGCACTCTCGAGCACTCTCGAGTCCGCTGCTGTCGCCGGCACTCTCGAGCCCGCTTCCGTCGCCGGCCCCGTGGACGACGCCGCCGCCGCCGACGCGACCGCTCCCAACGCCTCCCGCTTCGAGCCGCTGCCCGAGGAGATCCGGCGCCGCTGGGCCAACTTCTGCGCCTGGGACGAGGAGTACTTCCCCAACCACGTGGGGATGGTCGTCGAGGAAATGCGCCGGGACTACACACGCATCCGCCTGCCGTGGCAGGGGTTCCTGCGCCAGCCGGAAGGTGTCATGCACGGGGGCGTCATCGCCGCCCTGGTGGACACCTGCATCGTGCCGTCCATCTCGGCGCACTACGACACGCGACCCCGCATGGCCACCGTGCAGTTGGGTGTGCAGTACCTGCGGGCGGTGCGCGACAGCGACGTCGTGGCCGAGGCCTGGGTGGAGCACCGGGGCCGTTCCATGGTGTACTGCCGGGCCGAGGTGCGCAGCGTCCGGCCCTCCGGAAAGGTGGAGTTGGTGGCGACGGCCAGCCTGGTGTTCCGGGTGTCCGTGCCCGCCGCCAAGCCTCGGGACGACGCGTGATCTCCCCCGGACTGAGGAAGTTCACCGGCGAGGTGTCACACTTGTGCGGCGCAATCTCAGGGGATCGCCGGGGAGGATCATGAGCTACGACGTCGGAGACCGGGTGGTGTACCCGCATCACGGGGCCGCGGTCGTCGAGCGCAAGGAGGTCAGGCAGGCCTTCGGGCGCGAGACCGAGTACCTGGTGTTGCGCATGGCCCACGGCGAGATGACCGTGTCCGTGCCCGCCGACAAGGTTGACGACGTGGGCGTGCGCTGGCCCATCAGCGCCGATGAGGTGGAGGATCTGTTCGAGGTCCTGCGCAAGCGGGACGTCCACGAGCCGGCCAACTGGAGCCGCCGCTTCAAGAACCACCAGGAGAAGCTCAAGTCGGGCGACGTCTACCAGGTGGCGGAGATCGTGCGGAACCTGGCGCTGCGCGACCGCCAGAAGGGGTTGTCGGCAGGCGAGAAGGCACTTTGCGCCAAGGCGCGCAGCGTGCTGATCTCCGAACTCAGCTTCGCCCTGGACATCTCCGAGGAAGCAGCCATCGACAAGGTGGACAAGACGCTGGAGTAACAGCGCCCGCCGTGGCGGCCGGGTGCGGCTCGCTGCGGTAACCACCGGCGCTGGTGCTGGGTGCAGACCCACCGCCGCAGCCGCCACACCACGTGGGCCGGGTATCGCTTGCAGCAGTAGCGCCCGCCGATCGTCCATCTCGGGGGCCGCCTACTACCGGCCCGCTCCGCCGCTCGGTATGCTCGGCGGCGGGTTTCCCCAGTTCGGGCTGTGGCGCAGCTTGGTCAGCGCACCTGCTTTGGGAGCAGGGGGTCGCCGGTTCAAATCCGGCCAGCCCGACCAACCCCGCAGAATCCCGCCGGCGGCGTGCCGGCCCTGCTACTCCTCGGGGAGGACGGTGATGTTGCGGGCCCCGTCGTAGGCGCGGTAGGCCCCGCACACCGTGCAGGTGCCCGACAGCACGCGCACGCCCTCCACGTGGTCGATCTCGTAGCCGACCAGCGTTTGGCAGGTGGGGTTGGGACACGGTCCGTCGAGCAGGTACGACGACATGGGCGCCTCTCGTCTTTCTCGTCGGCTGAGCACCCCGTACGGGATTCGAACCCGTGTTACCAGATTGAGAATCTGGCGTCCTAGGCCTCTAGACGAACGGGGCAAGCGCTCCGATGAGCGGTCAACAGACTACCGGCCACGACCCCCGGACCGGCCACCACCCCCGGACCGGCCACCACCACCGGGCTGCCTGCCACCACCCGGCTGCGGGTCGCGGACAACCGTCTCCGCCGCGGGGCTCACCCTGTGCGGCGCGCCGGTAGGGTGCGCGGGTGTTCCGTCGCGGGATGATGACGGCTTCGGCCGTGCTGGTGGCGGTGGTGCTGGTGGCGGCCGCGTGCGGTGGTGATGGTGGGTCGGTGGGCCGTTACCCGTCCGGTGAGTTGGACATCCCGGCGGAGCAGGTGACCCCGCCGGAATCCGCGGAGGAGCAGGCGACCTCGCCGGGATCGACCGACCCCACGGAGCCGGTCGACACGACGCAGCCGGTCGACGAGTCGGGTCCGGCCGGGGAATCGACGGCGCAACCGGACACGGCCGGGGAATCGACGGCGGCGCCGGACCCGACGGACGGCTCGACCGAGGCCCCGGAGCCGATGGAGGGATCGACCGAGTCGGCGGAAGATGCAGAGCCGCCTGGGGGCGCGGAGGGATCGACCGAGTCGGCGGAGCGATCCGACGATCCGACCGAGGGATCGGAGTCGGCGGAAGATACGGAGCCGCCGGTAGCCGTCGAGGAATCGACAGAAGCGGTGGAGCCGCCCGACGAACAGGACGGGGATTCGGAGCCGCCGGTGGAGCCGTCCGGGGACTCGGAGCCGTCCGGGGACCCGGAGCCACCCGCAGAGCCGGCAGCGGACTCCGAGCCCCCTGAGCCGCCCTCGGCGCCGGGGATGCTGGCCTTCTCCGAGTGCGGGCAGCTGTACCTGTGCGCCACGCTTGCTGTGCCCGTCGATCACGACGATCCCGGCGGCGGCACCATCGACCTGGCGGTCGGCATGCTCCCGGCGGGCGACCCGCAGGAGCGCATCGGCTTCCTGTTGACCAATCCCGGCGGGCCGGGCGGTAGCGGGCTGGATTCCCTGAACGGGGGCGCCGGGCTGTCGTCCTACCTGCTCGACAGGTTCGACGTGGTCGGCTGGGATCCCCGCGGGGTCGGCGGCAGCGTCCCGGCGAACTGCCGGGAGGAGACCAACCGCCTGTACCTGCTGGACGGCATTCCCGATTCCCCCGCGGAGCGGTCGGCGCTCGACGACGCCGCCAGGGAGGTTGCCGACGCCTGCCTCGCCGGGCTCGGCGACGTGGCCGGTCACATCGGCACCGTCGACACAGTGCGCGACATGGATCTCATCCGCCACGGCGTGGGCGCCGAGGAGATCAGCTACGTCGGGCTCAGCTACGGCACCCTCCTCGGGGCGCTGTACGCCGACATGTTCGGCGAGCACCTCCGTGCGGCCGTGCTGGACGGCGCCGTCGACCCGTCGCTGACATCCCTGGAGCTGTCGGTGGGGCAGATGATCGGCTTCGACAGGACGATTCGGGACATGTTCGACTCCTGCCGCAACGACCCACGGTGCCCAGTGAAGGGCGACTCGCGGGAGGCCTACGAGCAGCTGCGACAGAAAGTGGAAACCGACCCGCTGACCGATTCCGGTGGCCGGGTGCTGGTCGGGCCGGGCGAGGCCGTGCTGGCCGTCATGATGGCCTCGTACATCTCCGAGTTGTGGCCATACTTTTTCGATGCGCTGGCGGCCGCCGAGCGGGGTGACGGGGAGCTGCTCCAGCGGTGGGCGCACGCCTTCCTCGAGATCGATCTGGGCGCCTTCATCAGCATCGGTTGCGCCGATTCCGGGGCCATAACGCGGCAACAGTTGGGCGAACTGGGCGAGGCGATGGCGGAGGTGGCCGGCGATCTTGGGTTGGCCAGTTTGACGAGTGCCCGGCCCTGCGAATACTGGACGCCGACGGACGGCACGTTGCGGTCCGGACCGATCGAAGCGCCGCTGGCGCCTCCGATCGTGGTGCTCGGCAACCGGGGCGACAACGCCACCCCCTACGAGTGGGCGGTGGGCCTGGCCGGCCAACTGGCTTCGGGCGTTCTGGTCACCTACGACGGTAACGGGCACACCAGCTATGGCAAGAGTGCCTGCGTGGACGACATCGTCGACGCGTACCTCGTCGACCTGGCGGTGCCGCCGGACGGCCGGGAGTGCGCGGCCGGCACGTAGGAGATTGGAATGGGGGCCCGGACGCGAACGAGCGCCCCTGCCGGCCGGCCGGAGCGCTCCGTAGTGCTCGGGGGGGAGGACTCGAACCCCCAACGACGGGACCAGAACCCGCTGTGTTACCTATTACACCACCCCCGAAGGGTGCCGCAATGCTACCGGCTCGCCATTGGCGGCGACCACTTCACGGGCTGCACCTCCGGCCCCGACTGCTGCCCCTGTTGTGCCATTCCGGCGGAGGCTGGAATCCACTGTCCGGCGGTACCGTCGGCGTTGCCGTCGGGCTAGTCGGCACCGCCCGTCGCCGCCAGGCGTTCCCGAGCCGCCCGTAGCCGGCGCAGCACCTCGGCACGCTCCAGTAGCACCATCGACTCGAACAACGGCGGCCCCACCGTCCGCCCCGTGATGGCCACCCGTATCGGCGCCTGCGCCTTGCCCAGGCGCATGTCGTGCCGCTCGGCGAGGGCCAGCGCCGCGGCGTGTGTGGCCGCAGCCGTCCAGTCCACTGCGGCGAACGTGGCGATGGCGTCGTCCAGCACTTCCGGCGCCGCCGGGCCACCCATTGCCTTCTCCCAAGACTCGGCGTCGTCGGGAGGCTCCTCCAGGAACAGCCAGTCCACGTAGCGGGTCACGTCGGCCAGCGTCCGCACCTTCTCCTGCACGACGGGGGCGAGCGCCGCCAGCTTCTCCGGGCGCATCCGCTCGGGAGGCCACGGGGCCGACTCGCCGAGCCACGGCCCGGCCCGGCGCACGAACTCCTCCGTCGCCAGGGCGCGGATGTACACGCCGTTGAAGTGCTCCAGCTTCTTGGTGTCGAAGAAGGCCGGCGCCTTGTTCACGTCGGCGAGGCGGAACTGCGCCACGATCTCGGCCATGGGGCGGATCTCCACGTCATCCGACGGCCCCCAACCCAGCAGCGCCAGGTGGTTGGCCATGGCCTCGGGCAGGTAGCCGCGGTCGCGGTAGGCGCCCAGCGACACGTCGTCGCGGCGCTTGGACAGCTTCTTGCGGGCGGCGTTCACCAGCAGCGGCAGGTGGGCATAGGTCGGCGCCTCGACCCCCAGCGCTTCGAGCAGCAGCATCACCTTGGGCACCCCCGACAGCAGGTCCTCGCCGCGGATGGCGTGGGTGATGCCCATGTCCACGTCGTCGACGGCGTTGGCCAGCAGGAACGTGGGTGTGCCACCGGAGCGCCACACCACGAAATCCTCCAGGTCGTCGCTGGCGAAGGAGACCTCCCCCCGCACGGCGTCACCGAACCGCACGTTGCGCCCGGTGGGCATACCGAAGCGGGCGGCCAGCCCCGGCCGCAGGGCCGTCCCGGCCACGGGCCGGTTCTCGGCGTCGCACAGGTAGGCCGATCCGTTCGCCAGCAGCGTCTCGACGGCGCCACGGTGGCGTTCCCGGCGCTCGGACTGGAACACCGGCTCGTCGTCCCAGTCGATCCCCAGCCACGACAGCAGGTCGTAGATGAGGTCCACCAGTTCGGGACGGTTGCGGGCCTCGTCGGTGTCCTCGATGCGCAGCAGCATCCGGCCGCCCACCGAGCGGGCGTAGATCCAGTTGAACAGCGCGGTGCGGGCCGAGCCGACGTGCAGGTACCCCGTTGGCGACGGGGCGAACCGCACCCGTGTTTCGGTCACGGCGCCCCGAGCGCCTCGGTCGGCACCTCGTCGGCGATGCGGCACCTGATGGGGTAGCCGTCGTGGCCACCGGCCCCGGCGAACAGCGCCCGGCGGGCTGCAACCACATCGACGGGGGCGGCGCCGTCGAGGTACGCCCAGTGGTCGAATGCCACCTGCAGGTCGCCCGCAATCGGCGCCCGGCCGAACAGCGAGGCCCGCTTCAGCGCCACCATGACGCAGCCGGCCACGACATCGCCGGCCTTCTCCCCGGCCGCCAGTCGCAGCCGTGGCGCGAAGCTCCGGGCCAGGTGCAGTGCGTAGCCCTGGTCGGGCCCCTGGTGGCCGAACCCCTCGCCGGCCGGCTGCGGGCCGTCGGCAAGCTCGCCGGGACGGTCGGCGCGCCAGCCGCCATGCCGCTGCGGCGGCGAGGTGTAGTGGCGGGCCGTGGCGGCGGGAGCGTGGGGCACATACGGGGGCTGAGCCATGCGGCTGAGCCTAGGAGACTGCTCAGCACTCTCCTGCGCCCGGTACCGTGCGCCCATGCGATTCGGAATCAAGACCTCACAGCAGGACACCACCTGGGCCGACATGCTCGCCGTCTGGGTCGAGGCCGACGACATCCCGCTGTTCACCTCGGCCTGGAACTTCGATCACTTCTACCCGATCTACTCGGACTCCTCGGGTGACTGCCTGGAGGGCTGGACGACCCTCACGGCCCTGGCGCAGGCCACGAAGCGCCTGCGGCTGGGCTGCATGGTGACCGGCATCGTGTACCGCCACCCCGCAGTGCTGGCGTCCATGGCGTCCACGGTGGACGTCATCAGCGGCGGCCGCCTCGAGTTCGGCATCGGCGCCGCCTGGAACGACGAGGAGTGCGACGGCTACGGCATCGAGCTCGGCACCATGACCGAACGCTTCGACCGTTTCGCCGAGGCCTGCGAGGTCATCAGGGGGCTGCTCACGCAGGAAGTCACCACGTTCGACGGGCGCTACTACACGCTCACCGAGGCCCGCAACAATCCGCCCGGCGTCCAGAAGCCGCACCCTCCCATCTGCATCGGCGGCCAGGGTGAGCGGCGCACCCTGCCGCTGGTGGCCCGCTTCGCCGACCACTGGAACTACCCCGCCGATTGGAACGCCCCCGGCAGCATCACCGACGGCTTCCGGGCCAAGCGCGACGTGCTGTACGAGGCCTGCGCGGCCATCGGCCGGCCTCCCGGCGAGATCATGACCTCGACGCACGTCCGGGTGCCGCCCGACGGCTCCCCCGGCCCGGTGGTCGAAGCCTGCGCCGCCTACGCCGAGGCCGGCCTGGACCTCGCCATCTGCTACCTGCCCCCACCACACAACCCCGCAGTCCTCACCCCCCTCGCAGAAGCCCTGGCTCACCTCGCCGACTGACCCCGGCAGCGGGGGAGGGTTGGCCGCTACTCACTGCCCGGCCTCCGACTGCGCCCGGCCTCCGACTGCGCCCGGCCTCCGACTGCGCCCGGCCTCCGACTGCGCCCGGCGTCGCAGGCCACCTGTTTCGTCATTCCGGCGGAGGCCGGAATCCACTGTCCAGCGGTCCGGCTCACACTGCCGATGAACTGCTCAGCACTCCGGTCTGCTTCCCTACGATGCTGATGGCATTAATAGTTACTATGCTAACTGGCAACACGCTTGCCACTGCCGGAGCCCGAAATGGTTGATTGGATGCCGAATCCGGAGGAGTTCGACAGAATCCGTGCGGGCCAGAACCCGTGGCACCGTAGCGGCGACGTCCCGGACGCTCTCGCACATCCGGTGGAGCGGTCCTTGGCGACGCTGCTGTGGAAGCGGCTCCTGCAGGACGAGTTCCGCCGGTACCAGGTGGTGCTCGGCCCCCGACAAGTGGGCAAGACCACCGTTCTCTACCAGACCGTCCGGCACCTTCTGGCTCGGGGCATCGACCCGCAGAGCATCTGGTGGTTGCGGATGGACGACCCGTTCCTACGGTCGGTGCACCTCGGCGGGTTGGTCCGCGCCGTCGTGGAGGCCGCCGGAGCCACGACGGAGCGCCCCGCCTACCTGATGCTCGACGAGGTCGTCTACGCCGATCAGTGGGACCGCTGGCTGAAGACGTTCTACGACGACAGGTGGCCGGTGCAGATTGCCGCCACCTCCAGCGTCGCCACCACGCTGCGCGACCGCCGGGCCGAGAGCGGCGTGGGCCGTTGGGATCTGCAGTACCTCACGCCGTATTCCCTGACCGAACTCCTCGATCTGATCCACGGCGCCGGAGCGGTCACGCCCGGTGACGACGGCAGCGGCGGGATACCTGTGGCGGCGACGTTGGGTGAGACTCTGGGAGCCCTGCCCCACGGATCCCTGCCCGATCAGGGGTCGGCGGCTGCTCGCCTGATTCTCATGATGCTCGGCGGTTTTCCCGAGGTGCTGGCGCAGTGGATCGGCGGGATCGGCGATCCGGCCGCTCTCACCGAGGAGAACGCGCTCGACGGCGTCCGGTCCTGCCTGTTCGCCTCACAGCGGTTTCTGCGCAGCGACGCGGTCGTCGGATCGGTCTACAAGGACATCCCCCAGTCGGTGGGCGTTCGCGATCCCCTGTCGCTCGAGCGGGTTCTGCACGTCCTCGCCGGCCAGGTCACCGGACTGCTCAGGCCGTCGAGGATCTGCGCCGACCTGGGTCTGACGCAGCCGACGTTCGACCGGTATCTCTCGTATCTGGACAGCGCGTTCCTGGTCTTCGCCCTTCTCAACTACTCCGGGAGCGAGGCCACCGTGCAGCGCCGCGGTCGCACGTGCTACTTCGTGGACGGGGCGGTGCGCAACGCTGTGCTGCAGCGCGGTCTCACCCCGTGGGACGACCCTGCCGAGCGAGGTCGGCTGCTGGAGAACCTGGTGGTCAGCGAGTTGCACACCCTGGCCCTTCACTCCGGTGTGCGGCTCTACCACTGGCGGGAGGGACGCCACGAGACCGATGTGATCTTCGACCATCCGAGCGATCCGCTGGCGTTCGAGATCGCATCCTCGCCGAGCCACGGCCGCGAGGGCCTGCGCGAGCTGGCGCGGCGCCACGAGCAGTTCCGGGGGAAGTGCTATCTCGTGGCACCCCAGTTGCCGGTCATGCAGCCGCCCGCCGGCGGCACCGACCCGGGCACGTTGCCGCTGGACACGTTCCTGCGGGCCACCGGAGCGCAGGCGCACCAGGCGCTTAGGCGGAGCTTGTTGCTCGCCTGAGCGTTGTTCCCTCGGGGCCGACGCCGAGGCGGCGGTTGCGGCCGCTACTCGGCGGTGGGGGGTGGTTTGGCTCCGCTGTGGAGTAGGCCCCAGACGATGGAGTCCGAGAGGGCCTGCCAGGAGGCCTCCACGATGTTCTCCGACACGCCGATGGTGGTCCAGGTGCGGGAGCCGTCACTGGAGTCGATGAGCACCCGGGTCACAGCTGCGGTGCCGGCGGCGGTGTCCAGGACACGCACCTTGTAGTCGACGAGGCCGATGCGGGCGATCTCGGGGTAGTGGTCGCCGGCGGCCGACAGCAGGGCGTTGTGCAGAGCGTTCACCGGCCCGTTGCCCTCGCCGACGGTGATGCGCCGCTGGTTGCCTACCCACAGCTTGATGGTGGCCTCGCACTGGCGCAGCATGGCGTCGTCGTGGGGCTGGCGCGCCCTCGGGGCGCGCGCCGGCGTGGTCGCGGGCACGCCGCTCGACGGCATGCGGCGGCCCACCTCCACCCGGAAGGACTCGATGGCGAAGAAGGGCTGCTCCCACCCCGCCGCCGTCCGCATCCACAGCTCCAGGGAGGCGTCGGCGACTTCGAAGTGGTAGCCCTCGTACTCCAGGCGTTTCAGGCTCTCGATCAGCTCGGCGACGGTGTGGTCGTCCAGTTCGATGCCGAGTTGGCGGGCCTTCAGCTCCACCGACGAGCGCCCGGCCATCTCCGAGATCACGAACCGGGTGTCGTTGCCGACCTGCTCCGGGTCGATGTGCTCGTAGGCGTCGGCCCGCCGGGCCAGGGCGCTGGCATGCAGGCCGGCCTTGTGGGCGAACGCCGAGGCACCCACGTACGGCTGCTGCGGGTCGGGCGCCCGGTTCACGAGTTCGGCCACACTGCGGGAGACCGACGTCAACAGCCGCAGGCGGTCGGGATCCAGCGTGCGCACGCCCATCTTGAGGCTCAGATTGCCGATGATCGCCACCAGGTCGCAGTTGCCGGTGCGCTCGCCGTAGCCGTTGATGGTGCCTTGCACCTGTACCGCCCCGGCCCGCACTCCGGCGAGGGCATTGGCGACGCCGCAACCCGTGTCGTTGTGCAGGTGGACGCCCACGCCGACCCCCAGCGTGTCGCTGATCTCGGCCACGGCGGCGTACACCTCGTGCGGCAGCGAGCCGCCGTTGGTGTCGCACAGCACGAGGCGCTCCGCCCCGGCCTCGGCCACCGCCGCCAGCACCGCCAAGGAGTAGTCGGGGTTGTGCTTGTAGCCGTCGAAGAGGTGCTCGGCGTCGAAGAACACCCGCCGGCCGTGGCTCACCAGGTATGCCACCGACTCGGCCGCCATGGCGATCCCCTCGTCGAGGCTGGTGCGCAGCGCCTCGGTCACGTGGTAGTCCCAGCACTTGCCGACGATGCACACCGTCGGTGTGTCGGCCGCCAGCAGGTTCGCCAGCACGGCGTCGCCGTCGCAGCGCCCGTTCACCCGCCGGGTGGAACCGAAGGCCACCAGCTTGGCGGTCTCCAGGCGCAGTTCGGCGGCGGCGCGGGCGAAGAACTCGTCGTCCTTCGGGTTGGCGCCCGGCCAGCCGCCCTCGATGTAGTGCACACCGAGGCGGTCCAACTCTCCGGCGATGCGCAGCTTGTCGGGCACCGTCAGCGAGATGCCCTCCAATTGGCTGCCGTCGCGCAGGGTGGTGTCGTAGATCTCGACCGATGCCGGGGTGCGGTCGCCGCCCGTGGCCCAGGCGTTCAGGTCCGCCGCCGTGCCTACCTCGACGGCCCCGGCAACTCCGGCCCCGGCCCCGGCGACCTCGGCCCCGGCCCCGGCAACTTCGGCCCCGGCCCCGGCGACCTCGGCCCCGGCACCTCGGCCCCGGCCCCGGCGGCGTCGCCCCCGGCACCACCGCCGCTAGTCGTTGACATACTCGTTCCACTCCTTGTAGCGGTCCACCCGACCCTGCACGGCCTCGTAGAACACCTCCTGGACCTGGCGGGTCACCGGCCCCGGGTCGCCGATCTCCCGGTCGTCCACCGAGCGGATGGGCACCACCTCCGCAGCGGTGCCGCTCAGGAACGCCTCCTCCGCGGTGTACAGGTCGCTGCGCAGCAGGTTGCCCGTCTCGTACGGGATGTCCAGGTCGGCGGCGATGGTGCGCACGGCGTCCTGGGTGATGCCGCCGAGCGCGCCGGCGCTGGTGGGCGGCGTGATGATCCGCCCGCCGACAACCACGAAGACGTTCTCGCCGGTGCATTCGCTCACGTGACCCTGCGGTGACAGCAGGACGGCCTCGTCGTAGCCCGCCCTGATGGCCTGCACCTTGGCCATCTGGCTGTTGATGTAGTGCCCGCAGCCCTTGGCGGCGGGGGGCATGGCGTTGGCGTCGTGGCGCTGCCAGGAGCTGATCATCATCCGCACGCCGGTGTTGATGGAATCCGCGCCGAGGTAGATCCCCCAGCGCCACACGGCGATGGACACATTAACGGGGCACGGCAGCGGGTTGAGCCCCATCTCGCCGTAGCCCAGGTACACCAGCGGGCGGATGTAGCACGACTCCAGCTCGTTGATCGCCACGGTCTGCTTGGTGGCCTCGATCAGCTGCTCGGGCGTGTACGGGATGTCGATGCCGAGGATCTTGGCGCTGCGGAAGAGCCGCTCGATGTGGGGGGTGAGGCGGAACACGGCCGCTCCCCGGTCGGTCTCATAGGCGCGGATGCCCTCGAATACGCCGTTCCCGTAATGCAAAGTGTGGGTGAGGACGTGGATCGTGGCGTCGTGCCAGTCCACGAGTTCTCCATCCATCCAGATCTTGTGGACGGGTTCGATCGGCATGGTTTTCCCTTCTTGGTGGTGGGTGTGTCGAAGTCTTGTGGTGTGGCTCGAGGGCTGTCGAGGTTCGACGGATGCCCGGTGCCTGGTGCCCGGTGCCTGGTGCGTCCCGGGTGTTCAGACGGTCCCGGCCACGGCTGTGGCGAGGGCGTCGCCGATGGCGGTTGTGCCTTGCACGCTGCCGTCCAGTGCGACGCAGGCCGCGTCGACGGCAGCCGCTGCGGCGCTCTCGCCCAGGAAGTCCAGCATCATCGCCGCCGACAGCACCGCTGCGGTGGGGTCGGCCAGACCCTTGCCGGCGATGTCGGGGGCCGAGCCGTGCACGGGCTCGAACATGGAGGGTCCGCCGCCGGCCGGGTTCAGGTTGGCCGAGGCGGCCTTGCCGATGCCTCCGCTGACGGCGCCGCCCAGGTCGGTGAGGATGTCGCCGAACAGGTTGTCGGTGACCACCACGTCGTAGCGGTCGGGCGAGTCCACGAAGTAGATGCAGGCCGCGTCGACGTGGTTGTAGGCGGTCCCGTAGCCGGGGTACTCCGCCGCCACCTCGTTGAAGGTGCGCTGCCACAGGTCGCCGGAGTAGGTCATCACGTTGGTCTTGTGCACCAGGGTGACGTGGCGCCGCCGCCCGGCCGCCAGCTCGAAGCCGAAGCGGATGGCGCGCTCGGCGCCCATGCGGGTGTTCACCGACCCCTGCGTGACCACCTCGTGCGGGGTGCCCTTGCGCAGGAAGCCGCCCTCGCCGGCGTAGGCGCCCTCGGTGTTCTCGCGGATGACGGCCATGTCGATGTTCCGCTCGGGAAGCCGGAAGGGCCGCAGGTTTACGTACAGGTCCAACTCGAAGCGCATCCGCAGCAGGAGTCCCCGCTCCAGCACGCCGGGGGGCACCTCGGGCGTACCGACCGCCCCCACGTAGATGGCGTCGAGGCCCCGCCACTCCTCCATCACGCTGTCGGGCAGGACGGTGCCGTCGCGCAGGTAGCGCTCGCCGCCCAGGTCGTAGTCAACGGTTTCGAACTTCACGCCTGCGGCCTCCACGACCTTCAGCCCTTCGGAGATAACTTCCGGGCCGATGCCGTCGCCGGCCAGGACGCCGATGCGATGCGATGTCATCCGAACAATCTACCGGGCCGGTCCCCGCAGGCGCCCGGCAGCCTGCCCGCCGTTCCTAGCCCCCCGCCTGTCGTGCGCACCCCTCGCCCGTCATTCCGGCGGGGAGCCTGCCCCGGACTCGATCCGGGGCCGGAATCCACCTCCCAGCGGGTTGGAATGCGCCGCAGGTGGACTGCCCGGTCTGCCGGCTTTCCGGTTCGCCGCGGCCGGTCGGTAGATTGAGGTGGTGAATGCGCCCCAGTTGACCCTCGCCGCCTACGAGCGCCTGCAGGAGGAGTTGGCTGACCTGACCGGCCCGGCCAACGACGAGATCACGGCGCAGATTGCCACCGCCCGTGCCCTCGGCGACCTGTCCGAGAACGGCGACTACCACGCTGCCCGTGAGAAGAAGGGCCAGATGCAGGGCCGGATCCAGCAGATCCAGGCGCTGCTGGAGCACGCCGAGGTGGTCGACCCCGGCGACGGTCCCGCCGACCGGGCCGCGGTGGGCTCGGTGGTGGATCTGCGCTTCGAGGGCGACGACGAGGTGGAGCAGTTCTTGATCGGCACCATCGAGGAACGACCCGACGACTACGACGTGCTGTCGCCGGTCTCGCCGCTGGGTCGCACCCTGCTGGGCGCCCGGCCGGGCGACGTGGTGCGTTTCACGGCCCCGGCGGGCGAGGCCGAGGTCACGGTCGTGTCGGTCCGACCCCCCGAACCCGCCACCGCAAAGAATCGTTGAGAACAGAGGGATGAGGTGGGAGAGATGACCGCACCCCGCACGCTGAGCGAGAAGGTGTGGGACGCCCACGTCGTCCACTCCGGTGACGACGGCACCGACCTGTTGTTCATCGACCTGCACCTCGTCCACGAGGTCACCTCGCCGCAGGCCTTCGACGGGCTGCGCTTGGCCGGGCGCCCGGTGCACCGAGCGGACCTGACGGTGGCCACCGAGGACCACAACGTGCCGACAACCAAGATCAGCGGCCCCGTCGCCGACCTGGTGTCACGCCGCCAGCTCCAAGCCCTGCGGACCAACTGCGCCGAGTTCGGCGTGCCGCTGTACCCCATGGGCCACGAGCGCCAGGGCATCGTCCACGTGATCGGCCCCGAGTTGGGCCTCACGCTGCCGGGCACCACCGTGGTGTGCGGCGACAGCCACACCTCCACGCACGGCGCGTTCGGGGCGTTGGCGTTCGGCATCGGCACCAGCGAGGTGGAGCACGTCCTCGCCACGCAGACCCTGCCGCAGGCCCGCCCCCGCACCATGTCGGTCACCGTCGACGGCGAACTGCCGGCCGGCTCGGGGGCCAAGGACGTGATCCTTTCGGTCATCGGCCGCATCGGCACCGGCGGCGGTATCGGCTCGGTCATCGAGTACCGGGGCTCGGTCATTCGGTCGCTGTCGATGGAGGGCCGCATGACCGTGTGCAACATGTCCATCGAGGCCGGCGCCCGGGCGGGCATGATCGCCCCCGACGGCACCACGTTGGCCTATCTGCACGGCCGTCCCCATGCGCCGGTCGGCGCCGACTGGGACAGTGCGATCGACCACTGGGCCACGCTGCGCACCGACGACGGGGCGCGCTTCGACCGTGAGGTGCATCTCAACGGCGCCGAGATCTCACCGCACGTCACCTGGGGCACCAACCCTTCCCACGTGGCACCCCTCAGTGGCGCCGTGCCCGCCCCCGACGCCGCCGCCGACGCCAGCGGGCGCGAGGCCGCCGCCCGGGCGCTGGAGTACATGGGCCTGACGGCGGGCACGCCCATCCGCGACATTGCCGTGGACACGGTGTTCATCGGCTCGTGCACCAACAGCCGCATCGAGGATCTGCGCATGGCCGCTGCGGTGGCGCGGGGCCGCCGGGTGGCACCCGGTGTGCGCACCCTGGTGGTGCCGGGCTCGGCGCAGGTGAAGCGCCAGGCCGAGGCGGAGGGGCTGCACGAGGTGCTCATGGCCGCCGGTTTCGATTGGCGCGAGCCGGGCTGTTCGATGTGCCTGGGCATGAACCCCGACACGATCTCGGCCGGTGAGCGCTGCGCCAGCACCAGCAACCGCAACTTCGAGGGCCGCCAGGGACGCGGCGGCCGGACGCATCTGGTGTCACCGGCGGTGGCGGCCGCCACGGCCGTGGCCGGTCACTTCGCCGCCCCCGGCGACCTGGACTGAGGCGGAGGCACAGCGATGGAACCCACCCGCATCGTGGAGGGACGGGCGCTGCCGCTCGACCGCTCCGACGTGGACACCGATCAGATCATCCCCAGCCACTGGCTGAAGCGTGTCGAGCGCACCGGTTTCGGCGAGGGTCTGTTCTCGTCGTGGCGCGAGGACCCCGACTTCGTGCTGAACGACGAGAGCTACGCCGGCGCCGAGATCCTCGTGGCCGGCCCCAACTTCGGGACGGGTTCGTCACGCGAGCACGCCGTGTGGGCCATCCAGCAGTACGGCTTCCGGGCCGTGATCTCGCCCCGCTTCGGCGACATCTTCCGCAACAACGCCGCCAAGTGCGGTCTGGTGACCGTCGTCGTCGACCCCGACTTCGGCCGGGCCCTGCTCGACGCCGTGCAGACCGACCACACCCTGGTCATCCGGGTGGATGTCGCGAACCTCACCGTCGAGGCCCCCGCGGCCGCCCTCGCCGGCACGTTCCCGCTGCCCGAAGCCGTCCAGGAGCGCCTCCTCGGCGGCCTCGACGACATAGCCCTCAGCCTCCGCCACGCCGACGCCATCACGGCCTTCGAACAGACCCGCCCCACCTGGCTTCCCGTCACCACGTAACCGCCCCGACCCGCGGTGCCCCCCGGCGCGTCAGTCCGGCTTCTTGGCCGACGTGAGTAGGTCCTCCAGGCGGGCCAGGCGTTCGTTCACCTCGTGTAGTTCTTCCCGCATCTTTTCCTCACGGTTCTGCTGGGCGCGGATCCCCTGGAGCAGTTCCTCCTGACCCTCCTCGCTCTCCAGTTCGACCAGGCGGGCGGCGGTGGCCGCCGACAGCAGGGCGACGAAGCTGATACCGACGAGCATCAGAAGGGTGGCGAGGAGCCGGCCCAGCCCCGAGGCGGGGACCACGTCGCCGTAACCCACCGCCGTGGCGGTCACGACCGCCCACCAGATCCCCTCGGAGACGCCGTAGCCGTCCTCCAGGTAGGAGAACAGGGTGCCGCTGATGAGGACCAGAACGATGAGGCCCGACAGCAGGTAACCCAGCCCGGAGGTGCCGAAGACGCGCTGGATCATGGCGCCGGCCCGGTTCGCCAGGGCCGCCAGCCGCAGCAACCGCAGCAGCCGCAGCACCTCGATGAGGCGCCCCAGGCGGGAGATGCGGAGGGCGGCCAGCAGGTAGGGGAGCACCGGCAGAGTCAGCAAGACGATCAAGACGTCCAGCCAGGCGCAGCGCAGGTAGGCCCGCCGGTTGGGGGTGACGATCAGCATGACGGTCAGTTCGGCGGCGAACACACCCCAGATCAGCCAGTCGAACACGGCCAGCCAGGTCACGGCTGTGGGGCTGGTGAAGTGCTCCTCCAGGATCAGCAGCGGGATGACCCCGATGGCGGCGATGACGACCGGGACGCTGAACCGGCGTTTCAGCAACCGGCCGTGGGGCGTCAGAATCGTGTCGAAGCCGGATCCGCCGAGGAGCGGGCGCGGTCTGAAGAACAGCAGCGACTTCCTGATCGGCCCTTGCGTGGGGTCGGCCTGGCGGAAACCGCCGGTGGGTTTCGATGCGGGCACGGGTTCTCCCTCGATCCCTGGTCGTTGAAAAGCCTAGTTTCGGGCCCCTCGCGCCTCGGGTATCCGGCAGGGGCCACGCGCCGGCGTGTCAATTCCCTACCTCGACGGTCGTATTTCGGCGGGGCGGTCTTAGCCTGTCTCCAGCGGTCGTATATCCGCGGCCGCTCGTCAAGCAGAAGGAGAAAAAGACGTGTCCGATTCAACCTGGGGTTTCGAGACCCGCCAGATCCATGCCGGTCAGGTACCGGATTCGGCGACGAATGCCCGAGCCGTACCCATCTACCAGACCACTTCGTACACCTTCAACAGCAGCGAGCACGCTGCCAACCTGTTCGCCCTCGCCGAGATCGGCAACATCTACACGCGCATCATGAACCCGACCCAGGCGGTTTTCGAGGCGCGAATGGCGAGCTTGGAAGGCGCGACCGACACTGCGGTGGGAATCCCCGGAGCGCTGGCCGTCAGCAGCGGTCAGGCGGCTGAGACCCTGGCCATCCTGAACCTGGCCGAGGCGGGTGACCACTTGGTCTCCTCGGCCTCCCTCTACGGCGGCACCTACAACCTGCTGCACTACACGCTGCCGAAGATGGGCATCAAGGTGACGTTCGTGGACGATCCCCACGATCTCGACGAGTGGGCCTCCGCGGTGCGGCCCAACACCAAGTGCTTCTACGGCGAGGTGTTCGGCAACCCCCGCAACGACTTCCTCGATATCGAGGCCGTCTCCGCCTTGGCGCACGAGAACGGGTGCCCGCTGATGATCGACAACACGTCCGCCTCGCCCTACCTGGTGCGCCCGATCGAGTGGGGCGCCGACATTGTCGTGCATTCGGCCACGAAGTACATCGGCGGCCACGGCACCTCCATCGGTGGCGTCATCGTCGACGGCGGCACGTTCGACTTCGGCGCCAGCGGCAAGTACCCCAACTTCACCGAGCCCGACCCCAGCTACCACGGCCTGGCCTTCTGGCCGGCGCTGGGTCCGGGTTCGTACATCATCAAGGCCCGGGTGCAGATGCTGCGCGACATCGGCGCGGCGATCGCGCCGCTCAACTCCTTCCTGTTCCTGCAGGGGCTGGAGACGTTGAGCCTGCGGATGGAGCGGCACTGCGCCAATGCCCAGATCATCGCCGAGTACCTGGACGGCCGCGACGACGTGGAGCAGGTGTTCTACGCCGGCCTGCCGGCGAACTTCACCCACGAGCGGGCCAAGCGCCTAACCGGCGGGCGGGGCTTCGGGGCCATCCCGTCGTTCGTCGTCGCAGGCGGCCGGGAGGCCGGGCAGCGCTTCGTGGAGGCGCTGGAGATGCACAGCCACGTGGCCAACATCGGCGACGTGCGCAGCCTGGTCATCCACCCGGCGTCGACGACCCACTCGCAGCTGACCCCCGAGGAGCAGGCCGCAGCCGGCGTGCAGCCCGGCCTGGTGCGTCTGTCCGTCGGCCTCGAGACGGTGGACGACATCATCGCCGACCTGGAGATCGGCTTCAAAGCGCTGTAGGCGCCGCCGGGCATAGCCGGGGCCCCGCCGCCCCGCCGCCGCCCGGCACAGACAACGCATCAGTCAAACACGGTGCCCCGCTACCCCCGGGTGGCGGGGCACCGCCGCGCCCGGGCGCCCGATACCGGGTGCGATCTCACCGGCATCCAGCCAGTTATGCGGTTCTTATCCGCAGATCCGATAAGACGCGGTAAGACCCGTTGAGATGACCTGCTCGGCTGATGGTCCCTCACCGGCATCCAGCCAGTTGTGCGGTTCTTATCCGCAGATCCGATAAGACCGATAAGACGCGGTAAGACCCGTTGAGATGGACCGCTTCGCCAACCCCTACCGTCCGGGCGCCGGGACGCCCCCTCCTGCGCTGATTGGCCGTGACGACCTCATCGAGGGGTTCGAGTTCACGCTACGTCGGGCCTTGGACGGCCGTCCGGGGAAGAGCTACATGACCGTGGGATTGCGGGGTGTCGGCAAGACCGTTCTCTTGAACCGCTTCGTGAGTATCGCCACAAACGAAGGGATGCAGGTCGGCTTCATCGAAGCGCCGGAGGCGGGTGACTTCCGCAGCCTCCTCTCGATTCGCCTGCGGAAGATCCTGCTGGAGTTGCATAGCCGGCCGGTGCGGGATACTGCCCGCTGGCTGGTGACAAGAGCGCTCAGCGTGCTGAAGTCGTTCACCCTTCAACTGCCGGACGGTACGTCGCTCTCGCTGGGCGTGGATCCTCTGGCCGGCCACGCTGATTCCGGGCAACTCACCGAGGATCTGACTGACGTGATGGTGGCAGTTGGTGAGGCGGCCTCGGGGTGCGACTCGGGTCTAGTCGTGGCGGTCGACGAGGTTCAGTATCTGGCCAAGGGGGAGTTGGCTGCCCTGGTCACGGCGATCCACCGGACCACGCAGCTGAACCTACCGATCGTGTTGGTCGGAGCAGGGCTTCCCCAGCTACCTCGTTTGGTTGGCGAGGCGAAGTCGTATGCGGAGCGCCTCTTCGAGTTTCCAGCGGTGGGTTCGCTCTCCGACCACGAAGCGGCTGAGGCGATCGTGCTTCCTGCGCAGGAGCAGGAGGTGGCATTCGAGCCGACTGCCATCGCCCGGATCGTCGCGGAGTCCCAGGGGTACCCCTATTTCCTGCAGGAGTGGGGGTTTCATGTGTGGAACGGCTCGCCTGCCAGTCCGATCACGGGCGAGGACGTGCGCTCGGTGCGCCCCAGCGTTATCGCGGCTCTGGACAGCAACTTCTTCCGTGTCCGTATGGACCGTGTCACTCCCAAGGAGCGCGAGTACCTGCGGACGATGGCCGAGTTGGGTCCGGGCCCCCACCGCTCGGGTGACATCGCCGCGAAGTTGGGCGTGAAGAGCGAGTCGGTGGCCCCCCGCAGGGGGAACCTCATCTCCAAGGGGATGATCTACAGCCCGGCGCACGGTGATACGGCGTTCACGGTTCCGCTGTTCGACGATTTCCTGCGCCGAACCGGGTCGGACTTCTGACCCTGTCGCCCGTGCCGGTGGCCCATCGCCGCCGACGGGTGCACCATCTATGCGCTTCTTATCCGCAAACGCGGTAAGAAGGATAAGACGCGGTAAGAAGTGTCAATTTGAGGGACCCACGGGTGGTGCGGGTCAGGTGGCGCGGTAGAGGGTGGAGCCGAGGAGGTCAGGTAGCGCCGATGGGGTCACATGGCGCGGCAGAGGGTGGCGAGGCATCGTCGCGACCGGCGCGAGCCCGGCGGGGGGGGGTCAGGTGGCGCGGTGGAGGGTTGCTTCGAGGTGGGGGGTCACGGTGAGGCCGACGGCGGCCATGTTGACTTCGTAGCGCAGCGTGTCGCCGTCGACGGAGAAGCGGCGCTCGGTGGCGTCCACCCGTTTGGCGGTGGGGGCCAGAACCACCCGGCCGGCTGCTGCGGTGCGCTCCCCGTTGGCGTCCGATGTGGCCGCGTCCGCGGTGTCGACATCTGCGTCGGCAGCGCCCGCGCCCTCGACCCCGGCGCTGAGCGTCACGAGCAGGCCGAAGTGGGTCTCGGTCGCCTCGCCCACCAGCACCTCGACGATGCCGCTGGGGTGCACGATCAGTACTTCCAGCCCCTGCTCACCGGTGGGGCGCCAGTAGCCGCTCTCGGCGTGCATCGGGGCGCCGTCGATACTTTTCGTCCGCTGGGTGTACGCCAGGAACGGCTTGCCGACGTGGCCGAAGGTGACCTCTTCGGTGTACTCGAAGGGGTCGATGGTGGGGTAGTGGCCCGCGCCGCCGCCCCGCCAGGTCCCCACTAGCGGGGCGAGGTGGGCGACGGCCGGGTGTAGTTCCATGGCCGGTCTAGGAGACTGCTGTGCAGGTCGGCGGTCCACCTAGCCCGTCGTTCCGGCGGAGGCCGGAATCCACTGCGTAGGTCGGCGGTCCACCGTCTCCGTCAGTCCGGCGGAGGCCGGAATCCACTGTCCAGCGGCCCAACGTGCTCTGCCGATGAATTACCCGGCGCTGTTCTAGAAGTCCATGTCGGGCATGCCGCCGCCCGCACCGTTGTCCTCAGGCTTGTCGGCCACGACCACTTCGGTGGTCAGGAACAGCCCGGCAACCGAGCCGGCGTTCTGCAGGGCCGAGCGGGTGACCTTGGCGGCGTCGATGATGCCCGCCGCGGTCAGGTCCTCGTACTCGCCGGTGGCGGCGTTCAGCCCCGAGCTGCCTTCCAGCTCGCGCACCCGCTCGACCACCACGCCGCCTTCGAGGCCGGCGTTCACGGCGATCTGGTACAGCGGCGCCTGCAGCGCCCGGGCCACGATGCGCGACCCGGTGGCCACGTCGGCGTCGTCCGTTGCAGCGGCGAGAGCCTCGACGGCTGCCTGTGCCCGCAGCAGGGTCACGCCCCCGCCGGCCACGACGCCTTCTTCGATGGCTGCCTTGGTGGTGCTGACGGCGTCCTCGATGCGGTGCTTCTTCTCCTTGAGCTCCACCTCGGTGGCGGCGCCGACCTTCAGGACGGCCACACCGCCGGAGAGCTTGGCAAGGCGCTCCTGCAGCTTCTCCCGGTCGTAGTCGGAGTCGGTGTTCTCGATCTCCTGGGAGATCTGGCGGATGCGCCCGTCCACGTCGGACTTGTCGCCGTTGCCCTCGACGACGGTGGTCTCGTCCTTGGTGACCACCACCTTGCGGGCCCGGCCCAGCAGGTCGAGGGTGGTGTTCTCCAGCTTCAGGCCAACGTCTTCGGAGATGACCTGGCCGCCGGTGAGGATGGCCAGGTCGGCCAGCATCGCCTTGCGCCGGTCGCCGAACCCGGGGGCCTTCACCGCCACGGAGTTGAACGTGCCGCGAATCTTGTTGACCACGAGGGTGGCGAGCGCCTCGCCCTCGGTGTCCTCGGCGATGATCAGCAGCGGCTGTCCGGCTTGCATGACCTTCTCCAGCACGGGCACGACGTCGCGCACGGCGCTGATCTTGGAGCTGACCAGCAGGATGTACGGGTCCTCCAGGACGGACTCCATGCGGTCGGGGTCGGTCACGAAGTACGGCGAGATGTAGCCCTTGTCGAAGCGCATGCCCTCGACGAGGTCCATCTCCATGCCGAAGGTCTGCGACTCTTCGACGGTGATGACGCCGTCCTTGCCCACCTTGTCGATGGCCTCGGCGATCTGGGCGCCGATCTCTTCGTCGGCGGCGGAGATTGCGGCCACCTGGGCGACCTGCTCCTTGGACTCCACCTCCACAGCCTGATCGGCGATGGCTTCCACGGCGGCTGCCACACCGGCCTCGATGCCGGCCTTGATGGACATGGGGGCGGCACCGGCGGCTACGTTCCGCAGCCCCTCGCGCACCATCGCCCACGCCAGCACGGTGGCGGTGGTGGTGCCGTCGCCGGCCACGTCGTCGGTCTTCTTGGCGACCTCCTTGACGAGTTCGGCGCCGATCTTCTCGTACGGGTTCTCGAGGTCGATCTCTTTGGCGATGGACACGCCGTCGTTGGTGATGGTCGGGGCGCCCCACTTCTTCTCGAGGACGACGTTGCGACCCTTCGGGCCGAGCGTCACGCGGACGGCGTCGGCGAGTTGGTTCATCCCGGCTTCGAGCGAACGACGAGCTTGTTCGTCAAAGGCGATCATTTTGGCCATGGTTTTTTTCCCTCCGTGGCAGAGTTATTGGACTAGCACTCTCGATCTGAGACTGCTAGAGAGCCTACGGCTGGGCAACACCGGCACCAACGTGGCGCCGCAGGGTGCCCGGCTGGCTGGCAGATTGCGGACTAACTCCGCAGTCCGTCTGTTTCGTCATCCCGGCGGAGGCCGGGATCCACTGTCCGGCGGTCCGGCCTGCGCTGCCGATGAACTATGCAGGACCCGCCGCCGGCGACGGCCGGCCCGGGTGTCTGCCGATGAACTCCGCAGTCCGTCTGTTTCGTCATCCCGGCGGGGGCCGGGATCCACTGTCCGGCGGTCCGGCCTGCACTGCCGATGAACTATGCAGCATCCTCCGAGCCGCCGGCGACGGCGGGGACGATGGCCACGGTGGAGCCTGACGGCACGGCGGTGGCCGGCCCGTCGAGGAAGCGCACGTCCTCGTCGTCGAGGAAGACGTTGACGAAGCGGCGCAGAGCACCGGCCTCGTCGAGGACGCGCTCGCGCATGCCGGGATGGCGTGCTTCGAGGTCGTCCAGAACGTCTGCCACGGTGGCGCCTTCGGTGGCGACCGTGGCTGCGCCCGCGGTGAGGGGGCGCAGGGTGGTGGGGACTCGCACAGTGACACTCATGGCCCGACATGCTACCGAGCCGCCCGCCCGCTCAATCCGCTGCCGCCCTCCGCAGTCCGTCTTCGCCCCGTCCGTCATTCCGGCGGAGAGCCTGTGCCGGACTTGATCCGGGGCCGGAATCCACTCCCAGCGGCCCGGACTGCGCTGCGGCCGGACTATTCAGCAGCCGTCGAGCCGCCCAGGTACTCCGCCACGATCTGCTCGACGCAGGACTCGGGCTCTTCCCGGGCCCGGTCGGGGCCGAAGTGCTCGCTGAGCGACAGCACCGGGATCGTGGCCGGCGCGTCGGCGGCCGTCTCGCCCACCACCGCCACCACGTCGATGCCCAGCCGCTGCGCCAGCCCGGCCACGCCGCCCACCACTTTGCCGTCGAACGACTCGGCGTCGAGGCGACCCTCCCCGGTGACCACCAGGTCGGCACCCTCGAGCCGTTCGGCCAGCCCGGTCTCCTCGGCCACCACCTCGAACCCCTCCACGAGCCGCCCGCCCAGCGCCGCCAGCCCGCCTGCCAAACCTCCGGCTGCGCCCGCACCCGGCAGGGTGGTCACGTCGATGCCGTGCTCGTTGGCGTACATGTCGGCGAGGCGTTCGAGGCGTCGCCGCAGCAGCTTCACCTCGGCGGGCGAGGCGCCTTTCTGGGGGGCGAACACCTCGGCGGCGTCGCAGAAACCGGTGCGCACGTCGCAGGCCACGACCAGTTCCACGCCCCGCAGGCGGTGACCCGGCAGTAGCGCCCGCAGGGCCCCGAACCCGCCGTCGGTGCTGGCCGACCCCCCGACGCAGACGATCACCCTGTAGGCGCCCCGCTCCAGTGCCGCCTCGATGAGTTCGCCCGTGCCGTAGGTGGAGGCGGCGAGGGCGTCGTTGCGGGCGGCGCCACCTACCAGTTCGAGTCCCGAGGCCTCGGCCATCTCGATGACGGCGGTGCCGTCGGCAAGACGCCAGGCGGCGGTCACCGGGTCGCCCAGCGGGTTCGTCACCACTGTGTGGCGGTTGGCCCCGCCGAGAGCGGCCAGCGTGCCTTCGCCCCCGTCGGCCATGGGCAGTGCCTCGCCCGCCCAGCCGGCTGTGCTCGCCCCTCGGCAGATGGCCGCGGCGATGGTGGCGGCGTCCGCGGTGCCCTTGAATTTGTCGGGCGCGGCGACGAGATGTGGGTGTGTCATCGGCGATCCCTGGCGGTGCCCGTGAGCTTGTCGGGGGCGTCTGCGGTGCCCTTGAATTTGTCGGGCGCGGCGACGAGGTGTGGGCGCGTCATCGGCAATCCCCGGCGGTGCCCTTGAACCTGTCGGCGGCGGCTGCGGTGCCCTTGAACCTGTCGGCGGCGGCTGCGGTGCCCGTGAACCTGGCGGCGGCGACGAGGCGTGGGTGTGTCATGGGCGATCCCCGCCGGTCACGCGGCGAATTCGCCGGCGGGTTCGTGTCATCGTTCCCTGCTGGTTCCCTGCCGGCGGCTGCGTACGACCCAGGCCGGGGTGTCAGCAGTTCGGCTGGGCCAGGTCGTCCTCGCCGATGTGGATCAGCACGTCGGAGTCGCCGGGTGCTGTGGGAGGCGACGCCGGCAGCGCCAGGATCCGTGAGGAGTTCACCTGGATGAGAGAGGCCACCACGGCGGCGTCGGCGTCGTATTCGGGGACGTAGTAGACGGTCGACACGTCGACGGCTGTGTCGGCGTTGACGGACGGCAGCACGGTGTACCCCTCGGCGCTCAGCACGGTGGCAACCCTGCCCGCCGCGCCGCAGATGCTGGTGCCATTGGCGACGAGCACCCGCACCTCGTTGCGGTTGTGGGTGGCCACCACGGGCGGCGGTGGGGGCGGGGGAATGTCGTCGTCGATCGGCGGCGGTGTGGGCTCCACCACGGTGGCCGGCGGCGGATCGGGCGACGGTGCCGGAACAGGGTCGGGCGCGGGCGGCGGCTCGGCGACGGTGGAACTGGTCGTCGTTGTGGTGGTTGTCGTGGTGGGTTGGTTGGCGGTTTCGGGTTCGTCCAAGCCCCGTGCGAGCACGACCACGCCGATGATGAGGGCGACGACCACGACAATGGCGCCTCGAACGGCGTTCATCGGAGCGTCACTAGCGGTTCGGTGCGCATCGCCGACAGGCTAGACGAGCCGAGGCCGAGGGTTGGGTAATCCCCCTGCCGGCCCGTCCTCGGGTTCCCCAACGGCGGCGTCCCGCTTGCGGAGCACGTAATCCCCCTGCCGGCCCGTCCGCGGGTTCCCCAACGGCGGCGTCCCGCTTGCGGAGCACGTAATCCCTCTGCCGGCCCGTCCTCGGGTTCCCGGGACCCTCGGCGCGTGCCGGGTGACTCTGCGGTCCGCCCGTTCGGCCATCCCGGCCAAGAGCCTGTCCCGGACTCGATCCGGGGCCGGGATCCGCCGGCCCGCGGGCGGGGCGTTGTCCGGGTGTTGTCCGGGCGTTGCCGGCGGTGGACTGCGCCGCATTCTCCTAGGCTGGAGGGTGCGCCCGAGTAGCTCACCCGGCCAGAGCACCGGTCTTGTAAACCGGAGGTAGTGGGTTCGATTCCCACCTCGGGCTCCACCATGGGCCACGAACGGGCTCGGCCGGGGCTTGTGTCGAGTGACCGACCACGGCCGGCGCAGAACCACGGATGGGGTCGGACGGGCTCGGAGGGCTCCGCGAGGGTTGTGTCGGTAGGTATGTCAAGTTATGTCATTCTTGTTTTTCTGCATCTTGAAAAACAAGAATGACATAACTATGACACTATGACCGACCGCAGTCCGGCGCAGAACCGCGGACGGCCTCGGCGGGCTCCGACGGCCACGGGCGGGCGCGGCGGGGGGTGTGCCGTGGGGCACGGTGGTGGTGGGTTGGCGTCGGCGCTCCGACCGGTATCGTTAGCAGTCTCACACTGAGAGTGCTAACCAAAGGGAGAGCCAATGAACCTTCAGCCCCTCGAGGACCGCATCGTCGTGCGGCCCAACGAGTCCGAGGAAGTTACCGCCAGCGGTCTCGTCATCCCCGACACCGCCAAGGAGAAGCCCCAGCAGGGCGAGGTACTCGCGGTCGGTCCGGGCAAGCGTTCCGATCAGACGGGCGAGATCATCCAACTCGGCGTCAGCGTCGGCGACACGGTCGTGTACAGCAAGTTCGGCGGTACCGAGATCACCATCGGCGGCGAGGATCTGCTGATCCTGTCCGCTCGTGACGTGCTGGCAACGGTGACGGGCTGACCGGCCCACCCCTCCGGGTACCGACGCCACACACTCCGACGCAAAGGACACCACATGACCACCCTGTTGAAGTTCGACGACGACGCCCGTAAGGCCCTCGAGGCCGGCGTCAACCAACTCGCCGAGACCGTCAAGGTCACGCTCGGTCCGAAGGGCCGCAACGTGGTCCTCGACAAGAAGTTCGGCGCACCCATGATCACCAACGACGGCGTCTCCATCGCCCGTGAGATCGAGCTCGACGACCAGTTCGAGAACATGGGTGCGCAGCTCGTCAAAGAGGTCGCCACCAAGACCAACGACGTGGCCGGCGACGGCACCACGACTGCAACGGTTCTCGCCCAGGCCCTCGTCAACGAGGGGCTGCGCAACGTGGCGGCCGGCGCGTCGCCCATGAGTCTGAAGCGGGGCATCGAGAAGGCGGTTGCGGCCGCCACCGCTGCCATCGCCTCCCAGGCCACCCACATCGAGGACAAGAAGGAAATCGCCCAGGTGGCGGGCCTGTCCGCCGCCGATCCTGCCGTGGGCGCCGTCATTGCCGACGCCATCGACAAGGTCGGCAAGGACGGCGTCGTCACTGTCGAGGAGTCCAACACGTTCGGCATGGAGCTGGACTTCGTGGAGGGCATGCAGTTCGACAAGGGCTTCCTGTCGCCTTACTTCGTGACCGATCCGGAGCGCCAGGAGGCGGTTCTCGACGATCCGTACATCCTGTTCAACCAGTCGAAGATCAGCTCGGTGCAGGACCTGCTGCCGGTGCTCGAGAAGACCATGCAGACCGGTAAGCCGCTGCTGGTGATCGCCGAGGACACCGAGGGCGAGGCTCTGGCCACGCTGGTGGTCAACAAGATCCGTGGCACGTTCACGTCGGTGGCGGTGAAGGCTCCCGGCTTCGGCGAGCGCCGCAAGGCGATGCTGGCCGACATGGCCGTGCTCACCGGCGGCCAGGTTGTCGCTCCCGAGGTGGGGCTCAAGCTGGACGGCGTCTCGCTCGACCTGCTGGGCCGGGCCCGCAAGGTGGTCATCACCAAGGACGACACCACCATCGTGGAGGGTGCCGGTAATCGCGCCGACATGGACGGGCGCATCCGCCAGATCCGCACCGAGATCGACAACACCGACTCCGACTGGGATCTCGAGAAGCTGCAGGAGCGGCTGGCGAAGCTGGCCGGTGGTGTGGCGGTCGTGAAGGTCGGCGCTGCCACCGAGGTGGAGCTGAAGGAGAAGAAGCACCGCATCGAGGACGCTTTGTCGGCGACGCGTGCTGCCATCGAGGAAGGCGTCGTGGCCGGCGGCGGCACCGCGCTGTTGCGTTGCCGGGATGCTGTTGCCGCGGTCATGGACGAGCTGTCCGGCGACGAGGCGACGGGTGCCCGTCTGGTGCACAAGGCACTGGAGGCGCCGACGAAGATGATCGCTCAGAACGCCGGCTACGAGGGCGCCGTGATCGTGCGCCGGGTGGCCGGTGCCGAGGGCACGGTGGGCTTCAACGCCATCACCGGCGAGCTGGAGGACCTGTCAGCGGCCGGCGTGATCGACCCGGCGATGGTGACCCGTGCGGCGCTGCAGAACGCGGCGTCCATCGCGGCTCTCCTGCTGACCACCGAGTGCCTCGTGGCCGACAAGCCCGAGCCCGCTCCGGCCATGCCCCCCGGCGGCGGCATGGAAGGCATGGGCGGCATGGGCGGCATGATGTAAACGCCCCCCGGGCGCCGCTCCTTAACTAGGGCGCCGCTCGGTCGTAACGGCTCAGTCGTAACGAAGAAGCCCCCCGGCCGGCACTCCGGTCGGGGGGCTTCTCGCGTTCCCGGCGGCTGCTCGTTCCCGGCGGTCACTCACTCCGGCGTTCTGCCGCGTTGACGAGTACGGGCAGGGTTACGCTGCGGCAGATGTTCTGGATCACACTGCAATCCTTGTGAGCAACATCGCACTACCGGACTTCGCTGACCCACCTGTCGTTGAGACTGTGCTCGGGGTCAGCTTCCTTGAGGTGCCCCGGCTGACGTCGACGCAGATCGTGCGCTTCTGGAACGAGCACCTCGAGGACGAGTTGCCCAGTGACGCGGAGCGCGCTCCCTACGACGTGCCGGTCGAGCGGTTCCCTCCAGCGCCGCCGGGCAAGGAGTTGTCCGTGACCGTGCACGTTGAGCCGCCGTCACCGCGGTTCCTGTTCTCGACCGACAATCACTTGGTGCAGATCCAATCTGACTGGTTCGCCTATAACTGGCGCAAGACGCCGGAGAATCCGGACTACGGCCGCTACGAAGCCGGCCGGGAGCGATTCGAGGCCCACCTCGCAGGTTCCGCTCGTTCATCAAGAAGGATCTGAAGGCAGATCTGCGCCCGGTGCAGTGTGAGGTGACGTACGTGAATCATGTGGCCATGTCCGACTTCGGCCCCGAGGCCGGACCTCTCGGCGCACTCCTCACCGACGTGCAGCCAAAGGCCGGTACGTATCTGCCGCTCCCTCACGAAGCGGACTACCCCACGAGATACGACATACATGCCGATGACGTTGTCGGACGGCTCCACGTTTCCGCACGCACTGCGACGGTCGATCCCACCTCCGATGTTCGGCAAGTTGTACTCATTCTCACTGCTCGCGGCGCGCCCGCCTCTGGCGACATTCCCGGTGTCCTTCGTTTCTTCGACCACGGGCGCGAGTGGATCGTGCGAGGGTTCGACGACCTGAGCCGGCTCCGGCAATGCCGCCCGATTGCCCCCCGGCGAGCCCGCTCCGGCGATGCCCCCGGCGGAGGCATGGGCGGCATGGGCGGCATCGTGTAACACGCCCCGGATCAGGGGTCGGTCGCTGGCGGGCGCTTGTGGCGCTGGGGGTTGTGCTGGTTTGTGTCGGGCGGTCGTGTGGCGTGCCGGCGGGGGCGGTTGGGCTGGTGTGTGTGGCGGGGGTCGGGGGCGGTTCCCCAGGTGCCGTCGGCGCTGCGGGTGAGGACGCGTTTGTGGTTGTGCAGGCGGCGGTGGCAGGTGCCGCACAGCAGGGCCAGATTGTCGATGTCGGTGGGTCCCTCGCGGGGTTTGGCCCACGGGGTGATGTGATGAGATTCGCAGAGAGCAGGTTCGTCGGCGCAGAGGACGCAGACGCCGTCGCGAGCTAGCAGGGCGCGGCGCTGCGCGTCGGTGGCGGTGCGCTCTCCCCGGCCGTGCCACAGCGGTTCGCCGTCGCCGGAAAACAGCACGCCGAACAACTCGGCGTCACAGGCGAGACGCTCCAGTTCGCTCTGGGGGATGGCGCCGACGCCGGGGATCTCGCACCGCCCATGCGGATCCCGCCCCGAGATCAGATCAGCGGAGGCAACAATGACGATCTGATGGCGCGGCGAGACCGTCCGTTGGTTCTGTTGGCGTGGCGTCGCCGTCCGTCCGTCCTGTTGCCGTGGCGACTCCGTCTGTCCGTGCCGATCATCCCGCCTTGAGTCCGCCACGGTGGCGTCTTCGCCGTCGCCCGGCTCGTTCTGTTGGCGCGGCGACTCGGTCCGTCCGGCACGATCAACCCGCCCCGAGTCCGTGGTGGCGTCCTCGCCGTCGCCCGGCCCGTTCTGTTGGCGCGGCGACTCGGTCCGTCCGTTCTGTTGGCGTGGCGACGCCGTCTGTCCGTGCCGATCATCCCGCCTTGAGTCGGCCGTGGTGGCGTCCTCGCGGTCGGCGGGCGCTGGGCTTGCCGGGGCGGGTTCGAGTCCGACAGCGATGGCCAGAGCGTCGAGGCGGCGTTGTTCGGCGCTGCGGCCGTTGGGGTTGTCACGGCCGCCCTCGTCACGCCACATCCGATCGGCGATGCCGTTGATAAGCGAACGGAACTGGGCGCCCAACACCCGGTCGAACGCGGCGTGCGCGGTGAGCATGCCGTCGTCGCCGTCGCCGAAGTGCAGACGTCGCCGGCGCCGCTGGCGGAGATGCTGCTCGTGCAGATCGGCCGGATCCTGGTGGCGCTGCGTCCAGGTCTGGAGGTGGCGCCCTGCCCGATCCGCGGGCACACCGGCCACCTGCGCCAGCAACTCGGCGTCGCCGTCGACGGCCTCGGCGCTGGTGGCGACGGCGGCTCGGGTCAAAGCATCCGCGTGCTCCGGTGAGATGTCGCCGGCGGCCAGCGCATCGACCACGTTGGGCATCTCCGCCAGCGTCTCGGCACGGCGGCTCCGACGGCGGGCCTCGCGGTGCGAACTCCCCGCGTTGCGGCGCAACACCTCCACCGCATCCATGCCGCCATCGTCCAGACCGCCCAGGGCGGTCACGGCCCGGGCCTCGGCCGCATCGGCACCGGCGCGCACACGACCCAACGCAGCAACCAGCGAACGCAACAAACCCCGCCCAGCACCATCCAGCGACAGAGCACCCAACTCGGCCAGCAGCGCATTAACCAGGGCCACGACACGGCCCAAAGAATCGGAAGCGCCGACAAACGCGATCCCCGGCAACGACCTGTCGGTTTCCCCCGGGGTCGGCCCAGCGGCGCTCCCTGGTACGGGCCCGGTTGGCCGCCGCCGACACGTCTGCCGCGGTGGTCCGGTTCGGTCGGCCGAGGACGTCGGTGTCCATATCTACGACGGTACGTGGGGGGTGTGACACTGCTTCGTGGGCTGGGGCCGTCGGCTCCGGCGGCTGGAGTGTTGGTGTGGGCACAGCGGCCGTCGGCTCCGGCGGCTGGAGTGTTGGTGTGGGCACAGCGGCCGTCGGCTCTGGCTGCTGGATCGTCGGTGTTGGGACAGTGACCGGGTCGCCGGCTGCGGGGTGGGCGATGGGGGTGCCGCCCGGCGACACGCCCGCCACGTTGGTCCGGTTCGGTCGGCTGAGGAGTTCGGTGTCCATATCTATGACGGTACGTGGGGGGTGTGACAGTGCTTCGTGGGCTGCGGCCGTCGGCTCTGGCTGCTGGATCGTCGGTGTTGGGACAGTGACTGGGCCGCTGGCTGCGGGGTGGGCGATGGGGGTGCCGCCCGCCGACACGTTCGCCACGTTGGTCCGGTTCGGTCGACTGAGGAGTTCGGTGTCCATATCTATGACGGTACGTGGGGGGTGTGACAGTGCTTGTGGGGTGGCAGTAGCCGGCTCGGCCGACCGGGCCGGCGGTGTGATGCCCACAGTGCTGCCGGCCCCGGCGTGTTCCGGCTCCTCGCTGCCGGTCCCGGCGTGTTCCGGCTCCTCGCTGCCGGTCCCGGCGTGTTCCGGCTCCTCGCTGCCGGTCCCGGCGTGTTCCGGCTCCTCGCTGCCGGTCCCGGCGTGTTCCGGCTCCTCGCTGCCGGTCCCGGCGTGTTCCGGCTCCTCGCTGCTGGCCCCGGCGAGCCCGTTCGAGACCTTGATTTCCATGGACCGAACTGTATGGACGAGGTGTGACAGTGGTTCGGGGACAGCTGACGTCGCTCCGGTTGGGGGTTCGGCAGCGAAGCCGTGTGGCCGGCCACGAGTCTCGCCTTCGGGGACAGCTGAGGTCGCTCCGGCTGGAATGCAACAGAGAGGCAGCGTTACCGACCACATCCTCACAGCCCGCCCCCTCGCCCATTGGCTCCGACCAGAGGGGGCTTCGACCAGAGAGGGCTTCGACCGGAGGGGTGTGTGCTAATCTAGTCAGGTGTCTGACCAGAACAATAGTTCGTCACAGAGCGGCAACCCGCAACCCGCCGGCCCGCAACCCGCCGGCCCGCAACCCGCCGGCCCGCAACCCGCCGGCCGGCAACCAGGCCGGCAACCATCCCCCGCTGGCCCGCAACCCGCCGGCCGGCAACCATCCGCCGCCGGCCGGCAACCATCCGCCGCCGGCCGGCAACCATCCCCCGTCGGGCGCCCCGGCACCGCTTGGCCGGTGCAGGACGCGAAGGCGCGGTTCAGCGAATTGCTCGATGCGAGCATCTCGGGGGGACCGCAGATCGTCACCAGACGAGGCGCCGAGATCGCGGCGGTGGTGCCCATCGAGCAGTGGCGCCGACTGGTGAGCGCCGCCCCGTCGTTGAAGGACTGGCTGCTCGAGCCCGAGGCGCGTGCCGAGGCGCTGATGCCGCCGCGCTCGAAGCTCCAGCATCGCCGCGTGCGGCGGTTCGAGTAGTTCGAGCAGACCGTGTACCTGCTCGATTCCGACGTCATCGCGGCGTTACGCCGCCCGAGGCCGCACCGAGCGGTCCTCGACTGGGTGGCCGACGTGCCGGTGAACCGGTTGCACATATCGGCCGTCTCGATCGGCGAGATCCAGGCGGGCATCGAGGCCACCCGCGCCGAGGATCGACTCCGGGCGCAGGAACTCGAGGAGTGGCTCTTGCGGCTGCGTTGCGCCTACGGCGTGCTGGCCGCCGACGCCGCGACGTTCCGGGAGTGGGCGCGCCTGGTTCACGAGCGACCCGACGCGGCGGTGGAGGACGCCATGATCGCTGCCTCGGCCGTGGTGCACCGCCTGACGGTGGCCACCGGCAACGTCGAGAACTTCGAGCGGTTCGGTGTGCCGACGATCAACCCGTTCGAACCCCAACCGTGAGCCGGCGGCGGAGATCGCGCCCGGCGTCGGCTCGGGCCGCGCGTCGGCGCCCGGCGTCGGCTCGGGCCGCACATCGGCGCCGCGGCGCCGGCGGCGACGACCGATGACCGACGACGGCGCCGCGGCGATGACCGATGACCGACGACCGACGGACAAGACAACGGACAACAGGAGGGCATCATGAACGACAACGCGGAAACCACTCGCCGTCGCACGGAGGCGTGGGATCCCGGCGCTTCGGAGGACTCCCTGCGCCGGCTGGCCACCGACCCCGACGGAAGCGTCCGCCGGGCTGTGGCGTCACACGCCGGCGCACCCCGCGACGTTCTCGCCCGCCTCGCCACTGCTTCCGATCTGGACGTGCGTCGTGCCGTCGCCGGCAACGTCGGTGCGGACGGCAGGGTGCTCGGAATGCTCGCCACGGACGCCGAACGCATGGTGCGCATCGCCGTGGCGAGCAATACCTCGACGTCAGCGGAGACACTGGCGATGTTGTCGAGGAGAAGGGACTGGATGGTGCGTTCCGACGTGGCGGCGAACCCGGCGACGCCGCCGGAGGTGCTCGACCGCATGTCCCGCGCCTATCGGTATCTCCCCGGCGAGGCGATCATTCGTGGCGAGGTCGCCCGGAATCCGGCGGCACCGCCGCAGACCCTTCGCCGTCTGGCGAGGAGTTGGATCAGGTCTCTCCGTGCCGCCGTGGCGGCGAACCCGGCGACGCCGCCGGAAGCGTTGGCCCGCCTTGCCGGAGATCGAGCGCCGGCTGTCCGTCGGCTCGTCGCCGCCCACGCCGCACTGCCGGCGGAGTCCGTTGCCGGTTTGAGAACCGACCGGGACGCATTCGTTCGCGAGGCGGTGGCCGGCCGCCCCGGCAGCGCAGGTGGCGAGCCCGCTATCGCGGTTACTCGACGGCGGTGAGCACCTCGGTGCGGCCTTCCACCCGGCCGACACTCTGGGCGAGTCCGATGACCGAGCGGTTGAGTTCGCTGATGCGGGCGTCCGTGCGGCCCGCCGAGAACTCGATCTTCTCGTCGGTTGACTCGAATCTCTTGTCGACTCGCGCGAAGTCGGCGTTCATGTCGGCCTTTGTCTCCCGGCGTAGGTCGTCGGTCGCCTTGGTTTGGGCGGCGCTGTGGTGTCCACCCCGGCCGCCGGCCAAGAAACCACCCCGCCCACCGGCCAAGAGACCACCGGCGACCTGCAGGTGCGCGTCGTGGCCCGCAAGGGAGACTACGTACGTAACCAGCCGGCAGTCGTCCCGGCAGCGCCGGGCGGTCCGGTTGTGCTACTTGGTCTGCCGACCGTTGCGGTGGCCCAGCACGAACACCGCTGTCAACGCGACCAAATCGATTGAGCCCAAGATGACCCCAGCAGTTTCGCTGCCCCCGTTGATCAGCCAGGCAGCAGCGGCCATGAACAGAACCGCGATCATGAAGCCGGCGGCAAGACCCGTGGACGAACGCTTGGAGTGACCTCGATCCATCGCCTGTCGGTAAGCCAACGAGGATTCTGCCATCGAGACGATCCTGTGCGGGAGATCGGAACTGATCTCGCCGTATGCCTGAAGGTCGGCGGGGGGCGGCAATGGGCCCGCGTAGAACTCGACAGACCTCTCAACAGATCCAGCGACCATCACACCATGATCAACCTGTTTTGTCTCTGCTGGGACTTGTTCTATCTCTGCTGATGTGTCGGGACCGGTACCGGTCATGCTGTGGACGGCTCCGTATCCGCTACGGCACCGTCACGAGATTCGTTCATGGTGTGGCGTAGCGTGTCCCCCACGGTGCGCCACGCTTTCGCAACATCTTCACCTGCGGCCACCCATGGATCAGAGTTCTGCTGATTGCCGGGGTGCATGGTGCCCGTGAAATCGAAGATCATGGCTGCGCCCGCTATCGAGGCGCGATGTCTGAGCTTCATCCTGCCTCCAATTTAGCAAAAACGGTCAGTCGGGAGGACTCCCGCTCCTTCGGGCGGCGCCGGCCGGCCTCGTACTCCTCGCGGCTGGTCGGCCGGCGAGATTTTCATAGCGGTGGGGTCTGTCGCCATGCGGTGAGCGTAGTCATCGTGGGGCCGGCACACCACTCGCGGTAGGGAGTCGGTCCCCCCGCCGGAACGCCGGGGGTGTCCCTGTGCGGGGATACACCTGCAATGTACCCGTATGGGGATATTGACGGGATGCAGCCGAAGGACGCGTTGGCGAGGGCCGGCGACGGCTGGGCGATTCCTTGGGGCCGGCAGGCGACGACGCACATCTTGAAACTTGACCGGGACCTGTACCCGCATGAGACGCTCGTTGAACACGTCACGATGCGGACAGCGGCACGCCTCGGACTTCCCGCCGCGGCGACCCGCCTGCTGCACGGCGACAGCTTCGATGTGATCGTCGTGGAACGCTACGACCGGCGTGCGGTCACCGCCGCCGCCGGACCGGAGCGGATCCACCAGGAGGATCTCTGTCAGGCGCTGGGACTACCGCCGCGGCAGAAGTACCAGCGCTTCCGCGGAGCGACGGCTGCGAGATGCGCCGGTGTGCTGCGAGACGCCGACCGCGGCGACGCAGGGACCAATGTGCGCCGCTTGGCGGACATGCTGTTGTTCCGGTGGCTCGTCGGCGACACCGACGGTTACGCCAAGAATTTCAGCATCCTGCTGTCGGGAGCGCAGAGGGCACTGGCGCCGCTGTACGACGCCGCGAGCTTTCTGCCGCACCGAGGCGACACGCCGGAACGGAATCTGAGCTTCGCCATGTGGGCAGGACGACCCGAAGAGCACTGGCGACTCCGAGGGACCGACACGGTCCGGTCGCTGCGGCTGCTGGCGGAGGCTCTCGGCCTCGGCAAGGTCGAGTTGGCTGCGCGGGCGGAGCATCTGGCCGCCGGGTTGCCGGCCGCCTTCGAGGAGGCAATCAACAGCCTGACAGTTGACGAACAGAGCACACTCGACAGCCTCGCCTTCAGCGGGCGCGTGCTGCGCCGCACCGACCGCTGCGCTGCCGTGGCCGCGGGACTGCGTCGGGAGATCACCGCGGAGAGGTCGCCGGAGCCGCCTACCGCGCCGGACCGGAACGTCGCCCCCGACAGGTCGCTCGACATCTGAGAGGCCGATCCCTGGCCAGCACGAAGCAGCAGCCGTCGCGCCCGATACAGCGGGTCCTCCTTGGCGCCGTGATGGCCGAAGATGCTGTTGGGGTGCGCCGGCGCACCTCGTCGATGCTGTTGTTGGCCAAGCGGACAACGTGGAACGGACCCGCGAGCCGGCGGGTCTGGGGGAGCGATGCGTCGAACGCTCGCCGGTAAGTGCCGGAGGGATCCAGCACGCCCCGGTCGATGCCGTCGGACCAGGCCGGGCCGTCGGACCAGGCCGGCTCCCACAGCCCCTGCACGTCGGCCGCGCCCTCGTCCAGATGTGCACCTCGAACGGCGCACCCGACGCAGCGTCGACGCCGAGTAGCTCCACGTCGCCGAGGCCGACCAATAACTCGCAGCTACGCGTAGGGATCCCCTCCACCGGGAGCCTCCCTCGGATAGGTGTGCGCTACACCCGATTCTGGAGACCCCCCACTCCACTGCTCGCGGACCTACACCCCGCTCAAATCCGAAGAGCCGGTTTGTGCCGGTCCGCCTTCGAACGTCCTGCGGGGCGGTTGGGCTGGTGGGTGTGGCGGGGGTCGGGGGCGGTTCCCCAGGTGCCGTCGGCGCTGCGGGTAAGGACGCGTTTGTGGTTGTGCAGGCGGCGGTGGCAGGCGCCGCACAGCAGGGCCAGATTGTCGATGTCGGTGGGTCCCTCGCGGGGTTTGGCCCACGGGGTGATGTGATGAGATTCGCAGAGAGCGGGCTCGTCGGCGCACAGGACGCAGACGCCGTCGCGCGCTAGCAGGGCGCGGCGCTGCGCGTCGGTGGCGGTGCGCTCTCCCCGGCCGTGCCACAGCGGTTCGCCGTCGCCGGAGAACAGCACGCCGAACAACTCGGCGTCACAGGCGAGACGCTCCAGTTCGCTCTGGGGGATGGCGCCGACGCCGGGGATCTCGCACCGCCCATGCGGATCCCGCCCCGAGATCAGATCAGCGGAGGCAACAATGACGATCTGATGGCGCGGCGAGACCGTCCGTTGGTTCTGTTGGCGTGGCGTCACGGTCCGTCCGTTCTGTTGGCGTGGCGACTCGGTCCGTTCGTTCTGTTGGCGCGGCGTCACGGTCCGTCCGTTTTGTTGGCGCGGCGACTCCGTCTGTCCGCGCCGATCATCCCGCCCCGAGTCCGTGGTGGCGTCTTCGCCGTCGCCCGGCCCGTTCTGTTGGCGCGGCGTCACGGTCCGTTGGTTCTGTTGGCGTGGCGACTCGGTCCGTTCGTTCTGTTGGCGTGGCGACTCCGTCTGTCCGCGCCGATCATCCCGCCCCGAGTCCGTGGTGGCGTCCTCGCGGTCGGCGGGCGCTGGGTTGGCCGGGGCGGGGTCGAGTCCGACGGCGATGGCCAGGGCGTCGAGGCGGCGTTGTTCGGCGCTGCGGCCGTTGGGGTTGTCACGGCCGCCCTCGTCACGCCACATCCGATCGGCGATGCCGTTGATGAGCGAACGGAACTGGGCGCCCAACACCCGATCGAACGCGGCGTGCGCGGTGAGCATGCCGTCGTCGCCGTCGCCGAAGTGCAGACGTCGCCGGCGCCGCTGGCGGAGATGCTGCTCGTGCAGATCGGCCGGATCCTGGTGGCGCTGCGTCCAGGTCTGGAGGTGGCGCCCTGCCCGATCCGCGGGCACACCGGCCACCTGCGCCAACAACTCGGCGTCGCCGTCGACGGCCTCGGCGCTGGTGGCGACGGCGGCTCGGGTCAAAGCATCCGCGTGCTCCGGTGAGATGTCGCCGGCGGCCAGCGCATCGACCACGTTGGGCATCTCCGCCAGCGTCTCGGCACGGCGGCGCCGACGGCGGGCCTCGCGGTGCGAACTCCCCGCGTTGCGGCGCAACACCTCCACCGCATCCATACCGCCATCGTCCAGACCGCCCAGAGCGGTCACGGCCCGGGCCTCGGCCGCATCGGCACCGGCGCGCACACGACCCAACACGGCCACCAGCGAACGCAACAAACCCCGCCCAGCACCATCCAGCGACAGAGCACCCAACTCGGCCAGCAGCGCACTCACCAGGGCCACGACACGGCCCAAAGAATCGGAAGCGCCGACAAACGCGATCCCCGGCAACGACCCGCTGGCATTCCCCGCCAACGGCCCGTCGTCGCCCGCTGCGGGGGCGGCGATGGGGGCGCCGCCCGCCGACACGTCTGCTGCGGTGGTCCGCTTCGGCCGGCTCAGCAGCTCGGTGTCCATGTGTTCGACCGTACGTGGGGGGTGTGACAGTCATGATGTGGTGGTCGGTGGCTGGTACGGCCCTCAACTCGTCTGAGGCTCTTGGCGTATCCGCTCTCGTGGCGTGAAGGTGGCGGCATCGCGCAGGGCTCTTTTGACGCTTGGCGACTTGTTGCCGATCACCAAGGCGTGCGCAGGGTTCTCTGGGAGGGGATCGGCGACGGTCTGCTGGTTGAGTTCCTGAGCCGCCGTGGCCTTGAATTCTGCGACGCCTGCACCGCCCCCGAGTGTGGTTGACATGTGCTTCTGGATTCTTGCCACATCAACGGACAGATTGAGGTTGGAGAACGCCGCTGACGACACGATCCCATTGTGGAGCACGTGATCCGGATGGATACGCCGCCACAAGGTCTCGCCGCCGTCGAGAGGCTTGCGCTCGTTCAAACGATCGCAAGCGCCATCTGAGCGATCTGAGCCCGAAGTCGTCCCCAGGCCGGGCTCCCACTGGCGTGTGCAGACATCTCGGTCTCTTCGCCCGACGGTTCCACGATGAGGATCTGCGCGGGTCCTGCGGGCGGGACCTCCACTTCGATCTCGAAGCCGCCGGCTGCCCACTCGATCTGCACCCCGCCGTCTGCCATGGGGACGACGCAGGGAGCGGGGCCCTCGTCGCAGACGTCATTGAGTACGGCCACGGCGCGCTTCACTGCACTCTCGTGGATGGGTTGTTCCCCGTAGCCGTTCCAGTCCTCCCTGAGAGAGAGGAACCCCTCGAGTCGCCCGACCGTCGGGTGGAACCAGGGCTGACGCCGAAGGCTCGCCGATGCTTCGAGGGTGATCTCGCGTCGTTCCGATCCGACCGCAGGTGCGGGGAACGACCAGGCCGCAGGTCCGAGGGAATACCAGGCCGCAGGTCCGAGGGAATACCAGGCCGCGGGTGTCATGGTCTCCGAGAGTCCGATCGCCGTGTTCATCAACCGCGATGACTGTCGGAAGTCCGGCTCCGTCAGCAGTCCTTGTCCAATGACACTCACTTTGTGCGCCTCCAATTCTCGTGTGCCTCCGTCGTCGTCATGGATGTGAACCCTCTAACGATCCACTCGTGGGCGAGATCCATGAAGTCGAGTGCACCTGCAAGGTCCGGTGAGGAAGCCCGCCCACGCGAGATCAGGTTCAGAGTCATCGCCTTCGGACCGTCCCTGAGTTGCCCGGTTCGGCCATCGACGGCGAGCCATCCGCGCTCGTCAGGGAGTTCGAACAGCAGAGAGAACCCGGCCTCTCGGGCCGGCGGCAGAAAGCCGTCGCTCATGGAGCCACTCCAGGGAGCAATGACCGCGGATGTATCGCCCGCCGAGCCCCAGCCGCTGCGCTCGTCGAGGTGGTTGACATACAACACTTCGCAGATCGACGGTTCGGGGAGGGCGTGCCCGAGGCTCGCCAGTACTCCAGTCAGCCTCTCCCACGCCTCGACAAGGAACTCGCGGATGAGCGTGTAGCGAAGATATGGGGTGTCGCTCGGGAGTTTCCGCCAGTTGACCACTAGCCGATCCTGCTGGAGTTGAAGAAGGTGGCTCCCTTCCTCGTTCATGAGCCACAACCGCGGCGTTTCGGTTTCTTCGCTCACCTTCAACGTCACCGCGGAGCCTTCAAACTCAACCGCCATCGGCCCGAGCGGGGGCCGCTCCGACGCCTGGGGCAGCTCGTCCGACCAGTGCTGAGCAAGCTTGGCAAGATCAAGCGACCGATAGCCGATGGCCGACTTGAACTGGATGGCCAAGGCCACCTCGACCACCGGTGGTTGGCCGTATTCCGGGAGGTCACCGGGGTATGAACACATGGTCATAATGAGGCTAGCCCAGGTGTGCCGGAACGGAATACATCCTCGTCATTAGGCTGACCCGGCCGAGGCGCCGGGTGGGGTCAGAACACTCGCCACCAGGGTGCGGCCAGTACGTCGGGGGCCAGCCATTCGATGGTGGTGCCGGTGTGGAGCAGCAGGCCGGGCCGGGACAGGTCGGGATATTCGGCCCGGAAAGACCGCAGGTGCGCGACGTGGCGAACGCCGGGTCGGTGGGTGGCCTTCACCTCGACGGGGAGCAGACGGTTGCCGGTCTCGATGACGAAGTCCACCTCTTCCCCACCGGCGGTGCGCCAGTAGCAGACCTCCGCATGTTCGGTGCGGGTGGCGCGCCACGCCAGCAGATCGTGCAGGACGAGGTTCTCCAGGTGGGCGCCCGTGGGGGCCGTCTGTGCGATATGCAGCGCCAGACCGGTGTCGGCCCAGTAGAGCTTCGGCGACTTGATGAGGCGCTTCGTACGGTTGACCGCGTAGGCGGGGACGCGCACCAGCAGGAGTGACGTTTCGAGCAGGTTGAGATAGCGGTGCACCGTCGACTGCGCCAGCGCAACGTCGCGGCCGAGATCGGTTTGGTTCACGAGCCCGCCCAGTCGCAGGCACACGGCCCGCATCAGCCGGCGGAAATCCGGTAGCGCGGCAATCGCCGAGAGATCCTGAAGGTCGCGCTCCAGGTAGGTGCGCACGTACCCGTCGAACCAGATCGCCCGAGCGTCGGGCGTGCGCAGTTGCAGCGCCGGTACGGGGAACCCGCCCCGCAGCGCCAGATCCTGCCAGTCAGCAGGCTCGTCGGGCTGCGCCGCGATCACGTCCGGCCACAGTTCGTGGTCGGTGTCGAGCAGCTCGCCCCAAATGCCGCCCGGCCCCAGACCCTGCTGTTCCCGCCTGGTCATCGGCCACAGTGTGAGGTAGCTGGCCCGACCGGCCAGCGACTCCGACACCCGCCGCATCAGCAGCAGGTTCGCCGATCCCGTCAGCAGGAACCGCCCAGGCGTGCGTTGACGGTCTATGGCCTGCTTCACGGCGTGCAGCACGGAGGGCTCGCGCTGTACCTCGTCGAGCGTCACCGGCTCGCTGCCCCCCACCAACACCTCGGGATCGCGCCGCGCCATATCCACCACGTCGAGGTCGTCGAAGGAGAGATAGCGCCGTGGTCCGGGTGTGAGGTCCTGAACGAGTGTGCTCTTGCCCGTCTGCCGGGCGCCCGTGACCACCACTGCGGGCATCACAGCGAGGCGATCCCGCAGGCTCGGGCCGGCAAGACGCGGCAGTGAAATATCAACCACACCGTAGATGATAACCATCCACGACGTGGATGACAACGTAGTACGGTACCCGACATCCCAAGGGTGCCGCTCGCAGCGGCATGGACAGAGTTAGTGGAGAAGTCCTTCCGCTTGTTGGGGACTTATAGACATGAGCGACGACACCGAGGCCAGCGGTCAGACCCACTGCCCCGCCGCTGGTTACTCACGTCTATAAGTCCCCTACAGAGACTCCGGGCGGGCGACCGCGCCGGACCGGCGCACCCCGTGACGTTCTCGCCCGCCTCGCCACTGCTTCCGATCTGGACGTGCGTCATGCCGTCGCCGGGAACGTCAGTGCGGACGGCAGGGTGCTCGGAATGCTCGCCCCGGCCGCCCCGGCAGCGCAGGTGGCGAGCCCGCTATCGCGGTTACTCGACGGCGGTGAGCACCTCGGTGCGGCCCTCCACCCGGCCGACACCCTGGGCGAGTTCGATGACCGAGCGGTTGAGTTCGTTGATGCGGGCGTCCGTGCGGCTCGCCGAGAACTCGATCCTCTTGTCGACTTGTTCGAACCGTTTGTCCACCTGGTCGAACCGTTTGTCGACCTGGTCGAACCGTTTGTCGACCTGGTCGAACCGTTTGTCGACCTGTTCGAACCGTTTGTCGACCTGGTCGAACCGCTCGTCGATCCGCTTGTCCATCTGCGCGAAGCCGGCGCGCACCTCGGCGCGGTGGGCGCGGTCGAGGTAGATCATGAGCGCCAGGCCCAGGCCGACGAGGCTGATGATCGCTTGTTCCATTGCTGTTCCTGTCCGAATCGTAGTCGGGGGCCGCAGGCTGCTGCGAGGCCGCCGCATCGCGGCGTGACTCTCCAGGTCGAATCATACTCGGGGTAATGTGAATACATCGAATAGATATGTAACATAAGATAACTTGACGTTGCTGCCCATGACGGTTGGGGGCGGGTGGCGGAGGTGCTTCTGAGTGAATGTCCGGTTTGGGCGGTTTGATGACGCCACGTTCGGGGTGGGTGATGGGGGCGGCGTCGGCCGACACGTCCGTAACGGTGAGCCGGTTCGGTGGGCCGAGGAACTCGGTGTCCATGTGTTCGACGGTACGGAGGGGGTATGACAATGCTTCCTCGGCTCCGCTCCGCCTCTGCTCCCCACCGGCGGCTCACCGGGCGGCCTCGGCCCCCGGCCCTCAGGCGGCCTCGGCCCCCGGCCCTCAGGCGGCCTCGGCCCCCGGCCCCCGGCCGGTAACCCGATGGCGCCGGCGGCTGGCGCGGCCCTTAACCCGTCCGGGGCTCTCGGGGAATTTGGTCTCGCGGTGTAAAGGTGGCGGCATCGCGCAGCGCTCTCTTGACGCTTTGCGACTTTTTGCCGATCACCAAGGCGTGCGAGGGGTTCTCCGGAAGGGGATCGGCGACGGTCCGCTGGTTGAGTTCCTGTGCCGCCGCGGCCTTGCATTCTGCGACGCCTGCACCGCTACCGAGTGTGATCGACATGTCGTGCTGGATTCTTGCTATATCGACTGGCATCTCGGCGCCGACGAAGGCCGCCGATGTCAGCCTCCCGTCCCTGGCTAGGTGGTTCGGATGGATTCGCCGCCGCGCGCGCTCGCCGCCACGAGCGCTCGCTGCCGTCCAGCGGCTCACCCTCGTTCAACCGGTGCTACACCTCATCTGAGCAATCCGATCCCGCAGCCGTCCCCATACGTCGATGCTGTCGGCATGTGCGAGCATCTCGAATTCTCCCCCTGAGGGCTCGACGATGAGAATCTGCGCGGGTCCGGTGGGCGGGACCTCCACTTCGATCTCGAAACCGCCGGACGCCCACTCGATCTGCACCCCGCCGTCCGACGTGGGGACGACCCAGGGTTCAGGCCCCATCGGGCAGACGTCATCGAGTACGGCCACGGCGCGTTTCACTGCGCTCTCGTGGATGGGTTGTTCCCCGTAGCCGTTCCAGTCCTCCTTGAGAGAGAGGAACCCTTCGAGTCGCCCGACTGTCGGGTGGAACCAGGGCTGACGCCGAAGGCTCGCCGTTACTTCGAGCGTGATCTCGCGTCGTTCCGGTCCAGGAACAGGGCTGGCTGCGGGTGTCATGGTCTCCGAGAGGCGGGCCGCCGGCGGTTACTCGACAGCGATGAGGGTTTCGGTGCGGCCTTCGACCCGTCCGAGGCTCTTGGCGAGTTCGATGACGGACTTGTTGAGTTCGCTGATGCGAGCGTCGGTACGTCCCGCTGAGGAGTCGATCTCGTCGCGCATCTCGGTGCGCAGGTCGGAGAGGTCCTGGCGCAACTCGGAGATGTCGGTGCGACGGGCGGTGCCCTCGCGCAGGTCGGAGAGGTCCTGGCGCAACTCGGAGATGTCGGTGCGACGGGCGGTGCCCTCGCGCAGGTCGGAGAGGTCCTGGCGCAACTTGGAGATGTCGGTGCGACGGGCGGTGCCCTCGTGTAGGTCGGAGAGGTCCTGGTGCAATTCGGAGATTTCGGCGCCGCGGGCGCGGTCCTGGTAGAGCATCACCATGAGGATGAGGCTGACGATGCTGATGGGGATTATACGCCTAAGTTGCCAATGTCGGTTAGTGGCGCTATACTTGCCATAGACGAGGTGAGGAGGCGGCCATGAGCAACGGACCAGGACGATCAGACCGCACAGGGTTGAGCATCATTGAACTGTTCGCAATGTTCCCCGACGACGACGCAGCGGAATCATGGTTCGAGGCTGTGCGCTGGCCCAACAAGCGGTTCTGCCCCGACTGCGGATCGGTCCGCTACGCCGTTGTCACCAGCCGCAAGCCGATGCCGTACCGGTGCAAGGACTGCCGCTCCTACTTCTCGGTCCGCAAGGGCACCGTCATGCAGTCCAGCAAGATCGGCTACCAGAAGTGGGTGATCGCGATTTACATGATGGCGACGAACCTCAAGGGCACATCCTCGATGAAGCTGCACCGCGACTTGGATATCCGTCAGGCGACGGCGTGGCACATGATGCAGCGCATTCGCGAGGCGTTCGCCGTTGGTGTGAATCTGCCGATGCCCGGCCCCGTTGAGGTGGATGAGACGTATGTGGGCGGGAAGGCGAAGAACATGCACGCCGCCCGTCGGCGCGAGGTGATCACCGGCCGCGGAACGGTCGGCAAGGTCGCCGTGGTGGGCGTGAAGGACCGCAGTACTGGGCGGGTTGATGCGGCTCCGGTGTCTCGGACGAACGCGGAGACGTTGCAGGGGTTCGTGCGCAAGCACACAGCGCTGGGCGCTCGGGTATTCACCGACGACGCCCGCGCCTACACGGGCCTGTTGAACCACGAGACGGTGCGCCACAGCGTGGGCGAGTATGTGAACGGGACGACGCACACGAACGGGATCGAGTCATTCTGGTCGATGTTCAAGCGCGGCTACCACGGCACCTACCACCGGCTCAGCCCGAAACATCTGGCCCGCTACGTGAACGAGTTCGCGGGGCGGCACAACATCCGGGCACTGGACACGGTGGATCAGATGGCGGCGGTCACATTGGGGATGGTCGGGCGCCGCTTGACGTACGCCGATCTAGTGGCGACGACTGGCGCTAGCCCGCTGCCAGTCGGCGAGCCGTTCTAGCCTGCGTTGGCCTTTCGCCGCTTGGCCGCATCCGGCGGCGGCACGGCAGCGAACATCGCTCGCGCGACCTCGTGCGGCGTGGCAGGCAACTTGACCTCACGGCGCTGACGCTTTCGCTTCTGATCAGTTATCGGTGTTGGCGTGTTGTCGCTGGTCATACGCCGAGGAGCTGTTCGTCGTGGTTGTCAAGCCGTCTCAGCGCATCCCCGATGGCTTTCGTGTTCAACGCCACTGCGGTTTCGACGTGTTCGAGGCGGGTGTTCATGCAGTCCAACCGGGCATCGACCTTGTCGAACCGGGCGCCGACCGCTTCAAACCCGGCGATCATCGCCTTCTGAAGTTCGCCGATCTGGTCGCTTAGGCCTTGCTCAGTCATAGGTGTCCCCCCCCCAGTTGAACGACCACGCGTGCTAGTCATGCTACGCGTGATTAGCAATGCTAGCAATGCGACAGGTGTTACAGATGTCACATGTGTCGCCCGCGGTGTTTGCCCAGGTCACAGCGACATTATAGCAAACTGCGAGGGTCGGCTAGTGTCGCTCGCGCCATCGATGTCAGGGCTCGCCAAGCCTCAACCTGGATCCACCGATGGGTTGGGGTGTTGGGGGTTGGGGGTGCGCGGAAATGCCTCGCTGACCTGGGAGAATGGCCGTGTATAACCGCGGCTTTCGGCCCTGATCAGGAGGCACTTCCTGTGAGTGGAGTATCGCACAAGATTGAGCGACTGGGGGTGGTCTTCGACGACGCGTCGTTGGTGGCCGATGCGGGCTTGTTGGCGGCGGGCACGCTGGTGGGCCGGTTGGGCGCCGAGGCGGTCGTTGACCGCATGGTGCGCCTGGGGGGACGCCCCGGCGGGGCGCGTCCGGGTCGCAAGGTGTTGACGTTGGTGGCGGCGATGCTGGTCGGCGCGACGCATATCGATCACGCGGATCGTCTGCGCGCCGGGGCGACGAGTCGTGTGTTGGGGTTCAAGGTGGTGGCGCCGTCGACGTTGGGGACGTTCCTGCGCGCCTTCACGTGGGGTCACGTCCGCCAACTCGACAAAGCTGCCGGCGAGGTGTTGGCGCGGGCGTGGGCGACCGGCGCGGGTCCCGGCGCCGATCCGGTGACCATCGATGTGGATTCCACGGTCTGTGAGGTGGTCGGCAAGGCCAAGGCCGGCGCCGCCTACGGTCACACCGCCGAGTTGGGCTATCACCCGCTGGTGGCGGCCCGCGCCGAGACCGGCGAGGTGCTGGCCGCGCGCCTGCGCGGCGGTTCGTCGCAGCGCGGCAACGTGCACTTCGTCGTCGAGGCCGTCGGCCGCACCCGGCGCGCCGGCGCGACCGGGCCGCTGACCGTGCGCGCCGACGCCGGGTTCTGGTCCTGGGACCTCGTCGCGCGCCTCGACGCCCTGGGGGTGCGCTGGTCGATCACGGTGCGCCAGACCTCCAAGGTCAAAGCCGCCATTGCCAGCATCGCCGAGGCGGACTGGGCGCCCATCGACTACCCCCCCGGCGGCGAGGCGCACGTCACCGAGACCACCCTGGCCGCCACCGTCGACGGCGAGGCGCGCCACCTGCGCCTCGTCGTGCGCCGCAGCCGCCTCACCGAGGCGACCCAGGGCGAACTGTGGCCGCACTGGCGCTACCACGCCTTTATCACCAACACCACCCACGACACCGCCGCCGCCGACGAGTTCCACCGCGCCCACGCCAGCATCGAACTCGCCATCCGCGACCTCAAACACACCACCGGACTGGCGCACCTGCCGTCGGGGAACTTCGCCGCCAACGCCGCCTGGCTGACCTGCGCCACACTGGCCCACAACCTCTACCGCTGGCTCCACCACCACACCGCCGGGCGCCGCCGCGGCCAACTCACCGCCGGGCGCACCGTCCGCAACCAACTCCTCGCCCTGCCCGGGCGCATCGTGAACCACAGCGGACGCAGCGTCCTGCGCCTGCCCGCCCACTGGCCCTGGCAGCGCACCTTCACCGACGCGCTACGACGAATCCGCAACCTGCCGCTGCTCATCTAACCCCCACAGGACTCCCCGAAACCAGCGGCCCCCCAGCAGCCCCCACACGCCCCGACACGCCCCGAACCCGCCCACACCGACCAACACACACCCACCACCACCGCCGCCGAGCACAACGCCCACCAAACAACGTCCCCCAACCCCCACCAGACCCCCACCACCACCAGCCAACACCCACCAGCCAGCCGAAACGGTGGATCCAGGCTCAATAGACCAGCAACGTGGGCGGACGCGCCGCGGCTCCCTTCGGACGCTGGTTTGGCATCGATGGCACGAAGTCCGACCACCGAAGGGAGCCACCTCATGTGCTACCGAATCGCCTTCGCCGCTATCGCGCTAGTCACCATCACTGGTGCATGCTCAGATTTCGAGGCAGGCCCAGACGCGACACCAGAGCAGCTCAGACTTGTTGAGCGGTCGTGCCGCGAATGGCGAAACGACCAGCGAGACCTCAAGCAGGAGCACGCCCAGATCTGCATTGACGGCGGCTACGGCAAGTAGGGCGCCGCTATGTCTCGTCGCCGCAAAATCGTGTTGTGGGTCGGCGGAGTCGTCTACACCGTTGTCGTGTTCGTCACCGGTGGTGCCGCGATCCTCGCCATCAACGCGTCCGAAGAACCCACCCCAACTACGACCACCGAACGGCCGCCGTTGGGGCAGGGGTGGACCGGGACGACAATCGTCGTCTCACCCACCGACACGCTGCTGGCGCCTATCCCCCACCCACCGCCACCAGCACCGCGCCCAAACCCGCCACCGCCAAGGCCACAACCACCACCTGCGGCGCCGTCGAGCCCAACCATGTCGCGCGCTCAATGCGACGACGAAGCATCGACGATCCTCCAAGCGGGCTACCTGCTTGACACGGCAGTGGGCTGGTTCGTGGCGGATGCTGCGGCTGGGGATATCTGGTCAGCGCAGGACAGTTACGCCACTATGGCCGCCGGTGTCGGCACGGTGACCCAGTTGATCTCGGATTATCGGGCCGCGTGTGGGCACTATGACCATGCGTTGTCCGCGTCGTTCGCGGGTCTGGCCCGTGAGGCGTCGTCTGCGTGGCGCGGGATGCAAGCGGTGTGCCGCGCAGATCTGGCGCCGCTTGGCTTTGACTGCTGACCATTTGGCAACTTAGGCGTATAATCCCCATGCTGATGATTGCGGGTTCCATTGCTGTTCCTCTCCGAAATCGTAGCCGGTGGTGGCGGGCCGCTGCGTGGCCGCCACACAGAGGCGGTGACACCCGGGGTCGAATCACACTCGGGATAGTGTTTATACACTAAAACAACGTGTAACACAATATAACTTGGTATTGGTGCCTATGACGGTGAGCGTCGTCATCGTGGGGCCGGCGCACCACTCGCGGTAGGGAGTCGGTCCCCCCCACCCCCCACCGGCGGTTCACCAGGCGGCCTCGGCCCCCCACCGGCGGTTCACCAGGCGGTCTCGCCGCCGTCCAGAGGCTTGCGCTCGTTCAAACGATCGCAAGCTCCATCTGAGCGATCTGAGCCCGAAGTTGTCCCCAGGCCGGGCTGCCACTGGTGTGGGCAGACATCTCGGTCTCTTCGCCCGAGGGTTCGACGATGAGAATCTGCGCGGGTCCGGTGGGCAGGATCTCCACTTCGATCTCGAAACCGCCCGACGCCCACTCGATCTGCACCCTGCCGTCCGACGTGGGGACGACCCAGGGTTCAGGCCCCATCGGGCAGACGTCATTGAGTACGGCCACGGCGCGCTTCACTGCACTCTCGTGGATGGGTTGTTCCCCGTAGCCGTTCCAGTCCTCCCTGAGAGAGAGGAACCCCTCGAGTCGCCCGACCGTCGGGTGGAACCAGGGCTGACAAAGAAGGCTCGCCGATACTTTGAGTGTGACCTCGCGTCGTTCCGATCCGACCGCAGGTGCGGGGGAAGACCAGGCCGCAGGTCCGAGGAAACACCAGGCCGCGGGTGTCATGGTCTCCGAGAGTCCGGTCGCCGCGTTCACCCACCACGAACACAGTGGGAGTTCCGGCTCCGTCAGCAGTCCTTGTCCAATGACACTCACTTTGTGCGCCTCCAATGCTCGTGTGCTTCCGCCGTCGTCATGGATGTGAACCCTCGGACGATCCACTCATGGGCGAGGTCCATGAAGTCGAGTGCACCGGCAAGGTCCGGTGAGGAGGCCCGCCCAAGCGAGATCAGGTTCAGAGTCATCGCCTTCGGACCGTCCCTGAGTCGCCCGGATCGGCCGTCGACGGCGAGCCATCCGCGCTCATCGGGTAGTTCGAACAGCAGAGAGAACCCGGCCTCTCGGGCGGCGGCAGAAAGCCGTCGCTCATGGATCCACTCCAGGGAGCAATGACCGCGGATGTATCGCCCGCCGAGCCCCAGCCGCTGCGCTCGTCGAGGTGGTTGACGTACTGCACTTCGCAGATCGACGGTTCGGGGAAGGCGTGCCCGAGGCTCGCCAGTACTCCAGCCAGCCCTTCCCACGCCTCGACAAGGAACTCGCGGATGGGCCTGTAGCGAAGACAGGGAGTGTCGCTCGGGAGTTTCCGCCGGTTGACCACCAGCCGATCCTGCTGGAGTTGAAGAAGGTGGCTCCCCTCCTCGTTCATGAGCCACAACCGGGGCACGGAATACATCCCCGGCCCCCCGGCCCCCCGGCGGTTACTCGACAGCGATGAGGGTTTCGGTGCGGCCCTCGACCCGTCCGAGGCTCTTGGCGAGTTCGATGACGGACTTGTTGAGTTCGCTGATGCGAGCGTCGGTGCGGTTCGCCGAGGAGTCGATCTCGTCGCTGAGTTCCCTCATGTCGTCTTTCATTTCCTTGCGCAGGCCGCCCAGGGCGTCGGTGGTCGCCTTGCGCTCGCTGGCGAATCCGGCGTTCATGTCGCCGCGCAGGCCGGAGATGTCGGCGCGCAGGGCGGCGTTGTCGTCGCGCATCTCGGCGCGCAGGCCGGAGATGTCGGCGCGCAGGGCGTCGGTGGTCGCCTTGCGCTCGCTGGCGAATCCGGCGTTCATCTCACTGCGCAGGCCGGAGATGTCGGCGCGCAGGGCGGCGTTGTCGTCGCGCATGTCGGTGCGCAGGCCGGCGTTGTTGTCGTTCATCTCACTGCGCAGGCCGGCGAACCCGGCGGTCATGTTGGCGCGCAGGCCGGAGATGTCGCCGTTTATCTCGGTGCGCAGGCCGGCGAACCCGGCGGTCATGTCGGCGCGCAGGCGGGTGTTGTCGTCGCGGCGGGCGCGGTCCTGGTAGAGCATCACCACGAGGATGAGGCCGACGATGCTGATGATTGCTTGTTCCATTGCTATTCCCCTCCGAATCGTAGCCGGTGGTGGCGGGCCGCTACGGGGCCGGGCGTGCTATGGTTCGAATCACCCTTGATGAAATAGATATACACGAAATAGACGTGAAGGGCAACATAGTTCGACGATCCCGGCCCCGGCCCCGACGCCGGAGAACGCCGCCCAGGCGCCATCGAAGACATCTCCGTTGGGCCGGCGGGCCCCCGCGCCGACCCCCCAAACCGCCGGCCCCACAGCCCCCCAAACCCCCACCGCCCTCAGCGCCGTGTCCGCCGGCGGCACTCACTCGTGCGCGCTGCGCGCCGACGGCACCGTCACCTGCTGGGGCAAGGACAGCGACGGGCAGGCGACCGCGCAGGACGGTGAGTTCAGCGCCGTGTCCGCCGGCGGCGCCATTCGTGCGGGCTCCGCACCGACAACACCTTCATCTGCTGGGGCGTACCTCTGCTGGGGCGTACCTCGTGTCCAATTTCCGGTGGTGTAGGCCCTGCTGTCGGTGGTAACGACGGCGGGCACTCCTCGCCGCCCCACCGGCGGTTACTCGACCGCGATGAGGGTTTCGGTGCGGCCCTCGACCCGTCCGAGGCTCTTGGCGAGTTCGATGACGGACTTGTTGAGTTCGCTGATGCGAGCATCGGTGCGGCTCGCCGACGACTCGATCTTCTCTTCGATTGACTCGAATCTCTTGTCGACTCGCGCGAAGCCGGCGTTCATGTCGGCCTTCATGTCCTGGCGCACGGTGTCGAGCCCGGCGGTGGTCGCTTCTCGCTCCGCGGCGAATCCGGCCTTCATGTCCTGGCGTACGGTGTTGAGCCCGGCGGTGGTCGCTTCTCGCTCCGCGGCGAATCCGGCCTTCATGTCCTGGCGCAACTCGGAGATGTCGGTGCGACGGGCGGTGCCCTCGTGTAGGCCGGAGATGTCCTGGCGCAATTTGGAGATTTCGGCGCCGCGGGCGCGGTCCTGGTAGAGCATCACCATGAGGATGAGGCTGACGATGCTGATGATTGCGGGTTCCATTGCTGTTCCTCTCCAAAATCCTAGCCGGTGGTGCCGGGACGCTGCGTGGCCGCCACACAGAGGCGGTGGTACTCGGGATCGAATCACACTCGGGGTAGTGGTTATACGCTAGATAAACGTGTAACACAATATAACTTGGTATTGGCGCCTATGACGGTTGGGGGCGGTCCGATGGGGAGCCGGGGCCGCCGCGGCCGGGGGTTGGTGGGGTCCGGCGCAGGCGGTGTGGTGGCTGCGGGTCGGCCGGGCTGCGGCAGTGGGTTCCGGCCCCGGGTCGAGTCCGGGCAGGCTCTCCGCCGGAACGACGGGGCGGGGCAGTCCGACGGGGGAGCGGGTGCCGGCCGTGGCCGTCGTCATCCCAGCGAAAGCTGGGATCCACTTTCCAGCGGTGTGGCGGTCGGGGCCGCGGGATGGTGGGACCGTGCGCAGGCGGTGTGGTGACCGCGGGTCGGGTGGCGGCAGCAGTGGGTTCCGGCCCCGGATCGAGTCCGGGGCAGGCTCTCCGCCGGAACGACGGGGAGAGGGGTCGCTGCGGCCGGGCGGCACATCACCTCCGGCGCCAACTTTGTGCGCCGCGCCCGGTCGGGTGCTGCTACCCTCGCCGGGACGCCTCCGGGGGCGGAGTTCGCTTCGTGGCCCTGTCGGTGTGGCTCGTTTGCCCTGCGCAGAACCTGTCCCGTACTCCGGGCCGGGGTTCTGCTCGGGACTGCGGGCCGGCCGGGTGGGCGCCGCGGCGGGCCGCATCGAAAAGATGTTGCCCGCAGCGGTACGGGGGTGTAAGGTTATGGTCCTGTTGGAGAGAGGCAGCCGCGCGGCGTGCGCGTCGCGGGACGCCTTAAGGAATCAAGGAAGGAAACAGCGAGAGATGAGAAAGATTTTGACCAGTGTCCTGAGTGTCGCTGGTCTACTGGCTGTGGTATTGGCGCTGGCATCCAGCCCAGCCTCAGCCGCCAAGGTAGTGGTCACGGTCAACAGCCCGGACGACGTCGCCGGCAACGTGGGCACCTACACGGTCAGTTGGGACACGCAGGGTGACTGTGATCCCGGCGCCAATACGTCCGGTGCTTCCGGTTCGGTCACACTGACCGTGACAGAAGGCGCCACTGAGGGTCAGGGAGACGGCGTGGAGACCGGTGTCGTGATCGACACCATCTGCAACTACGAGTGGGAAGCCAGCTTGGTGAATAGCGCCGGAGCGGACTGCAGGGTCACCTCGCCGGTGACGGGCGCCGACAACGACATAATTAGTCTGGCACTCGTGGAAGGCGGCTGCGCGACGACGGGCAAACTCGCCGTCACCGTGGCGGGAAACCCGACCGTTGCCGTTGCGGCCGTGCTCTGCACGGACGCCGATATCGATGCCGCAGCCGGTGGCGACCCGTGCCTCGGCGGAACCGCCGGCACGACGGTGAAGACGGCGGCCACCATGGTTGCGAGTGACGACGACGCGGGAGCCGTCGCGAACACCGTGTTCACGGTGACCGCGACGCCCGAGAAGGCTGCCAACGGCAAGGTCCCCGAGGGGTGCAACACCGTCAGCGAGGAAACCGAGATCAACTACGGCACCAATGAGCAGGACGCCACGCTGACAGTGGTCGACGACACGCTCGGCGGAGCCAGTTGCACCTACACCGTCACGGCCGCCCTGCCCGCAGGGTTCGCCGCAGGCGGCGGAGAGGCACGCTCGACGGCCAACTCCGATGACGAGGTGAACCCGTTGCAGGATGATGACACCACCGCAGATGTGGACGAAGGTACGGTGCCCGTGGACGACCTGGTGGTGTCCATCGCCTCCGTGCAGGTCTACCTGGTGCAGAACGTCATCGGTGACGCCGGTGGCGCCAGCGCCACGTACAAGTTGGACACCCCGTGCGGTGCGCCCGGTCTGCCCGGCAGCCTGAAGGCCCGGCCGTCAGCCGGCGGCATCTCCTCGACCGGCGCAGAGGTGATCGTGGAGTTGCGCACAGGTCGCTTCAACGTCACCGACGCTCTCGCCCTTGCCAAGGGTCTCGATCCTGGGGAAGATGTGAACGCGACCGCGCTCGACGACGGAGGCAAGTCCTGCGAGGCGACCGTGTCGATCTCGGGCGTGCCTGACGGCTGCTCGGCGGACGGCGTCTCGGCAGCGTTGGCCAGTGCCAGCGGATCGGTGATCCTCGAGATCACGGTCGACTGCACGCCACCGCCTGTGCCGGAACCGGCACCTGAGCCGGATCCACCGGAAGAGCCCGAGGTCATGGAAGAGCCTGAGGTCATGGAAGAGCCTGAGGTCATGGAAGAGCCTGAAGGCCCGATGGCGGACACGCCTACCGGCTGACCTAACCCTGATTCCAAACCCGAGGGGGCCGGCCCGGTGCCGGCCCCCTCGCCGTTTTCCAGCCCACGCCCTTCTCCGTCGGGTCGGGCTCTCTCTCGTCATCCCAACCCCCCACTTCGTCATCCCAACCCCCCACTTCGTCATCCCAACCCCACCCCGTCATCCCGGCCCCCCCACCCCGTCATCCCGGCCCCCCCACTTCGTCATCCCGGCCCCACCCCGTCATCCCGGCGAAGAGCCTGCCCCGGACTCGATCCGGGGCCGGGATCCACTGTCCAGCGATCCGACCGGCTCATACCACAACGGCTCGCTCCACGGCCCCGCATCCGCTAACCACAGCCGGACGACCACTACGCTGAACGTGCTATCGAATCATCACGTGCACCTCGGCGAAGGAGACGCACCGTGTCGCATCTCCGACTGTTAATCAGGCTGCTGGCGGCTCCGGTCCTGCTCGTCGGCGCCACGGTGCTGGCCCCCGGCCCTGTCCTGGGGCAGAGCGAAACTCCCGTGAAGGTCTTCGTGTTCGTCAACGCCATGGTGAACCCCGACGCCGACAACGACGGCAAGGACGACCAGCGGTGGCAGGTCCGGGTCACGGTCGGAACACTCGGTAGCTGCGTTCCGGAGCGCGGCGACGTCGGTTACTCCTCGCTGTGGTTCGATACCGGCGACAGCGTCGGCGCCACGCTGAGCATCGGAGAATGCGTCTTCAGCATCAATGCCCAGGTGCGCAACGCGTTGAGGCCGGACTGTAGATTCCGCGCCGAATTGGCCTGGGCCGACAACAACGGGGACGTCAGCGGCGACTACGAAGAGGGAAGCGTCCTCACAGCGGGCCGGCCCGACGCCGCGTCCAGGCTCTCCATCAGGCGCGCACCCGGCAGCGGTTGCGCCACTGCCAGGGAGACCCACTTCGTGCTCAGGGGCGCGGAGATCGTGCACGACATACCCGGCGCCTCGGCGGACCCAACCCTGACGGCACTCGCCCGGCAGGCGGCCGAGGTCGCCGCGTTCACGGTGCGCGTGGAGCCCGACTACCCGTCGGGCACCGCACCCCCGGCGGGCTGCGACCGCACCACCGACTTCACCGTGCGCGGCGACGGCAGCAGATCGTCGCAGGTCCTGCAGGACAGCAGCGCCGCGGCGTGCCGGCTGCGGGCGGTGATCGCGGGGGCGCCCACGTACATCGACGTGGCCGAGGGGGACAACGTCGGGTTCGACGGCGCCCTCCCCAACATCATCATCGACCTGACCTCGCTGGTGCGGCTCGTGCCTGCCCGCATCGCCATCATCCAGGACGTGCGCGGGTCGGGCAACCGCGGCACCGTCACCTACACCGTCTCCCGCTCCTGCGGTGGCGTGCCCGTGGCCTCGCCGGCCGCCACGTCAGCCGGGTCGGAGCTGTACGAGGGCCGGTTCACCGTCCATGCGCCCCATCAGCCGGCGTTCGGCGCCACCGCGATCTACCGGGCGGTTGCTACGAGCACCACGTCCGCGACGGTCGCCGGATGCTCGGTGACGGCGACGGTCGGGAACCTGCCGCAGGGCTGCACCGTCGACGGCGACCACTCCCGCACGCTGACCTGGTCGGACGCCAACCCCGTCAGCCGCTTCGACTTCGAGTTCGGCATCGGCTGTGGCGCGGCTGTCACGGCGTCGACCGGCGGCGGGTCGTCGGCGACCCCCGAGGATATGGTCCCGGCCGATGACGCCGAGGCGGTGACCGGCACTGGCAGCTCGACCGGCGGCGGCGGGTCTCCCGTCGATGCCGGACCACCCTTGGACTCGCCGACAGGTTGACCCGCCTGCGGGCCGGCGGCGACGGGTCAACCACCGGCGACCCGCCGCTGCGCGGTCCGTCCGGCGGGGTTCGTCGGCGTGCCTCGCGCCTGCCTCGACGCGGCGACGCCTATCCGCCGTTCTGCGCCCGGCGGCTACTACGCTGGTAACGCCATTTCGTTATCCGAAACTCCCCACTCTCCGAATGCGACAAGGAGGATGCACCGTGCTGCATCTACGACATTTCAGCAGGTTGCTCGTGGTTCTCGCCCTGCTCGCCACCGCCGTGGCCGTGGCGGCATCGCCGAGCACGGCCCAGAGCGGGATCGTGGTGTTGACGTTCGACAACGTGGACACCGACGACTGGGAGGTCCGGGTCACCGCCAACACCCTCGGCGGCTGCACGCCCAAGCAGGGCCCGGCCAGTTACAGCTCCGGGTGGCTCGACACCAACGACGAGGGCGGTGAAGTGTTCAACCCGGCCGTCTGCACCTACGTCATCACCGCAGTGGCCCAGAACACGACGAGCAATGTGGACGAGATCTGCGACGCCGAACTGCAGTGGGGCACCGGCGGAGGATTCAGCCCCAAACTGAATACCTCGACCCGGCCGGCCGACCAAGCAACCGTCCAGGTGCGGCACGTCGGCGGCGACACCCCATCGTGTTCCGCCTCGATCGTGCTCGCCTTCACCATCCATCCCGACGAGGTCGTGCAGGCGCTGCCTCCCAGCGGAACCGACCCCGACCTCCAGGCTCGTGCCGAGCGCGCCGCCGCGATCACCGAGTTCAACGTGCGGGTGACGCCCGACCCGTCGACCGTCAACCGGACAGGCTGCAACCAGAGCGCCAGCCTCTTGGTGCTCGGTGACGGTGAGGAGCACGAGGAGGGCCTCGAGCCCGTGGGTTCCAAAGTCACCTGCGACTGGCGAGCCAAGATCGTGGGCGCACCCGAACCCTTCGTCGTGGTCAGCTCCACCGGCAAGAAGTTCAGCAGCGCCGATGCCACCGCCGGCGAGATCAGCGTCGATCTCAGCGACCAGGTGCAACTGCCGTACAAACGCATCGCCATCATCCAGGACGTCGCCAACTCCGGCAACGAGGGGAACGTCTCCTACACGATCGCCCGTGCCTGCGCCGGCGTGGCGGCACTCCCGCCGACCGCCGGCAGCACCGGCGGATCGGGCATCTACACCCTGCCGGGCGGGCAGACCGTGGCAACGCTGGCCGAGGGCCGCTTCTCGGTGCACACGCCGAACTTCGCCAACTTCGGGCCCGGCGCCGTGTACCCGGCGGTCGCCACCAGCACAACGTCCTCGAAGCTCGGCGGCTGCTCGGTGACCGTGTCCATCGAGGGCCTGCCGTCCAACTGCCGTGTGGACGGGGCCACCACCCGCACGCTGACCTGGTCGGCGACCAACCCGTTCGAGCACTTCGACTTCGAGTTCGACATCGACTGCAGCGGTGCGGCAGCGCCTGCCACCGGGACCGGTTTGCCGCCGCCCGCGCCGGGGGACAGCAGCACGACGTCGTCCGGCGGGGACCCCGGCACGAGCGTGCCGGCCACCAGCGACGACGTGCGCATCGTGGCGCGCAAGCTCACCAACGGGAAGATCGAGTTCGGGCTGCAGCAGCGGGACGACGACGGGTGGGGCGCCCGGCGGCTCCCGAGGGCACGGCTCTTCCCCACCGACGCCCGGGTCCGAAGCTGGCTGCAGAGTTCGCCGCTGACCCTGAGTGTGGCCGCGTCGGCTGACGATTTCGCCCAGAACTTCGAGGTGCGGATCGTGGCGCGCAAGCTCGCCGACGGCAAGGTCGAGTTCGGGCTGCAGCAGCGGGACAACGGCTCGTGGGGCGACCGGCAACTCCCGTCGGCGCGGTTGTTCCCCACCACTGCCGCGGCGGATCGCTGGCTGGTCAGTTCGACCCTCTCCTTGAGCTCGTAGTGATCCCAACCGGCCACCACCACAACCAAGGCACTCACTGAGCGCCCCGGTCTCGCCTCCGGACGAGCCCACCGCCTGATCCGCCCGGCTCGCCGCAGGAACACATCGCCGAGTTCCAGGATGAGGTACGCGATGGGTTCCAAGGCGTTGACGGCGCCTCGACGGCATCGAGGCCGACGTGAAGGCGATCAAGGACCACCTGCTCGGCGGCACGGAATGAGCGAACCCGAGGAGCGGATGGCGGCAGCGCCGACAGGTCAAGCTCAACGCCACCCCCGAGCGGGTCGCTCGGGCGATCTTCGCCGCCGCTCCCACCGCCTCGGCGCCGGCTTCAAGCGTCTCTGCCGAGGAGCCGTTCTAGGAGACTGCTGAGTTTTTGGGCTGTGGGGCTGTTGGGGTGGCGGGGCTGGGGTTGTGGTGAGGTGGGTGTGCTGTTGGTGGAGCTTTTCGGCTCTGTTTTTGTCGTGTCGGGCGTGGCCGCGGGCGGGTTGGGGTGTCAGTGGGCGCCTTGGAGGTGGAAGTGGCCGCCGGTGTGGGTCACGCCGAGGTTGACGAGGCGCGTGAGGTTCACCGCGGCGGCGCGGGTGGTGAGCCATTGGTGGTTGGCGGCGACGCCGCGGTAGGGGACGCGTCTGGCTTTGTTGCGGGTCAGCCAGGCGATGGATCGTTCGACCATGGGGCGGTGTCGGCGGTAGGCACCCTGGGTGGCGGGGTCGGCCCAGCGGGCCTTGTTGGCGGCGCGGTGGTCCTCGAAACGGTCGACGCCGACGGTGCGCCCGCGGGCGCTGGTGGTGCAGCGGCCGCGCTGGGGGCAGGCGCCGCACAGCGCGCCGAAGCGGGCGATGCCGCGGTTGTTGGCTCTGGGCCTGATGGTGACGGTGTGTCCGGCGGGGCAGGTCACGGTTGCCGCCGCGGTGTCGATGGTGAAGTCGCCGCGGCGGAAGCCGCCGGCGATGGCGGGGCGGCGGTCGATGGGTTTGATGGTGGTGGTGTGCCCGGCGTCGGCGAACGCGGCGAGCGCCTCACCCGACGCGTACGCCGAGTCCGCCAGAACCTCCACACCCACGCCGGTCGCGGCGGCGTCGGCGGGAGTCGCGGTGTCAGCGGCGATGGTGGTGTCGGTTGTGAGGAGTTCGGCGCCGACCGTCGCGTCGGAGACGTTCGCAGCTGTGAGCGCGGCGGCGGTGATGATCCCGGTGTCGGGTTCGGCGGCGATGTGGGCCTTGTAGCCGTCGCGGCGCGCCGAGCGGGACTTGCGGGCGTGGCGCGCCTCGGCGTCCACGGTGGAGATCGTCCGATCCGCCGCCACGTTGCGGGCGATGAGCCAGCGCCCGGGCACCTCGGGATCGGCTTCGACGTCCTGGCCCGCCACGACGCCCAACAAGCCCACCGCCGCAGCCGCCTCGTCGTCGAGATCCACCCCGTCCACGGCGGCCAACACCGCCAACGCGTCACCGACGAGGGCGTCGATCAGATCCGCCCGCGCCTCGGCGTCGGCCCAGTCGCACGCAGGCTTCGCGCGCCCCCCGTCATCATGCGCCGACACGTCCACCGCCGCCGCCGCCGGCACCAAGCGGCGCACCCGGCGCATCTGCGCGCAGATCATCGTGACAGTGTCCTGCGTCGCCACCGCGTCGTCGAGCAGCGTCGAGTCCAACGCCCGGCGACCCTTGGCCGCCACGACGCCGCTCTCGGCGATCACCGCCCGGACCGCGTCGAAGATCCGCTCCGGGCGGGCGCTGCTGCGCAGGCGCGCCCGCCACAGTGTCAACACGCTCGGATGGAACGCCCCGTCGGTCAACGACAAACCCGCCGCGGCCTTCCAACGCAGATCACACCGCAAACGCTGCACCGCTTCGCGGTCCGACAGGCCCTCCAAGGCTTGCAACACCAACACCGTCGCGATCAGCGACGCCGGCTGCGACCGCCGCCCCCGCCCACCGAAGAGATCCGCGAACAACCCGTCAGGGAACACCCCCAGGCGATGCTCAGCCAAGAACCGATACACCGACCCCACCGGAACCAGATCACCGCACAACGCGAAGACATCCAACAACTCGCGATCAGAACGCTCAGAACCCTGCATACCCCCATACTCCCAGAGCCCGACCCAAAACGCGAGCCTTTCCCCACCGGCGCCGCAACGAATTACTCAGCAGTCTCCTAGAGGCTCCCCCCACAGCGACCACAGCAGCCCCAGCAGGCCCACGGGCCCGGGCGGAGCGGCGTGCGGCGGCCCACCGCCCAGGCCCACACCCCGACGGGCCTCACCGGTCGCCGCCAAACGCGCTGACACAGGGGGGCGGCGCGGCAGCAAAGTTCCCTACCGCGCCCGCAGCCGGCCCAGCCGCGCCAGGCCTGCCGACAAATGAAGTGATGAGATGAAAACGAGGCGCCACGCGCCGGTGCCGCCAGCGGCATCCGGTGAGGCTGGCTACTCCGCGGCCGGCGGCGGCGCGGCGGGCCGCAACCGCGCAGCGGTCGCCCGCGCCGTCAGCTCGCACATGTAACGGACGACGAAGGTGATGTCGCTGGCGGTAAGCACCCTGGGCGGCGGGTAGCCGCCATCGTCGACCGGGCACAGCAAGTCGGCGGCCTGGCCGGCAAGACCCTCGGCGATCCGCTCGAAGACCGGCCACGGCTGCTCGTCGTCAGCGGCGTACTTGGCGGCAAGTCCGGCCAGCTCGGCGAGCACCGTGAGTGCGCTGTCCCACGCAGCCTCGTCGGCGGCCTCCCGCTCCGCGGTTTCGGCCTCCCGCTCCGCGTCACGGCGGCGCCAGCGCTCCTCGCTCTCGGCGCGTTCGATGAGCGCCCGCTCGGCGCGACGCTCCTCGATGCGCGCCGCCTCCTCCCGCGAGATCAGCTGGCGGTCCCAGCCGCCGGGGTTGTGGCCGCGGACGCTGTGGTCGCTGGGGCCTCGCCAGGTCGCGCTGCGGCCCCAGAGGACCTCGACGCCGGCGACCCGGCCGGGCGCGCATTCCTCGCCGAGTCGCCACGGCCGGTACGCGCCGCGCTCGCGCACCACCAACGACGCCTCATCGCGGGCGATCTCGCCGCCGCAACCCACGCAGGGATGGGGCTTCGCCCCCCGCGCAATCAACTGGATCTCCAGGACCTCGCTCAGCGGCACCGGCCCGGCGGGGCCGGGCAGCGCCTCAACCTCCGAGGCCTCCGCCTCGACGTCACTCATGCGCACAGCTTGGCAGCGCAAGCGTTGCAGCCGCAACGGCGGCGGCGCCGAGGATGCAGCAGAGGCGCCGCCGCGCGGCAGCGCCGGGGGGACCCGAGCGGGTCGATGGGTCGCAGACTGTGGGCACGGCGCATGCCCACAGTCTGAGCGTGTGGTGTGACAGTGCCCTACCACACGTCGCTCTACCACACGGCCGGCGGGCAGCCGGGGCGGGGGCTCATGCGCAGAGGTTGGCGGCACCCGAGGTCGCCGGCGAGCAGGATGCAGCCCGAGCGCTGAGCGGGACCGCGCGGCTCGCCGAGGTCTTGGGCGACGAGGCGGACCGGCGGCCGCCCCGGCGGGGTGGCGTCGACGGCGGCGACAGCGAGCCCCGTGCGCCTTGGAGTAGGGCGGGGCATTAGCGCCCCCTCTGGGGATGCGGCCTCGTCGGCATCAGCCGGCGAGGCCGCTCGGCGCAGCATCCGGGCACACCCCCACGGCAGACGAACCCCCATCACAGACCACCTCACAGACCAGCCCCCATCACAGACCAGCCGCTCCACCGAACCCCGTGAACCCCAGAGCCTGCGTGAAACCCGGGGAGGTTCACTTATATAGGCGAGCATCAGATGTGCCCTGTCAACGGGCTGTGCAGGTTGGTCGTGGGCGATCACATGCTCAGGGGCCGCCGGCAACGCCACGACACCCCGAGAGGCGGCCCAAACCTCCCACTCTGTTGGCGGTCATAGGCCCGGCGGGTGGCCGGCGCCAACGCCAACGCCGGCGACGCCTTGAAGGGCTCCGGAACCGTGCTCACAGCCCCCAAGCTAGATGCGCGAGATGTGACAGAACCGGACACCTGGCGGCGGCCGGGCTAGATGTCGATGCCGTTCGGCAGCGTCGGTATGCCCGCTTGCACGTCGACGGCGGCGATCAGCGCGGCGTGACTGTCCCGCGACGCCAGCGCGTCCTCGAGGGGCGGGCTGGGTGCAACCCTCTGCTGCAGGTGCGTCGCCAGCAGCGCGGTGATCTCCGACGCCAGCACCGCGTAGGTAGGCGCAAGGCGCTCGGCGTCGGCATGGAGCACATCAGCGTCGTCTGGGTAGGTGTTGCGCTCACGCCACTCTGACAGCACGCCCAGGTCGACGCCGAGGCGGTCAAACACCGCCTGCGCCGCCGAGAGCTGTGGGTCAGGGACGTGCTTCTCGAGGATGGTCGCGATGTTGTGCCCGTTGCGCTTCAGCTCCTTCTCGGTCGGGGTCGGATCGCCGTACAGCACAGCGAGCGCCTTCAGGGAGGTCTCGGCGGTGAGCGCCGCGGCAGTGCACAGGGTCGCCAGGCGCTGCAGGCGTGCACGTTCTTGGCGATCAGGCGACAAATACGGGTCCGACTCGGCGTGGTCCCGGGTTGCGGCGGCGGCGACGTCCCGCAACCGCGGGATGACCCGGTCGTCGAAGTAGCGCAGTGCTTCCTGCGGATCGCTCATCGGCAACACCATCTCCTTGCCCCAATCCACGGGGCCCTCGGCGGACGCGGCCACCACCAAGACCGCCTCGGCGGCGACCCGGCGCTCGAACGACGTGGACACCCGCTCGACGCGGGCCCGCCACTCCGGGCGATCCGTCACATGCACCTGCACCGGCCACGACACGACCTTGGCGGCCGCGGCCTCCAACTCGCGGCGTCGAGCGGGGCGCTCGGCGTAGTCCACATTGGCGTAGACCGCCACCAGGTCGATATCGCTGTGGGAGCCCGCGGTGCCGCGAGCCACCGACCCGAACAGCAGCACCTCATCGACGCCGGCGGCGATCAACACCGCCGCCGCGCGCTCTGCATCGCCCCGAGTCGGCGCCGGCGACGGCGCAACAACCGCCATGACCACAGCCTACGCGGCGGGCCCGCTAGATGAGTAGTTCCAAGGGGTTAGTGGTCGTAGGCGATGAGGGAGCGGGCGGGTCCTGGTTGTTGGGTGGTTTGGTTGTGCCAGATGGCGGCGGTGAGGGCGAGGAGTCGTTGCAGGACACGGGCGCAGACTCCCGCTGGGGTGCGGGCGCCGTGGCGTTCGAGGCCGAGTTGGGCTTTGAGGGTCTGGATGACCGATTCGATGATCTGGCGCAGCGGCCGCAGGAACCGTTGTCCGGGTCGCGGGGGTTCTGTTTTGGTGGCGGGGCGGATCAAAGTGATGCCCGCGGCGTTGAGTTGCGCTTCGAAGGCGGCGCTGCGGTAGCCCTTGTCGGCGAGCAGGGTCTGGCCGCGCCGGGCCACGTCGGCGCGCGCGATCATGTCCAAACAGACGTCGCGCTCGTCGGCTTTCGCGCCGGCGAGCGCGTAGGTGATCGGCAGCCCCGACGGGGTGGCGATGAGGTGCAGGCGCAGCCCCCAGAAATACCGCGAGTGCGAGGCGCTGTAACCGTATTCAGCCCATCCGGGGGGGTCAGAGCGCTTTTGGGTCTCGCGGCTGCGCCCGCATTCCACGGGCGTGGAGTCCACGACCCACACGTCGTCATGCCAGGACGGGCAGTCGCGTGCGAGGCAGGCCATCACCTGGGCCATCAGCTCGCCGCTGCGGCGCAGGCGCTTGTTGTAGCCGGGCCGCTCGGGCAGGTAGGGGAACCACGGCGCCAGGTGCTCTTTGGCGTAGCGCACGAAGCGGGCCTCCGAGTCGAACCCCAACAGCGCCTGGGACACCGCCAGAGAAACCAACTCCGCATCAGACAGCCCGGGGGCGATACCCACCGCGGGCCGCGGCGGCGCCCACTCCGGATGCGCCAACAACAGATCATCAATCGTCACATACAGTGCAGTCACGAGGGTGTCCAAGTCCGGGTTCATGCCAAGATCCTCCAAGATCGGGAGCTGTTCGCACCCCAGATCTTGGACACCCTCAACCACCCAGCGGCGGACCCCCCGCACCCCGCACCCCTTGGAACTACTCATCTAGCCCTGATTATTCACCGGGACTGTGGGTGGGGGTGTGCGCGTCCGCGGGAAAGCCCTTCTGATCTGCGACGATGTGTGTCGTGAGACATATTCGTTACAGAAAAGAAAGGCATCTCCGAGGTGAACGCTAACAGTGTCGCGAAGTTGAAGGTGACCGGAGGCGCGGGGCGGGTCGCGGCTCACGCTGGTTTGTTCGTTCTGGGCGGTTTCGCTGACTCGCTGGGCGTGGGCGCGGCGCTGTCGGTGGCGGTGGGCCGCGGCGGCGAGCGGGCCCGTGTCCATGACCGGGGCAAGGTGCTGACCCATGCGCTGCTGATGCTCGCGGGCGGCGGCGAGTCGTGCAGCGACATCGAGTATCTGCGCGCGCAGCGGGATCTGTTCGGGGAGGTCGCGTCGGACTCGACGCTGTATCGGGTGCTGCGCGGCATCGACGCGTCGAAGCTCGGCGGCGTGTGGGCCGCGGTCGCTGATGTGCGCGCCCGGGTGTGGCGCAACCGTGACGCCCACGCCGCTGCGGCGGCGCCGCTGGTGCTCGACATCGACGCCACGCTGGTGGAGGTGCACACCGAGACCAAAGCAGGCGCCGCGGCGCATTTCAAGGGCGGCTTCGGGTTCGGGCCGATGCTGTGCGCGACCGGCGACGGGGAGCCGCTGTGGATCGCTCAGCGTCCCGGCAACGCCGCCGCGAACCACATCTCCGATCACCTCAAGGTGCTCGACGGCGCCATTGCGCAGCTCCCCGCCGCGGTCGCTTCGGGGCACCAGGCCGGCGACGATGCGGCCTCGGCGCATCGCGAGATCTGGCTGCGCGTCGATGCCGCGGGCTGCTCGAAGAACCTCGCACAAGACCTGCGAGACCGCAACGTCGTGTATTTCATGGCTGCGCGCTCCAACGACGCGATCACCGCAGCCATAGCGGCCGCCAGAACCGATCCCGACATGTGGCAGCCCGCAGCCAAGAACGCCGAACAGCGCAACAGCCGCGCCCAGGTCGCCGAGCTCACCAACAGCATCGACCTCACAGGCTGGCCTGAGCACACACGACTCATCGTGCGACGCGAGCCGCTGCACCCCGGAGCGCAGCGCACCCTGTTCGACTCCCCCAACTGGCGCTACTGGGGATTCCTCACCGACGCCGCCGGCGACGCCGCCCAACTCGACAAGACCATGAGAGGCCACGCCCGCGTCGAGGACACCATCAAACGCCTCAAAGACTCCGGACTGGCCCGCATGCCCTTCACGGACTGGGACGCCAACGCCGCCTGGGCGGCGCTGGCGGTCATCAGCCTCGCTTTGGTCGCCTGGTTCCAGCAGCTCCGCCTGCACGGCGACCTCGCCAAAGCAGCACCCAAAAAGCTCCGCTGGCAGCTCTGGCACACCCCAGGACGCATCACGCGCTCCGCGCGGCGCACCACCCTGCGGCTCCCCGACCGCTGGCCCACCGCCCGAGCCCTCCTCGCCGCCCACGCCCACAACTGACACCCCCGCCGCGACCAGATCTGACCGCCGAGCGGTGACCCCGTACGCCCCCACACGCCCCACACCACCCAGCCCAACCCCGACCAGCCCGCCGAACCCAAAACACAGCCCACCGGCACGCCCAAACCACCAAAACACCCGCCCAGGCATTCTCATGAATAATCAGGGCTAGTGTCCTGAGTTTGGTATTCGTTGCGTCATCAACCATGACGCCGGCGTGGGCGAACAGCACTGGCCGCATACCCGCTCGCCCATTGGCACGGCTCCGTACCACCAGACACATGTTACAGTGCCGTACCACGGCGGCGTTGTTACGGTACGGTAACACTGATAGAATGGCACCATGGCCGCACAGTTCTATCGACCGTTCCGCACCGTCGGGCATCTTGGCATGGAACTGAGACGCCTGCGTCACGACGCAGGCCTGACGCAGGGCAGTCTGGCCGAGCGCGCCGGCGTTTCCCGCCGGTGGCTCAGCCAAGTCGAGCGCGGCCACCCGGCCGGGGAGATCGCCAACCTCATGAAGGTCATCCGGGCGCTGGGCCTAGCGCTGCGGTTCGAACCCGCTGACGACCGCTGATGGGCGCCGCCAACGAACTCGTCGTGTTGATGCACGGCGCCACAGCGGGCACACTGCGCCGCGGCAGGCGGGGCGACCTGACCTTCCTCTACGACGACGTATACATGGCGGACACACAAGCGACACCGCTGTCGTTGTCGCTGCCGTTCACGGCGCGGCCCCACGGTCACCATGCCATAGGTTCGTGGATCTCCTCGCTGCTGCCGGACAACCCGGACACGTTGTCTGATTGGTACCGGCGCACCGATGTCAGGACACCGTTCGATTTGCTCGGGACCCGTGTGGGCCACGACTGCGCCGGGGCGGTGCAGTTCTGTCCGCCCGGGCGCGAAACGGAACTCGCTGACCGCGCCGGCGGTATCTCAATGCTCACCGAGGAGCAGGTCGCGGATGTCATCAGCCGCATGGTTATTGACCCGTCGCAGTGGACCGCCGACGACATCGAACCGTACTTCAGCCTCGGTGGCTACCACAGCAAGATCGCGCTGCACCGCGTCGGGCAGCGCTGGGGCAAGCCCTACGGCAACGTCCCCACGACCCACATCCTCAAACCGGGCCGGGCCGCCTCGCCGGGCACCCCCGTCCTGGAGCACCTCTGCGCCGCCGCCGCGCGGCGCGTCGGCTTGGACGCCGTCGCCACCCACATCGAGGTGCACGCCGGCCACCCGGTCCTTGTCGTCGAACGCTACGACCGCGCCGCGTCGGCTGACGGCTGGGAGCGACGACACCAAGAGGACATGTGTCAAGCGCTCGGCCTCACGGGAGATCGTAAGTACGAGTCCGACGGCGGGCCCGGGATCGCCAAGATCGGCGACACCATCAGCAACTATTCCGCCGATCCCGACACCGACGTTCGCCGCTTCGCCGATGGACTCCTGTGGGCGTTGCTGCTTGTGAACCGCGACGCCCACGCCCGGAACTACAGCTTGCTGCTCGCACGCGGCGAAGCCAGGTTTGCGCCGCTCTATGACCTCCAGTCGTCGCTGCCGTATGTCACCCACGGCATCGGAAAACGTGAGATGGCCATGCGCTACGGCAGCGACTTCACTGTCTACAGCGCGAGTTCCGACCACGCCTTGCTTGACGTAGCCGCACGCCTTTCGCTGCCCGCGCCGTGGCTGCTGGACCGCGGCGAGGACTTGGCGACACGCGTCGTCGCTGCCATTGAAGAAGAGACCGAGAACTTGCCGCCGCGCCTGCGAGGTCTCGGAGAGATCGCACAGTTCCCACGCAGGCTCCGCAAACGCGTCGTCCAACTCGAGAACACCATCCAAGCCAACAGACAACGACTCCGGCCCCGCGTCGCGCCAGCGGAACACGAGTATCGGCCAATGGGAACGTGACCCGCGCGCCAACAGGCGCACACAGCGCGAGACGACTCCCTCGTGCGCGGCCAAGCGGCCGAGCCGCCTGCCGCTACGGTCCGGCGCCAGTGGCATGAGCCGCGCGTACGGCTTGCCGGCCTTCGCCAGAATGATCTCCTCTCCCGCGTGGGCGCGTTCGAGGAGCCGCGACAGGTTCGTCTTGGCTTCGTGCACGTTGATAACCGCGGTCACGGCCACAACTCCCGTCGCGGCGGTTCTTCCCCGCAGACGCCCGGGTCGGACGCTGGCTGGTGAGTTCCCCGCTGACCCTGAACGGCTGACACACCTCCTCCAGCCAACCTGCGGACCGGTCGCCGGAGTCCCACTCCGGCGACCGGCGCAACGGGCCGTTGGCTTCCTGGCCCCCGCACTGCACGCCATTGACGATGCAACGGCAGGGCTCTAGCCTGAGCACTGACTCGACACTCCTGCGAGGGGACCCTGGCTCCATGGATACCACTCAAGCAGACTTGAATTTCACTGCATACAATAAAACGTACAGGCAGGGCATGGAGGAGCAGCACTGGGGGGGCGTCGCCCTCATGCACAACGGAGAAATCGTCGGAATCTACAACGACCGAGGTGACGCCTACTCCATCGGCTGCGACAAGTACGGCCTCGGCAACTTCTCGCTCCAGAACATCGGCGAGCAACCTGCCAAACTCGGCGTACTCACAGCGGCGCTCCAATAGTCGCGGCCTATGCCGACGTTTACCGTCCCGGTCGAGAACGACCGGGTCCTGCTGACAGTCGCCGTCTCCATCCCTGAGAAACGGATTTCCGAAAGGCACGTAGTCCGCGCCCTCGTGGACACGGGAGCGCAACGCACCATCGTCTCGGCGAACGTCGTGGAGGAGCTGCAGGTCGCCAGTACCGGGATCGGCAGGTTCATGGCCGCCAATGGGCAGACTCAGAACACCCCGGTCTTCGAATTGCATATCGCGGTGCCTGTCACGATGACAGGCACCGCACCGGACGGCAGTCCAACAAGAACTGTTCCTTGCCGGAGGACTAACCCTCGAGGTGCTTCTGCTGCCGTTCACGCCGCCAGACTTCGATGTGCTACTGGGGATGGACCTCCTGACTCAGTTCCACATCACCATGTACGACGGCACGTTCATCTTCAGCAACTGACCGTGGGACGCCTGATCCCGTGACGCAGCATGTCGACATCGGGTCCATGGGCCTCGACGAGCTGGCGGCCGTGGCGGCGGGCTGCACGCTGTGCCCGCTGGCCGGGGGGCGCACCACCGTGGTGTTCGGGACCGGCGACCCCGACGCCGACCTGATGTTCGTGGGCGAGGGGCCGGGTGCGGAGGAGGACAAGCAGGGGCTGCCGTTCGTGGGGCGCTCCGGGAACCTGCTCGACAAGCTGCTGATCCAGGAGATCGGTCTGGAGCGCTCGCAGGTGTACATCGCCAACGTGGTGAAGTGCCGGCCGCCCGACAACCGTGACCCGGAACCCGAGGAGATCGCCGCCTGCCGCCCCTACCTGCAACGGGCGGCGCGGGTGCCACCGTGTCGCCGCGGCGGCTAGCCTCCGCCGGCAGGTAATCCGATGAGCATGTTGTAAGAGTGGGAGCCATGGATACCAGGGGAGTGCTGTCGGATCGCATCCGTGCTGCGTTCGAGGGTTGCTACGAGGCCCAGCGCGCTGCCGCTCTCTCCGGCGTTCCGGAGTCCACCGTGTATCACTGGGCGCGCTCCGGGCTCGTCAAGCCCTCGGTGTCGCCGACCAGGATCAAGCTCTGGTCTTCTCCGACCACGACCCCGCCTGCGGATCATCCCCGGCAAGGTGTCAGGCGAACCTCACCTGGCAGGTTCTCGCATTACCACCCAAGTCGCCGCGGCGCTCTTCGAGCAGATCCCCGATGTCGGGAGAATCGCAGCCCTGTACGGTGACCTCGACGCCGGCACGTTCGAAGAGGCCATCGACTTCGAGCAGTCGCTCGCAGCCTGATGCGGCTGCCGCTCGATCAGAACTTTCCACAGTCGATCCTCGCCGCGCTCACACCGTGGATGGAAGGCATCGCCTGTGGTGACGGGCGCAGGCTTGGTCGCCGCTATCAGATCCTCGGTGATGGCGTTCTCGCCGAGAGCCGGGTACCATGACCTCATGGCACACACTGATCGTTCAAATCCCCAGGTAGCGGCTTCGCGCAGCTCGGTTTCGAGGAGAATGACATTCTCGGGTGAACTGTTGAGCGTGTTCACACTGCCCAGCCTTCTCAGCGATATCGGCTATGGGGAAATCCTTTCGGAATACGGCCAGCGGGCTCTTAGTCGATTGAACGCCGATGTATGAACAGTCGCTCTAAGAAGCCGAAACGACAATCCCCATCTGTTCAGCCGACCGGTCCAGGAGTGGTATCAGGCCAAGTCACCCGGGTTGAGAGAACAACCCGAATCGGCCCACTGCCGCCGCCTGATGAACTCAGCCAATATGAGGCGATTTTACCGGGAACGGCGAATCGGTTGCTTGTCACCCCGCCCTCCCTCGTCATCCCGGCGAAGGCCGGGATCCACTCCCCAGCGGCCAGCCCGACCCGCCTACTCCAACGAAGCCGCAACAACGGTCGGCGAGGTGACAACACGCACCGCCGTTGACGCAGTTTCACAACCGCTGGTGGCCCGCCCCAGTGAGCGGGGCGCGTGCAGCGGTGTTACGAGAGGGTGGCGGCGGGGACTCGCAGCGGGTGGCGCCGGCACGAGTCCAGGAGATCACGTAGCACCGCGGTCGGATCGGACGCTGTGACCAGTGCTTCACCGATCAACGCTGCGTCGTAACCGGCGTCTGCAATCGCATCGATCGGTGTCCCTCCGGGTGCTCCGATGCCGGACGCCGCGACCAGGACAATCTCGTCGTCGACCTGGTCGAACAGGCGCGCGATGCGCTCTGCTTTGTCGTAATCGACAGTCGGTTGGGAATCTTTCGGGTCGTCCCGCTGGTTGACGGCGATCATGTACGCACCGCACTCGACGGCACGCTCGAGTTCTTCCTCGGTGCGCACTTCGGTTAGAACGTCCACTCCGAGCGTCAGCGCCAGATCCTGCAATGAACGCAGCATCTCAGGCTTTATGTCCGCAAGGATCACCAGCATCGCATCCGCGCCCATCTCGTAGCTGTCGTGCACATCCTGGTGGATCGTCAGGAAGTCCTTGCGTAGCACTGGAATGCCGGACGCCGCGCGGGCCCTTCGCAGGTCATCGGGGGATCCGTCGAAACGATTGCTGTCGGTGAGCACCGACAGGCACGTCGCCCCGCCGTCTCGATACTGGCACGCGAGGGCAGCGGCATCGGCGTCGAGACGCAGCGCCCCGCGGGAAGGGGAACGGCGCTTGATCTCGGCGATGACCGACAGTCCGTCGCCCGACAAGGCCGTCCGAAACGCGTGCCCGACGCCTCTCGGCGTGGTGGAGTTCATGCCGTACCTTGCAGTTCTCCCGTGAGTGTGGTCGGAGTAGAACCTGCGAGACGCTCGTTCACGAGAACGGCTACTCCTTGCTCAGGTCCACGCCCGTCGCGTCCGCCACCACGCTCATGCTCAATTCCTTGTTCTATCGCGGACTAACGCCGGAGTGTAGTGCGGGGTTGACATTTGTTGTCAACTGCGCAAGTCCCGCGGTGTCAACTACGCAAGTCCCGCGGTGTCAACTACGCAAGCGTCGCGGTGTCAACTACGCAAGCGTCGCGGTGTCAACTACGCAAGCGTCGCGGTGTTGTCTCGGCTCCTCCCCACCGGTCATCTCCTCCCCCCGGTCATCCCGGCGGGGGGAATGCCCCGGACCCCGATCCGGGAGCCTGCCCCGGACGTGACCCGGGGCCGGGATCCACCGTCCAGCGGCGCGACCCGCGGCGTCAACTGTGGTAGGTAACGGGCGATGAGTGATGTCGATATCGGGTCCCTGGATTTGGACGAACTGGCGGCCGTGGCGGCGGGCTGCACCCTGTGTCCGCTGGCGGGCGGGCGCACCACCGTGGTGTTCGGCACCGGCAACCCCAACGCCGACCTGATGTTCGTGGGCGAGGGGCCGGGTGCGGAGGAGGACAAGCAGGGGCTGCCGTTCGTGGGGCGCTCCGGGAACCTGCTCGACAAGCTGCTGATCCAGGAGATCGGGCTGGAGCGCTCGCAGGTGTACATCGCCAACGTGGTGAAGTGCCGGCCACCCGACAACCGTGACCCCGAACCCGAGGAGATCGCCGCCTGCCGCCCCTACCTGCAACGCCAGGTGGAGCTGGTGGCGCCCCGAGTGCTGGTGACCCTCGGGAACTTCGCCACCAAGGTGCTGCTGGACACGAAAGAGGGCATCACCCGGCTGCGGGGGCGGCGCTACGCGTGGGCCGACGGTGTGGTGCTCGTGCCCACCTACCACCCGGCGGCCCTGCTGCGTGGCGGCGGCGAACGGGAAGCCCAAACAAGAGCCGACCTCGTCCGCGCCAAGCTCTCCCTCCTGGAGGCCGGCTAGGCGGCCGGACCGCCCCCTCGTCATCCCGGCGAAGGCCGGGATCCACTGCCCGGCGAGCCAAGCGTGCGCTGCCGATGGACGACGCGGCACCCTCTTGGGCGAGCGCGGCCGGGCAGCCGATGTCGCCTGACGCCGTCCCGTGTTACAGGTCGTCGCCGCTGGGGCAGGGTTCGGGCGGTGGTGGGTGCGCCATAACGGCTGTGGGGCTCTGCGCATCGAGGTCCCACGTGGTGAGAACGCTGTCGATTCTGCCCGCAAACCGTCTGATGCCGTCTGTGATGAAGCCGGCGTCGGGTGGCGGGAGCACCTCGTCGAGCGGCGATCGGATGGCGGGCAGGGTTCGTCGATGCGTGGGGGAGAGACGGTCCGCGGCGAAACGGGCGAGGCGTGTGGCGGTCGTGGTGGTGCGGTGGGCGGTCGTCACGAGAACCCCGAGGGGTACCTCCGGGCAGTCCGCCGGATAGGTGCCCCGCTTGCGCCACGGCGAGACGTCCTTCGGTTCGATGCCGGTGAACATCGTTCTGAGGTTCTGCTGGTCCTCGACCGACAGCTTCTCGAGCAGGCCCTCCAAGTCGTGGGTCAGTCCGGGTGCGTCCCGGCCACGATGATGGACCAGCGCCTTGAGGGAGTTCTCGGCCACGAGTTGCGCCTCGCTGCACACGCTCCGCAGGCGCACAGCCATCGCCCAGAGGTATTCCGTCGGGTCTCGGTCTTCCAGAGCACCCTGTTCGTTCCTGGAGAGATCCAGGTTGTCGTACAAGCGGGTCAACGCCTGCCGAACATGCTCCAGCGAGTTGATCGCGTCCCCTTGGTTGGTGGTGGGCAATCCGATCTCCTTTCCCCAGTTCACCCCTTGCGGTTCGCCGCGCCACAGGACGACGGCATGGACGGCGATCGCGCTCTCGAACGACGTCGTGACAACCTCGCTGCGGATGGTCCATTCCGGCCAATCGGTGACACGAACGTCCACGGGACGCCCGGCGGCGTCGGCGGCCAGGCGTTCGAGGAGCACCTTCCTGTCCCATCGGGTGCGGTAGTCGAGATCGTCGAAGATGGCAACGAGGTCGATATCGCTCTCCAGCGACTCCTCGCCGCGCGCCAGCGATCCGAACAGCAGCACCTGCGACACCCCTTCGACCGCAACGGCCTCCGCGGCGCGGCGAGCGTCGGCGAGGCTGGGTGCCGTCGTGGCCATGCCCGCAAGATTACCGGACCACCACTTCCACCCCCGCCGCCGGCGGGAGCGCCTTTACGCCGAGCGGTTAGCACGGCTCGTTCGATGTCGGCGAAGGACCAGCCTTCCGTCGCCGTGGCGAGCGCGTCTCGAGTCGTCACCTCGACGCTTGGCGACGGCGTCGAGTTCGTCGAGCAGGAGCACGCAGTCCAGATCACGGGCATAGTCGAGAACGAGTCGGAGGTTCGTGCCCGTCTTGCCGAGCAGGCTGTCCCGGACTCCGGTCCGGGGCCGGAACTCACTGTCCAGCGACCAGGCCTGCGGTGACCGCCTGAGTCGCGGACAGCGGCCGCGTGTCACGTTCGGGCGGGTGTCGCACTGGCCGGTAGCCGGCGTACAGGGCATAGAGTCGGCCGGGATGCACGCTGCAGACGCAGGATTTCGTCGCCGCCGAATATCGCTCCGGCGGAGGTCGCCGACAGATCACCCGTGGCCGTGACCGCCTCATCGTCGACCACGCTTCGCGGGCTGGCGTCCACGCAGCGCTTGGCGGAGGAGGTGGCTGCTGTGCTGCGGCCCGGTGACGTGCTCGGCCTCGACGGCGACCTCGGCGCCGGCAAGACCACCTTCGTGCGCTTCCTGGCGAGAGCCCTGGGTGTGACCGGCCCCGTCACAAGCCCCACCTTCACCCTGGCCCACCACTACGAAGCCACCCACCCTGCCCGGGCCGCAGTCGGCGCCGAGCCGCTGGTTGTGCATCACATCGACGCCTACCGTCTCGCCGGCGACGCCGATGCCGACGACCTGGCCCTTGCCGAACTGTTCGACAGTGGCGGCATCGTCGTCGTCGAGTGGGCCGAGCGCCTGACCCTCCCCCCCGACCGTCTCGACATCCACTTCGCCTTCCCCCCCGAGCTGGACGCCGCCGACGCTCCGACCGGTCCTTCGAGCAGTCCCCCCGCCCCCACCGCCGAGCCCGCCGACCTCTCCAGCCCTGCCGACACCCGCATCGTGACCCTCACGCCCTACGGTCGCTCCTGGCAGGCCCGCCTCGCGGCGTCTCCGCACTCCCCGGGCGAAGGGGCTCGGGCGGGGAGTTCACCGCCATAGCCGGCGGCAGTTGGCACTCGTGTGGGCTGCGCACCGACAGCACCGCCGCCTGCTGGAGCAACCCACTGTTCGTGCTCCCAGACGTGCCGGACGGCGTGCCCGACGGCGTGCAGTTCGTGGGGTAGCCGGACGACCTCGATGCCGTGGGGGCGGCTCGGCCGGCGTGCAGTCGGGGGGTTACCGGCCGGCGTGCAGTCGGGGGGTTGCCGGACGGCGTGCGGTCGGGGGCGAGTCGGCCGGGGTCCTACGCGGCAGGCCCGCCCCATTCCCGCCGCCCTCTAGAACTAGGCGTTGACGGACTAGGTCATTTGCGTCAAGCGAAGTAAGCAGGCGTCCTCTGGAAGCGATGTTCCGGCCGGAACGACCGGCCGTCGGTTTCCACGTCGTCGGCGATCTCGGCGGCGTCCTCGGCCGTGATCTCGCCCATGTCAACCGCCGATTGGAGAATGTGGATCGAGTCGAACACCCTGCCGACGCCCATCGTGGTTCGGCTCGGTCACCGTGCCGGACTTCCAGAACGTACAGGAGTGCGGCCGCAGCGAAGTGGCGGAGCGTGACGGTGTCGTGGAGCACCGGGTTCATCGCGGGTGCCGAACCCGCGCGCTATGCGGCAACGGGATCGGCGTCGAAGCTCGAGAGAGCCTCCGCGTCTGAGTCGATTGGCGATGAGTAGTCGGTATTGATGGCATCTGCGGCGTCTTGACCCATCATTTCGATCATCTCGATCATTTCGTCAGTGGGTACCCCGAGGAGTCCCGCGAGCGGTGCTGCGCTGATCGTTCCGTCCAGGACGCCACTGACGCATCGAGACGCGAGCAATACGGGTGGTCGCCTCTCCGGTCTCGACCCACGGGCCACGAGCAGCGCGCGAGAACTCTTCTCATCGTCGAGTTGATGGAGGAGGCCTGCCCAGCCCGCGGCCTTGAGGCGATCTCGGCCGGGTGCGTCGATGATTCGTAGGTTGTGAAGCCGATAGATGAGTGATTCGTAGCTAACACCGAATTGCGTGAGCATTTGCGCCAGAGCACCTGCAGTGCGTCCGTGGTCGTCGATGATTATCTCGATCTCGGGCTCGGGCATCAGAAAGGCGGCGGCGAAGGCGTTCGCCAGCCGTTCTTCGTCGGTTCGTGCCCTCAGGTCCACGTCGACGTTGAGTGTCGCCCCGTCGCGGTGCAGGAGGTGGCCGAGTTGGTGGGCCAGCGTAAATAGCGCCCGAGGTCTCGGCCGGTCCGCATTGACCAGGATGAAGGGGAATTCCGCGTCGGTGATAGAGGCGCCCTCGCTTGCGTGGTCGCCGAGGTGTTCGACCATGACATCGGCCGGCAGGTGTGTTTCGATGGCCTGCGCCAGGGTTGTGAACGGGTCGTCAGCGGTGGACGGATCGTCCTCGTCGTGGCTGGGGTTGAGCCGATCGGAGGCCCACTCAGCCAGAGCGTTCGCATGTTCGAGCCATGTCGGGAATTGCTCTTGCGGCAGATCGTCGATGTCGGTTGTGGCAGCGTGACCGCCATCGCTCAACACCTGATGAAGCTCTGCGAGCGCCGTAAGACGCATTGCCGCATCCCGGCTCGAACTCTCGTCGCCGTTCGTGCGGTGCGCTATTGGGAGGCGTCCAAGCAGCGAATCGGGTTCGAGGATCGCCAACTGCGAGACGTGGAGACCATTGGCGATTGCCGACAGTTCAGCCGACGTCGCTGGGCGGCGGTTCCGTTCCAAGTCGGAGACGATATCGGCGTCAAGATCCGATGCTTCTGCCAACTCGGGTATCTGGAGACCGGCAGCCTCTCTTAGGCACCGGATCCGGCTACCGATGGACACAGGACGAATATTACACTCGCCGTGGCCTGCGCAGAAACGTCGTGGCCTGCGCAGAAACGTCGTGGCGACGGGCGGGCGACGATGCGAGCGACCCGCATGAGGGCGACAACACGCGGGTGGCAGGGTCTACCAGCCCGGGTCGGCGCCTGGGATGGTGCTTTTGGCGTTCCCGTGCTGACGGCTAGGGCTGTCACACCCCCTGTTTACGGTGTCGGTCATGGGATTCGGAGCCGCGAACAGGGGCCGCAACGATGGCTGAGCAGCGACGACACGCCGGGGCGGAATGCCTGTTCACCGCCACCCACAGCACCGCCGCCGAGGCGTCACAGCGTGCCAACGCGACCACCGGGACGGATGTCCTCGCGCCGACGAAGTGCTCCCACTACGGCGCCGCACCCATCCCGTCTGCCCCTACTGCCGGCCTGTCATGGCCGAGCCCTGAGGACGGCGGCAGTTCTGCTCTCGTTGGTGATCCAGATCTGAGTGTCGGTGCAGATCCAGCCGGCCAACTCAACGAGATCGTTGAGATCGCGCTTGAGATCACGCTGATGGATCGGTTCGTGGTGGGCAATCCGGTTCCGAAGGTAGTGCAGTCGCTGAATCCGGTCCTCGACATCGGCTCGGACCGCTCGGGGGTTACCCACCTCGGGATGCCGGGGAAACGCACCTGCGAGCGCTGGAACCCAGAGCGAAGTCAGGTACGAGGCTGTGCACAAGTACCGCCAGAACCCGAAGTTGAGTTCCGCCAGCACCCGGCCGCGCGTCTCGGTGCGGCCGTGCGTCTCGGTCCGGCCGTGCTCGGCAGCCCGACTCCGGGCAGTGTGGATGCCCTTCCGAGCCTGGGCGCTGTGCGCGAACAGCTGGGAGCGCTGATACCAGACCGTTGACCATCCCTGCGACGAACCGTAGGTAACCAGGGCGGCATCGATGGTGTTGCGGAACACGACCTCGAGCCGCCCGAGGTCTTCGTGGAACGAGCCGCCGGCCCGAATGTTCCAGTCGTAGAGCCTTATGCCGGCTTCGAGGTCGCCGCCGGTCGCAGCGAGGTACGAGCCAAGTCTGCCAACCGTGAGCCGGTCCGCAACGACAGGATGACTGATTGACGACACGCTCAGCAGGCGTTACGGTGAACGACGTAAACCCCGGAACCGTCCCTGCTTCGGCAAACGGCCGGGGTCACGCCTTTTTGGCCCGGCGGCATGGTCCCGCGTCTTTTCCGGCGCCGCCCGGACCTCCAGCCTCGCCGGCCTCGCCGCCCACTCCCGCCATCGTGTCCCCTATCGTCGTTCTGGCGAGCGGCCTGTCCCGGACCCCGATTCGAGGCCGGAACCCACTGTCCGGCGACCTGACGTGCGGTGACCGCGTACGCCTCCAGCCGGCCCACCCATCCACCCGAAGGTGATTGTTCCTGTCAAACTGAGCATATCCGGTGATATACAGGATTTTTGATATTATTCGATTAGGTCTGCCGCACCCCCCTCAAGGAGCGTTGACCATGGAAATCAGAACCACACCGAAGGCCGCGCGCGGTACCGCCTCCCGGGACTTCTGCAGACCGGGTTGGAGGGGTGTGTTGGTGACATCGTGGCATCCCGGGGTTGCGCCGCCTACCGTGACGGCATCGGGTACTGCGGTGAGCGGAGGCGGCGAGTGAACGTGGCGGGTAGACGCGGAAGCTAGGGCGGCGGCGATGTTGGTGTTGGGGGTGGAGAGCGCTGCGGACCAGTGCGGGTGCGCGCTGGTCGACGAGCGGGGGGTCATCGCCGAGGCCCGCCTGGCTCTGCCCCGGCGCCATGCCGAGGCGCTGGCCCCGCAGATGCGTTTCGTGTGCGAGCAGGCAGGGGTGGCGCTCGGCGACGTGGACGTCGTGGCGGTGGACAGCGGGCCGGGCCTCTACACGGGGTTGCGGGCCGGTCTCGCCACCGCAAAGGCCACGGCCGGGGCACTCGGTGTGCCGGTGGTGGCGGTCGGCAGCCTGGAGGCGCTGGCGTTCGGCGCCCGCCCCCGCCCCGGTGACACCGTCGTCAGCGTGCTCGACGCCCGCCGGGACGAGGTGTTCTGGGCCTGGTACCGCTGCATCGACCCGCCCCGTGCGGAACCCGGCGCCGCTGCTGGCTTTGGGGATGCTGTCGGTGGGCTGGTGCCGCTGAGCGACCCGCAGGTCGGTGCGCCGGCCGTGTTGGTGGCCGAACTCATCTCCGCGGCGGCGGGCGCGGCGTCTCTTGCCGGCTCGGCTCCGGTGTCTCTTGCCGGCTCGGCCCCTGCCGGAGCACCATCAGTGCCACCGCCGGCGGGGGAGACGGCGCCATCGCTTCCGGCCGAGCCCGGTGCCGAGATAGCCGGCGACATCCTGGTCGTGGGCGACGGCGCCCTCCGCTACGCCGACATGCTGGCCGTCTCCCCCCGGGTGGTCATCGCAGACGGTGAACTGCGTTTCCCGTCGCCGGCCGCCGTGGCGCTGCTGGGCCGGGAGCGCGCCCTGGCCGGCGGGACGATGCCACCCGAGGACGTCGAGCCGCTCTACCTACGTCCGCCCGACGCCCGCCCCCAGCCCCAGCCGCCGGCTACGTAACGCCGCCGGCCGCCTGCGTAACGCCGCGGGCCGCCTGCCCCGTCAGTCCGGCGGAAGCCGGAAACCACGACGCAGATGCATGGTGTGCGCCAAAGGTCTCAGGCCGTCACCGCCGGTCACCGCGCTGAACCACCCGCCCGACAGGCCCGTCCGCCCCAAGCCGCGAGAAGGACGTCTTCACCCGCTGATGGAGTGCCCGAACCGGCGGCGTTGTCCCTGAGGTGCTCAACGCCCTCCCCCTCGGTCGAGGCGGGCGGACGAATGGGGCGCCCTATCCGACGGTGGAATCCCGCGGGGGGCCGCCGGCGGTGCTCCAGCAGGTGATAGTGCCGTCGGTGCGCAGCCCGCACGCATGGTGCTCGCCGGCGGAGACGGCGCTGAACCGCCCCGCAGGCGGGTCCGCCAGCCCACGGGTGCTGTGAACCCAGCACGCGATGACGCCGTCGGTGCGCACTCCGCATGAATACTCTTCGTCGGCGGCCACGGCGCTGAATTGTCCGTCCGGCGGGTCTGCCTGCCCGTCCCAGTCGCTTCCCCAGCAGGCGATGGTGCCGTCGGTACGTAACCCGCACGAATGGAGACTGCCGGCGGCCACCGCGGCGAACCGCCACAAGGGTGGGTCGGTCTGCTCGGCCCAGCTGTAGCCCCAGCAGGTGACGGTGCCGTCGGTGCGCAGCCCGCACGAACGGCCATCGCCCACTGTGATCGCAGTGAACTGCCCGGTGGGTGGATCCGTCCACGGCCGGGTGTCGCCCCAGCAGGTGATGGTGCCGTCGGTGCGCACCCCGCACGAATGGTAATAGCCGGCTGCGACGGCGATGAATTGTCCGTGCGGCGCGTCTGTCTGCCCCCGCCGGTTGTCGCCCCAGCAGGTGACGGTGCCGTCGGTGCGCACCCCGCACGAATGCCGGTCGCCGGCGCTGACGGCGCTGAACTGCCCGTCCGGCGCCTCTGCCGGCTTGTCGTCGAGGCTGTACCAGCAGGTGATGGTGCCGTCGGTGCGCAGCCCGCACGAATGGAACCAGCCGCCGGCGGTGACGGCGCTGAACCCCTCGGCGGGTTGGGCGGCCGTGAGAGTTATTGGCGAACTGGCCAGCCACTGGCCGACCTCGGCCGTGGTGGGGACGTAGCGCGCTTCGGGTAGTTGTCGGTCGCTCCAGGAGTCGTCGCTTCGGCGTTGCTGGAGGCCGGTTTCGGTCCTGCCGTTGGCGAGTTTGCGGGCGACGATGCGCACCTCCACGTCGCCGGCAACGGCGATACTCAGCGTCAGCGGCGAACTGGCCAGCCAGTCGCGGATCTCGGCCGTGCTGGGGACGTAGCGCGCTTCGGGTAGTTGTCGGTCGCTCCAGGAGTCGTCGCTTCGGCGTTGCTGTAGGCCGACTTCGATCCCGCCGCTGGCGAGTTTGCGGGCGACGATGCGCACCTCGTCGCCGTCGGCGGCCTCCTGCCCGACGGCGACGGAGGAGACCATGGCGGTACCCAGTACGGCGAGAAAGGCCGCCAGGGCCGCAACGATGAGTCGTGTCGAACCGGCTCGTCGCGCCCCGCGGGGTGCGCTTGCCCGCCAAGCCGGTACCGCTGCCGGCGTGAACCGCTCTGTCATCGCCGTGCCCTTTGCGTGTCTGCTGTGGCGCTGGCCCCTCGCCGCGGACGCTACATCGTCGCCGCGGGCGCGGGCGCGCTCGCGGCCGTTGTCGGCAGCCCTTAGGCTTTTGGCGGCACAACCCGTCGATCCACACGGACGATCGACACAGACGAATGGGGACAGCAATGACCGTTTCTGTAGGAGACAGGATTCCCGACATCCAAGTTCAGGTTCTCGGCGAGGACGGCAATCCCGAACCTGTGCAGACCGGCGAGTTCCTCGGCACCGGCAAGGTGGTTCTGTTCGCCGTGCCCGGTGCGTTCACCCCGGGCTGTTCGCAGGTCCACCTGCCCGGCTTCATCACAGGCTTCGACGATCTCGCCGCCAAGGGCGTCGACAAGGTTGCCTGCATCTCGGTCAACGACTCGTGGGTGATGCAAGCCTGGGCCGACAACACCGGGGCGGGCGACATCGTCATGCTCGCCGACGGGAACGGCGACTTCGCCTCGGCGATGGACCTGACGTTGGACGCCACCGGCTTCGGCCTGGGTCTGCGTTCGCAGCGATACGCAGCCGTCATTCAGGATGGCGTCATCGAGGCTCTGAATGTCGAGCCGGGACCCGGCATAGAAGTCTCCAGTTGTCCGGCGATTCTGGACGTCCTCTAACCGCCGGCCCCGGCGATAGTCCTTCCTCGCGGCGGTCGAGCCAATGACTACCGGGCGCGCCGGCGTCGAGCCTGCGACGGTGGTGCTCGGCATCGAGACGTCGTGCGACGAGACGGCGGCGTCGGTCGTGGTCGGCGGCTGCGACGTGCTCTCGTCGGTGGTGACCAGCCAGATCGACCTGCACCGGGCGTTCGGCGGTGTCGTGCCCGAGATTGCCGGCCGTGCCCACCTGCAACTCCTCCCGGCGGCCGTCGAGCAGGCGCTCGCCGAGGCCGACGTGGACGTTCCCGATGCGGTCGCCGCCACGACAGGGCCGGGACTGCTCGGCGCCCTCGTGGTCGGCGTGTCGGCCGCCAAGGCGCTGGCGCTGGCCTGGGACGTTCCCTTCGTGGCGGTCAACCACCTCGAAGCCCACCTCTACGCCGCCTTCCTCGACGAAGCCACCCGAGCCGCCCCTGAAGCCATCGCCGCCACCGGCGACACCGACGATGCCCCGGGCCCACACGACACCACCAGCCCCGGCCCACCCCTCCCAATGTTGGTACTGCTTGTCTCGGGCGGGCACACGATGCTGATCGTCATGTCCGGCCACGGTCGCTACGAGCTACTCGGCCAAACCCTCGACGACGCCGCCGGTGAGGCGTTCGACAAGGTGGCCCGCCTCTTGGGCCTCGGCTATCCGGGCGGCCCGGTCATCGACCGCCTGGCGACACAAGGCGACCCGACGGCGATCCGGTTCCCCCGCCCCATGCTGGCCGACGGGCTCGACTTCTCGTTCTCGGGCCTCAAAACGGCCGTCGCCGTCCACCTCCGCCGCAACCCCGACGCCAACCCGGCCGACGTGGCGGCGTCGTTCCAACGGGCGGTCACCGACGTGCTGGAGACGAAAGCGCTACGAGCCGCCCACAGCCACGGAGTCACCAGCGTGTGCCTGGCCGGGGGAGTGGCCGCCAACTCCGAGCTGCGCCGCCGCTTCGAGGCGCTCGACATGCAGGTCTTCCTGCCGTCACGGGCCATGTGTACCGACAACGCCGCTATGGTCGCCGCCGCCGGCTGGCACCAACTCCACCGCCAAGGCCCGTCCCCCCTCGACACAGCCCCAGCAGCAAACTGGACCATCCCCACGAACTGACCCCCCCGCCAGGGCGGACGGTGATCGGGAGGGACTGAGGCGCGACATATTCGCAGTCCTCTCGTGTTGGAGGGTTGTTGTGCAAAATCTCCGGTGCTGTAAGCGTTTGGAGCGTTACCCACCCGGCCCTGTTGGGGCCGGGTTTTCTTTTTCCGGCAACTCAGCCGGTTCGGCGTTGGCCCGCATGTCGGCGACGACCTCGTGTACGAGCCCGCGGATCCCGGCGAGCGCTGCGGCAGGCGTTGCGGCCAACCAACTCAGCGACGGAAACTCGAGGCAGAGTCCGACGTGTTCGCCGTTCTCGGGCGACCAGGGCACGCGGAAGGCGTAGTCCTTATCTGTGATCAACAACTTCCAACTTATCGGAAGCGGTCTCGGCCGTGGCTAGTAGTTCGATCCGTCGGAGAGGCGGCGCCAGGTGTGGTCCGGGCCCTGTTGGGCGGACAATTCCAGGTCGCCGGGGCGATTGGGGTTCGTTGCCACCCGCACGTGGTCGCCGTCGGTCAGGCGGCCGCCCAGGACAGCCGTCGCCAAAGGGTCGGTCAGGCGGCGCTGGATGACCCGGCGCAGCTCACGGGCACCGAACTCCGGCGACCAGCCCTCGGCCAGCAGCAACCCAGAGGCCGACTCGTCCACCGCCAACGTGATCCGCCGCTCGGCCAGACGCTCCCGCAGCCGGTCCAGTTGCAACTCCAGGATCAACTCCATGTCGCCCCGGCTCAGCGCATCGAACCGCACGATCTCGTCGATCCGGTTGATCAGTTCGGGCCGGAAGAACTCCCGAGGGTCTCCCGGCAGGTTCGACGTCATGATCACCACCACGTTGGAGAAGTCCACGGTGCGGCCCCGCCCGTCGGTCAGGCGCCCGTCCTCCAAGAGTTGCAGCAGCACCCCGAACACCTCCGGATGCGCCTTCTCCACCTCGTCGAACAGCACCACGGCGTACGGGCGCCGCCGCACGGCCTCGGTCAGCTGGCCACCCTCGTCGTAACCCACGTAGCCGGGGGGCGCCCCGATCAGGCGGCTCACCGAATGCCGGTCCAGGTACTCGCTCATGTCGATGCGCACCATGGCCCGCTCGTTGTCGAACAGCGCCTCGGCAAGCGCCCGGGCCAGTTCGGTCTTGCCAACACCGGTAGGGCCGCAGAACAGGAACGACCCAACAGGCCGCCCCGGTTCGCTCAACCCGGCCCGGTTACGGCGGATGGCGTTCGCCACAGCGGCCACAGGCACACCCTGGCCGACGACCCGCCGCCCCAGCACCCCTTCAAGGCGCACCAGCTTGTCGATCTCGCCCTGCAGCAGCCGGGCCACAGGAATCCCCGTGGACTGGGCGATCACTTCGGCAATGTCGCCGTCGTCCACTTCCTCCTTCAGCATGCGGCGGTCGGCCTGCAGTTCGGCCAGCTCCTTGGTGGCGGTCTCGATGGCGGCCTCGGCCTCGGGCAACCGGCCGTAGATGATCTCGGCGGCCCCGGCCAGGTCGCCGACCCGCTGGCACCCCTCGGCGGCGGCCTGTAAGTCGGTGTGGGCGAGTTTCAGCTCACGCAGCCCGGCGATGGCGGCCTTCTCGGCCTGCCAGTGGGCTCGCATGTCGTCCAGATCGGCCTGCACGGTGGCCAACTCGGCCTCCAGAGCGGCCAGCCGCTCCGCCGAGGCGGCATCGGTCTCGGCGGCCAGCGCCACCCGCTCCAACGACAGTTGGCGCACCCGCCGGTGGGCCACGTCCACCTCGATAGGCATCGAGTCCACTTCCATGCGCAGCATGCTGGCCGCCTCGTCCACCAGGTCGATGGCCTTGTCGGGCAGGAAGCGGTCGGCAACGTAGCGGTCCGACAGTGTGGCGGCGGCCACCAGCGCCACGTCGGCGATGCGCACCCCGTGGTGAATCTCATAGCGCTCCCGCAGCCCTCGCAGGATGGCGATGGTGCCGTCCACGCTGGGTTCGCCGACCAGCACAGGCTGGAAGCGCCGCTCCAAAGCGGCGTCGGCTTCGATGTAGTTGCGGTACTCGTCGAGCGTCGTGGCGCCGATCATGTGCAGGTCGCCCCGGGCCAGCGCCGGCTTCAACATGTTGGCGGCGTCGAGGGCGCCGTCGGCTTTGCCGGCCCCGACCACGATGTGCATCTCGTCGATGAACGTGATGATCTGCCCACCGGATGCGACGATCTCGGCCAGGACGGCCTTGAGGCGCTGCTCGAACTCGCCGCGCATCGACGAGCCGGCCACCATGGCGGCCACGTCCAGGGCGATGACCCGCCGGTCGGCAAGGCTGGTGGGAACGTCCCCGGCAGCGATCCGCTGGGCCAGCCCTTCCACGATGGCGGTCTTGCCGACACCGGGCTCGCCGATGAGGACGGGGTTGTTCTTGGTGCGCCGAGCCAGCACCTGCACGGTGCGCCGGATCTCGTCGTCCCGACCAATGACCGGGTCCAACCCATCCGCCCGAGCCAAAGCCGTCAAATCCCGCCCAAAAACCTCCAAAGCACTAGGCCCCTGCCGCTCCGCGCCTCCCGGCCCACCGCCAGGATGACCGGGACCACCAGGCCCAGTACCTCCGGGCGTGCTGGATGGGGGATAACCAGGCGTTCGGTTCACAAATGTCTCCTTGAGGTCGTGCGGCGATCTCTCGCGTCGCGGTCAGTCACACCCCGTACAACACCCCCACCTCACCCCATATTCCGGCACCCACACCGCCGGAGGACGCGAGCACCGGCGACATCCCACCTCGCTGGCTGCGCCGAGTGTCGTAGGGGTTCGGTAGCGTCAGGTTGGTGAGAGCGGGTAGGCGTGGTTGATTAGGGTGATGTCGAAGGGCTGAAGCAGTCCTTCCCCAGGGAGGAAGCCGTGGCGGCGTCTGCCGATCACATCAAGGCGCTGGTCAAGAGCCACACGTCGGGCGACGACAACGCGTTCTACGCGGTAGCGCTGCAGGTCGCAGCGAAGGCCGCACGTCAGGGCCATCACCGACTGGCCGCAGACCTGAAACAACTCGTCGACTCCGCTCGCGAGCAGCCGAGGCGGTCCGTGGTCACTCCGATCGCGCAGCCGCGTGGCGAACTTGGAGATCTGGTCGTTGCCTCCTTCCCGGACATCCGGATGCGCGATCTGGTTGTCCCCGACGCACTGCGAGACCGGCTCCAACAAGTGATCGTCGAGCAGCGTCAACGGCACGCACTGATGGAGCAGGGGTTCCAGCCGATCCATCGGCTGCTCCTCGAAGGCCCGCCGGGTACCGGCAAGACGATGACGGCTTCGGTCATCGCTCACGAGTTGGACCTTCCCCTGCTCACGATCCGGCTCGACAGCGTGCTCAGCAAGTACTTGGGTGAGACCGGGAGCAAGCTGCGTGTCGTGTTCGAAGCGGTCGCTGCTCAGCGTGCCGTCTACCTCTTTGACGAGTTCGACGCACTGGGGGGAGACAGGGCCGGCAACGATGTCGGCGAGGCGCGTCGCATCCTGAACTCGTTCCTGGTGTTCCTCGACGGGGCAGGCGCCGAGAGCATTGTGATCGCTGCCACGAACCACCCGGCAATCCTGGATCGGGCGATCTTCCGCCGCTTCGATGTGATCATCCGCTATGCACTGCCGGAGTTGGCCGAGGCTGTCGCAGTGATAAAGGCACGGCTCGGTCCGCTCGGTGAGGCCATCGATTGGGAGGCCGTGCATCCGTGGACGCAGGGCCTCAGCCACGCTGACCTGGTGAGAGCGGCCGAGTCGTCGGCCAAGAGCGCCCTCCTGTCGGATGAGGCGAGTGTCACGACCGCCCGGCTGCGTGACGCGTTAACGGCGAGGTCCGGGACGGCCTGTGCCTGAACGGGGCGGGCGGTTGCCACACCTGCTCGTCCTCGACCGTGTCGATGATGAGCTGTTCAGCCGTCGAGGCGGCGGTAGCGCGAAACCCCGCGAGATTGAGCGGCGCGCACACGGTCGGCGGTTGAGCGCCGAACTCGGTGACACGCTGCGCCAACAGGACCAGCAGAGGGAGCTGCCGGACATTGAGGCCCTACGGGCTCAGGGCGTGATCATCACGATCGAGGGCGCCACGAACTACCTGTTGAAGCTCGATTCTCTAGATCGGTGGAGTCGGCACACCAAGGTGCCGAAGCGTCCGAAGTGGCTTCTGCTCAGCGTCGAGCCTGCCACCGACAACAGCCTGGAAGGTGCGCACGTCTGGGTGAGTGACGACTACCGGGTTGGCTTCCTCCGACTGTTCGAGGACTTTCTTGAGCAGGACACGAAGACCGGGAAACCGCGGAACCAGGCGCTCGTGGCCAACATGTCTCGGATCCGTGCAACGACCCTGCGGGATCTCTGGCAGTCCGACGGTGAACCACCGATGTCGGGCATGCGTTGGTGGGAGATCTGGCTGCGTCCCGATGACGATGCCTTCGATCAGGTGCAGCTGTTCGCGGAGACTGCTGGGCTCCGAATCATTCCGAGGGTCCTTCGCTTGGACACCCGCCACGTCGTCTGGCTTCAAGCCCGCTGGGACGAGCTGCTGCCTCTCCCGTTCACGTCGGTACCCGTCGCCGAAATGCGGCGCCCGCAGTTCGTGGACACGGTCGAGGATCTCGATCCCGGCGAGCAGCGGGAGTACGTCCGGGACCTTGAGGACAGGGTCGTTGCTGCGGGTCGTGATGCTCCGGTGGTCTGCCTTCTGGACACCGGAGTCCGCAGATCGCACGTCCTCATCAAGGGATCTCTGGCAGGGGCAGACGTTCACTCCGTTGTGGGAGAACCGTCGGGAGATCTGGATGGCCACGGAACCCGGATGGCCGGCCTCGCCCTCTTCGGGCCGCTCGACGAGATGCTCCTCGCCACCGAGCCAGTGGTCTTGCGGCACCGGCTCGAGTCGGTCAAGTTGGTGCCCGACGCCTCGAGCCCGCCCCACGATCCTTCGGTCTACGGTCTCGTCACGGCACAGGCGGTGGCCGAGCCGGAGGTCGTTGCCCCGCGTCGCCGTCGTGCCTACTGCCTGACGGTCAGCGCCGACCACGACAAGCAGCCCGGCGAACCGTCGTTATGGTCCGCCGCGGTCGACGCAATTGCTTGTGGCACCGACATCAGCCGCTCGCCGGACGGCATCGAGTTGCTCGGCTCACCACAGGCCGATGCCGCCCGGCTCATCCTCGTCGCAGCAGGGAACGTTGACAGGTACGAGCCCGACTATCGAGCGAACTGTGACCTGTCGCCGATAGAGGATCCGGCCCAGGCATGGAATGCCCTGACGGTTGGGGCGTGCACCGATCTCACCGACAGACCGTCCGATCCGAGCTACGCAGGTTGGGAGCACCTGGCCGAGAGCGGCGACGTGTCCCCGCACAGCCGAACAGGTGTGATCGGCCGCGGCTTGAAGTGGCCCATCAAGCCGGACATCTGCATGGAAGGCGGCAATGTCCTCATCAGCCCGGCCGGCGACACTCACGGGCAGCATCCACTCCTGTCGTTGTGCACCACCGATCGGACTGACGACTACGCCCTGGGCTCGGCGAACGCCACGAGCGCTGCAACCAGTCAGGCGAGCCGCCTCGCCGCACTCGCTATGGCGGCGTATCCCGACTACTGGCCCGAGTCGATCCGGGGTCTGCTAACGCATAGCGCCGAGTGGACGCCGACGATGCGGCAACAGATTCTGGGCTGCGGCGCTCTTACTCAGCGTGTGCAGATGCTGAAGCGGTACGGCTGGGGTATTCCGGATGCTGCAGCGGTTCTCCACTCGGCGAGCAACGCCGTCACGATGGTGACGCAGGACGAGTTTGTGCCCTTCGAGGGTGCCAAGTACGCAATGCGCCACTTCCGTCTCCATCAACTCCCGTGGCCCACGGACATCCTGCAGGACCTGGGCCCCGAGGAGGTCGAGTTGAGGGTGACGCTCTCCTACTTCATCGAACCCTCGGCAGCCCGCCGAGGGTGGCGGAATCGTTACGCGTACGCATCCCACGGGCTCCGTTTCGATCTCCGGAGGCCAACGGAAACGACTCCCGAGTTCACCAAGCGGGTGAACCGAGAGGCCGCCGTCGAGGAGGACAGCGGTTGGCAGACGGCAGACGGGTCGGTCGACTGGGTGATCGGGCCAAATCAGCGCAACAAGGGGTCACTGCATCAGGATGTCTGGTCGGGGAGCGCCGCTGAGTTGGCGGGTTCAGGCGTGATAGCCGTCCATGCCGTCGGCGGTTGGTGGAAGAACAATCGCCGCAAGGATCGCCTTGACCGGCCGGTGCGGTATGCGCTGCTGGTTTCGCTCAGAACTCGACAGGAGGAGATCGATCTCTACACCCCGGTCGCCGTCGAGTTGGGCGTACCCATCATCGGGACATCGGCAATCGAAATCTGATCACCCGCGGACATCGAGGTCCGCCGGCCACCTCTTCCCCGACAGAGAGCGGCCACTGGACGCCTGGGCGCCCCTGCCTTGGGGCTGGCTCGGTGGCCGGAGATCTCAGGGGCTGGTGCGGTGGCGGAGGGCTGAGAAGGCGAGGTATTGCGACACAGCGGCGATCCCGGCCACGGCGGCCAGGGTTTTGCCGAGGGCCACGCCGTCCCAACCGATGAACAGGGTCCGCAGTCCCTCCAGGATGTAGGTGACAGGGTTCCAGGCGGCGATCGTCGCCAGCCAGCCGGTCATCGCCTCCCGGGGCAGCCAGGCGGGGGTCAGGAACACCATCGGGAAGAACAGCAGGAAGGCGTTGTTGACCGCCGTCGGGTTGCCGGTCCGCAGCGCAATGGCGTAGGGGAATCCGGTGAACGTCAGCCCCCACAGCACGCAGATGACCAGGAACACCAGGATCCCGGCGATGCCGGTGGCGAAAGTGACGCCCAGGGCCAGACCCATCGCCAGCACGGGAATCGCCAGCCCGAGCAGCACCACGGTGTCGGCCACGAACATGGGTCAGCAGCAGGCGATCGCCAGCCCGAGCCCCAGCAGGAGTGCCCAGCGGCTCACCGGGGTCAGCAGCAGGCGATCGAAGTAGCCGCCCTTGATGTCCAGCACCAGGCCCGGCGCCCGCGACACGCCGGTCACGGTCATCACCAGTGCCAGGGGCAGCTGGAACGCCTTGTAGTCCAGGCCGATGGCAGCCAGACCGGCCACGTCCTGCAGGGCACCGATGGTGACGGCGTAGAAGAAGACAGGCACGATGAGGGCGGGGATGATCGCCGCCAGATCCCGTGGCAGCAGCATGACCGCCCGGCGGCCGACGCTGCGCAGGTCGTGCCAGAACCCCATGTGACGGGCGCCGATCGACGCCGTGTGGGTGATGGCTGAATGGCCGGCGCCGGGCGCATCGCTCCGCCCGTCAAGGCTCATGGTCTGATCGCTCATGGTCTGATCTCTCGATCCGAGTGCTCGAAATCTGATCGCTCGTAGTGCGTAGCCGACGCCCCGATCTCCGTGGTTGGCCCCGTGGATCGGCGTCTCAGGTCTGGCTCCGTCCGGCCCCGTCCCCGCCGGCGGATGTCCCGGGATCGTCGTCGGTGAGGATGTGCCGCCCGGTCAGGTCCAGGAACACGTCGTCCAGCGTGGGTCGCCGCAGCGAGATGTCCATCACCGGGAGGTCGGCCGCCGCCAGGGCCACGGCCACGGGGCTGATGGTCGCCGCCCCGTCGTCGCTGGCCACCGTCACCTCGCTGCCGTGCGCCTCCACGTGCGACGCCCCCGCAACACCGTCGAGAACCGCCACCGCCCGGGCCACGCTGCCGTCCGCACCGCCAGCACCGCCGGCACCGCCGGCACCACCAATCCCGCCGGCCCCGCCCGCTCCGTCCGCCGCGTCGTCGGCCAGGCGCACAACGATCACGTCAGTGCCGATCTGGCGTTTCAACTCCTCCGGTGGCCCCTCGGCCCGCAGCCGCCCCCCGTCGATGATCCCCACCCGGTCGGCCAGGATGTCGGCCTCCTCCAGGTACTGCGTGGTCAGGAAGATCGTGACCCCCAGGTCGGCCCGCAGCCGGGCGATCTGCTCCCACACGACGGCCCGCGAGGCCGGGTCCAGCCCGGTCGTCGGCTCGTCGAGGAACAGGATGCGAGGGTTGTGCATGAGCGACGCCGCCACGTCCAGCCGCCGCTTCATGCCGCCGGAATACGTCTTGATGCGCCGGTCGATGGCGGCCACGTCCAAGATGGGCGACACCTCGTCGATGCGCTGGTCGACCTCGCCCCGGTTCAGCCCGTAGAACCGCCCCTGCAGCGCCAGCAACTCCCGGCCCGACAGGTTGTCGTCCAGCGCCCCCTCCTGCAGTGTGACCCCGATGTGCAGCCGCACCTGCCCGGCTTGGCGAGCGATATCGAAGCCGGCCACGGTGCCGCTGCCCGACGTCGGCGACAGAAGCGTGCACAGCATGCGGGTGGTGGTGGTCTTGCCCGCCCCGTTGGGCCCCAGGAAGCCGTAGATCTCGCCGGGGTGCACCTCCAGGTCGAGCCCGTCAACGGCCCGCACGTCGCCGAAGTGCCGGGTGAGGTCGCGGGCCACGATGGAGGCGTCGCCGTCGACGCTGACTCTGTCGGGAGGGCGATGCCGCATACGCATAAGCAAGGGCACGATATCCAGACCACCCCGATCCCCATCCCGATCTTCGTCCCGATTCCCGCCCGAATTCCCGGTCCCCGCCGCGGTTCCAGAACCCCGATGCGGCTCTTCCCGCAGGATGCACCTCGTTTCGGATTCGGCGCAGTACGGTCCCGGACGGTTCGGGTACGAGCAGGCGTGCACGCAGGACCCTGCACGTCGAGGCGGAGGGAAGCAGCCGGGTGGACACACACAAGCTCGACATCACCAAGGTCGGCGTCCTCGGCGGCGGGACGATGGGGTCGGGCATCGCCGAGGTGTGCGCCCGCGCCGGGCTCGACACCACCGTCGTCGAGATCAATGCCGCCGCCGCCGAACAGGTGCAGAAGCGCATAGAGGCCTCACTCGGCAAAGCCCAGGCCAGGGGCCGCATCAGCGCCGAGGACCACGACGCCGCCGGCGCCCGACTGTCCTATGCCCACGACATCGCCGACATGGCCGACCGCGACCTCGTCATCGAGGCCGTCATCGAGAACCTCGCCGAGAAGCGCCGCCTGTTCGGGCTGCTCGACGACATCACCCCGCCCCACGCCGTCCTGGCCTCCAACACGTCGTCCATCGCGATCGTCGACCTCGCCACCGCCACGCAGCGCCCCGAACGGGTCGTGGGCATGCACTTCTTCAACCCGGCGCCGGTGCAGCCGCTCGTGGAGATCGTCCGCTCGGTGCGCAGCGACGAGCAGGTCGTGGCCGCTCTGGCCGACTTCAGCAGCGAGGTGCTGGGCAAGCACGTCATCCGCTGCGAGGATCGGGCCGGATTCGTGGTCAACCGCCTGCTGGTGCCGTACCTGCTGTCGGCCATCGCGCTGGCCGACACCGGCCAGGCCACCGTCGCCGACATCGACGCCGGCATGAAGTACGGCTGCGCCCACCCGATGGGCCCGCTGGCGCTGTGCGACCTCATCGGGCTGGACGTCATCGAGGCGGTGGCCGAGGTGATGTACGCCGAGTACGCCGAGCGCCTGTACGCCCCGCCCCCGCTGCTGCGCCGGATGGTGGCCGGCGGCCGCCTCGGTCGCAAGACCGGCGCCGGCTTCTACGACTACGACTGAGGGTTCGACCGGCGCCGGCACCGACCGATGAAACCGACGAAACCTATGAGATCGATGAAACCGATGGAGGAACGATGACCGAGCAGCGGGAGATTCTCACCTGGGAGGGTTACGGCGTGGGCGCCCGGGCGCTGGCGCGGATGGTGGTGGATTCCGACTTCCGCCCCGATCTGATCCTGTCCATCGCCCGCGGCGGCCTGTTCATCGCCGGGTCGCTGGGCTATGCGCTCAGCATCAAGAACATCTTCGTCATGAACGTCGAGTACTACACCGACATCGACGAGCGCCACGACGTGCCTGTGGTGCTGCCGCCTTACCTGGAGTTGGTGGACCTCGACGACGCCACGATGCTCATCGCCGACGACGTGGCCGACACCGGCCACACGCTGGAGATGGTGCGGGACTTCTGCACGACCAGGGTGGGCGAGGTGCGCACGGCCGTCCTCTACGAGAAGCCCCGCTCGGTTGTGCAGTGCGACTACGTGTGGCGCCGCACCGACCTGTGGATCGACTTCCCGTGGTCGTCCCAACCCCCACTCATCGAAGGCCCAGCCGCCGCCGCCTGACAGGAGCCCCGCCGGAGCCGCCGCGGCACCGGAGACGGCATCGTTCTGTAGGCTGCGACGCGACTCGACGAGTAAATACGAAAGCAATCGACGAACAAGTGGCTTGTCGAAGTTGGAGGGGAACATGATCGCTCGCAAGACCTTTCTCGTTGCGACCGTCCTGGTAGTGGCGCTGCTGGCCGCCGCGTGCGGGTCGGACGACGGCGACACGACCTCGCCACAGCCGCCCGACACGGCCGCGCCGGCACCACCCGAGACGCCACCGGCGCCGTCCGATACGGCAGCGCCGCCGCCCGACACAGCGGCAGCGCCGCCGGATGAGGACTCCGTCGATCTGACGCAGGCCGGAGGCCGCCTCGCCGTGGTGCAGGAACGTGGCACCGTCCTCTGCGGTGTGCGCGACGCTCTGCCAGGCTTCAACTTCCTGACCCCCGACGGCGAGCACGAGGGCTTCGACTCCGACTTCTGCCGGGTCATCGCCGCCGCCGTCCTCGGCGACGCCGGTGCTGTGGACTTCGTCGACCTCGCCACCGCCGACCGTTTCACGGCGCTGCAGTCGGGCGCGATCGACGTGCTGGTGCGCAACACCACCTTCACCGCCAGCCGCGACGGCAAGGAGGCCGCCAACTTCGTCTACACCACGCTGTACGACGGCCAGGGCGTCATGGTTCCGGCGTCCACCGGGATGGGCAGTCTCGAGGACCTCGACGACGCCAACATCTGCGTGGCGCAGGGCACCACCACGGAGTTGAACCTCACCGACGTGATGCGGGCGCGGAGCATCCCGTTCAACCCGGTCATCTTCGGCGAGTCCTCCGAGGCCCGCACCGGCTACACCGCCGGGCAGTGCGAGGCGTTCACGAGCGACAAGTCCTCGCTCGCAGTCTTCAAGTACGAGATCGAGAACGGTGGCGGCGACGAGCAGTTCATCTTCCCGGAGACCATCTCCAAGGAGCCGCTCGGCCCGGCGGTGCTCGACGGTGACACCGAGTGGGCGCAGGTCGTGAAGTGGGCCGTCATGGCCACGATCCAGGCCTGGGAGTTCGGCCTGGACTCGGGCAACATCGGCTCCTACAGGGGCAGCAACCCGTCCATCGCCAAGTTCGTCGGGCAGGAAGGCTTCGATCCGGGCCTCGGCCTGCCGAGCGATTTTGCCGTGCAGGTGGTTTCGCAGGTGGGTAACTACGCCGAGATCTACCAGCGGCACCTCGAGCCCTTGGGCCTCCCGCTGGCCGGCTCGGTCAACGACCTGTGGATCAACGGCGGCCTGCTCTACGTACCGCCTTACCGGTAGAGAACACGCGTCGGGTCGCTGAGGCCCGGCCAATGGGGCGCTCCGCGTTTTCGGCACCGCTGTGCGACCGCCACCGGGACGCGTCACGGGGCGCTTCGGGGCCACCTCCTCGGGCCGGAGCGGAAGCGGCCTGTACTAGGTTCCCCCGTCGATGGCGCTTACGACCCCGAACCCGCCGGAGCCTGTCGCCGGCACGCCGCACGCGCCGGCCGCGAGCGCATGGTGGCGGCGGACGGGTTTCCTGTCGGCCGTCGGGCAGGCCGCCCTGGTGGTGGCCGTCGTCTACGCCGGATGGTGGCTGTACGGCAACCTCGTCGACAACCTCAGCAAGACCCGCATACCCACCGACTTCGACTTCCTCACCCAACCCACCGGGTTCGCCATCCCGGAGAACTTCGGGTTCGATCCGAGCCTGCCCATCTGGCGGATGGTCCTCATCGGCGTGCAGAACACGTTCCTGGCCGGGATCGTGGGCGTGTTGCTGGCGTCGATCGTGGGGCTGGTCGTCGGTGTCGCCCGGCTCTCCGGCAACTGGCTCGTCGCCAGGATGGCGCAGGTCTACGTGGAGGGCTTCCGCAACACCCCCCCGCTGGTGGTCATCGTGTTCTTCAGCTTCGCGGTGTTCAGTTTCGGCCCGCTGCCGGTCTTTCCCGAGGCCATGGATCTGCGCCTGCCGGGCTCGGACAGCAACTGGGTGGTGCTGTCCAAGAGCCGGATCGGTATCCCGAGTCTGTCGGCGGAACGCCACATCGGGTTGTTCTGGCTGATCGTGGCGTGCGGCGTCGTGGCCGCTGCCGGCGCCTGGGCGTGGCGCAGCAGGCGCCACGTCAGCACCGGGGAACCGCACCGTCGGGTGCTGTGGGCGCTTGGCACCCTGGCGGTTGTGGTGATCGTGGCGTTCGTGGCGCTGGGCGGGCCGTACGCCTGGTCGTGGCCCGCCCGCTCGGAGAACGGCCGGCGGCTCGTCTCGGGGTTCGGCACCAGCGCCGCCTACCTGTCGCTTACCCTGGCGCTGGCGCTGTACACGGCCAGCCACATCGCCGAGGTGGTCCGTGCCTCCATCCTGGCGGTGCCCAAGGGGCAGAGCGAGGCGGCCGGCGCGCTGGCCCTGTCGTCCTTCCAGCGCTACCGCCACGTGATCCTGCCGCAGGGGTTGCGCGTCGCCGTGCCGCCGACCATCAACCAGTACCTCAACCTGATCAAGAACACCTCGCTGGGCATCGTCGTGGGTTACGCCGACATCACCAACCTGACCCGCACCTCCATCGGCAACGCCAACCCGGCACCGCAGTCCATCGCCGTGCTGATGGGGGTGTACCTGGTGTTCTCGCTGGTGATCTCGCTGATCCTGAACCTCTACAACCGCACTGTGCAGCTGCGCGAACGATGACCGACTCCGTCCCGCCGCCCGCCGACCGTCCCGCCGCCGGCGCCCCGCCGCGGCCCGGCGCTGCCGCTTGGGCGCGGGCGAACCTGTTCAACAACCCGCACAATTCGGCCCTGACCGTGATCGGAGGGGCCGGCGTGCTGGCGCTGATGGCCTACGGCGCCCGTTTCCTGTTCGTCACCGGCCAGTGGGAGCCGGTCCGCACCAACCTCACCCTGCTGATGATGGGCACTTTCCCCCGCGCCGAGCAGTGGCGCATCGTGGTGCAGGTGTACCTGCTGTGCGCCGCGGCGGGGCTCGTGTGGGGTGGGCTGACGGCCTCGGCGCGGGACCGTGCCCGCGACGCCGGGGTGGCGTTCAGCCGGCCGACCGTGCGCCAGGGCGTGCGGCGCTGGTGGCCGGTGTTCGTGCTGCTGGCGGTCCTGGTGGGCATGACCCGCACGTGGCTGCCGCTCGTGTTCGTGGTGTCCGCGGCCGTGACGGGGGTCGTTGCCCGCCGGCTCATGGAGGCCCTGCCGCCGGCGGGGCGCGGCCCTGCCTGGTTCTTCGCCGGCGTGTGCGCTCTCTGCGGCTGGCAGGTGCTGTCGGGCACGGGGGGGATCGGCTGGTGGTGGGGTGCCGCCCTGGTGGTGACGGCGGTGCTGCGCCTAACCCGCAACCTGTACACGGGTACCCCGTGGCAGCCGGCGGCGCGGCTGGCGTTGGCGGCGGGCGCCGTGGCGGCGGTCTGGGCGATCTATTCGAAGTTCGACTTCAGCGGTGTGGGCTGGGACGACTGGTCGGGGTTCCAACTCAACCTCGTGGCGGCGGCCGCGTCCATCGTGCTGGCCTTCCCCCTGGGGCTCGTGGCGGCGGTGGGGCGGCGCTCGAAGCCACCGGTGGTGCGTGCCCTGTCGGTCGGCTACATCGAACTGATCAGGGGGGTGCCGCTCATCACCCTGCTGTTCATGGGCGACCTGTTCCTGGGGTTCTTCCTTCCCGTCGACGACCCGCTCTCGAAGGTCACCCGCGCCATCGCCGTCATGACGTTGTTCACCGGCGCCTACCTCGCCGAGATCGTGCGCGGCGGCCTGCAGGCGGTGCCCCACGGGCAGGTGGAGGCAGCCTGGGCGATCGGCCTGAGCGCACCCCGCGTCCTGGGCCTGATCGTCCTGCCGCAGGCGCTGCGGGCGGTCATCCCCGCCCTGGTGGGGCAGTTCATCAACCTGTTCAAGGACAGCACGCTGCTCTCCATCATCGCCCTGACGGAGATCCTGCGGATCCGCGAGAGCATCCACGGGCAGCGGGAGTTCCTCATCGTGGGCATCGCCGAGACGCTGGTCTTCGTGGCCTTCGCGTTCTGGGCGCTCGCCTTCACGATGTCGCGGGAGAGCCAGCGACTGGAACGACGACTGGGGGTGGGAGAACGATGACCGACACGGAAGCGACAACCACGATGAAGACTTCGACGACGACCTCGACAACCTCCCAGGCCCAGCCCATGGTGACCTTGGAGGGGGTGGACAAGTACTTCGGCACCTTCCAGGCGCTGCGCGGCATCGACCTCGAGGTCGCCCGCCAGGAGGTGGTGGTGGTGCTCGGACCGTCCGGTTCGGGCAAGTCCACGCTCATCCGCTGCGTGAACCGGCTGGAACGCCACGACCGGGGACGGATCACGGTGGACGGAATCGAGTTGAGCAACGACGTGAAGACCGTCCGGGCGGTGCGGCGCCTGACCGGGATGGTGTTCCAGCAGTTCAACCTGTTCCCACACCTGAGCGTGCTGGACAACATCACGCTCGCCCCCCGACAGGTGCGACGCATGCCCCGCCACGAGGCCGAGGAACTGGCCATGGATCTGCTGGAACGGGTGAAGATCCCCGAACAGGCCCGCAAGTACCCCGGACAGCTCTCCGGCGGCCAGCAACAGCGGGTGGCCATCGCCCGGTCCCTGGCCACCGAACCGAAGGTGATGATGTTCGACGAGCCCACGTCGGCGCTGGATCCCGAGATGATCAAGGAGGTCCTGGACGTCATGCAGGAGCTGGCGCGCAGCGGCATGACCATGATCTGCGTCACGCACGAGATGGGCTTCGCCCGGGAAGTGGCCGACAGGGTGGTATTCATGGACGAGGGAGAGGTGGTGGAGGTCGGCACCCCCGAGCACTTCTTCTGTGACCCGACCGAGGAGCGCACGAAGCGCTTCCTGGAGCAGATCCTGTAGCCCGGCCACCGAACCGCCCTCGGGGCCACCAGGACCGGCAGCTACACGGTGCCAGCAGGACCGGCAGCTACACGGGGCCACCAGGACCGGCAGCTACGCGGTGCCTCCATCCCCGTCATCGTGCGAACCGAACGCCGCCCGGTGTCCGCGGTCGGTTGCCCCAGCACTCGATCGTTCCCGAAGTGCGCACCGCGCATGTGTGCCACGAGCCGGCGGAAACGCTGCTGAACGTCCCGTCGGGCGCGTCGATCTGTCCAAGGTCGTTGCGTCCCCAGCACGTGACGGTGCCGTCGGCTCGCAGCCCGCAGGCATGGTGACCGCCGGCGGTGATGGTCGTGAAGTGACCGCCGGGGACGTCGAGTTGTCCCATCCCCACCAGCCCCCAGCAGACAGCAGCGCCGTCGCGCCGTAGACCGCAGGCGTAGGAGCCGCGGCCGCGATCCACCGCGGTGAATCGTTCGCCCGGCGGGTCCTGGGCGGCGCCGGCGGGACCCCAGCAGGTGGCGGTGCCCTCGGCGCGCAACGCGCAGGTGCCGTTGGCGAATGTGGCGATCGACGTGAACGTCCCACCCGGCGCCTCGGTCTGTCCGGCGTCGTTGCCGCCCCAGCAGGTGACGATGCCGTCGGCGCGCAGGCCGCACGAGAACGAGTGGCCGGCTGTGACGGCGATGAAGTGCCCGCTGGGGGCGCTGCTCTGCCCCGAAGCGTTCTGGCCCCAGCAGGCGATCGTGCCGTCGTCCCGGATGCCACACGAATGATGCTGGCCGACGGCCACGGCGGTGAACGTTCCTCCGGGCGGCCTTGTCCTACCCGAGTGCTCCCGGCCCCAGCAGGCGATGGTGCCGTCGGCACGTACCCCGCAGGAGTGCTCCCAACCAGCGGCCACCGAGGTGAAATAGCCGTCGGGGGAGTCGGCGCGTCCGTCATCGCTTCCCCAACATTCGATGGTGCCGTCAGCGCGCACACCGCAGGAGCTGTAGTCGCCGGCGTCAATCGCTTCGAACAGCCCTTCGGGAGCGCTCGTTTGCCGGTACTCGTTCTGGCCCCAGCAGGCGATGGTGCCGTCGGTGCGCAGCCCGCAGGAGTGCCAGCCGCCGGAGGCGATCGCCGCGAATTGTCCGCCGGGAGGGTCGGTCCGGCCGTGCAGTGAGCTGCCCCAGCAGGCGATGGTGCCGTCGGTGCGCAGCCCGCACGTGTGCCAGCCACCCGAGTCGAGTGTGGAGAACCGCCCGTCAGGGGCCTCGCCCTGGCCGTGCAGTGAGCTGCCCCAGCAGGCGACGGTGCCGTCGGCGCGGAGAGCGCACGAGAAATTGCCGCCGGCCGAAACAGCGGTGAACTCACCGGCAGGTGCGTCGAGTTGCCCGTGGCCGTTCGTGCCCCAGCAGGCGACGGTGCCGTCGGAGCGGAGAGCGCACGAGTGGCGCCAGCCCACCGCGAGGGCACCGAACCGACCGCTCGGCGCATCGATCCGGCCTGCATTGTCCTCACCCCAACAGGTGATCGTGCCGTCGGTCCCCAGCCCGCACGAATGCTCGGTGCCGACCGCGACGGCGCTGAAGTGTCCGCTCGGAGGCTCCGCCCGCCCAAAGTTGTTGTCACCCCAACACGTGACCGTGCCATCGGCGCGCAGCGCGCACCAGTGCCCGGGTCCCGCAGCGACGGTGGTGAAACGACTGGTCGGTTCAAGCTCGCCTGCGGCTGCGCCGGGCTCGTCGTTCGCCTCTTCGGTTCCGCCAGGGGTCTCGTTGCTCTCCGGGGCCGCATCGGCACCGCTGCGGGGGTCCGGCGCGGTCACGGCTTGCACGCCGTCGGTCGGCGATGGCCAGTCGACGTAGCCCCAGCACGTAACGGTGCCGTCGGTGCGTACGGCGCAGGAGTTGTAGTTGCCGGCGCTGATGGCGGCGAACTGTCCGGCGGGCGGATCGGACTGGTTCCGCCGGTCGCTGCCCCAGCAGTCGACCGTGCCGTCGGCGCGCAGCCCGCAGGAGTGCCATCCGCCGGCGGCGACCGAGACGAACTGCCCGCGCGGCGCCTCGCTCTGGCCGGCGTTGTTGTAGCCCCAGCAGGTGATCGTGCCGTCGATCTGCACCCCGCACGAGTGCCAACTGCCCGCCGTCACGTCGCGGAACCAGCCGTCGGGCGCGTCGATCTGTCCGACATTGTTCTTGCCCCAGCACGTGACGGCGCCGTTGACGTGCAGCCCGCACGTGTGCCCACCACCGGCCGCCACGGCGGCGAACAGCCCACTCGGCGCGGCGGCCTGCCCGAATGTGTCGTCACCCCAGCAGGCGATGGTGCCGTTGACGTGGAGCCCGCAGGTATGGACGTCACCGGCGGCCACGGCGTCGAATCTTCCCTCGGAGGCGTTGGTCTGTCCGGAGCCGCTCTCCCCCCAGCAGGACAGATCGCCGTCGGCGCGCAAGCCGCACGAATGTGTCCACCCCGAGGTGATCGCGGTGAACTCCCCACCCGGTGCCTCGGTCTGCCCCCTGTCGTTGTTGCCCCAGCAGGTGACGGTGTGGTCAGCGCGCAGGCCGCATGCATGCCGACCACCGGTGGCCACCGCAGTGAACGCCTCGGCGCCACCCGGGTGCGCGGTGGCTTCACCGGGGACGCTCTCGAGTCCGGGTCTCGCGCCGCGCGAGCCGTCGTCGAGCGGACTGTCGTCACGGCCCAACAGTGCACTGTTCTCGAACTCGGCGCCGGACTTGCGTGAGGAGTCGTCGGCGCCGGCGTCGGCAGGGTCGCCGGGGTTGCGGTCCGGATCCGCGATGATGACGACCCGCCGTTCTTCCGCATCATCGGTGGGACCCGGGACCGGTGGCTCATCCTCCGCGGGTTCGTGAACGACAGCGGTTCCCTGAGGTGTCGCCTCGTGCTCGCTGTTCGAGCAGGCAGCCGCCGCGAGGATCAGGACCAGAATGATGACGGGCAGTCGTTGTCTCACGGTTTCCTTCTCGATCGATGGGCGCTTGTCAGACCCGCGCGGACCGCTGTAGGGGTGGTCCGTCGACGGCACGTTGAGCTGGAGCGGTTTCGGTCATGTCGTCACTTGGACGAGCAAATCCCTGCGCTGGTTCCCGCTCGACGAGACATTCCTGGCGAGATCCCGCGATCGACCGATGATCGTAACCACCGGCCCGCACTCGCCGGGCGACGAACATGCCAAACCCTGGATCACGTGGCTGATCCAGCACTTCACAGCACCGGTCGGACGCCGATTCCTTTGACATTTTGTAAAAAATGGTGTGTACTTACGGGGTGAATCGGGTGCCGACTGATGTTGTGGAGGCGGCGGAGGGCGCCGGTGCGGCGACGACCGCCGTCGATCCCGCAGGGACTACGGTCCTGAGCCCCTCCGGCTCGACCGGTGTGATCGGTGTGGCCGAGCCCGCCCCGGCACTGACAGCGGCCGGCGGGGTGGAGGCACCGGCCCGGCCCCACACCCTGGGACGCATCGGCGAGAGCGTTACGCGGCCCGACGGCATCCCGAAGACCACCGGGGCGTTCCAATTCTCCTCCGACCTGTGGGCCGACGGCATGGTGTGGGGCAGGGCGTTGCGCTCGCCGCATCCCTATGCCCGCATCCGCTCCATCAACATCGCCCCGGCGCTGGCCATCGCCGGCGTGCGGGCCGTGCTGACCCATGAGGACGTTCCCGGCAGGGGCGTCTACGGGCTGGAGCACCCCGACCAGCCGGTCCTGGCCGCCGACGTGGTGCGCCATTGCGGCGAGCCGGTGGCTCTCGTGGCCGCCGACCACCCCGAGACCGCCCGCCTGGCCGCCGAGGCCATCGTCGTGGAGTACGAGCCGCTGGAGGCCGTCACCGACGCCGCCATTGCCGCCGAGGCCCCGCCCATCCACCCCGACGGCAACGTCATCCGCCACATCACGATCCGCCACGGCGACCCCGACGCCACCGGTGACGTGCTGGTGGAGGGCGACTACGAGGTGGGCATGCAGGACCAGGCCTTCATGGGCACCGAGTCGGGGCTGGCGATGCCCAGCGGGACCGGGGGCGTGGAACTCTTTATCTCCACGCAGTGGCTCCACGCCGACCAGCGTCAGATCGCCGAGGCTCTCGACCTGCCGCCCGACGACGTGCACATCACGCTGGCGGGCGTGGGCGGCGCGTTCGGTGCCCGCGAGGACGTGACGCTGCAGATTCATCTGTGCCTGCTGGCGTTGCACACCGGACGCCCCGTGAAGATGCTCTACAACCGTGAGGAGTCGTTCTTCGGCCACGTGCACCGCCACCCGGCCAGGCTCCAGTACCGCCACCACGCCACCGCCGACGGCCAACTGGTGAAGGTGGAGGCCACCGTCACCCTCGACGGCGGCGCCTATGCCTCCACCACCGCCGCCGTGCTGGCCAACGCCTGCTTCTTCGCCGCCGGCCCCTACCGGGTGCCCAACGCCATCGTGGAAGGCTGGGGGATGCGCACCAACAACCCGCCGTGCGGGGCCATGCGTGGCTTCGGTGTGGTGCAGGTGTGCTTCGCCCACGAGGCGCAGATGGACCGCCTGGCCGACGCGCTGGGCCTCGACCCGCTGGAGCTGCGGCTGCGCAACGCCCTCGGCCCCGGCGACACGCTCATCACCGGCCAGAAGCTCACCGGCACGGCGCCCATGACCGAACTGCTGGAGGCGCTGGCGGACTACCCGCTGCCGCCGGGCACCTCCGATGCCGGCGGTGTCGGGAGTGGTGCGGACTCCGGGGGCGGCAATGGCGCCGGCAACGGTCGCGCCGCGGCCGCACCGGTCACCGACAGCGCCATGGCCCGCCCCGGCGGCTCCGGGCGCACCGCCGACGCCTCCCACGTGCGCCGCGGCGTCGGCTACGCCGCCAGCATCAAGAACCTCCTGTTCTCCGAAGGGTTCGACGACTACTCCACGGCGGCCTGCCGGCTGTCCGAAGGCGTCGCCACCATTACCTGCGCCTGCGTGGAGGTGGGGCAGGGGTTCGTGACCCTGGCCCAGCAGATCGCCCGCGAGATCCTTGGCACCCAGCAGGTGCTGCTGGATCCCGCCGACACGTCCATCGGCTCGGCCGGGTCGTCCTCGGCCAGCCGCCAGACCTGGATGTCGGGCGGAGCGGTCCTCGCCGCCTGCGAGGCCGTGCGCGACGAGGTACTGGCCCACGTCGCCGCCGAGGCGGGAATCCCGCAGTCGGACCTGACCCTGCGGGACGGCGAGGTGGTCTCTGCCGACGGCGGCTTCCGCCGGGACCTGGCCGACGTGACAGCCGACCGGGTCTTCCGTCACGAGATCGAGCACCACCACGAACCCACCACCGAGGTGGACGCCGACGGCCAGGGTCGCCCGCACGTCTCGTTCGCCTTCGCGGCGCACCGGGCGGTGGTGGACGTGGACGCCGAACTGGGGCTGCTGCGCACCGTGGAGGTGGCGACCACCCAGGACGTCGGCCGTATCCTCAATCCGGTGCAGGCCATCGGGCAGATCGAGGGCGGTATCGCCCAAGGGGTGGGCCTGGCGGTGATGGAGGAGATCGTCCTCGACGGCGGCCGGGTGCGCAACGCCAGCTTCACCGACTACCTCATCCCCACGGCCCTGGACATGTGCGACGTGCGCATCGCCCGCCTGGTGGAGGAGCCCGAACCGGGCGCCCCCTTCGGAGCCAAGGGCATCGGCGAACCACCTACCATTTCCTCCACGCCCGCCGTGGCGGCGGCGGTGCGTGAGGCCACCGGCCTGCCGCTCAACCGGGTGCCGATCCGCCCGTCCGACATCGCCCTGCATCCCGATCCGGCCGCCGCAGCGCCGCAGTCGTGATCGCCGCCCCCATCGCCTGAGACCGAGACCGAACCCCACAGGAAGGACCCCGCCGTGGCGCAGTTCGAACTCAACGGCACCACCGTGACGTGCCGTGACGACCATCCCCACCTGCTGGAGGCCCTGCGGACCGAGCTGGGTGTCATCTCACCCAAGGACGGCTGCTCGCCCACCGGCCAGTGCGGCTGCTGCGCCGTGCTACTCAACGGCCGCGCCCGCGTGGCCTGCCAGATTGGCCTCGACAAGGTCCAGGGCGCCTCGGTGGTGACCCTGGAGGGGTTCGACCCGGCCGAGCGGGAGCGCTACGCCGGCATCTTCGCCGACCACGGCGCCCTGCAGTGCGGTTTCTGCACACCGGGCATCCTGGTGCGCGCCAAGGCCCTCATCGACCGCAAGGGCGCCGACCTCACACGGGAGGAGGCCTCCCGGCACCTCGGCGGCCACCTGTGCCGCTGCACCGGCTACATCAAGATCCTCGACGCCGTGGAGGACCTGGCCCACGGTAAGGAGCCCGTCATGGAGGCCCCCGGCGGCGTCGGCAGCAGGGGCATCCGCTACGAGGCCTGCGACCTGGCCTGCGGCTTCCGTCCCTACATCGACGACATGACCCCCGACGGCTGCCTGCACGGCGCGCTGCGGCTCGCCGATTACGCCCGTGCCGACGTGCTGCGCATCGACACCGCCCCCGCCCTGGCCGTCGACGGTGTGGAGGCGGTCTACACCGGCGCCGACGTGCCCGGCGAGCTGCGGGTCGGCATCATTCACAAGGACTGGCCGGTGTTCATCCCCGAAGGTGGCCGCACCTCCTACCTGGGCGACGTGCTGGCCATCGTGGTGGCCACCGACCGCGAGACCGCCCGCCGGGCGGCGGAACTCGTGGACATCGAGTACCGGCCGCTGCGCCCCATGACCGACCCCACGGCCGCGGTGGAAGACACCACCGATGCCGTCTGGGGCCTCGACGGCAACGTGCTGTCGGTCTCGCGCTACGCCCGCGGCGATGCCGACGCCGCTCTGGCCGGCTCCGCTCACACCGTGACGGAGATCTTCCAGACCCAGCGCATCGAGCACGCCTACCTCGAGCCCGAGTCCACCCTCGCGGTGCCCCGCCCCGACGGCGCCCTCTACGTCTATTCGGGTGGCCAGGGCGTGTGGGACGACCGCAACCAGATCGCCTCGGTGCTGGGCATCCCTGCCGAGACCGTCACCGTGGAGTTGGTCAGCAACGGCGGGGCGTTCGGCGGCAAGGAGGACATGTCCAACCAGGCCCAGACGGCGCTGGCCGCCCACCTCGCGGGCCGCCCCGTGAAGTGCACCCTGTCGCGGGAGGAATCCCTGCTGATGCACCCCAAGCGCCACCCCATCCGCATGGAGTACCAAGCCGGTTGCGACGCCGAGGGCCACCTCACCGCTCTGCGGGCTCGCATGATCGGCGACTCCGGCCCGTACGCCTCGGTGGGTATGAAGGTGCTGGAGCGGGCGGCCGGACATGCCAGCGGCCCCTACGTGGTGCCCAACATCGACGTGGAGTCGGTGGCGGCGCGCACCAACAACCCGGTCTGCGGGGCCTTCCGAGGTTTCGGCGCCAACCAGGCCCAGTTCGCCATGGAGGGTGTGATGGACCGCCTTGCCGCCGCCGTGGGCGTCGACGGCTGGGAGATGCGGTCGCGCAACGTGGTGACGCCCGGCTCGGTGTGGGGTCCCGGTCAGATCATGGACGACGGCTGCGAGGGCGCCAGGGTGTGCCTCGACGAGGTGAAGCCCGCCTACGACGCCGCCCGCGCCGCCGGGCGTCCGGTGGGTATCGGCCTGGGGCTGAAGAACTCCGGCCTTGGCAACGGCTTCGTGGAGGTGGCCAAGGCGGTCGTGCGTTTCGAGCCCGACGGCACCGTGGAGGTGCGCCACTGCTGGACCGAGATGGGCCAGGGCGTGCACACCGTTGCCCAGCAGGTGGCGGTCACCGAACTGGGAGTGTCGGCCGAGCAGGTGCGGGTGGTGGTGGACACCACCCGGGAGCTCGGCGCCGGGCAGACCACCGGCAGCCGGGGCACCCTCATGGGCGCCGGATCGGTGGCCGACGCCTGCCGGGCGGCGCTGGCCGACGGCTGTCGCACCGGCGTGGACTACGAGGGCAGCTACGTGGTGGACTGGACGAACTCCCTGCGTGACGAGGTGGAGAACCCGATCATTCACTCGTGCTTCGGGTTCGCCTGCCAGTTGGTGGAGCTGGACCCCGACAGCGGCAACGTCAGCCGGGTGCTGGCGGCCCACGACGTGGGTCGGGCCGTGAACCCCACGCTGTGCGAGGGCCAGATCGAAGGCTCGGTGCACATGGGTCTGGGTTATGCCCTCACCGAGGGGTTCCCGTCCGACGCCGACGGGCGCCCGCTCAACACGACGCTGCGCAGCCTGGCCATTGTGCGGCCCAAGGACATGCCCGACGTGGAGGTGCGCCTGGTGGAGGTGCTCCAACCCGACTCGCCCTACGGCATCAAAGGTGTCGGCGAGATCGGCCTGGTGCCCACGGCCGGGGCGGTGGCCGCGGCGCTGGCGGACTTCGACGGCGTCTGGCGCAGCGAACTGCCCATGCGCAACGACGCCAACCGGGAGCGCCCGTGGGGCGTCAACGGCAACGGAAGCGCCGGCAACGGTTCCGCCCCGACCGACCACAACGCCGCCGCACAGCCCGCCGCCGTCTGAGAATGACAGCCGAGCACACGACCCCTGGGCTGGTCTGCGCCCACCATCACCTTTATTCGGCTCTGGCGCGGGGGATGCCCGCTCCACCTCGGACTCCGCAGGGCTTCGCCGACATCTTGGAGTTGGTCTGGTGGCGGCTGGACCGGGCTCTGGATCTGGACCTGATCTACTGGTCGGCCATGCTCGGGGCGCTGGAGTGCCTGGAGGTGGGTTGCACGGCGGTGATCGATCACCATGAGTCGCCCAACGCCATCGAGGGTTCGCTGACGGTCATCGCCGAGGCCTGCGCCGCCGTGGGGGTGCGGGTGAGCTGCGCCTACGGCGTGACAGACCGCAACGGCGCCGACGGCGCCCGCCGCGGGCTCGCCGAGAACGAGCGGTTCCTGCGCGCGGGCGGGCAGGGCTACGTGGGGGTCCACGCCGCCTTCACCTGCACCGACGCCACCTTGGAGGCGGTCGCCAGCTTGGCCTCCGATCTCGGCACCGGCGTACACATCCACGTGGCCGAGGGGCCGGTGGACGCCCCGGCGGCGCAGCGCCTGGCCGACCTGAGCCGCCCCGACTGGCTGCTGATTCACGGTGTGCATCTGCCCGACGACCACGGCCTACAGGGCACCGTCGTGCACAACCCCCGCTCCAACATGAACAACGCCGTGGGCTACGCCCGCCCGGCCCGCTTCGCCGCATCGGGCAACCCGGTGGCGCTCGGCACCGACGGCATCGGCGCCGACATGCTCGACGAGTTCAGGGTGGCGTACGCCCGCCTGCGCGAGAGCGACGTGACCGCCACGCCGGAGACCTCCTGGGAATGGCTGTCCAACGGCTGGGACCTCATGGACGGGGCCCGCGCCGACCTGGTCACCTGGAATTACGCCCCACTCGATCCGTGGCACCTGGCGTTCAGCCCCGGCGTGCGCCCCGAGCGGGTGGAGGTGGCCGGCGAGACGGTCTGGGCCGACGGCCGGCCCACCCGTGTCGACGCCGCCGAGGTGCGGGCCAAAGCAGCCGAAGCCGCCCAACGCCTCTTCCGCCGCCTCGACGATCTGGACTGAAACGATCCACTGACATGATCGACCCGACAACCAGGAGGCAGCCATGAGCGACAACGCCAACCGCGTGGCCCTGTACCTGCAGGACGCGCACCCTCTGCGCGAGGCGATGGAGTACGTCCAGTACGCCGAGCAGCGGGGCTTCGAAGCCGTCTGGCAGGCCGAGAGTCGCCTCGTGCGGGAGGCCACCGTGCCGATGGCGGCGTTCGCGGCGGTCACCGAGCGGATCAAGGTGGGCTCGGGCGTGGTTGCATCGTGGACCCGCAACCCTGCACTGCTGGCGGCCACGTTCTCCACCCTGGACGACCTGGCACCGGGCAGGGTGCTATTGGGGATCGGGGCCTGGTGGGATCCCCTGGCCCGCAAGGTCGGCATCGAGCGGCGCCGGCCGCTGCGCCAGATGCGGGAGGTGGTGGAGTCGGTGCGGGCGCTGCTGGCCGACGAGAACGTCACCTATGACGGCGAGTTCGTGCAACTCGACGGCGTAGAACTGGACTACGTGTACCAGGAGCGCCGCCCCAAGGACGTGCCCATCTACGTCGGCGCCACCGGCATGAAGATGATGGAGCTCACCGGGGAGATAGGCGACGGGGTGGTGTTGAACTACCTGGTGTCGCCCACCTACAACGAGCGGGCCATGGACGCCCTCGCCCGGGGGGCCGCACGTGTGGGCCGCACGGTGGACGATCTGGATCGACCGCAGCTGGTGGTGTGCTCGGTGGACGACGACCGCCAGGCGGCGCTCGACGCCGCCCGGCTGATGGTGACGCAGTACCTGGGCCAGCAACCGCACATCATGGCCGCCTCCGGGGTGCCGGAGTCATTGCTGACCGACGTGGGGCGCATTCTCACCTGGCCGGCCACCCACGAGCAGGTGGAGGCAGCCTCGAAGCTGGTACCCGACGACGTGGTGCAGATGATCTGCGCCGCCGGCACCCCCGAGGAGTGCCGGGAGCAGGTGGAGCACTACCGCCGCAACGGCTGCACCTGCCCCATCCTCTACCCCCTCGGCGACGACGTCCGCCTCATGATCGACACCTTCGCCCCCGACGCGACGTGATCGACGAGCGCGACTATGTCGCCCACGATGCGGTCGGACTTGCCGCGCTGGTGCGTGACGGCGAGGTCACGCCTCGTGAGCTGACCGAGGCCGCCATTCGCCGCATCGAAGCTCGCAACGGGGCGCTCAACGCCGTCATCCACCCCCTGTTCGACAAGGCGCTGGCGGCTGCCGAGTCGCCCGATCTGCCCGACGGGCCGTTTCGCGGGGTACCGATGCTGCTGAAGGATCTGTGGCCGGCGAGTGCCGGTGACCCGGTGCATCTCGGGATGGCCGTCCTGCGCGACGCCGGTTACACGCACCCGACCGACGGCAACCAGGTCGTGCGTCTGCGGGAGGCCGGGTTTGTCTTCGTGGGGCGCACCAACACGCCCGAGCTCGGCCTCGTGGCCACCACCGAGCCGCTGGCCTATGGCCCCACCCGCAATCCCTGGAATCCCGAGCATGGCTCCGGCGGCTCCTCGGGCGGATCGGCCGCGGCGGTGGCCTCCGGGATGGTCCCGGTGGCCGGCGGCGGCGACGGCGGTGGCTCCATTCGCATCCCGGCGGCGCTGTGCGGTCTGGTGGGCCTGAAGCCGTCGCGGGGTCGCGTCTCCAACGGCCCGCGTGAGGACGAGTCGGGGCTGACGGTGCTGCACGTGCTCGCCCGCACGGTGCGGGACACGGCGGCGCTGCTCGACGTCGAGGCGGTGCCGTTCCCCGGCGACACCGCGATCGCCCCTCGCCCGGAGCGCTCGTTCGTCGAGGAGGTCTTCCGGATGCCCGGGCGGCTGCGTGTCGGTGTGCGGGTGGACTCGCCCGGCGACGGCAGGGTGGAGGTGGACCAGGAGTGCGTCGCAGCGGCTTTGCGGGCGGCTGCACTGCTGGAGGAGTTGGGCCACACGGTGGAACCCACCGGCCCGCCGGCGCTGAGCGACGACCGCCTGCTCGCCAACTTCGCCAAGACGTGGGGAGTCGGCACGGCGTTCGCCCTTGACCGCGTGGGCACGCTTCTCGGGCGTCCCCTCACTGAGGACGATGTCGAGGCGGCCACCTGGTTCTCGGCCGAACGGGGCCGCGAGACCCCCGGCACCGACCTGTTGAAGACCCAGAACGCCCAGCAACTCTTCGGCCGGGCGATGGCCTCGTGGTGGGCCGACGGCTGGGATCTCCTCATCACCCCCGCGACGGCCCGGCCCGCCCCCCGCGTCGGCGAGTTGGTGTCCACCCCGGACAACGTCCTCCAGAGCTTCATCAACTCGCTGCCGTACGGCACGTTCACCCTGCCGTTCAACCTCACCGGCCAGCCCGCCATCTCGGTCCCCATGGGCCACACCAACAGCGGCCTCCCCCTCGGCGCCCAACTCGTCGCCGCCTACGGCCGGGAGGACCTCCTCCTCCACGTCGCCGCCCAACTCGAAGCCATCAACCCCTGGCCCCACCTCGCCCCCAACTGATCTTCTGGTCAATCGTGTCCAGGACAGCGCGAGCCACTTGCGACGCTGCATCCGCTGTGTAGCCCTCGGGCAAGTCGGGCACGAATTGATCAATGTCGGCTGTGAACTCTGGATCGTCGAGCTTCCCATCGAGGTTGGCGACTGCACGGGCAACCGTCCAGCCGTCGGGTCGATACGGGTCGAAGCACGCGGCGATGCCGGCCGGGGATACCTCCGCTCGCACGACCGCCAGCCAGAGGTCGAAGAGGTCCCTGCCCTTCTTGCGCTGGAAGAGCGCTCGGATCTTTGTGGCGGCCAACTCCTCCAGTGCAAATGTCGGCACGTCCGCGGCGCCCGAGAACCACGGGCTGTCGACATCGAGAGTCCTGGTTACCGTCGGCCGCGCCGGCGACCGCTCGAACGTGTTCAGCTCGATCTTGATCCGCATCCGCCCGCCTCGTACGAACGTCGAGTCGAGGAGCACCTTCGGGTGCCGACGCACGTCGGTCTGAACCCGGTCGAAACCGACCGCATCGGCAACCTCGCGGATCGCGTCGAGGACATTGCCGATCCCTCCTCCGGTTCGCCGGACGTAGTCGAGATCTTCGCTGTAGCGCCACGACCGATCGAGCCAGACCTTGTGGAGGCAGGTACCGCCGCGAAAGACGAGTTCGCCGCCGAGCAGGGGATGGTTGGCGATCTCGACGATCAGCCGAGACAGCACGAGATCCTGTTCGACCTGCTCGAGCGTTGGCCACGGGGCGTGGTGTTGCCAGTGCGCGATGTCGGCCTCGGTGATCACAGGTCGTGCTCGATCCTCGTATTGACCACGATGTGCCAGCGGGGGTCGTGCTGGCCCGCCCCTCCTCCGGGCGAGAGAGGCCGATAGCGGCTGCCGGTAATGAGCTCGCGGAGAGGAGCGGTGTCGAGTTCGACGCCGACTTCGCCGGCCATCAAGTCGATGATGTATCCCGCCCGCTGGGCGACCGCGGCTGGATAAGTCGCGCCGACCGATGCCAGCATGGCAGGGTCGATACTGCCGTCGATGAGAAGGTCTCCGACGATGGTCGCGACGTTCGATAGCCCGGCTCCGTACTGAGGCGCCTCCGCGAGGTCGAAGACGGTTACTTCGGGGGTCGACACCCAGATCCGTCCGGTCGGGACGTTGTGCTGCCGGCGAGTCCGCTCACTTGCTGTTGCACGCTGGATGAAGTGGATCCGGCCACGCCCGATCCTCCGTTCCCGCAGCCGAGCCGGCGTTACCACTTGGAACACCATCGGCGCCTGGTGCGAGGCTCCGTGGATCGCTGCGGCCGAAAGGAAGCCGACGTAGTACGGGTGTCCCAGATGCTCCATCAGTTGGTGAACGAAGTGGCTCGGCGGTGGCGCACCGGTGTTTCGATACTCCGCGGGAACCGGCACCCAGCCACCCTTGGTGACCGAAATCATCTTGCCCGCTTCGCGGGCGCGCTCGAGACTCGCCGGCACCGACGCAGCATCGATGCCGAGTATCTCGGCGATCTCCGTCGTTGCGATGAAGTGCCGTCCCTGCCCGATGAGCCAGTCGCCAAGCTCGCTCGGGGTGGCCCCAGCCCGGATCATGCCGTCTAGAGTACCAAAAACCGGTGTGTCGCCGGTGTTTGAGACCTTGTACGGCACGATTCTTCGTATGAAGCTCTGCGGCGATTGAACGGCCCGGAGGCCGAGGGGCGCGCGTCGTGTGTCAGACGCCACCCTCCCGTTAGCCTTTGACGAGATGCTCGTTGCGGGTGAGCCCGCGGCGATATCGGTGCCCGAGTAGCTCAGTCGGAAGAGCGATTCACTCGTAATGAATAGGTCCGGGGTTCGAATCCCCGCTCGGGCTCTCCAAGCACGTGGGTTACCTCGCCACTTCGACTAGGCGCTTTGCTACGCCGCCTCTGTCATTCCGGCAACGTCGGCACCTGGTCCCGTACGGCCGGCGGTGGAGCGCTTTGGGCGGGTTCTAGGCTGGTGAGGTGGCTGATCGGGCTCGTTTCGCCGAGCAGGCGATGCCCTACATGGACCAGCTCTACGGTGCCGCCCGGCGCATGACACGCAACGCCGCCGACGCCGAGGACCTGGTGCAGGAGACCTACCTGCGGGCCTACAAGAGCTTCGACCGCTTCGCCGAGGGCACGAACCTGCGGGCCTGGCTGTTCCGCATCCTCACCAACCTGTTCATCAACGACTACCGCCGACGCAAACGGCGCCCGGTCGAGACCGATCTGGGCGACCTCGACACCCTGTACCTGTACCGGCGCCTCGGTGGGGCCGAGAGCGCCGGGCGGGCGCGCAGCGCCGAGGACGAACTGCTCCGGTCGCTCACCTCCGCCGAGGTGCGCCACGCCATCGAGACGCTGCCCGACTCGTACCGTGTGGCCGTGCTGCTGGCCGACGTGGAGGGGTTCGCCTACAAGGAGATCGCCGAGATGCTCGACATTCCCATGGGGACGGTGATGAGCCGGCTTCATCGGGGAAGGAAACGGCTCCGCGAGACGTTGCAGGAGTACGGGCGCTCCCGCGGGCTCGTCGCCGACACCGGCGAGGACGTGGCGCACCCCGAACGCAGCGAGAGCAGCACTGGCGGCGGTACCGATGCCGGAAGCGGTGGAAGCAGAAACGACGGTGAGACCGGCCTCAGGAAGCGCGGCGCCCGGAGCGGGGACGGCAGCGGCGAGCACGGCTCCGCCCGGCACGGCGACGGCGAGACCCGGGTGGCCGCGGCGGCCGCGCCGGCGACAGCGACGGCAACAGCACCCGGAGCACGGCGATGAGTGACGTCGGACCGCTCGGCCGGCCTGCGGACTGCCCCGGGGTGCCCAGCGAATGCCGGCACGCCTCGCTGCGACTGCTGCAGGCCACCGAAGGCATCCCCGACCCCGCCCGCATCTCGGCGCTGCGCCGGGACTTGGAGAACTGCGGGCCGTGCATCGCAGCGTTCGACCTCCAGATGAACGTGCAGAGTCTCCTGGCGCTGCACTGCCGGGAGCAGGCCCCGGAGTCGCTGCGCATCCGCATCTCCGAGACCCTGCAGCGCATCGACCTGAGCGCGCTCGACGTCACCGATCTCTAGACGAGTGCTGCGTGAGTCGCCGTCCACCTACTCCGTCATTCCGGCGGAGGCCGGAGTCCACTTTCCGGCGGCCCGGCCTGCGCTGCCGATGAACTGCTCAGCAAGTGCCGGGGGCGTTGTCGGCGGGCGGCGGGGTGCCTCTAGAATGGCGGCATGATGCTTCTGGCTGTCGTCTGGCACTGGTGGATCGCCCCCTTGCTGGTGGCGCTCACGGTGCTGCTGGTGGTGGCCACCATCGCGGGGTACGTCAAGGTGGTGATCGCCCCGCGCTTCCCCCCGAAGGGCAGAGAGAGAAGCACCGAGTGAGCCCCCTCGCCGTGTCGAGATCGACAGGGGCACGCCGAGCGGTGAGACGGTCCGAGCGATGAGCGGGTCCGTCGACTGGGACTTGGCCCAGAGGGTCGCCGTCAAGGTCGCCAACCGGGGAACGCAGCCTGATATCCGCTCGCCGGCGGTCCGTTCGATCGGCCGGGACTTTGCCGAGCTGACCGAGCAGGCCGAACGCCTGGTGGCCGACGCCACCGGCCTGCGGTCCGAGAGCACGGCACGGGCACGCGTCGTGAATCGAGCCTCGTGGATCAGGGCCAACGTGGCATCGTTCCAGCGTCTGCTGCGTCCCCTCACCGACCGGATGTCGGAGAAGATCGACGAGTCCGGCCCGGTGCACGAGCTCACCCGCATGCTGAGTGGCGCGGAGGTGGGCGCGCTGCTGGGCTGGATGTCCACCCGGGTGCTCGGCCAGTACGACCTGCTCATCATCGAGGACGACAAACCCGATGACCAGGACATGGTGTACTACGTCGGCCCGAATATCGCTGCGCTGGAGCGTCGCCACGGCTTTCCGACGAGGGAGTTCCGGCTGTGGCTGGCCCTGCACGAGACCACCCACCGGGCGCAGTTCACCGGCATTCCTTGGCTGAGGCGGCACTTCCTGAGCCTCGTGGACGAGGCGCTGGACGTGGTCGACCCCGACCCGGGCCGTCTGCTGGAGGCCGGCCGGCGCATCCTGGAGGCCCGGCGCGTCGGTGAGGATCCGTTCCGACAGGGCGGGCTTACCGCTCTCCTGGCCCCCCCGGCCCAGCAGGGGATCCTCGACAAGCTGTCCGGCATGATGAGCCTGCTGGAGGGGCACGGTGACGTGACGATGGACCGTGCCGGTGCCGACCGCCTGGCGGAGGCGCCCCGCTTCGGCCGGGTGCTGCGCTCCCGTCGGGGCTCGGCGCGGGGGATCGCCAAGCTGCTGCAGCGCATCGTGGGCATCGAGGCGAAGCTGTACCAGTACCAGGCGGGCGAGGCGTTCATCGCCGCGGTGGAACGGTCGGCAGGCGTGGCGTTCGTGGAGCGCGCCTGGGAGGGGCCGGAATGCCTGCCCAGCATGGACGAGATCAGGTCGCCGGAGTCGTGGATCGACCGCATGAACGCCGCCACGGCGGCCTGAGGTCGACCGACGCCTCGACCGGTTCCGGCCACCCGGCTGAAACCGACCCGCCGCCCGGCAGCGACCGCCCGCCCGGCAGCGACCGCCCGCCCGGCAGCGACTTCCTGACCGGTAGCGATTTCCTGACCGACACCGATTCCCCGGCCGTTGCGGACCCCTCGGCCGTCGATGCGGCGATCGCCGGGGGCGCCTTGGTGCGGTATGTCAGGCTCTGCCGCTTCGAGCCGTCCGGGAGCAGGGTGACGTGCGCCGTCTCCGGTGGGGCCGATTCCCTGGCGTTGCTCGTGCTGGCCACGGCCGCGGGCCTGAAGGTCACCGCCGTCCACGTGGATCACGGCATTCGCCCGACGTCGGGCGACGACGCCGCAGTGGTGGCAGCGGCCGCAGCGGCGCTGGGTGCCGGCTTCCGCTGTGAGACGGTGAGCGTCGAGCCGGGCCCCAACCTGGAGGCCCGTGCCCGCCGTGCCCGCTACGCCGTGCTACCCCCCGACGCCCTGCTGGGCCACACCGCGGACGACCAGGCCGAGACCGTGCTGCTGAACCTGCTGCGCGGCGCCGGTTTGGGGGGCGTTGCCGCCATGCGCCCCGATCTGCGCCGCCCCCTGCTGGCGTTGCGGCGCAGCGAGACACGTGAGGTCTGCCGGCTGGCGGGCCTGACGCCCGTGATCGACGAGTCCAACTTCGATCCGGCTTTCCGCCGCAACCGGGTGCGCCACGATGCTCTGCCCTTGCTGAACGACATCTTCGAGCGCGACGTGACCCCGCTGCTGTGCCGCCACGCCGATCTGGCTCGTGAAGCGGCCGAGGCGCTCGACGACGCCGTGGCGGATCTGGACCCGACGGACTGTGCAGCACTCGCAGCCGCCCCCCGGGCTCTCGCCCGCTGGGCACTGCGGCGTTGGATAGCGCTGGGCAGGACTGCGGCGGCCTCCGGGACCGCCGAAACCGCCGCGACCGCCGAAAGCGCCGGGACCGCCGAAACCGGGACGCCCGTATGGACCGGCGACGAGCGCTACGCCCCCGATCTGGCTGCGGTGGACCGGGTGCTGTCGGTGGTGAGGGGCGAGGCGCGGGCCACCGAGGTGGGCGGGGGCTGGCGCATTCGCCGAACCGCGAGGCGCCTCCGCCTCGAACCCCCCGCAACCGACCCCGTTGGTTGACGTCCGCGGGGGTGTGCGGCGTCGCGGCCTCCGTCCCGAGCCCGGCAACCTCCCGGCGGGTCTGCCAGACTGACCCCCATGAGCACCGAGCCACGCACCGCCCCCAGCGCCGCGCCGACGGTCCCCTCCATGGAACCCGCTATGGGTTCCAACGGTCTGAGTGTCCCGCCGGGATCGGAGTTGATCGCAGCCGACGTGCTGCAGCGGCGGATCGCCGAACTCGGCCGCGAGATCACCGCCGACTACGCCGGCCGCCGACCCCTCTTCGTGGGTGTGCTGAAGGGGGCGTTCATGTTCATGAGCGACCTCATTCGCCACGTCGACCTGCCGGTGGAGCTGGACTTCATGGCCGTGTCCTCCTACGGCAACTCGACGAAGACCAGCGGCGTGGTGCGCATCCTGAAGGATCTCGACATCGACCTGCAGGACCGCGACGTCGTGCTGGTGGAGGACATCGTGGACAGCGGCCTGACGTTGGCCTACCTGCGTGACCTGCTGCTGGCCCGCGCCCCGGCCTCCCTGCACGTGTGCGCGCTGCTGGTGCGGGAGGGGAGCAGCCCCCGCGCGGCCGACCTGCGCTACGTGGGCTTCGAGATCCCGCCGGAGTTCGTGATCGGCTACGGCCTGGACCTGGCCGAGCGGTACCGCAATCTCCCCTGCATCCGCATCTATGACGAAGCCGGGGACAACCCGCAGGCGTAGTACCCCTGCCCGGCGGCCACCGGCGGACAATCCGAACCACAGCAAGGTCTCGCCGGCTACGGCGGTCCTGCCGGTCCCGAATCGGTGTACCGCGTCGGACCCCGCCGACGTGACGACGGGGCGCCGCATTGGTGGCGGGAACGTGACGCCGACGGCTGATCGGCCGGTGTCGCCGGTAACCTCGATTCTCCAGCACACGCCGACATGGATCCGGTCCTGATATGGAGACGAAGGTCATGGGCGTGCTGAACGTGACGCCCGCTGCACTCGCCAACAATCATCGGCGTCCCGACCACGCCGCCGCTCTGACCCGCGGCCGTCGCCTGATCGCCGAGGGTGCCGACATCGTGGAGGTGAGCGGGATGCCCCGCCGCCTGGGGGCCGCGCCGGTGGGCCACGCCACCGAGACGGCGCTGGTCGTGGACGTCGTCGAGGCCCTCGCCGGCGACGTGCGGGTGTCCATCGCCACGGGTTCTGACGAGGTGGCCGCCGCGGCCGTCGCCGCCGGGGCGACCCTCGTCACCGATGTCTCGCCGATCTCGACGCCGAGTTGGGAGTCGCTGTATCACGTGGCTGCGGACGCCGATGTCGGCTGGGTCGGGGCGTACGTGCCCTGCCCGTCGGCAACCGGCCGACGCATCGAGGGTGCAACCCGCCGTCCCGACATCGTGGCCGAGGTCGCCGAGGCGCTCGAGGACCGGGCCGAACTCGCCACCGAGGCCGGTGTGGCGGAGATCTACATCGATCCGGGGATCGGGTTCGGCCTCGGTGCGGGCCCCGACCTCGAGTTGTTGGGCAACCTGGATCGCCTGGCGGAGATCCCTCGGGCCTTGGTGGTCGGTACCGGCGACGTGCGCCTCATCGACGAACCTGACGAGAGCCGTGAGGGCTCGGTGGAGCCCGATGGCAGTGGCGGCTTGGAGGAGTCGCTGACGGTGGCGGTGTGGGCCATGCTGGCCGGCGCCGTCGTGCTGCGGACCCACCACGTGGCGGCCACCGTCGAAGCCGCTCGGACGGTGGGGACGAAACCCCCCGTCGGCGCACCGGCAGGGCCGACCGTGAAGGTTCTCTCATGAGGGTTGACCGCATAGAGGCGACCGCGAGGGTCGACCGTGAGGCTCCGATCGAGAGAGGTCGGACATGAGGGGGCGCTGGGCCGACGGCATCGCTCCCCGGCACCTGATCTGGGTCTTCAAGGACCGCCTGGCCATTTGCGAGCGCCCCGGCGGGTACGGCGCCAACCATCGGTCGGTGCGGCGCACCGAGGAGATCATCTGGATCCGCCGCAACGAATTCACCTGCGTGGTGTCGCTGCTCGCCGGCCCGCACAACCTGCACAGCTACGACGAGCACGACGTGCCGTACGTGCACGTGCCGCTCAAAGACCTGCCGCAGGCGGCGGAGCTGCTGGAGATCTACGAGGAGTTGACGCGCCGGATGGCGGCGGGCGAGCGGCTGCTGATGCACCACGAGCGGGTGGACGACGTGCTGGGCGGTCTGGTGGCGGGTTACATGCTGTGGACCGGCCGTTTCGACGATGTCCCCGACGCGCTGGCGGCGGCCGAGCGGATGCTGCGACGCCCGATGGGTAGGCGAGGACGCGAGACGGTGATGTCGTTCGCCCGCGCCGGCGTCGTCCGCCCCGACAGCGACGGTGCCGGCAGTCCCGATGACCCCATCGGCACGGACAGCGGCATCGACGGTGACGAGTGATCGGCGGCGGTTCGGACCGTTGAAGCGCGCCTTTCTGTCTTTGGGCTCCAATCTCGGCGACCGGCGGGCGCTGTTGACCGCGGCGGTGGCCGCCATGGACGACGTGGTGGCGGTCTCGGCGGTCTACGAGACCGACCCGGTGGGCGGACCGGAGCAGGGTCGGTACCTCAACATCGTCGTGGAGTTGGAGACCGAGTGCTCGGCTCGGGAACTGCTGCGCAAGGCGTTGGCGCTGGAGGCGGCGGCGGGGCGTGAGCGCCGGATCCGCTGGGGGCCGCGCACCCTGGACGTGGACGTCCTGTGGGTGGACGGCGAGACGACCGACGAGCCGGACCTGCACGTGCCGCATCCCCGCATGTACGACCGGGCGTTCGTGATGGTGCCCCTGGCCGATCTGGCCCCCGACCTGGCGCCGGGCCGGCCGGACGGCGCCGCCGATGGTGTGCGCCGCGTCGGCGAGTTGGGCGAAACGCACGGGTGAGCGAGCCCCGCCTCATCGCCACCGTCTCGGGGGCCCGCGCCTTTTGCGACGAGGCCCGCGCCGCCGGCGCCGCCGTGGGGCTGGTGCCCACGATGGGGGCACTGCACGACGGTCATCTCAGCCTGCTGCGGCGCTCGGTGGTCGAGACCGACGTGACGGTGGTGTCGCTGTTCGTGAACCCGTTGCAGTTCGGCGCCGGCGAGGATCTGGCGACCTACCCCCGCGACCTGGACGACGACATGCGGCTCTGCGCCGCCGAGGGCGCGGCGGCGGTCTTCGCCCCCACAGCGGCGGAGATGTACCCCGCACCGCCCGTCGTCTCGCTGGACTTCGGCGGGCTGTCGGCGGTGTTGGAGGGCCGGCTGCGGCCCGGTCATCTGGGCGGCGTGGGCGTGGTGGTGGCCAAGCTGTTCGCCGTCGTGGGGGCCTGCCGGGCCTACTTCGGCGAGAAGGACTGGCAGCAACTGGCGGTCGTGCGCCGCCTGGCCGGCGATCTTTCCCTGCCGGTGGAGGTGGTGGGCTGTCCCACCGTGCGTCACGCCGACGGCCTGGCGCTGTCGAGCCGCAACGCCTACCTGACGTCCGCCGAGCGCGCCGCAGCCGGCGCCCTGTACCGGGCGCTGCGCGCCGGCGCCGAGCGGGTCGGAGCGGGGGAGCGCCGGGCGGCGGTCGTGGAGCGGGCCATGGCGGAGGTGCTGGCCGCCGAGGCGCTGGTGGGGCCGGTGGACTACGCCGTTGTTGCCGACGCCGCCACGCTGCAGCCGGTGGACCGGTTGGCCGGTGAACTGCGCCTGCTGGTGGCCGCCCACCTGGGGGGCGCGAGGCTCATCGACAACGTGGGAGCCACGGCCCCGCCGCCCTGACCGCGATTCGTCGGTGCCGGACGGCGGCGAGGTGCGTAACCTGCGATGTACACCGATGGCAGGGCACCGCCGAGGCTCTGACCGACCCCTCCGGAAACCGAACGAGAGGCACCCCGCGTGACGGACCGCCGGGTTATTCCCTACCGATTCCAGCCGACGGACACGGCCGCCGATCTGCACGCCGCCCACGGCGACCTCGAGGCGGGCGCGGAGTCGGGCACCCAGGCCACCGTGGCCGGGCGGCTCATGCTGCGCCGCGTGCAGGGGCGACTCTGCTTCGGCACCCTCGACGACGCCAGCGGCCGGCGCATCCAGCTCTTCGCCCCCGCCGCCGCCACGCCCGACTACGACGACTTCTGCGGGCTGTCCATCGGCGACTGGATCGGCGCCTCCGGCGAGGTGATGAAGACCCGCCGGGGCGAGCTGTCGGTGCGGGTGGAAGACTGGCGGCTGCTGGCGGAGGCCCGGCGGCCCTTCCCCGACAAGTGGCACGGCATCGCCGACGTGGACACCCGCTACCGGCGACGCTACGTCGACCTGTGGGTCACGCCGGCGGCCCGCCGCACGTTCGAGATGCGCAGCGCCATGGTGGCGGCCATCCGCGCCGAACTGGCGGGGAGGGGTTTCGTGGAGGTGGAGACGCCGACGCTGCACCCCATCGCGGGCGGTGCCGCCGCCCGGCCCTTCGTCACCCACCACAACTCCCTCGACACCGACTTCTACCTGCGGGTGGCGCCCGAGCTGTACCTGAAGCGGCTGATCGTGGGTGGCATGCCCCGCGTCTTCGAGATCGGCAGAGTGTTCCGCAACGAGGGGCTGTCGCCTCGCCACAGCCCCGAGTTCACCATGTTGGAGCTGTACGAGGCCTACGCCGACTACACCGACATGATGACGCTCACCGAGGAGGTCGCCGCTGCGGCGGCCATCGCCGCGACGGGCGGTACCGAGGTCACCGTGGGGGACCGAAGCCTGGACCTCGCCCCGCCGTGGCGGCGGGCCACCATGGTGGAGCTGGTGGCGGAGATGGCCGGGCGCGAGCTACCACACACCGGCGACGCCGGCAGTGCCGCAGCCGGCGAACTGCGCCGGGCGGCCGAGGGCCTGGACGTGGCGACCGAGCCGGACTGGTCGGCCGGGCGCATCCTCGCGGAGATCTACGAGCGCCGGGTGGAGGGGAGCCTTTGGGGGCCGGTCTTCGTGTGCGACTTCCCCACCGAGGTTTCGCCGCTGGCCCGCCGCCACCGCAACGCCGAGGGGCTGGTGGAGCGCTTCGAGGCGGTGGCCGCCGGGCGGGAACTGGCCAACGCCTTCAGTGAGCTGGCCGATCCCGACGAGCAGCGCAGCCGCTTCGCCGCCCAGGAGCACCGCCGCCGCAGCGGCGACAGCGAGGCCATGAGCACCGACGAGGACTACCTCCGGGCGCTGGAGTACGGGCTGCCCCCCACCGGTGGCCTCGGCATCGGCATCGACCGGCTGGCCATGCTGCTCGCCGGCGCCGAGTCGATCCGCGACGTTGTCCTGTTCCCGACCCTGCGCCCGGACCACGACTCCGGACAGGAGCCGGATCCTGATTCCAGCCCCGACCCCGACCCCGAACCGGAGGCGTCCTAGCCATGCTGCTGGCCATCGACGTGGGCAACACCCAGACGGTGCTCGGTCTCTACGATCTGAGCGACGCCGCCTCGCTGGAAACCGCCGAGGGCGGGCTGGTGGGCCACTGGCGGGCCGCCACCAACGCCGAACTCACCTCCGACGAGTTGGCGGTTCTCATCGACGGCTTCCTGGCCGTCGAGGGCTGGCAGCTGCTCGGCGACGTGTCCGGCGTGGCCGTGGCCTCCGGCGTGCCCCGCGTCACCGCGGCGCTGCGGGGCATGGTCGAGCACTACTTCGACTTCGACGCGGTGGTCGTGGAGCCGGGCATCCGCACGGGCATCCCCATCCGCTACGACGACCCCCGCGAGGTGGGCGCCGACCGGATCGCCAACGCCGTCGGGGCGGTGGCGCTGTACGCCGGTCCCACCATCGTCGTGGACTTCGGCACCGGCACCACGTTCGACGCCATCAGCGCGGCGGGCGAGTACCTCGGCGGGGTCATCGCCCCGGGCGTGGAGATCAGCCTGGGAGCGCTGTTCGAGCGGGCCGCCGCCCTGCGCGCCGTCGAACTGACCGCGCCGCGCAACGTCATCGGCCGCAGCACGGTGGAGTCGGTGCAGTCGGGGGCGATCTACGGCTACGCGGCGCAGGTGGACGGGCTGTGCCGCCGCATCATGGGAGAGATGGGCGAGTCCATGGTGGTCGGAACCGGGGGACTCGCGCCGGTCATCTCCCCCCACACCGAGTGCGTGCGCGAACTGCAGCCGTGGCTGACCCTGCACGGTCTGCGGCTCATCTGGCGCAAGAACGTCCAGGGTCACCCCGAGGCCCACGCCGAGAACCCGTAGAGGGCCGCGGCGGGTATCGGGTAGAGAGCGCAGCGAGGGTCGGACCGGTATGGCACGGGGGCGCACGGAAAGGCTGATGACCCACCGCCTCGGGCCCGACGGTCTGCGGCGCGAGCCCGACGACCTCATCGTGGAGGAGCCGCTGTCGATCCGCCTCGACGACGTACTGGTGGCCACCACCATGCGCACCCCCGGCAACGACTTCGAGCTGGCCGCCGGTTTCTGCCACGCCGAGGGGCTGCTGGACGGTGCGGCGATCCGCCGCATCCGCTACTGCGGCGAAGGACCGCCCGTCGAGTCGGAGTTCAACGTGGTGTCGGTGGAGACCGACGGCGCCGGACCGGTGCCGGTGCCGCGCCTGGGCATCACGAGTTCCTCGTGCGGCATCTGCGGCTCCGAGGCCGTGGAGCGCCTCGCCGAGACTCTCCGGCCGCTGCCCGCGGTCGAGCGCTTCGACGCCGACCTGCTGGCGGCCATCCCCGGGCGCATGGTCGCCCTGCAGAACCTCTTTGTCAGCACGGGGGCGGCGCACGCCGCCGGCGTGGCCGACTGCGGTGGCGAGCCGTTGCTGGTGCGCGAGGACATCGGCCGCCACAACGCCGTGGACAAGGTGGTGGGCCGGCTGCTGCTGGACGGCCGGCTGCCGGCCACGTCGCTGTGCCTGTACGTGAGCGGGCGGGCTTCCTTCGAGATGGCGCAGAAGGCCTGGGCGGCCGGCTTTACCGCCCTCGTGGCGGTAAGCGCTCCCTCGGCGCTGGCGGTTCACACGGCCCGCAGCGCCGGTCTGCAACTCGCCGGCTTCGTCCGCGACGGCAGGATCAGGCTCTACGCCGACTGAGGCCCGGCCGACGGCGGCCGAGCCACTGTCGAGCCCCCCCACCCGGTCCCGCTCGAGCCTGCGCCGCAACCCTCGCCGTCGTCGTGATCGGCTCCCGGCCGAGCCCCGGCCGGCGCCACCGAGGAGGCTACGCTCGCGGCCATGTCGGGCGTTTTCGACGACGAGGGCGCCCCCGCGGACCCTGCCGTACCGGAGCCGGTCACGCCCGCGGAGGGGCTCGGCGTTCTCCACCTGTTCTACCGCCTCGGCGCGGCGTGGCGCCCCGACGAGGTGGTCCGCAGCGTCGCCCGGGCCCGGGACCGGGGCACGCAGGTGGTCACCGTGGCCATCCTGGGGCACAAGGCCGACGTGGCGTTCATGGCGCTGGACGCCGACCTCTGGCACCTGCACCGGTTGCAGCGCGATCTGGCAGGCGCCGGGCTGGAGGTGGTGGGTTCCTACGTCTCGCTGACCGAGGTCTCCGAGTACGCCGCGGGCGTGCCCGATGAGCAGAAGCAGATGCGGCTGTACCCGCAGTTGCCGCCGCCCGGCAAACCGGCGTGGTGCTTCTACCCCATGTCCAAGCGCCGCGGCGAGCAGGAGAACTGGTTCACGCTGCCGTTCGACGAGCGCCGCGAGCTCATGTACGAGCACGGCACGTCGGGTCGGGCGTTCTCCGGCCGGGTGGTGCAACTCATCACCGCCTCCACCGGTGTGGACGACTTCGAGTGGGGCGTGACGCTGTTCTGCACCCGCCCCGACGACCTGAAGGACGTCGTCTACACGCTGCGCTACGACCGCGCTTCGGCGGTCTTCGCCGAGTTCGGCCCGTTCTACTGCGGCATGGTTGCCCCCGTCGAGGAGTTGGTGGCCCACTTCGGCGCCCCGGCCGCAGGCGACCCTCCGTAGCAGCCGATGGGCGGCGGACCCTGGGGGTTGCGGTGGCGTTGCGGGGGACCCGCGGCGCTCGCCTGCCTGCTTGCCGTCACGATCATCGCAGCGGCACTGGGCTGGCTGTTCAGCGGTGGCGCCGGCGCGCAATCCGGTGACGAAGGCCAGCTGATCGGGGGGACCCTCGAGGTCATCGACGGCGAGGAGCGGCGCCCCGCGGGAGGTGTGGCGATCGTGGTGAGCCGGCAGGGCACCGAGATCGGCCGGGCGACCAGCGCCGACGATGGCAGGTGGCAGGTCCCGGTGCCCGAGGCCGGCACGTACTCGGTGCGCCTCCTCGTCGAATCCCTGCCCGCCGGTGTCGGGCTCACCGACCCCGACCGGGTGGAACTGGGGGCCGTCGAGGTGCGCGAGGGCCAGCGCAAGACGGTGCGCTTCGCCCTCGGTCCGGGGGTGGCGACGTCGGTCACCCGTGCCGAGCGGCTCTCCAACCTGGCCGTGCTGGGGTTCCGGTTCGGAGCCATCATCGCCCTGTCGTCCATCGGCCTGTCGCTGGTGTACGGCATCAGCAAGCTGGTCAACTTCGCACACGGCGAGTTGGTCACACTCGGCGCGGTCATGGCGTTCTTCTTCAGCGTGTCGGGCGCCGGCCCCGGCTGGCACCTGCTGGTGGCCGTGGTGCCGGCCATCGTGGTGGTGGGCGCCTTCGGTGGTGCTCTGGAAGTGGGCCTGTGGCGCCCCCTGCGCCGGCGGGGCACCGGCAACGTGGCGCTCATACTGGTGAGCATCGGCCTGTCGCTGATGATCCGTTACCTCATCGTCGTGGTGTTCGGTCGCCGGCCCCGCTCCTACCTGCACTACAACATCTCCGAGCCCGTCGAGTTCCTGACGGTGTCCACGCCACTGAAGAACCTCGTCATTATCGCCATCTCGGCGGGTGTCCTGGGGCTCGTCGGCTTCCTGCTGGGTCATACCCGCATGGGCACGGCCATGCGGGCGGTGGCCAACAACGCCGACCTGGCCCGGGCCTCCGGCGTGGACGTGGAGCGGGTGCTGCTGGTCACCTGGGTGGTTGGCAGTGCCCTGACCGCCCTCGGCGGTGTCTTCTTCGGCATCAGCGAGACGGTGGAGTGGGACATGGGCTTCCGGTTGCTGCTGCTGATCTTCGCCGGGGTCATCCTGGGCGGTATCGGTACCGCCTACGGGGCGATGGTGGGGGGATTCCTGGTCGGCCTTCTCGTCGAACTCAGCACCTACTGGGTGGCCGCCGAGTTCAAGACGGCCATCGGCCTGGGATTGCTGGTTCTGATGCTTCTGTTCCGCCCGCAGGGGCTATTGGGCCTACGGGCACGGGTGGGCTGATGGACCTGGTCAAGATCACTGTGGACGCGCTGCGAGGCTCCTTCGGGCTGGCGGCGGCGGCCTATGCCCTTGCCGCGATCGGCCTGAACCTGCAGTTCGGCTTCGCCGGACTGATCAACCTCGGCCACATCGCGTCGATGCTGGTGGGCGCCTACGGCACGGCGATCGTCGTCGATGCCGGTGGGTCGCTGCTGCTCGGCGTGCTGGTGGGGCTCGCATCGGCGGTTGCTCTCGGCCTGGTCTGGGGGCTACCCACGCTGCGCCTGCGTGCCGACTACCTCGCCATCGTGACCCTGTCCGGCGCCGAGATCCTGCGCTACGTCGTGCGCAGCAATTGGGCCGACTCGCTGACCGGGAGCGTGTACGGCATCCAGCGCTTTGCCGATGTCTTCTACGACTGGAATCCCTTCGGTGACGGCTCGTACGGCTTCTCCATCGCATCCAACCCGCTGCGGTACAGCGAGCGCCAGCTCTGGGTGATGGTGGTGTGCTGGGGACTGGTGATCGTGGCCACCCTGGTGGTGGCAGCGCTGGTGCACAGCCCGTGGGGGCGCGCCCTGAAGGCCATTCGCGAGGACGAGGAGGCGGCCCGGAGCCTGGGCAAGAACGTCTTTCTCTACAAGCTGCAGAGTCTGATGATCGGGGGTGTGGTCGGGGCGCTGGCCGGCGCCATGTTGGCCATCGAGACCCAGAACGTGCATCCCGACTTCTACATTCCCGTGTTCACCATGTACGTCTTCTCGGTGGTCCTGCTGGGCGGTCCTGGGACCATCTGGGGCCCCGCCGTCGGCTCGATCGTCTTCTGGCTGCTCTTCGAGTGGTTCGACGGCTTCATGATCTCGGCCATCCGCGAGGGCTGGTTCGGCAACCTGCTGGAGGACATCGACGCGGGCCCGCTGCGCACCGTGCTGCTGGGCGCCGGCCTCATCGCGCTGGTGGTGTTCCGACCGCAGGGGCTGTTCGGCAACCGGGAGGAGGTGTTGCTGGATGACGGCTGAAACGGGCGCCGCTGCGCGCCTCGCCGGGATCGCCCCGGTGCCGGGCGTTGCGAAGCTCGACCCGATCCTGACGGTGGACGGCATGCGCCGGTCCTTCGGCGGGTTGGTGGCCGTGGATGTCGAACACCTGGAGGTGCCGAGGGGGGTGGTCACCGCGCTGATCGGCCCCAACGGAGCCGGCAAGACCACGCTGTTCAACCTCATGTGCGGCTTCGACACCCCTGACGCCGGCGACTGGGTCTTCGAACCGAACCCGGCGCCGGCTGTCGACGGCGCGGCGGACGGCGCGCCCGGTGTCGAGACGGCGAGTTCCGGCAAAGCAGCCGAGCCGGTAGTCCTGACCGGTCTCAGCGCCCACCGCATCGCCCGGGCGGGCATGGTCCGAACCTTCCAGCTCACCAGGTCGCTCGCCCGGCTCACGGTGATGGACAACATGCTGCTGGCTGCACCCGGGCAGTTCGGCGAGAAGTTGCGCTACGCCCCTTGGCGGGCGTGGCGCGCCACCGACCGGCGCAACCAGCGCAGGGCCGAGGAGATCCTGGACCACTTCGTCCTGGCGCACATGAGCGACCAGTACGCGGGGGCCCTGTCGGGTGGCCAGCGCAAGCTGCTGGAGCTGACGCGTGCGGTGATGGCACAGCCCGAACTGCTGTTGCTGGACGAGCCGCTGGCGGGCGTGAACCCAGTGCTCATCGAGTTGATCATGGAACACGTCCTGGAGTTTCCCGGCCAGGGCATGACCGTGCTGTACGTAGAGCACAACATGGACGTGGTCATGGCGATGAGCGACTGGGTGGTGTGCCTGGCCGAGGGCAGGGTGATCGCGGAGGGGCCGCCCGGCGAGGTGGCGAAGAACCGGGAGGTGACCGATGCCTACCTCGGCAGGGAATAACGAGCCTCTCCTGACGGCCTCAGGCGTGACGGCCGGGTACTTCCCCCGCGCCGACGTGCTCCATGGCTGCGATCTGGACCTGCACCCCGGCGAGATGGTGGGCGTCATCGGCCCCAACGGGGCCGGCAAGTCCACCGTTCTCAAGACGCTCTTCGGCATCCTTGAGGCGCGCCAGGGCACGGTGCACCTGCGGGGCGAGGACATCACCAGGCGCTCTCCGCACGACCGCGTGGTGGCCGGCATGGGCTACGTCCCGCAGTTGCAGAACGTGTTCGCCGACCTGAGCGTCGAGGACAACCTCCGCGTCGGCGCCTACCGCGAGCCCCGAATGTTCGCCGAGCGGTACGAGCGGATCGTGGAGATCTTTCCGCTGCTGGGCGAGCGTCGGCGGCAGCGGGCCGGGCTGATGTCCGGTGGCGAGCGGCAGCTCGTGGCCATGGGTCGCGCACTCATGGGCGATCCTGCGGTGCTGCTGCTCGACGAGCCGTCGGCAGGCCTGTCGCCGGCGAACCAGTCCGCCGCCTTCGAGCGGGTCCGGCAGATCCATCGCTCCGGCGTGGCGATCATCATCGTGGAGCAGAACGCCCGCCGCTGCCTGCAGATCTGCGACAGGGGCTACGTCCTCGACCACGGCCGCAACGCCTACACCGGCACGGGGGAGGCGTTGCTGGCGGATCCGAAGGTCGTCGAGCTGTACCTGGGAACCTCGTTCCGCCGCTGAGCGCTCGTTGCCTGCCGCGTGTCCGGGTGGGGGCCGCCGGTGGCCGTCGGCGGATCGTCTGGCGAAATCGCTCCGGCGCCGCCCCCCGGCGGCTCCCACCCTCGGTTGGCGTAGCCCTTCAGCCGCCGCCGACGAGTTGCGACAGGATCACGATGCTTCCCTGCTCGTCGAAGTAGTAGGTGTCGTAGGTGCCGATGCTCGGCTCGCCGCCGTCGTTGAACTCGAGGGGGCCGGCGGCGCCGTCGTAGTCGATGTCGACGCCCTCGGCGAGCAACTCGGCGCAGTCCGCGAACCGGCTGCACTTGGTGCCGCCGCGGGTGACGTCGTTGATCTCGCCGAGGTAGCCGGCGGTTTCGGTGCTGCCCGCCGCCAGCGAGGCCAGGGCCAGGACGATCAGCGAGTCGTAGGCGGGCACCGCGTAGAGCAACTCCGCATCGGGGTGGCGGTCGGCGTAACGCTCGGCAAAGGTGGCCTCGCCGACGACAGGGCTGGCGGAGAAGAAGGTTCCCTTGGTCCCGACCAGCACGGCGGGATCGTTGGGGTCGACCGCCTCCCACAGGGTGTTGCCGGCCAGGCCGTCGGGGATGAAGAAGGGCAGGTCTCCGGGACCGATCCCGGCCTCGATCATGGCCCTGATGATGGCGGCTCCCTCATCGAAGGCGATGAGCACCATGCCGTCGGCGCCGGACGCCAGGAGTTGCTGCACCTCGGCGTCGAAGGTGGAGGCCTCGGGGTCGTAGCCGATGGCGGCGGCGACGGTCACGCCGTTGGCTTCGAGGCTCCGCGCCAGTTCGTCGGCGAAGTTCAGGCCCCAGTCGTCGGAGCGGAAGATGATGCCGGCGGCAGTGACCCCGTCGTCGGTGATCAGATCGCCCAGAGCCTTGGCGTGTACGAGGTCGGGTGGGATCGTGCGGAAGTAGTACCCCCCGTCGTCGTACGTGCTGAGCGAGGGGGAGGTATTGGGGGGGATATCTGGATCACGCCCGCCCCTGCCACCTTGTCGATGATCGCCAGTGAGATGCCCGACGCCGCCGCCCCGATGATCGCGCTGACCCCCTTGGCGAGGTGGTCGTCGACGGCCCGGTTGGCGATCAACGGGTCGGTGCCGGAGTCGGCGGGGAGCAGTCGCACCGTCAGATGGCCGGAGTCGTTGATATCGGCCAGCGCCATTTCGACGCCGTACACGATGGGTTGGCCCAGGATCGCCAACGCGCCGGTAGACGGCAGGACGTAACCCACGAGCAACTCCGACGAGTCGAGGGCGGCCGGGGGTGGCTCCTCTACCGGCGGGGAGTCGGCGACATCGGGCTGCGGTGGGGCTTCCGCCGCGGGCGGGGGTTCCGGCGGCGGTCCCGAGGTGGCGCCACGGAGCCTTCGGAGTACCGGGAGTTAGGTGTCGTTTGGATGTGGACACTTCCCCTCCTGTGTGCTCTGCCAACCTTTCGTCGCCGGCGGCGTCTTCGGATGGTTGTGCCTTCGCTCGCCGCGGTTGCGGTGCGAGGCGGCGAACCGCCCCGCACCGCTGAACACCGCAGACCTCAGGGGCCTTCGATGATGCTCTGGGTGAAGACGTCGTAGCCGCCCTCGGCGTTGTACTCGAAGAGGTCGTAGATCCCGGCGCCGGGTTCGCCCACGTCGGTGAAGTCGAGGGGACCGCTGGCACCGTCGTAGTCGATGTCGGTCCCGTCGGCCAGCATCTCGGCGCAGGCGGCGAAGCGGCTGCACTTGGTGCCGACGCGGGTGACGTCGTTGATGTGGACGACGTAGTCCGCCGCCTCGGTGCTGCCGGCGGTGATGGCGGCCAGGGTCAGGATCACGAGCGTGTCGTAGGCGTGCGCCGAGAACACCGTCTCCGCGCCGGGGGCGAAGTCGGCGAAGCGCTGCGGGAAGGAGGGTTCGCCACCGTCGGGGGCCGCGGAGGGCACGGTTCCCTTCACGCCGGCCAGCACGGCGGGGTCGTTGGCATCGACCGACTCCCACAAGGAGGTGCTGGCCAGCCCATCGGGCACGAACAGCGGCATTTTCGAGGGTCCGATGTCGGCCTCGATCATCGTCTGGATGATGTTGGCGCCCTCGTCGAAGGCGATGAGCGTCACGCCGTCCACGCCGGCTTCGCGCAACTGCTGTACCTCGGCGGCGAAGCTGGAACCCTCGGGATCGTACGCCACGTTGATGGCCACGGCCACGCCGTTGGCCTCGAGGCGATCGGCGAGGGCTTCGGCCAGGTTCCGCCCGTAGTCGTCGGCCCGATAGAGGATGCCGGCGGCGCTTACGCCGTCGTCGGTCATGAGGTCGCCCAGCGCCACCGCCTGGAGCAGGTCAGGTGGTGCGGTGCGGAAGTAGTAGCCGCCGTCGTCGTAGGTGGTGAAGCTGGGCGAGGTGTTGGACGGTGACATCTGGATCACTCCGGCGCCCGTCACCTTGTCGATGATCGACAGCGAGATGCCCGAGGCGGCGGCCCCGAGGATGGCGCTCACCCCCTCGGCGAGCAGATCGTCGGCGGTGTTGCTCGCCACGGCCGGGTCGGTGCCCGAGTCGCCGGTCAGCATGGTCACCTCGACGCCGGCCGCGGTGATGTCCGCCAGGGCCAGCTCGAGGCCCTTGACCATGGGCTCGTTCAGGAACGCCAGTGCACCGGTGGCCGGGAGTATGTAGCCCACCAGGAGTTCATCCATCATCGGCTCCGGCGATGGGGGTTCCGGCTCGGGGGCGGGCGTGGGTTCCGGCTCGGGCGCGGGTGTTGGTTCTGCGGCTGGCGGAGGTTCAGGTGGTGGCACGGGTTCGGCGACCGGTTCATCGTCGCCGCCGCAGGCGGCGGCGACGAGGCAGGCCGCCAGAACGGCGGCGACGAGACGGCGCCACGGCGCCTTGTCGAAATGCAATGTCCTGTGTCTCTCCATGACGATGTGTCCTTCACCTCGACGAGTGATTTCTTGGCTCCGCGTTGCCGTTCCGGCGGTTGCCGCCGACCCTGCGGGCTCGACGGGGTGCCCTCGTGACGGCGCTGATCTGCTACAGCCCGATCTGCAACGGTCGCGGTGCCCAACAGTAGGTGATTGTGAGCTCAAATGTGGTGGCACCTGGGATGCAACAGCACACGGCAATGCCTCAAGTGTGACGTCACAGGGGACGCCACGGGATGGAAGGCGCGTTGCCGCAGCCAGTTTCACAGTCGCCGGTGCGCATGGTTACGAGGCTGTGGCTGCTCGATCTCGGCGTAGGGCGCGCCCGGGACGACGACCGTCGTCCGCCGCGCCGGCGGGGCGTCGTTATTCCAGGCACCGCGGCCGTTGTAGCCTGCACACCAGACACCGTGGACGGAGAAGAGCGTTGGGACACCGCGCAGAGCCCGGCGCACATCGTTCGAGAACACCCGCGAGGACACCGTGCAGGACACCGTGAGGAGCACCACCGACACCGAGAGGGTGGCCTCCCTGCGGACGCTGCTGGCCGAGGTGGCCCCCGTTGTGGTGGCGTTCAGTGGCGGAGTGGACTCGGCTCTGCTGGCATGGGTGGCCAACGACGAGTTGGGTCCGCAGCGGGCACATGCCGTGACGGCCGTGTCGCCGTCGCTGGCGGCCACCGAACGCGACGGCGCCCGGCAGCTGGCCGAAGCATGGCGACTGCGCCACAGCGAGGTGGAGACCTCCGAGATGGAGAATGCCGCCTACCGGGTCAACGACGCCGATCGCTGCGCCCACTGCAAGGACGCCCTCATGGACGCCGTCGCCCCCCTCGCCGCGGCCGAGCAGGCCACGGTGACCCTTGGTGTCAACCTTGACGACCTGGGCGACCACCGTCCCGGCATCGATGCCGCCCGCCGCCGCGGCGCCCGCTTCCCCCTGGTGGAGGCCGGATTCACCAAGGACGACGTGCGGGCCGCCGCACGGGCGCTCGGGCTGTCGGTGTGGGACAAGCCGGCCGCGCCCTGCCTGGCGTCGCGCCTGCCCTACGGCACCCCCGTGTCGGCGCCGGTCCTGCGTGCCGTCGGCAAGGCGGAGGCCGCCCTGGCGCAGTTGGGGTTCGAGGAACTGCGCGTCCGGCACTACGACGACCTGGCGCGTATCGAGGTTCCGCCCGGCCGCCTGGCCGACGTCGTGGCCCGGCGGGACGCGGTCGTGGCGGTCGTGCAGGCCGCCGGCTACCGCTACGTGACCCTGGATCTGGAGGGCCTGCGCTCGGGCAACCTGAACGCCGCCCTGGCGGAGGCGACGTCGGCGACGAACCGTGCAGACCTCCGGGCGGGTTGACGCTGTGGGTGCCCATGTGACAGCGCGACCGGGGCCTGGTTGGCGCGGCCCGGCTGTCGCCGGCTGAGCGACCCCGTTCGAAGGCGCCGGAGCCGTGCCACCCAACACCCCGACCCTCGAGCGGCGGCGCCTCCTCGCCGACCGGACCCTCGTGGGCGCGGTCTTCTGCCGGGCCTACAGCCGGCGAGTCGACGAGTGGTTGGCCGACGTCTTCGCCGACGCCGGCGGGGGCGACCGCCCGGTGGCGCTGGTGGCCGTCGGCGGCTACGGCCGCGCCGAGTTGAGCCCGCAGAGCGATCTGGACCTGCTGCTGCTGCACGACGGCACCGATGACGTCTCCGAGCTGGCCGGCGACCTGTGGTACCCCGTCTGGAACGAGGGCCTGAAGCTGGGTCACGCCGTGCGTACCGTCGCCGAGACTCTCAGGCTCGCCCGCAGCGACCTGGACACTGCCACGGCGCTGCTCTCGTCGCGCCACGTGGCCGGCGACCGTGCTCTGGCGGACCGTCTCGCCGCCCGTGCCCGCGAGCAGTGGGTCCGCTGGGCCGGGAAGTGGCTGCCCCGTCTGGTGGCTGACGCCTACCGCCGCGGCGCCGAGCACGGCGCCGTGGCGTTCCGCCTGCAGCCCGACCTGAAGGAGTCCACGGGGGGCGTGCGCGACGTGCAGGCTCTGGGATTCACGGCGCTGGTTCGCCCCGATCTGGCTGATCCGGGCAGCCCCATGCTGCGAGCCGCCTACGAGACGCTGCTGGCGGCGCGGGTGGAGTTGCACCGCGCCACCGGCAGTCCCCGCAACCTGCTGACGCTGGAGGTGCAGTCCGATGTGGCGGAGGCTCTGGGCCACACCAGCGTGGAGGCTTTCATGACGGAGGTGGCCGTGGCGGGCCGGACGGTCGGCTGGGTGGCCGACGAGGCGTGGGCCAGGGTGGAGCGCCTGACGATCCCGTGGCGGCTCGGTCTGCGGCGGCGCTCCGATACGACCCTCGAGCCGGGCGTGGTGATCCGTAACGACCGCAACGAGGTGCGGCTGACGGTGAAGGCGCCGCTGACCGACCCGCTGCTGGCGCTGCGTGTGGCGGGCGCCGCCGCGGCCCGTGGAGCCCGCATCGAGCGCGAGTCGCTGCTGCGGCTCGGGCGGGAGATGCCGCCGCTGGGGGATCCGTGGCCGGCCGGGGCCCGGGAACTGTTCGTGCGCCTCCTCGCCTGCGGTCAGAACGCCATCCCCGTTATCGAGGCGCTCGACCAGGCGGGCGCGGTCGTCAAGATCCTGCCCGAGTGGGAGACCTGCCGGAGCCTCCTGCAGCGCAACGACTACCACCGCTTCACCGTGGACCGGCACCTCTGCGAGACGGCGGCGCAGGCGGCCCGCATCCTCGAGAGCAGCGACGGGCACGTGGAGCGCCCCGATCTTCTGCTGGTGGCCGCTCTCCTGCACGACATCGGCAAGGGCTATCCGGGGGACCACACCGAGGTCGGCATGAGGCTCATGGACGGCATCGCCCGGCGCATGGGCTTCGACCCCACCGACGTGGCCACGCTGGTACGGCTCGTGGAGTTGCACCTGCTGCTGCCCGACGTGGCCATCCGCCGGGACATCGACGAGATCGGGACCGTCCAGCGGGTGGCTGCCGAGGTGGGCACGGTGGAGTTCCTGGAGTTGCTGGCGGCGCTCACCGAGGCCGATTCGATCTCCACCGGCCCCTCGGTGTGGACCCGCTGGAAGGCCGACCTGGTTCGGGGACTGGTGCGCCGCACCGCCCACTACCTGTCCGGCGGCGAGTTGGACGGGACCGGCGGCTCGTTCCCCACCGGGGAGATTCTCGACCGGATGCGGGCCGGCGAGGAACTGATCGAGGGGTCCGACCGGCAGTTGCTGGTGGTCCTGCCGAGCAGCCCGTCCGTGCTGGGGGCCGTGGCCGGCGCCGCTTCCCTCAACGGCCTGAACGTCCTGGGGGCCAGTGTGCACACCGCCGACGGCATGACCGCGCTGTCCCTGGTCGTGGAGCCGCTCGGCGGTGCCGACGTGGACTGGAGTCCGGTACTGACCGATGTCCGCGCCGCGGTGGCCGGCGAGCTGGTGCCCGGCGAGCGCCTCGCCCGCTGGAGCGGCACCGCCTCGGTCGGGGCGCACCTGCCCGCGCCGGAGCCGGTCGTGGACTTCTACGTGAAGTTCGACAACGACATATCGCCCTCCACCGTCGTCGAGGTGGCGGCCCCCGACAGCATGGGCCTGCTCCACTGGATCACCGAGGCGCTCGTGGGCGCCGGTCTGCACATCGTGCAGGCGAGGGTGCAGACCCTCGGTGACCGCGTCGTGGACTCGTTCTACGTGCACGATTCCGGCGGCGGGCAGATCACCGACACCGACCGCCTCGCCGAGATCGCCGCGGCAGTGCGCGCCGCCGCCTCCATCCCCGAGAGCCGGCTTTGAGTACCCCGACAGCGCCGGAACCGAACCCAGAGCCGGCCACCGAACCCATCGGCGAGCTGGAGCTGCTGCGCTGGAGCGAGGCCCTGTCGGGGATCGCCCGCACCGGTTTGGGGTTCACCGACAACGTCTACGAGCGGGAGCGCTTCGAGGAGGTCCTGGTGATCGCCGCCGACATCAGGACCGCCGTGGGCCGCTGCGGTGACCCCGCCGACCAAATCACGGAATGGCTCGCCGCAGTCGGCCGCGGCGTGCCCGGGTACGTGACGCCGAAGGTGGCCGTCGGCGCGGTCGTCAGCGACGACGCCGGCAGGGTGCTGCTGATCCGCCGGGCGGACTCCGGGTTCTGGCTCTATCCCACGGGATGGGCGGACGTCGGCTACTCCTCCTCGGAGATCGCCGTCAAGGAGGTGGCCGAGGAGACCGGCATCGCATGCGAGCCGCTGCGGCTGATCGCCGTGCTGGACAGCATGCGCCACGGCTTCACCTCGGTTCCCACCTACTCCCTGGTGTACCACTGCCGGTCGCTGGGGGGCACGCTGCAGGCCCACCCGGTGGAGTGCACGGGTGTGGGCTTCTTCTCCGAGGACGATCTGCCCGCGCCGCTGGCGGGCCCGGACATCTGGGTGCGCCACGCCTTCGACTCGGTACGCGGCGAGGCCGAAGACGTCCTGTTCGACGCCCCGCGCACCCCTCCGTGGCGCTCCGACGGCTGAGAACGTTTCCGTTTCCACCCATTGATTTGGCGGACAAATGAAAATAAATGAGGAGTTAGCGCGTTTCGGGGGTTCAGCCGCCGGATTGTGAGAAGTTCGCCATTTCCGGGTATGTCGGTGGGGTCGGGTTGCCCGGTCTGTGGCGTGGGGCGTCAGGACTGGTCGCGGAGGAACTCCTCGACTTCCTGCACGAGCCGTTCGGGAGAGCCGATGTCCACCTCGGCGCTGGAGTCGAAGGCCTTCTCCAGTTCGGCCACGTAGCTCTGGGCGTCGTCGTCGGAGCTGATGAGTTCGTCCACCTCCTGCTCGTAGACGAGCGCCTGCTGGTGGAGGTCGACGGTGTCCACCTCGGTGCCCAGCAGGCCGGCGACGCGCTCGGTGAGCGCCAGGCACGCCTTCGGTGAGGGGTTGCCGGCCGCGTAGGCCGGGACGGAGGCCCACAGCGACGCCGACAGGAGTCCGGCCCCGCGGCAGGCCACGCCCAGCACGCCCACGATCCCGGTGGGGCCCTCGTAGCGCGAACTGCGGAGCTTCAACCGTTCGGCCAGTTGGGCGTCGTCGGTGGCGCCGTAGATGGACACCGGGCGGGTGTGCGGCACGTCGGCCAGCAGTGCCCCCAGGGTCACCACCAGCCTGGCGTCCAGGTGGGAAGCCACCCCCAGCACGTGGCGGCAGAAGGAGCCCCAGCGGAAGTGGGGCTCGATGCCCTCGAGGATGATCACGTCCGTCCCGCTCCCTGTCAGGCGCCCCGCGGAGAAGCGGTTGGCGGGCCAGGAGAGTTCCCGGCGGTCGCTGTCGGCGAGGTGGACGAAGGGTCGCGTGACGGTGAAGTCGTAGTACTCCTCGGGGTCGAGTTCGGCGAACGGCTTGGTTGCCCATTGCCGGCGCAGATGTTTGGCCGCGCTCGTGGCGGCGTCGCCGGCGTCGTTCCAGCCCCGGAAGGCCGCCAGCAGCACGGGCCGCTCGACGCGGGGACGCCGCGTCCAGCGCAGTTCGGCGAGTTCGGGCGTGGGTGAGTCCGGCAGAGGCGAGTCCACGAGTCTGACCCTACCGTCCGGCGGGCGTTGTGCCGAAGTCGCTCTTGCTGCCCGTCTCGCTGCACCTGCGGCCCTATCATCGGTGTGTGATACCCCGCGGCGTGCAGGTGTACGAGGCAACCGAGCCGGACGCCGAGGTCGTGGCGGCCGTTCAGCGCCTGGTGCCGCAACTCTCCCGTTCTGCGGTGACGCCGACACCGGGCGACGTGGCCGAGTTGTGTGAGGCCGGCGCCACCACGCTGCTGCTTGCCCGCCTCGACGGCGCGATTGTGGGGATGCTGATCCTGGTGCTGTTCCGGTTGCCCACCGGCATGCGGGCGTGGATCGAGGATGTTGTCACCGACATCGACGTGCGGGGCCGCGGCGTGGGTGAGGAGCTCACGCAGGAGGCTCTGCGCCGCGCCCGGGCGGCCGGCGCGGTGACCGTCGACTTGACCTCGCGGCCCAGCCGCACCGCGGCCGTCCGCCTCTACGAGCGTCTCGGCTTCGAGCGCCGCGAGACCGGCGTCTACCGCCACCAGGGCGGAAGCCAGCAGGAAGGGGAGGTGTGACGGCCTCGGGGGGCGCGTTGGCGCGGGTGCGCGGGGTGCTCGCCGTCGTTGGGGAGCGGCGGCCCGAGTGGTGCCGGCTGTTGCGCTACGCCGGTGTGAGTGCCGTGGCGATGCCCACAACGCTGCTGATCCTGTGGGGACTGCACTCCTTCGCCGGGTGGCAGGCGTGGCAGGCCAACCTTGTCGCCGTGAGCGCGGGTGCCGTGCCCGCCTACGTCCTGAACCGCTACTGGGTGTGGCGCCGCAGCGGGCACAACCGCTTGTGGGGGGAGGTGTTGCCGTTCTGGGCCATCACGCTGGTGGGCGGGGTGGCGTCCACGCTGGCGGTGGACGCCGCCGGGCGCTGGGACCACGCCGGGCTGCTGGTCCTGGTCAACCTCGGCACTTACGGCGTGCTCTGGCTGTTCAAGTTCTTCATCCTGGACCGTTTCCTGTGGCCGTCCGATCCTGCCGGTGCGGTGGCCTCGCCGCGGGTGCCCGCCGGCGAGCGGGCGCCGTCACAGCCGTCCGTCGACGTCCCGAGCACCTGAAGGGTCTCCGGGAGTGGACCCCCGGCGGCGGGACTTCGCCGAGGCCGCCCGCGGCTTCATGCCCACCGACGAGGGCTTGGCGCTCTACGAGGCGGCGCTGGATGCCCCGGACGGCCCGTTCTGTGAGGTGGGCAGCTACTGCGGCCGCTCGGCGCTGTACATCGGGGCGGCCGCCGCCGAACGTGGTGGGGTGCTGTTCGCTGTTGACCATCACCGGGGCTCGGAGGAGAACCAGCCCGGCTGGGAGTGGCACGAGCCCGATCTCGTTGACCCGCACAGCGGGTTGATCGACACGCTGGGACACTTCCGTCGCACCGTGTTCGACGCCGGTCTGGAGGGCACGGTCGTGGCCGTCGTGGGCGACTCGCCACGCATCGCCGCCCTGTGGCGCACCCCGCTGGCGTTCCTGTTCATCGACGGGGGACACAGCGCCGCCGCGGCCCACGCCGACTACGAGGGCTGGACGCCGCACCTGGCCTCCGGCGGGGTGCTGGCCATCCACGACGTGTTCGGTGATCCCGCCGACGGGGGGCGACCCCCGTACGAGATCTACCTGCGGGCGCTGGCCTCGGGACTGTTCAGCGAGATGGGCTGTACCGGCTCGCTGCGGGTGCTGCGCCGCGTCGAGTAGGTGCCGGCCACTTCGGTGCCGGACTCGGTGTGAGCGGAGCCGAGGGTTCCGGGTCCCGCGCCGGCGGCTCAGCGGGTGCGGGCCGACGCTCTTGCCGGGGTTACCGTCGGGAAGCCGGCGCCACGGGTGAACAGGGTCGCTGCCGGGCCGGTCCCGGTCAGAGCGTCCGCCGCGAGCAATTGGGCGGCGGCCGTGTAGGTCGCCTTCTCCCCGGTGGGGAACCGGTGCTCCTGGGGCAACACCGTGCCCGTCCAGTAGCGCCCGTCGCCGTCACGCTGGCGCTGCGACCACTCGAAGAGCCGCCAAGCCTCCTCGGTGAGGCCGGCGGCGAGGCACGCCATGGCGCACTCGGCGGTCTCGGCGGGGGTGACCCAGTCGCGGTCGGAGACGCAGCGCACCCCCCAGCCCTCCAGCACGAAGGTGTCCCAACGTTCCGTCAGGCGCCGGCGAGCGGCCTCGCCGTCGACGATCCCCGCCAGGACGGGGTAGTACCAGTCCATCGCCCAGCGGTCCTTCGGCGCGAACGCCTCGGGCGCGTGGCGTATCACGTCGCCCAGACGGGAAGCGCTCGCCTCCCACCGGGGGCGTTCGTGGCCCAACTCCCGGGCCGTTGCCAGGGCGGCCCGCAGGCTGTGGTGGATGCTCGAGGAGCCGGTCAGGAGGGCGTAGGGCCAGGGCGTCCCGTCGGCGTGGCGAGCCCAGAGGATCTCACCCCGCGGCTGCTGCAGGCCGAGAGCGAACCCCACCGCTGCATCCACCACAGCCCACATGGTCTCCAGGAAGCCGCGGTTGCCGGTCAGCAGGTAGTGGTGCCACACCCCGCACGCCACGTAGGCCGTGCAGTTGGCGTCCAGTTTGTCCTCCTCCACGCCGGCGGCCGTGTAGTAGCGGTGCCAGGCGCCGTCGGGTCGCTGGGCGCCGGCCAGGAAGTCATACGCCCGCTCGGCTGCGGCGTGGCGTCCGGTCACGTCGAGAGCCATGGCGCACTCGATGTGGTTCCACGGGTCGGCGTGGCCGCCGGGGAACCACAGGATGAGCCCCGAGTCCAGTTGCCATGCGGCGATGCTCTCGGCGGTGGCGCTGATGTCGGCTCGGCTCAGCAGCCCCGGCACCTCACGCAGGTACACGGGCACCCCTTGCCGGTTCGTGACCGTGAGCGCGGCTGCGCCGGGATTTGCGTCCTCCGCCTCGCCGGTCCGCAGCGCCGGCCGCGGTCGCGGCGACAGCAGGCCCCTTGACGGCGTACAGCACGACGCTCTTGCCGATGAGGGGGCGCAGGAGGCGCTCGGTGAGCCGGGTCACCGCCGGTCGCCGCTCGATCTCCCAGCACAGCAGGCGGTGGTAGGCCCGCACGAGCCGGTGCCCGTCGTTGTCGGGACCGACCGCGCAGCGCAGCCACCAGTACGGCGAGTGCAGAGCGTGCGCCCGGTGGGCGCGCCGGGGGACCAGTCCTGCGGTGCGCAGCAGGGCCCGCAGCGCGCGCAGCGTGTAGATGCGGACGTGACCGTCCGCCACGACTGGGGCGTGATACTCCTCCGACAGCATCCAGCAGAGCTTCTCGGGCATCCAGGACGGCACGGTCACCGCCAGCACACCGCCGGGGCGCAGCACGCGTGCCAACTCTGCCACAGCGGCGCCGTCGTCGGCGATGTGTTCCAGTACCTCGGCAGCGATGATCCGGTCGAAGGCGCCGTCGGCGAACGGGAGGCGCCCGGCGTCGGCGCCCACGGCGGTTCCCGCGGCGCCGGCGGGCACCTCGCCGCCGTCGCGCATGGCGGCCATCATGTTGCGCACCTCCGCCAGTTCGGAGCGCCCCAGATCGCACGCCGCCACGTGGGCGCCGCGGCGCAGCGCACCGTAGGCGTGGCGCCCGAAGCCGCAGCCCAGGTCCAGCACCCGGTCGCCGGGCGCCAGCTCGAGGCGGCGGTAGTCGACGGTTTCCACGATCAGCGGACCGTCCGGCGCGCCCGGCGGGCCAGCAGGATGCGGTACTGCTCGACGGTGCGCTCGGCGGTGTGGCGCCAGCTCCAGTTGTCCAGCACCCGCTGCCGTCCCCCCTGGCCCAGCCGCCGCCCCGCTTCGGCGTCGTCCAGCAACCTCCCCAGAGCCTGCGCCAGCGCCTCGCCGTCGCCGGGTGGCACCAGCAGGGCGGCCTCGCCCTCGGGCCCCACGACCTCCGGCAGAGCGCCGCCGGTGGTGGTTACCAGCGGGGTGGCACAGCTCATGGCCTCGATGGCCGGCAGCGAGAAGCCCTCGTACAACGACGGCACCACTGCGATGGCGGCCTCGGCGTAGTACTCCACGATCTCGGCTTCGCTGAGGTCGAAGACGAACCGCACCGCGTCGGTTAGCCCCATCCGGCGGATCGATTCCATCGTGGGGCTGTCGGCACGGGGCCGGCCGATGGCGACGAGCCGGACCGGGCGTCCGGCGCCCCGCAGGCGCTCCACCGCCTCCAGCAGATGATGCAGGCCCTTCATGGCCACGTCGGCGGAGGCGGTCGTGACGATCAGGTCCGAGCGACGCGCCACGCCCGGCAGCGGTCGGAACACGTCGGGATCCACGCCGACGGGCACCACCGCGATCCGCCCGGGTGACACGTGGTGGTCGCGGCAGATGTCGCCACGGGACGACTCCGAGACCGTCATCACCCGCGGCAGGCGCCGGGCAACACGGGTCTGCATCTTGGTGAAGGCGTACCAGCGGCGCTTCCCCAGGCGGCCCAGGCGATCCCGGGCCTGCGCGATCTCCAGCCGGCGGTCCACGGTGATGGGATGGTGGATCGTGGCGATCACCGGCAGGCCGGCCCGCTGGATACCCCACAGCCCGTAGCCCAGGCACTGATTGTCGTGCACCAGGTCGAAGTCGTCGGTGCGGCTGCGCAGGACCTGCCAGGCCCGCACACTGAAGGCCAGCGGTTCGGAGAACGTCCCGAGCATGTAGGCCTTCGCTTCGAGGTGGTCGGCGAGCGTGTTGACCTCCCAGAAGGCGGGCCTTCGGCCGGGGAAGTGGTCGTTGAAGATGTCCAGGCTGGGCAGCCGCCGCAGCGGTACCCGGTCGTCGAGGTGCGGGTACGGCTGGCCGGAGAACACCTCCACCTCGTGGCCCAGTTCGACGAGGGCCTTGCTGAGCTGACTGGTGTAGACCCCCTGGCCGCCGCAGTGCGGTTTGCCGCGGTAGGTGAGGAGGGCGATGCGCAGCGCGTCGCCCTCGGGGCGGGCGCCGCCGGGCGCAGGCGTGGTGGTGACGGGTGCGAGGGTCAAGGCGAGGCCGCAATCGTGAGTCGGTGCGAGGTCTCCCGCGGAGGATCCGTAGAGGGCAACAACCTGCCCGACGAGTCTAACGACGGGTGGCCCGATGCCCGTAGACGCCGGCAGAGACGGCCTCGGGAGTTCCGACGGTGTGAACTGCGGCTAACGACGCCTGGGGCGATACCCACGGGCTTCTGACGCGGCCGCCGCCCCGGCCGCCACGACGCTGACGGCGGCGAGGGCCAGCAGGGGCCACGGCCCCGCGTTCAGAGTCCACGTCCGCCCGGTACGGGTTGCCACGTCCGCGATGAGGACGGCCTGCTCGCTGACGCCCGTGCGGGCCAGCACCTCCCCGTCGGGGTTCACCACGGCGCTGAAGCCGGTGGGCGCCACCTGCAGCACCCACCGCCCGGTTTCGATGGCCCGAAGGCGGGACGAGGCCACCTGCTGGGACTGCACGATGGTGAGCCAGTAGGAGGCGCCGTTGGTGGGGTTCAGCAGGACCGTGCCGCCATTCCCGATGGCATCGCGCGCCCTGTCCTCGAAGAACACCTCCCAGGAAATGACCACGCCGAAGCGGCCCACACCCGTATCCAGCACGGCCGGTCCGGTACCGGCGCGGGCCTCGCTGCGCGGCAGGATGTCGCCGGCGAGACGCTCGAAGAGCGGGCGTAACGGCACGTACTCCCCGAACGGCACGCGCCGCACCTTGTCGTAGCGGTCGACGATCTCGCCGTCGGGCGACACGGCCACGGAGAAGTTCAGGAACTCGCCGGGTTCGCCGTCCTCCACCACGCCGGCGATGAACCAGGTCTCCTGGCTCCGGGCCACGTCGGCTAGGCGGGCCATCTGGGGGCTACCGGTGAGCCGGCCGTTGACGTTCACGACGTTCTCCGGCCACAGGATCAGGTCCACCGGCTCGGCGATGGTGGCGGTGGCGTCGATGTGGCGCTGCATCACCACCCCGAAGTCGGTGCCGGTCGCCCGGGTGCGCTGCGGTCCCCCTCCCTGCACCAGCGCCACCTTGAGGGTCCCCGTGTCGGTGCCCCGCGGCGCCTCCGCGGCCAGCGCTAACGCCAGGGCGATGATCGAGGCACCGGCCAGGGCCGACCGCCAGCGCCGCTCCGCCAACGCCGACAGCGCCACCCCTGCGATGGCCACGAGCGCCACCAGCGTCAGTGACCCGGCGAGGCGCGCCGTGGGGGCCAGAGGGGCGTCGGCCTGGCTGTGGGCCAGCGTGGCCAGCGGAACCCCGCCGAAAGGCCAGCGCCAACGCAGGAAGCCGACGAGCACCAGCCAGCCAACCAGCGCCGGTCGCCGGCCCCGCTCCGGCGGCGTGAGGGCGCAGCCGGCGCCGTAGAGGAGCGAGTAGATGAGGTTGGCCGCCAGGTAGCCGGCAGGCGAGAAGTCCCACATCCACACCGTGGCCCCACACAACCAGGCGGCCGTCACCAGCCAGCCCCGCCGCAACCGCCGGGCCGCCGGCTGGCCGGCGAGAAGGCGGTCCAGGGCGGCGACGCCACCGATGGCCAGGGGCCAGAACCCCCACGGGGGCATCGACAGGCAGATCAGAGCGCCCGTGCCGACGCATCCCAGGGCAATGCCGGTACGTGGCTTGAGCGACCCGAGCTGCCGGGACGACGGCGGGTAGTCGAGTAGCGGCGGGTTGTCGAGTAGCGGCGGGTTGTCGGCACTGTGCCACCGTCGTGGTCGCCGGCCGCCGGTCACTCCGGCCCGCTTCATGGCGGCCGGGCGGTCCGTGCTTCGGCGATACCCGTCCGGTCCAAGGCTCATGGTTGTCGCCGGTTCTGTGCCCATGCCAGCGCCGCACCGGCGGCCCGACGCCCGCTGGCGATGCAGGCCGGGATGCCGATGCCGTGGTACGCCGCGCCGGCGCAGAAGACCCCCGCGGCTCCCAGGGTCTCCTCCACCGCGGCGGTGCGGTCGATATGGCCCACGGCGTACTGGGGGAAGGCGCCGGGCCAGCGGGACACGCGGGCCTCCAGCGGCGTGGCCGTCAGCCCCATGGTGGTCGCCAGGCCGGTCCGGGCGGCCTCGATCAGTTCCGCCTCGGGCCGCCCCACGATGCCGTCGTCGCCGTGGCGGCCCAGCGAGACCCGGAGGATTGCCACGTCGTGGCCGCGCGCCTCGTCGTCACCATGGCCGCCCGGCGGGATGGGCGGGGTTGCAGCCGCGCCGGCGCCGTCGGCGTTGATGTCCGGCGCGCCGAGGTGCGCCCACTTGGTGGTGGCCCACGAGCAGGCGGTAATGTGCAGTCCTGCCACCGGTGGTACAAGGAACCCGCTGCCGGCGCGAGCGCCGGGCACCGCTGCCGCGTCGTACGCCAGCGTCACGATGGCCACTGAGGCGGTGTGCGTCCACCCCAGCAACGCCGCCGCTCCCGGCGCCCATTGCTCGACCAGCCTGGCGGTGGGCGCGGCTCCGACGGCCAGCACCACCGCGTCGCAGGGGACCAGCCGGGTCGGTGTTTCCACGCCGCGGATCGCAGGGAGCCCGCCGTCGCCATCGGCTCGCACCGGGCAGGCCACCGCCGGTTCTCCCAGAGCAAGGGCGGGACCCAACCGCTCGGCCAGGGCGACCGGTAGGCGTTCCATTCCCCCCTTCAGGCTCCAGAAGATCGGCCCGGAGGTGCTGTCGGCGCTGCGGCTCTCGGCGGTCCGCTGTCGCAGCGCACGGATCAGGCTGGGGTGGCTTCGCGCAGCGGTGGCCAGGGCCGGCGCGGCGGCCTGCAGGCTCAGGCGGTCGCAGTCCCCGGCATTGATCGAGCCCACGAGCGGCCCCACCAGCCGGTCCAGCACTTCATCGCCGAGCCGCCTGCGGACGAGCGCCCCGATGCTCCGGTCGGATTCGCCGTGAACCACCCCGCCGTCGGACGCCGTCTCGTCGGCCCCGCTGTCGCGGGCGAGATCGGCTCGCAGCGCCGCCAGCCCTGCCGCCGACAGCAGCGCACCGCCCACATTGTCGGGATCCAGCGGCACGCCCAGGAAATGCGTGTCCGGCAGCGGCACCAGCTCGCCGTCGAGGTGGACGAAGGCCCTGCCGGTCGCAGGCGCCACCAGGTCGGCCGCCAGCCCCAACTCTGCGCAGAGTCGGGTCCCGTCGTCGACCCTGGCCAGGAAGGCGTCGGCTCCCTCGTCCACCGCCCGTCCGGCGAACCGCGACGTTCTGATGGCCCCGCCGGGGCGGGAATCGGCCTCCAGCACGATCAGATCCGCCTCCGGGGCCGACCGGTGGATCTCCCAGGCGGCGGCCAGGCCCGCGATCCCGGCGCCCACGACGCAGATCCGCGGCCCGCCCGCTGCGCTCATGGCGGGGTGGTGCGCCCTTCGCGGTGCACGAGATCGGTGAGCCGCTCCAACGTCGCCGGGTCGGTCTCGGGCAGCACCCCGTGGCCGAGGTTGAAGATGTGTCCCGGGCGTCCGCCGTTGGCGTCCAGTACGGCGCGGGCCTCGCGGGCCACCACTTCCCACGGCGCCAGGCAGACAGCCGGATCCAGGTTTCCCTGCACCGCCACCCCGTCGCCGAGGCGAGCCCGGGCGGCGTCGAGGGGTACCCGCCAGTCGATGCCCACCACGTCCGCGCCGATCGCCATGTCCTGCAGCAGCTCGCCGGTTCCCACGCCGAAGTGGATGGCCGGCACCTCCAGATCGGCGACCGCCGCCAGCACCCGCCGGCTCGCCGGCGCCGCGTAGCGCCGGTAGTGGTCGCGCCCGAGGCTGCCCGCCCAGCTGTCGAACAGTTGCACGGCACTCGCTCCGGCTGCGACCTGCGCCTGCAGCGAGGCGCTCACGATGTCGGCCAGCCGCTCTGTGAGGGCGAACCACAGCGCCTCGTCGCCGAGCATCATGGCCTTGGTGCGCGCGTGGCGGCGGCTCGGGCCGCCCTCGATGAGGTAGCTCGCCAGGGTGAAGGGCGCGCCGGCGAAGCCGATGAGGGGCACGTCCAGTTCGCCGACCAGCCGGCGAACCGCCTCGGTGACGTAACCGATGTCGTCGCCGGTCGGTGGGCGCAGCCGCTGCAGGTCGGACTGCCCGGCGAAGGGCCGGTCCACCACCGGTCCCACACCGGCCACGATGTCCACGCCGAAGCCGGTGGCCCGCAACGGCACCACGATGTCGGAGAACAGGACGGCGGCGTCGGTCCCGTAGCGCCGCACCGGCTGCAGGGTCAGTTCGGTGACGAGATCGGGGCGCTCGATGGCCTCCAGGATGGTGGTGGTGCCGCGGGCGCGGTGGTACTCCGGCAGCGAGCGCCCCGCCTGGCGCATGAACCACACCGGCGTCCGCTCGGTCGGCAAGCCCCGGCAGGCCCGGAGAAAACAGGAGTCCGCAAGCGTGCCCGCCACGAGAGCCACCCTACCGACGCCCTGCCGGCGATGACCTGCGCGATCTCGCCCGGTAGGGTTGATCTCTTGTCCAGCGTGAGCGAGGCGCGTCTTCCGAGGTCGGAACTCGAGGCCGAACAGGCCTACGTGGACCGTGCCCACGCCTGCCTGGAAGCCACCCGGCGGCGGGTGCGGGAGTTCTGGGAGCGGGTCACCCACGACCGTGGCGGCACGCACGCCGCCCGCTACGAGCGCGACGTGTTGGAGCACCGGGTGTTCCAGCGCCTGGCGCAGCTGGAACTGGGGGGCCGCTCGCTGTGCTTCGGGCGCATCGACACCGCGCCCGAACCTGCCGACGGGGGCACCGGCGGGCGGGCCGGTGTGGACACCAATCCCGGTGCGGGCGAGACGTTCTACATCGGCCGTATCGGGGTGTGGGACGACGACCAGACGCCGGTCGTCTGTGACTGGCGCGCCCCTGTGGCCGAGCCGTTCTACCGGGCCACCGGCCGCCAGCCGTTGGGGCTGGCCCGGCGGCGGCGCTTCGTCAGCCGGGGCAGCCGCCTGCTGGGACTCGACGACGAGCAGTTCCTGCCGCCGGCAACCGGCGCCGACGATCCGGCGGCCGATGCAGGGATCGACCCCGGCATACCCGACCGCCCCGTCGTCGGCTCGGCGCTGCAGGCGGCGCTGGAGGCGCCCCGCACCGGCCGCCTCGGCGACGTCACGGCGACGATCCAGGCCGAGCAGGACGACGTCATCCGTGCGCCGCTACCGGGCGTTCTGATTGTTCAGGGTGGCCCCGGGACCGGCAAGACGGTGGTGGCGCTGCACCGCGCCGCCTACCTGATCTACACGCACCGGTTCCCGCTGGCAGGCCAGGGAGTGCTGGTGGTGGGGCCGAACCCGGTCTTCTTGACCTACGTGGAGCAGATCTTGCCCTCCCTCGGTGAGGCCGGAGTGGGTTTGGTCACCCTCGGCGACCTGCTCGACGAGGTGGTCGTGGCCGGCGACGACGCCGAGCCGGTGGCCCGCACGAAGGGCGATGCCCGCATGGCGGAGGTTCTGCGCCGGTCGGTGCGGACCCGCCAGCGCCCCCTGCGGGAGACCCTCGTCGTGGACCACGGGCTGCAGCGCCTGCGGCTGTCGCCGGAGGTCAGCGCGGCGATCGTGCGCCGCGCCCGGCGCCGCTCCCGCAACCACAACGCCGGTCGTGGCCGCGTGGTCTCGGCCGTCTTCGAGGCTCTGGCGTCCAGCGTCCGGCGGCCGCCGGACGCAGCGGACCTCCGGGAGGCGCTGGTCGACACGCTGGAGGTGCGCCGGGCGTTGGAATGGATGTGGCCGGCGCTCACCCCCACCCACCTGCTGCACGACCTGTACGGCAGCCGGGCGCTGCTACATGCTGCCGGGGCGGGCGTGTTGGACCACGACGAGATCGAGGGCCTGTACCGCCCGCGCCGGGCGCATGCCGACGACGTGGCCTGGACGACCGACGACGTGCCGCTACTGGACGAGGCCCACATGCTGCTGGGGTCGCGGACGCCCCGCCACCACGACGGGCGAGTGCGCACCTACGGACACATCGTGGTGGACGAGGCGCAGGATCTCTCGCCCATGCAGCTGCGCATGGTGGGTCGGCGCTCGCTCAACGGCTCGCTCACCCTGGTGGGTGACATCGCCCAGGCCACGAGCGCCTGGGCACACACCTCCTGGGACGGCATCGTGGACCTCGTGTCACCGGCCGCGCCCCCTACCTTCGCCGAGTTGACCATCGGCTACCGCGTGCCGCAATCCATCATGACCTTCGCTGCGGCCTGCCTCAGCGGCACCATGGCCGACCTGTCGGCATCCCGAGCCGCGCGCCCCGGCGGCGACCCGCCCCGGCTGGTGCGGATTCCTGCCGCCGAGGGCACCGCGCTTGGCGAAGCGGTCGTCGCCTGCGTGCGCTCCGAACTGGCGCAGGTGGGGGCGGGCAACCTGGCCGTCATCTGTGCCGACGTCCAGACAGCTGAAATGTCCGACGCGCTCGCCGCCGCCGGCGTGGCGCACGGCGTGGCATCTGGCCGTGCCCTGGGCATGCAGGTATCGGTCGTGTCGGCCCGTATCGCGAAGGGCCTGGAGGTCGACGCCGCCGTGGTGGTGGAGCCCCATCGCATTGTCGCCGAGTCCACGGCGGGGATGCGACTGCTGTACGTGGCGTTGAGCAGGGCCACCAGACGCCTCACCGTGATCAGCAGCGAGGCTCTGCCCGAACCCTTGGAGCAGGCGGCCGCCGCAGGCCTCGTTGTCCCAGGAGATTGCTGAGTAAGTCCGCGGTCCACGTAGTCCGTCATTCCGGCGGCGAGCCTGCCCCGGACTCGATCCCGGGCCGGAATGCACTGTCCAGTGGCCCAACGTGCGCTGCCGATTGATTTCTCGACACCGTCCCGGATCCGCCCGATTGTTAGGGTTGCTTTATTCCAGGAAGCGTTAGGCTCACCTAACTTTAGTGAAGGATCGGCCGTGCAGGCTGCTTCGGGAGTCGAAGGAGACACGATGATCGAATCCCCTGGCACGATGCGACCCACGTTTCGTGCGGTGCGTCTTGCCACGCTGGTCGGAGTTCTCTGCCTGATCGCGACCGCTTGCGGGTCGGACGGGAACGCCGAGGGCACCGTCTCCTCCGCCCCCTCGCCGCCCGCCGAGCCTGCGCCGGCCCCTGAGGCCGACGGGCACATCACCGTCTATTCGGGGCGCAACGAGGATCTCATCGGGCCGCTGGTGGAGCGCTTCGAGGAGGCGACCGGCATCGACGTCGAGGTGCGCTACGGCTCCTCGGCCGACCTGGCGCTGCTGATCGAGATCGAGGGTGACGCCTCGCCGGCCGATGTGTTCATCTCCCAGAGCCCCGGCGCCATGGGCTACCTGGCCACGCAGGACCGGCTGCAGGTTCTGCCGGCGAGCGTCCTCGATGCGGTGGGGGAGGGCTACCGGGCCGGCGACGGCACCTGGGTCGGGCTGAGCGGGCGCCGGCGGGTGCTGGTGTATAACACCGATCTGGTGGATCCCGCCGATCTCCCCGACTCGGTGCTGGACCTGACCGCTCCCGAGTACGACGGCCGGGTCGGCGTGGCGCCCGCCAACGGCTCCTTCCAGGATTTCGTCACGGCGATGCGCTTCCGGTCCGGTGATGATGCCACCGAGGCCTGGCTGGAGGGGATGGCGGCCAATGATGCGCCCAACTACGCCAAGAATTCCGCCATCGTCGACGCCGTTCTCCGCGGCGAGGTGGACATGGGGCTCGTCAACCACTACTACCTGCTGCGCTTCCTGGCCGAGGACCCGCAGGCGCCGGGAGCCAACCACAACTTCGCCGCCGACGACGTGGGCTCCCTGGTGATCGTGACCGCGGCGGCGGTGGTGGACGTCTCCAACGGGGTGGCAGGGGCGCAGTCCTTCATCGAGTTCATGCTCTCGCAGGAGGCGCAGGACTTCTACGCCACCGAGACCCGCGAGTATCCGCTGGCAGCAGGTGTGGCGCCGCCGGCCGAACTGGCGCCTCTGGACGTGACCGACGCCGGCGACACCATCGACTTCGACATCCTGGGGGGCGGCCTCTCGCGCACCCAGGATCTGATCAACGAGAGCGGCATCGTGCGCTAGAGGCGACTGAATTGTAAACGGTGCCTAACGAACTAAGGTATTAGGCGTGCCTAATCCCTCCGAGACGGTCTCCGGCGGCCCGCGCCTGCGGGCACCTGCAGGCCGGTGGCGTGCAGGGCGTGACCGGTACCGGCCGTCGCGCAACGGCCGCAACGGCGGGGGGCACTTCAGCGAGTTCCGGGACCTCCAGGTCGCGGCAGCCCGCAAGTCGTTCGCCGGCACCGAGGCGCTGCGCGGCGCCGGTCTGTCGGTCGACAGTGGCCACACCGTGGCCCTGCTGGGGCCCAGCGGCTGTGGCAAGACCACGCTGATGCGCGTCATCGCCGGCCTCGAGCGAACCGACGCCGGTGAGGTCCGGCTGGGTGGGCGCGTGCTCGCCGGCGACGGTGTGCACGTCGCTGCGGAGTCCCGGCGCATCGGCCTGCTGGGCCAGGAACGATCGCTGTTCCCGCACCTCTCGGTGGGCGCCAACGTGGGCTACGGGCTGCCCCGCTCGCCGGAGAGGGCCGCTCGGGTGGCCGAGGTACTGGAACTGGTCGATCTCGCCGGCTTCGAAAGCCGGGTGCCGGACACGCTCTCGGGTGGCCAGCAGCAGCGGGTCGCACTTGCCCGGGCACTTGCGCCGCGTCCCCGCATGCTGCTTCTGGACGAGCCGTTCCAGGGTCTCGACCTGAAGCTGCGACTGGACCTGCAGCGGGAGGTGCGGTCCCTGCTGGGCACCCTTGGGGCCACGGCGGTCATCGTCACACACGACCAGGACGAGGCCTTCGTGCTGGGCGACGAGGTGGCGATCATGGCGGATGGGCGGATCTGCCAGCGCGGCACGCCCGACGAGGTGTACGCGCGGCCCGTGTCGCCGTGGGTGGCGTCATTCGTGGGCGACGTCAACTTCCTCGCCGGCACCGGTGCGGGCGACAGCGCCACCACCTCGCTCGGGAGGGTGGCGGTGGACGGTCACTGCGCCGGCGAGGTGTCGCTTCTCGTTCGCCCGTCCCACGTGAGAATCGAAGCGCCGAGCGGGCACACCACCGGCGCGGCGGGACGTGTCGAGGAACTGCGTTACTACGGCCACGCCACCGAGTGCCAGGTTCGCCTCGGTAACGACGTGCTCCTGGCCCGCAGCGGACGGATGCCGCCGCTGCACGTGGGCGACGACGTGCTCGTGTCCTACGACGGTCCACCCACCATGGCGTTCGACGCCGCAGCGGTGGCCGGTGTGGAGCGCAACGGCGTGCGCCGGCGCAATGGCAGGACGAGCGACGATCAGGGACGCTGACCGCAGCGAGAAACAGCGCCGAGGGCAGCGGCGGCTCACGCAGCTTTCGGAAGGGCTCCGGGACGCCCCGCTGGCGGTCTTCTTCGCCGCACCGCTGGGCTACCTCGTCTACGAGAACGTCCGGCTGGGTTCGGACGTGTGGGGCGTCCTGAGCACGGCCGGCACCTGGGAGCCGCTCCGCAACTCGTTGCTGCTGGCCATCGCCACGTCCGTCGCCGCCATGGCCCTGGGCACGGCTCTCGCCTGGGCCACCGTCCGTCTCGACGTACCCGGTCGGCGTGTGTGGTCGGCACTGGCGCCACTCCCACTGGTCTTCCCCTCCTTCGTGGGGGCGACCGCACTCATCGGGCTGCTGGCGCGGGGGGGTCTGGCCGAGCAGATCCTGTCTCCCCTCGGCGTCGGCGCCCTGCCCCGGCTCAGCGGCTTCTGGGCCGCCTGGCTCGTGCTCACCCTGTTCACGTACCCGTACGTGTACCTGCCGACGCGTGCCCGGTTGCGGCATCTCGACCCCGTCTACGAGGAGGCGGCACGCGTGCTCGGACGCCGCCCGGCCTCCGTGTTCGCCTCGGTGACCCTGCCGGCAACCCTGCCGGCGGTCTCCGCCGGTGGCCTGCTGGTCTTCCTCTACACGCTGTCGGACTTCGGCGCGGTGGACCTACTGCGCTACGAGACGCTGACCCGTTCGGTGTACGCCAACAGGCTCTTCGATCGAGCCACGTCGGTGTCGCACGGCCTGCTGCTCGGTCTCGTGGCACTGGGAGTGGTCGCCGCCGAGCGACTCCTGGCCCGGCGCCGCGGCGGTCGCTTTGCCGCGACCTCCGACCGACCGCCTCCGGTGCTGGCTCTGGGCCGCTGGCGCTGGCCGGTCTGCGCCGCGGTGACGGGATTCCTGCTGCTGGCGCTGGTGGCGCCGCTTGCCACTCTGGGCTATTGGGCCGGCCGGGGGCTCGCCAACCCCGGCCGGCGCCTCGGCGTGGTGGCCGTCGACGGGGCAGGCCTACTGGAATCCACGGCGTCGACCGTGGGGGTGAGCGCCCTTGCCGCAGCAGTGACCGTGGCGGTGATGCTGCCCCTCGCCTGGCTGCTCGTGCACCGGCCCGCCCCCACCACGCAGGCCACCAACCTGGTCGTGACGGCCGGTTTCGCCCTGCCGGGCGTCGTGGTGGCGCTGGCACTGGTCTTCTGGGCGTTGCAGGTGCCGTTCGCCGACCGGATTTACCAGACGCTGCCGCTACTTCTGGCCGGTTACGTGCTGCTGTTCGGGGCACAGGCCGGCAACGCCGGGCAGGCGGCCGTCGACGCCGTGCCGCGCCGGCTGAGCGAGGGCGCTCAGATGCTGGGAGCTAGCCGCTGGCGCCGCTTCAGGACCGTGGAATTGCCGCTCATGGCGCCGGGTCTGCTGGCCGCCGGCGGGCTGGTCTTCCTGTCGGTCATGAAGGAGCTGCCGCTCACGTTGTTGCTGCGCCCCACGAACCTGCAGATGCTGTCGGCCGACATCTGGAACTCCACCGAGTCGCTGTTCCTGGCCCAGGCGGGGCTGGAGTCACTCGTGCTCGTGGCAGCCGCCGGGTTGCTGACCTGGCTGCTGGTGCTGCGCCGTTCCGACGTGGCCTGAGCGCCGCGCTATGAGCGGCACTCCGACGGCGGTGATCAGCCGCCGGCCGGGGCGGGGACGACCAGAACGCGCTCGCTGGTGTAGCTGTCGATATCTACCGAGTCGCCCTCGATGCTTACCGTGGTCGAACCGTCGGCGGCGCTGGACGTGACCACGCCGCTGTTGCCGGGGCACAGCGACGAGTCCTCCAGGAAGTCCAGCACCCCCTCGGCGAACTCCAACTCCTCGGGGATGCGCGACACCACGAAGGCGCCGCCCGCCCCGACCTCGCTGAGCGCCACGCTCTCGGGCGCGGAGTAGTCCGAGCCCGGAATGGGGTTGCCGTGCGGGCAGGTGGTGGGCCGGCCCAGGAGTTTGTTCATGGCCTCCTCCACCCGCGGCGAGAGCACGTGCTCCCACTTGCCGGCCTCGGTGTGGGCCTCCGCCCAGGACAGCCCCAGCACGTCGGTCAGGAACCGTTCGGCCAACCGGTGGCGCCGCACCACCTGCTGCGCCAGGTTCATCCCGTCGTCGGTGAGCGTGATGCGCCTGCCCTCCTCCAGCAGGCCCTCGCTCTGCAGCCGCCGGATCATCTCCGACACCGCCGGGCGGGAGATGCCCATCCGCTCGGCGATGCGCGCCTGGATCACGTCCAGGTCGTCCTCGGCCAACTCGAAGATGGTCTCGCAGTACTCCTCGAAGGCCGGGTGGTACTCCGGGGCGGTCCAAGTCGCCACGGGATCGATCCTAGACGATCCTGACCTGCGGAGTAACTCCGCAGGTCGGTGGTTCGGGGCGGTCCGGGGATCGGCCGCAACCCACCGCCGACGGGCCGGCGGGACGGGCCGCCGGCGACCGGCGATCCGGGGCGGTGCCACCTCCGGCGGCTCGGTTCGGCTCGTCCGGAGATGTTCGGAGTCCCCGGGCGGGCGGTTCCTGCCCGCCGATCCTCTAGGCTCGCCCGCTGGGCGACGGCGCCCTGGAGGCGATCAGTGGATCTTCTGGAACATCAAGGCAAAGAGTTCTTCGCCTCCTTCGGGTTGCCGACCTCCCCCGGCGAGGTGGCGTTCACCCCCGACGAGGCGGCTGCCGCGGCCGAGCGCATCGGCTACCCCGTCGTCGTCAAGGCCCAGGTGCACGTGGGCGGGCGAGGCAAGGCCGGGGGTATCAAGGTGGCCGGCGACGCCGCCGAGGTGCGCCGCCACGCCGCTGACATCCTCGGGCTCGACATCCGCGGCCACGTCGTGGGGCGCCTGTGGATCGAGCAGGCAGCCGACATCGCCGAGGAGTACTACGCCGGCTTCACCCTGGACCGCTCGGCGCGGCGGCATCTGGGAATGCTGTCGGCTCGGGGCGGCGTGGACATCGAGGAGGTGGCCGCCACTGAACCCGAGGCCATCGCCCGCGTCTGGATCGACCCCACCGAGGGCCTGACGGGCGAGGACGCCCGCCGCTGGGTGACCGAGGCCCGGCTGAACCCGGCGGTCACCGAGCAGGCCGTCGACCTGCTGGGGACCCTGTACCGGGCCTACGTCGAGGGCGACGCCGATCTCGTGGAGATCAACCCGCTGATCGTCACCACCGACGGCCGCCTGGCCGTTCTGGACGCCAAGGTCACCCTCGACGGCAGCGCCCTGTTCCGTCATCGCGACTACGCCGCCTACGACGAGACCGTCGAACGCGATGAGCGCGAGCAGGAGGCGCACGCCCGGGGGCTGCAGTACGTCGGCCTCGACGGCACCGTGGGCGTGATCGCCAACGGCGCCGGGCTGGCCATGGCCACCGTGGACATCGTCGCCGAGGCGGGGGGGACGCCGGCCAACTTTCTCGACATCGGCGGTGGCGCCAATGCCGACCTGATGTCCGCTGCACTCGAAGTGGTCGACGGCGACCCCTTGGTGCGGTCCATCTTCATCAACGTCTTCGGCGGCATCACCAAGGGGGAGGAGGTGGCCCGCGGGATTGTCGAAGCGCTCCGCAGGGTCGACATCGCCTCGCCCATCATCATGCGCCTCGACGGGACCAACGCTGCCGAGGGCCGGCAGATACTCGAACCCCACCTGTCGGAAAGTCTGCGCCTCGCCCCCGACATGGTGCAGGCGGCCCGCATGGCCGTGGCGGCTGCGGCGGCGTCCGGCGACGGTGCGCCCGCTTGCTGCGAAGAGCCAGTGTGCTGCGAGGACGCTTCGTCGTGAGCATCTTCGTCGACGAGAACACCAAGGTCGTGTACCAGGGCCTCACCGGTGCGGCAGGGCGCTACTACGGCCTGCTGAACCGCGACTACGGCACGCAGGTCGTCGCCGGTACCCATCCCCGCAAGGCCGGCAGCGACGTGGACGGGGTGCCTGTCTTCGCCACCGTCGGCGACGCCGTGGAGGCAACCGGCGCCGACGCTTCGTGCGTCTTCGTGCCCGCCCCCGGTGTGGCCGGCGCCGTGCTGGAGGCCGCCGAGGGAGGCGTGCGCTTCATCGTCGTGATCACCGAGGGCGTGCCCATGCATGACGAGGCCCGCACGTTCGCCCTGCTGCAGCGCCACCACCCCGACGTGCGCCTGCTCGGACCCAACTGCCCCGGTGTCATCACCCCGGGCCGCTGCAACATCGGCATCACCGCCGGCCACATCGCCCAGCCGGGCGGGCCGGTCGGCATCGTGAGCCGCTCGGGCACCCTCACCTACCAGGCACTGCACGAGCTGAAGGAGAAGGGCATCGGCTGCACCACCTGCGTGGGGATCGGCGGCGACCCGGTGCCGGGCACCAACTTCATCGACTGCCTTGCCGCCTTCGAGGCCGACCCCGAGACCGAGGCGGTCATGCTGATCGGCGAGATCGGCGGATCGGCGGAGGAGGAGGCGGCCGAGTTCATCGCCGGCGAGATGACCAAGCCGGTCGTGGCGTACGTCGCCGGCATGACCGCCCCGCCCGGCAAGAAGATGGGTCACGCCGGGGCGATCGTGTCGGGGGGCCGGGGCACGGCCGCCGCCAAGGTCGAGGCGCTCAGCGCCGCCGGTGTCGGGGTGGGACGCAACCCCACCCAGGCCGGCGAACTCATGGCCGAGGTGGTCGCCTCGCTCTAGCTTCGTCCGGGCGGGGGCCGCCGGTGGCGCTCCGGCGGTCTAGTAGGCTCGCCTCCGTCGCCCCCGGCGTCCCCCACCCTCGATCGATGCTCCGGCGGGGGCCGGAATCCACCGTCCATCGGCCCGGGCGGCGCTGCCGGTCGCACTGTGTTGGCGGTAATCGGCCGATAATGGGGGTGTGCGTGCGCTGATCTCGGTTTCGGACCGCTCGGGTGCCGTTGAGCTGGCTCAGCGTCTGGTGGCTCTGGGCTGGGAGGTGGTGTCCAGCGGAGGCACGGCCGCTGCGCTGCGTGGCGGCGGGGTGGCGGTGACCGAGGTGGCGGAGGTGACGGGGGCGCCGGAGATGCTCGACGGTCGGGTGAAGACGCTGCACCCGGTGGTACACGGCGGCATCCTGGCCGATCGTTCGAAGCCGGCGCACATGGCCGATCTTGCGGCCGCCGGTGCCGCACCGATCGACCTCGTGGTGTGCAACCTGTACCCGTTTGCTTCTGCGCCCTCGGTGGAGATGATCGACATCGGCGGGCCGGCCATGCTGCGCGCCGCCGCCAAGAACCACGCCCACGTCGGGGTCGTGGTCGACCCGGCGGACTATGCCGCGGTGATCGGGGAACTGGAAGCGGCGGGCGCTCTCAGCTCGTCGCTGCGCCGGCGCTTGGCGCGCAAGGCCTTCGCCCACTGCGCAACGTACGACGCAGCCGTGGTGGCCTGGCTGGACGCCGGCGCCCCGGAGGGCGTCGATGGTGCCGCTCCCGCCACCGCGCACGAGCCCACGACTCCCGCCGGCTCGACTCCCGCGGCTTCTGCCGGCGTCGCCTCCGAGTCATCGATCACTGCCGTTGACGACGTTCTTCCACCGTCGCTGTTCGTGTGGTTGCGCCGGGCCGAGGTGCTGCGCTACGGCGAGAACCCGCAGCAGGTCGCCGCTCGTTATCGCCTCGGTGACGCCGAGAGCTGGTGGGACGCCGCCGCCCAACTCGGCGGCAAGCAGATGTCGTTCCTCAATGTGTACGACGCCGACGCGGCGTGGCGCCTCGTGCACAACCTCGGCCCCGACCCGGCGGCGGTGGTGGTGAAGCACGCCAACCCGTGCGGGGCGGCGGCGCACGACGACATCGCCGAGGCGTACCGGCGGGCACACTCCTGTGACCCTGTCTCCGCTTTCGGCGGCGTCGTGGCGCTGAACCGGCCGGTCACGTCCGAACTGGCGGCGTCGCTGGCCGATGTGTTCACCGAGGTCGTCGTGGCCCCGGGCTACGACGCCGTGGCCCTGGAACGGCTGCGGACGAAGCAGGACCTGCGCATCCTGCAGGCCGCCGCCCCGGAGGTGGCCGGGCTGCAGATGCGCTCGCTGGGCGAGTCGTTCCTGGTGCAGACGGCTGCCGTGGACGTCCCCGGCGCCACCGACGGCTGGGAGGTGGTGACCGCCCGCCGCCCCACCGACGACGAGTGGCGCGACCTGGTCTTCGCCTGGCGGGTGGTGTCGGCGGTGAGTTCCAACGCCATCGTGGTGGCACGCGACCGCTGTGCGGTGGGGATCGGCGCCGGCCAGCAGAACCGCCGCGACGCCGGACGCATCGCCGCCGCCAAAGCCGGAGGTAGCGGCCGCGGCGGCGCCTATGCCAGTGACGCCTTCTTCCCCTTCGCCGACGGCCTCGACGGGGCGTCGGAGGCGGGCTGCACCGCCGTCGTCCAGCCGGGTGGCTCGGTCCGTGACGCCGAGGTCATCGAGGCGGCCAACCAGTACGGCATGACCATGGTCCTCACCGGACGCCGCGCCTTCCGCCACTGAATCACGGCCGCAGTGTCTCCGGCACCCTCGGCCGCTGCCCATCGGGTCGGGGCGTCTGCATCCGGGTCCGGCCTCGTCCCGCAGAGCGCCATCCGGTGTCACCTCTCCGACCCACCCGCCGCGCGGCGTCTCGCCCGGTCTGCCAGACTCATCCCATGGCGCAGAGCGTGCTCGGCGAGGAGTTGCAACCCTGTTCGTACGACCCGCTCACGGGTTGGTTCCGGGACGGTTGCTGCAACACCGACGCCGGTGACTACGGCGTGCACACCGTCTGCGTCGTACTGACGGCGGAGTTCCTGGAGTTCTCCGCCTCGGTGGGCAACGACCTCTCGACGCCCCGCCCCGAGTTCGGTTTCGACGGGCTGCACGCCGGCGACAGGTGGTGCCTGTGCGCCTCCCGCTGGGCCGAGGCGTTAGAAGCAGGGAACGCGCCCCCCGTCATCCTCGAGGCGACCCACGTCCGCACCCTGGAGTGGATCGACCGCAAAGACCTCGAAATCCACCGCTTCGAGCCGAGCCGCTAGGAGTCTTCCCAGCAGATCGCTGAGTAGATCCGCAATCCATCTCTTCGGTCATTCCGGCGGAAGCCGGAATCCACTGTCCAGCGGCCCGACCTGCGCTGCGGATGGACTACTCGCCGGCCACCTAGGAGATCGTCAGCCGGAGTTCGGTTAGGCCGCGGATGGCGAATGCCTGGTGGCGCACCGGTTCGGCGGCCAACTCCACGTCGGGGAAATATCTGATCAGGTCGGCGAAGGCCACGGCCAGTTCGTAGCGGGCCAACGGCGCCCCCACGCAGAAGTGGATGCCGCCGCCGAAGCCGATGTGGGCCGGATCACCGCGACCCACGTCGAGGCGGTCGGGCGCATCGAACCGGCGAGGATCGCGCTGGGCCGACCCGAAGAGCATGAGCACGTCGTCGCCGATGGCCATGGGCCGGCCGGCAATCTCGACGCCGGGTTCGAGTACCCAGCGGTTGAAGAACTGCAGCGGGGAGTCGTAACGCAGAAGCTCCTCCACCGCCGTGGCGGCGTCCACCTCGCTGTCGACCAGCCGCCGCCACTGGTCCCGGTTCGCCAGCAGCGCCTTCATCCCGTTGCCCAGGGTGTTGACGGTGGCCTCGTGGCCCGCTTCGAGCAGGACCATCGTGGTGGAAATGATCTCGTCGGTGCTGAGCCGATCGCCGGCGTCGGAGGTCTGCACGAGTGCCGAGACCAGGCTTCCGTCCGGAGACCGGCGCTTGTCCGCGACCAGCGCCCGCGTGTAGTCGATGAATTCGCCCGCGGCCACGTCGGCCCGGACTTTCAGTTCCTCCGGGACCGACAGTTCGTACATCTTGACGATGGCGTGGGACCAGTCCAGCAGGAGATGGGTGTCACGGCGGGGAACACCCAGCACCTCGCCGACCACGGCCACGGAGTAGAGCTGGGCGTAGTCGCTCAGAAGGTCGAACGTCCGCATCTCCCGGCAGCGGTCCAGCAAGCCCCGGGACAGTTCGGCGATGAGCGGCTCCATCACGGTCACCGAGCGGGGGGTGAACACCTTTGAGACGAGCCGCCGGATGCGCGTGTGGTCGGGGGGTTCGAGGCTCAGCAGCGACCACTTCTCGTGCCGGTTGAACGAGGCCCAGCGGGGGTCCGGCCCGGTCTGTCCCAACTCGTCGTGGCTGTAGAGGTGGTCGTAGACACGACCCAGCCGGCGGTCCCGCAGTGTCTCGTACACGTCGTCGAAGCGGGTGAGCATCCACTGGCCGGTCTGGGGGTTGTGGAAGATCGGCGTGGCCTCCCGGAGCCGCCCCAGCGTCGGGTAGGGATCATCGATGAAGGCGGGATCGTAGAAGTCCAGATCATCAACCAGCCGCTGAACCTCGCTCACGTCGTCACCCTAGAAGACCGCTGAGTAGTGCTGCGGGCGGCCTCCTCCGTCACTCCGGCGAAGGCATGCCCCGAACCCCGATCCGTGTGCCTGCCGCGGGCTCAATCCGGGGCCGGAATCACCGTCCGGACGTCGACCGCTGCCGGCTCCTCGTCCCACTCGTCGGGATCGTCCTGGCCCGCACGGAGCCTCTCGACGTCGGGATCGGTTTCGGATCCGCGTGCTCGTGCCGGGATCCGACGGGGCAGGTGCAGGGCGTGGGCGCCGCGGTGCCTCAGGTTCGGAGGATGGGGTTGGTTTGGGCCGGTGGGTGAGGTGTGTCTGAGTCTTCCGCGGAGTTCGGGGTTGGTAATTAACCTGGTTGTGGGGTTTTCTCGGGTGTGGTTGTTGTTGTCTGGCGGTTGTGGTCGAGGCGTTGTTGGTGGGCTCGTTTCAGGCCTTGGCGGCGGGCCTCGCGGATCTGTTCGCCTCGGCGGTGGTGTTCGTCGTCGGGGGTAACGTAGCCGATTGCCTGGTGGAGGCGGACGGTGTTGTACTCGACGCGGACGCGGGCCAGTTCGGCGTCGAGAAGTTCGGGGTCGGTGATCGCTGCGAGGTGGGGCCATTCGTGTTTGATGTGGCTGAAGAACGACTCGATGAGCGCCTGGTCGGTGGGGGTGTGCGGTCGGCCGTGGTGCTGGGCGATGGCCATGAGTGTCATGTAGGCGCGGGTGGCGGTGGAGGTCATGGCCGGGCCGTTGTCGGAGACGGCGAGCAGGATCGGCCGGTCGGGATCGTCGGTGTCGAGGTCGAGGCGTTCGTCGGTGAGTAGTTCGTCGAGACCTTCGGTGATGAGGGCGGCGTCGAAGACGACGCGGACCTGTGTGGAGGTCTCCTCGGTGGAGACCAGCGTGGCGATCCACAGTCGCGAGACCATGTCGACGATCGCGAACACGACCCGTCGGGCGGCACCGAAGTGGGTGACGTCCCACATCCAGATCCGGTTGGGTTCCCACACCAACCAGGGCGGCCACGGCGTGCGAACCCGCCGCGGCGGTGCCGGCTGTTGGGCCAGAACGAGGCCGTGAGCAGCGAGAACACGCCGAAACGTTGACGGCGAGACCCACACCTTGGACTGGTAGGAGCCGCGGTGTGCGAGCTTGCGATGCGACCGGTCCACCGGACCCCACTGCTCGGCGACCTCCAAGATCGCCTCCACCTCGCCGTCCAACAGGCGATGCACGGCCGTCGCGCCGGCGCTGCGGTCCTCCAGATCGCCGTCGCAGCGGCGGGCCCGCCAGCGGTGCACCCGATCATCAGAGACCTGCCACAGCGCAGTCGCCCAGCGGTGCGAGAACCCGCCGGCGACCGCGCCGTCAACAGTGCAAAGAACCAACTCCTTGACCTCGGCGGGGACACAGCCCGGGACCGGTCCGCTCAGCCCCACCCCGATTTTCCCCGCATGATCGCCAACTCGATCGCCTGCGCCTTGACCGCCTCAGTCAGCTGACCAATCTCCTTCTGCGCCGCCTCGAGTTCCCAGTTGCGTTCCCTCGCCGGCCGACCCGGGCGGCGAGCCAACGCCGCCAACGCCGCGTCCTTCACCGTCCGACGAATCGTGATGATCGTCGACACGTCCACGGTCCACTTCCGGGCCGCTTCGGCCTGGGTAACCTCCCCAGAAGCGACCTGCAGGAAAATCTCCCACTTCGCCTCCGCGGACAACTTCGTCGGCCGACGCCGACCATTCCCAGTAGTCATCTGATACTCCTTCGCATATCAGCGAGAAGACCACCAAACCAGGTTAATTTCTCAACACCATCTCCGCGGCGAACTCAGACGCAGCACATGGGTTCGGCGGCAGGCGTAGGTGTTCGGGGGGTCGTTCCCGGGTGGTCCGGTCGGGACGGGCCGGGGTCGGGGTGTCGGGTGGGAGGCGGAGGTGTGTGGGGGGTTGAAGTTTGGGGTGGCCGTCTGGCGGGGTGTGGATGGTCCAGTTGTGGTCGTGGATGAGGTCGTGGCAGCGGGGGCAGAGGTTGGCGAGGTTGGGTATGTCGGTGGGGCCGTCGTGGGACCAGTAGGCGATGTGGTGGGCGTGGGTGGTTTCGGTGTGGGCTCGGCAGGAGATGCAGCCGCCGTCGCGGGCGGCGAGGACGAGTTTTTGGGCGTCGCTGGCGTTGCGGCGGCTGGTGCCCAAGGCGAGCTTGGACCAGGTGGCGTCGAAGACCGCCGGGAGGACTTTGGCGTTGGTGGCGAGTTCGGCGAGCAGGTCGGCGGGTAGTGGGGTGCCGTCGTCGAGGCGCGGGTTGGCCAACTGGCCGGCAACGACGTCGTAGTCGGCGATGAGGAGGAGGTTGGTGGCGGGCCGTAGGTGGTTGCCGTCGCCGGTGACGAGTTGGGCGAGCGCGTCGGCGGCGCGTTGGGGGTAGCTGCGTGACGCGTCGCCTGGTTCTTGGCGCAGCGATGCGATCATGGCGTGCAACGTCTGGCTGAAGCGCCGCCCGGTGAGATAGTCGAACCGCGCGGAGAGTTCCCACATCCCGTCGGCCCTTTGGCGCAGCGACGCCCGCCGCTCGGCGCGCTGGGCACGGTACGTCTCGTCGCCCGGCTCGTCGTCGGCGGCGACCTCGTCGGGATGGGTCTGCAGGCTCTCGTAGGTCCGCGCGGCGCGCCCGCAGGTGTCCACCGCGTAGTCCCGCGACAGGCTCAACAACTCTGCCTCGTTCATGCCCCGCGACTTGGGTGCCGCGGTGGCGACCAGGCGGCCATGACCGGTGGTGATCTCCCCCGCACACATCGCCGCCACCGTCTCACCCAGATCGTGCTCCACGAGATCACCCGCCAACGCGGCGTCGCGGCGCGCCTGGAAACCAGAGACCCGCAGGTACTCCCGCATCATCCAGGCGGTGGCCTCCTTGCCGTCGCGGCGCACCAACTCGCCGGCCATCTGCGCGAACAACCCGTTGATCCGATCCCGCGCCCGACCGACCTCCACGAAACGCGCCAACAGCTCCGAGCCGTCCAAACGCCTCGGCTCCGGCAAGCCGCCGCACGCCCCGCCGCGCCCGCAACCACACGCCCCACACGGCGGGTTCCGGTCTGTCAGAGCGTCGAATTCCATACGTGTAACTATAGCAGGTATCAATTGATCTTGCAACTAGAAACAACACATGATCGGAAGATAACCCTTTCCCGGTTGCGGAGCGCTTCGGACTTCAGCAAGGTGCGAGGGTGGTGAGGAGGTTCCAGTCGGGATTGCCTGCGCAGAGGAGTGTGCGGACACGGCCGTTGGCCGGGTGGTTGACGTGGTAGGGACCGGCGACTTGGCGCGCTGCGGAGCCGCCACCTCAGCAGGCCAACGGCAACGACCACCTCGTACCGCTCCACGACTTTGGCCGCTCCGCCGCTCCGGCAATCAGCCGATGCGGCGGCGGATGAACTCGTCGAACGTGGGCACTGTGAAGGCGATCACGTCGTGGCGGGGTGAATAGCACAGGCCGCGCTCAATAAGAGAGTGGCGCACGGGCCCCACCTGTGTCGTTCTCTTGCCCAGCGCCTCTGCAACGTCGCCGGAGCGATGCGGGCCGGGTCCCATCGCCGCCATCGCCGATAGATACGCCCGCTGAGTATCAGTCGTGCGATCCATCCGGACCCTGAAGAACCCGTTGTCCAACTCCGCTCGCGCAAGAGGCAGGGCGTCGACGACGTCTCGACGGGCAATCCTGTCGGGGCCCGCGGCTACGCGCCACGCCTGCCTACCGAACTCCTGCAAGAAGTACGGGTAGCCCTTGGTGAGCGACAGAGCCTCGCCGATTGCCGACTCGCTCCACGTGACGCCTTCTGCCGCGGCCGGCTCGGTCAATGCCCGGGCGGCGGCCTCACTTATAAGAATCTGTGGCGTTTATAAGAAGATCCGCTAAAAGCCGCGCAGATTCTCATAAATGAGGCGGAGGGCGTGTGGAGCGTGGTGTGGTGGCCTGGTGGCAGGAGCAGGTTCGTCCTCGTCGAAGGATGTCGCGCTCGTTCCAACGTCGCCGTACTGCCGTCGTCATATCATCGGTAGAGGCGCTGCCTGTTGCGACGGTACCCGCTTCGGAAGGAAGGGTGCATGGCTACGAACGTCTTGTCACCTATGCGGCGGGGGTTTGAGCACAACAGAACCGATTTGCCCAGCCGGGCGAGGCTTGCCGGCCCGGTGGTGGTGTTCCTGGTGTTGGCGGCGCTCGCGGTCGCGGCCTGTGGCGAAGCGGGCGCCCCGGCGACTGCCGACCTGGTCGAGTGGGGATACGCCGGACCGGGCGCACCCGACAAGTGGGCCTCCCTCTCCGACGAGTACGCGACCTGCGCCGATGGCCAACAGCAGTCGCCGGTGGACATCACCGGCTACGAGGAGGGCGCCGTCGAGACTCTCTCGTTTCGCTATGGCGGCAACGCGACGGCCGTGCGCAACGACGGCAGGTTGGTGCATGTCGACTTCGCGCCGGGCAGCACGGTGAGCATCGGCGGGCAAGGCTTCGATCTGCAGTCGGTGCATCTTCATTCGCCTTCGGAACATCGGGTGGACGGCGTCGGCTTTGCGGCAGAACTCCACATGGTCCATGCCGATGCCGACGGTCGATTGGCGGTCGTGGGGCAGTTGTTCGGGCTCGGCGAGCCCAGCTCGATCGTCCAGGAGATCCTCGATGCCGCACCGGCCGGCGGTGGCACCGCGATCGGCGACATCCAACTCGATGCCGCCGGTCTCGTGCCCGACGGCTTCGGCTACTACCACTACGCAGGCTCGAAGACGACGCCGCCGTGCCACGAGCCGGTCGGCTGGTACGTGATGCGCGAACCGAGGACACTTTCACAGGAACAGGTCAGCGGCCTGCAGACATTGAGCGGGGGGCCCACCAACCGTCCTGTCCAGCCTTTGGGTAGCCGAGCGGTGGTTGTTGGCGGCACCCCCGAGGAGGCTGCCGAGTAGCCCTCGCGCACAGCATTCAGGCCACCGGTCGCTACGACGCCGAAGGGCGTGACTACACCCTCAACTACCACAACTCCCCCGAGAGTCTGGACGGCGAGTGGTACGTCTTCATCTTCACCAAGGCGGACGGCACGTTCGTGGCGCACCCCTCGAGGCCGGATCTCCTCGGGACCGACGTGAACGACCTCGTCGACATCAACGGCCGGGAGTACGGACCGGAACTCGCCGCTGCCGACGAGAGCGGTGTCTGGGTGGACTTCCACTTCGCCCGTCCGCAGGCCGACGAGCAGGTTCCCAAGCACACCTGAGCCGTCGAGCACGACGGGCTCGTCTTCGGCTCAGGTTGGTACGAGTCCGACGAGGCTCCGGCCCGCGCGGACGTGGCCACGTACACCCAGTACTTGGTTCAGCAGGCCATCGAGCGGTACGAGGCCGAGGGGCTCGACGCCACCGTCGCCCGCCACAACGACCCCGGGAGTGTGGACGGCCAGTGGTACGTGTTCGTCATCGACGCCGACGGGACACGCATCGCCAACCCGACCACGCCGGACCTCATCGGCACGAACGCGGGGGACGCTGTGGACATCAACGGGAAGGCATACGGAACCGAACTCGTCGCCGCCACGGAGAACGGCAGGTGGGTGGACTACTACTTCGTCAACCCCGGCACCGGCGAGCCCGAGCGCAAGCACACCTGGGTCGTCCGCCACGACGGGCTGTTCTTCGCCTCCGGCTGGTACCGCATTCCCGACGAGACCCCCGCTGATGAGATGCCTGCCGAGGAGACTCCTGCCGACCCCGGACCCAAGTCGGACATGGCCACCGGCTAGGACAGCGCCGCTGAGTAGTCCACCTGTCGTACAGGCCGGACCGCTGGAAAGTGGATTCCGGCCCCGGATCGGGGTCCGGGGCAGGCTCTCCGCCGGAATGACGGAATAGGTGGACCGCCGACCAACTCGGCAGTCTCCTAGGTCTGCGTTGCCGATGAATCACTCAACGGCCCCCAAGAGAACGCCGCAGGCCGCTGCGAAGCCGATCTCGACGACGCCGTTGCTGACGTCTCCCTGCGTCGTACCCTCAGGGTCGTCGCCACGGTGCCCGACGGTGCCGTGTCCGGCCGGCGATCGAGGGAGTGACTCATGACCGAGGCGTACATCATCGACGGGGTGCGGACACCGATGGGGAAGTTCGGCGGTGGGCTGAGCAACGTGCACCCTGTGGACCTGGGTGCGCACGTGCTCGGGGGCCTCATGGACCGCACGGGCATGGATCCTGCTGAGGTGGACGACGTCATCTGGGGGTGCGTCGGCCAGATCGGCGCCCAGGCGTTCAATCTGGGGCGCAACTGCGCCCTGGTGGCGGGCTTTCCCGAACACGTCCCGGCCGTGACCATCGACCGCCAGTGCGGCTCGTCGCAGCAGGCCGTGCACTTCGCCGCCCAGGCGATCATGTCGGGCACCATGGACGTGGTGGTGGCCGGCGGCACCGAGGTCATGAGCCTCGTCAAGCTCAACAGCCAGGGCGACGTGGGACCGGACCTCGAGATGGGCTACCCGTTCGACGCGCCCGGCTGGGCGGAACGCTTCGGCGACGACCTGATCCACCAGTTCCGGGGCGGCAACCTGATCGCCGAGCGCTGGGGCATCACCGCCGAGGACATGAACGGCCTGGCGCTGCGCAGCCACCGCAACGCCCACCAAGCCTGGGAGCAGGGCCGCTTCGATTCCCAGGTGCTGCCGCTGGGAGACTGCGCCCGCGACGAGGGCATCCGTCCGCACACCACCATGGAGAAGATGGCCACCCTGAACCCGTTCAGCGAGTTCGGCCCACTCACAGCGGCCATGTCCAGTCAGATAACCGACGGGGCGGCGGCCCTGCTCGTTGCCTCGGCCGCGGCCGTCGAGCGCCACGGGCTGACGCCCATTGCCAGGGTGCACACCATGGCCGTCACCGGCAGCGACCCGGTGCTGATCCTCACCGGGCCCATTCCCGCCACGCAGATGGCACTCAAGCGCGCCGGTCTGGGTGTCGACGACATCGACCTGTTCGAGTGCAACGAGGCCTTTGCCTCGGTGGTGCTGGCGTGGCAGGCCGAGGTGGGTGTCGATCCCGACCGGGTGAACCGCAACGGCGGGGCCATCGCCCTGGGCCACCCGCTGGGGGCCAGCGGGGCACGCATCATGACCACCCTGGTGCACGAGATGAGCCGCAGCGGGGCGGCCCTGGGGTTGCAGACCATGTGCGAAGGCGGCGGCCTGTCCAACGCAACCATCCTGGAACGCGTCTAGGAGAGTCCTGAACTAGTCGGCAGGCCACCTAATCCGTCATTCCGGCGGAGGCCGGAATCCACTGTCCAGCGGTTCGGTCCGCACTTCCGACGAACTATTCAGCAGTCTCCTAGAGCGCCACCGCAACCCGACAAAGGAGCACCCATGGGAATCCACCTCGATCACATCTCGCTGCTCGTCAAGGACCTCGACGCGGCCGAGGCCGATTGGGCGAGGATCCTGGACGTCCTCTCGCCGGGTCACAACATGCAGATCACCCGCGGCGAGGGCCTCGACGAGGTGGACGGCACGCCCATGAGCTGGTTGACGTTCCAGAACCCCGACCCCACAGGGGTGTCCATCCAGCTCTGGTCGCCCGCCGAAGCGGGCCACTGGCCCGACAAGGTGCTGGAGCGGCGCGGCGAGTACGTCCACCATCTGGCCTTCTGCTCCGACGACTTCGACGGCATGATCGGCAAGGTGCGCGAGGCCGGTCTTCCTCTCCTCTTGGACGAGGCGAGCCACCCCAATACCCAGCCCTGGCTGCGCTGGAACTTCCTGCCGACCGACGTTGCGCACGGTCCGCTGATCGAGCTGGCGACGCGTTATCTGGCCGTGGGCGACGAATGGCTCCCGCACCCCGACAACGCCGAGAACGCCGAACTCGCCGCCGAACTGCACGACCGGTTCGCAGGCTGAGCGACGCCTCCCGGTCATGCCCGCTGACAAAGCCGGCGACCGGTTCGTGGCAGCACCGCCCGGCGCAGGTACCGGAAGCCGCTGACCGGTGACGAACCCCGACGACACCTCGCAAGGTGCAACCGGCCGATCCGGTGCCGGTGCGCCGGCAGCCGCCGGTTCCGTCGGCGTCACCATGCCCATCGAGGACGGCCTCACAGCGACGCAGATGCTGGACATGATCGTCGCCGCCGAAGATGCCGGCTACGGCACGGCGCTCTGCGGCGAGGTGGCCGGAGCCGAGGTGTTCTCGCTGCTGGGCATGGCAGCGGCGCGCACCCGGCGGATCCGCCTCGGATCGGGCATCCTTGCCACCTACACCCGACCCGCACCCCTGGCGGCCATGGGGTTCGCCACGCTGGCCTCGCTCGCGCCGGGACGCATCGTGGCGGGGTTCGGCGCCTCCAGCCCCATCATCGTGGGCCGCTGGCACGGCCTGCCGTTCACTCGACCCCTTACCACCACGCAGGAGTACCTGGAGTTGTTCGGCAGGGTCATGGCCGGCGCCAAGGTCACTTACACCGGCGAGCAACTGGTCTGCGACGGCTTCCGGTTGGGTATGGAGGTGCCGGCACCGGTGCCCGTCTGGCTGGGGGCCATGGGCGACCGCATGCTGCGCCTGGCCGGCGAGGTGGCCGACGGCGCCTTCCTGGCGTGGTGCCCGCCCGCCGAAGTGGCCCGGCGGCTGCACATGGTGCGCGAGGCGGCGCGGGGCGCGGGCCGCGACCCGGCCGAGGTGGAGACGGTCTGCATGTTCTGGGGCTACGCCGGGGACCGCCCCGAGGAGGCCCGCGAGCGGATGCGACGAGCGCTGCTGGCGTACGCCATGGTGCCGACCCACCAGGGAGGCTTCAGCGGCAGCTTCGCGAAGCTGACCGAGGCCGCTGCCGCCTGGGCGGCGGGTGACCGGCGCGCGGCCCTCGGCTGCGTGGACGACGACGTTGTTGACGCCATGTGCGCCGTGGGCGCCGACGCCGTCTGCCGGAGGATCGCCGAGTACGCGGTGGCCGGCATCGACACGCCGATCCTGCTGCCGATCGGCGCCGAGCCCGGCGACGCGGCCGGCTCGATGCAGACCCTCCTGCGCTGCGCTCCGTAACAGTCCTTCCCCTCCGCCGCCGAACCTGACCGGGCGGTCGGCGTCTTGCGTGTCAAACGACCGTTTGATAACATCGGAATTCAGACGAGTGCGGCGGCCGGTAGCCGTAGACCGTTCGTCGCCCGACGCTCTCGACGTGAGGGGACCACAGATGACCAGCTACGACGTCGTCGTGATCGGCGCGGGCGCCGCCGGTCTGTCTGCCGGAGCACTACTGGCCCGCGAGGGGCGCAGCGTGTGCGTCGTCGAACGCTCCCCGTACCTCGGCGGACGCGCTCTGGCAGTGGACGACGAGGGTTTCCGCGTCAACCTCGGCGGCCACCTCATCGAGGACCCCGGGTCGGGTATCACGAAGATCTTCGAACACGTCGGCGAGGAACTGATCCACGGCGAGGTGTCCCACGAGATGCCTGTCTGGGACAACGACGAGCGCCGCTGGGGTTCCATCCGCGACCGCTACAGCGGCAACAAGACCGAGTTGAAAAAGGTCATCAAGGCCCTCGTCGAGACATCCTGGGACGAACTGGAGGCCTGGGACGACCGGCCCATGCGCGAGTGGATCCATCAGTACACCACCGACCAGAGCGTGGTGGACCTGTTCGAGTTCCTGGCCGTCCTGGAGTGCCTCACCGACAACTGGTGGGACCACTCGGCCAGCGACAACTTGTGGGTGCGCAAGATGCACTACGAGGAGCGGCACATGGCCGCCTACTCCTGCTGGCCCGGCCAGGGCTGGGACGGCATGTGGCGGGACCTCGCCGGTGCCGTTACCCGTCTCGGTGGCGAGGTGCGCCTCAACACCGCCGCTAGTCAGGTGCTCGTCGAGGGGGGCGAGGTCGTCGGCGTGTCACTGTGCCGCGACGGGCGTGTCGTGCCCAACGACGTCGAGCCCGGCGAGGTGCTGGAGACAAGCTGCGTCATCTCCACCCTGCCGGTGTGGAGCGTGCTGAACGTGGTCCCGGCGTGGGAGCTGCCCGACTGGTACGTCAACCAGATCCGCTACCTCGCCCAGGACGCCTACCGGGTGTCGTGGCTGGGCCTGTACCTGGCCACCGAGGAACCGGTCACGATGTACGACCCGAAGGAGTTGTCCACCTGGCTGGCGACCCCGCACAGCCCCACCCCCGGCTTCATGTACGACCAGACCGCCATGGACCCCGACTCCACGCCGCCGGGCGTTCATCTGTACTGCACCGGCGGCGTCATCCCCGGCGCCAAGGGCCGCGACCGCCGCTACGTGGCCGACATGTACGACCGCTTCGAGGCCGGCCTCTACGAGATGTATCCTGGATTGCGCAACCACGTCTGGCGGCGCCGCGGCCTGGTCTTCGATCCTCCCTTCGGGGTGGTGCAGAAGCCGATGCTGGTGGGTGTGTTTCGACCGCACTGGCGCGCCCCCAACGTGGACGGCCTGTACTTCGCCTCCGAGACGTTCCGCAGCCGCGGCATCGGCACCGACCGGGCCGCCCGGGCGGCGCTGACCTGCGTGGAGGACTACCTCGGCCACCGGATCGCCGCGTTCGGCGACGGCTGGCGTTACTGAAGACTCGAGCGACTGGAGAAAAGGACCCGCATGGACTTCTCACTCAGCGACGAACAGGAACTCTTCGCCAAGACGGTGCGTGCCTGGGTCGACAACGAATGCCCCAAGAACACCTCCCGCGACATCGAGGCGCAGGAGTTCGAGTACCCGTTCGAGTTGTGGGACAAGATGTCGGCGGCCGGGTTCCACGCGGTCGGCCTGCCCGAGGAGCTGGGCGGCGCCGGGGGCGACGTGCTCACGCAGATGATCCTGACCCGCGAACTGGCCCGCTCGCTGGCCGGGCTGACCTGGGTCTTCGGCATCTCGTCCTTCTGCGCCAAGTCCATCAACGCCTTCGCCCGCGACGACGTGCGCGAGGAGTTGATCCCCCGCCTGGCCGCCGGCGACATCAGGGTGGCGATCTCGGTCACCGAGCCGGCAGGGGGCACCGACCTCATGGGTGCCATGAAGACCCGGGCGGTCGAGGTGCCGGGAGGCTGGCGGATCACCGGTCAGAAGATCTGGTCCACGGCCGCGCACGTGTCGGATTACCTGTTCCTGATGGCCCGCACCTCCGACGGCGGGGGCAAGTCCGCCCGCGGCGTGACGCTGTTCCTCGTGCCCAACCCTTCGGAGGGGATCGAGACCCGGCAGATCCCCAAGGTGGGGATGCGTGCCGTGGGGTCCTGCGAGGTGTTCCTCGACGATGTGTTCGTGCCGGAGCGCTACGTGGTGGGCGAGCCCGGCATGGGCTTCTACCGGATGCTGTCCACGTTCAACAACGAGCGCATCATGGTGGCGGCGCTGTGCACCGGCATCCTGGACGCCGTGCTGGAGGACGCCGTGGCGCACCTCGACGAACGGGAGGCGTTCGGGCGCAAGATCGGCGGGTTCCAGATCCTGCAGCACTACGTCGCCGACATCGCCATGTGGCGCCGGCAGGCGGAGCTGCTCACCTACTACGCCGCCTGGGTATCCGACCGGGGCCGCGACTGCGGCGTGGAGGCCAACATGGCCAAGGTTGTGGCGTCGGAGTACGCCGGGAAGGCCGCCGATCTGGGGATCCAGATGCTGGGCGGTATGGGCTACGCGGCGGAGACCAACATGCAGCGCTACTGGCGCGACGCCCGCCTCTACCGCATCGGCCCCATCAGCAACGAGATGGCCCGCAACAGCATCGCCGAGTCGTTCGGGCTGCCCCGCTCGTTCTAGGAGACTGCTGAGTCATGCTGCGAACGAGCTTCTTCCTCATTCCGGCGAAGGCATGCCCCGGACCCCGATCCGGGGGCCTGCCCCGGACTCGATCCGGGGCCGGAATCCACTGTCCAGCGGCGCTACCGGCGCTGGCGGCGGGCTACTCGGCACGCTGCTAGCCACGCGGGTACGGGGGAAGGCCGATGGCGCCGGGAACAGGAGCACTGGAAGGCCGGGTGGCGCTCGTCACCGGCGCGGGGCGCGGCATAGGTGCGGCCATTGCCCACCGTTTCGCCGCCGCCGGCGCCGCGGTGGCGGTCAACGACGTGGATCCCGCCGTGGCCGCCGAGGTGGTCACACGGATCAGCGAAGCGGGTGGGCGGGCCTGCGCGGCACCCGGCTCGGTGGTCGACGATGCCGAGGCGATCACCGCGGCCGCCGCCGAGCGCTGGGGCGACCTGGACATCCTGGTGAACAACGCCGGCATCACCCGCGACGCCATGATCCACACGATGAGCGACGAGGACTGGGTCGTTGTGGTCGACGTGGTGCTGCGGGGCACCTTCAACATGATCCGGGCGGCGGCGCCCTGGCTGCGCCGGACCGACGGGGACAGCGTCGCCGCCGAGCCGTGCAAGAAGATCGTGAACGTGGCGTCCGTCAACGGCATCTACGGCATTGCCGGCAACACCAACTATTCCGCCGCCAAGGCAGGCGTCATCGGGCTCACGAAGTCGGTGTCGCGGGAGTGGGCGCGCTTCGGCGTGTGCGTCAACGCGGTGGCACCCGGCTACATCGCCGGCACCCGGCTGACCGGCGCATGCGACCCCGAGACGGGTCTGGGGATGTCTGCGGAGCTCATTTCCCACATCGAGGCGCAGATCCCCATCGGGCGCCCGGGCCGTCCCGAGGACGTGGCCGAGGCGTGCCTCTGGCTGGCGTCGCCGGCCAGCGACTACTGCTGCGGGCAGGTCATCGAGCTGCACGGCGGCCGCGAGATCATCGAGTTGCTGTGAGCGGGGGGCCGGAACCGTGCAGGTGAAGCAGACCACACTGGCCGAGGCGGCGTCACTTGTCGCCGACGGCGACGTGGTGGCCCTGCAGAACATGGCCACGCAGGCGGCGCCCATGGCCATGGTCCGCGAGCTGATCCGCCAGGAGCGCCGCAACCTGGCGCTGGTGTGCCTCGTGGGGGGTATCGCCGTGGACTGGCTGGCCGCGGCGGGCTGCATGGACCATTTCATCGGCAATGCCGTGTCGATGGAGCAGTTCGGGCTGGCGCAGCGCTACCGCCGGGAGGTGGAGGCCGGCCGCATCCGGATGGAGGAGCTGTCGGAGACGGCACTGCTGGCCCGCCTCGGCGCCGGTGCCCGCAACCTGCCCTTCCTGCCCACGCGGGGCATGATTGGCACCGACCTGATCGACGTGAACGAGAACCTGCAGATGCTGGCGGACCCGTTCGGGGGCCCGCCGGTGGTGGCCTGCCGGGCGCTGGTGCCCGACGTGGCGCTCGTACACTGCCACCTGGCCGACCGCTACGGCAACGTGCAGTACGAACCCACGGCCCTGTGGCCCGACATCGGCATCATGCCCAAGGCGGCCGGCCGCGTGGTCGTCACCGCCGAAGAGATCGTCGACAGCGACGTGCTGCGGCGCAATCCCGACCGGACGGTGCTACCGGGCTTCATCGTTGACGCCGTCGTGGAGGTCCCCTGGGGCGCCCATCCCACCTCGTTCAACCCGCGCTACGGCTACGACGCCGCCTTCCATCGGGCCTGGGTGACCGCAGCGGGCGGCGACGACACGACGGTGGCGTTCCTCGACGAGTACGTCCGCGGCCCGGCCGACCACGAGGCGTACCTCGTCGCCGCCGGGGGCGCCGACCGCCTGGCGGCCCTCGCCCGCTGGGAGATCACCTGATGAGCGCCGCCGCACACCTCGACTCACCCCCCGCGCCGGACTGGACGGTCGACGAGTTGATGATCGCCGTGCTGGCCTCCTGCTTCTCCGACGAGGACCAGGCCTGCAACGGCATGGCCAGTTTCCTGCCCGTGGCCGCCTTCCAGCTGGCCAAGCTCACCCATGCCCCCGACCTGGTGTGGCTGGCGGGTGCGGTGGGGCTCGAGCCGCGGCCCGGCCCGATCCCGGCGTCCACTCTGGAGGCCCCGCTGTGGCGTGACGCCCTGATGTACGTGGAGCAGTACGGGGATTTCTGGACGCTGGCTCTCAACGGCCGCTGGCTGCAGAAGTTCTGCGTGGGCGCCGCCCAGCTCGACCGCTTCGGCAACGCCAACAACTCCGTCATCGGCGGCGACTTCCACGCCCCGAAGGTGCGCCTGCCGGGCACCGCCGGGCTGGCCGACATGGGCTCGATCGGTAAGCGTCTCTACTACTGGAACCCCAACCACAGCCCCCGTTCCCTGGTGGCGAAGGTGGACTTCGTGTCGTGCGCCGGCTACCTCGGCGGCGGCGACGAGCGTGAGCGCCTGGGGCTCACCGGTGGCCCCGAACTGGTGGTCACCAACCTGTGCGTGCTGGACTTCGAGCCACAGAGCAAACACATGCGGCTGCGCTCGGTGCATCCGGGCGTCACCGTCGAGCAGGTCCTCGAGGCCACCGGCTTCGAGCCGATCGTGCCTCCCGGCGGTGTGGCGACCACGACGCCGCCCAGCGTCGAGCAGGTGCGGCTGATCCGCGAGGTCATCGACCCGCACGGCATGCGCCGCCGCGAATTCCGCAGCCGCTAGGCCACCGCAGGCGACAGGCAGGGAGCGCGCAGCCATGGACATCCAGATCGGAGTGCCCGGCCAGCTCATGCCCCCGGCCAGCCGGGCGGTGTCGCTGGCGCAGCGCAACGAGGCCGACGGCTTCGACGCCGTCTGGTGGCCGTGCCACCTGATGGGCTGGCACGCCGACGCTGTCTGGACGCCCGACATGACGCCGTTTGCCGAGGCACAGCCCAGCCCCCACACCTACTTCGATCCGCTGCTGATGATGGCCGCGGTCGGCTCGCAGACCAGCCGCATCAAGGTCGGAGTGGTGGTGACCGACCTGCTGCGCCGCCATCCGGCCATGGTGGCCAACATGGCGCTCACGCTCGACCACCTGACGCAGGGGCGGGCCATCCTGGGGCTCGGCTCCGGCGAGCGCATGAACGTGGTGCCCTACGGGGTGGACTTCTCCCGCCCGGTGAGCCGGCTGGCCGAGGGCATCGAGATCATCCGGCTGCTGTGGGGCGCCACCGGCCCGGTGAACTACGAGGGGCGCTTCTTCCGGCTCAAAGACGCGGTGCTTGGCCTCACTCCCTACTCCGAGACGCCGCCGCCCCTGTGGACCGCGGCCCACGGCCCCCGGATGCTCTCCATCACCGGGCGCCTAGCCGACGGCTGGCTGCCCACCAAGCTCTCGCCCGAGCGGTACTCCGAGGCGCTCGGAACCATCAGCGAGGCTTCGGTGGCAGCGGGCCGCGACGCCGAGGCGGTCACCCCCGGGCTGCTGGCGTACGTTCTGGTTGCGCCCGACGAGGCCTCGCTGCGGCGCCTGCAGGAGGCCCCCATGGTGCGCGCCCTCATGGTGATGCTTCCCGCCGAGGTGTTCGAGTCGCTCGGTGTGGCGCCGCCTGAGGGTTTCCACGAACTGGTGCCGGCATCGCTGTCCCGCGCCGAGGCGCTGCGGGTGATCGACGGGATCCCGCCCCAGGTCGTGGATTACTACTGCTTCTGCGGCACTCCGGAGCAGATCGCCGAGCAGGTCGCCGGTTATCACGCCGCCGGCCTGCGCCACGTGGTCATGTGGAACATCACGCCGTTCGGCGACCCGGACCTGGCAGGCTGGTCGTTCAAGGCGCTCAACGAGGTCAAGGACATCCTGAGGAGCAAGCCATGAGCCTCCCGTCATCCACACCGAGCCACGTCGTGGAGCGCTACTTCGCCGCCGTCGACGCCGAGGACTTCGACACGTTGCGCCAGGTCCTGCACCCCGACGTGGCGCTGACGGCGTGCGGATCGCGGCCCCGCCAGGGATCGGAGGCCGTCATCGCACTGTTCCGGGCGATCTTCGAGCGCTTCCCGCTGCACTCCGACCGCCCCACGAGGCTGATCTGCGACGGCGATACGGTCGTCGCCGAGATCCACTTCGAGGGCCGCAGTGCCACCGGCACCGATGTGACATTCGAAGCGGTCGACGTCTTCGACATCGTCGACGGCCGCATCGTCCGACTCACGCAGTGGTTGGACAGCGCCCACCTGGAACGTCAGTTACGTTCTCCGGAATCGTCGTCGTAGTACTCGACCGGACCGGTCGGCGCGGTCGAGTGTCGTGATGAGGAGACAGCCATGACCTTCACCGAGCGACAGTGGGTGGAGGTCACCACGTTCGGTGACCTGATCGTGCGGGCCGCCGCCCGACATCCCGACAGCGACGCCGTCGTGTTCCCGGAGGTCCGCCACACGTTCGGCTCGTTCCTGGAGGCTGCCGAGCGGGCGGCACGTTCGCTGCTGGGCCTCGGCGTGCGGCCCGGCGACCACGTGGGCATCCTCATGTCCAACTGCATGGACTTCGTGGAGGTCATGTTCGGGGCAGCTCTCATCGGTGCTCCGGTGGTGCCCATCAACGCCCGCTTCAAGGGGCGCGAACTCTCCTACGTGGCACGCGACGCCGACCTGCGCCTGCTCGTGACCAGCGACATCATCGATCAGCACACCGACTACGTGGCGATCCTGCACGACTGCCTGCCCGGCCTCGCCGAGGCGCCCGATGCCGGTGACCTGCGGCTCGACGCCGTCCCCGAGCTGCGCAGTGTCGCGCTGCTCGGCAGTTCCTCGCCGGCGGGGATGATCGACCGGGCGGGCTTCGAGGCCGCCGCCGACGGAGTGGGCCTCGATGCGGTGCACCTGGCCCGCAGCCGGGTGGCCGTCCGAGACATCGCCATGATGATGTACACGTCGGGCACCACCGCCGAGCCGAAGGGCTGCCCGATGACCCACGAGCAACTGGTGCGCACCAGCTCGGTGGGCTGCGAGCGGTTCGAGATGACCGAGGCCGATGTGTTCTGGGATCCGCTGCCGCTGTTCCACATGAGTTCGATCCTGCCGCTGATCGGCTGCATCGAGGCGGGCGCCGCCTACGTGACGCTCACCCATTTCGATCCGGCGGTGGCCATCGCCCAGATGCGCGACGAGGGCGCCACGATCTGCTTCTCCACGTTCCCGACGGTCACGACCGTCATGTTGAACCACCCCGACTGGGATCCGGCGGCCATGAGCAGCATCCGGCTCATGAACAACGTGGCCTCGCCGGCCGCTCTGGAGGACATCCACGGCCGGCTGCCCGACATGGCCCACATGAACGCCTACGGGCTCACCGAGTGCGGGGGAGTGGTGGCGTTCACCGCCCCCGACGACCCGCCGGAGGTGCGGTCGACCACCTCGGGCCGGCCCTTTCGGGGCATCGAGCTGCAGATCCGCGACTTCGAGACCGCCGAGGAGGTGCCGGCCGGCGAGCGGGGCGAGATCTGGTGCCGGGGCTACAACGTCTTCGAGGGCTACTACAAGGATCCCGTCAAGACCGCGGAGTGCTTCGACGACGAGGGCTGGTTCAACACCGGTGACATCGGGCGGGTCGACGCCGGCGGGCGGGTCGGTTACCTGGGCCGGGTCAAGGACATGCTCAAAGTCGGCGGCGAGAACGTGGCCGCCGTCGAGATCGAGTCGTACTTGCAGACCCACGAGGCGGTGGCCATTGCCCAGGTGGTGGGGATCCCCGACGAGCGCTACGTCGAGGTGCCGGCCGCCTTCGTGGAACTGATGCCGGGCACCGAACTCGCCGAGGACGACCTGATCGGCTACTGCAAGGGCAACATCGCTTCCTTCAAGGTGCCCCGTCACGTGCGGTTCGTGCGGGAGTGGCCCCTGTCCGCCACCAAGATCCAGAAGTTCCGTCTCCGCGAGCAGCTGTGCGACGATCTGGGCCTGTCCTGAACTCCCCGACGCCCTTGTTTCGTCATTCCGGCGAAGAGCCTGTCCTGGACTCGATCCAGGGCCGGAATCCATTGCTCAGCGGCACCGCTCGCGCATGCACACCGGTCAGAGCGACGCCGGCGCAACGATGACGATCCGCGGTGGAGCCGACGGCCCGATGGTCCTTGGGCCGTGGCTGCGCGCCTGCGCCGAACGACATGGCGACCGGGAGGCGATCGAGGTCATGGGTGTGGCGAAGTCGTACGCCGCCCTGGACCGCGACGCCGACCGCCTGGCGTCCGGGCTGACGGGGGGCATCGGCCTGCGGGCCGGCGACCGTGCCGCTGTCATCATGCGCAACAGCGGTGCCTGCGTGGACACCTGGTTCGCCATGGCCCGCGCCGGCATCGTCGACGTGCCGGTCAACGTGGCGCAGCGCGGCGACGGCCTGGCCTACGTGCTGGGCCAGTCCCGCTCGCAGGCGGTGGTGTGCGACATCGAGTTCGCCGACCGGCTGGCGGAGGTCGCGCCGGAGTTGCCGGACCTGCGCCACGTCATCCTCCACCGACCGCCCAGTGCGGCCGGAGCGGACCATCTGGACGGGGGCGATGGAGTTGTCGAAGCTCCCGGAACCCCAAGAACGGGCGGCCTCGCGCCGGACGGCGCGGCCGGTTGCGGCCCCGCCACCGGTGCCGCGCCGGCGCTCGGTCCCCGCGTCGCCGTGCACGAGTTGCCGTCGCTGTACCACGACTCGGTGCCGAACCTCCCCGCCCTCGAGGCCGGTGACACCGCCGTGATCCTCTACACCTCCGGCACCACCGGGCCGCCCAAGGGGGCCATGCTCAGCCACGGCGCCAACCTGACCCTCACCCGCCAAACCCGCTGGCTCATGGGTTTCGGCCCCGACGACGTGCTGTACACCGCGTTCCCGCTGTTCCACATCAACGCCCGCTACACCACCGTCACGTGCGCCATGGAGGCCGGCGCCCGCTGTGTGCTGGAGCAGCGCTTCAGCGCCGGCGGCTTCTGGGACACCTGCCGGGCGAAGGGTGTGACGTCCTTCAACTACATGGGCGCCCTCATCATGATGCTGTGGAAGCAGCCGTCGAGGCCCGACGACGCCGACCATCCGGTGCGCCGAGGGTTGGGGGCGCCCTGCCCGCCGGAGACCTGGGCGCCGTTCGAGCAGCGCTTCGACGTGCGGCTCACCGAGGTGTACGGCTCCACCGAGGTTCCCATCGTGACGCAGAACGGCATGGCCGCCGTCGATCTGGCCGACCGCCGTATCGGCACTGCGGGCAAACGGTCGGGCCTGTATGACATGCGGATCGTCGACGAGGGCGGCGCCGAGGTGCCACCGGACGTGGCGGGGGAGATCGTCGTGCGGTCGCGGCCGGACAACGCCACGTTCAGCGGCTACTACGACATGACCGAAGCCACCGCCGACGCCTGGCGGGGCGGCTGGTTCCACACGGGTGATCGCGGCGTGGTCGACGCCGACGGGTACCTCACGTTCATCGACCGCATGAAGGACCGCGTGCGCCGCCGCGGCGAGAACATCAGCTCCTACGAGGTGGAGCAGTCGATCGCCCGTCATCCCGCCGTGTTGGAGGCGGCCGTGGTCGGCGTCCCCTCCGAGCTGACCGAGGAGGAGGTGCTGGCCTGCGTGGTGCTGAAGCCGGGCCGCACCCTCACCGAGGCCGATTTGATCGAACACTGCAAGGGGCGGATGGCCCATTTCGCCGTGCCGCGCTATATCCGCTGGATGGACGAGTTGCCCCGCAACGCCTCCGAACGAGTGCAGAAGTTCGAGTTGCGGGCCCAGGGGCTGACACCCGACACCTGGGACCGCCTCGCAGAAACAGAGGCCCAACCATGAAGGTCGTCATTCTTGGCGCCGGCGCCCTCGGCTCGGTATACGGAGCCTGGCTGGCCGATGCCGGCGCGGACGTCACGCTGGTGGCGCGCCGGCCCCACGCCGAAGCCGTGCGGCGGGACGGTCTGGAGATCCGCTCCTACGACGCCGGCACCAAGGTTTACCGTCTCGATGCCACCGACGACCCGGTGACGGCCGGCGACGCCGACCTCGTGCTCGTCGCCGCCAAGTCCTTCGACGTGCCCGCATTGCTCGACGCCTACACCGGGCGAGCATCCATGGCCTTCTCGGTGCAGAACGGTGTGGATCAGGCGCTGCCGCTGCTGGAGCGCTTCGGTTCGGCCGCGGTGGAAGGGGTATCGATGGTCGGTGGCACGCTCGTCGGCCCCGGCGTGGCCGAGTACACGTTCGCCGGGGCGACCTATGTCGGTGACGTCGCCGGGACCACCCCGGGCACCGCCGCCCGGATCGCGGCAGCATTGCCCGAGCGCATCACCGAGCGCGCCGACATCACCTCCGTGCTGTGGTCCAAGGCCACCCTGGCGGCAGCGGCCATGGGGGTTGTCGCCCTCACCCGCTCGATCTACCACCGGATGTTCATGACCCCGGCACTCCGGGAGGTGTTCCGGGACCTGCTGTGCGAGGCGGCACTCGTGGCCCGCAGCGAGGGAGTGGAACTCATCGACCTGCCCGGTCCCATGCGGGTCCGCACGTTCACCACCGAGCCGCGCGAGCAGGTTCTCGACCTGCTGCGCGAATTCGGCGAGCGCCTCGTTGCCACCGGGCAGACCGAGGTGAAGGTCTCGGCTCTGCAGAGCATCGAACGCGGCCGGCCCCTCGAGGTCGACGCCGTTTACGCCCCGCTGGTGCGGCGCGCCGCCGAGCGTGGCCTCGAGGTGCCGCTGCTGGCCGGTGTCACCCGGATGTTGTTCGGGTTGGACGCGGCCCTGCGGGATGGCGTGGCGTGAGGCCCACCGATCTGGCGCACCCGGTGGGCGGCCGCCAGCACCTCCGTGTCGGACGGCGTGGCGTGAGGTTCGCCGGGCCGTCACGGCCGGTGTCCGGCGCAGGAGCCGCTCCGGGGGGCGCGCCGTGAGGCCCACCGAGCTGGCGCGGCTGGTGCGGCTGAACCCCCGCCGGGCCGAGCCGCACTCCTATGACGAGTTCCGCCGCCTGGCCCGGCGCCGCCTGCCCCGCCTGGTCTACGACTTCGTGGAGGGCGGCGCCGACGGCGAGGTCACGCTGCGCGCCAACCACGAGGCGTTCGACAGGGTGCGGTTCACGGCCCGGTCGCTCGTCGACGTGACCGAGCGGGACGCCGGCGTCACCGTGCTGGGCCGGCGCCTCGAGGTGCCGTTCATCTGCGGCCCGGCCGGCCTGGCCCGCCTGGTCCACCGCGACGGCGAACTGGCCGCGGCGCGGGCGGCCGCCGCGGCCGGAACCGTCTTCGTTATCAGCACGGCCTCGAGCTACAGCATCGAGGAGATCGCTGCGGTGAGCGACGGTCCGCTGTGGTTCCAGCTGTACTTGTGGCGAAGTTCCGACGTGGTGGCGAGGCTCGTGGACCGGGCGGCCGCCGCCGGCTGCGAGGCTCTGGTCCTCACGGTGGACGTGCCGCTCATCGGCAAGCGCGAGCGGGATCTCCGCAACGGGATGATGATCCCGCCGCGCATCGGCCCCGCTCAGGTGCTCGAGGCCATCCGCCGTCCCCGCTGGATGTGGCACCTGGCCGCCGGACCGCCGGTGCAGTTCGGCAGCCTCGTGGACCTCGTTCCGCCCAACACCGACATGGCGTCCATGTCCGCTTTCATGGACCGCGAGCTGTCCGACCTGTCGAAGACGTGGCAGGACGTGGCCTGGTTGCGCGACCGCTGGGATGGGCCCCTGCTGATCAAGGGGGTGATGAGCGCCGCCGACGCCCGCCGCTGCGTCGAGCAAGGTGCCGACGCCGTCGTGGTGTCGAACCACGGCGGGCGCCAACTCGACGGCCTGCCGGCAGCCCTCGACGTGCTGGGTGAGATCGTCGAAGCGGTCGGTGACCAAGCCGAGGTGATCCTCGACGGCGGCGTGCGCCGCGGTGCCGACCTCATCAAGGCGCGTGCGCTGGGAGCCACGGCCGCCATGGGCGGGCGAGCCTGGTTCTGGGCACTCGCCGCCGCCGGCGAGGCGGGAGTGACCCGCATGCTGGAGATCCTCCGCGGCGACGTCGACCGCACCCTGGCACTACTGGGTCGCGACACCTACGAGGACCTGGATGCGGGCATTCTCCACTAGCCGACCCACCCTCGGTTCGCGGCTGTCCGGGCGGGGGCCGCCGGTGCCGAGTCCGGCTCTCGCCTCCGTAATCGATCCGGACTTCGACCCCGGCGTCCCCCACCCTCGGTTGGTCCGCGGCCCGGGCGGGGGCCGGGGTGCCGCTCTGCTCGTCCATGCAGGAAGAAGTTGTCGTGGCCCGGCGCTTCGGCATCGCCGATGTCCCGCTTTGGCGCGACAGCGGTGGGCGTTTCGATCACTACTATCACTACCCATGGTGAGCCCTGTGGCGTCGCGCGGATTGCCGGTTTCGTTCCAGCGACGGATCGGATCGGAACGCCGGTCACTCACCCGGTCGCGGTCCAGAGACTCGCGGGTATCGACCCTCGAGGGGAGCAGGCACTGTAGGTTGCGCTCATCTCCTAGCCGCCGCCTGTAAGGGACCCTTGTCTTGATTCGTTTTGTGGTTTCCCGCGTCACTCGACGGCGCGCCGTCGGGGTCGTCGGGGTTCTTGTGCTGTTGGCGACGCTGCTGAGCGCCGTCGGTGGCGCCGCGCACGGGCAAAACCTGCCGATCCTGCAAGTCAGCGACGCGTCGGCGACCGAGGGCGGCACCGTCGAGTTCAGGGTGACCCTGAGCGCCTCGAGTTCCCAGGACGTCACGGTCACCTTCGACACCGCCACGGACAACGCCGGCGAGAATCGAGCGGACGACAACGCGGACTACACGTCCCAGAGGGACACCCTCACCATTAGCGCCGGCGGCAGGAGCGCCACGATTTCGGTGACGACCACCCAGGACGAGATCCACGAGGGCAACGAGACGTTCCGGCTGAATCTGTGGAACCCCCGGAACGCCAGGTTCGAGGATGATGAGTCGACGATCGGGGCCGTCGGCACGATCCGCGACGACGATGCCCGGCCGAAGTTGACGCTCGCTGCCGAGGAATACCAAGATGTGACCACCGAGAGTGGAAGATACTTGCGGTATCAGCTCAGCCTGACTAACCCGAGCAGTCAGCCGGTGCGGGTGCGGTACGAGGTCTCCTCCGGTTTGGAGAGAAACAGCAACGGCAACCTCATCGACTCCGACGACTGCGGCTCCTTCACCGACCGGGATGCCTGCCAACCGGCCACTCCGGTTGACGACTATGGGCCAATTGGCGATCAGACATGGAGCGAGGACGGCACGACGCTGCAGGGTGAGTTCGTCTTCGAGCCCGGCGAGACCCAGGTGAGCCCCCACTTGCTACCCACTGATCATGCCGAGATCTCGATCAATGTCGTCAACGACACCGACATCGACGTGAACGATCGCGACGAGACGCTCACGCTCCGCCTATTGCCGGACCCAACCTTCACCTTCGCAACGGATGCGGACAAGAGCGCCGAGGGACTCATCCTCGACGACGACCTGCCGCGGATCAGGATCAATCAATGGGGCGCCGGTTTGGAGGGCCCGTACGAGACGGGTTGGGGCATCGGGGCCTCTCCCGCGCCGACGGAGACCGTGACGGTCAAGTACCGCACTGTCGAGAACGTCGTCATCCCCGGCGTGTACTCCAGCCAGGACGAGGGGGAGGCCCGCTGCACCGCCACCGCGGGCCAGGACTACGTGGCCGTCTCGGGGACTCTGACCTTCGACGCAGGGGAGAGGCAGAAGAGCGTCCATACCATGAAGCTCGACGACCTGGTACCCGAGCCGATCGAGCGGATCTGTCTGGAGTTGTACGACGCCTCGGAGAACGCGCTCCTGCAGCTGTTGGACGGCGGTCCCATCTGGTACGAAATCGTCTACGACGACGAGCCGCCTGCGCTGGTCACGGTGGACTCGCCGGAGGTCAACGAGAACGCCGGCAGCCTCACCTTCACGGTGACACTCGCCAGGCCCAGCACCGACACCTCTGAACTCACCTACGAGACCATTGGCGGCACCGCCACGGCGGGCGAGGACTACACCTCCCGGACGGGGAAGCTGCTGTTCCCACCGGGCTCGCAGCCCACGACCCGGACGGTCTCGGTCCTCATCACCAACGACAGGCTCGACGAACCCGACAGGGAGTCCTTCAGGCTGCGGGTGACCGGCGAGAGCAACACCCTCTTGGCCGAGGGGACGGGCACGATCATCGACGACGACGGCGCGCCGAGCCTGAGCGTCGGCAACGTGAGCGCCGGCGAGGGCGACGGGACGCTCGAGTTCACGGTGCGGCTGAACTCGGCGAGCGCCAAGAGGGTGACGGTCGACTACCAGACCAGCGACGGCACGGCCACCGCGCCCGATGACTACACCGCCACCGGAAACGTGCTGGTGTTCGCGCCGGGAGTTCGGGAGATGAAGGTCCCGGTGACGATCGTGGACGACACCCTCTACGAGGGCGACGAGACGTTCACGCTGACTCTCAGCAGCCCCTCGGAGGCGGGGTTCTCAGGTCAGGCGACCACCATCTCCGCCACCGGCACGATCAACGAGAACGAGAGCGCACCGAGCCTCTCGGTTGCCGATGTGACCGCCGCGGAAAGTATGGGATCTCTGGAGTTCGAGGTGACGCTGGGCTCCCAGAGCGGCTCGACGGTGACGGTGGACTACGAGACGGAGCAGTTGACGGGGACCAACAGGGCAACCGGGGGCGCGAGCTGTGCTACTGGCGTCGACTATGTCGAAGTGTCGCCGGCAGTCGAGTTGAGTTTCTCACCGGGGCAGGTGACGCAGTCCGTCTTTGTGTCGCTCTGCTCGGACAACCTCGACGAGGAGAGCGAGACGTTCAGGTTCAAGCTCTCGAACGCGTCCGGCGCGCCGATCACAAGCGGCGCGGGTACCGCGACGGGCACGATCCGGGACAGCGACGACCCGCCGGAGTTGTATGTGACAGACGCCAGCAGCGTCGCCGAGAACGCCGACCCGGCGGAGGCGGAGTTCACCGTGACGCTCACGGCAGCCAGCGCCAAGATCGTCACGGTGCGCTATGCCACGGCCGGTGACACGGCCGCCGGCGGCAGTAGTTGCACGTCGGGGAGGGACTTCAGGAACACGTCGGGCACGCTGACGTTCAGGCCCGGCGAGTCCCTGACTCAGCCGGTCCGGGTTCCGATCTGCGACGACTCCGTGGACGAGGAGGACGACGAGACCTTCACACTCACCCTCACGGTCAACGAGCAGTCGAACGCCACCCTGCGGGCCGGCGGCGACACCGCTACGGGAACCATCCAGGACAACGACGACGAGCCCAGCCTCTCGTTTGTCCGCGATGTGACGGCTGGAGAGAGTGCGGGAACGATGACGTTCAGGGTGCGGTTGAGCGCGGCGAGCGGCCGGACGGTTGAGGTGGGCTATTTCACGACTGACGACAGCGCAACCGCGGGCGTGGACTACATCGCCCTCACAAGCGAGAGACTGATTTTCACGGCCAGGGACAGGGAGGAGACGATCTCGGTTCAGATCCTCAACGATGCTCTGGATGAGGAAAGCGAGACGTTCACGCTCGAGTTGTTCAGTCCGGTCAACGCCACGCTCAGTTCGGATCCTCTTCAGGCCACCGGCACGATCACTGACAACGACGCGGCGACCGACCTGCAGATCGGGAACGTGGAGATCAACGAGGGAGGGGATACCGCCACCTTCCAGGTGACCCTGGAGACCGCCAGCGGTCAGGTGGTCACGGTGGACTACGAGACAAAGCAGTTGACCGGGAGCAACAGAGCCACCTCGGGCGCCGACTGCAACGCCGATGGCGCGGACTTCGCCACCACCACCGGCACCCTCACGTTCCAGGTGGGGAACACGACGCCCGACGAGTCGGATCCGACCGTCCCGATCTGCGACGACAGTATCGACGAGCCCGACGAGACCTTCGGCCTGCGATTGAGGAATCCGAAGAACGCCACCGCGCCGAGGGACCCGGCGACCGGCCTCATCGAGGACAACGACGAACCACCTGGCCTGTCCGTCGACGATCCGCGGGTGGTGGAGGGTGTCGACGACATCGAGTTCACGGTGACGCTGGTGGATCCGAACGACAACACGATGGAGCACCCGAGCGGCAAGCAGGTCACTGTCAAGTATGCGACCGCTGACGAGACCGCCGATGCGGGCGATGACTACACCGCCAAGAGCGGGACGCTGACATTCGATCCGGGGGAGACCAGCCAGACCGTGGAGGTGCGGGTCCTGGACGACCAGGTCTCCGAGGACGACGAGACCTTGAGACTGGAACTGAGCTACCCGGACAACCCCGCCACGGTCGTCGCTTTGGGCACGGCCACCATCGCGGACGACGAAGGCGAGCCCGGCCTCAGGGTGAACAACATCACGGTCCGGGAAAACGCCGGCACCGTGAGCTTCACCGTGACCCTGGAGCCGGTTAGCAGCAGCACCGTTACGGTGATCTACGACACAAGGGACGGCACGGCCTTCGCTGGCGACGACTACGTCGCCCTGACGAACGGGACGCTGACGTTCACCGCGGGGGACAAGACCGAACCCGTCGAGGTGGAGATCATCAGCGACGACATCGACGAGGACGACAAGAAGTTCGAACTGGTCCTGAGTTCTCCGCAGAACGCCCGCCTCGCCGACGAGATCGGTGAGGCCACGATCACCGAGCGCCGCATCACAACCGGCGGTGGGGGCGGTGGCGGCGGTGGTGGCGGTGGTGGGGGTGGCGGCGGCGGCGGTGGTGGCGGTACGCCGGCCTCGCGGGCGCCGGCGAGGGCTCCTGCGATAGGCCTGTTTCTGCCGAATCAGGTACTCAGGGTGGGCGCTCCGCCCGTCGTGGTTGACCTGACTCTCGGCTTCGTGGGGGTCGCCGACACCTACAAGGCGGTCGCGGGTAACAGCGCCCTGGTTGGTGTGTCGGTGTCGGGGTCGGATGTGTCGCTGACCGGGATCAGAGTGGGCGTTACCATCGTGACGGTCACCGCCACCAACGGCAGAGGGACCGCGCTGCAGTCGTTCCGCGTGACGGTCACCGAAGGCAACGCTCCCCGAGTGAGTCGCTTCCTGCCGGATCGCATACTGTTCAGGGGCGATCCGGCTGTCGTCGTGGACGTGGCGTCGGCCTTCAGCGGTTCCGTGGACTCCTACAACGCGTTGGCGGGCGACCCACGCTTGGTGTTCGTGGTCACGTCGGGATCGCGAGTGTCGCTGACCGGTATCGAGGTCGGTGTGACGACGGTGACCGTCAACGCCACCAACGCCGACGGTGCCGCACTACAGACCTTCAGGGTGTCGGTTCAGGAACGGGTTGCACCGGGAGTCCGACCCGGCCCGCGCCAGGAGATCCCGACGGGCTGACGCGCCGGGGCGGCCTTGCCGGTAACGGCCGCTCGCCCTACCTCGCCAAAACAACACCGCCTGCGACCATGGGATGGCGCATCACCGTGGTTCGCATGGACAACCCCCGGCGTCGGCGTTCGGCCGGCTGTCAGCGGTCGAGCGCGGGCAGCGCCTCAACCACTTGGCGGGCTTCGGCGATGGCGTCGCCGATGGTGCGGGGCGCCCTGGCGTCGCCGATGCGCACCGTGTACACGCCGAGGGCGTTCGGGCGCCCGTCGCCGCCTCCGCCCCGAGGTACGAGTGCGGCCGGCACGGCGGGTCGCACCGGTTCGGCCACCACCAGGCTCCGGGCCGGTAGGACCGCCGTCTCGCCGTCGGCGCCGGACCACGCCACGCCCTCGGGCAGGATCCCGACGGCCCGCCCCTGCGCCGTCGCGGTCGGGCTCAGGCGGGTCAGGTAGGCCCGGCGGGTGACGCCGGCGGTGTCGTGTCCCAGTCGCTCGGCGCTCAGCAGCGACACCTCGTAACCCCCCCGGCGGCACCACAGGGCGATGGCCAGGGCCCGGCTCCCGCCGCCGATCACCGCCACCGGATCAACGAGGTGCCAGGTGTCGTGGCTGGAGGGCCGGCCGGCCAGCAGGTCCTCCAAGGTCCATGCGGGCAGGTGTTCGTAGCCGTCGAGCACGTCGGGGGCGGTCTGCGCACCCGTGGCCAGGATCAGGTAGTCGGCGGCGACGGCGCCAAGCTGCCCGCCGGCCGTGACCTCCTGTCCCAGTGTCACGGTCACGCCCAGGCGCTCCAGTTCGCCGGTGTACCAGGCCGCCAGGCGGGCCAGGTGCGCCAGCCCCGGCGTGGCCGCGGCCAGGTGCAGTGCCCCACCCAGATGCTCCCCGCGTTCGATCAGATGGACCTCGTGACCCAGTTGTGCCGCCCAGCGGGCAGCCTCCATGCCCGCCGGCCCGCCCCCGACCACCAGCACCCGCCCCGGCGTCGCGACCGCCTGCGCCGGCGGGTGCGCCTCTCGCCCCACGTCGGGGTTCACCGAGCACGAGATTCCCTCGCCGTACTGCAGCCGCCCGGCGCATCCCTGCACGGTGGCGATGCACGGGCGGATCTCCGGGCCTCGCCCGTTCCGGGCCTTGGCGACCCAGTCCTCGTCGGCCAGCAGCGCCCGCCCGAGTGCCACCGCATCGCAGGACCCGTTGCGCAGCGCCGCCTCAGCCACCTCCGGCGTCGCTATCCGACCCACGCCGATCACCGGTGGCTCCACGTTGCGGCGCAACTCCGCCGCGAGGTCCAGGAAGGTGCCGTCGGCGTCGTCCAGGAGGGGGATGGTCCACGGGACCGAGCCGTACACGCCCGCCGAGACCACGAAGGCGTCGGCCCCCGCCTCGGCGAACCGCCCGGCCGCAACCACCGCGTCGGTCGCCTGCATCCCGTCGGGGATCAGGTCCGACCCGTTGAGGCGGACCACGACGGTCAGCTCCGGGGCCGACCGGCGGACCGATGCGATCACCTCGCAGCCGAACCGGCTGCGCTCGGCGACGGTGGCGCCGCCGTAACGGTCGCTGCGCCGGTTGGACTCTGCCGCCAGGAACTGTTGGATCAGGTAGCCGTGGCCGCCGTGAATCTCCACGGCCTCGAAGCCGCTGTCGGCCGCCCGGCGGGCGGCGAGCCCGAAGGCCGCCAGGATGTCGTCCACGTCGCCGGTCGACAGTGCCCGGGGCGGGATCCGCACGTGCGCCCCCGGTGTTACCGCGGACGGTGCGACGGGCGCTTCGCCGATGACGACGGGGGAGACCTGACGCCCCCCGTGGCCCAGCTGGATGGCGGGGTGCGCCCCGGTCGAGGCGATGGCCTCGGCGAGAGGTGTGAGTGCCGCGGTGGCGCCATCGGGCCACATCCAGGCGATGGCGTTCTCGACGCGACCTTCGGCGGTGACAGCGGAGAAGCCCACGGTTGCCAGGGCGACTCCCCGGCTACGGGTGCGGTAGTAGGCCAGCGCCTCGGCGTCCGGCGCCCCGCCGGAGAAGCCGAAGCCGGTGGTCATGGCCGACAGCACGATCCGGTTGCGGAGCCGCAGCGAACCCACCGAGAGCGGGCTGAACAGCAACGGGTAAGCCGAACCGGACACGAAGCCGGAGTGTAGAAGCCTCCTGCTGGTGTCCGGGCGGTCGCCGCCGGTTCCGTGCCCGGCTCTCGCCTGCGTAATCGATCCGGCCCCGACTCCGGCGTCCCCCACCCTCGCGTTCGTGGTCCCGCGGCGGCAGTGTCCTCCTCGGCCGTCATTCCGGCGAAAGCCGGAATCCACTGAGCAGCGTCCTCGATTGGGCTGTCGCCGGCCTGTTGCCGTTAGCTTCTGCGAGATGGTCGCCCCTGACCTGCATCCCGAGACCGTTGGCGCCGCGCTTGTGGCGGCCGGCGTTGCACCCCAAGGTGCTGGTCGTCGCCCCCCCGTGGTGAGTCGCCTCGATAGCGGGTACTCCTGGATCACGCTGCGTGTCGACTGGGGCGGTGGCGACGGCGTCATCGTGCGGGTGGCGCCGGTGGGGGGCACCGTGGAGCCCTACGACCCGTCGGGCGAGGCTCGGCGGCTGCGGGCGGTGGTGGGCGTGATTCCGGCGCCGGAGGTGTTGGCGGTCTGCGAGGCGCCCAACCCGATCGGCCGGCCGTTCGGCGTGCACAGCGTCGTGGTGGGGGAGGCGGTGCGGCGTCCGGCGGACCCGCAGCCGTACCGCGCCGCTCTGGCGGCCACGCTGGGGACGCTGCACAGCCGGGCCGACCCGCGGGCACTGGACGACGTCGCCGACATCGGGTCCGCGTATGAGGTCGAACTGGCCCGGCAGGGCGAGGCGTACCGCTGCTGCTGGCGGCACCCCGGCATCGACGTGGCGCTGCGCTGGCTGGCCGGGCACCGTCCGGCTTGCGGCGACCGCCCGGCTCTCTGCCACGGCGACTACCGGCCCGCCAACGTCCTGTGGACCGCCCCGGGCGTGATCGGCGGCGTGATCGACTGGGAGCGGGCCTGGGTGGGCGACCCGCTCTGCGACGTGGCGTTCAGCATGCACCTCGGCGGCTGGGGTGCCGTCGAGGGCGAAGCGGCCGCCGTCTACACCTCCTGGGGTGGGGCGGAGATGGACGCCGAGCGCCTGTCGTACGCCCTGCGCTTCGAGCGGGTGCGGTCGTACCTGTCGGGGATGCAGGGGCTCGCCGCGCTGGCGGCGGGCCGGGCCGATGACCCGCGGCTGGTCGCCATCGGGTCCGCGGCGCAGGCCGGCGCCTGGGATCTGCTGGCGTGGCTGGAGCCCGGCCTGCCGCCCCTCACCGACGTGATCGCAGCACCACCGGAGGCCACCTGCCCACTGCACACATCCGTGGCCAGGGGCTCTGCGGAGGAGGACGTGTCCGCGGTGGGCGGTCCGCCGCGCCATGCCGGGAGTTCTGCGGATCCGCCGGTGGCATTGGCACTGCGGGCACAGGCGGCGCGGCACGCACCGGTGGCTGACGATGACGGCGCCGCCTGGCAGGAGGCGTGGGACGAGTTGACCGAGCGGGCGGCGACCGGCGGGCCGGAGCTGATCGAACCGCTGCGCGCGTTGGCGCGCCGGGACACCGAGGCGCCGGGCCTGCCGCCGATGCGCTGGCGCGATCGGTAAGACCTCGATCCGTGGTCGGGTGCCGGCGGATCCGGCCCGGTGGCCGGGGGCACGCTGGCGCGTTCCGTGAGACGTGTGGCGACCCGCAGCGAAACTGCGAGACTGAGCGGCCGGCCCGACCGGGAGGCCGGAAGGGCGGGGAGCCGCACATGAAGTTGACCGAGCGCGACGAGTACCTCCACCATCCGCCCGACGATTCGGGCCGCCTGTGGAGCGACAACTTCTGGTTCTCCGTCGTCGACCCCGAGGCCGACGTCTTCGGCATCAACCACATCCATGCCAGCCTTTCGCACGGCTATATCCGGGCCAGCGCCTTTTACGTCATCGACGGTGTGGCGCAGCAGTGGGCCTCCCGCCGGCCGCTCGACGGCGAGGCGGTCTTCGAGACGCTCGGCGACGGGCGTGTTCGCTTCGAGGTGTTCGAGGCGTTCAAGCGCTACCGCTGGCAGTTCGACGGCCCGAAGTTCGGCTTCGACCTCGACTACACCGGCCGGTTCGCCCCCTTCGACTACGACGACTGCTTCGGCGGCAACCCGCTGGCCACCTACGAGAACTACGGCGGCCACTACGAGCAGGCCCTGGACTGTGCCGGCAGCTTCGAGGCCTACGGCGGCCCCCGGGCCGGCGAGCGGCGGCAGATCTCCTGCTGGGCGCACCGCGACCACTCCTGGACGCACCGTTTCGAGGCCGATTCCCCCTGGGAGCCCCGCCGGCGCCGCACCGCCGAGGCGTCCTGGGGTCACTTCTGGCCGTCGGTGCAGTTGCCGCAGCGGCACATCAACGCCTTCGGCTGGATGAGCCCTACGCAGCCGATCCCCGAGGGGCGGGCTCACAACGGGGGCTGGGTGGCCGACGCCGACGGCTCCCGGCCGATCCGCGGCGCCACCTGCACCCCTCGCATGGAGGACGACGAGCGCACCGCGATGGCCTTCACCATGACGTTCGACATGCTCGACGGCGAGACGCTCACCGTGCTGACCGGACGCAAGTGGGCGCAGACCCGCAACGGGCTCATGCGCGACGACAACGACGCCGAAGTGCGCCTGGACTGCTACGAGCCGTTCTTCGACTTCGAAGTGCTGGAGACCGGCGAGCGGGGATACGGCGTGGTGGAGTACTCGGTGCACCCGCCGCTGCCCCGGTTCCGCTTCTGATGCGTTTCGGCCTGCACCTGCCACAGTTGGGGCGCTCCGCCGGTCTCGACCACGTGGTGCGTGTGGCCTCCCGGGCCGAGGAGTTGGGCTTCGACGACGTCTGGGTGGCCGACCACGTCGCTGTGCCGCGGTCGCTGGAGGGTATGCCGTCGTTCTTCCCCGAACCGGTGCCGTTGCTGGCCGCCGCTGCGGCACACACCCGCCGCGTCGGCCTCGGTACCAGTGTGCTGGTGCCTGCCTACCGCAACCCCATGCAGTTCGCCAAGCAGTGGGCCACGCTGGACTGGATGTCGGGCGGGCGCACCCTGCTGGGCGTCGGCGCCGGCTGGCTCGCCGAGGAGTTCGACGCCTGCGGGGTGCCTATGCGCCACCGCGGCCGCCGCCTCGACGACTACATCGGCGGCTGGCGGGCGGCCTGGGCCGGTGCCGAGGAGTACCACAGCGAACACTTCTCCTTCAGCGGGGTGCGCGTCAGGCCGGCCCCTGCCGGGCCGGTGCCCATCTGGGTGGGCGGCTCCTCGCCGGGGGCGCTGCGCCGCGCCGCAGCCTGCGACGGCTGGATGGGCACCTGGGCGCCGCTGGACGTCTTCCGCGAGCGCCTGGCGGAGTTGCGGACCCTCGAGCAGAAGGCGACCACGACCGTCGGCGACCTGCACGGATCCCCTCTGGACGCCACGGCAGCGACCGCCGTGGGCCGGGAGGTCACCGCCTCCATCCACATGGAGGTTCGCATCGGCTCGCCGCTGGATGGCGGGGGGCGTTGGAGCGAGGTGGGCGACGGCTACGGAGCGCGCCCGGTGGCCACCGGCACGGTTCCTGCGTTGGCCGACCTGCTCGGCGGCTACATCGAGGCCGGCCTGGAGCACGTCCTGTTCGTGCCGCTGGCGCGCAGCGAGCAGGAGTGGGCCGCCCACGTCGACGCCCTGGCGGAACTGAAGTCACTACTGGCAGCTGATGCCGCCCCCGATCACAGGAGGTGAACCCATGGTCGACTTGACGTCGCCGTTCCACGTAGGAGTGGTCGTCTCGAACCTGGAGGAGGCCATGGAGCTGTACTCCGCAGGCGCGGGCCTCACCTGGCACAGCGTGCAGTCCATGCCCGTCAGCCTCCTTGTGGAGGGCAAGGTCACCGAGATGAGTGTGCGCTTCACGTACTCCGTGGAGGGGCCGGTGCAGGTGGAATTGGTCCAGGGGCCGATCGGGTCGTTCTGGGAGGCCGGCATCTACGGCGGGATGTACCACACAGGGCACTGGACCGAGGATCTGCTGGGAGACCTCGACGAGCTCACCGCCGCCGGTTGGACCGTCCGCTTCACAGGCTCCGACTCCGACGGCGGTCCGATGGGGTTCGCCTACGTGATGGGCGCGGACGGCCAGCAGATAGAGCTGGTGGACGTGGCCATGCGCCCCCTCTTCGACAACTGGTACGCCGGCGGCAACTTCGTCATGTAACCCGCCCCGGCGTCCCCCGCCCTCGTCTCCTGACTTTCCCGGCGCTGTCGTTAGGAGTTGGCCAGACTTCCCTCGCGGGCTTGGCCGCGACCTTCGGCGCGGCCCTCGATGTGGGCGAGCCGCTCCCCATGGGAGCGCAGCACGGCCATGACGGCCTCGTGGCGCGTGTCGGCAAGAGCGCGGTCGGTCTCACGTGCCGAAGCGTGGTCCTTGCGCATTGCTGCGTGGTCCTGGCGCAGCCAGAGCAGTACGAGGGTCAACAGACCGAGGATCGGCCCGAGGATCGCTGCGTCCATGTCGGCCAGTCTCTCACGGGGCGGCGGCGACCGCTCCGGTGATTCCGATTCCCATAGCGAACATTCTACCATTAGGATGATATGAAATCAATTGAAATTTCTAAACGTCTGGCAAGATGATTGTCGCGGGGCACTCGGCCCATGCTGCGACGGAAGCCGCGGTCAGGCGGTGGTGAGGAGGTTCGACACCTCGTCGGCGACGGTTGCGGCGTACTTGCGCAGTTCGTCGTCGGCCACGTAGCCCAGCAGCGCCTCCACCCGCGCGGGCGTGGGCGCCACCACGGGCAACCCGTCCGTCCAGCCACGCGCCCAGAACTCCTCGAAGACATCGGTGTCGTCCAACTCGATGGTCTGGAGCGTGTTGGCCACGACCGCACGGTACAGCGCGCCCCACCCGTCGGGCCTGCGCCTATCCCCGCGGGTTTGCGTTTCTACCGTTCGTTTGGTAACTAATGGGTATGACCGACGACGGGACCAAGCAGGCCACTCTTGCCGAGGCGGCCGCTTCTGTCCCTGACGGCGCCACCGTGGCCCTTGGGGGGCTGTCCATGAACAGCGCCCCGATGGCGTTCGTGCGCGAGCTGGTGCGGGCCCGCAAGCGCGACCTCACTGTCGTCGCCATCGTGGCCGGTATGTGCGTGGACTGGCTGGTGGCGGCGGGCTGCGCGGCCCGCGTCGTGACCGGGTTGATCAGCTTCGAGGGCTTCGGCCTGGCACCCAACTTCCGTCACGGTGTGCAGAGCGGCCAGGTGGCGATGGAGGAGTACTCCGAGCACCTGCTTATCAGCCGGCTGCAGGCGCACGCCCGCCGGTTGCCCTTCATGCCCACCGTGGCCGCCCTCGGCACCGACGTGGTGGGTCTCCACGCCGAGTCGGGAACCCTGCGCACCGAGATCGACGCCACCACCGGTCAGGCCTACGTGGCGTGCACCCCCTTGGCGGTGGACGTGGCCGTGGTGCACGCCCACGAGGCGGACAGCGCCGGCAACGCCCGCGTCAACCCCAAGCTGATCTGGATGGACGCCGAGCTTGTGAACGCCGCCGACCGCACCATCGTCACCGCCGAGCGCATCGTGGACACAGCGGCCTTCACCGCCGAACCGCACCGCACCACCTACCCCCGCTTCATGGTCGACACCGTGTGCGAGGCGCCCCGCGGGGCCTTCCCCACCTCGTGCTTCCCCGACTACGCCCACCACGACCCGTTCTTCGAGGACTATGTGGCGGCGTGCCGCTCGCCGCAGGACTTCGCGGCGTTCCTCGACCGGCGAGTGGTCGGCCCCGAGACGTGGGACGACTTCCTGGCCGCCAACGGCGTGGCGTCCCCCGGCGACGCCGGCGGTGACGGCGGAGACGAAGGGACGGCGACGTGAGCAGCGGCGGCACCGGCAACGGCCACGACGGTATGTGTGTCGACGGCAGCGACGAGGGGACGGCGACGTGAGCAGCGGACCGCCGGAGGTGCCGGGCTACGGCTGCACCATCGACGAGTTGATGGTCGTGACGTTCTCCCGGGCCATGGCCAACGACACGCGGGCGTTCAACGGTGCGGTGTCGTTCATCCCGGTCTGCGGCTACCGGCTGGCCCGGCGCACGCACGCTCCCGACCTGGTGTGGGCGGCGGGCTCCATCGCCGTCGATGCCGACCCGGAGACCATCGGCGCCTCGACTCTGTCCGCCGAACTCTGGGGCGGCGCCTCGATGCTCGCCGGCTCGGCGGTGGACTTCTGGACCTACGCCCAGGGCGCCCGCCTCAACACCTTCGCCTTCCGGGGGGCGCAGATGGACGCCTACGGCAACGTGAACAACACCGTCATCGGCCCCTACGACAACCCCAAGGTGCGCCTCCCCGGCGGGGGCGGCATGGCCGACCTGGGGTGCATGATTCCCCGCATCTACCTGTGGGCCACCATGCACGACCCCCGCACCTTCGTGGAGGCGCTGGACTTCCGCTCGGGCATCGGCTGGGGCGACGGTGGCGGGCACCGGGCCTCCCTCGGCATGCCCGGCGGGCCGCAACTCTGCATCACCAACCTGTGCGTGTTCGACTTCGAGCCGGACTCCAAGCGCATGCGCCTCGCGTCGCTGCACCCTGGCGTGAGCGTCGAGCAAGTTCGTGCCGCCACCGGCTTCGAGATCCTCCTACCCGCCGGCGACGTGGGAACCACGGCCCGCCCGACCGCTGAGGAGTTGCACATCCTGCGCACCGAGGTGGACCCCACCGGCGCCCGCCGCCGCGAATTCTGAGCGTCCACCGTCCGGCCCGGCGACGCCGCGCCGACGCATCGGGCGCCGGCCGCTGTGTAACGTGAGGGCATGAGTTCGGCCGATCTGGCGGCGCTGCGCCCCTACTGGCACCCGGTGGCGACTGCGGACGATGTCGGCGAGCAGCCGTGTGCCGTGCGTCTGTTGGACGAGTCGGTCGTGCTCGTCCGCGACGGTGGGACTGTCAACGCCTTCGCCGACCTGTGTGTCCACCGCGGCGCCAAGATCTCGACGGGCACGATCCACGACGGCAGGCTCGAGTGCCCGTACCACGGTTGGACGTACGACACCGGCGGCCGCTGCGTGTTCATCCCGTCGCAGGGGGCCGAACAACGGATCCCGTCGGGGGCACGGCTTGCGCAGTACCGCTGCGAGATCCACTACGGGATCGTGTGGGTCGCGCTGGCGGAGCCGAGGCTGCCGGTGCCGCCGTTCCCCGAGTTCGACGACCCGGCCTTCAAGGTGCACCTGGGGTTCCGGCAGTTCTGGCAGACGAGCGCCGCCCGGTTCGTCGAGAACGCCCTCGACTTTTCCCATTTCGCGTTCGTCCACCCCGGCCTGCTCGGCGACCGGCAGCGTGCGGCGGTGGAGCCCTACGACATCGTGATGCGGCCCAACGGGTTCTCCTACGAACTCGACTGGCACGCCGAGCAGGAGGCGCACCTGGCCAGTGAGGGCGCCACCATCCACTACAAGTACTACAGCGACTTCCCCTTCACGTCGCGTCTCGACATCCATGGTGACAAGGGGCAGACGACCCTGTTCACACCGACGCAGCCCATCGCCGAGGCCGAGTGCTCGATGTGGCTGGTGTTCGCCCGCAACCACTCCTTCGAGCTGGCCGACGACAGTTACACCGAGTTCTCCAAGACCATCTGGGCGCAGGACCGCGTCGTTGTCGAGCAGCAGCGTCCCGAGCGCCTGCCCGTCGACCTGCGCCAGGAACTCCACCTCAAGCACGCCGACGCTCCTGGCATCGCGCTGCGCCGGATGCTCGCCGACATCGGCGTCCACCACGCCTAGCCGCTTGATCCCCTGTCCGTCATTCCGGCGACGGCCTGTCCCGGACTCAGGTCCGGGGCCGAAATCGACTGCCCGACGGCTCCGGCTGTGCTGCGAGCGGACCACTCGGCAGGTTCCGGCCATGAGGGTTACAAATGAGAGTTGAGGGCTCTGTGAGCCTGGTCACCGGCGGGGCGTCGGGTCTGGGCGCCGGCGTGGCCCGTGGGCTGGTGGCCGGGGGCGGACGTGTCGTCATCGCCGACCTGGAGACCTCGACCGGTCCGCAGGTGGCCGCCGACCTGGGCGACGAGGCGGCGTTCGTGGCCGTCGACGTGACCAAGTCCGACGACGTGGCGGCTGCTGTGGCCGCGGCGGCGGACGCCTGGGGGCGGATCGACGTGCTGGTGAGCTGCGCCGGGATCAGTTCGGGCCAGCGGATGCTGACCCGCCGCGGTGAGTTGCACACGCTGGAGCACTTCCGGGCGCACGTCGAGGTGAACCTCATCGGCCTGTTCGACGTGCTGCGCCACACGGTCTTCCACATGGCCGCCAACGAGGCCAACGCCGACGGCGAGCGGGGCGTGATCGTGAACCTGGGCTCGATCGCCGGGATCGAGGGCCAGGTGGGGCAGATGTCCTACAGCGCCTCCAAGGGCGGCATCATCGGGCTCACCCTGCCGCTGGCGCGCGACCTGGGCTCGCGGGGCATCAGGGTCGTGACGATCTGCCCCGGCATCATGGACACGCCCATCCTGGCCGCCCTGAACGAAGAGCAGATCGACGCGATCACTGCGGGCAACGTCTTCCCCAAGCGGCTGGGTGCGCCCGCCGACGTGGCGGCGCTGGTGTGCCACATCATGGAGAACACCTACCTGAACGGCGAGGTGATCCGGCTCGACGCCGGTATGCGCCTGAACATCTCCTGACCGCTGGACGACCTTGTTGCCGTCATTCCGGCGGAATGCCTGCCCCGGACTTGGGGGATGAAACGGTGATCCCCGACGCCGTACGCACGCACGACATCATTGTCCTCGGGTCGGGCGCGGCGGGGTTGACGGCTGCGCTCGCCGCCGGTGTCGAGGGCGCCGACGTCGGGTTGTACGAGAAGGCCGATCTGTTGGGCGGCACCACCGCCGTCAGCGGCGGCGTGGTGTGGATTCCCGGCAACCATCTGATGAACAGCGCCGAGGCGGCCGACGACGGCGGCGCTACCCCCTGCCCGGCTGCCGCCGGGGTGCCGAGCACGTCGGGGTGGATCTCGACGTCCCACAGGATCGTCCCGTCGGCGATGTCGATGGCCACCACGTTGCTGGGCAGAGTGAACAGTTCGGTGCCCTCGCCGCCGCTGGGCTGCTCGGGCGACTCGTAGGGGGTGGCGGCGTTGACGGCGGCCACGTAGGCCACCCCGTCGGCCACCGAGATGGGGGTGACGATGCCGCCCTGCGCGCCGGGCAGCACCTTGAGACCTCCCTCGAAGCTCTCGACGTCGTCGTTGCTGTGCAGCCCCACCGATGTCGCCCACAACTCGGCGCCGGTGGCGGGGTCGAGGCCGATCACGACGTTGCCCTTGCCGGCGGTGACGACAACGGCGCGGTCCTCGCCGTCGGTCATCGCCTCGGCGAGCGCTACCAGCACGTGGTCGCGGTCGAACAGGTCGTGGGGGAAGGCCTGGTACCCCCAGCGCAACTCGCCGGTGGCCACGTCGAGTGCCACGGTGCCGCTTGTCCAGCGGTTGTCGCCGGGCCGGCTCGTGGCGTTGGGGAACCCGGGGGCTCCCGGGAAGGGGTAGGGACTGCCGACGCCGTAGTAGAGCGTGCCGGTCTTTGCGTCGAGCGCCGGCGGGTACCAGATGCCCCCGCCGCTGTTGACCTCGGGGTTTCCCCACAGGTTCTCGTCCTCGACGGTGAAGAAGATCCAGACGATGTCGCCCGTGGCCTGGTCCAGAGCGACGACAACGCCCCGGATGCCGGCGGGGAAGCCGCTGATGCCGGCGAAGACCAGGCCATCGTGCACGAACGGCTGGAGGTTGATGTGCCCGTAGCCGCCGCCGGTTATGTCGGTGGCTCACAGTTCGGCGCCGGTCGTCATGTCGTACGCCACGATGTACTGGCCGGATCCCTGGGTTCCCGCCTTGGTGGCGAACACCTTGCTCCAGCCGACCGCCACGCCGGTGGGGCCGTACAGCAGGCCCAGGTCGCCCGCCTTCCAGCGCCCCTGGCCGGTGTCGCGGTCGACGGCGTGGACGATGCCGTCGAGGGTCTCGAACTAGACGGTGTCGCCGACGATGAGGGGCGTGGTGGCGATGTTGCCGAAGAAGCTGCCGCCGGGCACGTCGTACACCCAGGCCTCGGCGGCACTCTCCGCCGCGGGCTGCACCGAGCCGCCGAGGTCCCGCTCGCCCTCACCCCCCGCACAACCCGCCACCACCAGCAGGCAAGCCGCGACCGCCGCCGCTGCTCGCCAGAAGGGAAGTTCAGTCGGTTTGCGCTCTCTCGATGCGGTGAGGCGGCTCATCGTGGGACAGGAACTCAAGATCCGTTCAATCTGCGTCGGGACCGTCGTTCGGCCGGCCCTCGGGGGCTGTGGGATGGGTCGCTCGGAGGGGTGGGTGCGGCGTCGTCGGGTCGTTCGTGAGCAGCTGGGAGAACGCGGCGACGACTTCCGTTTGCCGGCCGCGGAAATAGGAGGCGACGCGGTCTCCGATGTCGTCGCCGAAGTGGGCGCTCATGGCCGGGTCGTCGTCGAGGTACCGGAAGTCCGTCAAGTGTTGCACGAACCCGCGCACCGCCTGCACGTCGAAGTCGATGCCGTGCTTGCGGAAGTACAGGAGGATGCCTTGTTCGATGGTGATGCCGCCGTGTTTCTCGATCCACATCACGTCCACGAAGTCGCGCAGTTCCCTGCGGTTGGCCACGGCGTTGTACTTGCCGGCGGCGATGTCCTGCAGCGACCCGACGTGCAGGCCGTCGACGGTCATGGTCGGGCCGAGACGGTAATCCTCGGGGTGTGCGACGATGTCGATGTTCACAGCGTTGAAGGTTCCGCGGACGATCCGGTCCGATGCCGTGTTGTATGTGAAATCCCCGAGTGAGGACAGCGCCGACGTGATGTGCCGCGCGTCGAGTCGGGTGGGTGTGAAGAAGTCGAGGTCCTCGCTCACTCGGTGGCGAAGCCAGATGGCGAGGCCGGTGCCACCCATGAGGGCACTGCCCTCCGGCAGGATCCCTGCCACCGTCGGCCAGGCATCCATCGTGCCCGGCGGCAGGACATCGGCGTACTCAGCGAGCGACGCCACGCCGCGTTGCCAGGGTGTTGCGGATGAGTTCGCGCCGGTCCTCGGGCACGTGCGGTCTCTCCGCGACGCGTTGCAGCGCTTCGCACGGCAGGGTCAGCAGGGCCCAGCCCCACGACGAGACGTCGCCGCTCGTGAGGATGTGTTCGGCCACGAACGTGGCGTCACGCGGCAGCCGGTACAGCGATGTGTCGCCCCACCAGAACAGGTGAGCGAACCTGTCCGGCAGCCGTTCGGGCATCGGGGCCGCAGCGACGTCCGGCAGTGGCGTCCAGCGCAACACCTCCGGCACCCGCGACCAGGCGGCGACGACATCGAGTTTCCAGACGAACTCCCGGCGCACCGGCCGGGACTGGACGGGTTCCTCGTCGCACGTGACGAGGCCGAGGCCGAGGAGGCGTTCCAAAGCGGCGGGCGTCTCCGCCGGTTCCACGGTGGCGGCAAGCGCGACCGAAGCAGCGGGGTACAGCCCCAGCGGGCGCCGCGACAAGGCGGCCAGTATGCGTTTCTCGGCTTCTGAGAGAGCGACGGTTCCCGTGCCGGCTGTTGCAGGCGGCACCTGCGGTCCGTTCGCCGCCGCCTGATGGTCCACATCGACAAATGCCATATCGATAAACGATGGTACCGGCCGCCGCCCCGCTCGGTCCCGGCAACAGACCGGTCGAAACCCGCTCCCTGTCTCCATGCAACCCCGGAACAGCCTGGACTCCGGTCACGGCTGCCCGGAGGTCGACACATTGTTCGGCCGGGACCGCTCGGGCCGTTGGCGCGCCTGGGTGGCCTCTGACGTTCGGGGACTGCTCCGGCCGCGGTCGTGGTCTGTCGACGCTCGGCCGCGGTGTGCCTACGAGACGCGCAGGACTTCCTCGTCGTCGGGTTCGGCCGCCGCCTGAGGGGCAGGGTCTAGGTTCACCGGCGGCTCGTCCATGGAGGCAGTCAGGGTGCGGAACGGCTGCCACGGCCCGCCCCGGTCGAACCCCAGCCGGATCGAGTCGTTCACCGCCTGCTCGAACGTCACGCCGCGGGTCGCCATCCGATGGCGAATCATCTGCTCGGTGTCGAGGGCGAGGTCCACCGTTCTGTGCACGGTCTCACGATAACAGCGGCTCGATCGCCAACTGAACATCGCCTTTGCTGCAATTTGAGTGACATTGGTCACTTGGCGGAACAGCTCAAGAATGGCCGGACCAAACCTCTCACCAGGCAGCCAGTTCGCGAAGATCATCGGCGATGGGGTGCGCATCAGGCAGCCAAACCGACTCGAGCTCAGGTGCATAGGGCGCCGGCACAGCGGGCGGCCAACCTGGGCCCGCTACGGCCAGATGATCTACGAGGCCGCTCTCGAGATCACCGGTGAGTAGCCCTCGCGGTGGCGGCCAGGGGCTCAGGCGGCAACGGGTTCGATCGCCGGCGACCGCCGGGGACATCGACCCAGAGAGCGGCGGTGGCCAGGGGCTCAGGCGGCAACGGGTTGGATCGCCGGCGACCGTCCGGTATCGCCCACCGCACGGCCTCGCCGGGTTAGTTTCGCCCCATGGGTATCGTCCGGCCGGCAATGTCGGTGCCCGCCGGTCGCCGGGCGCCGGATCCCGGCGGCGCGTGCTCCCGAGCCGGTTCGCGGACGGAATCCCCCGGCCCGCCTCCGAAGCGGCGAGGACGTTGGACGGTACCGACCGTGGCGATGCTGGCGGCGGGCGGCCTGCTGCTTGCCCAGTGCGGCCTGGGCGGCGGCGAGTCGGCCGACGAGACGGGTACGTCGGCGGCCCTCATCGAGGCGGCCGCTTCCCCCACCGCCCCGCCGCAGAGCGCCCAACCGGCAACGGCACCCGAACCGACCCCGACCGCTCCGGCAGCGATCCCGACGGCTGTGGAGGCTCCCGCCGTCACGGCGATCGTGCAGGCGCCGCCGCCTCCTGCTTCTGCGGCTCCGGTAGGCCCCCCACCGGTGGCCGTGGGGGCGATGCCGGAGATGAGCGCGACCTCCGGCGGCCTGGCGCACGCCAGATTCGTGGCGGAGTACTTCAGCGGCCCGGTGGACGGCTTCGCGGCGGCGTCGTCGGACACCGGCGTGGCGACCGCCTCCGTCCGGGCGCCCGACCTGCTGATCGTGGCACCGGTTGGCGACGGTTCGGCCACCATCACGGTGACCGCCTCAGGCCCGGGGGGCGCCGCCCCCCAGACGTTCACGGTTCGTGTGGGTTCCGGCTCCGGCGGGAGCCGCGTCGCGGCCGCGCCTCCCGCGCCGTCACCGTCGCCGGCCCCCGCGCCGGCACCGTCACCTCCGCCCGCTGCCACGGAGCCGGAGGTTTTTGTTCCCGTGGACGAGCTCCCAGTGCTGGATCCTGCCGGCGACAGTCCGCCGCCGGCGGGCGAGGACGCGGCGAGTGGGGTCCCGCTCGAATCGCTCACCTCCGATCCGGTCACCGCGGCGCCGACGCTGTGGGGCAGCGTTCCCGCACAGACGCTCATCGTGGGCGAATCCCACACACTGAACGTCCGCTCGTACTTCCGCGGCGTCGTCCAGGGTTGGGACGTGGAGTCGTACGCGCCGGGGATCGTCCCGGCGGTGATGACCGTGGCGGGGGAGGTCACCCTCAGCGGTGATGCGCTCGGTGCGGGGACGGTCACGGTGACGGCCCGCAACGGCCTCGGAAGCGTGACGCAGTCCTTCCTCGTGGCCGTCAAGACCCGCTCCGCGGTCGTGCTGACGGTCGTCGGCGACAGCCCGCGGCTCTCGGTTGCGGTGGGGCAGTTGGTGGCGCTGGATCTCCGCCCGTACTTCTCCGAGGCCGCCACCGGCTTCCAGGTGACCTACGACCGAGACGATCCGAATCGCCTGATCGACGTGACGGTGAGCGGGTCGGTGGCGACGATCCGGGGCCTGCGGGCCGGGTCCACGAGGATCTCTCTCGGCGCCTCGAGTTCGACTACCCGCATCACGCGCCCCGCCACGGTCCAGGTCACCGCCAACTGACCCGACCCGCGCCACCGGCGGACGGCCACTGCGGGGTGTCGCCCGTCCCGTGCGGCCGCAGCTGGGCCCAGATGGACGCGTAGGCCTCCGGGCGCCCGCGAGCGATGGCGAACATCGGGCCGCTGGGGAGTCCAGCCGCGGCAGGTAAGTGTCGCCTGGTTCCAGGCCCTGTCGTAGGTTGCCCGTGGCGTGTAGTTGAGGATGCGGAGGGAGCCCTCGGCCCGGGCCGATATGAGACCCCGGTCGATGGCGTCGGACAGCAGCGCCGTCTCCGTGAGGTCGCCCAAGTGCGCAACGTCGGGCACCGGCGGCGTGGCGGCGGACATGGAGGCGGGCCGGGCCGGCCGGCGACTCAGGCCGGCGCAGTGACCGGGACGCCGTACGAGCGAGCCCCGGAGGCGAGGTGCTCGTTGTAGGTGACGAGGCTGTCGAGGTCGTCGCCGAGGTCCAGCGCCGCGGCGAGATGGACGGCGTCGCGGCAGTTCATGACCCCGGTGTCCAGTCGCCCGGCCGCCTCGAAGATGTCGGCGGTCACCTCCGTGAGCACGAGGCTGTCCAGGACCAGCCGGGCCATCACGACCCTGTCGGGGGCGACGTCCCGCATGATCCGCAGCAACTCGGTGCGGGCCAGGTTGCACGACACGTGGGGTTCGGGCTGTTCCGCCAGCCAGGCGCGCAGCGCCGCCGTCTCGGGCTGGGCGACGACCAGCTTCACGAGCGCCCCTGTAGCGAGGTAGTGGGCCACGGTCAGCAGAGATCCTCGTCACGCATGGCAGCGAGCACGGCGGAGAGGCCCGGTCCGTCCTCCGGCGCCGGCAGGTCGGCGATGCTGCGCCGAGCCGGGCGCGCCTCCCCGGACTCCAGCAAGCCCTCGAGCCGGGACGCCGGGATCGCGGTCATCCGCGCCACCGGGCGCCCCCGATCGGTGATGGTGACGGTTGATGGAGGGGAAGGACGGACATGGCGCTCCTCGGGGGTTGCGGGCGTATGCATCTGACCGAGAACGTATGGCGGGGGTGTGACACAGCTACCGGAAGCGTTCCTGTATGGCCGCGATCGGCGGACTTGATGGGGTGAACGTCCTCATCGATGCGGCGGCTGTCGGCATGGGCGCCACTTGCAGGACTCCGGCCAGCGGCTGCGGAGTCCCGAACCCGGGAGAAACCGCCGTTCTCCCGACAGGCGCCTGCGGTTCCGACCGACCCCAGTAGCGTGACGGTCGATCTGCTGTCGAGGGCGGGGGGCGGCACCGATGAGCGCCGATGGCACGCCGCGCCGGGTCCTGCTGGTGGGTTCGCTTCCTTACCAGGACGAGGCGTCGGCCATGGCCCGTGCGTGCGCGCTGGCCGGGGACCGGCTCATAGCGCTGCCCGACGGGGAGATCGGCGAGCGGTCCGAGCGGTACCCGGCGGGCGACCGGTCGCAGTGGGTGGCCGGGCTTGCCGGTCGGCTGGCGGGCGAGATGTCGTTGTTCGACGTTGTCGACGAGGGCACGATGAACGATTGGGGCTTCCCGGTCGATTTCGGCTCGATCGCCCGGCTGCGCCCCCGATGCGGCCCCGCCGAGTTCGGTGATCGTCTCCGTCTCGGCTACGACACGTTCGCCCTCCGGAGTTGGCCCCACGTCGAGCGCCTGCGGGCGTCGACCGGGCGGCCCGATCTCGGTATGCAGGTCGGTCTGCCGACCGGTCTCGGCATCGCCGCAGGATCCTCACCGGCCCCGACGGGTCCAGCCGCCTACCGAGCGCTGCGCCACCTCGCCCTGCCGACCGGGACCCGACTGGTGGCCGGCTTCGTCCACGAACAACCGACGCTGCAGAGCCTCCAAGAACTCCTCCGCACGATCGAGCAAGCCCGCGGCGGCCAGGTCGACATCGCCAGCGCCTGCGGCCTCGGCCGGCGCACAGCGGACACCGCAGACGAACAGATCCGCCGCTGCCGCCACCTCGCCGCAGCGTCGGCGTAGCCGTCCCAGGAGTGACCACCTCGGAGTCGGTGCCGCCGAAGCGACAGGCCGAGATTGACGCCGCCTACGAGGCGTACGACCGTCATCCGCTCGACGAGCCCGACGAGTGGGGTGATCTGGCATCCTTCCATGCCGCCAATCTCCGTCACGAGAAGGAGATGCCGACGTCGGCCGCCGCGCCGTCACTGTGGTGCCACTGACGTCGAATGTCGGCCGGAACTATCGGTCGGCAACCCAATTGCCGCTGCGTTGTGGCGTCCTCGCCTCTGCCGCCCACCGCTGGCTCGCCGCAGCGCCTGACATTCCGAGCAGACGATTCGCACGCTAACCCCGGTGTCGGGCGAGTCGGTCCCGGAACCGGCGGCGACGTGGTCGGAGATGTCAGTTAGAGAATGAACTGGGCCCAAATCCAGAGCGCGATCCAGAATCCGACGATGAGGGTTGCCATGATGCGTTCGACGGTGGGCCGGTCCGGGAGCATGAGCATGACGCGTTCGTGCCACGTCATGCGTGGCGGTGGTGGAAAGGCGATGCGCCGGCACTTCGTGCCGTCTCCTGTGTCGGCGGCGCAGCGGTGCTTCGGGAGTCGCGGGTGGAGATTCACGCGGACGACGTGTTCGGTGCCGTGGATAGAGCAACTGGGTTCGGACATGACACTCCTCTGCGGGTTGCGGGCCTATGCGCTTGCCAGAGAACCTACGAGGGGGGTGTGACAGTCATGTTGTGGTGGTCGGTGGCCGGGCTCGGGTCTGACTCGGGGTGTGACGGGCTTTGTGCCTTTGCATTGATCTGTCGATTCGGTGTCCCGGCTGCTGGCGCGCACCGACCGGTTTCGGCGCCGCCGCCAGCCTCCTCGGCCCGCTGCGGGCGCTGCGCTACGCCCCGGCGTTCGCAGCTTGCGCCGCACGTGAGGCCGAGGCGATGGTGCAGTCCATCGGCGCAGGCAACCTCCTGTTCCAGATCGAACCAGTGGCAGAGGTCGTCGCAGCGCACCGGCTGCCGAGGCTCGCTGTCGGAGTCCCGACCGGCCCGGTGGCGGATCTCGTGAGAAGGCTCCCCGCCGAGGTTCCGGTCGGGGTTCACCTCTGTTTCGGCGACCTCAACAACATCGCCGCAGTCGCCCGGCCCCGCTTCGACAGCCTCGCTGACGTCAACCCCGCACCTGGATCGGAGGTAGGCAACGTCCGACCTGCTGCGCTGTTGCCGCTCAACGACGGATCACTGGCTGTCGGCGTCTGCGGGGAGGACGCGCAGAGGGCCGCCGCTGAGCGCCCGCACGACCCGGAAGTGCCGTTCGTCCAGCGTCGCGATGGTGTCGGTGCCGTACCGGTCGGCCAGCACGACCAGCGAAGCGTCGGTCAGGTCCAACGGAAGGTCCCGGTAGCGCTCCACGACGGTACGTGCCCTGATCAGATCGTCGAGGCCGAACTGCGCCAACTCGTACGCGCCCGAGGACAGTTCCGCCAGCAGAGCCGGCTCGGCGTCCACACCGGCGAGCCTGGCGGTGAGGTAGTCCAGTTCGGCCAGTACCAGAGGCGACACGATCAGCGGCCGTGTCGACGCCAGGACCCGGGCGCACGCTGCGTGCATCCGCTGATCGGGAACGAACGCCGCCAGCAGCATGCTGGTGTCGACGATCACCCTCCGAAGCCGGTTTCGGCCAGAACCTCGTCCACTCGCTCGGCCAACGTCGGATCGCCCCAGCCCTTGGAGAACAACGGCACCGTGGGCGCCACATCCCTGCGTCGGAGCGCCTCCTCGAGGGCCTCGCGCACGATCGATGCCTCCGGGGGTGCGTCCGGTCGTGGTCCTGTCACGCGACGCCGCTCTGGAGAGGCTCCCGACGGCGATCGTCGCGCCGTGCACGACGACGATCCGAGGGATCCCCAGCGAGGTCGTGCTGGAACCCGGCGAGGATCCGGTGCCGGCGCTCTCGGTGGTCAACCTGGACTCCCTCGACAGCACGCTGGTCGCCCTGCTGGTGCAGCGTCTGGGCCGACTCAGCGACGAGCGCATGCGCCAGATCTGCACCGCGCTGGAGGTCGCCGTCGCCTGCGACTGATGATCGAGAGATGGTTCGCGGCGGCGTCGCTGCTCAGCGGCCGGGGGAAGAGTCCGATCTTGGTGGTGAGGCGGAGGAACGCCAGCAGCACAATCCAGGCCAATCCCACTGTCGCCGCCCCGGACAGCGCGTCGTCGAGCCATGACCGGGAACTCTCGCGGTGGCGGTCGTCACTGTTGACCGCATACAGGACCACGTTGGGGGGTCGCCGATGACGTGCTCGACGAGGATCTGCCGGTCAGCCACCCCGAGCCCGAAATCACCTCCGATCTGTGCGGCCGACGCTTGCCGCGCTGATGCAGACCCGCACGAAGGGAGTGGGTTCGGGGAGGGGCGTTGCCCTCGGGTACAGCCGCATGCCCGGCAGATGATTCGCCCCCAACAAACCCAGCGCGATTCACAATGACACACGGGACACAGCGTCGAAATTGCTTGTGGAGTTAGGGTTTTCGGCGCCGGTGGTCAGATATCGATACCGCCGGGATCGGGGTCGGGGGATCGCTGAGGACCCCGTTCCTGTTCGAGTTGGGCTTGCAGCAACACGACGGCACCTCGGTCCTTGGCCCGGTCGGCGGCGATCTTGGAAGCCACGATGTCGGCGAGGTCGGCACACATGATCTCGATCAGGGAACCGTCTATTTCGATCCTGACCGGGTGCGCGGACCGCATCAGGTCCTCGTAGTCGCCGACTGCGGTGGGGGTGAAGCACAGGTCGAAGTCGCCATGGTCGCAGGTGAGGTTCCACATAGCGGTGCGGCCAAGCGACTCCCCGCTGTGGTCGAAGGCGAAACTCTCGTCTCCGACCCTGACGCGAGCGTCGAGATCCCCGAGCGCCCGAGACAGTCGGTCGAGGTTGTCCTGGGACCTCGCAGGGGTGAAGTCGATGTCCTGTGTGTGATAGCCGAGGTCGTAGTCCTGCGCTTCCACGGCCCAACCGCCGATGACTACGAAGTTCACTCTCCGGCGGGACAACGCGGAGGCGATACGGGACAGATCTCTGGCCGGGTCTGTCACAACGGCCGATCAGATGAGCGGGACTTCAGGAGAGAACCACCGCTTTGGCGAAGGTTTCTCGGGTGTTGCGGATGGTGCGCTCAAAGCGTGCGGGGTCCGCCAGCGCCCTGATGTGCAGCACGTCGTCGTGGTCGTCGTAGACCTCCAGGCGCAGATGCAGGTCGATCCCGGCGGCGACGAAGATGCGCCGCAGCTCGCCCAGCGGCGGACGCAACTCGCCGGTTTCGATCCGGGCAACGTCGGACTCGCTGATCCCGGCGGCGGCGGCGAACTGCGCCGGGGTCATCCGGAGGTCCCAGCGCGCCGAAGGTGTGAGGAGGGCGGCCCAACCCCCGCCGTCACGACGCCCCGACCCGGCGCCGAACACGTGGCACGGGGCGGGGTCTTGCCCCTCCCAGTCGGGTTGCGTGCCCGGCGGCGGGCCCGGTGGTCCGAGCCCGTAGCGCTCCCGGAACGCACGAGCGGTGGCCATCTCCGAGGCGAGACGGGCGACCTCGGCATCGTCCACTCGGGTGTAGGCAGGGTTCGCCTCCGGCCGCGGCCCGCACCGCAACTCCAGACCGATGCCGTTCACGATTCGCCCTACAGTGTCGATGGCGGGGTCGATGTCGTCGGATTCGATACGGCTCACCAGCGCCTCGGCGCTTCCGGCGGCGGTGGCCAGGTCGCTCGTGGTGATCCCCAACGCGGCCCGGGCGGTGCGCAACACGACGGCCGCCAAAGACGGCGACTCGGCAGGTGGAGGTGGCAAGCCGGCCGACATCAACGACGATCCTACTCAGGGGGAGGCTCGTGGCGGAGCGGCGGCGGCCGGCGGCACCTCCCGAAGAACCCGACACCACCGGCCGGCCGGCCAGAACCTCGTCCACTCGCTCGGCCAAAGTCGGATCGCCCCAGCCCTTGGAGAACAACGGCACCGTGGGCGCCACATCCGGGGTAGTCAGACCGATCGGGCGGCTTCGCCATCGCCGTGCGCTAGAGAGCGAACGGCTCGAGGTGCAGTTCTTTGCTGGCCGCAAGAAGTCGATCGGCGGTAACGAGTTCGCGGGCGAGATCGTCGAAGTCTCTGACGGGGATGGCGCGCCCGGCGTCGAGCATTTTCCTGGCCCACTCCTGTGCCGTGGTCAGCGACTCGACGAGGAACACGTGCTTGCCGTGCTCGTACGCCAGTCGGGCCTGCATCCTCGCGCCGGACTTCTGCGAGGCTTCGATCACCACGGTGCCCTGCGAGATGCCCGACGTAACCTCGTTGCGCTTCGGGAACGTCCACGGTGCCGGCCTCGCCGTCGAGATGAGCCACCACGTCCGATGCGCCCGGTCGTTGGACTCGATCACAGTGCCACCCTTGAGGGCGTCGAGCGTCCGCTCTCGGTGTGCCTGGCGGGCGATGACCCCCCCAGTCGCACCGGTCGCCCCCGTCGGTCAGACAGCACAGTGCAAGCAGGTCACGATGTGTTGCGGCAGGATCAGTCATCGGCGGCACCCCAACGGTCAAAGATGTCTCGGGACGCCCCAAGCGTGCGAGGCAAATCTTAGAAACCCCCTACGACAGTCGCCGCTTTACGCTCCTCTAGAACGACACACAGCCGGTAGTCATCTGATGGTGGATCATCGTCTCGGCGTCGAGATCTAGATTGACCGTTCGACGCATGGTGATATCGTAATAACACTCTAAGTAACATCTCAACACTGCCTTTGAAGCAATCTCAGGTGAACTGATGTCGCAGAATCGAAATCCCGCAATCGACGCCGCATACGAGGCGTACGACCGCCACCCCCTCGACGAGCCCGACGAATGGGGCGACCTGGCGTCCTTCCATGCCGCCAACCTCCTGCACCAACAGGCGATGCAGAATCCGGTGAAGTGACGGCGGTCGCGCCGTGCTCGACCGGATTCTCGACCGCCGGCGGCCGAAGACCCGACTCTGATCGACGTGTCGAATCGAGGTGATCTGACCCTGTCGCTGTTGGACGGCTCTGCGAGCGGTCGGCTTCTGCCGCGACTGATCGATCGGCTGCGTGACCCGTGTTTGGACCGCATCGACATGGCGGTTTCGTTCGTCATGAAGAGCGGGCTTGCCCACATCCTCCAACCTCTGGAAGACGCCCTGGAGCGAGGGGCGCACGTTCGCATTCTCACGACCGATTACCTGGCGATCACCGATCCTGATGCCCTTACCCAACTCGCCGATATGGCCGAGGGCGGGGGGCGGCGGCTCGAGGTGCGCCTGTTCGACGGCCGATCGGTTGCGTTCCACCCGAAGGCGTACATCTTCTGGTCCAGTACCGGCGGATCGGCTGCCGGCTACGTGGGCAGTTCGAACCTCAGCGGCTCCGGCATCAACGGAGGCGTGGAATGGAACCTGGGCGTTGATCGGGTGGATCACCTGGTTGCCGGCTTCGAGACGTTGTGGGCAGACAGCCGCTCCAACCCGCTCACTGCGGACGTCCTGCACCGCTATCGCGAAGCCTGGTGGAGTCGTCCCCGGGGCGCTGTTGCCCCGCCCCCAGGTCCCACCCACGAGCCGATGACCGCAGCGCCTCCCGCTGCAGCGGACCCGACGCTCCATCACCTGGTCGGCGTGCCCGACGAGTTGCCGACCCAGCCGATCGCTCCGTGGTCGATTCAGTCAGAGGCGCTCGCTGCGTTGGAGAGAACGAGAGCGGACGGTTTCGACCGGGCGTTCGTGGTCATGGCCACCGGTCTGGGCAAGACGTGGCTGGCGGCTTTCGACAGCACCCGTCCGACGTTCCGACGTGTCCTGTTCGTTGCGCACCGGGAGGAGATCCTGCGCCAGAGCCGCGACGTGTTCCGCCGGGTGCGGCCCGACGCCGACCTCGGGTTCTTCCTGGGCGATGAGAAGACGACAAACGCCGAGGCGGTCTTCGCCACCGTGCAGACGCTGCATCGCCACCTGGACAGCTTCCGTCCCACCGAATTCGACTACTTGGTGATCGACGAGTTCCACCATGCCACCGCCTCGACGTACCGGCGTGTCCTGAGACATTTTCAGCCGGCCTTCCTGCTCGGCCTGACGGCTACGCCCGACCGGCGCGACGGGGCGGACCTCCTGGCCCTGTGCGGTGACAACCTGGTGTTCGATTGCAGTCTGTCGGAGGGTATCCGCCGGGGTGATCTCTCTCCGTTCCACTACTGGGGCATCGCCGACGTCACCGACTACGCCCCGATCCCGTGGCGCAACGGCCGCTTCGCCCCGGAAACCCTGGCCACCGCCATCGAAACCCGCCAGCGCGCTGGGAAGGCGCTGAGAGAGTGGCGGGACAAGGGAGGAGGGCCGACGTTGGCCTTCTGCTCGTCGATCTCACACGCCGAGTATATGAAAGCGTTCTTCGTAGCTGAAGACGTGCGTTCAGCTGCGGTCCACAGCGGTAGCAGCACTGATCCCCGTCGCCGGTCGGTCAGTGATCTTCAGTCCGGCGTGGTCGAGGTGCTGTTCGTGGTGGACGTGTTCAACGAGGGCGTGGACATCCCCGAAGTGGAGACGGTGCTGATGCTGCGCCCAACCGATTCGCCGGTCGTCTTCCTGCAGCAACTGGGGCGCGGCCTGCGCAAGACAAAGGGCAAGGAAGCCCTGCGGGTGATCGACTTCGTCGGCAACCATCACAGCTTCCTGACCAAGCCGCGCACGCTCCTCTCGCTGGGGAGGCGCACGCCGTCGGATGCTGATGTTCTTGGGGCGTTGAGCGCCGGCGACTTCGAATTGCCGCCGGGCTGTTCGGTGGATTTCGACCTAGAGGCGGTCGACATTCTGAGCCGTCTGGCATCTCCTTCCATGAGCGAAGCTGAGAGGTTGGAGGAGTTCTGCCGCAACTACGAGTCCGAGAACGGCATTCGGCCGACCGCCGCCCAGGCGTTCTCCTCAGTTGGCTGCGACACGTCGAGCGGGCCGGTACGCGAGGCCGCCGGCTGGCACCGCTACCTCGACCGACTGGGGCTATTGGCGCCCGCGGACCGGGTGGTGGTCGAAGCGCTCGGCGACGTGCTACGCGGGTTGGAACGCGAGCGCACGACGAGGGCGTACAAGCTCGTGACGATTGCCGCGCTGGTCAAGCTGGATGCTCTCCATCAGGGCGCGCCGGTCGCCGACGTGGCGTCGGTGTCCCTGGAACTGATCCGGCGCGATCCTCGCCTGCGGGCCGACACCCAGAAGACGCGGCAGGTTGCCGATCTCGATTCGGTGAGCCCCCCGACCTGGGAAGCGTTCTGGAGAAAGAATCCGCTCACCCATCTCACCGACAAGGACGACAGCCCGTTCCGGTTGATCGGCGAGCGTCTGGAACCCGCCTTCTCGGTTCCCAGCGAGCATGTCGCAACGTTCTCGGCCTTGGTGGCGGAAATCATGGAATGGCGCCTCCAGATCTACCTGCGGACACGAAGTACCGCAGGTGAGATCGGACGGCGGAAAGACCTCGAAGACGGCGTGCAGATCGCCTCCTAGTCGGACAGGTGGAGCGTTGGCGGCGAAAGGGCGCGGAAGCTTGACCGGAAGCACGAGTTGGACGGATCGCCTCCACGCGCGAATCCGAGTAGCAACATCTGGGAATTGGTGGATCAGATCAGAGCCAACTAGGGCGGTGCAGAGGCTGTAGGTGTTGCGGTGCGCTCCCGTCGCGCGTGTTGGTTGCTCAGGCCGCCGGGTCGGTGAGGGTGAGGCGCTGCCGCAGGCCGTTGCCGTGGGTGTGGGGCCAGATGCCGTCGTGGTGGAGCCGGCCGACGACGATGCCGGGGTGAATTCCTACGTCGGCGGCGAACAATTCAACCTCGTCGAGGCTGCCGATGGTGCGCAGGACGCGAGCCCGGTCCTTCGGGATCAGGAAATTCGAGGCGAAGTCGTCGGCTTGGCATTCCTCGTCGGTTCGGTCCTCGGAGTCGCCATTCTTCTGCTCGATGTAGATGGCCCGTTTCGAGCCGTCGAGAACGTGCTTGGCCTCGTGGAAGAACGTGAACCAGAAGATGTCACTCCACCGGAATCGGAGGCTCAGCTGAATCAGCGGCCGGCCGGTCCGTAGCCAGCGGGTGGCGCCGTGGGTTCGTGCCCCTTCGATCTCAGGGGTCACAACCAGGCAGACGCCCGCGCTGGCGCATTCCTCCACCAGGGCGGGATGCCAGATCGCCGGGTCGGTCTCGCGGGTGAGGACGCGGGCGGTGCCCAGCGCACTGCGGAAGCGGCCGGGGTTCCAGGGAGCACAGCCGATGCGGGATGCCGCGATCTCGCCCATGCGCAGCCAAACCGCGATCGCCCCGTCGTTCGATTCGCGGGCTTCGGACTTTCGGAACGCCACCCGATAGTGATCGAGCGTGACGTCCCAGGCGGATCGATCCGAGACGCCGAGAAACGCGAACGCCTCCCTGAGCCGGGTCACCGGATCGGCGCGCTTGGTGAGGATGCCGAGCTTCACCATCGACGCGATCGGGAGTAGGTCGAGTAGGTCGACCTGCTCTGCCAACTCGGCCTCCTCGGCGAGACGGGCCAGATGTTCCTGGTAGCGGCTCTCCAGATTGTTCCAGAGCCGGTCGGGCACACCAGTGGCGCGCTCGAGGCGCCGCGCTGTGTCCGTGGTGATGGAGACCTTCCCCCGCACGATCTGATTGATGTGCTTCGTCGACAGCCCGGTACGGCGGGCCAATTCGGCTTGGCTCATCGACAGTTCCTCGAGTGTCTCCTCAAGCGTCCAGCCGGGCGGGGTCGCGTAGTCCGGGCTATATGAGTATGTCGTTGTCATGGGTTGCTCCCGCAGGTGCGGCGTCTCAGTGGTAGTCGGCGATCTCGGTGATGATGACCGTGGTGACCCGGTCCCAGTCCAAGCCGCCGTCTTCGGTGCGCGGGACGGGCTCGGCAGGGCGAAGGATCATTCGGTAGGGCTGGTGCACGTCGGCGGCGAGGTGACCAGGTCGGTCTCCGGTCAACTCGTGCCAACGGCCTGGCAGCGACCGCAGGTCCGCAAGGGAGTCGGCCGCTTCGAGCTGGCTCAGGCGAGTCCGAATCCTCCGGGCTCCGAGGGCGCCGTAGCGCCTGCTCAGTGCGCTGGAACTGGACATCGTCTTCTGCAGCTGGGATGTCGCAAACCGGACTTTCACACATCCTCTCGTCTCTGGTGGGGACGGGGTCGAGTATAGCGGTACATTTACCGATTCGGTAAACGAATTGGTTATGAAGCGTTGACAACCTCCGGGCGCGGTGCGGGGGCCGCAGTTCGAGAACGCGGTCGTCGTCGAGGCGCTGAAGCACCGCTTCAACACGGGGCGGGCAGCCCACCGGGGCGCTCTCGCCGCCCACGACAAGACGTGCTGAGGCACCCCCGGTGAGTCGGTAGGGTTGCGCTCGTCCCCTGGCCCGCCCGCCGTTCAAGGAGCAACTCTCCGACGAGCCCGGGAACTTGGAGCGCATCCGCGACGTCGAATAGCCATGATGAGACTGACCGGATTGCTCCTATTGATGTGCTCGGTCGCGGTGGCGTGCGGCGCCCCGGGCACGACCCCGGTGTCGGCTCCGGCGGGGACGCCGATGGACGCCCCGCCACCGACCACCGCCGATCCGGGCGCCACGGCCGCGCCGGACACGACCCCGTCGTCGACTCCGGCCGAGGCGCCGGTAGATGTATCACCGCCAACCACCGCCGATCCGGGCGCCACGCCAGTGCCGGACACGACCCCGCTATCGACCCCGACCGAGATGCCGGTAGATGCTCCACCGCCAACCACCGCCGATCCGGGCGCCACGCCGGAGCCGGACACGACCCCGACATCGGCCCCGACCGGGACGCCGGTAGATGCTCCACCGCCAACCACCGCCGATCCGGGCGCGACGGCCGAGCCGGGCACGACCCCGACATCGACTCCGACATCGGCCCCGGCCGAGCCGCCCGTAGACGCCCCAGCCCCAACCGTCGCCGATCCGGGCGCCACGCCGGAGCCGGACACGACCCCGGTATCGACCCCGACCGAGATGCCGGTGGACGCCCCACCGCCAACCACCGCCGATCCGGGCGCGACGGCCGAGCCGGGCACGACCTCGGCATCGACCCCGACCGAGACGCCGCTGGATGCCCCACCACCAATCACCGCCGATCCAGTTGCCACGGCCGCGGCGTGGGTCGCCGGGATCAACGCGGCCGGGTGGGGTTTCCATCGGCACCTGGAAGGCAACGCGGTTTCCAGTCCGATGAGCATCGGTGTCGCCTTCAGCCTGGCTCGGGCCGGGGCGTCGGCCTCCACAGGAGCAGCGCTGGACGGGATCTTCGGGTTCCCCGCAGCCGGGACCCACAGTGCCGCCCGCGCCGTCGGTCTCAGGCTGGACAAAGCATCGGCGCGCACCACCACTTTGGAGGTCGCCAACCGTCTCTTTCCCGACGACGACTTCTCGCCGCTGCCCGCCTTCCTCGACACCGCCATCGCCCGGTACGGAGCGGCCATCGAGCCGATTGACACCTCCAACGGAGCCGAAGCGGCCGAGATCATCAACCGCTGGGCATCGGAGAGCACCCGCGGGCTCATCCCCAGAATCGTCAGCGGAGACGCCGTCCAAGACCAGGAACTGGTCCTCGTGAACACCGTGTACCTCAAGGCCGACTGGGTCGAGCCGTTCCTGCCCGAGCGGACTCGCGACGGCCGGTTCACCACCGGCGACGGCCGGTCGGTGACGGTGCCCTTCATGCGCGACCGGATACCGGTCACGCGCCGCTTCGCCGATCTCGGCGATGCCGACGCCGTGGAACTGCCCTACCAGGGCGGCCAACTGGCCATGTGGCTCATCGTCCCCCGCGAACCCGGCGGCCTCGCAGCAGTCGAGGAAACACTCAGCGCCGAAGCACTGACCGGGTTGGACAGAGCGGCCCGGAAGGGCTCGGTCCACCTCACCATGCCCACATGGGAACAGGAGCTGCCGCCCGCCGACCTCTTCGGATGGCTCTGCCCGCTCGGGTTCTGCGCAGGCGCGGCCTTCGACAACATCGCCCCCGGCATCATGATCACCGCCGCGCTCCACGGCGCCAAGATCATCGTCGATGAGAAGGGCACCGAAGCTGCCGCGGCCACCGCCATGGCCTTTGTTACGTCCGAGCCTCCCCCGCCCGACCTCACGGTCGTCGCCGACCGCCCCTTCCTCTGGGCCATCGTCCACCAGGACACGGGAGCGATCCTGTTCGTCGGACGCCTCGTCAACCCCGCTGCCTGACCGGTTCCTCGGGCGGGCAGAGGTACTCGGCGAGGTTGAGGCACCTCGTCACCTGGCCAGGCGTTCGAGCAGCGCCTTGTCTCGTTCGAGAAGCCTCCTGGCCCGGGATGTGAATTCCTCGTCGGCCCTAACGCGGTCGATCTCGGTCCGCAACGAGTGGATGATGAGCTGATTGACGCTCGTCCCCTGGACGCGGGCCACCGCCTCCGCCTCGTCGGCCAGTTCCGTCGGTAGTCGCACGGTCGTCTGCTTTGACACGATGTCATGCTATCGCGACATCGAGTGACCAGCTCGGGTCGAGCCGCCGGAACGGGGTGTCCTTGAGGGCGCGGTAGTAGAGATTGAAGCCGTCGATGTACAGGTTGGTGATCAATCGCGGCCCCTGACAAGGACAGAGACCGCCTAGAAAGGCGGTCTCGGCCCTACCGCCGAAGCGGTAGGGGTGGTGAGCGAACCGTACCAAGAGCGGCGGCGGTCATCAACACACGGTCGGCGTGCGATCAGCGCTTCTGGACCTGCGCTCGAGATCAAGTCCGGCGCCATGGTCGCCTCGGCGACGGATCGTGAGGCAGGCGTCGGCGGGAATAGCGCCTGTCAGTTGGAGTATTTTCGTGTAGTTATGTTGCATACCGACAAGAGATCTGCTAGGGTCGGGTCATGGATGGGGGCACGATCGCGCAGCTCGCCACGCTGGTGCTGGCCGTGATGGCCATCATCTGGCACCAGCAGCGCAGCATCGACAAGCTGCGCGGCGATTTCAACGCGGCCAACCGTGAGCAGCGCGACGATTTCAACGCCGCGAACCGTGAGCAGCGCGAGGCCATCGACAGGCTGCGCGACGGCGTTGCCGAGAACGGGCAGCGGCTGGCCCGCATCGAGGGCTACCTGGGTATCGGCATACCTGCGGAGGCCGCGGCCGCACCGGGAGCGGCGCAGCCTCCCGGTGCCGCAGAGCTGCAACCACACACCACCGAGGTGCCGGCGTCCACATAGGGCACGGCCGGTAGTCTCCGGCCCGTGGGAGCGGTGCGGTAGTGGCGCGTCGGGATCGCCGCAAGGGCGGTCGCGTCACGCCGAAGGGCACGCGTCCGGGGGATCGTCCGGGTCGGCCGCGCCAGGCGCCGGCGCCTCTCCCGGCGATGCCCTCGCAGGAGGAGTTGCTGCTGCGTGACGCCGAGGACATCGCGTCGACGTGCACGGATATCGACGAGGCCGACCAGTGGGCGTCGGCGATTCAGAGCGTGTTCCGTCGTATCGGGTTCGACCCCGCGCCGAACGTGACCGTGCCGGACGTGCTGAAGGCTGCGGCCGCTCGCGGCGGCGCGGCGGGTGCGGTGCTGGCGGCGGCGCTGGCGACCTACGGTCCGCTGCCGGGTCGTCACGAGGCCGGCCGCCTGTACCGGCGACTCGTCACCGGCGGCGTGGTCGTACCCGAGTGGGTGGAGTCGCTGGGTGACGTGACGCCGCTCAGGGCGATGAAGCTGACCGACGCGTGGGGCGACGAATGCCGGGTGTGGATCGATTTCGTGCGGCCGGATGCGGCGGTGCGCGGCCTTCATGTGAAGATCGACCGGATCTGGGGAGGGACGGCGTACGGGTTCGCGCACGGCGCCACCATCGACACGCTCGCCGCCAAGGTGAAGCACGATCCGCACACCGTCGTGGAGGAGATCGGCCTCGCCGATGCCAGGGCGATGATCGACGCCGGCCTGCAGGAGCGCGACGCCATGGTGGGGCTCGACGACGATGAGGGCTACGACGAGTTCGAGGCGTTCGACGAGGACCTGCGCGCTCTGGTGGATCAGCGGATCGGCCTGCTTCCTCTCGGCGGCGACGCGGCGCTCCCCCGCCCGTTGAGCGACGAGGAGGTCGCCGAGATCGCCGCCGGGTTCGTCGAGTGGCCCCACGAGCAGGACCGGGACGCCGCGGAGGTGCTGGCCGCCACGATCTCCTGGTTCGTCTCGTACTGCTACGACGGGGATCCGCTGCACTGGAGCCCGGGGAGGATCGCGGGGTTCGTCGCCGGCTGGACTTCGGACATGGTGACCGCCGGCGACGAGTGGTTCGCGATGCTGGAGTCGGTGTTTCCGAGTTGGCTCGACTACGCCGCGGAGCGCCGAGAACTCGACGCCGACTTGCTGGAGGTGAACCGCTCCGTGGCCCGCGAAACGTTCGCAGCGAGACGCCGCATCGCTGCCGGCCGGAGCGACTGGTCCACCACCGGGCGCATCGTCAAGGACGTGCGCTCCGACGGGATCGATCGGTCGGACCCCGACTCCCAGGCGGCGGTGCAGGCCTGGATCGACCGGTACAACGCCCACCCCCACCGGGAACGCCACTGACGGAGCAGGCCGCGGACTGGACATCGTCGTCACCAACCCCTGGGACATGCCCTGACCACCGTCACCGAAGGCACTGTTGAGGACGCCGCGCTTGCGGCACTGTTGATGCGGCCCTTGCCGGTGGGACCCCGTGGGGTTCCGGGCGCGGTTCGCCGAGGGTGCCGTGCTCGACGAGATCCGGCGCACGCCGGACAACACGCCGGGGTGTCGAGATCGTCCCGCTGACCCACCTCGGCGAACTGCTGGGTCGGCTCGGCGACGGATCGTGAGGCAGGCGTCGGCGGGAATAGCGCCTGTCAGTTGGAGTACTCTCGTGTAGTTATGTTGCATACCGAGAAGAGATCTGCTAGGGTCGGGTCATGGATGGGGGCACGATCGCGCAGCTCGCCACGCTGGTGCTGGCCGTGATGGCCATCATCTGGCACCAGCAGCGCAGCATCGACAAGCTGCGCGACGATTTCAACGCGGCCAACCGTGAGCTGCGCGACGACTTCAGCGCCGCGAACCGTGAGCAGCGCGAGGCCACCGACAAGCAGCGCGACGACTTCAGCGCCGCGAACCGTGAGCAGCGCGAGGCCACCGACAGGCTGCGCGACGGCGTCGCCGAGAACGGGCAGCGGCTCGCCCGCATCGAGGGATACCTGGGTATCGGCATACCTGCGGAGGCCGCGGCCGCAACCGGAGCTGCGCAGCCTCCCGGCGCCGCAGAGCTGCCAACACGCGCCACCGAGGTGCCGGCGTCCACATAGGGCACGGCCGGTAGTCCTCAGCACGTGGGAGCGGTGCGGTAGCGGCGCGTCGGGATCACCGCAGTGGTGCATCTGGGCGATGCGCTGCGGCAGCCGCGAGGTGTCCTATGAGCCGAACCGGACCTTCGCCGACTTCCAGCGGCGTCGGCAACCGACCCGACCCTGCAGGCCCGAGATGCGGCTCGGTCGTAGTCTGCAGGTATGTCGACCCGGTCGGTGCGTGCTGAGTCCCCGGCTGATGCGGGGCTCGTGGCCGGTGTGGACGGCGTGCGGGGCGGCTGGGTGATGGCCGTCACGGGCATTGCCGGCGGGTCGCCGCTGGAGTTCTCGGTGTGGTTCACGCTTGGCGAGTTGTGGGCGGAGGCGACGGCACGAGAATTGCTGGTCGTGGCGGTGGACATGCCTGTCGGGCTGCCGGGGGCCGCGAGGCGTACCGCCGATATCGAGGCCCGCTCGCTGCTGGGGCCTCGGCGGTCGTCGCTGTTCTGGACGCCGCCGCTGTGCGTGGTCGACTCGAGTGACCACGCCGAAGCCAACCGGCTGTCACGGGAGCAGACCGGTTGGGGCGTGTCGGCCCAGACGTTCGCCCTGATGCCCAAGATTCGCGAGTTGCGGACCACGCTGGCGCCGGGGGACTTCGCGCCGACGGCTCGACCCCGGGCGGTGGAGGTGCATCCCGAGAGCAGCTTCGTGCAACTCGCCGGCGAGCCCATGTCGGCCTCCAAGCGCAAGTCGGCCGGCCGGCACGAGCGGCTGGCCGCGCTGGGCGACGTGATCCCGAACATCACCGACGCCGCCGAGACGTCACGCCCGTCCGGGCCGCCCAGACCGGCTCTCGACGACCTCCTCGACGCCGCCGCGGCGGCCTGGACCGCCCGGCTCGTGGTCACCGGCGAGGCCGAGTGCCTGGGCGACGGCGAGGTGGACGAGACCGGCTACCCGATGCACATCTGGGTATAGCGGCCCCCGGCCGGGCGGGGCGCTGGATGTACGACGTCTAACCGCTGCCTCCTCGTCCGGGTAGTCCACCGGCGGGCCGTTGCCGCTTCCTCTGCGGGTGGCCTGCACGCCGCTCAAATCCGAAGAGCCCGCTTAGAGCGTGCGCGGGTAGGTGACTGACGCTGACAGATATTCTCCATCGGTTCCCGTTTCCGACCCGCCTACCAGCGCAAACGGCTGAGTCAGCGATACACCAAAACCCCAGGTCAGCACCTACTCGCGCGGCCTCTTAGGAGACTGCTGAGTAGGTCCGCGGTTCACCTGTTCCGTCATTCCGGCGGAGGCCGGAATCCACTGTCCAACGGCTCGACGTACGCGGCCAATGGAATACTCAGCAATCCTCTAGTGTCCTGAGTTCTTAGTTCGTTGTGTTATTGTTGTGGGGCGAGTGTGTCGTCGATGGTGCTGGGAGGTGCAGATGGGTACGCGTCGAGGGCGGCCGGTGGCGGTGATCGAGTTGAGCGGGGAGGAGCGCGAGGTGCTGGAGCGCTGGGCGCGGCGTCGGGGTTCGGCGCAGGCGCTGGCGTTGCGGTGTCGGATCGTGCTGGGGGCCGCGCAGGGTCGCGCCAATGTGGACATCGCGGTGGAGTTGGGCTGTCATCCGGCGACGGTCGGCAAGTGGCGCAACCGCTTCGCGTTGCGGCGCGTCGACGGTCTGCACGATGAGCCGCGGCCGGGGCCGCCGCGCACTGTCAGCGACGCGAAGGTCGAGGAGGTGATCGTCAAGACTCTGGAGGGCGCTCCGGCGAACGCGACGCACTGGTCGACGCGGTCGATGGCCACAGAGGTGGGCCTGTCGCAGACGACGGTGTCGAAGATCTGGCGGGCGTTCGGGCTCAAGCCGCACCGCTGTGAGGAGTTCAAGCTGTCGCCTGACCCGCAGTTCATCGACAAGGTCCGCGACATCGTCGGGCTGTACCTGAACCCGCCCGACGCCGCGGTCGTGCTGTGCGTCGACGAGAAGACCCAGATCCAGGCGCTGGACCGCACCGCGCCGATCCTGCCGCTGATGCCCGGTGTGGCCCAGCGCCGCACACATGACTACCGCCGCTGCGGCACCACCAACCTGCACGCCGCCCTCAACGTCGCCTTCGGGAGGGTCATTGCCTCCATGACCGCCCGCCACCGCGCCGAGGAGTTCGCCAGGTTCTTGAACCTCATAAACAAAGAAGTACCCGAGCACCTCGACGTGCACATCGTGTTGGACAACGTCTCGACGCACAAGACCGCCAGCATCCAGCGTTGGCTAACGCGCCACCCCCGCTTCACGTTCCACTTCACCCCCACCTACAGTTCATGGATGAACCTCGTCGAGCGATGGTTCGCCGAACTCACCACCCAATGGCTCCGCCGCGGCACCCACCGATCCGTGCGCGAACTCACCGACTCCATCCGAACCTGGATCGCCGACTGGAACGACGGCCCCAAACCCTTCACCTGGCACAAAACCGCCGACGAGATACTCGACAACCTCACCACATATATCCAACGAATACCAAACTCAGGACACTAGATGAGTAGTTCCAAGGGGTGCGGGGTGCGGGGGGTCCGCTGCTGGGTGGTTGAGGGTGTCCAAAATCTGGGGGTAACAATCCCTGATCTTGGAGGATCTCGGCATGAACCCGGACTTGGACACCCTCGTGACTGCACTGTATGTGAGGATCGATGATTTGTTGATGGCGCACCCCGAGTGGGCGCCGCGGCGGCCCGCGGTGGGGTTCGTCCCGAAGCTCACCGACGCGGAGTTGGTGACCTTGGCGGTGCTGCAAGCCTTGTTGGGGTTCGACTCTGAGGCCCGCTTCGTGCGCTACGCCAAAGCGCACCTGCGGGCGTGGTTCCGGTATCTGCCCCAGCGCCCCGGCTATAACAAGCGTCTGCGCCGCAGCGGCGAACTGCTCCCCCACGTGCTCGCCGCCCTGGCGCGGGACTGCCCGGCCTGGCACGACGACGTCTGGGTCGTGGACTCCACACCGGTGGAGTGCGGGCGCAGCCGCGAGACCCAAAAACGCTCCGACCTCGCCGGATGGGCCGCCTACGGCTACAGCGCCTCGCACGCACGGTACTTCTGGGGGCTGCGCCTGCACCTGCTCGCCACCCCCGCCGGACTGCCTATCGCCTACGCCCTCGCCGGCGCCAAAGCCGACGAACGCGACATCTGCTTGGACATGATCGCCCACGCCGGCGTGGCCCGGCGGGGCCAGACCCTCATCGCCGACAAGGGCTACCGCAGCGCCGCCTTCGAAGCCCAACTCAACGACGCAGGCATCACCTTGATCCGCCCCGCCACCAAATCAGAGCCGCCCCGGCCCGGCCAGCGGTTCCTGCGCCCGCTGCGCCAGATCATCGAATCCATCAACCAGACCCTCAAAGCCCAACTCGGCCTCGAACGCCACGGCGGCCGCACCCGCCCCGGCGTGGCCGCGCGCATCCTGCAACGCCTCCTCGCCCTCACCGCCGCCATCTGGCACAACCAAACCACCCAACAACCAGGACTCGCCCGATCCCTCATCGCCTACGACCACTGACCCCTTGGAACTACTCATCTAGGTGTGACAGGCGTGCTACCGCACGTCGGGAGTCGGTGGCTCCGGTGTCAGATCGTGGAACTGGACGTAGAACGAGGCGTCGCCGTCGGGTTCGATCCGGTGCGGACGGTTGGGGACGATCGTGACCCGACCGGGGGCGGTCACCCTCGTCCGCCACACCGGCGACTCATCCACGAACAACACCGACCCCTTGACCACGATCAGCTCGGCCCAGGCTTTCGTGATGTGTGCCCGCAGCAGCGCCGGGGGTACCGACTCGGCGTCGAAGGTGGGGGTTCGTCGACCGGGCACCGCCGCCGGAGGGATGATGCGACGGTCACAATTCGCGCAATCGACGGTCTGATTGCCGGTCGCCTCGCCACGCTGCGCGGTGTGGCCACAATCGAGGGTCAGCACCGCTGCGGTCATCGATGAGGTCGGGGTGATGTGACGCAACATCACAAGCGCTCCCTGATCGATCCGTCTTGCTTATGACTTAGCTGTGGTTTCCACATCTTATAGGGATATTCCCGCTCGGCTTCCCCTGATGTCGTTCTCGGTCCTGTGCGTCCCGCGCAACGGTCGGGCGCAAGCGGAGGGAGCAGCCGTGCTACTACCGATTAGTCCCGCAGCCGTCAGCCGGTCCGCCGATCACCGATGTCTCACGCGTGATACATCGGACACCGTGGCTGAAGTCACGATTCGCGAGCTACGGAACAACGGTGGCGTCGTTATCGACCGTGTATTCGCCGGCGAGCGCCTCACCGTGACCCGATCCGGCCGTGCGGTAGCGGAACTCCGTCCCCTTCCTCGCCGGGGACCCGACCCGGCGACCCTGCTGGATCGCTGGCGTCACCTGCCCCACGTCGACCCCGACGCCCTGCGCCGCGACATCGACCAGATCGTCGACCCGTCCCTGTGACCCCGCCCAACGCCGGCGCAGGCATTCTTGACACCAACGCCGTGATCCTGCTGCCCCGGCTCTCGGACCCGACCGTGCTGCCCGCCGAACCGATGATCACGGCGATCACCCTCGCCGAACTCTCCGTCGGTCCGCTCGTTGCATCCAACGACACCGAACGGGCACACCGGCAGGCTCACCTCCAACAAGCCGAGGCCGACTTCGATGCGCTGCCCTTCGATCAGGCGGCCGCCAGGTCGTTCGCCCGGGTCGCCTCCGACCTCCGGCGAGCCGGCCGGACGACCTCTGCCCGCGCCTACGACGCGCTCATCGCCGCGACCGCAATCGCCAACGGGCTCCCGCTCTACACCACCAACCCGGACGACTTCGCCGCGATCGGCGAACTCGAAATCATCCCGGTACCCCACCCCGACCAACCCTGAGCCGCCGCCTCGTCGCCGGCCGGCGAGCCGGTGGTTCGTGTTGATCCGGCGGGTCGGCTGCGACCACCACATCGCCCGTCTGCGCGAGCTGGCCAGCCGACGTGGGCCGATGTGCGTGAACAGTTTACGTTGTCTGTAAGTATGTGTCATGTGTTACTGGTAGATTCTCTCCCGGCTTCCCCTGATGCCGCTCCTGGCCCTGTTCGTGGGCCGGGCGCAGACGAAGGGAGCAGCCATGTCCGCATCGATCCATCCCGCAGCGTCGCCTCGGCGGGAGGTCGAGGCCTGTGCCGGCGCTGATGGTCCGACGCCGATTCCTCTGGGCTGCGTGGTGGTGACACGGGCGGTCGACCGCCAGCTGATGTGCCACGAGGGTGGCCGGTCCTTCGTGATGGCGTGCCTGCGCCGCCACGAGCGGGGCGACTGGGGCGATCTGGGAGGCCACGACGCCGAGGCCAACAACTCGGCGCTGGTCACCGGCGCCCGGATCCTGTCCAGCTACCCGATCCCCGAGCACGCTCGGCGCCCCGGTGCGTCGGCTGGGGCTGGTGCGGGACCCGGTGCGTCGGTCGGGGCTGGTGCCGGACCCGGTGCGTCGGTCGGGGCTGGTGCTGGTGCTCTGGTCGATGCCGGCTCCGGAGTGCTGGTCGATGCCGGCCCCGGTGCTCGCTCCGGCGCCGGTTCCCCTGCGCAGACCGGCGACGAGCGAGTGTGGGTCATCACCGAAGCCGAGGACGGAAGCGGCGTGCGCTCCCAGACCACCGTCCTGTACCCGTCGGACTACTGAGTCGGGTGTTACGGCAGGGCTCGGGCCTACTCGGTGGGGATCGGCATCGCCAGGCCGTCGACCACGGTCACGTCGGGATGGTCGGCGAGCGTGGCCGGTGGCACCAGCAGCTTGCGGTCCCGCCCGCCCCCGCCGATGATGACGCTCCGACGGTCCATGACCCTGGCGTCGACCCATAGGGGCACGGTGCCGGAGACCCCGAACGGCGTCACCCCGCCGATCTCCATGCCGGTCAGCTCCATCGTCTGCGCCGCCGAGGCGAACGAGGCCCGGCGCACCCCCATGCGCTTGCGCACCACACGGTTCACGTCGAGGCGGGTGGACGACAGCACGAGACACATGACGTACGACGGCGGGTCGGACTTCCCGACCACCACGATGGCGTTGGCCGAGTCGTCGGCGGCGTAGCCGTACGCCTCGCAGAAGGCGGCCGTGTCGGCCAGGTCGGGATCGCAGGGCACGACCTCGTATTCCAACCCCAGGGCGTCGAGTTGTTCCAGAACCGCATCGGCCACGCCCCCACGCTAGACGTGGCCCGCGGCCGGCATCCGCAAACACCCGGCGGGGCCCCGGACCGCCCCGACGACCTGGACGGCTTCCTAGGGCGCTTCCGCACGCACCGGGCCGGGCACCGCGGTCGGCGCGGTGCCCCGAGGGATCGGTGTCACACCCCCTTCGTACTGTGGCGGGCATGGATACCGAACTGCTCAGCGAGTCGGACGCGGCCCCGATGACCCGCCCGGCAATTCGGGTGGATAGCGCTGAGGGTTCGGTGTCACACCCCCTTCGTACTGTGGCGGGCATGGATACCGAGTTGCTCAGCGAGTCGAACGGGGCTGCCGCGGGCACGACTACTGGAACTCACGCGGCGGCGCATGCGTCATCCGCTGCACATGCTTGTGCCCAACTCGTCGTTCCGGCGGAGGCCGGAACCCACCGCCGCAGCGGCACCTCTCACCGTGGCCGTTACCCTGTCCCCACACCCTCACCGCGGCCCACCTCGCCAGCAGCGGCGAGGAATCGGTGTCACACCCTCTCCGTACTGTGACGGGCATGGATACCGAGATGCTCAGCGAGTCGGACGGAGCCGCCGCGGCCGGTCCGGCAGTTCGGGTGGATAGCGCTGAGGGTTCGGTGTCACACCCCCTTCGTACTGTGCGGGGTATGGAGAACCTGCTGCTCAGCGAGCCGAACGGGGCTGCCGCGGTGAACGCGTTTACGGGCGGCGACGGGCCAGTGCCGGGCGCGGTCGGCGGGTCGTCGCCGGAGATCGTCTTTGTGGGGTCTTGCGATGCGCTGGGCCGGGTAACGGGGCTGGTGAATGCGCTGCTGGCGGAGTTGAGCGCCCTGTCGTTGGAAGGTGTGAGTCGAGGTGTGTTGCGTTCGCTGGTGGCTGTGTTGGGTCGTGTGCGGGCGGGAGCGGACGCTGCCGAGGCGCGCGCCGTGACGGCTCTGAGCGGTCTCGACGACGGTGGCGTGGATGCGGTGGAGGTGCTTCGTCGCAACGCCGGTTGTTCCCAGCGCGAGGCGCGGCGCCGGCGTCGGCGCGCCGACGCGCTCGCCCGGATGCCCAACGTCGCCGATGCGCTGGCTAACGGCGACATCTCCGCTGAGCACGCCGATGCATTGGCTCGCGCCGCCGAGGTGACAAGCGCCGAGGCCGTCGACGACGATGCCGACCTGCTGGCGCAGGTGGCCGGTGTGCCGGCGGATCGGGCGGGGCGCCACATCCAGACCTGGACGCAGCGCAAACAGGACCCGGCCGATCTTCACGAGCAGCATCTGCGCCAGCGCCGCCGCCGGCGCCTGCATTTCGGCGACGGTGACGACGGCATGCTCACCGCACACGCCGCGTTCGACCGCGTGCAGGGTGCGCAGTTCCGTTCGCTGATCAACGGCATCGCCGATCGCATCTGGCGCGCCGAGGGAGGCCGCGACAACCCCAACAGCCGCAGCGCCGAACAACGCCGCCTCGACGCCTTGGCCATCGCCGTCGGACTCGATCTCGCCCCGCTGACCCCGCCCCAGCCGTCCTCCAGTCCCGCTGCCGGCGCGGCGGTGCCCGATGGCGAACCGTCAGCGCGCCGCCGCCGCGCCGGCGCGACGGCACGGACGAACAGCAGCGGTTCCGGGGCAGTCCCTGGCGGATCCGACAGGGTCTCGGGTGACGACGGGCCGGCACCCAGCGCCAACGGGGCGGATCATGGTGGTCGGCCCGCAACGACCCGGCCAGACCGCCCCGGTACGGTCCGCAGCGCCGACCGGTCGGAGTCCGGCAGTAACGGCGCGACGCCCGGCGACGGGACGGGTGATGAAAATGGCAGTTGGGGCGGCTCGAGCCGCGGCGCCGGCAAGGAGAACATGGCGACAGACACGCCGCGGGGCGATCGTGGTGGACGGGCGGTGTCGCCGCGCCATCAGATCGTTATTGTTGCCTCCGCTGATCTGATCTCGGGGCGGGATCCGCATGGGCGGTGCGAGATCCCCGGCGTCGGCGCCATCCCCCAGAGCGAACTGGAGCGTCTCGCCTGTGACGCCGAGTTGTTCGGCGTGCTGTTCTCCGGCGACGGCGAACCGCTGTGGCACGGCCGGGGAGAGCGCACCGCCACCGACGCGCAGCGCCGCGCCCTGCTAGCTCGCGACGGCGTCTGCGTCCTGTGCGCCGACGAGCCTGCTCTCTGCGAATCTCATCACATCACCCCGTGGGCCAAACCCCGCGAGGGACCCACCGACATCGACAATCTGGCCCTGCTGTGCGGCACCTGCCACCGCCGCCTGCACAACCACAAACGCGTCCTCGCCCGCAGCGCCGACGGCACCTGGGGAACCGCCCCCGACCCCCGCCACACCCACCAGCCCAACCGCCCCGCAGGACGTTCGAAGGCGGACCGGCACAAATCACATCGGCGCGTGCTGGCTGGTTAGGGCGCCTGCTGGCTGGTCTGTGGTGAGGGGGTCGTCCTGGTGGTGTTGCGGCGGCTGCTGAAGGAGCACGCCGTGCTCGAGCCACTGCCGGGCGATCATGACGAGCCCCCAGACGCGCACCCGGCCAGTCGTGCGATTGTCGGCCTCTCAGGTCCGCGGTGTTGGGTAATGGCTCTCGGGGCTGAACTCCTGGGTGCGCCAGCGGTGGTAGAGCGCCCACAGCACCAGCAGCGGCGGGAGTACCACGAACGCGGCGATCAGTGCCAGCAGGATCGTGACTGCGGTCAGCAGGCCCAACTGGCGCATCGGTGTGAGAGGGGCGAACAGCAGCGTCAGCAGACCCAGCGCCGTGGTGAGGGCGCTGGCCAGGAGCGCCCCGCCGGTGGTCGTCATCGCCCGCTGCATGGCGTCGCGGATCCGGCGCGACCCGCGTTCCTCCTCCAGGAACCGGTGCGTGAGATGGATCGTGTAGTCGACACCGATACCGATGGTGAGTGCGGTGATCAGAGCCGTGACCATGTTGTAGGAGATCCCCAGCGCCCACATGGCCCCCAGGACCCAGATCACGACCACCGCGATGGGGACGATGGTGATCAGCCCCAGAGCCGGACGGAACCGGGACACACCGAAGTAGAGCACCAGGATCACCAGGGCGGCCAGGGTCGTGAGGCCCACGCTGACGACCTGGCTCCCGGTCAACTCCTCGGTCACCAGGGCGATCAACGAGTCACCCCCCGTGACGGTGACCTCCGACGCATCGCCGCCCCAGAGCGCCTCCAGTTCGGCGATCAGTTTCCGCGAGGCTTCGACGCCCTCGACCGCAACCGGAATTTGAAGAATGGTGCGGTCCCGACCGTCGGGGCGGAAGTCCACAACCCTGGCGAAGCCCGCAGGGTCGACGTTCTCCAGCAGGTCCCAGGCGTCACGTACCTCCGCGTCGGCTGCAAAGACGTTGAGGTTCAGACCGGCGTAGGCGGCGGCGAAGGCCGGGTCGTAGTTGTCGCCCGGCTGCCCGCTGTCGTCGATCCAGTCCGCCAGCAGCGTCCCCACGGAGGTGACGGGCGGGCCGACCACGCCGTCCGGCCGCCTCTGGGGATCGGCGAGGGTGGTGTAGAAGTCGAAGAGATCGCGCACGGTCCGCACGGTGTCGAGGTCGTCCTCTATGAGGATCGTCATCGTCGAGGCGCCGCCGTCGAAGTTCTCCTCGAGGAACTCGATGTCCCGCTCCGTGTCCGAGCCCCGTGGCACGAAGTCCTTGAGAGCGAACGTCGTGTCGAGGCCGGTGGTGGCGACGGCGGCCAGGATCAAGACGACGATGGCGCCGCCCAGGATCGGCAGTGGGCGCCGCACGATGGTCGTTGCAGCGCGCGACAGGAACGTCTCGGCGCCAGGGATCGTGTCGGCGATAGCCCTGGTCGCCGGCTCGCGACCCCTGGCGATGCGTCTGCGGTCCGCCACGAGCCGGGCGGCCGGCACGAAGTTGGTCATCACGATCCAACCCGAGACGACGCCGATGCCGGCGACGATGCCGAAGTCGGCCACCGGCTCGAACTTGCTGGTCAGGTTGGTGAGGAAGCTCACGGCGGTCGTGCCTGCCGCCAACATCACCGGCACCCCCGAGGATCGGACAGCCTCGGCGATCGCCACCCCGGGCCTGTCCTCTCCGGCGGCGGCACCCTCGCTGAGCAGCGCCTCCCGGTAGCGCCCGGTGATCTGCAGCGCGTAGTCCACCGAGAGGCCGATCAGCAGGACCGGCACCAGGACGATCAGGATGTTCTCGGGGTCGACGACACCCGCCCCTCCGGGCGACAGCCACGCCTGGGCGCCGAACGTCCAGAGGATCGTGAGCAGCAGACCCACGATCGCCAGGACCACGTCCGAGCCGGAGCGGTAGAACACGGCCAGCAGGGCCACCATCACGGCCAGTGCGATGCCCATGAGCACGAACAGGCTGGACTCGCGGGCCTCCTTGCCCTCGGTGTTGCTGCTCGCCTTGGAGATGATCGACACCGCCGGCGAGGCCCCGTCCGCCGACGCCGATGCGGCGATGTCGTGGGCTCGCAACTGCGCTTCTTGCAGGCCGAGAGGGTCTCCGGCGTCGTTGAGGGTGACGAGAGAGAGGCCGGCTACCGGCGCCCCGGCGGCGTCGCGGGGCACGAAACGGTCCAAGCCGGCCTTCGCCTCCACGAGGGCGGGGGACCGAGCCACCCGATCCAGCACGGCGGCGAGTTGGGCGTCGGAGACCGTGGCCAGGTCCAGGCCGTCGACAGCCAGGAGGGACTCGACGATCCCGACGTACCCGGCCACCGCTTCGGCCACCACGAAAGGAGCGACCGCCGGGTCGTTGATGATCCTGGTTTGCAGATCGCCGACCGTCCGCAGGGAATCGGCCGTCAGGACGTCGCCCCTGGCGAGTATCTGGACGATCTCGACGCCCGCAGCGGCCGGGAAGCTCTCGCGGATGGCGGCGAAGGCTTCGGCGAGTTCGCTGTCGGCGGGCAGGAAGGTGGCGGTGGCGTCGACGGGTGCCGGGGGGATGTCCTGCACGAGAAAACCGGCCAGCAACCCAACCGTCACGGCACCGACGGCCGCAAGGACGAGCTTCGGTGCCCTCCGGATGCCGCGTGCCTGCCACTCGAACACAGCCGGTCCTCAGTGCAGTTGGCGGGCCCGGCCGGCCGCTGGCGCCGGTCTGGTGACTATCGGGTGGCGGCGTGCCTGCCGGTCGGGCATGGCGGGCCTCAGTGCTGTTTCCGGGCCCCGCCGGCCAAGGGCGCCGATCCGGGGCCTATCGGGTGGCGGCGTGCCTGCCGGCTGGGCATGGTCAGCCTCAGTGGCGCTTGACGCCGCCGTACTTCATGCGGGTATCGCTCATGGCCGCCGCCCGGGGGTCGTCGTCGTTGATGCCGCCGTCCACCAGCTCGCCCACGAACAGGGTGTGCGTGCCGAGGTCCAGCGAGTGACGCACTTCGCAGTCCAGCCAGGCGATGGCCTCGTCGAACACGGGGGCCCCGGTGGTGGCCTCGCGCACCGGCCGCCCGTTCAGCGTGCCGTCGGCGTAGGTGGCCGGCTTGGAGAACTTCACGAACACCCGGGTCTGCTCGGCGTTCCAGAGGTTCACGGTGAACGATCCCCCCTCGCTGATCAGCCGGTGGGTCACGGCGGTGTTGTCCACCGACACGCCGATGAGCACCGGCTCCATCGACAACTGGGAGACCCAGCTCGCCGTCATGCCGTTGCGTTCGTCGCCCGCCCGGGATCCGATCAGCGCCAGCGCATTCGGGATCTTCCAGGTCAGCCTGTTCACGAGTTCATCACTGAGAGCCATACCCCGACCCTACGGGCGCCGCAGGGCTACGACGCGTGCGGGACCGGTCCCGCCCCAGCAGTCGATCGTGCCGTCGGGCCGGATACCGCAGGTGTGCGCCGGCCGGTGCCCTGGAGTGGGCGTGGAGCGGCGTGTTCAGGTTGGGGGCTGCTGGGCACCTGCCCGGTGGGTGCGTACGACCTCCAGGACGGCTTCGCCGTAGGCGGCCAGCTTGGCCGGGCCGACGCCGGACGTGGCTGTCAGGTCCCACTCGTTCCTGGGTTTGCGGCGGGCGATGCTCTTCAATGTCCGGTTGGGGAACACGATGAAGGCTCGCACGCCGAGGCGGCGGGACTCCTCGAGGCGCCACTGGCGGAGGGACTCGAAGAGGGACTCGTCGTAGGGTTCCTCGTCGGCGTCGGGCTGTTTCGATGGGTCCGTCGCCCGGCGTTTCGAGGCGTCCACCTGCTGGCGCTTGGGTGCCGGCGGAGGGTGGCCCTCCAGTTCGTACAGGAATCTCGACGGCTGCTGCTCGTCGGCCAGCACTACGACCTGGCTGCTGCCCCGGGTGATTGCGACGTGTATCACGCGCCGCTCTTCCTCGATGTCCTCGCAGAGATGGTGCGGCAGGAGTCCCTCGTCGGCGCCGAAGACGAGGACGCGATCCCACTCCAGGCCCTTCACCCGGTGGATGGTGGTGAGCGTGACCCCCCCGGCGTCCTCGGAGGTGTGCCGTAGCAGGTTCCAGAGGCGCTCCTGGAAGCCGGCCGGGTCGCTGTAGACGGCGGCGGTGCGCCGCAGTGCCACCAGATCGTGGGCGTGGGCGGCCCGATCGGGCCGGGTGCGCCCGGAGTCCAGCGTGCCGGCGGCCCGACCCAGGCCCACCTGCTGCATCAGGAAGTCCAGTAGGGCGCGGGCGTCGCCGTCGGCGGCGACACGGGAGGCAGCGGCGATGTCGGTCACGAAGTTTGCCCAGGCCTCGCCCTGGCGCTCCTTCAGGTCCTTCCCGAGAGCCGCCAGCCGCTCCAACGACACCGCCCCACGCCCCAGCAGCCGCTCGTTGGCGACACGGTTGATCCGCCGGGCCGGGCGCCGCACGGCCTCCAGCAGATCGTCGGGCTGCAGCGAGTCGGGCTGCAACGCCAGACGCATCCACGCCAGGGTGGCCCGCACCAGGGTTCGGTACATCAGGCTCGGCCCCAGCGAGCAGCGCGCCGCCACGCCGGCGTCGTCCAGCGCCGCCAGCGGTGGCAAAAGCATCGAGTTGACCCGCGCCAGGACGGCGATGTCGGCATCGGCCACCCCGTCGGCGCGCCAGGAGGCCACCACGGCGGCCGCCTCCGTCGCCATCCGCTCCTCGGGCAGCCGGACGATCCGGAAGCCGTCGGGCCGGCGCTCCGAAGCCGCCCGGACCACCTTCGGCAGGCGCCGCTGGTTGTGGACGAGCAGGTGTCCGGCGGCGGTCACCACGTCGGGCGGGCAGCGGTAGGAGACCTCCAGGGCAGCCGCCCCCGCACCGGGGAAGAAACGGTCGTACTCCAGGAGGAAGCGCGGGTCGGCTCCGGCATAGCCGTAGATGGTCTGGTCGTCGTCGCCAACGCCGAAGACGTCCAGAGCTGGCGACGCCAGCAGGCGCAGCAGCAGCAGGTAGGCCGGCGTGAGATCCTGGAACTCGTCCACCAACAGGTGCCGGCAGCGGCGCTGCCAGCGGGCGCGCAGGTCGGTGTCGGCCAGCAGCAGCCGGATCGCCTCGTAGACCTGCTCGTCGTGGTCGCACTCGTCCCGGTCGCCCAGCCCCGCCCGGTAGGCCTCGAAGACCTGCGCGAACCCCGGCACGTCGTTGCGTTCGGCCTCCACCGTCTCGGGGTCCCGCAGGGCGATCCGCACGTCCGACAGTGCCTCGATGTAGGGGGCGAACACGTCCGTGCCGGCACGCTTCGTGTGGGGAACGATCCGCCGCAGCCGGTTGCGAACGTCCCGCTCGCCCAGCAGGTCGGCGTTGGGGCGCACGTCCCGGACGATGGCCCAGCCGAGCGAGTGGATGGTGCGGATCTGCAGGTCCGAGCGTCCCAGCCGCCCGCGCATCTCCGCGGCGGCGCGGTTGTTGTAGGCCACGGCGGTGAGGATCGACGACTCGACGCCCCGGTCGTCCACGAGGTGCAGGAGCCGGGCGTTCAGCGTGCGGGTCTTGCCCGAGCCGGCCGGCGCCACCACCCGCACCGGGCCACTGCGGTGCTCGACCGCGGCCCGCTGGTCGGGGGCCAGGGCGCCACTGTCGGAGCTGGCTCCCGGCGGGGGTTGCAGCGCCAGGCGCCCCAGTTCGACCGACTCGGCGTGGACGACAGGGAGGTCCAGGGGGTGGCGAGGTCCGCCGTCCACCCAGGCCTCGGCGCCGTCGCGCAGCACCACGTCGGCCTGCCCGCCGACCTCGGCGCCCAGGGCGGCGGCCTTGCGCGCCCACCACCACACCGGATCGCCGTTGCGGGCGTCGTAGTTGTTGCGCCACAGCAGGAACTGCAGGCGCTCGCTAAGCAGCGTGAACTCCGGGCCGAGCAGGTACGGCGGGCGCTCCTCAACGACGGGCATCCGCAGCTGCCGCAGTGCCTCGGCCGGCAGACCCAACTCGACGATCACCGGCCGCCGACCGGCCCAGGCCCGGTGCAGGCGGTCCACCGTGTCAGCCAGCCGCTCGCCGCCGTCGCCGGGTTTGTCGCCCCCGCCGCCGGGTTTGCCGCCCGCGCCGGATTCGCTGCCCTCGCCGCCGGATTCGCCGCCCCCGAACTCGGGGCCCAGCAGCCCCTCGTCAACCGTCACCCGCTCCCAGCGGTCGTGCGCGGCGGCCAAACTGGCGGTCACAGCATCTCCCGCCTGGCCGCCCGCATCGTGCCCGGCTCGGGCACCGGCGCCCAGCGTGACGATCAACCCGCGCCCGAGCGCCGCCGGTCCAGGGAACGTCACGGTGCGCACGTCCTTCGGCTCTGCACGGCGACGAGGTGGGCGACGGGGCCGGCGGAACGATAGGGCTCAAGGTCGGCACCGGGCGTGACCACCGGCCCGCGCCCGAGCGCCTCCGGTCCGGGGAGTGTCATGGCGTGCAGGTCCTGTGGGGTTGTGCGCAGGCGAGGTGGGCGGGGTTGTGGGTGGCGGTGTCGGGCGTCACTGCCGCTCCGCGCCCCAGCACTGCCGGTCCGGGGAATGTCATGGGGTGCGCAACCCGATGGGCCGGGATGACGGTGCCCGCGGGCCGTCCCCGAGGTGCGAAGAGCCGTGGGGCAACAGGGTCAAAGAGGTGCGGAGGTGTCGTTCGAGCGTGCCGGTGGACTGTATAGACGCTCAGATGTCCAGCGTGGCAGGGTCGATGAGGTTGCTGTGGCGGGTGAGGTAGTCCCGGCGCCGCCCCACGTCGGACCCCATGAGCACGTCCAGCAGTTCCCGGGCCTGCGCGGCGTCGGCGAGGGTGATGCGCCGCAGGGTGCGGGTTGCGGGGTCGAGAGCGCAGTGCGCCAGTTCGTCGGTGTTCATCTCGCCGAGCCCCTTGAAGCGCTGCCAACGGATCCCCTCGGCGCCGCCGGACTTGCTACCACCGCCGGACCCGCTGCCACTGCCGGACCCGCTACCACCGCCGGACCCGCTGCCACTGCCGGACCCGCTGCCGCTGCCACCACCGGTCCCGACGGCCTCGCCCGTGCCGCCGGACCCGCCACTGCCGCCGGACCCGCCCGCTCCGCCGGACCCGCGCCGACCTTTGGCGAGCCGGGCTCCGATGGCGTCGCGCTCGGCGTCGCTGAAGGCCCGGTAAGTGCGACCGCCGACGCGGGCGGTGTACAGCGGCGGCTGGGCGGCGTACACCCGGCCGTCGGTGAGCATGGGCCGCATATACGCATGGATGAGTGTCAGCAGCAGGCAGCGGATGTGGCTGCCGTCCACGTCGGCGTCGCAGAGGATGACGATGCGCCCGTAGCGGGCCGCGGTGGCGTCGAAGTCGGCGCCCACCCCGCCGCCCACCGACCGGAACAGCGCCTGCGCCTCGGCGTTGTCGAGCACCTGGCGCAGCGACGCCTTGGCGGCGTTCACGAGCTTGCCCCGCAGCGGCAGGATGGCGACGTTCTCGGCGTTGCGGCCCGCCTTGGCCGGCCCGGCGGCCGACTCGCCCTCCACGATGACCAACTCGCTGTTCGGCCCGTGCACCCGGCAGTCGGCCAGCTTGTCGGGCAGGCCCACCGAACCCAGCGAGGACGCCTTGCGCCGGTCGGCCTGCAGCCGGCGCGACGCCGCCCGGGCCTCCACGGCGTCGGTGATCTTGGACCGTAGGGCGGCGACGTTACTGCGGGGCCCCTCGCTGGCGAACCAGTCCGCCAGAGACGACTTGACGACGTCGTAGACGATGGACTGCACCGCCGGCGTGCCCAACTCCTGCTTGGTCTGGCCCCGGAACTGCGGTTCGGGCACGACGATCTGCAAGGCGGCAACAAGCCCCTCCTGCACCTCCTCCCGCCCGGCCCGCTCGCCGGTGCGGGCGAGGCGCTTCGAGCCGTCGAGCAGCACGTCGTTCACCGCCCGTGTCAGCGCCCGCTCGAAGCCGGCGAGGTGCGTCCCGCCGGCGGGCGTGGGGATCGTGTTCACGAAGCTGCGCACGTCGGTGCGGTAGCCCTCCGTCCATTGCAGCGCAGCCGTGACGGTGCAGTCGCGCCGCACCGTGGTGAGCTTGCCGTCCACGGGCACCTTCTCCTCGAAGCTCCCCTCGCCGGCCACGTCGATGACACGGGTGACGGCGCCGCCGTTGGCGAGATCGCCCACCAGCCCGGCCAGACCCCTGTCGGAGCGGAAGTCGAACGGCTCGGCGCTCGCCCCCCGGCGCCGGTCGGTCACGGTGATGCGCAGCCCTGCCACCAGGTGACACGTCAGCCGGACCCGCTCGCAGACCGCAGCGAAGTCGAAGGCGGCGCCGTCCTCGAAGATCTCCCAGTCGGGCCAGAACCGCACGTGCGCGAACGTCCGCCGGGTGGGCTTCAGCCGCTGAAGTTCATGTGTCGGCTGGAAGCCGTCGGCGCTCTGCCAACCGGGTTCGCGCTCGTTGAAGTCCAGCCGCCAGACGTACCCGTCGCGCCCCACCTCCACGCGCATGCGCTCCGACAGGGCGTTCACCACCGAGGCGCCCACGCCGTGCAGCCCGCCGCTGGCCGCATACGCCCCGCCGTTGGAACCGCCGGAGAACTTGCCGCCGGCGTGCAGCTCGCTGAACACGACCTCCACCGCCGAGACGTCCCGCCCCGGCGGGCGCCCCACGGGGATGCCCCGGCCGTCGTCGCGTACCTCCACCGAGCGGTCCCGGTGGAACGTCACGTCGATCCTGCGGGCGTGGCCGGCCGCGGCCTCGTCGACGCCGTTGTCGATGAGTTCCCACACCAGGTGCAACAGTCCCGCCGAGCCGACCCCGCCGATGTACATGCCGGGACGCTTGCGGACCGCTTCGAGCCCTTCGAGGGTCTGAATCGAATCGGCCTCGTAGGCACCGGAAGCGGCCGCGACCCCTTCGGCGCCACCCACCGGAGCCGTCGGCGCCACGGCGACGTCGTCCGGCGGCGCCCCTTCGACGCCATCGACGCTGCCCACCCGCGGCATCGGCGCCGCGTCGGCGTCGTCCGTCGGCGCCGACACCACTTCCGTGCCGGTCGCCGACGGAGTTGTGCCGCCGCCAACCGTGCCGGTCGCCTCGGCCGTCGCCAGTATCGACAACTGCTCGGTATCGGCCACGCTCACCACCGCCTCTGGCCGACGGCGAGGATCGGCTTGGGACCGGCGCGGGGGGCCAGGCCGCGGCGCGTCGGCGGCAGGGGAAACGGCACGGGTTCGCTGTCGGGGGCGCTGGGGCGGGTGCCGGTGAGGACGTACACGTCGACGAGCGGCCCCACGTAGGCGTCCCGCAGGCTCTCGCCGTCGCGCAGCTTGCATACCCGCACACCCATGCCGCCCCGCCCGGCGGGCGAGAAGTCCTCGGCAGGCGTGGCCTTGGCCGCCCCCGAGTTGGTTGCCACCACCACGTAGGCGTCACCGAACACGGCACCGGCACCGATCACCCGGGCGCCGTCGCGCAGCTTCATGCCCGCCGTACCAGCAGCGCCGCTACGGCGCCGCATCAGGTTCTCCGAGGAAATCCGCAGCAGCGCCCCGTCGCCGGCGATCATCATGACGTCCGCCCCCGGCGGGCAGGCGAAGGCGGCCACGACCTCGTCGCCGTCGGGGACGGGGAACACAACCCGGGCCGCAGGCGCACGGTCGCCGCCGACCAACTCGTTGCCGGCAAGGCGTTTGACGACGCCATCCCGCGTGACCATCACCACGTCGGCGGCCTCACCCGCTTCGCCGGCTCCGACACTCCCGGCGCCGCCCGGCACCGCCACGACACCGCGCACCGTCTCGCCTCCGGCCAGGTCGAAGACGTCGCTGGCCGCGCCGCCGCGCCCCCGCCCGACCACCTCGGGCACCGCCTCGGTGGCGACAGGCACCACCCGGCCGGCACTGGTCACCGCCCACACGATGCCGTCGCCGGGGGCCAGCGCCACAGCCGCCAGCAGGTCGTGGCGCCCCAGGGTGCGCCGCCGAGCCGTCCCCATCGGTGCCCGCCCCACCACGTGGGTGCTCGACAGCGTCACCACCCATGCCTCGACATTATTGCCCCCGCCGTTGCCGAGCCCGGCCGCCGGGGCGACCACCTCCGCGGACCCGGCCGCGACGATCCGGCTGCGGCGGGGCCGCCCGAAGCGTTCCACCAGCGCCCCCAACTCGTCGAGCACGACGGCGCGCCGGCGCTCCTCGGAGGCCAGCAGTTCCCGGTAGCCGGCCAGCGCCGCCACGAGGCTGTCGCCCTCGTCGATGATCTTCTGGCGCTCCAGGGCGGCGAGGCGCCGCAGCCGCATCGCCAGCACGGCCTCGGCCTGCGTCCAGCTGAGGTCCAGACGCTCGCACAGCGCCGTCCGGGAAGCGTCGACGCTGGGGCTCGATCGGATGATCGACACCACCAGATCGATGTGGTCGAGGGCGGTCATCAGGCCCTCCAGAATGTGCAGCCGCCGCTCGGCCACCTCGGCGCGGTGCCGTGTGCGCCGCACCACCACCTCCAGGCGGTGGTCGATGTAGTGCGCCAGCAGTTCCTTCAGCGGGGTGGTGACAGGGGTGCCGCCGGCCAGCACCACGTTGTTCAGGGCGAACGTCTCCTCGAGGGGCGACAGGCGCCACAGTTGCGCCAGCACCGCAGCGGCGTCCACCCCCGGCCGGCAGTCGACCTGGATGCACAGCCCGCTGTGGCGGTCGGACAGGTTCTTGACGTCCTCCACCCCGTCGAGGCGCCCCGCCCCGACGACCTCCTTGATCTTGCCGACCACCTTCTCGGGGCCAACCAGCCAGGGCAGCTCCGAGACGCGGATCGCCTGGCGCCGTTCCGCCACGTCGACCACCTCGGCCCGGGCTCTCATCCGGACGGTGCCCCGCCCGGTGGCGTACGCCTCGGCCAGCCCGTCGTCGAGGATCACAGCGCCGGACGGGAAGTCCGGCCCCGGCAGCACCGCCATCAGATCCGCCGTCGAGACGTCCGGGTCGGCCATCTGCAGCCGCACCGCCTCGTACACCTCAGCAAGGTTGTGCGGCGCCATGTTGGTGGCCATCCCGACGGCGATCCCGCTGGTGCCGTTCACGAGCAGGTTCGGCAGCCGCCCCGGCAGGCAGACCGGCTCGGAGGCCTCGCCGTCGTAGCTCGGCCGGAAGTCCACCGTCTCCTCGTCCAACTCGTCGAGCATCTCCATGGCCGCCGCCGACAGCCGGCACTCGGTGTAGCGCGCCGCCGCGGGCGGGTCGTCGAGGGTGCCGAAGTTGCCCTGCGGGTCCACCAGCGGCACGCCCCGGCTGAACTCCTGGCCCATGCGCACCAGGGCGTCGTAGATGGCCGCGTCGCCGTGCGGGTGGTACTTCCCCATGGTGTCGCCCACCACCCGGGCGCACTTGCGGTGCGGCGAGTCGGGCCGCAGCCCCATCCGCAGCATCGAGAAGAGGATCCGTCGTTGCACGGGTTTCAGGCCGTCGCGCACGTCGGGAATCGCCCGGGACGTGATCACCGACAGCGAGTACGCCAGGAACGACTCCGACACCTCCTCGGTGATCGGCACCTCCACGATCTCGTCGGCGAAGGGGACGGCCGCGGCCGGGCCGGTTCGTCGTGGTGGGGTCATGGGTGCTCGCGGGGTCTCGGTCAGCTGCAGGTCTTCGGTGTTGTGCAGATTCCAGCACCTCGGCGCCCGCAGGGGGGTGATGCTGCGGGTCGGGTACCGCCTGCGGGGTAGGTCATCGGCTCGATATCGATTAGAAGAACCGCGGTGAGTCTGCTACTGTGCCCTCAGGCTATGGGGGGCTTTTCAAGGTGTATCATGATATACCTAAATATCATCGTCCTCTCTAAGTTATAGAAAAGATGCTCCAAATATATAGAGACAAACTATGATATATAGAGACAAACTATGACCAACGGGGATACACCCGAGGTTCTGCCGGTGGACACACCCCCGGCCGACTGGAGCGCGCCCGGCGGTGAGTGCGCCGCGATCGCCGAGGCCTGGGCGGAGCTGCAGGATCTCTGCCTGGACGAGGACCCCGGAGGGCTGGCCGACATGGAAGGGCGCCTGGTGCGCGATTGGGCGCTGGAGGTGGCCGCGGCCGATCGGCTCGTGGACGTGGACCGGAGCCTCGCCTACAGGCTCGCTGCCAACGGCTTCGACGCCGCCGGCCGTGACGCAGCCGGGGCCGACCGGCTGAAGCAGTGGGAAGTGGATGCCCTGTCGGGCCTGCAGGAGGCGTGCCTCTGGCTGCTGGACCAGGACGAGCACGGCACGGTCATGGACGCCGAGTTCCTTATCGAGGTGGACCGCCGCCTGCAGGTGCCCGAAGTGGAATCCGCCTCGGGAGCTTGGGTCCGCAACGACGGCACCGAGGAGATCGGCGATGCGGACCGCGCCGAACTGCTGTCGAGCGTGTTGGGCCGGCTACCGCACCGGGAGGACAAGGCCCCGCCTGAGTTTGTCGCCGCCTTCCTGCTCCACGGCCTCCTGCGGCGGAGGCCGTTCGGCGCCAGCACCGAGCGGGTGGCCAGGGCGGCCGCGTCCTACTTGCTACTGGGAGCGGACTTGTTCCCGCTCACCGTGCGCCGCGAGGACAGGAACGCGTTCAGCGACGCCCTGGCGGCGGCGGACGACGCCGGCTTGCAAGCACTGGCAGGCGTGGTGGCCACGGCCCAGCGGCGCAGCTTCCTGCAGGCGGTCAGCGCCCTGGGGCGGGTGCGGGACGAGCCGAGCGACCTGACCGACGTGATCTCCGTCATCTCCGACCAGTTCCGGTCGGGAACTTCGGAACTGCGGCGGAGCTTCGCCAACGCCGTGACTGTGGCCACCGAGGTCTTCTGGCACGCCAAGGGGCGTATCGCCCAACTCGAGACCGATCTGGGCGATGCCATCGAGGACGACAGCGGCGACCGGCGGGTCTTCGCCGACTACGCCCCCCCTGACCATGCCGAGCGCCGCAGCTGGCACCGCAAGCAGGTCATCGACGGCGTCCGGCGCCAGGGGTACTTCGCCAACCTGCGCAACTACAGCGCCTGGAACCGCATCGGGCTCGAAACCCCCAACGGCCGCTCGGAGATCCTGCTGTCGTTCCACGCCGTGGGGCAGTCCTTCCGGGGTGTGATCGCCGCCGGGCTGATCTTCTACCGCAAGCGGGGCGGTGAGATCTACGACCACCAGGTGGTGTCCAAGGAGCCGTACCAGATCAACTTCCACGACGACATCCCGACGGCCCGCAAGCGCTTCGACGCCTGGCTGGATCCGTCGATGCGAGCAGCCCTCGAGGTCTGGCGCCGCGGCGAGTAGCCCCCTTCCCCGCTGGCTTCAGCCGAGACCCAGGGGGCTGGCGGGATGGAGGAGGGCCGCGGCGGCCGCTCCGGCGGCGAGGAAGGGGCCGAAGGCCAGGGTGGCCCTGGTGCCCCGGCGGCGGGCCAGCATCGTCAGCGCCACGATGGCCGCCCCGACAGCGCCGAAGGCGGTGCCGGCCAGCATGGCATCGGGGCCCAGCCAGCCCAGGAAGAGCCCCAGGAGGCCGCTGAGCCGCACGTCGCCGTAGCCGAGCCCGTCGGGGTTGAGAGCGTGCAGCGCCGCGAAGGCGGCGTAAGCGGCCGCGGCGGTGGCTGCCGCGACTCCCAGCCGGGCCGCCTCGCCGGTGCGCCAGGCCGTGGCGGCGAGGGCGGCGATGCCGAGGACGGTCGCCGGGTTCACGATGGCGGTGGGGAGCCGGCGGGTTCGCAGGTCGTGCCACGACAGCACGGCCAGCACCACCAGCCAGCCGGCGAAGACCGCCGTCTCAACATCCCAGAGCCCGGCGACGCCGCCGAGCGCCATGGCGGCCAGCCCGGTGCGGATCCGCCGTCGGAGCCGGGAGAGGTCGCGCATCGACAGGTTCCTCAGGTGCCGGCCCGCCACCCGCCCGGTGAGGATCGAGCGTCGGACCAGCGGGCCCAGCCGCTTCGACGAGTCTCTCGGGGGCCGGTCGGCCGTCCCCCGGGTGCGGATCCCGTGCCTGGTCATGCCCCGGTATAGACCATCTTGGAGATATTTACTACTATTTCAAGTAATTACTTGCTAATTGGAGTAATCGCCTGTATGGTGCGCCACGCCTGAACCCGACCGGATCCCGGGATGTCCATGACCCGGGATCCGGATCGGGGGCGGGCCTCATGACGGCGGCGATCGAGCCGCCCCTCGCCCGGCGGCGCCTCGGTGCGGCGTGCGGGCCTTCTTGCGGCCTCGCGGCAGCCCCCAGCAGTTCTACGGCACGTCGAGGAGGTCCCGGTCCGATGTCGGTCAGCAACGCAACATCGTCGAGGAGGGCGCCATCGCCGGGGTCGTCGGCTCCGGCACCGGAACCGGCAGCCCCGTCGGGTTCGGCGCCGGCGGTGCCGCCGCTTCGCACCGCCCGCCGGCGCGTCCCCGAAGTGGCGGTGGGGGTCGTGCTGGTGGGGCTCGGGGCGATTGGGGCGCTGCTGCTGGCCGGGCAGGAGCCTCCCCGGGTGTCGGCGCTGGTGTGGGCCGGCGACATTGCCCGCGGCGAGGTGGTCACAGCGGCCGACCTGCGAGCCGTCGACATCGACGTGGACGTTCCGGTGGACGTGATCGAGGCGGCGGCCGCCGCGGACGTGGTGGGGCGCACGGCGGCCTTCGACGCCGCCGCCGGCGGTTTCGTGAGCCGGACCCTGCTGGACGACGGTTCGGTGATCCCGGAGGACTTCGCGGTGGTGGGTCTGCGCCTCGGCGCCGGGCAGTACCCCATCAGCACTCTCGCGGCGGGTGACGTGGTGGACCTGCTGACACAGGACCCGATCGTCGGTTGGGACAGCCCGGTGGTGGTGTCCGCCGTGGAGGTGTTCGACTTCCAGTGGCTCGGCAACCGCGGCGGCGACGCCCTGGTGTCGCTGCTGGTGCCCCGCTCGGCCGGGGCTCGGGTGGTCGCGGCTACTGACGCCGGCCCCCGTCTCGCCGAGGTGGCGCCGTGACGCTGGTCGTGTTCGGCTCGCTGAAGGGCGCCCCCGGGGTGACCACGCTTGCTGCGTGCATGGCCTACCAGTGGCCCCGGCACCGCCGGGTTGCCCTTGTCGAGGCCGACGCCGACGGCGGGACGGTGGCTCCCCGGTTCGGGCTCCATCCCGACTCGCCCAGCCTGGTGAGCTTCGCGGCCCTGTCACGCCACGGCGTGGCCGAGTCGGAGTTCTGGTCGGCCTGTCAGCGGCTGCCCGACGGGCCGTCCGTGATGGTGGCGCCGAGCGGCGAGTCGGTCGGCGCCGCGCTCGAGCAGATCGACTTCGCCGACCTCGACAGGAGCCTGCACGACGTGGACCTGCTGGTGGACGCAGGGCGTCTGCGTCCCGGCGCGCCGGCCGGGAGACTCTGTGCGCAGGCCGACATCGTCGTGGTCGTGGTGCAGCCCCGCTTCGAGAGCCTGGCCGTGCTGTTGGAGCGCGCGGTGGCTCTCTCGGAGCGAATGCCGCTGTTGGCGGTCGTGGCGGGTGACGGGCCGTACCCCACAGGCGAGATCGACGCCGCGCTGCGCCAGACCACCGAGGACCGGGCATGGGTGTTGGGATCAACCGCCTGGGACCAGCGGGGTGCCGCCGCACTCACTTCCGACGCCACACGTGAGCGGGCACTTCGGCGGTCGCTGCTGGCCCGGACGGTGCGGCCGCTGACCGATCTGGTGGCGCACCTGAGTTCCGCGGGCGTCTCGGTGTCGCCACGCCCGGTTGCGCCATGAGCGCCCGGTCGACAGAACCCGGCCCGGTGCCTCGGGCGCCCCGCTGCCGGAGCAGACGATGAGCCTCAGTGCGCCCGTCGGCGGCGACGCGCAGGAGGGACTGCTGGAGGGACTGCTGGAGAACCTGCGCAGCGAACTGGCTGTCTGGATCGAGCGGGAGAACCGCTCCGGGCGTCGCCCAAGCGACGACGAGCGCCGCGAGCGGGCCACCGGCGTGATCCGCGACTGGTTGTTGAGCCTGGCGCAGGAACGCCTCATCACCGGCGTTCCCATGCTGGACGCGGCCGCCGAGGAGAATCTGACCCGCACCGCCCTGGCCTACGCCTTCGGAACCGGCCCCTGGGAGCGCTTCCTGAACGACCCGGACCTCACCGACATCCACATCAACGGTTGCGACGAGGTGTGGCTGGTGGACCGTGGTGGCCGCAAGCGGCGGGGCGAACCGGTGGCGGCCACCAACGAGGAACTCATCGAGCAGATCCGCTGGGTGGGCGCCACGCTGGACCGCAGCGGCCGGCGCTTCGACGTGAGCTCGCCGGTGCTGAACATGCGGCTGCCGAACGGCGGCCGGCTGCACGCGGTCATGGCCGTGTCCCTCGTGCCGATGGTGACCATCCGCCTGCACGACCCTGACCTGGCGCGCCTCAGCGAGCTACGGACCTCGGGCATGTTCGACCGGGCCATCGAGTCCTTCTTCTCATCCGCGGTGCGTGCCGGGTTCAACATGGTGGTCTGCGGGGGGATGGGTACCGGCAAGACGACGCTCGTGCGCAGCCTGCTGAACGAGGTGCCGCCGCACGAGCGCATCATCACCGTCGAGGACGAACTGGAACTCGGCCTGCACTACTACGGCGACCTGCATCCCGACATCGGCGTCCTGGAGGCCCGTGCGCCGAACGTGGAGGGTGCGGGGGCGTTCTTGCTGGAGGCGTTGCTGCGGGAGTGCCTCCGCATGCACGCCGACCGCATCGTGGTGGGGGAGGTCCGTGGCCCGGAGGTGCTGGGGATGTTGCTCGCCATGACCTCGGGTCAGGACGGCTCGCTGTGCACCATCCACGCCAACAGCACCGCCGAGGCCTTCGAGCGGCTCACGATGTACGCCGCGCTAACCCCCCAGCAGTTCTCGCGGGCCTTCACGTATCGGCTCGTGGGCTCGGCCGTGGACTTCGTGGTGCACGTGGACCAGGTCGGCGGCACGAGGCGGGTCACGAGCATCCGCGAGGTCGTCGGTTCGACCGACAGCCACGTGCTGTCCAACGAGATCTGGTGCCCCTCGCCGCAGGGATGGGCGGTGCCCTCCGGCGAACCGCTGCGGGTGGAACCAACCCTGCGCAGGTTGACCCAGCACGGCTTCGAGCCGTCGCTCATGCACCGCCCCGAAGGATGGTGGGACCAGTGAGCCGCCTGGCAATCGTGATGTGCGGCGCCGTCGCGGGCCTGGGTCTGTGGCTGCTGATCGGCGGGCTGCGGGGTCGTGCGATCCTGCCGGGGCGCGGGCGGCTCGGCGGCGGCGCTGTGGAGGTGCCGATGGAGGCATTGCGTCGCGCCTCGATAGCGGTCGTGGCAGGGGTTCTGATCTTTGCCGTCACCGGCTGGCTGAGCGCCGGCGCGCTGGTGACGGCGGCGATCGTGCTGTTCGCCGGGCGGTTCGGGAAAGGCAAGGGGCTGCGCGCCATCAGCGAGCGCGGTGACGCCATCGCCGGCTGGATCGAGATGCTGTACGCCATCCTGGCCGCGGGCGGCGGTATCGAGAGGGCCATCGTGGGTTCGGCCGGCGCCGCTCCCGCCGCCATCCGCCGGGAGGTGCAGGAACTGGCGGCCCGCCTCGAAGTGCGCGCCCTGCCCGACGCGCTGCTCGCGTTCGCCAACGACGTGGTGCACCCCGCTGTGGACAAGGTCGTGGCGTCGCTCATCCTGGCGTCGGTTCAGGGGGCACAGGATCTGGTCTCGCTGCTGCGGTCGCAGGCGGAGGTGGTGCGGGCCGAGAGCCGCCTGGTGGTCGAGGCCGACGCCAGCCGGGCCCGCTACCGCACATCGGCCCGGCTCATCGTGGGGACCACGGCGATCATGGCGGGCGGCCTGTACCTGGTGGACCGTGGCTACCTGGAGCCCTACGACAGTGCTCGCGGTCAGGTGGCCCTGCTGGTGATCGGCCTGGTGTTCATGGGCGGGTTCTGGCTGCTGGCGCGACTCGGGCGGGTGCGGCCCCCCGAGCGGTACTTCGATCCGTCGGCCTCCGGGCTGGCGCGGTTCACGCCGTGACGGCGTTGGTGGGAGCGCTCATCGGCGCCGGGATCTGGCTGGTGGGACGGGGTCTGATGACCCGGCCGGTGCCGCTGCTGCGTGCTCTGGGCGAATACCACGGTCCCCGTTCGGCGCCTGCCGTCGACGACAGCGAGATGCCGCGGTGGCGCGGGCGCGCGGAGAGGCGTGCCCTGCAGATCGTCGAGTCCCTGGGGTTCGACCTCGGCACGCTCGCCGTGGACCTGCGCGTCGTGGGGCGCGGCGCCGCCCAGCACTCCTTCGCCAAGCTGGCGACGGCCCTGGGGGCGAGCGGCGCGCTCGTCGTGCTGGCGTTCGGTGCACGGGCGCTGGGACTCACCCTGCCCGTGTGGACCGCGTTGTTGCTGGTGGGCCTCGGGATGCTCGGCGGGTACGTGGGCGCGGACGGTGCCCTGCGCAAGAAGGCGGCGGAGCGCCGGGAGGAGTTCCTCCGGGCACTGAGCGCCTACATGGACCTCGTCAAGATCCTCGTCGCCGGTGGCAGTCACAGCGACGGGGCGCTGTACCAGGCGGCGGCAGTGGGCAGCGGCTGGGCGTTCGACGAGCTGAAGGCGGCCATGGACTGGAGCCGCGTCAACGGCCAGCCGCCGTCGGCCGGCTTCCAGCGGCTCGCCGCGGATATCGGCGTCGCGGACGTGGAAGAACTGGCGGCCACGATTCGCCTCACCGCCGAGCAGGGCGCCAGCCCCAGCGAGGCCCTGACCTGCAAGGCCGAGATGCTCAGCGCACTGGAGTTGGCCAACGCCCGCATGAAGGCCGACGCCACCACCGAGCGCATGTCGATCCCCACCGTCGTCGTCGCCATGGCCTTCGTGATGTTCGTCGGATACCCCGCCCTCAGCTCCCTGCTGGAGATGTTGTGAGCCGCGCCGCCAACCGTCCCGTTTCTCGCGGATTCGCAGACGCGTCGGGAGATGCGCCCGGAGATGTTGCAAGCACACGGCTACACGCAAAGGAGTGAGCCATGAACGAACTATCCATCCGCGGCTGGGTCTGGTTGACGCTGACGGCGTCGAACCTTCGAGCCAAGCTGCACGACGACGAGCGGGGACTCACCACCACCGAGTGGGCGCTACTGGTGGCCGGAGTGGCCGCTTTGGCCATCGTGGTGGTGAGCGTCGTGCGGAACCTGACGTCTGAGGTTGCGAACGAGATTCCCACCAACGTCAACGTCGGGACCGATCCCGGCGTCTTCCTCGGCAAGTGACGGCGACGGGGTCGGAATCGGCGGAACGGGATGGGGAGCGCATGGCCGTGGTCGTGGTGTCGCAGCGACACCGGCACCTGCGCCCGAATCGGCGAAACGTCGTGCCGGGCGTCGGCGCCTCCCGTTTGGGCGGTTCCCCGGGTGGTCCTGCCGGCGGTCCCCGGGCGGGCGAGTCCGGCATCGTGACCACCGAATTCGTGATGCTCTACGGCGTTCTACTGGCCCTGGTCATGAGCGTGATCCACTTCGGCCTGGTCTTCAACGCGGCGCTGGCGGTGGCCGACGCCGCCGACACGGTCCTGGAGGCCGTGCAGGTGGAGGCGGGTTCGGTGGACTCGGTGTCGGCGCTGGCGCGGGCCGTCGTGGGCGACGACCGGCTCGTGCGTGACCTGTCGGTCGATGTCGACATGCGGCCAGGGGAGGTCGCCGTTGTGGTCTCGGCCGCATCACCGCGGATCGTGCCGGGCCTGCCCACCGCGGTGAGCCGCCGGGTGGAGGGCCCTGTGGAGCGCTTCATCCCCGAGGGCAGGCGCTGAGGGTGACTCGGCCGCCTCGGACGCAGCGCGGGGTGCTGTCGCTGGAGTTCGCCCTGCTGGTTCTGGGAGTGCTCGGGGCGCTGATGCTGCTGGCTGCCGCCTGGCGTCTGGGACAGACGCGCAACGAGGTGCGGGACGTAGCGGCGGAGGCGGCACGGGCGGCCTCGCTGCGCCAGAGCCCCCTGGCGGCAACCGCCGCGGCCGAGAAGGTGGCGCAGGCGACCCTCGGGGAGAGCCACCAAACGTGTTCGGAACTCGCCGTTGTCGCCAACACCGGCGGGTTGCGTCCCGGTGGCTCGGTCTCGGTGACGATCCGCTGCTCGACGCGACTTGAAGACCTCACGCTCCTGCGGATGCCGGGATCGGTCACCTTCGAGGTGACGAGCACCGAGGTCGTGGATCGTCGCCGGGGTGGTTCCTGATGCCGGCGCGCCGGCGAGGTGACAAGTCGTCCATCGGTACCCGCCGGCGGCGGCACCGGGCCGGTGAGAGGGGTGTGATCAGCCTGTTCGTGGCGGTGATCTTCGTGGCGTTCCTGCTCATCACCGGCATCGTGATCGACGCCGCGGCTGTGCGCGGCCAGCGACGGGTTCTCTCCGACGTGGCTCGGCAGGCCGCTCGCGCCGCTGTTCAGGAGGTGGACGTGACGTTCTACCGGACCACGGGGGTGGTGCGCCTGAAGGTCGCCGAGGCCGGCGTCGCAGCGCGGGCGGTTGTCGATGGCGCCGGCTACGAATCCGACGTGTCCGTCCAGAGTGACCGGGCCGTCGTGCGGGTGAACGGCGAGGTTCCCGTGCGCGTCCTGGGGTTGGGCGACAGGTCCGTCCGGGTGAGCGCCGAGACCGAGGCTCGGGCCGTCTGGGGCGTGAGCCGCGGGCGGTAGCCATCGTCGTGGGCGGAAAGATTCTCTGCCGCGGGTTCTGCCCGCGTCGTGGTGTTGCCGGTAGTGCCGGCCCGAATGTTCGAACAGCCGGAGAGCGAGGTAGGAGATGATGCGCAACGTTCGCGCTGTGGTGGTCGGAGCCGGTGCCTGCGCGGTGTTGGGGGGATTCGTGGTGGGTGTCCCGATCTGTCTGGTGACGTTGATCGGCAACCCCTTACCCGCCGGTCTCCCGACGTGGTCCTCGCTGGTGACCGTCGTCGAGAACGGCGCCCTGCCATCGGGGGCCCTGGTGCGGGTTCTGGCGGTCGCGGTTTGGATCTGGTGGTCGCAGGTGGCGTTGTCGTTCCTGGCGGAGTCGGTGGCGGCGTGCCGGGGACGGACGGCCCGGCCGCTTCCCCTGCGGGTGCTGGGCATGCAGTCGGTCGTTGTCCGGCTGGTGGCGTTCGTGGTCGCCGCAGCCGGCATGTTCGGAGCCCTGGCTCATCCGGCGGTCGCCGCAACGCCGTCCTTCGCCGACGTGGCGATCCCCATGAAAACCTCGGGTTCGATCCATGCACCACGCGAAGGGGTTTTCGTCGGACCGACGTCGGGTGAGCCTCCGGCGGTGCAGGAGGCGCCTCCGCCGGTGCTGGCGCCGCCGCAATCGAGCTTCACCGGAGTGCCGCTCACCTCGGCGGTGCCGGAGCCACCCGCGCCTGCACCGGAGCCACCCGCGCCTGCACCGGAGCCACCTGCGCCGGTGCTCGGCTCGCCGCGGCACGGGTCCGTGGTGCCGGCACCCGCGGCCAACACGGTGGTCGACTCGACGGTGAGGCTCCGGGGTGCACCGCCGGCGGTCAGGTTCACCCCGGCGTCCGATGCCACCACCCCGACGGATTCCGTCGAGCCGGCTCTGCCGGTGACCGGGGAGTCGGGTTGGGTCGTCGTGCGGCCGGGCGACTCGCTGTGGCGCTTGGCGGAAAGGCACCTGGGCGATGCGATGCGCTGGGGGGAGATCTACGAACTGAATTCCGGGCCGCTCCCGGGCGGTGGCACGCTGCGGGATCCGAACCTCATCCATCCCGGGTGGCGCCTTCGCATTCCCACCCTCGAGCGTTCTGCGGCAGCGAGCCCGACGGTGGGTAATCAGTTGTCGGAGTCTCCGGCTCCACAGATCAGCAGCGCGCCGCCGCTGCAGTGCTTCTCAGAATCGGACACTTCGCACGCTTAGGGTAATCTGGTGTATTAAGACCATCCGTGACACCACCACGTACCGAACACGACGCGGCCGGCGGTCACGTCTGCGGGGAGAGCCTCGACGGTCGCGGTCTCGTGGCGGACCTCGTGGATCTGGTGGAGGGGTTGCCCGAACGGCTGGGCGGGCGCCTCCTGCCGCCCGTCGTGGCGATCGCTGCCACGGCGGAGTCCTTGGGGCTCCTGCTGGGGGAGCCGCACCCCGACCCCGCTGCAGGGTTCGAAGCCGTCGACGGCGGCGCGACGTGGATGATCGACCGTTCTGCCATCGGTCGGGCCGGAACCGCCCCTTCGGGGGGTGCACCATGGCCGCTGCTGGCAACGTTGGGCAGCTTCACCCCGCAGGGTTCGGTGATTCTGGGCAATCTGGAACAACTGGGTTCGGTCATGGCGCTCGGTGCCCCGGAGGCCGTGTCAGCACTGCTGGAGTCGGTAGCGGCGGAGGTCGCCGAGAGCCCCTTCGCCGAGGGTCTCGGTATCGTCTGCATCGGCTGCGGGGACTCGTTGCGCGACCTCGACGTTGTGCGGGCGGTGGGTCGCCTCGACGATGTGCTGGCCGACGTCGAGCAACACGCCGCGCTGATGCGCGCTACCGCAGCGGATCCGGCCGCGCTGTCGCAGAGGCGCCTGCACGAGCCCATCGGTCATCACCGTTGCATACTGCTGCTCGACTCGCACACCCGCGACCCGGTGATGCTGGAGCACCTGCACGGTCTCGCCGGACCCGGTCTGGCAGTGATCACTGCGGCCGCCCCGCGCGATCCGGCGTCCCGCAGGATGTCCCCCGCACCGCCGGGCATCGCACCTTGGACGTTCGAGATCAACGGCGGGCGCCTGTGTTGGGAGCCCATCGCCGTCGAGTTGCAGCGCTGCGAACACCTACCGCTGTCGATCTCGCCGGAGGCGCCCACCGGCCGGGTCGCGGCCGGCTCGGGGCCTGCCATCGACGGCTCTGCGGGTCGGCGTACCGGCACTCCCCGGCGCTGGCGCACGCCGATCCTGGCGCCGCTGCGCCCGGGCACGTCCGGCTCCGGTTGGGCGGACGACCTGCGGGCCCTGAGCCTGTATGCCACGTCACCGGGCGTCATGCCCGGTCCGGTGGAGCTGCGGGTGCTGGGCGTGGTGCACGCGGTGGGGGCGTCCTCCGCCTTCACGTCCCAGCGGGCTCTTGACCTGGCGTGCTTTCTGGCCTTCCACCGTGACGGGGCAACAGCCGATCGCCTCAAGCACTGGCTGTGGCACTGGGACGCTCTGCCGAGTCCCAAGTCGTTCACCAACGTGGTGTCGCGCGCCCGCATCTGCCTCGGCCGCGACGCCGACGGCGATCCGTACCTGTCCCACCTCAGCACCGAAGGCGTCTACCGGTTGTCCGAGCAGGTGACGACCGATCTGGAACGGTTCACTGCCTGGCTCCGGGTCGCCGAGCGGGCGCAACCGCCGCACGCTCTGGCCTCCCTGCACACGGCGTTGTCGCTCGTGCGGGGTGCGCCCTTCAGCGGCGGCAGCGGCGGGACGTTCTCCTGGACCGACAACACCCTGCGCTGTCATGTCGAGTATCTCGTGGACGACACGGCTCATCGGCTCGCCGACGTGGCCCTCGATGCGGACCGCATCGACATTGCCCGCTGGGCCACGCGGCGAGGTCTCTCCGTCACCCCGGGTTGCGAGCAGTGCTACCGGCGGGAGCTGCGCACCGCTCACCGCTCGGGCTCCCGCCGGGAGTTGTACAAGGTCATGCGCGACATGCACCGTTTCCTGGCCGAACCGTTGCCCGACTTCGACGACTCCCCTGAAATCGGCCGCGACCTGCAGATCTTCTACGACGATCTTCTCCGCTGACCGCCTCCGGGGGAGAGGCTCGCCGCCCGGTGCCCTGTCAGCCTCCGCCGAGGCGTATCCAGCGGTTCCCGGCGAAGCGCAGTCCCACGCCGGCGAGGCGGGCCACCATGAGGATCACCATCGCCCCCCAGAGCCAGCCGATGCCGGCACTGCCGATCCGCATCGCGACCACCAGGGGAACGAAGGTGGCGGTGGCGGTGACCATGGCACCGGCCAGGTAGCGCAGGTCGCCGGCGCCGATCAGCACGCCGTCGAGGGCGAACACCACGCCGTTGAGCGGCAGCATCAGCGCCAGGTGCAGCATCAGGAACCCCGCCAGGGACACCACGGCCGCATCGGCGCTGAACAACTGCGGCAGGACGGGGCGCAGTGCCACCGTGACGACCGCGGCGGCCAGCCCGAACACCAACCCCCAGAACACGACGCGCCGGCCCACTTCCCGGGCGCCGGCGCCGTCGGCGGCTCCGAGCAGCATGCCGACCATGCCCTGCGCGGCGATGGCCAGGGCATCGAGGCCCAGTGCGGAGAAGCTGAACAGCCCCAGGACGACCTGATGTGCCGCCAGGTCGGCGGTGCCGATGCGGGCCGCCGCCGCTGTGGCGATCACGAAGGCGCCCTGCAGGGCCGCGGTGCGTACCAGAAGGTCGGCACCGGCCCGTAGCAACTGCCGTAGCACCGCCCACTCGGGGCGCACGCTGCGGATGTGCGGGCGCGCCGCCTGCAACACCCAGCGCACGTATATGGCCGCCCCGATCCACTGGACCACCACCGTCGACAGGGCCGACGCCCCGATCCCGAAGCCCAGCCCGTAGACGAGGACCACTTCGAGTACCAGGTTCCCGACGGCGGTGAGCGCGGCCACCTTCAGCGGTCGCGTCATGTCGAGGCTGCCTCGCAGGTAACCCACGCCGGCCAGCATCATCAGCATGGCGGGGAGGCCCCCCAGGCTGATGTGCAGGTAGATGCGGGCCTGCGCCCGGGCGGCGCTCTCGCCGCCCAGCAGTTCCAGCACGGGGTCGGAGAAGCCGTACAGCACGGCACCCGCCACGGTGCCAACCACCGCCGCCATCAGCAGCCCCTGCACTCCCCAGCGGGCCGCGTCGGCCTCCCGGCCCGCGCCACGCAGCCGCGCCACCGCCGCCGTGGTGCCGTAGGCCAGGAAGATGAACAGTGCGTAGACGCTCAGCACCACCTGGCCGGCCAGCGCCAGCCCGGCGAGTTGCGGTGTACCCAGGTGGCCCACCACGGCGGTGTCCGCCAGCACGTACAGGGGCTCGGCGACCAGTGCCCCGAAGGCGGGAATCGCCAGGCGGAAGAGATCCCGGTCCCGTCGGCGGCGGGAACTCGAAGGGTTCGCCGGCGTGGCCTGGTTCACGGAGCTCCCTCCGGGATAGCAAGACGGTGCGGATGATCGCCGCACATGGGTCTGTCGGGCAATGGGTTCGGTCCCGGATCTGCGCCGGGGTGGAGTTCTCTCGCCGGAACGACGAGCGGTGTTCATTCTCGCCGCCTCGGCGCAGGGATATGCCCCCGGCGGGGTAGTACTCTGTGACCGAATAGTTGAGACGGGGGAATGACGGTGGACGTTCGGTACGTGGACGGCTTCTTGATGGCCGAATTGGTGGAGCGCAGCGGCGTTCCGGCCTCCACCGTGCACCACTACCTCCGGCGAGGCTTGCTGCCGCCGCCGCAGCGCGTCGCCCCCAGGCGATTCCTGTATGGGCAGGAACACGTGGAGGCCCTGCACGTGATTCGCAGCCTCCGGGAACGCCGGCGCCTGCCGCTATCGAAGATCGGCCAGGTATTGCCGGACATCCTGGCCAACCGCGCGCTCGGGGGCGAGCAGGACACCGCGGCCGTGCTGGGGGAGGCCCGGGCACCGGCAGTGGCCGAGAGGATCCTCGACGTGGCAATCGAAGCCTTCGGGCTGCACAGCTACGGAGAGGTGAGCGTGGCCGACCTGTGCGCCGGCGCCGACGTCGCCAAAGGCACCTTCTACCGCCACTTCAACTCCAAGAGCGAGGTGTTCCTACGGGCCGCCGAGCGGGTGGCGCTGCAGGCGCTGGCGAGGTTCCGGAGCCGGGTGGGCGAGTTGGACGAGCCGGTCCAGATGCGCGCCGCCGGGGAGATCTGCGCCGAGGCGCTGCGCCCCGGCCTCCCCGTCCTGTTGGAGCTGGCCAAGCGGGCGATGCTGTTCGAGCCCGAGTACGTGATGGAGGCGCGGGACACCTTCAGGATGCTGGCCGAGGAGTTGGGGAAGATCCTGCAGCCCGACGATGACGGTGAGAGCTACGTGACCGGGGGCATGGTCATCCTCGACGCGGTCGTGCAGGTGTTCCGTGGGCTCGTGGGTGGCCGCAACGAGAGCGCACCGTCGGTGGCGTAGCCCGCGGCCATCCGCACACAACGCCGAGAACGACCGGTCAATTATTGTGTATCGTGCGTCTCCTGGTGGGAGTGCTTTCGTTGAGTCGGCCGACGGCGCCCGTGCGGGCGGAGGGTACGGTGTTGCAAGAACCGAACCGGACTCCGGCGGTCGGCGCTTCGACGCCCACGGCCCCGGCCGAGGGCGCCGAGACGATCGAAGAGCACGCCGGTCTCGACGCCGTCATGGCACGGGCCTCCGGGGAGAACTTCCCCGTAGCGCTCCGGGCGCTTCCGGCGCACCTGCGCCAACACCTGCTGGCGATCTACGGTTACGCCCGCCTTGTCGACAACCTGGGTGACGAGTACCCCGGCGACCGCACCGCCGCACTGGACTGGCTCGAAGCGCAGATCGACGACCTCTTCGCAGGCACTCCCGGCCACCCGGTCTTCGGTCGGCTGGCCCCGACGGTGACCCGCTTCGGACTCTCCCGCACGCCGTTCGACCGCTTGCTGGCCGCCAACCGGCTGGACCAGCACAAGAGCAGCTACGCCAGCTGGGACGACTTGCTGGACTACTGCACGCTGTCGGCGAATCCCGTCGGGCACCTCGTCCTGGCCGTCTTCGAGTCGGACACCCCGGACCGCCTGGCCGACTCCGATGCCGTGTGCAGCGGGCTGCAGGTTCTGGAACACCTCCAGGACATCGGCGAGGACGCCGCCGCGGGTCGCGTCTACATGCCGGTCGACGACATGGAGCGCTTCGGCTGCACCGCCGATGATTTGCTGGCGCCGGTGGCCGGCGAGGACCTGCGGGACCTGGTGGCGCACGAGGCGGGCCGCGCCCGCGAGATGCTGGCGGCCGGACGACCGCTGGTGGCGTCGCTACGGGGGCACGCCCGCCTCGCCATCGCCGGATTCGTGGCGGGAGGACTCGCAGGGCTCGACGCCATCGAAGCGGCGGGCTGCGAGGTGCTGAGCGCCACCCGGCAGGCAGGCACCGTGCGGCTGCTGCGCCGCTTCGTCCCTCTGTACCTCGGTGCCCTCGTGCGACGTCGGAGTGCCCCATGACCGTGATCACCCCGGAGTCGGCGTACCGGCAGTGCGAGGAGATCACCTGGGCGGAGGCCCGCAACTTCGCCTACGGCATCCGCCTGCTCCCGCCGCCCAAGCGTCGGGCCATGGCCGCGCTGTACGCCATGGCCCGACGCATCGACGACGTGGGTGACGGCGACTGGCCACGCGACCGCAAGTTGGCGGCCCTGGGCGATATCCACACGGCAATCGACGTGCTGGCGGCGGGTGGGATTCCCGACCCCGCCGACCCGGTGCTCGCGGGCGTCGCCCATGCCGCCGAGCGGTACCCGATCCCCGTGACCGTCCTGCACGAGATCGTGGAGGGCTGCGAGCAGGACGTGCGGGGCAAGACGTACGTGACCATGGACGACACGGTCCGCTACTGCCGTCTCGTGGCCGGTTCGGTCGGCCGCCTGTCCCTGGGCATCTTCGGCACCAAGGCGGGCCGTCGCCACGCCACCGGCAGTGACGAGGCCCCCCGGCCGGCGGACGACCCCCAGCGGCCGGCCGACGACGTCCTTCGGCTGGCCGATGACCTGGGGGTGGCGCTGCAGCTCACCAACATGCTGCGCGACATCCTCGAGGACCACGAGATGGGGCGCATCTACCTCCCCGCGGAGGACCGGGAACGCTTCGGCGTCCTGCCCGGGCAGTGGGCGCCTCCCGAGCGCGTCGGCGCGCTCGTCGGGCACGTGGCCGATCAGGCGGCGAACTGGTTCGAGCGGGGTCTGGTCCTGTTGGGGCACCTCGACCACCGCAGCCGGTCGTGCACGGCGGCCATGGCCGGCATCTACCGGCGGCTTCTGGGCCGTATCGCCGCCCGGCCGACCGGGCCGCTGGCGGGGCGCATGCGTCTGCCCGCCTGGGAGAAGGCTCTCGTGGCGGCGCGCAGCGTGTCGGGACTGCGGCCGTGAGGGGTTACCCGCGCCACGTGGTGGTGATCGGAGGCGGCCTGGCCGGCCTTGCCGCTGGCCTCGAAGCCGCCGACCGGGGTGCGGCGGTGACGCTGCTGGAGCGCCGGCCCCGCCTGGGCGGCGCCACCTGGTCGTTCGAGCACCGGGGCATCTGGTACGACAACGGCCAGCACGTCTTCCTGCGCTGCTGCGAGGCCTACCGGGCCTTTCTGGAGCGCATCGGCTCGGCCGACGGCGTGTTCCTGCAGCGCCGGCTGGAAGTTCCCGTGCTGCGCCCCGGCGGGCGGGCAGGCACCATTCGCCGCACCGCCGGCCCGGCACCGCTGCACCTGGCCCCGTCGTTGCTGACCTTCCCCCACCTGAACTTTCGCCAGAGGGTGCAGGTGCTGCGCGCCGCGATGGCGCTGCGCCGCCTGAACCCCGACGACCCGGCGCTGGACCGGACGACGTTCGGCGACTGGCTGGCGGCCCACGGCCAGGCCACATTGGCGGTCGAGACGTTCTGGAACCTGGTCGTGCTGCCGACGGTGAACCTCGGTGCCGCGGAGGCGTCCCTCAAGCTCGCCGCCAAGGTCTTCGTGACCGGCCTGCTGACCGATGCGGCCGCCGCCGACATCGGCTGGGCCAGGGTGTCGCTGTCGGCACTGCACGGCGACGCCGCCCGGCGCGCCCTGGAGGCCGGCGGATCCGACGTCAGGACGCAGGCCGGTGTCACCGGCGTGCGGACCAGTCCCGACGGGCGGCTTCTGGTGGACGTCGACGGCGAGTTGATCGAGGCCGACGCCGTCGTTGTGGCCGTGCCGCACGACGCCGTGGACCCGCTGCTGCCGCCCGGCAGTGTGGCGGCCCAGGACCGCCTGGAGACCCTGGGCACCTCGCCGATCGTCAACGTGCACCTCGTGTACGACCGTCCGGTGACCGAGTTGCCGATCGCCGCGGGTGTCGGCAGCGACGTGGAGTTCGTGTTCGACCGCACCGAGGGGGCCGGACTCGACGACGGCCGCCAATGCCTGACCGTCTCCCTGTCGGCTGCCGAGTCGTGGATCGGCCGGCGCTCGGCGGATCTGGTGGCGCACTTCACGGCCGAAATGGCCCGCCTGCTGCCCGCCGCGGGCGGCGCGACCGTGACCGAGTCCATGGTCACGCGGGAGCACGCGGCCACGTTCTACGGCGCGCCGGGCACGCACGGCCTCCGCGCCGGCTCGGAGACCTCCCTGCCCGGCGTGTACCTGGCGGGCGCCTGGACCAACACGGGCTGGCCGGCCACGATGGAAGGTGCGGTGCGCAGCGGGACCGAAGCGGGGCGGCTGGCCGCACGGTTCGCCGCCAGCACGCCGATGGCACCACCGGAGGCCGGTGCGCCCCGGTCACCCTCACCGGCGGTGCTGGCATGAAGCGTGCCACGCCCGACGTGCTGGAGCGGACCCGTGTCGTGGTGCAGCCCGCCCTCGCTGCCGCCGTGGACCGGCTCTCGGCGGATCTCGTGACGCCGGCCCGCTACCACTTCGGCTGGGCGGACGCCGACGGGACGCCCCTTGCGGGTGGTCGCGACGGCAAGGGCGTGCGCCCGACCTTGGCCCTGCTGTCCGCCGAGGCGGTCGGCGCGGCGGCGGAGGTGGCCCTCCCCGGCGCCGTCGCGGTGGAGCTGATCCACAACTTCTCACTCATCCACGACGACATCGTGGACGACGACGCCGAACGTCGGCACCGGGCCACCGTGTGGAAGGCGTTCGGCACAGGAAACGCCATCATCGTGGGCGACGCCATGATGGCTCTGGCCTTCGACCTGCTGCTGGAGGAGGCGACGCCGACCCGCACGGCCGCGGCCGCCGACCTGGCGCGGGCCACGGCGGCGATGATCGCCGGGCAGAACATGGACATGAGTTTCGAGAGCCGGGACACCGTGTCGGTGCAGGAGTGCTGGGAGATGGTGTCGCGCAAGACGGGGGCCCTGCTGGCCCACGCCAGCGCGGTCGGAGCGATCCTGGCAGGCGCCCCGGTGCACACCATCAAGGCACTGCGTCTCTTCGGCGACGAACTGGGCCGGGGCTTCCAGGCCATGGACGACCTTCTGGGTATCTGGGGCGAGCCGGCGGTCACCGGCAAGCCCGCCGGCAACGACCTACGAGAGCGAAAGAGGTCGATCCCCGTGACCGTGGCCCTCGCATCGGGCACCGGGGCCGGTGCGATGCTGGCCGACCTCTACGCGAGTGAGCATCTGGACGAGGCCGACATCGCCCGGGCGGCAGCGCTCGTGGAGGAGGCCGGCGGCCGGGAGGTCACCGCGGCGGCGGCCCGAGAATGCATGCACCGCGCCGCCGACGCCCTGTCCGCAGCGCACATCGAGACCCAGGCGGCCGGAGAGTTACTGGACCTGGCGAGGTTCGTCGTGGACAGGGAGTTCTGACGTGGGGGTCCGGACGTGACGCTGCAGGAGCGGTTCTCGCAGGCGCTGCCGTGGGTCACCGCGGCGGCCGACGGCGGGACCGCCGAGCGGGAGGCGGCCGACGCCCTGGGCAGGTCGTCGGAGGCGCTACTGCGCGCCCAGGATCCGGCAGGCTGGTGGAAGGGCGAACTGGAGACCAACGTCTCCATCGAGTCCGAGGATCTGCTCATGCGCGCCTTCCTCGGCATTCTCGACGACGACGTGCTGGTGCCCACGGCCAACTGGATCCGCTCCAAGCAGTGCCCCGACGGGGGGTGGGCGTCGTTCTACGGGGGTGCGGCAGACCTGTCGCTGACCGTCGAGGCGTACGCCGCGCTGCGGCTCGCCGGTGACAGTCCCGATGCCGCCCACATGGTCCGGGCGGCGGAGTTCGTGCGCGACTCGGGGGGCATGGAGTGCGCCCGAGTCTTCACCCGCCTGTGGCTGGCGCTGTTCGGCGAATGGTCCTGGCATCACTTGCCGGTCATGCCCCCGGAGTTGATCCTCCTGCCGAAATGGGTGCCGCTGAACATCTACGACTTCGGGTGCTGGGCGCGCCAGACGATCGTGCCGCTCACGATCGTGAGCACCTACCGGCCGCAGGTTTCCCTGGGATTCTCCCTGGACGAACTCCGCACCGGGGTGGTGCCGCCGGAACTCCGGCGCCTCCCGATGCACACCCCGGGTGGGTGCTTCCAGAGGCTGGACGTGCTGCTGCAGTACTACCACCGCCGGCCGCTGCGATGGCTGCGGGAGTCGTCCATGAAGCGCGCCGAGCAGTGGATCATCCGCCGCCAGGAGGCCGACGGCTGCTGGGGAGGCATCCAGCCGCCGTGGGTGTACTCGATCATCGCCCTGCACCTGCGCGGCTACCCACTCGACCATCCGGTCCTGGCCCGCGCCCTGGCGTGCTTCGACGACTACGAGATCCGCGAGGGGGACGTGCGTCGCATGGAGTGCTGCCAGTCGCCGGTGTGGGACACCGCCCTCGCCGTGGTGGCCCTGGGCGACGCGGGCCTGCGGCGCGACCACCCGGCGATGGTGACGGCCGCGGACTGGCTCCTGGACGAAGAGGTGACGGTGCGGGGCGACTGGGCGGTGCGCCGACCGCAGCTGGAGCCGGGCGGGTGGGCGTTCGAGTTCCACAACGACAACTACCCCGATCTCGACGACACGGCCGAGGTGGTGCTGGCACTGGGTCACGCCGAGGCCAGCGACCCCGAGCGGTCGGCGGCGGCCGTGGCCCGTGCCGTGGCCTGGGCCGAGGGTATGCAGTGCAGCGACGGCGGTTACGCCGCCTTCGACGCGGACAACACGCGGCGCCTGTGCTTGGAGTTGCCGTTCTGCGACTTCGGCGAGGTGATCGATCCTCCCAGCGCGGACGTGACGGCACACGTCGTGGAGATGCTGTCCTGGGTCCGGTCGCACACCGACATCGACGTGGACACCCGCCGCCTGCGCCGGGCCCTGGACTGGCTGTGGCTGCACCAGGAGAAGGACGGGTCCTGGTTCGGGCGCTGGGGGGCCAACCACCTGTACGGGCTGGGCGCGGTGCTGCCGGCGCTGCGGGCCGCAGGCCTACCGTCCGGCGACCGCCGTATCCGCCGCGCCGTCCGCTGGTTGCACTGGGCGCAGGGAGCCAACGGAGGTTGGGGCGAGGATCTGCGGTCCTACGACTCGGTGGCCTGGCGGGGCCGCGGGGCCGCCACCGCCTCGCAGACGGCCTGGGCGCTGCTGGCGTTGATGGCGGCGGGGGAGTACGGCGAGCCGACCCGCCGCGGCGTGGCCTGGCTGGCCGACACCTGCCGGGACGACGGCACGTGGGACGAGCCCCACTACACCGGCACCGGCTTCCACGGCGACTTCTACATCAACTACCACCTGTACCGGCAGATCTTCCCGGTCATGGCGCTCGGTCGCTACCTGCGCGCCACCGTCGGCGAGCCCTCCCCGCTGTGAGCCTCGAACTGTGGTGCCCTCTGGGCATCGAGGCGCGGGCGGCGCGCCGGGCGGCATCGGTGTCCACCGTGGTGGCCCGCACGGGTATGGGTCCCCGCCGTGCGGCGGCGTTCGCGCGCCGGCGCAGCGTGGCGGGCGACAACGACGACCGCACGTGCGCGGTGGTGCTGGGTCTGAGCGGCGCCGTGACTGATGCGCTGGCACCGGGGGACGTCGTTGTGGCCGACGTGGTGCGAGGTCCCGGCCCCGAACGGAGCGTCGGCGGGTCGCCGACCGCGGCCGAGGCGATCCTCGCCGGGTTGCGCCAGGTGGGTATTGCCGCGGTGCGCGGCCCCGTCGGTTCGGTCACCCGACCGGCGACCGGCCCGCAGCGGCGCCGCCTCGGCGACGACGGTTCGCAGGCGGTGGACATGGAGTCATGGTGGCTGCTGGCCGCCGAGCCCCGGCCTCTGGCCGTGGTCAGGGTCGTTTGCGACACCCCCGCAGTGGAGCTGTTCTCGCTCTCGCTACCGTGGCGGGTGCGTCGTGCCCTGGCGGTGCTCGCACGTACCGTCGAACCCTTGGAGGTCTGGGCATCGGCGCCCGGGCCGGACAGTCATCGAGGGCCGGCATTGTCGGCTCCCGCAACCCCCGGAGGTTCCCGCTGATGGGCATTCCCCTGCGACAGGCCGCCCGCGTCGGCCTCTACATGTTCGGCAACAAGGTGCGCCGCCGCCAGAAGTTCCCTCTCATCGTCGAGATGGAGCCTCTGTTCGCCTGCAATCTGGCCTGCCCCGGATGCGGCAAGATCCAGCACCCCACCGAGATCCTGCGCAAGCGTCTCAGCGTGGAGGACTGCGTGGGCGCAATGGAGGAGTGCGGGGCTCCCATGGTGTCCATCGCCGGCGGCGAGCCGCTGCTGCACTCGGAGATCGGTGAGATCGTGCGGGAGCTCGTGGCGCGCAAACGCTTCGTCTACCTGTGCACTAACGGGGTACTGCTGCGCCGCAAGATGGACCTTTTCAAGCCGTCCCCGTACTTCTCGTGGGCCGTGCACGTGGACGGTTTGCGCGAGCGGCACGACATTGCCGTGGCCCGAGACGGCGTCTTCGACGAGGTCGTGGAGGCCATCCGGGAGGCCAAGAAGCGGGGCTTCCGGGTCACCACCAACAGCACGTTCTTCAACACCGACACGCCGGAGTCGGTGCGCAACGTACTGGACTTCCTCAACGACGACCTCGGTGTCGACTCGCTCATGGTCTCGCCGGGATATGCCTATGAGAAGGCACCCGACCAGGAGCACTTCCTGCAGGTTGAGCAGACCCGGCAACTGTTCCGGGAGAGTTTCGCCGACGGGCGGCGCAAGAAGTGGCGCCTCAACCACTCGCCGTTGTTCCTGGACTTCCTGGAGGGCAAGGCGGACTTCCAGTGCACCCCCTGGGGCATTCCCAGCTACTCGGTGTTCGGCTGGCAGCGCCCCTGCTACCTCATGTCCGACGGCTACACCGAGACCTACCGGGAACTCATCGAGGAGACCGACTGGGACCTCTACGGGCGCGGCAACGACGAGCGCTGTGCGAGTTGCATGGCCCACTGCGGCTACGAGCCCTCCGCCGTGATCGCAACGGCAGGCTCGCTGCGCCAGTCGCTGCGGGCCCTCGTCGCCGGCTGAGCGACGGTCGCGCCCGCAGTCGCGGCGTAACCTCCGCCTTGTGCGCAGCCGCTTCGGGGTCGCCGCAGCGCTGACGGTGACCGTGCTGGTGGCCGCGGCCTGTGCCGCGGACCCCTCCGACGGCGGCGCGGCCGCGTCGGGATCCGAACCGGTTGCCTCGCCCGCCCCCGCCGCAGCCGAGATACCCGCACCCGGCGACACCCCGGGTCCCGAACCCGTGCGACTGGGTGCGGTTATGGCCACCACCGGGCTGTCGGCGCCGGTGGACGGTCCGGCGCTCGACGCGCTCCGGTACGCGGTACGCCAGGTCAACGCCGCCGGAGGCCTGCTGGGGCGCCCGGTGGAGTTGACATTCATCGACTCCGAATCGGAGCTGAACCTGGCGTACCAGGCCGCGGTGCGGCTCGTGGATCTGGACGTGCCGGTCATCTTCGCCACCTGCGATCCGTACTTCTCCCGCCCCGTCATGGAGGCGGGACAGGAGGGCGGGGTACTGGTCATCACCCCGTGCGGGCCCGAACCGCGCGTCGGCGGCATCTTCGTGCGCCCGCTGGCCTTCTCAGCGGCCACCTCCGCGGTGGCCTACGGCAGAGCCATGGCCGAACACCTTGCCGACAGCGGGATCGGGTCGGTTGCCCTCCTCGTGGAGGCCGACGACGAGGTTGCGGTCAGGATGTGTGAGAGCTTCACCGGCCGCTTCGCCGAACGGGGAGGTAGCGCAGGTTTCTCCTTCTCGTTCGACCGTTTCTGGCTGGCCGGGCAGTCGCCCGGCACCCGGTCGGGGACCGCCGGCCAGCTGGCGCCGGTGTCCGGTTATCCGATGGCGGTGCTCTGCGCCGGCGTCGGCGGACGAGGAACGGACTTCTTCAGGGTCCTGCGGTCGGCGGGAGTGGACACGCCCGTTCTGGCCTCGGCGGCTCTGGACGGCGTCGCCTGGCGCGGGGAGATGGTCGGCGAGGAGCCTCTGTGGGTGGTGACCGAGGCGTCGACCTACGGCGACGATCCCAGCGACCAGGTCAACGCCTACTTCGCCTCGCCGGCCGGCGGCCACGGTGCCGGAGGGCCCGACGACGACGGGGGAGACCCCGGCGCCATTGTGCAGGACAGGGTGGGATGGGCGGCGATCGGCGCCGAGGCTCTCTGGGCCTTCATTCGGGCCGTACAGCGCACGCAGAGCCTCGACCCGGCGGTTCTGGTGAGCGATCTCGAACAGTTCCGGGACGTGGAGTTGTGGATGGGATCGGCCACGTTCGGCCCCGAGCAGCACGTCGTAAGCGGGCGGGGGCTGCGGATCATCCGCCACGCCGACGGCGTGAGCCGGCTGGTGGAGGTGCGGGTCCCGACGGAGCCGGCTGTGGCCCCCGCGCCGGCTCAGTAACCCAGCGCCGCGTCCACAGGGCCGAGCAGCGGTTCGGACGCCGCGTACCGGCGCACGTTCTCCGTCACCCGGTTGTCGAGGAGCCGGAGGCCCATCTCGGGCGTGTTGCCGACGTGGGGAGTGATGATGCAGTTCGGGGCGTCCCACAGGGCGTGGCCCGCCGGCAGCGGCTCGGGATGGGTGACGTCCAGGCCGGCCCCGCCGATGGTTCCGGCGTGCAGGGCCGCGAGGAGTTCGTCGGTGACCACGTGCTCGCCGCGCGCCACGTTGACGAGCCAGCAGTGGTTGGGCATCTGCTCGAGGGCGGCGGCGTCGATGATGCCTCTGGTTTCCGCCGTCAGTGCCAGGGCCACCACCACGGCGTCGGCGCGTCGGAGGGCGGCCGTGAACCCGTCGGGACCGACGACGGCGGCACCCGGCAGCGGTGCGTGGTGTCGGCGCAGCACGGTGATGTCGCAGTCGAACGGCACCAGCAGCTTCACCAACTCGACGGCGATGCCACCCCCGCCCAGGATCGTGACGGCGGCGCCGCGCAGGTTCCGTCCCTCCGGTCCGAGCCACTGCCGGGCAGGCAGGTAGGTGGTCAGGCCGCGCATGCCGGCCAGCAGCAGGCTGAGCGCCAGCTCCGCCACCGGTTCGGCGTACACGCCCTTGCCGCAGGTCCAGCGGCGCTCGCCGTCCACGTGGCGCAGGTAGGGCTCGACGCCGGCGTAGGGCAGTTGCACCCAGCGCAGTTGCGGCGCGGCAGCCAGCACCGGACCGAGGAGGTCCGGGTTGTCGGGGTCGGCCCAGATCAGTGCCTCCGCCTCGGCGGCCGGCGTCACGACACCCCCACCTGCCGTGACGGCGTCGGCCAGCGACGCCCGGCGCCAACATTCCGGCTCGATGGCCACCAGGGGTTGGCTCCTCATCGTCGATCCTCCGCTCATGATGGTTCGGTTTCCGGACGGTGCCGGACCCCCGGCGCCGACGCTGTCCGCCGTCAAGGCTAGATTGCGCTACCGATTGCGGGATCGGTGGCCGGCTCCCTCGGCTGCCGGGGGGTTGGTAGCCCTACCCGTCACGAGTTCGGGAGGCCGCATGAAGGCACCGCTGACCGTCCGGGACTTCCTCGACCGCGCAGCCCTGGTCTACCCCGGGAGCCCGGCGTTCATCGACGAGCCCGACCAGCCGGCGCCGAGTTGGGGGACGCTGACCTACGGCGACGTGGCGGACCGTGCCCGGGCGCTGGCGGGCGCCCTCGACCGTCTCGGCCTCGGGTGGGGCGAGCGGGTGGCGATCGTATCGCACAACGCCGCCCGGCTGGCGGTGACGATGCTGGGCGTGAGTGCCGCCGGGCGCATCTGCGTGCCCGTCAACTTCCGCCTCAACGCCGCCGAGGTGGACTACATCGTGTCCCACAGCGGGGCGCGGCTGCTGATCATCGACCCCGAACCGGCCGACGACCTGGCCGAGGTGGAATGCGAGCACCGGTTCGTGATCGGCCCCGAAGCCGACGAGGCCCTCTTCGGCGACACCGGCGCCGACCCCCGCCCGTGGACGCCCGACGAGGACGCCACCGCCGCCATCAACTACACCAGCGGCACCACCGCACGCCCCAAAGGCGTCCGGATGACCCACCGCAACCTGTGGCTGAACGCGGTCACGTTCGGCTGGAGCGCCGGGGTGAGCGACCGCGACGTCTACCTGCACACGCTGCCCATGTTCCACTGCAACGGCTGGGGGATGCCCTACGCCCTGACCGGGGTGGGCGCCGCGCAGGTCGTGATCCGCAAGATCGACGGGGCGGAGATTCTGCGCCGCATCGACCGCCACGGCGTGACGTACCTGTGCGGCGCCCCGGCGGTGGTGGCGGCGGTGCTGGCAGCGGCAGAGGAGTGGCCGGGGCCGATCCCCGGGTCGGGCCGGGTGCGGATGACCGTGGCCGGGGCACCCCCGCCGACGCGCACCATCGAACGCATGGAGGCCGAGTTGGGCTGGGAGTTCATGCAACTCTACGGCCTCACCGAGACGGCTCCGTACCTCACCATGAACCGGGCGCGACCCGAGTGGGACGACCTGCCCCCCGGTGAGCGGGCCCGCCGGCTGGTGCGCCAGGGCGTCCCGGCGCTCGGTATCCGCCTGCGGGTGTCGCCCGACGGCGAGGTGGAGGCGCAGGGGAACCACGTCATGGACGGCTATTGGGAGCAGCCCGAGGCCAGCGAGGCAGCCCTGGCCGGCGGATGGTTCCACACCGGCGACGGCGGTTATCTGGACGACGAGAGCTATCTGGTGCTGACCGACCGGCGCAAGGACGTGATTATCACCGGTGGCGAGAACGTGTCGTCCATCGAGGTTGAGGACTGCCTGTTCGCCCATCCGGCGGTGGTGGAGGTGGCGGTCATCGGGGTTCCCGACGAGCGCTGGGGCGAGACCCCGAAGGCGCTGGTGGTGCCGGCCCCCGGAGCCGACGTCACGGCCGAGGAACTGATCGAGCACTGCCGGGACCGTCTGGCGCACTACAAATGCCCCACGTCGGTGGAACTGCGCGACGCCCTGGCCCGCACCGCCACCGGCAAGCTCCAGAAATACAAGCTTCGCGCCCCCTACTGGACCGACAGCGAGCGCGGCATCTAGCGGGCAGCGGTCCGGGCGGGGGGCGGGGTGCCGATTCCGGCTCTCGCCTGCGTCATCGATCCGGCCTCGCCCCCGGCGTCCCCCGCCTCAGTCGTTGACGGGCGCCGTCGGCAGCAGTCCGGGCGGGGGCGGGGTGCCGCTCTGCTCCTCGGTGCTCGGGCGAATAGTCGTCGCAGCCCGGCCCCCCGCCCCTGCCCTCGTCGCGCGCAGATGTGCCGCATCGCGGTGTAGGTCGGGATCTGCTCCGATGGTTGGCCGCTCGCGGCGCGGGTGGCTCGTGATCGGGTTCGACGGGCTGCGGGGGGTTGGTCGGCGACCGGCCCGTCGGCGTGGTGGCCGACACAGCGCGCCGCGACGTTGTTGGGCCGTGCCGTGGTGGTCAGAGAAGCGGTTGGTTCTGGTGCTCTGGCGGTGGTCTGTCGGCCGCTGCGGGCCCGGCATGCATGGTGTGGTGTTTGTTGGCTCTGGCAGAATGTTGTAGATATGGCGACAGTTTCTGAGATTGAATGATCTTGGCCGGTATGTGGGAGTGATGCAATGAGTGTTCGGGGTGCAGGGTGGGGGTTCGGTTCTGGTGGACGGCTCGGTGGGTCCTGGCGTTGGGCGCGCCCGGTCGTAGGGCCATGGCGCCGAGTCTGCGTCGCGTCGGCGCGTGGGCGCGCCTCGGGTCGTCGTCGCCGGGCGGGGGCCGCGTTCGTGGCGGTGGCGCTGATCGCGTCGTCTGTGGCGCTGGGCAACGGCGCCGTTGTCGCCCAGGAGTCGGAGGAATCCCAGACACCGCTGGCGCCGTCGGTCGGGGCGAGCGCCGCGGCGCCGACAACGACCCCGGGCGGTTGGTGGGACGGTTCAGGCGTGTTGGCCGCCGCCCCGCCGGCGGTTGTCGAGCAGGGTTGGTGCGCGTCTTATGGGGGTTGGTTGGGTTTGTTCGCCGGCGGGCCGTTGGCCAAGGTGTGCGCGGGCGACGCTGTTGAGGCGCCGGGCGGGTCGGTATCGGGGTCGCCGCGCGGCGTGGGGTGGTTCGAGGGCTTCGACGCCGACGGCCGGTATGCGGGCGTGGAGTTGTTCGGCGCCCCGGCTGTCGCCGCTGATACTTATCAGGCGCTGGGAGAGTTCGATGTGATCTTCGACGGGGGCACCGTCACCGTGGACTTCTCGCAGTGCTCGCACCACGCAGGCGACGGCTGGTCGTTGTGCCGCACGCTTGTGGCGAGCGCTTCGCTGCCGCCCGGGATGTTCGTGGGCGCCGCCACTCTCGGTATCGAGGTACCGGTCAGGTCGCTACGCGGCGCCAGCGAGTCGCCCGAGACGCCGGCGACCGAGCGTGCCGCGCTGGTCGCTCTCTACGAGGCCACCTCAGGTGCCGACTGGCGCTACAACCACAACTGGAATACCAACGCTCCGGTGAGCGACTGGGACGGCGTCACCACCGACAGCAACGGATCCGTCGCACACCTGTACTTGCCCAACAACACCATCTCCGCGGCGAACTCAGACGCAGCACAGCCCGAGGACACTAATAATACGACCCGCCAACCGACACCAGCAACCCCACATCCCACATTTCCGCGCAGGGCCGCATTATTGTGGATTTGTTGATTGTTGGTGACTGGTAATGGTTGGTTGTGTGTTTTATGTTCTGTTTCGTTATTCAGTGAGGAGGTTCGGTGATGGCGAGTGTTGGCGTATCGTGTCGTGTGTTTGGTGCAGTGTTGTGTTGTGTGGTGTTGTTTGGTGTGTTGGTGTCCGCGGCGGCGGCGCAGGTGGAGGCGCCGGCGCGTGTGGGCAGCGTGGAGGCGCCGGTCGTGCATGTGGGTCTGACGACGGAGTTGGACGTCGCGGACGCGTTCTCCGGGACGGTGGACTCGTATGCGGCGGTGTCGTCGGATCCGTCGGTGGTGGAGGTGTCGGTGTCGGGGTCGGTGGTGTCGTTGCGTGGCGTCGCGTGGGGGTACGCCTTGGTGCGGGTGACCGCGACGAACAGTGCAGGCAGCGCGACGCAGAGGTTCTCGGTGGACGTGACCCTCGCCGAGCCGCTCCCGGGGTTGGTGGTGCTGTTGGGATCGCAGTCCACGACGATCGGCGCGGTGGTGGCGTTCGATCTGTCGCCCGTGTTCAGCGGCCGTGTGGCGTCCTACGGCGCGTCGTCCAGCGATGAGGCGATCCTGGAGGCGACGGTGGATGAGACGATCGTCGTGTTGCGCGGCGTCGGCGAGGGCACCGCGACGGCGACGGTCACCGCCACGAACCTCGGCGGCACGCGGTCCATGTCGTTCGCTGTCACCGTCGGCGCCGCGCGCGAGCCGGTTGCGCCGCCACAGACCGCCGCCGCTCTCGCGGCCCAGGAGTTCAGCGTCGGCGCCACCTTGGACGTGGGCGTCGCCGCGGGTTTCGCCGGCACCGTCGATGCGTACATTCCCGTCAGCGGCGACCGGGGCGTCCTCACCGCCCGGCCCACCGCCTCGGGTACTGTGCAACTCACCGGCGTCGCCGAAGGCGCCACCACGCTGCGCGTCGTGGCCGCCAACCGCGGCGGCATCGCCAGCCAAACCCTGGATGTGACCGTCACCGACCCGGCACTGCGTGTCCGGGCCACCGCGCCGAGCCACTGCCTCACCGGCGAAGGTACACCCACCAGCTTCGGGACCGCCACCGGGCGCACCGGAATCGCCACCATCGACGTCGCCTACCGCGTCACCGGCGGCGCCGCCCCCTACGCCATCACCAGCGCCGACGCGCTCGCCGCCCAAACCACCCCCACCGGCACCCTCGCCGCGACCTGCGCCAGAGCCGGCATCAACCCCAACAACGTCGCCGCCGACGCGAACGCTGTCGAATCCGGCCCCAAGACCATCACCGTCACCGTCACCGACACCAACGGCGACACCGCCATCACAGACGTGACCGTCGAAATCGTCGAAGACGCCTACACCACCGAATACAACGACGGCACCATGCAAGCCGGCAAAACCTACGTCATCGGCACCACCGACCAACCGCACCTCATGACACTTCCCCAAGGACTCACCCTCGAATTCGCAGGCCTAAGCGACATTGGTGACAACGGCGCCGCGCATTTGGTCGACACCGTCTCCGGCTCGGAGATCGTGTTGGACTGGGGAACCGGCAGCGAAATCTATCGCGAGATCGCGGCCTCCTCGACCACGAGCAGTGGGGCACAGACCGGCCGGAGCGCCGCGCCAACTCCACGCAACGTTGACAGCCTGTTCAACAGCCTCCGCGACTCGGTCACGGAGGCACAGGATGTTGGCGACACTGGCTCGCGTAAGGGCAACGATTGGCGTCCTTATGCGGGCTTACCCGATACGGCGTGGGTGGCGGCACACCCCAACATGCTCTTGGGTAAGCCGATCGAGGTCTGCAACCGGGCCACCGTCGACCAGTTCGACGACTCCGAGAACGCATTCACCGCGTTCAATAACGCGTTGAACAGCGCCATCGATGCTTGGAACGACGAGCTGCACATGAAGGACTCGCCGACGACGGGAACACCCCACAAGGTCTTCCAGGCGACTGACGTCTGCCCGCGCATCTCAAGCGTCGTCCACGTCTATCGGGATGTGGACACTTCGCAGTGCGAGGACGACGATCTTGCGTGTGCGTGGGGCTACAAGGGTGGCCGGAGGCCGCCGACGATCGGCAGCGGAGAGCCCCGGCACTTCAGGATCATCGTCAAGATTGCCCACGGGTATGAGGGATGGTTCGAGACCTTGCTGATCCACGAACTCGGTCACTTTCTGGGACTCGGTGACTATAAAAACAAGCTGGTCAGTTGCCCGACAATGGCGGACACGAGCATCATGACCGACTTGGTGGATATAAGAAACCGGTCCGACCCCAACTCTAGCCCCATATATGACATAGGCCCCTGCGGTTCGAACTCTGTGACAGGTCGTGACTCGGGTGATGCGCATGCGATCTACCATCCGGACGCCATTAGGAGTCCGAATCTGGTGGATGACGGTGGTTGGCGGATCAAGGGGACAATGCCGTACGACGAGGAGGGCAATCTCGAGTATTCTGCGTACCGGTTGGCTGTTTGGCGGCGGCCGTTGGGGTCGGTTGACGATTCCGCGTACACGTACGTGGTCGCGTACGACATGAAGAGCAGCGAGTTGAGCGGTGCTGTAAATGTCAGTCTCGGGCGCGGCTTCGACGCGACGGGATGGGAGTTCTTGGTTGCGGGAGTGACGCGTGGCGATTGGAAGCGGGGCTCGTCGGCGCGGTGGGTGGCGCATTCGGAGGTGACGAGCGGCGAGTTAGGCGATGCATCGTGGGCCTTGGGCCAGTCGTGGACGTTGGGTGACACTGTTCGGCTGGCGGGCCCGCCACGGGCGCCGACGGGTGTGGCTGCGCGTGTGGCGGGCCCGCTGGTGACGATGTCGTGGGCCGCTGTGGACGGCGCCGCGGACTACACGATCTATTGGTTCCGGCGTCGGGATGTCTCCGATCCGGCGTTGGCGCTGGGCCACGAGCCGGTTCGCGGTAGAGCGACGTCGTGGGAGTTGAGGGATCTGCTGCCGGGGACGGAGTACATTCTGCGGGTGCAGGCTACCTCGAACAGGTACGGCAGCAGCCTGGAGCCGCACGCGAGCGTGTTGTCGCGCCCGGTCGAGGTGACGGTCGGGTTGGCGGCCCCGTCGGGCTTGCGGGCGAGTCAGGTGGATCAGGATTCGTTCAGGGCGTGGTGGGATGGCGTCTACGGCGCGAACGCGTATTGGGTGCGTCTGGACGGCGGTCCCGCGCGCTCGGTGGGCAACACGACTAGTTATGCATTCGAGCGCCTCGACTCGGGCACCGACTACGACTTCGAGGTGCAGGCGGGGAAGGGAAGTCTGCGTTCGGAGTGGTCGGATCCGTTCGAGGTGACGACGGATTCGCCGCCGAGCGCGCCGGCGGCGCCGGAGAATGTGGAGGCGGTTGAGTTGTCGGTGGGGTCGGTGAGTGTGACGTGGGATTCGTCGGATGGGGCGACGAGCTATAATGTTCGCTGGAGGCGGCCGCTCGTGCGTTCATTGGTGGGTGCGATCGTGCCGATTGTGCCGCCGGCGTTACTTCGCCATGTTTTCGCGGGTCTGGCGCCGTCGACGACGTATGATTTCCAGGTGCAGGCGGTCAACGATGCTGGCCGCTCACCGTGGGCGACGATGTCGTTGGAGACGTCCGCGCAGCCGGTGCCATCGGGTTTGAGAGTGGGCACTGTCACGGCCGGAACCGTCGCGTTGAGTTGGAACTCCGTGAGTCCGGCGACGGGTTATCAGGTGCGCGTTGACTCGTCGGACGGCGATATTCGTGACGCCGGCGGTGAGGCGGGCTATTCGGTGTTGGGTTTGTCGCCGTCGACGGAGTACGACTTTGAGGTGCGGTCGGTGAACGGCGCGTATTCTTCGGATTGGTCCGGTGTGGTGTCGGCGACGACGGCGGACCTTGGGGCGCCTTTGGGATTGACGGTCGGGACGATCAGGTCGCAGTTGGTGGCGCTGAGTTGGGACGCCGCGGACGCGGCGAGGAGCTATGACATCCGCGTCGACGGCGCCCGAATCATCGTCGACATTGGTGATGCCACGTCGTACACGGTGTCGGGTTTGTCGCCGTCGACGGAGTACGACTTCGAGGTGCGCGCCACGCACGGCGCGCACACTTCCCCGTGGTCGAGTCCGGTCGAAGCGACGACCGCCGAGTCGACGCCGGGACCGTCGGGTTTGCGAGTCGGAACGGTCACGGCGGGCTCGGTGGCGCTGAGTTGGAATGCCGTGGTCGCCGCGACGGGCTATGAGATCTGTTGCGGTTCGTCCGGTGAGATCATCGACGTCAACAACAGGACCCGGTTCACGGTGCTGGACCTCGCGCCGGACACCCGCTATAGCTTCGAGGTGCGCTGGGTGAACGACACTGAGACGTCGGACTGGTCGCGGGCGGTGTCGGCGACGACCGCGGGCCTCGCGGCGCCGACGGGTGTGTCGGTGGGGACGGTGACGGTGAACTCGGTGGCGCTGAGTTGGCACGCCGTCGACGCGGCGAGGAGTTATGACATCCGCGTCGACGGCGCCCGAATCATCGCCCACCTTGGTGACGTCACGTCGTACACGGTGTCGGGTTTGGCGGCGTCGACGGAGTACGACTTCGAGGTGCGCGCCAGGTACGGGTCGCACACGTCCCGGTGGTCGAGGCCGGTTGAGGCGACGACAGGCGCGCCGCCACCGCCATCACCGGGCAACGTGGGGGCGACAACGACGGCGGATTCGGCGACGTTGACGTGGGATGCCGTGGCGGGCGTGTCGGGATATCGGGTCCGTCTGGGCACCAGCGGCGAGGGCGTCTACAAGCCGGGCGCGTCGAACACGTCGCACACCTTCAACTCGCTGAGCGCGGACACGAGCTACACGCTCGCGGTCAGGACGGTCAGCACGGCAGGGTTGTCGGCGTGGGTGTCGCGCACGGTGCGCACCGATGAAGAATCTCCGTCCCCGCCGACGACGCTGACCGGCCGCGCCCGGATCCAGCGCATGACGCCGACGTCGGTCGGCGGGTGGACGCTGAACCTGGCATTCTACCTGAACGGTCACGGCGAGATCGAGCCGGAGCTGCGGTTCACGAAGCTCGACGACCTCGAAACCACCTGGCAATACACGAGCCAAGTGGAGGCGACGATCGACGGCGAGGACAGCGTCCTCGGCCGCGTCGCCTACCGCAAGACCACCGCCACCGGGGACCGCATCGAACTCGGCTTCGAACCCAGCGGCGGCAGCCTCATCCTGCCACGTGTCCGAGGCATCAATTACAGCGGCATGGTTCTGTGGCGCACTTATCAGACCTCCGAGTTCAGCTTCGCGCTGCCCGATCAGGCCCGCGCTCGTGCCGACGGCGACGGTGCCTATGCGGGGCGCCTCGCCGGCGGCTTGGTGCCCGGTGAGGAGGTCTGCACCACGTGTGACGCCGGTGTCGGCGACCTCGAACCCATGAGCAACAGCGACGCGCCGCCGAAGGAACCCGTGTCGTGATTGCCGCCTCGTGGTAGCGGAAATGCGGCCGCGTCGTCTGCTCGCCGCGCTCGCTGTGGCCGCGCTGGTTGCCTCGGCGTGCGCGGCGGGCAGCGCCGGGCCGGCGGACAACGGCGCCGGGGAGACCGATAACAGCGATGGGGAGGCCGACAACAGCGGTGGGCTGGATGGTGGCGGCGCTGTGCGGGCCGATGGTGGGGGTGTGTCGTCGAACCGGGGTTTTGTGTCGCTCAGCGCTGGTATGGGTTGTGGTTTCCGCGGCGACGGGTCCACGGCGTGTTGGTACCGTGCCGTGCGCCCGTCGCCGGCGGGTTGGCTCACCATGGATGGATACTGGAACTTGGGGGAGGGGTGCGGGATCCACGCCGACGGGACGTTGGAGTGTTGGGGGGGTGGTGGGGGTGACGACTACGGCGAGACAACGCGTTTCGAAGGGTTCCCGTTCGGGGAGCAGCGCTTCCGGTCGGTCAGTGCGGGGGAACACACGTGCGCCATTCGGGTCGACGGGGAGCTGGCGTGCTCGTTCTACCAGTATTCGATCGATTGGGAGTGGAACATTCCCGACGGGAGGTTCCAGTCGGTGTCGGCGGGAGACCGGAACATGTGCGGGGTGCGCGTCGGCGGCGAGTTGGTGTGTTGGCGCAACCAGTACTACGACACCTCGCCGGTGCTGTCACCTCCGGAGGGCGTGTTCGAGTCCGTGTCGATCGACAGGAGCTACGCGTGCGCGGTGCGCGTCGATGGGCAGGTCGTGTGCTGGGGCGATGTGCTCGCCGACCTCGCATTCGGCCAGGACACGCCGCCGGAGGGAACGTTCCGATCCGTGGCAACGGCGCGGACGTTCGCCTGCGGTTTGCGCGCTGATGGCGAGGTGGAGTGCTGGGGTCTGCGCAGGCACCCCGAGCGGGGCTTCGATAGTTGGGAGCGATTCGATAGTTTGGAGCGAGGCGCCGATGGTTGGAATATGGACGGGGGGTTGTGGCCCCGGGGGCCGTTCACCGCGCTCTCTGTCAACCGTGTTTCCGCTGAGATCTGCGCGTTGCGCACCGGCGGTGAGATCGTGTGCTGGAACAACGGGAGTGCTACGCATCGCGCTCCGGGCGGCGAGTTCGTCGCCCTCGACGCGGGCCCCGCCGCGACGTGTGGTCTGCGCCCCGACGGGGAGGTCGAGTGCTGGGGATATGACTGGGGTCCCCACAGCGGGACTCACCCTCTCGAGTGGGAGGTTCCGGCCGGGCCGTTCACCGCGGTGAGCGTCGGTTCGGGCTACGCGTGTGGTCTGCGCCCCGACGGCGACGCCGCCTGTTGGGGCCGCGGCAAACTCCGCAGTCAACGCGGCTTCGGGGAGGCCCTCGCCGAGCGCGAGATCCGCCGGCGCCTCGAGGCGCCGGCGGGGCCGTTCGTCGCGCTCAGCGCGTTCGACGAGTTCACCTGCGGCCTGCGCGCCGACGGTGACGTGGCGTGCTGGGGCATGCACAGCACCTATTTCGAAGACGAATTGGCCGACCCGCCGCCGGGGCCGTTCACCGCCGTCGTCGCCGGCCGCCGTCGCGCCTGCGGGCTGCGCGCCGGCGGCGAGGCCGTCTGTTGGAGCACCTACGACGGCGCACAGACCGTCATCGCGCCCGCCGGGGTCGCGGCGCTCATCGACGGTTGGGCCACACCGTGCGGGCTGCTCCTCGGCGGCGAACTCGTCTGCGCCGACGCCGACAACGTTCTCGCACGCAACGCGCCGGCCACCCGCTTCCGCGCAATCGCCACCAATTCCGCGCACGGCTGCGGTCTCGACAACGACGGCGAGATCACCTGCTGGTCATCAGGACGCGACTGGCACGAACCCGCACCTCCCGGCCCGTTCAGCGCCGTCACCGTCGGCGGCTCCTACGCCTGCGCGCTGCGCCCCAACGGCCAAGCCGAATGCTGGACACCCCACTGGCCCCCCCGCGCCGACCCCGCCACCTGATGACCGCACCGACAACAGCTGGCGACGCCCATCTGTGATGTCGCCGCGACTTGCCGTGCCTGACACGGCCCGCGCCCACATTGACGCCAACGATGCGGGGCGCCTCGGCAGCGGCCTCGCGCCGGGCGAGAAGATCTGCACCACCTGTGACGCCGGCATCGGCGACATCACGATCCGACCCCACGAAGCAATCGCCATGACCCGACCCCTCGACCGCTAGCTACAAACCCCGACCACCCAACCACCAGACCCCCAAATTGTCTCAGTTACTTGACACGGGATAGTGAATCGCACTGGGTTTGTTGGAGGCTCCTGAGCTTGGAAGCGAGAATGGAGCCATGGCTGCAGAACACAGATCAGGAAGGTCCTCTGGAATTCCTCCGAAATCGTGGAGGGTTTGGTTAGCTGGCTTTGTTCTGGATCTGAGTTCGTGTCCGGTTTTTGAGGTGTGTCTGAGTCTTCCGCGGAGATTGGGGTTGGTAATTAACCAAGTTGGGGGGTGTTCTCGGGTGTGGTTGTTGTTGTCTGGCGGTTGTGGTCGAGGCGTTGTTGGTGGGCTCGTTTCAGGCCTTGGCGTCGGGCCTCGCGGATGTGTTCTCCTCGGTGGTGGTGTTCGTCGTCGGGGGTAACGTAGCCGATTGCCTGGTGGAGGCGGACGGTGTTGTACTCGACGCGGACGCGGGCCAGCTCGACGTCGAGCTGTTCGGCGTCGGTGATCGTTGCGAGGTGGGGCCATTCGTGTTTGATGTGTCCGAAGAACGACTCGATCCACGCCTGGTCGGTCGGGGTGTGTGGTCGGCCGTGGTGCTGGGCGATGGCCATGAGTGTCATGTAGGCGCGGGTGGCTGTTGAGGTCATGGCCGGGCCGTTGTCGGACACGGCGAGCAGGATCGGCCGGTCGGCGTCGTCGGCGTCGAGGTCGAGGCGTTCGTCGGTGAGCAACTCGTCGAGACCTTCGGCGAGCAGGGCGGCGTCGAAGACGACGCGGACCTGTGTGGAGGTCTCTTCGGTGGAGACCAGCGTCGCGATCCAGCGTCGCGAGACCATGTCGACGATCGCGAACACGACCCGTCGGGCGGCACCGAAGTGGGTGACGTCCCAGATCCAGATCCGGTTGGGTTCCCACACCAGCCAGGGCGGCCACGGTGTGCGAACTCGCCGTGGCTGCGCCGGCTGTTGGGCCAGGACGAGGCCGTGAGCAGCGAGAACACGCCGAAACGTTGACGGCGAGACCCACACCTTGGACTGGTAGGAGCCGCGGTGCGCGAGCTTGCGATGCGACCGGTCCACCGGACCCCACTCCTCGGCGGTCTCCAAGATCGCCTCCACCTCACCGTCCAACAGGCGATGCACGGCCGTCGCGCCGACGCTGCGGTCCTCCAGATCGCCGTCGCTGCGCCGGGCGCGCCAGCGGTGCACCCGATCATCGGAGACCTGCCACAGGCCGGTTGCCCAGCGGTGCGCGAACCCGCCGGCGACCGCGTCGTCGACAGTGCAAAGAACCAGTTCCTTCACCTCGGCGGGGACTCGCGCCGGGACCGGTCCGCTCAGCCCCATCCCGATTTTCCCCGGATGATCGCCAACTCGATCGCTTGCGCCTTGACCGCCTCGGTCAGCTGACCAATCTCGTTGCGTGCCGCCTCGAGCTCCCAGTTGCGTTGGCTCGCCGGCCGACCAGGCCGGCGAGCCAACGCCGCCAACGCCGCGTCCTTCACCGTGCGGCGGATCGTGATGATCGTCGACACGTCCACCGTCCACTTACGGGCCGCCTCGGCCTGGGTCACCTCCCCAGAGGTGACCTGCAGGAAAATCTCCCACTTCGCCTCCGCGGACAACTTCGTCGGCCGACGCCGACCGTCTCCAGTAGTCATCTGATGCTCCTTCGCATATCAGCGAGAAGACCACCAAACTAGGTTAATTATTCAACACCATCTCCGCGGTGAACTCAGACGCAGCACATTTTGGCGTGTTGATTACGCAACATCGGGGTGGGATCGTGGCGCTGTGAAGGGAGCGTCAGATGACCAATTCTTCCAATTCTGGTGAGCGTGGGGGGCGTCGCCGTCGGCGGTTGTTGTCGCCGGCGGAGAAGTATGAGGTGTTCGTGCAGGTGTTGTCCGGTGAGATGACCGTGGCGCAGTGTGCGGACCGGTGGGGGGTGGATCGTTCGACGATTATGCGGGCCCGCGATGTCGCCAAGCGGGGAGCGCTCGACGCGTTGGCGTCGTCGCGCCCCGGTGTGCGCGCCGGTGGTGAGGACCCCGAACTGCTGATGGCCCGCGGTGAGGTGGAGCGCCTGGGCGAGGCGCTCAAGGAGATGGCGGTGAAGGTGACGTTGTTGGAGGGAAAAGAGCGTTGGGGGTGACCGCTGTGGTGCCCCCACGCGTCGACGCCGGTGTCAAGGCCGCCTTGTTGGACCTCGTCGATGGTGCCATCGCGGAGGGTTGGGTGGCGTCTCGGGCGTGCGCCGTGTTGGAACTCGACGGTCGCCGGTGGCGGCGGTGGCGCCAGCGCCAGGCGGCCGGCCGCCTGGCGACAGTGGCGCCGGCGGCGCCGCGGTGCACGCCATTGTGCCCGCCGAACAGCAGGCGATCTTGGAGCTGTTCGACGCCTGGGGCGACATCGACGGCGGGGTCCGCAAGCTCGCGCACCGCGGCTCCTACGAGGGGCTCGTGTGGGTGTCACCGTCGACGTTGTACCGCGTTCTGGCTGATCAGGGGCTTGTTCTACCGGCACGACCTCAGCGCGCACCCGCTCCGGCGCGCCCGATGCCGGACTGGGTGCGCTGGGAACGCCACCAGATCTGGATCTATGACATCACGCATTTCCCCCGCGCCGACCGCGTCGCCTACGCCATCTTGGACGTCGTCACCCGCCAATGGCTCGCCACCCTCGTGAGCGCCGAGGAGACCGCCACACAGGTCGAAGTCGTCTTCTGCGACGCCCTCGACCCGAAGGACTCTGGGAACACATCGAAGCCCGCCAAGCCAACAGCGACGACGCCGACAGCGACGACGCCGAGCCGATCCTGCTGGCCATGAGCGACAACGGCCCCCAAATGCGCGCCCGCACCACCCGAGAGTTCTTCGCCATGTGCTCCATCGCCGCGCACTACGGCCGACCCGGCACCCCGACAGACCAAACATGGATCGAAACGCTGTTCGGCCACATCAACACCGAATGGCCCCACCTGGAGAAAATCACCGACTCCGACACGCTGCGAACCGAACTCGACATCGTCCGCGACGACTACAACGGTCGCCGCCTGCACGCCTCCTTGGGCTACGTCACCCCCGACGACGAACACCACGGACACGGCGAGCGCATCCGCCAAGCCCGCCGCGACGGCCTCACCCGAGCCCGCCACGACCGCATCGCCTACCATCGCAAAAACAAACCAACCCAGCCATGACCACACCCGCCGAATGTTGCGTAATCAACACGCCAAAACCGGACATTCACTCAGAAGCACCTCACTGCCAGACTCGCGAGACCCCGACCCTCACGGGTGGACCCTCACATCAAGCCATCTGCCCCATCAAACGCGTAGAGCCAGCAAACCCCCGCCGGGCCCCTTCGCCATCGCACCCATCACCCCGGCTGCCGCGGGCGGGTGACGTGATCAGTGTCCCCGACCGGCGGGACCGCTCGGCGTTCCACATCATCGACGCCAAAGCCGGCAGCGACGAGCCCACCGCCGACTGACCCGCCTGCCTGCTGGGCGGAACTCGCTTATGTCAGGGGATCGATCTTGCCCGGATTCTCCTGCCGCTCGGCGCGGCGCCACGCCTCGAGCAGTTCCGCTTGGTGTTGCGCCGCCCATTCGACCACGAGACCATTGGCCCGCGGCGGCAGGCGGCCGCGGAGCACCGCGAGGTTGTCGATGTCCAGAATCGCTTCTTGGTCGCCGTATCTCGCATGGAAATGGGGTGGCGAGTGGTCGCCGAAGTACATGTGGATCACGATGCCGTAGAAGCGGCAGAGTTCAGGCATCCGCGGGGACGCTGCGCAGCCCCGGCATGTACTCCTGTGGGGACATGCCCGTCAGGCGCAGATAGAGCGCATCTGGGCACACATCGATGCTGTCACCCCAACAGATGCCGCCCCCGGGGCCGATGCGTACTGCCGCGAAGAGCGACCGATCCGCCCATGCGCCGAACACGCCCCGGCCCGCGAGATGCGACAGGTCGACCTCGCCCTCCACGCCGTCGGAGAAGCGGATCCAGACGCGGTAGGGCTGACGCGCCTGTACTTCGACGGGGCGGATCAATTCCGCGTGGTCATGCACGACGGCGAGGCTACTTGACTGTTCCCGAGCCGGGTACTTGCCGGCCGGGTGGTTCCAGGTCGGGCACGGTCCGGGCGCGCTGGTCGGGCGGCGATGTGCTGTGGGCCGGGTGGAGAGTCAGCGGCGGCGGATGCGGAGGGGTTTGGATACCTCGGCGAAGAAGTCGTTGCCCTTGTCGTCGATGACCATGAAGGCCGGGAAGTCCTCCACCCGGATCCTCCAGACGGCCTCCATGCCCAGGTCGGGGTGGTCCAGCACCTCCACCGCGCGGATGGAGTCGGCGGCCAGGCGGGCACCGGGCCCGCCGATGGAACCCAGGTAGAAGCCGCCGTGTTGGGCGCAGGCGTCCACCACGGCGCGTGACCGGTTGCCCTTGGCCAACATGACGAGGCTGCCGCCGGCGGCCTGGAACTGCTCGACGTAGCTGTCCATGCGCCCCGCCGTGGTGGGGCCGAACGATCCGGAGGCATATCCCGCCGGCGTCTTGGCGGGTCCGGCGTAGTACACGGGGTAGCGGCGCAGGTAGTCCGGCATGGCCTCCCCGGCGTCGAGGGCGGTCTTGATGCGGGCGTGGGCGGCGTCGCGGGCCACCACCAGCGTGCCGGTGAGCGACACCCGCGTCCGCACGGGATACCCCGACAGATCGGCCCTGATGTCGTCCATGGGTTGGTTCAGGTCCACCGCCACCGTCTGCCCGGAGAGGCTCTCGTCGGTCGTCTCGGGCAGGAAGCGGGCCGGGTCGGCCTCCAGCGCCTCGAGGTGGACCCCCTCGGCGTCGATCCGCCCGAGCACCTGCCGGTCGGCGGAGCAGGAAACGGCGATCGCCACCGGGCAGGAGGCGGCGTGGCGCGCCAGGCGGATCACCCGCACGTCGTGGCAGAAGTACTTGCCGCCGAACTGCGCGCCGATGCCGAAGCGGCGGGTCAGCTCCAGGATGCGCTCCTCCCAGTCGCGGTCCCTGAAGGCCCGCCCCCCGGGCGATCCTTCGGCGGGGAGGTGGTCCAGGTAGCGGGCGGAGGCCAGCTTGGCCACCTGCAGGGCGTACTCCGCCGAGGTACCGCCGATCACCACCGCCAGGTGGTACGGCGGGCAGGCGGCGGTGCCGATCGTGCGCAGTTGCTCGTCGAGGAAGTCCAGCAGGCTGTCGGGGTTCAGCAGCGCCCGCGTCTCCTGGTACAGGAAGCTCTTGTTGGCCGAGCCGCCGCCCTTGGCGATGAACAGGAACTTGTACTCCTCGCCGGGCACCGCTTCGATCGTGATCTCGGCGGGAAGGTTGTTGCCGGTGTTCCGCTCGGTGAACATGTCGATCGGGGCGAGTTGGGAGTAGCGCAGGTTCGACGTCCGGTAGGTGTCGAAGACCCCCCGGGTGATGACGGCCCGGTCGTCGCCGGCGGTCAGCACCTGCTGGCCCTTGCGGGCCTTCACGATGGCGGTGCCGGTGTCCTGGCAGCCGGGCAGCACGCCGCCGGCGGCGATGTTGGCGTTGCGCAGCAGCTCGGTGGCCACGAAGCGGTCGTTGGCCGAGGCCTCGGGATCGTCGAGGATGTTCCGCAGCTGCTGCAGGTGGCCGGGCCGCAGCAGGTGGGCCATGTCCCGCATGGCCTCGGCGGTGAGCAACCGGATGGCCTCGTCGTCCACCTCCAGGAAGCGGCGCCCACCCGCTTCGACGACGCGCACGCCGTCGGTGCTCAGCAGCCGGTACGGGACGTTGCCGGGGCCGGCGGGGAGGGTGTCTTCGTAGGCGAATTCCATGAGCGGCCCTTGCTGTGCCCTGCCTTGTCGGCGGTCCGGGCGGCGCTGCCGGTGGCGCTCCGGCGACCTCGGAATGGCCGCCTACGGCACCTCCGACATCGGCGCCCTCGGATGTCGGCGTCAACCGTACCGGGCTCGACGGCCCTTCAGCCTGCGGCGGGTGTGCCGGCGTAGGGAGCCGGGTCGCCGCGGGTCGGGAGGGTGGGTCTGCTCCACTTCATGACCTTGCCCAGCCGGTCGGTGACGGCGCGCCAGGCCTTCGGGTTCCAGCCCTCGGCCGCGCCGACAACTGCCAGGGAGTGGTTCAGGTGGACGATGGCGGGCAGGTGCTCGAGGCCGAGGGCTCGGACCATCTCCCTGTCGGGGTCCGTGAACGTCAGGAACTCCTCCGTCCACGGGCCCAGGAATTGCCGTGCCTCCTCATCGTTGCCGCCCACCAGCCAGCCCACCCGGCAGTCGGCGCCGCGGAAGTTGGACAGCACCCGCCCGGCCGTGGGCAGGATCCGGCCGCTCTCGTGGGTGTAGGGATCGAGCACCACCAGAACGAGGTGGAAGGTGGTGACCCATTCCTCCACCGGCCGCGCTCGTCCGGTGAGCGCCTGGAGTATCAGATCGGGCGGCGGTGAGGTTGCCACGGGCTCCGAAACTAGCGTGCCACACGGAACTTTCGGCGCCCCCGCCTGCCCTCGCCGCCTGTCGGGATCCGCTGCAAGTGCAGAGGCCTGCGCCATCGACGGCACGGCAGGCCCACCCCGACCGCCTCTTGGGGACGGCCTTGTTGCACCGTTGTTCCAGTCGGTGGGAATAAGAGACTCAAGTCCTTGCTGTTATTCCAGAAAGCCCCCAATTTCTAGAACAAGGCAGCGTGGTATCCGCCGGGGGGTGCGCCGACGAGCGGCGTGGGCGACACTGCGGGGGTGCAGAAGGTGACGCCGGTGCCGCCGCAGGGAGCGCCGCACGAGGAAGTGAACCACCGGACGCCGCCGCTCGGGGCGGCACCCGAGGCGCTGCAGCGGGCGCTTCTGGGCTGGGCGGACGGGCGTCTGCGGGACCTGCCGTGGCGGCGCACCCGGGATCCATGGCGCGTCCTGGTGGCGGAGGTGATGCTGCAGCAGACCGGCGTGGCCCGCGTCCTGGAGCCCTACGAGCGCTTCTGCGCGCGATTCCCGACTCCGGCGGCCTGCGCCGCCGCACCGCCGGCCGCCGTGGTGCAGATGTGGGCCGGCCTGGGCTACAACCGCCGCGCGCTGCGCCTGCACGCCGCGGCGAGCCGTATCACCGACGACGGTGGGCGGTTCCCTCGCAGCCTGGAGGGCCTCCTGGCGCTGCCCGGTGTGGGGCCGTATACCGCCCGAGCGGTGCTGGCCCTCGCCTTCGAGTCAGACGTCGGTGTCGTGGACACCAACGTGGGACGGGTCCTGGCACGCCTGGGCGGCCGCCGCCTGCGGGGCACCGAGGCGCAGGAGATCGCCGACCGCCTCGTGCCCCCGGGGCGTGCCTGGCTGTGGAACCAGGCGCTGTTCGACCTCGGGGCCACCGTCTGTGTCCGCCGTGCCCCGGCCTGCGGGCGCTGCCCGCTGCGCGCCCACTGCGCCTGGCGGGGCGAGGGGCCCGACCCGGCCGCCGGCTCGGCAGGAGTGAGCGTGGCACAGGCGCGGTTCGAGGGTTCCGACCGCCAGGGCAGGGGGCGCCTCGTGGAGGCCCTGCGCTTGGGACCGCAGCCACGGTCGGCGGCGGCCGCACTCATGGGCCTCGACGGCGACCCGCAGCGGGCGCGGCGCATCGTTGCCTCGCTAACCGCCGACGGCCTCGTGACCGAGCAGGGCGACACACTCCAACTCCCGGCCCGATAACAGCCGGCGCCATAGCTCCGGCAGTGCTCGGGGGTCTAGGCGATGCTGCCCCGGAAGGGCGTCATGCCCGCCACGCCGAGGTCCACCCGCAGCAGGCGCCCCACCATCGGTGCCTCGGCGGTCACCTCGGTGATCTCGCCGAACTCGGTCACCCACATGTCGGTGCCGTCGAAGCAGCAGTTCAGAGGCACGTGGGGGCACTCCAGGAAGTCCAGGTAGGTGCCGTCGGGGGCGATCACGTCCAGCCCGCCGGCCATGAAGACGCAGATCCAGTAGTTGCCCTCGGCGTCCAGCTTGAAGCCGTCGGGCACATGACCGTCGGGCAGGTCGCAGACGTGCTCGATGCTCCCGTCGGGGCGGCGCCGGCGCACGGAGCGGGTGTAGGACTCCACCCAGACGACGCTGCCGTCGGGGTCCACCGCGATGCCGTTGGTGTAGACGGGGTCCAACTCCGTCAGCACCCGCCCCGTTCCGTCGGGGAACAGCTCGAAGATGCGGCTCGGATCGACCTTGTTGACCGGGTCCCACTCGCCGGAGTCGGTGAAGTACAGGGAACCGTTGGGTCCGAAGGCCAGATCGTTGGGGGCACCGAGGGGGATGCCGTCGATCTCGGTGGCCACGTAGCTCACCGAACCGTCCGGGCTGATCCTCTGGATCGACGGCGCCACCTGGTCCGGGGCCCGCCACGCCCCCACCGTGCCGCCGTTCTGGGTCACGTACACGTCCCCGTCGCTGCCGGCGATGCAGGCGTTGGTGCCGCCGCCGCAGTAGCCGTAGACAGAGATCCCCTCGCCCTCCTCCCAGACCTTCACGTCGCTCGTGTAGGTCTCGACGAAGACGATCCGCCCGTCGGGTAGCACGTCGGGACCCTCGGGATGGCCCAGGTTCTCCCCCATCACCTCGATCGGCCGCTGCATGGCTCCTCCTTCCGGCGACCGGGTTCGGTCACGTTCCGTTGGCTGCGCTCAGTGCCGGGCACATTACGGCCCGCGCTCCGATGGCGCCCGTTGCCCGACGGTGGGTCCGGCTGTCAGGCCCCGATGGCGTGGTAGCCGCCGTCCACGTGCAGGATCTCCCCGGTGGTGGCGCTCAGCCAGTCCGACAGCAGCAGCACGCACGCCCGGGCCACCGGCTCGGCCTCGTTGACGTCCCAACCGAGGGGGGCGCGGATGCCCCACGCGTCCTCGAAGGTGGCGAAGCCGGGAATGGAGCGGGCGGCCATCGTGCGGATCGGCCCGGCCGCCACCAGGTTGACCCTGATGCCGCGTGGGCCCAGATCCCGGGCCAGGTAGCGGGCCACCGACTCCAGCGCCGCCTTGGACACGCCCATCCAGTCGTAGGCCGGCCAGGCCACCGAGGCGTCGAAGTCCAGCCCCACCAGCGACCCCCCGTCGCCCATGAGGGGCGTCACGACATCGGCGAGCGCCTTGAGAGAGTACGCCGAGACCTCCAGGGCGACCGACACGTCCTCCCAGTTCGCCGCCATGAAGTCGCCGCCGAGGCAAACCTGCGGGGCGAAGCCGATGGCGTGCAGCGCACCGTCCACGGTCCCCCAGCGGTCGGTCAGCGCCTCCCGCACGGCCTCGATGTGGTCGGGCCGGGTGACGTCCAACTCCAACACCTCAGGGCAGGGCTCCAGCTTGCGGGCCGTGCGCTCGGTGAGGCGCAGCCCGCGCCCCGCGCCCGTCAGGATCAGCTCCGCCCCCTCGGCGGCCGCGAGGCGCGCCACGGAGAAGGCCAGGGAGGCGTCGGTGAGCACGCCGGTGATCAGCAGTCGTTTCCCGGACAAGAGGCCCATCCCGGTCAAGCTACCCTAGGCGTATGCGCATAGGTGTTCTCGGCGGCACGGGTCCCGCCGGACGGGGCTTGGCCGTCCGGCTGGCGAGCGTGGGCTACGAGGTGATCCTGGGGTCGCGCTCGAAGTACCGGGCGATGGAGGCGCGCGACAAGCTCGTTGCCGTATGGCCGGACAGACCCCTGAACATCGAATCCGCCGACAACGAGGGGGCGGCCGACGCCGATCTGGTGGTGCTGGCCACGCCCTGGGACGCCGCCGCCGCAACCGCGCGGTCCGTGGAACCGCTGCTGCGCGGCAAGGTCGTTGTGTCGATGTGCAACGCCCTGGCTCGTGTCGGCCACGAGTTCCAGCCCCTGGTGCCGCCGCGGGGATCGGTGGCCGCCAGCGTGCAGGCGGCGGTGCCGAAGGCCAAGGTGGCGGCCGCGCTGCACCACGTTGCCGCCAAGGAACTCAGCGACATCGACGTGCTCGTGGACTCCGACGTGCTCATCTGCTCCGACCATCTCGAGGCCACCGAGGCCACGGCCGAGATCGTCGCCCACATTCCCGACCTGCGGCCGCTGGACGCCGGCGAGCTCTCCAACGCGGCGCCCATCGAGGCGTTCGCCGCGGTGTTGCTGCAGCTCAACGGGCGCTACAAGACCCGCGTGGCGTTGCGCTTCACGGGTCTGAACGAGGGGTGACCGCTCCGCCGTCCGGTCCGGTTCAGCCGGCTCCGGACCCGGCGCCGAGGAATCCGATGCCGCCGATGCAGTTGTACGACACGGTCGCAGCGGAGATCGTGCCGTTCGAGGTGGGGCCACAGGTGACCATGTACACCTGCGGCATCACGCCGTACGACGCCACCCACGTGGGTCACGCCGCCACCTACCTCACCTACGACGTGCTGCAGCGACGGCTGCGCGACCGGGGGCACGAGACCCGCTGCGTGCGCAACGTGACCGACGTGGACGACGACATCCTGCGCAAGGCCCGGTCGCTGGGGGTGCACTATCTGGACCTGGCGGCAGCCGAGACGGCCCGTTTCGACTCCGACATGGAGGCCCTGGGCATGCTGGCCTGCTGGAGCGAGCCGCGTGCCACGTCCGCCATTGCCGACATCAGGGGCTTCATCGGCATGGTGCTGGACCGGGGCCACGCCTACGAAGCGGACGGGGCGGTGTACTTCGACGTGGCCTCCTACGCCGGGTTCGGCGAGTTGAGCAAGCTGGGCCGCCCCCAAATGCTTGCCCTGGCCGCCGAGTGCGGCGGCAACCCCGACGATCCCGCCAAGCGTGACCCGCTGGACTTCGTGCTCTGGCAGCCTTCGGCACGCGACGAGCCCGAGTGGGGGTCGCTGTGGGGTCCCGGCCGTCCGGGTTGGCACATCGAGTGCTCGACGTTGGCCATGCGCGAGCTGGACACCACGATCGACCTGCACGGCGGCGGGTCCGACCTGATCTTCCCCCACCACGAGTGCGAGCGGGCGCAGTCCGAGGCCACCACCGGGGAGACGTTCGCGCGGTACTGGATGCATCAGGCCATGGTCCGCATGGACGGCGAGAAGATGTCCAAGTCGCTGGGAAACCTGGTGTTTGTGAGCGACCTGCTGAAGGAGTACGACCCGCGGGCTGTGCGCCTCGCCGTGATCGGCCACCACTACCGGGACTCCTGGGAGTGGCGCCCCGACATGATGGCCGAGGCCGCCGAACAACTGGAGCGCTGGCAGTCGGCCGCCAACGGCGACGGCCCGCTGGACGATGTCCGCGCCGCCCTCGACGCCGACCTCGACACACCGACCGTGCTGGGGTGCATCGACAGAGCCGTCGGTGCCGGTCGGGGGGTGGCCGGCGCCGCCATGCTCGTTGGCGTGGACCTTCGCGCCGCCCCGTCACTCGTGGCCGGCGCCGCCGCCGACGCCCGCCGGTAGCGTTTCGCCCATGGTGCGGGTGAGGCTGCCGGACGGCTCGGCGCGCGAACTGCCCGACGGCGCAACCGCGGCCACCCTCGCCGCCGACATCGGTCGCCGCCTGGCACGCGACGCCGTGATCGCCCGCGTGGACGGGGCGGAGATGGACCTGACGGCCCCGCTGCCCGACGGCGCCACCGTGGAGATCGTGACCGCGGCGAGCGAGCGCGGCCTGCACACGCTGCGCCACTCCACGGCGCATGTCCTGGCCCAGGCCGTTCTGGGCCTGTACCCCGGGGCCACCTTCGCCATCGGCCCGCCGGTGGCCGACGGCTTCTACTACGACTTCGAGTTGCCCGACGGCGGCACGTTCACCGACGCCGACCTCGAGCGCATCGAGGCGCGGATGCGGGAGATCGTCGCCGCCGACCAGGCGTTCGTGCGCCGCGAGGTTGACCCCGCCACCGCACTCGAGTTGTTCGCCGACCACGCCTACAAGCGGGAGATCATCGAGCAGGTCACCGCGGCCGCCGGCAACGTCGCCGCCGACAACGCCGACCTGGCCGACGACAACACCGACCTCGCCGCCGAGGCGGGCACCGGCGGCGTCCTCAGCTGCTACAGCAACGGCGAGGGGTTCGTGGACCTGTGCCTCGGGCCGCACGTCCCCTCCACCCGGCGGCTGGGCCACTTCGCCCTGCAACGCGTGGCCGGGGCCTACTGGCGCGGCGACAACGACCGTCCCATGCTGCAGCGCATCTACGGCACGGCGTGGGCGACGGCGGCAGACCTGAAGGCCCACCTGCACGCCCTGGCCGAGGCGGCACGGCGCGACCATCGGCGCCTGGCCCGCGAGTTGGACCTGGTGTCCTGGCCCGAGGAGTTGGGTCCGGGCCTCGCCGTGTGGCACCCCAAGGGCGCGCTCGTGCGCCACCTCATGGAGGACTACAGCCGCAAGCGCCACACCGCCGCGGGCTACGACTTCGTCTACACCCCGCACCTCGCCAAGGCCAACCTCTGGGAAACCAGCGGTCACCTGGATTTCTATGCCGAGAGCATGTACCCGCCCATGGAACTCGACGGGGCCAGCTACTACCCCAAGCCCATGAACTGCCCGCTCCACGTGATGATTTACCGGTCCTCCCAGCGCTCCTACCGGGATCTGCCACTGCGCCTGTTCGAGTTGGGGGCCGTCTACCGCTACGAGTTGTCCGGGGCGGTCCACGGCCTGCTGCGCTCGCGGGGTTTCACCCAGGACGACAGCCACATCTTTGCCACCCCCGAGGCGGTCCCCGCCGAACTGGCCTCGCTGCTGGACTTCGTGCTGTCGGTGCTGCGGGCCTTCGGGTTCGACGACTTCCAGGCCAAGCTCTCCACGAGGCCGCCGCGCAAGGCTGTAGGTGCGGTGGAGATGTGGGATCTGGCAACCGAGGGCCTGCGCGCCGCCCTGGAGGCCGCCGGACTGGACTACGTCACCGACGCCGGGGGCGGGGCGTTCTACGGGCCGAAGATCGACGTGGACGTGACCGACGCCATCGGGCGGGCGTGGCAACTCTCCACGCTGCAGGTCGACTTCAACCTTCCGGAGCGATTCGATCTCCACTACACCGCCGCGGACGGCCGGCGCCAACGGCCGGTGATGATCCACCGGGCCCTGTTCGGGTCGGTGGAACGGTTCTTCGGCGTGCTGCTGGAGCACTACGCGGGGGCCTTCCCCACCTGGCTGGCGCCGGTGCAGGCCAGGGTGCTGCCCGTCGCCGCGGAGCACGCGCCGTACGCCGCGCAGGTGGCCGAGCGTCTGGGTGCCGCCGGCCTGCGGGTGGAGGTGGCGGCGGCCGACGAGCCGCTGGGGCGCCGGGTCCGCAGCGCCAAGCTGACCAAGGTTCCCTATGTGCTGGTGGTGGGGGCCACGGACGTGGCCGCGGGCACCGTGGGGGTCAACACCCGGTCCTCCGACCCCGAACGGGATGTCCCCCTCGACGAGGCGGTCGCCCGAATGCTGGCCGACGCGGCCCCCGTCGATGAGTGACCTGGGTCGCCTCTGGGCGGGCTGGCGGTCCGACTATGTGGCGTCGGTGAGCAGCGAAGCCGCCGACGCAACGTTCGACTCGCTGTTCGAGGAGATCGGCCGGGGCGGCCGGCCAGACGACGAGACCTATGTCGTGTGGCGCGGCGACAACTGCTACGCCGTGCTGAACGCCTACCCCTACACGACGGGGCACCTGCTGGTCGTACCGTACGAACCGGCCGCCTCGCCGGACGATCTGGACGATGCCGTCTGGGGCGAATTGTGGCTGGGCGTGCGTAGCGCCGTGGCGGCCATCCGGGCCGCCTACACCCCCGACGGGGTGAACGTGGGACTCAATCTGGGACGCGCCGCGGGTGCCGGGGTGCCGGGTCACCTGCACGTCCACTGCCTGCCCCGCTGGCTGGGCGACACCAACTTCATGACATCGGTGGGTGGCGTGCGTGTCCTGCCCGAGACGCTGGAGGACACCTGGCGGAAGCTGCGCGGGTCCTGGCCGGGCGAGCCCGGATAGCCTCCGCCCATGGCTGAACCACCCGTCGACGACGCCGACGCCACCGACGACACCGGCACCGGGACCGGCACCGGGACCGACGGCCACGCCGACCCCCTCGAGGACACCGCCGGCGGGACCGACGGCGACGCCGAGGCAGGCGACACACTCCCCCCCGAACTGGACGTCACCGGCTACGTCGGCCCCTACGTCTTCCCCAACAACAGCCGCCGCCGGGTACCCGGCGCGCTGTATGTCTTCTTGGGTGTGGTCGCCATCGCCACCTGGGCTGTGACGCTCAGCAGCGACCCCAACATCGTCAACGGCGGGTTCCTGGCCGGTGGCATCGCCCTCATCGTGCTGGGGGCCTACCACTTCTGGGCCGGCCGGGACCTGGCAGTAGAGGAGACCGACGCCCTGCTGGCGGCCGTGCGGGCGGTGGGCTTCCCGGTCGGCCACGCATCGGCACAGATGGGTTGGCGCGGCTGGTCCTCCCGCCCGACGTGGCGCATCCTGGTGTTCTCCAACGAGGTGCGGCCCCTGCAGCGTGCCCTGGTGCTCGTGGACGGGGTGGAGGGGCAGGTGCTGGACACGATCGTGGAGGACAACCCCGAGGACTGGTCGGACCTCACCGACAGTGACATCTACGGGACGGCCTAGGAGCGTGCCGGATGCACGTCCCAGCGGTTGGGGTCGGGCTGCCGGTGGATGACCCGGCCGTCTCCTAGGGGCGTCGCCGGTCATGTTCGACGGGCGCTGGCGGGTCGGCGTCGACCGGGTGGTCGTACCGGTGGGCGCTGTCCTCGCCCGTCTCGGTGTGCGCGCCGACCACGTCACGCTGTTCGGAGTGGCCGCCTCGGCCGCCACCGGCGCGATGGTGGTCACCGACCGTTTCCGGCTGGCTTTCGTGTTCGTGGTGCTGACCGGTCTGGGCGATCTTCTCGACGGCCCGGTGGCCAAGGTGGCCGGCACCACGAGCGTGCGGGGGGCGTTCCTGGACTCGGTCTCCGACCGCGTCTCGGACACCCTGATCCTCGGTGCGCTCACCTGGCACTTCCTGGATGACGGGCTCGTCGCCCTGCTGCCGGTGGCCGTGCTGGCCGCGGGTCAGTTCGTGTCGTACCTGCGCGCCAAGGCCGAGTCGCTGGGGCTCGAGGCAAGGGGCGGTCTGATGGAGCGTGCCGAGCGGTTCATCGTGCTCTGCTTCGGCCTGCTCGTGCCCGCCTGGCTGGTCATCGTGCTGTGGGTGCTGCTGGGACTCACGCTGGTGACCGCCACACAGCGGTTCGTGAAGATCTGGCGACAGTTCTGAGCCTTCTGTTGCGGATCGGCTCGGAGTTCCCGGAGAGGATCCGACGACGCCTTACGCTCGAGCAGTACCGAGTGAGTTACGCGGTGCTGCAGCTTCTGCCAGTGCGGCTGGTGGAGTTCGCCGGACGGCTGCTGGCCGGCGCCGTGGCCCTGTTCGGTTCGGACCGCCGCCTGATCGTCGAGCGCAACCTGCGCCGAGCGGCCCCCGGGGGTGTCGTTCCGGCAGGCGCCGCGCTGCGCCGTGCGGTGCGGGAGACCTTCGCGGCCTACGCCCGCTATTACATCGACAGCGCCCGGCTGCCCACCCTGAGCCCCGCCGAGGTGGACGCCGGCTTCACGTTCACCGACTACGACAATATCGCCGACGCCCAGCGCACGGGGCCGGGCACCATCCTGGCTCTGCCCCACGTGGGTAGTTGGGAATGGGCGGGGGTGTGGCTCGCCCAGCGTCCCGGACTGCGGGTGACCGCGGTTGTCGAGCCCATCGAACACCAGGAACTGTTCGAGTGGATGGTGGGGTTCCGGTGCCGTATCGGCATGAATGTGGTGGCGGCGGGACCGCAGGCGCTCGGGACGCTGACGCAGGCTCTGCACGACGGTCACGTCGTCTGCCTGCTGTGCGATCGGGATATCGGCGGCGGGGGTGTGGAGGTTGACTTCTTCGGTGAGCGCACCACGCTGCCTGCCGGGGCGGCCGTGCTGGCCCGCCGTACCGGGGCGGCCATCGTGCCCACCGTGGTCTACCACCGCATGGGCAAGTGCCACGCGGTTACGTCCCCCCCGGTCGTGGTTAGCCGCGAGGGCCGCCTGCGCGAGGTGGTCGCAGCGGCCACGCAGTCGTTGGCGGGGCAACTGGAGGACATGATCCGCGCCGCTCCCACCCAGTGGCATCTGATGCAGCCCAACTGGCCGAGCGACCGGCAGGCGCTTGCCGACCGGCAGGCCCGGCGACGCTCTCGGGTAGCGTGAGCGCCGTGCGCGTGGGGATGATCAGCCCCTACAGCTTCACGCTGCACGGCGGCGTGCAGATACAGGCCCTGTACCTGGCGCGGGCGCTGCGACGCCGCGGCGTGGCGGTCAGCCTGCTGGGGCCGTGCGACGGACCGCCACCGGAGCCCGACATCATCCCCATCGGGAACTCGCTGTTCATCTCCGCCAACGGTTCCTTCGCGCCCATAGCCTTCGACATCCCCGCCTTCCAGCGCAGCTACGCCGTCCTGCGGGATCAACGCTTCGATCTGCTGCACGTGCACGAGCCACTGGTTCCTGCCCCCTCCCTGGCGGCTCTGGTCTCCAAGCGCGCCCCGCTGGTGGCGACGTTCCACGCGGCCGGCGGTTCCGCCGCGTACGAAAACGTCTCCCCGGTCCTGCGTTGGTTGTGCAACCGCCTGGACTGGCGCGGTGCCGTATCCAACGAGGCCCGCGAGCTGGCCCGGCGCCACTTGGGGGGCACCTACGAGGTGCTGTTCAACGGCGTTCCGATGGAGCGTTTCCGGGAGGTGAAGCCCCACCCCACCGAGGGGCCCACGATCTTCTTCGTCGGCCGCCACGAACCGCGCAAGGGGTTGGACGTGCTGCTGGGGGCCATGCGCCGGCTGCCGGCGGACGTGGTGCTGTGGGTGGGTGGTGAAGGCCCGCAGACGGAGGCTCTGCAGCGTCGAACGGCCGGCGACCGGCGGGTGCGCTGGCTGGGGCGTCTCAACGAGTCAGAGAAGATCGGCCGCCTGCGCGGGGCCGACGTGTTCTGCGCCCCCTCGTTGCGGGGGGAGTCCTTCGGCGTGGTCCTGCTGGAGGCGATGGCGGCGGAGACCCCGATCGTGGCCAGCGACATCTCCGGGTACTCCCAAGTGGCGCGCCCGGGGGTGGAGGCCGTGTTGGTGCCGCCCGGCGATGTCGGCCGCCTGGCCGATGCGCTGCGCCGGGTGCTGGGCGGGCCGGGTGACCTGGTGGCGCGGGGGCTGGAACGGGCGGAGGAGTTCTCCATGGACCGTCTGGCGGAGCGCTACGAAACCGTCTACAGGAGGGTTCTGCAATGACAGCCGTGATTGTCATCGTGGTGGTGGTCGCTGTGGTGGTCCTCGGCGTCGTCGGGCTGCTGGCAGCCGATCGGATCGTGGGTCGCCTGGCCGGGGCCCGCCCGCCGCGCGGTGTCGAGACCGAACGCGTCTCGGTGTACATGGAGGCACTGTGCCTCGGGGCGGGTCTGCCGGTCCCGCAGATGAAGGTGATCGACGAAGTCGCCCCGACGGCGATGGCGTACGGACGCAGCCCGCGCGCCGCAACCGTGGCGGTCACCACGGGACTGCTCGATGATGCGACCCCGGTGGAGTTGGAGGCGACCCTTGCCCATCTGCTGTGTCGCATACAGGACGGCACCGCGCACCGCGATACGCGCCTGGCTGCGCTGTCGCTGCTCGGAGGGCCGCCCGGGGCGGCTCTGGCGTCCCGGTGGCGTGATGCCTCCCGGGTGGTGGCCGCCGACATCGCCGGAGCGCGGATGACCCGCTTCCCGCCCGGCACCGTGGACGCCCTGCGGCGCATGGCGAGCGGGGCGGCGCGCATGCGGCCACGCTCGGGTGCCATCCGCCACCTGTGGATGCACCACGCACTCGGGCCGGGCCGCCAGAGGATCCAGACCGACGACCGGATCACCGTCCTGCACAACCTGTGATCGCCGGCATCGACGGTCGTGACCTGCGACGGCGGCTGCCGTTCGGTAGCGATCCGGCCTGCCGTACACTGGGGCCATGATCGCCTCCGACGCAGACTCGCAACCTTCCGGCCCCAGCGCCGCACCTGCTCCCCTGGGGCGGGCACAGGGCACCCTCCGGGTCAAGCGCGGCCTCGCTGAGATGCTCGCGCGGGGCGTCATCATGGACGTGGTGACCCCCGATCAAGCCCGCATCGCCGAGGACGCGGGGGCGGTCGCCGTGATGGCCCTCGAGCGGGTTCCCGCCGACATCCGCCGCGACGGCGGCGTGGCGCGCATGAGCCCCCCGGAGATCGTTGAGGCCATCGTGGAGACGGTCACCATCCCGGTGATGGCCAAGGCCCGCATCGGCCACTTCGCCGAGGCGCAGATTCTCGAGGCCATCGGAGTGGACTACATCGACGAGAGCGAGGTTCTCACCCCCGCAGACGAGGCGCACCACATCGACAAGCGGCGGTTCACGGTGCCCTTCGTGTGCGGTGCGACCGGGCTGGGCGAGGCGCTGCGGCGCATCTCGGAGGGCGCGGCCATGATTCGCTCCAAGGGCGAGGCCGGCACCGGCAACATCATCGAGGCGGTCCGGCACCTGCGCTCCATCGTGGGCGATATTCGCAGGATCACCACCGCCGACAGCGCCGAACTGTACGACTGGGCGAAGCGCCTGCAGGCGCCCGTGGCGCTGGTGACCGAGATCGCCGAGACCGGTAGGTTGCCCGTGCCGCTGTTCTGCGCCGGAGGCATCGCCACGCCGGCCGACGCCTCGCTGGTGATGCAACTCGGGGCACAGGCGGTGTTCGTGGGCTCGGGCATCTTCAAGAGCGACAACCCGCAGGCCCGAGCCAAGGCCGTCGTCGAGGCGACGACCAACTATGACGATCCCGACATTCTGCTGAAGGTCAGCCGCGGCCTGGGCACGGCGATGTCGGGCCTCGAGATCGACTCTCTCGAGACCCGGCTGGCGCAGCGCGGCTGGTGAAGGGCGGTTGGTGAAGGTCGGTGTCCTGGCGCTGCAGGGCGCCGCGGGACTGCATCTGACGGCACTGCGGCACCTGGGCGCGACCGGCGTGGCGGTGCGCCACCCCGACGAACTCGCCGATGTCGACAGTTTGATCCTCCCCGGCGGGGAGTCCACGACCATGTCCATGATGCTCCGGGCCAACGGCCTCGTCGAGCCGTTGGCGGAGCGTCTGGCCGGCGGGATGGGTGTGCTGGGCACGTGCGCGGGCCTGCTGCTGCTCGCTGCCGAGGTCACCGACGGGCGGGACGACCAGCTCTGCTTCGGCGCGCTGGATGTGGCCGCACGTCGCAACGCCTACGGCCCGCAGACGGAGTCCTTCGAGGCCGACCTGCCCGTTGCGGTGCTGGGCGGGCTGCCACTGACGGCGGTGTTCATCCGCTCGCCGATCGTGGAGCGGACCGGCCCCGACGTCGAGGTGCTGGCCCGCCTCGACGGCCATCCCGTGCTGTGCCGGCAGGGCGACGTCCTGGCCTGCACGTTCCACCCGGAGCTGTCAGGCGACCTGCGCCTGCACCGCCTGTTCTGCGAGGGGAGTCCGTAGATGTCCGGTCATTCCAAATGGGCCACCATCAAGCACCGCAAGGGCGCGGCCGACAAGCGCCGGGGAAAGCTGTTCGCCCGCCTGTTCTGCGAGGGGAGTCCGTAGATGTCCGGTCATTCCAAATGGGCGACGATCAAGCACCGTAAGGGCGCGGCCGACAAGCGCCGGGGGAAGCTTTTTGCCCGCCTCATCCGCCAGGTGGAGGTGGCGGCGCGGGCCGGCGGCGGCGACATGGACGCCAACCCCACGCTGCGCACCATGTACCAGAAGGCCCGCGACAGCTCGGTGCCCCTCGACACCATCGAGCGGGCCATCAAACGGGGTACCGGCGAGTTGGAGGGGGTCGCCTACGAGCCGTTCACCTACGAGGGTTATGCCCCGGCGGGGGTGGCGCTGTACGTGGAGGTGCTGACCGACAACCGCAATCGCACCAGCTCGGAGATCCGCTCGCTGTTCACCCGCAATGGCGGTTCCCTGGCCGAGCCGGGGGCGGTGGCCTGGCAGTTCCGCCGCAGCGGCGTGATCATCGTGCCCCGGTCGGTCGACGAGGAGGAGCTGATGCTGGCCGCGCTCGACGCCGGTGCCGACGACATCACCGACGAGGGCGACACCTGGCGGGTGACGTGCGAGCCCACCGACCTGCCGGATGTTCGCGAGGCGCTGGAGGCCGCGGGCATCGACCCGGACAGCGCAGAGGCCACCATGCTGCCCACGCAGTTGGTGGCGGTGTCGTCCCCCGAGCAGGCACGGTCCGTGGTGCGCCTGCTCACCGAACTCGATGACCACGACGACGTGCAGGACGTGCACGCCAACTTCGACATCCCCGACGAAATCCTTCAGGCCGTAACCACCACCGTCTAGTCTCGTACGAGTGTTCGTTCTCGGGATCGACCCTGGTCTGTCGCGTTGCGGCTACGGCTGCCTGTCCGGCCGCGGTCCGGCCACCCGGGCCGTCGCCGCAGGTGTGGTGACCACCCCGGTCGACGATCCGGTGCCGCAGCGACTGGCGGCTCTGCAGCGGGAGATCCGCGGCCTGCTGGCGGAGTTCCGCCCGTCGGTGGTGGCTCTCGAACGGGTGCTTTTCCAGGTCAACGTGCGCACGGCCATGGGCGTGGGCCAGGCTGCCGGCGTGGTCATGGCCGAGGCGGTCGCGGCGGGCTGCGAGGTGGTCGAGTACTCCCCGAACCAGGTCAAGCAGGCGGTGTGCGGCGACGGCGCGGCGTCCAAGGAGCAGGTGGCGCGCATGGTGGCGGTGCTTCTGGGTCTGACCGAGCCGCTGCGCCCGGCGGATGTCTCCGACGCCGTGGCGGTGGCGCTGTGCCATCTGGCGCAGTCGCCGGCCGCTGCGCTCTCGCGGTCGTGACGGTGCGGCTGTGATCGGGTCGCTGCGCGGCCGGCTGCTGGACCGCCACGTCGACGAGCTGCTGGTAGAGGTGGCCGGCGTCGGCTACCGGGTGACCGTGGGTGAGGCCACCCGCCGGGCGGTCGGCCCGCTGGGCTCGGAGGTTCTGCTGTACGTGCACCACTACGTCCGTGAGGACACCGAGGCGCTGTACGGCTTCTCGTCGGTCGCCGAGCTTCGTTGTTTCGAGGCGTTGCTCGGCGCCAACCGGGTGGGGCCGTCGCTGGCCCTGTCCATCATGGCGGTCCACGATCCGGGGGCGCTGCAGCGCCTGCTGGCCGTCGGCGACGTCGATGCGCTGTGCCTGGTGCCCGGTGTGGGGGCCAAGACGGCGCAACGGCTCCTCGTGGAGTTGCAGGCCCGCCTGGGCGTCACCGAACTCGGTGTGCCCGCCGCCGTGGGCGGGGTCCCCGACGGCGGTGTGTACAGCGATCTGCGGGCGGCCCTCGGCCAGTTGGGCTACCGCGACGACGAGGTGCATCGTGCGGTGGCCGACCTGCCCGCCACCGACGACCTCTCGGAGATGCTGCGCGAGGCTCTCCGCCGCCTCTCGGGCGCCCGCTGAGCGTGGTAGCGCCGAGCCGGCCGAGCCGTCAGGAGAGCTGAGCCATGCGGACCGAGGTGCTCACCGCCACTGCCGGCGATGGCGAGGAGCGTGAGGAGCACGTCGACCGCCTGGGGCTGCGGCCGCGACGGCTGGACGATTTCGTCGGGCAGGCCGAGTTGAAGCGCCACCTGAACATCGTCTGCGGCGCCGCCCGCGAGCGCGCCCAGACTGTGGAGCATCTTCTTTTCGCCGGCCCGCCGGGGCTGGGCAAGACCACGCTGGCGGGGATCGTGGCGGCCGAGATGGGCGTGGCGCAGCAGACCACGTCCGGTCCGGCGCTGGAACGCGCCGGTGATCTGGCGGCCATCCTGACCAAGCTCGACGAGGGGGATGTGCTGTTCATCGACGAGATCCATCGGTTGAGCCGGGCGGTGGAGGAGGTGCTGTACCCCGCCATGGAGGACTTCCGGGTGGACATCGTGCTGGGCAAGGGCCCGGCGGCCCGCTCGATCCCCCTGGACATCCCGAGTTTCACCCTGATCGGTGCCACAACGCGCACCTCGCTCATCACAGGTCCGTTGCGGGACCGTTTCGGCCTCACGGCGCGGCTGGACTTCTACCCGCCCGAGGACCTCGAACTCATCGTGGCGCGGACGGCCGGCATTCTCGGCGTGGAGGTCACGCAACGCGCCGGGGCGGAGATCGCCCGGCGGGCGCGCGGCACGCCGCGGATCGCCAACCGCCTGCTCCGACTGGTGCGGGACTTCGCCCAGGTGGAGGGCAACGGCCGTGTCGACGAGGCCACGGCCGAGGCCGCCCTGGCGGTCTTCGGTGTGGACGAGCGCGGGCTCGACAAGCAGGACCGCGCCGTCCTCGGTGCGCTGTGCCGGAGCTTCGGCGGCGGCCCGGTGGGCCTGTCCACCCTGGCCATCAGCGTCAGCGAGCCGTCCGAGACGGTCGAGGACGTCTACGAGCCGTTCCTCATTCAGCAGGGTCTGCTGATGCGCACGCCGCGTGGGCGGGTGGCCATGCCCGCCGCCTGGGAGCACCTGGGCTTGGAGCCGCCCGAGCAGCCGACCGGCGGTGCCGCCGGGTCCGAGAGGCATCGAGCCCTGTTCGACTGATGCGAACCAGTGAGCTGGACTACCTGCTGCCGCCCGACGCGGTGGCGCAGGAACCTGCCGAGCCCCGCCACGATGCCCGTCTCCTGGTGGATCGACCGGGAGCCGCCCCGGAGCACCGGCGGGTCCGCGACCTGCCCGGCCTGCTGCGGCGCGGTGACGTCGTGGTCGTCAACGACACCCGTGTGGCGCCGGCCCGGCTGCGGCTGCACAAACCCACCGGCGGACGGGTGGAGGTTCTGGTGCTCACCCCCGGCGCCGGGACGACGGCCGAGGCTCTGGTGCGTCCGAGTCGCCGGGTGCCGCCGGGAACCGTGCTGCGCGACGCCGCGGGCCGGCAGGTCGTGCAGGTCGGTGCCGTTGGCGACGACGGCCGGCGGGAGATCACCGTCGTGGCTCACCGCAGCGTCGGCGAGTTGCTCGCCGACCTGGGGGAGGTGCCACTGCCGCCCTACGTCAAGCGCCCGGTGGCGCCGGAGCGCTACCAGACCGTCTACGCCCGGCGCCCCACCTCCACGGCGGCGCCCACCGCGGGCCTGCACCTCAGCGAGGACGTGCTGGCCGACCTCGCCGCCGCCGACATCGACGTGGTGCGCCTCGATCTTGGGGTCGGTGTGGCCACCTTCCGCCCGGTGAGCGCCGAGCGGCTGGACGACCACACCATGCACACCGAGTACTACGACATCCCCGAGGCCACCTGGGCGGCCTGCCGGGAGGCTCGGCGGGTGGTGGCGGTGGGCACCACGACGGTGCGCGCCCTGGAGACGGCCGCGGTGACCGGCGCTCCGGCGGGCCACAGCAGCCTGTTCATCCGCCCCGGACACACCTTCGCGGTCACCGACGTGCTGCTGACCAATTTCCACATGCCGCGCTCGACCCTGCTGGCCCTGCTGTGCGCCTTCGTGGGGGAGCGCTGGCGTTCGGTGTACGAGACGGCGCTGGGGGCCGGCTACCGGGTCGGTTCCTTCGGCGACGCCATGCTGGTGCAGCGGTGCTGAGCTTCGACGAGACCGCCCGTTGCGGTGGTGCCCGCACCGGCGTGGTCCGCACGCCCCGGTCGTCGTTCGCCACACCGACCTTCATGCCCGTGGGCACCCGGTCGGCGGTGCGCACCCTCAGCACGACCGACCTCGAAGACCTCGGGGCGGACGTGGTGCTCGCCAACACCTACCACCTCATGCTGCGGCCGGGGGCGGAGCTGATTGCCGAGCGCGGCGGCCTGCACCGTTTCATGGACTGGTCCGGCCACCTGCTCACCGACTCGGGTGGGTACCAGGTCATGAGCCTGTCGCCGAAGGTGGACGACGACGGCGCGGTGTTCCGCTCCACCTACGACGGCAGCACGCACCGGCTCACCCCCGAGCGGGCCGTGGAGGTGCAGGCCCTGCTGGGCGCCGACATCGCCATGGCGCTGGACGTGTGCCCGCCGCTGCCCTCGCCCCGCCCGCTGGTGGAGGCCGCAGCCGAGCGGACCGCGCTGTGGGCGGCCCGCGCCCGTGCGGCGCACCTCGCCGGCGCGCCCCCGACGCAGGCACAGTTCGGCATCGTGCAGGGTGGCCTCGATGTGGACCTGCGCCGCCGCAGCGCCGCCCGTACGCAGGAACTCGGCTTCGACGGCTACGCCATCGGCGGGCTGTCGGTGGGCGAGGAGCGCAGCCAGCGCCATGAGCCGCTGCAGGCCGCCACCGAGGCACTGCCGGCGGAGCGGCCCCGCTACCTGATGGGCGTCGGCGACCCGCTCAGCATCATCGACGCCGTGTCGGTGGGCGTGGACATGTTCGACTGCGTGCTGCCGACCCGGCTGGCACGCCACGGCACCGCCTTCACGTCCGGCGGGCGTCTCAACCTCACCAACGCACGCTTCGCCCGCGACGACGCGCCGCTCGACCCGGGCCTGGCGGGTGATCCGGCGGGCCGCTGGTCGCGCGCCTACCTGCGTCACCTGCTGATGGTCGGTGAGACGGCCGCCACCCGCATCCTGAGCCTGCACAACCTGGCCTGGATGTTCGACCTGATGAGCGCTACGCGCCGCGCCATCGCCGACGGGCGCTTCGAGTCCCACGCGGCCGAGGTGCGCGCCGTCTGGGACACCTGATTCCCCCGGCGAAGCCCCGCTCGTCGGCGCGCACCTGCTCGGACTGACGGGGACTCGTTCGTAACACCCGAAGCCGCTCAGCCACGTTTGCGCCGCTCCCGCGGCCGCACCGCCGGACGGACACGTTCAGACGGACACGTTCAGACGGACACGTTCAGGAAGGCCGGCGAAGGGGCTAGCCTTGAGTCGCGCTGCGCGTGCCGACGAACGTCGACGCAGCGTACATCGAGAACCGAACCCCAAGGTGGTGACGTGGGCAGCTTTCTTCCCCTGATCATAATCATGGCGCTGCTGTGGCTCGTGCTGCTGCGTCCGCAGCAGCGGAAGATGAAGGTGCGCCGCGCGATGCTCTCCAAGCTGGAAGTGGGCGACGAGATACTCACGTCGAGCGGGGTGTACTGCCGCATCGTCAGCTTCGATGAGCAGACCGTCTTCGTGGACATCGCCGACAACGTGCGCATCAAGATCACGCGGGACTCCGTCGCCGAGCGGATCACCTATCACGACGACTGGGACGGCGACGGCTCGGACTGACCTCCGAGTCGGGCGAGGATCCGTCGCCTACAGCGTTCCCGCCAAGAGTCCATGCGTTCCCCGCTCGCGGTCATCCGGTCGATGCGCGGCGCCTTGTCCGCCGTGCCCGGTGTTCGTTCCCTGGTCGGCATTCTGGTCGTGACCGTCGGTCTGCTGGTCGGCAACCTGGTGACCGGCCAGGAGCCGTTGCTGGGGCTGGACCTGCAGGGTGGTGTCGAGGTCATCCTGCGCCCGGTGCCCACCGAGGAGGAGATCACCCCCGAGGCGCTGGAACAGGCCCTGGAGATCATCCGCAACCGGGTGGACGCACTGGGCGTGGCCGAGCCCGACATCACCGTCCAGGGGAGCAACATCGTGGTGCAGTTGCCCGGCGTGGACGACCAGGACCGGGCCATCACCCTCGTGGGCCAGACGGCGGAACTGCGGTTCCGCCCCCTGCTCTACCAGCCCGTGTCCACCGTCGACATCGAGGGCTACCAGGCGGCCGTCGAGGCTGCGGAGGCCGCTGCGGAGGAAGCCGGCGAGGAGACCGGCGACGACGAGGAGGCCGCCGACGACGGTGAGTTGACCGTCGAGGACCTGTTCGAAGGCGTCCTCACCGACCCCGCCGACGACGACGCCGACGCCACTGTGATCCTGGAGGGTGCAGCCGAGGTCGGCGGTCCGACCTTCCGCTTCCTGCTCGGGCCCGCGCTGACCACCGGAGCCGCCCTCGAGAGCGCCCTCGCGGTGCTGGAGTTCGCCCAGTGGAACGTGCAGGTGACCGCCCTGGAGGGCGAGGACGGCATCGGCAGGTTCAACGAGGCCGCCCGCACCTGCTACTACGAGGCTCCCGACCCCGTGCGGTGCCCCACGGGGCAACTCGGCATCGTCCTGGACCACCTCGTGGAGTCGGCCCCCGTCGTGAACGCCCCCGGTTTCGAGCGCGACCGGATCAACATCACGGGTTCGTTCAACGAGGTGGAGGCCCGTGACCTGGCCCTGGTGCTGGACTACGGCGCCCTGCCGATGGAGTTCGAGGACCCCGCCGAGACCGGCCTGGTGCGCACGGTGTCGGCCACGCTGGGACGTGACGCACTGCGGGCCGGACTCATCGCCGGCATCGTCGGCCTCGCGCTGGTGGCGGTGTTCATGCTGGCGTATTACCGCCTGCTGGGGCTGGCGGCGCTGGGCAGCCTGGCGGTGTCGGGCCTGCTGCTGTGGGTGATCGTGTCGTTCCTGTCGGTCACGCAGGGTCTCGCCCTGACGCTGGCAGGCGTCACCGGTCTGATCGTGGCGATCGGTGTGTCGCTGGACTCCAACGTCATCTACTTCGAACACCTCAAGGAGGATCTGCTGGGCGGGCGCACGCTGCGCAGTTCGGTGGACCAGTCGTTCCCGGTGGCGTTCAGGACAATTTTCTGGGCCAACCTGGCCACGCTCATCGGCGCCGGCATCCTCTGGTTGCTCACCATCGGATCGGTTCGGGGCTTCGCCGCCATGCTGGCCATCGCCTCGATTCTGGACCTCGTGGCCACCTACTTCTTCCTGCGTCCGGTGGTGCGCCTGCTGGCCCGCCGGGGGGCGCAACGCCCGGCCCTCGTGGGGATGACCGCCGTGGTGGCCGCAGCCGCCGCCGAGGGCTCCGGAGACGGGCCGTGAACGCCCCGCCGTCCCCGTTGCGAGCGGGCCTCCGCCGCCTGTACGCCAACCAGGTGAACCTGGACTTCGCCCGCCTGTGGCGGCGCTCGGCGGTGCTCTCGGTGGTGGTGCTGTTGATCGCCGGCGGTTCCTGGCTGTTCGGCGGTCTGAATCTGGGTATCGAGTTCGAGGGTGGCGTGTCCTGGGAGGCGCCTCTGGAGGGCCGCTCCACGGCGGAGATCCGCGACGCCCTCGAGACCGTCGGGCAGTCCGACGCACGTATCCAGCAACTCGCCGGCGGTGTGGTGCGGGTGCGGGCCGAGGTGGCACCCTCCAACACCGCCGAGGTGGCGGAGGTGACGCAGGTTCTGGCGAACCTGGGCGGCCTGACGCTCGACGACGTCTCGTTCTCAGCGGTGGGGCCGTCGTGGGGCGAGCAGATCACCGGCAAGGCGCAGCGTGCGCTGATCGTGTTCTTCATCGTGATCGCCGTCTACATCTGGCTGCGGATGGAGTGGAAGATGGCCCTGGCGGCGCTCGTGGCTGTCGGCCACGACATTCTCGTCACCGTCGGCGTCTACGCCCTGTTCGGGATCGAGGTCACGCCCGCCACCGTGATCGCGTTCCTGACCATCCTCGGGTACTCGCTGTACGACACGCTGGTGGTCTTCGACAAGATCCGCCAGAACGCCCGCACGCGCAAGGACCCCTACTTCGAGATCGTCACCCGGTCGGTCAACGAGGTTTTCATGCGCTCGGTGAACACCACCGTCACATCGGTGCTGCCCGTGCTGTCCCTGCTGATCATCGGCCGATTCGTGCTGGGAGCGGTGACCCTGCAGGAGTTCTCGCTGGCCCTGCTGGTGGGTCTGCTGGCCGGCACGTACTCGTCGCTGTTCGTGGCGGCACCGCTGGTGGCGTGGCTGCACGTCTGGGTCAGCGGTGAGCGCCCCGGCGCCGCCGCCGGCCCTGCACCCGTCAAGCGCCGCACCCCCGCCCCTGCTCTCCGGACCGGGCGCACGCCCGCCGGCCCGGTGGCGAAGTCCGGGGTCACCACGGCTCGCAGTCATCCGGCTCGCCCTCGCAAGAAGCGCCGCAAGTGAAGCGGTCCGGCCAGTGACCGGCGGCGACCACGAGGCTCTCTGGCGGGGTCTGGTCCGGGAGATTCCCGACTTCCCGACAGCGGGGATCGGCTTCAAGGACATCACCCCCGTGCTGGGGCACCCGGGCGCCTTCGCGGCCTGCGTGGGCGCCCTCGCCGAGCGGTTCGCCGACGCGCAGGTCGAGGCGGTGGCGGCGGCGGAGGCCCGCGGCTTCATCTTCGGCATCCCGGTGGCCGAACGCCTCGGTGCCGGCTTCGCCCCGGTTCGCAAGCCGGGCAAGCTGCCGGCGCCCGTCGTCGGCGTGGAGTACGCCCTGGAGTACGGCACCGATCGCCTCGAGATGCATGTCGACGCCTTCGCGCCGGGCACGAGGGTGCTGGTGGTGGACGACGTACTGGCCACCGGCGGGACCGCCCGCGCCACCTGCGACCTGATCGAACGCGCCGGGGGCGAGGTGGTGGGCTGTTCCTTCTTCGTCGAGTTGGGCTTCCTCAACGGCCGGGAGCGCCTCGACGGCCTTCGGGTGGAGTCGCTGGTGGTGTACACGTGAGCACCCTGGATGCGATGCTTGTGACATGAGGTTCTCCACGGGACTCGCCCGGTGAGCATCGAGGTCGCCGGCCGGCCGGCCGGCACCGTCGCCGCGGTCTCCGGCCGGCCGCCTTGGGGGCGGGTGCAGCCGTGGCGGCGCCATCCGGCGGCCGGTGCCGTCACCCCCCTGCTGGAGGACTTCCGGGCGTGCTATCCGGCAGGTGAAACCGACCTCATCGAAAGGGCGTACTCGTGGGCGGCGAGCGCTCACAGCACCCAGCGGCGCAAGTCGGGGGAGCCCTTCGTGGAGCACCCTCTCAACGTGGCGCGCATCGTGGCTCGCCTCGGCCTCGACGACGTGACCGTGGCGTCGGCCCTGCTCCACGACGTCATCGAGGACACCGAGCGCACGCTCGACGACGTGGAGGCCGACTTCGGCGCCGAGGTTGCCAAGATCGTGGACGGCGTCACCAAGCTGGACAAGGTCAACTTCACCAGCAGCGAGCGCCACCAGGCCGCCTCCGTGCGCAAGATGCTGGTGGCCATGGCCAAGGATCTGCGGGTTCTGATCATCAAGCTGGCGGACAGGCTGCACAACATGTGCACGCTGGCGGCCCTCTCGCCGACCAAGCAGCGCCAGGTGGCACGCGAAACCCTCGACGTCTACGCCCCACTGGCGCACCGCCTGGGCATGCAGGATCTGAAGAGTCGGCTGGAGGACCTGGCGTTCGCCGCGCTGCACCCCAAGTGGTACGCCGAGATCGACCACCTCGTGTCGGAGCAGGACCCCGAACGCGACCTGTACCTGGACCAGCTCGTCGTCACCGTGGAGGGGCGGCTGCTGGAGTTGGGCATCGGGGCCGAGGTCAGGGGGCGCCCCAAACACCTCTGGAGCATCTACGAGAAGATGGTGCTCAAGAACCGCGAGTTCAACGACATCTACGACCTGGTGGGCATCAGGATCATCACCGAGAACGTGCGGGACTGCTACGCCGTTCTGGGCGCCATCCACGCCATCTGGAAGCCGCTGCAGGGGCGCTTCAAGGACTACATCGCCATGCCCAAGTTCAACCTCTACCAGAGTCTGCACACGGCGGTGGTGGGACCCCAGGGCAAGGTCCTGGAGGTCCAGATACGGACCCGGGAGATGCACTCGCGGGCGGAGCACGGCGTGGCCGCCCACTGGGACTACAAGGACGACGGCGGCGGCGACCTGGCCTGGCTCTCCAGAATCATCGACTGGTCCGAGGAGAGCGACGACCCCGAGCAGTTCCTGAGCAACCTCAAGACCGAGTTCGAGCAGGACGAGGTCTTCGTCTTCACGCCCCAGGGCGACGTCGTCACCCTGCCGGTCGGGGTAACGCCGGTGGACTTCGCCTACGCCATCCACACCGAGGTGGGCCACGGCTGCATCGGCGCCCGCGTGAACGGTCGGCTCGTGGCGTTGACCACGAAGCTGTCCACCGGCGACACCGTGGAGGTGATGACCTCCAAGTCCGCCGACGCCGGCCCCTCCCAGGACTGGTTGCAGTTCGTGACCACGAGCCGGGCGCGCAGCCGCATTCGCCAGTGGCACACCCGGGAACGCCGCACCGAGGCCCTCAACCGGGGGCGCGACGAGATCACGGCCGAACTGCGGCGGGAGTCCCTGCCGATCGCTCCGGTCATCCGCTCCGAGACCCTGCGGTCCGTGGCCGAAGCGTTGAAGTACGACGACACCGATGCGCTGTTCGTGGCCGTGGGGGAGCGGAACGTGTCGGCCAGGACGGTTGTCGACCGCGTCGCCCGGGGGTTGCGTGGGGACGATGGCGAGCAGGGGGAGCCATCCGAACGCGTCTCGGCGACGGCTCTGCGTCCCCGCCGCCCCTCCCCGGAGCGCTCCGGCGGGGCGGGCGTCCACGTGGAGGGTCTCGGCGACGTGTGGGTGCGGCTTTCCAAGTGCTGCACCCCGGTGATGCCCGACGAGATCATCGGCTTCGTGACCCGCGGTCGGGGCGTCTCGATCCACCGGTCCGACTGCGCCAACGCGGTGGCGCTGGCCGGCGACGCCGAGGGGGGACGCCTCATCGACGTGGAGTGGGAGGAGGGGGCGTCCGCCGTCTTCACCGCCGCCGTCGAAGTGCGCTCCCTGGACCGGCCACAACTGCTGCGCGACGTGACTGTGGCGGTGTCCGAGCAGCACGTGAATCTCACCTCGGTGAACGCCCGGGCGGGCAGCGACGGCGCATCGATCATGCTCTTCGAGATGGAACTCTCCGACGGCGCCCAGTTGGCGTCGGTCCTGCAGGCGGTGCGCCGGATCGACAGCGTGTACGACGCCTACCGGGTGCTGCCCGGCGCCGGGCGCGGCTGACCGTCTCCGGTGGGATCTCCGCCAGGCCGCTCAGGATCAGGTCGCCAGGCGGCCCAGCGTGTGTGCGAGGGCGGCGGTCACGTCGCTGTGGGCGAACGTGAACCCGTCGGCCAGCAGCGCCTCGGGGAGCACCCGGGCGCTCTCGGTGAGGCCGGCCACCGCTTCGGCCCCGAGCAGCAGGCTCGGTAGCAGGAGCGGCACCGGTAGGACGGCTGGGCGGCGCAGCACCCTGCCCAGAGCGCGGGTGAAGTCCTCATTGGTCACCGGGTTGGGCGCCGTCAGGTTCACCGGCCCCGACATGTCGGCGTCCAGCAGCCGGCAGATGGCGGCCACGGCATCGGGGAGGGATATCCAGCTCACCCAGCGATCCGCCTGGCCCAGGCGTCCGCCCAGCCCCACTTTGAACAGCGGCAACTGCCGGCGCAGGAACGGTCCATCGGCGGCCAGGACCACCCCGGTGCGCAACAGCACCGTGCGCACCGCTCCGTCCGGCCGGGCCGCCGCCTCCCACGCCGCGCACAACTCGGCGAGAAAGCCCCGCCCCGGCTCGGCGGCCTCGGTCAGGACGGTGTCGCCGCGGTCGCCGTAGATGCCGATGGCCGACGCGCTGACGATCACCTCAGGTGGCTGCGAGAGGCCGGCCACGGTGGCGGCCAGCAGAGATGCGCCGGCTATCCGGCTGTCCCGCAGCAACCGCTTGCGGGCCGGCGTCCAGCGCCGGTCGCCGATGCCCGCTCCGGCGAGGTTGACCACGCCGGCCGAGCCCTCCAGAGCCGCAGGGTCGAGGTGTCCGGCGGGTGGATCCCAGGTGATCTCATCGTCGGCGGTGGCGGGCCGGCGCACCAGCCGGCGCACCGGTCGGCCCTGCCGCCGCAGTTCGGCCACCAGGGCGCGGCCGATGAGCCCGCTCGATCCGGCGACGATGACCGGTTTGTGTTCGGCTTCGTTCATGGCACCTCCCACCGGTCACGCTACGTTCCCGGCGGCCGGTAGCGTTGTCGTGGTGAGCACCCGCATGCTGATCGCTCTGTCCCTGGTCTGTGGGCTGGCGCTCCTGGCGGCTTTCGCGGTGCAGGTGCTGATCGGCTGAGACACCTGCTGGTCGCGGGCGACCGCTCGCTGTTGCTCGGTTAGATATTTTTGCTCCTGCTAAATATTACTGCCGGTGTAAGATGTTGTTGCTCCCGTCAACTCTTGTTGCTAGTGTTGCCAACGGCGAGTGGACCGGAGGGTCCCAACGACAAATGTCCAGACGTGCGCGGTTTCTCGCCGCCTGCCTGATTGTCCTCCTGTCATCCGTACCTGCCCGCGCCCAGGACTCCGCCGACCACCAGTACCTCGATGACCGGCTGGCCAACGACGCCGATCTGAACCGGTCCCGCGCCGAGATCGACCTGCTCGACGCCGAGCAGTTGGCCGTCGGCGCCCGGATCGAGGCACTCGAACTCTCCGCTGCGGAGATCGAGACCGAGATAGACCGCCTGGCGACGCTGGTCGCCGTCCAGCACCGCCACATCGGGGCCATTGCCGCCCGGCAGGCTCTCGCAGGCGACCTGTACGTCGCAGCCGGTGCGGCGCTGCAGCGCGCCCAGGCGGCCCATGCCGAGCAGCAGCGGTTGCTCACGGAGCGATTCGTGCATATGTACATCTTCTCGACCGAGCACCGCACCGCCCTGTCCTGGGAGGTGTCCGACATCAACGAGTTGGAGAGCCGGCACGTCGTGCTCACGATGATCGGTGAGCACGACAAGGCGTTGTTGGAAGGACTGGACGCCGCCGCAGCGGAGATCACCCAACGCCGGACGGCGCTGGCGGACCTCCGGCACAGCATCGACGAGTTGGCGCGGGAGGCGGCGGAGGCCCTGGACCGGTTGATCCGCACCCAGGATCATCAGGCGGAGTTGCACGCCCTGTTGCAAGTCAAGATCGGAGAGTTGCACGACGAGATCGGCGCCCTGGAGGGCGCCCAGGAGGTCGTCGAGGCCATCCTGACCGGTCGGCGCCGGGTGATCGAGTTGGAGGCCGCGGAGCGGGACCGGCTGCGGCGGATCTGCTACGCCAACCCCCGGCGGCCGCTCGACAGCGACGGGAGTTGGGTCGACTGCCCGGCGGTCGGCGTGGTGATACCGCCCGATGCCGTGCGCTGGCCACTGAGCGACATGGTGACGTCGGAGTTCGGGCCGCGCTGGGGACGGATGCACCAGGGCATCGACCTCGTCGGCGATCACGGCGCCCACATCGTGGCCGCCGAGGCGGGCCGAGTGGACTACGCCGGCTGGATCGGCGGCTACGGCAACACTCTCATCGTCGACCACGGCGGGAACATGACCACCCTGTACGCACACACGGACGGCTTTGCCGTGGCAACGGGCCAGACGGTCGCGGTGGGCCAGGTGGTGGGCTACGTGGGCAGCAGCGGACATTCCACCGGCCCGCACCTGCACTTCGAGGTACGCATCAACGGCGAACCGGTCAACCCCCGCACCTACCTGCCCTAGCCGCGCGCTGAGAACGCCAGTGAACGTCGGACTCGGATCCGGAGAGGGAACGTGAGAATGGACGGCGACGCGGTGACGGCGGCGGTCGCCGGACTCTGGCGCGACGAGATCGTTCCCCAACTCGAGCGCTATATCGCCGTACCGGCCCTGTCGCCGGCGTTCGACGCCAACTGGGAGGCTGCGGGTCACATCGAGGCGGCGGTGCAGCAGGTGGCGGCCTGGATCGAGTCCCGGCCCGTCGCCGGCATGACCGTCGAGGTGCAGCGGCTGGAAGGACGCACCCCGCTGATCGTCGTCGAAATCGAGCCGTTCGGCGGCGCCGGCACCGGCGCCAACGGATCGACGGTGGTGCTCTACGGGCACCTCGACAAGCAGCCGGAGATGTCCGGTTGGCGCGACGGGCTCGGGCCGTGGACACCGGTGCACGCCGGTGACCGCCTCTACGGCCGGGGCGGTGCCGATGACGGCTACGCCGGGTTCGCGAGCATTGCCGCCATCGAGGCGGTCCAGGCAGCGGGCGGTGCCCACAGCCGCTGCGTGCTGCTGATCGAGGCCTCGGAGGAATCCGGCAGCCCCGACCTCGTGGCCCACCTCGCCGCACTCGGTGATCGCCTGCGCGGTGTGAGCCTGCTCGTGTGCCTCGACTCGGGGTGCGCCACCTACGACACGCTGTGGCTGACCACCTCGTTGCGCGGGCTCGTGGAGGCCACACTGCGGGTGGACGTCATCGCCGAGGGGTGGCACAGCGGCATGGCCGGCGGGCTGGTGCCGTCATCGTTCCGGCTGGCGCGCATCCTGCTCGACCGGATCGAGGACTCGGGGACGGGGCGCGTCCTGCTCGACTCGGCCCATGCCGACATCCCGGCGCACCGCCGAGCCGAGGCGTCGGCGATGGCCGAGTTGCTCGGCGGTACAGGCGAGGACTTCGGCCTCGTCGGAGGGCTCGAGTTGATGGAAACCGACCCCGCCGAGGGGCTGCTGGCCCGCACGTGGCGACCGGCGCTCAGCGTCGTCGGCCCGACGGGCTGCCGCCGACGAAGTCCGCCGGCAACGTGCTCCGGGCGTTCACGGCGCTGAAGCTGAGCCTGCGGCTTCCTCCCACCGCCGACGCCGCTGCCGCGGCGTCCGAACTCGTGGACCGGCTGCGCTCGGAGCCGCCGCAGCGGGCGTCCGTCAGCGTGGACGGCATCAACGCCGCCGACGGATGGGACGCCCCCGACCTGGCGCCGTGGCTGGCCGACGCGTTGCGTGCCGGCGCACTGTCACGCTTCGGGCAGCCGATGCAGCTCTGCGGCGAGGGCGGCAGCATCCCGTTCATCGCCATGCTCGGCGACATGTTCCCCGAGGCGCAGTTCGTCGTGACGGGGGTGCTCGGCCCGGAATCCAACGCGCACGGTCCGAACGAGTTCCTGCACCTGCCCTATGCCGAGAAGCTCACCGGCTGCCTGGCCGACATCCTCCACGCAGAAGCAAACCGCCCCACCGGCTGACGGGACACCCGCCCGGCCTGCGGGGCCTGCGGGGCCAGGCGCCTCAGGGATGGCCGCGGGCCGACGGGTAGGCTGACCGGGTGACTTCGCACGATCTGATCGTGGTGGGCGGCGGCCCGGCGGGGTACGCCTCGGCGCTGTACGCCGCCGCCGCAGGACTCGACGTGGGCCTCGTGGAACGCTCCAAGCTGGGCGGCACCTGCCTGCACGTCGGTTGCATCCCCGCCAAGGAACTGCTGGAGACCGCCGCGGTGTACAAGTCCGTGGGCCATGCCGGCGAGTTCGGCGTCACGACCTCGGCGCCGACGCTCGACATGGCGGTGGCGCAGCGGCGCAAGCAGGGCATCATCGACCGCCTCACCGGGGGGCTGGCAAAGCTGCTCGGAAGCCGGAAGGTCACGGTCTACGACGGCAGCGGCGCCCTGGGTCCCGATCGCACGGTCACGGTCACCGGTGGCGCAGAGAGCCTCTCATTGACCGGCCGCAACGTGATCCTGGCCACCGGCTCGGTGCCGCGGGTTCTGGACGGCTTCACCGTCGACGGCGAGCAGGTGGTGACCTCCGACGAACTGCTCTCCCTGGAGGCGGTGCCGGCCACCGCCGTCGTCATCGGCGGCGGCGCCATCGGCTGTGAGTTCGCCTCGATGCTGTGTGACCTGGGCAGCGAGGTGACGCTGCTGGAGGCTCTGCCGAGACTGCTGACCGGTGCCGACACCGACGTCAGCCGGCACCTGAAGCGGTCCTTCGAGCGCCGGGGCATCAAGGTGCACACCGGCGTGAGCGTGGCGGGAGTCGAGCCGGCCGACGGTGCGGTGTCGGTGCACTTCGGCGACGGCGAGGCCGTGCGCGCCGAGATGGTGGTCGTGAGCGTGGGGCGCCATCCCCGCACCGACGGCCTCGGGCTCGACGGCACCGCCGTGGCGATCGACGAGCGAGGCTTCGTGGAGACCGACGACCATTGCCGCACCGGCCAAGCGGGCGTCTACGCCGTCGGCGACGTGATCGCCACGCCGCAGCTGGCGCACGTGGGGTTCGCCGAGGGGATGGTGGCCGTGCAGGATCTGCTCGGCGAGCAGCCCCAGCCGGTCGACTACGGCAAGGTTCCCTGGTGCATCTACTGCCGCCCCGAGGTGGCGTACGCCGGCCTCACCGAGCAGGCCGCCCGTGACGGCGGCTTCGACGTGGTGGTCTCGAAACATCGCTTTGCCTCCAGCAGCCGGGCAATGATCGTGGGCGACACCGACGGATTCGTAAAGGTGGTGGCCGAGCGCAACTCCGACGGCGTGGCCGGCCGGCTGCTCGGCGTGCACCTCGTGGGGCCGTGGGCGACCGAGCAGTTAGGTCAGGGCTACCTGGCGGTCAACTGGGAGGCCACTGTGGCCGACGTGGCCGGGTTCATCCAGCCGCATCCCACGCTGAGCGAACTCTTCGGCGAGACGGTGCTGTCGTTGACGGGCAGGTCGCTGCACGGCTGATCCGGCGGCGCCGGGGCCGTTTCGCGACAGGCGAGACAAACGAGACCAGACCGAGCAGAGACAGGACGGACGCTATGGCTGACGTGATGCTGCCCCAGTTGGGCGAGACGGTGACCGAGGGCACGATCATTCGCTGGATGAAGCAGGTCGGCGACGAGGTCGCCCGCGACGAGCCGTTGTTCGAGATATCCACCGACAAGGTCGACTCCGAGGTGCCGTCGCCGGCGGCCGGGGTGCTGACGCAGGTGGTCGTCGCGGAGGGGGAGACCGTGGAGGTGGGCGCCCTGCTGGCGGTCATCTCCGACGGATCGGCGGCCGAGGCCGATGTCTCCGAACCCGCCCCGGCGGAGGCCGCGGTGCCCGAGCCCGAGCCCGAGCCGTCCCCGGCGCCGGCCGAGCCCGAGGTTGCCGCCGCGCCGCCGGAGCCGGTCGCCGCGGCCGGCTCGGAGGGCGAGCCGCAGGCCCCCGCGACCGAGCCGAGTTCAGAGCCCCGCCTGCTGTCGCCGGTGGTGCGCCGGCTCGTGAACGAGCACGGCATCGATATCTCCACCATCGAGGGCACCGGTGTCGGCGGGCGCATCACCCGCGCCGACGTGGAGGCGGTCATCCGCCGGCACCGCAGCACGCCCGCAGCGCCCGCTGCCGCTGCCGCCCCCCCATCCGCGCCGTCGCCCCCGACCGCCGAGGCCGACACGGCCACTGAGTCCCCTTCCGGCGCCGCATCGGTTGCCATCCCGCTGAGCAATATTCGCAGGACCATCGGCCGGCACATGGTGGCCTCCAAGGCCACCTCCCCGCACGTGCTGACCGCGGTGGAAGTGGACTTCGAAGGCGTGGAGCGGGTACGTCGGCGTGCCCGCTCGGCGTGGCGCGCCGAGGAGGGCTTCAGTCTCACGTACCTGCCCTTCATTGCCCGGGCCGTCTGTGATGCCCTGCAGGACTACCCCCACATCAATGCGAGCATCGATGGCAAGGAACTCGTGGTGCACCGCAGCGTCCACCTCGCCGTGGCGGTGGACCTGGACTTCCAGGGACTGCTGGCCCCGGTCGTGCGCGACGCCGAGACCATGCGGTTGCGGGCGATCGCCCGCGAGGTCGTGGACCTGGCGGCCCGTGCGCGCCGCAAGGAACTCTCGGCCTCGGAGGTGACCGGGGGCACGTTCACCATCACCAACCCCGGCCAGTACGGCACCATGATGCAGTTCCCGATCATCAACCAGCCGCAGGTCGCCATCCTGTCCACCGACGGGATCAGCCGGCGTCCGGTCGTGGTGACCGGCGAGGGCGGTGACGAGGCCATCGCCATTCACTCCGTCGGGGTGCTGGCACTTGCATGGGATCACCGGGCCTTCGACGGGGCCTACGTGGCGGCGTTCCTGGACCGGTTGCGCAACATCATCCAGACCCGGGACTGGGAAGCCGAGATCCTCTAGTGTCCTGAGTTCTTAGTTCGTTGTGTTATTGTTGTGGGGCGAGTGTGTCGTCGATGGTGCTGGGAGGTGCAGATGGGTACGCGTCGAGGGCGGCCGGTGGCGGTGATCGAGTTGAGCGGGGAGGAGCGCGAGGTGCTGGAGCGCTGGGCGCGGCGTCGGGGTTCGGCGCAGGCGCTGGCGTTGCGGTGTCGGATCGTGCTGGGGGCCGCGCAGGGTCGCGCCAATGTGGACATCGCGGTGGAGTTGGGCTGTCATCCGGCGACGGTCGGCAAGTGGCGCAACCGCTTCGCGTTGCGGCGCGTCGACGGTCTGCACGATGAGCCGCGGCCGGGGCCGCCGCGCACTGTCAGCGACGCGAAGGTCGAGGAGGTGATCGTCAAGACTCTGGAGGGCGCTCCGGCGAACGCGACGCACTGGTCGACGCGGTCGATGGCCACAGAGGTGGGCCTGTCGCAGACGACGGTGTCGAAGATCTGGCGGGCGTTCGGGCTCAAGCCGCACCGCTGTGAGGAGTTCAAGCTGTCGCCTGACCCGCAGTTCATCGACAAGGTCCGCGACATCGTCGGGCTGTACCTGAACCCGCCCGACGCCGCGGTCGTGCTGTGCGTCGACGAGAAGACCCAGATCCAGGCGCTGGACCGCACCGCGCCGATCCTGCCGCTGATGCCCGGTGTGGCCCAGCGCCGCACACATGACTACCGCCGCTGCGGCACCACCAACCTGCACGCCGCCCTCAACGTCGCCTTCGGGAGGGTCATTGCCTCCATGACCGCCCGCCACCGCGCCGAGGAGTTCGCCAGGTTCTTGAACCTCATAAACAAAGAAGTACCCGAGCACCTCGACGTGCACATCGTGTTGGACAACGTCTCGACGCACAAGACCGCCAGCATCCAGCGTTGGCTAACGCGCCACCCCCGCTTCACGTTCCACTTCACCCCCACCTACAGTTCATGGATGAACCTCGTCGAGCGATGGTTCGCCGAACTCACCACCAAATGGCTCCGCCGCGGCACCCACCGATCCGTGCGCGAACTCACCGACTCCATCCGAACCTGGATCGCCGACTGGAACGACGGCCCCAAACCCTTCACCTGGCACAAAACCGCCGACGAGATACTCGACAACCTCACCACATATATCCAACGAATACCAAACTCAGGACACTAGGAGACTGCTGAGTAATGCCGCCGTCCACCTATTCGGTCATCCCGGCGGAGGCCGGGATCCACTTTCCAGCGGCCCGGTCTGCGGTGCCAATGGACTACTCAGCAGTCCTCTAGTGGTGGCCGAGGCGGCGAGCACGGCTGCGCCCGTCCGGCGCGCGGGTGCCGGGGTGGCGGAGCACGAAGGCGCCGGGACGCGGCCGCTGCACATCCGCTGGCTCGGGCGGGTGGGTTACGGCGAGGCGTGGGCGTTGCAGCGCGGCCTGCACGACCACAGCCGCCACGACCATTTCCTGCTGCTGGAGCACCCGCACGTCGTCACCATGGGGCCGCGTGCCGATCGGGCCCACGTCCTTATGGACCCTGCCGCTCTGGGGGCGGAATTGTACCGGACCGACCGGGGAGGCGACGTCACCTATCACGGCCCCGGCCAGCTCGTGGGTTATCCGATCCTCACCCTCGGCGGCCGGGGCGGGGGCCTCGGCGCGAGCGCCGCGTACGTGGAGACCCTCGAGGAGATGCTCATCGACGTGCTCGCCGACGTGGGGTTGGCCGGGACCGGGAGGCTTGGGCGTCACCGGGGGGTCTGGGTCGACGCCACCGGGGAGCGACCGCGCAAGATCGCCGCCATCGGGGTGCGGCTCCGGCGGGGGCGCACCCTGCATGGGTTCAGCCTCAACGTGGACCCTGATCTGGGTTGGTTCGGGCGGATCGTGCCGTGCGGGATCCGCGAATTCCCCATGACCTCGCTGGCGAACGAAGGCGTAGCGGTCACGATGACCGAGGTTGTCGACGCCGTGGTGGCGCGGGCGGCGCAGCGCTGGGGGACCGCCGGCTGGGACCGGGCCGACGTGACGGCCGGCCGCTCATCGGTGCCGCCGGCCGGCGGGTGGGCGTCGTCGGTGCAGGCCGGTCCGGTGTTCGGGTCACCGCCGGTCCCGGCAGGCTCGCCGGCGGCACCGGTCGCTCCGCAGGAGCCGACCCCCGGTGGTGATACGAACGGGGGGCGGGCCGTCCCGCTCCGGTCGGCGGCCGCGCCGGTGGCGCTGCGACGCCGACCGTCCGGCGAGTCCAACGACACCGGCGATCGCGATCCCAGCGCTGACACCGATGCCGTCGGTTCCGCTGGTCCCGGCACCGATTCCATCGATTCCCCCGCCGCCGCCGGGCGCAAACCGCCGTGGATGCGTGTGGTGGCGCGCACCGGCCCGGAGTTCCGCCGCATCAGTGGCGTGATGCGCAGCCTCGATCTGGTGACCGTGTGCGAGGAGGCCGGCTGTCCCAACATCTACGAGTGCTGGGACGAGGGCACGGCCACGTTCATGCTCGGCGGTGAACGCTGCACGCGGGCCTGCGGCTTCTGTCTGGTCGACACCCGGCGGCCCGAGCCGCTGGATGTCGACGAGCCCGAACGGGTTGCCACCGCCGTGGACCGCATGGGGCTCGAGCACGCCGTGGTGACCGCCGTGGCACGCGACGATGTGCCCGACGGCGGCGCCGCACACTTCGCGGCCTGCATCCGGGCCATCCGGCGGCTCCGCCCGTCGGTCACCGTGGAGGTGCTGATACCGGACTGCAAGGGCGACGCCACGGCGCTGGCGACCGTCTTCGACGAGCGGCCCGACGTGCTGAATCACAACATCGAGACCGTCGCCCGGCTGCAGCGCAAGGTGCGGCCCTCGGCGGGGTACGCCCGGAGTCTGGCCGTGCTGGCACGGGCCAAGGCCGCGGGGCTGACGACCAAGTCCTCGCTCATGGTGGGGCTCGGTGAGACGGCCGACGAAGTGGCCGAGACGCTGACCGATCTTGCCGGGGTGGGCTGCGACATCGTCACGATCGGCCAGTACCTACGGCCCAGCAGCGCTCACCTGCCGGTGGTGCGGTGGTGGTCGCCGGAGGAGTTCGAGGCCTTCGCCGCGATCGGACAGGATCTGGGCATCGGCCACGTGGAGGCCGGCCCGCTGACGCGCTCGAGCTATCACGCGTCGCGTGCGGCTCGCTCCGTGGGCGCCGCACACGCCGCCCGGCCACCCCTCGAACCAGCAGCGTCCGGCGTCGCCCGTGCCTGACGGCCCGGGTGCGGCCGGGGTTCCACCTCGGCACCCATGAGTCAGGTTCACGCCGCTACTGTCCCGTTGCGGTGGGCAGCGGGCACCCCGGCGCAGCTGCGATGAGCGAGGTTCACGCCGCCACCGTCCTGCTGCAATGGGCGGCGGGCGGTCTGGCCTTCGGCTGGGTTACCACGCGCCGGCGCGAGGTGGGCCCCGGTTACGGGTGGCTGCTGCGGTCGGTCTACGCCGCCTTGGCTGTGCTGGCCGGCGTCATCGGCGTCTCCGCGGGTTTCCGCCCCGTCCGCGACCTGGCCGCTCTAGCGGCCGCCGTCGTGGCGCTGGGGGTGCTGGCCGTGGCGGTGCGCCGCCGGGAGGCCGGTGCGGCGGGCCGGCGTGGCGATGTCGAGCGGCGCCGCAGCCGCGTGGCGGCCATGCTCGGCCGCCCGTCGGCGCAGCCCGAGGCACCGACGGGCCCCGAGTTCGCGCCGGCGCTGGATCTGCTCGCCCCCCTTGTGGCCCTGGTGGGCGTCGTGGCGGGGGGTGTCGCCGCCGGCGGTCCGGTGGCCCTGTCGGTGGCTCGCGTCGTGGTGGGGGCGTTCTTCTTCGGGGCTGTCTCCGACGCCATGCTGCTGGGCCACTGGTATCTGGTGCAACCGGGCCTGCGGCGAGTTCCGCTGGTGCAACTCGTGCGCTGGGCCATGGCGCTCTGGGTGGCTGAGGCGGTCGTCCTGCTGTGGCCGACGGGTATCGGCTCGGTCATCAGCGGCGCCATCGACGATGACTTCGGAGGCTTGCTGGGCTGGTACTGGCTGATGTGCGCCGTGGGCACTGTCGTGCTGCTGGGCGCCACCGACGCGGCGCTGCGGATCCGGCGCTACGCCGCGGTCATGGCCGGTACCGGTCTGCTGTACCTGGCCATCATGACCGCGTTCGGGATGGACCTCATCGCCCGGGTGTCCCTGCGGCCGTGAGGCCGGCCGCGTCCCGGGCGAGGCGACCGAGCGCCTCCACGCGGGGGTCGGCCGGTGCGGAGTCCCGGCGCAGCAGCACCAGAGGACGGTGGGCGATGGCCTCGCCGGCCACGTCGCTGAGGTCGCTGTCACGACCGCCCACCGCCTCGGGCAGGACCGTCCATGCCAACCCGACCGATGCCATCTGCCGCAGAACGTCGGGGTTCTGCGACGTCAGCGTGACGGCCGGTCGGATACCGCGTTCGGCCAGACCGGCGTCGATCAGCGCCCGGGTGCGCGAGCCGGCCGGGTAGAGAGCCCACTCCACCTGCGCAGGGTCGGCGGCGGGGTCGCTGGCGTAGATGCGCAGCGCCTCGGTGCCGATGCTCTCGGCGGTCAGGCCCGCCACGGCCGGGCCGACGGCGAAGGCCAGATCCAGCTCGTAACGCAGCAGAAGGTCGCAGAGGGCGTCGGTGGAGTCCACGACGACGCGCATCTCCACGTCGGGATGGGTCTCCCGGAATCCCGTGAGGGCAGAGGGCAGCAGATACAGCGTGGCGGCGTCGATCAGGCCGATCCGCAGCATCCCGGCGGCCCCGTGGCGGTGCGAGTCGATCCAGGTCTGCAACTCACCGGCGCGCCCCAGCACCTCCGAGGCGAACTCCGCGACCATCCGCCCGGCCTCGGTGAGGCGCCGCCGCCGGCCGTCCTGCTCGAACAGATCCACCCCTAGGCGCTGCTCCAGTTGCGACAGGCTTTGCGACAGGGCCGGCTGGCTGATCCCGAACTCGTCGGCGGCCTCGGTGAAGGTGGACAGTTCCGCCACCTTGTGCAGGTAGGCGAGAGAGCGGGTGTTCACCTGCAGGGGCGGCCGGGTTCCGTCCTGGCGGTGGCGTTGGCCGGCGTGCCGGTGCTTGCGGTCGTTCCGGGGCATGGTGGCAATTCTATAATGATTTCCCTATAGAATTGTTTGCACAGTTTCAGTATGCTAATAGATTACGACGGAGCGAGCCCGGCTGGAACGAAAGCCGGACAGCAACCCCGGCGGCAGGCGCCGCATTCCGGATCAGGAGAGAACTATGGGATCGATCAATGTGGGCATCGTGGGCGTCGGCAACTGCGCCTCGTCGCTGGTGCAGGGCGTGGAGTACTACCGTGAGGCCAGGGCGGATGAGGACATCCCCGGCCTGATGCACCCGGTGCTGGGCGGCTACGCTATCGGCGACGTGCGCTTCTCAGCCGCCTTCGACGTGGACCGCGACAAGGTGGGGGAGGACCTCTCCAAGGCCATCGGCGTCGGGCAGAACAACACCGTCGAATTCTGCGACGTGCCGACCACCGGGGTGACCGTGCAGCGCGGCCCCACGCTCGACGGCATCGGCCGGTACCTCTCCGATGTGATCATCGAGTCACCGCAGGCGCCGGTGGACGTGGCCCGGGTACTGCGCGAGACCGAGACGCAGGTGCTGGTGTCCTACCTGCCGGTCGGCTCCGAGAAGGCCGCCCGCTGGTACGCCGAGCAGGCCCTTGAGGCCGGCTGCGCACTGGTCAACTGCATGCCGGTCTTCATCGCAGGCAACGACACCTGGGCCGAGCGCTTCCGGAGCCGGGGCGTGCCGATCGTGGGTGACGACATCAAGTCCCAGGTGGGGGCCACAATCGTGCACCGCAACCTGGTGCGGCTGTTCCAGGACCGAGGCGTGCGGGTGGACCGCACCTACCAACTCAACTTCGGCGGCAACACCGACTTCCTGAACATGTTGGAGCGGGACCGCCTGGAGTCCAAGAAGATCTCCAAGACCCAGGCCGTGACAAGTCAGCTGGAGAGCGAGCTGGCCGGCTCCGACGTGCACGTCGGCCCGTCCGACCACGTGCCCTGGCTCCTGGACCGCAAGTGGTGCCACATCCGCATCGAGGGCACCACGTTCGGTGACGTGCCGCTGAATGTGGAGCTGAAGCTGGAGGTGTGGGACAGCCCCAACTCCGCCGGCGTGGTGATCGACGCCCTACGCTGCGCCCGCCTGGGCCTCGACCGGGGCATCGGCGGACCGCTGTACGAGACGTCCGCCTACTTTATGAAGTCGCCGCCGCGCCAGATGCGCGACGAGGACGCCCGCGAGGCCGTCGAGTCCTTCATCGCCGGTTCCTGACGCCGCCGCCCGGGCCGGCCTGCGGCGCCTCTCTTTCGTCATTCCGGCGGAGGCCGGAATCCACTGTCCGGCAGCTGGGGGCCACGTCCACGGACGCCCGTCAGCGGCCCCCGCCAGTAGCGTGAACCCCCGTCCCCGATTCGTCGATCCTGGAGGAGAACCGTGGCCATTGCCGTGACCCTCGCCCCCGCCGTTCCGGCCAACGCCGATGTCACGGCTCTCGCCGTCTGCTCGGACCACGTCGACGCCGAGCCCGGCGACCTCGACTGGGTGCTGCTCCGTAGCAGCGGCTTCAAGGGCAAGGCGGGGCAGGTGCAGTTGGTGTCCGGTTCCGACGGCCGTCCGTTGGCGGTGGTGGGCATGGGGGACTCAGGCGACGTGACCCCGGCGGTCATCCGCCGCTCCTCAGCCGCGCTGGCGCGGACGGTGCGTCGGCACCGCTGGCTGGCGTCGTCGCTTCTCGAGGCCGTCGGCGACGGCGACGACCTTGCCGCTGCCGCGCAGGCCCACGCCGAGGGGATCGTCCTGGGCGCTTACGGCTACGACACCTTCAAGAGCGACCCCGAACCCAACGAGTTACAGAAGTTGTCGGTCACAGGTACCGGGCGGGAGGTACGCGAGGCCTTGAAGCTCGGCGCCGCCGTGGCCGAGGCCGTCTGCGAGGCGCGGGATCTCGTCAACGAGCCGGGCGGGTCACTCACCCCCGCGAAGCTGGCCGACGCGGCGCGGACCCTGGCGACCGGCGGCGACGGCGCCGAGTTGGAGATCCAGGTCTGGGAGCACGACGAGATCACCGAGGCCGGCCTGGGCGGACTGCTGGGCGTCAACCGGGGTTCGACGCAGCCCCCCCGGTTCGTCGAGATCACCTGGCGGCCGCCCGAGGGCGAGGATGGTTTCCTGGCGCTGGTGGGCAAAGGCATCACGTTCGACTCCGGCGGGCTGTCCATCAAGCCCGCCACGGGCATGGAGACGATGAAGATCGACATGAGCGGCGCCGCCGCGGTCCTGGGGACGATGCGGGTGGTGAAGACCCTGGCGCCGCCGATCAGGGTGACCGGCTACATCCCCATCACCGACAACATGCTCGGCGGCGACGCGACGCGGCCCGGCGACATCCTCACCACCCGCAACGGCAAGACCGTCGAGGTCCTCAACACCGACGCCGAGGGACGCCTGGTGCTCGCCGACGCCCTGGCCCTGGCCAGCGAGGCCGGCCCGGACGCCATCGTCGACCTGGCCACCCTCACCGGGGCGTGCATGGTGGCCCTGGGCACCAAGGTGGCCGGACTCATGGGCAACAACGACGGTTGGATCGACGCCGTGCGGGCCGCCGCCGGCCGTTCGGGCGAGCGGGTCTGGCACCTGCCGCTGCCGGAGGACTACCGCAAAGAACTCGACTCCCCGGTTGCCGACCTCAAGAACATCGGCAACCGCTGGGGCGGCACGCTCACCGCAGGCCTGTTCCTGCGGGAGTTCGTGGCCGAGGGTATTCCCTGGGCGCATCTGGACATCGCCGGTCCCGCCTGGACCGACAGCATCGACGGGGAGATGTCCAAGGGCGGCACCGGCTTCGGTATTCGCCTGCTGGTGGACCTGATCCGCAACTTCGCCGCACCCGGCGCCGACACCGACGACTGAGCCGCCGCGGGCCTTAGCCCGCGCCGGCGAGAGCCTCGTCGCGACCCTCGAGGTGGGCGACCCGCTCGCCCTGGGATTGCAGATGATTGTCTACGCGGTCAAATCGCTCGTCCATGCGGTCGAAACGTTCGTCTACGCGGTCAAATCGTTCGTCCATGCGGTCAAATCGTTCGTCCATGCGGTCAAATCGTTCGTCCATGCGGTCAAATCGTTCGTCCATGCGATCGAAACGTTTGTCCATGCGGCCGAAGCGATCATCCATGCGGCCGAAGCGATCGTCCATGCGGTCGAGACGGGGGATGATCTCCGACCGGAGCCAAACAAAGCCGCCCGTGATGAGCATTCCGGCGAGGCCGACGAGCGCGGCAACGATGGCATCCACTGTCGCTCAGTCTGCCACGTCGGCGTCGCGGCTCGCAGCGTGATTGCCGGCTGTGGGGTCCGCCGCAGTGGCCGCCGCCTGTGCCCGGGTGTGTTGCTCGGTGGCCCAGCGGGCGGCCTCGAACGCCACCGCGGGGTGGAACTGCCAGGCGTGCAACTGTCCCTCCACCCGTTCCGGCTCGTCGCCGGACGCCAGCAGCGCCATGGCCAGATGCCGGGCGCGTGCCGCGATGTCGCTGCCGTTGCGGGCCCTGTCCTCATCGCGGGCCTGCCGGCGGCGCCAAACGTCGTGTGCCGTCCGCAGGCTGTCCGGCAGCCGGTCGGCCATGCGAGGGGTCAGATTCGGCAGGCGGGTGCGGACGAACAACGTGTTGTGACGCCCGCGCTGCATCAGCCCGAAGCGGCAGCAGCGTTCGAACGCCCGATCGAAGGCGGCCTGCAGAGCCTGGCGGCTGCCCAGGCCGAGTTCCCTCGTGATCTCCCTGGTGTTCAGCGGGAACCCCTCGGGTGCCTCCTCGAGGCGTAGGGCCAGACGTCGTGCCAGCCAGGTGGATGACGGTCCGAGCACGCCCAGCCAGAAGTACTCCACGTACGGCGAGCAGGGGTGGTGGCCGTCGGTCTGCAGCAACAGGTCGTCCCAGGGTTCGACCCACATCCTCGCCTGTTCGGGTGGGCTCCCCGGTCCATGGGCGCTGGCACCGGCCCTGGCGTCCGGGGTGCGGCCGGCGGCTCGGGGAGCGGCGGTGCCGGGTGTCGGCGGGACCGCACGCGGGCCGGCGTCGGGGGTGCACGTCTCGAAGGTGACGGTGTCGGGGGCGGGCGTGTCGAGGGTCGTGGATGACTGCATGGCGAAGGCTCCTGGGTGTGGCCGGTATGAGGATGCCGGAAGCATCAAGGAGGACATCAAGCCCTCGTAAATATATTTCAATAGATATCATTGAACATTGCTGGGCAATTGTCAAATGTCTGGAAGGGAGTTGCCTGGGCGGCGGACGCCGGTGCCGTGCCCGGCTCTCGCCGTCGTCATCGATCCGGCCTCGACCCCGGCGTCCTCCACCCTCGTCACTCCGGCGAAGGCCGGAACCCACTGCCCGGCGGCCCGGTTGGGGTTGTCGTCGCCGCCCCTCGGCGTCCCCGCCTCCGTCGTTTGCCCGCGGGGGTCGCCGTCAGCCGAGGTTGGCGTAGTAGGCCCGTTCGGTGTTCTCGAACAGTTGGTAGGTGCGGGGGTCGGCCAAGGGGAATTGCTGACTGATGTAGGTGCCCGCCACCTGGTTCTGCATGTCGATCCAGAAGAAGGAGTTGGCGAGCCCGGCCCACATGAGACCGCCGGCGGGCCGGCCAGTGGGCAGGGGTTCCTCGTTGATCTGGAAGGTCAGTCCCCAGGACTTCTCCACTCCGGGGTAGAACTCGGCGTCGCCGGCGAACCCGGGCATCGCTGTGGGCAGCGGCTGCACGCGCAGGTCACCCATGTTGTTGACCACCATCCGGTCGACCGTCTCGGGACGCAGCACCTGCACGCCGTCGCGCCGGCCGCGGCCGAGGAACATCTGCAGGAAGCGGCTGTAGTCCTCCACCGTGCCGTACAGCCCGCCGCCGCCCCAGTCCACCTCGGGCTCCTGGGGCACCTCGAAGTCGAACGTCGTCAGCGAGCCCTTGTCGGCCCGGACGTGGATCGATGCCTTGCGGGCGCGCATCTCGTCGCTGATCCGCAACGACGTGGAGGTCATACCCAGCGGCCCCAGCACGTGCTCGTCGAAGTACTCGCCCAGACGCAGGCCCGACACCTCCTCCACCATCCGGCCCACGTGCTCGATGCCAGTGCCGTACATCCACTGGTCGCCGGGGTCGAACAGCGCCGGCACCGTCAGCGCCGCCGCTTCGCACGTCAAGATCGACGGTGTGCCCGTCACCTTGTGGTAACGCACCAGATCCTCACTCCAGAGTTCGTAGGCGAAGCCTGCGGTGTGCGTCAGCAGGTGGCGCAGGGTGATGGGGGTGCGTGCGGGGCGTATCCGCGGTTGGCCGTCGTCGTCGAAGCCTTCCAGCACGCCCACCTCGCCAAGGAGGCTCAGCACGTCGCCGGCCGGGGCGTCGAGTTCCAACTCGCCCCGCTCGACGAGCTGCAATGCCGCCACCCCGGTGACGGCCTTGGTCATGGAGGCGATCCAGCACACCGTGTCGGTGGTCATCGGCCCGGCGTCCGGGTCGTCGGCCGACCGCACGCCGGCGGCCACCGAGCACAACACGTCGTCGGGGGTGACGATCTCTGCGGTGACGCCGGCCACGTCGCCGCTCTCGGCGCCCCGGTCGAGGATCGCCTGGACTTCTTCGGTCAGCGTCATGGGAGTCTCCGTTCGGTCGTAGTGCATTCGCATCGGCGGCATGTTTGCCACACGACCAGCGCAAACGCGTCATAGAACGTGTCTAGGGCCCCGCGGCCGCGTCGGTGTCGAGAGTACCTGCCCGCCGTCGATCGATGCGGGGCGGGGCGCGGCATTCGGCGGGGCGGTTGCCGTCCCGTAGCCGTCCTGGTGGTGCGCTCGGGCCTCGAACGCGTCGGCCGTGAGGGCGCGGGCTCCCGGTAGTGTCGTGGCCGGGAGGGGAACCGTGAGCAGCGTCGCCGAACTGGCCGAACCGATCCGGCAGGCCCGACGTCTCGTGGACCGCGCCGAGCGTGTCGTGGTGCTTACGGGTGCGGGTATCTCCACCGACTCCGGCATCCCCGACTTCCGGGGCCCGCAGGGGGTGTGGATCACGAACCCCGGCGCCGAGGCCAAGGCCCACATCTCCGTCTACGTGAGCGAACCGGCGGTGCGCAAGGAGATCTGGCGGTACCGCCTGGCCGAGAACACCGGCGAGGTGCCTCGGCCCAACGCCGGCCATCGGGCACTGGTGGTCCTGGAGCGGCGGGAGAAGCTGCATACCCTGATCACCCAGAACGTGGACGGTCTGCACGCTGCCGCCGGCACCTCGCCGGGCCGGCTGGTGGAGATCCACGGCACGCGGCGGCGGGTGCGCTGCCTGCGCTGCGGTGAGGAGTGGCCCATGGCTCACGCCGTCGAGCGGTTGCGGGCCGGGGAGGCGGACCCGCCGTGTGAGGCCTGCGACGGCATCTTGAAGTCGGCCACCGTTTCCTTCGGCCAGAACCTCGTCACGGCCGACCTGGTGCGGGCCTCCGAGGCGGCCACGTCCTGCGACCTGTTGCTGGCGGTCGGTAGCAGCCTGCAGGTGTACCCCATCGCGCAGGTGGTGCCCGCCGCCTGCGCAGCAGGGACGGGGTTGGTCATCGTCAACAACGAGCCCACCCCGTTCGACGACCTGGCCGACGTCGTGCTGGCGGGCTCGATCAGCGAGGTGCTGCCGCTCGTGGTGGGCGACCCGGGCGCCGAATCCTGACCTACTTGGTAGGCTTTCGCCACGGAGGTGGATCCGGCCCGACAGCGAGCCGGATCTTCTCCACAGCCGCACCGACACGGCGCAGCGGCGCCCACCGCGCCGTCACCGTTCGAGCGGCCGATCAGTTCGCAGCCGATTTGTTGGAGGGAGACGGGAGATGCCCACGTTCCGAGACATCCTCATCGCCACCAAGGCCCGTATCACCGAGGTCAACACCGCCACCGGGGAGCACCTCCGCGACAGCGGGGCGGCCTTCCTGGACGTGCGCGAGCCCGACGAATTCGAACAGGGCGCCATTCCCGGAGCGATCCACATCCCCCGCGGCCACCTCGAGGCCAACATCGAGGGGCGCCTCCCCGGCCGTGACACACCCATCGTGGTGTTCTGCGCCGGCGGTGTGCGTTCGGCCTTTGCGGCCGAGACCCTGGAGTCGCTCGGTTACACCGATGTGGTGTCCATGGACGGCGGCTTCAACAAGTGGAAGGACGAGGGCCGGCCGTGGGCGACGCCGCGGGTGCTGAGCCCCGAGCAGCGCAACCGTTACCACCGCCACCTGCTGCTGCCGGAAGTGGGCGAGGCAGGCCAGATGCGCCTCCTCGACGCTCGCGTGCTGTGCCTCGGCGCCGGAGGTCTGGGTTCACCCGCGGCCCTCTACCTGGCCGCCGCCGGCGTGGGGACGCTGGGCATCGTGGACATGGACGTGGTGGATGCGTCCAATCTGCAGCGTCAGATCCTCCACAATCAGGACCGGGTGGGTGACCGCAAGGTGGACTCGGCCAAGAAGACCCTCACGGCGCTGAACCCCGACGTGAACGTGGTCGCCCACGACGTGCGCCTCGGAGCCGACAACATCCTGCAGATCATCGACGGCTACGACGTGATCGTCGACGGGGCGGACAACTTCCCCGTGCGCTACATGCTGAACGACGCCTCGGTGAAGCTGGGCATCCCCGTCGTGCACGGCTCGATCTTCCGCTTCGAGGGGATGGTCACCGTGTTCGACCCACTCCAGGGACCGACCTACCGCGACATGGTCCCCGAGCCGCCTCCGGCGGAGATGGCCCCGAGTTGTGCCGAGGCCGGGGTTCTGGGTGTGCTGCCCGGCATCGTGGGCTCGATACAGGCCCTCGAGGCGATCAAGATCGTCCTGGGTTACGGCGACGTGTTGCGTGGCCGGCTGCTGACGTTCGACGCGGGTGAGATGAGCTTCCGGGAGTACCGGGTGCGGCCCGATCCCGCCAACGAGATCACCTGGGAGAACCGGGACCGCATCAGCGTGGTCGAACTGGACGGTCTGTGCGGTCCGGCGCCCCTAGGGGTTCAGTCCTCGTCGTAGTCCACGTCGTAGACGGCGCCGCGCATCCTCCGTTTGGGTGCGCCGGCGGCCTCCCCCCACCAGACGTCGGACGTCTCGTCGCCCCAGTCGCGTCGGCGTCGGGTGACCGCCAGCAGGGCGGTGATCAGGATTAGGCCGACCGCGGCGAGGATCACGACCGCTGTGTTGTTGGTGACCGAGTCCTGCCACGAGGACGACGAGCCTCTCGGCGCCGCCGCCGGTGCTGTTGGCACCGCCACCGCGGCCGGCGTGGCGGTGTCGCCGTCGGCGGAGGCGGTACCGGGAGTTCCTGCCGGCGGGCTTGTGATGGCGGCCGATTCCGGGCCGGTGGCGGATCCACTCTCGCCGCCGACGGGGCCGGCGGCGTGCTGGGGTGTGGCTTGGGCGGACACCGGCGTGACGGAGGCCCCGACCTCGTTGTTGGCAAGGATCGAGATGGTGTAGTTGGCGCCGCCTATGAGGTTCTCGATGGTGTGGCTCGTGTGGGTGGTGTCGATGGCGGTGGTGGCACCGTCGGGCGCGACCCAGGTGAGGGTGTAGGACCGCACCGGCAGCCCGCCGTCGTCGCTCGGAGGTTGCCAGGAGACCAGCAGGGTCTCGTGGCCTATCACTATCTCGGCGTACGCCAGCGGGCCGGGGACGCGCGCCGGCGTGGCCCGCACCGGGTTGGCCGCCACGGAGGTGCCGACCTCGTTGGTGGCGGTGACCGTGATGCCGTAGGTGGCACCGTTGGTGAGCCCCTCGATGGTGTGGGCGGTGTCGGTCACCTCGACGGTGTCGGTCGTGCCGTCGGGGGCCACCCAGAGCAGGGTGTAGCCCCTGACCTGCACCCCGCCGTCACTGGCGGGGGGCTGCCAGGTCACGGCAATGGTGCCGTCCCCACGGCTGGTGTTCACGGCCACCGGAGCGCCCGGTATGTGCGCCGGGGTTCCCGTGGCGGGCTCGCTGGCCGCCGACGTGCCGATCTGGTTGGTGGCGGTGACGGTGACGGTGTAGGTGGCGCCGTTGGCGAGTCCCTCCACGGTGTGGTTGGTGAGGGTGGTGTCGATCGAATCCGTGGTGCCGTCAGGCGCCGTCCAGAGCAGGGTGTATCCCTGCACCGGCATCCCGCCGTTGTCGGTGGGGGGCTGCCAGGTCACGGCGATGCGGCCGTCGCCGCGGTCGACGGTCACCGTGCCCGGTGCGCCGGGTGCCGCCGCGGGGGTGGCGGAGGCGGGGGTGCCGGGCGTCGAGGTGCCGGCTTCGTTGGCGGCGGTAACGGTGATGGTGTAGTTGGCGCCGTTGAGGAGGTTGCGGAGGGTGTGGCTGGTCTCGGTGGTTTCGATCGTGCCTGAGGCGCCCGTGGAGGAGGCCCACGCGAGGGTGTAGGCGCTGATCGGTAGCCCGCCGTTGTCGGCGGGTGGTTGCCAGGTGGTGTCGATGAGACTGTTGCCGCGGGTGGCGGTCACGCCCTGCGGCGCGCCGGGCGGTCGACCGGGGGTGTGGCTCACGGGCTCGCTGGCCGCCGACGTGCCGATCTGATTGGTGGCGGCGACGGTGACGGTGTAGGTGGCGCCGTTGGTGAGCCCCTCGATGACGTACCGGGTTCCGGAGACGATGAGCGAGTCGGCGCCGCCGCCCGAAGCGGTCCAGCGCAGCGTGTAGGTCTCCACCGCTCGCCCGCCGTCGTTGGTCGGCGGTGACCACGACACGTCGAGACGTCCGTCGCCCCGCTGCACCGACACGTCCCGAGGCGCTCCCGGCGCACCGAGCGGGTTGGCGCTCGCCGAGGCGGCCGGTGACGTGCCGGCCGAGTTGGTTGCGCTCACGCTGATGGTGTACGTGGCGCCGTTGGCGAGGTTGCGAAGGGTGCGAGTGGTGTCGGTGGTTCGGATCGTGCCGGAGGCGCCGGTGGAGGACACCCACGTGAGGACGTAGCCCGTGACCGTTCCTCCGCCGCCGTCGGCGGGTGGTTGCCAGGTCACCACGATCTCGCCGGGACCGGGAGAGACCGACAGTGAGAGCGGCTCGGTCGGTGGGTCGATCACCGGTGCGGGCGCCGGATTGTTTGTCGGCGCCGGTGGGAGATCATTGGGCAGTGTCGGTGAACCGGTGTTGATCGTCGGCGGCACCGAACCCGCCTCGGCGAAGACGAACTTGGTGGACAGGAGGTGCCCGCCCCGCCCCGCGGCGTTGGGCAGGGCTACCCAACCTTCGGATTCGGCTCCCTTGTTGATCACGAACACGAAACGCTGGCCCGACACCGACTTCGTGGCGGCGGTGCCGTACAGGCGGATCGTCGCCCGGTCGATACGCCCGGAGACGCTGATGTTGCCGGAGATCTCGATGCGCTGCAGCGTGCCGACGTCGGTGTCGGCGACTCGCGCGAGCCAGCGACTGAGGGCGCTGACGCTGTAGGTGCGCGTCCACGGGGTGTAGGGGTCGCCGTCGGTGTACGGGTCGGGCGCCGCGACGAGGTACGGGTGCTGCTCGGAGAAGGCGTAGCCGCTCGATTCGGTGTGGCCGCCGCCCGATGTCGTGAACAGGGCCAGCACGGGTGAGCCGCCGTAGTTGAAGACCTGACCGGCGGTGTCGTCGATGGCCTGGCGCCACGGAGCGTTCCTGGCCGAGCCCTCGCGCGTGTTGCCGCTGTAGACCTGGTTCATCGTGGAGGCGTACAGGTCGAAGGGGGCCGTCCACGTGTCGCTGCCGCGCCGTTCCAGAGCAATGTGGATGGCGTAGGTCCGGGAGGCCACCGCCTGCGCCCGGAGCGCCTCGGCCGGCCAGTCGGGCGGTACTTCGGCCACGCCGGCGAGGTAGTCCTCCAGTTCCAATGACCCCAGCACGATGCGGTACCAGGAGCTGCCGACCTTGGTCAGGTTCACCTGGCCGTGGGAGTAGGAGTGGCGAGTTGCCGAGGATTCCACCGCCACCCCGTCGGCCGTCCTGATCTGCAGGGTCGTGCCGCTGCACACCTCGCCCGGACACAGCGACCTGTTACCGGCGGCGGTGACGGTCCAACCTTCGTCTGCCCGGGCCACGGCGAACAACTCCGTCGACGAGGAGCTGTAGATCGCCGTGCCGTCCAGCACCAACTCGAACGCGCCTCGGGGCCGGAAGCGGCTCTGACTGGCCGTGGCCAGCATGATCCGCAGGTCATCCATCCCCCAGCCGCCCGTGAGTACGGTGTTGGGGTAGTAGAAGTCCAGCATCTGCCCGGCGGTTTGCCCGGCGTTGGCACGTGCCAGCAGCGACTGGTGGCTGATGCCGACGCCGTGACCCCAGCCGGCACCCTGAAACGTGACCGAGTCGCCGGCGGCGAGGTCAGGCGTGCTGAGACCGGCACTCTGGGCGGACGCCGGGGCTGATGCGGGCAGAACCCACAGTGCTGCGAGGAGGAAGGTCAGCATCGCGGGGATGGCAACGCAGCAGTGACCGGCGCGGCGGGCGCGCCGGGAGCGAGGTGTCATGAGGAGTTGTATCCGAAAGCGTTCCCGCCCCTTGCCATTGACATCATGGCCCACATCGGCCACTTTTGCAACAGATCGGATCGTCCGATCCGGGTGGTTGTTGTGGGGCCGACGGGTCACCCCCGGAGAGTAGGTGGTGGCGGGTTGTCGGCGGTGCACCGGTGCTCCTGGAGGCGGTGTTGCTCTGGGGGGGCGAACCCGAGGACTTGGCCCCGGCGGGTAGGCTCCCGCCCGTGCCTGTCGCCCTCGTCACCGGTGTCACCGGTCAGGACGGCTCGTATCTCGCCGAGTTCCTGCTGGCCAAGGGATACGAGGTTCACGGGACGACGCGGCGCACCTCGTCGGACAACACCGGGCGGCTCGGCGCCATCCTCGCGGATGTGGCCTCCGCCGAGCGGTTCCGGCTGCACAGCGCCGACATGACCGACGGGGCGTCGCTGGTGCGCCTCCTCGACGCGGTGCAGCCCGACGAGGTGTACAACCTGGCCGCCCAGAGCCACGTGGCGGTGTCGTTCGATGTTCCCGAGCAGACCATGCAGACCACCGGCCTGGGGCCGCTGCGGCTCCTCGAGGGTCTGCGCTCGTTGGGCTCGACGGCGCGCTTCTACCAGGCGTCCTCCTCGGAGATGTTCGGCTCGGCGCCCGGCGGGCAGAACGAGAACTCGCCGCTCCGTCCCCGTTCGCCCTACGGCTGTGCCAAGGCCCTTGGGCACTGCCTCACGAGCAGCTACCGGGAGGCCTACGGGCTGTTCGCCGTCAGCGGGATCCTCTTCAACCACGAGAGCCCGCGGCGCGGCGAGACCTTCGTGACCCGCAAGATCACCCGGGGGGTTGCCGCCATCGCCGCAGGCCGGGCGCACGAATTGCACCTCGGCAATCTGGAGGCGTGTCGCGACTGGGGCTTCGCCGGGGACTATGTCGAGGCCATGTGGCTGATGTTGCAGCAGGACGAGCCCGAGGACTACGTCGTCGGAACCGGTGTGGCGCACTCGGTGCGGGATTTCTGCGAGCGGGCCTTCGAGCACGTCGGCCTGCATTGGGAGGACCACGTCCGGCGCGACGCCCGGTTTGTGCGTCCGGCCGAAATCGATCACCTCGTGGCCGACCCGACCAAGGCGGAGCGGGATTTCAGTTGGAAGCCCAAGGTGGACTTCGACGGCCTCGTGTCGATGATGGTGGACGCCGATCGGGTGCCGCCGGCCCGATAGGCGGCCCGCTCGGCTCGCTTGCCCAGTCCACGCGCCGGGTGGCGCCGACGGGGCGCTGCGGGCCGGATAGGCCGGGTGGCGCCGACGGGGCGCTGCGGGCCGGATAGGCCGGGTGGCGCCGACGGGGCGCTGCGGGCCGGATAGGCCGGGTGGCTAGCCTGACCACATGGGGACCCTGCGGATGTGTGTCCTGGGCGGCGGTCCGGCGGGGCATTCATGTGCGTCGGTGGCGGCCCGTCTGGGCGCCGAGGTCACTCTCGTCGAGAAGGACATCCTCGGCGGGGCCGCCAACCTGTGGGACTGCATACCGTCCAAGGCCATGATTGCCGCGGGCGGCGTGATGTCGTTCGTGTCCCGGGCCACCGGCATGGGACTTGACCCGGTGACGCCCACGATGGATCTCGACGGTCTGCGGAATCACATCGAGTCCATCCAGGCGCGGCTGAACGAGTCGCTGCTGCGGATTCTGCAGAGCCAGGGGGTGGACATTCTCGCCGGCACCGGGACGCTGGTGGGACCACACGAGGTGGTCGCCGAAACGACCGATGGACGGCGGGAGATTACTGCCGACCTGGTCGTGCTGGCGACGGGAAGCCGGCCGCGCGTGCCCGACTGGTGCAAGCCCGACGGTCGGCGGATTCTCACCACCCGCCAGGCGTATCCGCCACCGGAGGTGCCCCAGCACTTGGTGATCATCGGCTCGGGGGTCACCGGTGTGGAGTTCGTCCACATGTTCAAGAGCTTCGGCAGCGACGTGACCCTCATCGTGAGCCGCCAGCAGGTCCTGCCGGGCAAGGATCCCGAGGTGGCGGCCCTTCTGGAGGAGAGCTTCCTTGCCCGCAAGGTGAGGCTCTACAAGGGGGCTCGGGCCGGAGCGGTGGCCGTGGACGACGACGGGGTGACGGTGCGTTGCAACGACGGCCGGAGCGCCACGGGCACGCACGCGCTCCTCGCCGTCGGAGCCACGCCGAATTCCGAGCAACTAGGCCTCGACGCTGCGGGCGTGGAGACCGACGGCGGGTACGTAACGATCGACCACAACTGCCGCAGCTCGGTCCCGCACATCTACGCCGCCGGCGATCTCACCGGCAAGGCTCTGCTGTCCTCGGTGGCGTCCATGCAGGGACGCAAGATCGCCGAGCACGCCATGGGTCTGCACCGGAACCGTCCGCACCGCCACATCGACTACGGCCAGGCCGCCTCGGCGGTGTTCACCGAGCCCGAGATTGCCGAGGTGGGGCTCACGGAGGCCGAGGCGACGGGTCGCAAGATCAGGGTCACCAAGATGCCGTTCTCGGTGACGCCGAAGGCACTCATCAACAACGACCCGCGGGGGTTCCTCAAGCTGGTTTCCGACCCCGCCACGGGGATCGTGCTGGGCGGATCCATCGTGGGTGGCCAGGCCGCCGAACTGATTTCGGTCGTGGCGCTGGCCGTGACGGCGCGCCTGACGGTCAGCGACATCTCCGAGACCCTCTTCGCCCACCCGACGCTGTCCGAGGCCCTCGGCGACGCCGCCGAGTAGTTGGCCTAGTGTCCTGAGTTCTTAGTTCGTTGGATATTCTGAGGCACCGATGTCGTCGCCGGTCCTGCGCCAATGCGGGTGGTCGAGGCCGTCAACACCCCAGTGAACTTGAAACTCGGGACACTAGGAGACCGCTGAGTAATGCTGCGGATGACCTTGTTCGTCATTCCGGCGGAGGCCGGAATCCACTGTCCAGCGGCTCGGCTTGTGGTGCCGATGAATTACTCAGCAATCTCCTAGCGTCCTGTTGTTTCCGAGCGGTCCCATGAGTCCGACAGCTTCCGACCCTGCCGACCCGAGACCCAAAGACCCCGCTATTCCGAGACCACTAGTCGCGCTGAGCAACCCCTGATGGATCACCCAGCCGCCGAACCCGACGAGACCGTCCCGCAGGAGCCGTTGGCGTCCGTGCTGGCACGGCTGGCGGCCCGACTCTTCGACGCCGCGCTCCTGATGCTGGCGGTGTTGGCGAGCGTGCCGCTGCCCGATGGTGGGCGCTTCGCCGTCCTGGTGGCGGTGCCGATCCTCTACGAGGCCGTGATGGTGACCACCGTCGGGCGAACCGTGGGCAAGATGATCCTGGGGCTTCACGTGGTGCGCCGCGCCGACGGTGGTCGCCCCGATTGGCTGCCATCGCTGGCACGGGGTGCACTGGCAGGCATCCTGGCGGCAGGGCCGGTGGTGGCAGCCGTGGTCGTGGCGCTGTGCATCATCCCGATGGTGGGTGACATGCGCCTGCACCGCAGCCTGCAGGACCGGATCGCACGCACGGTCGTCGTCCAACGCCAACGCCCCTGGGCCGCCCGTACCACCGCCCACCGTCCCGACACGCCGGACACATAGAGTTCCCCGGGAAACTTCGACCCGCCTTCCATACCGAACCCCACCGATTCCGGATAGCGGAACGGGCCGGCTTCGGGCTTCAGTAGAGCTGGTGGCGGTTGGCTTCATCCTCGGAGGCGTCGATGTCCTTGGCGTCCGCCCCGGCGATCTGGTCCGCCGCCGCGTCCCCCCAAGGGTGCCTGAACAGCGCATTCAGCCCGAGGCGCGTCCTGACTCCGAGCCGACGGACGACCACGACACCCGGCTAGCGGGTGCAGCGCCTCAACTCAGGCGTCAGGCTGGTCCTTCCGCTGCGAGCCGAAGATCGTGGGGGGACCCGTGCTTGAAAAGTCGGGGGCACCGTGCATCCGGCGGCCGTCGATGGTGAGCATCTGGGAAGCCTCGCCGCCGCAGATGCGGCCACCGTTCGAGTCGAGGACGCTATTCAAGCCGATCTGGCTGATGGGGTAGGAGTCGATGGCCGAGTAGGTCTGCAGCAGCAGTGGGCGAGGCCGTGGCGAGTTGTTCGGCAGCGAGCCGTGAACCATGCAGCAGTTGTGGACGGTCACGGACCCCGCAGGGCCGCCGAGGTACACCATCTGGTCGAGTTCCAGCCCCGCAACATCGGCATCGTTCATGGCGCCGGCCCAGGATCCGTCGGCTCCGTACAGGTCATGGAGCGGGCCGCGATGGCTGCCGGGGAGCACCCCCATCGGCGCCATGTCGTGGTCGACGTCGGTGAGGTAGATGCCGATCGTGAGCGGCGTGAAATCGGTATGGGGCCAGAACTGGATGTCCTGGTGCCATTTCACCTGCGCGCCGCCGCCGGACCACTTGAAGTTGAGCTTGGAGTGGTGATACCGAACCGGCCCGCCCAGCAACGCCGAGGCGATCTGCGCAGGCGGACCCTCGAACGTGAACCGTGCATACGTCGGGTGCCGGTCGACCGGGAAGTTGAGGCGCCGCAGCCTTGGCGCCTGCGCGGTGTGCGCAGGTTCGAGATCGAAGACCTTGCCCGAGGAGGTCTCCGAACGGCTGGCCTCGATGAACTCCGCTGTGACGGCACGAAGCTCGTCGAGCCACTCGGGTCCGACGAAGCCCGGCAGGCACAGGTAGCCGTTCGCGTCGTACTCGGCGCGTTGACGATCCGAGATGAGACCTGCTGCGTTTGGGGGTGCTTCTGCGAGCGTCATAACCAAACCATACCGGCGAGGCCGTCTCGAATCTGTGTGCAGATGTGCCGCGTGCACTGCCCTGCGATCTCGTAGCCTCAACCTGTCTTCGATTGGCAAGGGTCGTCGCCGTCGGGCGGAACCCGACAAGGACTGATCGCACCTTCACCGCATGGCCGGACGCCCCGGCCTCCGGATGACCTGGCCCACGACCCTCACCCGGATCGCGCCACACGGCCACCCGACCGAAGCCCCGTCTGAGCGCCTCGGTGGCGCCGCACCACGAGCCGCCGGTATCGACCTCGACGGCGCCCGTCGCGGCGAGCAATGCCGGCGCGGACGCCCCGAGCCGCTCGTCAGGCCGGCAGTTCCGCCCGCACGATGGCCGCCCCGGCGGCGAGCGCCGAGAGCTTGGCGAAGGCGACTTCGCGTGACATGTACTTCATGCCGCAGTCGGGGGCACAGATGAGCTGCTCCGCCGGCACGTACTGCAATGCCTCGCGGATCCGCTGCGCGACCGTCTCCGGCGTTTCCACCTCGGCGTCGCCGTTGTCGATCACGCCGAGCACGACGGTCTTGTCGGGCAGCTTCGCGAGGATGTCCAGGTCGATCCCAGGTTGTGCAGCCTCGATGGAGATCTGATCCACGGCGCTGGCGTTCAACTCCGGCAGGAACGCGTAGGCGTCCGGCTTCCCGAGCCCCCGCCAGGCGTGGATGGCCGCGTACCCGAAGCACATGTGCAGCACGGTCGTCCCGGTGACCCCGTCGAGCGCCTCGTCGAGCACCTCGACCGCGTACTGGGAGGCCTTCTCGGGTTTGACCTGCATGTACGGCTCGTCGAGTTGCACGACATCGGCCCCGGCGTCGAAGAGGTCCTTGATCTCCCGGTTGACCGCCTTGGCGTAGTCGGAGGCCGCCTTCCGCTCGTCGCCGTAGTGATCGTCCTGGGCCTGCTGAATCAGCGTGAACGGTCCGGGCAGGGTGAGCTTGATGGTGCAGGTGCTGTGGGCTCGCAGCAACTCGAGGTCGCGCACGCCGATCGGCTCGGGCCGGGTGATCGGGCCGGCGATGCGAGGGACGGGATTCGGCTTGCCCGTGCGATCCATGGCGGTGCCGTGCCTGTCGGGGTCGATGCCCCCGAGGGCGGTGGCGAAGCGGTTGGAGTAGCTCTCGCGCCGGATCTCACCGTCGGTGATGATGTCGATGCCGGCGCGCTCCATGTCGCCGATCGCCACGATGGTGGCGTCGTCCTGGGCTTCGGTGAGGAGTTCCGGCGCGATCCGCCAGAGTTCTCTCGCCCGCACCCGCGGCGGGAGGCGTGTGCACAGTGCGGGGCGATCGATCAGCCAGTCCGGCTGCGGATAGCTCCCCACAACGGCCGTCGGCAACAGCACGCAGCGGATCCTAATGGACCGCGCCCGCCCGGATCGGCCGTCAACCGCCCAGCGAGCGCCGTCGCGTTACTGGCTGCCGCCCGTCGCCACGCTGCGACAGAGCGCCGCCCGACACCCATCACTAGGGTCGTCCGTATGGATGATGTGCTTGAGATTCAAGCCTTCCAGAACTGGGCGCTCGGGAATCTCGTCGGAAATACGAATCGCGGCATTTTCTCCGAGTGGCTCGTAGGCCAGGCACTCGAATCCATCGGCGAGGGCGAGACACGGGAGGAGTGGGACGAGTGCGATCTCCGGTATCGAGGCATGAAGGTAGAAGTCAAGAGTTCCGGCCGGGATCAGACTTGGCATCAGGACCGGCGGTCGCCCCCGAGGTTCGACATCAAGCGCCGGACGTCGGTCTGGGACGCGCGGAGCGGCAAGTCAACACGGCACGATCCTCCGATCAGGCCGGCCGACGTCTACATGTTCTGCGTGCATGAGCCGATCCCGGCAACGAATGACAACGTCCGAGATCTGGCGTCTTGGAAGTTCTGGATCGTCTCGAAGCGCACGCTCGACAACCAACTCGGACCACAGAAGTCTGTCGGCCCCTCGACGCTGGACGGGCTCGCACGGTCGGTCGGGTGGTCGGAGATTAGGGTTGAAGTCGATCGATGCCTCAACGCGGAGGGGACCTGACCACGTACAACACAACTAGCGTCATGCCGGCGCACCGGAGGACTCGGCGGACGCGATTTCATTGCTCGAGGTGGGTTGGCTAGCCGCAAGGTCGATCAAGTACCCTGAGGTTCACGATGAACACTTGGTGGCGCGAAGCGCAGGATCGTTCCGGCCGGATATGTACCTCGCCGAGTCCGCTCTGAGATGCACTCGACAGTTCCGTCGTGCTCAAGGTTCTTCAGGATTGACTTGTAGTGGCTTGTCGTATAGTCCGTCTCGTGAATGACGAAACGATCGATTGCCTCGATGGACACGGTCTGGTCTGCAAAGCGATCAAGTAGCGCGACCCTGAGCCGCTCTGTGTTGGGTTCAGGCTCGAAGAGAACCAGTTGATCGCCTGCAAATCCACTGAAACAAACTCCGCTCACTGGGTCAAGCGCCCACATTGCGTCTTTCATTGCCCTGAGACCCTTAGTGTGTCGGGTTCCGAAAATGAGGTGGCACTGGGTGCGTCCCCGGGCGCGATTCATCATCTCGAAGCTGTGGACGAAGTTGAATCCGCCAACTGTCTGGAGTTGATTCTTGTAGAAATCGACCAAGAATTGGTTTCGCTGCATGTCTCTCAGTGCTGCTGCTGTTTTGTAGTGGATTTTCTCCACCCCGAAGAGTTGGTTGAAGCTCTGCGATGTTCCTGCTCGTTCATCGCTGATGAATCGATTGACGCTGTCGTACATGAAGTTGAAGAGAACTTCGCACTGTCTCGAAGCAAGCAGATCTCGAATAGTAGTCATCGGAACTCCTGACCATCCGAAAGGATCTATGAACGCAAAAGTTGGCGCGAGTCGCCCTTGCGTATGGTTGAGGATGTGATGTGCCATGTCGGTGAACTGCTCGTTGTAGGTATACACACTAACGTTCGTAGGCTGGCCGCCGGCCCGCTGACTCCAGAAGCTCTCTAGTTCATGTTGGAGATTGTCAAAGCGATCTCGGTTGTTCTCGATGAAAAGAAAGATGAATTCAGTTCTCGACATCCGGTGAAAGCTCGAGTGGTTGACCAAGGCCTCGAGTGCAATGAGTGGTGAACCCTTCTCCCCACCGGAATAGACCCCGGGTCCCGCAAATCCATCGAGGAATATAACTCGTCGACTAGATCCTCGAATCGTCAGGATCGGAAACCAGGCACCTAGATAGCGGCGCAAGATCTCATGTTTCGCCCGCGTGTGATCTTCGATTGGCCACGTCGTGTCGTCAGGCAACCGCCTTGTCCTCTCGTTGCTTGTCGACCCTGGCTGGATTAGCGGGCCGTGTCTGCCGGGAACGAGGTGGCATGGCATCGTAGACAGTGTTGTCGAGGCTGCGGCCGTTTGCCTTGGGGGTTTGACCTCCCCATTGTTTGAAGAAAAACGCGACGCCAGCGGTTCCGCACTGGTCGCGGAGGTCGCGGACCCAGGCTTCCTCCATCGGGCGGGCGCCGGGGCCGCTCTCGCCGCCGGCGATCAACCAGTCGATTCCGGCGAGGTCGATGTCGGGGAGTGCTCCGAGCAGCGGTTCGGCGCTGACGAACCGGACCTTGGCGCCGACTTGGCGGAGGTGGTTGATCCGGAACGCGTAATGCTCCGTCTCGACGCTGACGCCCATCCAGACGTTATCCGGCCAGTCCAGATCGTCGGAGAGCTTGAGCAACCGGCGGGAGCGCTTGGTGAGGATCTGGTAGGTGTGCTGTCCCGTGCTGGCCATCACCGAGAACACCCGGCGGATGAAGTCGAGCGGCACGTCGGGGTGGAAGAGGTCGCTCATCGAGTTGACGAACACCAGCCGCGGTGCGCGCCACGTGTAGGGGATGGCCAGGGTGTCCTCGTGGAGGGTCAGGGCAAAACCGGGGCCGCTGGTGCGGGAGTCGCCGTCGTTGCGGTACTTGGGCTGGCCCATGGCCTTCAGCCGCTTCGCGAGCGCGAGCGCGTAGCAGTTGTCGCAACCCGGCGACGTGCGGTCGCAACCCGTGGTCGGGTTCCACGTCGTCTCGGTCCACTCGATGCCCGAACGGTCTGCCACGTTCCTCTTCTCGACTCGACGATCCACAGCCCCGATCGTACGAACGGGGTGCGACAGCCTTACCGAGGCGCGGCGTCCGGGCCAATCGAGGCGAGCGGTCGGCTGCGGCGGGTCGGAGGCGTAACCGGTGACCGGTATCCAGGTCAGCTTCGGGGACGTGCGCTTCGCACAGTTCTGACTGCATGAAGTGTGCGTCGTGTCTGAGATCGGTCGCAGAGCCCTAGGTCTCCGCCGGACGCGACGCCCATCAAGGGAGTGAGATCCTCCCCGACCGCCTGAGGATCCTCTGTACGTTCAGTGCCGAGGACGGGCTGCTTGTGGCTACCAGCGGACGCGCCCATCGCGACTACTCGGGGACGAACGACTCTGCGGCGTGAAGTTCGCTGCCGGCTCGGCAATACTGAGTTGCACCGAGAGCAGTAGCTCGAGGAAGCGGACCCGACTCCTCTCCGGACGGTGAGCAGTCGGGTCTCGCGTTTCTACGTGCCTCGGATCTCCAGCGACGGCTCCAGCGACGGCCAGGAGGTTGGGGTCAATGATCGCAGCACGTAGTGGTTGACTCGTCTACATGGAATTGTGCGAATACCTGAATGTTCCTTGACGAACTCGGCTCAGGTAGCCGCGGGCTCACATATTTGGCGCATCGGAAATTAGCGGGGTGTGATGGTGGCGAGGAGTGCCCAGTTGGGTCTGCCGGCGTAGAGAAGCGAGCGGATTCGGTAGTTCGCGAAGTTGCGGAATCCGAACGCGATCCGCTTGACGCGCTTGATCAGATTGTTCACGGCTTCGGTCGGCCCGTTGGAGACGCGTGCGCGGTGCCAGGCCACGATCTGGGCTGCCCAGCGGGCGATGGTGCGGCCGAGCTGGCGGGTCTCGGGCGGACAGTCGGCGTCTTGGAGATCGACGCTGAGGCGCGCCACGAACTTAGCGGCGAGGTTGGGATCGTCGATGGCGTAGATCGACCGGACGACTTCCTTGGCGTGCCACGCCATACGGACCTCGCCGTGAGGGTCGCCCGCTTGCAGGAGGCCCAGCAGCTTGGCCCGGCCCTTGTCGGTGAGACGTTCGTCGGCCTTGGTCAACAGGCGCCGGCAGCGATACAGCGGATCGTCTTTGCGTCCGCGGTGGCCGAGCGTGTCGTTCTGCACCCGGCAGCGGACCTCGTCGAGGCGCTGGTTGGCGAGCTTGACGAGGTGGAACGGATCGGCGACCTGTCTGGCGTCGGGCAGCATCGTGTCGAACGCCAACCGCCACGGCCCCGACAGGTCCAACACAGCCCACAAGATCGCGTCGCGCCACTGTTCGGGCTGCTCAGCGAGCCATGCGCAGGCGCCGGCGGCGGTGCGTCCCTCGATGACGTCGAGGAGTTGACCGGCCCCCACGTCGACGATCGACGTGGACCACGCCTGGGTCCGCCACTGTCCCTGCCGGGCGAACAGCACCTCATCAAGACCAAGCGCACAGACAGTGCCGATCCGGTTCGGGTCGTCCACGAGCGGTGTCCCGTAGGCGACCACGGCGTCATTGACCGTGTGCCAATCAGCTCCAAGGTCCGCCGCCACGTCTTCGATCGTGCGGCCGCAGCGACCGGTCTGCTCCGTCGACCACCGCCCGGCACGGTCCGTCATTGCCAGACGCGCCGCGGCGATTGCGGGCACCTCCTCGGTCCACGACCCGACCGGACACGACCTCTCCGGGCACCGCCAGCGGTGCTTGCGCCACACGAGGCGCGTCCGTCGCCCGAAGCACGGAAGGTCGACCAACTCCACGACCGGGCGGTCCTTCACCCACACCCGACCGTCACAGCTTCGACAGCGGGGCCGCTCTGAGTTCGTCTCGACATGCACCCGCAACAGGCCGGCGTCCTCGACGCCGAGCACGTTCACAGCAGGCAGGCCGACCAGCAGTTCGCACATGCGCGTAGGGTCCAGGTTCCACGAGGGCTCTCCATTCTGAAGGCAGTAATTACCGTCAGAATCGCAGAGCCCTCGTACCCCACCGCGGACCTACACCCCGCTCAAATCCGAAGAGCCACATATTTGGCCTGACACACGATCGATCCGTGATCCGTCGTAGCCGAGCTTCTGTAGCAACATACTCTCAACGTAACTCTGTCCTAGGTTCCAGGCCTGGTGATGGGTTTCGTTTGTCAGGTCACGCAACCGTTGCTTTGCATGAACTAAGTCATTCCGGACCCTGACAAATGCTTCTGGGCCATCATTCGGCGGTCTCCCACCTATCTCTAGTGCACGAAGCGCACCAGAGTCTGTGCCCAAATCCACATCAACCCCCAGTTTCCCTAGGGCGGCCGCAAGATACTCTGCAGTTCTTTCACCCCGCTTCTGCTTCCTTCCCAACTCGACGTGGGAGAGAGACTCTAGAGCTGCCTGGGTGAGTATGAGTCCAACGAATGGCGGACTCGTATTGCTCACGGTGTACCACTCCATTGCTCGTATCATTGTATTCCGCCACTTGTCGTCGTCTCGAAAGAGTTTCCAATACTTGGGGAATAGCTCCGACAGCGAATCTGCACCGTTTAGCCGGCGCAACCACGATGGTCTTTGTCTCCACGGATCCACATGATGCGTGCCCCAGCGTACCCACGACTGTCGCTCTTCTGCATCCCGACCCTCGACGAGCGTTAGACTACAAGCAGCGCCTCGAGCGAACGAAAACAGCAGACGCACTGCCTCAAGAACGGGCCTCGCATCTTCTACCAAGAACTCACTACCGTGAGGACGCGTGAGGACACGGCCAGTTCCATCGGTCGGTGCACGGTTCCGGTCATGATGACCGGTGCCAATACAAGCACCGACCGATGGAGGTACCAGCATGCCAGGCGCACCGCTGGCGTTGCACGAGCGCGAGGAGATTTCTCGGGCGCTGATTGAGGATCCGGCGGCGAGTTGGGCGGGGATCGCCCGGTCGCTCGGCCGGCATCGGTCGACGGTCGCCCGTGAGGTCGCCGCGGGCGGTGGCCGTGGCCGTTACCGCCCGGCGATGGCGCAGCGGCGCGCCGAGCGGGCACGCTGTCGGCCGCGGCGGCGCCGCTTGGAGGTTCCGGGCCCGTTGCGGGACCGGATCGTCGCCGAGTTGCGCCTGGGGCGCTCCCCCGAGGCGATCTGGGCGGACCTGGCCGCGGCGGGCGTGGCCGCCCGGCCGTGCGTGGAGACCATCTACCAGGCCCTCTACGCCGGGGTTCTCGACGTGGAACCCCGGCAGTGCCTGCGCAGCCGCCGGCGGCGGCGACGCTGCCGCCAGCGGCGCAACCCCAGGTCGCGCCCCGGCGTGGCGAACATCTCCCTGCGCCCCGTGCAGGTGAACGACCGCAGCGAGGCCGGCCACTGGGAAGCAGACCAGATCATCGGCGCCAACAACCGGTCCTCCATGATCTGGCTCACCGAGCGCACCACCAGGTTCTCCATCCCGGTCACCATGCCCGACGGCTACACCGCCGACGCGACCCTCGCCGGCCTCATCGAAGGCCTCGACGGTATCCCCGCGCACCTGCGCCGCAGCCTCACCTTCGACCAAGGCCCCGAATGGGCGAACTGGCGTCGCCTCGCCGACCACTACAACCTCGACGTGTGGTTCTGCGACCCGCACTCGCCGTGGCAACGCGGCCAGATCGAGAACCTCAACCGCCAATGCCGCTGGTGGTTCCCCCGCGGCACCGACCTCCGCCTCATCACCCCCGCCCAAGCAGAACACGCAGCACACATCATCAACAACCAGCGCCGACGCAGCCTCAACTACCACAGCCCCGCAGAGCTGTATCATGCCCTCACCGTGCAGTGACCACTAGAACTGGCCCACCGTTGTACGTAAGACCGTATCCACCATCTTGGCGTAGAGTCTGTCGTACATCCCAGATGTTCGTCACACCAGTGATTTCCACGCGCCAATCGTAGGATTCTAGTGTCGCGTGGGGAACGGCAGTGGCGGTATTGCCAAATACGGACATAGTTGACTGATTCCCGAGCAACTCGGGGAAGTTGATTAGACCGAAGTGAATTGACTGGAGGGGTTTGCCGGCGTCGAAGACATCCGCGGGTTGAGTTGGCGGCATCAAAGAGCCTTCACCGGTCGCAAGATCGAATCTTCGACACACAGCACTCAGGCGGCCACCGTTGCTCAAGACAATATCGAAGGGCGGACGTTGGTACACGAATCCTGGGAAGACTCCTCGGATATCGAGACTTGGAGTGGGGAAGAGTTCGAGGACTACAGAGACGGGGATACGACAGGCTTGAGTATCGATCTTAAGAATATCAGTCTGTGTGATCTCAATTGGCTGATTCGGTTCGTGCGTCTCAAGCATCGGGATACTGCTAACCGTGATTCGTTTCTACTCTGGAGTTCTCGTTATGTCGCCGCTCCGTGCGGGGGTCTGGGCCGGGGGAGTGGTCAGTTGAACAAGGGGTGGCTCGGGAGTCAACTGTTTGCTTCCTCTCCGCCGTCGGTCACGACTGCGAGGCTGTCGGCGAGGGCTTGGATTTCTTCTAGGGCGGCTTGGAGGTCTTCGGCGATTTCGGCGGCGAGGACGGCGGGGGGTGGGAGGTCGTCGGTGTCGGTGAGGCTGTCGTCGCGGAGCCAGAAGATGTCGAGGCTGACCTTGTCGCGGGCCATCAGTTCGTCGTAGGTGAAGCGTTTGAAGCGCTCGGACTCCTCGCGGCGGTGGTGCTCGCCGGGCTTGTAGCAGGCCACGAAGTCGTCGAGGTCGGCGCGGCGGAGGGGGTTCTGCTTGCGGGTGAAGTGCTTGTTGGTGCGCAGGTCGTAGACCCACAGTTCCCGGGTCCAGGCCCGCTCGGCGCCCTCGCGGCGGCGGAAGAACAGGACGTTGGCCTTGACTCCCTGGGCGTAGAAGATGCCGGTGGGGAGGCGCAGCAGGGTGTGGACCTCGCAGTCGTGCAGCAGCCGGCGGCGGATGGTCTCCCCCGCGCCCGCCTCGAAGAGCACGTTGTCGGGTACCACCACGGCGGCGGTCCCGCCGATGCGGAGCAGGCCGGCGATGTGCTGGACGAAGTTGAGTTGCTTGTTGCGGGTGGTGGCCCAGAAGTCGTCCCGCTCGTAGCTGTCCGACGAGGACCGCCCGAACGGGGGGTTCGTGAGCACCATGTCGAACCGGGTGCTGGGTGAGTCCCGCAGCGCGTCGTCGACGTGGATGGGCGAGTCGGACTCGGGGCTCTCGATGCCGTGCAGCAGCAGGTTCATGGCGCACAGCCGGGCCGGCAGGTCGGCGATCTCCCAGCCGGTGAACGCCCCCGACCGCAGATGTGCGGTCTGGTGGGGCTCCAAGTGGGGGAAGCGCTCGAGGATCGACTGGTAGGTGCCGAGGAAGAAGCCGCCGGTGCCGCACGCCGGGTCGCAGATGCGGTCGTCGGGGCCGGGCATCATCACGTCGACGATGGCCGAGATGAGCGACCGCGGCGTGAAGTACTGGCCCGCCCCCCTAGCACCCTCCTGCGCTGTCTTCTCGATCAGCCCTTCGTAGGCGTCGCCCTTGAGGTCGGCGTCGAGACTCAGCCACTCGTGGCGGTCGACGAACTCCTTGATGAGCCGCTCCAGCTTCGCCGGGTCCTGCACCCGGTTGCGGGCCTTGCCGAAGACCACGCCCAGCATGTCGTCACCCGTGCCGAGCTCTTCGAGGATGCTGCTGTAGTGCTGCTCCAAGTCAGCGCCCGAGCGCCGCAGCAGCGACGGCCAGTCGAACCCACCGGGCACCACACGCCGCCCGCCGAGTTGCTGGTACTGCTCGTCGGCCATCTTCAGGAACAGCAGGTAGGTGAGCTGCTCCAGGTACTCGCCGTACGACAGCCCGTCATCACGCAGGACGTCGCAGAAGTCCCACAGCCTCTGCACCAGGGCCTTCGGATCGGCGCTCACGGGTGGATCAAGTGTCATAGTCAAGTGTCGTCACTGGGACTCAGCCGGCGGTCAGTCCCAGCGGCTCGAGGCGGCTGTCGTGACCGGAACTGTGCACCGGAACCGACCGGCAGGCGAGTGCTCAGAAATCGTCTGCGTAATCGTCCTCGGCTCCGAAAGCAACCAAGGCGGCACGAGATGTGGCGTGCGAGACGAGCGTGGCGTCGCCCTTCTCCTCCAGTTCGCCGGCGAAACGGAGCAGAGCGTCGCGGTTGGGCCCCGCCGAGAGATCGTTCGCGCGGCGGCGTAGGATCGGCGGCATCCTGATGTGCGGGGGCTCGTCCACGGCGGGCTCGGTCACGGTACAGGTGCATATTCGGTATTCGACATCTGGCAGGCGCTCAGGTGACCCAAAGGCTTTGAGGGCGGCGCGAACGGTGGCAGGCGAGACGAGGTCGGTCTCGCCACTTTCCTCGAGTTCGTCGGCGTAGCGGAGCAGTGCGTCGCGGTCGGGTCCGCTGGGGTGGTGGTCCGCTTCGCGTCGCAGATACGCCGCCCGCCTCACGTACACGGGTTCCGTCACGTCCGGGTGATCGTCTCCGCCTCCGAACGCGGCCCAGGCGGCCCTGAACGTGGCAGGCGAGACGAGGTCTGCGTCGCCCATTGCTTCGAGTTCGTCGGCGTAGCGGAGCAATGCGCTGCGTTTGGGTCCGTCCGGTCGGCGCTCCGCCTCGCGGCGCAGGATCGGTGGCAGGCTGACGTGCATGGGTTCGGCCAAGTTGAGTGCGGTCGCGTTGCAGGCGCAGACGCGGTCGCCGGTGTCCGGTAGGCGCTCAGGCGATCGGTAAGTCTTCAAGGCGGCCCGAAGCGTGGCATGTGAGATGAGCGCAGGGTCGCCCCCGGTCTCCAGTTCGCCGGCCAGGTGGAGCAGAGCGTCGCGGTCCGGTCCGGCGGGGGAGTGGCTTGCTGCGCGGCGCAGAAGCAGCGGCAGTTCCAGGTGGGACGGCGTGGTCTCGTCGGGTGCGGTCACGGTGCGGTTCCTTCGTCGGTGTCCAGGATATCCAAGGCGGCCGCCAATGCCCGAGAGAGCTGCCGCGCGGTGCGTCTGGCGTCTGCGGCGCTCTGGGCAGCGGCGTTTGCAGCGACCAAGGCGGCGTGAGCCTGGGCAACCGCTGCTTCTGCGCCCTTCTCCGTGGCCATGGCCGCGGGTGCTGCCGCCAGGATCGCGGCGTAGGCGTCCGCAAGACGCTGCTGCAGGTCGTCCACCGTGCACCTATATCACTAACTGATCATTATAACAACGTTCTAGTATATTACTATATATATCTACTGTACGCCTTGCCGTGGCAACGTACCTGCGTTCTCCTGCGTGGGGGGCGACGGGGCGGTCAGGGGCGGTGCCTGCGGCGGGTCGGGGTGGCTGGGCGGCTTGCGGCGATGCGCTCGAGGAGCGCGGAGGCCGGCTCGTCGTCGAGATCCTGCGGCACCAGCCGCCCCGAGAAGGCGCTGGCGAGGATTGAACGCCTCAGAGCGGACGAACGGCTCTCGGCTCGAGTGATCTCGGTCTGTAGACGCTCTCCGTTCCTGCGGATTGATTGAAGTTCGGCCGCAATCTCGCGTTGCTCAACGAGTGGCGGCGCCGGGACCGGGAATGACTTCAGTGTCGTCAGATTGAGCGAGGCGAGATTCGTGGTCTGTTTCCCGTGAGTCTCGAACCATCGCTGGCCCCACGTGTTTCCGTGCACCGATATGAAGTATGGATCGAAGTCTCCACTGCTCAGTCGAGCTCGGAACACATGGTTCTGATGGATGCAGTTCTCGATCTGCCCTTCCCAGACCCAGCCGCGACCGAGTTTGTCACGGTCACCTCCTTCGTTGAACAGAATGTCGCCGGGTCGAAGGGCGAGTTGTGCGGCTCTGGTGGGGCTGACACGAATCGTCGTGACCTCTGAGAGATTCAGGTAGCCCCGCTGGACATTGGCGACTCGGAGGTAGGGGACTTCGACGAAGCTTGGATCGTTCTGGCGCTTCGAATCCTTGGTGATACCGCCCTTCAGCGTTGCAATCGCGCCGAGAGTCGTCCACGGCCAGTCAGCTTTGTCAAACAGCTGCCTAACTGCGGAGCGCTGAAGGGACGCGAGCTTTCCTTTGACATCCGCCAGAGCGCGATCGGTGGCGTCTAGGCGGGTGAAATAGTCCTCGATGGCAGCAACGATGCGTTTCTGCTCAGCTGACGGGGCGACCGGAACTGGCTGGTTGAGTATCGGCCCCGACTTGGCCCGCGTGTGCGAACCCGTGGCACCCTCGACCGACAGCTCGATCCACTTGCGAAACGGGGGTGATGACAGGAACCGCCAGATGAATTGTCCCATGCCACGTTCGTACGGGCGGAGAACTAGATACTCGGTCGAAGCGACTTGGGGACGGCCGTCAGCTTCTCCGACTGACCAGACTCGATTGATCCGAGGGTTGATCTTGCACAGGAGAACATCGTCTGCTCGAACCTGACGTTTGCCGCTCTTGATGTCGGATCCGTCGATTCTCTCGGGGCGCAGGCTCGGAAACGCTGGGACGCTGTACAGGTCATACGTGGTGCCAGCCCGCGGGACTACCTGTCCACGAACTTCGATTCCTAGGTTGCCGAGACTCGTCCACGCCCAGTTCGGCGGGAGGCTCTCGCTCACGCGACTAGTTCCTCGGTCAGCTCGCCCAGCAATGGCTTGAGTTCCGCTCCGAACAGTTGGCGGGCTCGGCCGTAGCCGCCGTGGGTGCTGAACGGTGGGTTCGATAGATCGCGTGGGGCGATCGTGAGGCTGGTGGCCACGTGATCGCGGATCAGGCGGAGGTAAGCGATCTGGTCTTCGGTCAGGGCACGTCCGGCGTTGCGCTGCTGCTGTAGCCAGGCCTCGAAGCGTTCGGTCACCAGGTCGGGATAGGCGACCAACTCGTCGGTCAGGTCGAGCGCGTAGCGGACGAGGCTCACGAGGTCGGTGTTCACGCGGTGGGCCGAGCCGCGGACCTTGCTGGCGTCGAGGGTCTCGTAGGCGGCCCACAGGTCCTTGGTGTTCCAGCGGTGGGGTGGGCGGGCGATGGCGTTGGCCAGTTCCTTGATGTCGGCGTAGGTGAGTCCGCCGCCTCGGGGCTGGTCGTAGAGCACCTGAAGGGCGGTGATCTGGTCGCGGTTCTCGTCGATGAACTTGCGGAACGACTCGACTTGGCGGCGGGCCCGGTCGGTGGCGTCGACGGAGAACTCGCCGGAGATCACCTTGTCGGCCGAGGCGGCGTCGATCATCTGCTCGTAGCTGCGGCGGACCTCGATCAACTTTTCCCGCAGCTGGGAGTTGCCGGCGATGGGCTGGACGGCGTCGCGGACCAATCGCTCCCGGGCGGCGGCCACCTGCTCGACGGTGGGATCGTCCGTCCCGGCAGCTTCAGCGGCGGCCTCGACGTGGCGGTCGGGGTCGAGTGCCTCCACGAGTTGGTGGGCGAGCGCGCTCAGGCTCATCCCGGCGATGGTCTCTACCTCGGCGCGGTCCTCCGCCGTCATCCGTTGATCGAGACGCGCCAGGCGTGACGCCACCGACGACACCGCGGCCTCGTCGGTCGAGCCGAGGCCGATGCGGTTCAGGAGCTTGTCGAAGCTCTCGTGGCGCTTGCGCTCCAGCGGCACGGTGTCGGGCAGGTCGTCGTCGGTTACCCCGACGGCGTCCACGAGTACGAAGCGGTCCTTCACGATGGCGTCGGGCGTGACGGCCCGGAGGTCGTTGGGGTCGATGACCCGCACGCCGCGCCCCTTCATCTGCTCGAAGTAGTTGCGGCTGCGCACCCGCCGCATGAACATCACGCACTCGATGGGCTTGACGTCGGTGCCGGTGGCGATGAGGTCCACGGTCACGGCGATGCGGGGGTTGTAGGTGTTGCGGAACTGTTGCAGCAACTCCTCGGGGCGGTGGCCGGCATCGCCCGATCGGTAGGTGATCTTCACCGCACCCTCGTTGCCGAGACCGAACTCCTCCCGGACGATCTGGACGATGTCGTCGGCGTGGCTGTCGTCCTTGGCGAAGATCAGCGTCTTGGGGACGTTGCGGAGCAGCCCGTCGGCGCGCCGCTCGCGGTCGGGGAACATGGTCGGCAGCGAGTCGCGCAGTGTCGCCACGATGGTGCGGATCTGATCAGGTGCGACGACCCTGCGGTCCAACTCGGCGGGGTCGTAGGGCACGTCCTCGTCCACCTGCTGGAGGCGCTGTTGGCGGGTCAGGCGGTCGCGGAACTCCGTCACGAAGCCAGCCGGCACCGTGCCGCCACCCTCGGTGATCTCGGTGCGGATACGGAACACGTCGAAGTCCACGTTCACCCGGTCGGCCACCGCCTCGGCATGGCCGTACTCGGTAACGAGGTTCTGCTCGAAGAAGGCGAACGTCTGGATGCCCGGCGTGGCGGTGAGGCCGACGAGGAAGGCGTCGAAATACTCCAGCACCTGTCGCCACACCCCGTAGATGGAGCGGTGACACTCGTCGACGACGATCACGTCGTAGGACTCGATGGGCACCGCCGGGTTGTAGACCACGTCGACGGGCCGCTCGGGCGCCACCTCGAATCCGGACTGCTCGTCGAGGGCGTCGTCCAACTCCTCGCCCCTCAGCAGCGAGTAGAGCCGCTGGATGGTGGAGACGTGCACCTTGGTGGCGCCCTGGGCGGCCATGTCGAGGTGCGACGAGGTGAGCCGGCGCACGTTGTACAACTCGGTGAACTTGCGGCCGTCGTCGGGCGTGTCGAACCCCTCGAACTCCCGGACGGCCTGGCGACCCAGATTCGCCCGGTCGACGAGGAAGAGGACGCGCTGCGCCCCGGCGTGGCGAATGAGCCGATAGGCGGCGTTGACGGCGGTGAACGTCTTGCCCGCACCCATCGTCATCTGGATCAGCGCCCGCGGCCGGTTGTCCCGCAACGACGCCTCCAGGTTGTGGATGGCCTCGGCTTGGGCGGGCCAGAGCCCTCGGGGGTCGAGATCAGGCAGCAGTCGCAGGCCGGCGCGCAAAGTGCCGACGTGGAATTCGGTGTGGTCCTCGGCCCACCGGGCCAGCGTCTCAGGCCGGTGGAACGCGAACACCCGCCGGGAGGTGGGCACGGGATCCATCCCACACGTGAAGCGGGTCTCAACCCCGGTGGACTCGTAGCCGAACGGCAGCGCTTCGTCGATCAGAACCGAAGGCAGCTCACCCGGGAATGACACCCGGTAGCGCAGGGTCTGAGGCTCGACTCCGGTCAGCGTCGTCCCGACGGGCTTCGCTTCGATGACCCCGACCGCCTGACGGTCCACGAATAGCACGTAGTCGGCCCGGCCGTCCGACATCGGCACCTCCCGCACCGCCACTCCCCGAGCCGCCGCAACCGCCGCGGACTTGTTGTCTTGCACAACCCAGCCGCAAGCCGCCAACTGCGCGTCAATGTCCCGACGAGCTGCCTGTTCAGCCGTGAGCCCGCCCGATAGGCCGTCAGTCATGGTCCCGGGCCGCGCGTCGGAGTAGTTGTTGTCGGACTCGCATGGTGGTTTCCGGTGCTCGCGGCGGGTCTTCGTGCTCGTGAACGGGTCTTCACCCTAGGGCGACAGTTGCGGCAGACGTATTCCGGCCTCAGTCGTTGCCTGGGTTGCCCGGTCATTGTCGATCGACGGGTTGTTCCTCTCGCTCCGGTTGCTCAACGCAGCCGTCGGTCAGGTTGGCCGGTAGCCGTCCCGGCGGTGTTGGACCCGGTGGACTATGACGAGTCGCTCGTCGTCATCGATCTCGAAGATGATCCGGTAGTCGCCGCGGCGGGCGGATCGGAGACCCTCAAGTCCGCCGACAAGCGGCTTGCCGATCCTGTGGGGGTTCTCGGCGAGTGGGCCCGAAATGGTTGCGGCGACAGCGGGACGCACCTTCTCGGGGAGCCGGTCGAGACCGCGGGCACCTTCGGATGTGATCTGGAGGTTGTACACCCCGTCGACTCAGAGGAGATCGTCTAGTGGCTGCAACTGCCCCTGAGCGGCTTCCAGACGCGACTTGCGAAGCGAGTCCATCAACTCGTCATCGCTGAGTATGTCGATGGTTTCCTCGAGTGACTCGAGATCGTCGGGACTCAAGATCACGAACGAGGGCCGGCCGTTGCGGGTTACCCGGATGCGCTCGTGCTGGCGTTCCACCCGATCGGCCAGCTCGGAGAGATGGGCCTTGGCCTCGGAGAATGGGAGTGTGTCGCTCAAGGGAGCCAGTATAGGTCAGATATTTGACCTATATCTTCCCACGGCGGAACGAGGTCCAGCGTCGAGTGACCCAGGTTTGATCAGCACAACGGGCCGCGCTGCGTCTCGCGGCGGTCACGCGCGTGCGACACCTATCGTTGGTGACGTGGCTGCACGTCGAAGCGACTGGGAGGCCCACCCGCTCACGCACCCGCAGCCGATCCCTCCGCCGTCCCGGATCTGGACCGAGGAGGAAATGGACCGCATCGGACTTGGCTACATCCCCGAGATGATGGAGGAGAAGTGGTTCATCTTCATGGAGGGGCGCTGCTTCTTCGCGCATCGCAGTTGGACAGGGTTGGGCGTCTATGACGCGACGTTCGGTGCCGTCGAGGACGGATACGTCATCGAGTCCGCGGTCGTCACCGGTGACCGAACCGAGTACAAGCGCTCCTCGGATGAGGACGAATCGATGATTCTCGAAATGCTCATCGCCGGTCACCTGCTGGGTGAATCGCCTGAAGCGTCGGGTCCGGCCGGCAAGAACCCGATTCTTCGCTGGGAACTGGCGGTCCCCACTTTCCCGCAAGACGCGTTTCTTCCGCAGGTTGTCGATACGGAGGGCCCGGAGTTGAACCTCTACATGGGCGACATCACCGCGCTGGAGGTCGACGCAATCGTGAACGCGGCCAACTCCACCCTTCTCGGAGGCGGCGGAGTCGACGGGGCCATCCATCGCGCCGCCGGCGCCGAACTCCTCGAACACTGCCGCACCCTGGGGGGTTGCGAGACCGGACAGGCCAAAATCACGCCGGGCTTCAATCTCACAGCCCTGCGGGTGATCCACACCGTCGGACCCGTCTGGCGCGGCGGCACCCACGGTGAGCCCGAGCTTCTCGCCTCCTGTTACCGGGAGTCACTTGCCCGGGCTGACGAGGTCGAGGCGGCGACCGTCGCCTTCCCGGCGATTTCCACGGGGGTCTACGGGTACCCGATCGAAGCGGCCGCCGCCATCGCCGTCGAAACCGTTCACTCCACGCCCGCGGACGTGTCCGAAGTCATATTCGTCGCCTTCGACCAAGAAACCTTCGACGCCTACGCCGCCTACGCCGACCTCCTCTAACCAGTCCTGGGTGGTGCCGAGTTCGGCGCCACCCTGGCCCGCCTCATCGACGAACCTCTCGGGACCCTCCACCCTGCCTGATACGCCGTATCGCATCTGCATACCGCGGCGCGCTCATCCCGGACGGGCGAGCGGCGGCAGCGGCTAGAACAGCGATGCCTGGGTCGTCGGGTGTGGCTCGATCTCGGCACGCACGTCGGGGGCCTGTGCCGCTGCTTCGAGTTCGTCGAGCGACGTGATCGGCACCGCGCCCTGTTCCTGGAGCTTCTCGTTGCCCGGGCCTTCTCCCGGCCCCCGCCACACGGCCACCCGACCGAACCCTCCTTTGAGAGCCTGAGTCGCCCCGGACCAGGTGCCTCCCTTGCCGACCTCGCTGGCGACGACGAGCGTGACCGTGGACAGCACGTAGATGAGCCGGTTGCGTCCCATGGCGTTGCCGACGCTGAACGGTGCCGCAGGGTTGTACGGGGTGCACATGACGGTGCGGCCGGCGTGGATCGCTCGGCGCACGTCCTGACTCCGCAGCTTGCGCACCAGCGAGTCCGCCAGTACGCCGACCACCGCCCCATCGGCACCGAATGCAGCGTTCATGGCGGTCTGGTCGACGCCGCGGGCGCCGCCGGACACCAGCGGCAGACCCAGGCGGGCCGCCCGTTCGGCCGCTGCCCCGGCGATTTCGGCGCCCTCCGGCGACACGTCGCGGCTTCCCACGACCCCGACGCCGGGTGACTCCAGCAGTTCGACGGCGCCCGCCGCGTACAGCAGCACCGGCGCCGCCGCCCCGAGCTGGTCGCGGAACCGCCGGGGATAGTGCTCGTCGAACGGCGTCAGCGCCGAGATGCCCGTCTGCCCGAGGCGTTCCAACTCGAAGGCCATCGCCGTCGCCCGGTCCAGCAACCGGACGATCCTTGCTGCCAGATCGCCGGCCAACCGGTGCTCGGCCACAAGTTGTGCTTCGCCGACACCCAGTAGCCGGTTCGGCTCACCGACGCGATCACACAGGCCCCAGAAATCCGATGCCTTGAGAGGCTTCACCTCGTCGTCGCGCAGCCGGCCCACCAGCAGAACCGTCGTCAGCGAATCGTTGCCCGTCACCGCGTCGCTCTCCCCACCGTGTCGGCCGACGCGAGAGCGGGTGTCAGCAGTCGTGCGGGCTCGGCCGGCCCATGACCGGTCTCCCGGCGGCGTCGGCCTGCGAGCGTTGCAGCAGATGACTCCGGTCGTGTGAACCGCGCGATCACGTCGCCGATCTCCCAGCGGTGTCGGCGAGTGCGAAGGGGTACACCGGCCCGGCGCCGGCCTCCCGCAACTCCCCGCCGACGACCGTCAGCGTCCACTTGGAATCGACAATGTCGTCCACGAGAAGCACCGGACCGGAGGGTACGGTCCCGTCGATCTTGAACGCCCCCTTCACGTTGGCGTACTGCCCGAAGCTGTTCTGCATCGTTTTCTGGGGTTCGGTGTTCCGGACCTTCACGACGACATCCTCACACGGCAGCCCCAGCGCCGCCGCCAACCGGCCCGCGAAGTCGGCCACAAGCCCTGGATTCCGCAGCGACGGCACGAACGTGACCCAGGTCGGCGCCGGATCCGGCTTCCAGCGCCGCCGCATCAAGTCGGCCGCGGCCCCGACGAGTTGATCGCCGAACGGTCCCTCGTCCTGTTTGCCATCCCGCACGAGGCGTCCCCATCCGCTGTCGCCCCACACCGCCAGCGCCTGTCCGACCTCAAGCCGCCGATTCGGCGCGATGTTGCGCCTGTCCGGTAGCTGTTTGCGGGGCTCGATCATCCGGCCGGCCCGACGCAGGTGCTCCACCGCCCTCTGCACGGTCGCCGGATCGAACGGGATGGCGAGGCTCTGGCCGGCGCAGTTGTCGCAGATACCGCACGGCTCTGCGGTTACGTCGTCGAGGTAGGAGCCGAGGAGTTGCATGCGGCACCGGTCCGTGCGGACGTAGTCGAGCATCTGTACCTGCTCGGCCGTGCGCAGGGCAGTCACCGACTCGACCCGGTCGTGGTCGAACGTCCAGTCCCCGAGAGTCCTCAGCCATCGGTTACCGGCGCGCTCGACCGCGCCATCGACCTCCAGGTTCTTGAGGAGCGACTCCATCTGGCTCAGCCGGACGTTGAACGATCCGAGCAACTCCCCGGTGGACATCGGCTGGGCCTGCTGCTCGAGTAGCGCCACGACACGTTGGGCCAGGTCGGCGGGTGGGAAGGCCGAGCGGATGAAATAGTCCTGGATATCGGCGTCCTCAATGCCGCGCAGCAGGATTCCCCACGACCATTCGAGCGCCCGGCCGGCACGACCAACCTGCTGGTAGTACCCAATCGGCGATCCCGGCGACTGGTAGTGGATGACGAAGGACAGGTCGGGCTTGTCGAATCCCATGCCTAAAGCGGAGGTGGCGACAACCGCCTTGACATCGTTCGACAGCAGGGCCTGCTCGGTTTCGATGCGCTCGTCGGAGTCGGTGCCGCCGCTGTAGGCGACTGCGCCGATCCCCACCGACCGCAGCCAGCCGGCCACCCGCTCGGTGTCGGCGATGGTGAGGCAGTAGACGATCCCCGTCCCGTCCAGCTTCGGGATGACGTCGGCGAGCCAGGTCAGGCGCTCGGCCTGCGACGGGATGTCGAGCACGTGCAGCCGGAGTCCGGCACGCCGCAGCGGACCCCGCACCGGGGCAAGACCCGAACCGAGTTGCGCGACCACATCCTCGCCCACGCGGTCGTTCGCCGTTGCCGTACAGCACAGGACGGGCACACCGGCCGGCAGGAGGTTCAGCACTCGTGTGATGCGCCGGTAGTCCGGGCGGAAGTCGTGACCCCAGTCGGAGATGCAGTGCGCCTCGTCCACCACCAGCAGGCCGCTGCGGCGCCCGATCTCGGGCAGAACCTCGTCGCGGAACTTCGGGTTGGCAAGCCGCTCGGGCGAGATCAGCAGCAGGTCGACCTCGTCGTCGGCAAGCCTCGTTTCGACCGGACCCCAGTCGTCGCGGTTGGCACTGTTGATCGTCTCGGCCCGTACCCCCATCCTTTGCGCCGCCTCTATCTGGTTGCGCATGAGCGCCAGCAGCGGCGAGACCAGCAGCGTCGGACCGGCGTCGCGATCTCGCAGCATGCGGGTGGCGATGAAGTACACGGCGCTCTTGCCCCACCCGGTGCGCTGCACCAGGAGCATCCGTTCGCGCCGACCGACGAGCCTCATGATGGCATCGAGCTGGTCGGGCCGGAACTTCGCCCCCGGATCCCCGGTGAGCCGCCGCAGCCATCCAAGAGCCTCGCGAGCGAGGGAATCGTCCGCCACCGGACGGCTGTCCGGAACTGCATTCGCCATCGGTTGCGTCATACGCCCGATCGTAGGGAGGGGGTGTGACAGTCCGACAACCGACGGAGTGTGAGAGGCCCGCTGCGTATCGCTCTCGGTGACACGGGACGACCAAGCCTCGGCGCCGGTTCGGGGCCGCCTACGCTTGGGGGATGGTGTTCGTTGTTCTGCTGTTGGCGCTGCTGTGCGTGCCGGTGTTGGAGATCTTCGTGATCATCCGGGTGGCCGGCAGCCTGGGGATCGGCGAGACGATCCTTGTGCTGGTGGTGGTATCGGTTGTGGGGGCCTGGATGGTCCGGCGCTCCGGGTTGGGCGTGCTGGCCCAGATCCGCAGTCGGCTTGCCCGCGGCGAACTGCCTGCCAAAGAACTGGTCGACGGGCTGCTCATCCTCATTGGCGGGCTCCTCATGCTCACCCCTGGCTTCGTGACGGACGCTGTGGGATTGCTGCTGCTTGTACCTCCGGCCCGGCTCGTGGTGCGGTCGCTGCTGGTGCGCCGATTCGGCAAGAAGCTTCGCGTCGCGGGATGGTCCGCCGGTCCGGGCGGTTTCGGCGGGTTCGCTCCGGGTGGGGGTCGCGCCAACAGGAGCGGTCCCGGCTTCGGCTTCGGCTCAGGCCGGGGCGAGTCCGACGTTCGTGACGTCCACGAGGTGCGCGAGGTAGACGACGGCCGGGACGGCACGGACGAAGCCGGCGGACACTGATCCGACGGTCACGCCAGGGGCGGGCAAAGGTCGCCACGATCACCGAAGCGCCCACTCGTGGAGGGGCTGCAGATCCGCCGAATACGGCGATCAAGAGCAATGCGTCAGGCCATCGACCGATGTTCAACGTCGGGTCGTCAGGCAGTTCTTGTGTCAGCCAGGGCTCGCTCAGAACCAGTTGGGTTGGGCCTGTGGACCTGGACTGGATAGACCGGCATCGCAGCGTGAAGTTGCGGCAGGCGGCTGCGGCCGAACTCAGGCAGGGTCGATCACCACGACGAGGTCGCCGCCGCCGACGAGGTCACCTGCGGTGACGCGTACCTCGCTGACGGTGCCGGTGCAGGCGGCGAGGAGGTTGTTCTCCATCTTCATGGCTTCCAGTACCACGACCGGTTGACCCGACTCAACGGTGTCGCCGGCGGCGACGAGCACCTTCACGATGGTGCCCTGCATGGGGGTGCGGACCTCGCCGCTGCCGGCCCCGCCGGCATCGCCACCCCCACCGCTCACCGACGTCGAGCGTCGCGGCCTTCTCGCCGGGCGCTGCTCGGCGGTGCCGACACCGGCACCGCCGGCACCGGCGGGCAGCCACAGCGTCACGCTGTAGCGCTTGGTGTTGACCTCCACGTCCACGGTGTGGCGCACCCTGTCGGTCTCAGCCGCGAGGGCCGCGTCCTCGACCACGGGCGACGGCGCCAGACCGGAGAGGTCCAACTCGTCGGTCACCCAGCGGGTGGAGTGCGCCACAGCGGCGAAGTCGGGGTGCGAGAGGATGGCCTTGTCGGCGGGGATGGTGGTGGCGATGCCCTCCACCCGCATCTCGCCGAGCGCCCGCAGCGTCCGGCGGATGGCCGTGGCCCGGTCGGGACCCCAGCAGATCAGCTTCCCGACGAGGTTGTCGTACAGCGGGCTGATCTCGTCGCCGGCCTCGTAGCCCGTGTCGAAGCGCGTCCCGAAGCCGTCGGGCGTCACCAGTTTCGTGATTCGCCCCGGCGACGGCAGGAAGTGCCCCCCGGCGGGGTCCTCGGCGTTGATGCGCACCTCGATGGCGTGGCCCCGCAGTTCGACGTCGTCCTGGCCGAATGCCAGCGGCTCGCCGGCTGCCACCCTGATCTGCTGCTCCACGAGGTCCAGCCCGCAGATCAGTTCCGTCGCCGGGTGCTCCACCTGCAGGCGGGTGTTCATCTCCAGGTAGTAGAAGGCTTCGTCCTCGTACAGGAACTCCACCGTGCCGGCGTTCACGTAGCCACACCCCTGCGCCACGGTCACCGCAGCGGCGCCCATGGCCTCGGCGACGGCCGCCGGCAGGTCCGGGGCGGGCGCCTCCTCGATCAGCTTCTGGTGGCGGCGCTGAGCCGAGCAGTCACGGGTCCCCAGGTAGACGCAGTTGCCGTGACCGTCGGCCAGCACCTGCACCTCCACGTGGCGGGGTCGGGGCAGGTAACGCTCCACGTACAGTTCGTCGCGGCCGAAGTACGCCAGCGCCTCCCGGCGGGCCGACTCCAGCGCCGGAGTGATCTCGTCGTCGCCCGTCACCACCTTCATGCCCCGACCGCCGCCGCCGAAGGCCGCCTTTACCGCCACCGGGTAGCCGTGCTCGCCGGCGAAGGCCGCCACCTCGTCGGCGGTGTCCACCAGCGGTGTGCCGGGCACGCTGTGCACCGCCACCGCTTCGGCGGCCCGCCGGGCCGAGATCTTGTCGCCCATCACCTCGATGGCCTCCGGCGGGGGACCGATGAACGCCACCCCCTGGGCGGTGATCCGACGGGCGAAGTCGGCGTTCTCGCTGAAGAACCCGTAGCCGGGGTGGACGGCCTCGGCGCCGCTGCGTTCGATGGCTGCGAGGATGGCACCGGTGTTGAGGTAGCTCTCCTCGCTGGACTGCCCGCTCAGGGCGTACGCCTCGTCGGCAAGGCGGACGTGCAGCGCATCGCGGTCCGGTTCGGAGTAGACGGCGATCGACTTGATGCCCATCTCCCGGCAGGTGCGCATCACCCGCACCGCGATCTCGCCACGGTTGGCGATCAGGATGGAAGAAAACACGCCATATCGTGCCAGATCGTGGCGCCGAATACGCAGCCGCGGTGGATAGCCCCGCCGGCAGGTGCTGGCCGACGACGCCCGAAGAGGTGCGTGGTCGTGGCGGATAGTGGCTCGAAACACGCCGGCGAGGCGGATGGACGCCCCGGAGGTGTCCGCCGGTGAGCCCCGAGGAGGTGCGCGAGCTGCTGGAGGGGACGGTTTTCGGCCCTGTGCGCCACGTGCACAACACCGGGTCCACCAATGCCGATCTGCTGGCCGCCGCGCGGGCGGGTGCGGTGGAGGGCTCGGTTCTGATGGCCGACCACCAGACGGCAGGTCGGGGCCGGCGGGGCAGGTCCTGGGTGGCGCCCGCGGGCTCGGCGCTGCTGGCGTCGGTCTTGCTTCGTCCCCGCTGGGAGTCCGGGCGAGTGGCGCTGCTGTCGCCGGCCACCGCACTGGCGGTGCGCGACGCCTGCGCCTCCTACGGCGCTGCGGTGGCGCTCAAGTGGCCCAACGACGTGGTGGCGCAGGAGGGCGAAGGCGAGGACGTGGCCGTGGGCGAACCGGGCGGTGAGTCCGAGCCGGCAGGCGGGGGTGCTTCGGCACGCGCCGCCGGCGGAGTGGGCGGGGGCATCCGGCGCGGTGAGGCGAAGCTGGCGGGCGTGTTGGCGGAACTCGATTCCGGCGGTTCGGCCCCCGCGGTGGTGATGGGTTTCGGGGTGAACGTCCTGACGCACGAGGGGTTGGCGGCGGCCGTTGCAGCGGTCGATCCACCGGACGGAGAAGCAGCGCACGGCGGCGTCGGCACGGCACCGGCGAGCTTCGCCGCACTACCGCCGGTGGCGCTGGAGGAACTGGCCTCCCGCCCGGTGGATCGCAAGGAGTTGCTGGTGGCTGTGCTGCTGCGCCTCGACGCCTGGTACCGCCGCCTCGGCGAGCCGCAGGGAGCGCGGGATCTGCTGGGCGAACTCCGCCGCCACTCCGCCACCCTGGGTCGGCAGGTGCGAGTGCAGACACCGGGAGGCACCGTCGCGGGCCGCGCCGCCGACCTCACCGCGCAGGGCCACCTCGTCGTCGCCACCGCCGAAGGGTCGGTAGACGTCGCCGCCGGAGACTGCCACCACTTGCGCTCCGACGTGGCGTGACCTGCGGCAAGGTCTCCCGGCGTGTCGGATGAGCCGGGTTGGCGCACGCGTGTCTGACTACGATCAAAGTGATTCTCTGTCGATCCATCTTGGGAGGCGGCCATGAACGACGATGTCGTCAGCGAACAGGAGGAGCAGACCACCTCGGAGGAGGCGCCGGCCACCTCCGGCGAGGGGGCGGCTTCGGGCGGGGAGACGCAACGTGTGATCACCTTTGCCATGCCGCCCACAGATCGGCTGCTGATCCGACTCGGCGGGATCGCCATGGTGCTTGCTGCGCTGCTGAGTTGGATCGAGGTTGCACCCAAAGCCTTCCCGAACTTCGCCGGCGTCGGCGCCGGCGGTGGCGGTACGGGTCTGATCGTTCTGCTGGTCGGGTTGGCCCTTCTTGTACGCCAAATGCATACCCGGATGGTGGTCGCTCTCGCGCTCGGAACCTTCCTGGCGTCGCTTATCGCGGTTCTGAACCTGGTCGGGGAGGACGACGGCACCGGTATGGGTGCCGGCGCATGGGTGGCGATGGTCGGAGCCGCCATGGCGCTGGCGGGAGCCAGCCTCTCGATGACCGATGCCGACAACCGCTCGAAAATGCGGATCACCCTGCTCTTGCCGCCGGCTCTGGGTGCCGTCCTGGCGGGTGTCGGCTCCTTCGCTCTGGATTGGGGCATAGGTCTGAGCGATTCCGGGGTCAGTGGTGGTTTCGACGGTGCCACAACAGGAGGCGGGGCCTTCATCGTGGGCCGCATGGGAATCCCCATCCTGGTTCTGGCGGTGATCGGCCTGGTATCCGTGCTGGGCACGGCGAGTCCCACTGCGTCGGACGGTGCGAAGGGCGTGTTGGCTCAGGTGTTGTGGATCGCCGCTGTCGGCATAGGCGTCATGGCGGCGGCGAGCGTTGCCGGATCGCTGCTGACTCCCTTCGTCGCTGTGGGATCGGGACCGATCGTCGCCCTCGTCGGCGGCATTCTGATGGCTCGGTCGGTGAAACCTGCCTGAGGATGCGGCAATCCGTACCCCCCGATGACACAATTCGACTCCGCCGAGTTCCGGCGCGTTCTCGGGCATGTTCCCACCGGAGTGACGGTCGTGGCCGGCGTCGAGAACGGCTCTCCTGTGGGTGTCGCCATCGGGTCATTCGGTTCGGTCTCGCTGGACCCGCCGCTCGTCATGTTCTGCCCCGGCAAGTCGTCCACAAGCTGGCCGGCCATCGAGCGAAGCGGCAGTTTCTGCGTCAACGTCCTGGCCGACGACCAGCCCGCCCTCAGCTCGCTGTTCGCCGGCAGCGAACCCGACAAGTTCGCGGGCGTCACCTGGGGCACCCGCGCCACGGGATCGCCGGTGATCGACGGCTGCGTGGCCTGGATCGACTGCACCATCGAGACGGTCCACGAGGCCGGCGACCATTGGATCGTTGTGGGCCGGGTTGCCGATCTGGGCGTCGGTCGGCCCGAGGCAGGCCCGCTGATCTTCTTCAAGGGCGGCTACGGCGGCGGCGCATCGATGGTGGACTGAACCCGGCGCCGAGCGGAGGGGGCCGGGCGCCGGTGGCGAGCCGACACCCCGGCGGATTTCGCCCGTAACCTCGGCCGGAACGGAACCCCCCGATCCAAACCCGCCTACGGCGGACCCGCAGGAGGAACTCCATGGCTGTCTACGCCCTCGGCGATCTGGTGCCGCGTATCCACGAGGAGGCCTACGTGCATCCCGAGGCCACGATCATCGGCGACGTCACCATCGGCGCGGGCTCCACGATCTGGCCGCAGGCCGTGCTGCGCGGCGACGACGGGGCGATCATCGTGGGCGAGCGCAGCTCGATCCAGGACGGTGCCGTCGTCCACACGGCCCCGGTGTGCCCCACGACGATCGGCAACGACTGCACCATCGGGCACCTGGCCCACCTCGAGGCGTGCACAATGCGCGACGGATCGCTTGCGGGCGTCGGCTCGGTCATACGCCACGGCGTCATCGTCGGGGAGGGGGCGCTCGTGGGCGCCGGTGCCGTGGTGCTCGACGGCACCGAGATCCCGCCCGCGGCGGTGGCGGTGGGCGTGCCGGCGAGGATCCGTCTCGATGCCACCGACCCTGCCATACTGGTCGAGGCGGCCGGGAGCTACGTGGCCCGCGGTCCCAGGTACCGCACCGACCTGCGCCGGGTTGATCTGTAGATCGAACGGCAAATAGCCGGCCGGCCTATAGACCGCCAGGTAGATGTGCAGGTAGACTGGGACCACGGGAGTTCTCGGCGACAGGCCGCAGAATCCTCTCCACGACGGGACGGCCAGATGACCACAGCCAGCACCATCGGTGTCGATCTGAGCAGCTACGCGTTGGGGTGGAGCGACGAGGAGGACTACGTCTTCAAGCCGCGCCGGGGCCTCGACAGCGACCTCGTTCTCGAGATGTCGCGCATGAAGAAAGAGCCGCAGTGGATGGTGGACTTCCGCTTGAAGTCCCTGGGCCGCTTCGAGCGCCGGCCGCTGCCGAGCTGGGGCGGCGAACTCGGCGGCATCGACTTCGACAACATCTACTACTACATCAAGCCCACCGAGGAGCAGGTCAGCGACTGGGACGACGTCCCCGACTCGATCAAGAACACCTACGAGCGCCTCGGCATCCCCGAGGCGGAGCGCAAGCACCTCGCCGGCGTGACCGCACAGTACGAATCCGAGGTGGTCTACCACCGCAACCGGGCGGACCTCGAGGAGCAGGGCGTGATCTTCAGTGACATGGACTCTGCGGTGCGCGAGCACCCCGATCTGGTGCGCAAGTACTTCGGGAAGATCATCCCCCCCAACGACAACAAGTTCTCGGCGCTCAACTCGGCGGTCTGGTCGGGCGGGTCGTTCATCTACGTGCCGCCGGGCGTCAGCGTGGAGTTGCCGCTGCAGGCCTACTTCCGCATCAACGCCGAGAACATGGGGCAGTTCGAGCGCACGCTCATCATCGCCGACACCGGTTCGCAGGTGCACTACGTCGAGGGCTGCTCCGCCCCGGTGTACACCAGCGACTCGCTGCACTCCGCCGTCGTCGAGATCGTGGTGGGCGAGGGCGCCAGGGTCACCTACACGACCATCCAGAACTGGTCGAACAACGTCTACAACCTGGTCACGAAGCGTGCCCGGGTCGAGGCCGAGGGCCACATGGAGTGGATCGACGGCAACATCGGCAGCAGGCTCACCATGAAGTACCCGGCCGTGGTGATGGTCGGCCCGAAGGCCTCCGGTGAGGTGCTGTCGGTGGCCTACGCCGGGTCGGGGCAGCATCAGGACACGGGGGCCAAGATGACCCACGCCGCCCCCGAGACCACCTCCAAGATCGTCTCCAAGTCCATCTCCAAGGACGGGGGACGGACCAGCTACCGGGGTCTGGTGCGGGTCGAGCCCGACGCCAAGGGCTGCAAGAGCCACGTGCAGTGCGACGCCCTCATCCTCGACGAGGACAGCGTCTCCGACACCTACCCCTACATGGAGGTGGGCTCGCAGGACGCGGTGATCGGCCACGAGGCCACGGTCTCGAAGGTGGCCGACGAGCAGATGTTCTATCTGATGAGCCGGGGGCTGAGTGAGGAGCAGGCCATGGGCATGATCGTCAACGGCTTCGTCGAGCCGGTGACCCGCACGCTGCCCATGGAGTACGCGGTGGAGTGGAGCCGCCTCATCGAACTGCAGATGGAGGGCTCCGTCGGCTGACTCGGCGCCACCCGGTCCGCCCCTCTTTCCGTCATTCCGGCGGAAGCCGGAATCCACTTCCCAGCGGCACGGCCTGCACTGCCGACGAACTATTCGGCACCCTCCCGGTGGACTTGACCGCGCCGCAGGCCGCCGGGGCCGGGGACCGACGCCCGTAGACTGGGATCGCCATGCCGATGCGTCAGGACTGCAAGTACTTCGAGAGCCGCACGTACCCCAACGGCGACACGGTGCGTAAATGCGATCTTGATCTCGCCCCCGAGGCTCCGTGGCGCTGCCCGGAGAACTGCGAGGCGTACACCCGCCGGCGCGTCGACGTGAACTGGGCGTACGGCTCCCTCGTCACACCGCAGACGCCCGACGAGCCCGCCTCGCTGGGAAGCGACGACTCCATCGCCGCGCTGCTTGACGAGGCCGAGGACGTGGTGAACCGGGCGGGACCGGAGATCATGGCCGAACTGGACGAGGAGAGGCGCCGCTCCGGCAGCCGTCTGCGTCGCGCGCTGCGCCGCCGGGGGCGTGGCCCTCGCGGACGCGGCTAACAGCCCCACCGATGCCTGAGCCCGCCGAGACTTTCTCCGTCGCGGACGCGGCCGCCCTGCCGGGTGCCGACTGGCTGCGACAGCGCCGCGTGGCCGCCGCCGAAGCCTTCCGGGTGACGCCGCTGCCCACCGCCGCCGAGGAGGTGTGGCGGTACAGCCCCGTCGGCGAGTTTCGCCTCGATGACTACCGGTTGGTGGGAGGCGCCGCTGCCGCCAACGGCCACGCCGACAACGGCGGGGTGATACCCGGCGATGCGGATCTGGTTGCACCTCTACGGCGCCGGCTGGGGTCTCTCAGCGCCCTGGTCGTGAGTTGCGACGGCCGCCTCGTCCACACCGAGATCGCTGCAGAAGCGGCCGCCGCCGGTTTGGCGGTGCGTGCTCTGGCAGGTGAAGCGGCGACTGCACCGAGCCTGGGTGGCGTCGTCGCCGAGCCGCCCGACGCCTTCGGTCTCATGAACGACGCGTTCTGTACTGCGCCTCTGGTCGTGGAGATTCCTGCCGGGGCGCGCCTGGCCGATCCCGTGGCCGTCGTGAACGTGGTGCGGACCCCGGGCGCGGCGGTCTTCCCCCGGCTGGCCGTCGTTATGGGGGAAGGCGCCGAGGCGCAGGTCGTCAACGCCGTCCTCTCCGGCGAGGCTGCGAGCCTGGTGGTTCCGGTGGCGGAGATCGACGTCGGTCCCGCCGCCCGCCTGGAGTACCTGGCGCTGCAGGAACTCGGGCCGCGCACCACCGGTATCGAACTCACCGCTGCCACCGTGGCCTCGCAGGGCCACCTCGCCGTGGGGCTTGCCGCCTTGGGCGGCGGCTACGCCCGCAGCCGGGTGGACTGCACGCTGGCGGGCCGTGGCGCCACCGGCGACATCGCCGCCATGTACTTCGGCGAGCACGACCAGGTGATGGACTTCCGCACCTTCCAGAATCACGTCGCCGCCGACACCAACAGCAACCTGCTGTTCGTGGGCGCCGTCGAGGACCGGGCCCGCTCCATCTACTCGGGCCTCATCAGGGTCGGCCCGGATGCTCGCGGCACCGACGCCCAGCAGACCAACCGCATCCTGAAGCTGTCCGAGGACGTGTGGGCCGATTCGGTGCCCAACCTGGAGATCGAGAACAACGACGTTCGCTGCGCCCACGCCAGCTCGGTGGGGCCGATCGACGAGGACCACCGCTTCTACCTGGAGAGCCGTGGCGTTCCCCCCGTCGTGGCCGAGCGCCTCATCGTGGAGGGCTTCTTCAAAGAGGTGCGCAAGCGCCTGCCGGTGCAGTCCGTGGCAGCGGGACTCGACGACATGGTGCGCGCCAAGATCGGCGCCGACCGATGATCGGCAAGCCTATGAAGGGCATCGGTGGCCGGAGGCGCCGAGATGCGGGCCCGACGAGGAGGGACGACGCGATGCGACCGACGGGGGACCGACCGCCGGGCCGACCGGCGCAGGCGCGACCGTGAGCACCGAGGGGCCTGTGCGACTGTGCGGCCAGGAGGACTTGGCTTCCGGCGAGACGCGAGGCTTCGACGTGGCGGGTGGGCGTATCGCCCTGGCCCGTATCGACGACGAGTTCTTCGCCGTCGACGACGTATGCAGCCACGCCGACTTCTCACTCAGCGAGGGCGACGTGGACTGCGACGAGTGCGCCCTGGAGTGCCCCGCCCACGGGAGCCTGTTCGATCTGCGCACGGGCGAGGCCCTCACTCTCCCGGCCATTCGTTCCGTGGCCGTCCACGAGGTGACGGTCTCCGACGAGGGTGTCTTCGTGACGCTGCGCGGCACCGGAGGCGCATTGTGAGCGATCTGGTGGTCGAGGGTCTGCGGGCCTCTGCCGGGGGCGAGCCGATCCTGCACGGTGTCGACCTGCGGGTGGGCGCCGGCGAGGTGCACGCCGTGATGGGGCCCAACGGATCGGGCAAGTCCACCCTGGCGCACGTCCTGACCGGCCGGCGGGGCTACACGGTGACCGGTGGCAGGGCCACGCTCGGCGGGTGTGACCTCTTGACGCTGACGCCCTTCGAGCGGGCGCAGGCCGGCTTGTTCCTGGCGATGCAGTACCCGACCGAGGTGCCCGGCGTGGGTCTGGCCGACGTGCTGACCGCGGCGCTGCGGGCCTCCGGCGGCGACCCGGCGGCCGACGGGCTGGGCGATCTGTTGGACGCCGAGGCCGCCCGCTTGGGTGTGCCCGCCGCCCTGCTGACCCGGTCGGTCAACGTGGACCTCTCCGGCGGGGAGAAGAAGCGCGGCGAGGCGCTGCAACTGGCCGTCCTGCGCCCCCGCATCGCCGTGCTCGACGAGATCGACTCCGGGCTGGACATCGACGCGTTGCGCGCCGTGAGCCGTCGTATCGAGGAGGCCACCACCGAGCGGGGCCTCGGCGTGCTGGCCATCACCCACTACACGCGCCTGCTGAGCGAACTGCGCGCCGACCGGGTCCACATCATGGTCCGCGGCCGACTCGTGACCTCCGGCGGCCCCGAACTGGCCGACGAACTGGAATGCACCGGGTACGAACGCTGGGAGCGCCCCGCCCTCGCCGAGATGCCCGTCACCCTCGGCCGCGGCTTCTAACCACCGGGCGGCCCGTGGCGCAGGCCATGCCTACGCTGTCTCCTGCTAACAGGAGGACCACGTGACGATCTTCGACAAAAACGCCGGCATCGAGGGCAACCTCCAGTATCACCTCAGGGTTCGCCCCGGCGACGTTGCCGACTACGCGCTGTTGCCCGGCGACCCGGGCAGGGTGCTCTTGATTGCGGAGCATCTGGACGACCCGAAGGAGGTCGCCCATCACCGTGAGTACAGAACGATCACGGGGTCGTACCACGGGATTCCAGTGAGCGCCACGTCAACCGGCATCGGCTGTCCATCGGCAGCAATTGCGGTTGAGGAACTGTTCAACGTGGGCGTTTCTCACTTCATCCGGGTCGGCAGTAGCGCGGCCTACGTTCCAGGAATCAGGACGGGCGACATCGTCATCAACACCGGTGCCATGCGTCTTGACGGCACGAGTTCGGCGTATGTCGACGAGGGCTTCCCGGCTGTGGCCGACCATTTCTTGGTACGGGTTCTCATCGACGCTGCCAACGGTCTGAGTATCGACAGAGGATTTGGGGTTCACGTGGGGATAGGTGCGTCAAGCGATGCGTTCTACGCCGAGACGCCCGAGTTTGTCGAAAACATGATGAAGCACAACATCATGAACGTCGAGATGGAAGCGTCGGCGATCTTTACGATCGCCCACCTCCGCAAGGCGAAAGCAGCGATGGTGTGCGCGGTCTCGTACAACTACACCGCGCCGGACGAGATCGACTACGAAGGCGTCAATCACCCCCTCATCGCCGGATGGCACAACGCGATCGACGTGGCCTTGGACGGAATCCGGAGATACGACGCGGCAAAGAGCGCTGACTGAACGAACCGACTCGGCCGGAGGAGAGGCCGGCCTGGGCCGAGCCGTTCGTCGTCGGGAGAGGCTCTCGGCAGGCAGCGCCGTCCCGGCGAGGTCGTCGCACGCCGGGGGCGGTCCCGCAGTGTGTTGCTAGCAGTTCTGATAGCATGTTGTTATGGCAACTACCCGTACAACATTCACCTTGGACAAGGAGTTGGCCGAGCGGGCGCGACGGCTCGACGTCAACGTCTCCGCCGCCGCTCGCGCGGGTGTCGCCGCAGCTGTGAAGCGCGCCCTGGGCGAGGCAGATCGAGCTGCCTACCAGCGCTTCCCGGAGCGGCCGGGCGGCTTCTGGGACGAGGCCGAGGCGTGGGGCGCCGAATGAATCGCGGCGACGTGTGGTGGGCGGAGGTCGGCAGCAAGAGGCGGCCGGTAGTCGTTCTCACCCGACCGGAGGTCATCGACGTGCGGGAGATGGTCACCGTTGCCGAACTCACCACCACGATCCGGGGGCTGGCTGCCGAGGTGCCCGTCACGGAGCCCGAAGCAGGCCTGTCCGAAGCGTCGGTCGTGAACTGTGACGGTCTGCACACTGTGCGACGTTCGTCGCTCGTGAGCCGCGCCGGCGAGTTGGACGATCCGACGATGCGCGACGTGTGCCGATCCGTGACCTACGCCCTCGGTTGTTGAACGAGGGGAGTCACCGGCGACGGCGGCCCTGGTTGAGCGCCTTCGCCGCTTGGGCTGATTGCCGGGCCGGGCGGTCGGCCTCGAGAGACGCCGCTGGAACGGGTCGACGTCAAGGCGCCGCGTCTGGCCGCGTCCACCGATCGAGGCGGCTGGGTTGCTGCGGTACTCTGACCGCATGACCAATCCCAATGACCTGCTCGACGACGCCACCGTTGACGCCCGCCTGGGCGAGATCCCCGGCTGGGAACGGCGCGGCAACGCCCTGCACCGCGACTTCGAGTTCGCCGACTTCACGGCGGCCTTCGGGTTCATGGCGTCGGTGGCCTGCGTGGCCGAGCGGCTGTTCCACCATCCGGAATGGTCGAACGTCTGGAGCAAGGTCTCCATCGCCATCAGCAACCACGCCGCGGGCGGTATCACCGAGAAGGACTTCGACTTCGCCACCCGAGTCAACAAACTCGCCGACTGACCGGCCGCCGGCCCCTGAAGCCGGGGCTACGAGACGCGGGCTAGTTGGTTCGCGTGGTGGTCGTTGTCGGCTCGGGCCGTTTCAGGCTGCCGGGTCGAGCACTGCGACGAGCCGGGTCTGCTCTGCCCACATCGTGATGTTGCGGTCGGCGGTGGCCAGCCGGTAGCCACCGAGGATTGCCGTCGCCGTGATGATGAGGTCGGCGGGGTCGGCGCGGAGCCCCTCTGCGCCGAGTTCCGCTGCGCGGATGGCCGTCTCGTCGTCGACCGGGACGACGCGCAACCCGTCGGCCACCAGATTGCGGTGCAGGGATCGGGGCGGCACGCCTAGTTCGAGCCGCCCCCGGGCGTGGAGCATCGCCATTTCCCAGAAGGTGAACGAGGAGACGGCCGCGGTCCCCTCGTTCCACGCCGCTTGGATCTCGTCCTGGGACCGCTGCCCGACGCGGTGCGATCCCGCAACGAGCCACACGAGGACGTGCGTGTCGAGCAGGATCACGGGAGTGACGGCACGTCCGGGTCGAAGGTCCTGGCGGGGTTGGCGATGGCCTCCCACTCCTCGACCGGGACGGCGGGAGCGATGACGTCACCGCACACTTGCACCTGCTCGCGGTACCGGCCCCACATTTGAGGTGGCCGCTTCGCAGCGGGGACCAGTCGTGACACGGGACGCCCGTGCTTGGTGATGACGATTTCGGCACCGGTCTCGTTCACCTCGTCCATGAGCGCCAGACACCGGTTCTTGAACTCGCCGGCGGGAATTGTCCGGTATTCCGGCTGAGCGCTGGACAAGACGGAACCTCCTCGATAGCGGTGCTTCCTACTATAGCCATAGCCATAGCTATAGCCATAGCCACTGTCCATAGCCATATCGGGTGACGACTTCGTGGTGCCTTGCTCACCTCTCGGGGTCGTGCCGCCGGCTCGAACCGCGGCCACGCGTCGCCGCCACATCATGGGCACGTCCCAGCCGGCATCGCCGGCATGCTGGTGCCCCTCGGCGGCGTCGCCTCCGGCTAGCCGGCCTCGCTGCGGAGGCACTCGGCGAGGGTGTTCCAGCAGAGGGTGGCGCACTTGATGCGCACCGGGAACTTCACGACCCCCCGCAGAGCCTCCAGGTCGCCCAGATCGGCCGGCTGCGCGGTGTCGTCGCCGTCGGTGACGATCGACATCATCGCCTTGAAGGAGCGCTCCAGGTTGCGCACCTCGTCCAGGCTGCGGCCCTTCACGGCGACCGACATCATCGAGGCCGTGGACTGGCTGATGGAGCATCCCTGGCCGCCGAAGCGGACGTCACGCACGACTTCGCCGTCCACGTCGGTGTACACGACCACCTCGTCGCCGCACAGCGGGTTGAAGCCCTCGGCCCGCCGGGCGGGCGGGCAGGCCAACTCGCCCCGGTTGCGGGGGCTGCGGTAGTGATCCAGAACGATCTCTCGGTAGAGGTCTTCGAGGCCGGGCATGGTCGTCTTGCAGGCTATTGCCAGCCGAACAGATCGCCCACGCGATCCAGTGCCTCGGCCAAGTGGTCGATGTCGGACTCGTCGTTGTAGATGTAGACCGAGGCCCGGGCGGTGGCGGCCACGCCCAGGCAGCGCATGAGGGGTTTGGCGCAGTGGTGCCCGGCACGCACGCAGACAGCCTCCTCGTCGAGCACCTGTGAGATGTCGTGGGCGTGCACGTTGCCGTAGGCGAACGACAGCACCCCGCCCCGAGCGGCCGGCTCGGGCGGTCCGTGGATCGTGAGGCGCTCGCCGTGACGTTCGGTGAGTGTGCGCAGGGCGTAGGCCGTGAGGGACACGTCGTGGCGGCGCACCGCCTCCATGCCGATACCGCTGAGGTAGTCCACGGCGGCGCCGAGGCCCACCACCTCGGCGATGGCCGGCGTGCCGGCCTCGAACTTCCAGGGCAGCTCGTTGGGCAGGAACCCCTCGGTGGTGACGTTCAGGATCATCTCGCCGCCGCCCATGAACGGCGGCATGGCCTCCAGCAGTTCCTCGCGGCCCCACAGCACGCCGATGCCGGTCGGCCCGCACATCTTGTGGCCCGAGAAGGCCAGGAAGTCGCCACCCAGTTCGGTCACGTCGGTGGGCAGGTGGGGCACGTACTGGGCGCCGTCGATCAGCACGACGGCCCCTCGCTCGTGGGCGGCGTCGGCGATGCGGCGCACCGGGGGGATCGTGCCCAGCACGTTGGACATGGCGGTGAGGGCCACCAGCCGCACGCCGTCGAGCAGCCGGTCGAGATCGCGCAGGTCCAGCCGCCCGTCGTCGTCGAGGGGCAGCCAGCGCAGTTCCACGCCCCGCTCGGCGGCCAGCATGTGCCACGGGACGATGTTGGCGTGGTGCTCCATGTGGGTGAGCAGCACGGCGTCGCCGCTTGCGAGGTTGGTGCGCCCCCAACTGTGGGCCACCAGGTTCACGGCCTCGGTGGCGTTGCGGGTAAAGATGATCTCGCGGGGCGAGGCAGCGCCGATGAAGCGCTGCACCTTGGCCCGTGCCTGCTCCATGGCCTGCGTGGCGATGTCGGCGATGTGGTAGGCGCCGCGGTGCACGTTGGCGTTCACGGTGCGGTAGTAGGTGTCCATGGCGTCCAGCACCGCGCACGGTTTCTGGGAGGTGGCAGCGGAGTCCAGGTAGACGATGGGCTTGCCGTAAACCTCGCGGCTCAGCAGGGGGAAGTCGGCTTTTGCCGTGGTGGCGAGCGTGCTCATCGGGCCGCTCCGCTCAGCGCCGCGCAGGGTTTCTCGGAGGTGGCAGCGGAGTCCAGGTAGACGATGGGCTTGCCGCAGACATCTGGGCTCAGCAGGGGGAAGTCGGCTTTTGCCGTGGTGGCGAGCGTGCTCATCGGGCCGCTCCGCTCAGCGCCATGCGTTGTAGCCCTGGCGTTCGAGTTGCTCGGCCAGGGCCATGTCGCCGGACTGCACGATGCGGCCGTCGATGAGGATGTGGACGCGGTCGGGCACGAGGTAGTCCAGCAGGCGCTGGTAGTGGGTGATGGCGAGGGTGCCCAACGCAGGGTTCTCGTCGCGGACGGCGTGCACGCCGGCGGCCACCACCTTCAGGGCGTCGATGTCGAGGCCGGAGTCGGTCTCGTCCAGCACCGCCACGTCGGGGCGCAGGATGGCCATCTGCAGGATCTCGTTGCGCTTCTTCTCGCCGCCGGAGAACCCCTCGTTCAGGAAGCGGTCGGCAAAGGCGGGGTCGATGCCCAGGCGGTCCATCCAGTCCATGATCTGCATCCGCAGCCGCAGGATGGAGATCTCCTCGTCGGTGCGGGCGCCGGCCGCCTGGCGCAGGAAGTTGAGCACCGAGACCCCCACGATGGACTGGGGGTACTGGAAGGCCAGGAAGAGGCCGGCCTTGGCCCTCTCGTCGGGGCTCCAGTCGGTGATGTCGTCGCCTCGCAGGCGCACCCGCCCGGCACTCACCTGGTACTCGGGGCTGCCCATCAGCGTGGAGGCCAGGGTGGATTTGCCCGAGCCGTTCGGCCCCATGAGGGCGTGGATCTCGCCGGCGCGGATGTCCAGGTTCACGCCCCGGAGGATGGGCGTGTCCTCGCTGCCGGCGTGCAGATTCTCGATGGCGAACAGCGGCGGTGCCGCGGTGGGACTCACGTGGTCAGTGTACGGCCGCCACCCCCGTCGCCATTGGGCGTGCCCCGTCGGTTCACAGACGGTGGCTCACCAGCCGCGGTCTATCCACTCCTGCAGGTGCGGGCTCTCGTGACCGATGGTCGTGTCGTCGCCGTGGCCGGGCATGACGATGGTGTCCGGTGCCAGCCGGGAGAACAGCAACTCGTCGATGGAGGTGATGACGGTGGCGAAGTCGCCGCAGGGGAACTCCGCCGGCGGCGGCTCGCCGTTGCGGTGCATGTAGCCGTCGCGGGTGAGGCCGGGGCCGCCGGGGAAGAGGGTGTCGCCGGTGAACACCACCGGTGAGCCCTCCACCTTGAAGCAGATCGACCCTGCAGTGTGGCCGGGCGTGATGGTGGTGTGCAGGCGCAGGTTCCCCACGTCCACCACCGAATCGCCTTCGAGGATCTGGTCGTAGGAGGGCAGCATGTGGGCGTCGCCCGCCGTGATGAGGACGTTGTAGCCGGCGTCGCGCATCTGCGGCACCGCGCCGATGTGGTCTTGGTGGCCGTGGGTCTCCAGCACGGTGCGCACACCGAGTTGCCGGGACAGGTCCAGCAGCAGTTCGTGCTCGTTGGCGGCGTCGATGAGCACGGCGTCGCCGCTGCGGCGGCAGCGGAGGATAAAGACGTTGTTGTCGAAGGGACCGACCACCACCTTGTGGATCTCCATTTGCGTGTCCCGGTAGTGCAGCGTGGGTCGTGCGCCGGGCGCCTGCCGGTCGATCCCGAGCTGTGGCCAGCAGTAGTGGTCGATGCCTGCGCTGTCGGCGTGTGCGGCTGTGTCGCTCATCTGTCTTCCTCCCCGTCGGGCGGGAGTTCCCGCCGCCCCGTCGCTGCCCTCGTTGTATACCCGTTCCCGCCCCCGCCCGCACACCACAACTCCGCCACGGGAACTCAATCTGCCACGACGCCGCATTACCGGGGCTCGGTCAGATCGGAATGATTTCTTGATCTATAGACTATTTCATAGTATTTCGATACTATCACGGCTCGAGCGGTTCTCGAAATGGGGCACCGCTTTGTTGTATCGTAACAACACTGCAGGTGAGGTATGGCGAGAAGACGCCACCCCAAGAAGGAGGTCGACGAGGAGTCGATGAAGACCTACCAGTTCGTTCTCATCGTCGAGGGTCGCGATCTTCAGTCCGGCGAGATGTTCGATGCGGTGTTCGAGGCGGGGTGTGACGATGCCCTCGTCGGGTGCTCCAACGGGGTGCAGTTCGTGGACTTCGAACGCGAGGCCCCGAGTGCCGGAGAGGCGGTCAGGTCGGCCGTCACCGCCCTCGAGAGCGTTTCCGGGGTCACCGTCGCCCGCGTTGCCGGCGCCGATCTCCTGTCGATGGCGGACATAGCCATCCGAACCGGTCGCACGCGCGAGAGCGTCCGGCTGCTGATCGTCGGCAAGCGGGGCCCCGGCGGGTTCCCGCCCCCGGTTACCGATCCCCGCAACCGCTACCGGCTCTGGCGGAGTTCCGAGGTGCAGCAGTGGTTCGCCGAGCACTACGGGGAGGAGTCCGTCTGCCCGGAGGCCCGTGTCGTGGCGGCGATCAACGCCGAGTTGGAACTGCGTCGCACAGCCGGAGGGATGCCGGCGGTGGGGGGTTGAGCCGCTCGGCCGGAACGACCTGGTAGGTGCACGGACGTGGAAGCGTGCGTGGAACCGTCAGCGGAACGACCTGCCACTCGGGCGGACGAGCAGGCGTGTGTGGAACCGTCAGCGGAGTGGTCGGCCCCGGCGCAAACCGGGGGACGAGGGTCGTGTCCCACAGATCCGGCACGGAGGCTGATCGTGGCACTCTGCAGGAACGGCATGGGCCGCAGGACGAGAGTCGTGTCCCACAGAGATTGTGAAGTGGTACGCTGTCACTATGAATGGGACGCATACTGTCATGGTGGGAGACCGGGGCCGGATCGTCGTGCCCGCTGAGGTGCGAGAACGTGCAGGGCTCTCCGAGGGCACCCCGCTGGTGCTGCTGGAGTCACCCAACGGCCTGATTCTGTTGACACGGGAGCAGCTGCGTGCCCGTGTCCGCGGTGAACTCCACGGTCTGGACCTCGTGGCGGAGTTGCTGGCGGATCGACGGCAGGCGGCCGATCGGGAGGACGCGACGTGAGCGTCGTGCTCGATGCGTCGGCGATTCTGGCATTCCTGCAGGACGAGGACGGGACCGACGTGGTCGAGGCGGCACTTGCCGACAACGCTCGGTGCGGTGCCGCGAACTGGTCGGAGGTGGCCCAGAAGGTGCTCGCCGCGGGTCGCGACTGGTATCTGGTGCGGGCGCTGCTGGTCGGCTACGGGGTCCGGATCGAGCCTGTCGTGGCGGACGACGCCGAGTGGGCTGCCGGTCGCTGGCGGCGAGGTGATGGTCTGTCGCTGGCGGACCGTCTCTGCATGGCACTCGCCGAGCGCCTCGACACCGACGTCCTCACCGCGGACAGAGCATGGGGCTCAGCCGGCCGTGTGACGCAGATTCGTTGACCCGGATCCGCTGACTTATTCTCAGCATTCGTCCGCAAGGGTCACGGGCTCGTGCGACGGACCGGCTGAGCCGACGCGGAAGCATCGCCACACATCTCCGATGGCATCTGTTGGTTCGGGCCAAGCGCGTCGAAGTTCCGCATCGCCGTGAATTGTGCCCTCGATCGGATGGATCACTGCGTGAGCCGGTTATCGCCCCGGGCGAGCCACCGACTGGCTGATGGGTCGAGGTCGATACTTCGTAGCGAGGCTGCAAGAAGGGGGTTTGCCACAGATCTCCAGTCGCTGCTCGTCGGATGGCCCGTCGGTTTCAGCGTCGAGTTCGGAGCAGAGGCGGCAGGGCGGCGGTCACCGCAGTCGAGCGGACGGCGTGAAGCCCGACTCGGGCCGCGCATCCATGTAGAGAGAGGCAGAGTTCGGGAGCCGCAGCCTGCGTCGGGCGGTGTTAAGTTCTGGTAGTCTGGCGGAACAACAATTCGGGGGGTAGGTAACGTTATGGGACTGTTCAGCATCACCGGGGGGGGGTGCTCGACTAGGCACCTGCTAGCCAGGCGTCGTCCATCTGCTACGACCGGGCGCCGAGCGCGCAGCGAACCCGGTCGCCTGCCGCCACTGCTGAGAGCGAAGAGCCGTAGTAGGCCCTTTCTCATCGTTGCCTGCGCGCTCATCGTCGCCGTCCTCGCTGCGTCCTGCGGCGGCGACGACACCTCCGAGGGCGACACCCCCGACTCGACAGTGACAACCGACATCGAGGACGGAGCAGACACCGATGACGATCGAGCAGCCGCCAGCGGTGAGGCAGATGGCGACGATACCCCCGACTCGGCAGTGACAACCGACATCGAGGACGGAGCAGACACCGATGACGATCGAGCGGCCGCCAGCGGTGAGGCAGATGGCGACGATGGGGACGGGCCAGATGACGACGCAGAGGATACGACGACCTCGACCGTAGCGGAACCGAAACCCGCTCCTCACTACGAGAGTGACGTGTTCGCCAACGCCTACGGCGCAGCACGCGACGTCTACACCGAGTACGTATCGGCACGTCACGAGGACTACTTCGTAACGCTCGCAAACGTTTCTGCGGCGGTCGAAGAAGCCGCTGCGACCCAGGCTGCCGCCCGTGCCGACGCCGCGGCAGCCTACGAGGCCGCCGAGTCTCAGGCTCAGCAGGTTCGGCGGAACGTGTTCGATGAGATCCAAGGCCGACGCGACGCTGCCGCTGCCGAAGTTCAATCTCACATAGATCGGGTTAGCGCAGTTCTCGATGCGGCCTTCGTAGAAGCCGACATTATTTCGACGGAGACGTACTATGTTTGGGAAAAGATCGGATACGAGCGAACCGGTTCCAGATATGACGAATACGCAGCGAGCATTGCGGGCAAGCTTGCCCAGCGTCTGAGCTTTGATGAAATCTACCTGGCTGCCTTGGCTAATGCAACGCTCGACAGCAATACTGACGCTGAGATTCTCACTGCTGTCGTCGCGGCTCGAGATGCCGCAGCGGCGACAGTGGCCGCAAATCCACTCCCCTACGAGAGCGCGGAGGCGGTCCTTGACGAGCTGATTGCAGCTGCCCGTGCCGTGATATCTACTAGGCAAGAAGGTGTTGCCGAGCGGTTCGAAGCTCGTCTTGATCCTCTTCTCGACTATGACATAGTGACACCGGCAACGGAGGCCGCCGCCGCTGTAGTTAATGCCATAGTTGTCTCCGACGATGGAGACTCCCTCGAACGGTCCCGTGTCGAGGAGGAACAGGCGGCGACCGCCGCCTACGAGGAAGCTGCTGCTAGGGCAACGTCCGACCGCGACGCGGCTTTCGCAACCGCCGACCGGGTTCACGAGACAGCTGTGGCGGCCGTGGCAGACGCCGTGGATAACGTCCGTGCCGCGTTCGGCTTCGACGGCTGGGTGTCTGCTGCCTTCGGCCTCGCGGATGCCTACGTCGTGTTGCACGATGTCGCTATCGCCGTGGAGTCCGAGGCGCAACTCAACGATGACGGATCGCTCGCTGCTGCCTCGGCCATCGAGTATGCAAGCACGCTGCGCAGAGAACTCGCAAATGTGGTAGACGCCGCCAACTTCCTGATCGACCGCTTTACCCGCCGCACGATCCTGGATGTCGAGGCGGAGTTCGCGCAGGCCGCCGAAGTACTGTTCCTCGATGCCGAGATCTTCGAGGACGCCCTCAACGCAGCCCGCTCGAGAGCCGAAGCCCGCGCCAAGGCCCTCAGCGACTGAATCCAAGAACCATACCGGCCACAGCCGGTTAGCCCCAAGGAGGAACTATGGAAACTAGTGATATGCTTCTAGTAGCGATGCAAGACAAGTTCCCTTCTGGGAGCTTGTTGCGATTCGCGGGAGAACTGTCGGACTCGCAGGTTCGTTTGGCGGCGTCTCTCGACTATCGAGACCCTACGACAGGGCTAATTCTCAGCATCATTCTTGGTCACCTCGGAGTGGACCGATTCTACAATGGCCAAATCGGACTCGGAGTTGTGAAGTTGTTCACACTGGGAGGGTTCATGATTTGGTGGTTCATTGACATTTTTCTGATTAGGGACGCCATGAAGAAGAACAACCTGCAGAAGCTTCAGCAAGCTATTGGGGGTTTGTCATCGACATCGCATGGCCATGGTAGCCAGCGGGAACCATCTCAGAAAGAGTCAGGAGAAACGTCGCCGGGACCCGTGAGTTGAAGGAATGTAGCGCCGAAACGGTGATGCCGTCGGCGACTCCGCAATCAGTCCGCGCAGCCTCCGAAAGCTCTCAACGGTGCGGAGGTATCACCATGAATGAGCACGAAGACCGTCAGGAGAATGGGTCCCGGAATTGGGCGAGTTCTGTTCTGATGCGAGGAACAACAGTGAACATAAAGGTATCGGGTTCCGGGCTTGCAGTGGCAGGACTCGTACTCTCTCTTGTTTCGTTCGTTCTGTTGCTGTTGAGTATACCGGTGCTGAGCCTGCTGTTTTGGCCCATTGCGGCTGTGTTGTCGTATATTGGATGGCGTTGCTCACCTGAGAAGGGACCACTATCCACGCGTTACAGAGGGATCGCGGTCGCTGGTCTTTGCATCTCGCTTTTCGTCCATATCGTCTTTATGTACTATGTAGGACGGATATGACGAACATGAAACGGCGTCGCGAACGGGGTGAATCAGTGATGGCTGCTCCCAGCCTTGGCCACGATAACTCTCTGGTCAACAGGGTCTGGCTGTTGGTGCTGGGGGTACTGGCGGTGATCGTGGCGACCGGGTGTATTCGTATGGACTTCGAGTTGGTCGTGCATGGCCCCGACGAGGTAACCGTTAACGGTCGAGTGACCATGTCTCCAGTCATGCTCAGCATGATGGGCGGTGTCGAGGGCCTCGAGGAGAGCTTCACGGAAGACCTTGATCCCTCCGTCGAGGCCAAGATCGAGTCCGTGAGCGACAACGATGGTTGGCGAGGGATCGCCTTCGTGATGGACGGGCCGCTCGAGGAGAGCACGGGGGTTGTCTCCGAGGACAGTAGCCTCGAGCAGACCGAGAGCGGCTGGCGCTTCTGGTTGCAGGACGCCGCAGCGTTTCGCGAGATACCGCCCGGAGAAGGCTTCCGGCTCAGGTTCGCGGTTTCGCTGCCGGGAGGCCTCGAACGCTCCAACAGCACGAGCATCACGATGGGTGACGGCATGACGACGGCGCGCTGGGAGATCGACGATCCGCAAGCCCCCATTGACTTCCTCCTCGTCACGGACACGGGCCTGCCGGCGGACTCGGGCGGTCTCGGAAGCGGGGCGATCGCCGGCATCGTCGCGGGCGGCACCGCTGTTGTGGCTCTGGCCGGGCTGTGGTGGTGGATGAGACGCAGTAAGCACGTCGTCGAGCAGATCAGCGAGGATCCCTCACTGTAACTCTCGGTCTCCACAGGTAGTGTCCGCTGATTGTGAATGCGGATCCTGAGCGTCAACGAGAGCAAGTCGGTTGTGGCAGGACGGAGTGCCGCTTGACGATGTGTGCTGCTCGTGTAGTTGCAGCGGGTTTGCTTGCCGTTGTTGTTGTTGTTGTTGTTGGTGCCGTCGGCCAGTTCTAGTGGTCACTGCACGGTGAGGGCATGATACAGCTCTGCGGGGCTGTGGTAGTTGAGGCTGCGTCGGCGCTGGTTGTTGATGATGTGTGCTGCGTGTTCTGCTTGTGCGGGGGTGATGAGGCGGAGGTCGGTGCCGCGGGGGAACCACCAGCGGCATTGGCGGTTGAGGTTCTCGATCTGGCCGCGTTGCCACGGCGAGTGCGGGTCGCAGAACCACACGTCGAGGTTGTAGTGGTCGGCGAGGCGGCGCCAGTTGGCCCATTCGGGGCCTTGGTCGAAGGTGAGGCTGCGGCGCAGGTGGGCGGGGATACCGTCGAGGCCTTCGATGAGGCCGGCGAGGGTCGCGTCGGCGGTGTAGCCGTCGGGCATGGTGACCGGGATGGAGAACCTGGTGGTGCGCTCGGTGAGCCAGATCATGGAGGACCGGTTGTTGGCGCCGATGATCTGGTCTGCTTCCCAGTGGCCGGCCTCGCTGCGGTCGTTCACCTGCACGGGGCGCAGGGAGATGTTCGCCACGCCGGGGCGCGACCTGGGGTTGCGTCTGTGGCGGCAGCGTCGTCGCCGCCGGCGGCTGCGCAGGCACTGCCGGGGTTCCACGTCGAGAACCCCGGCGTAGAGGGCCTGGTAGATGGTCTCCACGCACGGCCGGGCGGCCACGCCCGCCGCGGCCAGGTCCGCCCAGATCGCCTCGGGGGAGCGCCCCAGGCGCAACTCGGCGACGATCCGGTCCCGCAACGGGCCCGGAACCTCCAAGCGGCGCCGCCGCGGCCGACAGCGTGCCCGCTCGGCGCGCCGCTGCGCCATCGCCGGGCGGTAACGGCCACGACCGCCGCCCGCGGCGACCTCACGGGCGACCGTCGACCGATGCCGGCCGAGCGACCGGGCGATCGCCGCCCAACTCGCCGCCGGATCCTCAATCAGCGCCCGAGAAATCTCCTCGCGCTCGTGCAACGCCAGCGGTGCGCCTGGCATGCTGGTACCTCCATCGGTCGGTGCTTGTATTGGCACCGGTCATCATGACCGGCACCGTGCACCGACCGATGGAACTGGCCGTCGCCTCTGCCGTCGAAGGGCAGGAGAGCGGCAGAACCGTGGCGGACAGCCCGGAGCCGGCGCCTGCATCGAGCGCGAGTCCAACGCCGGTCCTGTCGGTAGAGGTCTCGTCCTCCGCGTCGAGATTTGTGACCGGCACGTTCGAGGTGCAGATCGAGTTCGCCCGTCCGGTGAACGGTTTCGAGGTGGGAGAGATCAGGATTGTCAACGGGAGTGCCGCGAATCTCGCAGGTTCCGGTGCCGATTATCGAGTGCTGATCACGCCCGCAGCCAACGGCACGGTCGTGGTACGCGTACCTGCGGACGCGGCTTTCGATGATACCGGTGGGGGCAACCTGCCGTCCTCACTGTTCACGAGAACTTCTGTCGCGCGTCGGCCCGCTTCGGGCTCGGAGTCTATTGGTCCGGGGATCGATACTTGGGATCGCGCTGCCGTGCTGGCGGAATACAGAGCTGAGTTTGAGCGAACCGAGCCTGATGCGGGCTACACGGGCAATGTCGACGACTGCGTTGCAGGGACGACGAGTCAGGAGTTTCGGGACAGCATTCTGCAGAGAATAAATTGGTATCGGCGGATGGCCGGGGTGGATGTCGTGACGGAGCGCGCTGAATACACTGCCGATGCGCAGAGTGCGGCTTTGATCATGGCGGCCGAAGGTGAACTGTCGCACGATCCCGCATCGTCGTGGGACTGTTACACGAGTCAAGGCGCTCGGGGAGCCGGCAAGAGCAATCTCCATTACTGGGCTGGGTTCTCGGGCTATCAGTACGGGGGTGTTTACGCTATCGATGGCTACATGCGGGATAGTGGCGACAACAATTTGGCGGTCGCCCATCGACGTTGGATCTTTGAGCCAGGTGTTCGTCAGATGGGTATCGGGAAGGCCTACGCTCCTAGCACTAGCGCCGACGCTCTTTACGTGCTGGACAGCGGCTTCTCAGGTCGTCGTTCCGACATCCGCGAGATTCGTGACTTCGTCGCGTGGCCGCCATCGGGCTATGTTCCTGCGGAGACCGTATGGGGCCGTTGGTCGCTCACGCCATCCGGCACAGCGGACTATTCCGACGCGACAGTGACAGTCGTCAGTGAATCCGGTCCGATCGCCGTAGAGATCATTCATCGCGAAACTTATCGGGGGTTCCCGCGCCCAGCGATCGTGTGGGCGATGGACGGTGATACGGAATCCTCCCCGTCGCAGGAGCCAATCCACGGCGATCAGTGCTACACGGTCACTGTCAGCGGCGTCAAGGTAAATCGGGTGCGCCAGGATCCATACGAATACGTCACATGCCTGTTGGACCTCAGCATCGAATCCACCGACCTCACCGGGGTCTTTGCACCTCAAGCTCTTGAGACGGACAGCATCACGCACAACTCGATTTCGCTGTCGTGGGGCTTGGTGACCCAGCCGGCAGAGGTAGCCGTCAACCACTACATAGTCGAACGCTTCGATGGGGTGGACTGGGTCGAGGTGCGTCGTTCGTCCACGCCGTTCACCAACCACACCGTGGAGGGACTGGTCGCCTCGACCGAATACCACTTCCGGGTCAGGCTCGACACCACGAACGGCGGCGTCTTCGACACGGTAACAGCAGCCACCGTCGCGGCGCCGACGGAGGTGGACGTGAGGATCGTGGCGCGACGCCTTACGAGTGGAAGCGTCGAATTCGCACTCCAACAGCGCCGGACGGACGGCCAGTGGGGCGAACGACAACTCCCAGCGCGGCGCTTCTTCCCCACCCGAACAGAAAGTGGGCGTTGGCTAACAAGCGCGCCAGTGACGGCTATCGACAACGCGACGTCTGCCGACGTCGAGGTGCGCATTGCCGCACGACGCCTTACGAGTGGAAGCGTCGAATTCGCACTGCAACAGCGCCGGACGGACGGTGAGTGGGGCGAGCGACAACTCCCAGCGAGGCGCTTCTTCCCTGCCGAGTCCCGAGCCGGGCGCTGGCTCTCGAGCACACCTGTGACAGTGACTCTCGTTCGAGGTAGCTGACTCGAAGCCGGATTCATCGCCAACAGGACGCCAACCGTGCGGCCTTGCCGGCCGCTCAAGGAGTCACGGGCGAGAACTCTCCACAGTCAATCCGGCCTATGCCTGAATCGAGAGGCGAGGGTGGTCGCAGGTCGGACTGCCGGCCGTGGGTGCCGGCCCTGAATCGGAGTCCGGGACGTGTCTGTGACGGGACGCCGGCGGCGGGCGAGGGAGGCTCGGCGGGTGCGGCGGCTATGTTCTCGGGGAGATTGTGGCGAGGAGGCCGGCAGTGCGGTTGGGATTCAGTGAGGATCAGGAGGAGCTTCGGCGGTTCGTCCGGCAGTTTCTCGAGGAGAAGTCCCCTGAGTCGGCGGTGCGGGAACTCATGTCCACCGAGCGTGGCTACGACGAGGCGGTGTGGCGCCAGATGGCCGAGCAGATGGGCTTGCAGGGCCTCGCCATCGCCGAGCGCCACGGTGGCGGCGGTTTCGGGTATCGCGAGCTGGTGCTTGTGTTGGAGGAGATGGGTCGGGCGCTGCTGTGCGCCCCGTACTTCTCCACGGTGGTGCTGGCGGCGGGCGCGCTGAGCCACAGCGGCGACGAGGCGACCTGTGAGGAATTTCTGCCGGCCATCGCCGCGGGCCGGAGCATCGCCACGCTTGCCTTCGAGGAGGCCGGTGGTCGCCCCGCTGCCGACGCCATCAGCAGTGCCGCGGCGCCCGACGGGGCGGGGGGTTGGCGGCTCAGCGGCGAGAAGACCTACGTGCTGGACGGCCACGTCGCCGATGTCGTGCTGGTGGTCGCCGAGGCGCCCGACGGCCTCAGCCTGTTCCGCTGCGCCGGCGACGCCGAGGGTTTGCAGCGGGAGCTGCTGCCCACGCTGGACCTGACCCGCAAGCAGGCCCGCCTCACCTTCGTCGACACCCCGGTGGTCCCCGTCGGGAAGTCCGGCGACGGCGGGGCCGTCCTGGCCCGGGTGCTGGATCTGGCCGCCACAGCACTGGCCGCCGAGCAGGTGGGCGGCGCGCAGCGCTGCCTGGACATGGCCGTCGGCTACGCCAAGGAGCGGATGCAGTTCGGGCGCCCCATCGGCAGCTTCCAGGCGATCAAGCATCGCTGCGCCGACATGCTTCTGGACACCGAGACGGCCCGCTCGGCCACCTACTACGCAGGGTGGTGTGCAGCGAACGGCGACGACGACCTGCCGGTGGCGGCAGCCATGGCCAAGGCGCACTGCTCCGACGTCTACTTCCGAACCGCGGCGGAGAACATCCAGATCCACGGCGGCATCGGCTTCACCTGGGAGCACCCCGCGCACCTCTACTTCAAGCGGGCCAAGAGCAGCCAGCTGATGTTCGGCGACCCCGCCCACCATCGGGACGTGCTGGCGAACCTGGTCGGGTTCTGAGCGGGCGACTGCGGTCGGTCGTTCCGCAGGACACGTGAGAGGAGGTCGAGGCGCGTGATCTGGGTCTTCGTCGCCGTCGCCGCGCTGCTGGTGGCGGCGGTCGCCCGCTACACCGTGGCAACGGTGAGCACCCGCCTGGCCAACACCGAGGCGGTGGCGGTATACGACCTCACCGCAGCCACCGAGTTCGTGCTGCAGCGCCTGCCCGACACGGTCGCCGAGCGGCAGGGCGCCGATACCGTGGCTCTGTTGCTGGCGTGGCACCTGGACCATCTCCGCCGCCGTGGTGTGGCGGCCTTCGGGCAAGCGGACGCCCTTGGCGGAGGTTGGGCTCGCACGCCCACCGAAGACGAGGTCGACGAGGCCCTCGACGATCTTCTGCAGCGGGCCGCGTCGGCCGGAGTGGAACTCGACGCCCTCGACGCGGTCGTGGTGCTGGAGTTGGACGCGCAGTACATGGCGTCCATCGGCGCCGTTGGTGAGCAGGTCGGAGACGCTTAGCATCGTGGGCGTGTATCGACCCAAGGGAGTCGCCGACCACCGTTACATCGGTGACAAGCGGACGGGATCCGTCTACGACCTCGACGCAGTGCCTGATGACGACACGTCGCCGGCCGGGGGCGTGTCTCGTGCGGTCGTCGACGAGTTGGTGGCGTCGGGGCTGTATCTCTGCTTCGCGCCCGATACGCCGGCCGAGGCGCGCAACCGCGGTTACCGCCTCCGGGGCGGCTGAGTGGAGGAGATCCGCTCAGGCTCGCTGACGTTGTCGGGTTACCTCGCTCGGCCTCTGCGTGCCGACGGTGCAGCGCTGCGGGCCGCCCGGCCCGCCGTGGTGATCTGTCACGGACTGCCGGCTGCGCCCGGCGGGGCGGCGACCGCCGGGCGGTCCTACCACGTGCTGGCCGACCGCATTGCGACCGAGATGGGCTGGTCGGCGCTGGTGGTGAACTACCGCGGCTGCGGCCTTTCCGAGGGTGATTTCTCGCTGCTGGGCTGGGTCGACGACGTGCGGGCCGCGGCGAGCCACCTGGCGGACAGGACCCGCGCCACGGCGGTCTGGGTGGCGGGTTTCGGCACCGGCGGAGCCGTGGGGTTACGGGCGGCGGCCGACGGCACCGGCGTGGGGGGTGCGGTGTCGGTGGGGGCGCCGGCGGATTTCTCGGACTGGGCGACCAACTCCGAGCGGCTGCTGCGACACTCCCGCGAGACGGGCGTCGTGCGTGACGACTCCTTCCCGGCGGATCGGCCGGCGTGGAGCGCCGAATTCAGCGCGTTCAGCACCGCCGATGCGGCCGACCGGCTGGCGCCGCGCCCGCTGCTCGTGGTGCACGGCTCCGATGACGAGCTGGTGTCCGCTCTGGATGCCCGCGCCATCGCCGACGCACACGGTGCCGCCGATCTGCGCATCCTGGCATCGGGCGGTCACCGGTTGCGCTATGACCCCCGCTGCATCTCCGTGGTCCTGGGCTGGCTCGACCGCCACGGCCACGACACCGGCCCCGAAACGCCTCCCGCGGCTGAGGCGGCCCCAGCAGCAAGCTCCGCAACGTCCTGACACGACCGCCCGGCACCCGGCTGTGCCGGCGCCGGAGGAGAACCCCGAGGCGCCCTGGCGGTTGTTCCTCAGGATGCAGTAAAGGCGATGCCTATGACGATCAACAGCACGATGATGAGCACCAGAGCGGCCAGAGAGATACTCAGCCCGGCGATGGCCAAGCCGCGGTGTGGCCGTCCTTGCTTGTTGGCTCGGCTCAGCCCGATGGAGGAGAAGACCACCGCCAGAATCCAGCAGATGATGTTGAAAATGGGGATCGGGATCAGCGAGACGATCGACAGGACGAAGCCGGCGATCGCTATGCCGTTGCCCTCGGTGGTACCGGAGCCGACCGCTGCGCCTCCGTGCACGGAGACGTTTACTTGCGCTGCGGTTGGCTGATACTGCCGGTCGGGCGTCGGCGGGGTTGCGTCGGTGTCGTCGCTCCAAGGGAACTCCCGGGGGGCACTGGAGGCCTGCGGTTCGGGGGTGCCCGGCTCGTCGCGGTCGTAGCGGCTCTCTTCACGGTTGTACTGGTCCATCTCTCCTCCTAGCGGTGATTGTCGTTGACGGTGCGGGTCTCAGTCCTGCTTCGACCGCCCGGCGGCCTTCTGCTCCTTCTTCCACGCCCGCACCCTGGCGAGCGCCTCGGGGCCGTCGATATCGGCCACCGAGCGGGGGGTGTCGTCGGCGAACGGGCCGGCGAGGCGTTCCCAGCCGTCGGGACGGGCGCCGAACCGCTTGGCCAGGATGGCGAGGAAGATCATGGACTTCTCGGGGCCGTAGCCCGGTAGCGCCCGCACGCGGTCGTACAGTTCTTGGCCGCTGCCGGCGGATGTCCAGACCGCCCCGGCGTCGCCGTCGTAGTTCTCGGTGAGGTGGCGGCACAGCTCGTGCGCTCGTCGGGCCATCGCTGCGGGGAAGCGGTGCAGGGCGGGCTTGGTGCAGAAGGTGGCCTCGAGGTCGGCGGGGTCCATGGCGGCGATGGCGGTGGCGTCGAAGCGGTCGCCGAGCCGTTCGGCCAGCCGGGAGGGCGACTTGAAGGCCCACTCCATGGGAATCTGCTGGTCCAGCAGCATGGCCAGCAGCAGCGCAAACGGGTCGGTGTTGACGAGTGTGTCAGCGGCGTTGTCGCCGGTGACCGCTAGCGTTCCGAGGGTCATGCCCCGAGCGTACCGGCCCTGTTGTGGCCGCGCTTGGGGCCTGCTGGGAGGCAATGGTGAGACGGCCACGAGGTCGTGCGCCGTCACCGGGAAGCCGACGTGGTCGGCCCGGAGACAGCGCGAACAAGGTCGGTAACGGGGTCGACGGCGCCGGCGAGCGCCGGCGGGCGGCCGGAGTGCCGGAGGTGTCGCGGCGGGCGTGGATTGTGCTGGCGACGGTGACCGTCAGCGTGTTCCTGGTGGTGATCGACGCCTCGGTTGTGAATATTGCCTTCCCGACCATCGGCGAGGATCTGGGCGCTTCCGACGCCGTGCTCTCGTGGATCCTGACGGCCTACAACGTGACCGTGGCCTCTCTGCTGCTGCTCGCGGGGCGCACCGCCGACCGCCTGGGGCGCAAGCGGGTGTTCCTGGTCTCCGTGGCCGTCTTTACCGTTGGCTCCCTGCTGTGCAGCGTCGCACCCGGCGCGGGCGCGCTGATTGCCTTCAGGGTGGTGCAGGCAGCCGGCGGTTCGGCCATATTTCCGGCCTCCCTTTCTCTCGTGCTGCCGGAGTTCCCCGTCGAGCGCCGCTCCACGGCCGTGGGGATCTGGGCGGCGGTGGCCGGGCTCGGCGCCGCGGTGGGCCCGTCGATCGGCGCGCTGCTCATCGAGTTGTTCGGTTGGCGAGGGATCTTCTGGGCGAACGTCCCCATCGGCGTCGTGATCGTGGTTCTGGGACGCCGCGTGCTGGTTGAGTCGCGCTCGGTCGGCGACACCGGCCGTCTCGACGTCATCGGCGTTCCTGTGAGCGTGTTGGGCGTGGCGCTCGTCCTGCTGGCCGTGGTGCAGGCCGAGCACTGGGGCTATGCAAACCCCCGCACGTTGACGCTCGTGGTGGTGGGGCTGGCACTGCTGCCGGTTCTGGTCTGGCGGTCGCGCCGCCATCCGTCCCCGGTTCTGAATCTCTCGCTGTTCGAGGTCCGCTCGTTCCGGGTGGCCACGATCGCCACGTTGTTCTTCGGGTGCGCCTTCCTGGGGGGATTCTTTGCCAACTCGTTGGTGTTGCAGCGTCTGTGGGACTGGCCCGTGTGGAAGACGGGTCTGGGGCTCAGCCCGAGCCCGCTGGTCTCCGTCGTCACCTCCTGGCTGGCGGGCCGCGGTGCCGATCGCCTTGGCCACCGCTGGCTCACCGCCGCGGGGTGCGGCCTCTGCGTCGCCTCCTTCTCCTGGCAATACTGGCGCGTCGGCGCCGAGCCGGACTACGTGTCGGACTTCTTGCCGGCGATGCTCCTGCTGGGCGCCGGTGCCGGGCTGGCGATCACCTGCTTCACCAGCGGCGCTCTGGCGGACCTGGGTACCGACCAGTTCGCCATGGGCAACGCCACCGCTCGGACGGTGCAGCAACTCTGCTACGCCGTGGGGGTGGCGGCCGTCGTCGCGCTGCTGGGCAGCGGCGGCACCGGCGATCCTGCCCGCTACCAACGTGCCTGGATCTGGATCATCGTGGCGTACGGCCTGTCGGGGCTGACGATGGCGCTGTTCTTCCCCTCCGGGAGCGCAGCCGGGCGGGCCCGCGCCGAGGCAGCAGGCGGTGCAGATCGCTCAGGAGCCGGCGATGTCGGCTCAGCGGGCGGCGCTGACTCCGGCTCCGCTCCGGCGGGTTATGACAGCGGACCGCACTCGTAGTTGACGGGGTTGGCGGCGTCGGCGTCCACGCCGTAGCGCCCGATGGCGTCGTCCACCACCGAGGCGTCCATCTCGCCGGTGGCCACGAGCCCGGCCAGGACGGCCACCACCACGTGGGCGGCGTCCACCTCGAAGAAGCGCCGTAGCGCACCGCGGGTGTCGCTGCGGCCGTAGCCGTCGGTCCCCAACACCGTGTAGTGGCGGGGCGCCCAGCGGGCGATCTGGTCGGCCACCAGCGTCAGGTAGTCGGTGACGGCCACGATCGGCCCCTGTGCCCCCGCAAGCTTGGCGGTCACACCGGGGACGCGCGGCGCGGCCCCGGGGTGCAGCCGGTTCCAGCGCTCGGCGTCGAGAGCCTCCTCCCGCAGACTCTTGTAGGAAGTGGCGCTCCACAGTTCGGCGCCGGTGTCGTAGTGCTCGGCGAGGGCGGCCTGGGCTTCGCGGGCGGCGCCCTGGGCGGGCCCGGAGAACAGGATCGTGGCCCGGTGGCGCGTGCCGGCCGGCCCGGCGTCCCAGCGGTACAGGCCGCTCATGATGTCGGCGTCGCTCACGTGGTCGGCGCGGGCGGGCTGGCGGTGGTTCTCGTTGTAGATCGTCAGGTAGTAGAAGACGTCGTCGCCGTGCGCCGCCCCGGCCGGCGGGTACATGCGCTCCAGCCCGCAGGCGATGACGGTGGCCATCTCGTAGGCGAACGCCGGGTCGTAGGCCTGACACGCCGGCACGGAGGCGGCCAGCAGGTGGCTGTGGCCGTCCTGGTGCTGCAGACCCTCGCCCATCAGGGTGGTGCGCCCGGCCGTGGCGCCCAGGAGGAAGCCGCGGGCGCGGCTGTCGGCGGCCGACCAGATCAGATCGCCGACCCGCTGGAAACCGAACATGGAGTAGAAGGTGTACATCGGTACCACCGGCACGCCCAGGTTGGCGTAGCTGGTGGCCGCCGCGATCCACTCCGCCACGGATCCCGCCTCGGTGATGCCCTCCTCCAGGATCTGCCCGTCGGTGTCCTCGGCGTAGGACAGCAGCAGGTCGTGGTCCACCGGTTCGTAGAGCTGACCCTGCGGCGCGTAGATCTCGAACTCACGGAACAGCGCATCCATGCCGAACGTGCGCGCCTCGTCGGCCACGATCGGCGCGATGCGCGGCCCGAAGCCCTTGTCGCGCAGCAGCGCGCGCAGCAGAGTCGTGAAGGCGGCCGTCGTGGACACGGCCCGCTCGCCCGATCCCTCGTCGTAGGTGGCGAAGAGCTTGCGGTCGGGCAGGCGCAGCGGCCGGCGGTCCCGCACGACGCGAGCCGGTAGGGGGCCGTCCAGTGCCTGGCGCCTGCTGCGCATGTAGACCATCTCCTCCGCGTCGGGCGGCGGGCGGTAGTAGGGAGGTTCGGTGTCGTCGGTCAGCGCGCTCTCGGGGATCTGGTCCCAGAGGCGCAGCCTGTCGCGCAGCTCCAGCAGTTGCCGGGTGGTCATCCCCTTGATCTGATGGGTGGCGTTGCGGCCCTCGAAACCCCGGCCCAGCGTCCAGCCCTTGACGGTCTTGGCGAGGATCACCGTCGACGAGCCGTTGTTCTCCGTGGCCGCCTTGTAGGCGGCGTACAGCTTCTGGTGGTCGTGGCCGCCTCGGGGCAGGTTGACGAGATCCTCGTCGGCGTAGTCGGCCGCCATGGCCCGCAGCCGCGGGTCGGGACCGAAGAAGTGCTCGCGGATGTAGGCCCCGGACTCGGTGGCGTAGCGCTGGTACTCGCCGTCCACGGTGGAGTTCATCTTGTTGAGCAACAGGCCATGGGTGTCCTGCGCGAGCAGATCGTCCCAGCGCGAGCCCCAGATGACCTTGATGACGTTCCAACCGGCGCCGCGGAACAGGCCCTCGAGCTCCTGGATGATCTTGCTGTTGCCCCGCACCGGGCCGTCGAGGCGTTGCAGGTTGCAGTTGACCACCCAGATGAGATTGTCGAGGCCGGAGCGGCCGGCAAGGGAGATGGCGCCCAACGTTTCGGGTTCGTCCATCTCGCCGTCGCCCACGAAGCACCAGACGCGAGACGAGCCGGTGTCGTCGATGTGGCGGTGGTGCAGGTAGCGGTTGAAGCGGGCGTGGTAGATGGAGTTGATGGCGCCGAGCCCCATCGACACGGTGGGGTACTCCCAGAAGTCGGGCATGAGCCGGGGATGCGGGTAGCTGGACAACCCCCGACCGCCGATCTCCATGCGGAAGTTGTCGAGGTGTTCGGTGCTGAGGCGCCCCTCCAGGAAGGCGCGGGCGTAGATGCCGGGGGCGGCGTGGCCCTGGAAGTACACGTGGTCACCCGCCAGGCCGTCCTCCTTGCCCCGGAAGAACCAGTTGAAGCCCACGTCGTAGAGCGAGGCCGACGAGGCGAACGTGGAGAGGTGCCCGCCGATGCCCTCCGCCGCTTTGTTGGCCCGGATGACCATGACCGCGGCGTTCCAGCGGATGTAGCTGCGGATGCGTCGTTCGAGCTGCGCGTCGCCGGGGAAGAAGGGCTGGCTGTCGGCGGGGATGGTGTTGAGGTAGGGGGTGGTCACCGTGGCCGGGATGCCCACGTCGAGTTGCTGCGCCCGTTCCAGGAGCCGGGCGACGACGAGGCGGGCACGCTCCTTGCCGCCGGCGTGCACCAGGGCGTCGAAGGAGTCGATCCACTCGCCGGTCTCGGTGGGATCGGAGTCGGGCAGCTGGTGCGAGAAATGGCCGCGCATCGCCGCCCATTGTCGCACGCCCCGGCGCTTTTCGGCCAAGGCCGCTTGGCGTCCCGTCGTGGGCGGTCAGCCTCCCCGGATCGCCCCGTGGGTGCGGCAGCGGGCTGTCCAGCCGGTGGGGGTGACGGTGACGGCCAGCCAGGTGCCGCAGTGTGCGCAATAGCGGGGCGGATCCAGTTCGGGGAGGCAGCCGGCGCAGTCAGGGCGCCCGCAGCCCTGGCAGTGGTGGCCGTGCGCGCTCACGGAGCGGCCACGACCTAGCGCCCGCTCGTCGTTCGTCGTCGCCGGGTGTGGTCTGGTTGCGCTGTCACAGCGCCGCGGAGAGGCTGCCGATGGGCATCCGCAGGTCGTCGAGCATGTCGAGATCCTCTTGGGGGCTGCGCCCGAGCGTGGTCAGGTAGTTGCCCACGATGAGGGCGTTGATGCCGGCGGTGAGGCCCAGGGCCTGCAGGTTGCGCAGGGTGATCTCCCGGCCGCCGGCGTAGCGCAGGATCACCGACGGTAGCGCCAGGCGGAACAGTGCTATCCAGCGGATCGCCTCCAGGGCGCCGAGGGGCCTGCGGATCTGTAGAGGCGTGCCCGGGCGGGGGTTCAGGAAGTTGATCGGCACCTCATGGGGCTCGACGGCGCGGATGTCCTCGATGAGTTCGAGGCGCTGGCGGTCGGTCTCGCCCATGCCGAGCAGCACACCGCAGCACAGCTCCATGCCCGCCTCCCGCACGTAGGTGCAGGTCTGCACGCGGTCGTCGAACGTGTGCGTGGTTACGACCCGGCCGAAGAACGAGCGGGCGGTCTCGAGGTTGTGGTTGTAGCGGTGCACCCCGGCGGCGGCCAGCTCGAAGGCCTGCGAGCGGCTGAGGATGCCCGCGCTGACGGCCACGTCGAGGCCCGTCTCGGCGGTGATCAGCGGCACCAGCTCCATGATGCGGTCCATGGTCCGGCGGTCGGGGCCGCGCACGGCCAGCACGATGCAGAACTCGCTGGCGCCCACCTCGGCGGTTTCTTGCGCCGCCCGCAGGACTTCGCCGGTGTCGAGGAACGGGGTGGCCTTCACCTGCGTGTCGAACGCGGCGGACTGTGAGCAGAAGTGGCAGTCCTCGGGGCAGCCGCCCGTCTTGGCCGACAGGATCCCCTCGATCTCCACGGTCGGCCCGGCATAGGCGAGACGGGTCTCGTGCGCCAACCCCGCCAGCGACGGCACCGAGGCGTCGTCCAGCGCGGCCAGGTCGGCGAGTTCGCCGACCGTCAGGTCCCGACGTTCGTCGAGCAGGGCGGCCGCGGCCGCAGCGATCGCGGGTGCGCGCACGCATGCAAGCCTACGGCGACCGCAGCGGCGCGGCGGACCGGTCATCGGGACGCCGATCGGGAAGCGTCGGGCGGCGCTGCGGGCGTGCGAGGATGAGCGCCGTGGCGGATCCTTCGGCCCCCTCGGGGCAACCCACAGTCGTGTACACCGACGGTGCCTGCCGCGGCAACCCCGGCCCGGGTGGCTGGGGTTGGGTGGTGCCCGACGGTGCCTGGGCCGCCGGGGCGGCGCCGGACACGACCAACAATCGCATGGAGTTGCAGGCCGTGCTGGAGGCCCTGGCCGCCCTGGAGGGCTGCGACCCGGTGGAGGTGGTGACGGACTCCACCTACATCGTCAACTGCTTCAAGCAGCGCTGGTGGCAGGGCTGGCAGCGGCGCAACTGGCGTAATGCCTCTGGCAAGCCGGTGGCGAATCAGGACCTGTGGAAGCCCCTGATCGAGCAGGCCCTGGCGCGGGACGTGGCGTTCCGCTGGGTGAAGGGACACGGCGGCAACCGCTGGAACGACGCTGCGGACGGCCTCGCCACCTACGCCGCCGACACGCAGCAGCAAAGCCGGGGCGACCGCTACCGGTAGTCGGGCCGGTGAGGGTCGGGACCGACACCGGCGGCACGTTCACCGATCTGGAGGGCGACCGCGCCGGGGGTCGCCTCAGAAACTTTCCAAAAAAATTCCTGGCGGCTGTCAACCGAACCGGTCTCTCAAGCGTCTGTCAGCACAATCAACAAGATCGCCGGGATCTTCCTGATACCGCAATCCGAGCAGTTGGAGCAGCAGGATTGCGGTTAGTGGAGCAGGCGGGTTTGCACCTTTGGAGCGAGGCGCAAACCCGCCTTTCTCATTCCCGCAGCGGTTCGGCGGCGGCGACGCGTTCCTCGTCGTCGCTTCCCGGCTTGCCACAGGCGATCAGCTCCACCGGCAGGATGAGTCCGCAGTCTGCGACACTACGGCTCATGTCCAGTGATTCCGGGTCCGGACTCTCCGGTGCCGTGGCCCCTGCTCCGGTGTTCGGCCCCGAACCGCTCACCCCGACGCTGTTCCTCGACCGCAGCGCGCTTGTCTTCGGCGACCGGGTGGCCGTCATCGACGACGAGGTGACGTTCACCTACAGCGAGCTGCGAGAGAGGTGCATGCGTCTGGCGGGCGCTCTGCGTGCTGCCGGAGTCGGCCCCGGTGATCGGGTGTCGACGCTCGTGCCCAACACGCACGTGGCGCTCGAAGCCCACTACGGCGTGCCCTGGGCAGGCGCCGTCCTGAACACGCTCAACACCCGCCTGGCCGTGGGCGAGTTGGCCTGGATCGTCGGCCACGCCGGCTCCCGGGTGCTCGTCTGCGACGACTCCCTGCTCGACGTCGGCGCAGCCGTCGTGGCTGCTGCCGATCATCCGGTGGAGCTGATCGCCTGTGGCAAGCCGGGAAGCGACTACGAGGAGCGCCTCGCCGTAGCCGACCCGCTGCGCACGGGGGTCGGCGACGAGTGGGGCATGCTGAGCCTCAACTACACCTCGGGTACCACCGGACACCCCAAGGGGGTCATGTACTCCCACCGGGGCGCCTACCTGCAGGCTCTGGCGATGGTGGCCCAAGGAGGCCTCGACCCTGCAGCGGTGTTTCTGTGGACCCTGCCCATGTTCCACTGCAACGGCTGGTGCTACCCGTGGGCGGTCACGGCCGCCGGCGGCGTACACGTGGCGCTGCGTCAGGTGCGCCCCGACGCCGTCTGGTCGGCGATCCGCCACCGGGGAATTACCCATCTCAACGCCGCGCCCACCGTGCTCACGATGCTGGCCGCCGATGCCGACGCCGCCCCGGCGCCGGCGCCGGTGCACGTGGCCACCGGCGGCGCCCCCCCGTCGCCCAGCCTGCTCGCCCGACTGGTCGAACTGAACCTCCACGTCACGCACCTCTATGGGCTCACCGAGAGCTACGGCCCCGCCGTCATCTGTGACTGGCGTCCAGAGTGGGACACGCTCGACGCGGCCGAGCAGGCCCGGCGCAAGGCCCGTCAGGGGGTCGCCAACATCGCCTGCTCGCCGCTGCGGGTCACCGACGCCGACGGTGGGGACGTGCCGGCCGACGGGCGAACCACCGGTGAGGTCGTACTGCGGGGCAACGTCGTCATGCTCGGCTACTACCGCGACCCGGAGGCGACCGCCGCGGCCACGCTGCGGGGCCCCGACGGGCCGTGGTTCCGCACCGGCGACGTGGGCGTCGTGCACCCCGACGGTTACCTGGAGCTGCGGGACCGCGCCAAGGACATCATCATCAGCGGGGGCGAGAACATCGCCTCGATCGAGGTCGAGCAGACCCTCGACAGCCATCCCGACGTGCTCGAGTCGGCCGTGGTGGGAGCCCCCGATGAGACGTGGGGTGAGGTGCCGGTGGCCTTCGTCGCCCTACGGCCGGGCGCCACCGTCGCCGAGCCGGAGCTTGTCGAGTTCGTGTGTGCGGCAATCGCTCGCTTCAAGGCGCCCAAGCGGATCGTGTTCGGCGATCTCCCCAAGACCAGCACCGGCAAAGTCCAGAAGTACGTTCTGCGGAAGCGACTCCGGGAGTGACCGACGGTGGCGTGCGCCCAAGTCTCGGGCGCGGCCCGTGATTGGAGTCACGCGCCTGGAGCTACGAGATGGAGTACCCCGGCCGCCGTCTGGAAGTCACGAGGCGGCTCCCGGTAGCCGGCAGCGGCGGCGATCCACCGAGGGGTCGGCGGCGTCGTCGTCCAGCAGGTGCTCGGGGGTACCGCCGCGCAGCCACATGAGTGCCTGCTCCAGCGCCTGGCTCACGAGCCGGACGTGGCCGACCGTGGTGGCCGAGGCGACGTGGGGAGTGACCACCACGTCGTCGCGCTGCAGCAGCGGGTGGTCGGGTGGCAGCGGCTCCGGATCGGTGACGTCCAACCCGGCCCCGGCGACGTGGCCGGATTCGAGGGCGGCGAGCAGGGCGTCCTGGTCCACCAGCGAGCCGCGGGCGCAGTTCACGATCACGACACCGGGGCGCATCGCCGCCAGCGAGGTGGCGTTGACGAGGTGGCGGGTGTCCGGTGTGGCGGGAGCGTGCAGCGACACCACGTCGGCGGCCGCCCACAACTCGTCGAGACCGACCAACTCTCCGACGGGCGCGGCGTCGAGGTAGGGATCGTACGCCAGCACACGCATGCCCAGAGCCTCGGCGTAGCCGCCTAGGCGGCGGCCGATCCGGCCGCAGCCGATGAGTCCGAGCGTGCGACCGTCGAGTTCGAGTGCGCCGCGTTCGCCGAGGCCGCGGAGGTCGGTGCTGGCGGTCCGGAGGCGGCGCTCGGCGGGCTTGAGCCGTTTGGCGACAGCCAGCAGGAGTGTGAAGGCGTGCTCGGCGGTCGACACCGTGGGCGCGTCCGGGGCGTTGCAGGCGGCGACACCGTGCGCGGCGCAGGCAGCGACGTCCACGTTCTCGTAGCCGATGCCCGGGCGGGCCACCACTTTCAGGTCGGGCAGCCGCCGGCACGCGGCGCCGCCCCAGACAACAACAGGGCCCACGATCACGGCATCGGCGCACGCCGGATCGTCGGTGATCTCCACGTCATCGGGTATTTCCACCCCGAGTGCCGGCCGGTCGATCCAGACGCGGTGTGGCCGGATCGGATCGCTCACGGCATCGGCTCCGCGGCGTTGGCGCGGGTGGCGGTCTCCATCGGGCGCGTTACGGATCCGTGCGCGGGACCAGCCCGCTGACGGTGGCGACGCCGACGGGATCGGTGCCGCAGAGGGTCCAGGCGTTGGCCGCGCCGGCGTCGGGCGACAGAGGTGTCGCCAGTGCGCACAGCGTGAACACCACTCGGGTGCCCGCAGGCGGGTAGCCCGGCCAGTCGACGGCACCGTCGGCGCGCGGCAGTTGGTAGACCCCCTGGGGGAGCGGCCCGCCGAACAGGCCGGCGCTGGATGGCCCCAGTCCGGCGACCGCCCACAGGATCGGCGGCTGAGCGGGGTCGAAGACGGTTACCAGCACGACCAGTTCGGTGGTTCCCGCGGGAATGTTCCACCAGCCCAGCGTGGGCAGTGCCTGCGCCCGGACGGCGTCGACGGGCAGGTTCCCGCCGGGCTCGAAGTCCGGACCCTCCACGAGCATCCCCCCGGGCCCCTCGCTCTGGTTCACGGCCACGTAGCGGGCCTGCTCGGTGGTGAACCCCGGTGGGGCGCGCAACTCGCGCCCCGACGATCCGCAGCCCGCCGCGAGCGCGACGACGACCAGGCAGGCAACCAGCGCGCCTGTGGTGGCCCGCCGGTCGGCCACCCCCCACGGGGGACCCGATCCCGCACAGCCTCCCGGCTCCCCAGATCTGCGTCGCACACCTCAAGCGTAGGAAGCCAGGCGCAGGAACAGCCGCACCGGCGCGCCGACGGAGGCGCCCGCTGCGCCACGAGTGGCGGCCGCGCACCGGCGGTGTGGCACCATCGGTGTTGGCGCGCCGGCGACCGAGGTCGGAAATCCCGGACGGATCCCGCACGCTGGGGGAGACTTGATCCCTTGCCGGCGCGGGGAGTTTGGCATGGTCCGACCCTTCCCATGGCTGCGGAGGCTTCCTCTGCAGCGGGTTCCAACGCGGTCGCGCGGCGCGCCCGGCGAGCGGCACTGGACCGGTGCGCAGAGCCTGGTGGCGCTGGGGCTTCTGGCCGTGGCCAGTGTCGTGGTGGGCATCCTGCTCGGCGCCAGCGCGGATCGGCTGGAGAAACTGGGCGGACTGCTGCTGATGGTGCCGGCCGCCATTGCCCTGCGGGGGAACGTCTTCGGCGCGCTCGGATCGCGGCTCGGCACCGCTATCCACGCCGGCACCTACCGCCTGAGCCTGCGTCCCGCGACGGTCGTCGGCGAGAACGTTCTGGCTGCTCTGGCGTTGAGCGTGGTTACCTCCGCGGTGCTGGCGTTGCTGGCCAAGGCCACCGCCGCGCTCTTCAACATCGCCGAGTCGATCAGCTTGCAGTCCTTCGTCGTCATCAGCGTGCTGGGCGGGATGGTCTCGTCCCTGTTCGTGCTGGTGGTGGCTCTGGCGATGGCCGCCGGTTCGGTGCGCTTCGGCTGGGATCCCGACAACGTGACCGCCCCGCTGGTGACGGCGGCCGGCGACGTGATCACGCTGCCGGCGCTGCTACTGGTGGTGCCGCTGGCCGAGTCGGCCTCGGTGTCCACAGCGCTGGCAGCGTTCTGCGGCGCCGCAGCGATCATTGCCGCGGCGGGTGCGTGGCGGCTGGGTCGGGCCTCGCTGCGGGCCATCCTGCGGGAGTCCTTCCCGGTTCTGGTGGCGGCCCTATTGCTGGATCTGGCGGCCGGTGTGATCGTCGAGCAGCAGGAGGTGTTCCTGGGCCGCTGGCCGGGCCTGCTGGTGATGCTGCCCGGCTACCTGGCGGTGGGCGGTGCCCTCGGCGGCATCCTGTCGAGCCGCTTGGCATCCAAGCTGCACCTGGGCCTGATCGATCCGGCGGCGCTACCCGGCCGTGACGCGCGCAGGGAGGTCCGCAACACCTTCCTGCTGGGATTGCCCGTCTTCGCCGGAACGGCGGCGCTGGCCTACGGCGCCGCCCGTCTCGGCGACCTGGCGATCCCCGGTGCGGTGGACGTGATCGGCGCCGCCCTCATCGGCGGCGTGATCGCCGTGGCGGTGGCGGCGTTCGTGGCGTACTACGGCACGATCCTCGCCGAGCGGGCCGGCCTCGACCCCGACACGTACGGCATCCCGCTGGTCACCTCCACCATGGACCTCGTCGGTGCCCTCACGCTGGTGGCCGCCCTGGCTGCCCTGGGGATTCTGTAATGGCCGCGACGAAGCGGGCCGGGGTGTCGAAGGGACACCAACGACGGCGCCGCGATAACCTCACGGAGACGCCAATGGACGATCGCCCCCGAAATCTGCGCTCCATGCTGGCCGAGGCCAAAGACCTCAGCGAGTTGATGGTTGATCTGGCCTATGCCTCCGTTTACTTCGGCGACCCCGAGATGGCCACCGAGGTCCGCGACCTCGAGGAGCGGATGAGCGATCTGGTGCACGACATGCGGGCCGTGTGCGTCAAGGCCGCCCGGCGCCCGCGCGACGCCGAGGGCATGTCGTCGGTACTGCAGGTCGTGAGCGCCATCGAGCGCATCGCCAACGACGCCGTGGACATAGCCCGCATCGTCACCCACCGGTTGGGCATCCCCGCCGAGTTGGTGGTCGACCTGTCGGCGGCGGAGGAGGTCTCGCACCGGGTACAGGTGCGGGAGGGTTCCGACATGGCCCATTGCCCCGTCGCCGCCTTGGAACTGCCGGTGGCCACCGGCATGCGGATCATGGCCATCCACCGGGGCCAGGAGTGGATCACCGGCGTTGACGGCAATCACGTGCTCATGCCGGGCGACACCCTGTTCATGCGCGGCTCGCCCGCCGGCATTCCGCGCCTGCGCGAACTTGCCGGCGACGATGTCTGGGTTCCGCCGGTCCCCCCGGAAGACCCGTGGATCACCGATCTGGACCGGGCAGTGGACGTCCTGGTGGAGATGAAGAACCTGTCCGAGGTTGCCGTCGATCTGGCGTACTCGACCTTGGTGCTCGGCGATCCAGGTCTTGCCGCGCAGGTCCGCCACATCGAGGGCCGCCTCGACGATATGAATGACCGGCTCGAACTGTGGGTGCTGCGGGCGGCTGCCGACGCCGTCGATCCTGGTCCGCTCCGGGGCTTGCTGCGACTCTCGAACGCCGCGGAGGATCTCGGCGATCAGGCCAATCAGATGGTGTGGCTGGTGGAGCGCGGTGAGGACGTCCACCCCATCCTGGAGATAGCGCTGGGCGATTCCGACGAGGTGGTGGTCAACTACCCGGTGGCCGAGGGCGCCCCGGTGGTGGGCCGCTCGCTGGCCGAATTGGGTCTGAACATCGAGCCCGGATTCAGCGTGCTGACCCTGGTTCGCGGCCGGCGCTACGTGTACCGGCCGCGCGGCCGCACGGTGCTGCAGGCGGGCGACGAGGTCATCGCCTCGGGTCCTGACGAGGGGTGCGAGGCGCTTGCCGCCCTTCTGGGGTGGGCTCTCGAACGCGACCCCGAGGCGGGTGCGGACCAGTTGCTGCCCCTGGCGGCGACGGTCCCGGTGCTGTCCTGAGCCGTCGACCCGTGCGAACGTGACGGGGTTGGGGTTCGCCGGCGCCCCGGCGGAGGGCGACGGACCGTTGCGCCTGCTCACGGTGCACGCCCATCCCGACGACGAGTCGTCCAAGGGAGCCGCGTCGGTGGCCCGCTACGTCGACGAGGGGGTGCGGGCCGTGCTGGTGTGCTGCACCGGCGGCGAGGAGGGTGACATCCTCAATCCCGCCGTCGACCTGCCAGGGGTGCGCGAGCGTCTTGCCGAGGTGCGGCGGGAGGAACTGGACCGGGCGGCCGGAATCATCGGCTACCACGAGGTGCTGGGGCTGGGGTACCGGGATTCCGGTTACCCCGAGACGGAGGGTCCCGATGCCGCGCCGGTCGCCTCGGAGATGCCGGCCGGATCCTTCGCCGCCGCCCCGCTGTCGGAGGCCGTCGAACGGCTGGTGGCCATCCTGCGTGCCGAGCGCCCGCACGTGGTGGTGATCTACCCCGACGATCAGCAGGGCTATCGCCACCCCGACCACTTGCGGGTGCACGACGTGGGGCTGGCCGCCTTCGAGGCGGCGGGCGATCCGCAGGCCTTCGCGGCGGCGGGGCCGCCCTGGCGCCCGCCCAAGCTCTACTACTCGCTCTGGTCGAAGGGTCGGATACTCGCCCTGCACGAGGCGTTCGGCGACCTCGGCCTGCAGTCTCCCTACGAGGAGTGGTGGTTCGAGCGGCCCTGGCAGGACCACCGCATCACAACCCGGATCGACGTGGCGAAGTGGTACGACCGGCGCTGCGACGCCCTCCTGGCCCACGCCACGCAGGTGGACCCCACCTCGCCGTTCTGGTTCGGCCTGCCGCGCCAGGTCGCCGCCGAGGCCTACCCCTGGGAGGACTACATCCTGGCCCGCTGCCACGTGCCCTCCGAGATACCCGAGGACGACCTCTTCGCCGGGCTGCGCCCCGCGCCGGACGCCCGCTCGGCCGACGGATCGCCGGACCGCACTGCATCGGACGCCAACTGAGGCGGATCGGCGTCATGGAACCCGGCGAACCCTTCCCGAGCGACGAGTGGCTCGCCGCCGTGCACGCCGCTTCCGCCGGACTGCCCGAGGTGCCGGGTTGCAGCGTGACCGTCAGCGTCGAAGTGTCGGGCGGTCCTGCCGGCCGGCGCCGCTTCGGGGCGGTCATTGTCGACGGGCGACTCGTCGAGTTGAGCCCGGGGCGCCCTGCGGGGGCCGACTGCGCCGTGTCCTGCGTTCGCGACGACGCCCGCCGGATGCTCAGCGGGCGGCTCGACCCGGCGGTTGCGTACATGCAGGGCCGCCTGAAGGTCGACGGCGCCTACGAACGGGTCCTCTTCGGCCTGCGCCCCGTGCTGACCGGTGAGGCCTTCAGCGCCTTCGCCGCCGAGGTGGTGACCCTCACCGAGCAGTAAGGGCGAGGGGCGCCTATTCGTAGGGGTTCGCGAAGGGGCTATCGAGTTCGAAGGGTCGCCCGTTCCCGGTGAACTGAACCAGTTCGATCGAGATGCCGTCGGGATCCCGGAGGTAGCAGACCAGGTTCCCCTTGTACTTCCCCCAGGCGGCCCGAACCGGCTCAGGTGAGCGGAACTCCGCACGGCCCCGCAGCCGCTCGTAGTCTCGATGGATGTCCTCGGTCTCCAGGCAGAGATGGGTGTTGCCGGCGTTGTAGGACTCCATGTCCACCCGGCCCGGCGACGGGTTGTGGTACTGCAGCATCTCCAGCACCGTGCCGCCGGGCAGCGCCCAGAAGACGCAGGTCATGTCACAGTTCCGGTATCCCACGATCCTGCCCACGTAGTCGTCGATGTCTGCGGCCAGCCACGAAGCCTGCCAGAACGGCTCGGCTTCGAGGAAGTGGTTCCACCAGGGAATCGAGACCTCGAGATCTTTGACCACGATCCCGACGTGGTCCACCGACTTGAACGCTGCCATGCTGTGCCCTCCTGGATGCTCGTGAGGCTGCCGATGCAGCCTCTAGGTACCGTAGCGGCGGACGCCGGGCCCGGTGATGCGGGCCAGCGCCGCGAGCAACTCGCCCGGATCGGGGAAGCGGTCGGCGCAGGCGTGCTTGGAGAAGATCGGCTCGCCGTCCACGGTGATGTCGAAGACGCCGCCCCCACCGGGGATGAGCCGTAGATCACCTATGACGTGCTGGTACCCGTCGAGCAGTTCCTTGGTCGCGCTCACGGCGCGGTCGGAATAGTCTCAAGCCACGCAGTAGGTGATGGTGATGTTGTGCTTCATCGTTCCTGGTTCCGTGACGGCCGCAGCCGGTCGGCTCGGCGGCTGCTCTGTTGTCGGCGCATGGTTGCCCACGTCCGCTGCCAGGTTACCGGGGGCATAGGCTGTGGTGTGTGAGCGATGATCTGAAACTCCGCAGCCACGACGTGACGACCGGCCCCGAGCGGGCACCGGCCCGGGCCATGCTCCGGGCGGTCGGCATGACCGACGACGATTGGGTGAAACCGCAGGTGGGGGTGGCCTCCTCCTGGAACGAGGTCACCCCGTGCAACCTGCCGCTGGCCCGTCTGGCCAAGAGCTGCAAGGAGGGCGTCCGTGCGGCGGGCGGGTTCCCCATCGAGTTCAACACGATCGCCGTCAGCGACGGCATCTCCATGGGCCACGAGGGGATGCGGGCCTCCTTGGTGAGTCGGGAGATCATCGCCGACTCGGTGGAAGCGGTCATGCACGCCGAGCGTTTCGACGCCTTCGTGAGTTTCGCCGGCTGCGACAAGTCACTACCGGGGATGCTCATGGCGGCGGCCCGGCTGAACCTGCCGAGCGTGTTCGTGTACGGCGGCTCCATCCTGCCGGGGCAGCACAAGGGCGAGGCGATCGACATCGTGAGCGTCTTCGAGGCGGTCGGTGCTCACGCGGTCGGCGACATGGACGCGGAGGAGTTGGGCGCCATCGAGCGCAACGCCTGCCCCAGCGAGGGCAGCTGCGCCGGTATGTTCACCGCCAACACCATGGCCTCGGTAGGGGAGGGGCTGGGCATGTCGTTGCCGGGTAGCGCCTCGCCGGCGGCCCCCGACAGCCGCCGCGACGACATCGCCCGTGCCAGCGGCGCCGCGGTCATCGACCTGCTGCGCGCCGGCATCCGCCCGCGTGCGATCCTCACGAAGGGAGCGTTCGAGAACGCCATCGCACTGGTCATGGCGCTGGGCGGTTCCACCAACGCGGTGCTGCACCTGCTCGCCATCGCCTACGAGGCCCGTGTCGAACTGGAGTTGGACGACTTCAACAAGGTGGCGGCGCGGGTGCCGCACTTTGCCGACACCAAGCCGCACGGCCGCTACCACATGGCCGACATCGACCGGGTGGGCGGTGTGCCCGTGGTGATGCGCATGTTGCTGGAGGAGGGCCTGCTGCACGGCGACGAGATCACCGTGACGGGGCTGACCGTGGCGGAGAACCTCCGGAAGCTGGATCCACCCGCCCCCGACGGCGACGTCGTGCGCCGTTTCGACGACCCGATCCACGACATCGGCGGCATTGCCGTGCTGACAGGCAGCCTGGCCCCGTCCGGCGCCGTGGTGAAGGTGGCCGGCATCGACTTCGACAGCTTCGAGGGGCCGGCGCGGGTCTTCGACGGCGAGGACGCCGCCATGGAGGCGGTGCTTGCGGGCGGTATCGGTCCCGGCGACGTGGTCGTCATCCGCTACGAGGGTCCGAAGGGCGGGCCGGGGATGCGTGAAATGCTGGCCATCACGGGCGCCATGAAGGGCGCCGGCCGGGGCGCCGATGCCGCCCTGGTGACCGACGGTCGCTTCTCCGGGGGCACCCACGGGTTCTGTATCGGTCACGTGGCGCCGGAGGCGTCCGACGGAGGGCCCATGGGTCTGGTGGCAGAGGGTGACCGCATCCGCATCGACGTGCGGAGCCACAGCATCGACCTGCTCGTGTCCGAGGAGGTTCTGGCCGAGCGGCGGGCGGACTGGAAAGCCCCGCCGCCCCGCTACACGTCGGGATTCCTGGCGAAGTACGCCAGGTTGGCGCAGGGCGCCGAGAAGGGCGCCATCACCGAGGCGTGACAGGGTTGTCGGTCCGCCGGTGGTTATACTGGCGGGCGTGACGCACCCACACCAGGCCCTCGTATCCCGCTGAGCGCGCAGCTTTGCTGAGCGCGCTTTCGACCTCCCGACCGGGAGGTCGTTGACATTTTGCAGGTCGATGGCAGGCTTCGCGGGAGCCTCGCGGACACAAACCGGGGAGAGGCGAATCATGGAGATGAACGGCGGGCAAGCCCTCATGCGCGGTCTGGAGCGCCAGGGCGTCGAGATCGTCTTCGGTCTGCCGGGTGGGGCCATCCTGCCGGCCTACGACCCTCTGATCGACTCCACCATTCGCCACGTGCTCGTCCGTCACGAGCAGGGGGCGGGACACATGGCGCAGGGTTACGCCCAGGCCACGGGCAAGCCCGGTGTGGCCATCGTGACCAGCGGCCCCGGTGCCACCAACATCGTCACCCCGCTCTGCGACGCCTACATGGACTCCGTGCCTCTCGTGGTGATCACCGGTCAGGTGCCCTACGCCGCGATCGGCACCGACGCCTTCCAGGAGTGCGACACCACCGGCATCACCATGTCGGTTACCAAGCACAATTTCCTGGTGGCGACGGCGGAGGAGTTGCCGCAGGTGATCCATGACGCCTTCCACATCGCCACCACGGGTCGCCCCGGACCGGTGCTGATCGACCTCCCGAAGTGCATCGTGGATCCGCGCAATCCGCGCTCGGCGCTGGATTGGTACGAGCCCACCGCACACGACCTGCCCGGTTACCAGCCGCGGACCGAGCCCGATGAGCGCGCAGTCGCCGAGGCTGCCGAGCTGATCTGTGCGGCCCGCCGGCCGGTCATCTACTCCGGTGGCGGCATTCTCAAGGCGCGCGCCGCGGAGGCGCTGCGGTCCTTCGCCGAACTCGTGCAGATCCCGGTGGTCACGACCCTGATGAACCGGGGCGGGTTCCCCGACGACCACCCGCTGTGCCTCGGCATGCCCGGCATGCACGGCAACTACACCGCCGTCACGGCGCTGCAGAAGTCCGACCTGCTCATCACGCTCGGCGCCCGGTTCGACGACCGCGTTACCGGCAAGGTCGGCGCCTTCGCCCCCGACGCCAAGGTCATCCACGTGGACATCGACCCGGCGGAGGTGGGCAAGGTGCGTCACGCCGACGTGGGCATTGTTGCCGACTGCCGCCTCGCCATCGAGGCCCTGACCAGCGCCGTGACCGAGCGGGGCGGGTCGGCGGCACAGGCCGACCGCCGGCAGTGGCACGACACGGTCGCCGACTGGCAGCAGCGCTACCCGCTGGTCTACGAGTCGAGTGCGCCGGGCGAGGCGCTCAAGCCGCAGTTCGTTCTGGAGCAGTTGCGCGACGCCACCCCCGACGACACGATCGTCTGTGCCGGGGTGGGCCAGCACCAGATGTGGGCCAGCCAGTACTGGCGGTTCAACCACCCCTACACATGGATCAACTCCGGCGGTCTGGGCACCATGGGGTACGCCGTGCCGGCGGCCATCGGCGCCAAGGCCGGCCGGCCGGACCGGATGGTCTGGGCGGTGGACGGCGACGGCTGCTTCCAGATGACCGCGCAGGAACTCGTGACGGCCAACACCGAACGCATCCCCATCAAGGTGGCCATCCTGAACAACGCCTACCTGGGCATGGTCCGCCAGTGGCAGGAGATGTTCTACGGCGAGCGGTACTCCGAGGTGTACCTGTCACCCGACCTCCCCGACTACAAGGGTTGGGCCGAGGCCATGGGATGCGAGGCGATGCGCATCGAGAGCCCCGACGAGGTGCGCCCCGCCATCGACAAGGCCAACGAGATCGACGACCGCAGCGTCGTGATCGACTTCCGGATCGACACCACCGAGAAGGTGTTCCCCATGGTGCCGGCAGGGGCCTCCAACGACGACATCGTGCTGGACCCGTCGCAGCACCCACCGCGTCCGTAGCCGCCGCGGCCGTGCAGGAGTGATCATGGTTGCCAACAAGCCCCACCACACCCTGGTGGTGCTCGTCGAGAACAAGGCAGGCGTGCTCGCCCGGGTGGCGGGCCTGTTCGCGCGGCGGGGGTTCAACATCGAGTCCCTGGCCGTGGCACCCACCGACGATCCCGGGATGAGTCGTATCACGCTGGCCGTGGACGTTGAGTCGGCGCCGCTCGAGCAGATCATCAACCAGCTCGACAAGCTCATCAACGTGGTGCACATCCGCGAGCTGGCACCGGCGGAGTCCGTCGAGCGGGAGTTACTCGTGGTGACGGTGCAGGCCACGCCCGAGACCCGTGGCCAGATCATGGACCTCGTGCGGATCTTCGACGGGCGGGTGCTCAACGTGGGACCCGACAAGCTGATGGTGTCGGTGTCGGGCGGGCCGAACCGGGTGGACGACTTCGAAAGCCTGCTCCGGCCTCATGGCATCGTGGAGTTGCAGCGCACCGGCAAGGTGGCCCTGCCCCGGCTGGCCAGCGCCGGCGGCGAGGTCGGCGAGTTCTGAGGGCCGCAGCGGTCCACGCCGCAACCTGCTGAGGCCGCACGGAGAATCGACAAAGGACAAAGGAGGCTCCATGGCCGCCAGGATGTACTACGCCGCCGACGCCGACCGCAGCGTGATCGCCGAGCGCAAGGTGGCGGTGCTGGGCTACGGGTCGCAGGGCCACGCCCACACTCTGAACCTGAAGGACTCGGGGATCGACGTGCGCGTGGGTCTGCGGGAGGGGTCGACCTCGGTCGCCAAGGCCACCGAAGCGGGTCTGCGGGTGATGTCCATGGCCGACGCCACCGCCGAATCCGACATAGTCATGATGCTCATGCCTGACACGCTGCAGGCCGAGGTCTACACCGAGCACGTGGCGCCGTACCAGAGCCCCGGCGAGGCGCTGTTCTTCGCGCACGGGTTCAACATCCGTTTCGACTGCATCGTGCCCCCTCCGGGGATCGACGTGGCCATGGTGGCGCCGAAGGGACCGGGCCACCTGGTGCGGCGCACCTTCGTGGAGGGCGGCGGTGTGCCGTGCCTGATCGCGGTGGAACAGGATGCCACCGGTGGCGCCCGCGAACTGGCCCTGGCCTATGCCGACGCCATCGGCGGGGCGCAGGCGGGCGTCATCGAGACGACGTTCACCGAGGAGTGCGAGACGGACCTGTTCGGTGAGCAGGTTGTGCTGTGCGGTGGCCTGACGGCCCTCACCCAGGCCGCGTTCGAGACCCTCGTGGAGGCCGGCTACCAGCCCGAGGTGGCCTACTTCGAGTGCCTGCACGAGTTGAAGCTGATCGTGGACCTGATGTACGAGGAGGGCATCGGGGGCATGCGCTACTCGGTGTCCGACACCGCCGAGTACGGCGACCTGACCCGCGGTCCCCGGGTCGTGGACGACCACGTGCGGTCGACGATGCGGCAGATCCTCGCCGAGGTGCAGTCGGGCGCGTTTGCCCAGGAGTGGATCGCCGAGAGCCGTACCCGCGAGCGTTTCCTGGCGCTGGAGGCACAGGGGCGGGACCACCAGATCGAGCAGGTGGGCAAGTCGCTGCGGGCCATGATGCCGTGGATCAGCGCCGGCAAGCAGTCGGTGCAGGAGGCGTCCGGCGGCCAGGGCTGACCTGCGTCCGTGGGGATGGTTCCGGTCACGCGCCACCTCGTCCGCACACTCGCCGTCGCCGCCGTCGCGGCGCTGCTGGCGGCCTGCGCCGAGCCCGATCTGACGGTCGGCGTGCCTGTCACGGCGCCGACCACGACCCAGGCGCCACGCGAGGTGACGGCGCCGCCGACATCGGTCACCACCACGCAGGCGCCGGCTCCCGATCCCGCCGACGAGGCGCCTGAGGCGCCACCGGCGCTGACCCCGGCGCCGACCCCCGAGCCGGTGCCGCCGCCGTCGGAGCCGTCGCCCCCGCCGCCCGATCCGGCCTCCGAGGGCCCGCCATCGGATCCGCCGCCCGACCCCTCGCCGCAACCGGAACCCCCACCGGCCCCCCCGCGCGCCGAGCGCTTCCGGGGCCTGACCGAGACGCTCCTGCGGGTGGGTGTCATCGCCGACGTCGAAACCGGGGGCGTGGCCGACGACCGCTCTCGCTCGGTGCACACGGCGGTGCAGGCGTGGGCCGAGGCGGTCAACGCTGCCGGCGGGCTGGCCGGGCGAACCGTGGAGGTGGTGACGCTGGACGCGGGCCTGTTCGGCCACGAGGCCACCCTGACGCAGGCGTGCGCCTACGACCTTTTCGCTCTTGTGGGAAGCGACGCCCTCTTCGACGACGAGGGGGTCGACCTGCTGAGCGACCCCGCTTGCAACCTGCTGGACTTCCCGGCTCGAACGCATTCACCGCAGCGGGCGGCTGCACCGCGCACGTTCGTTGCCACGCCGATTCCCAACGACATCGTCGAGGTGGGTGCCCTACGTTGGGTAGCGGAGCGCCAGCCGGTGCGGATCGGGGCGACGGCGACGTTCTTCGTGGACTTCCCGGTCACGGTCATCGCCACCGAACAGGTTGTCGAGGCGGCGCGCAGCCTGGGTTTCGGGTTCGTCTACGACCCGACGGTGTCCTTCGGTGAGAGCTTCGAACCTCATGTGCAGGCGATGATCGAAGCGGGGGCGTTCTACCTGCTGTGGGAGGGCGACACCCACCGCCTGGTCGACCTCCTGACGGCCACCGCCGCGGCGGGGTTGTCGCTCGGCGTGAGTTGCGGCACAGCCTGCCACGGGTCGTTGTTCCTGCGCTCCGCCGGCGAGGTGGCCGACGGCGTGGTGATCTGGAGCCGGTACCTGCCGCTGCGGGAGGAGGAGTACAGCCCCGAGTTGTCGGCCTACCGTCGCTGGCTGGGGGTCGTCGATCCCGAGGCGACGCCCGACCTGCTGGGTGTGGCGGCCTGGGCGGCGGGGCGTCTCTTCGAGGAGGCGGTGCTGCGGGCGGTCGGCGCCGGTACCCCCGGTGAGGATCTGGCGTTGCTCAGTCCGGCCACGGTCGCCGCTGCTGCGGCGGGGATCGTGAACTGGAACGGCAACGGCCTGCACGGGGTTGCCAACCCCGGCCTCGGCGACCCGACGCCGTGCGGCGTGGTGATGGGATTCTCCGGGGGCAACCTCTACCGGCTGCATCCGGTCGAGCCGGGAACGTTCGACTGCTCGCCGGAGAACCTTTTCAACCTGCGGGCCACCGCCCGGCTGGGTCTAGACCCCGACGGGAGCGACACAACCGAGGTGCCCGAGCAACTCCCCGAGCCTGTCGTGGCCGACGCCGGCTGAGCCTCAGCCGAGGCGCTGGACGATCATGGCCATGCCCTGGCCGCCCCCCACGCACATGGTCTCCAGACCGATCTCGCCGTCGGCGTCCTCGAGGCCGTTCAGCAACGTGCCCATGATGCGGCTCCCGGTCATGCCGAACGGATGGCCGAGGGCGATTGCGCCGCCGTTGGGGTTCAGCTTGTCCCAGTCGATGCCCAGTTCGTCGGCCGAGGCGATCACCTGCGCGGCGAACGCCTCGTTGATCTCCACCTGGTCGATGTCGTCGATGGTCATGCCTGCCCGTGCCAGCGCTTGGCGCACGGCGTCCACGGGCCCGAGCCCCATGATCTCGGGGTTCAGTGCCGAGACGCCGCTGGAGACGATGCGGGCCAGCGGGGTGATGCCCAACTCGGCGGCGCGCTCGGCACTCGCCACGATCACCGCCGCGGCACCGTCGTTCAGCGGGCAGCAGTTGCCGGCGGTCACCGTCCCGCCGGGGCGGAACGCCGGCAACAGGTCGGCCAGGCGCTCGAGCGTCGTCCCCGCACGGATGCCGTCGTCGTTGGTCCGCAGCGTGCCGTCCGCCAGCGGGTAGGGGGTGATCTCCCGTTCGAAGAACCCGCGGTCGCGCGACGCCTCGGCCCGGTTCTGCGACAGGCAGGCGAACTCGTCCTGGCGCTGGCGCGACACGTTGCGCAACTCGGCCACGTTCTCGGCGGTCTGACCCATGGCGATGTACATGTCGGCCAGGCCGTCCGGCGGCGTCCAGTCGTCCTGCCCGCCGCCGGTGCGGACCGCGCTGTGGGCCTCGGCTTCGGCGAACTGCTGGTTGTGCGTGTTGGGCATCTCGTCGGCCATACCTGCCGCGAAACGGCTGACGGACTCCACGCCGCCGGCCACGAAGCAGTCGCCCTCACCGGCGGCGATGGCGTGGGCGGCCATCCGTATCGTCTGCAGGGACGAGGAGCAGTAGCGGTTGACCGTCACGCCGGGGGCCTGGAGGCCCGCCAGTATCCCGGCCGCGCGGGCGACGTTGTACCCGGCCTCGCCGGCCGGCTGGCCGCAGCCCCAGATCACGTCTTCCACGGTGGCGGGGTCCACCGCTGGAACCTTCGACAGCACGTCGTCGATGACGAACGCCGACAGGTCGTCGGGCCGGGCGTCGGTGAGTGAGCCCTTGAAGGCCCGGCCGATCGGTGTGCGGGACGTAGCGAGGATGACCGCTTCGCGCATGGGTCTCTCCAGGGTTGCAGCGGGTGGGTCGCCCCCGAACAGGGCGAACTCTTGGGGCGTCAGAGTACCGGCCCTCTCAGCGGCGCCGCGTTCGCCCCGCCGGGGCGGTGGCGGGTGTGCTCAGCGGGCGGTCTTGGCGCGGGCCTCGGCCAGGTGGCCGGCGACGGCCATCTGCAGGGTCGGCACGTCGATGACGACGCTCATGAGCCGGAAGCCCTCCTCGCAGCGCCTCTCGACGAAGTCCACGTTGGTGTGGATGCCCGGGACGACGCCGTGGCGCCGGCAGGCGGCGACGATCCGCGCCAGGGCTTCGGCGAAGGCCGGGTCGTCGTTGTGCAGCCCCGGTCCGAGCCCCATGGAGACGGCGAGATCCGACGGTCCGACGTAGACAGCGTCGATTTCCGGAGTCGCCAGGATGTCGTCGATGTTGTCGACGGCCTGTGCGGTTTCGATCATCGGGATGCACAGCACGTACTCATTGGCGGTGTCGAAGTAGTCGGGATTACCGATGCGGACCCGGGTGGGCCCGACGCTGCGCCGCCCGACGGGGGCGTAGCGGCAGGCCGCCGTGGCCGCCTCCGCGTCGGCGGGGGTGTTGACCATGGGAATGATCACGCCCCCGGCGCCCAGATCGAGCATCCGCCCGATGATGCCGGGCTCGTTCCACGTCACCCGCGCGAACGGGATGCTGGCACCGAGTTCGATGGCACTGAACATGGCCAGAGCGTCGGCGTAGTCCGCCATGCCGTGCTGCAGGTCCACGCACACGTGGTCGAATCCGGCGCGGCCCACGATCTCGGCGGTGACCGCGGAGGGGATGGACAGCCACGCTCCGATGGTGCACTCGTCGTTCTGCCACTTCGCTCGCAGGGGGTTCATCCGCTCGGACTTTCTGTTCGTTGGGTGGGGAGGAATCGCCGACGCCGGTAGCGGCGGTGCGACGGGCTCGGGGTCGCGATGGCGCTCAGTCTGCTGTCGCCGACTGGGCTGCCCGCAGTTCGCCGTAGCCGATCCTGACGACGCCGATGCGTTCCAACAGCTTCGGGATCGACACCCTGTCGACGAGCAGTTCGTACTGGGCGACACATTCTGTCCAGCGGGGGTGGGAGGCCCGCAGTTCCGGTGTCTCGATGCCGGGGTTCACGACCAGTTCGGTGAGGCCGACATCAATCTCGCTGAGGGCCTGCTCGAGCGCCTCCGCCGTGCGGGGGCGCAGCACCCGGTCGGGGCTCAGCACCCCGTGCTCGTGCGCCCGCTGGCGGAAAGGAAACCCGTAGACGGATTCGGTGTTCTCGCCCTGGAGGCGCAGCGGCAGGTTGAACTCCACGGCCAACTCCAGGTACACGTCGAAGAACTCGGGGCGGGCGTTGAGGGCGTCGAGATAGGTGCCGAGGTGGTTCACGTCGAAACCCCAGAGGATGGCCCGCTCGATCTGTGCCCGGCTCTCCCGGCGCACCTCGTCCACGTCGGCGTGGTCCCACAGGTCACCGGTCGTGCGGGGGAACCCCCCGTCGCCGTCCAGCAGCGACGGTGCGAGAGTGATGGGCCCCCAGCGGTACTTGTCGAATGGCGAGTTGAGGGTCAGGTTGACGCCCACGTCCTCGCCCCGGTAGGCGGCGGCCGCCTCCCGCGCCCACGGGCAGGGCACCATGAGCGAGGCGCTGGTGCCGATGCCGGCCCGCAGCACCTCGTAGGAGCCGACGTTGGTGGCGTGCGCGCACCCGAGGTTCTCACAGGTGATGATCAGGAGCCGGGCGTCTGCGGGATACCCGAGCCGTTCAACCAGCGTCGCCACGTCTCCGACCCTACCCGCGTCGCGCGCTTCACAACCCGACTTCGGGTCGGCGCGGTCCCGGAACGTCGAGGGTTCATCGTGCGCCCTCTTCGGCGACATCCCTGTTCTACCGGCCTCGAACCGGTCCGAGTCGGATCGGCACCGCCGCGGTCCCGGCGGCCGGTTCACTCCCTCAGGGGCGTGTCCGCCCCGCCGCAGGCCGCCCAGAGCCCCCGGTTCTCGCCACGCGCCGCAGCGGCCGCCGCGGCGAAGTGGGGCGAGTAGTCGGTGTTGGGAGCGATCGACAGCTCCACGGCGTATCCCTCCCTGGCGAGCGCCATGTTCACGAACAGCCCGTCGGAGGCGCGGTGAACGTAGGCCAGCAGGCGGTCGTAGACGTCGCGGGTTTCCTTGCCGCCGGTCAACAGCACCGCGCTGCCCGGCGGCAGGAGTGCGGTTGTGAAGGCGGTGGCCTCGGCGCCGAAGCACTCGGCAGGCAGCAGGCCGCCCGGTTTCTCGGGGGTGTCCACGCCGATGAGGCGGACGTTCTCGGTGCGACCGCCGTCGAAGACCGCCACGACGGTGTCGCCGTCGACCACCCGGCGTATCTCCGCCCGGGCTGCGGCGGAGGGTGCGGGGAACAGAGCGGTGGGGTGGCGGGCGCCAATTGCGGCCGCGTCGACGTTGGAGATGACCACGCCACCGGTTCCCGCCGCGCCGGAGTGGGCGGCCGGCGTGTCGGTGTTAGGTGCGCAGGCGCCGCACAGGACGCTCGTGAGTGCCACCGCACCGAGCACACCCCGCAGTACGCCCGGGTGGAGGAAGGCCATCCTTCGCCGTCAGGCCGCCGGTTGGGCGGGAGCGCGCCTCGGCGGCTCGGCGGTGCGTCGCTGAGACCGCAGGATGGCGCGCGCCTCGGCGACCCGCCGGCGCCCGATCTCACGGGTCTCCTCGTCGAGTTGCCATGCGGTCGTAGCAGTCCGGCTCCCGGAGGCGGCCGGCCGGTCCGTCGGTTCGGTGAAGAGCAGTAGTTGTGTTCTCATGTTCCTCAGTCTGGTCAGGGGGTGTGACACACCTCTTGAGCAGGGGAAACTCAGAGGCCGTCCGCTCCGGGAGCAATCCCGTCGGGGTCCGGGCGGCGTTGCCTTCCTTGGTCGCCCGGCTGGTCGCGAGATTCGGCGTCGGCACCGCCCCGGTCGGGCTTTGGGCCGCCCCGCTCGCCCGGGTTGCTCCTCTCGGACGGCTCGGCGTTCGGGTCGACCTGTTCGAAGCTCCGCTCGGCTCGCCGTATCCACCACCACAACCCCGCCAGCACCAGCAAGGCGCCACTCCCGGCGGCGATACCGGCGACGGCGCCGGCTCCCAGGCCGCCCGCGCCGGCCTCGCGGCTCGTGTCGGTCACCAGAAGGAAGTCGATGGGTGCCCCCAGGTCGGAAATGACCCAGCGCGCCGTGGTCATGCCGTCGCGTGTCCTGATGCGCGTGCTGTTGGTCTCGTCGAGACGCCCCGGCAGCGAGACCGACACCGTGAAACGGAAGGCCTCCTCGAACATCGCCGCGAAGCCCTCGTCGTCGGGCGAGAAGGCATCATCGCCTGCGCCGGACATCGGAGCGGGGGATTCGGCCTGCCATACGAAGTGCCAGCCGCTCTCCGTCTGCCGGATATCCGGCGCTTCGAGGTCGATCCCGCCGATCGCTGCGAGCGGCCCCGTGGTCTCGACGGCGATGCCGCGCCAGCCGTCGCTGTCGCTGACGGCCTCGGCCTCGGCCGAGGTGCCGAACGGTTCGAGATCGCCGCCGAGCCCGTCGAGCGGGATGTCCGCAGCCAGAATCTCCCCGAGGTCGAGAGCCTCCTCCAGGGTCGCCTCGCCACCGATCATGTCGAACAGGAGCGGGGGCATGGTGATGCGGGCACGGACCGACACCTCGTCGGCATTGAGTACGACGAGCCCCACGTCGAGCCGCATGCACCCCGTCGCCACCACCGCCGCCAGCCCCACCAGCACCACCAACCGTACCGCCGGCCGGCGCCCCAGCCCGCCGCGGCCAGGGTTGTCCTCAATAGCCGTCCGCCGGACGCCCTGCCCGGTGGCGCCGCCGACGCCGAGCAGCGTCACCGTTTGCCGAGAAGTCTTCACCGGTCGATCTATGAGTGAGTATTCCTTCTTATTACTGGATTTCAACATCTTCCAAGTATATCCCGTCTGTCGGCTGGTCATGCGGGGGATCACCTTCCAACCGCCGCGGTTTCCGGTGTCGCAGGATGCGGTTCAGATCTCCGGGTGGTCTCGAGGCGGGTGTTGGTCGGCCCCTTGCTGGGGAGGCTGGTGATCAGTGGGCGCCGGCCAAGCCCCACAAGAATTCTCGGCGACCCGAAGGTCTCGATCTGGTTCTCGCTGGAGATGGTGACGGCTACTGCCCGAGGGTTCTGAACGGGACGCCCTGAATCGTGTCCATCGGGCCTTCGCCGGAGCACGTGACGGTGAGGGTCTGGGTGGCCCTGGTCATCCCCACGTACAACAGGCGGCGCATCTGCTCGTCCTGCGCCTTGCCATCCTGCTTTGGTACCCAGATGTGGTTGGCCCCGCCCACGATGACGTGGCGGAACTCCAGCCCCTTGGACCAGTACAGGGTGGCGATCCGCACCTTGCCGCGGGCCAACACGGCTCCGTCACGATTCTCGTTGGCGTCGACGGTCCCCGGCACGGTGTCCAGCACCTGTTCGCGTAGATCGTTCGAACCGGACAGGACGACGATGTGTTCCGGCTCGACGCCCGCCTCCCGGAGTTCCTGCACCCTCGCAGCGATGGCCCCGACTTCGGCATCGAGGTCGGCGCAGACGAGAGTTCGAGGCAGATGCCCGTGGCGGGCCGCGTGCTCCGGCAGGACCAGCACGTCGAGATCGTCGGACTGGGGGTCTTTCGAACTTTCCTCGTCGAGACCCCGCAGTGCTCTCTGAGCGAGGTCGAGGATCTCGCGGGTGTTGCGGTAGTTGATCCGCAGGACGGTGGCGCGGCCGCGGGCGGTCCTGTCCGGCGGGTTCCACGTCATGCGGCGCCGGTAGAGGTTCTGGGCGCTGTCGAGCGCGATCACGAAGTGCTCCCGGCCGTCTTTGAGCATCGCCCAGGCCAGATCGAGTCCGGAGGGGCCGAAGTCCTGCGCCTCGTCCACCAGGACCATGTCGTAGCGCTTCGAGTCGTCCAAGGTCTCGGCGGCTTCGCGCGCTTCCTGCCTCCGCCTTGCGAAGTCCTCGTCCTCGTGTCCTCGCCGAACATCCGGAACCTGCCGTCCAGTGGCCCATATCGTCTCCGAGGCAAGTCTGTCGATTGTCATGGCCCGGACGTTCCCGGCCTCTCTCACCTCTCGGGCCAGGGCGACCGACAGAGCCCGGTTGAAGCACAGCAGGAGGATGGGCCACTGCGGGAAGTGCTCGGCGAGATGCTTCGCGTGGTGGGTGAGGATCAGGGTCTTGCCGCTGCCGGCGACCCCGCGGATAAGCCGGTAGCCGCCGCCGAGGTGTCTGGCGAGGCGCTCCTGTTTGCGGTCCAGAGCCCGGATCTGCTCGGCGTCGTCGGGCGGGCCGAACATGAGCCCCTGCTGGGCTGCGCCGCCGATGAGGATCGAGGGGTTCACCGCCGCCCGAGCCTCGGTTTCCTCCTGCGGGCTGAGGGGGAGTTGCGGGCCGAGGGGGCGGCTCCGGCCACTGATGATTCGGTGTAGTGCCGGCCGCAGCGCATCGGGCTCGAAGTCCTCGCTGCACAGCAACCGGACCGAGGACCTCGACGGGAGGTCCTCGCGGTGCGCCTCCGGGAGGGCAAGCACGTGCACGACCGGTAGGGCCTGGATCGAGCGGGCGTCGATGCCGTCGCACAGAGCCTCAGTCCGCTGCACGATGGATGCCCGCAGCGGGTTCGCGTCGAGTTCACTGTTCCGGAGGAGATGGAGACGGCTCCGGGAGATCGCAGGCGCCTCCATGACCGCGATCCCGGCCTCGGGGTCCAGGACCACCAGGTAGGGCTCTGTGGTCGGGGCGGGCCGGCGCGCGGCCTCGGGGTCGAAGTCGCGCCGGAGAGATGCTGTGTCGTCGCCCGTCCTCTCCAGCCAGACGGTCACGTCGTCCGGGAGAAGGTTCTTCAGCGCTTTGGCGACCGCCTGCAAGCGGAGCGGCAGATCGTTGCGGCTCGGGATGTTCTCGGGCTGGAGGAAGGCCATGTGGCGTCAAGTCGTCGGGCGATGTGGGGAAGGCGCGTGAACTCTAGGGGACTGCCGACCGATTCCGCAGGTCACCTGCTTTATCACTCGGGCGGACAGCCTGCCGCTGCCACCGATTCGGGGCTGGAATCCACGGCCCAGCGGTCGGGCTGCGCCTCCGATGGACCACTCAGCGCTCTCCCAGGTGAGTGTCGCGCAAGTCGCCGGTGGCCTGTTGGTCGATGATGAGGTATCCGATCCGCACGCGGTGGGTCGAACGAGAGCGGCGTTCTTCAGCGCTCTCCCAGGAACTCCTTTCCCTGGTCGGTGATCTGCAGGGTCTTGTACGTGGTGCTGGATTCGTACTCGGCGTCCTCGCTGGTTACCAAGCCCTCGTCGATCAGGCGGTCGATGAGCTCCTCCACGCCCGCCTCACCGAGGAAGCCGAGTCGTCCGAAGGTCGGGTGCTCGGCGAGGCGATTCGGTAGGGCATGCGGGGAGGAGTTGGCGCCGACGAGTGTGCGCATGATGTTCCGGCGCGAGTAGGACCGGCGCGCCCCGGACGTGTCGGCGATCAGCCGCAGCGCGATGGTGCGTTGGGGCAGAGCGGCCAGCAGCGCCTCCCGACTGAGGTGGCTGTCCGCCCACGGCCGCTCGAGGGGCGTGCAGCCGTCGCAGGCCCCGCAGCGCTCTGGTGCTTCGGCACCCAGGTACTCGAGCAACACGCGGCGACGGCAGCGGGGGGAACGGCCGGTGTTCTGCCGCGCACGCGGGGGGTTCACGGGGTAGCGCCGGTTGGAAGCCTCCGGCAGGCCTTCGAGAGCGGCGAACTCTTTGGCCTGCTGGGACTTCTTCTCGACCTCGGCGCGGCGACTTTCGGCTTTTTCGGCTATGGCGGTCCAGTTCGGTTCGTGGCCGGGGCGCCGCTCCAGCATCCAGGCGTGCTTCCAGGCCGTGAATCCGAGGATGTCCAGCCGGTTGAGTTCCAGCAGGTCGGCCGCTGTCCGTCTGACCGTTCGTTTCAGTTCTGCACTCCAGACGTCGGACCGGTACTCGTCGGTGTCGCTCTGTTCGATCAGTCTGACGATTCGTCGTGCCCGCTCGGCCAGTTCGGGATCGGTGGCCGCCAGTTCCTCGATGAGCGACCTGGTGTCGGCCACGATCGTGACGCGCCCCCACCAGGGGGTGTCGAGTTGCCGTCGCAGTCCCCCGTCCTCCAGCAGCCCCCCGTCCTCCAGCAGCCCCCCGTCCTCCAGCAGCCCCCCGTCCTCCTGCAGGTAGTGGACGGCCAGCGCCGCATCCACGCCCTTCCGGTCGGTCGTGTCGTCGGCGAGTGCATCGGGGTCGTAGGCACAGGTTCCGTCCTTGAGCCGTTCCCAGAGTTGCTGGACCTGCTCCAAATCCGGGGCGGCGCTGCGGATGAAGATTCGGTGGATCGAACAGTCGCGGGGCATCTTCAGCAGCACGGCGGTACCGGTGCTCGGCTCCTTGCCGTCGATGGCGCCTCGGGCGGCCCGTCCGGTCTCCTGGACGTACTCCTCGATGGTGGCGGGCATCTCGAGGTGGACGATCAGGGCGATGTCGGGCTTGTCGATGCCCATGCCGAACGCCTTGGTGGCCACGACCACGTCCACCTCGCCGTGACGGAAGGCGTCCTCGACGTGTTGGCGCGCCGGTTGCTCCATACCGCCGTGGTAGGGCCGTGCGTTGTGGCCGGCAGCCGTCAGGAGGCCGGCGATCCGGGTGGCGTCCCTGCGAGTCGGCACGTAGACGATGGCGGCCTGTGTGCGGAACGCCTCCACCACCTGCACGACCCGCAGGTCCCGGTCCTTGCGGTCGCGGCACTGCTCGACGTAGTAGCGGATCTCGCGGCGGTCGGGGGAGAGAGCGATGGGATCGTCACCGGAATTGTCGCCGGCTCGGTCGAGTTGAAGCAACCGGCGAATCTCGTTGCGCACCCTCTCGGTGGCGGTGGCGGTCACGGCCAGGATGGAGGGTCGATGCGCCGCGACGTGTTTCGGGTGTGCGGATGCCGACGCCGACGTGTGCGGGATGCGACGTCGCTGCGCCGCGATGCGTTCAAGAGCGTGGGGGATGGCGGTGTACTCGGGGCGGAAGGAGTGGCCCCACTGGGAGATGCAATGCGCCTCGTCCACGGCGATCCGGGCCACGCCGATTTTCGACAGCGTCTCGACGAACTCCTGCGACCAGAGCCGCTCGGGGCTGACGTACAGCAACTTGTAGTCGCCGCGTTCAGCCCCGCGCAGGATGTCCCGCCATTCGCCCTGCGGAATGCCGCTGTGGATGGCCGCCACCGCGGTGACGCCCCGCGCCCGCAGGTTCTCGACCTGGTCGTTCATCAGGGCGGTGAGCGGTGAGATCACGACCGTCACTCCGGGCGACAGCAGGGCGGGGATCTGGAAGGTGATCGACTTGCCCGAGCCGGTGGGCAGCACGGCGAGTGTGTCGATCCCTCGGATGAAGCGCTCCATCGTCTCGCGCTGGCCGGGGCGCCACCGCTCGAATCCGAAGCGCTCCCGCACGCGATCGAGCCTCTCAGTGATCACTGCCCCGTCGGCGAGGTCGGCTTCGGTCAGTTCCAGTTCGGCGAGGCCGGCCCACGTGTCGGCACTCGCCACCGCCCCGAGCGTTCTTCGCATCTCGTCGTCGTAGTCAACGTCGTGCAGATGGTCGGCGATCTCTTGGTAGGCGTTGTCGGCCCGGAGGGCACGTACCTGCCTCGGCGGGCCGGGCAGGGTGGCGAGCATGCGGTCCCGGTAGGGCACCGCACGGCACAGCCGGTTGTCCAGCACGACGGTGACGCCGCGGTCGGTCTCGGTCCTGATGAGGCGCCCCACACCCTGGGCGAAGCGGAGCGCCGCCCGCGGGACCATGTAGTCGGCGAAGGGGTCCTTGCCGCGACGCTCCATTGCCGCCATGCGGGCGGCGACGACAGGGTCGGCGGGGGAGTCGAAGGGGATTTTCTCGATGATCAGCAAGCTGAGGGCCTCGCCGGGAATGTCCACGCCTTCCCAGAACGATCGCGTGGCCAGGAGGCTGGTGGCGTTATCCGCCCGCATCCGTTCGACCAGAGCGGGAGCGGAGTCGTCGCCCTGCGCCAGCAGCGGGATGCCGTGGCCCTCGAGGACGGCGCGGGCGTGGGCCCGCACGAACTGCAACCGGGCCTTGGCGGTCATCAGAGCCATACCGCGTCCGTTGGTGAGAATGAGTAGGCGGGGGATCTCCGCTGCTGCGGACAGCTTGAACTCCTCCATCAGATGCGCGCGCGGGGCGGGCAGGTAGTCGGTGAGCAGCAGCAGGTGGTTCTCCACGATCCAGGGGAAGGGGTTGGCGAGGATCTTCTGCTCGACCGCGTCGAGGCCGAGGGTGTCGATGATGTGGTCGAAGCTGGTGCCCACGCGGAGGGTCGCCGACGTGAGAACGGCGGTCTGCAGCGAGTTCCACATGCTCTGCAGGTGACCCGCGACCGTGACCGGTGAGCGGCGAAGCGACCAGTGCCAGCCGTCGGAGGAGTGGTCGATTCCGCCGATGGCGACCCACCGTTCCGGATCCTCGGCCCACAGAACCTTGTCGACCGTAGTGGCGGCATCACGGGCGTGGCGCCCTAGGAGAGTGCTGAGTAATTCGTTGCGGCGCCGGTGGGGAAAGGCTCGCGTTTTGGGTCGGGCTCTGGGAGTATGGGGGTATGCAGGGTTCTGAGCGTTCTGATCGCGAGTTGTTGGATGTCTTCGCGTTGTGCGGTGATCTGGTTCCGGTGGGGTCGGTGTATCGGTTCTTGGCTGAGCATCGCCTGGGGGTGTTCCCTGACGGGTTGTTCGCGGATCTCTTCGGTGGGCGGGGGCGGCGGTCGCAGCCGGCGTCGCTGATCGCGACGGTGTTGGTGTTGCAAGCCTTGGAGGGCCTGTCGGACCGCGAAGCGGTGCAGCGTTTGCGGTGTGATCTGCGTTGGAAGGCCGCGGCGGGTTTGTCGTTGACCGACGGGGCGTTCCATCCGAGCGTGTTGACACTGTGGCGGGCGCGCCTGCGCAGCAGCGCCCGCCCGGAGCGGATCTTCGACGCGGTCCGGGCGGTGATCGCCGAGAGCGGCGTCGTGGCGGCCAAGGGTCGCCGGGCGTTGGACTCGACGCTGCTCGACGACGCGGTGGCGACGCAGGACACTGTCACGATGATCTGCGCGCAGATGCGCCGGGTGCGCCGCTTGGTGCCGGCGGCGGCGGCGGTGGACGTGTCGGCGCATGATGACGGGGGGCGCGCGAAGCCTGCGTGCGACTGGGCCGACGCCGAGGCGCGGGCGGATCTGATCGACGCCCTCGTCGGTGACGCGTTGGCGGTGTTGGCCGCCGTGGACGGGGTGGATCTCGACGACGAGGCGGCTGCGGCGGTGGGCTTGTTGGGCGTCGTGGCGGGCCAGGACGTCGAAGCCGATCCCGAGGTGCCCGGGCGCTGGCTCATCGCCCGCAACGTGGCGGCGGATCGGACGATCTCCACCGTGGACGCCGAGGCGCGCCACGCCCGCAAGTCCCGCTCGGCGCGCCGCGACGGCTACAAGGCCCACATCGCCGCCGAACCCGACACCGGGATCATCACCGCCGCCGCGCTCACAGCTGCGAACGTCTCCGACGCGACGGTCGGCGCCGAACTCCTCACAACCGACACCACCATCGCCGCTGACACCGCGACTCCCGCCGACGCCGCCGCGACCGGCGTGGGTGTGGAGGTTCTGGCGGACTCGGCGTACGCGTCGGGTGAGGCGCTCGCCGCGTTCGCCGACGCCGGGCACACCACCACCATCAAACCCATCGACCGCCGCCCCGCCATCGCCGGCGGCTTCCGCCGCGGCGACTTCACCATCGACACCGCGGCGGCAACCGTGACCTGCCCCGCCGGACACACCGTCACCATCAGGCCCAGAGCCAACAACCGCGGCATCGCCCGCTTCGGCGCGCTGTGCGGCGCCTGCCCCCAGCGCGGCCGCTGCACCACCAGCGCCCGCGGGCGCACCGTCGGCGTCGACCGTTTCGAGGACCACCGCGCCGCCAACAAGGCCCGCTGGGCCGACCCCGCCACCCAGGGTGCCTACCGCCGACACCGCCCCATGGTCGAACGATCCATCGCCTGGCTGACCCGCAACAAAGCCAGACGCGTCCCCTACCGCGGCGTCGCCGCCAACCACCAATGGCTCACCACCCGCGCCGCCGCGGTGAACCTCACGCGCCTCGTCAACCTCGGCGTGACCCACACCGGCGGCCACTTCCACCTCCAAGGCGCCCACTGACACCCCAACCCGCCCGCGGCCACCCCCGACACGACAAAAACAGAGCCGAAAAGCTCCACCAACAGCACACCCACCTCACCACAACCCCAGCCCCGCCACCCCAACAGCCCCACAGCCCAAAAACTCAGCAGTCTCCTAGGAGAGTGCTGAGTAATTCGTTGCGGCGCCGGTGGGGAAAGGCTCGCGTTTTGGGTCGGGCTCTGGGAGTATGGGGGTATGCAGGGTTCTGAGCGTTCTGATCGCGAGTTGTTGGATGTCTTCGCGTTGTGCGGTGATCTGGTTCCGGTGGGGTCGGTGTATCGGTTCTTGGCTGAGCATCGCCTGGGGGTGTTCCCTGACGGGTTGTTCGCGGATCTCTTCGGTGGGCGGGGGCGGCGGTCGCAGCCGGCGTCGCTGATCGCGACGGTGTTGGTGTTGCAAGCCTTGGAGGGCCTGTCGGACCGCGAAGCGGTGCAGCGTTTGCGGTGTGATCTGCGTTGGAAGGCCGCGGCGGGTTTGTCGTTGACCGACGGGGCGTTCCATCCGAGCGTGTTGACACTGTGGCGGGCGCGCCTGCGCAGCAGCGCCCGCCCGGAGCGGATCTTCGACGCGGTCCGGGCGGTGATCGCCGAGAGCGGCGTCGTGGCGGCCAAGGGTCGCCGGGCGTTGGACTCGACGCTGCTCGACGACGCGGTGGCGACGCAGGACACTGTCACGATGATCTGCGCGCAGATGCGCCGGGTGCGCCGCTTGGTGCCGGCGGCGGCGGCGGTGGACGTGTCGGCGCATGATGACGGGGGGCGCGCGAAGCCTGCGTGCGACTGGGCCGACGCCGAGGCGCGGGCGGATCTGATCGACGCCCTCGTCGGTGACGCGTTGGCGGTGTTGGCCGCCGTGGACGGGGTGGATCTCGACGACGAGGCGGCTGCGGCGGTGGGCTTGTTGGGCGTCGTGGCGGGCCAGGACGTCGAAGCCGATCCCGAGGTGCCCGGGCGCTGGCTCATCGCCCGCAACGTGGCGGCGGATCGGACGATCTCCACCGTGGACGCCGAGGCGCGCCACGCCCGCAAGTCCCGCTCGGCGCGCCGCGACGGCTACAAGGCCCACATCGCCGCCGAACCCGACACCGGGATCATCACCGCCGCCGCGCTCACAGCTGCGAACGTCTCCGACGCGACGGTCGGCGCCGAACTCCTCACAACCGACACCACCATCGCCGCTGACACCGCGACTCCCGCCGACGCCGCCGCGACCGGCGTGGGTGTGGAGGTTCTGGCGGACTCGGCGTACGCGTCGGGTGAGGCGCTCGCCGCGTTCGCCGACGCCGGGCACACCACCACCATCAAACCCATCGACCGCCGCCCCGCCATCGCCGGCGGCTTCCGCCGCGGCGACTTCACCATCGACACCGCGGCGGCAACCGTGACCTGCCCCGCCGGACACACCGTCACCATCAGGCCCAGAGCCAACAACCGCGGCATCGCCCGCTTCGGCGCGCTGTGCGGCGCCTGCCCCCAGCGCGGCCGCTGCACCACCAGCGCCCGCGGGCGCACCGTCGGCGTCGACCGTTTCGAGGACCACCGCGCCGCCAACAAGGCCCGCTGGGCCGACCCCGCCACCCAGGGTGCCTACCGCCGACACCGCCCCATGGTCGAACGATCCATCGCCTGGCTGACCCGCAACAAAGCCAGACGCGTCCCCTACCGCGGCGTCGCCGCCAACCACCAATGGCTCACCACCCGCGCCGCCGCGGTGAACCTCACGCGCCTCGTCAACCTCGGCGTGACCCACACCGGCGGCCACTTCCACCTCCAAGGCGCCCACTGACACCCCAACCCGCCCGCGGCCACCCCCGACACGACAAAAACAGAGCCGAAAAGCTCCACCAACAGCACACCCACCTCACCACAACCCCAGCCCCGCCACCCCAACAGCCCCACAGCCCAAAAACTCAGCAGTCTCCTAGGCGGTTGATCTCGTCCTCCAACCGGTGGCGCCGGTAGGGCACCGACAGATCCTCGGGCAGGTTCACCTGGTTCAGAACGTCGGCGACACCTCGCAGCGCCTGCCTCAGGTCCTGTCCGGTCCGCATCGCCTCGGCGTAGTCGGGGTGTTGGGTGTCGATCCTCGGCCGGATGCCGTAGGAGGCGCCGTATTGGTCGTCCTGGCGGACGCCTGTGCGGGTGCGCACGTACCTCACGAACGCCTCGCCGAAGCGGTCACAGGCCGTCCGCACGTCATCGGCGGCCTCGCGCAGTCCCCGCAGCGGTTCGTCAAGCAGTGACCAACGTGCTGCGTCGGCCAAGCGGCGCACGGTGCCGCGACGTTTGTCGGGATCCCACAGGGCGTTGGCCAGAGCCAGCAACCCGGCCCGGCCGGCCTCCTCGGTGAGGGCGTCGGTGGCGGCGTCCTCCAGGTTGTGAGCCTCGTCCAGCACCAGCCGTTTGGAGCGGTCGAGCCACCCGTCCCAGGTGACCAGCAGGGCGTGGTTCAGGACGCCGACGTGCGCCGGGCGTAGTCCGTCGCGCGCCCGGCGATGGAAGTCGCGCTTGTCGAGGGCACCTACCGCCGGTCCAAGCGCGCCCTCCGCCTGCAGGCGGAACCGAAGAGCGCGCCGTGCGGCCCTGTTCGGATTGATGGGCGGGTCTCGGTACTCCGCCGCGTTCTGGTTGGGTAGCGCATCGCACGGCGCCGTGGCGTTTCCGCCGGCGGGCGGGTTTCGATCGTCCGTCGCGTCCTGGCCGGGCTGAGGATCCCCGAGCGTCCTCCTGTTCGCCTCGATGGCTCCCGAGCGGAGATCGTCCCAGTCGCCCGTCGGCGTCTCGGCGACCCAGCCGCATATCACGGCAAGCATGAGGCCGAAGGCGTCGTCGGAGCCGCTCTCGGGGCCGCCGGGGCCGGGGACTTGGTCCGGGGGCCTGGTCGGGTCGAGTTCCTCGGAGGACGCGGGGGGAACGTCAGGCCCGCCGTCGCCGGTGGATGCGACCACGGCGTCGAGTTCTCCGGCCAGCGCTTCGAGGCTGATGTAGTTGCCCGCACCCTTCAGGAGGACCGCCGTGAACGGGTCGAGTTCGCCCTGCAACTCTTCGAGGGTGGCCATGACCTGGTCCTGGAGGACCTTCGAGTGGGGGGCGACGATCACGGTCTCGCCGCTGGCGCGGGCGTATTCGATGGCCGGAGCGAGGTAGGCGAGGGTCTTGCCGGTGCCGGTCGGTGCCTCGATCAGGCTCCTGACGTCGCGCTGGAGGCAGTCGGCGACGTGGGTTGCCATCTGGATCTGTTGTTCACGGGGTTTGCGGGCCCTACTCATCAGGCCGCCGTCTTCAGCGAACATCCCGCCGACCGCTGCCGGATCGAAGACGCCGGTCGGAGTGGGCCGCCGCGGCGGCTCGGGCAGAGGGACCACGTCCTCCAGCGCGGGCGGCGCCGGCTCCGCTGTCAGGAAGGCCGCCCAGGGGTGGTACGTCGTTCCCAGCACCCAGCGCTGCAGGCGGCGGGCCGGCTCGTCGGCTTCCAGGGCCGCCAGCAACCGGACGAGCACCCTGTGCAGCAGTTGGGCGTCACCCAGGGCGCGGTGCAGCGTGCGCGGCTCGTCGAAGAAGAAGTACCGCACCAGTTCGTCGAGGCTGCGGCCCTGCGGCGGGCGGCTTCCATCGATGTTGGCGGTGACACCCTTGCCGGCACGGGGGAAGACGAGATGCGCCAACTCCAGGCTGTCCAGGCGGGCCACCTCCGGCGGGCGAACCCCGGTCCTCTCCCCGGCGGCGTCGAGCAGCCGGAAGTCGTACCCGAACCCGTTGTGGGCGATCAGGGGTCGGTCGGCGACGAACCGGTAGAAGTCGCGCAGGGCATCGGCGGACTCCGGCGCCGCGGTGAGGTCGGCGTCGGTGAGGCCGGTGAGTTCACGGGTGAAGTCCCGCAGGGGGCGTGTCGGGCGAACGAGGGTCGAGAAGCTCTCCACTTCCGCACCGCCCTCGACGGCCACGGCACCGATCTCGATGATCTCGTGCGCCGGAGGGTCGGACCGGTCGGCGTTGCCCTCAAGATCGAAGACCACATATCCGGCGGCCACGTTGCCATCCATCCCGCCGAGAATCTAATGATCTCCACTTCGGCGCGCACTGGATCTCGCCGTCCAGCTGTCGCCCATGTCAGAGGTGTCATTATACTTAGAGTTGTTTCAATATAGTGTCCGGCCGGAATATCGTGCCGCGGGTGGCTATGGCAGCGATTACGGCCGCAATTCCTCGGATACGCGCTGCCCTCGTCGGCGCAGTTGACCACTAGCCCTGATCATTCATGGGGGGTGTGTGGTGAGTGGTTTTGGGGTGTGGGAGGGTGTTGAGGGCGGGTTCGTTGGTGCTTGTGGGCGGTTGGTGGCGGTCAGAGCCGGGGTTGGCGTTGCGCTGGGGTCCTGGAGGGTGCCGGGGGGCGGGTCGGCGTGTTTTCGGGCGCGCCGCGCTGGTGTCGCCTCGGGTCTGTGTTGGGGCGGTCGGGGTTCAGATGAGCAGGTTGATGCGGAGGTGCGCTGTGATGATGGCGGCTGTGGCGGCGGTGTTGTTCGGTAGGCGCAGGGTGGTGGCTCGGGCGTGGCGGGTGACGCGTACCGGTGTGTGCCAGAGCCCCCAGCGCAGGGTCTTTGGTCGGGCCCGGGCGAGTTGTCCGGTCAGGCACAGGGTCTGGAACCAGCGCACGAGCGCGTCGGCGAAGGCGGCGAGTTGCAGCCAGGCGCGGTTGGCGTCGAGGCTGGTGAAGGGGAATCGTTGGGCGCCGCTGTCTTTGAGGCGGGCGATGTGGTCCTCGACGCGGGCGTGGGCCCGCATGTCGGCGTCGCGGGCCGCGGCGCTGCCGGGCAGGTTGGTCCAGTGCCCCCAGTAGCGCCAGGCGCCGAGGCGAACAGCGATCTTTGCGCGCCCTGGTGCAGCGGTTCGCGCCGTACGATGAGCCGGGTGCCCTCCGGGCGGTCCGATACGTCGAGGAGGTCGGTGATCTCGGCGACCTCCGCGCCGCGGCCGCGGCGCGTGCGGCGGTGTTTGGCGTCGGGCTGTTCTTGTGCGGGTTTCCAGCGTTTCGGGTCGCGCAGCGCGGCGGCGATAGCGGCGTCGATGGCGGGCTCAGAGCGCGCCACGACGCTGAACGCGATGTTGCGCTCGGCGCAGACGTGCACGAAGCTCGTGCAGCCCGCCGAGTCGGTGCGCACCCGCACCCGGCGCCGCACCGCCGACGCGTCGTCTCCTTTGCGATGGCCCGCAGCCGCGTCCGCGGGCAGCGCCTCGATGGCGGCGTCGAGCACCGCGGTGTGGTCCGCGATCGAGTTCGCCGCGGCGTTGCCGGGGCGCAGCATCACGCTCAGGCACTCCCCGGTGCGGTCCGCGAACGCGTACATCGGATGGAACCCGAACCCGCCCTTGTAATGCGCCGCCGTGCCGGCCTTGTTCTCCGAGTGCACCTCGTGCAACGACGCATCGATGTCGATGACCATCTCCCCCGACGTGCCCGCCATCTGCGCCCACACAGACTCCCGCAGCGCCGCGAACGACCCGCGAAGCCCCTCCAAAGTCGCCGCGTCGACGCCGCGCAGCACCCGATACAGCGTCGAGTCCGACGGCACCGACCCGAACAACTCCCCCTCAGCGCGCAGAACCTCGATATCGCTGCACGCCTCCCCGCCGCCGGACAGCATCAACATCGCCTGAGCCAGCACCTTGCCCCGATCATGGACCCGCCTGCGCTCCCCCGGCGGGAACGCCGCCGACAGGCGCCCGCCGAGCCCCACACGATCCGCGAACCGGCCCAAAGCGTGCAAACCCCCGTGCCCGGCCACCACACCGCCGCCGCCCGCGACCGCCACCTCGGCCGTGCTGTTAACATTCACCATGCGGGTGCCCTCCAAGATGAGATCACGGACAGTTGTCACCGCCCATAATCCCACCTCAACAGGGCACCCGCGCGACAAACACCCGCCCCGGCGACCAAACCCATGAATAATCGGGGCTAGAACTGGCCGACCGTATCGAATGACTCAATATAGAAGTGTTTGGACCCTGTCATCTCCACCTCCAACGCTGGGTGAGAAGCCAGCTTACGGTAGCGGCGCAACCCGTAGAGTCCCTGATGAGGAGCGCCCATCGGCGCACCCACCAGTGCGCCCCGCACTCCAACGGTGTCGCCGAACGCTGCATCAAGCCACTGAAGTACGAGCGCCTCTACCGCCACGACACCGCCGGCGGCCTCGACCACCCCGATCACGTCGCCGTTTGCGCAATCCCTCTGTGGGTGGTGTGTCACACCCCCTTGCCACACTGGGGACATGAGAGAGAGCCACGTTCTGAGGTTCGCCGAGGCGGGGCGGCGCCTGGCCGCGGCGGCCACCTCGCTGGGACTACAGGTGCCGTCGTTCCGCACGCCGCCGCGGGTCGCCGGCGCGGACCGCACGATTCGCCGCAGCGCCGGGGGCTCGGTGCTGGTGTCGGTGCGCAGCCGAGGCCGGGCCTGGCCGGCGGTGCTCGCCGACATGATCGAGGGTGTCGTATGTGCCAACGAACTCCCTCCGCATGATGCCGCCCGGGTGCGGCGGGAACTGTGGCAGGCGACGGAAGACATCGACACCGTAGTGGCGGACACCGCGGAACTCTCCGCTCGGCCACTGCTCGAGTCCACCGACGTGCCGCACGCCGCCTGAGTTGCCCATGCCGAGGCTGGCCCGCCGTGCGTTGTGCCGGCGACACGCTGCAACCGGGACGCGCTCCTGAAGTTTGTCCAGACCGAATTCATATGCTCAACAGTGAACGTTCCCTCGTGCGAGCCCATTCGAGTTCGGAGTGATAGTGTCCGGCACTCGAGGGGCTGTCTCTCGCATGAGGTGTGGCACGATGTCCAAAGCGACCATGGGGTCTATGGGCCGCCAGCGAACCCGGGTTGTTTTCGCGTCGATCCTTGTCTCGTCGCTTGTGCTGTTCGCGCCGGGTGTGTTGGCGACGGAAGGCGAGAGCGATGAGCCGATCGAGGTGTCGCATCAGCTGGTGTTGGTCGTCGACACGACCGAGGAATACGTGGTGCTCGCGCCTCAACTCTCCTGGAGCGTGCCCGAGGATGATCCGGGCGTTGCGCCGACGGGTTTCGAGGTGCGACGGACGCACCAGGGCTCCGGCGAGCAGGTGACGTTCTGCGTCGCAGGCGACGCCAATGGCCTGCTCGACGCCTCGGTGCAGTACACGAGTCCTGAGGACGACACCGAGCTTGTTGAGGGCAACGACTACTTCGCCTACGAGGTGCGGGCGACGAGATTGGAAGGGGACGAGATCCAGGCAAGCGCTTGGTCGGAAGCGCTCTCGGTGCGTGTTTCGGGGAGGCCGGCCGAGCCCCGCGAGACAGCAACCGATCCGGCACCCGCCCCTGCCTTGTGCCCCCAGGACGAGCAGACGACTCCCCAGGACGAGCAGACGACTCCCCAGGTCGAGCGGACAACGGGCCCGGCTACGCGTACGGAATCGGAGCGGTCCTCGTCCGACGACGGCGAGGAGAAGCCGTCGGACTCGACTGCGCCGAATTCTCAGGGTAACGAGAGTGACAAGAAGAGTGATCCGGTCGGGGACCAGCCTTCCGATCCCGATGAGACCGGCGACACCTCCAACTCCGGCCTGCTGTCGTGCGACGGCTCGATGGCTGAGGGCTGCAAGGTCGGTAACGCGGTTTGGACTCCGCCTGGCGATGGCAGCGAGCAGGAGAAGGAAGGGCCGATACCGTGGGAGGACATTTCTGGATGGAAGTTCCCCTGGACGAGCTGCTGGAACAACGACGGCAACGTGATATGCACGAGGTGAGCCCGGCAGAGTCGCACTACTCGCTCTAACGTCGATGTTGGGCGCGTCACACCGATAGTTTGGTGGTCGCGCGCCTCGCCGTCCCACTTCGGCGCGTCGCGGCCTGCCGCACAGAGCACTACCGGGCGCTGCCCGTTCAAGCGCGCCTGTGTTCCTGCTCAGTCGCCCGTGGTGTCACGGGTGGTGAACTAGCTTCAATGAAGGCCCGGGTGGCGGAATCGGTAGACGCAGAGGGCTTAAACCCCTCGGTTCGGAAAGAGCGTGCGGGTTCAAGTCCCGCCCCGGGCACTAGAACTCGCAGGTCAGTGAACTATTTGTATCGAGTATCCCTATTTGTGTACCACACTCGGCGCTGCTAGGCGCGGTCGACGAACGTGGCAGCACCGGTGGGTCGGCGCCGGGCGGGTCCCCTTGGGGCGGGCTTGCGCTTGTCACCGCGTGGCACCGTGTCGGGGTCTTTGCATCCCCACCGATGTGCGCACCCGCAGACGACGAACCCCGACATGCCGTCGAGTTGCGCCATGATTTCCTCGGCGCGGGCTCTCGGGAGGATTTCGCCGCCGCTGCAATAGCGGTTGGCGTCAGTCATCTTCGAGGAGACCGCTCGCGGCGAGTGCCTGTTCGACGGTGACGCCGCCATGCACCATCTTGGCGAACGCGGTGGTGCGGGCTTGCACGTCGAGCGGGTACGGGTCGAAGCGGAGCCGCACGTCAGTGTCCAGCTTGGTGGTCAGTTCGTGCTCCAGTAGGCGGGCGAGCGGTAGGACGGTGCCCATGTGCCAGCGTTGGAGTGCTTCTCGTTGTGCGGTGCCGTCGGCGTCGGTGAACAACGACACGTTGCTGCCGCAGGCGGCGAGGGTGCGCTCGAAGGCGTCGCGGGCCACCTCTGGCATGGTCGCCGGTGGTGTGGGCCCGAGCCGGTTCGTTTGCCAGTCGCGTTGTGGGGCGGCGGTGCGGCCTTCACCCCAGCCAGTAGCGGTGGTCTCCACGAGTAGGGCACGGCCTCGGGCGCGGGCGATGTTGCCGCGCAGGCCAGCGAACGCGTCGCCGTCGTCGTCAGGGTCGCCGCCGTCCTGCGGCACGGCGAGCAGCTGGGCGAGCGGCCCGCCGGACTCGTCGGCCAAGCTGCGCTCGGCCTCAGAACCCAGCCGGGCGGTGGTGTGCGCCCACGACAGGGGACTGGTGCCGGTGTAGGTCTGTCCCGGCGTTGATCTCCAGCGCGCGAACACCACCCCGGACGCGGCAGGTTCCACGTGGTGGACGTAGACGGCCCGTAGGCGGTCGCCCGCACCGTCCAACTATCGGGGTCGGGATTCCCTCCGACACCAAGATCGACCGATCAAATAGGAGCTGACCTGTATTGATGATGATCTAAGCCTGAATCCACCGTTGGGGTGGGGGTGTTGGGTGTTGGGGGTGCGCGGAAGTGCCTCGCTGACCTGGGAGAATGGCCGTGTACAAGAGCGGCCGTTGGCCCGGGTGAGGAGGCACTTCCTGTGAGTGGAGTATCGCGCAGTATTGATCGGTTGGCGGTGGTTTTCGATGATGAGTCGTTGGTCGCTGATGCGGGTTTGGTGGCGGCGGGCACGTTGTTGGCCCGCCTGGGTGTGGGTGAGGTGGTGGATCGCACAGTGCGCCTGGGTGGGCGCCCGGGTGGTGCGGGTCCGGGGCGCAAGGTGGTGACGTTGGTGGCGTCGATGCTGGTGGGCGCGACGCATATGATCACGCCGATCGGTTGCGTGCCGGCGCGACGGGGGCGGTGTTGGGGTTCGCGCCGGCGGCGCCGTCGACGTTGGGGACGTTCCTGCGTTCGTTCACGTGGGGTCATGTCTGCCAGCTCGACAAGGCGGCCGGTGTGGTGCTCGGTCGGGCGTGGTCGGCCGGCGCCGGTCCGGGTGACGATCCGATGACCATCGACGTGGACTCGACGGTCTGTGCGGTGTCGGGGAAGGCCAAAGCCGGCGCCGCCTACGGCCACACCGGCGAGTTGGGCTATCACCCCTTGGTGGCGACCCGCGCTGAGACCGGCGAGGTGCTGCATGCCCGCCTGCGCCGCGGGTCCTCCCAGAGCGGCCAGGTGCACTTCGTCGCCGAGACCGTCCACCGCGCCCGACGCGCCGGCGCGGCGGGCGAACTGACCGTGCGCGCCGACGCGGGATTCTGGTCCTATGACCTCCTCGACCGCCTCGAACGCCTCAAGGTGCGCTGGTCGATCACGATGCCGCTGTACGCCCACGTCAGAGCCGCCATTGGCAGCATTCCCGACGCGGACTGGACGCCGATTAGCTATCCCCCCGGCGGCGAAGCGCACGTCGCGGAGACCACCCTCGTCGCCGGCTCCCGCGGCAAACAGCGCAAGCTGCGCCTCGTCGTGCGCCGCAGCCGCCTCACCGACGAAACCCAACGGGCGCTATGGCCCGACTGGCGCTACCACGCCTTCGTCACCAACACCACATCTGACGCCACCGCCGCCGACGTGTTCCACCGCCAACACGCCACCGTCGAACTCGCCATTCGCGACCTCAAGAACTCCACCGGCCTGGTGCATCTACCGTCGGGGAGCTTCGCCGCCAACGCCGCCTGGCTGACCTGCGCCACACTCGCCCACAACCTCTACCGCTGGATCAACGCGCACACCCCCCGGCGCCGGCGCGGCCAACTCACCGCCGGGCGCACCATCACCAACCAACTCCTCGCCCTACCCGGACGCCTCGTCAACCACAGCGGACGCACCATCTTGCGCCTCCCCGCCCGCTGGCCCTGGGCGATCACCTTCCACACCACCCTCACCAACATCCGCGCCCTGCCCCAACTCTGCTAACCCCGCCCCAGCCACCCGACACACCAGCCCCCCAACCGGCTCGACGCGCCCCGAAACTGCCGACACCCCCGAACCGACACCTGCCGCCGCCCAAACCGCCGCGAACCGGGCCCTCCGCGAACCAAACACCCTCTCCCAGCCCTCCCAGACCCCCACCGCAAGCGACCAACACCCACCAACCCGCCAAAACGGTGGATTCAGGCTAAGAGCGTGCGCGGGTAGGTGGCTAGATGGGACTCCAGCGGTCACGCCAGTCGATGAGTTTGGCGGTGATCAGCAGGGCGATGGCGAGAGCGATCTGGGCGAGTCGGTGCTGGGGGCGGCGGTCGGTGTTGCGGCGTAGTTGCCCGAAGTTCGACAGCCACGAGTTGGTTCGTTCGATGGGCCATCGTTTCCCGAGTGGGATGTGGGTCTTGGCGTCGGCGGTGCCGTGGGGCCGTTTGCGGGCGCAGTTCACGTCGTCGATGCCGTAGGCGCTGGCGCAGTCGCGGACGCGACCGTTGTCGTAGCCGCGGTCGAGGTGCAGGGTCTCAATGTCGCCGAGCAGGCCGCGGCGGCTGGCCGCGGCGACGGTGGGCTCGAACAGGATGGTGTCGTGGCGGTTCGCGCCGTCGGCGGCCCAACCCACCGGGATGCCGTTCCGGTCACACATCAGGGACCACTTCCAACCGAGTTTGCCCCGGTCAGTGGGGTTTTTGCCGGTTCCGACGCCGCCGCAGGGTGCCTTGTGTTGCGATCCGTCGTCTGCGGTTTCTGTGAGATCCAAGCCGATGATGCGGTCATAGGCCTCAACCGCCTCTGTGGCCAACGCGTCGAACACGCCGGCTTCGGTCCATTCGTCGCGGCGCGCCCGCAGGGTCGTGTCAGAGACCCGACCGCCCAGCAGGCGCTCCGCGGTGACCCACGAACAGCCCGTCACCAAGCGGGTCACAATCCCCTCGAAACAGACCCGGTCCGGAATCCGGGGATTGTGACAGCCCAGCGGATGGGCATCCTCACGAGACGGCAACAGCGCCTCAACAGCGGCCCACACCGCATCAACCACTTCGAACTCGAGCGCGCGCATAATACGACTGCCTCCACCAGTTGGGGATTGGGTACACCCGGCATAAAAGCCGAAACAACACCTCAACTGGTGGATGGCCACCTACCCGCGCGGCCTCTAAGCCTGGATCCACCGTTGGGTGGGGAGTGGTTGGGGGTTGGGGGTGCGCGGAAATGCCTCGCTGACCTGGGAGAATGGCCGTGTGTAACCGCGGCTTTCGGCCCTGATCAGGAGGCACTTCCTGTGAGTGGAGTATCGCACAAGATTGAGCGACTGGGGGTGGTCTTCGACGACGCGTCGTTGGTGGCCGATGCGGGCTTGTTGGCGGCGGGCACGCTGGTGGGCCGGTTGGGCGCCGAGGCGGTCGTTGACCGCATGGTGCGCCTGGGGGGACGCCCCGGCGGGGCGCGTCCGGGTCGCAAGGTGTTGACGTTGGTGGCGGCGATGCTGGTCGGCGCGACGCATATCGATCACGCGGGTCGTCTGCGCGCCGGGGCGACGAGTCGTGTGTTGGGGTTCAAGGTGGTGGCGCCGTCGACGTTGGGGACGTTCCTGCGCGCCTTCACGTGGGGTCACGTCCGCCAACTCGACAAAGCTGCCGGCGAGGTGTTGGCGCGGGCGTGGGCGACCGGCGCGGGTCCCGGCGCCGATCCGGTGACCATCGATGTGGATTCCACGGTCTGTGAGGTGGTCGGCAAGGCCAAGGCCGGCGCCGCGTACGGTCACACCGCCGAGTTGGGCTATCACCCGTTGGTGGCGGCCCGCGCGGAGACCGGCGAGGTGCTGGCCGCGCGCCTGCGCGGCGGTTCGTCGCAGCGCGGCAACGTGCACTTCGTCGTCGAGGCCGTCGGCCGCACCCGGCGCGCCGGCGCGACCGGGCCGCTGACCGTGCGCGCCGACGCCGGGTTCTGGTCCTGGGACCTCGTCGCGCGCCTCGACGCCCTGGGGGTGCGCTGGTCGATCACGGTGCGCCAGACCTCCAAGGTCAAAGCCGCCATTGCCAGCATCGCCGAGGCGGACTGGGCGCCCATTGCCTACCCCCCCGGCGGCGAGGCGCACGTCACCGAGACCACCCTGGCCGCCACCGTCGACGGCGAGGCGCGCCACCTGCGCCTCGTCGTGCGCCGCAGCCGCCTCACCGAGGCGACCCAGGGCGAACTGTGGCCGCACTGGCGCTACCACGCCTTTATCACCAACACCACCCACGACACCGCCGCCGCCGACGAGTTCCACCGCGCCCACGCCAGCATCGAACTCGCCATCCGCGACCTCAAACACACCACCGGACTGGCGCACCTGCCGTCGGGGAACTTCGCCGCCAACGCCGCCTGGCTGACCTGCGCCACACTGGCCCACAACCTCTACCGCTGGCTCCACCACCACACCGCCGGGCGCCGCCGCGGCCAACTCACCGCCGGGCGCACCGTCCGCAACCAACTCCTCGCCCTGCCCGGGCGCATCGTGAACCACAGCGGACGCAGCGTCCTGTGCCTGCCCGCCCACTGGCCCTGGCAGCGCACCTTCACCGACGCCTTGTGTTGAGGCAGAGTTCGTGTCGTGTTTTGGGAAGAGTTTCAGACAGCATGTGGGGGTTGTGGATCGAGCCTGAGGAGGGCGTTTTGAGCATTGAGCATGCCGGGAAGAAGAAGCGGGTTTTGGCGCCGCAGGAGAAGTACGAGATCTGGATGCAGCTCGTGCGTGGTGAGAGCACCGTTGGTGACGCGGCCGAGCGGGCACGCGTTGACCGGTCCACGGTGGCGAGGCTGCGCGAGGTCGCTCGGCAGGGCGCGTTGGATGCGTTGGCGCGGTCGCGCCCGGGCCGGCGGGACAAGCAACGCGACGTGGAGTTGGAGGCGGCGCGCGCGGAGGTGCAGCGGCTGCGTGCAGCGCTGGCGGAGATGGCGGTGAAGCTCACGTTGGCGGAGGGAAAAGAGCTATGGGGCTGAGCGGCCAGGTCCCACAGCGAGTAGACGCGGCCGCCAAAGCCGGATTGATCGGCCTCGTCGACGGCGCGGTCCGAAGCGGCTGGTCCGATGCGCAGGCGTGTCGGTACCTGGAGTTGTCCCAACGCCGGCTGCAGCGCTGGCGGTGCCGCGTGGCCGCCGGTGTCGGTCTCGACGATGAGCCTCCGGGGGGCAGCGCGCTGCACGCGCTGACGCCGCAGGAGGCCGAGGAGATCGTGGCGGTGTTCGACGAGTGGGCCGAGGTGGATCGTTCGCATCGCAAGCTCGCCCATCGGGGGTCGTGGTTGGGTCGCTTCTGGGCGGACCCCTCGACGGTGCGCCGCGTGCTTGAACGCCGCGACCTGCGGTTCGGTTCTGTGAAGCGCCCGGGGCGAGCACAGCGGCGACCGTGGCCGCACTGGGTGGAACAAGCCCCGAACCGGATCTGGATCTACGACACGACGCACTGGAGTGGCGCCCAGGCCGCGACCACGGTCATCTCCGATGTCGTGTCCCGCAAGTGGATCGCGGAGATCACCTCGGCCGACGAGACCAGCGTCGAGGTCCAAGCCGTCTTCAACCGGGCGCTGCGCGTCGAAGGCCTCAACGAGGCAATCGACGCCCGCAACCCCGACAGTGTTCGCTGGCACCCCGACGCCGACGAGGCGCCGGTGTTGCTGGTCATGTCCGACAACGGCCCGCAGATGACCTCAGGATCCACACGGGAGTTCATGGCGCTGTGCTGGCTCGCCACCCACTACGGCCGCCCCCACACCCCCACCGACCAAGCCTGGATCGAATCACTGTTCGGACACCTCAAAACCGAACACCCCCACCTCGACCTGATCGAAGACATCGACGTGCTACGCCGCGAACTCGACATCCGCCGCGAGCACTACAACACCGTCCGCCTCCACGCCGGCATCGGCTACGTCACCCCCGACCAAGAACACCGAGGCCACGGCGACACCATCCGAGCCGCCCGCCGAGACGGACTCATCCGAGCCCGCCAACAACGAATCACCTACAATCGCAACCAAACCACACAACCCAACCATGCGGCCTGAAAAACCCCACAAAACACGACACAAACTCAGACACACCTCACGCTACGACGAATCCGCAACCTGCCGCTGCTCATCTAACCCCCACAGGACTCCCCGAAACCAGCGGCCCCCCAGCAGCCCCCGCGCGCCCCGACACGCCCCGAACCCGCCCACACCGGCGAACACACACCCACCACCGCCGCCGCCGAGCACAACGCCGACCAAACAACGTCCCCCAACCCCCACCAGACCCCCACCACCACCAGCCAACACCCACCAGCCAGCCGAAACGGTGGATCCAGGCTAAGAGGCCGCGCGGATAGGTGCTGACCAGGAGTTTTGCTGTACTGTTGACTCAACCGTTTGCGCTGGTGGGCGGGCTAACAGCCCGAACCAATGGGGGCGATCGATCGGTGGCGATCACCTACCCGCGCACGCTCTAAGCCTGGATCCACCGATTTGGTGGGTGCGTTGAGGGTTGGGGGTCCGCGGAAGTGCCTCTCTGACCTGGGAGAATGGCCGGTAGTGATAGCGGCTTCGGCCCAGATCGAGGAGGCACTTCCTGTGAGTGGAGTATCGCGCAAGATTGACCGGTTCGGGGTGACCTTCGACGACGAGTCGTTGGTGGCCGACGCGGGGCTGGTGGTGGCGGCGACGTTGATGGATCGGTTGGGTTTGGAGTCTCTGGTTGATGAGACGGTGCGCTTGGGGGGCCGCGTCGGCGGCGCGTCTCCGGGGCGCAAGGTGTTGAGTTTGGTGGCGGCGATGCTGGTCGGCGCCACCCATATCGATCACGTGAATCGTCTGCGCGCCGGGGCGACGCGCCGGGTGTTGGGATTCTCGGTGGCGGCGGCGTCGACGGTGGGGTCGTTGCTGCGTTCGTTCACGTGGGGTCACGTCCGGCAGTTGGACAAAGCCGCAGGTGTGGCGCTGGCGCGGGCGTGGGCCGCCGGCGGCGGCCCCGGGGAGGATCCGATGACCATCGATGTGGACTCGACGATCTGTGAGGTGTCCGCCAAGACCAAAGCCGGCGCCGCCTACGGGCACACCCAACAGCTCGGTTATCACCCGCTCATCGCGACCCGCGCCGAGACCGGCGAGACGCTGCACACCCGCCTGCGCAAGGGATCCTCCCAGAGAGGCAACGTGCACTTCATCGCCGAGACGGTCGCCCGCGCCCGCCGCGCCGGCGCGGCGGGCCAACTCACCGTGCGCGCCGACTCGGGGTTCTGGTCCAACGAACTCATCGACCGCCTCGACGCCGCCAAGGTGCGCTGGTCGGTCACGATCCCCCTGTATGGCCACGTCAAAGCCGCCATTGGTGCCATCGACGAAGACGACTGGGAGCCCATCCCCTACCGCGACGGCGGCGACGCGCAGGTCGCGGAAACCACCATCATCGCCGGCGGGCGCGACAACCGCCGCGACGTGCGCCTCGTCGTGCGGCGCACCCGCCTCACCGACAGCGCGCAGGCCGCGCTGTGGCCCGACTGGCGCCACCACGCCTTGGTCACCAACCGAGACGACCTCAACAGCGCCGCCGCCGACGCCTATCACCGCCAACACGCCACCGTCGAACTCGCCATCCGCGACCTCAAGGCGAGCACCGGACTGGCGCACCTGCCGTCGGGGAACTTCTTCGCCAACGCCGCCTGGCTGACCTGCGCCGCACTGGCCCACAACCTCTACCGCTGGATCACCACACTCGCCGAAACCCACCCCACGGGACGTCTGCGCGTCGGGCGAACCGTCCGCAACCAACTCCTCGCTGTGCCCGGGCGCCTCGTCAACCACGCCGGACGCCCCGTCCTGCGCCTCCCCGCCCGATGGCCCTGGGCAACCACCTTCCACACCACCCTCACCAACATCCGCGCCCTACCCCAACTCTGCTGAGCCCCCACCAGAACACCCACCGCCCCGGCGCCCTAGCGCGCCCCCACGCGCCCCAACACGCCCCCACGCGCCCCGAACCACCCCAGCGCCCCCTCACCGGCGCCCCACACCGCCACCGGCGACCCCAACCAACACCCCACAACCCCAACCGCCCCAAAAACCACCCCAACACACCCCCCACCAACCCGAATCGGTGGATTCAGGCTAAGAGGATCTTGTTGTTACTTGTGGCATCGC